>CBDCBH010000003.1:0-2392360 GCA_965214235.1 Ilyomonas sp.
GAAAGAATATTTTATTGTAAATCCAGCCAACAGAAATGTTCTGGCTTACTCATTACGAAATGGCGTTTACGGAATAATGTATAATGAAGACGGACGTTTTGCATCATCCTTATTAGGTTTGGAGTTTTGTTTTTAAATCAATTTTTTTACTTCACTCAAATCTTCTTTCAACAATAAAACACCAGGTTGTTTACCTTTTTCAAAACTTCCTAACTGATGATCCATATTCAAAGCTTTTGCACCGTTATAAGTGGCAAACTGAAGCAATTGCCCGATAGTAACAAATGGAAAATATTTTCGCAAGCTTTTCATTTCATCTAATAAATTTAAACTCTGGTTGCTGGCTAAACTATCTGTTCCCAACACAATAGAGCAATTATTTTTTAATAGCATTTCCAAAGGCGGTACTGCATCTTCAATGTATAAATTGGCATTTATACAAACACAAAAAAATAAGTTCTGATTGCTCTCTTGAACCTTTTTTTTTGCATACAATACATCTTCTTCTTTAGTGAATGTATTGTGTACCAGCATTATGTTGCGGGCACTATTTAACTTTGAAAAATATGTTTGTAAACTGCTTTCTCCCGAAGGAAAAAAATGACTGTTATCCATCTTCATCAGGTTGTACATGCGCATAAAATCGCCACCTCCTTGCATGAATAATTCATCTTCAAAAGGCGCCTCCTGATTGTGTATGCTTGCTGTTTTATTTTGAAAATAAGGATGCAACAATTGCCACAATTTTTGAGAAACAGAATATGGCGCATGAGGTACAATTGAGGTTAATGGTGGATGGTTGGTAGTTGATGGCTGGTTGAATAAATTATAAATGCTTAACGAATGGTTTAACCTTGCTTCCGCCACTTCAGGCAGCCAGCCGCTGACTTCAATAAAGTTATAATACCGAAGATTGCCTTTTTGCTTTTTCGGAAGGGTAAGCGTATTGTTGCAAATATCGCCTACAGCAACAATGCCATTGCGAATCATCTCATCTTCTGCTTTATCAATCGATTCATAAATTTGCTCTTCACTAAAATTACGCTTGGTTACAACAGAAAAAACAAAATCAACCAACCCGGTTTTTTCAGGTATCAATCCACGCATGTGGCTTAACTCCAAATGACAATGACAATTGATAAAGCCAGGGCATAAAATACCTTCTTTATACTGTATGTCATCGCTTACATCTTCAGTTGAAACAACGTTTTCTATTGTTCCGCTTTCATCAACAATCAACACTTTATTTTGAAGTAAAAGAAAACCATCAAACAAAAAAGGAGAAGAATATTTTCTGTAATTCACAACTTATTTTTTAATCAATCACAACCGTAAATCTACTATCCCTTCGCCATCATTTTTACTTTTAATTTATCATTCTATAAAAATATTTATAAAATAATTTGGTTTATACTATAAACTAATCTACGTTTGTGTTGTCAATTTATTTTATGAAACCAACTTTTATTATATCCCTTCTGTTAACAACCATTTTCGCTGCTCACGCACAAGTAAAAATTTCAGGAACGGTGAAAGATGCGAGAGGTAAAAAACTAATTGGTGCCAGCATCACTTTAAAAGATACTTATGATGGAGTAACCACCGATTCGAGCGGCAATTATTCATTTATTACTACAGAAACCGGCGCACATATTTTAAGCGCGACAACGGTTGGTTTTTCAACCGTAAACCAAAACATCAACATTGCAAATGAACCCCTTACCATCAACTTTTCTATTAAAGAAGAAATTAATGAGCTAAAGGCTGTAACCGTTACTGCGGGCGCGTTTGCAGCTGGTGATAGCAAGCGTGCTGTTACTGTTTTAAACTCCATAGATGTGGCAACAGTTGGCGGTGGTAACGCCGACATTACATCTGCTATCAAAACACTGCCCGGTGCGCAGCAGGTGGGCGAACAGGAAGGTTTGTTTGTGCGTGGCGGCGCAGGTTACGAAACCAAACAATTTATAGATGGTACATTGGTGAACAACCCTTATTTTGCCAGCGTCCCCGACATTGCAAGCCGTGGCCGGTTTTTACCTTTTTTATTTAAAGGAACGGTGTTCAGCACAGGCGGTTATTCGGCATTGTACGGTCAGGCTTTATCTTCTGTAGTTATTTTAGAATCTATTGACCTGCCCGAAAAAACGGCTACCAACGTTTCCATTTCGCCGCTGTTTTTAGGTGCAGGCATTCAATATTTGAATAAAAAGAAAACCGCTTCCTGGGGCTTTAATTATGGCTATACTAACCTCATTGCTTACTTCAATATTGTAAAACAAACACCTGATTTTTTTAAGATGCCGCAGTTGCAAAATGCCGATGCAAATTTTCGCATTAAAACAAAAAACGGCGGCATGATAAAATACTATACAACCTTTGGCACGAGCGATTTGGGTTTGCGCCGTCCCGATATAGATAGCACCGTTTTAAAAGACGCTTTCCGCATTAAAAATACCAATTGGTATAACAATGTAAGCTGGCGCGAAAATTTAGGAAAAGGCTGGAAAATGAACCTTGGCAGCGGATTTAGCACCAACAAGGATAATGTTACTCAACAACTGCAAAATGCAATGAACCAACCCCAGTATTTTGACCCGAGTAAGTTTTGGCTGTACTATAAAAACTTTGGATTGCAAAGGTTGGATAATGTTGCGCAAATAAAAGCCGTTTTTGAAAAGAAATTATCCGGCATTAATGCTATACGCTTTGGTGGTGAGTATTGGAATTCGGTAAGTAAATTTAATTTCAACGATTCGGCTTATAAATTAGCTGATAACTATCAAGCTTTGTTTGCTGAAACCGATATATATATCACCAATAACTTAGCATTGAAGCTGGGTGCGCGTTTCGAGCATTCATCAGTTATTAATAAAATGAATTTAGCACCCCGTGTTTCGTTGGCTTATAAAGTAGGCGAAGGCGCCTCTGTATCGGCTGCCTATGGTACTTTTTATCAGAAGCCAGAGAACAGCCAATTGTTTTACACACGCAATTTAGGTTACACCGAAGCCACGCATTATATTGTAAATTATCAGAAGCTTACAAACGATAGAATCTTTCGTGTTGAGGCTTATTACAAGAAGTATAACGACCTTGTAAAAACAGTTCCGCGCAACTATCAATTCGCCACTTACAACAACAGCGGAAGCGGCTATGCGCAAGGTGTTGAGTTATTTTTCAGAGATAAAAAAAGCTTTAAGAATTTAGACTACTGGGTGAGCTATTCTTATTTGGATACGAAGCGCGACTATTTAAATTATCCGGGACAATTACAACCCAATTTTGCTGCAAACCACACACTTTCATTAGTAGTAAAACGCTTTATTATGAAGTGGAAAACCGGCATCAGCGGCACATATAGTTTTGCTACCGGTCGTCCTTTTTATAACCTGCAGTATGATTATGCAAACAACAAATATTTTCTTGCCGACCAGGGCAAAACAAAACCTTACAACACACTTGGATTAAGTGTTTATTATGTGCCTTCGGTTGGTAAAACCAATGCAAAAACAAACACGGTGCTGTTTGCCAGTGTCACCAATGCGTTGGGTTACAATTTAGTATATGGCTACAATTATTCGTTTAACGGAATGAACAGAGAAGCCATCAATCCGCCGGCAAAACGGTTTTATTTTATCGGTGCTTTTTTTAGCTGGGGAATTGATCGCTCACAGGATGCGATTAACGGAAACCTGTAATATTGAATATTATCGTTTACTTATTACTAAATCTTACTTATTCAATTTTAAATCATTAATTATCATGGAAAACGAACAAAAAAATAACAATATGCTTTGGCAAATCGCCAAGCGAAGAGCCGGTTTTAAAGCAAGCCTTTTGGTTTATGTTCTTGTAAACCTTTTGCTTGTTATTATCTGGTATCTAACAACCGGCAGAGGTTCTTATTTCTGGCCAGTGTGGTCTGTGCTTGGCTGGGGCATCGGGATAATTGCACAATATATCGGCGCCTATCATTATACCCAAATTTTCTCTGCTGAAAAAGAATATGAAAAACTAAAGCAAACTATTAAGTAAGATTAAAATATTATTCATTCTCTTTTAAATATTACATACCAATCACACAATAAAAACAAACAAAATGAAACAGTTTATTCTCTCAATTGTAATGCTGGCAAGCGTAGCAGCATTTTCGCAAAGTGACAAATACGCGCAAGCAATGCAGAAAAATTTAGCCATGCTCGACTCTGCAAAAACAAGTGCTGACCTGAATGCAGCATCGGCAGCATTTGAGCGTGTAGGCGCTGCCGAAAAAACTCAGTGGCTGCCTTATTACTGGGCTGCATTGGCAAAGGTTCGCACAGGCTGGGTTGATAATACCGCTGATAAAGACAAGCTGGCTGAAGAAACAAAAGCCATAATAACAAAAGGCGAAGCCATCAATCAAAATTCAGAGTTTCAATCACTTCGTGATATGGCTGCTGTGCAACAAATGATGGTTGACCCACAGAACCGTTGGCAAACCTATGGAACCGAAGCTGCTACGGCGTTACAAAAAGGTATGCAGATAGACCCTAAAAACCCGCGCCTTTATTATCTGCAAGGCATGAGTGTGTTTAACACGCCAGAACAATTTGGCGGTGGTAAAGACAAAGCAAAACCCATTTTCCAGCAGGCAGCAGATTTGTTCAAAACAGAAGAAAAAAAGCCGTTGTATCCAACATGGGGTGCTGATCAGAATGATAAGATGCTGGCGCAATGTCAATAAATTTTTTCGCTGCTGCAAACAAAGTGGCGGTGTAACAGTTCCTACTGTTTTGGGTTAAACTTTATATACATGCAAGGAGAAGAAAAAGAATTTTCGCCGCAGCAAAGTCTGCGGCTTATTCACAGGATGATAGAAACCAGCAAGAATACAATTGGTAATGATAGTCCTTACTTTTTACTATGGGGTTGGGCGGTACTCATTGGCTGCCTGCTGCAATATTATTTGAAAGTGATTGCCGGGTATCCGAAATACTATTATGTTTGGCTAATAACTCCTGTAGCACTTATTGTCCAATTTTTTCTTATTTACAGAGGTAAGAAATATGAAAAGGTAAAAACGTTTATTGACGAAGCCAATGCTTATTTATGGACAGCTATCAGTTTATCTTTTCTGGTGCTGGCATTTGTATTTACCCGCATTGGCTGGCAGTATTGTTTTCCATTTTATATTTTACTGTATGGCATCGGCACATTTATATCTGGCAGCCTTATTAAATTTAAGCCGCTGGTTGTAGGCGGCTTATTTTGTTTTCCATTAGTAGCAATATCGGCTTATACCAGCTACGATACGCAAACGCTTCTTACTGCGTTTGCTGTACTTATCAGCTATATCGTGCCGGGGCATATCCTGCGTTACCAGTATCAAAAACATGCATCTATAATACACTCGTTATGACAGAACAGGAAGAAGTGTTTTTTAGCGAACAGGAAAGCTTGCACTTAATCACGCAAATGATTAACAAAGCCAAGTGCGATTTTATCGAAACGGGCATTAGCGCGCTGATGTGGGGCAGCATTGTTACCTTTTGCGCACTGGTGCAGTTTGCTTCTTATTATGTTGCCATTCCTTGGGCAAACGGCATTTGGATACTCACCTTTTTTGCTGTGATTCCGCAAATAATTATTTCGTTCAGAGAAAACAAAAAAAAGAAGTTCAAAACGCATAACGAAGATGCGATGGGCGGCATCTGGATTGCGTTTGGGATCAGCATGTTTTTACTTAATTTTTATGTTTCTTCCCTACATGTGCCTTACGATAAGCTTCAAACTAATGTTCTCTTTCTTATTATTTACGGCATTCCTACTTTTTCTACCGGCTTTGCCCGTCGTTTTACACCCATGCTTGTTGGCGGCATTTCCTGCTGGGTGTTTGCTATCATCAGCCTTTACGTAGCTTATCCTTACACCATGCTTCTTGTAGCAGGCGGCGCCCAGCTGGCTTGGTTTATTCCGGGTTTGATTTTACAGCGCAGGTACTTGAAAGCAAAGAGAGGACAGCAGCATGTTTAACGATTTGGATCCTATATTACATTCACAATTGCGCCTTGCCGTTATGAGTTTGCTCATTAGCGTAAAGGAAGCCGAGTTTACTTTTATTAAAGAAAAAACAAACGCTACGGCTGGTAATTTGAGTGTTCAGATACAGAAACTGAAAGACGCCGGTTATATTGATGTTACCAAAGAATTTAAAGACAATTATCCAAACACTTCCTGCAAGATAACAAAGCAAGGTATTAAAGCATTTCAAAGCTATGTGGCTTCGTTACAACAGTATCTGAACGCTGGCAAACAAGCGTTGAAGTAGCCAGCAATATTAGCTTTGGATATGAGTTTTGCTTCTTCTTTTTCATCTATGTCTTATACCTTCTGCCCTTTCCCTCAATATCTTTGATCTTTTTTATTTGTTACGATTCTGCTAAGTAAATTTTTTTCATCATTGATGGCTGAATGCCAATAGTTTCTTTTCTTATCATTTTATTAATTTGCAGCTTCAAATTATGCTGCAACGCTTACACATTCAGAACTACGCCATCATCGACGAAATTGAAATCAATTTCTCTCATAACCTCAATATTATTACCGGCGAAACCGGTGCAGGGAAGAGTATTTTAATGGGTGCGTTAAGTCTTATTTTAGGCGAGCGCGCCGATACTGCTACCCTTATGTTTACCGATAAAAAATGTTTTGTTGAAGGCGCATTTGCAATTGATAATAAAGAAGACGTAAAAACATTTTTACATACGCATGATTTGGAAAATGAAGGCGAGTTGGTGATACGAAGAGAAATACTGCCAAGCGGAAAATCAAGAGGTTTTATAAACGATACGCCGGCAACTCTTTTTCAGCTAAAAGAACTTGCTTCATTATTAGTTGATTTGCATCGCCAGTTTGATACGCTGGAGTTGGGCGACACCGATTTTCAGCGTGAAGTAATTGATGCGTTGGCAAAAAATGAAGATGCTTTATCATCTTATCAGAAAACCTACCGCCGATGGCAAAAAGAGCAACGGGAATTAGAAGATGTATTGCAACAAAAAAGTTCGTTTACCAAAGAATTCGACTTTAATACTTTTTTATTTAATGAGTTGAACGATGCTTCTTTTAAAGAAAATGAATTGGAAGAGTTAGACAATGAATTGCAACTGTTAAGCAATGCAGAAGAAATAAAAACGTCTCTTTCCAAAACTTTTTATTCGTTAAAAGAAGGAGAAGAACCTGTTGTTGCAACGTTGAAACAGTTGGCTAATCAGCTTCAGCATTATCAATCGTTTCATACACAATTGCCTTTACTCATTCAACGTTTGCAAAGCGCACAAATAGAACTGCAGGATATTGCTGATGAAGTGGAAAGCATTAACGACAATGTAAACTTTGATGCCAAACGCATTGATTGGATAAACGAACGATTGGCATTGGGTTATAAATTATTAAAGAAACATGGTTTATCCAACACGGCCCAACTGCTACAACTGCAAAATGAATTAGCAGGAAGACTGCAAGCCGTTATAAACATTGACGATACAATTGCAGTAAAAGAAAAAGAAGTAAGTGCGTTGTTTAAAGAAGCCATGCAGGGCGCAATGAAGTTAAACAATATGCGGCAAAAACAAACCGAACCATTAGCCAAAGAAGTAACACGTTTGCTTACACAAGTGGGTATGCCAAATGCTCGTTTGCAAGTGCAGATAACCGAAACGCCTTTACACATTTACGGTAATAACAACATTGAGTTTTTGTTTGATGCTAACAACAGTAACCGTTTTGAGCCTTTGCGCAAAGTGGCAAGCGGCGGAGAACTAAGCCGTTTGATGCTTTGTATAAAATCGCTCGTAGCACAATCTATTGATTTGCCAACGATGATTTTTGATGAGATAGATACCGGCATTTCGGGCGAAGCTGCCAAACAAGTTGGTATTATTATGAAGGCTTTGGCTGCACAGCGGCAAGTGATTGCCATAACGCATCAGCCGCAAATTGCAGGCAGAGCCGATGCTCATTTTTTTGTGTACAAACAAATAAAAGGAAACGCTATTAAAACCAATATCCGCCTGCTTTCGCAGGAAGAAAGAATTACAACCATTGCACAAATGTTAAGCGGCGAAAAGCCTACTGCTGCTGCATTAGAAAATGCAAGAGAAATGGTGCTGAATTAGCAGTAAAACAAAAGCAAGTAAAGCGGTAAAGCCTTGTTTGTTTAACTAAAACCGCTCAATTAAAATCAACTTAAATTTTTATTTGAAAAGCTACGGCTGATAGCAGGCTGTATCATTGTTCTTTATTTTGCCAAATAGAATAATGATGAGCGATTAAGCTATTTATTCACTATGCTAAATATAATGTTGTGATAAAAGATATGTATGAATTTTTCAGTCATCTTTTTGATACGCAAGGCTGGGTTGCCAGATGGGTTTGCGGAAGATGGACACCGCAATTAGGATGGACTTATATCGTTTCAAGTTTGCTTATCGGGTTGGCTTATTTCGCCATTCCTTTTATTTTGTTTCGTTTCATCAGGAAGCGGAAAGATATTGTTCCTTTCAACGGTATTTTCTGGTTGTTTATACTTTTTATTTTCTCTTGTGGCGTTACTCACTTTGCCGACGCCACTATGTTTTGGTATCCTGCTTACCGCTTTTCGGCAAGCATACTTTTTATAACAGCAGTAGTATCGTGGGTGGCTGTTTTTGGTTTGTTTACAATAGTTCCGGCAGCTTTAAAATTTAAGTCGCCTATGCAGTTGGAAGAAATCATCAGGCAACGAACCGACGACCTTGCAAAGAAAAATGAAGAGTTGTTATTGTTGAACGAACAGTTGCATGCAGCAAATGAAAAAACGGAAATACTGATGCACCAGAAAGATGAATTTTTAAACATCGCCAGCCATGAACTGAAAACGCCCATAACAAGCATGAAAGTAACAGTGCAAATGTTGGAAGGCATAACTGAAAATGACGAAAATAGCGCTACTATTAACTTTTTAGCCTGTAAAGCAAATAAGCAAATCAACAAATTAACCTTGTTGATAGAAGACCTGCTTGACATGACTAAAATACAAGCTGGCAAGTTGCAATTAGAAAAGAGTTCAATTGTTATTTCAACTGCATTGCATGAATGGATAGAAGGAGCGAATTTTCATGCCGGCACGCATAAAATTATTGTTGAAACTGAAGAAGAATGCTGTATTGAAGGCGATAAAAACAGGCTTGAACAAGTGATTGTAAACTTCTTGTCGAATGCAGTAAAATACTCGCCATACGCAGATAAAATAATTGTAAAATCGGAAAAAGAAAACGAAGCTGTAAAAATTTCCGTTACCGACTTTGGCATTGGTATTCCGCAAAATAAACTACCTTATGTTTTTGATCGTTTTTTCAGGGCTAAGGAAGATGCTGCTTTTTCGGGCCTGGGTTTGGGCTTATATATTTCTTCTCAAATAATAAAACAACATGGCGGCACTATAGGCGTAACAAGTGAAGAAAATAAAGGCTCTTGTTTTTGGTTCACTTTGCCTTTGGCGCCTCAGCCGCCTGCTGGCGTAACGGGAGAAAATAAAAAAGCCGGTGTTGAAGTGCATTAAAATTAAAACGCTTCTTCGGTTTTAAAATTTCTTTTCTTTGTTTTCAATTATCAAATCAATTCCTCATGTCATATAATTTGTTACAAGGAAAAAAAGGGATCATTTTTGGTGCATTAAACGAACAATCCATTGCCTGGAAAATTGCTCAAAAATGTTACGAAGAAGGCGCGCAAATTGTGTTAACCAACGCTCCCATTGCCATGCGCATGGGCGAGATAAACAACCTTGCCAAAGAATGTGGCGATGCGCCTGTAATTGCCGCCGATGTTACCAGCAACGATGACATGAAAAATCTTATCACCAAAAGCATGGAGCATTTTGGCGGACAGGTGGATTTTATTTTACACAGCGTAGGCATGAGCATGAACATGCGTAAAAACAATTCTTATACAAATCTTAATTACGACTTTACTCATAAAACGATGGACATTTCTGCCATCAGTCTGCATCGCTTGCTGCAACTGTGTTTCAACATGAACGCAATAAAAGAATGGGGTAGTGTTGTAGCCTTAACTTATATTGCTGCACAGCGTGTGTTTCCCGATTATAACGAAATGGCAGATGCGAAATCTTTCCTTGAAAGCATAGCACGCAGCTTTGGTTATCAGTATGCAAAAAAAAACAAAGTGCGCGTGAATACGGTGTCGCAATCGCCAACCCGAACCACAGCTGGCAGCGGCGTAAAAGGCTTTGAGGGCTTTATTAATTATGCCGAAAAAATGAGTCCGTTAGGCAACGCAACGGCAGAAGATTGCGCGAACTATTGCGTTACTTTATTTAGCGATTTAACACGCATGGTAACGATGCAAAATTTATATCATGATGGTGGTTTTTCTTTTACAGGAGTTACTGCCGAAGTAATTGAACAAATGGAAAAGTAGCTTTGAGTTTTGAAATTATTTATTATTTAGAAAAGGTATTTGGTTTGTTGGTTGTGTTCTTACATGTATGATAGCTAAGTTTTCTGTTGGTCAGTGTCTTCACTGACCAAATATTTCTTTTTTGGTTTGTGGGGGCACTATAGCTGTTCGGAAGAAGTTTACAGTTTGTTATCCTCTTCTCTTACTTTTTTATGGATGAAATAAATACTTTTTGATGGCATCCATGAGAATAGTTCTCTTGATAGAAAAAAGTAACAAAAAAGATCAAGGACGGCATCATCGCTCCGCGCATCCGTCCTTGCCTCCGCACCTTGCGTGTAACGCAGTAACAAATTTGTGAAATGATTAAGCACAATTTTTCTTCCTAACACCTATGGTGGGGACACAAACCGATAGTGCCGCTGCCTTGCTTACTTTGTCCATCATACATTCCGGAACACTACGTATTTGTTTAATCAGACCTTTTTAATTAATGACAATAATTAAGCTTTTACAGATAGCCCAAATAAAGGACAAGACGTACAAGTGAGTGACACAACGATGCCCAACCGGAGTTATAAAAGCAAGTAAAAGAAAACCGCTTTTGTATTTTAAAAAAACGAAACTCACAACTGACGGCTGATAGCTGATAGCTCCTACCTCCTACCTTTGCGCAATGTCTGCCGAAAGCATTATTAACGATTGGAAGAAAGGAATTTTCAAACCCATTTATTGGTTGGAAGGAGAGGAATCTTATTTCATTGATGAAGTGATGAAATATGCCGAGCATCACATTTTAAACGAAAGCGAAACGAGCTTTAATCTTACTGTTTTTTATGGTAAAGATGCCGAATGGGCTTCGGTTGTAACTGCTTGTCGCCGCTACCCGATGTTTGCCGAGCGGCAAGTAGTTTTATTGAAAGAAGCGCAGCACATGCGCGATTTGGACAGGCTTGAAAACTATGTTGAAAAGCCTTTGCCATCAACGATTCTGGTGATTGGCTATAAAGATAAAAAGCTGGATGCCCGCACCAAGTTTTCAAAATTTATTAAAAAAAATGGCGAGATAGCAACCAGTGCAAAATTAAAAGATTATGAACTGCCTGCCTGGACAAGCAGCTACATACAGCAGCAGGGTTTATCCGTTACTCATAAAGGCTTGCAAATGCTGGTGGATAACATTGGCAGCGACCTTTCGCGCATTGTGAATGAGATTCATAAATTAGTCATCAACCTCAAAGGCAGAAAAAGTATTACCGAAGAAGACATTGAGCAATACATTGGCATCAGCAAAGAATACAATGCCTTTGAATTGCAGGATGCGCTGGCGAAAAAAGAGGTGGCAAAAGCGGTTCGCATCATTCAATATTTTGCACATAACCCCAAAGCCGGACCCATTCAATTGGTGCTGCCAACGCTGTACAATTATTTTAGTAAGGTATATGCCATTTATGCATTGGAAGATAAAAGCGAGAAGAAAGTAGCGTCTTTGTTTTATAACAATTTTTATGCAGCAAAGCAGGCGTTGCAAACATCGGCATTGTATGAGTATGCAGGCATTGAGAAAGTATTGCTGTTATTGCATCACTACAACTTAAGAAGCATTGGCATTGATGATACCGGAACCGATGATGCCGAACTAATGAAAGAGCTGGTGATGAAAATGATGAGCTGATTATGGGTAGCGAATAAATATAATTGACGATTAGCCATTAAAGATTTTCAATGTAGCTTCTTTATCTTTTGCAAGGTTTTCTTTTAATGCATCAAGCCCATCAAACTTTTCTTCGGCACGCAAATAATGCTTCACAATAATGCGCAATGTTTCGCCATAAATTTCTTTATCCCAATTAAAAATATTCACTTCAATTGTGCGCTTTGTGCCATTTACTGTGGGGTTTAAACCAATGCTCATCATGCCTTGTAAAGTATGAGGTGTGAGATATGAAGTTTGGGGTAAAACCAAACTTGTTCGTTGTGATGCCTTACGGCTAATGGCTGACGGCTGATAGCCGATAGTTGATAGCTCCTGACCTAAACCCCACACCTCAACTGCATAAATACCATTGCCGGGAACCAACTTTTCTTCATCTTCAATTTCAATATTCGCGGTGGGGTAACCAAGCGTTCTGCCAAGTTGTTTGCCTTTTACAACCGTACCTTCAAAAAAATAATTGTAGCTTAAAAAACGGTTTGCTGTTGCAACATCGCTGTTTAACAAAGCGCTTCTTATTTTGGTAGAAGAAACAATCACTTCATTTAATATTTGTTCAGGTATTTCTTTTACAACAAAATTTAATTTTTGTCCCCATTCTTCCAGCAAATGATAATCGCCCGCCCGTTCTTTTCCAAACTTATGGTCGTAACCAATAATGATGGTATGAGGATGAAATTTTTGAACTAAAAAATAACGAATATATTCTTCGGCGGTTTGGTTAGCAAAAGCTTCATCAAAAGAAATGATTACCAAATGATTAATTTGAAGCTCTTGCAGCAACTCTATTTTTTCATCCAAAGTAGTAAGTATGGGAACCGGTGACTGACCTTCGCGAACCACTTTGCGCGGATGCGGATGAAAAGTAATGATGACGGTTTCACCATCAACTTTGTCGGCTTCGTTTTTTAACTGTTCAATAATTTTACGATGTCCGGCATGAACGCCATCAAACGTGCCGATTGTAATTACGGCTTTACGAAACAGTGGTAAAAAGGATAAATTTTTGTGAACCTGCATAAGAATAACAAAGATAACACTACAACGCCCAAGCCCACAACCACTAACGAGGAGGTGAGAAGCAGTAAAACAATTAGCAACCGTTACATTTGCCAACATTTAATTTTTGCGATGTTTACGAATGATAATCATCTTTCTTACTTCCCTTCTGCAGATAAGAGTTTTGGCGGCAGCATGTATTCAAAGCGCGGCGTATCGGCGCAAAAAGAAGAAGTACATGCCGCGATACAAAACTTAGATGCCGGTTTGTATAAACATGCGTTTTGTAAAATGTATCCTGATTTTATTGGCGGCGATGAAAACTTTGTAAATATTATGCACGCCGATGGTGCCGGAACCAAAAGTATTCTGGCTTATTTGTATTGGAAAGAAACCGGCGATGCAAGTGTGTGGAAAGGCATTGCGCAAGATGCCATTGCCATGAATTTAGATGATTTGCTTTGTGTAGGCGTATATGATAATTTATTGTTTTCGTCCACCATTGACCGCAATAAAAAACTGATACCTGGTGAAGTGCTGAAAGCCATTATTGATGGCACACAGGAATTTTTTAATGTAGTGCAAACGTTTGGTGTAAACATTCATTATCTCGGTGGCGAAACAGCGGATGTAGGCGATGTGGTGCGCACCATTGCTGTGAACGGAACCATGATGGCAAGACAACAAAAAAGCAAACTAATAACCAATGAAAAAATAAAAGCCGGTGATGTGATTGTTGGCTTCGCTTCGTTCGGGCAAACCATTTATGAAAAGGAATATAACAGTGGATTGGGAAGTAACGGACTCACCAGCGCAAGGCACGATGTTTTAAATAAATATTATGCTGAAAATTTTCCCGAAACCTTTGAGGCTTCCTTGCCTGATGAAGTGGTATATATTGGTAAAAACAAACTTACTGATGGCTTACCCATTAACAATCAACAAGTAACAATAGGCAAGCTGTTGTTAAGCCCGACACGCACGTATGCACCGCTTATGAAACAGTTGCTGGATGCGCATTTCGAAGATATTTACGGTGCAATTCATTGCAGTGGCGGCGGACAAACAAAGTGCATGAAATACCTGCCTTCTACTATGAAAGTGGTAAAAAATAATCTGTTTTCACCACCGCCGATTTTTAATTTAATTCAACACAACTCCGGTGCTGATAACAGAGAGATGTACCAGGTGTTTAACATGGGGCACCGGCTTGAAATTTTTACAAATGAACAAGCTGCAGAAAGCATGATTGCAATAGCGGAAGAATTAAATATTGAAGCGAAAATTATCGGGTACACAGAAACTTCTGATCAAATGAAATTAGAACTGATAAAAGGTGATGAAGTGATTGAATACATGTACTAAAACATTGTTCACTTTTTGAATAAAAACAAAAGCAGCGTAATGAACTACGCTGCTTTTGTTTTTATCATTAAATTAATGACCTTCTTCAACCTGAAAGGTGATGGTTTGTTTGGCTTCTGCGGTAACGGTTTTTCCGTTTTGCTTTGCCGGAATCAAATTGGGGCCATCTTTTATGATCCGTACTGCTTCTGCTTCTGTACCATAACCAGGATCCTTCATAGCTTTTACGTTTGAGACATTTCCGTTGCCATCTACAATAAAAGAAACAATGACTTTATAGGTTCCGGCAGGCGCGCCATGACTTGCAGGTATTTCAGATTTTATATTGTGTTGCAAATATTTTATCCATGCTTCTTTACCGCCGGGAAAGAGGGTGATGTTTGTACAGGATCGGTTAGAGTATCAGTTTCAGGTGTGTCATAAGAGGAGCTTGTATTTTTTACATCATTCACATTTTTCGATTCAAGTTCAAACACACCATTCTTTGCATACATGCCATATTTTTTCATAGCGGCATTCCCTGTTAAGAAGGCACCTGAAAATGTATGTGCCTTCATTAGCAAATTCGAATCGTTTGTGTCGATTACTTTTCCATCTAAAATTACAAGTATAGAATCCTTTTTATGCGACGTAAACATTCGCTTATCTCCATTTATGATTAGAGAAGTTATTTTTACTGGAGTAGTGTCAGCAATAGTTTTGTTTTGAGGGTTTATCAGATCGTTTTTAAAGACTTTAGCAGAAGTGTTTTTATCTGCATTCGCAAAGCCCACAACGCCTTCTAAAATATCTCTTGCCAGTTCTACTATTTTACTGTTGTTACTTAA
The DNA here is from genome assembly GCA_965214235.1 of Ilyomonas sp. GTDB lineage: Bacteria > Bacteroidota > Bacteroidia > Chitinophagales > Chitinophagaceae > Ilyomonas. The sequence continues at coordinate 15,352 of CBDCBH010000003.1, forward strand.
TTCTTTTACATTGGCAGGGTTGTTCATGTAACCACATTCAATAAGCGCAACAGGATAAGGATTTTGGTCAAGTACATAAATACCTAATTGTTTCCGCTGCGATAAGTTCTTATTTATTTGAAAATTCTTTTTTACATTTTGCAATAAACTCGAGCCTAATAAACAGCTCTGTTGATACACATTCGATTTTTCATTTCGGGTAACAAAAACATCTACTTCATTCTTGCTGGTTTGTTGTTCATCATTGTTGTTTACATGAACGGAAATGCAGGCATCCGGCTGAACGTTTTTAATATAATCCATTCTATCCTGCAATTGAAGGGCTTCATCTTTTGTTCTGGTCATTTTAACCATAATGCCATATTCGGGCGCCAACTCTTCTATTTTTTTTGCGATCAATAAATTGATGTCTTTTTCATTTATACCATTTATACTCACTGCTCCATTATCATTTCCTCCATGACCTGCATCCACTACCAAAACAAACGGTGCACTTGTATGGATGGCTGTTGTGCGAGATTCATCTTTTTTAATTTAAAGGCGAATAAAACAAAACTGATGGCAAATAAAGGAAGAACCATAATTCTTCTTGCATAACTAAACCTTGAATTTTTTGATGTGGTAAGCATAACTAATCTTCTTTTTATGGGTGAATAATGAAATGATTGAGCCGGTGAAAAGATGTTTTTTGAATATTGCGATTGTAAAATCATCAATGCAAACGATTCTGCGCTTTTGTTTTTAATCGCTTTTTCATCAGCGATAAATTCATGCAATAAAGCCAGTTCTTTTTGAATGAACCAATAAGCTGGATTGAACCAAAACAAAGCCGTGATGATGCGCATAAACAGTTTGTCCCAGCTATGTTTTTGTTTGATGTGCGTGATCTCGTGCGTAAACATTTGTTTGCCCGAATCATCTGTAAAACTTACTGTGTTTTTCCAGAATAGATTATTGAGAAATGAAAACGGAGCTTGTTCCAAATCTGTATTAATGAAGTTGATGTTATCAATCTTTTCAACTTCATATTTCCGTTTATACCTGAATATGGCAATAACGCTGAAAGCCAATGCCAGCAATAGACACAGCACAACAATACCATAAGCTATCATCAAAATTTCGGTTAGGCTAAACAAAGATGATTTTCCCTTGACTATAACTTCGTTTCCACCGGCTTGCGCTACATTCAGCAGTTGAATTACTTGTAAATTACCGCTTCGCCATTGCCACAATTCCATGTGTAAAAATGGAAGCAGCAAGCTTAGCGCTACCGACATCAGCAAATAAAAACGGTTATAATAATGAAAGCGTTTGTTGCGCAGTGCAAGGCAATAATAACCAAAGAATATACCTGAATAAGCGATTGTTTTTACCGCATAAATAAGTAGTGTTTGCATGGCAGGCTTTTTATTTTTTCTTCAATTGTTTTACTAATAATTCCAAATCGGCAAGGCTTAATTTTTTTTCATCTACCAAAAAAGAAACCGCCTGCGAAAACGAGCCATCAAAATATCCTTTTACCAATCCATTCATTGTATTTTTAAAATAAGCTTGCTTACTAATGATTGGTTTGTATTCATTCATTCGTCCATACAATTCCGTTGCTACAAATTCTTTTTCAATTAAAATTTTGAGCAAAGTAGCAACCGTGTTGGAATGCGGTTTGGGTTCCGGCATTGCATCAACAATATCTTTTAAAAACCCGTTTTCAAGTTTCCAAAGAACCTGCATAATGCTTTCCTCGGCCTTGGTTAAATTTTTCATACAACTAAAAGTTTAGTCGAAGATAAACTACTTTTTTAGTTAACCAACTACTTTTTTAGTTAAAAGAAAAATTCTTTTTACAATTTCCTGACTAAAAAATTAGATGTATGTACATATATTTGCATTGTGAAATTGGAAGATGCTATACAAACCCACAACTTTAGCAGTGAAAAACAAAAGGCGGTTTTGAATTTAATGTACACAACTTATATTTTAAAAACCCGCATTGCCACTTTGTTGAAAGAGTTTGACCTGACAATGGAACAATACAATGTGCTGCGTATTTTAAAAGGCAAGCATCCGCAGTGCATGTGTGTAAAAGATATTGCAGGAAGAATGATTGAACGCAGCTCGAACGTGCCGCGCATTGCAGACAGGCTGGTGGCGAAAAAACTAATAAAGCGTTACCAATCGAAAGACGACAAACGGCATACCTCGTTACTGCTTACCGATAAAGCGTTGGATGTATTGCAAAAAAGTTCAGATCAGTTAAATGAGCTTCATCATTTCAACATTAAAATTAGTGAACAGGAAGCGGCGCAACTGAATGAATTACTGGAAAAAATAAATTCTGTTTTAGAATGAAAACAATACTACAAAAGGCTGGCGAAAGAGGTCATGTGCAGCATGGCTGGCTCAATACATATCACTCCTTTTCGTTTGGCAATTATTACAATCCGCAAAACATGAATTTTGGCGCACTGCGCGTACTGAACGATGATACGTTTGGCGCCGGCACGGGCTTTGGCAAGCACCCGCACCAAAACATGGAGATTGTAACCATACCGCTTTCAGGCGATTTAAAACATAGCGATAGCACCGGCAGAAACGAAATTATAAGGCAGAACGATGTGCAGATAATGAGTGCAGGCAGCGGCATTGAACACAGCGAAGTAAATGCCAATAAAAACAAAGATGTAGAGCTGCTTCAAATTTGGGTGATGCCTAAAAAAAATAATGTCGCCCCGCGTTACGAACAGAAAACATTTCATCCTGACAGTCGTAATAACAAACTTCAAACTGTAGTTGCCCCTGATGATGCGGAAGCCGTTTTTATTAATCAGGATGCCTGGTTTGTATTAGGCAATCTGAGTAAGGAAAGTAAAGAAACGTATCAAATAAAAAAAGAAGGAAACGGCGCTTATTTATTTGTGATAAACGGCGAAGTTGAGGTGAATAAAAACAAACTATCGCCGCGTGATGCAATAGGAATCTGGGAAACAGAAACCATTACTATTGAAGCTTTAGAAAAGACGGAACTTTTAATTATAGACATCCCAATGAATTTTAATAACAACTAAAAACAAACAACATGGCAACTTACGTTATCGATCCGGCGCATTCAGAAATTACATTCAAGGTACGACACCTTATGATCTCCAATGTTACCGGACAGTTTACAAAATTTTCCGGCAAAATGGAAAGCAGCAGCGATGATTTTACGGATGCTGAAATTGATTTTGAAGTGGATATTGACAGTATTGATACCAAAAACGAACAACGCGATGGTCATTTAAAAATGGTCGATTTTTTTGACGCCGCGCAATATCCCAAACTTACCTTTCAATCAACCTCTTTCGAAAAGCAAGGCGGCGATGCTTATAAATTAAATGGAAATCTTACCATTCATGGTGTAACCAAACCAATGAGTTTCGCAGCAGAATCAGGTGGTGCAGCAAAGGACATGTACGGAAATTCTAGAATTGGCTTTGAAGTTAGTGGTAGCGTTCACCGCAAAGAGTTTGGCTTGGAATGGAATGCGCCATTAGAAACAGGAGGCGTAGTGTTGAGCGACGAAGTGAAGTTACTATTGAATATAGAGTTGATAAAACAGGCTTAAAAATTGAAGCCTGAAACAGAGTTGAAAAATTATGAATATAGAAATTATATCAGGCAGTCCAAGAAAAGACAGTGTTACGTTTCGGGTAGCTTTGTTTTTGCAAAAGTATTTTCAGCAAAACACACACCATAGCGTAGGCATTATTGATGTACGCGATTGGGATGTGCCTACATTTTTACAAACAGTTTGGACATCGGCCGACAAAGCGCCCGAAGTTTTACAACCATTAGCCGGGCGCATGTTTGCGGCCGAAGCTTTTATTTTGGTAAGTCCTGAATACAATGGCAGTTATGCGGCGGCAATGAAGAATTTATTAGACCATTTTCCAAAGCAAACACGCAAGCCCTTTGGTATTGTTACTGCATCGCCAGGTGCTATGGGCGGCATACGCGCCAGTCAGCAAATGCAGTTGTTGATTAACGCTTTGTTTGGCATTGCATCACCGTATATGCTCATTGTTCCAACAGTACAAAATAAATTTGATGTAGAAGGTAATTTAACGGATGAACAATTCATAAGCTCAATTAACTTGTTTACAAAGGAATTTTTGTGGCTGGCTGAAAGTATCAATCCGGTGTTAGAACCGGCAGAAATAGAATAGCCATAAATCGGATTTGTGATACTGGATTTGTGAACGCTGATAACCTCACCAACAAAGGCTTTCAGCAAAAACAAATGGTTTTCTTTCAAACCTTTGTTGGTACAAAATATCGGCAAAACAAAACCCTCGCTATAACGAGGGTTTTGTAATGTCATTAATGCCTGTTAGTAAGAAAATTTTAGAAGGAGGTCCTCGTGTTATTCCGTCGAGCCTGTGAATAACACGCGCAGTAATGTCGCCGCTGATATCACGATGTTTATTTTGTTGTTAAATAATTCACTCGATTCAGCGGCATCTGTAATACTGTTACCCAAAAATAATATCGTCTTTCGACTGAGGTAATGTGTTGAAACGTATTACACGTTGCCAGTAATAGGTTGGGAATAGCGAATGAGAAAAAGATGGCAATTGTGTATTTGGGTGAATACAAAATGGTGCAAAAACAAAAGTGCTGTTGCGCACACGATTTTTTCATTGACTATGCACTTTTGTTTTTGGCAATAAAAGCATTGAGTATTTGCATACAATACCATTCCTGCCTTGGCAAATGAAATGGTCCTTTAAACAAATTGCCTTTCGCGGTTTGTGCAATGGTACCATCGCGGTGCAAATAACCAAACCATTCACCCCATTGCTTATCATGAAAATGCTGATAAGAATAGCTATGCACCTGCTTATGCCAGTCAGCGTATTTTTCGTTTCCTGTAATTAAATAAGCAAGCAAGGTTGCGATAATGGTTTCGTTATGCGGCCACCAAAATTTCATATCCTGCCAATATTCCTGCACGGGCTTGTTATATACATCGCGGAAGTACAGGATGCCACCGTATTCTTCATCCCATCCCCGCTCCCACATGTAATCAAGCATTTTGCAACCGAGTTCAATTAAATGTTTGTCGTTGTTTCTATGCACTGCTTCCTGCAGAATAAACCACGCACCTTCAATCGCATGACCCGGATTTAGCGTTCGCCCGTCAGTATGATTGATGATGCTTCCATCCGGCGCTACCTGTTCCATCACACATTTTATATCATGCTTTACAAAAAACGTTTCTATTTCTGCAATCCATTTTTCAATCCATTCATCACACCGTTCATCACCAATGGTATCTCTCAGTTGTTGCGCCGTATTCATCATAATCATCGGCACACCAATTCCTTTGCTGGCGCGGGTTTCGGTGAACTTCGGTTGTAATTTTTTTTCTCCTGTGGCATACTGAATGCAATCACCAAACACTTTTCTTGCCCTGTTTGCTGCTTCTTTATCGCCGCTTGCTTTTGCATAAGCCGCAGCCGCAATCACATAAAATGTTTCGGAAAAAAAATATCTTCTTTTTCGTATTGGTTTGCCTTCTCTGGTTACATGAAAAAACATTTGTCCATCGGTATCAAAACAATGTTCATTTAAAAAATTGTAACCCAGCTTCGCACCTTCCAACCACTCTTCTTTTTCCTCAACTGTATTGTATAAAGTTGACAGCAACCAGGTAGCACGGCCTTGTATCCAAACTGCTTTGTCATCATCAAGTAAAGAACCATCACGGTTGCGCATCAATAAAAAACCGCCGCATTCTTTATCAAAAGAACGCGGAAACCAAAAGGGAATGGTATCGTTCAACAATTGGTTTTGATAAAAATTTTTTAGTTCGATGAGTTCTTGTTGCGAATACTTCATGTTTGTAAATGCTATTGTTTACTTGTAGATGATTGAGCGTGTAGTGTAAAGTTTGTTGCCCCGTTTGAAGATGACGGTTGACGCCCTCATTTATATAATTTGTTGCGGTAAAAACATTTATTTCCAGTTGATGGCGGTAAAAACAATTTCTCTGTAATTATCTTTTTCGTAGAGAACTCCGATTTGGTTTTGCCCTAATTTCACAATGTCGGAATAAGCCGAATTGTCGGCTTTGTTATCACTGCTTTTATCAATTACAAATTGTTTCTTCCAAGTTTTACCATCATCTTCACTAAGGCGAAGGGTGAGGTTGTCTCTACGCGCTGTATCGGCAGCATTACAAAAAGCAAGGATGCTTTTCTTTCCGCTTCTGCCAATGGTTAAAAGGCTTCCTTCGTTTACAGGATCGGGCAATTTGGTATCAAAGTAAGAAGTATCCCATGTGGCGCCGCCATCCTTGCTGATGGAAACAATGCGTGCCCTAACATCGCCGCGTTGGTTGCGACTGTTCATCATTAATTGATTACCACTCAATTCAGCCGCCGTAGATTCGTTGGTGCCAGCTATGGAAACGGTGGTTGACAAATGAAATGATTTGCCATGATCATCAGTAAAAAAACCATGAGCCGCATAATCGGTAAAATTCTTTTGCGGATTGCCGCTGGAATGATTGGCAGCCACAAATATTCTTCCTTTGTACCTGCCCCATTCAAACTGCATTGCATGGCCGGGCGTATTGGCATTGCTGCGCCAGTCTTCACTAAAATGATAAGTTGGATTCACTTCAGATTGATTGGGGCGATGCACCTGTGTTGTAATGTTTACCGGCTTGCTCCACGTAGCACCATTATCGGTTGATGTTTTGTACCACACTTCGCGCAAACCCTTTCCTTTACGAACTTCGCCTTCATTGTTGTTGCCGGTGTTATAAAATAAAAAAACCCTTCCTTTTGGATAAGCCGGATCGGTAAGGTCAACTACGGGTGCTGCGTTGCCAGCCTGCAACGAATCGGCATCCACAATAACCTGCAGCTTACTCCAGGTTTCGCCTTTGCTTTTGCTCTTTTTCATAACAATATCAATGTTTCCAAAATCACTCGAACCATTCAATCTGCCTTCGCAAAACGCAAGCAAATCGCCATTCGGCAAAGCAACAATGGCAGGTATGCGATAGCTTTTATAACCATCGGTTGCCGATACAAACACCGGAATTTTTTGTTGTGAAAAAACACTGCAAAAGCAAATCAGAAATAATAAAACGACGGATATGTGTTTCATTGCAAATCGGTTACATTTTATAAAAATTGTTTTCAAGCTTCTTACTTTTTTGTTTTCTATTTTCATTAATCATTATAAAAAAAAATGAAAATTTATACGGCATCATCATTTGCTTTTGGCTTTAAAAAAGAAAGCTGAACCAGCAATGCTACCAACGCGATAGCCGCCAGCACCGCAAAGCTTTTACCGAGGTTGCCCCTATCGGTTGATTTGCCTAAAATATCTGTGATGATTGCGCCCGCAAATACGCCCGTCATGTTCATCAAACCATAAGCAGTAGCGCGGTATTTGGCGGATACAAACTGGCAAAGAATGGGCATGTTGTTAGCGTCGAACATGCCGTACCCAAAGCCAAAGCAAATGGCTGAACCAACAACAGTTTCTAACGAACGACCGAAGCCGATGAAGAGCAGGGAAGGAATGGTAAATGCAAGGCCGATGGCGCCGGTATAAATTCTGCCACGAATGTTTTTTTGCACCCATTTATCAGATAAGATACCGCCGAAAATTACTCCGATAAAAGAAGAAGCTGCAATGGCAATGGTAGATAAAGGCCCCGCTTTATCCATGCTGATGTTTAGATTTTGGGCAAATAAAGTTGGCAGCCAGTTTTTTGTTGCCCATCCCGGCAGGCTTGGTATAGCAAAGTAAAACAGGATAATCCAGAAAGAAAGATTTGTGAATAGAATACTTAGGGCTTTAAAAACCGAAGGTTTGTTTTTACGTGAAATATTGGTGCCTGAAACCGGATCAGTTTCGCTTTTCATTTCATGCAAAAACAAAATGAGAATGAATGAGTACGCAATGCCGGTTAACCCAAACGTACGAAAAGTAATGTGCCAGGAATACAAAGCTGCTATGGTCGCTCCAAAGCCACCCAGCGCTTGCCCAACATAAAGCCCGGTCATGTGAATGCCGATGGCAAGAGAACGCGTTTTGTCGGGATGATAATCGGCAATTAATGACAATGCCGCCGGAATGTACAAAGCCTCACTGATGCCCATGATTGCCCGTAGCCAATATAATTGATGAAACGTTGTAGCATAGCCCATTGCAAAGGTTACGCCCGACCAAACAAAGAGGCTGAATACAATGAGCCATTTGCGGTTGAACCTGTCGGCGATGATACCGGATATTGGACTCATTATGCCATAAATCCAAAGGAAGATGCCCATCAGGTAACCAAAGTTAGTGGCCGATTGCAACTCCGAAATGTCGGCCTGCATCGAAGGCCGCATCGTGGCAAGCATTTGCCGATCCATATAGTTGAGCAAAGCTACTACCCACAACAAGGCTACCACTATCCACGGATATACTTTTTTATATGTTGATTGCGGTGATGTCATGTTTGTTTTTGCCCAAATTTTTTAAACGCTATGATAACGCTGACAGGGTTTAGAACCCTCTCAGCGTTTGAGACCTTGAAGCATTTTATATGATCATCTACCTTCTTTTATTTCCACTCCTAATATGTGCGCCGTGCGCACTCCAGCTTTGATTTCACCGCTTGGGATAAACACGTCGCGTCCCCATTTTACTGCAGTAGTAGTTGCTGGAACCGCAAACGGTATAGTGCCAATGGTTTTCCATGTATCCCTGTTCGTATCATATAACAATACGTCGTGGCTAAAGCCGGGATGCGAAGACTGCAAATCAGCTTTTTGCTGAATCAATTCTTCTTTTTTATTTTCATCCGTTGCTCCAATGATAGCAGCAATGAGCTGTTCTGTTTTGTGAAATGTTTCGCCCTTATCGCCGCCGAATAACAAAATACAATGCGCCCCGAATGCAACGCCGGTTCCGGCAGAAAGTGAGTAAGGCAAGGGTTTGTTTTTGCTCCATTTTTTCCTTGCCAAATCAAAGCGGTAAACCGATGCATATATGTCGCTGATACCGTTCCTATTTTTCTTTCTTCCGCCAATTACATAAATGCATTTTTCTTTTCCATCGTTTTCCAAAATCATTACCGCATGAGAAACGGGTTGCGGCAATGGTGGAAGTTCTTGCCAGCCTTTTGCTGTATCACTTACATCCAACACATAAAAACGTTCCGAGACACCATTGGCAGTTTCACCACCTGCAACATATACTTTGTTGCCATCAGATGTCATAAAAGCATTGGTTACCGTGAGTGGTAAATGAGGAAGTGATTGAACAGCTATCTTTTTCTCCACTTTGTTCCATCGCAATAAAATTACGCTGTTTACAATGCCCGTTTCATTCTCACCACCTGCACACACAATGCCTTGCGGTGTTGAGGCACTGCAGCCATAAGCTACCGCGTAAGGAAGATGAAAGATTGCAGAGAGCGGAGTAAGCGTTCCATTGCCGTTTTTTGTAAAAAGGTACACATCGTTGTAATACTTTTTTTTGCCACCGAGCCACGGCATGCTATCGGGGAAATTGGCTCCGCCGGCTACCAGTAACACACCATCATGCACTCCTGCAAAAGGGCCTGCCAGCCCCAACTGTTTAGAAGCATTGGGAGGTTGAGGCAATTGAGCCGCTATTTTCCAGTGAAGAGAAGGCATCACGATTGGTTGCCCAGATGTTTGGTTAAGCATAATGAGCAGGATAAAAAAGAGAAGAATATGGCACAGGTTTGTTTTCATTCATTTTTCTTCCATCAACCGTTATAGCATTTTTGACTGAAAAGAAGCAAACGAAAGTGCAGAAGTATCTTTTTGGAATAAGACAAATTGTTCTTTGCTCATATTCTTCACTGGCAAACGAAACTCACCACAATCCAAACCTACTAATTTCATGTAAGCTTTTCCGGTAGCGATGCCGCCGTATTTGCCCAGCAACCGTATCATATCAATAGATTGTTGTTGTAAAGTTTGTGCTTTTTCAAAGTCATTATCATCAAATGATTTTATTAGCTGATGATATAAGGGAGCTGCATAATTAAATGTACTTCCTACCGCACTTTTGGCTCCTACCGCAAGGGCAGAAAGCATATTTTCATCGCGTCCCCAGAGCATATCGTATTGACCGTTTTTATAATTGAGGCAGGACTGAAAATCCATAAAATCTTCATGCGTGTATTTGATGCCCGCGAAGTTGGGGATAGCGCCATCTACGGCTTTCAGTAAATCAATCATTAAAAAATTGCCTCCTGTAAGTACAGGAATGTGGTAATAATAAAAGGGCATATCGGGCACTGCATTAGCCACTACTTTGCAACATTGTGCTAACGTATGCACATCGGGTAAAAGAAAATAAAACGGGGCCGTAAAAGAAACGGCATATAAGCCGATGGCTTGCGCATGACGCGCCAATTCTACCGCATCAGCCACGCAAGTACCGCCTGTTAAAAGCATCACTTTAAAATCAGCGTCTCCTTTTGTGCATTCTGCCCATGCAGTGGCAACGGCTTTTTTCTCTTCGAGAGTCATGGAAGCACCTTCGCCCGTAGAGCCGCAAATAAAAGCCCCTTTGATACCGTTGGATTGTAGGAACTGGTAATATCGCGGAACGATTGAGAGGTTGATAGTACCATCTTCATTCATCGGTGTAAAAGGTGCTGCAATCAAACCTTGTAAATGTTTCATTATTCGATTTTCGATTCTTAAAAAATAAAGAAATAAATCCCGGAGACAGGACTATCTCCGGCTACTGACTGCTTATATCTAACTTAAAACATAAAACCATAGCTGTTCAACCTTTGGTTTTACCCATTTTTCTTAATAGCCTGTTGTTTGTGTTAACAGGGGATCGTTGTTCAACATGGTTATCGAAATAGGCAAAAACAAAGTGGGTCCCTTGCCTGAGCTTACCGTTGCAGGCGATAAATAAGTTGGATTGATGGCCGCAAAAACATACGCATCACCGGCACGGCGCAATGCCCACCAACGCTTGCCTTCGCCAATAAACTCACGTAGATATTCTTCTAAAATGGCGTTCATATTATCGGTAATTGAGCCATTTACAAAAGGTGTATAATTCGCTCCGTAAGCTCTTTGCCTGATTTGAGCCATTTCATTCGAAGGATCTAACCCTAATTTTGTTTTTGCTTCCGCCATCAATAACAGCACATCAGCATAACGGTAAATGGGATAATCGTTGTTATACACCTGAGACGTACCGGAAGTTGAACCAATGAATTTGGTGAGCAACACTCCGCGAACCGGATATGGAGCCGTATTGGAATACATTACCTGGAACGAGTTGCTGATACGCTGATCCGAATCGCCCGACGTAAGCCGGTTAATCATGTCCTGGTTCATACCAACTCGGTTGGCTCCACTTACATAAGGATAAACCGACGAAACCAAAGGCCCCGGCGCCGGTGCTAACGACAAGGTAGTGGCCTGTATATTATTGACAAGAAAATTTGAAAAGGTAGACATAGATGCCTGCCCAACCTCGTAATTGATAGCAAATATGATTTCAGGATTGTTTGCCTTTTTGGTTGGGTTGAATATATCGGCATAATTCGCATCCAGTTGCAAGGTGGGTGCCTGTAAACTTTCTACTTCGGCAAGTGCTGTTTGTGCGGTAGTAAAATCCTGCGAGCCACCGCCCATATTGGTGCCCGACCAAATGTAAACATCACCTTTCAGCACTAAGCTTGCAATGCGGTTCCAATACACTCTCTTACCAGTAGGAATTACATCGGTTCCGAACAACTGAAGTGATTGTTCAATATCACTTTTGATTTGCATCATTACCGAATCAGCAGGTGTTCTTGCTTTGTACGTTTGTGATGCGTTGCTAATCGTTTGTATGGGCGTTGTAGTAAGCGGAACATCACCCCATGTTTTTAACAAGGTATAATAAACGTAAGCACGAAGTCCGTAGGCTTCTGCCATCATGCGGTCTTTGTCTGACTGGCTGAGTCCGGTTTGCGGAAACAGTGTTATGATATTGTTGAGATTGTATATGAGGTTGTAAAAACCACCCCAGTTGTTAAACGGCACATTTAAAGCACTTATGTTTTGCGTGCTTAACTGTTGCACAGTGGCATCTGCCGATTCGGTATATAAGCCGTTCACCCATATATCGGAACGCAATTCTCCTAACTGAAAAAGAGTTGTGTTATAAGTTCTTAACAAGCCGTACATGCCTGTGTATAAGGTCATGGCGGCGTTAGGATCAGTTAATACCTGACTTTTACTGATGGCATCCTGAGGTTGTACCTGTTCCAGTTGTTTTGTGCAGGACGAAAATTGAAGTATCAATACCATCAATGTTATGAAAAAAAAGAAAGAAGTATAGCGTTTCATTGTTTGATTTTTTGAGATGAGCAATCGCATCAGAGCGTAATTCTGGCGCCAAGTGTTAAACGGCGAGGCAGCGGATATTTACCATTATCAATTCCACCGACCTCAGGAAAATTGCCGCTATAAGCTGTGAAATAAGAAAGGTTGCTGCCGGTTACATAAACACTAAGTGCTTTGATTTTGTTTTTGAGGCTATTTTCAATCAGGTGCGCTGATAAATCATAGCTGAGTGTAAGCTCACGAAGCATTACATAATTGCCTTTTTCCCACATATTAGCCGGCGGATTGTTTCCCGAAGCATCAGTTGCATAATTTCTTCCTTGGTTAGCCCAGTAAAAACGTGGCAACGTGCCGTTAGGATTGGTAGGAGACCATGTTTTTAAAACATCGGTGGTAGAATTTTGCGAACCCTGTACCTGGCTCAATCCACGTAAAATTTCATTGTTTAAAATCACAAAACCCAACGCATAATCAAAGCCTGCGTATAAATGAAAGCCTTTCCATCCTGCCTGTGTATAAAAGCTGCCTGTAATCTGCGGCGTTGTTCTGCCTACATAAACAAACTGGCGTGAATCTATTGTGTCGTTAGGATTTACTTGGTACCACTTGGCATCACCCAATTGCTTAATGGTTTTGTTGTTGTAGGGGAGAAATGAATTATAAACACTTGCATCTTTAGTGATTTGCCCCTGGTTGGTATAAAGGCCAGCCCATTTAGGTGCCCAAACCTGGTCGAGCCCAACCCGCTGACCTTCAATTAATCCACCTACCTGCATCAGTTGTCCGGGATGATTAGGATCCCATACCTGGATGGTTTGCTGACGATTGCCAGGCAATCCATTGTAAGGCAATTTCTCGGCGTAAGTTTTAGCCGTGGCGAGCGTACCACCCACATTCAAACTGAGACCTTCTGCTTTTTCGGGAGCCAAAACAAAAGCATTCAGGCTGAGTTCCACTCCCCTGTTTTGCAACTGCCCTAGATTGGTGGTATAACTTGAAAAACCGGTTTGTGCCGATATATTCAAATTGGCAAGTTTATCAAACACATTGCGTATAAAATAATCAAATGTGGCATTGATGCGGTTCTTGAAAAAACCTAAATCAGCACCGATATTAATTGTATTGGAACGTTCCCAGCGCAGATCAGGATTGATGTAGCTGGCTGCATACGTGCCACCGTTTCCATTGTACACGCCAATGCTGTTATACACTTGGGCCGTAGGATAATAAAGTGGATTTCCACTGGCATCCTTAAGAGACGCAAGGTTGCCCGTTACACCATAGCTAACACGTGGTTTGATAGTGCTAATGTATTTTGGCAAATCCCTGTTTTGAAAAAAGTTTTCATTATGCAGATTCCATCCGGCAGAAATACCTGGGAAAAAGCCGTAAAAATTAGAAGGGCTTAAACGGCTCGACCCATCGTAGCGCATAATGGCTGTAAGCAGGTATTTGTTTTTGTACGAATAATTGACTCTGCTAATCATAGAAGCTAACCTGTCCCACGCCGAAAAATCGGAAGACGCACCAGCCGGATTGGTAATGGTGCCGTTGATAACACTGGGTGAAGTAGAAGCTACCAGCCAGGGAACCAAATCGGTTGACGCTCCCTGCGCAAATCCGGAAGAAATGTACCGTTTAAAATCGTAAAATTCACCACCAAACAGGGCTGTAACGCTGTGCGGACCAAAATGTTTGTCAAATTGTAAAAAAGCGTTAGTCGTGTATTGTACATCCTTCGTATTATTAAACGAAGCAGGTCGGTTCGTATTAATTGATCCGTTGTTTCCCTGCTGATACGACTCGGTAAAATAATTATTAGTAGTGTATAAAAAGTATCCTGAGCCACTGGCCAAGAATTTAAGATACGGCAAAATGGTATATTCCAAATTGATTCCGCCCAAAAACCTTTGCTGGTTGGTGTTGTTCACATACAATTTGCTCCAATAGCCAGGATTGCCTAATGTCGGGTCGTTGGGACCGGGCAATATTGCACCTGATGTATCGTTGCGGTAGCGAACCGTAGGTGCAACACCAATAAACCTTTGCATCAAACCACCTGTACCACCGCCCGCAGGATCGTTATAAGGCAACGCCTGATTAACGGTATAAGCGCTGATCGTAGAGGTAACTTTCAGGTTTTTACTCACGTTCAGCCCGCCGTTAAAATTCATGTTCCAGCGTTTTAGCGAAGAGCCGATGATAATTCCCTCATCGTTAGCCGTTCCAAGGCTTAAAGCATAATTACCCTGATCGTTTGCGCCTGAAAAGCTCAAACTATGCTCAACAGTATTGGCTTGCTGCAGTATCATGTTTTCACGGGTCTGCACATCTAAATCTTTGTAAAAAATACTGTCTTTTTGTCCCGGGTTAAAGGGGTTGGCATCAATCAATAAATGCCATGCCGGATCAGTCAAATCTTTTCTGTTTTTATCGCTTACCAACTGTGTAGTATATAAACCCGATGGAGAAGTAAAGCCGCTGTTTACCGCCCAGCCCCAGGAACCATTCAATTGTCCTTTGTCGGTATTCATGGCATTTGTATTGTTGTCCAGCGAGTCGCCCAAATACCTGGACTGGATGCCCAAACGATTCATGCGGATGTAATCGGCACCACTTAAATATTGAGATGAATTTCTTCTGACATAATTATTTGTATAGGCAACCGAATAGGTCATCTGCGCTTTGCCTTTTTTTCCTTTCTTGGTAGTTACCAGCACCACACCATTCGCAGCCCGGGCACCATAGATAGCTGCGGTAGCCGCATCTTTCAGCAGGTCAATGGAGGCAACATCATTCATATCCAAACCATACAAGCTTGGAACAATCACCCCATCAACTACAAATAAAGGAGTACCCGTTCCGTTAAAGTCCGAACCACCGCGAAATGTAATGTTAGGTGTTGTGCCGGGCTGACCCGTAGTTTGCTGCACGGTTAGGCCGGGCAGGGTTCCCTGCAAAGCCGTTGCAGCATTGGTGCTCGGCGAATGAGCAAATGCAATCGGGTTGACTGTAGCAACTGAACCTGTGAGATTTTTTTTGCTTTGTGTACCGTAACCTACTACCACCACATCGCTAAGCGTTGACACAACCTGTTTCAGCGACACGCTTAAAGGTGTGTTGTTGCTAACTTTTACCTCCTGCGGCGCATAACCGGTAAAAGTAAAAGTGAGTACATCATTCGTGGTTGCAGCAATGGAGAAGTTTCCGCTGGCGTCGGTTTGTGTCCCTCTCAATGTTCCTTTTACAAGAATGCTAACCCCTTCCAATGCCCTTGCATCTTCGGATGCAGTTACCTGGCCTGTAACAGTTTGAGTTTGTGCCCAAACAACCACAGAAAGAAAGAAACTGATAAACAGTAAACTTCCTTTTGTAAATGTTGATTTCATGAAAAAATAAAATTATTTTGTATTATGTATGACATAACAAAATTAATGGCTTCTTTCATTTTGACAAAAAAAAAGGATTATTTTTTCAAATATTTATTTTTTTCTTTTGAAAAATATTGTATATGAAAGGTTTCAAAACAACTTGCTGTTTACATTATTTTCTTACACTTTTGTAGCTATAAGATTCAGAATGGAAAACAATTGGGTAAAAGATAGTTTGAAGCCGCTAGATACCAGTTCATTGGTTGATAAAGTAGAAGCGAACCTGGTAGGTCTTCTTCAGGAACGGAAATTAAAAGTAGGTGATGCGATTCCGAAGGAAATAGAATTGGCAGAAACGCTTGGCGTAAGCCGGACGGTAGTTCGTGAAGCCTTATTGCGTTTGCGAATGATGGGATTAATCGAATCGAAAAAGAAAAAAGGAGCCGTAATAACAAGTCCTGACTTATTAGGAATCATGGGCAGGAGCATGAACCCTTATATTCTTGATGGGCAAACCCTGAAAGATATTTTTGAAATCAGGTTAGTATTAGAGATAGGCATGGCCGATTTTCTTTTTCAACGCATTACAAAGGATGATTTGAAAGAATTGAAAGAAATAGTTAGCAACGAGCCTCCCTCTACCGAGCACCATCTTTTTAATGTAGAACATGAAATTCACTTTCACGGAAAGCTGTATGAAATTACCGGAAATGATACTTTAAAAAAGTTTCAAAAAATGTTGCTGCCGGTTTTTGGTTTTGTGCACGATAGTGGAATGCTGGCAAAACAAACCAGTTTAAAAACTTTTGTATCGCATAAAGGGTTGGTTGAATTTTTGGAAACAGGTACTCCCGAATTGTTCCGCAATGCCATGCGCCATCATTTGGAAAACCATTTTGCAAGATTGTTTAGCTGAAGAATTTTCACTGCTGGCAATTGGCTTTTGTTTTTGCCTGAATTTTAAGAAAGCTTTTGTTTGGAATAGATAATTGCAAAAACAACAAAATAGTAAGAACCAAATTGCATTATGATTTTGAAAGAAGCATGCCTCCAAATACCGCCAGTAATCCTAAAGCAAAACTTCCCAAGCTATACAATGCAAACGTGAGATATTCGGAAGACTGCAACAGCTTTATGTTTTCAAAAGCAAAAGAAGAAAATGTAGTGAAACCGCCGCAGAAACCTGTGGTTAAAAATATTCGCAAAGAAGGCGAAAACCAATTGTATCTTTCGGAAAGACCATAAAAAATTCCTATTAAAAAACAACCGGTAACATTTACAATGAATGTTCCGTAAGGAAACGCAAAAGGAAATTCTTTCGTAAAATACATCGCTGTCAGGTAACGGCTCACACTACCCAGTAACCCGCCAAGGCCAATTAAAGCAATTGTTTTATTCATGATCAACTGAATTTCTATTGTATTTAAAACCGCTTGGCTAAAAACGATTGAATAAAGCGCACTGCATTGTTTGAATGATAAAAACGAAGATAACAGCAGATTGGCTACATCTAACACTCTCCAATAAAAAGTCTCTGTGCGGCAAGTGTTTATTCCGTTCGTTTAATGCTTTATTTTACAGCCGCAAAAAGCTCAACAATGAACACTACCAAACACAAACGTGAACCTGTTTTCAATGATATAAAAGAATTTGTTTTTATCATTTTAGGAGTAGTTACGGCTGCCTTCGCTTTAAAAAGTTTTCTGGTTCCCAACGCATTTTTTGATGGCGGTGTAAATGGTATTTCTTTGTTGATACATGAAATTTTTCATGTTAACCTTGCTCTTGTAATCCTTATTGTAAACGTGCCTTTTCTTATCATCGGGGCGTATGTGGTAAACCGGCAGTTTGCTATTAAAACATTAATCAGCATCATTCTTATGGGCATTTGCCTCAACTATATTCCTTACCCGTCTATCACACACGATAAACTGCTGGTTTCTGTTTTCGGCGGATTTTTTTTAGGAATTGGTATTGGTCTTACCATACGCGCAGGCTGTGCGCTCGATGGCATTGAAGTGTTAGGTTTATATACCGGCAAACGCTCCAGCTTTACCGTTACCGAGATTGTTTTTGGCATTAACGTTATCATTTTTGCAATAGCAGCTTTTAAGTTTGGCATTGAAACCTCGTTATATTCCATGCTTACTTATTTTGCCGCTTCGCGAACGGTAGATTATGTGGTAGAGGGCATCGAGGCTTATACGGGCGTTACTATTATTTCATCGCAAAGCGAAGAAATTAAAAACAGGCTTGTTAATGAATTAGGACGAGGAATTACAGTATATAAAGGCGAGCGTGGCTTTCTGCCCGGCTCATTTGAAGTACACAATAATGTAGATATTATTTTTACTGTGGTAACACGGTTAGAGATGCGAAAGCTAAAAAACCTTGTGGCTGACATTGATACGAAGGCTTTTGTTTTTGCTAATACTGTTCGTGAAGCATCGGGCGGTGTAATTAAAAGAAGACGGCATCATTGATTGTTTAAAAGCAGCGTAAAACAAAAGGTCCGGATATAATAAAATACCAGACCTTTTCAAATTTTTGACAAGAATAATTTAATTCGTAGTCGCTGTTTCGTTAGCAGAACTGGTAACCGCTAACGCAGGAGTGGCAGGTGCCATTTGCCAATTAAATGGTGCTTTTAAAATAGAGGAATGTTGTGTATAATAAGCATTCGGACTATAAATATAAAAGCAACTACCGCCCTTTATAGTATTTATAATTTGCGCACTTTCAGTGCTGGGTACCGCAGGGCAACCCCAGCTACGCCCCATCATTGTTCCGTTTTTAGCACGCTTGGCACACACATAAATGCTGCCATGCATTACCACGTCGCGCACGCGAACGTTATCATTAATGCCGCGTTCCATACCATCAAAACGCATACTGTAACCATTATGCCCTACATACGTTTCGGCAGTTACTAAAAAGCCTAATGAGCTTTTGTTGGAGCTGTTGGCGTTGGAAAAACTTTCAGGTACACCGGCGCCTGAATTATGCCCGTGAGCTACATAAGTATTGTAAAGAAGAGTGTTGTTCTTTAAATCAATTACATACAAACGCTTTTCGCTGCTGGGCTGTGAGTAATCACAAATAGTAAGATACTCTTTATTGTCAATTTTATTATTGCTGATTAAATACTCATACCCTTTGTAAGCATTAAAAAAAGCTTGTTTAGCTAAGCCTGCTTCGGCAAGATGAATGCTGCTATACAACGAATCAATCAAATAAGTAGCAGCGGGAGAAGCTAAATTCTCAGACAATAATGCAGGGAGTTTCTTCGGGTCAGTATTTACGTCGGTTTTTGTGGTAAAAGCACAGAAAAAGACACAGCTTAATAAGGCTATTCTTCGCATCAATATTTAATTTTTGTTATTAAAAGCTATACAAGTAATAAATGCTTCGACTAATTAAATTATTGTTGAGTTTGCGAATTTACGCCGATTAAATTAGGCTAAAAAGAGATTGAAAAATGATTAACGTTTGCTTTGCTTGTTGTTAAACTCGTTATTGTAAATCTGGGCTAATAATAAAAACAAAGAGATTAAGATAGGGCCGAAAATGATACCGATAAACCCGAATAAATTAATGCCTAAAATAACACCCAAAACGGTAATGAGCGGATGCACATCACCCAACTTTTTTTGCAATTTAAAACGGGCGATATTATCGGATACTCCAACTATCAAAATTCCGTAAGCTAAAATAGCAAACCCTTTTAAATTATCGCCTTGCGCAAATAAAATAATACATAACGGAACATAACCAAGTGCTGAACCAAGAACCGGCAGCATAGCGCCGAAGGCGGTAATAGCGAACCAAAAAAACGGGTCGGGTGCACGAAAAATAAAAAAGCCTATCAGAGCTGTAATGCCTTGTACCAGCGCAATCAGAGGAACGCCAATTGCATTGTTAAAAACCAAACCATGAAGCTCTGAGCCAAGCCAGATAACGTTTTCGTCGCGCAGCGGAATGCTTTTTACCAGCCACGCTTCCATTTCTTTACTTTGTACCAACATAAAATAAAGCATGAAATATAACATCAGTAAAACTGTAAGCGTGTTGAAGGTGGCACCCAGAATATTGGGTATTGCAGTAGCAATCATACCGCTGGCTTTATTGATATTATCTTTTGATAAAATTTCAATATTGTATTTAGATTGGATGTTGTCGGCAAACTTATTAACGGCAGCCATCACCTCGTTAGAGCGATGAACAATTGAAATAATCTTACCACCAATCATGTTACCAAATAAATAAACCGGCACCAAAACAATTAGCACCGATAAAACTATTAATAACATGGCGGCCGTACCTTTTTTCATATTTCTTTTTGTGGTAAGAGTGAGATTCCATTTTCTCAATATCACATAAAAGGTAATGGCGCCTAAAAAAGCAGGCAGAAAAACAGTAAGCCTGCTGAACAATAAATAAGCAAGCGCAACAAGTAAAATAAAAAAAGAAATTTGCCGCAGATGAAGCGATGATAGGGGATCGTTATTGTCTTGATTCATCTATATTCGGTTTATCTAATGAATTAAAAATGAAAATGATGTACTTTCAAAAAGAATGCCCTACTCCTATTTTAAAAAGCGTTATGAATAAGCTTTGTATGATTGGGCAAACACAAATCACACTTCATTATACTTATATTTGTTACCCGTAATCACAATGGAATGAGCGAAGAAAAAGCATTAAATTTTATTGAAGAAATTGTTGAAGAAGATTTATCGGGCAGCAAGTATAAAACCATACGCACACGCTTTCCGCCTGAGCCGAATGGATACTTGCATGTAGGACATGCAAAGAGTATATGTTTGAATTTCGGGCTATCAAAAAAGTATGGTGGTGCAACCAATTTGCGTTTTGATGATACCAACCCTAGCACCGAAGAAACCGAATACGTGGAAAGCATAAAAGCGGATGTAAAATGGTTAGGTTTTGAATGGGCGGAAGAGTTATACGCCTCTGATTATTTTGAACAATTGTATCAGTTTGCGGTTGATTTAATAAAGAAAGATTTGGCTTACGTTGATGATAGCACAAGTGAAGAAATTGCCGAAGCCAAAGGCACGCCAACGCAGCCCGGAACGCCTACCAAATATCGCAACAGAACTATTGAAGACAACCTCCAGCTCTTCGGGAATATGCGTTTGGGCAAATATGCCGATGGTGAAAAAGTGTTACGTGCCAAAGGCGATTTGGCTTCTCCAAACATGCACATGCGCGACCCGATTATGTATCGTATTAAACATGCGCATCACCACCGTACGGGCGATGACTGGTGCATTTATCCGATGTACGATTTTGCACACGGGCAAAGCGATAGCATCGAAAACATCACGCATTCTATTTGCACGCTGGAGTTTATTCCGCATCGTCCGTTATATGATTGGTTTATTGAAAAGCTGGACATTTTTCCATCGCATCAATATGAGTTTGCAAGGCTGAATGTTACTTATACAATTATGAGTAAAAGAAAACTCCTGCAATTGGTGAATGAAAAAATTGTACAAGGCTGGAACGATCCGCGAATGCCAACCATAAGCGGTATGCGCAGGCGTGGTTTTACGCCGGAAAGTATCCGCGAATTTTGCGATAAAATAGGTGTTGCCAAACGTGAAAATTTAATTGATTACAGCCTGCTTGAGTTTTGTGTTCGCGAGCATTTGAATAAGATAGCTTTGCGAAGAATGGTGGTGTTCGATCCTGTAAAAATCATCATTACCAATTATCTTGAAGGTCAGGTTGAAACGCTGCAAAGTGAAAACAATCCGGAAGAAGAAAATATCACTTATCGAGAAGTTCCATTCAGCAGGGAATTGTACATCGAGAGAGAAGATTTTATGGAACATCCGCCAAAAAAATTCTTTCGTTTAGCACCTGGCGCAATGGTTCGTTTAAAAAGCGCTTACGTTATAAAATGCGATGAAGTTATAAAAGATGAAACCGGCAACATAACAGCTTTACATTGCTCCTATTTTCCTGAAAGTAAAAGTGGTGCAGAAGGCTCGAACATAAAAGTAAAAGGCACGTTACATTGGGTAAGTGCGGCTCATGCCATCAACGCAGAAGTAAGATTGTACGACCGTTTGTTTACAGAGGAAAATGTAGATGAAGCGCCCGGCGATTTTAAAGAATACATCAATCCAAAATCATTACAAATTATAACCAACGCTTATGCCGAACCGGCTTTACAACATTCTAAGTTTGAGGAACGTTATCAATTTATCCGTACCGGATATTTTACTTTGGATGAAGATACGAGTGAAGAAAAATTAGTTTTTAACCGCACCGTTACACTAAAAGATGCCTGGGCGAAAGAACAGAAAAAAGGATAGTCTCGTTGATTAAAAACAACTCAAAAAAGTTCCAATCTCATAAAAGAGTTGGAACTTTTTTATTTAGCAACTTTCTGCTGTATTACATTTGAAGCAAGAATATCTTGCCATGAAAACTATCTTCATTTTTACTTTTTCATTTGTTCTTTTTGCTTCTTACGCACAACCCGATTTACTTCAAAACATCAATGCACGCAAAACCATCAGCCTCAATGGTCGCTGGCATTATATCATTGACCGTTTTGAAACGGGCTATCGCGGTTTTCAGGGAGCTAAAGCAGATGAAAACAACCAGTTATCGGGCTTTTTTGAAAACAAACAGCAGCAATCGCCGGGCGAACTGTTGGAATATGATTTTGAAAGATCGCCTACCCTGCTTGTTCCTGCCGATTGGAATTCGCAAAGCGCAGAATTGTTATTTTATGAAGGCACCTTGTGGTATCAGCGAAACTTTGTTGTTCACATCAATGCAACTAAAAAATACCTCCTTCATTTTGGTGCTGTTAATTATGAAGCCCTCGTTTCGGTAAACGGGAAGAAAGCCGGAATGCACACCGGCGGCTTCACGCCTTTTGAATTTGATGTAACTCATTTACTGAAAGAGGGCAACAATTCGATTGTAATAAAAGTAAACAACGACCGTAAAAAAGAAAGAGTGCCAACCGATAATTTTGATTGGTGGAATTATGGCGGCATAACACGGGATGTTGTGCTTGCTGAAATGCCCAAAACATTCATCAAAGATTATAAAATTCAGCTTGCTAAAAGTGAAGTAAAAACAATAACAGGTTATGTGCAAATGAGCGATTCGGTTGCAGCGCAACAGGTTACTGTTAACATACCGGAAGCGCGTTTGCAAACAACAGTAACCACCGATGCAACAGGCAAAGCATTAATTCAACTACCTATAAAAAAGCTCGTTTACTGGCAGCCCGGAAACCCTAAATTATATGAAGTAAACATTGCATCGGCAACCGATTCTGTTGAGGATAAAATTGGTTTTCGAACCATTGAAACGCGGGGCAAAACCATCTTATTAAATGGTAAAACTATCTTCCTTCGCGGCATTTGTATTCATGAAGAAAATCCTTTGATTCCAGGAAGACCTCGAGGCAAAAGCGATTTGGCGATGCTTCTGAACTGGGCGAAAGAATTGAACTGCAATTTCGCAAGATTGGCGCATTACCCGCATAACGAAAACATGAGTCGCATAGCTGATAGCCTTGGCATTTTATTATGGGAAGAAGTGCCGGTTTACTGGACGATTGACTGGACGAACGCATCTACTTATGATAATGCGCAAAACCAGTTAAACGAATTAATAACACGCGATAAAAACCGTGCTTCTGTTATCATCTGGAGCATTGGCAACGAAACGCCTGCCATTCCTGAACGCGAAATGTTTATGGAAAAGCTGGCAGATTTTGCTCATCAAAACGATAACTCGCGTTTGATTGCAGCCGCACTATTGGTGCATAACAATGGCGATACTATTATTTTAAATGATGCGCTGGGAAAGAAGTTAGACATTGCTTCTTTTAACGAATATTATGGTTGGTACACAAAAGAAAAGCCTTGGGAAATTGGCAAGTTTCAATTTAAAATTGAGTATAATAAACCTGTTTTTATAAGTGAATTGGGTGCCGAAGCGCTGGCTGGTTTTCATGCGGATAGCACCGTTCGTTTTTCAGAAGAATACCAGGAATCATTTTTTAAAAACCAGTTACAGATGATACAAAAAATTGATGGATTGGCTGGAATAACACCGTGGATTTTATGCGATTTCCGTTCACCCAAACGATTAAATCCAACCTACCAAATGTACTGGAACCGCAAGGGCTTAATTGCCGAAAACGGGCAAAAGAAAAAAGCGTTTTTTGTATTAAAATCGTTTTATGATGAAAAAGAAAAAGAGAATGAATGAACCATTTTTCAGTTTTATGAATGTTTGTTTTTACTCTGAAATATAAGCTGCACTTATTAAATTCATCTGTTCATCAAATTGGTAAAGCCGCGGTACGCCGGTAGGAATATCAATTTGCGTAATGGCATCTTCGCTTATGTTTTCAAGCACCATCATTAAGGAACGAAGACTGTTGCCATGCGCTACAATCATGCAATTTTGTTGTTGCTTTAATACGGGTTCAACGCTTGTTTTATAGTAAGGCATCACACGGTTTTGTGTGTCTTGTAAACTTTCACCGCCGGGCGGCGCAACATTAAAGCTTCTGCGCCATGTATGCACTTGTTCAGCACCATATTTTTCTGCAATACCGGCTTTGTTTAAGCCTTGCAATTGCCCGTAATTGCGCTCGTTCAAAGCGGCATCACGTTGAATAATTATGTTAGGCTGATGTATTTCCTGTAAGATGATTTGCAACGTTTCTTCAGCACGTTTTAAAACTGAAGTAAAAGCAAAACCGAACATAATATTTTTACTCTTTAATTTATCGCCGGTTAGCTTTGCTTCTGCCCTGCCTTGTTGGGTTAAATCAACATCTACATCGCCGGTAAACCGGTTTTCTAAATTCCATTGTGATTGCCCGTGGCGAATTAATACGAGATAGGTCATTGGTTTGTTTATAGGATGATTTGAAATGAATACAAAACATATTCATCTAAAGCCTGAAAGGCTTAACTATATATAATCACAGATGCAAACGGTGGACAAGGAAACGTTTATCAGTTGAACCCTTTCAGGGTTCAACATTGTTTTTCTCTATTCATTCTCCGTGTTGTACACGTAGCTAATTGTATTCAATCCCTTCAGGATTTGCCCTAATCATTATCTTATTGCTCTGCTTTCTATTTTATTACAATTCCGGCCAGCGCAGGTAAATGTACACGCAATGAATATCTGCCGGTTTCTTTATCTTCCAGCGTGCAATGAATATGAGGGTTGTAAACATCGCCGGTACCCCAAAACGCTTTGTTATCGCTGTTAAAAATTTCTTTCCAGCTTTTCTTTCCATAAGCCGTTACATGCCAGTCGCGGCGCACAATAGGTGTAAAGTTTAAAATAATCAACACATCATCTTCGGGTTGTAAACCTTTCCGTTTGTAAACCACAACCGCTTCGTTCCGGTGGTTTACATCCACCCATTCAAAGCCTTCCGGCTTAAATTGAAGTTCGTACAAAGCAGGCTCGTTTCTATACAATTCATTTAGTTTTTGCACACAATATTTCATGCCGCCATGACTAAGATGCTGAAGCAGTTCCCACTGCAATTCACTCTTATAATTCCACTCTTTGGTTTGCGCAAATTCGTTACCCATAAATAACAACTTGCTGCCCGGATGCGTGAACATATAAGTGTATAGCAAGCGCAGGTTAGCAAACTTTTGCCATTCGTCGCCAGGCATCTTATAAATCATCGGGCTTTTACCATGCACCACTTCATCATGGCTTAACGGCAGCATAAAATTTTCGTCATAAAAATAAGCCATGCTGAACGTAAATTTATTTTGCATCGATCCACGGTAAAACGGATCGAACTTAAAATAATCCAGCGTATCGTGCATCCAGCCCATCATCCATTTCATACCAAAACCCAAACCGCCGGCAAACGTTGGGCGACAGATGCCAGGCCAATCGGTAGCTTCTTCGGCAATGGTTTGTACATCTTTAAAATCTCTGAATAACGTTTCGTTCAAATGCGTTATAAATTGTATGGCTTCGAGGTTGCCATTCCCGCCAAATTCATTCGGTTCCCATTGTCCTTCCTTTCGGCTGTAATCCAATCGCAGCATAGATGATACGGCATCAACGCGCAAGCCATCGGCATGAAAAACATCACACCAAAACCGTCCGCTGCTAATGAGAAAACTTTTTACTTCGCTACGTGCATAATTAAAAATGTATGAGTTCCAGTCGGGGTGATAACCCTTGCGCATGTCGGCATATTCATACGTGTGCGTGCCATCGAACATAAACAAACCATGCGAATCGTAAGGAAAATGCGATGGTACCCAATCGAGTAAAACTCCAATGCCAGCCTGGTGAAGTTTATCAACCAGCCACATAAAATCCTGCGGGTTACCAAAGCGGCTGGTGGGTGCAAAAAAGCCGGTTCCCTGGTAGCCCCAGCTACCATCAAACGGGTGTTCCATTACGGGCATAAACTCAACATGCGTAAAGCCAAGTTCTTTTACATAAGGCACTAAACGTTCGGCAATTTGTCCATACGTGTTGTATGTTTCTTCATCATTTTTATCAGGTCGCATCCAGCTGGCGAGATGCACTTCGTAAACCGAATACGGCGCATTCAACGCATTTTTTTCACCTCTTATTTTCATCCATTCTTCATCCTGCCATTCGTAATCCAAATTCCAGGTAATGGAAGCTGTTAGCGGTCGCTGTTCCCAAAAGTTAGCAAAGGGATCGCCTTTATCTTGTATCATTCCTTCAAAGCTATGAATGTGGTATTTATAAACCTCGCCTTTTAAAACATCCGGAATAAATCCTTCCCAAATACCACTATGGTCAAGCCTTACAAAGAGGGGATGTGTATTGGTTTGCCAGTTATTAAAATTACCCTTTACAAAAATAGCTGTTGCATTAGGCGCCCATACGGCAAAATAAGTTCCGGCGGTGCCGTTCACTACAAGTTGTTTGTTGCCAAACAGTTTGTACAAACTATAATGCGTTCCGTTTTGAAAGTTGCTGATGTCTTCTTCCGTAAATAAAGAATAATTCCAAACCGGTTTGGCAGTATCAACAAAATGGATGTCTTCATATTTTTTCATGGTGCGGAAAGATGAGTGTTAAGAAATGAAAAAACAAGTGTTATAAATATTGTGAGGATGATTGTAGAAACTAAATACTGCCTGCATCACTCATTTGTACAGTATTCAATTCTTGTTCCCTGTTCAAATATAAAGCCGTTCATACTCATTAACTTATTTTTATGCACACAGAATAAAAATGTATGGAACGAATAGGGATATTGTAAACGCATTCACCAACTATCAACAACCCCGTTATGAAAAACCGGCTGCTTTGTTTTATTGTTTTGTTTTTATCAACCTCCGTATTTGCACAGCGTGTGCAAATTACCGGCACCGTTAACGATACTATCAACAAACAAAAATTAGAACACGCTTCCATTCTTTTGCTGCATAAAAAAGATTCTGTTTTATACCAGTTCACACGAAGCGATGCGGCTGGCAATTTTACCTTCAGCAAAGCCGATACAGGAAAATATATTATGCTCATCACCCAAAATAACTATGCAGACTATGTAGATACCATAACGGTAAAAGATTCATCCAACATCAACCTTGGTAACATCGCTATAACGTTAAAAGCAAATATTTTAAAAGAGGTTGTTGTTCGCCAGCAAATTGCTGCCATGCGCATGAAAGGCGATACGCTGGAATTTGTTGCCGATAGCTTTAAAGTAAGGCAAGGCGCAACGGTTGAAGACATGCTGAAAACACTGCCGGGCATTCAGGTTGATAAGGATGGAAAGATAACGGCACAAGGTGAAAAGGTGCAAAAAGTATTGGTGGACGGCGAAGAGTTTTTTGGTGATGACCCAACGTTAGCTACGCGAAATTTACAAGCCGATGCCATTGATAAAGTGCAGGTGTTTGATAAGAAAAGCGACCAGGCAACCTTTACGGGTATTGACGATGGTGAGAAAAATAAAACCATCAATTTAAAATTAAAAGAAGATAAAAAGAAAGGCTATTTCGGGAAGCTTGATTTGGCTTCTGATTTTAAAAACCGCTGGAACAACAGCGCGATGATTAATAATTTTAAAGCAAAAACAAAACTATCGGCTTATGGCATTATCAGCAACACCGGCAAAACAGGTTTGGATTGGGGTGAACAAGATAAATATGGCGGCAGTTCAAGTGGTACTTATGATGAAGAATCGGGCGGCTATTACTGGACCAGTGGTGACGACGACCTGGCAAGTGGTTCTTATTATGGCGAAGGCTTGCCCAAAAGCTGGAGCGGCGGCGTAAACTTCAGTGATAAATGGAATGAAAACAAACAAACCTTCAACGGCAGTTATCGTTATAACAAATTAAACACAGAAGGGTCCGGTACTACCGTATCGCAATCGCTTTTACCGGGCGATGCTTATTTCATCAACCGCGAAAATTCGTATTCTTTTAATTCGCGCCAGCGCAACTCAATTAACGGTACTTATGAATGGCAGTTTGATAGTGCAACTTCTATGAAAATTACAGGCAGCGGTTACACAGGTACAAGTATTTCGCACAGCAATTACAGCAATTCCAACACCAATGCTGCCGGGATTGAGGTGAACAATTCGCAACGCATAACTTCTGCCAGCGGCAACAATGGAAATGGAAATATAAATGCAATTTTTAGAAAGAAATTTAAAAAGGAAGGTCGCTCTTTATCGCTCAACATAAGCAATGTTTATAACACATCTAACTCAACAGGATTTTTAAAAGCACTGGTGAATTATTACGATGCAAAAGCCGGCGACTTTGTAAGAGATAGCCTTACTGACCAGATGAAAGTAAACGATAACAAAGTAAATACGTTTACTGCCAAAACTGTTTATACCGAACCATTGGCAAAAAAATTATTTCTCGAATTGAATTATGGAATAAACAGTTATACGAGCGATTCTAAACGCCTTTCTTACGACAGTTCGGGTGTGGGTAAGTACGAAAATTTAAACCCATTGTACAGCAATCATTACAGCTTTAATGTGTTTACCAATTCTACCGGATCGGCGCTTCGTTACAATGGAAAAAAACTAACGGCTTCTGCCGGTACTGACGTTGGCTTTACCAATTTTTATCAAAAAGATTTACTGCTTGATACCAATTACACGCGCAACTACATTAACTTTTATCCAAAAGCAAATGTTCGTTACAAAATAAATCAAAACACACAATTCAGCATACGGTATAACGGAAGAACACAACAGCCTACCATCACTCAAATTCAGCCGGTGAAAGACAATACCAATCCTTTGTTGCAGTATTTAGGCAACTCTTCTCTCAAGCAATCCTTCACTCATCGTATTGGTTTTGATGTTAGCAACTGGAATGCTTTTAAAGAAAGAAGCGTTTATATGTATGGCTCGCTTTCAACCACAGGTCATGCAATTGTTACAAACCAATATACCGATACCTCTACCGGTGTTACTACATTGCAATACATTAACGCCAATGGCAATTACAATTATTATGGAGGAATGCAGTTCAACGCCAAGTTGAAAAAATGGAACTTACGATACAATGCCGGCTTGGATTTTAATGGAAGCAAATACAGCAATCTGGTAAATGGAATTAATAATGTTACCAATAATAATGTGCCTTCGGTAAGTGTTGGTTTATCAAAAAACAAAGAGAAAAAATTTGATGTTTGGTACAATTATTCTTTTGGATATAACTTTTCAAAGTCAACCATTCAGTCGGGTTTTACTACTAATTATTGGACGCAAAACCATCGGCTGAATGCCAATGTGCAATTGCCCTGGAAGATGGAAGTCAATACGGACATCAATTACAATTTACGCCAGAAAACAAATGTGTTTACATCGAATAACGATGTGTTTTTATGGAACGCTTACATTGGCAGAAAGCTGTTGAAGAACGATAAAGCCATCATTAAAATAACAGCTAACGATATTTTAAATCAGAACAAAGGCATTAGCCGCGATGTAAGCAGCAACACGGTTACACAAAGAAATTACCAAACCATACGGCGATATTTTATGCTGGCGTTTACGTGGAATTTTAATAAAAGCGCAGCAGGTGCAACACCATCAAATTGATGTACAATAAATTACAAAAATGAAGTAAAAACAAACCCATTCAAATATGAAACTGTATTTTATAATGATGCTTACTGCTTGTTTCAATACAAATTTGTTAGCGCAGCCAACGTTTATTGCAAAAGGAAAAATTGAGTTTGAAAAGAAAGAAAACCTGCACAAAATGATAGACATGCAGGCGCAGGATTGGGATTTTGGTGATGCTTCTTGGATGGAAGAGGTAAAGAAAAACACACCTCAATTTGCTACTTATTATTTCGATTTGTTGTTTGATGAAAACAAAACTTTGTACAAACCCGGACGTGAAACGCCCAACCAAAAATCGGATCTGTGGGGGCAAAGCCCATCGCAGGATATAGTAGTTTATACCGATTTGCCCAAGCGGTTGCTCACTTCGCAAAAAACAGTTTTTGGCAGTCAGTTTCTGGTGCAGGATTCATCAAGAAAAATAGAATGGCGAATCACTAACGAATCGCGCGACATTGCTGGTTTTACGTGCAGAAAAGCGGTTGGTAAAATATTGGATAGCGTGTATGTAATTGCTTTTTATACTGATCAGATTTTAACTACCGGCGGACCTGAATCGTTCAATGGTTTGCCGGGAATGATATTGGGTATTGCCATACCCCGCATTAATACAACTTGGTTTGCAACCAAATTACAATTAGAACCGGTAACAGATGCCAACCTGCCCACACCAACAAAAGGGAAAAAACAAACCGCCGCCGCCTTTACAAAATCGTTACAGGATTTAATGAAGGATGCAAAAAATGCAGGTAAAAGAATGATGATTCAGGCTTTGATTTAGACGCTATTTTTTCAATTCATTCAATACTGTAAACATTTTATTAATCACGCTTTCGGTTGAGCCATCGTAATTGTTTACAATGATAGAAAACACATACTCGTTCCCAGTCGCCGACTTTTGATAACCGGAAAATGCTTTTACGCCGGAGATGGTTCCGGTTTTCATGTGCATGTTATTCACAACGGGTAAGGCATCATAAAAAGAAGAAAACCACGAGCGCGTTTTTGCATACAACAAAGCTTTTACCAACGCATCTGTGGTAACTCTTGATCCGGCAGATAAACCGCTGCCATCTGTTATTTTTATTGCACTTTTATCAATGCCTTTATCATTCCAGTATTGCTTTAAAATTTTTACGCCATCATCTGTGGAGCCATAACCATTTTGTTGCAAGGCAATGGTTTTTATAAAATCTTCGCCGTATAAGTTGATACTTTTTTTCAGAAAAAAATAAATCATACTATCCATTGCTGGCGAGTAAATGTAATTAATCAAACTATCATAATGCGGCAGCTTTTTCTTTTGCAGTAAAAAATCGAAAGATGTTTGAAAGCCGCAACTGCACTGGATTTTATTATCTGCAAAACCTTTTTTTAATGCTGAAATAAAAGGTGAGAAAGGCTCAGGCAACGAGCCCGAAACAGTAAACAAACCGCCTTGCGGAATGGTGCCTTCAATAATGCCAACATCATTGTTTGGCGGCAAAAAAATAAGACTGTTATCGCCGCTTCCTCTCTCGGCTGTTGTAAGCTGATTAATAAA
The DNA here is from genome assembly GCA_965214235.1 of Ilyomonas sp. Lineage (GTDB taxonomy): Bacteria > Bacteroidota > Bacteroidia > Chitinophagales > Chitinophagaceae > Ilyomonas. Next base: position 46,792 of record CBDCBH010000003.1, read on the forward strand.
AGTTGTGTTGCCAGCTTCCGGTTCTACCACTTTTATTTCTGCTTTTTCACCAATTTTTTTACCAGGTAATAACTTCATGTCGTACTGGTTTTCGTGCCAGTTTAAACCCCAGCAACCAGCGCCGTAATAATTGCCCATATCTTCCCAACTCCAGCCGCCGGGAATAGGGTTTGAACTGAATTTAGAGCCATCTAAAATAACTTGTCCGTTTATTGTTTTTATTCCTTTTTGATGAAGAAGCATTGCTATTGTTTTCATCAAACTATCGGGTTGCATTTGCGCGTAACGCCAGCTTCCGGTGGTAGGGTCGCCACTGCCAACAATAAATAAATTGCCGTTTAAAACACTGTCGGCAATGGTTCCTGAACAACCAATTTCGGTTTTGTATTGAAAGTCTTTTCCCAATAAATCTAATGTTGCAATGGAGGTAAAAACTTTCATGTTGCTGGCAGGCGCTAATCCATATTTATCATTAATATGATAAATAATTTTACCCGAACCATCGGCAACAGAAAGGCTTGCAACAGCATGTTTGAGTTGGCTATCTTCTATAAAAATTTTCATTGCCGTTGCCAACCGTTTTTCAATTGGCTGCGATTGGCTTTTACAAACTATCAACCCTAAAAAAAGAAAACAAAAAAAAGATTTGTAACGCATAGCCCGAAAGTAAGCCAGTAACATTTTGTAATCAAACAGTTTTGTTGATATGGTTTATTTTAGTAAAAACAAACAACATTCTTATTTCAACTTAAGTTTATTTTTGTAAGATTTACTGGCAACAAAAAGTGGAATAAAAACAAACTACTTTGGCAATAATGCTGCAATTACCGATTTAAAAGCAGCCAACCCATCCCACACAAAGCGGTTGTTATCATGCCCCGATTCTCCAATATCAATGTATTCGGCATGATAGATAACCTTATCGGCAATTTTATCAATAAAATTTATATCGGAAATTTCCTTTATCCAGTTAGCAAACTGATCGGCATAAACATGCCCCCAAATTTCAACAATCATCGAACTGTCTGAAACAGCAAACTCTGTGTTAAAAAGGTTTTTATAGGCTGTTTTAATAGCTGCCACTAACTCCGCCGTGGCAGCTTCCGTATCCAGGGCAAGCAAATTAGTAAGTTCATCATCGGTTGTAATTCTTACGGCATGTTGCACAAGTGCAATGCTTATTTTTTTGCCACGTATGGTAAGCGTTGTATTCATAAATAAGATAAGGAAAGATACAGGTCTTTAGTAGTGGCAGGCGGCAAATTATATTTTCTTTTTGGCAAGTGTAAAGTGAAGTAAAAGAAAAAGCTTCTAAACGTACAGAAGCTTTTTCGGGATGACTGGATTCGAACCAGCGGCCTCTTCGTCCCGAACGAAACGCGCTACCGGGCTGCGCTACATCCCGCTATGAAATATCAATAAAAACAAATCACTTAATGGCTGTTACATTATCTATTGGCACATCAACCATTGCTCTTTCATTCGGTGGTAGCTTGCACGGCGGTTTTCCTTTTAACTGTCCCCCGCCTTCGGCGGCACGTTTGCAAACGGGTGGCAATTTGCTGTAACTATCAGGTGTAGCTTTGGCGCTATCCACATCAAAGCCTGCATTGTTAATAGAAGTTTTAATGGCATCGAGCGAAATTCTATCCGGCACATATTGTATCCGCAAAGTGCCGCTCGTCATGTTAACACTCCACTTCATAATACCGGCATCATCGGTAGGTCCTTTTTCACGTTCTAAGTATTTATCAAGCCGGTCTTTGCATTCCCAGCATTTCATTTGCGGAACCGATAACGTTGCCCACTGCGCTTTTGTTTGCATTACTTGTGCGCTGGCAATTTGTAAGCTTACTAAAAAGGAAAGTGCGATTATTATTATTTTCTTCATAGTTATTTTATATACGATTCAACCAACACATCTGTTTTCTTTTACTTCATTTTTACAAAACGTTTTTGTTTTGTTATGATGATGGCAAGCCGTTCCACTCCGCCGGATTTTCTCTCCACTGTAACAAAATGGTTTCTACTTCCGGCTCAACAATTCCTTTTTCTACAGCCAGTTGAATAAGCGTTGGATAGTTGGTTAACGAAATTAATCTTACACTGGCATCATCAAACGCTTTTGCAGCAATTGTAAAGCCATAAGTAAAAATAGATACCATCCCTGCCACTTCCAAACCGGCTTTTTTTATTACATCAACCACCTGCAAACTGCTTTTTCCGGTTGAAATTAAATCCTCTATCACCACTACTTTTTGTTTTGCTTCAAAATAGCCTTCAATTTGTTTGCCGGTGCCGTGTTCTTTAGGTTTCGGTCTAACGTACACATAAGGCAATTTTAATTGGTCGGCAGCCATTGCGCCCCAGGCGATGCCTGCGGTAGCAACGCCGGCTAATAATTCTGCATCAGCAAATTGTTCAAAAATAATATTGCACAATTCACTCTTAATAAAATCGCGCAAATATGGAAACGAAAGTACAATCCGGTTATCGCAATAAATAGGACTTTTCCAACCGCTTGCCCAGGTAAAAGGTTGTTGCGGATTTAATTTTACCGCGCCTGCCTGCAATAATTTTTCGGCTACTGTTTTTTCGTTGGATGACATCATTGTACTCAATGCAAACTTGTATTTACCGATGCGAATATAAGCGCGATAAACAGGATGGCTTGCATATTGTTTTATTTTTGAATTATGGTAAAAAAAACAGTTGTTGCCGCAGGCGGCATGGTTCAAAACGATTTTGGCGAGATATTAATTATGTTTCGGCGCGGCGTGTGGGACATGCCAAAAGGCAAGCTGGATGCGGGCGAAAGCATTGAACATTGCGCCGTGCGCGAAGTGGAAGAAGAAACGGGTTTGCGAAACCTTGAGTTGGGTAAATTTATTCATACCACCTATCATGAGTATTGGGATAAATGGACAAAAAAAAATCTGCTAAAAGAAACGCATTGGTATGTCATGCGTATTTATGGCAACCAAACTTTGGTGCCGCAAGCTGAAGAAGATATACAGGAAATAATTTGGGTTAAACCTGAAGACATAATTAATTATGAAAACAATATGCACAAAAATATTGTTGAAGTCATCCGCATTTTTGTTTCTGAAAAGAAAGCATAACAGAGGTTTTACTGGAACTATATTTGTAATAGCACCGCCTTTTTCTAACGATTTAGTATAAAAAATAACAGATGGGTAAAACAATCATCATATCAAACAGATTGCCGGTAAAAGCAGTGCTGAAGGAAAACAAATATAAAATTACAACAACGGAAGGCGGGCTGGCAACGGGTTTAAATTCTATCTTTTCAGAAGATGCTAACAGCGTTTGGATTGGCTGGCCCGGAATTGATGTGCCAAAAGAAAAAGAAGAAGAAATAACAAGGGAACTGCTTACAAAAAAGCTGTATCCGGTGTTTTTATCGGCCGAAGAAATCAAACAGTATTACGAAGGTTTTTCCAATGAAATTTTGTGGCCTGTTTTTCATTACATGGCAACTTATGCCAATTATGAAACATCTTATTGGGATTGCTATTGCAAGGTGAACGATAAGTTTTGCACAGCGGTTATACAAATAGCCGAACCCGGAGATGTGATATGGATTCACGATTATCAATTGTTGTTATTGCCAACATTAATTCGAAGGCAATCTGCCGATTATTCAATCGGCTTTTTTCTTCACATACCGTATCCATCTTATGAATTATTCCGCCTTATTCCATGGCGAAGCGAATTGCTGAATGGTATGCTGGGAGCAGATTTGGTGGGCTTTCATACCTACGATGACGTACATCATTTTCTATTTTCTGTATCGCGCATTCTGCAGGTTCCTTATTCGGCAAATGTTCTTACCTGTAACAACCGGCCTATTGTTGCAGAGGCTTTTCCTATGGGTATTGACGATGCTAAATTTGAGCAACTGATTGATGATAATACAGTAAAAGAAAACCTCCAGCAATTACAGCATGATTTTGCCGGACAGCGCATTATTCTTTCGATTGACCGGCTTGATTATAGTAAAGGCATCATTCAACGCCTGCAGGCATTCGATATTTTTTTGCAGGAAAATGAATCTTATTCAGGATCGGTTTCCTTGTATATGATTGTTGTTCCTTCCCGCGATAAAGTGCAGCGATACAAAGACCTGCGTGATGATATAGATAAGCTGGTTGGGAATATTAACGCGCGGTATCGAACCAATAACTGGACGCCTATTCATTATTTTTATCGGTCATTCAGCATTGAAGAATTATCTGCCTTGTATCAGTTCGCAGAAGTGTGTTTGGTAACGCCTATGCGTGATGGTATGAACCTCGTTTGCAAAGAATATATCGCCAGCCGCCGCAACGAAAATGGTGTTTTAATATTGAGTGAAATGGCGGGTGCAGCCAAAGAACTGATTGACGCGATTGTTGTAAACCCAAATAATATTTATCAAATGAGTCAAAGCATTGTTGATGCCCTTACAATGCCGTTAGAGGAACAAAAAAGAAGAATGCACATCATGCGCGGTTTGGTGCATCGCTATAATGTGAACAATTGGGTAAACACATTTATGAGCAACTTAACCAAAGCCAAAAGCCGCCAGCTTTCTCTGCAAACCAAATACATTACTTCGCGTTTGGAAGAGTATATCAAAAGTAAATATGCAAAAGCCACAAAACGCTTACTGCTGTTGGATTACGACGGTACGCTTACCGCTTTTGCCGATGTTCCTTCACACGCAAATCCGGATAAGGAATTATACAATTTGTTGGAAGATTTAGCGAAAGACGAGAAAAATGATGTAGTTATTATTAGCGGAAGAGCGCATACCAAATTAGAGGAATGGTTTGGTAATATGCCGTTGCATTTAATTGGCGAGCATGGCGTTTGGTACAAAGAAAAAGGCACAAAATGGGATCAGTTAAAAGGCTTGTCATCCGGTTGGAAAACAGATATTCAACCAACACTAAATACTTACAACGAACGAACGCCAGGCGCTTTTACCGAAGAAAAAACATCATCGCTGGTATGGCATTTTCGTAAGGTGGAAAATGAGTTGGGAGAAACGCGTGCTGCTGAATTGATTAACACGCTTCGATATACAGTTGCCGATCTTGGCTTACAGATGCTGCGTGGAAATAAAGTGGTGGAAATAAAAAGCATTGAAGCGAACAAAGGCAAATCGGCTACGCACTACATCAATAAAAATGCTTACGATTTTGCATTGGCAATTGGCGATGATACCACCGATGAAGATATGTTTATTGCACTTGCCGATAAAGCGTTTACCATAAAAGTGGGAGGCAACATGTCGGCAGCGAAATTCTATTTAAAAGACGTGCAGGATATTCGCCGCTTTTTGAAAAATATTTCCGCTTCGCCCTTGCTGGTTAAAAAAGTAATTAGCCGCATTAAACAACGCTTTCCAAAAACGTTTAGCCGGTTTAGCAGAAACATGGAATGATGTTATAAAAGTGTTCGTTTTTCATCCCAATTCTCAATTTCTTTGGCTACATCAGCTAAAAAAGAAGAGCCTGTGCTGCCATCTACAATGCGATGGTCGTAGCTTAACGAAAGATACATCATGTGCCGGATGCCAAGCGTATCGCCTTGTTCGGTTTCAATAACTACCGGACGTTTTTTTATAATGCCAACAGATAAAATAGCCACTTGCGGCTGGTTAATAATCGGCGTTCCCATCAGGCTTCCAAACGTGCCTACATTGGTAAAAGTAAACGTGCCATCTTTGGTATCATCGGGTTTTAATTTACCATTGCGGGCGTTGTTAGCCAATGTGTTTACCGATTTAGTCAAACCAATTAAATTCATATAGTCAGCATTGCGAATTACCGGAACAATAAGGTTGCCATTGGGCAAAGCGGTAGCCATACCAATGTTGATGTCTTTTTTTAAAATGATGTTATCGCCATCTACCGAACTATTGATAATGGGATATTTTTTTATTGCTTTAATAATGCATTCAATAAACAATGGTGTGAACGTAATTTTTGTGCCTTCCTGCTTTTCAAAATCAGGTTTTATTTTATTGCGCCACAACACCATACTGGTAACATCAGCTTCCGAAAAAGAGGTAACATGCGGGCTGGTTTGTTTGCTTTCAACCATGTGCTTTGCAATCAGCTTGCGCATCCTGTCCATCTCAACAACTTCAACATTGTTACCATATTTTGTAACGGGTTGAGGTTCTTTTTCTTTTTGTGCAGATAAAGAAGATTGCTGTTGTTCGTTGGTTTGTGATGGTTGAGGTTGTGTTGTATTTACCTTATTTTCAAAAGGAAGTCTTTTCTTTTTGTTTTCAAGATATGCAAGAATATCATTTTTTGTTACGCGGTTATCGGCGCCTGTTCCGGGTATGGTTTCTAATTCCATCATTGCAATGCCTTCACTGTTAGCAATGGTTAGAACAAGCGGCGAATAAAAACGATTGATACTGCCAGAAGCCCCTGGCAGCACAGGCTTTGGCTGTGGAGCATAAGGCACTTGTATATCTTCCTCAGGCTCTTCTGTAACAATTTTTGGGGGGTTATTATTCGGCGCTTCGCCATTTGTGTTGATGCGAACAATGGCTGCACCAATGGGCACAACGTCGTTTTCTTTATACAGCAATTCGGTGATAATGCCGCTTGCCGTTGAAGGCACTTCGCTGTCAACCTTATCGGTAGCAATATCAAGAAGCGTTTCATCGCTGGCAACGGTATCGCCGGTTTTTTTGTGCCATTTTAAAATGGTAGCTTCCATAATGCTTTCGCCTAATTTTGGCATAATAACATCAACAATTGCCATAAAAAAAATTTAATAAACCAGGTAATTGAAGCTTACTTCTTGCTTTGTTTTTACTCATCTTTTTTAAAAAATATGAAGGACAAGCTTCTATAAAAATCAAAAATAAAGGTTTGAATGATAATAATTGTTAGTCGTTTCGAGGCGCATTTTCTATAATAAACAAACGAAGCATATTTAAAGCATTCATGGCTGTGAGTTCGATGTTTCGTTTTCTGTCAAACCGAAAACAAAATTCTTTCGATACGGTTTTTTCTTTGTTGCCAACGGCTATCCAGGTTGTGCCTACAGGCTTATCTTCTCCTCCATTTCCCGGTCCCATCAAGCCGGTTACGGCAACCGCATAATCGCTTTTTAAAATGTTCAATGTGCCGGTTATCATTTGCTCTGCAACGGCTTTATCAACCGTTCCTTTTTCGGCAAGCAGATTTTTATTAACCATCAACACTTCTTCTTTAATTTTTTTATCGTAGCAAACTACGCTTCCGGTAAAGTAAGATGACGAGGTTGCATTGGCTGTAAACAGGTGCGAAATATAACCGCCGGTGCAACTTTCGGCAGCGCCAACGGTTTGTTTATGTTCATCCAGCAAATTGCCAACTACGGTTTCCATGCTAACATCTTTTTTAGCAACGAGTATATCTTCAATGTAAGGCAAAAGTTGTTGTTCAATGTTGTTTAAATCGTTATCTAATTTTTCTTTATCATCGCCTTTGGCAGTGAAGCGTAGCCGCACCATGCCTAAGTTTGGCAGATAAGCCAGCTTAATGTGAGATGGCAATATTGTTTCAACAGGTTGTATTTTTTCTGATAAAAACGATTCGCCCATACCAAACGTTACAAAGGTTTTGTGAGTGATGACGGGCATGGTAAAATGTTGTAATAATTTAGGCAACACATAAGTCGCCATCATCGCTTTCATTTCAAAAGGAACGCCGGGCATACTTACAAAAATTTTCCCGTCCCGCTCAAACCACATTCCTGGTGCTGTGCCGCGTGTGTTTATTATGGGCGTGCATACATCAGGCACTTCAGCTTGCTTTATATTTACATCAAGCAAGGGGCGTTTTAGTATCCGCTCAAAAATATTTTTTACGTTGCTTAAAGAAGCTTCGTCAACTATCATCTTCCCGCTAAAATACTGATTTAGTAAAGGTTTGGTAATGTCATCAGCCGTTGGTCCCAAGCCTCCGGTTATTAAAATAACATCAGCATTTTTTGCTTCTTCATCCAAGGCCTGCCATATTTCATTCCACACATCACCAATGGCAATTCTACGCTTCATCCACACACCAATTTTATTCAGTTCCTGCGCCATCCATGCGCTGTTGGTATCTACTACTTGTCCAATTAAAAGTTCATCGCCAATGGTGATTATAGAGGCTGTAATTTCATTCATAATTGTTGTAACAATTTGGGTTTATTTCAATAGCAAGACTGCAAAGCTATTTTGTTTCGTTACATGCAGAACAATAAAAAGATTATTCAAAGGGCTTGAAATTTATTGCGGTAATGCTATAATAGGTAAGAAAAATTCCAAATAATATAATGAATACACAAGATGCAATATGATTGATATGTAAAGCCGCTAAAATATTCTCTGCGTTTTAGGGCTGACCTAACTGTATATCTAATTCCAAAAATATCCCATCATTCTGAAGTGTAATTCACCAACAAGAATCGTCAATTTACCTATGATGATATTAGTAGCTATAATTACGTTTAAAAACAAAAGAGATTGTGTCAAGCCAGATCTACGGCTAATGTTGTTTTGTAGCTTATTGCAGATCTAACATTGGCAGTAGCTTTTTGTTTGATTTGGAAGACTGCTATTTTGGAATCAGTCCAAGTTGCTGCATAAAATTTAAGTTGTCAATAAAATCTCTTTCTTCAGCGATTTTACCATTTTCCATATGAACTAAGGTAACACCGTTTATGTTTACTTTCTTGCCTGTAGCTTGAATATCAAAAAAAACGCCTGTATGAGTTCCTTTAAAGTTCCAGTGTTTCATAAGTTTATTACCCACTTCAAATACATCTATTATGGTAAATGTAACGTCGGAAAAACCCGTCACATAATTAGCGTAATAAGTTCTTGCGCTGTCAATACCAATAACATCCTTCGGGCTGGCGTGCATAAGAACTTCTTTTGTAAAATTTAAATCATCAAACATGTTCAACTTTCTTTTATTATATTATTTTATCCCAAACATGGCTATACATTTTATGTTAGCGCAACTGAGTCAACCTTTGTTTGTTTTGCCGTGTTTGTATGCGGATTATTACAAGACATTTGTGTAAAAAAACCATGGTCATTATCACTAATCTTGAAGGGAAAGATTGAAGTGTTTGTTTCATATTTAAATTTGATTTTTATAATAATGCCATTATAAAATAACCACCAACACAAATATAACCACAAGTCCCTTACATCTTCTAAATCTCCAACATCCTTCACTCTTATTGCTTACGATCTGCATTTTATAATACAAACAATTGCGTCAATCTAATTTTATTACTCAAAATTTTTCATATAGCATCGGTTCTTTTATTTACACATATTTTATTAAGAAGGAGCACATTTACAAAAACTTTCATTACTATCAATAATTAAAAACTCTTATGCGGCTTTACAATTTTAGTAATTGTAAAGCCACCACTAACAAATGTTTTTACTCTATTCATTCTTACAATGTCTTTTCCAAAGAATCGGAATAAATATGGTTGAATCTAAAACGGATTAATAAAGCATGTCATCAGTTCTTAGGATGATAAATACGGCAGTTCAGATTCCACACAACTTGTTATGATTCTTCGGGAAACCCGCCATCATCGCCGATAAGAAGTAAGCAGTAACTGGTGCAATTGCTGAACAATAGCAAGTTTTTTATTTTCAACCCAACTGCTACCTTTTCTTTTATTGCAAAAACTCCTGCTAAAAAAATCGTATCTTCATCATGTCTTTTCAAGTAATGCAAATTGCGATAGCAACCTCTAAAGATTCTGTGTATGCAAGCATTTCAAAACACTTACCTCGGCACAAAACAAAAAGCGTTAGCTATTAATTTAGACCCGCAGATTTACGGCTCCTTTGCCGAAATTGGTGCCGGGCAAGACGTGGCGGCAAACTTTTTTAAAGCCGGCGGCTCATCAGGCACTATTGCTAAAACCATGTCGGCTTACGACATGCTGTTTTCCGATGCTATTTACGGTGCTGAAAAAAAACGCCGTTACGTAAGCGAAAGCCGGTTGATAGCCATGCTTGAACATGAATATGGTTTGTTGATGGAACGCTTAGAAGCGCAACGTGGCGATACCACTACCTTCTTTGCTTTTTCCGATACCGTATCGGCTCTCAATTATCAGAAAACAAATTCAGGACAAGGATGGATGGGCGTGCGTTTTCAACTAACACCCAAAGCCGAATATAATGACGTGGTGTTGCATGTAAAATTGTTAGATAACGATAATAACATGCAGCAACAAGCGGTTGGTATTTTGGGTGTGAACTTAATTTATGCCTGTTTCAATTATTCGGAAACGCCGCTTGCTTTTTTGCTTTCGCTGATGGATGATTTGTCGAAAGACCGCATCCAGATAGATATGATTCGTTTTGATGGACCTGGTTTTAAAAAAGCCGATAACCGGCTGATGAGCTTGCACCTTGTAAAATACGGCTTTTCAGATGCTGCCGTGTTTGGTGCTAATGGTAAAAACCTGCAACCTTCCGAAGTGTTGTATAAAAAGCATATTGTTATTGTTCGGGGACGTTTCCGACCTGTTATCAACGTGCATTTAGACATGCTGAATACGGGCTTAACTCAATTTCTTGAAGAGTCGGATATTGACAAAACAAATGTTGTGGTAGTTACAGAACTAACCCTGCAAGGATTGAAAGAACGGGATGCCGACCTTACTGCTGATATTGATGAAAAAGATTTTCTTGAGCGTGTGGATATTTTGTGTTCGCTGGGACAAACAGTAATGATATCAAACTTTCACGAGTATTATAAATTGGTGGCTTATCTATCTACCATCACCAAACTAAAAATGGGCGTTGTGTTGGGTTATCCAAACCTTGAATACATCTTCTCTGAAGATCATTACCGGGAACTTTCGGGTGGAATTTTAGAATCGTTCGCCACATTGTTCAGCCGAAAAGTGAAGCTTTTTATTTATCCTACTTTGCGCAATGGCGTAATACAAAATTGCCTGCGCCTGCAATTGCCTCCTCACCTGATTGACCTTTATCGCTACCTGATTGCCAATAACAAAATAGAAGACATTACGCATTATAACAGAAAGAACCTGAATGTACAAACAGACAAGGTGTTGCAAATGATAAAAAGCAACGAAAAAGGTTGGGAAGAGTTTGTGCCTGAAGAAGTAGCAACGATGATTAAAGACCGATGTTTGTTTGGATATCCCTGCGAAATTAAGCCAGACAAAGAGAGCACAACTGCAACAGGCGATGATGTTGAAAAGGTATTGAATACTGCAACTTCATGATCAGGTAAGTAAGTAATGGAAATCTATAAATTCTCTATCACATCTTTATAACCTCTGCCAATAGGAATTGGCACTCCATTCACTTCTACCATTTCCGCCGTGTAGCATTCAATCTTACCAATAGAAACGATAAAAGAACGATGAATTCGTTTAAAAAGATGAGCAGGCAACAGCTCTTCAATTTCATGTGTGCTCATTTTAGAAAAATACTCGCTTTTTGTTGTAATTATTTTTATGTACTCGCGCTGGCTTTCCACATACACAATATCAGAGAATAAAATTTTCACCTTCTTTTTTTGCACGTTTAAAAAGATAAAGTCTTTTATCTCATCTTTTTCTTTCTTTTGTTTTTGCGCCGTTTTTACTTTGGTTACAGCAACTAAAAATCGCTCAAAATCAAATGGCTTCAACAGGTAATCGGTTACATTTAAAGTAAACCCTTCTACTGCATATTGATGATAGGCAGTTGTAATGATTACTGCCGGCGGATGCAAAAGCGTTTTTAAAAACGCCAGCCCTTTTACTTTAGGCAAATGAATATCTAAAAAGATAAGTTCGGTATGATTATTCCGTAACCAGTCGGTTGCTAAAATCGCATCTTTAAACGTTGCCTGTAACGCTAAAAAAGGCACTTGTAAAATATAATCTGTTACTACTTTCACAGCTAATGGTTCATCTTCTATTACAATACATTTGATGCTATACATGGCTTGCAAGATTGATTTTTAAAATTGTGGTAAAAACAAACTCAGTTTGTTGTGCAGATAAACTGTAATCCGTGTACAGTAACTCTAACTGACGCCTCAGGTTGGCAAGACCAATGCTTTCTTTTGTGCTTCTTTCTTCGTTAGATTCTTCTGTTGAATTTTTTATAAAAAAAGCGAGCTGCCGTTTGTCAATTGACAGATGTATATCAACAAAGGGCTGGTTTCTTGTTTCTGAAACGCCATGCTTAAAAGCATTTTCAACTAAAGGTATCAATAACAAAGGCGGTAACGCTTGTTTCATATCTTCAATGTCATAATTAAAAGCCACACGCAGAGATTCATCATAGCGCAATTTTTCAAGCGATATGTAATCGGTTATAATTTTTAGTTCCTGTTCTACAGCAATATAGTTTCCTCCTGTTTCATACAGCATAAATCGCAGGATTTTTGATAAGCGCAAAATAGATTCAGGAGCCAGATCAGACTTGTCTCTTGCCAATGAATAAATGTTATTTAAAGTGTTGAATAAAAAATGCGGATTGGTTTGCGATTTCAGATAATTCAATTCGGCGGTTTGCTTTTCAATGCGCAGTTGCTGTGTGGCTTGCTTTAGTTTTATATAGTTATAAACATGCCGGATAATACCGAAAAAGAAAACCGAACCCTCACTGTACGACATCCGATCAGAAATGGCTTCTGAGGTTGAATCAAATGTAGCTATTGCAGTATAAATATGTAAACTAACGCCAATGCACTTCCATAAATAGGCACCTAAGGAAGATAAAAAAAAGTAAACAACAACCCGCAAAAAAGATTTGATAATTTGTTTCCGGCTTAGTAAAGGCAGCGTATGTTCAAATAAAAAATAATTGAGCACCGTAACATAACTAACAGACCAGATACCATTCAAAGCTCTTTGGAAAAAGGCATTTGAATGTTGGGCATATTCAGCCAATAATCCTAATAGTGCAAAAGCAATCCCAACTCTTACATAAAATAGAAACCGCTTTTTATCAATTCTTTTTTTCATTGCATTCGTACAACAACAGCAAATGTCTTTATTTCTATTGTTTGGCTATTGACTATGTTTTGCTGTTTGTTTACCAGAACCTGCTGTTTGTTGACGGTAGTTCTCCTTGCTTCTGTTAATCAGATAATCTTGCATAAGAACACAGGAAAGGATGGTCGAAAAATGAATCATCTAATTTTAGAATCTCATCACAAACCAAATACTGAAACTATGAATAACATTATACAATTCGGAGAAAACGTTGCAGGATACAACATTCCTGTTTTGAATGAAAGGGAAATACGGGCAGCAGCCGGCATCTTATTTTTAGGTGTATTAACCTCATTATTACTCATTTTAATAACAGGAAATTTTTTGCCGGCAAAGTATGTGATTACAATGTTTCTTACCGATCTTATCATACGTGTTTTTATCAATCCTAAATTTTCTCCTTTTTTAATTATCGGTCGTATGATTGTTAGCAATCAAACGCCTGAATACGTTGGCGCCGCGCAAAAAAAGTTTGCCTGGATCATTGGTATTTTCCTATCAGCCATCATGTTTATTTTCCTTGTTATTGTAAATGCTTATAGCCCTATAACAGGCATTGGCTGTTTAATTTGTCTGGTGTTTTTATTCTTCGAATCAGCGTTCGGAATTTGCTTGGGGTGTAAGTTATATTCCTTGTTTTATAAAGCAAAAGCACAATATTGCCCTGGTGAAATTTGTGATGTAAAAACAAAACAGGATATTCAAAAAACATCCTTTATTCAGTTGCTGGTTGTGGTTGCTTTCATCGCTTATGTTTTTCTTGTTTCCTCATTAGCTAACCACTACTTTAGCAAACAACCCTACGACTTATTCGGTATAAATAGTTCTGCAAAATCTAAGTAAAATTAATTGAGTGAAAGTTCTTCCATATTCCGTAATCAGATTGAATTAATGACTTCACAAAGTACATTGGAGACGTATTTCATGCAATTCCGAAACAATATTATCGGTCTTCAACAAACTTTTGAGTCGCCTTTTGGAAAGAAAGAAATTCTTTATGCAGACTGGACAGCCAGCGGGCAAGCTTACGCACCCATTGAGAAGTGTATTCAAAACGAAGTATTGCCATTTCTTGGAAACACACATACTGCAACAACTATTACCGGTACAATGATGTCTGAAGCTTACGAAAAAGCAAAGAAGATTGTAAAAAAACACGTTGGTGCAAACAGCGATGATGTGTTGATTTTTTGCGGTAGTGGCATGACAGCTGCCGTGAATAAACTACAACGGATATTAGGTATGCGGATACCGGAACGGGTGAAGGATTATATTCAAGAAGAGGCAGCGCTCCTGCCTTTGGATGAAGAGTTAAAACCTGTTGTTTTTGTAACTCACATGGAGCATCACAGTAACCATACTTCCTGGTTAGAAACCATTGCAACCGTTGAGATTATTAAGTCCAACAAATATGGTAATGTTGATATGGAGCATTTTGAAATCCTATTAGAAAAATACAAGCAAAAGAAAAACAAAATTGCTGCTATCACAGCCTGCTCTAATGTTACAGGCATTCAAACTCCGTATCATCAAATTGCAAAGCTTATCCATAAATACGATGGTTTTTGTTTTGTTGACTTTGCGTGTTCTGCTCCTTATATTACTATTGATATGCACCCTGCTGAAAAAGGTACGCACCTGGATGCAATTTATTTTTCAGGTCATAAATTCCTGGGTGGCGCAGGCACACCAGGTGTTTTGATTTTTAATAGAAACATTTATAACAACAAGGTTCCCGATCAGCCAGGTGGCGGCACGGTAACTTACAGTAACCCATGGAAAGGTCATGACTATATTAACAGCATAGAACAACGTGAAGATGGCGGCACACCTCCTTTTTTAGGAGGAATAAAAACAGCAATGTGCATCAGGTTAAAAGAAGCGATGTGTGTTGAAAATATTTTGCATCGGGAAGAAGAATTGCTGCAAATCATTTTCAATAGGTTTTCATTACTACCAAACATTGAAGTGCTTGAGGAAAACTATAAAAACAGGTTGGGCATTGTTTCGTTTATAGTAAAAGGAGCGCACTATAATGGCGTTGTAAAAATCCTTAACGACTGGTTTGGCATCCAAACAAGAGGCGGTTGCTCCTGCGCAGGAACGTACGGACATACATTACTTCATATCGATGAAAAAAAATCTTACCGAGTATTGGGAAAAATCCGTTCAGGAGATTTATCGTGTAAGCCAGGCTGGGTAAGATTATCGATTCATCCAACCATGACCGATGCAAACATTCATTTTATAATGGATGCAATTGAAACTGTAGCTACTAATTTTCATGAGTGGATAAAAGAGTATGTGTATAACCCTTCATCCAACGAGTTCTCTTATAAAAGGAGAGTGAAAGAAAAACAAAGTAGCCTTATGGATTGGTTTACTGTTTCATCCTGGCTGGAGCCTTTCTCTACAACAAAATTTGCAAAACCTGTTCTTTAATGTGTTGTCTTTCTTCAAAGCAAACAATGGCGGTTTATTTCAACCTACTTTTTTGTTTATAATTTTCTTTTATTCATCTTAACACCCAATCAACACACTAACCATTTTA
Source organism: Ilyomonas sp. (assembly GCA_965214235.1). Classification (GTDB taxonomy): domain Bacteria; phylum Bacteroidota; class Bacteroidia; order Chitinophagales; family Chitinophagaceae; genus Ilyomonas. The sequence goes on from CBDCBH010000003.1 coordinate 62,408, forward strand.
CAAACATTCTCATATAAGTATCTTTGCAGGAAATGAAGTTATGAGTAAGCATGGAAAAGTGCTGGTAGCCATGAGTGGCGGTATTGATAGTACCGTGGCTGCATTAATGTTGCATAATGAAGGTTACGAAGTGGTTGGCATTACCATGAAAACATGGGATTATGCCACGAGTGGAGGCAGCCACAAAGAAACAGGTTGCTGTAACATTGATAGCTTTAACGATGCCCGCCAGGCGGCTGTACAAAACGGTTTTCCGCATTTTATTTTAGATATACGAGATGAATTTGGCGGCTTTGTGGTTGAAAATTTTATTGAAGAATATTTGGCAGGTCGCACACCTAACCCTTGCGTAATGTGCAACACGCACATTAAGTGGCGGGCATTGTTGAAACGCGCCGATGCTTTGGGTTGCGAGTTTATTGCAACGGGGCATTACGCTAATGTTCATCAACATAAAAACAAACGTTTTGTTATTAGTAAAGGGTTAGATAAAACCAAAGATCAAAGCTATGTATTGTGGGGCTTGCAGCAGGATTTGTTGAGCCGTACCCTTCTTCCGTTAGGTAAATATCGCAAAACAGAAATCAGGCAAATGGCTCTTAATTTTGGTTATCCTGAACTCGCTAAAAAAAGTGAGAGTTATGAAATTTGTTTTGTGCCGGATAACGATTATCGCGGCTTTTTAAAACGCAATGTTCAAGGGCTTGAAGAAGAGGTAAGCGGCGGTTGGTTTATTGATAAACAGGGCAATAAATTAGGCAATCACAAAGGCTATCCTTTTTATACCATTGGTCAGCGCAAAGGCTTGGACATTGCATTGGGAAAACCAGCTTATGTAACTGCCATTAACCCGCAAAACAATACTGTAATGTTGGGTGATGAAGAAGATTTATCTGAACAAATTATGACTGTTGGTAAACTAAACTGGATGAAATACGATGGCGTTGCAGATGGCACATTAGTTCATACTAAAATCAGGTACAAAGACAGTGGTGCAGAAAGTATTTTACATAACGAGGGTAACAATGTTCAGGTTCGTTTTATTGAGCCTGTAAAAAGTATTGCGCCGGGACAAAGTGCTGTATTTTATGAAGGCGATGATGTAATTGGCGGTGGTATTATACAAAGAAGCATTTAAGAGTTGATAGTTGTTAGTTGAAAGTGGAGATTACTTTATCTTTCAAGTTTGTAAATCAGCGATATAACAAAACAAAAAGATAATGTACACAACACTGCTAACAAACCTTGAAGAAAATATTTTTACCATTACCATCAATCGTCCTGATAAGCTGAATGCTTTGAATCAATTGGTCTTGCACGAGCTTGATAAAGCCATTGATGAAGTATATGAAAATAAAGAAATCAAGTCGGCTATCATTACCGGAAGTGGCGATAAAGCATTTGTTGCCGGTGCCGATATTTCTGAATTTGGAAAGATGGACACCAACGCAGGCGAAGCTCTTGCAAGATATGGTCATGAGCTGATGAACAAAATAGAAAATTCATCCAAACCCATTGTTGCTGCAGTAAATGGATTTGCCTTGGGCGGAGGTTGCGAACTGGCGTTGGCTTGTCATTTTATCTATGCTTCCAATACGGCGAAATTTGGTCAGCCGGAAATAAATTTAGGCATTATTCCAGGCTATGGCGGAACACAACGGTTAACGCAATTGGCGGGTAAAAATATTGCCAACGAATTGATGCTCACCGGCAAAATGATAAGTGCTGAAGAAGCTAAAAATTATAACATCGTAAACAAAGTTTGCACACCGGAAGAATTATTATTGGAAACAAAAAAAACATTGCAGTTGATTCATCAAAAAGCGCCGCTTGCCGCCGCTAAAATTATAGACTGCGTGAATCATTTTAATCATACGCACGAAGGGTATGATTATGAAACAAAGCAGTTTGGCAAATGCTTTTCAACCGAAGATATGATAGAAGGCACAACAGCTTTTATTGAAAAAAGAAAGCCGGTTTTCAAAGGAAAATGAAGTCGACCAAAAGCTGCAAAACACAATAAATAAAAACCTGTCGCCTTTGTAAATTTGAAGCAAAAACAAACCTATTTTAAACTTTTAATAATTGTTACAAATTCATCAGCCACTAACGATGCGCCGCCAACCAAACCGCCATCTACATCTTCTTCTGCAAAAATTTCTTTGGCATTGGCTGCTTTTACGCTTCCTCCATACAAAATAGAAATGGTATCAGCAATCGCCTGTCCGTATTTTTTCGCCAGTTCAGCTCTTATAAAAGCGTGCATTTCCTGTGCCTGTTCTTTCGTTGCCGTTTTGCCTGTACCAATTGCCCAGATCGGCTCGTAAGCAACTACAATATTTTTTATTTCTTCTTCAGTTAAGTGAAACAACGATTCTTCTAATTGCTTTGCTACATAGGCATTTTGCGTGTTGGCTTCGCGAACCGGTAAAGGCTCACCGCAACAAAAAACAGGTATGATATGGTGCGCTAAAGCGATATCAATTTTTTCTGCCAGTAAAGCATTGGTTTCATTGAAATATTCCCGCCTTTCAGAATGACCGATGATTACATATTTCACATCTAAGCTTTGCAGCATTTCAACCGATACTTCGCCCGTATAAGCACCCGATTTTTTATTACTGCAATTTTGCGCAGCCACATACACATTCGCCTTATTTTGCAACTTCTCCTGTGCCAAATGAAGATAAGGATACGGCACTGCAAACACTGCAAACTGGTAGCTGTTTAACTCGTAATCGCTGTTGTGAATAGCAGTTAATAATTGTTCGCCTTGTTGCCAGGTTAAGTTCATTTTCCAATTGGCAGCCGCAATCTGTTTTCTCATAATTGGTTATTGTATTTCTCTTTGTAAAATCACAAACATATTTCTTGAAGCGCCGTTGTAACGGTTGGTATCATTGGCGGCAACTACTTGCCAGCCTGATTTTCCCAATTGATTCAGCCTCTGAAGTAATGCTTTTGTATCAATTCGTCCGCCCCAAAACCAGCCGGTTACAGGCACTTCTAAAATGGTGTATTCGTATGTTTTCATTCAATTGTAAACTTGTCAAAGATATATTTCAAAACGGCTTCTTCTTCGTTTGATAATACCTGCTCTTTAAATTGTTTCCATTGATTGATATGCCTGATGGCTTTATCAACCGCATAACCTACGCCGCTTACGCCCCATGAAAAATTTCGCAAACGGGATGGCAACAAACCTTCGCCAAACACATTGCAACACACGCCGTAAACGCTGCCTGTGTTGATAGATGAATTAATGGCAACGCGTGTATAATCGCCCATCATCACGCCGCATTTATTGCCTGCGTTGATGTATCTGTTATCATGTTCATTGAATAATAAAATATCACCTGCTGTGTTCTTTATATTGCTGTTGCTGCTGCCAGCGCCTAAATTGCACCACTCGCCTATTACAGAATCGCCAAGATAACCATCATGCGCTTTGTTACTGAAGGCGTGCATTACCACGTTTTTTATTTCGCCACCCGCAGTGCAATGATGAGCAACAGATGTTGCACCATATAGTTTACAACCCATTTTTACAACCGTTTTCTCACCGATGAATAACGGACCTTTTAACAAGCATCCTTCCATCACAACAGCATCTTTACCTATATAAACAAAACCTTCGGAAGCGTTGATAACACTGCATTCTACACTCGCGCCTTCTTCAATAAAAATATTTTGGGGTTGAAAAAACTGGTTTGTTTTTGCTACAGTTTGTGATGTTCTATTTGTTGTAACCAAGGCAAAATCAAACATTATAAAATGCCTGTTTAACAGAAGCATTTGATGAGGATAAAGCAGCCATTGCGCCGTATCAATTGTTGTGAAATTAGTAGCAGAATGTTCTAAAACATGGGTTACGTTTTCACCCAAACCTTTGCAGGCGACAATACCGTTTTCATCTTCCAAAACATCACCTTGCTGCAATATTTTTATTTTATCAATCACATCATCAAAAGGCAACACGCAAGCGTTAATCCATGTGTGAACACCTTCCCGCAAAACAGGATATAATCTTTGTAAATAATCGGCTGTTTCAACATAAATATTTTCTTCTTTAAAAATAAATCGCCAGCGTTCCTGTATGCTGCACATTCCAAAGCGCAAATCAGCCACAGCCTTCGTGTAAGTGAAAGGATACAAGCGGCTTCTTGCAGCGGTATCAAACAAAACAACAGCCATACAAAACTTAAAAATGAATTAAAAAAAGAAGAGTCGCCGGTTCACAATCAATATAAAACGGTAAAGTTATCGCCGCAAAACCAGTTACACAAAATGAAGTAACCGCAATCCGCTTATTTTTGTTTTTCACTTATGAAACCTGCATTATTTTTTATTAGTATTTGCGCTTTTGTTTTTGGCATGATTTGCTGCAGCTCAAAGGCAGAAAAAAAACCGGACAGATCTCCAAAAGCCGCACCAATGGCTGATTTTACCTTCCGGCAATTAACGCCTGAAGAAATTTCGCGTTATGGAAATGAAGCGAAGTTTTACTACGAAACACATTTAAAAAGAAGCGGCTTTAACGGTGCCATTCTGGTTGCAAAAAACGGCCAGATTGTTTTTGAAGATTACACAGGTCTCGCCAATTTTAAAACCAAAGATTCCATTACGCCCAATACGCCTTTTCATTTGGCATCCGTTTCCAAAACCTTTACCGGAACAGAAATTATGCGGCTCTGGCAACAAGGCAGGTTATCGTTAAACGATACATTGCAGCAATATTTTCCGCAGCTTCCTTATCATGGAATCACCATCAGAATGTTGCTTTCACACCGCAGCGGCTTGCCCAATTACCTCAATTTTATGGATAAAGATTGGAACAAAAAACAAAAGGCGACCAATGAAGATGTGTTGAATTTTATGATCGCTCATCAGCCGCCGATGGAAGCTTCGCCAAACCGTGTGTTTCATTATTGCAACACCAATTTTATGTTGCTGGCACTGGTGGTTGAAAAGATAACGCACCAGCCGTTTCCGCAGTTTATGAAAGACAGTGTGTTTGCACCGCTTGGCATGAACAGCACTTATATTTTTTCCATTGCCGATACGCTAAGTTATGTGCCTACCATGGTTGGCAACCGACCTTACCAAATGGATCATTTAGATTGTACATACGGTGATAAAAATGTGTACACAACCGCCCGCGATTTGTTGCAGTGGGATAAGGCTTTGTATCAACACACATTTGTTACCAAAACCACGCTGGACACAGCTTTTATGCCGCAAAGCCACGAACGGAAATCAATGCACAACTATGGTTTGGGCTGGCGTTTGTTTAACAACGGAATTGATTCTATTATTTACCACAATGGCAAATGGCATGGCAGCAACACCGTGTTCACAAGGCTTGTGCAGGATACGGCAACCATCATTGTTTTGGGTAACAAACTTAACCGTAATATTTACGATGCTAAAAATATGTCAGTGATATTTACAGGCATAAAAGACACTACGCATTTACAGGAATAAACAGCCGATACAAATACAGTTTATGTACTGCTATATTCCACTTATAAACGTGATATTGTGTGGTGTTTAGATTGCTTCGTGCCTCGCAATGATGGCTTTGCACAACCCTAATAATAAAAGGGTTATTATATACGGATAGTCATTAAAAATTATTTTATAGAAATACTGTTGTACGTTCTAAAATTAATTAAGCAATTAACCAAATACTGTTGCAAAAACAAACGATACATTTCATTCATTCCCTTATTACCATCACCTTCCCATTTTCCCATTTAATAATCCTTGATGGCAACGCTGGTATGTTATCATCCTGCCGGTAGTGTACAATATAATCAACACCATTTGTAATTGTTTTAGTTATCATTGAAAAATAATGCGGAGACGGCTGCCCTGATACATTTGCAGAAGTGCTAACAATAGGTTTACGAAAGCGTTTTATCAAATTCCTGCAAAAGGGTTCGTGGCAAATTCTTATTGCCGCAGAACCATCATCCGACATAACATTTTCTGCCAAACCAATTGTATTAGGGTACACAACAGTAGTGGGTTTCAGCGTTGCCTGCAGATAATCAAACAATGCTAAATCCGGCGCTGCTACATGCTTTAAAACATCGCGCTCATCAGCTACCAGCACAACAAAACTTTTATTATCCGCCCGTTGTTTTAAAAGGATAATTTTTTCAACGGCTGCCTTATTGGTTGCATCGCAGCCAATGCCCCAAACCGTATCAGTTGGATATAAGATGACGCCACCGCTTTGCAATACGGTTAAGCAATTTTCTACGTCATCCTCAAACATTGTTGTCATTGTTTTTATTCAATACCGTGTTGGCTGCGTCAATTGCTTTTTGCATTTGCATTTGCACAAGACATTGCGGCAATGGCGCCAGTTTACAATAATTTTTCACGCAAGGTTCGCAAGGAAGTGTTCCATTGCGCACGGCGATAGCTTTAGGGTTTTGATAAGGACCTGTGCTATGTTCGTTACCGGCGCCGGTAACTACAACCAGCGGAATGCCTGATGCACTTGCAATGTGCGCCGGGCCGCTATCGCTGCTTATCATAAAAGAAGCGCTTTGAATGAGTGTAATAAGCTCGTTCAAGTTTGTTTTGCCAGCTAAATTTTCTATATTCTTTTTATTAGGCAACTGCTCAATAACTTCATCTACATAAGCCGCTTCTTTTGGCGAACCAGTTAGTTTTATGGGCAAAGAAAATTGTTGCTGAACAAGCCTGATTAATTCAACTGCTTTTTCAACCGGCAAGCGGCTTGTAAGAGATTCTGAATTGGTGTTTACAATTAAATACGGTTCTGTTATTTCAACCTTTTCAAAGGGCAATTGTACAATTGGCTTACTATCCAAAACAGACGGATTGAATTGTTGAATCAGCGAAGCATAATCTTCTACCCTGTGTCTTCCAACCGGCTTCTTATAAACATCCGTCAACAAAAAACTCCTGCCTTCTTTTTTAAAACCAATGCGTTTTTTTGCACCACTTGCAAATGCCATCATTGCCGAAGAAAACGAATCGGGTAAAACAAAAAACAAATCAAAACGGTGCCGTTCGGCTAAACGTTTTCCATATTTCCAAACGCCTCGCAAGCCTTTGTATTTATCTTTTGTAAAAATGAACACTTCATTTATTTCCGGCAATTCAGTTATCAGTGGCTCCAATCTTTTTTTTATAACAACCGAAATAAATGCAGAGGGGTAAGCCTGCCTTAACAGGCGCAAAAAACCTAAACTCATCACCGCATCTCCAAGCCAGTTGGGAAGGCGTACACATATTTTTATCGGTTCGTTCGTATTCATTTTTTAAACGAAAAAAGGTCTATTAAAAGACCTTTCGTTTTGCAAATATGAGAAATGTTATTTATTTCGTTTTCTTTTCCACATCGCCTTCAATTGTAAGAAAAACTGGCTGCGAAACCTTTGCAAATTTTACTGTTACTTTCTTCTCAAAATGACCTTCTGCCTCGGCATTGTAAGTAACTTTTATAGATGATGTTTTATCTTTCAGAATGGGCGTTTTTGGATACTCAGGCGTTGTGCAACCGCACTCCGCAGTTGCCACTTCAATAATCACCGGCTTGCCGGAAGTATTAGTAAAAGTAAACTCTGTGCTAACGGGAGCGCCCTGCTTTATTTTGCCGAATGAGTGTTTGATTTCTATAAATTTAACCGGCGCGTCTTGCGCAAAACAAACACCTGAAAGTGCAATAAAAACAAACGATAGAATCAATTTCATAACTTACTTATTTAAAGATGGCTTCATGCTTTGCACAGCGCCGTTGGCAGGTGCTGCATTATCAGGAGTTTCAAACGTTTCGCCATGAAACTTGATTTGTTTGCTTAAGCCGTTTGTTAAAAAAATAGTTACGTTTTTTGTAAACGCACCTTTGGTACTTCCGTTAAAACCCACTTTAATTTTAAAGGTTTCTCCCGCTGCATACGGTCCGGGTTTCCATTGCGGGGTAGTGCATCCGCAACCCGCTTGTACGTTTTGCAATTTGATAGAATCAGAGCTAAGATTTTTCACAGACACTTCGTATTCTATCGGCTTGCCAAAAGGAATTTTTCCCATATCATGATCAACATCGTTAATCTGCAAATACTTCGATACATCCTGGGCTGCTGGTTGGTTAGTTGTTGGGGTTGAAGTTGATGTTTGTGCGTGAGCCGCAGAAATGATCAGCAATGCGCTGAACGCTACCATCATTTTTTTCATAACTAAATTTGTTTTGTTGTGCAATATAATTCAATTCTGCAATGTAAAACTGCAATGCGCTACCGCCTTTTGTTTTACTAACATTATTTTAAGGCTGTGAGATAGTAATTGTACAGATATGTTTAAATTTGATAACCGCTATTTCCAATCCGGTATTTCGTATATCTCTTCGGCGCCGCCGTTTTCTAAATGCCAGCCCTTGCTTTTATTGCCGTTGCTGATGATGAGGTAAGAACAACTGTTTACCATATTGTATCGTAAAACTTGCATCAGAGTGGCTTCTGTTAGCGATACATCTGGTTGCTTGCATTCAATAATCATCCAGGGCTTGTCATCTTTATAAATCACAACATCACATCTTTTTTTTAGTTCCCCCAACCGTATTTCTTTTTCAATGGATAATAAAGAAGCAGGATACTGTTTTGTTTGAAGTAGATATTGAATGATGTTTTGCCGTACCCATTCTTCGGGTGTTAAGCGCACCCATTTTTTACGGATGGCATCTTTGATAAGTTCTTTTCCGTTCTCTTTTTTAATCAGAAATTTCGGTGGCAAAAATTCAATCTCCAACATCGTACAAAACTACTCACCCGCCAATAAGTATATTTGTAAAATTTGCAGTAAATGAAAAGCCGACAAGACATTGTAAACAACTGGCTGCCGCGTTACACCGGCGAAAAATTAGACAACTTCGGCAATTATATCTTGCTTACTAATTTTAGTAATTACGTTCATTTGTTTGCCGAATGGAACAACACAAAAGTAGTGGGGGAAGATCGGCCCTATCAATGCGCAACGGCTAATGGTATTACAATTATTAATTTTGGAATGGGCAGCGCAGGAGCCGCCACCATTATGGATTTGTTATCAGCCATTAACCCGAAAGCGGTTTTGTTTTTAGGCAAGTGCGGAGGCTTAAAAAAGCGAAACAAATTAGGAGATTTAATCTTGCCCATTGCGGCTATTCGCGGTGAAGGAACTTCTAACGATTATTTCCCGCCCGAAGTGCCTGCGCTGCCTGCGTTTGCGTTGCAGCGCGCCGTTTCAACAACCATTCGCGAAAACAAAGTCGATTATTGGACGGGCACCGTTTACACCACCAACCGCCGCATTTGGGAACACGATGATAAGTTTAAAGAATACCTGCGCAGCATTCGCGCCTATGCGATTGACATGGAAACAGCAACTATTTTTACGGTTGGTTTTTTTAATAAAATTCCAACCGGCGCCCTGCTGTTAGTGAGCGATCAGCCGATGATTCCTGAAGGCGTTAAAACGGCGGAAAGTGATAAAATAATTACGTCAAAATTTGTGGAACGGCATTTAAAAGTAGGATTAGATTCTTTAAAACAATTAATAGAAAAAACAACAACGGTGAGGCATTTGAAGTTTGAATGATTTGTATTTTGTAGCATGTAGTAAGTAGTATGGAGTATGACAAATGCAGAATACGTTTATTGCTGTCCTCAATCATAATACTTACTACAAACAATCATCAGCCTTCACTTCCTTCTCCCGCATTTGCTGGCTGGTTAAACGGCTTCCATCGTGGCTCCAGCCCGGCGCTTTCAGTATGTAATTTAATTTTTCGCGCCAGCTAATGTCGTTTCTTTTTACATCATTTTTAATGCCTTGCCATTCATGAAACACAATGTTTACGGCGTTTGGTTTTTGTATGTTAGAAACCAACCCGTATTGTATCGGTTCGTATTCCTGAACAGATAATTGTTTTTGAAACGTGCCAAATATCTTATCCCAAATAATTAAAAACATACCCATGTTTTTGTCGAGATATTTTGCGTTGCAGGCATGATGCACACGATGGTGCGATGGTGTTACAAAAATGTATTCCATCCAGCCTAATTTGCCTACAATATCTGTATGCACAAGCGTTCCCCAAATTTGCGTAGCCGAATAAATGAAAACAATATTAAGCGGTTTAAATCCTACAAAAGCCAATGGAATAAAATAAACAAAGCGGTACAAAGGTTCAAAAACAGAAGACCGAAAACCTACCGTAAAATTAAGTTGCTGACTGCTATGATGCGTTACATGCACCGCCCAAAACAAGCGTATTTGATGATCGAACCGATGCAGCCAGTAATACAAAAAATCTTCGGCAACCAATAAAACCAGCCAATACAACAAAGGATCGGAAATATGTAGAATGGAAAATTGATAGCAATATTGATAAATGGCAAGGTATGCAACGCGGAAAACCACGTCTATCAAAGTGTTCAGCAGCATTAGGTACACGTTGGAAACCGTTCCTTTTATAGTATAAACCTGCCGTTGCTGAATGTGAGTTAGCAGTAATTCAAGCCCGATGATAACCACATAAAACGGAGTTGAAAGGAGCAGCAGCCAGTACTCTCTTACAGATTGCATGAATAATATTAGTTACGGCAAAGTAACGTGTAAATTAAATTTAAGAAATTGTAAAATTAAAGCTCGTTTGTTTTTATTCATCTTTACATATAATGGCAGACTTTATAAACAGCAACTGGCAAAAGATTTCTTCCAATCATCAAAAAGAATACAAGCGCTTTTTACAAAAAAGCGATAAAAACAAAGTGTTGAAGCAACTTCCTAAATTGCACGAAGAAGCTTTTAAAAACATCAATTGTTTGCAGTGCGCAGCTTGCTGTAAAAATTATTCGCCCCGTTTTAAAACGCCTGATATTAAGCGCATTAGCAAGCATTTAAAAATGAAAGAAGGTGAGTTTATTGAAACCTATTTAACCCTTGATACGGATGGAGATTATGTAGTAAAAACAAACCCTTGCCCGTTTTTAAATGGCGATAATTCCTGTTCGGTTTATGAAGTTCGTCCGTCCGATTGTCAACGCTTTCCTTATACGGATGAAGATGTTTTGTTAAAGCGTCAACACATCACTTTAAAAAATGCAACGTTTTGTCCCATTGTTGTGTATGTACTGGAAAAGCTGCGAGTTGTGAGCTAAGAGCTGTGAGTATAGAAAGTTTTGGTTGCAATATTTAATTCTTTCAACTTGTAGCTCACGGCTTGTGGCTTTTATCTTTGCCCTTGTGAAACATAAAAAACCGCCCATCATTTTACAAAATATTTTGGTTCAAAAATATGCCGCTGAAGGCAAGTGCATCAGCCGGGTAAATGGCAAAGCGGTGTTTATTGAAAATGTGGTTCCAGGAGATGTTGTAGATGTTAAGTTGGTAAAAAACAAAAAAGATTGGGCAGAAGGTTTTCCGGTTTCTTTTCATCGCCTTTCTTCCGGGCGGGTTACACCATTTTGCGAACATTTTGGCGTGTGCGGCGGCTGCCAGTGGCAACATCTTCCTTACCAGAATCAATTGCAGTTTAAGCAGCAGCAGGTACAGGATAATTTTACCCGCATTGCAAAAATAGAATTGCCGGAAATCAGTGCTATTAAGGGTTGCAGCCAAACAACACATTACCGGAACAAGCTGGAATATACATTCAGCAACAAGCGTTTTATGCCCGATGATGAGTTTACAAAATTAAATCCGGAAGAAAAAACAAAGGCTCACAATAAAAACGTAGGAGGCTATCATACAAGAGGTGTTTGGGACAAAGTGTTGGCAATAAACACCTGCCATTTACAACACGAACCAACCAACGAAATACGGAAAGCTATTGTTGAATGGGGCAATGAAAACGAGGTTTCTTTTTACGATATCCGGCAGCATACCGGCTGGCTTCGCAATGTGCAGATTCGCTCGGCAACAACAGAAGAATGGATGGTGAATGTTGTAATTGGTTACGAAGATAAAAAGCATCAGCAAGCCTTACAGGAAATGTTGTTGCAACGGTTTCAAACTATAACCACATTACTGTTTACCATCAATCCGAAATGGAACGACAGCATCAACGATCTATCGCCGCAAACCGTTTTCGGAAGAGGTTTTATTTATGAACGGCTGGAAGATTTTACTTTTAAAATCAGTCCAAAATCTTTTTTTCAAACCAATACAAAACAAGCTCAAATTCTATATGATGTTACCCGCGATTTTGCAGAACTTAACGGCACGCAAACTGTGTACGATTTGTACTGTGGCACCGGCAGCATTGGCATTTTTGTAAGCCGTTTTGCCAAACACTTAGTTGGTGTTGAAATGATAGCTGATGCCATTTTTGATGCAAAAGAAAACGCTACTATCAACCACATCAATCACGCGCATTTTTTTTGCGGAGATGTTATCCATATTTGCAATGATGAATTTTTTGAAACACATGGCAAACCTGATGTTATCATTACCGATCCGCCTCGCGCCGGTATGCACGAAAAGCTGGTAGATAAGTTGCTCACTGTTGAGGCGCCGCTGATTGTTTATGTAAGTTGCAACCCGGCAACACAAGCGAGAGATTTGTTATTGCTCAACACAAAATATAAGGTTACTAAAATTCAGCCGGTAGATATGTTTCCGCACACGCATCACATTGAAAATGTAGTACAGTTGAAGTTAAGAAAATAAAATGTTGATTTAGTTAACAAGAGAAGCAACAAAAAAAGTAAATCTTTGTCTTATGTTATTAATGAAATCCGTTTTTTAAAGCATGACAGAATTCAGACCCGGTAGTTTTCAGATTTTACCAACTGCAATCAAAAATCTTATCATTATTAATGTGCTTGTGTTTCTGGCGCAAAGCATTGTTGGCAATAATCTCGGTTTTTCTTTTGATGATTTGTTTGCCCTGCATAGCTGGCAAAGCAAACTGTTTGAACCCTGGCAGTTTGTTACGCACCTGTTCATGCACGGCAGCATTGGTCATATTTTCAGCAACATGTTTGCCTTGTGGATGTTTGGTTCTGTTCTTGAAAATTTATGGGGTCCGCGGCAGGTTTATTATTTTTTATTTAGCCTGCGGATTGGGCGCAGCACTGTGCCACATGATTGTTTTGTACATTGAAAACCAGCATTTGATTCGCCTTATTTCACTTCATTGAGTTTGCAGGAACAAAGTGCAGCCGCACGAAGCACGTTACTCAACGAATTGACGAAGCCACGCTGGGTGCGTCCGGTGCTGTGTTTGGCTGCCTGGCTGCGTTCGGATTTTTGTTTCCCAACACTTATATTTATCTGTATTTTTTTCATACCTTTAAAAGCTAAGTGGTTTGTTATTATATATGCTGGATTAGAACTTACTCAAGCGATACAAAACAGTGCCGGCGATAATGTGGCGCATGTGGCGCATTTGGGCGGCGCTTTGGTGGGTATTCTTTTGGTTTGGTTTTGGAATAAAAATAACCGCCGTAATTTTTAGCAAAGCTTAACAGCTTTTGCAGACATTTGTAATCACTTTTGAATAACGATATTTATGGCAGTGATGCGACAGAATAAACACAACTCTATCTTTGCTTGGCTCCGACCGCAATGCCTTGGTGTGGCTTATTATTATCAATGCGGTGGTATTTGTGCTGGTTAATTTTATTAAGATTATTTTTTACTTCTCTGAAAGCGATATCAACAGCTTTTACACAAGATGTATTGGGCTGGTTTGTATTGCCTGCGCAAGCTTCACAATTTAGCAAGCCGGCCCTGGACAGTTTTAACGTATATGTTCACACATGAAAGCATTTGGAGCTTGATTGGCACCGCTGCTTTGGCTTTGGGGCTTTGGTTATATTTTGCAAGACCTTACCGGCACCAAAAAAATCATTCCTATTTATTTGTACGGTGGTGTTGCCGGCGCTATTTTTTTTATAGCAACACAATATACATTTCCTGTGCTGCGTGCCAATGTTGATGCGGTTTTCCCTCTAATTGGCGCCGGCTCTGCGGTAATGGCAATTGCGGTTGCCACTACCACACTGGCACCCAATTATCGCTTGTTGCCTATGCTTAACGGCGGCATTCCGCTTGTGGGTGCTTACTCTTATTTTTGCATTGCGTTTGATTATGCTACCATCGCTTCTGCAAATGCGGGAACTGCCATTGCACATCTTGCCGGCGCTGCAACAGGGTTTGTTTTTATTAAACAAATGCAGAAAGGAAGCGATTGGAGCAACTGGATGAACGCCTTTTTTGACTGGGTGAATAACTTGTTCAATCCGGAAAAAAAATATGAGAAGCCAAACAAAAATCAGGTATTCTATAAATCAACCAAAAAGCCATTTCAAAAAGTATCTTCCCGTTTTTCGCAGCAAAAGTTAGATGAAATTTTAGATAAAATAAACGAAGATGGTTACGGATCGTTAAGCAGCGATGAAAAAGATTATCTGAAAAAAGCCAGTAAGGAAGATCTTTGATAATCTTTGTTCATAATGAAAAAAAATTTACAATTTCTCATTACAATAGCCAATGTAGTTTTAGCTTTTCTCTTTCTCATTTCATGTTTCACGCAATTCATCCCGTCTGGCGTTTTTAGCTATGCTGTTTTTTTTGCATTGCTTTTTCCATACCTGTTTTTTTTAGTGTTTTGTTTTGGCTTCATCAATTTGTTTTTCAACAAAAAATGGTGTTTGTTTTTTTTTCTTTTATTGATACCAGGGTTGTATAATTTTTTTCATGTAGTTGCTATTTCGCCCTTATCAAAATGGAAAATGAAAAAAGATACAGGCGCAATAAGAATTATGACATGGAATGTATCAGAGTTTACAAATCCTGCACCGCTAAACTTACCCGATGCGCTGGAAAGAAGGCAAATTTTAAATACCATTTCCGAATACAATCCGGATGTAATATGCATTCAGGAATATTACAATGCAGACAGCAGCCGCGATTTGCCTTCCGAAAAACACGAACTCGATTCTATAGGTTATCCTTATCTTTTATTTTCAAATGATGAGCGATTAAAAACGTTTTACGGCATTATTGAAAGAGGTGTTGCCATTGCCAGCAAAACACCTTTTATGGATACCGGGCGATTAGAGATACGCAACGATTGGAAAACAGAAAATCTTGTATTTGCCGATATACAACTTCATAGAAAACCGTTGCGAGTTAACACGGCTCATCTCACTTCTTTTTATTTATTTCCCGATTCGGCAGCCGGTTACAATGGAAGAAGAAGGGTAGCAAAAAAAATATACACTTATAAAAACAATGTTCAGGAAAAGCTGCGCGATATAGAAATTATGCACGATAAACAGGCTTCTTTAATTAGCCGTTTTTTAGATACCAGCCTGTACCCGGTTATTTATTGCGGCGATATGAATGCTACTTCCTGCATGTACAGTTACCGGTTTTTAAAAGGAAACAAACAGGATGCGTTTTTGAAAAAAGGAAATGGCATTGGTGCAACATTTTATAACATCGTTCCAACATTGAGGATAGATATGTGCTTTCCCGATAAGCACTTTTCTGTGGAACAATGCACGGTTGTTCATAGAAAATTAGGCGACCATTATCCTGTGGTGACTGATGTAAAATGGAAAGACTAATAAACATTAAAATGGCTTGCTTTATTTTTACAGCATGGCAGGCGTTTTACGAAATCTTACACGGCGGGTAATTTTCTTTCTCACACTTATTTGTTGTGCTGTTTATTTAGTTGCCTGCTTATCGCCTTTTATCTCGCCAAACAGTTGGTGGCTCATCGGTTTTTTTAGCTTGTTGTTTCCTTATTTAGCCACTTTGCTTTTTTTTACTGTTATTTTTTGGTTGATGGCGAAGCCGCGTTACGCCCTCCTTCCGCTACTTGTGTTATTGTTAGGATATAAGCAATTGAACGTGCTGTTTGCCATTCATTTCAGGCATCATTTTACAAACGAAAAACCGGCTAACGCTATTCGCATTGTTGATTGGAATGTAGGCAATATGTATGGCTTAAGCAGCAACACCGAAACGCGTAAACACAACCGCACCGAAATAGCCGGCGCTATCCTGCAACTGCAGCCCGATATTATTTGCTTGCAGGAGTTTAACCACTCGCTCACACAGGGCGAAGAAGCAAATAACATTGGTTTGTTTTTACTGCAATATCCTTACTATTATTTTTCAAAAGATGTTAACAGAAAGAATGGGTTTTATCAATACGGCTCTATTATCTTTTCTAAATATAAATTAATTGACAGCGGCAAAATAAAGTACCCGCATTACAGTTACGAAAGCTTAATTTATGCCGATGTGAAATGGGGCGATGATACCATTCGCATTTACACATCGCATCTGCAATCGTTCAAGTTCGCCGGTGAAGATTATGCAGGTATGGATGAAGTGGTTGAGCAAAATGATGAAGCGTTGAAGGCTTCAAAAAACATCATATCAAAAATGAAAATCGCTTTTAAAAGAAGAAGCGTTCAGGCTGATGTTGTGAACGCGCAAATTAATGCAGGCAGGCATTCATCCATCATGTGCGGCGACTTTAACGATGTGCCCAATTCATATACTTACTTCACTATTCGGGGCTTGCGGCAGGATGCTTTTTTACAAAAAGATTTCGGCATTGGCAAAAGCTTACTGCACTTGCGCCAACGCTTCGGATTGATTATATTTTGCCCGATACCACCTTTAAAGTTCAACAATTTGATATGGTGGATGAAGCATTGAGCGATCATTCCATGCTGGTAAGCGATATTTCGTTGCGGAAGTAATTATAACAACAGTGTTTGTGATAGTTATTATTCGTTGCAAATTGGAATAAAAACAAACCTGCCTTTCATTTAATTCGCCATCATTTCAGCCGATCCCGATCATTCCGAAAAACCCCCATATTATAGTTCAGATTATCTTCGCGCTATGCTGACAGTGTATAATTCATTAACCCGAAAAAAAGAAGAATTTAAACCTCTTGTTCAAGGCTATGTGGGCATGTATGTGTGCGGACCAACCGTGAGCGGCGAAAGCCATTTAGGTCATGCGCGACCTTATATTACGTTTGATATTGTGAACCGATATTTTTTACACAAAGGTTATAAGGTTAGATACGTGCGCAACATTACCGATGCCGGACACTTTGAAGAAGAAGGCAGAGAAGCTGAAGATAAAATAAGCAAAAAAGCGGTAATAGAAAAAATGGAACCTATGGAATTGGTTCAAAAATATACCAACCTGTTTCATTGGGGCATGGATCAGTTCAATACGCTATCGCCAAACATTGAGCCTACTGCCACAGGGCACATTGTTGAGCAAATAGAAATGATAAAAAAAATTATTGCTGACGGGTATGCGTATGAAGTGAATGGATCCGTGTACTTTGATGTAAAAAAATACAATGAATACTTTACGCCGAAAGGCTTGCCCTATGGTATTTTAAGCGGACGTGTGTTAGAAGAAATGATAGAAACAACACGCGAGCTGGACAACCAGGAAGAGAAGCGAAACAAAGCCGATTTTGCTCTTTGGAAAAAAGCGCCGCCCGAACACATCATGCGCTGGCAAAGCCCGTGGGGGCAAGGCTTTCCGGGCTGGCATATCGAATGCTCGGCAATGAGTACAAAGTATTTGGGCGATCAATTCGATATTCACGGCGGCGGCATGGATTTGCAGTTTCCGCATCATGAATGCGAGATAGCGCAAAGTGCAGTTTGCAATGGTGAAATGCTTGCGCGATATTGGATTCATAACAACATGATTACCATTAACGGGCGCAAGATGGGCAAAAGCTATAACAACGTAATTAAGTTAAGCGAAATGTTTAGTGGCAACCATCCTATGTTAGAGCAGGCTTATCACCCGATGACGATACGTTTTTTTATATTACAAACGCATTACCGCAGTCCGCTCGATTTTAGCAACGAAGCGTTGCAAGCCGCAGAAAAAGGAGTAAAGCGTTTGTGGGAAGCGTATGAAAATCTACAGAAGTTGGTAGTTGATAATCGGCAGTTGGCAGATAGCGCTTCACAATTTGCAATTCAAAATTTAAAACTACCAGGCGCTAACCATCAACCACCAACTAACCCCGAATTGGATGCAAAGTGCAAACAGCTTTTAAGTGAGTTGGATGAGTTTATGGAAGATGATTTCAGCACTGCAAAAGTGTTAGCCAATTTGTTTGAATTGGTTCCGGTAATAAATGGTTTAAAAGATAAGCACCTGGCGTATGGTGCCATTAGTTTTGAAACGTTGCAACAGATGAAAGAAAAACAAAAAATTTATATTGAAGATATTTTAGGATTAAAAAACATTCAAACAGCAAATGCATACCAGGTAGATGGCATTATAGATTTGTTGATTGATTTGCGCAAGCAGGCGAAAACTGAAAAGAACTATGTAATGAGTGATAATATCCGTAAAAGGCTTGCCGGGCTTGGCGTTCAGCTAAAAGATGAAAAAGATGGAAACATGAGTTATACAATTGGATAAATCATTCAATTGTTATTGCAAAAATTTTCTCTTTTATCAACCCTTTATCATTTTATTTTATTTTTACTTAGTTTATTGCCGTTGAATTCAATAACTAACTTTAGCTTTACACAATTGTACATTTCTACTGGATAAATCTGATAGCTATGAGAGGTGTAAATAAAGTAGTATTAATTGGAAATCTTGGTAAAGACCCCGACCTGCAATATTTAGAAGGTAATATTGGCGTGGCAAAATTTCCGTTGGCTACCACTGAAACTTATAAAGATAAAGGCGGCAAATTGGTTTCGCAAACTGAATGGCATACCGTTGTGTTGTGGCGCGGGCTTGCCGAACTGGCGCAAAAATATTTACATAAAGGCAGTTTAATTTATGTAGAAGGAAGATTGCGTACCCGCAGTTGGGAAGACAAAGAAGGCAATAAAAAATTTGCTACAGAAGTGGTTTGCGATAACCTGATTATGCTTGAAAAACGCAGCGACCTTAGCAATAATCACAAAAGCCAGGCTGCCAGCGACCCCGAAAATTTTTCAGGAGAAGAGCCGCCTTCAATACCCGGCTTATCGGAAGAACTTCCTTTTTAAAAGTGTGAACAAAATGCGTACAATTGCTTTCACTTTTGTAGTGCACGCAGCATATTTATTTTGCGTAATCCACTAATATTGTAATTAAATTTTACTTGCATTGAAACCTCCGCTATTGGAAACTGTGTTAGGAGCGGCTGCCTTTAACAACCAGGGAACTACTGTGCTTGTAATTGTTTTACTATTGCTTCTGTTTCTTTCTTTTTCGGCGTCCGGTTCGGAAGTGGCTTTTTTTTCGCTCACTTATAAAGATGTTAACCTGCTAAAAACAAAGCAGCAACCGGCTTATAAGCGCGTGATTGATTTGCTTGAAAACCCGAAAGTATTAATGGCTTCTATTCAGCTTGCCAAACTTACCTTCAACATTCTTATTATTGTTATTGGCAATTACATCATCAACATATTTCTGCACTTTTCCAATGCTGGTGATTTCTTCCTTCCTTTTTTATTAATTGCTGCCGTTTTAATTTTGTTTTGCGAAGTGCTTCCAAAATTGTACGCTAATTACAACAGCATTCGCTTCGCCAAAGATTTCGGGTGGATTACAGAAGGATTGTATCTTGTTTTTAATCGGATCGCGAGCCGCGTTCTGCAAAGCTCTGAAGTTTTGGAAAAAACGTTCGCCGGTAAAAAAAATAATTATGTAAGCGAAGAGTTTTCTCATGCAATTGATAAAACTTATCCCCAGGGGAAGGTTGAGGAAAAAGATATTTTACTTGGCATTTTGAAGTTTGGAAATATTACTGTTAAGCAGGTAATGCGCACAAGGCTTGATGTAAGCGGAATTGAATACCACACCCCTTTTGATGCGTTAATAAAACGCGTGGAAACGCTTCATTACAGTCGCTTGCCCATTTACAATGACAACTTAGACAAAATGGAAGGCATGATAAATACAAAAGATTTGTTGCCTTACATTGACGAGCCTGCAACCTTTGATTGGCATTCGCTGATGCGACCGCCTTATTTTGTACACGAGCATAAATTAATAGAAGATTTATTACACGAATTTCAGCAAAAACGCATTCATTTTGCTATCGTGGTAGACGAGTTTGGAGGCACCAGCGGCATTGTTACGTTGGAAGATATTATGGAAGAAATTATTGGCGATATTCATGATGAATTTGATGATGATGAAGCGCATTTTAAAAAGGAAGACGATAACAATTTTATTTTTGATGGCAGCGTAATGATAAACGATGTAGCGAAAATTATGCACCTGCCTGAAGATACGTTTGATAAAGTAAAAGGTGAGAGCGATTCGTTAGCTGGATTGGTACTTGAAATTGCAGGTTATATTCCGCAGGAAAACACAAATATATCAGCCGGCGATTTTGGTTTTACCATTTTACAAACCGCAAAAAATCGGTTGCAAAAGATTAAGGTAACTATTAAACCGCAGGAAACGAAGTGAGATGTTAGATGTTAGATGCCAGGTGTCAGATGTCGGCTGTAACCGAATACATAAAAGTGGCTTTACAATTATTATCTGTCATCTTAAAGCTGTTCTCTTCTTACTTCTAACATCCTGCAACAGCACTTACGTTCCAAAACCGGCAGGTTATTTTGCCATCCCTTTACCTAAAAAAGAGTACCAGTTGTTTAATGAAACCGGCTACCCGTACAGTTTTGAATATCCGGTGTATGCGAAGGTTATAAAAGATTCCACTTTTTTTGACAGCACCACTGAAAATCCTTATTGGATAAATATAGATTTTCCACAGTTTAGCGGACGCATTTACATTAGTTACAAAAATATTGGTAAATACAAATTGGCAACACTTGTAAACGATGCTTATAACATGACGAGCAAGCACACATCCCGTGCATCTGGCATCAACGATTCTTTAATTTCAACAAGCAATGGTGTACACGGTATTTTCTTTTCTGTTGAAGGAGATGTAGCCACTGCCAACCAGTTTTTTTTAACCGATTCAACTCAACATTTCCTTCGCGGAGCTTTATATTTTGATGCTGCGCCTAATGAAGACTCTTTACAACCCGTTAATCGTTTTTTGGTAAACGATATGAAGCATTTAATTAACACACTAAAATGGAAGTGAATGGTGATTTTTAATTTAGGAATTTTGATTTTTGATTGATAATTATGACTCTTGAAAATGCGGCAAAAACAAACTGTCTTTATTAACCAATACTTCAATCACAAATCTAAAATCAAACTTTAGGTTCCCAGCCTTTTTCGTATTCACGTTTCCACAAGTTCATAGCAGCATCATTATGCAAAATATGACCATTGCCGGTATCGCAATACAATGTTGTTCCGGTGCGCTGCGCGATGTTTGCCAAATGGCAAAGCAGCACACTTTTACTGCCTTCACTTACAGGAGATGTAAGCTGCGCTTCGCCACGAATGCTATCAATAAAATTATGGAAGTGATAAAAATCTAAATTTCCCGTGCTGCTCACTGTGTTGGAAGCATCCGCCTGTGTATCGGTTTTTATTTCTTTCACTAATTTGTTATCAGCATCAAATATTTTATAATCGCCGCCGCCGCCATTCACCAGCGTGCCTTTATCGCCATAAATTATAAAGCCTCTGCCGGCGCCTTCTACCGGATATAAATTGCAGCTTCTGCTTTCCCAGGTAATAGCTTTGCTGTCGCCAAATTCAAACGAAGCAATTTGCGTGTCGGGCGTTTGCCAGTCATCTTTAAAAGCATACCTGCCGCCGGCCGATGTAACTTTTGTTGGATAATCAACACCCAAAAACCATCGGCAGCAATCTATCTCGTGCGTACCGTTATTACAGGCTTCGCCGGTGCCCCAATGCCAGCGCCAGTGCCAGTTATAATGCACCAGATTATCAACATAATCTTTGCGTGGCGCAGGACCTTGCCACAAGTCAAAATCAAGTGTGGCAGGAACCGGAATTTTTTTACCAAAACCAATGGTCTTACGGTTATTAGCATACCAGGCTTTGCCTAAATATGCATTTCCTATGATGCCTTCATGCACTTCTTTTGCGGCTTGTATTAACGTTGGCATAGAACGGCGCTGATTGCCCATTTGAATGAGCTTGTTGTATTTGTTCATTGCCTGAACAATTAATTCGCCTTCGTAAGGATTTTGTCCGCAAGGTTTTTCAACATATACATGCTTGCCATGAGAGGAAGCTAAAATGGCTGCCGGCGTGTGCCAATGGTCGGGCGCAGCAACAACAACTGCATCAATGTCTTTTTGTTCAACAAGTTTGCGAATGTCTTTTACAACAGTTGGTTTGCGCGGAGCATCTTTCAATGCTTCCATACCATTGGCAATGGCTTTATCTTCCACATCGCAGATGTAAGCAATCTCAACATTGGGTAACTGCGAATAACATTTGGCAAGGTAAGAGCCGCGACTGTTTACGCCCATCACTGCCAACACAACTTTATTGCTTGGGGCTTTTTTACCAAAAACCGGAAAGTTAAGAATGGTAATGCCGCTGGCAGCTAAGGCAGTATCTTTTATAAATTGTCGGCGTATCATCGTTAGAAATTAAAAATGTAAATTTTGAAATGTAGAATGTAAAAGTAAGAAGTGAAAAATGGAATAAAAACAACATTCAGGAAATAAGATTCAAGTTATGAATGATCTTACAACTAACATCTCACTTCCTGCAACCTATCATTTCAGCTCTTTTATTTTAATGCTTCTGTAGCTTACTTCATTACCATGATCCTGCAATAAAATATGACCTTTTTTCGCCTCACCAAAGTCTTTCCAGATTTTATATTTACTGATGGCAACAAGGTCTTTAAATTCTTTTGAGCCACGTTGGTATTCCAGCACTTTAATACCATTGAGATAATGCTCAACATGGTTGTTAGGATATACAATTATCCTTCCCCAGTTCCACTCTCCCGGACCATGAATAAAACGCTTTTCTTTTTTTGCCGGAATCAAATCGTAAAGCGAAGCTAATGTTCTATCACCCTCTCTGCCCAGTTTGGCATCAGGATGCAGTGAATCGTCCAGCACCTGGTATTCCAAACCAATAGCAGAGCCGGTGTTGTTTTCGGTAAGTGTTACAAAATATTTTACGCCGCTGTTGGCGCCTGACGTGAATTTAAACTGAAAAGATAAATCGAACGCGCTGTATTCATCCAGCGTTACTACATCGCCTGCAGTGCCGCCTTCTTTTCCTGCTGATGAAAGCACAGTTATCATCCCATCTTTTACCTGCCATTCTACCGTTGGAAACGAATCTTTATAAGCGCCCCGCCAGCCTTTGCTATCTATCCCGTTAAACAATAATTTCCAGCCGCTTTGTTGTTCGTAGCTGCATAAATAATTGGGAATATTATTCAACACATACACATCTTTCGGAAACGATGATGGTTTATTATCGTTTGTTTTTATTCTGATATTTTTAAAATAAATTTTCTCTCCCTGCAGCTTTGCATCGTTACCAATGCTGTGAACCTGCAAACCTATAAAACCTTTCGTATCCATCGTGTCAACCATGTAAGCCGCAGGCACATCATTAATCCAGGTTTTGGTTTCGTTGCCAATGCATTCAATTTTTATCTTGTTCCATTGCTTTATTCTAAAGGCATTTTGGGCTGATGAATGAAGCGATAACGGATACAACCAATCGCGCCTGCCTTCATCATAAATGCCAGCCGTCCAGCGGCGCGAAGACGGATCTAACTCATACTGATAACCATATACTTTGCCTTTGCCTTCATGCCCCGCAGCATCGTAATGGCTACGAAACTGAACGCCCGAATTAGAAGTGGTATCATCAATTTTTACATCGAGTTCCAGTACAAAATCGCCATATTCTTTTTCGGTAATTAAAAAGGTGTTGGGTGATGAAACCACCGTGCTGCCAACGATCATTCCATCTTCCACTTTATAATCGGCATTGCCGGCTGCTTTCTTCCAGCCGTTCAGTGTTTTGCCATCGAATAAAGAGGTATAATCCGATGTATTTTTCTGCGCAGCAGAAATTAAAAAACATGAGCAAAAACAAACCGTAAAAAATGAATACAATAGCTTCATGGCAAATCGTTATAAATGATGTGTAAAGTAAAGCAATTGATAACCAAAGAAAATTGATTTGCAAAAAGTTTTTCTTAAAAATCATCAAAACAATTATAGTTCGTTTGCCTGATAATCTTACCGTTTGTAAATTGTAAGAACATAGCAAAATGCCCTTTCATTGTTTTTCCTGCACCCAGCGTTCCCATGCTTACCGTAAGTATGCCCGTCCACTTTATTTGTAACACAACAGTATCATCTTTCACTATCTCATTTTCAATTTCATAGTTCTGCATTTTTAAAAGCTTGCGGCTTTTTTCGGCACGTTCTACAATCTGTTGAAAGTTGGAAATAACGCCTTTTGGATTCAGGCGATTGGGCAGTTCAATTTGTATAACATCAGGATGAAAAAACAAAGGCAAATCTTTATTGGCTTTTATCGCTTTTACATAATTTTTCGCTATCGTGAGAATATCAAACTCCATACGCCACAGATTAACAGTGCGCAAAAATAAAGGCAATGTTGTTGCAAGAGGAATCTAAAATCAAACTCGACTATTCAAGTTAATTTTCACAACTATCTTATTAAACAATAAAAAACTGCCTTAGCATTTACTAAGGCAGTTTACAGCTTAAAGATGTATATTCTTTTTTGTTTTTGATAGTTCTATAGCCAAAAAGCAGGCATAGAAAAATATGTATTTCTGATGATTACAGTTCCTGATTAAGTTTTGTTGCAAACTCTTTTGTCATCGCCAAAATATCCTCATTGTATTGGCTAATATATTCTGATACTGCCGATTTCCATGACTGGAGAAACCGCAATCCCTGGTTTTGTTCCTTATTATGAACGACTATTTTACCCGTTTTATTCACTTGCCCGTTTTGAATGGTTTTATATGAAACAATCATATCTTTCGTATCTGGCTGCATCGAAAATTTATCCCAGGCATACGCATAAATTAACCATACCATGTGCGACTTATCGTCAAAAGCAAACTGTGTAGGAATTTGCTCAATGTTCAATTCGATATTTTGCCCGTTTAATTTTTGCAACAAGTTTTTTGAGTACTGTGTATGAATGACGCGGCTAAAACTACTAACAGCAATATTTGAATTTAACGTAGAAGTATTTTTATAATCAACCTGCCAGTAAAAAACCAAAGGCAAAAGATGCGAGGCTTTTGAATCGGTCATTGAAATAGTTGAAAAGGGAGATTCGACTGACGATTTAATAACAATATCTTGTTGTTTCTTCTTTTCTACGCCAGGCAATTCATTGTTGTATTGTTTGGCAATAAACTTATCCATTTTTTTAGAGGTCAGGCAACTGCTAAACACAAGAATAAACGCAAAAAATAACATTGGATGCACAGCTTTGTAGCTCATAAGAATAGTTGGTTTGGTAAGAAATTTATATAGGAGACAAATGTAAAGGCAATAATATGCAATAACAAATTGCAGAAATGGGATTAATTAAAATTTAATCAGCAGGTCATCAAATTTACTTGCCTTGCCTCTTCAAATAAATAAGAGCTTAACCAAAAGAATGATAACCTGCCTCTCAACTTAGCAGAGCAAATTTTTATTAAGAGTAAATAAAATGCAAAGTTTGTATGTATGTGCAATAAGCATGAACCACATCGCCATTTCCTTTTATTTTTGAACAAATTTTTTGCAATACATGAATACTGTTTTAGAAGAAGGCATTTTAACCGAACAACACATTGCGCAGTTAAAAGAAATTGTTGGAGAAGAGTTTGTTTTTGCAGATGAAGAAAGCCTGCATAATTATAGCCACGATGAAACCGAGCACTTAATATATTTACCTGAAGTTGTTATTAAACCGCGCACAGCAAATGAAATCAGCAAAGTAATGAAGCTGTGCAACAGCCATCTTATTCCTGTTACACCACGCGGCGGCGGTACAGGTTTAAGTGGTGGCGCATTGCCGCAATTTGGCGGTGTTTTAATTTCAATGGAACGTTTTAATTCAATTTTAAATATTGATGAACGCAACGGGCAAGTAATAACTGAACCCGGTGTTATTACCGAAGTGCTGCAAAATGCAGTAAAAGAAAAAGGCTTGTTTTACCCGCCCGATCCCAGCAGCCGCGGCTCTTGTTTTATTGGCGGCAACGTTGCTGAAAACAGCGGCGGACCAAAGGCGGTAAAATATGGCGTGGTAAAAGATTATGTGTTGAATTTAGAAGTAGTGTTGCCCACCGGCGAAATCATCTGGACGGGAGCAAACGTGCTAAAAAATTCAACAGGTTATAACCTCACACAACTCATGGTTGGCAGCGAAGGAACACTGGGCATCGTTACCAAAATTGTGTTGAAATTAATACCGCATCCGGCGCACGATTTATTAATGCTGGTTCCTTTTGCATCATTGGAAAAAGCGGGCGAAGCGGTGAGCGCTATTTTTCGCGCAGGCTTCACACCAAGTGCTTTGGAACTGGTTGAAATTGATGCGTTACAAATAGTAAGTGCAATGGTAAACAGCCATGCCGTGCCGGTGAACAACAACATTGCAGCGCATTTAATTGTAGAAGTGGATGGCAATAACATTGACCAACTGATGAGCGAGATGGAAGCCATTGCCAACCTGTTATCGAACTATGAAGCAGGTGAAATTTTTTTTGCCGATGATGCCCAGCAAAAAGCCGAATTGTGGAAGTTGCGCCGCCGTACCGCCGAAGCAGTGAAAATGGCTGGCTACACCATTGAAGAAGACACCGTAGTACCGCGTGCCGAACTTCCAAAACTTATTCATGGTGTGAAAGAATTGGGCAGACAATATAATTTTAAAGCGGTTTGTTATGGCCATGCAGGCGATGGCAATTTGCATGTTCGCATTAAAAAAGAAGGCACTGCCAACAGCTTTGGCGATACTGAAATGAACAACGCATTGCGGGCTTTGTTTACATTGGTTTACAGCCTTGGCGGAACCATTAGCGGTGAACATGGTATCGGGCTGATTCAAAAAAGCTATATGGATATTGTGTTTGATAAAGCCAACCTGCAACTGATGCGCGCCATTAAACACGTGTTCGATCCTAACAATATTTTAAACAAAGGTAAAATTTTCGATGCGGTATAAGCGTTTAAGTTTGCTGATTAAATGATTTGTGATGAAAAAAATAATTGCGTTGTTGTTGGCTTGCGTTTGTTTTTCTTCTCTTTTCGCGCAGCAATATAACGATGATAAAAACAATGGTTACGGCGAGCTGAAAGGCGGCTTTAAGCAACAAAACATTTTTATTGGCGGTAGCCTGAATGTAGGCTTGGGCGGTGGTCAGCTAACCCTGGGCGGCAGTCCTGAAATTGGTTATTCTTTTAATCAATGGCTTGATGCGGGGCTTGGTTTAAACCTTATTTATACGTCCGTGGCAGCCAACACATATTATAACCCAACCGATACAAAGCTAAGGCAGTTTAATTATGGCGGCGGTCCTTTTATAAGAGTTTATCCCGTAAACTTTTTGTTTTTAGAAGGGCAGTTTGAAGAGAACTGGACAAGGATAACAGAGAAAGATGCCAATTATACTTTTAAGCGAACCGTTGATGCCTCAAGCTTTATTGCAGGCATTGGCTATACACAGCGCGTAGTTGGGCAAGGCAGTTATTATTTAATGATTGGCATAGACCTTTTGCGTAACACCTACTCACCGTATGTAACGGAAAACAGTGTAGGTCAGTTGGTAGCGCAACCTATCATCCGCGGTGGCTTTAATTTTTATCTGCATCCGGCTAAAGCAGCAGCGCGTGAAGCACGTTATCAGAGTGCTCGCATACTGTAACCATCGCCTTCCAATCGTTATACAAAAAACCTTCGTTTTGCATTTGTTGCAAGTGTTGCAATAAGTTATCGTAAAAACGGGCAGTGTTCAGCAGGATTATTTTTTTGTTGTGAATAGAAAGGTTATTCCACGTAACAATTTCGAACATTTCATCCAGCGTTCCAATGCCACCAGGTAAGATGATGGCAACATCGGCAAGGCTGTACAACAGCTTTTTCCTGCTGTGCATGTCTTCCGCCTGGTGAAGCGTGGTAAGGCTGGTGTGCATCTTCTCTTTTTCAATTAATAATTGCGGCATCACGCCGGTTACATTGCCGCCATGTTGCAACATCGCGTTGGCAAGTGCGCCCATTAAGCCACTATTACCGCCTCCATAAATAAGTTTAATATTGTTTTGCGCAAGTAATCTTCCCAAAGCCTCGGCTTCTTGTTTATACATAGGGTTATCGCCGCATTGCGATCCGCAAAACACTGTTACTGATGGATACATGTTTCTAATTTATGGCAATAATAAAATGCAATGAAGAAATTACCAATCATAAATACCGAGTTAATAATAGGGTAACAAAAATTTTCCGCTTCTCATCACTATCATTGCATAAGTGTTCGCTATTTTTATCAAACAAAAAACTACACCAGAATTTACTTATCTCATTCATACCAATAAAAACAAGTTTCATTTTGTATTGCTTTTGTTTTTATAATGATTTCATCAAAATTACATCAGCACAACTAAACAATTGCATCATCAAAGTGCGTGCTGTAACGCCTGATGGAAGCCCGGCTTTTATAACCATTGAATTAAAAAAGGCATAAAAGAAAACGATAACCGGCACCTCGGGGGCTTTTACAATACAATGCAAATTTCCACTAAATGATACGCTTGTTATTACATCGGTTGAATTGGAAACGTATAAAAAATTAGTGGTTACAGATAAAGCAGCCACCCTCAATCTTGGCAACATCTATCTTCAATTTTGTACATCCGAATTACAAAGCGTTGAAGTAAAAGGCCGCACGGTGAAGTCGTATAAAAGCGACTATTCTTTTTTAGGAACCAAAACACAAACCTCAATTATTGATATAACGCAATCCATCTCTTCCATCATCAAAGAAATAATAAAAGACAGCGGTTATTTAAATTACATCACGCAGCAAAATGTAGCGGAACACGGTGTTCATAGTTACATCAGTTTCAGTTCGGTAAATCTTTATTTTTCAAGATTGAGGTATCTACCATCACCCATACACTCACCAATTATGTTACGTTTCATTTCAACACATTTATAATTTCACATCAATTATTAGCAGGCTATGATTGGATTGAAAGTGAAGTAAAACCAAACCAAAACTATTTTGAACACGCTGTTGATTGCTATGTAAGCTTCGTTTGCTGGTTAACTTACCGTAATGGTAGCCTGGTAATCTTGATTTTTCATTTTATTTGTTTTGTTTTTTATTTAAAATTGTTTCTAATTTTTTCAGTTTACTGTTCCAGAATTTATCAAAGTAAGTAATGAAATCCTGCAACTCGTTAAAGCCATCTTGTTTTAGAATGCAATGCCTTTCTCTGCCAATGTCGGTAATAGAAATAAATCCTGCTGTATAAAGTATTTTAATGTGTTTTGAAACAGCAGGTCGGCTCATATCAAAGTTTTCTGCCAAAGCGTTTATCGTCATACTGTCTTTTGAAAGCAGTTGCAACATTTGCCTGCGGCTTGGGTCGGAAACTACCTGAAATGCATCAAACGTTTGTGTTGCCATTATTGGTTGCGTTTAAATGATTAATCATTTTTTGAATATTTTTTTGCCAGCCTTCAGTCATTGCTGTAAAGATTGTAAAGTTGGTTTCTTTGAAACCTGTTTGTTTTAGAAACAACTTTGTACCATTCCCATGTTTTTCTAAAGTCCACTCAACAACGGTGTTTAGTGTGAAAGCGCCATTGCCCGAGCCGCCTTTCCAACTATAAATCAGTTTTTGAAAAGGGATTATTTCAAGAATTTTGCAATGGAATATACCATCTAATTCAAGGCTTGGAATTGGTTTTGTTTGGAACTGAAACTCGTGCCCAGGAATTGGTTTAAAGTTGTTAGGCATCAACCAAAGGGCAATTAATTCTGCCTGTGTGAGATACTCCCAAACTTTGTTTGGAGATTGCTCATAAATCCATTTGTTTTTAATTTCTTTTTGCATAATGAGTAACTTTAAGATTACGCAAATATATAGGTAACTTTTAAGTTACTCAGATATTTTATAAGTTTTTTTTGAGATTCTTTTAAGGCAATTAACCGACAGTTTTAATGCTTTGTATTTGGTGTAAGAATGTTTTAACCAACTTGCCGCTAACGAAAAAGTATTGCTAAGAACATTATTCGTCAGAATGCACAATGCCAAACCGATCCTGTGTTTACAATTCATTAATTTCAATAAAGAAAAATAGAAAGAACAAAGGGCGGAGTAAGACCGTAAAACCGAACAGGCGTTTAGAGCCTTTTTCTTACCCAATGCGGAGAACAGATCAAGCGCTTCAGTAACCAGTTGCATAGCTTAAGAATACTGCCTGTGCAGAATAAAGATGCGATCAAGTCGCTGGAGAAGATGAACTCACAGTTCGAAAAAGAGATAGACCCTCTGGAAGAAAAACCGGAAGTTTATTAGCTCAACGGCAACCCGAACAAGTTAAAAACAGTAGCAGTTGATTGATTTCTTTCTCTGGCATTAGTTCAGCTAAAGCATAAAAATTATCTCTTTTTATTTTGTTTTTTTTGCAGTTGATGTTGGTGGCAGTGCTATTTGTTTTGATCGATTTTTTCTGCCATTTCAATTGCTCTGTAAGCATTCACGATACCTCCCGTTTTACTTAAGCTGCTGAAAGGAACTTTATCCGTTGTTCCGGGTTTGGTAACCATCATGTTGATGGGTATGGCTGACGCTTCAATACATTCCCTTATTTGTTTGTACGTAAACTGCGGGTAATAACTCCATATAAACGCTGCAAGGCCAGTTACCATCGGGCAGGCAAAGCTGGTACCATTGCCGCGCTCATAACCGCCATGCAGGATGGGCATATATAAACTGACACCAGGTGCAAATACATCAACGCTTTGTTTTCCATAGTTACTGAAATCGCCAACGAGAGATGAGTCGTAAGTAGAAGCGCCTACCGTTATCATATTGGTGGCTTTATCTGTAGCTGAATAATATTCCTGCGGGTAAAAAATCAGTGAGTCCGTTTTAGTGGCATCATTGCCAGCTCCATGAACCAGCAATACACCTTTATGTGCGGCATATTGTATCGCTTCTTTTACCCATTGTTTTTGTGGTGAATAAAATTTGCCAAAGCTCATGCTGATGACCTGCGCACCGTTATCAACTGCATATCTTATGGCATTTGCCACATCCTTATCCCATTCATCCTGGTCGTGACCCATTGCATTAATGTTCAATGGCATAATTGCCACTGAATTGGTGATACCATTACCGCCAATGCCATTGTTTCGTAACGCGGCAACGATACCCGCGCATTCGGTACCATGCTGATACACCGGAAACGTATTACCATTACCATAACCAGTGCTATTTGTGTACGGATCATCATGCAGTACGGTTCTCCTGTAATAGGCGGCATCATTCTTCTGCAAAATGGTATCAGCCACCGCTAAAGCCAGCTCGTTTTCATCATATACCGGCTGTACAGTTGTTTTTACAATGGTTATCAGCGTTGTGGTATCTGCAATTAAACCAATCTCGTCTTTAAAAGATAATATAAATGCCCTGCCTTTTATTGCCCCTGAATCTGCATCAGCAGGCAGCGGATCTTCAAGACGTTTGTATGGAATAGAATCTGTGCCCAGCTTCTTTTTCCAGTACTGCTGCACGGCATTAAAAGCATCTATCACCTGTGTAACACCGGCACGTGTAAGTTCAAACGTATTCATTCTTGCATTCTTTGCCGCCAGTATGGTTTGCCAGTATGCATATCGCGGATCAGCTTTTATGGCAACCGTATCTTTTGCCTGTTCAAACTTATCATGCAGCTTTATATATTCCCTTATTTCTTCAAAGCTTTCCTTATGCAGGTTACCCACAAAGTTCCAGCCATGCACATCATCAACATAACCGTTCTTATCATCATCAATACCATTGCCCGGTATCTCTTTTGTGTTTGTCCAGAGCATACCGGCCAGGTCAGGCTGCGTGCTATCAAAGCCATCATCAATAATGGCAACGATTATCTTCTTCTTTGGCTTTTTATTTACCAGTAGTTCACTGTATGCTTTTTCCAAGCTGATGCCGGGATAACCATTTGTTTGCCAGTCCATGAGCTGCCAGTTGATGGGCGGAAGAGGCGAAGGCTTTACCTGTGTAAAAGCACTAAGAGTAACAAGAATAAATAGAAGACTGAAACAGATTTTCATTTGTATGAATTTGAATGACAGGTAACGGTTCAGGGCTTGGTGTTGTTGGAGAAATAGAATTTCCGTCAGCCTGTAACCGAAGGTGAAAATAGAACAAAAGAAACAAACAAGAACTGCTGATCAACAAAGATTCGTCAAGCCGATAACCGAAGATGAGTGGAGAACTGAAGTAGCTGCTTTGCTGTGTCAGCCGTGCTTACACAAAACCCCTTGTTACCTGCTGCTTTAGTTAGTCAGCATAAGCGAGACTGCGAGTGATGCAAAAACAAAAGTGGCGTAAAAACAAACGTGGCTTGTTAGCACTTGTCAACCTTGAACCACTACAACCAAACAGAACGATAAACTTTGACTTGTCAAAAAGTTTGCAGGTAACGGAGAGGGCTTTGTGAAGGTGGGGAAATAGTTATTCATCCGCCTTCAACCGCTGCCGATTGAAATATTTTGATGAAGATAACAACTAATGCTCACCAATGATTGTCCTGCCCGAACTGAAGATTAGATTGGCAAAACTGTTCATTACTCTTCCGTCTGCCCCACTTTTACAAAGCCCATGTTGGTAGCAGTTTTTATTTACTTTTAGCAATTTTCTCTGCTTCTTCAATTGCTTTATAAGCATTTACAATGCCACCGGTTTTGCTTAAACTGCTAAATAAAACTTTATCGGTTGTTCCGGGTTTAGTTACCATAATATTGATGGGTGTAGCCGATGCTTCAATACATTCCCTAATTTGTTTGTATGTAAACTGCGGGTAATAACTCCATATAAACGCTGCCAGCCCGGCAACCATCGGGCAGGCAAAGCTGGTACCGAAGCCGCGCTCATAAGCACTATGCAATATGGGCATATATAAACTGATGCCGGGTGCAAATACATCTACACTTCGTTTTCCATAATTGCTAAAAACAGCTACAAGAGAGGAATCGAAAGTAGAAGCGCCCACATTTATTAAATTAGCTGCTTTATCTGTTGCCGAATAATATTCCTGCGGGTAAAAGATCAGTGAGTCTGTTTTAGTGGCGTCATTACCGGCTCCATGAACCAACAATACGCCTTTTTGTGCGGCATATTGTATCGCTTCTTTTACCCATTGTTTTTGCGGTGAATAATATTTACCAAAGCTCATGCTGATTACCTGCGCACCATTATCAACAGCATATCTTATAGCATTGGCAACATCTTTATCCCATTCATCTGCATAAACCCCCATGGCATTAATGCGCAGCGGCATAATGGCTACAGCATTGGTAATGCCATTGCCTCCAATACCATTGTTTCGCAAAGCAGCAATTATACCGGCACATTCGGTGCCATGCTGGTCATCAGGAAATGTGTTGGCGTTACCATATCCTTTTATATTTTTGCTGTAAGGGTCATCATGCATTACTATTTTTCTGTAATAGCCCGGATCGTTTTTTTCTGTAATGGAATCGGCTACATTCAAAGCCAGCCGGATTTCATCATAGTATGGTTGTGTTTCTTTAATAGCGGAAAGGATGGTTGTACTATCGGGAATTGATGTTACCCTGCTTTTAAACGTCTTTATAAAATCTCTTTCTTTTATTACATTAGAGTCTGCATCTGCAGGTTGTTGTTGCCTTATATGAGCAAACGAAACAGAATCGGTTGATAATTTTTTGCTCCAGTAATCCTGCATTGAATGCAAAGCATTCAGAAGCCCGCCTATGCGTGCGCTCAAACCCTGCAGAGTCTTTATCCTCTTATTCCTGGCGGCTACTATTGTTTGCCAGTAAGCATACTGCGGATCTGCCTTTATGGCAACGGTATCTTTTATGTTTTCAAACTTTCCCCTCAGCCTGATGTATTCCCTTATTTCTTCAAGGCTTTCCCTGCGCACATTTCCTACAAAATTCCATCCGTGCACATCATCTGTGTAACCGTTCTTATCATCATCAATACCATTGCCCGGCATCTCTTTTTTGTTCGTCCATTCCATGCCGGCAAGGTCAGGATGCGTACTGTCGAAACCATCATCAATAATGGCAACAACAACTTTCTTTAGCGGCTTCTTATGTATTAATAATTCACTGTAAGCTTTTTCTAAACTAATACCGGGAAAACCATCTTTTTGCCAGTCCATGAGTTGCCAGTTTATAGGCGAAAGAGGCGAAGGCTTTACCTGTGTAAAAGCACTAAGAGTAACAAGAATGAATAGAAGACTGAAACAGATTTTCATTTGTATGAATTTAAATGGAAGGTAATGGTTCAGGGCTTGGTGTTGTTGGAGAAACAGCATTCGGTCAGCCTGTAACCGAATGTGAAAATAGCACAAATGAAACAAACAAGAACTGATATTCAAGAGCGTTCTGTCGAGCTGATAACCGAAGATGAGAAAGAACTGAAGTAGCTGTTGAGCTGTGTCGGCCGTGCTGACACAAAACCACTTGTTACCTGCTGCTTTAGTTTGTCGGCATGAGCATGCCAGCTAGTAATGCAAAAAAAAAGAGGCATAAAAACAAACGTTGCCACTCAGCACTTGTCAACCTGAAAATGAAGCAAAAACAAACCAGCTCTTTTGACTTGTCAAAAAGCTTGCAGGTAACGGCTCGGTATTTATGCAAGCAGGGCATTCAGCGTAGTGTCAGCCCGCACAGCTGCCAGTTTGAAAAACAAAAGATGAGAATATGAATAAAAATTACAACAGCGCTGTGTCAGCGGGAACAAAAGCTGAATAGCGAACTGATGCCGAAGTGCCTAGTGTCAGCCCTGCTTGCATAAATACTTTTGTTGGCAGTAGTTTTTCTTTGTCAACAGTTCATTAAATAATTATCAGTTTAAAAATTCAGTCAATTGATTTATAGCAATATTTTTGCTTGCTTTATTTCCCGACTTAGGATAAGAAATTATTGAAACTCGTAAGTAGTTTCCTTTGAAATATCCCAATCATAAAACTGAACATTATCATCCTTTATACCATTTTGTATAATGGAATTTAAGGTTGCCTGTCTCACATCCAATTCTTCACCTTTTTCTGTAACATACTCATTCCAGTCATGGTTGCTGTTATAGCCTCTGAATGTAACAATATCGTAGGCGGCCATTGAATCATAATTTGATATTTTAAATTTTAAACCCTGATTGTCCATCTGTGTTACAAGTCATTTTACCTGTTTATCTAAATATTTCCAGTCCTCAGGCCAGTCTGTCCAAACTTTTAAAGTTTTATTATAAAAAGTGTATTTTAATCTTGTAAATACTAATAATCTTGATGGATTTTGAGGTGGACTCTCTGCTTCTGATGATTTTTGTACAGTGGTTGTATCAGATGATACTTCTCCGGTGTTATCAGAAGAACCGCAACCTTTGCCTATCCTTACGATAGCACCAACAATAATTAAGAAGCCGATAATATTTACAACTATATTTATTATGCGTTTTAGTATAGAAGGTGCAGGTGTCGGAGGTGGTGGAGGAGAAGATGGAGAAGTAAAATTTTGCCCAGAACTTTCCTGCTCAAATCTTTCATCATACATTCTTCGCTTTGAGTAATCTACTAGAGCGTGTTGACATCTGAAGGTAATGATAGAATTGGTACAGTTGTTTAGGAGGAGAAAGAAACGAGCGGATGAGACGTTATGAGATAAGTGAAGAGCAATGGGAAGCGATTAAAGAGAAGCTGCCTTGCCAGCCCGGTTATCAGGGCAGAATGACTGATAACCGTTTGTTTATTAATGCAGTCATGTATGTAGCCAAATGCGGCATTCCCTGGCGGGACCTGCCGGAGCGGTTCGGCAACTGGAACACGGTTTATGTGCGTTTCAGAAGATGGGCTAAGGCAGGTATATGGCAAAAGATATTCAAAGACTTGGCAGACAAAGATGTCAAAACGCTGCTCATTGACTCAACCGCTGTTAGAGTACACCAGCATGCAGCCGGTGCTTTAAAAAAATAAGGAAACAGGCAAAGTGGATGATCAGGCAATTGGCAGGTCGAGAGGTGGACTGACAACAAAGATTCACTTAAGCACAGATGAGAAGGGAAGAATTAAAGCGATGGTACTAACAGGCGGACAAAGGGCAGATGTAAAAGCGTCTTTGGATCTGATGGGGGCAATGAAGCCGGAAAGAGTAATAGCCGACAAAGCATACGATGCAGACTGGCTTCTGCATTATCTGGACAGTGAAGGCATTGAGGCTGTCATACCACCAAAGAGAAGCCGGTTACAGCAAAGAGATATGGACTACATCGCTTATAAACAAAGAAACGTCATTGAACGGACAATTAACAAACTCAAACAGTATCGTAAAATCGCTACACGCTATGAAAAAACGACTCTTTCCTTCCTCTCACTTTCTTTGCTGGCTGCCACTTTTATCAACCTAAATCTATAGATGTCAACACAACCTAAAGTCTCGTACGCTTCATTTATATCTTTAAATCTTTCTTCCCAATATTTGTCATTATTATTTTGATCCGGATGAAACTTCAGACTTAGCTTTCTGTAAGCTTTTTTTATTTCATCTTCTGAGGCATTTCAGCCAACGCCTAAAATGTAATAGTAATCTTTCATAAACACAAACTTAGGTTGTGAAACTTAAAATTTCTTCGTCGGCGGTTTCAATGTTCTATTGCAACGCTTGTTATCAAAATCAATGTTTTAAAAAGTTTGTTGATTGATTAATTAATTCGCCGCTTTATCCACTACCGCTGCGCTGCAATTTTTGAGTGATTTCCGCTTACGGTGTGGATAAAGCTGGTGGTGATGTTTTTGAGATTTTGTCGTTGGGGTTTATCTGTTTCATGCAATTTGTTTTAGTATCATTTCTTCAAATACTTCCTTTGGTGTTTTGTAATCAAGCACATGCCTGGGCCTTTCGTTCAGTTGGTCCTGCACTTCTTTTAACCTCGCTTTTGTGATGGTGGAAAAATCTGTACCGGCAGGAAAATAATCCCTTATCAATCCATTGCTGTTCTCATTGGCGGGCCTTTCCCATGGTGAGTAAGGATGGGCAAAATATACCTGCACCTTTGTGTGCTTTGTAAAGAGTTTGTGCTGTGCCATTTCGGTGCCATTATCATAAGTCATGGTTTTCTTCATTTGTGTGGGAATGGCTTTAAATTCTTTTTCAAAAGCTTTGCGCACAGTGGTGGCATCGCGGGCTTTTAATGGAACGATAATAATGGCACGTGTAGTGCGTTCCACCAGTGTCCCTATTGCACTTGAGCGGTCTTTGCCCATTATCAAATCGCCTTCCCAATGCCCCGGCATAAGCCTCCCTTTTACTTCTTCAGGTCGTTCATCTATGCGGATGGGGTCTTTAATGGTAGTGCGTTTATCGGTGCCCCTGCGAACGTTTCCGCGATACTTTCTTTTCTGTCTTAATTCAGAAATAAGCAGTTTTTTGAGCTCCGTTTTGCTATGCAGGTAAATGTATAAATAGATAGCTTCGTGGCTTATTTGCATGGCTTTATTTTCAGGAAATCTTTTTTGTAAACTTACATGTATTTGCCAGGGGGACCATCTTAATTGGAGCTTTCCCAATACATATTTTTCCAGTTCAGGGTATTGCTTTATTTTATTCTTACCGCTTCTGCGATTGCTTACACTACCTACAGCAAGGCGTTCTCCTTCCATGGATTTATAAACATCTTTGCCTTGCTTTACAGCCTCTCTTTGAATGCTGCTTTTATTGCGGCCAAGGGCTTTACCAATGCCTGCATAACTCTTTTTATGAGAAAGCAATTTTTCAATTTCAATGCGTTCTTCAAAGGTCAAACGACCATACTTTTTTGCCATCATACAAGCTAAGTTTTTAAGGCTTAGCGTTGCGTTAGATTATTGAACCGGCATAGAAATCGCAGCTAACGTTCGAGTATTGCTGCAGTTGGGGAATTTTATAATGTTAAGCCCGGAACCATAGCCGATTGAAAACAAATGTACAAGATAACAACCAAAAGCCCACCGATGCTTGTTCTGCCCGAACAATTGCTGCCATGTTGCTAATGATGAAGATTACAACGTCCTGCCCTGCCATAATGCCAAACCGCATCCTATGTTTACATTTTTTCAATAAGTTAGCTTGGTCAACAGAATAACACAAAGGAACAAAAGGTGGAGTAAGATGGCAAAACCGCATAGGCATTGTAAGCCTTTACAACATGATCATCCCCACCTTTTTTCTTACCAGATGCTGAACAGTTCACGAGGCTACCCACCAACGGTAAGCCTGCATTAGGATAGAAAGCACCGCGTAAGATTGTTCTTGTGATAACAGCCTAAAAATATTCATTCACCTCCAAACAAACAAGCAAATGACAAACACTAAAAAGTTATGCTGTGGCATCGATGTATCACAAAACACATTAGACGTCAGTTACCAGAACAACCTGGGCGAATTGTTTTACATCAAAGTGCCGAACAGCCGCAAAGGATTTGACGAAATCATCCGGCACACGGGTTTGCAATATCACTTCGTAATGGAGGCAACAGGTGTCTATTATATGAATCTGGCTTTTTTTCTGCACCACTTACAATGTGCCATTAGTGTGGTCAACGCCCTTACCATTAAGCGCTATATACAGATGCACCTGGAACGAAACAAAAATAATAAAAAGGATGCGAAATGGATCTGTAAATATGCTGCTGATCAGCAGCCGGAACTGTGGGAAATGCCCCACCCGCTTTACTTTCAGTGCAAGCAATTATACAATGCCATACGCACCTACAGCGAACAGATCAAGCTATTTACCAACCAGGTACACAGCCTCGAAAAGCTGCCCGTACAAAACAAAGACGTAGTAAAATCGCTTGAGAAAATGATAGCGCAGTTTGAAGGCGAGACAGAAAAGTTAGAGAAAAAGCTACAGGAAATACTGGTGCAATGGCAGCCACAGCAGGTAAAAAACATCAGCAGCATTATGAGCATAGGCAAGCGGGCTACCGCCCTGCTGATCGTCTATACACAAGGCTTTAAATACACCGGCAACTACCGGCAGTTAATTAGTTTTTCAGGCTTGAGCCCGGTAGAAAAAAGCAGCGGAACATCTATTAACAGCCGACCAACAATATGCCGGCAGGGCGGTAAACAAATCCGGGATGTGCTGTACCTGTGTGCCATGAATGCCATCCGCAATAACATAGCCTGCAAAGCTTTGTATAAACGCTTACGCGAAAAAGGAAAGAGTGGAAAGCTGGCTCTGATTGCAGTTTGCAACAAAGTGTTGAAACAGGTATTTGCCGTCGTTAAAAACAATACTCTGTACCAACCTAACTATTGTTCAGCTAAACCTTAAAAATTGTATTCATTTTTCTTGGCTTTTTACACAGTTCATGTTGCAGGCAGTTTTATTGTCCTACGCTGATGTTCAAGTTTGGCAATTCTACTTGCAATTTCACCTTTGCTTTCAATGCAGTAAAAACTCTCATTAAAGTGTCCATAGTTGCATTGCTGGCATTACTCTCAAGTCTTGAAATTTGGGCTTTTTGTACGCCAATAAGTTTGCCCAATTCTTCCTGTGTCAAATGACGTTCTTGGCGTGTCTGCTTAATTGCTTTACCGATTAAGTCCATTTGTAGTTCATACTCAAATTTGTCCCTGTTGGCTGTACCAATTTTGCCAATTAGTTTGTCTTGAACTTGGTCTAAAGAATATGTTTTCATTACTTTTTCTTTTTAAGTTGTTTGTCTTTGTCCTCAAAATATTTTGTCCGAAGCTGCTTAGCTTTTAGAATTTCATTGTCGGGAACTTTACTACGTTTCTTGATAAATCCGTGTGTCGAAATTACTAAAGTGTTTACCAAGTTTGTCTTGTCCCAAAATGCAAGTAGTCGATATTGTAAACCTTGATAAAGCGTTCTGAATTCCCAAATTTCGTCTGTAAGTTTTTTGAAAAGTTCAGGGTCATATTCGTTTTGTGCTTTACGAATATTATACAATATTTTTTCATAGTGCTTCTTGTCGAGGTCACGCAAAAAAGCAAATGCTTCTTCTAAAAATATTATGTTGAAAAGTTTGTCCATTCATTATTTGTTGTCTGGACAAAAGTAAAAAAAAGTTTCGTTAAAAAGAAACTTTAAAAATCGTAGGGTTTCCACAAAAATGGCGTACAACGGTGCGAGGCTTTGTGGCGGCGCGATGAAAGTTCTGTCAGCCCGTAACCAAAAGCCGAAAATAGAACAAAAGAAACAAACAAAAACCGATGTTCGATAGCGTTCTGTCGAGCCAATAACCGAAGATGAGAAAAGAGCTGAAGTTGCTGCTTTGCTGTGTCAGCCGTGCTGACACAAAACCACTTGTTACCTGCTGCTTTAGTTTGTCAACATGAGCAAGCCAGCGAGTGATGCAAAAACAAAAAAGGAGCAAAAACAAACAAGGCTACTTAGCACTTGTCAACCTGAAAATGAAGCAAAAACAAACCAGCTCTTTTGACTTGTCAAAAAGCTTGCAGGTAACGGCTCGGTATTTATGCAAGCAGGGCATTCAGCGTAGTGTCCTTTAGACTTGCATTATGAATATAGTGATGATTTACTACTATTATTATTACTTTTCTTTTTTGCTACTTTTTTCTTTTATAATCCACGTTAATTTATGTATAACAACTAACCGGTGGCGGCAGCTCATTAAGCGCTGTGTAGGGTTTATGACCCATGGGCTGATACAATCTGCCGCCACCTTTATTGCCTTCAATATTCATATAGAAATTAGGGCTGCAAGACCCATTATCAAGGACTAGAAATCAGAGGCAATCCTGGTTAGCATTTTAAACTTCTAAAAGCTAAGCTATGACAAAAAAGTATTTTATCGGTATTGATGTATCCAAACATACACTTGATGTTGCTTTCATTATTCATGAGCAGACTTTTTATTCAAATATGTTATGGAAACAGTTTAACAACACCCTGCAGGGTTTACAACAGATGAAGAAATGGTTAACAGATTTAAATGTGCCTTTATCTGAACAAACCATTATTGTTATTGAAAACACCGGCATCTACCACCGGTTACTGTGGCAGTTTTTTTCATCATTAAATATTGATGTGTGTATTGAAAATGCAGCTCAGGTAAAGTGGAGTTTAGGTATTGCAAGAGGTAAGAATGATAAAGTAGATAGCAGAAGGCTTGCACTCTATGCAGTGCGTAATTCTGACCGCCTGAAACCTACACCGGCACTGCATTGTGCGGTAATGCCGCTTAAAGATTTACTAACTGTAAGAAACAAAATCATTGTACAGACAAGAAGTTTTGAAACAGCATTAAAAGAGCTTGAACAAGTTAGTATATCAGCTAGTAATACTATTGAATTAAAGAAGCTTTTACAGCCTGCTTTAAAAGGGCTCCGCCAATCCTGTAAACAAGTGGAACAAAAAATAAAAGATGTATTGAAGCAGGATGCCGTTGTTTATAAAACCTATAAATTACTCAATACCCCATACCAGGCATCGGTCATATAACGGCTGTATATCTTATCTGTTGCTCCAACATGTTTACCATGTGCAGCAGTGGTAAACAACTGGCCTGTTATGCAGGTGTGGTTCCCTTCGATTATCAAAGCGGTATCAGTGTAAAAGGTAAACATCATGTTCATAAAATGGCAAACAAAGAACTGAAACGATTATTGCATATGTGCGCACTTACTTCCATCAAAAATCACAAAGAATTTAAAGATTATTATGAACGAAAGAAACAGGAAGGCAAACCTGCCATGAGTATACTCAATGCTATCAAAAACAAACTGGTATTAAGAGCTTTTGCGGTAGTGAAGAATGAAAAACCTTATGTTGATAACTACATAAAAGCTGCCTGAAAATAATTTGAAAAACTATTTGCTATAGTCATAGAAATCAGCACGGCAGCTGAAGCCAAATTTATATTTAAAAGTTGACGATTTGCACTTAGCTAAATTTATAATGTCGAGCTGGAACTACAGCTAAATTGAAAAACAAAAAGCTGAAAGACGCATTACGTCAGCCTGCATTTTTGGCAATACACTTGTTAGCTGCTGGTTTGTTTTTCATTAAAGTTTGTGGTGTCAAGTAATAAATAATTTTAGCCATTTTTCTTTTTCACTTTGATTGTTTGCGTGGCTAAAATAATAACCCAAATTGCATAAGTCAGAAACGCAAAACGAGGCGGTAAACCAATATTAACGTCAGGTCCGTATGCATTTTGTCCCATTGGCATTACATAAATTGCAGTGTAAATAGCGAAACATAAAAAACCAAACAAAGGAAGTGCAGCAGTCCATAACAAAATTCGTTTTGAAGATGCCCATGTTTCGTTTTTTAATGCAAAGTTTATATTGATAATTAATGCAGCAAAAGGCAGCAGTAATAAAGCTGCACTGCCAAGAATTGTATGCAATAGTCCTGTTGTTGTGGGAGTTGAAAGCTTTTCAATCGGGTCAGTTCTAAAAATGCTTACACCGAAAGTTCCAACAACACAGATAAAAAATAAGATAATTCCAATTCTTCCCATAATGCCTTTCGTTTCCCGCTTTATAGCAACAAACAAGGCGGTATAGCTAATTGCGGAAAGTAAAAACCCTGTTGTCATAAGCCAGCCAAATTTACCAATAGCCCATTCACTTATTGTATGCCATGTTAGGTCAAGGTCTGGTCTTAGAAAAATTAAAGCGATAAGCAACAATTGATAAGTGATAATTGCTGCGATTGAAAGCTGTGCAGCCTTTATTTGTAGTTTATTGTTTTGCATTTGTTGAAGTATTAAAACCTTGTTGTAATAAGTTGTCAAGCTGATTAAATATTTCTTTTACGCCGCCTTCCATGCCGCTTTTAATAATCATATCACGGTCAGACACTGACATACACACATCATGAATAGTAAGTTTAGTTCTATTGTTAGGCAGGCTTTCAA
The DNA here is from genome assembly GCA_965214235.1 of Ilyomonas sp. Classification (GTDB taxonomy): domain Bacteria; phylum Bacteroidota; class Bacteroidia; order Chitinophagales; family Chitinophagaceae; genus Ilyomonas. The sequence continues at coordinate 105,494 of CBDCBH010000003.1, forward strand.
AAGTCATTTTTTCCAATACCACGTGACCCTTTATTGGCAAGCCTTCCAATTCAGAAGTTTGAATTATTCTTTCAGATGCAGCCGCTTCATGAACAACACCTTTGAAAGTGCATAAAACTTTGCCATTGTTGTCGCTTGTTGAATATTTGTATGAACCGTTGTTTCGATAATTGCAATATTCATACTTTGTCATGCGATTGTTTGGTGCAAAAAACTGTTCTAAAAATTCAGCATGACTGAATGCTTTAAAAACTAACTCTCTCGTTGCATTAAATTCCCGGATGATGAATAATTCCTGCTTGCCTTCTTCGGCAATAACTTGTGTTTGAAGATTTGTTGTCATTTTTTTTTGATTTTATTTTTTGATGATTGCATTGTGTTTAAAAGATTATCCAATTTATTAAACTTGTCTTGCCACAAACTTCTGAATGGTTCAATCCAATCAGCTATTTCTTTTACTTTTTTAGGATTTATATGGTAATAAATTTCTCTGCCCGCCAATTCCTGTTTTACTAATTGTGATTCGGTCAGCACTTTTATGTGCTTTGAAACAGTTTGCCGGGCAGTTGAAAAATTCTCAGCAATTGCATTTGGCGTCATAGCTTGCGAGGCAATTAAAACCAAAATTGCCCTTCTTGTCGGGTCTGCCAATGCTTGAAAAACATCTCTTTTCATTTTATGCGATTTTAATTTATGCAGCTAACTGGCTGCAAATATATGCAACTAATTGGCTGCACAAAAATTTTTTGAAAAAATATTTTTATCTATAGGTAATATTGAAAGAAGAATGCTTGAAAAGAAAAAAATTAGCACGGTAGAAGCAGCTAATTTGTCAACGAAAGTTTATAGTTTGAAGTGTCTTTAAACTTGCAGCTAACGTTCCGAGTATTTGCGAAGGCATGGAATTCATTGAACGTCAAGCCCGGGACAAATGCCCAATTGAAAATATATTGTTGAAGTTATGAACTAAAGCCGAACAGTGAGCGTCGAGCCCGAACCACTGCTGATGCTTGCACATAGCTGATGTTACATTTGTCAAGCCCTGCTTTTGCAAATACTTTTGTTAGCGGCTGCTTAATTCTTTCCTGTCCTAATCTTTGTTTAATAACTTATTCATGTTTTCCTCAAATGCTTTTTCTTTTTCCTCTTTATATTCGTCTTCAGCGAAAGCCTTGTGATAAGCTGGACCAAAAGTCAAGTCATAGCCTACTCTATTAATTATTACCTTGTTTATACAATCAACAATAACCTTTTCTTCTTTGACAGGTCGTCCGAATAATATAACATTAGGGATGCTTTGAGATTGTGCATAATCTTTTAGTTGTGGGATTCGTCGTATAGACATCCCATAAACTGTGTCAAAGGGAATTGCTCCAGTTCTTACATAACTGAAGTAAGAAGGGTAAATTATCCCGTCATAACCCTGCTCCTTGACTTTTCTTGCAATTTGCCTACATATAGAATATGAATGTTTGCCAGCTAAAAACAGAAAATGGATAGCCATGTCAAGGCTTTCAAATTCAGTTTCGTCTTCGTCAATCAATGCAGATAAATCTAACACCTTCAAAGTTTGTTTTGGAACTAGCTTGCCAACAAAAAGATTGTCTTCAACTGTAATTCTACATTCATGTATGCAAAGTTCTAAATCAGGAGAGCCATATAATACGGGGAAGCCAACATCATCAAACCTATTACTTCCTAAGAACATTTCCGGAGCTGTATCGTATTCAGAAACATCATGCGGAACTTTGGGATTTATTCTTACACGATAAAAATATTCTTTTGAGGATAATTCTCTGGCTGGATAAAGTCTTAAAACTTTATCAATTATCTCATTTCTTTCAGTGTCGTTTTGTAATGATTTCAAAGGTTCAATTTCGCCAAACATCCAAAATCTCGGTCCATAATAAAAAAACCAATTTCACCCGCCTTTTCTATAAGTTTTACATCTTCACCCAACCAATGAGAGACATCTATATCAGAGTTATTGTAATGTTGTTCGTTGAACTGGATTAAAGGGAAACCGCCATATTCACATTTTTCAATTGTTCCTCTTACAAAGAACCGATAACACAATTTTTGTACTAATTCCTTTGTTAACTTATGCCCGTTTTCAGAACCACACATAGGACATTTTGTTTTGTCGTCTATACCAATAACAAAAGAGTCTAACCTCATACCTTCGTCATGAAAGCAATCAGAACAAAGAAGTATGCTTGAGTCTTCGTTGTCAGAAATATGTTGAGCAGCTTTACCTTGTGTTGCTATGAATTTTTTATGAGCTTCTTCGAAATTCGCCATCGTCGAGATAATTGATTGTCAACTTTTGAAGTTTAAGACTGTTACGATAAGTAGCCGCTAACGGTAAAGGCTTTGTGGCGGCGCGATGCAAGTTCGGTCAGCCTGGTACCGAAGCCGAAAATAGAATAAAAGAAACAAATAAGAACCAAAGCTCAATAGCGTTCTGTCGGGCTGATAACCAAAGATGAGAAAGAACTGAAGTTGCTGTTGAGCTGTGTCAGCCGCGCTGACACAAAACAACTTGTTACCTGCTGCTTTAGTTTGTCAATATGAGCAAGCCAGCGAGTGCTGCAAGAACAAAAGTGGCGTAAAAACAAACGTTGCTCACAAGCCTTGTCAACCTGAAACTACTACAACCAAACAGAACGACAAACTTTGACTTGTCAAAAAGCTTGCAGGTAACGTTCCGAGTATTTGCGAAGGCATGGAATTCATTGCTTGTCCAGCCGGGACAAATGCTCAATTGAAAATATAAAGTTGAAGATAAAAACAAAAGCTGAACTACTAACGTCAAGCTGGAACTGAAGCTGATGCATGCACATAGCTGATGTTACATTGTCCAGCCCTGCTTTTGAAAATACTTTTGTTGTGCGTTCGGCATATTGTCAGTAAGCCAGTTTTTGTTTGCTCAGTTCAACATTGAAATTCACTTTAGCACCCAGAGCCTCGAATACTTTTATAATTGTTTCAAACCTGGCATTCTTTACGCTGTTCTCAATTTTTGAAATTTGTGCTTTCTGTACACCAACCAGTTCACCCAATTGCTCTTGTGTCAAATTGCGTTCTTGTCTTGCTTGTTTGATTGCTTGTCCTAATAAGTCAATGCGTAATTCATTTTCAAATGCGTCCCGTTTTGAAGTGCCACGCTTACCAATGTGTTTGTCAATCATTGTGTCAAGCGAAACGGTCTTAAATTTATTTGTTGCCATAGCTATTTAATTTTTTGTCTTATAGTCTAAATATTGTTTTCTTATTTCTCCGGCTTTTTTAATTTCTTTTAATGGTGTTTTCTGTGTCTTTTTCAATATTCCGTGTGTCGCCACAACCAAAGTTTCATTGCCGTCTGTTTTGTCCCAAAATGAAAAAAGTCGATACGCTTTACTGTTGTACAAAGTCCTAAATTCCCAAATGAAGTCGTTTAGTTTTTTAAAAAGTTCATTGTCGTTCACAAATTGAGCTTTCTTGATGTTGTAATAAATCTTCTCTCTCGTTTTGTCGTCAAGCGTTTCTAAAAACTCGATTGCTTCGGGCAATAATTCAATGTCGAAGTTTGGCTTCATTGGCAAATTTTGTCAAAAGTACAAATTTCCCAATTGGGAAACAAATGTTTCTGGGGAAAACTTTTCTGATTGTTTTGTGTCCGAATGTTGACCAATGAAATGAGGTTGAAAATGCTGACGCACAACGTGAATGGCTTTGTGTCCGGCATGGCGGATGCAATCCGACTGCCTGAATCGCAGCCCGTTAAAGAACGAAAGATACAAACAAAAACAAATGATCAACAGCGTTCTGTCGAACCACGAACCGAAGCCAAACAAAGAACGGAAGCCGCTGACACGAAGAGTCAGCCGTGCTGGCATAAAGCCTCCTGTTATGGGCACACTTTATTGTGTCAACCATGAACGAGCCAGCGAGTGATGCAAAAACAAAAGAGCTACAAAAACAAACAAACTTCATCAGCCTTGTCAACCACAGCAACTATAAAACAAAAGAGAAAATAACTGGCGACAGCTTGCTGTCAAAAGTTGCACATAACGGCAAAGGCTTTGTGGCGGCGCGATGAAAGTTCGGTCAGCCCGGCACCAAAAGCTGAAAATAGTGCAGAAGATACAAACAGTTCCTGCTGATCAACAAAGATTCGTCAGTCGATAACCGAAGATAAGTAGAGAACTGAAGCTGCTGTTGAGTTGTGTCAGCCGTGCTGACACAAAACCACTTGTTACCTGCTGCTTTAGTTTGTCAACATGAGCAAGCCTGCGAGTGATGCAAAAACAAAAGTGGCGTAAAAACAAACGTTGCTCGCAAGCCTTGTCAACCTTGAACTACTACAACCAAATAGAACGACAAACCTTGACTTGTCAAAAAGCTTGCAGGTAACGTTTGAGTATTGCTGCAGGTGGGAGATTTTATAATGTCCCGCCCGTAACTGCAGCTTGGTTTTATTTTAAAAGTTGAAGTTAACATTTTTGCTTGGCTTTATTCGTCAGCCGAAACTACTGTTGATAGCGATTTGTAGCCGATTGCTCCATCGTCCCGCCCCACTTGCAGCAATACTTTTGTTGCACGCCGTTTTACTCTCGCTCTAAATCGTCAAGCAACAGCGAAAGGTCGGCTGTCAGTATGATGTCTTTGAAGCGTTTTGATTTTAGTCCCTTATATAGTTGCATATCACCTGTCCAAAGTTTACCTTCTAAGTGCGTTGTCAATGCTACAAAAGGTGTGTCGTTTGGGTCAATTGATTTTAAAAGTGTTTCCGTTTGAAGCAAAAGTTCTTGTGGCAACAATCTCACGTCAATAAAAGTAATATTATGGATTACAAGTCCTTCAAGTTCTACTAAATCATGGTCAGGAAGTTTAGTCAGCTTCAAAAGTTTGTTGCGATGTCGTTGAATTTCTGTTCGCAAATAATCGCAGGTATAAAATTGAAAATGCCCTTTTGAATTAAGAAGTATTTTTCCAATTCTGCTGCTTGAATTTAAAATGGCACTAAAAACTATGTTTGTGTCAACAATGATTTTCACTTTATCAGTTTCTTTCTGTTTTTAGTCCACCATTTAGAATTTATTTCCCCTGCAAGTTTATCTGCTTCTTTTTGGTCAACATTAAAGTTTGAGGTTAATTCTTTGTATCGTGCATAATTTAAAAAGTCCTGTAAATCTTCTGTGTCTACCGAAGCTGGCAGTCTGATGATTACTTCCTTGTTCGTTCTTTCAACTAACATATTTTGAAATATTTGTCCGAAGGTAAGAAATTTAGTAGTGCTTTGTCCGCTTGAACGCTGTCACAAAAAATGGCGTGCAACGGAAAAGGCTTTGTGACGGCGCGATGAAAGTTCCGTCAGCCTGTAACCGAAGGTGAAAATAGAACAAAAGATACAAACAATTCCTACTGTTCAACAAAGATTCGTCAGCCGATAACTGAAGATAAGTAGAGAGCTGAAGTAGCTGCATTGCTGTGTCAGCCGTGCTGACACAAAACCACTTGTTACCTGCTGCTTTAGTTTGTCAATATGAGCAAGCCAGCGAGTGATGCAAAAACAAAAATGGCGCAAAAACAAACAAGGCTACTCAGCACTTGTCAACCTGAAAATGAAGCAAAAACAAAGCGGCTCTTTTGACTTGTCAAAAAGCTTGCAGGTAACGATCCGCTGCTTGCTGCCGTAGCGGACTTCTTGACCCGTCAGCTCAAATGTAGCGGTAAAAGATGAATAGAAAATTGGTGTTGACTGGCTTGTGTCAGCCGCTATGGCAGCAAGCATTTGTTAGGCGCAGTCTGAGTGAAGCTATTTTATTCATCAAAGTTCAACAGTCTCCATTGAAAGTCAAGTTCCGCTCTAACTATAACTTCCTTTGCATTTGTAAGGAAGGAAATAACCTCTTTCGTCGGTTGATGTCTAAAAACAGTGTCTATTATTATCTCCTTACCAGCTGATGTAATATAGCCTTTAGGAATTTGTCCGCCTTCAATAAACTGCAAGTAAGCATTGATTTTATCTTGAAGCAATTGAAGATGCCATGTATTGTCCCAAGGATGATGGTCTGAAATAGTCAAAACGATTTCTCCTTTAGGTGATTTACTAATAGCATCAATAACATTAGTCTGATCTATACTCATTTAAAGATAAAACGTTGTTTCAAAGTTGCGCCTAACGAACAAGTATTGCCGATGGTGGGGGATTTGAAAAACCTCCGCCGGGACAACCGCTGCCACGTTCAGATTAAAAGAGGAAAGTTAAAAACTAAAAGCCACATTCCTAACCTCCTGCCCGAACCAAAGCCAAATGGCGAACTACTGCCGATGGCTCCAACGTCCCGCCCCAATATTGGCAATACTACTGTTACCTGCAGGCTTTTTACTCGCTCTCAAGTTCGCCCTTTATAATTTGTTTTTCTTTTTTTCTGTCTGATTTTCGTCTGTCAGACTTTAATTTTTGTTGATATTTATTTTTGTCACCGAGAAAATGCATATTTGTTTCGGATAGCCAAGAACCTTGTCTAATCATTAATCCGTTCCAAACGCAGTTGTCATAACCGCAATTATGCTTTGAATAATTCCCGAAATTCCTGTGTTTGATTTTTTTGTCGGCTAATATTTTCTGTTGATTTTTTTGGATGTCTTTCCAAAGTTTTTCATCGTCACCTTTTGTAAGCTCTTGTCCTAAAGTCGAAACTTCCACAAATATTTTGGGGTCTTTCAGTTGTAGAAAATCAAATGTCTTCTTAAAAATTTTGTGAGCATATTCCCGAACTTCTATTTTCTCGTCAAGGCTTAGCTTATCGTTTTCTATAATTGAACGATAAAGTCCAAGTGTATTAAAGTCTTGATAATTTTTGTAATTGTCAATGAAGAAAAAATATTCTTCTAAAGTCAACTGATTAAATTTTTTACTTATTTCCATTTGTCAAAGTTAGTATGCTGTCGCGGAAAGCTTGCAGGTAACGATTGAGTATTGCTGCAGGTGGGGAATTCATTGAATGTCCAGCCTGGAACTGCCGCTGAGTAAAGTATAAAAGTCGAAGGTAACATTCTTTTGCTCGGCGTTGTTCGTCGCCCCCGAGACTGAAGCACAATAGTGAACTAAAGCCGATTGTTTCAACGTCAAGCCCCACTTGCAGCAATACTTTTGTTGGTGGCAGGCTTTTATAAATTATTTTGTCTTTGCTTTTGTTTTTATAGAGTTTAATTTGTTCTCCGCCATTGTCGCAAGATAAGGAGCGCTATAAACGTATTCTAAAATTGCACTACATAAATCATTTACAATAGGAATTTCTTCCTCTGTCAATTCACCACTGCCAGCATGTGCTCCAATATTACCAAAGTCTTTTAAACCAGAAGCAACTTTTACAAGCTTTTGCGGGATTTCATTTTTATCGGCAAGTTCTTTTAACATTGATGCTAATGTTCCTGAAGTGGCTTGTCTGTCCAAGCAAACTAATTCAAGAAGTCGCCTCATTAGGATTGCATAAGCATTGACATCAATTGATTTTACTTTTTCAGCCGCTTTATAAGCAGTTAAAATATTTTCTGGAAGACCAAGCGGATAATTTAAGTTTTGAGGATAAAGAAAGTCATAACTAATTTCTTCATCATCTTCCATGCCGTCGTGCCAAGTATAAGATACGATATTTATTTTCTGACAAGCCGGGCATTTTAGAACGCTATAATGAATTCCCCATTCTGTCATTGGTCCATACTCAGGGTCAATCTCAGTCCGGTCATCGTTAACGTTTCCAACAATTTCCATCTTAGAAATATTGCCGCAATGTCTGCAAGAAATTAGTTTTGATAAACTCATCTCCAATTTTTAGAAGTGTCAAATAAGCTTGCCACCAACGTCCACCGGCTTGGCGAAGAACTGGTATTTAGTAACGTCAAGTTTAGCAACCGCTGCTGAATAAAGATAAAGAGTTCAGTGTTTATTTTTTGGCACAATTTATAACGTCAAGCCGGAACAAAAGATAAATAGACTTACAATTGCTGATAGACATTCGTCAGCCAGTTTTTTGCCAAGCCACTTGTTGTGCGTTTGCTTTACTTTTCATTGCGGTTTGGTCAGCATGAGTTATAAGTATGCTTTGTCTAACACAAACGCTTTGTCAACGAATCGCTTATTTTTTATTGCATTTTAAAAGTCTGTAAACACTTTTAATTTACCAAGTCAACTGGTAAGAAACGAAGTAAAATAGTAAAGTCTTTATAAGCCACAACATTTGTCTGACTTGTCAATCCTTGTCTTTGTCAAAAACGGTTTACAGACTTGAGTATTGTTCAAAAAGCTTTGTCAAACAATAAAATTTGTTTAACCCAAAATAGTTGTCACGAAGTGTCAAACAATAAAAAGTCAAAGTAACGCACAACTCAAAAATAGTCGCAATAATAATAAAAATCAAAAAAAGAATTGTTGCCTCAAAATCAATTACTTAACCCCTTTTATGCAACGTTTTATTTGTTGCGACAATACAACTTTTGTGTCCATTATGTTCAAGCATCTTTTCATATAAAATACAATGCAATGCATAAAAGATTGTATTTTTAATACCGCATCGTTCACGTTGTAAGATGATGAAAGAACCCGCATCATCACTTATGTCTCATTAAAAAATCAACTTATTTCTCCATCAATTGCTGCAATGCCAATGGCAAATCCGGGTACACAAAATTAAAGCCGGTTTGCAATATTTTTTTAACGCTTATGGTAGTACTTTTCAACACCTCAACACTCATTTCACCAAGCGCAAGCTGCAACGCAAAACGGGGTACGTGCATAGGTAGGAAAGCTTTGCCGCGCGTCGCTTTTGCAAGCTGCAAAGTGAGTTCTTTATTTGTAACCGGGTAAGGTGCAACAGCATTGTAAGCACCCGCCAGTTCATTGTTTTCTATTGCATACAAATACATTCGGCAAATGTCTTCTTCGTGTATCCAGCTTACCGTTTGATTGCCACTACCCAGTATAGAGGCGACGCCCATTTGTAAAGGCTTTTTAAATTCAACAAATGCACCGCCGCTGTTGCTTAACACAATGCCGGTTCGGAGCTTCACAAGCCGCTTTCCCATTGCATTTAAGGCTTCAACACTATCTTCCCAAAGCCGGCAGGTTTGCCCTAAAAAATCGTTCGATGGCGGCGCATCTTCCCTAAAACCTTTGGCTTTGCTTTGCGGCGAATCCTCACCATACCAGCCGATGGCAGATGCACTAATTACAGCTTTCACTTTGTTTGTTGTTGCCTGCAAAGCTTTTATTATTAACGCGCTGCTTTTTACACGGCTGTCCTTAATTTGTTGCTTGCGTTCTTTCGTCCAACGCTTTTCGGCAACATTGGCACCGGCAAGATGAACAATGTAATCGGCTTTTGCAATGGAATCAGTATCTATCTTATTATTTTCAATATCCCATGTTTTAATAATTGCAGAGGTTTGTTTTTGCTCTTCTTTTTTACGGTGACTAAAAACAATTACTTCATAATTTTTTTCTATCAGCAAAGCACACAATCGTTTACCAATTAATCCTGTTCCGCCGGTAATAATAACAGTAGGCATTCCTTAACTTTTAAGCTGCAAGGTAAGTTATTAGCTGTGAGGTGTGAGGTATGAGCTACAAGCCGTTAGCCTTAAGCTACAAGCAAAAAATGCAAAACTTATAACTCGTAGCTCAAAGCTCGCTGCTTGTAGCTTGTTCGTATGTTTGCCGCCTAATTATATGGTGTATGCTGTTTGGAATTATTGGAAGTGGAAGCTGGGCTACAGCCATTGCTAAAATCGTAACCGATAATCATCAGCGCATTCATTGGTGGATACGCAACCAGGCAACCATTAATGCCATTCAGCAACGGCATCACAACCCGCATTATTTGCAGGCCGCTTCTTTTGATACTTCGTTGTTATCGATGAATGATGATGTAAAGCAAGTAATTAAAAACGCTGACGTGTTGATTGTTGCCGTGCCTTCTGCATTTGTAAAAAATGCGTTTGAACATCTTCCAAAAGATGTATTTGCCAACAAAAAAATTGTTTCTGCCATTAAAGGAATTTTACCCGATTGCAACGATTTATTGAACGATTATTTATATAAAGAATTTAATGTTCCTATACAGGATTACTTCACCGTTTTGGGTCCTTGCCATGCCGAAGAAATAGCGGCTGAAAAGCTTTCCTATCTTACTTTTTCGGGTGTTGATGAAGCGATGGCGCGACGCATTGCCGATCATTTCAACACGTCTTATCTGAACACAATCATTAACCCCGATATTATAGGCGTTCAATATGCTGCCGTACTAAAAAATATTTATGCTTTGGGTGCAGGCATCGCGCATGGGTTAGAATACGGCGATAATTTTTTAAGTGTTTACATTGCCAATTGCGCCAACGAAATGATGGTGTTTTTAAAAAAGCTGATACAACAAAATGAAGTGCCCTGCAACGAAAAAAAAATTCGATATACATCATCGGTTTATCTTGGCGATTTGCTGGTAACCTGCTATTCTTTGTACAGCCGTAACCGTATGTTTGGCAGCATGATTGGCAAAGGCTATTCGGTAAAAGCAGCGCAATTGGAACTGAACATGATTGCAGAAGGCTACAATGCCAGCAAGTGCATTTACATTGCCAACAAAAAAGTGCAGGCAAAAACCCCTATAATTGATGTTATCTATAAAATTTTATGGGAGCATCAATCGCCAAAACAAGCATTTAAAAACATTGAGCAGTGGATGTTATAATTTTATAAAACAAGTTGTTTATAAAAACATTTCTTTTATGTGGGATGATGTGATTAACTACTTGCAAAAGCTTCCCGGTGGGTTATGGAACCTTCTGATAGTTGCTTTTGCTATTATTATAGGTTTGCTTTTGCGGCTCATTTTATCGGCTTTGGTAAAAAGCGTAACAAAGCACCAGGATTATTCGCTTATCCGTTCCATTATCAAAAGAATGGCGGTGCCTGTAAACATTTTTTTACCCTTGTTTATCCTTAATTTATTAAAAGATGAATTGCGGTTGCGCCATTCGCAACTGGTAGTGTTTGATAGATTTTCGCAAATATTTTTAACCCTTTCCGTTGCCTTTATTTTAATCGCCATTGTTAAGATTGCAGAAGATTATGTGGTGTATAAATACGATTTAAAAAAGCCCGATAATCTTCGCGAACGAAAGATAAGAACACAGCTTCAGTTTGTTCGCCGCATTGTAATTGGTTTAATAATAACACTTGCATTTTGCTTTATTTTTTTAAGCTTCGATAACCTACGAAGGTTAGGCGCAGGGCTGCTAACCGGTGTTGGCATTGGCAGTATTATCATTGGGTTTGCGGCGCAAAAATCACTGTCAAATTTTTTAGCAGGTATGCAAATTGCCTTCACCCAGCCGCTGAGGTTGGATGATGTTTTGGTGGTAGAAGGCGAGTGGGGGCGCGTTGAAGAAATTACGCTGACGTACGTTGTGGTTACCATTTGGGATCAGCGAAGATTGATATTGCCGATAAACTATTTTATTGAAAAACCATTTCAAAACTGGACACGCACCGGCTCAGAAATTTTAAGTGCAGCAATGGTTTATCTTGATTATACAATTCCGGTTGAGGAAATGCGAAAAGAGTTTTTAGCCTTTGTACAAAAACAACCGTTGTGGGATAAGCGCGTAGCGGTTTTGCAGGTAACCGATTTAAAAGAAAGAACCGTTGAGCTGCGATGTTTAATCAGCACCAACAATGCAGGCCAGGCTTTCGATTTGCGATGTTTGGTTCGGGAACATTTGTTATATTTCGTTCAAAAAAACTATCCGCATTCTTTGCCAAAAACAAGAGTGGAATGGGAAAAAGAAAAGCTGCCTTGATATAAATTTCAAGACAGCTTTTTTATAACTAATGTAAGCTTTTACCGCTGCATTTTTGTTGAATCGGCACTCATTTTCATCTCCTTCCGTTCCTTCTTTTCTTCGTGCATTTGCTTCATCTTCGCTTTTTGATCATCTGTTAAAAGAGCTTCCATATTCTTGTGTTGCTCTTCACGAAGCGTTTTCATTTGCTCCGCTTTTTGATCATCACTTAACGAAGCGTTGTTTTTAATTTCATCCATTTTAGATTTATTGTCTTCATGCAGTTTCTTCATTTTATCTTTCTGATCCTGCGTGAGATTTAAATCATTCCACATGTTGTTACGTTGCATTTTAGCCGCATGTTCGCCATTCATTTTTTTATGAAAAGAAGAATCCTGCTGCGCCTGCGAAGCTGTTGTAAAAGCGATAGCTGCAATGGCTATCAAAACAAATTTTTTCATATTTTCTTTTTTAAATTGAGCAATAAAGACAAGCCTTGTTCAGTGAAGTTTAAAAAAAGAAACTGAAGTAATTGTTAAGATGAAACTGAATGAAGATAAGCTTTTGAGCAGAAATATTATACCATGATTTCGCGGGTAAGATGAATCTTTGTCATTTGTAAATATTGGTTTTGCAGTTGATGAACATAATGCACGTTAGGGTGATGCCTTCTGTCTTCTCGATACCACATTTCGATGCTTGAAAAATCTCCCTCCGAAGGAATGGCAATGCGAAACGAACTTTTTTTATATTTAATGCTGCCATCGTCCATCACTTCTTTTGTGAAATTAAGCCGCTTCAATTCTTCATCATTTAAAACAATGGGAAACACATGTTTCGGATCGTAATAAAAACTCTGCACTTCAGTTTGAATGCACACTTGTTTTTCATCATGATTTAAATTCATCACTTCACCTTCCGATAGTGTGCCTTCATATTCGGCAATCACATAATCACCAATTTGCAATTCGCTAAAGTTAATCATAGTGGTTTTTGTTTTTGATTCACCAAAGTACAAAACATATTCCAGTTAGGTAGAAAGTTGGTGGTTGGCAGATGAGGCGCTATACGAATAAAGCCAAACACAAAAATAGTTACTCTTCAACATTCATCTGTCAACTGTCATCTGTCATCTATTACCTACCAACTACTTCACTTCCTGCATTTCAATCAGTTTTTTATACAAGCCTTCTTCCTGCATTAATGATGTGTGCGTGCCACGCTGAACAGCGCGCCCGTGCTGCAATACAATAATTTCATCGGCATGACGAATGGTTGATAACCGATGCGCAATTACAATAGAAGTGCGGTTTTGCATCATGTTGTTAATCGCATCTTGCACCAGTCTTTCGCTTTCAGTATCTAACGATGAGGTCGCTTCATCCAGAATTAATATCGGCGGGTTTTTTAATACAGCACGTGCAATGGTTAAGCGTTGCCGTTCACCGCCGCTTAACTTGCTTCCCCTGTCGCCAATGTTGGAGTTAAAACCACCTTCTTTTTTTATTATAAAATCGTAAGCGTTCGCCACATTTGCGGCAGCTTCAACCGCTTCTGTTGTTGCCGATGTCTCCATACCCAAAGCAATGTTGGCAGCAATGGTATCATTAAATAAAATCGGCTCTTGTGTTACAATGCTTATCTGGCTGCGCAGGCTTTGTAATGTGTATTCTTTTATATTGATGCCATCAATTAAAAGTTCACCGCTCGAAACATCATGGAAACGCGGAACCAAATCAGCCAGCGTACTTTTACCAGCACCTGACGAGCCAACCAAAGCAACCGTTTTTCCTTTTTTTATAGTTAAATTAATGTCTTGTAAAATCACCACCTCATCATAGGTAAACGTTACATTTTTAAACTCGATAGCGTTATCAAATGATGATAAAATTTTTCCGTTCGGTTTATCTTCTACTGTAACCGGCGCTCTTAAAACTTCTTCAATTCTGCCAATTGCAGCTTCGCCTTTTTTCATATTTGAGAACGATGTAGAAAGCGATTTGGCAGGGTTGATAATGTTATAAAACAAAGCCAGGTAAGAGATAAAAGCTGCGCCGGTTAAGGGAATGTTTCCACTGATTATTCCGTTGCCGCCATACCATAAAATGGCTGCAAACACAGCCACACCTAAAAATTCGCTGGCAGGCGAAGCCATATCTCTGCGATAACCAATGCGGTTTTTTGCAGAAAGTAATTCATCATTCACCGATAAAAACTTATTGCGTAAAATGGTTTCTATATTGAAGGCTTTTATTACGCGCAAGCCTCCCAGGGTTTCATCTAAAATAGAAAGCGATTCGCCATATTTGATGGCCGCTTCGCTGGAAGGTCGCTTTAATGAACGTGATATTCTGCCTATAATAAAACCAATGACGGGCAAAAAAATGAGTAAAAACAAAGTAAGCTGCGGACTTAAATAAAACAAAACCGCAAAGTTAAAAATAATAGTAAGGGGATCGCGAATCCAGCCTTCCAAAGTGCCTACCAGAGAGCCTTCTACTTCATTGATGTCGTTCGTAATGCGGCTAATTAAATCGCCTTTTCTTTTCTCGGTAAAATAACCAATTGGCAGCAACAAAACCTTGCTGTATAATTCGGAACGCAATTGATTGACAACTGTATTTTTTAATGGATTTAAAACATAGGAAGATAAATAAACGAACAGGTTTTTTAGAAAAATAAAGATGACCAGCAAGATGCAGATATACAGCAATGTTTTTAATTTTCCTTCGGTTGAAAGCCCGCCGTTACTCTGCATGGAATTGACCAATAATTTGCGAACAAAAGCTGTAACCGGACTATCGGTGCCCGTTAGTAAAGTGGAAGTGCCGCCTTTATCGTTGGTAAAAATTAATTCTAAAAAAGGCATTAGCATACCCAGCGATACGATGGAAAAAAAAATAGATAAAATAGTATAAAAAAAATAAAGAAAAATTTGAAATTTATAATGGGTGAGATAACGAAAGATGCGGGAGTATTTCTTCATTCATTCAGTTTTAAACAAGAGCCATAATAAAAACTATAGCTTATAAAATGATGTAATTTTACAGCCGACAAAGGTAATAGTATGCAAGAAGGAAAACGACAGCGGCAGGTTGCCGGCATAATTGGCGAAGAGTTTAACGACATTTTTAGAAGGCTTGGGTTGAGCATGATAGATGGCGGAATGGTGTCCATTTCATCTGTTAAAGTAACGCCCGATTTGCTGGAAGCGCGTATTTATCTAAGCTTTTTTCAGATAAAAGATGCCAAAGCCACATTAAAAAAAATAGAAGACAGAGCCTGGGAAATTAAAAAAGAATTTGCGGAGCGTGCAAAGCATCAACTGCGTCGCATTCCGGTGTTTCATTTTTACGCAGATGATACGTTGGAGCATGTAGATAAAATGGAAGAACTGTTTAAGCAAATAGAAACCAAGCCTCCAACGCCCGAAGGGTAATTTTAAAACCCCTATTCATAAACGGAACTTTTTAGCACATAAGTAAATTTACTTAGCATACAATTTTAAAATGAAGGAATCTATAGAAAATAATGGTTCTCAAAGGTCCCCTTTATGGGTTAAGGGTATCTCTTCTCTTTTTGCTTGGCGTTATTTTAAACCCAAAAACAATAGCAATGCGGTGAACATTATTGCCCGCATTAGCATGATTGCAATTGCAGTTGGTACGGCTGCATTGATTATTGTGCTGAGTGTGTTTAATGGTTTTGAAGATTTGGTGAAAGGGCTTTACAGCGATTTTTATTCCGACATCCGTTTGGCTCCCTTGCATGGAAAATTTATAACGATAACGCCCGATGAGGTGCAAAAAATAAAAGCAATTGCCGGCGTAAAAAATGTGAGTTTGGTAGTAGAAGAAAAAGCGATGCTGGTAAATGGCAATTATCAATCTATCATTTATCTGAAAGGCGTTGATGACAATTATGCAAAAGTAAACAAGCTGCAAAACCATATTGAGCGCGGTAGTTATAATGTAGGTACATCCGACAAACCGTTGCTGTTAATTGGTGTTGGCATTGAAAGCGCCGTAGGTGCCGATCCGAACGGAAATATTGCTCCGCTTACTATTTACATTCCCAACCGGCAAGCAAAAAATTTCAGCGGTTCCAATGCCATGAACTCTGCCGACATTAGTGTTTCCGGAACCTTTATGGTGCAGCAGGAGTTTGATAATAAGTATGCGTTCACCAATCTTCAATTCCTTCAGTACATGCTGAATTTACAGCCGCAGCAATACAGCAGTGTTGAGGTTGCTTTACAGCCAAAAGCAAAAGCAAAAAAAGTACAGCAAATGCTGGAAACAGCACTGGGTAAGGCATTTACGGTGCAAACGCGCTATCAGCAAAACCAAAGTTTGTTTAGTGTGATGGAAGTTGAAAAGTGGGTGATTTACGGCATTCTTTCTTTGATATTATTAATTGCATCTTTTAATATGATTGGCGCGCTAACCATGCTGGTGCTGGAAAAACAAAAAGATATTGCTGTATTAAAAGCAATGGGCGCCAGCAACGGACTTATTCAAAATATTTTTGTAAGTGAAGGTTTTTTGTTGGCGGGAGTTGGCAGCGGCATTGGCATGTTGCTGGCATTTTTAATTTGTTATCTGCAAATAAAATTAAAATTGATACCATTAGAAGGCGGCACTTTTATTATTGATTATTACCCCGTAAAAATGTTTTTATCAGATTTTTTATTGGTGGCAGGCACTGTTTTTGTTGTTTCATTAATTGCTGCATGGGTGCCTTCGCGCAAAGCGGCTTCGCAATTGTTTTCGTTAAAGAGTTAATGTTTGTTTTTACTTCAAAATTAAAAAACAAAAGATGCTGCACTAAGTTTTATTGAATGATTCTAATCATAGCTAAAATCACAATTCATCATTCACAAATCATAAATCAACACCCAGATTCTCTCCTACTTCTTTTAATTCATTCACCACACTATCAAACAACGGAATGCCTTTTTTTAAACGCACCGCTTCTGTTTCTCGTTCGGGATCGCCTGGAATTAAAACTCTGTCATAACCCTTTGCAGGAGTTGCTTTGCGAAAGCGTTCAATCCAATTGTCCATCTGTTGTTTAAACTCTTCTGCCGGTTGAAAAGCATCAATGCGCATAGCCCCGAAAAAATGCCCCAAGCCCTTACCTGGTGCGGCTTCCGGCATAGGTATATAAGCCGGAAACGGTGGCGCCCAGGGTCCATAACTCGCGCCGCTCAACACACCCGATAAAATATCAACAATGCTGCCCAACGCATATCCTTTATGGCTGCTGTGTTCTCTATCGCTTCCTAACGGTAACAATGCACCGTTTGTTTTTAACGCATTAGCATCAGTGGTAGCATTGCCTTCTTTGTCCTGCACCCAACCGATGGGAGTTTTTTGATTTTTGCGTTGCAACAATTCAAGTTTGCCGTTGGAAGCCGTAGTGGTAGCAAAATCGGCAACAAAAGGCGGCTGCTCACCGGCAGGAATAGCAACTGCAATAGGGTTGGTGCCTAACATTTTTTCAATGCTGAAAGTAGGCGCCACAATTGCGCTGGCGTTGGTCATGGCAATACCAATCATATCATGTTGCAAAGCCATTTCTGCATGAAAACCGGCAATGCCAAAATGGTTGCTGTTGCGCACGCTTACCCAGCCGGTACCTACTGCTTTTGCTTTGGTGATTGCGGTTTGCATAGCAAACGGAGCTACCACCAAACCCAACCCGGCATCGCCATCAATAGTTGCTGTTGATGGTGTTTCGTAAATGATATGAATATCCGGGTTTGTGTTGATGCGACCGGCTTTCCATAACCGCACATACCCGATAAGCCGCGATACGCCATGACTATCTATACCGCGAATATCTGCAGATAATAAAACCGATGCAGCAAGGGCAGCCTGCGATTGCGGGCAACCCATTTTTATAAATACATCAACCACAAAACGAAAAAGGTGTTGGTAAGTAAATGTCTGCATCATGATAACCGCAAGATAAGCCGGCGGTGCATTTTGCCGGTTATAAAACTATCATCGTTTTTAAACACTCTATTACTATAAGATGAAGGATAAGCCGTTATGTTTGTACTTCATTATTCGTTATAAAATGAAGTTCATCGCTACGCTTGTTGTATTGTTTTTATTTATTGAAAGCATTGCGCAATACAACAAAGATTTGATACAAACCAATGTTGTATTGAATGATAAAAGAAAACGTTTTGATGAGTATATGAAGAACGATGTAATCCGTAAAACTTTTACCCAGCCGCTCGATAGCGATAACGAGTACAAGTACGAATCGGCTTGCTTGGCTGCCTCGCAATTCATGATAAAAACAAATGTGGTAAAAGCCGGCTTTGATACTTTGTTTCTTCATTACGATAGCATAGAATATTCAACCCAACGCGCTTTGCTGGAAGCCGTGTATGGCTTGTATCCGAATGAATATGTATCGGCTGTTAGTTCCTTACATATCAAAGAAAAAAACCCAAAGCTGTTTGCCATGCAGGCTGTGTATTTATATAGAAATGATTCGTCTCACCAGCATTCCAAAGGCTTATTACAACAATTGCAGTCTTCGTTTTCTTTTATTGATACCATGCCCGTTTTGCAATCGTTGCAATTGTATTTAAAAAATGAAGTAAAAGAAAAACAAACACCAACACCGCCGTTATCATCCTTGTTTTCGTATCAAAAAAAGGAAGGAAAGCAAATAATCTATTCACTACAACGATGGAACAGAGATTACCCGGGATTAGCGATCATTCAAAACGGCGATGGCAGCTTTGCACGAGATAGTTCGGGCAAATTGTTAGTGTTTCAGCAACTGGCTCGTTCCGCTTCCAACCTGCCTTATTTTTTAACCAGCGGTAGCACGCCGCAAGGCATTTACAGTGTGCAGGGAACAGCTATTTCGCATAATAATTTAATTGGTCCAACGCCCAATTTACAGCTTTTGTTGCCGCACGAAAATGATGATTTATATTGGCACGAAAAATGGGATTCTTCCGCTTCCTTTCTTCAAAACTATTTGTTGTTATTACCAGCCGATTGGCGTACTTATCTGCCAATGCAGGAAGCCTTAGAAGCCGGCGCAGCAGGCAGAACGGCTATTATTGCGCATGGTTCAACCATTGACCCTGACTATTTTAGAAACCTGCCTTTTTACCCCCTTACGCCAACATTGGGTTGTTTGTGTGCAAAAGAGACCTGGAATATTTTTACAGGGAAGTTGAACGAAAGCGACCAGTTTAGTTTTATAAATACCTACCTCGCAAAGCAAGATGATGAAGCCGGTTATTTATTGGTGATAAATGTTGATAACAAACAAGCGCCGGTAACGCGGGAAGAGGTTGAAAAATGGGTAGATAATTTTGAAAAGAAGAAATGAAATTCTTTCACCTTTTCTTTTACTGCATTTATATTTTTACTTCAGCAACCGCTATAATTTTTTGGGAAGAAACATCCTGCACAAACACAACCAGGGAAGCGTTTTCTTTTACTATATCTGATGGTAGCGTTATTTTTAATCCGCCATTTTTTTGTGTTAGCGCAACCGCTTGCAAACTTCTAACCACGTTGTAGCCTTCCAACCGCACGCCACTATTTTCGCCACGTTGTATAGCTGTTGAAGCATGTGTTTGAACGAGCGCGGCAAACAATTGTTGATGAGGAGAGTTTTTATTTACTTCATAATGCAAATCAATATTGTGATTACTAATTGTTGCATTAGCTGTAAGTATTTCTTCATCATTCTGTTGCCTTATTCTGTTTAATGCATTGGTAATTCCCATTTTATTACTGCCTACCATTTCGTATTCGCCTTGTACAACAGCCTGCGGCGTGTAAGCCGATTCGGCATGTAAGGCTTGTACATATTGTTGCTGCCGAAGGGTATAAGCATGATTGCTGAAAACATCTTTCCAGCCCAACCTGTCCCAATAATCTACATGAAAAGAAAGTACAATTAAATTCGTATCTGTTGCAGCCAGGTTGCTTACCAACTGATCAGCCGAAGGGCAACTGGAGCATCCTTGCGAAGTGAACAATTCAACCAATATTTTTTTATTTACATCGCTTTGCGAAGAATTTGTTTTTACGCCGGTTGCTGTTGATGTGGTGCAAGAGTAGAAACCGATTGCTATTATGAGTAAAAGAAAAGAAAGAAGCCGCATACTATTTTTTTACAAAAGTAAAATGCCTGGGGTAGTTGAGGCATTTTTAATTATTCGAACTGTATCAGCCATTAATTCATCTTCTTTTTAATACTCGTAACCTGTTCCTGAAGGTTGCTTACCAAACCGGCTAACTGCCCAACATCCCAGCGATGCTGCGAGGTAGCTTTGGTAATAATCATTTGGGCTTTCCAAACTTCTACAATTTCTTCGGTGTTGATAGGATACGGATCGTACTGCGGGTTATCGCTTACCAGCATCACTTTGTTTTTTACACGACCGTTGCGGTTGATGCGTTTATAAACAATGCCATTATTTTTTGAAACCACAATGTAAGCCTGGTTGCTTTTTACTTCTTCAATGTCTTCTACTTTTTCACCTACAATCACGCTGCCGCTTGGCGTTGGCAACATGCTATCGCCCACAATCTCAAACGCGCGGTATTGCCCTGGTGCCAGCATTGGTAAAGTGAATGTGTTCAGTTCATCAATAAATTCCGGATCGGCATAACCGGCAAGATAACCGGCGGCTGCTTTTACCGGAACAAACTGAATTAACCTGCTTTCTGCATCGCCGGACGTTTTTAAAACACGGCGTTTATCGAGGTAGGTATTGGCTTTCGTTTCGGTTAAATCCCTTAAAAACAAATCATCCAAACTCAATTTAAAAATATGGCAGATGCTGCGCAACACTTCTAAACGCGGCTCGGCTCTTTCTTCTTCATAAGCGCCAACAAGAGAACGTTTAATTTTTAATTTATTGGCAAATTCTTCCTGCGTCCAGCCACGAAGACGGCGCAAATAACGAAGGTTTTTTCCGGCGAATGACATAACCAATTTATTTAGCACGCAAAATACTAACTAATTTAGTTACCGAAAAAATTATTTTTTTTCATGCTCATGTTCTGCGTCTTCAATTCTTTTTTCTTTTGCACCTTGTAAAAATTCCGATGCAAAAATAAACTCGTTCAACCGTTTGTTTCTGCTAAAAATAATGTCTTCTTTGGTACCTTCCCATTGCCTGTTGCCATCCGTCATATATATGATGTGATCGCCAATTGTCATCACACTATTCATGTCGTGCGTGTTAATAATAGTGGTCATGTTATACTCTATGGTAATGTCATGAATCAACTCATCAATCGTCCCCGATGTTTGCGGGTCAAGCCCCGAATTGGGTTCATCGCAAAACAAATATTTCGGGTTCAAAACAATCGCTCTGGCAATGCCTACGCGCTTCATCATACCACCGCTTATTTCCGGCGGATACTTTTTATTGGCATCTTTTAAATTTACTTTTGCCAGCACTTCGTTCACCCTTCTCTTCCGTTCCCGATAGGTCATATTCGTAAACATCTCCAACGGAAACATTACATTGTTTTCAACATTTTTCGAATCAAACAAAGCCGATCCCTGGAACAACATACCAATTTGCTGCCGCAGGTTTTTTCGCTGCTCATCGTTCATTTTCACCATGTCGTTATCGTCATAACTAATCTCGCCCGTGTCGGTTTTAAACAAGCCAATCATTACTTTCATCAGCACCGTTTTCCCGCTTCCGCTCGATCCGATAATCAGGTTGCATTTCCCGGTTTGCATAGTCAGGTTCACATTGTTCAAAATCTTTTTATCGCCAAAACTTTTATTTACATCTTTAACTGTAATCATAATCTCTCCTCTTAAAAATATTCATCAAAAGTAGTTGATTAAAAAAATGTTTCGGGGCTGTCATCTTTTGTTTTTACTTCATTTTTGGTACGGGCTGTCCGTTACAAGTCCGCAGCGCAGGCTGTTCCCTATCAAAGCGCATAGCTTATAGCTCAAAGCTTTTTATTTCTCTGCGCTTTACGGGCTTTCCACTTCCATCCCGCAGCCCATCAGCCAGAGAATATCAATTGAGCATTCCAAAGTGCAACCATTTTCTTCTAAATATAAAAATTGTATCACTACAAAATGCGCCGTAAATAATAGCAGATGCATACAGAACATCCTCGCAAATCTTCGTCATCTGCACGCCACCATTTTTGAAAGACGATACATTACCCGGCTATCAGTTGTTATCATCTAATCAAAAACTTCATCTTTGCATTCAAATATAAGTATGACAAAATTGAGCGTAAACATCAATAAAATTGCAACGCTTCGCAACAGCCGCGGCGGCAACAATCCTGATGTTGTGAAAGCCGCCATAAATGCGCAGTTGTTTGGTGCCGATGGCATTACCGTTCACCCCCGACCCGATGAAAGACACATTCGGTACAACGATGTTCGGGCTATTAAACAAATCATCAAAACCGAGTTTAATATTGAAGGCAATTGCAATGAGCCGCGCTTTGTTAATTTGGTGTTGGAAGTAAAACCCAACCAGGTAACATTGGTGCCAGATGCTTCTGATCAAATTACCAGTAACCATGGTTGGAACACGAGTAAAAACAAAAGTTATCTTACGGAAATGGTTAGCTTGTTTCAGCAATCAGGCATTCGCGTAAGTTTATTTGTAGATCCGGTTGTTGAAATGATTGAAGGTGCAGCCGCCACCGGCGCCAACCGGGTAGAGCTTTATACCGAAGCTTATGCAAAACAATTTTCACTAAACAAACAAGAGGCGACTGCACCCTATATTACCGCCGCAAACAAAGCTAAAGAATTAGGTTTGGGCTTAAACGCAGGGCACGATCTGGATTTGCAAAACCTGCATTTTTTCAAACAACAAATTCCTTGGTTAAATGAAGTTTCTATTGGTCATGCGCTCATCAGCGACGCCTTGTATTTAGGCTTTGAAAATGCAATACAAATGTACAAGCGGCAGTTGGCAGAATGAAGCGACAACGTATTATCTATGTTTCAGGAAACAAAGAGCAGGAAACAAAACATGTATGTTTATAAACTAAACTGAATGCCTTGCGCCAACGGTAAATTACTTCCCCAGTTTATGGTGTTAGTTTGCCTGCGCATGTAAGCTTTCCAGGCATCAGAGCCGCTTTCGCGCCCGCCGCCGGTTTCTTTCTCGCCACCAAAAGCGCCACCAATTTCGGCACCGCTGGTACCAATATTTACATTCGCAATACCGCTGTCGCTTCCTTGGTAAGAAAGAAATTGCTCGGCTTCGCGAAGGTTCAACGTCATGATAGCTGAACTCAATCCTTGCGGCACGCTGTTTTGCAAAGCGATGGCTTCATCAAGTGTGTTAAATTTTATAAGGTATAAAATAGGCGCAAAAGTTTCGTGCTGAACAATCGCCCAATCGTTCTTTACTTCAGCAATACAAGGCTTTACATAACATCCGCTTTTAAATTCTTCTCCTTCTAAAACACCACCTTCCGCAATAAAATGTCCGCCCTGCTGTTTGCATTGTTGAATAGCCGATAAATAATTTTTTACTGCGTCGGTATCAATCAACGGTCCTACATGATTTTGACTATCTAACGGGTTGCCTATTTTTAAATGCTGATACGCTTTTTGCAGCTTCTCTTTCCAACTATCGTATTGCGATGAGTGAATAATTAACCGGCGCGTTGTTGTGCAACGTTGCCCTGCCGTTCCAACGGCTCCAAACACACAACCTATCAGCGACATGTTTACATCGGCATGTTCCGAAATAATGATTGCGTTGTTGCCACCCAATTCTAAAATTGTTTTGCCCAACCGCGCCGCCACCGTTGCGCCAATTGCTTTA
Organism: Ilyomonas sp.; assembly: GCA_965214235.1. GTDB lineage: Bacteria > Bacteroidota > Bacteroidia > Chitinophagales > Chitinophagaceae > Ilyomonas. The sequence continues at coordinate 129,150 of CBDCBH010000003.1, forward strand.
CCCATGCGCGTTGAGCCGGTAGCAGAAATAAGAGAAATGCGTTCATCTTTACACAACCATTCACCAACGGTTTTATCACCTTGCAGCAAGCAACTCACACCTTCCGGCACATTGTTTTTTTGGAATACACCGGCAATAATTTGCTGACAGGCAACCGCGCACAAAGGCGTTTTTTCGCTCGGTTTCCAAATGGTAACATTGCCGCAAACCCAAGCCAGTGCTGCATTCCAGCTCCACACGGCAACCGGAAAGTTAAAGGCTGATATAACGCCCACAATTCCTAACGGATGCCATTGCTCGTACATTCGGTGATGGGCGCGCTCGCTGTGCATGGTAAGCCCGTACAACTGCCTGGATAAACCAACCGCAAAATCGCAGATGTCAATCATTTCCTGCACTTCGCCCCAGCCTTCCTGCAGGCTTTTACCCATTTCATAGCTTACCAATTGTCCCAATTCATGTTTATGCTGGCGCAAGGCTTCTCCCACTTGCCGTACCACTTCGCCACGCTTTGGCGCAGGCACTGAACGCCATTCTAAAAACGCTTGCTGGGCTGTGGTAATAACAGAGTTGTACGTGTTGTAATTAACCACTTCCACAGTGCCGGTTTTTTCTCCATCCACCGGCGAAACCGAATCAATTGTTGTATTGCCGCCCAACCATTGTTCGCCGGTTGAGTTACCTTTGTTGTATTCTTTTAAACGAAGCTGTTGCAAAAAGGTTTGCATAAATTTTTTATTAAAGAGGCGCAAGTTAAGAAACACAAATTATGTGTTGAATGAAAGAAAAAGAGCATAAAAAAACCGGAATGTTTTATTCCGGTTTTTTGTTTTTGTAAGAAGAAACTTACCACATGTTTACAAAATTGCTTGAACTAACATGAAGATTGGTTAGCATTTTTATTTTAGCAAATGCGTACAAAAATCCATTGAGCTGTTCCTGCAACATTTTGCGCAAATCACCAACTATCAAATGATCATTTAATAATTTTCTAAACTCCAGTATTAAGCCTTTTTCAATGCTTGCACAATCTTCCAAAACTTTATCAATGTTTTCAGGCATTGCGTTTTCCGAACCATCATTGTCGTACTGATAATCGGTGAAAATAGTTTCATTAAATTCCGGTTCTCCTTTCAATACTTGTGCATGAAGAGACAACTCTTTGTAAAACTGAAACGATTCGGTAGCCATACCAAAAACAAGCATTTGTGCTTTTCTATCGTTGCAACGGCCTGCAATGTGTTTAAATGCCCTGTTTGCATTTTGCAGTGTTGAAATTAAAGTGCGAATTTTACCAACAACAACAAACGTTTGTTTATTGGTTGTTTTTTTTGACAGGATAAGTGGATTCATATATGACGTTTTAAATTGTTTGCAATCAATACAATACACCCAAAAACTATACAACACTTATTATCTGTTTTCTTAAAATTGAACTATCGGGCGAAATTCGTGCAGACCTTACAAAAGAGAAAGAAAACTACTGATATTAATTCGGTATTAAAAGTAAGCATGTAGAAATTAATACACAAATATATTTTGCAGTAAAAACAAATTCTTTTAAAAGCATGAATATCAATTGATGTAGGTATAGATTTTGGTTATAAATAAAACAAAACTGTAAAATATGTTCAAGCCCGGCGAAATGACAACTTCTTCCGCTATTTTAGAAAAGCTTCGTTTAAAAAAAATGGATCATGAATTTCAATGGACCGATAAAGGATTTACGGCTGGTAAAAACAAACTTTATCAACCTGAAGATTTAAAAATAATTAAAACCTATCGCTTTGAAGGAGACTCTGATCCTGGCGATATGAGCATTATTTATTTAATTGAAGCTAAAGACGGATTGATTGGTTACAGCATGGATGCGTACGGCGTTTACACATCGCACGGAGATGAAGAAGGGTATGATAACTTTATAAGGCAAATACCTGTTGAAGACAGAGATGAACAATTGATATTTGAAGTATAAAAAAGTTACTTAAAAAAGAGCACACATACGATGCTCTTTTTTTATTCGTTTTATATTTACAGCCCGCTTAATATTAATCATTTTTTAAATCAGGTTTGTTTTTAAAGCATTTAATTTAGCGCACAAATAAAAAATAGTTGGCAAATCAAGCCTTGTTATGAAAAGATATTTTATAATTTTTCTAATTTTTAGTCTGCTTTCAGTAGTCTTCACTTCGTGCGCCACCTCGCGCGGAACAAGAGTGGGTAACTGCCCTTCGCACGATAAAAATTATTTCAGAAGATAAAGTGGCAAGGCACACAATTTGACTTTTCGCAAATATGAATTGGATAACACTGAACAACACTAACCAACTGCACGAAATTCAGCAGCTTTCTCATCAACGTCCACAAGTTATTTTTAAGCATAGCACGCGTTGCAGCATTAGCAGCATGGTGTTAAAGCGTTTGGAGCGCGAGGGTGCGCCCGACTCAATGGACTTTTATTTTTTAGACCTGATAAAAAACAGAGATCTTTCCAAGGAAGTATCCGATATGTTTCAGGTTTCGCACGAATCGCCGCAGATTTTATTAATTAAAAACAGCAGCTGCGTGTACGATGAAAGTCATTACGCTATTACAATGGATGCTTTAACGGAGGACTGATTTTTATTTTTCTTTATTCAAAATTATTTTCACTGTTACTAATAATTGCCCGTTATGACGCATGGTATGTTCAGCTGCATGAAATAATAAACCCATTTGTGTAGATAGTGTTTTTTGGCGACCAACGTATCTTATTTCTGTTAGCGTTTCAGGCGTTATTTCTTTTAAATAATTAACAGAGGTTTTCATTTGCTGATGCAGATTTTCTAATAAAGATTGAACTGTAATTGTATCCTCTTGTTTCCCTTCTTTCAGTAAATAATTAAGCTGTTGTTGTGAAAGCTGATTGCCGTTTGCATAAGTAAACAACCTATCCAAAACACCGGCGATGTGTTGCAGATGAAAAGCCGGAGATGCAATGTCAGCTGGCGTTTGCCACAATAAATTATTTGGAAAATTTTCCATTGTTTCATCTATTTCCTGTTCAGCCTGCAGCAGTGCATGAGTTACAGGTTGCAACAAATTTATCGTGTCGGGCAAAGCGCCTCGCAGCCAAAATTCGGTTTTGTTTTGCTTCATTTTTCTTTTGAGGTACTAAGAGATTTCAATATTGAAAAATTGTTTCTTGCAGTCATCCGCTGTTGTTATGATGAGGAATAAATAGTATGCTCTCAATTCTAAATTAAATGAATTGACAGATACAACTTTACCGCGTTCCAAAGATTTTTTGTTGCGGTTAATTGTATTTCAACAGTTGTAAAAAATAAAAGAGATTTATAAATACTTCAATGGATTTCTTCGCGCCGAAAGAATGTATTTTTTAATGTTGAGCCAGAAAGCCATAATCATATAAACAATTACAGGTGAGCCCATGGTAAGAAAAGAAATATAAATAAACCAGGTGCGGATACGAGACGTGGCAATGCCTAATTTATCGCCTAAAGCAGAGCAAACGCCAAACAACTGCCATTCTATAAATTGCCTTAGCTTATTCATAAACGCAAATTAATTCAATTTTAGAAATGAATAAAACACGGTTTTAGAAACGATGCGTTTTCTTGTAAGTTTGCAACGCCTAACGAACAAAATTATCACTTAAAAACCTTCAGACATGGCTTTTGACATTGAAATGATAAAAAAAGTGTATGCCGACTTGCCAAAAAAGATTGAGGCTGCGCGGAACACAGTTGGAAGACCGCTTACGCTTGCCGAAAAAATTTTGTATTCGCATCTTCATTCCGACCAGCCGTTGCACCCTTTTGAACGCGCCAAACATTATGTTGATTTTTCACCCGATCGTGTTGCCATGCAGGATGCTACAGCGCAAATGGCATTGCTGCAATTTATGCAGGCCGGACGACCTACCGTAGCTGTGCCTTCCACAGTACATTGCGACCATTTGATACAAGCCAAAGTAGGTGCAAAAGAAGACCTGAATACGGCATTGGAAAAGAACAAGGAGGTGTACGATTTTTTATCTTCGGTTTCTACCAAATACGGTATTGGTTTTTGGAAGCCTGGAGCAGGCATTATTCACCAGGTGGTGTTGGAAAATTATGCTTTTCCCGGCGGTATGATGATAGGAACCGACAGCCACACGCCTAATGCAGGCGGGTTGTGTATGATTGCCATTGGCGTAGGCGGTGCCGATGCTTGCGATGTAATGGCAGGGCTTGCCTGGGAATTGAAATGGCCAAAACTTATCGGTATTAAACTAACCGGAAAAATAAGTGGTTGGACAAGTGCCAAAGATGTGATTTTGAAAGTGGCAGGCATCCTCACTGTGAAGGGTGGAACAGGTGCTATTGTTGAATATTTTGGAGAAGGCGCTGATAGTTTAAGCGCCACCGGAAAAGGAACCATTTGTAACATGGGTGCAGAAATTGGCGCAACCTGTTCGTTGTTTGCGTATGACGAAAAAATGGCAGCGTATCTGCAAAACACAGCTCGCGCTGATGTTGCCGAATTAGCCAATAATATTAAAGAGCATTTACGTCCCGATGAGGATGTTTATGCTAATCCGGAACAATACTACGACCAGGTGATTGAAATAAATCTGGATGAATTAGAGCCGCATGTAAACGGTCCGTTCACGCCCGATTTAGCCTGGCCTATCAGCAAATTCGCCGATGCCGTTAAAGAGCACAACTGGCCCGAAAAGTTAGAAGTGGCGTTGATTGGCTCCTGCACCAATTCTTCTTATGAAGACATTAGTCGCTCTGCATCGTTAGCACGCCAGGCATCAGAAAAACACCTGCAGGCAAAAGCTGAATTTACAATTACGCCTGGCTCGGAACAAGTACGTTACACCATTGAGCGAGATGGTTTATTGGAAGCGTTTGACGAAATGGGCGGCGTTGTTCTTGCCAATGCCTGCGGACCTTGCATTGGCCAGTGGGCGCGGCACATGGAAGACCCTACACGCAAAAATTCTATCATTACATCGTTCAACAGAAATTTTGCAAAGCGTAATGATGGCAACGGCAATACACATGCTTTTGTGGCTTCTCCTGAAATTGTTACAGCGTTTGCGCTTGCAGGTAATTTAATGTTTAACCCCTTGACCGATACATTAAAAAATACAAAAGGCGAAGAAGTAATGCTGGATGAACCCGAAGGTTACGAGCTGCCTCCAAAAGGTTTTTCGGTTGACGATCCGGGTTACCAGGCACCGGCTGCCAACGGTAAAAGCATTGAAGTAAAAGTATCGCCGGATAGTGACCGCTTGCAATTGTTAGAAGTGTTTCCCGCATGGGAAGGAACCGATTTGAAAGGCTTGCGGTTACTGATAAAAGCAAAAGGAAAATGCACTACCGACCATATTTCTATGGCGGGTCCGTGGCTGAATTATCGCGGGCATTTGGATAATATTTCCAATAACCTTTTAATTGGCGCATTAAATTATTTCAACGAAAAAACCGACAGTGTAAGAAACCAGTTGACAGGTGAGTTTGGAAGCGTTCCTTCAACGCAACGCGCTTACAAAGCAGCTGGTGTTGGAACCATTGTTGTGGGCGATGAAAACTATGGTGAAGGCTCATCGCGCGAACATGCGGCAATGGAGCCAAGGCATTTGGGCGTTCGTGCAATTGTAGTAAAATCGTTTGCCCGTATTCACGAAACGAATTTGAAAAAGCAAGGCATGTTGGCATTAACTTTTGCAGATAAAGACGATTACGATAAAGTGCTGGAAGATGATGTGATTGACATTGATGGCTTAACACATTTTGTTCCAGGCGAGCCGTTAATAATCGTACTTCATCACAGCGATGGAACCACCGACAGCTTTGAAGTGAACCATACTTATAATGAGCAACAAATTGAATGGTTTAAAGCCGGGGCAGCATTGAACATCATACGAAAAAAATTCAACGCATCGTAATAACAAAATGAAGTAAAAACAAAAGAGCCGTTACTCATGTTACCGGCTCTTTTGTTTTTACTCTTTATTTTTGATAACTCACTTACACTTCACTTCATGCGTTGGCTTATCATCATGGCTAAAACGGCTTTCATTTGCAACATCGCGTTTTTGCTTTGTCTTCTTATTTCTATCACTCATAACTTTATTAGCAGTGAAATATTGAAAAGTATAATTATTATCCTCGGCTTTGTGTTATCTTTTCTTATTAACAGCCTTGTAAATATTACGGAAATTGTTTTAGCCGCAAAGCGCAAACCATCGCCGGTTATGCTGTGGTTGCGGGCTTTCAATTTTATTATATTTTCATTACAAATTATTTACTATTTTATTTTTGGAAATGCTGCTAATTTATAAAGACCGGCCAACAAAATTATTCATCGCCATTACTGCTTTTTTTGTTTCCAATGCGTTGATAGCCGAGTGCATCGGCGCTAAAATTTTTTCTCTTGAAAAATTATTCGGCGCATTGCCTGCCAACCTTTCTTTATTCGGGCAAAAAGGGTTATCGTTCAATTTAACCTGCGGCGTTTTGTTGTGGCCGCTTGAATTTATCATCACCGATATCGTAAACGAATATTATGGCGTGAAAGCCGTGCGGCGCATTAGTTATACCGCTATTGCGTTGATAAGTTATGCGTTTTTAATGTTCTTCATCAGCATTCATTTGCCTTCCGCTGATTTCTGGATTCCGTCAAAAAAAGACAATGGCATTGATAACATGCAAACGGCATATAATGCAATTTTCGGGCAAGGCTTGTGGATTATTGTAGGAAGTCTTACTGCATTTTTGGTAAGCCAGATTATTGATGTATCGGTATTTCATCGCATAAAAAAAATAACAGGTCATAAATACATTTGGTTACGCTCAACCGGCTCTACGCTTGTATCGCAGCTTATTGATAGTTTTATTGTTTTGATCATTGCTTTCAAATTTGGCAGCAACTGGACATGGGCGCAAGTAATTGCCGTTGGCATTTTAAACTACGCTTATAAAGCGATTATGGCAATTGTACTAACGCCGGTTATTTATTTTGCAGAAGGAAGATTAGATGCCTATTTAGGAAAAGAACTTGCCGAAAAAATGAAACACGATGCAATGATAAAAAATGAAACTGCAATGCTTACCGATATACCTGCGGCGGGTTAAGAACGAATTGTATTTACAAATCAACTATCTTTATGTGCAGTAAAAACAAACCGAATGAAGTACAACGCTTCGCTTGATAGAACATCAAAAATAATAACCCTTTTTATTACGTTTCTTTTTATCATTATTATCTTACTGCAAGTGATTTTATTTATACAGCACCGCGAGTTTACTTCGCTGCTGGTGGCTTGTTTGCTGTTACTGATTTATATTATCACCTATTGCTATCATCCGCTAAGTTATCAGGTAAAAAATAACAACGTTGTGGTTCACCGATATGCTTCGGATGTTGTATTGCACTGCAGCGAAATAAAAAACATTCAAATCATCAACCAGCAAAAATTAAGCGGAGCCGTGCGAACGTTTGGCGTGGGTGGCATGTTTGGTTATTTCGGGCAATTTTTAAACCGCGATTTGGGTTGTATGACGTGGTATGCCACGAGGCGCGATAACAAAGCGATTTTAATTGAAATGAACAATCGTAAAAAAATTATTATAACACCCGACATGCCCGAGCAATTTATTCAGCAATTTACTGCTGTTGCCTGACTTTCTGTTGGTAAACCGCTTCTTTTACTATCTAATTAATTACTGCGCTACCTTCATTTCAACATTAACAAATCGGTTGAATTAAAAGCCTTTAAAAAACCTTTGATAAGCTATTTTTGTTAGTAAAATTTATTGCTTGAAAATGTTTAAGAAGTATATTTTGATGGTTATCGGCTGCGTACTTTTTTTATCATCGCGAAGCCAGTCAATCGCTTACACAGAGCCAGATAAAAACGATGTGCGCAATCTCGATTTTGATATTGTAGGAAGATTAAACAATCATTATCTCATCTTTAAAAACAACCGTAACTCCTATGCGGTTACGGTATATGATGATGACATGAAGCAGGTGGCAAATGAAAAGCTCGATTTTATTCCTTCCAGAACCATCAACACCGATGTATTGGCTTACCGCAATTTTTTTTATTTGTTTTATCAATACCAAAAAAGAAATGTGGTGTACTGCATGGGAGCTAAATTAGATGCCGATGGCAAGCTGATGGGTGATGTAAAAGAACTGGATACAACGGTGATAAACATGTTTATGAACAACAAAGTTTACTCGTTGCTGTACAGCGAAGACAAACAGAAAATTGCGTTTCTAAAAATTAATACGCGGGAGCCCACTTATAACCAGGTAACTACTGTTTTGCTTGATAACGATTTGAATTTACTGAAGAAATCAGTAATAAATATTGACATGCCGGAACGCAACAATTTTCTTACTGAATTTAATGTTGACAATGATGGCGATTTAGCGTTTATCCGGGCTAATGGCAATTCGCAAAAAGATAAAAACATTTCCAACGTTACTCTGATAACTAAAAAAATTGCTGATGCGCAACCTGAAATGCGCGATTTATTATCGGGTCATGTGTATTTGGATGATATAAGATTAAAGGTTGATAACACTAATCAAAATTATTTATTGGCTTCCTTTTTCAGTCGCAGTAAACGCGGTAATGTAGATGGTTTATATGCCAGCATTTACAGCAAAAAAATGGATAGTGTTTTATCAACCACTTACACAACGTTTAATGAAGAGTTACGGCAGGAAGCGAAAAGCGAAGGCAATGCAAAGTTTGCGTTCAACGATTTTTTTTTACAAAACATTGTAATGCGCAAAGATGGCGGCTATGTAATTGCAGCCGAATCGGTGTATTCAACTTCACGCGGCAACCAGTACAACCGCTGGGATTATTACAACAATTACAATTTTGGCGCACTCAATTCGCCTTATTATTACAGCCCTTTCAACACGTATGGTATGTATGGATATTATCCATGGTATCGCAGTGGTTTTGGCTTTCAAAACACAAGGTATTTTGCCGATAACATTGCCATTCTTTCGTTTGATTCTACCGCAAAGCTTTCATGGTCGAGCGTTATTCACAAATCGCAGTATGATGATAACACCGATGATTTTATTGGCTATACAACAATGAATACAGGCAATGAGGTTCATTTTTTATACAACCAAACCGAACGTAAAAATGTGCTTCTATCCGACCAAAAAGTAACACCTGACGGCAAAGTGGAACAAATGCCAACCTTAAAAAATTTAGATCGCGGTTACGAATTTATGCCCCGTCTTGGCAAACAGGTGGCAGCAAAACAAATGATTATTCCCTGCACGTTCAGGAATTATATTTGCTTTGCAAAAGTTGACTTTCAATAAAAGCCTGTGGTATCTATTTTCCGGGAAAAATCGGCGGTTAGTGTTTTTTGGTTAATTGCTTTAAGCGTTGTTATTCACAGCCATTTCATTATTGCGCCGCCACAGGTTGTAGTAAACGATAATGATGTATGGATGAAGGCATTGTTATCGCCTTTATCGGCATTACCATCAGTTGCTTTACTGTTGTTATATCATGCCATTGTTATTGTTCAGGCATTGCGTATTGGTGCCGTACTTAATAACCTGCGCATGTTTCCAAAATTGTATTTTATTCCGGCGTTGTGTTATCTTTTACTTACTTCGCTTTACCCTGTTTGGAACAACATCACACCTGCGTTGCTCATTAATTTTATCATCATTTGGCTATTTTTTTTATTAGCGAAACTGTACAATTCGGCACAAAGCAAGCCGTTAATTTATAACGTGGGTTTTCTTGCAGGCAGCATTGCATTTTTTTATTCGCCCGCCCTTTTTTTGGTGCCGGTTTGTTTTGTTGCACTGGCGCTATTGCGTGCATTTCGTTTTAACGAATGGATAATATTATTGCTTGGCATTTTTACGCCTGCTTATTTAATAGCCGCCATTCTTTTTTTGAACGATAATTCAGATGTATTCATCAAAGCTTTACCGCATTTTCAATGGCATTTCATAATGGTGCAAAAACAAACCTCTTTGCTGATAACCATTGCTGCAGGCGGCTTGCTGATTGTTTCAGGTATTGTTGCCTGGCAATCGAACATTGGCAGAATGCTTATTCAAACCCGCCGTTGCTGGAGCTTACTGTTTATAATGTTTTTACTCGGCATACCTTTATTGTTTTGTTTGAAGGGAGAAGACACTGTTGTATTGCTGTTGAGCATGGTGCCAGCCGCCGCTTTAGGAAGTAATGTGTTTATATATTCTAAGAACGAATTGTTACAAACCATTTTGTTTTGGCTGCTTATAACAGTTGTAATTTTCAACAACTGGTTTTGGTTAAAAACTTAAACGCGTTCTTAACTCGTTGGCATTTAATTTTGTTACAATAATACTTCACAACATGAAATTTGGTGTGGTTGTTTTTCCTGGCTCCAACTGCGACCGCGACATGCAAAATGCGTTGCAATACAACTTGAATAAAGAAGTAATTATGTTATGGCATAAAAACAAAGACATCAGCATGTTTACAACCGATGATTGCATTGTTTTGCCTGGCGGATTTTCGTACGGCGATTATTTGCGATGCGGTGCTATTGCGCGTTTCAGCCCGATGATGCAAAGTGTAATTGAATTTGCCAACAAAGGGGGGAAAGTATTAGGCGTTTGCAACGGGTTTCAAATTTTATGTGAAGCAAGCTTGCTTCCGGGCGTATTGTTGAATAATAGTCATCGCCAGTTTGTTTGTAAAAACATTCATATAAAAAATAACAAAAGCGAAGCATTAAAAATACCTGTTGCTCATGGCGATGGCAGATACTACGCTGATGATGCAACGCTTGATGATTTAGAAAACAACGACCAAATCATCTTTCGATATTGCGATGAAAACGGTACTGTTAGTAATGTGAATGATGTTGATATGGCATACAATCCTAACGGCGCCATTCGCAACATTGCCGGCATAAGTAACAAACAGAATAATGTGTGGGGAATGATGCCGCATCCTGAAAGAGCCACATCCTCTTTATTAGGAAATACCGACGGTTTGCAAGTGTTTTCTTTATTAGGTTTAAATTGATTTTACAATGAAAAATTATTTTCTTTTTATTATGTTTATTATGTTAGCAGCCGTTTCTTTCGGGCAATCGGAAAGCCTTGTCAGGTGGTCGTTTGTCGCCAAAAAGAAAGATGCTAAAACATACGAGGTAGTGGCTTCTGCCATGCTTCCTAAAACATGGCACATCTATTCGCAAAGCACACCCAAAGGCGGACCTGTTGCCACCACAATTTCTTTTAAAAAGAATCCGTTGTTGGTGTTAGATGGTGCAGCAAAAGAAAACGGCTCTCTAAAATTGGTACATGATCCAGTGTTTGATTTGGATGTAAAATATTACAATGATAAAGTTGATTTTTTGCAGTTGGTAAAATTAAAAACGCCAGCTACAACAAGTGTTAGCGGCACGGTGGAATACATGATTTGTAACGATGAAAAATGCCTGCCGCCAACAAAGCAAGCCTTTGATGTAAAACTTCAATAGTATTTTAATGAAGTATAGTTTCTCTATAATTTTTTGCATCTTTTCTTTTGCTTCAGTTTATTCACAACCCGACATTAAGTGGAGCTTTAATCTGCATCAAAACAGCGATAGCACTTATACTCTGCAAGCCGAAGCCCCCCTCGGAAACGGCTGGTATGCTTACGGTGTAAATACAAAGATTGATGGTTTAACGCCACCTTCTTTTTCTTTTGATTATGAAAATGTAAAAGCAGTTAGTAACATTCAATACCAAAGCAAAACGATTACAGTAAATGACGACATCTGGCACCAAAACGTTGCGGTTTACAAAGACAATGTTTTGTTTTCGCAACCCATCGTTATTCAGGGAACAAAGCCGTCTTTGTTAAAGGGCACGGTGAACATTTGCCTCGTAAAAGGAACGGAATTTTATACAATCGAACGGTTGTTTTCTATTGCTGTACCCGGCGCAGATAAAGTTGAAAATACTGCATCGCCTGTTAAGCTATCATCTATCAATATTCGGCAACCTCTGGCAGATTGCGGTCAGCAAACCAATGCTTCTGAAAGTTTAATCAGCGTGTTTTTTCTTGGTTTTGTTGGTGGCTTAATTGCGTTGCTTACGCCTTGTGTTTTTCCAATGATTCCGGTAACAGTTTCTTTTTTCACCAAACGCTCTATTGACAGAAAACGTGCTATCCGCAATGGATTGCTGTATGGCTTTTTTATTCTCTTAATTTATGTTGCTATCAGTATTCCTTTTCATGTTATTGGCAATGTAAATGCTCAAATCTTCAACACCATTGCTACCAATGCCTGGCTCAATGTTTTGTTCTTCATCATCTTTATAGTTTTCGCCATCTCATTCTTTGGTTTTTTTGAAATTGCCTTGCCTAACAACTTTGCTAATAAAGCCGATGAAAAAAGCAATCTTACCAGCATTGGCGGCATTTTTTTTATGGCGCTAACACTTACCATTGTTTCTTTTTCATGCACCGGAATTATACTGGGTTCCTTGCTTGTTGGCGAAGTAAGCAATGGAGCCTGGTCGCTCACTTACGGGCTGGCGGGCTTTGGGGTTGCATTGGGTTTACCGTTTGCCTTATTTGCCATGTTTCCTTCATTACTCGCCTCGCTTCCTAAGTCGGGCGGCTGGTTGGATACGGTAAAGAAAGTATTGGCTTTTGTAGAAATAGCGCTTGCCTTCAAATTCTTATCCAGCGCGGATTTGGTGATGCACTGGGGCTTATTAAAACGCGAAGTTTTCGTTGCCATCTGGATTGTAACCGGCATCTGTTTATCGCTGTATTTATTTGGTATTTTGCGCTTGCCGCACGATTTTAAAGGGCAAAAAATAAGCATTGGCAGAAAGTTAGTTGGCATGGTTGCCATTTTGTTTACGTTGTACTTACTTCCCGGTGTAACGCAAAGCAAATGGGCAAATTTAAATTTAGCAAGCGGCATTTTGCCGCCCTTATCGTATAGCGTTTATGGAAAGCAAAACATACGTGGAAAAACAATTGAAGCCGATGTAATGAACGATTTTGATAAAGCCATTTTGTTAGCGCAGCAACAAAACAAGCCCTTGCTTATTGATTTTACCGGCTGGGCTTGCACCAACTGCCGCCGCATGGAAGAAAATGTATGGAGCAAGCCCGACGTATCGAAGTATATCAAAGATAATTTTGTGCTGGTTTCGTTGTATGTTGATGATCGCGCAAAGCTGCCGATACAAGAAAGAATTAATTATACAAAAAGCAATGGAAATAAGATAGATTTTACAACAATCGGCGATAAATGGGCAACGTTTGAAGAAGAAAATTTCGGGCAAACATCACAGCCTTTGTATGCAATTATCAATAAAAACAAACAGTTGGTAAACCATCCTGTTGGCTACACGCCTGATGCAAAAGAATACTTACATTGGTTAAGCTGCGGCAAAGAAACTTTTGGTAAGAATGAAGAAACAACTTACAAGAAATAAAGCAAGAATAAAATAATAGAAAACAAGCAAGAATGATGGTACCCCGCATGGCAGAAATGATGATGAATGGCGAAACTCCCGATGTTTTATTTTGGGTGGGTTGTGCTGGCAGCTTCGACCAAAGGGCACAAAAAATAACGCGGGCATTTGCTTCTATCTTACAAAAACTCAATATCAGATTTGCCATTTTAGGTAAAGAAGAAATGTGTACCGGCGACCCTGCACGCCGAGCCGGCAATGAGTTTTTGTTTCAGATGATGGCGTATAATAACATTCAAATTTTAAATGGCTATGGCATTAAAAAGATAGTAACCACCTGCCCTCATTGCTTCAACATTTTTAAAAATGAGTATCCTGAATTGGGCGGCAATTATGAAGTTATTCATCATACTACATTTTTACAACAACTTATTGATGAAGGCAAAATAAAAATGAAAGAAGATGGTGTTTTTAAAGGCAAGCGCATTACTTATCACGACAGTTGTTATTTGGGCAGAGCCAACAATATTTATGAGGCGCCACGCAAAGTTTTAGAAACCTTAGATGCGGAATTGATAGAAATGAAACGCTGTGGCAGCAAGGGTTTGTGTTGTGGCGCAGGCGGAGCGCAGTATTTTAAAGAAGATGAGCCTGGCAATAAAAGAATTAATATTGAAAGAACGGACGAAGCTCTTGCAACTGGCGCAACTGTAATTGCTGCTGCTTGCCCGTTTTGCAACACAATGATGACAGATGGCGTAAAAAATAAAGAAAAAGGGGCCGATATAAAAGTGCTTGATGTGGCAGAACTGGTGGCGATGAGTATGGAATAAATAAAAGGTAAAAAAGAGAAGTGAACATTCTTTTTTGATGAAAAATGAAACAATGAATTTAGAATACGCGCAATATTTACCAAAAGAGTTTCCTGCTGATTCAAAGGTTTGGATTTATCAAAGCAGCCGGCGTTTTTTTATAACCGAAGCGCTTTCGATGGAACCTTTATTAGAAGAGTTTGTAACGAATTGGAAAAGCCACGGTACACCCGTGAAAGGCTTTGCCAACCTGCTTTTCGGGCAATTTGTTATCATCATGGCAGATGAAACAGCAACAGGCGTTAGCGGCTGCAGCACCGATAGCTCTGTTCGTTTAATAAAGAAAATTGAAGACATTTATAAGGTGAATTTATTCGACCGTCAAACACTTGCATTTCATATAAAAGAAAACATTCAGCTGCTTCCTTTATCGCAAATAAAATATGCAATAGAAAATGGTTTTCTTTCAGCGGAAACTTTATATTTTAATAACCTGGTTTCTACAAAAGAAGAGATGCTGAACAAATGGATTGTTCCAATAAAAGAAAGCTGGTTGGAACGGAAAATCGGAACTAAAATATAAACAATATTTAACCGCCCGTTTGTTTTTACATCACTTTATATCATACCTGTTTAACGGTAAATCTTACACAAATCCATGTCATCCGCTTTGTGCATTATCTTAATGTTTTTCCTGCGCGAATGGCATCGTAAAACCAATACCAATGAGGCTTTTCAATTGCAAGCCCGGACTGGTATGATTAGGACCGAACAGCCGAACATTATCATCGTAAATAGCATCCAAACTATAATTGGCTGCAAGGAATTTATTAATCTTAAACGAAAATAAATTGGTCAGGTACACATCTACATTTTGCGGATTGCGGGCGTAATTACTAAACAAATCCATGCGTCCTTTATAAGTAATTACATCTTTTTTTATGTTCAGAAAATAGTTGATGGAAGCGAATGCACCTACTTCATTATAAACATGCCTGCCCGTATCAACACCATAAGCTCCTTTTGCAGATAATTTACTGCTGGCAACTATTGTAGTGCGATTGGTTAAAGGAGAAAGAAAAATAGAAAACGTTGGCTTAGGCTTATAATCAAATCCAACTGAAAGAATAACATAAGCCGGTGAAAGCAAAGTAGAAGTCAGGTCGCTTTCTGTGGCGTTACTATAATTTCTTCCGTCAAACAACTGTGAACGGAAATTAAACAACACCGAAGCATATAACTTTTTTACGGTATCAATTTGCCGCCCGTATTTCGATAAAAAATCAATGCGGTCATCATTCTTACGGCTTCCCAACGAAGTGGTTTGTACATAACCAAAATTAAAGTCGAAGCTATTATCCCATGTATGTACATTTTTTCGATAAAAAAGAGAATAGTTTACATGCGAATTGAGCGACATTGAAAAATTATCACCGCCAGCCGACCAGTTGCTTAACGAGCCCTGCGCTAAATTTAAGTTTACCAAACCGCCACGTTTCCATTTCCATTTTGTAGTGTCTTTTTCATCTTTATGCACAACTCTGAAAATTTCATTCGGCAAAGTTCTCACCGGAATATCCTGAGCAGTTGCAGTAATAAAAAAAAGAACATTTAAAAAAATACAAACAACAACCCCTTTTATCATAACAATTGGTCTTTGTGCAAGAGCAGGCAAATATACTTTTCATGTTAAAAAAACAAGCTATTAACTTTCTGTCAATCTGACATCTTTGTTGATTTTTGTTATTTTTGCCCCTTTATTTTTTACAGAATGGAATTACTGACAACAAAAGCACACAGTGAGCAAAGACAAGGCGAAGCGTACGCGCCATTTGCTTTGGACTTGAACGTTTACCAAAAAAAATTTTATATTGAAAGCTACGGCTGTCAAATGAATTTCAGCGATAGCGAAATTGTAGCGTCCATTTTAAATGGCGAAGGTTTTGGCGCTACGCGAAATGCAGAAGAAGCCGATATTATTTTATTAAACACTTGTTCCATTCGCGAAAAAGCAGAGCAAACGGTAAGAAAACGATTAACAGAATTTCGCAGGCAAAAAGAAAAAAATCCCAGCCTGTTAGTAGGTGTGCTGGGCTGTATGGCGGAACGGTTAAAACAGAAGTTTTTAGAAGAAGAGAAATTAGTTGATATTGTTATAGGGCCCGATGCTTACCGTAGTTTGCCTTCCCTGATTGAAGAAGCTGAAACCGGGCAAAAAGGGGTGAATGTTTTATTAAGCCGCGAAGAAACCTACGCCGATATTTCGCCGGTGCGTTTGGATACCAACGGCGTTACCGCGTTTGTTTCCATCATGCGCGGTTGTAACAATATGTGTTCGTTTTGCGTGGTTCCGTTTACACGTGGAAGAGAAAGAAGTAGAAATGCATATTCAATTATTGCCGAAGCGCAGGATTTATTTAATAAAGGTTATAAAGAAGTAACCTTGCTTGGGCAAAATGTGGATAGTTATTATTGGTCGCCCCTTTCAATTAATGGAGAAGGCTTTGGGGGTGAGGCGGTAACTTTTGCAAAGCTGTTAGAAATGGTAGCGCTTATCAATCCGGCGCTGCGCGTACGTTTCAGCACTTCTCATCCAAAAGATATAACAGAAGAAGTGCTGCATACGATGGCGAAGTACGATAACATTTGCAAGTACATTCATCTTCCTGTTCAAAGCGGAAATACACGCATTTTACAATTGATGAACCGCACTTACACACGCGAATGGTATATGGCAAAAGTGAAGCAAATAAAAACCCTTCTCCCCCATTGCGGCATCAGCAGCGATGTGATTGCCGGCTTTTGCACCGAAACAGAAGAAGAACACCAGGATACATTATCCATTATGGAATATAGCGGTTACGATATGAGCTATATGTTTTTTTATAGCGAACGCCCCGGCACATTAGCGGCGCGCAGATATGTTGATGATATTCCGGAATCAATAAAAAAAAGACGCTTGCAGGAGATTGTTGCGGTGCAAAACAAACTATCGTTGCAAAGCAATCAACGCGATATAGGCAAAACATTTACAGTGCTGATTGAAGGTGAAAGCAAACGCAGTACTAACGATTGGAGGGGACGAAACTCACAAAACAAAGTGATTGTGTTTGCAAAAGAAAATAGGGCGTTGCAAAAAGGCGATTATGCTAAAGTAAAAGTTACAAGTTGTACACAGGCAACATTACTAGGTGAATTGATAAATGAATAAAAAAGATGAGTCAGCTAAACGTCATAATTGAAAATATAATTAACGCTAAGAAGGATAAATTCAATCATTTGTGTCGTCAGCATTATGTAAAGACTTTGTATGTGTTTGGGAGTGCCGTTACTGATACTTTTAATGCAAAAAGTGACATAGATTTTTTATATTCAATAGATATAGAAAATTTTACTAATTGGGTTTTTGCAGATTATAATTATGCTGATAATCTTTTACATTTTGAGAGAGAGCTAAGTGATTTTTTCAGCAGAAAAATTGATTTGGTTGCTGATGGAATGATTACAAATAAATATTTAAAGCAAAATATAGAAAAAACAAAGTACAAGGTTTATGCAGCTTGAAAACAAGATAAAGCTTCTAAAATTTTTGGATGATGCTTTAAACGCTGCTGAAGAAATTGAATTGAACACTTTAGGCTTGAGTTTAAAAAGTTATAAATTTTCAAACATAAAATGGATAGCTGAAAGAGGAATTGAAATTGTGAGCGAAGCTTTAAAGAGAGCCTCTATTATCGAAACAAATCTTCCAATTACAGACATGAACAAAATATTTGCAACTCGTAATAAAATTGCACATGAGTATGATGTTGTTGACCCTTATTTGCTCTATACAATTGTTCAAAAAAACATCCCAATACTTATTAAAGAATTGAAAACATACATTGAATTTTTAGAAACAACTTAATGGACATACAATCTATAAAAAACCGTTTCAGCATCATTGGCAATTCATCTGCCTTAAACCATGCGCTAAATGTTGCTGTGCAGGTAGCTGTTACCGATTTAAGTGTGCTTATTGTTGGCGAAAGCGGCGTGGGCAAAGAAGCGTTTTCTCATATTATTCATGCGTTATCATCGCGTAAGCACAACCCGTTTATTGCGGTGAATTGCGGCGCTATTCCGGAAGGCACAATTGATTCGGAACTGTTTGGTCACGAAAAAGGGTCATTCACCGGCGCAGTGGACAGTCGCAAAGGCTATTTTGAAACGGTAAGCGGAGGCACTATTTTTTTAGACGAAATTGGCGAAATGCCCATCGGTACACAAGCCCGTTTGCTGCGTGTTTTGGAAACCGGCGAGTTCATTCGCGTGGGTTCTTCCAAAGTACAAAAAACCGATGTTCGTGTAATTACAGCCACCAACAGAGACCTTTATGAATTTACGCAAAACGGTCGTTTCCGTGAAGACTTATATTATCGTTTAAGTACCGTTCCCATTCGTGTTCCGGCGTTGCGCGACAGAAAAGAGGACATTATTTTATTATTCCGAAAATTTGTTTCCGACTTTGCAGATCGTTATAAAACCACGCCTGTTCAGTTGGATGACGATGCAAAAAACCTGCTCATCAATTATACCTGGCCCGGCAATGTGCGCGAATTAAAAAACATTGCAGAGCAAATTTCCGTATTGTCAACCGACCCGAATGTAAACGGTGAAACGCTAAGAAGATTTTTACCCGAAAAAATGATGAACCGCTTGCCTGTATTGGCTTCGGCGCAAAACACAAGCGGCGAATTTGCAAATGAAAGAGAGATTTTATACAAGCTGTTTTTCGACATGAAAAAAGATGTTACAGAACTAAAGAGAATGTTTGTTGACATCTTAAAAAACCCTTCGCTTTCATCACGTGTAATGGATACCAACAAAGAACAATTGTTGCAGGATTATGATGATTTCGATTCGTCTTTTAACAACAGCAATGGCAATCACCAACCGATATTGCATCCTTCTGTGTTGCCGTCAAATAATTCAACCAATGGTCAGCCGGTTTTAATTCCCAATAATATTGATGACCATGAAGAAGTGGAAGAAACGCTGAATATTATGGATAAAGAAAAAGAGCTGATTATAAAAGCGTTAAAAAAGCACAGAGGCAAACGCAAAGATGCCGCCTCTGATTTGGGCATCAGCGAACGAACATTGTACAGAAAATTAAAGGAGTATGATATTAATGAATGAAGAAAAGCTACGAGCGGTGAGCGGTGAGCTACGAGCTTTTAGCTGCAAGCTGCGAGGTTGGTTGAACAAGTTTGTTTTTGCACTAAAAAAGCAAAGCTCAAAGCTCACGGCTTGTAGCTTACTGCTTGTAGCTCTTTCCTCCTGCGGTGTTTACACTTTTAAAGATATAAGCATTCCTTCGGATGTAAAGACGATTAAAATTAATTATATCGAAAACAAAGCGCGATACATCAACCCGCAATTAAGCCCGCAGATAACCGATGCGCTAACACAAAAAATATCTAACCAAACTAAACTTACCCGTACACAAAACGATGATGCCAACTGGCAAATTAGCGGAACGGTTACCAATTACTCGGTTTCATTTTCAGCCATTTCGGGTAAGCAAACCACGCAAAACAATTTAACCGTTGGCGTACACATTGTATTTAGAAATAATTTAAAAGATAAGACTGATGAGTTTGATATAAGCCGCGATTTTCCTTTCTCGGCAACACAAACATTATCGCAGGTTGAGAACCAATTACTGCCCGACATTGTGAAGAATGTTACCGACGAAATTTTCAATCATATTTTTTCTAACTGGTAACCCTATTGTATTTTCATCGCATGAATAAGGAAGAAACGAATGCTTTGCAACTGCTTACCGGAAAAGCCAAGCTCGATGAAGTTTCGGTAGAAGAGCTGCAGCAAGTAATAAACGAGCATCCTTATTTTTCAGCTGCGCAATTGTTGCTTTGTAAAAAAATGCAGCAAGTAGCGCATCCATTGCTGCAACACCAACTCTATAAAACTGCATTGTATTTTCCTCACGAACAATGGCTGCGGTATTTGATGTGGGAAAAAACTTCGGATAGCCATGATAATTTTAATGAACAGACAGAAATTGCTGATAAAAACAAAACGGAAAATGAAGTAAATAAAAACGATGATAGTGTTGTAAGTGAGTTGCAAAATGTAACAGATGTATCTGATGAAAATGATAACGAACATGAAGCAAATATTGTAAGCAAGCCGGTTGAAGAATTGCCATTTAAAAATGAACAAAAACAAACCGGAATAATAAACGATAAAGAAGTTGAAAATATAATTATACTTCCGGCTAAAACAGCTTTTGATCAGCTTCCTTCTTATTTTGATGTGCAGGCTGAACCTGAAGAAGCACCGTTGGATGAAGAAGAATTGAATCAGCAAAACGAGCCTTTGCCTATTGAAGAATCGAACCAAAAAATAGCTTCCATTTTATCGGGGCAGGCTGAAGAATTTAATAAGCCGGTTGATGAAAATAAAGAAATAAAAGTGGAAGCTGAACCCTTACATGCGGTTGACTATTTTGCTTCGCAAGGCATTAAATTAGACGAAAAAAAAGACGACAATACATTTGATAAAAAGGTTCATAAGTTTACTGATTGGCTACGCCAAATGAAGCGCATCAACCCGCAGCCTGTTGACTTGGGAACCAATAGTGAAGAGGAAAATTTTGTAGCGAATATTGCCGCTTCTTCCAATCAAACCAAAGAAATAATAACCGAATCAATGGCGGAAGTGTTAGTAAAACAAAACAAGCACGAGAAAGCAGTTGAAATTTATGAAAAATTAAGTTTGCTTTATCCCCTTAAAAACGCTTATTTTGCCGCCAAAATTCAGCGAATCAAACTATAAAGAAATGACACTTTTGTTTTTCATATTAATTTCAATTGCCTGCCTTATTTTAGGCTTTTTTATCTTAGTTCAAAACCCAAAAGGCGGTGGTTTATCCGGCACCTTCGGAGGAATGAATAACCAAATAATGGGTGTAAAACAAACCACTGATGTGCTTGAAAAAGGCACCTGGATTTTTGCTTCCGTGGTAGGTGTTTTCTGTATTATTTCTGTTTTATTTTTTAACGGAACAAGCACCAGCAACAACAATAAGCTACTTAAAAATTTGCCAACAACGGCACCGGCTTCTCAACAAAATTCAGCCCCGGTTAATACCGTTCCGGCTACTCCTAAAAAATAAATTTTCTTTTATTTTTCTTGCCTGATAGTATAATGGTAGTATCTCAGATTCTGGCTCTGATGGTCTTGGTTCGAATCCAGGTCAGGCAACATTTATCACTCTGCCGGCATCGTTAATTGGTTTCTTTTTTCCTCTGCATCTTCTTCTTTTAAAGCGTGTAAATATTGATGTTTAAGATGATGATAAAACGAATGTTTATCTATCAGTAAAGAAACTAAGTTTGCTGCCAAAGCAGCAAGCATCAAATGAAAAATAACGTTGTGCCGGTCAGTCATTTCCAACACCAGAATAGCCGATGTAAACGGTGAGCGTGTAACACCTGTAAGGAAGCCCGCCATACCTGAAAGAATAAGCAAATTGGTGTTTACTGATGAGAGATGGAACCATTGCGATACTAAGCCGCCAATACTGGCGCCAGCACTTAAGGCAGGCGCAAAAATGCCGCCTGACGCCCCCGTTGTAAAGCAAACAACCGGACCGATAAAACGTAACAACGGCATATAAAACGGCTGTGTTTTATTGGCGTTGAACAACAAACCGTTTATTACATCTTTACCCGACCACAATACTTCAGTGTTTACAAACATTGCCATTGCAACCATAAGCAAAGCACACACGATCACGTATAAATATTGCTGGCTAACTGTAAACTTCTGCTTCCAGGCAAATAGTTTTAAAATAATGCTGCACATAATACTTCCGCCCAAACCCGTGAGTATTGCAACAATGAGAATGCCTCCAAAAATGTATGAACCAGGATTGGTTACATTCGGATATCCTAAATAAAGATACGGTCCTAACAAGCCTTGCGCCGTGAGACCAGCAATAATAACCGCCGAAAAGATAGCCGTACGATAAAAACGAATGTGTGTGTTGGAAAGCTCTTCAACAGCGAATACGATACCACCAAGCGGTGTGTTAAACGCCGCAGCCAAACCTGCAGCCGCACCGGTTAAAATCATGGTGCGCTTTGAAATTTTAGGCCAGCTTTTGGGTATCCATTGATTTACTTTCCGGAAGATAGAACCTGCAATTTGTATGGTTGGACCTTCCCTGCCAATTGCAGCGCCACCCAAAACCATCAACAAACTTGAACAAACTTTTACTATAATTATTCGGATGCCAACAAGTTTGCTAAAAGTTTCAGATGATGTTCCGGCAGGCAATTCGAGCGCAGCCATCACTTGCGGAATTCCGCTGCCACGCGCATAGGCCGCCCATTTTTTTACAATGAAAAAAGCACTAACAAAAGTTAGCGGTGCAATAAGAAAAAAACACCACTTGTTATGCTGAATGCAGTAGCGGGAAAGGGCTTCGGACCAGCCGAATAATTTTGTATAAAGAACAGCAACCAAACCAGCTATTGCAGAGGCAAGCCAGAAAGGAAAGGCCTGCAATAAATTGTATTTGAGTTTTTGGCTTTTAATCCTGTCAAACATTGTTTTGAGAACCGTACGCATATTGGCGAAAATAATAGTTTCTGTTTAGGTTAAGGATGATAAACTATAGCTGTATTGGTGAAATAAAATGAGAAAGCTTAGGTTTGCTATTTGATTTACGACTAAAAAAATGCCCGTTTAAAAAATGAAGTAAAAACAAACGTTGAAGAAGAATTGGTTTTAAATTTACGTAAAAGAAAACTACAAATCTGCAATGAGAACAATGCCCGAGCGGAGTTACAAACGCTGGTTGCATAAAAACAAACTTGTAACAGCGGCAAGTGATGTATAGTAAATAAAAAGGAAAACTGACCATTAAAAATCAAAAATAAACATGCCTTTTGTTGGAATTGTTATGGGCAGCGATAGCGACCTCTCTGTAATGCAAGCCGCGGCTGATGTATTGAAACAGTTTGACATTGATTTTGAACTTACCATTGTTTCGGCGCACCGCACGCCGCACAGAATGATGCAATACGCTGAAACAGCACAGAGGCGCGGCTTACACGTGATTATTGCAGGCGCAGGCGGCGCGGCGCATTTGCCTGGAATGCTTGCCGCATTTACCACATTACCGGTGATTGGTGTGCCTATAAAATCGTCAAATTCAATTGATGGCTGGGATTCGGTGTTGTCAATTTTGCAAATGCCAAATGGCGTTCCGGTAGCAACGGTTGCGTTGAATGGAGCTAAAAATGCAGGCATTTTAGCAGCGCAAATTTTGGGTGCAAGCGATGCAAATATTGCCGAAAAATTATTGCAGTTTAAAGAGAAGATGAAGAATGAAGTGATGCAAAAAATAAGCAAAATAAAGAACGACTATCAAAATGACTTTGATGATCATTTATAGCGTAATGATGGCGAATTGTTGCTCAAACGTAAATGAATATTCATAAATAATTTCGATGAATTGCCTGCCGTAACGCCCGTACCAACCACTAATGTTTTCTACACGTTCCTGCAAGTTTTTGTTTGGAAACAATTGTTGCTGCAACGTTTTAATTTGCTGTTGCTGCGTGTTGTATTTTCTGCGCTCTGCGCGAAGAATTTTTGCTTGCAGAGCCGTTATTTTTTTTTGTGTGGAAGCATACAAAGCGCGTGTATGTTCGCCTAACGAAACATCAACTTTACCTGCAATTGCTTGTAGTTTATTAAACAGCAATTTCACTTCTTCAGCTTCTTCCTCTATACTTATTTTATTTTCAGTTGTTTGTTTCGTTAATTCATTTATCAATGTCAATTCTTCTTTAAAAAAATCCTGCGCTGCAAAGCCGAGTTGTTGCATTTTTTTGCTTTGCTTTTTTGTAATAAAAACAAACGAATTGCGCAGTACTAACATTGGATACGGTACTGTGGCTGCCTTAAAAACACCCTTTAATTCAAGCCAGTAAGCCAACTCGCCACCGCCACCAATAAACGCGATGTTTGGTAAAATGGTTTCTTGTAAAACACCACGTAAAATTACGTTCGGGCTAAAGCGTTCGGGATGTTGTTTCAGTTCATTCAACAACTCATCTTTTGTAAAGCGAAGGTTTTTGTTTTGAATCTTAAATTCATTGCCAACCTGTTCAATCCGTTCCCGGCTGTCATCAAATAAATAAAACAAATTCACGTCTCTCCCACCTGCTTGCACTTTGTAATGTTGCGAAAGTTGAGCAAGTGTTTTTTCAACTTCTTTGTGCGAAAACTGTTCTTCTATCTCTTTGCTGAAAACCGCTTGCAGTAAGCGTTTCAGGTGTTCGTTATCAGGAATTAAAACAACAATTCCATACTCGCCAAACAACTCATTCACCACTTCCAAAGTAGCTTGCTGAATAGTTGTACCAAGGCGATAACAACGGTTAAAAATAGCGATGATGTTATTGCCATAAGGTAACACTTCAATTTGGTTTTGCAGTTGCTGAAGTAAATAGATAAACTCTTTATCAACCTTCATTCTGCCAACAGCGCCGGTTTGTTTTGTATTCCATTTGTACGCTTTGCCATCAACATTCATCGAACCTAATTCATCCAAATCTGCATCTTCACTTCCCATATAAAAAACAGGAACAAAATTGTACTGCGGCATTTGTTTATACAGATGTTCAGCCAGCTTAACGGCGTGTAGTATTTTATAAGCAAAATATAATGGACCCATAAAAATTACGGGCTGATGTGCAGTGGTAACAGTGAATGTGTTTTGTTGTGAAAGCAGTTGAATGTTACGCTCAACTTTATGTGATAAGGATAAGCCCTGATATTGTTGCCGCAGTGTATTTACCAAAACTTCCCGGTTTTGATGGAAGCCTTGCCTGGCTTCGATTGCAGCAGTAATACCTTTAATAGAAACAGGGTGTTGATAGAACGGTTGCAGGGTTTGTTTTTGTTCTATATAATCAATAATGGTTTTTGAAAAAAAGCCGGTTTGCTGATAAGAAATGTAAGTGCAATTTCCATTAATATCGAAAGCCGCTTGCTGTTGGTTCATAAGTAAAATCTGAAACGCAAAGATAGATGGCAATGTAAAAGATAAAGCACTTACTTACACCACAACACCTTCTAAATCGTAATCGTAGGCTTTTGTAATTTGAACGTTTATAAAAGTGCCCGATTGTAGTTTTTGTTCTGAATGAATCACCACTTCATTATCAACTTCAACACTGTCAAATTCAGTGCGGCCAAGATAACGACCCGCTTCTTTTTTATCAACCATCACTTTATAAACATTGCCGATTTTTTGTTGATTTTTTTCTAAGCTAATTTCTTGCTGCACCTCCATAATTTCCTGTGCGCGGCGTTGTTTTTCTTCTGCTGCAATATTATCGTTTAGTTCAAATGCAGATGTGTTCTCCTCATGGCTGTAAGTAAAAATTCCAACGCGGTCAAAACGTTGTTTTTGCAAAAAATCTTTTACTTCGTCAACATCATTACCTGTTTCGCCGGGGAAGCCTGCAATTAAAGTAGTGCGCAGGCAAATACCGGGAACTACATTGCGAATGGCAGCCAATGTATCTTCTATTTCTTCGCGCGTGCTTTGCCTTCGCATGGCTTGCAGCATACGGTTGCTGGCATGTTGCAACGGCATATCTAAATACTTGCAAATGTTGCTTCTGTTGCGCATCACATTCAACACATCCATTGGAAATTTATTCGGGTAAGCATAATGCAAACGTATCCATTCAATGCCCGGCACATCTGCCAAGCGATTCATCAAATCGGCAAGCATCCTTTTCTTATAAATATCTAAGCCGTAATAGGTTAGCTCCTGCGCAATAAGCATAATTTCTTTTACGCCCTGCTTTACCAGAGCCGTCGCTTCCGATATAATATCTTCAATGGTTTTGCTGATGTGTTTGCCGCGCATTAACGGAATGGCGCAAAAAGAACAGCCGCGATTGCAACCCTCGCTGATTTTTAAATACGCATAATGTTTTGGCGTGCTTAACAAGCGTTCGCCTAATAATTCTTTTTTATAATCGGCATTGAACTGTTGTAATAAAAGAGGCATTTCAAATGTGCCAAACCAGGCATCCACTTCAGGAATTTCAGTTTCTAAATCGTTACGATACCGCTCGCTTAAGCATCCGGTTACATACACCTTATCCAGCTTTCCCCGCTTTTTTAAACTCACCTGGTTTAAGATGGTGTTGATGCTTTCTTCTTTTGCTTTATCAATAAAACCGCAGGTATTTACAACCACAATGTTGTGATCGAGCTTTTTGTTTTCGTGCAATACATCAATATCATTTGCTTTTAACTGACCGCTTAACACTTCGCTGTCAACAAGGTTTTTGCTGCACCCGAGTGTGATGATGTTTACTTTATCTTTTTGTAGTTTACCGGCTTTCATTGCGGGCGCAAAACTAAATCTTTTATACCGCTGAAACGTTGGTTTAACGAGGCTTTTGGTTTGTGTAGAATTGATAATACAATAGACGTACAATGGCTGATGAGCTGCAGAAGAGAAATAAAAAGCTATAAGTTACGGGCTATGTGCTTTGAGCCTGAACAGCCTGCGCTGCGGATTAAAAAAGGGATAAAAACAAAACCTCAATCAAAAAACAAAATGATGACATCCCAATATTTGAGACGTTTGTTTTTACTCCACTTCTCATTATCCAACCAAATAAAATTGTATTGTCTGGTATAATTTTTAAGGCAGATTATAAAAAGATAATTACCTATGGAAAACAAGAATGTTAGCAACGATTTTACAAACCCGTTGATTGGAAAAGAATGCGACAGAAGATCGTTCATCAGCAATGCAGGCAAAGGCATTATTGCAACAGGTTTAATGAGTGGAATACTGTACTCGAATTCAATGCAGGCACAAACAAACGGCAACAAGCCGCTGCCCGAACCAACACCTATAAAACTCCCTTCGCTGGTTGACGCTACGGAGCAGCAAGAACCGCCAGTGCCAACATTTACAAAGCCGGATGACCGTATTGGCTATGCTGTGGTTGGGCTGGGACATTTGGCATTAAACCAAATTTTACCGGCTATCATTCAATGCAAAAAATCGAAGCTGGTAGCATTGGTTAGCGGCGATGCGGCCAAGGCTGCGAATGTGGCTGCACAATACGGCGTGAACCCTAAAAATATTTACAACTATCAAAACTACGATACCATAAAAGATAACAAAGAGATACAAGCCGTGTACATTGTTTTGCCTAACGGGTTGCATGAAGAATTTGTAGTTCGCGCTGCAAAAGCGGGTAAGCATGTGCTGTGCGAAAAGCCAATGGCAACCTCATCAAAAGAAGCGCAGAACATGATTGATGCTTGTAAAAAAGCGAATGTAAAATTGATGATTGCCTACCGCATTCAATACGAACCAAAAAACAAATTTGTGAAAGATTGGGTTCGTAAAAAAGAAAAGGGAAACACAAAACTAATTGAAGCTGTAAATACACAAAATCAAGGCGACCCAACTCAATGGCGATTAATTAAAAAACTATCCGGCGGCGGCTCGTTGCCCGATATTGGCTTGTACTGTTTGAACACATGCCGTTATTTGTTAGGCGAAGAGCCGATGTGGGTAAAAGCCACTACTTACAGCACTCCCGCTGATGTTCGGTTTAAAGAAGTAGAAGAAGCTGTGCTGTGGCAGATGGGCTTTCCAAGCGGCGCTTTGGCAAATTGCAGCACATCGTACGGGGTGCACGAAACAAGGCGTTACCGTTGCGTTACCGATAAAGGTGCATGGATGGGCTTAGACCCTGCCTTTCCTTATAAAGGTTTGATGATTGAAGGAGAATATACCGAAGGCAAAAATGTTTTTAAACATCATCCTGCTATCCCTGATAAAAATCAGTTTGTGCCAGAGATGGATCATCTTGCCGAATGTATCACCAACAATCAAACACCTTACACGCCTGGCGAAGAAGGCTTGCAGGATCATAAAATTATGGAAGCGATTTATGAAAGCGCACGCACCGGCAAGCAGGTTGATTTGGAAAGAATTGATAAGATAGATTCCTTTAGAGGCACTGCACCAAAAAGTGAGGAATAATATATTGCAGATGTGTAATGCTGAGTAGTTTATCAGAAGTAAAAATGCAGTAAAAACAAAAGCCTTTTTAACAGAAAAGGCTTTTGTTTTTACTGCAAAATTATTTGTTAACTTCTACCCTTTTGAGGCCGTTTTCTTTACACTTTTCTTTGCCGTCTTTTTAGGTAATGCATTTTTATCAGCCGCTTTTTTAGGCGCTTTAGGAACTTTAGCGCCTTCTTTTCGGGCTTCAGATAAACCAATGGCAATAGCCTGTTTAGGATTGGTTACCTTTTTGCCGCTGCGACCACTTTTTAGTTTGCCGGCTTTCATTTCGTGCATTTCTTCCTGCACTTTTTCGCCTGCTTCTTTTGAATACTTTGCCATAAAATTCGTTTTGAATGATTAGTAAATTTGCTTCTAATTCATTCAAAATATTTGCCACTACATTCATTGTTATGAACAATTAATACTCATTTTTTTTATTGCTTTTGTGTTCTTTTTGTTGTGTGTGATATCAACGCCTTTTATGATAAACTCTTCATTTTTACGGCTGTCGGGATTGTCTTTATTTTTTGCCCGGTTTTGACGCGTGGTAACTTTACTTGTCGTTTGATTTACTCCTACGTTTGTTTTTATAACATCATAATTAATAAGTTAACGATGAAGATTAAAACGATAAAAAGAAGCCGGCGAGCCAATTGGCTTGCCGGCTTCTTTTTAAAAGCACTTTTTATTGAGAAATTAATTCACTGATTCTATAAGCATCGGCTTTTTCAAAGCCAAACGGGCTTCATTGTATTTTTTTGCAGCAGTAACAAATTCTACAAAAAGAGGCGCAGGCTTTTCAACCGTGCTTTTTAATTCCGGGTGATATTGCACACCAATAAAAAAAGGATGGTCGGAAATTTCCATAATTTCAACAAGGCTTGTGTCGGGGTTGATGCCGCTTGCAATCATGCCTTTTTCTTCAAACTGATCGAGATAATCATTATTAAATTCATAACGATGCCGATGCCTTTCGCTGATGCGTGTTTCGTTATAAATTCTTTCAGCAAGAGTGCCCGGCTTTAATACACAGGGATAAGCGCCTAAACGCATAGTGCCACCCATCATTTTTATTTTCTTTTGCATCTCCATCATATCAATTACCGGGTCGGGCGTTGCCACATCCATCTCTGTTGAATGCGCTTTTTTTAAGCCTATCACGTTGCGTGCAAATTCAATTACAGCCATTTGCAAACCAAGGCAAATTCCAAAGAAAGGCAAACCATTTTCACGGGCATGTTGCACCGCTATAATTTTACCTTCAATACCGCGGTTGCCAAAGCCGGGAGCCACCAGCAAACCATCTAAACCATGCAGTTTTTCGGCTACATTTTCTTTTGTAATGTACTCACTGTGAACATCTACAACCTGCACTTTTACTTCGTTAACAGAGCCTGCGTGAATAAAGCTTTCAAGGATGGATTTGTAAGCATCCTGCAGCTCAATGTATTTACCAATCAAACCAATGGTAATCTTGCTTTTCGGGTACTTCAACCGGTCTAAAAAACCTTTCCATTTATCTAATTGCGCTTCCGGAAAAACAGAGATACCCAGCTTTTTTAAACAATATACATCCAACTTTTCGCGCAGCATTAATAGCGGCACTTCATATATTGTTGAGGCATCCATCGCCTCAATAACCGCGTCTGGTTTTACATTACAAAACAGGGCGATTTTTCTACGAATATCAGCACCTAACGGCTCTTCAGTGCGGCACACAAGTACATCAGGATGTACACCGGTTTCGCTTAACATTTTAACGCTGTGCTGCGTAGGTTTTGTTTTTAATTCTTTCGCAGCTTTTAAGTAAGGAATGAGTGTGAGATGAATAACTACAACGTCATCTTCCGGCAACTCCCACTGTATTTGCCGCACTGCCTCAATGAAAGGTAAGCTTTCAATATCGCCCACTGTTCCGCCAATTTCAGTAATGATTATATCAAATCTTCCATCATTACCCAGCAGCAACATGCGGCGTTTAATTTCATCGGTAATGTGTGGTATCACTTGTACGGTTTTGCCTAAAAAAGCGCCTTCTCTTTCACGGTTAATTACAGTTTGATAAATGCGACCTGTGGTAACATTGTTTGCCTGCGAAGTGAAGATGTTTAAGAAGCGTTCATAATGCCCCAGATCCAAATCGGTTTCAGCGCCATCTTCCGTTACATAACATTCGCCATGCTCGTAAGGATTGAGCGTTCCTGGATCAATGTTAATGTAGGGATCGAACTTTTGAATGGTAACGCGAAAGCCACGCGATTGCAGCAGCTTAGCCAGCGATGCAGCAATAATTCCTTTTCCTAAACTGCTGGTTACACCCCCTGTAACAAAAATATATTTCGCCATAAATTATGGTTTTAATCAACCGATTTTACTGTAAAACAAAAGCAACTTTTACAAGATAAGAAACCTGAAATGACCAAAAGCATGAACCGGATTTTGCAATAACCCGGCTTTACAATTTATGCGGAGGTCATACAAAGCTACAATAAAAAAAGAGGCGGTTTTGGTTCGCTTTTTAAAATGTGGATAACCTGCGCAAACTATTTAATTGGTATTAGCAAAAAAAGCAGTAAAAACAAACCACTTACATATTCGATTGTGCAGTTGAAAATAAATTGCAAAATTTTTTTACTACAAAGTTTTCTTCCATCATTCTATTTCGATGCCTATATTTTTCATCAGAATAGAAGCGTTAAGGCTTTTACAAATACCGGTTTTTAATTGGTAATCGAAATATAATTTATCGCCGCTTGCCTGCACATCAAAGTGATAATTGTGTATCGCCTGCGGACGTTCATCTTCCATTTTTGCAAGTTCAACATCGTGGGTAGCAACAATGGCAACAGCTTCTTTCCGTATCAGTTGTTTCAACAGTGCAATCGAGCCGGTATGCCTGTCGAGCGAGTTCGTGCCACGCAATATTTCATCCAACAAAATCAATACAGGCTGTCTTTCATTTACAGCTTCAATAATGGTTTTTAGCTTTTTTAATTCGGCGTAAAAAGTAGATGTATTTTCGGCTAAATTATCTCCCACTCTCATACTTGTCATTAATTTCACCACTGAAACTGAAAAGCTATCTGCACAAACCGGCGCGCCCATCAAAGCCAATACAGCATTTACTCCTATGCTTCTTAAGAACGTGCTTTTGCCACCCATATTTGAACCGGTAATAACAGCAACTTTACCTTTGCCTTGTAAAGAAAAATCGTTATCGATGCGATGATCTTCCGGTAACAACGGATGACCCATTTTTATAGCTTGAAGTGCGAAAAAATCATCTTCAATTGTAGGCATACACCAATTCGGATGATTAAAAAATAAAGTTGCAAGGCTGTTGCTCACTTCCACATTTGCAACCGCATCAAACCAATTGGCAACACTGTGTTTATTTTTTTGTTTCCATTTGTTTAAAGATAAAAGCTGATGCAAATCCCACAATAAAAAAGTGTTTAAAAAGAAAAAGAGAAAATGATTTAAGCGAACGTCGAAACGATTTAATATGTTATACAGTTTTTTTATTTCGGTTGATGTTGTGTTGCCTTTGCTGTTTAGTAATTGTTGTTGTAAATGAAGCAGCTTTTCAGAAACGAAGGTTTCTGATTCTATTGCTTGTAATTGATTTTGTAAGGTTTTAATTTCATTGGAAATTTTAGACATTACTTCATATGTTTTATTGATTTTGCCGCTGATGAAAAATGCAACGAGATAACACACAAAAACAATCAGCCAGAATAAAGACGCAGGTATAATATTAATTATGTATAAAAAGATAAGAGATGCTGTAAAAAGAGGAAACAAAAATGCAAGCCATAACCACTGTTTTGCAGTAAAACTCATTGGCATACGAAGCCAATTCTGAACGTTATTTTGTGTGTTTACAGAGATCTCGTTTGCAGCGCCTAAGGCTTGTAATTGCTGTATAAATTCGGTTTTGCTTTTCAGTTCTGCAACTGCTTTCTGTTCGGTTTTGATTTGTTGTTGATTTGATGGACGAAGCATTTTTTCAGCCATTAATTTTCGTCCTTGCTGCGAAGTGGAGCGGTTGATGTATTGGTACAAAGATGCCTTTCCAAATAAGTCTAAATCTTCTGCAAACGCATGATTTTGTGGCAAGTATTCAACACCGGTTTCACGATGCAAAAAGTTATAATGCAAAATTTTGATTTCTTCCTCATTAATAACAACCAATCGTTGCCAGTGAGCCGCTTTTTCTTTTACATCAGTATCTATTGAAAGAACAAGCAAAAACAAAGCAATGCAAACAACAGCTTCTGTAAGCCAAAGCAGCACTGGCATTGCATTCCAGGTTTTATACAACAATAAAGAAGAAAACAAAACAATTAATGATCGCAGCCACGCAATGCGCCGCAATTGTTGCTTTGTTTGGTTTAGTTGCAAACTAAATTGTTCTCTTCGCTGATTATAAAAAGCATCAACAGAATAGTTGTTTTTCATAACACAAAAACAAAGATGCGCATATAACAGTTTATTATGGCAATAAATTGTAAGTTCGCGTCCCTTACAATTTAAAATTATACATCAAAAAACAATGGGGCTGTACTGGTTTTGACAGCATACGTTGCGGTAGGTGTAAGCATGCAGTGCGTTGTATCATTAGCACTTTAATCTGAAGATTCAAACACTAAATGGCAATACACAGTATGCCATGGCTGCCTAATTAGTAATTAAGTAGTCATTAGGGCTGCGTTGAGCATGGCTGGCTCCATGCCCCGCTCCGCTGCCGACACAACAACAAAATGGAGATGCTGCCATCAAAGGCTGTGATGATGGCATAAGAAGCATTCAGCTAAGGAAAAAATTGGTTGGTTTGTTTCCTGTTTTTTCCCGACAAGCAATAACAAGCTAAGCATGTAGAAAACTTATGGTAATGATGTTTGGACAGGGGTTCGACTCCCCTCAGCTCCACAAAAGCTAAAAAGCGTTGTAAAAATATACAACGCTTTTTTCATGTCTCCATTTCAAACTGTTTTTCCAATATTGACACTTTAAATTTTTGGTTCTAATTACTAACTCATTCACTTACAACCTATTATCCGTTGGCATCCTGATTGAAATTTAAGTGCATCACAATATTGAAATCATTACTTCAATATCAAATTTAAAATCCATTATATGAAAACAGTATCACGTTGCGGCCGCGCCTGCCTGCTTTTTTTAATTGTTATTTCTTCCTTACTTCTGATGAATGCTATAAGCTTCTTTATGTTGATCCGTTTAAGACAAAAGAAAGAAGACGAACTATTTTATGATAACCATTTGCTTGTAGGTTACGAAGTTTGAAATTGAAAAATAGTTTTCATCTTTTTATTGGTTCAACGGCTTTTTAAAAGGCAATGAAAAAGAAAATACAAAGCCTTTACATAGCTTACTGTTTACTTTAATGTACCCTAGGTGCTTTTAAAAAATCTTAAAAGTGATGAATAAGCGAATGCCAAAGCCGGTAAATTTATAGTTGTTACTTTCTACCCGATAAAGCAGTTCAAATTTTTTTTTGATTGTTGGCGGTAATATTACACAAGCTTAAATTATAAAGAGAAATGATAGACAAACGGCACTCATTTGTTTTTAATTACAATCTCGCTTAACAATTGTTTTGCGTAATAAATCATTTTGTGAAATGAGTGCAATGAAATAATTTGTTTTTATTTTTATTGCAATTTAGTTCTCTGCCTCTTCAACAGGCAGCGTAAAATAAAAAATACTTCCTTTACCAACCTCACTTTCCACCCAAACTTTTCCGCCATGTCGCTGTATAATTTCGGCGCATACGTACAGACCGATGCCAAAACCTGAAACCGTTGTGTTGTATTTGTTTTCGACTCTGTAAAACCTATCAAACAATCGCTCTTTATCGTGCGGTGCAATGCCTCTTCCTTCATCTTTAATGCTTACCTGAACATTATTATTTATTTTAGAACAATCAATATCGATTTGAGTTTCACGATTAGAATATTTCACTGCATTGCTGATAAAATTATTAATCACTTGCCCTATTTTTTCATAGTCGGCAAATACGCGAACTGGCTCACAAGGTTGTAAAAAAACAATGTAATCTCTTGTGATAAATTGCATCTCATTCAATACCTCGTTAACTAAATCGCTTATAAAAAAAGAATATTTTTCAAGATGAATTTTACCGGCATCTAACCTTGAAACATTTAAAAAGCTATTAATGAGGTTAGTCATTTTATTAATTTGCTGATCAGCTTTATCAAGTAAATAATTGTTGCCCATGTTTTCGTTTTCATTTTGTATTTGCAACACTTGTAAAAAGCCTTTCATCGAGGTAAGCGGCGTTTTTAACTCATGACTTACCATCGCTATAAAATCGTTCTTGCGAATTTCATCCAGCTTGCGTTCGGTGATGTCAAAAAAAGTTCCCGAAAATTGTTCAGGCTTACCGGTAGTTGAAGAATACGTTTTGCCGGTTGATTTTACCCAGCGTATGTTTTTATCATGATGGCTGATAATAGGAAATTCAATGTCAAAGCTCTCTCCGCTTTGATAGGCGCTGCGAATTGTATGTAACACAACTTCTTTGTATTCGTCGCTGATTTGTTCAATTGCAGATGCGTAAGTCATATTTTCATTAGCATCGTATCCAAACATTTCTTTTAAGCGTACAGAAGGCACAAAAGTTTCGGTTGCAATATCAAAGTACCAGGTACCCAATGCAGCTGATTCAATAGCCTGCTGAAACATTTCCTGCGTGTGCAGCGCCTGCTGGCGCGCTTTGTACTCATTAGTAATTTCATCGGTTATCATCATTACGCCAAGCACTTTATCCGTTGCATCTTTTAAAGGATGATACACCGAATTTACAACCGCATCCCTGCTGCCGCCATCTTTATTCCGAAGCTTTACTTCCAAGTCGAAATTTCTTCGCGTTTTGCCGGTTACAAACACTTCATCCAGCCATTCCAAAACACCTTGCCCCATCAATTCCGGCCGGGCAATGCGTTGTGGTAAACCTATCACATCTTCTCTTTTGTAACCCCATATTTTTAAAATATTGTCGTTTACGGCTTCTATAATCTGCTCACTACCACGCAGCAAACACATACCTAACGGAGCTTGCTCAAATAAGCCACGAAAACGGCTTTCGCTTTCGGCTAATTGATTCAATAATTTGCGGCGAGCGGTAACATTAGTAAAAGTTCCTACAGAGCCGGTAAGTTTTTTTTCAGCATCAAAGAGAGGAGCTGCGTTGAGTGAAATATAGATTACTTCCTCATTATGCAATTGTATTCCATATTCAAAATTATTAACCGGCTTCCAAGTAAGTAATGCAATGTTTATCGGATGTTCTTCCCAAGGCAAAGGCGTGCCATCGAGCCTCAAATTTTTCCAGGTTATTTCATTATAAACAGGATCACCATTTTCGTATTTTTCAACTTTCACCATTTGTTGAGCAGATGTATTTGCATAAAATACTTTACCATTTACATCGGTGATACTTACACCTTCTGCCATCGTATCTAAAATACTTTGCAAACGGGCTTCGTTATTACGCAACGCATCTTCAATACTGTTTTTTAATTCGATGGTTTTTTCAAGGTCCTTTCGTGTTATTACTTGCCTGGTAACATCAATGCCAATTACCATAATGCCTGTGCTTTCGCCATCCTTATTTTTTAAGGGATGATAAATAAAGTTATAATACCCTTCTATCAGTTCATTGTTTTGCTCAAAATGTGCTAACTGGCTGTTACCATAATAAGTTTCGCCGCTGCTGTAAACGGTATCCAGAATTTGTAAGAATGGCTGACCATTTAATTCGGGAATGGCTTCGGCTACTGTTTTGCCAATGATGTCTTTTGTTTTACCCAACACCTGCAAAATGCTATCGTTTCCAAACTCAATTTTTAATTCTCTGCCAGATAGCAAGCCAATGCCAACAGGCGCCTGTTGATAAGCCTCCTGCAACTGCCTGCGCTGTGCTTCCACTATCTCAAACTCGTTTCTTTTTTTTTGTGCTAAATTGTAAATTTCAGTAACGTCCTGCGTTATATGAACAATACATTCCACTTCTCCCTGTTCATTTAAAACCGGCGAATTGGTTGCTGTCCAGTAACGTGTTTCCCATTGGTTTGTGCGGCGCACAAAAATATCGTAACGCCGCGCTCCCAGCACAGCTTCTTGTTTTGTGAGAAGTGCTGTTGTGAGGCTTTCTTTTAGTTGGTTTGCGCCATTGCTTTCAATATGCGGATTTTCAGGAAAAGCTTCTAACAAGCCTACGCCAATCAATTCATCAAGTGTTGCGCCCGTTATGTTGAGATAAGTTTTGCTAACAGAGATGATAGTAAACTTAGGAGCATCGGGCTGCACCACAATGGTAGGCGGTGCAGTGTTTAAAAACAAATCGAATCGTATGTTTTGCGCATTCACTTGTGGTATGGATTCGTTGTGCTATGAATAGATATTATAGCAAATTTACTCTAAGTGTTGATACACAAGCCGTAAAAAAGAAATTAAAAAAGGAAGGAATGAATAATGAAAGTAAATCATCAAACCACTTGCCTTGACTTTACTTCAATGTATTTGTTGATTACGTTTGCCGTGAGCTTTTGCGGCGGGGTTAGCAATGCCATGATGCCTGCATTTTGTAACTCTTTTACCATTTGTCGTTTATCAAAAGCAAATTTGCTGGCAATGGTTTTTGTGTACACGGCTTCCAATGTAGCAGCCGGTTGTTTTTGCAAATCAGTAAGCTCTGTATTCTCAAAAAAAACAATTAACAGCGCATGATATGAAGCTATTTTTTTTAAGTAAGGAAGTTGCCTTTGCAAGCCGTATATGCTTTCAAAATTTGTAAACAAAACAAGCAGACTTCGTTGTTTTATTTTTTGCCGGATAGTACTGTATAAGGCTTCACTATTACTATCCGAAAATACAGTTTGCTGCCGGTATAGTGTTTCAAGCAACGTAGATATATGGCCACCTTTTTTATTGGGTGCAACAAACTGATCGATAGTTTTGCCGTAAGTTAACAATCCGGCTTTATCGCCTTTCAGCAAAACAGTATTACACAATACAAGCGAAGCGTTAATGGCGTAATCCAACAATGTCATACCTGCAAAAGGCATCTTCATGTTTCTGCTTTTATCAATTATGCAAACTACTTGCTGGCTGCGTTCATCCATAAACGTGTTAATCATCAACCCGTTCTTGCGTGCTGTTGCCTGCCAGTTAATGGTACGATAATCATCGCCGGGTACATACTCTTTAATCTGCTCAAATTCAAGACTGCTGCCAATTTTACGCAGTTGCCGCGAACCTTTTTCTTCTAATTGATGGGTTACAGATAGCAACTGATAACGCCGCATCTGCATAAAAGACGGATATACAGCAACCGTTTTTTCGTTTCCTGATTTGATATGACGAACAAGCAAACGCAATGGGCTATGTAAAAACAAATTGATAATGCCAAAGCTATATTCGCCACGCTCGAAGGGCTTTACTTTGTAAGAAAAAGAAACGCTTCCGCTGCTTTTTAAATTGAAGTAATAAGGCGTTGCAACAGGTTGCAGTTGATACGGCAATTCATCAATCACATCAACAACTGTGTTGTAAGAAAGATGATTGCTGAGGTGCAATGTAACCGTGTTATCATCGCCGTTGCTAAATCTATCAGCGCATATCCTTTCAGCAGTTACAGGATGTTTACTAACGAACAGCAGAATCAAATCAAACAGTAAAGCAAGGCTGATACAAAGCAAGGCAAGGCTACCTATTTCAATCAGCGCATCAAAGAAAAAAGCAAGTATAAAAATAGCAATGATGCCAACAACAATAAAATAAAACCGGTTTGTGAAATAAAAAGAAAACCGATTCAGTAATTTTTTCAACATGCTACATCAAAATAAATATTTGCAACCCTGCATCAATACATCCGGCAACCAACTTTGTACATTTACCATTACCTTGGTATCTCAATTCCATGAATTATTCTTTGAATCACTTCATCTTCTTTTGTGCCTTCCATTTCCCGCTCCGGCGTTAAAATAATACGATGCCTAAGCACTGGTGTTGCGGCTTGCACAATATCATCGGGCGTTACAAAATCTCTGCCGCTCATTACCGCAAAGGCTTTGGCAGCGTTCATTACAGCCAGCGAAGCACGTGGAGAAGCGCCCAAATAAACTGCCCTGTCGCTGCGCGTACTTACAATAATTCTTGCAATAAACCGAAGCAATTTATCTTCAATCAAAACTGATTTTATTGTTTGCTGATATTGTGTAATTGCATTCCCTGAAACTACCGCATTTACAGTTGCTAAAACATTTGTTGTAGAGAAACTATTAAAGCGTTGCAAAATGTTTACCTCATCTTCTTCGTTAGGATAGGGCACAATAATTTTAAATAAAAACCTGTCTAATTGCGCTTCAGGCAAGCGATAAGTTCCTTCCTGTTCAATAGGGTTTTGCGTTGCAATCACCATAAACGGCGGCGTCATTTTGTGCGTTATGCCATCGCTCGTAATCTGGCGTTCTTCCATTACTTCAAACAAAGCAGCTTGTGTTTTGGCAGGCGCACGGTTAATCTCATCAATCAGCACAAGGTTGCTAAAAATAGGTCCGCGCTTAAATTCAAAAGTGCTGGTTCCGGGGTTAAAAATATTTGTTCCCAGCACATCGCTCGGCATTAAATCGGGTGTGAATTGTATGCGGCTAAAACCGGTTTGTAAACATTTTGCAACAAGCCTTGCGGTTAATGTTTTTGCAACACCGGGAACGCCTTCTATCAACACATGACCATCCGCTAAAATAGCCGCCATAATGAGCCGCACCATTTCATCCTGACCTACAATTACCTTTTTAATTTCCTGTTGCAATTGCATTACAGCATTGCTTAGTTCGCTTACATCGGTTCGTTGTTCAAACAGTGTTTCCATTATGTTTTACTATAAAAATTTTCGAGGAGCTGATGATATTTCATCAACTCCTCTTGCGTTATGGCATTACTTAATTTTATGTTGATAAGTGCATCAATTATAGCAGTTATTTCTTCCAAAGAAATGTTGCTTTTCAGGGCTACTGCTTTGGCAAAATGAGAATTAATTTCGGTGGTAGAAATTTTGTATTTGTTTCTTACAAAATCTAAAAAATAAACACTCAATTTATCTCCTAAATTTTTATGATCGCCCTTTTCATAATACAGTTTGCCAATGGTGGAAACAAAGGCTAACGAATCGTTAGCAGGCGGTGCATGTTGAGGCGTTAAACGCTGACGGCGCTTTACTTCTGTAAAAATATACAGTAAAAACAAACCAATACTTAACCAAAACGCCCACCTGAAATTTTCGTACTTTAGCAGCACATGCAAAATACCTCTGTTAGCTTCGTTGTCAGCAGGTTTACGGTACATAAAATATTCATCCCACAATATAAATTTTGTATCGGCAGGCAGCAGGCTCATCAGCTTTTCAAAATAAACATGATTGTTATTTAACAATAAAAACAAATTGGTGAATGCAATAGGTGCAGAATGTAAAAAGATAGTTCCTTTTAAGGTACGAATCGCCAATAAATTCTCAAGCTTTTTATTGTAGCCAAGCGGATAAGAATAAATACTGTCGTACCTGATAAACCGGTTGTTATAAGCAACGCCCGGATAGCTGAATAAATAAGGTTTCGTAAAAACAGAAGTGTCTAAACGCACCGTAAAAGAATCCGAAACATCAATGCTGTTATCATAGTGCGAGACAGCATCAGAGTTGTATAAATCATCCTGCACTACTCTAAAAAAAAGCTGCGCTTTATCGCTCATTTGTAAAGCAGAAATAAAAACAATATTGCCTTTTTGCGCAAATGAAACCAAACTGTTTAACTCGTCGGCAGTAGGATTAAAATAATTGATCAGGATGAATAAAACCTGTCCCGATGTATCTTTTGTTGGCAGGTTCCATTCGCCCGGCGCCAACCTGCTGACTCTCAAATTTGCTTTGGGAAATTGCTGTTGCATCAATTGATAAGCTACATACGCGCCATACGGAATTTTATGTGTTGGATTCAATGTTATACGACCATCGAAATGTCGTTGCTGTTTGTGAAAAACAAGAAGCAAAATAATAGCTGTCAGCACTACTCCTCCCGCTATATATGGCAAGGCTTTCTTCATGAATGAATCGCTTGATTTTTAAAATCTGTAAAATCCTTTTTTACGGTTTGAAAAGATGATTCGCTGACTGTAAACTCACCATACCAAATGTATTCGTAGTGCTGTGTAACTGTAAAGAAGTTTTGATATAACGAAGATGACTGCAACTGCTGCAGATAATGGGCATTGGTAAACTGCGGCTGCAATGAAATTATATTACGTTCGCTTAATAGTTGTAATAGTTGCAGATACAGCACACGCACTGCAAACCGATAGTTTTTCTCATTGGTATATTTTTGTACTAACTGATCGTAATTTACATTAAATAAACCCTCTTCAGAAATTGCATCGTTTAGGTTTGTTTTTACTCCATTTTTACTGAACAGATTGATTTTATTCGACAATAAAAAATAAATAATAGCGGCAACAAATACAGAAATGATGATTATCCA
Organism: Ilyomonas sp.; assembly: GCA_965214235.1. Lineage (GTDB taxonomy): Bacteria > Bacteroidota > Bacteroidia > Chitinophagales > Chitinophagaceae > Ilyomonas. The sequence continues at coordinate 170,159 of CBDCBH010000003.1, forward strand.
CACCATATTTACAAACCACCGTTGCAGGTACCATGCATTGCTGTTTTGCTCTTGTGTAAATACCTGCTCATCGGGCGGTAGCAACCCTTCTTTTGTAAGACTGTCACGATACTTTCTATCGTAAAGCAAACGGTCAGCATTCTTTTTAAAATCTTCAATGCTTTTTACATACCAAAAATCATCTTCGTTTTTAAAATGTTGTATAGTTGTATCCGATGAAATGCGCTCCTTTATTTTTTCGCTTGTGTAAGCATCATCAGGATATTCTTTCCAGTTAAAATAATAGCCGCTTGTATCGTAGCTGTTTTCCGTTCGGGCTGTATCCTCTTTCGCATTTTCATTGCTTGTTATTGAGTCTTGCGGCTGATAGGAAACAGAATCAGATTGCGCATGGGACGATTGGGAAATCATCAAAAAACAAAACAACATCACCACAAAAAATAAAACACGAATTTTCATTTCCACATTGCTTTCCGTTATACGATGATTGAGCCAGAAGCCGCTCTAGCAGAGCGTTTTAAGCGAATTGGATATACAATAAAATAAACAATGATAAGCGTTAGCGAGAAAACGATAATCACTAATTTTAACCATAGCGGCATATTGGTATGGCGTGTTACAAAGCCTTCAAAAAAGGCTGCCATCAGTAGTGTTGGAAAGCCTGATAAGGCAATGATCAATCCGTCTTTTGCGCCTGTTTTTAACGCGTCAATCCTTTTTTTATTACCCGGAAATAACCAGCTTGTTGCCAGCACCAAGCCTGCTGTTGAAGCCACTACAATGGAAAATAATTCTAACGTGCCATGAATTAAAATGGTAAGCAAACTATCGCTCATCAAACCATGCATGTAAAATAAATATTCAAAAGTACCTACCATAATGGCATTGTAAATCAGCCCTGTGATGGTAGGAAAGCCAAGCAAAATGCCGCCTGCAAATTCTTTTAACGCAACACTGATATTATTAATAAAAAGGGCAAAAAAGCTTAATAGTTCGTTGCCATAACCATACACCTGAAATGGCTTGCCCTCGCTGATGTTTTTTTCTGTCATATCCACATAGCCATCGCCTAAAACATCTCTCACAAAAGTTTGCTCATGCTTCGCTGAAAAAAAACCAATAAAAACAAACATTGCAAAAAGGCAAAAAGAAATGAGCAACATGCGGTGATGTTTGCCAACGGTTAGCGGCAGTTTATAAGTAAAAAAACTAACAAAGCGGTTGCCGCTTTCGCGTTGGTTTTCGTAAATGGCAAGATATTTTTTTGAGGCTTCGCTGTTTAAATATTGTGTGATGCGGCTTTGTGGATAAAACGTTTTACTGTAACCCAAATCTTCAACCAATTGCACAAAATCATCCGCTTGTTCATCAGGGTGTTTGCTGCTATCATGCACTATATTTTGCCACCGTTCACGGTTCCGTTTAATAAATAAAGCCTCTCTCACCAATTATCGTTTTAAAAGCGGAAATTATTAATTACTTTACAAACGAAGACAATTGTTTTTGGGCAATGGAAAAAATAAAAATCCCTACCAGTTTTAATATCGAACTTGACTTTGAACTGGCGAATATGATACAGCGTTTTTTTGCCTGGTTTATTGATTTACTTGTGCAGATTGCTTATGTTTTTATCGCATTTGAAATCGTTTCTATTTTTTTTAACAGTAAAATTTCATCAAACAGTGAAGCCACAATTTATAATGAAGATGCGGTGTTTATAATTGCTAGCATACCTGTTTTATTGTATCATTTGCTAAGTGAAGTAACGCTGAACGGGCAAAGCATTGGCAAGAAGCTATTAGGCATAAAAGTGATTAGCGAAAGCGGAAACCGACCATCTTTTTACCAGTTTTTATTGCGCTGGCTGATTCGACCTTTTGAAACCATTTTCTTTTTTATACCTGTTTTTTTGTGCATGTTGATATCGAGAAAAAACCAACGCTTTGGCGATTTGGCAGCAGGCACTTTACTAATTGTGAGTCGTGTAAAAAGCAATATAAACGACACTGTTTTTTTTGATTTGGCAGAAAGCTACAAGCCACGCTATAACAACGTTTTGCAACTTAGCGATCGGGATATGAACATTATCAAAACCATTTTAGATTCCAGCATCAAACAAAAAAATTATGAGTTTGCCGAACGAACCAGCGCCAAAATAAGAACGGCTTTGCGAATTACTGATTACCAGCATCCTGTTGAGTTTTTAGAAACGATATTGAAGGATTATAATTACTTGTCGGATAAAAATTGAAAGGTTTAAAAAACAACATACAAGGTTCAATATCCGATAGGCATATTTAATAATTACCCGGTTTTAATTTTTGCAAACCTTCTTTCTCTTGTCCTCTTTTTTTCTTTTTCTTGAACCTATTTCCTTGTTTCTTCATACTCTTATCTTCGTTTTATGATTATTAATTTAAGCGAACAACACAGTTTAGTGAGTAACTGGATCAGCGAATTGCGCAGCATGGAGATACAAGTTGATCGTATGCGCTTCCGCAGAAATTTAGAACGCATTGGCGAAGTAGCGGCTTATGAAATCAGCAAACTTTTGCCATGGCGGGAAGTTGAAACGCAAACTTCGCTTGGCATTCACAACAGCAAAGTGCTTGCAGAGCAGCCAGTATTAGCAACCATACTTCGCGCCGGGCTGGCGTTGCACCAGGGCTTGCTGAATTATTTTGATAAAGCCGACAACGCGTTTATCAGCGCGTATCGTAAACACCGCGATGATGGCAGTTTTGATATTCATATCGAATACATGAGCAGCCCTGTTTTGGAAGGAAGAATTGTTATTGTAAGCGATCCGATGTTGGCAACCGGCGCATCACTTGTAAAAACAATTAAGAGAATGCAAGCCGAAGGCGAGCCATCTTTTATACATATTGTTACGGCCATCGCCTGCACAACAGGCATTGAATATGTAAAACGTGAAGCCGGTGATAAAGTAACCATTTGGTGCGGTGATATTGATGAAGAAATTACCGCCAAAGGCTACATTGTTCCAGGCTTAGGCGATGCCGGCGATTTGGCTTACGGCAATAAAAATCAGTGGTAAAAAATAACTCTTTTATACTTTTTAAAAGAGGGCTTACGTTTTTGAAAAATAGATGTATTTTCACACTGAAATTTTCTGCTCATGATACGAACTACACTACTTATGTTGTGCTTGTTTTGTGCTGTTTATACGTTCGCTCAAGATCCGCATTTCTCACAATTTTATTCATCGCCGCTTACTTTGAATCCGGCTTTCACAGGCAAATTCAATGGCGAGATTCGCGTTGCTGGCAACTATCGAAACCAATGGCCTACTATCAACAAAGCTTATACAACCGGAACTGTTTCTGCCGATTTTGCTATTTTAAAAGATAAAGTTGCCGAGAACGATACCTGGGGCGTTGGCATTATGGCGTTAAGCGATCAAAGTGCTGCCGGCGCTGTAAAATTTAATTATGCAGCTTTGTCAACGGCTTATCATAAAAGCTTAGATGAGAACGGTTTTAAACAATTAGGCATCGGTTTTCAAACTACATATTCCAACATGAATATTTATACATCGAAACTTACGTTTGAAGACCAGCTGGCTTCTGATGGTTCGTTTTCGCTGCCCACAGCTGAAATTTTTCCCGGCTCTGTTTTAAAGAAAAGTTATATCGATTTAAACACAGGCATTTTATTTACATCAAGCGTTACCGAGCATGATAATTTTTATGCCGGTGTAAGCATGTATCACATCACCCGCCCGCGTGAGCAATTTACTACAACGGGTTATTATGTTCTCAATCCGCGCTTTACATTTCAGGCAGGCGGTTATTTTTTGGTAGGAGAACGGAACACTTTGCACTTAAGCGCTATGCACAGCGAGCAAGCCGGCGCTAATGAAACTTTAATTGGCGGCGCTATTCAGTTGCCGGTTGGCGATGCTGACATTGGCGACAACGGCGTAAGCGTTTACGCAGGCGCCTGGGCGCGTTTAAAAGATGCGTTTATTCCTTATATAGGATTGGATTTCAGCGATTTTCACATCGGGCTTACTTACGACATCAATACCTCTGAATTAAAGACGGCTTCCAACAGTCGCGGAGGCATGGAAATTTCTTTAATTTATATTAAACAACATCCGGGAAGCAAAGGTTTGCCCTGTCCTAAGTTTTAGTTCCTTTTTGTTTTATTCGTTTTTCTGCAATTGTTGTATCAGTTGTTCTACTTCATTTTTTGTGTTGAAAGAATGCAAAATGATGCGCAATCTCTCGCTTCCTTTCCGAACGGTTGGATACAAAACCGGACGCACATCAATATTGCTTTGCTGCATTTGTTTTGATACCTTTTTTACTTCTTCATTCCCTTCAACAATTACAGCTTGGATAGGAGCTTGGGAAGCTAACTTTTTATATGAAACAGATGCGCTTTGAAACTGTTGCACCAAGGTTTTTAAATGCTCTCTTTGTTTTTGTAAGAGAGGAAATGTGCGATAGCTTTTTTGTATGAAATAAACCGAATGTTCAGGCAAAGAGGTTGAATAAACAAAGCTGCGCGAAAAGTTGATAAGATAATTTTTTAATTCCGTTGAACCAACAGCAACAGCACCATGACAGCCGCAGGCTTTTCCAAAGGTATAGATGCGGCAAAACACTTCATTATGCAATTGCAACTGCTGCGCTAACCCTTCGCCTTTATCGCCAATTACGCCGATGGCATGGGCTTCATCAAGCAGTAAATAAGCATTGCATTCGGAGCAAATTTTCAAAATTTCCTGTAAAGGGCAAATATCACCATCCATACTAAAAACCGATTCGGTAACAATGAAAACAGTACCAGTGGCAGTTTTTATTTTTTTGCGCAAATCAGCTACATCGTTATGGAGAAAAGAAAACGCTTTAGCAAACGAAAGACGTATGCCATCGCGTATAGAGGCATGGCACAAAGCATCGTAAATTATGGTGTCGTTCTTTTGTGGAAGTGAAGACAAAACACCAATATTAGCATCATAGCCTGAATTAAACAGCAGCGCGGCTTCTGCATTGTGAAACGTTGCAATTTGTTGTTCGGTTTCTTCAATCAATGTATAATTCCCTGTTAGCAAACGTGAGCCGGTAGAACCGGTTTTTAATAACGAATATTGAACAGGAAATTCACTATGCAACAAGTTATTTTTTACAATGCCTAAGTAATCGTTCGAACAAAAATCAATCATATTTTGCTGCGGCAGGTAAAGTTGCCGGTATGCGTTCTGCGCTTTTCGCTCGTTTAATTTTACTACTAAATTTGCGGGTGGCTTCATCTTACTTCAAAACTATGCTTTCTGTTTTTTCAATTCTTTCAATAACTAAAAATTCAGCTTTTGTTTTTATGATACTTTTAAAAGAGCAATTGCAAAAAGATACAATATTCAATAAAAAAGAAGCGGTAAACATTGCGGCGACAGCCTGCTCATCAAAAAAAATATTCGCCGAGTTAATGAAGTGTTTTATGAGCAACGAATATCGTGTTTCGCAACGAGCGGCATGGTGTGTAAGCCATACGATTTCAATCAATCAACAACTCATTTATCCTTATATAAAAACCCTGATTGAACAATTGTTGCGAACCGATGTGCCTGATGCTGTTATTAGAAACAGCATTAGAATTTTACTTAGGATTAATATTCCTGAACACTATCACGGCGAAGTGATGAACGCGTGTTTTCTTTTAGCAGAGAAAGTTGAATCTCCGATTGCCATTAAAGCATTTTCCTTATCAACTTTGTACAAATTATATTTAATTTATCCCGATATACAACAAGAATTACAAACCATTGCAGAAGCGAAACTTAACAGTGAAAGTGCAGCAATAAAAAACGTTGCTGCAAAAATTATAACATCATTGCATAAAGCTAAAGCCCCACGTATAAACAACCAATCCGCCAAAATAAAAAAGCATCGCAGTAAGTAAAGCATCGCTTCCGGCAAGCAAGCCAATGGCGCTGATCAATCCTAATAAAATTAATGCGGAAGAATAATAAAGCACAAGCTTTTTTCTACGTATCATCCCTAAATATTCAAAGCGGCTTACTGGCAAAACCATCGTTAAAAAAATAAGCGCAGCAAAGTATTGGTTACCCTCTTTTACAGTTGGCAAGTAACCGCCAAACACAGCCGCAGCGGCACTTGCAGCAAATAATAAAGCAACAAATCCGGAAATATTTTTTTCTAATGAAGTGAGTACATACTTGCCTTCCCGCGTGAATAACAAAACAACATTTGCCATAGATGCGCCTACCCATGAAAAAATAACAAACAACAGATACAAACCGATAAATATATACGCCAACATATTAGCGCCTGCGAAAGATGATATGCCTGAAGCCAGCCTGATAGAAACCCAGATAACAATGATAGTAACCCATCGGGCTTTTTTTGATTTTGCCGACAGCCACAACGAAAACATAAGCAACAAGCGATATGGCAACAGTCTTGCTTTTAAAGATTCTTTATAACCCTGCTTTGCACGCTTGTTGTTAGGGTTGATGCGCAGCGCCTCACGAAAATGTTCCCTTGCATTTTTATGCTTTCCCTTCTCTAAAAAAATCCAGCCAACATTGGTATGCGTGAAGTCGTCTTCAGGATCAACCGATAAAGCTTCGCGAATGGTTTCATACGCCTCTTCTTTATTTTTTAACCGAATTAATGCCTGTGTTCTTGCATTTAAGCAAGTAAGATCTTCGGCATAAACAGCAAGACCTTCGTTTGCCTTTTCCAAAGCTTTTTGATACGAATGATCATCCAATAAAATATAAGCGTACAAGCCGTAATAAGCCGAGGCTTCAGGGTTTAGTTCGATGGCGTTATGGAGTTTTTCAACAGCTTTGTTTTTATCGCTTTTTCGATAATAGCAAAATGCCATTAAATAAAAAACCCGGTGATAGTAAGGCATGTACGAGGCGCAGTTGTGCAGCAAGCGCAAGCCTTCATCAAACTGCTTTGTGTCAATCTTACATTCAGCCAGTAACAGCAGGGCTTCGCTATCTTCCGGGTTTTCGCGCAGCGCATAACCAATTTCTTTTTCGGCATCTTTAATTCTGCCCTGATGAAATAAAAGTCTTGCGCGTTGAATATGCTGGTTGATCATGAACATAAGCAGTAAGCTGCGAGGTATGAGCTTTCAGCTTTCCTCTGATTATTTTTATTTACCCTTCTTTGGTTATTTTTTTACTTTCATGTACTGCAGAATATCATCGTACAAGCCGCTTTCATTGGCATATAAAGCGTAATTGCGTGCCGTGCTAAACCACTCCTGCGTTGTGGCTTTGTGTTGCCTGGCGGCTTTTTGCAAATCTTTCGTTTGTAGCTTTTCAATACTTCCTTTTGCCAAACTTTCTTCTAATTTACCTTCTGTTGCAATATCAATAATCGCTTGTAGATCGGCACCCGAATAGTCAGGCGTTGCTTTGGCAATGAGCGAAACATCAATGTTGTCAGCCGGTTTGTTTTTTAAGTGTTGCCTGATGATTTCTGCACGTCCGGCTTCATCGGGTGGCGATACAAACACCACTCTGTCAAAGCGTCCCGGTCTTCTAAAAGCGCTGTCGATACTCCAGGGTGCGTTGGTAGCTGCTAAAATTAAAACGCCTTCGTTAGTGTGCTGTACGCCATCCATTTCAGCAAGAAACTGGTTGATGACATGCCTCATGCTACTTTGTTTTAAATCGCTACGGCTGGCGCCCAACGCATCCACTTCATCAAAAAATAAAACGCAGGGCGCATTGTCTCTTGCCTGTTCAAATACGGCGTGTAAATTCTTCTCACTGTTGCCCATCCACATGTCCAAAATATCATGCAAGCCAATGTTGATAAACTTGGCATCAATTTCACCTGCAGTAGCTTTTGCAAGATAAGTTTTGCCGCATCCCGGCGGACCATATAACAAAATGCCTCCGCCTGCTTTTTTACCAAAGGCTTTGTATAAATCAGGGTTTTGTAAAGGCTGAATTATCTTTAAAGAAATTTCTTTTTTTATCTTTTCCATGCCGCCAACATCACTGAAGCGCATATCCGGCTTCTCCATAAAAAACTCGGGCTTCCCTTTGCGGCTGCTGCCAAAAAAAGAATCATCGTCATCATCAAAATCGGGCAAATCATCAATTGTTTCCGTTGCAGTTTCAAGCGATGCAGTGCGCAGCGCAGCATCAATCTCATCATCTTTAAAAGATGAATTTTGCTGCAATACTTTTTTATAAACGTCAACAGCTTCGGCAAACGATTCTTCCCGAAGCAAACACCTTATAAACTGCACCATCTCATCTGTTTGCAAAGCGTTCTCTTTCATCAAATCTTCATAAATAACAATAGCTGCCGAATATTTTTTCTGCCGGTAATAAATATTCGCCAACCCTTTACGCGCCTTATTGTTTCCGTAGCTGCGCTTCAGTACTTCGCTGTATTGTTCAGCCGCTTCTTCTACATGGTTTGCTTTTATCATCAGTTCAGCCAAATGCAACCGCAACGGAATATTATCCGGCGATACCTGCAAGGCTTCAATCAATTGGTTAATTCCTTCATCCATCATTCTTTAATTAATATAGAAGCAAATATATTTCAATACGCCAAATACCTTGTTAAGAAGCAGTAAAGCATCTTTTTTATGAATTGATTTTTGGGTTGTCATCATTTGTTTTTACTTCATTTTCCTTCATTGCCCGTTTGAGGTTCGCGGCGCATCAGCGATACAAAATCGATTCTTCGCTGTGTAAAAACAAAACCTAAAGTTGTACAAGCAGTATTGTTTATACACGTTTATCAACCTCAATTCGCTACCAGTTAAATGTTGTAATATCAGTAAAAACAAACGTTGCAACGCAGCAGGTTATTCCTCTTTACAGTCATTTGCAATATCAATCTTTTTTAGTAAATTCGTTACCCGATGAACAACGAGCAAGCAACGGTAAACGAAGTTGTATTACCGAAATATACACTCACAGAAGAGCAGGAAAAAAAAGAAATTTTACGGCACTACCGCGCTTTGCTGCGAAGCCTGCGCACCAAGCTGAAACCCAATAATAAAGAAATGGTGCGCCATGCTTTTGAAATGGCTGTTGAAGCCCACAAAACCATGCGTCGCAAAAGCGGCGAGCCTTATATTTTGCACCCGCTGGCAGTGGCAATGATATGTGTGGAAGAAATTGGTTTGGGCGTACGCAGCACCATCTGTTCGTTGCTACACGATACTGTGGAAGATACCGATATAACATTGGAAGATGTTGAACGTGAGTTTGGCGGTGAGATTGCCCGCATTGTAAACGGATTGACCAAAATATCCGGTGTAATTGACGCCAGCAGCAGCCAGCAGGCAGAGAATTTTAAAAAAATATTACTCACGCTTACTGATGACCCCCGTGTGATTTTAATTAAGCTTGCCGACCGTCTTCACAACATGCGCACGCTTGATTATATGAAGCGGGAAAAACAATTGAAAATTGCGAGCGAAACGGTTTGGGTATATGCGCCTCTTGCGCATCGCATGGGCTTGTACAATATCAAAACAGAACTTGAAGATTTATCAATGAAATATCTTGAGCCGCAGGAATATAAAAGCATTGCAACCAAGCTGGCAGAAACGAAAAGAGAACGCACACGATACATTAATGAATTTATCCGACCCATAAAAGAAAAACTTCAAAATGCAGGTTTCAATTTTGTCATTTATGGTCGCCCGAAAAGCATTCATTCCATCTGGAATAAAATAAAAAAGAAAGGCGTTGAGTTTGAAGAAGTGTATGATTTGTTCGCCATCCGTGTAATTCTTAATTCGCCGCCGGAAAAAGAAAAAGAAGATTGCTGGAAAGTATATTCGATGATTACGGATGAATACACACCATCGCCCGAACGATTAAGAGATTGGTTAAGTAACCCTAAAAGCAATGGTTATGAAGCCTTGCACACTACCGTGATGGGACCGCAGGGAAAATGGGTGGAAGTGCAGATACGCACACAACGCATGAACGAAATTGCAGAGAAAGGACTGGCAGCGCATTATAAATACAAAGAAGGCAGTAATGATGAAGACCGTTTTGATAAATGGTTTGGGCAAATACGCGAAGCCATCAGCAGCCAGGATACGGATGGCGTTGATTTTTTGCAGGATTTTAAAGTGAGTTTTTTAGCCGAAGAAATTTATGTTTATACGCCCAAGGGCGATGTAAAAATGTTGCCCGTAGGCTGCACTGCGCTTGACTTTGGGTTCTCTATCCACTCGGCGGTAGGTTCTAAATGTATTGGTGCAAAAGTAAACCATAAGCTCGTTGCCATCAGCCACAAACTGCATAGCGGCGACCAGATAGAAATTATTACCAGCAGCAAGCAAAAACCTACGGAAGACTGGTTGAATTTTGTTGTAACAGCCAAAGCAAAAAATAAAATTAAAGATGCTTTAAAAGAAGAAAAACGAACCATCGCCGAAGACGGAAAAGCTTTTGCACAGCGCAAAATGGTAGGCATTGGAGCAGCTTTTAGCCAGGGAAATATTGATGAGTTAGTGGCTTTTTATAAAATGAATTCAGGGCTTGATTTGTTTTATGCTATTGCCATTAAACAAATTGATTTAAAAGAGTTAAAAGACTTTCATGTTTTAGGCGACAGGTTAGAAGCGCCAAAGCCGCAAAAGCCAATTGTTGAAACAAAAACCGAAGTTGACTACAAACAGCCGCACAATAAAAAAGATTCGGAACTGATTATTTTTGGTGAGAGCAGCGACCGCATTATGTACACGCTGGCAAGATGCTGCAACCCCATTCCCGGCGATGATGTGTTTGGTTTTGTAAGTACTGGAAAAGGTTTAATTATTCATAGAACAAATTGCCCGAACGCTACACAGATGATGGCGAATTACGGGCACAGGATTGTGAAAACAAAATGGGCCAAAAACAATGAAATTTCGTTCTTAACAGGATTGAAAATTGTGGGCATGGATGACGTAGGTGTGATCAACAAAATTACCAATATTATTAGTGGCGATATGCGCATAAACATTGCTGCGTTAACTATCGAATCGGGCGAAGGCTTATTTGAAGGAACAGTGAAGATTTTTGTACGTGATAAAGAAGAATTGGATGAACTTGTAGAACGTTTAAAAAAGCTAAATGGCATTCAGGAAGTGGACAGGTTTGACGCAGAAGAAGCCGGTTCAAAATTGAATGCTTCGTAGTAATGATAGTTGATTGTTCAATTGTTTGTAAAGCGTACGAGCCTGATTTTTTCTTTATTTAAAAGAGAGTAAAAACAAACAATCAACAATAGCAACGTTGTATTACAGGAGTTACAAAAGCTTGTAACTAAACCTATAATTTAAAAAACCGAATCAGAACTTTTGTAATATTCTTTATACCATTTCATAAACTTAGCTACACCAAAAGCCAAAACTGTACATTTGCGCCATCAACTCGTTACTTTTTTTACTGGCGGCATATAACGAAATAGGATGGTCAGTGTTTTGTTTTGTGTTAAAGAGAATTTCTTCATTCAAACCATACACACTGCTGCTGGCAAATACCAAATGCGTTAAGTTTTGATGCCGGCAGCATTTCAAAATGTTTACAAAAGCTACAATGTTGCTATTCACATACACATCCGGGTTGGTAACATTATAACGCACGCCCGCTTGCGCGGCAAGTTGAATAACAACATCAAACTGGTGGCGTTTGAATAAATCTTTAATACGATATTTATCTTCCAATCTCAATTGATAAAAAACATAGTTATCATGCTATAAACTTTGAATGGCTTTATTGTATTGAATTTCATGCCCATCGGCAATTAAACGGTTGGCTACATAAAAGCCAATAAAACCTGCGGTTCCGGTAACTAGTATCTTCATCAGGTGATGTTTTTTTGATGCAAACAATCTATGTACAAACTATCAATTGCAGTTACTTCTTTTTCTTTTGAAAACCGTTCGGCAACAAAGGTTTTCCCAACACTTCCCATCTTATCCCGCAAGCTTTTATCACCAATTAACTGCTGTAATTTTTTTACACCATCATCAACATTAAAGTTATTAATTAAGAAGCCGGTTTTGTTTTCAATTACTGTATCTCTCACGCCTCCTACATTGGTTGCCAAAACCGGCTTCCCAAACAGTTGCGCTTCTATAAGCGACACAGGTGTTCCTTCGTTGAAAGAAGTTAGCATAACAATGTCAATATCTTCCAAAGCAGAAGCGATATTGGTTATCCACGAAGTGAAATAGATATTCGTTTGTTTGCTTTGTTCGCTCCCCTCCTGCCAGGAAAAATGATGTTGCGAAAACTCTTTTTGTATGCGCTGTTTCTGATGTCCATCCCCAATTATAAAAAAGCAAACATTGCTTTCTTTTTTTAAAACTTGTTCTGCAATTTGTAAAAAAAAATAATGGTTTTTAATCGGCACCAATCGCCCGATTATTGCAATTATAACAACATCATCCTGTATGCGATATTGTTTTCGTAAACGGATGTTTGAAACAGAATAATCTTCTTTATCGATACCCAAAAAAATTGTGGCTATTTTTTTTGCATCTGCAATGCGATATACTTCGCTCAACTCATAAGCTTGTTGAGGACTGATGGCAATAATGCGTGTTGAAAAATTGGCTAACCATCTTTCGATACGACAAATAAATGATGAAACAAAACGGTTGTAATAGGAATGGAACAAATGCCCGTGATAGGTGTGAATGATAACAGGGATGCGGGTTTTGCGTGCAGCCAGCCTGCCCAGCACGCCGCTTTTAAAACCATGTGTATGAACAATGTGCGGGTGATGTTTTTGTAATAAGGAAACTAATTGCCGGTAAGCGACCGCATCATAAAAAGGATGAATAACGCGGTGCAAAGAAGGGATTTTTATAAATGAAAGCTCAGGATAACTTTGAATGAAATTAGAGACTTCTATTTCATCCGTTTCCTTTTCGCCATACACAATTGTAATGCTGTATTTTTCGGCAAGCCGGTGTGCTAACGACACAGCATCTGCCGTGTGTCCACCCAGCACAAGACGATTAATAATAAGGAACAATTTCTTTTTGTCAGCCAATTTTTATTTGTTGTAAAGCAGTTTGTTATTCAGCAGCATTCATTAAAAAAGTAAAGATAAAAGTTTGATGAGAGCTAAAATAACAATAAAACAAAACTTAGTTACTCTATCTTTTCGTTTCCAAAATAAGCGTGCAAAATTTGAGGTAACACGATGCCTTGCTGTGTTTGGTTATTTTCAAGCAAAGCAGCCACAATTCGCGGCAATGCCAATGAGCTGCCATTAAGGCTGTGCGCAGGTTGCATTTTGCCCGTTGCATCTTTAAAACGGCACTTCATGCGGTTGGTTTGATAGCTTTCAAAATTGCTAACGCTACTTACTTCAAGCCAGCGTTCCTGCGCCGCGCTCCACACTTCAAAATCGTACGTCATTGCGCTTGTAAAACCAGTATCGCCGCCGCACAATTGTAAAATCCGGTAAGGCAATTGCAAGGTTTGCAGCAAGCCTTCCACATGAGCAACCATTTCTTCTAAAACATCATAACTTTTATCAGGATGAACAATTTGAATGATCTCTACTTTTTCAAACTGATGCACACGGTTCAGCCCACGAACTTCTTTACCAAAACTACCCGCTTCGCGCCGAAAGCAAGGTGAATAAGCCGTCATCTTTATGGGTAGATCTGTTTCTTTTATTATCACATCTCTGTAAATATTTGTTACCGGCACTTCGGCGGTAGGTATCAAAAACAAATTATCTTCTGTTACATAATACATTTGCCCTTCTTTATCGGGCAATTGCCCGGTGCCATAAGCGGAGGCTTCATTCACCATAAACGGCGGCAAATATTCAGTATATCCTCTTTCCGTATTGTAATCTAAAAAATATTGCACCAACGCACGCTGCAGTTTTGCGCCTTTGCCTTTGTACAAAGGAAAGCCGCTGCCGGTTATTTTTGCGCCGGTTTCAAAATCAATTAAACTGTATTGTTTAATCAATTCCCAATGCGGTTTGGCGCCGCTATGCAATTGTGGTTTAACGCCGTTTTCTTTTACTACAATATTGTCTTCAGGTGATGCGCCACGCGGTACTTTTTCGGAAGGAAGATTGGGAATTTGAACCAGTTTATTTTGTACTTCTTTTTCTGTTTGAATTAACTGTTCATTCAATGTTGCCACTTCGGTTTTGTTAGATGCTACTTCGTTTTTCAACGCTTCTGCTTCTTCTTTTTTACCGTTAGTTATCAGCTTTCCGATTTCTTTTGATGCGCTGTTTATTTTCGCTTGTATGGTATCGAAAGACACTTGCAAACTGCGGCGTTGTTCATCCAACTTTATAATACCATCTACCAGTTCGGGCTGCTTAAAATTTCTTACTGCCAATCGTTCTTTCACCCAGCCTGGCTTTGCTTTTATCACTTGTATCTGAAGCATACATTCGTGTTTTTAGCGGCAAATATAACCTTTGCCTTCAAACCTTATCTTTGCCGCCATGACGAATGTGAGTGATGATTTGCAGCAACGCTGGTGGACGCTGGAAGCTAAGCTGGCAGAGCATTTTGGTAAAAAGCCAGATATGGAAGCAACGCTTTTTTTAATTGGAATGCAGGAAACGGGCTTCGTTAGAGAAAAAATAACGAAAGAACAGAAACAGGATTTAATGCATGTTGCCATCTGTATTGTTTTAAGCAAAAGTGGTTATTACGAATTGCAAGGGTACGATGACGAAGGCTGGCCACATTTTACACAATTGAAAGATTTGCCCTCCTTATCTTTACACGATCAGGAAAACTTTTTAAAAGATCATATTTTATTTTACTTCAACGATCAAGGATTTTAATTACAAATGATAAAACCAATTGCATTTGTCTTCGCTTTTGTTTGTCTCATAACAACAGGCTTTTCGCAAACTAAAACAAAGGTAAAAAAAGCAATTTCTATTATTGCAAAAACGTCAGCATCGCAACAACGATTGGTAGGCATTACAACGCCCTATGGAGTTATAGTAGTGAAGCTTTATGATAGCACGCCTTTATACAGAGATAATTTTATTAAGTTGGTAAAAGATAAATTTTACGACAGCCTTTTGTTTCATCGTGTGATTGATGGCTTTATGATTCAGGGCGGTGATCCAACCAGTAAAAATGCGCCTGATTCTGTGCAGTTGGGAGGAGGTGAAGCACCGGGCGAACGCATACCTGCTGAAATTAATGTAAACTATTTCCACAAAAAAGGAGCTTTGGCAGCAGCCCGCGATAACAACCCCGAAAAAGCAAGCAGCAACTGCCAGTTTTATATTGTGCAAGGCAAACCGGTAAGCGATACTGATTTAAACGCGATGGAATGCCAGATACGAAATGAAAAGCCTTTGTTTAGCTATACCGATGCACAGCGAAAAGTGTATAACACGCTTGGCGGCACACCGTTTTTAGATCAAAACTATACGGTGTTTGGAGAAGTGATGAAAGGAATGGAAGTAATAGATAAAATTGCCAAACTACCACGTGATAGTAACGACCGTCCTTTGCAAAATGTAATGATGAAAATGAAGATGCTGAACTGAAAATGTACAATGTATTATTAGTAAGATTTTGATTGCTGCTGATATATATTTACTCAAACAATATTAAATACTTAATACAAAAAATTATGACGATTATTGACGACATTAAATACACGAAGAACCACGAGTGGCTGAAGATGATTGATGATGAACATGCTTACATTGGCATTACCGATTTTGCACAAGGCGAGCTGGGCGATATTGTGTACGTTGATATTAATACGGTGGGTCAATCGCTGGAAGCAGAAACGGTGTTTGGAACGGTAGAAGCTGTTAAAACAGTAAGTGATTTGTACTTGCCGGTTGCAGCAACGATTGAAGAAGTGAATGCCGCTTTGCAAAATGAGCCGGAGTTGGTAAATAGTGATCCGTACGGAAAAGGCTGGATGGTACGTATAAAATTAAATGATGCGACTGATGCGGACGGTTTATTAAGTGCGGAAGCTTATCAAAAATTAGTTGGATAAGCTCTTTGTTTTAATTCAAAAAAAGCCTGCTAAAATTAAATGGCAGGCTTCGCAATATCTGTTTGCTGTTGTTTATTCTTCCGTATCCTTTGCGCTTTCTTTATAATGTTCCAAAGCTTTTTCGGGAACTTTTATTTCTTCTTTTTTCTTCTCATCACTTCCTGTATTGTTCTGCTTCGTTACATCGTTTGGCGGGTCTTCCGATGCGCCTTCTGTTGAGGCTTTTGCATCTTTATCGTCAGGAAAAAAATATTGTTTCATAAGTTATTGTTTTTATAATCAGTGGCAAATGATAAGCCAGTAAATAATTTATCATTTCCCATCCTCAAAAAGAAACGATTGGTTTATTTTTTATCCCAATTATTTTCTAAGTTTTTATAGTTTTCTTTTGATACACTGCTTTTCTTTTTTGGTTTTGAAGTGCCGCTTTTTTTCTTTGCATTGATATTGTTCACCAACGAATTTTTTACTCCCAGTTTGTTCTTTTTTGTACTGCTTTTCTTTGGTGCTTTTTTAGCTGCGTCCTTTACAGCAGCTTTTTTTGTTGCTGTAGCTTTGTCAGTAGCTGCTTTTTTTGTCGCTGCTTTTTTTAATGTTGCCATGTATTTGTTTATTGTTGTTTTACAATCATTGTACCCAAAACAATACTTATTTTTTTCTTTGAAAAAAGCGAGTAAAACAAAACGTTAGTTCTAACATTTTACAGCATTGCGTTATCGTTTACACATTGTATCCAAAGCTGCGTATGCATGGTTTCCAATACTCCTGCTGGTTTTTTATCCAACCATGAATGCCAAAAGGCAAACCATTACAATCGGCATTTGTAAATGGCAACTCTTCTTCTCTATATTTTACAAAATCGGCACCGAATTGCTGGGCAAGATGTTTAGGTGCAATGGTAAATTTTGAAAACAATTTAGGGTAGTGAAGTGAATGAAATAAATCGTCATAAAACCCTTTTTTGCGCAGTTTTCTTTGCCAGTGATAAAAATTAATGTATAACTTAAAGCGGGATGTAATGTTGTAAAAACTTCTTACATTTTTTAATGAAAATCCGCCGTTGCCAAAGTAATCGGGGTTGATATAAGTAGTAATGGTTTTAAAGAATGTATCTCTCATTATAAAATTGGTATTGTAGATAACTGAACCGATATAATCGTAATTCATCGAACACCATTTTTCCAACTCATCCCTAAAAACAAAAGCATCCAAATGGCAGGTGAGCATATAGTCATACTGAAGAAAACGCTTGTAAAAAAAGGGCTTTGTTTGCAATATGCTATACGCTTCATAACCGTTCCAGTTAAAGCGTTCTACGCGGGCTTCCTTATTATTTTTCCTGCAAAAATTTATGTACCAGGATGTATCTAACTTTTCAGGTGCCATAAAAACAATGGTGTACCGATGTAATACCGTTATGGTTTGCGTTAGCGAGATTTTTTCAAACTCCGTTGGTTCTGATGTTTGTAATGGTACAACAATAACAGCTCTGTTGTTTTTCATTTCAAGTTAAACGCTTTCAGTTAATACTATAAACAATACCAAGCAATTTTTAGTTTGGCTGATTAAACTGATGCGAATTAAAAACAAATCGGTCTTATAACCATACAATAATTTTTTACCGGCAATAAAATATAAGAGCGGGTTTACTTTATTACTGCTTCTCAACATCTTTAAAAAAGCAAAATCTATTTGCAATAAATCTGTTTAGAATTTGTTTGGATTGTTATATAAACAGCGCACATGCAACAACCAATTCAGCTACATTTGCCTTCTTATTTATGAGTACATTCAGCACATTAGCAGAAGGCATGAGCGGTTCCGAAATTGTGAAATTGGGCAACCAAATTAGCGAGCGCATTCGAAACGGAGAGAAGATTTATAACTATACTATCGGCGATTTCGATTCTTCAATTTTTCCTATTCCGCAAAAACTGCAGGAGTTGATTATTGAGGCTTATAATGAACATTATACTAATTATCCGCCCGCAGAAGGTTTGTTTTCGCTTCGAAAAGCGGTATCACAATTTATAGAAGAAAGAGAAGGCTTGCATTTTGAAACGGATGAAATACAAATTTCCTGTGGCGGCCGACCGTTAATTTATACGGTTTTTCAAACTGTGGTTGATATAAATGATAAAGTGATTTATGCTGTTCCTTCGTGGAATAACAATCACTACACTAACCTTAACCGTGGCACGCATGTGATGATAGCAACATCGCCCGAAAACAATTTTATGCCTACCGCGAATGATATTGCACCACACATAAAAGATGCCTCGCTGCTTTGTCTTTGCACACCTCAAAACCCAACCGGCACTACATTAAATAAAGAGGAGCTTACTAAAATATGCCAATTGGTTTTGGATGAAAACAAACGGCGCAGTGATGATGAAAAGAAACTTTATGTGATGTTCGACCAAATGTATTGGACTTTAACTTTTGGAGAAACCCAACATTATAACCCCGTTTCTTTACAACCCGAAATGAAAGCTTTTACCATTTTTATTGATGGCATTTCTAAAGCGTTTGCAGCAACCGGCGTGCGCGTTGGCTGGGCATTAGGACCCAAAAATATCATTGCAAAAATGAAATCGTTTTTAAGTCATATTGGTGCTTGGGCGCCAATGGCTGAACAACATGCCACAGCAAACTTTCTGGTTGATACAGCAGCCGTTGATAACCATTTAGTACAGTTTAAAAACGCTATTGAAATGCGGTTGCATAAAGTGTATGATGGCATCATTCAATTAAAACAAAAAGGATATGCGGTTGATGCCATTGCGCCGCAGGCGGCTATATACTTAACGGTATTGTTCGATTTAAAAAATAAAACAACCGGCGATGGAAAGTTGCTGGCATCGCAGGAAGAAGTTACTCATTATATTTTAAGCGAAGCCAAACTGGCTTTGGTTCCATTTTATGCGTTTGGTGCCGAAAAAGAATCGCCCTGGTACCGCTTAAGCGTTGGAACCTGCCGTTATGAGCAGTTGGATGAAATGTTTGAAAAGTTAGAAAATGCGTTGTGCCAACTGAAATAAAAAACTCCCCTTTTTGCAGCAGAGGAGTTTTAGTTGCAAAAACTTTTAATTTTTATTATTGATAAATACAAAAGGAGGCAACGTTTCGCTGCTAACGATTTGCTGAATCAAATGTTGCTTCGTTATGATTTTACATTTGTTAGCATCTAAAATTTCGTGGGCAGAGCAAAATACACTCAATTGCTCCACATGATAAAGCAAACCGTTTATCATCCGAACCTGTGTTTCAAGTTCGGCTTTGTTCAACGTTTTATTCCCTGTAAGTACCAATAAGTCGTGATAAGGAGTCCTCATAACTTACGATGCATTTACAATTAAAAAATAGGCAAAAGATTAACCAATAATTCCTCTATGTGTTGGACAACCACAGTTTTTGCTCTTTTTACCATTGAAAGTATAGGTTCGTGCACTGCAAGCGGCAAACAAGGTGCTGATGGCAAACAAAAAAACAAACAAGCGAAGAACTGTTTTTGTCATAAAATATAAATGTAGGCGTAAATATGATTGCACAACAAAAAACGAATGAATTATTTTGAAAAAAAAAATTTCGCCACGTATTATTGTTGCGCCTCTCGATTGGGGATTAGGTCATGCCACCCGTTGTATTCCTATCATCAAAACCTTGCTGGATGCAGGTTGCAGCGTTTATATCGCCTGTAACGCAACTGCCCAGCAATTGTTATTTCATGAATTTTCTAACCTTCATTTTTTACCATTAGAAGGTTATAAAATTCGCTACTCTTCTTCAAAACGAACATTCGCTTTTAAAATTTTACAACAAATTCCCAAAATTATTTTTGCTATTCGTCGTGAAAACAAATGGTTGAAAAAAGCGGTTGAAGAGTATCAGTTTGATTTGATTATTTCTGATAACCGGTACGGATTTTTTCATAAAACAACACCTTCCTTTTTTATTACGCACCAGTTGTTTATTCAAACACCGTTTGTGTTAATATCGAAGATGATTCAAAAAATAAACTACAATTTTATCAATCGCTTTACCAGATGCTGGGTGCCTGATTTTCCAACTATCCCTAATATTGCCGGCGTTTTATCGCATCCAAAAAAGTTACCTAATCTTCCGATCAATTATATCGGCGCATTGTCTCGTTTCAATAAAGACAATAAAGCACTCATCAAATACAAATGGCTGTTTATAATATCGGGACCCGAACCGCAACGAACTTTATTTGAAGAACTATGTTGCAATGTCATCAAATTTTTACAAGGCGATATTTTATTAATCCGAGGCTTGCCCGGAAGTACCGAAACAGTAGCCGTTCCGAAGCATTGCACTGTGTTTAATCATTTATCTACACAACAATTACAAACTGCATTTGCGCAAAGCGAATATGTTATAAGCCGAGCCGGATACACAACCATTATGGAAATAATTATGATGCAAAAAAAATCAATCCTAATTCCTACGCCCGGGCAAACGGAACAGGAATTTTTAGCGAAGCATTTAGTGCAGCAACACTGGTGTTTCGCCTGCAGGCAACAAGATGATTTTTATGAGCAAATACAAAAGGCAGAAGCATTTCCTTATCAGCTTCCGCAACTGCCGCCAACAAATTTAGAAGGCGTTGTAAACAATGCATTGTATAAATATTGTTAGTAAAAGAAAACCATTTTTTGTTATGTCAATCTCCTTTGTTCAACAACTTATATCAAGAATACAAACCGCTTCATTTCTTTTCACTTCGTAATTCTTCTTTACCTTTAGCCTTTATCTTTTTAGAAATTTTTCTTCAAATTCTATCTAACAAAATACTTGTCATGGGAATATTAAAAGATCGTTTTAAGGCGAAGGCAGATGCCGATAATGCCGATATAAAATTGCTTTTGAAAGACAATGGAACAAAGAAAATTGGCGAAGTAACGCTGGCGCAAATATACCAGGGAATGCGTGGTATTACGGGTTTGGTTTCGGAAACCAGTTTGCTGGATGCGCAGGAAGGCATTCGGTTTCGAGGCTTCACTATTCCTGAACTGCAAGCTAAATTACCTAAAGCGCACGATGGCGATGAGCCGTTGCCGGAAGGTTTGTTTTATTTAATGTTAGTTGGCGATTTGCCTTCGGAAGATGATGTACATCACGTAACATCAGTATTACAAAGGCGCAGCAATGTACCCATGCATGTGTTTGCTGCGGTGGATGCGTTACCTATTGGCGCACACCCGATGACGATGTTTGTAACTGGCGTGATGGCGCTGCAAACAGAAAGCATTTTTGCAAAAGAATATGCCAAAGGCATTAATAAAAAAGATTATTGGGAACCTACGGTTGAAGACACGCTAAACCTGATTGCGAGGCTGCCACGGTTGGCGGCTTATATCTATCGCCGTAAATACAGAAAAGGCAAACATATTGAGCCTGACGGCGAGTTGGATTGGGCAGGAAATTTAGCTCACATGATGGGTTTTGAAGAGCCAAGTTTTATGGAGCTGATGAGATTATACATGACCATTCATGCCGACCATGAGGGTGGCAATGTAAGTGCGCATACTACTCATTTGGTAGGCTCGGCGTTGAGTGATCCTTACTTAAGTTTTGCTGCGGGAATGAACGGTTTGGCAGGTCCCTTGCACGGGCTTGCCAACCAGGAAGTAATTAAGTGGATATTTGAAATGCGTGAAGATTTGCAAACCGAATTACCAACCAAAGAACAGATTGCAGAGTATGTAAAAAAAACATTGACATCGGGCAAAGTGGTTCCAGGTTATGGTCATGCGGTGCTTCGCAAAACCGATCCGCGTTTTGCAGCGCAAATGGAATTTGGCAAAAAACACATGCCCGATGATGCGCTGGTGCAAACGGTTTGGAACATTTATGAAACGGTGCCACCCATTTTGCAATCGTTGGGTAAAATAAAAAATCCGTGGCCTAATGTTGATGCGCATAGCGGTGCATTGCTGGTGCATTATGGCTTGGTTGAATACGAATTTTACACTGTATTGTTTGGCGTGAGCCGGGCACTGGGTGTGCTGGCAAGTTTGTGTTGGGACAGGGCTTTGGGCTTTCCGTTGGAACGACCTAAATCGGTAACTACGGAAGCTGTAAAGCTTTGGCTGGAAGGCAAAGAAGATATTTGGGGGGATTGAGTTATTGAAAATTGTGAATGGTCAATTGTCAATGTTATTAATTATCATTCACAGCCCGCTATTCATAATTTACGAATGAAAATAAAACAAAAAATAACCTTTTCATCCATTGCCAACAAGACCTTGCAGTATTTTTTGCAAGGTCTTGTTATTATAGCTCCGGTTGCTATCACGGTGTATGTATTAATGTGGGTGTTCACTTCGGTTGATCATATTTTACCCAATATTGTTCACCAAATTTTTCCAAACAATCCAAACGTCGAAAAGAAAATTACTACCATCCCCGGAATTAATTTTTTACTTGTTATAATCGTATTCATTTTTATCGGCTGGCTCTCTTCTTTGTTTTTTGTAAGCCGAATTGTTGCTCTGTTCGATTATTTATTTGAACATATTCCAGGCATTAAATTCATTTACACACCGGTGAAAGATTTTTTTGAAGCCTTTACCGGAAATAAAAGAAAATTTGATAAACCTGTGCTGGTAAATGTTGATGCTGCTAATGTTTGGCGCGTAGGTTTTATTACAGAGGAAACCGCTGTAAAATTTAACTTGCCTGAACATGCGGTGGTGTACGTTCCGCATTCGTATGCTGTTTCTGGCATTACCTATTTTGTTCCGAAAGAAAGAATAAAATTGCTTACTAATGTTGCCTCTGCCGATGTGATGAAGTTTGCCATTTCGGGTGGCATTACAGAAGTGGATTAAAAACAAACCAAAGCCACAATTTCTTCCAAATACCGTTTGTCTGTTTCATCAAAATAAGAAAGATGCTCACTGTCAACATCAAGCACAGCAAGCGTTTCAGCGTTTCTGATTATAGGAACAACAATTTCCGAACGTGATGCGCTGCTGCAGGCAATATGCCCGGGAAACTGTTCAACATCAGGCACTATCAAGGTTTGTTTTTGCTGCCAGCTCATTCCGCAAACACCCCGCCCTTTTTTAATACGTGTACAAGCCACCGGACCTTGAAACGGACCCAACACCAACTCATTCTCTTTCACTAAATAAAAACCAACCCACCACCAGCGAAACTGCTCTTTTAAGGCACCGCAAATATTGGCTAAGTTGGCAATCAAATCGGGTTCGCCTTCTATCAACGCTTTTATTTGCGGCACTAATGTTTTGTATTGCTCGTGTTTACTACCTGTTGCAATTTGTAAATCTTCTGCCATGTGTGTTTTTTAATGATGCTTTTCTTTTTCTACCAAATATTCAAGCCATAAAATTTTGTAGTAAGAAGGGCAATAAAAATAATAATAAACATAACTCCAGTGAAGAAAGATTCGCTTTAAAAAAGTAGGATAAGAAAAGGCAGCACGCGCCTGAAAAAAAACAAAATCTTTTTGATTGCTTTGTTCAAAATCGGCGATGCTAAAAGCCGGAAGTGCGGGCGCATCAGCACTCAGCCGAAGTAAAGATGTTCGTAAAATAAGTTGCTCCATCACGTTGTTACAAACTTTTAGTTGCTGTTGAATATCTTGTATTAACTGTGGCTTGTAAGGTTCTAATTCTCTGATAGAAAACCTGCCCATCAGTCTTGCAATATGATATAACAAAACAGAGGTTTTTACATAATACGGCGAAATAAAAACAGGCGATTTGGTGTAATCGCCTGCTTCAATCATACGCTGCAATAATTGGATGGTAGCACGGTCTTGTTTTACCAGCGGCAGATTTTTATCTAACATAAAATACAGCACATTGCAATGCACGCCAAAATCAAAATCAACCGGCATACGATAACCTGCCCATGTTGAATAAGCCGGAATGTTTCTATACTTTTTAAAAGTAGAGATAATTTTTTTGTGTGATAAATTACTTGTTTCTATCAGTCTTTTTTTAAGTGCAATGTTATCGCTATCGTTGTTATCCAAACCCAATAAAGCCATTACACTATCATCGGCATCTTCGCCCTGCCCGAATACTGTTTTTAAATACTGAAAGATGAATGTATGTGGCATAATTACATCTTTACCAGCCCAAAAACTATAAAACGGAAGATTGTTTTTATTGCGGTACCAATGATAACATTGTATGGCATTTTGAATGATACTGCTGATTTGTTTTTGCTTGCTTTTACTTACATAAGGCAACATGTTTTTTAATGCAAAAACCGAAACTGCGGTATAAAAAATATTGTTATCGGGCTGATAATTGTGAGGACTTCCACCACACTCCCGATAAGATGGAAACATGCCGGCATAAAAGCTTTCGTTATCCTTTTTCACTTGTTCATTCGCAATCTCATCAATTAACTGTGAGATAAGCGCAGTATCGCTTTGCTGTGCATTAGCAATCGTACAAAAGCAAAAAAAGAATGGTAAAAGAAAAATATGTTTGCACATGAATTAACCGCTCTTTATATTCTTGTTTTTAAAGAAGTGGGATGAAAAATGCGCGGTAACTTGTAAATGTAATATAACCATTCAATAAAGTTAAGCGGCTGCTCCATATCAACAATCATAGCTTTGCGGGGAAGTTTCCACCAGTTTACCGGCTGCACCGTTTTCTTTTGTGTTCTGATGAATTGATTGATAGCAACCATGCTCCGTGCGTTGATGGTGTTCATAACAATACAAAATTCCTTCTTTCTTTTTGCATCGTACGGCAGTTGCATAATTTTTTCGTTCTGTGTGCGAACACGCTCAAGAAACTGTTGTTTGAACAATTTATAATTGGTGCAGGTGTTTACCAGCGTGTAAATATTATCCCGAACATCTTTATACAAATCAAACAAATCGTTACCCAACTGATATAAACTGCCAACATAAAACAAAGTGTCTAACATAGCATCAGAAGCTACATCGTTAAGGCATTGATGATAAATAACAACTGACACTGCGCCTTTTGTATAAGTAATGCGCCGAAGCTCGGCAACATCAATATTTTTATCGGTTTGCCTGATGGTTTGAGCTTGTATATTCAACACATCGGCAGATGCCTGCATGTACTCATCTAAATGCGGAACGGTGTTTAATAAACAGGTTTGAATTTCTTTGGCAACCTGCGCCGCAAACGTAGTGGCGGTAAACGTTTCAGGCTGAAAGGTAATATTATAAATGCTTTCCGCATTCAGCTTGTCAACATCAAACAAGTCATCGCCAACAGGTGTCAAAATGCCAAATAAAGTAGCGCGTTTTCGTTCATCTTCACTTAATATTTTGCCGTATAAATGCTTGTAGCTGCTGCATAAAAAAGAGGTTATAAACAAGCCGTAATAATTAATGATTTTTTTTCGCTGCTCGGTTGTAAAAGTGCCGTTGTACTTTGTTTCTAATTCGTTGAGATAAGGAATTAAAAACGTTTGGTTAAAGCATTTTTGCTGTTTAATTTCCTTCCAAACCTTTATAAAAGCACTAACATATCCCATCGGGGCAAAGATAAGACCTCATCCCAACCCTTCTCCACAAGTGAAGAAGGAGGAGAAAATTTTGAATTACTCAATTATTTTATGAGCGTTGAAGAGTGCGACTCAACATGATAAAACAGTGTTACAAAAGCTGGAACACAAACCTTTATTTTGTTTTCTTCATTCGCTACTCGCCATTCACTATTCACAATATAAGCCTGTGATGCACAACAAGCAGTTGAATAATAAGTTACCGCAAAAACATTTTTAAAACAATTGCGGCTACAGCATAAATGCAAGTGATAATAAAAATGCCGCGCGCAGTGCGGTCTCTACGTGTGTTGATGTATAAAGTAAAGATGACTGCGTTGGCAAATAATGAGAAAGAGATGAGTGCGGTGATTAAGGTTTTTTGCATACCAAGCACACGAAAAAAATCGGCTATAGAGAACGTTGGATAAAACTTCCAGAAGTAATAAATAAGCATACCAAAAAATGGTGCGACGATGCCTAAAATTAAGCCTAAGCGTAAGTTATCTTTTTGCAGTATCAATGTATAAGATTTTTTTCAAGTTGCTTTTTTAATTCATAATTTGTAAGATCAAACTGAACCGGAACCACGCTGATAAAGTTATTTTCCAAAGCCCAAACATCTGTGTCGGTACCCGTATCAAAGTTCATAAATTCGCCGGTAAGCCAATAATAATTTTTGCCACCGGGATCTTTGCGTTCGGTAAATTCCTCTTCATATTTTGCATAGGCCTGGCGGCACACTTTTAAGCCTTGCAACAACTCTAACGGCGTTGCAGGAATGTTTACATTCAAACACAAATGCTTGTCTATTTCCTTCCCGATAATTTGCTCAACCAAATGTTTTGCATACCATTTGGCTCCGCTAAAATCGGCTTCCAATCTATAATCCAATAAACTAAAACCAATGCTGGGTATGCCTTCTATAGCCGCCTCCAATGCTGCCGACATAGTGCCGGAATATATAACATTAATAGAATGATTGGCGCCATGGTTAATACCGCTCAAACATATATCAGGCTTGCGATGCAGCACTTTATCAACAGCCAGTTTTACACAATCAACAGGCGTTCCGCTGCAGCTCCAGGCTTCTGCATTGTCAAACAATTTTACTTTTGTCATCCTAAGCGGAAAGCCAATGGTAATGGCATGTCCCATCCCGCTTTGCGGTTTATCGGGTGCAACAACAATTATTCTTCCCAACCCTTGCACAGCTTCTACCAAAGCCGTAATACCGGGCGAGGTTATACCATCGTCA
The DNA here is from genome assembly GCA_965214235.1 of Ilyomonas sp. Lineage (GTDB taxonomy): Bacteria > Bacteroidota > Bacteroidia > Chitinophagales > Chitinophagaceae > Ilyomonas. The sequence continues at coordinate 196,960 of CBDCBH010000003.1, forward strand.
TTGACAATCAAAATAATTTTTTCTTCGTCTTTATTATCGTTTGTTTTTACTCTCTTTTTTACAGATTTCGCCATGACGCAAAATAACGGTTTATAAAGATTGTAATCTGTACATTGTATTAAGTATTATGAATGGAAAGGAGTTGATTGCCTGAATACTTATTAGTAATACAAAGTACAATAATTAAAATGTATATCGCACACCAATTCCACCATACGCAAGGCCAGTACCCGTTGAGCCGATAACATCAACCGAAGGTTGCCAATCAAGGCTTACGTTGATGGGCAAATCGGCTATTTTATAATCCAGTCCAATCACGCCATCAATGCCAATACCGGCTTTGCTGCTGTTACTTTTTTTACTGTTATCATTGTTCCAAAAACCAATATGAGCGCCGGGTCCAATATACCAGCGCAAACCATCAATACCTTGAATATCCCAGTTAAATTCATATAACCCAACGGCACGAAAACCATTGTTCCAAAACATAGCTTCGGCTTCTACATTTTGATATTGCTGTAAAAATTGTTTGTACGAAACGGCAAAGCCACCCGGAAATTTTATACCGATGGCGCGATTGTAACCGTATGTTTGATTTTCGCTCTGTGCGGAAGCCTGACGACCGCAACAAAATAAAAAAAGGGTAATAACAAAAAAGGTTTTCATGAAAGATGATGTTTGTAAATAAAAAGAGGAACGCATGTTTTTTACTTTATGTTATGAATAAGTTGTTAAAGCTGACGCGAAAATTTTATACCGGCTTTATCGATGACTAATTACAACAAAATAAAAAAAATAAGGTTGAATACACAATACAAGTAACTCAGTTCTGATTCGCTTTTCTTTTATTACAGTTAAAAACTATACTCACATCGCTATAAAATTTCGTAATTCTGCACGTCTAAAAACTTTGTTATGGCTGATGTAAGAAAGCAATTAAAAGGAACCGGCGTGGCGTTGGTTACTCCTTTTACTGCTGATGAACAGATTGATTTTACTTCTCTCGAAAAAGTGATTGAATTTGTAATTACCAATGGTGTTGACTATGTGGTAACAATGGGCACAACCGGCGAAACACCTACGCTTTCTAAAGAAGAAAAGAAAGACATCATCAGTTTTACTTATGAAAAAGTAAACAGCCGTGTGCCGGTTGTAGTGGGCATTGGTGGCAACAACACGCGAGATTTGATAAATGATTTACAAACTTTTCCTTTAGAAAAAGCAACAGCCGTTTTAAGTGCATCGCCTTATTACAACAAACCATCGCAGGAAGGCATTTATCAGCATTATAAAGCATTGGCAGCCGCATCGGCTAAACCTCTTATTTTATACAATGTGCCGGGCAGAACCGGCAGAAATATAGAAGCCGAAACCACGCTTCGGTTAGCCAAGGAGGTAGAAAACATTGCAGGCACAAAAGAAGCCTCCAACCACATGGTGCAAATGATGCAAATACTAAAGAAACGACCTGAACATTTTTTGGTGGTAAGCGGTGATGACGATTTGGTTTTGCCTCAGCTGGCTTGTGGTATTGACGGCGTAATTAGTGTTGCCGCCAACTGTTTTCCGAAACAGTTTTCTGATATGGTTAGGGCGGGTTTATTGTTTGATTTTAAAAAAGCCAAACAGTTGAATGATCCTTTGCTGGAGGCTTACACCTTGTTGTTTACCGAAAACAATCCTGCCGGCGTAAAAGCCTTTTTAAGTGAGCACGGTTTAATTCAAAATTACCTTCGCTTGCCACTGGTGCCGTTAAGCGAAGCCATGCATAAAAGAGTGAAAGAATACGTGAAGAATTTTTGATTTAGGATTTATAATTTGTGAATGATAAGTAAACGTATGTAGTACAATCAACAATCACAAATCAGCAATCCATCTTAAATCTCATATGTTGCTCCTTCCAAAGCCAATTGAACGTTGGGAAATAGCGCGCTTGCTTCTTCTTCAAACAAATGAAGCTTTTCATTATCATATTGGCTGCTGAAATGCCCGATCAATAATTTTTCTACGCAGGCTTCTTTTGCAATTAATGCAGCCTGCTCTGCTGTGGAGTGATTGCGGCTGGCAGCACGCTCTTGCTGATCTTTTAAATAAGTAGATTCGTGGTAAACCATGGTTGCATTCGTAAAATATTTTACAATGGCTGGCGAGTAAGCGGTATCGGCGCAATACGCATAACTTTTTGGCGGCGTGTTGGTAACTGTTACTTCTTCATTTTTTATAATGATTCCATCCTCCGAAACAAAATCGTCACCCCATTGCAAACGCTCATAAAAAAAAGTTGGAATAATAGGATACAGCTTTATTTTTTCGCCATTAATCTTCCTTGGTTTTCGCTTTTCTTTTATTACAAATCCCCAGGTTTCAATGCCGTGAGCAACATTAAAACAGCTTACTGAAAATTGTGGCTCGTCAACTAAAATACCTTCTTTTTGTAATGGATGAAAATAAAGCGGGAACGATAAATTAGAATCAGAAACCATCACCTGTAACTTAATAATAGGTTCCAGATCGGGAGGCGCAAATAAATGAACGGGCGCTTTGCGATCGCTTAAATTATAAGTGGTAAGCAAACCAGCCAAACCAAAATAATGATCACCGTGCAGGTGCGATATAAAAATGTATTTAATTCGGCTTTTGCGAACTTTATACCGGTTCATTTGCATTTGCGTGCCTTCACCGCAATCTAATAAAAACAAACTGTCGTTTAATGTAACTACCTGCGATGTAGGATGCCTGCTGTAAGCCGGCAGTGCAGAATTGTTACCTAAAATGGTTACGCCAAACATAGTTGCATTCACAGCAACAATATTACCAAAAGAAGCTGCAAGTGAAAGCCTCAATTTATAAGCTTTAAGTAATAACCACACACTGTAATGCTTATTTGTTGTTAGCTTTTTTGCCTGCGGCTTGTAGCTTATAACTTGCGGCTTTTAAGCCTTTATGTTTTTTTCATCTTTTTTTAAACGAGGTTTAAGCTATCAAAGTTTCCCATATTGAAAATTTAGTCCGACATTTATATTTCCAATGACGGTACCAATATCTTATGAAAGATAAAAATTTTTTGATTCACATACTGGAAGATGATAAACTTTATAACTCGGTGTTATCACACTTTTTGAGTTTGAATCCCGAACATGAAGTAAAATCGTTTTCAACAGCAGCTTCGTTTTTAAAATCACTGTATGAAAAACCGGATTTGGTAACGCTGGATTATTCACTTCCAGATGGCACTGCCGATGGAATGCTGAAGCAAATTCGCGATACTTTACCCGATGTGCGCGTTATCATAGTGTCTGCCCAGCAGGATATAAAAACAGCGATCGACCTTTTAAAAAAAGGCGCCGACGATTATATTGTAAAAGATGCTGATACGCAAGACAGGCTATGGATTGCCATAAAAAATTGCAAGGAAAAAGCATCTCTGAAAAAAGAAATTGCTACCCTGCAAAAAGAAGTTTCTAAAAAATACGATTTCCAAAAAGCTATCATCGGCAACAGCGCGCCTATGAAGCAGGTGTTTGGTATGATTGAAAAAGCCGCGCAAACCAATATTACTGTTTCTGTAACCGGCGAAACCGGAACCGGTAAAGATTTAGTGGCAAAAGCCATTCATTATAATTCGGCACGAAAAGGCAAACCTTTTGTTCCGGTTAATATTGCCGCTATACCTTCCGAGTTGATGGAAAGCGAATTGTTCGGGCATGAAAAAGGCGCTTTTACTGGCGCCATTACGCAGCGCATTGGCAAATTTGAAGAAGCGCACAAAGGCACTTTGTTTTTAGATGAAATTGGCGAGATGGACATTAACCTGCAAGCCAAGTTGTTGCGCGTTTTGCAGGAAAAAGAAATAACGAAAGTTGGAAGTAATAAAATAGTTCCGGTTGATGTGCGCATTGTTGTTGCCACACATCGCAACCTTATGGCTGAAGTAAAAAAGGGTACGTTTCGTGAAGATTTATATTATCGTTTGCTGGGCTTGCCCATCCATCTTCCGCCACTGCGTAACCGCGATAACGACATTTTGTTGATAGCCAGGTATTTTATAGATCAGTTTTGCGATGAAAACAACTTGCCTCAAAAACATCTTTCGCTGGATGCAAAAAAACAATTGCTCAATTACCAGTTTCCGGGTAATATCCGCGAATTAAAATCTATTATAGATTTAAGCTGTGTGATGAGCGATGGCGATGAAATTGAACTTACGCACATGCAGAGAATGAGTGCATCAACACCTTCGTCATTATCATCGTTACAGGAACCGTTAACGCTTCGGCGATATACGCTGCAACTATTGCAGGATTATCTTGAAAAATATGAGTACGATGTACTGAAAGTGGCGCAGGTATTGAACGTTGGTAAATCAACGGTATATCGATTAATTAAAAACAAAGAATTAAATGTTCCCGAAAAAGTATATTAATCTTCCATACAAATCCAATACTATGTATAGTTTCGAGAAGCTTTACGACTTGTCAGGTTTACAAGAAATTCATCAGGATGATGAAGCCTTTATCCGCATTATCAAAGATGCATTCATCAACCACTTTCCTTCCGATGCCAACAAAATGCTTAATGCCTGCCATGCCGGTGATTGGGCACAGGTAAGTTTCCTGGCGCACAAATTAAAACCAAGCATCGACATTTTAAAAATCATGTCCATTGCAGAGGACATTCGTGCCATAGAATCCAATGCAAGATCACAAACACAATTAAAAGCTTTGCCCGAATTGGTGCAAAAAGTAAACATCGTAATTGCTATGACGGCAAAGCAAATGAACGAGTAAACGTTTATTTGCTTCTCTAAATTTTATTTAAAAGAATGCAAGCGTTCTGCATTCTTTTCCGGCGTATATCAACATAGCTTTTACAAAATAAGAAATACAGGTTTCTGTAAACCGCTGTATCGCTTTTTATAAAACTTGGCTGTAATGTGAGGTTTGTTTTTACTCCTCTTTTAAGAAAGATGAAAACAATTATACTTGTCGGCTTTTAAAACACGTAAACGAGTAAAGGAATATAATTTTTATCGTACACAAATTTTTTTCAACCCTACATTCTAACATTCTATAAAACCGCACCTGCTTTTCCCTTGCCTATCTTTGCACCATGCATTATATATCAGCAGAAAATCTTACCAAAAGTTTTGGCGTAACACCGCTTTTCAATAACATTTCTTTTCACATTAATGAAGGCGATAAAATTGCTTTGGTTGCCCGCAATGGTGTTGGCAAAAGCACTTTGCTTCGTATCCTGTCGGGCAAAGAAACGCCCGATGAAGGCAAGCTATGGATCAATAAAGATGTAACCGCTGCCCTTTTTGAACAAGACCCGAAACTGGATGAAAACAAAACCGTTTTAGAAAATATTTTTCATGTTTCTCATCCTGTAATGAAAGCCATCCGCGCTTACGAGGAAGCCGAAGAAAATGAGGATGTGAATGCTATTACAGATGCCATCACAACAATGGATGAGTTGAATGCCTGGGAATTTGAAGCAAAGGTGAAGCAGATTATGAGCAAGCTCAACATTCATCATCTTCATCAAAACATAAAGGACTTAAGCGGCGGTCAGCGCAAACGTGTGGCATTGGCTGCAACCCTTATTGACATTGGTTTTGAGCACCAACACACTTTGCTGATGATGGATGAGCCAACCAACCATTTGGACGTTGAAATGATTGAATGGCTGGAGCATTATTTAAGCGGCGAAAACATAACGTTGCTGTTGGTTACGCACGACCGTTATTTTTTAGATGCTGTTACTAATGAAATATGGGAGCTTGAACGGAGCAATATGTATGTGTACAAGGGCGATTACCAAAATTATTTAGAACGAAAAGCAGCCCGCATAGAAAGCGAACAGGCAAGCATTGACAAAGCGAAAAATGAATTTCGAAAAGAATTGGAATGGATGCGGAAACAACCCAAAGCCCGCACCACAAAAAGCAAATCCCGACAAGATAATTTTTATGAAGTAGAAGCCAAAGCAAAACAAAAAATAGAAGATGCGCAAATGCAATTAGGAGTAAAAATGAGCAGGCTTGGCGGTAAGATTGTAGAGATGAAAAAAGTTTACAAAAGTTATGACGACACGTCTATTTTAAAAGGTTTCGATTATACATTTAGCAAAGGAGAACGCATTGGTATCATTGGCAAAAATGGCGTTGGAAAATCTACTTTTTTAAATATTCTGCAAGGCATTGAACCTGTTGACAGCGGCAAAGTAAATGTTGGTGAAACGGTTATTTTTGGCAACTTTTCACAACAAGGCCTGGTGATAAAAGATAATTTGCGTGTAATAGAATATGTAAAAACATTTGCCGAAAGTTTTCCTTTAGCAAAAGGCGGAAGTTTAAGCGCAGCGCAGTTTTTGGAGTTGTTTTTATTTCCTCCGGAGAAGCAATACACTTATCTCAATTCGTTAAGCGGTGGCGAAAAAAAGCGATTGCAACTGCTCTCCATTTTATTTCGAAATCCTAACTTTTTAATATTGGATGAACCCACGAATGATTTGGATTTGCCAACCTTGGGCGTGCTTGAAAACTTTTTAAGCGATTATGGAGGTTGCATTTTAATTGTATCGCACGACCGTTATTTTATGGACAGGTTGGTTGACCATTTGTTTGTGTTTGAAGGCGAAGGAAGAGTGATTGATTTTCCTGGAAATTATACGCTATACCGCCTGGATGAAAGAGCAAAAGAAGGGCAAAAACAAACCCCCGAATCAACAAATAAAAACTCACAACCCACCATAAATCTTCAACCAAAAACATCTTTAGACATCAAGCGCAAAGTGGGTTACAAAGAAAAGCGCGAGTTTGAATTGCTGGAAAAAGAAATTGCTGAATTAGAAACCGAAAAGCAACAGTTGGAATTGAAGTTAAGCGATAGTAATGTTACATACGAACAAGTCAGCACGTGGAGCAATCGTATCGGCAATATCACTAACGAAATTTCAACCAAAGAAATGCGCTGGCTCCAGTTAAGTGAGATGATGTAAACTTGCTGCATGAAGTCGTTCACAAAATCTCTTTACTTCTATGTTCTTCTTGCCATTGCAACCGGCATTTTATTAGGTCATTTTTTTCCGAACTTCGCGAAGCAGCTTAAGCCGCTTGGCGACGCATTTATCAGGTTAATTAAAATGATGATTGCGCCAGTTATTTTTTGCACCATTGTTACCGGCATTGCAGGAATGGATGACATAAAAAAAGTAGGCAGAGTTGGCTTAAAAGCCATTCTCTATTTTGAAGTAATGACAACGCTTGCATTATTTGTTGGCTTAACATTGATTAATCTTTTTCATCCTGGTGCAAACATGCACATTAATGTCGCAACGCTGGATGCTTCTGCCATCACATCAAAACAAACAGAACATACAACGGTTGTTGATTTTTTACTGCACATCATTCCTGAAACTATGGTAGGTGCATTTACACAAACCGATTTATTGCCGGTTTTATTCATTTCGGTTTTATTTGGTTTTGGCCTGGCTATAATTGGTGTAAAAGCAAAACCTGTTTTATCAGGTATTCAATCATTATCACAAGCTTTGTTTGCAATCATTAACATCATCATGAAAGCCGCACCCATCGGGGCTTTAGGCGCCATGAGCTATACTATTGGCGCATATGGAATTGCACAATTAAAACCACTTGCCGGTTTAATGGGAACGTTTTATTTTACTTGTATTTTATTTGTGATTGTTGTGCTGGGAAGTGTTTTAAAAGCGTTTGGATTTAATGTTTTTAAATTGCTTTCTTACATTAAAAATGAATTGCTCATTGTTCTGGGTACATCTTCATCCGAATCGGCTTTGCCGCCTCTGATGAAAAAATTAGAAGCGGCAGGTTGCTCAAAATCGGTGGTTGGTTTGGTGGTACCCGCTGGGTATTCTTTTAATTTAGACGGTACTTCTATTTACTTAACCATGGCGGCTGTTTTTATTGCACAAGCTACTGACACACCGCTTTCTTTATCGCAGGAAATTACGTTGCTGGCTGTTTTAATTGTAACTTCTAAAGGAGCGGCTGGCGTGACAGGAAGTGGCTTTATCACGTTGGCAGCAACGCTTCCAACAGTAGGTCATGTGCCAGTTGCAGGGCTTACTTTAATTTTAGGAATTGATCGGTTTATGAGTGAAGCCCGGGCTATCACCAACATCATTGGCAACGCGGCAGCCACTTTTATTATATCGAAATGGGAGAAAGAACTGGATGAAGAAAAAGCGGTTGTAGTAATGTAAAAACTAATCGAATAAAGTTGCCTGCGGACGGATAGAATGCACATTAGGAAAGTGAATGTTAGAGGCAGCGTTTACTTGTTCAATTAAATATTTATTCAGCAATGGTGAATTCAAATCGTTATGCTGATGCATAAAAAAATAAATCTTTTCAATGCCTTTATTCATCCATAATTGCAAGCGGTTTGTCCATTGTTGAATACGTGTATAATCGGTGGTATGCAAGCCATTGCCAACAAAGCGAATAAAGGTTTCAGGCTTACTCAACCGCATGTGTATATTATCGCGTTTTCCTGCGGTATCTGTTATTACCAATCCAACTTTATATTCTCTTGCAAAATCGTATAATTTGTTATTCAAGCCATTGTCAAACCAACTGCTGTGGCGCAGTTCAATAAACACATCCAAATCGCTGGGCAATCGTTCAATAAACCGTTTTATAACAGGCAATTCATCCACACCCATTTGCGGGTTAGGCATTAAAAAAACCGGACCTAATGTTTCTTCAAAAGCTTCTATGGCATGTACAAATTCATTTACTTCTTTATCGCAACGTTGCAGCCGCGCCACGTGCGTAATGTATTGAGGAAATTTAGGGCAAAAACGAAAGTTGCTGCTTACCTGTTCCTTCCAATGCTTTACTTGTTCAACAGATGGAACTCGATAATAAGTTGTGTTTAATTCAACACAATTAAACAGCTTTGCATAGAAGTGTAAAAAGTCTTTTTCTTTTGTATTTGCCGGATAAAACTGACCAAGCCAGTCCTTTGTTCCCCAACGTGGGCAACCAATAAAAACTTGCGTATCAGGCTTACTTTGTTTTTTAAAAATCGCACCGTTTTCAACAGGCTCGGGAGGCAACTGAAAGTTGATATTGCTTAATTGCTTTGCATCAGTTTTTCCCCATTCCATATTGAAGTTTTTAGCAGCTAATTGTAGATTTTATCAACCAAGACTTCTTAACCATTTTATCAAATCATCCTTTGCTCGTCCGGTCTTTTGCTGCAGGTTACCGAGAAACTCATCATCTTTTCCTTCTTCATATTTCAGGTCGTCATCGGTAAGATCGGCATGTGCTTGTTTCACTTTGCCTTTAATTTCATTCCACTTACCTTTTAGTTCTAATTTGTCCATGATTGGCAATCGTTTATTGGTGATTAATAATAATAAACTTGCGCTATTATTATGCCAATAAAATGAATGGTTTTTACAACTCCTTCAATAAAAGTAAAGTGTCTGCACCGTCAGCAAAATCAGTAAGCGCGGGCTTTTGCGCATTGCCAAATGCTGTGTGATGATGCCCTACAATACACTGAATGTTATTGTTGTTTTGAAGAACAGAAACGGTTTCTTCCAAAGAATTATAAAAGCTGAAATTTAATTGCGATACCGGTGCGAACAATGAAACGTTTTCGGTTAATAAAACAAAACCATTTGTCATGTAAAACTTATTGCTCATAATTAGCAAGGCAAGATGATAATCGTAGTTATTTTTATACTTATTGAACTCAAAAAAATATTCATACTTTTTAAGAGCTTCAAGAAATGGAATAAAATTATAACCCTCAGGCGCAAACAATTTTGTTACATTACGACAGCCCAAACCAAAATATAAGCAAACATCATCGGCTAACAGTTCCAATTCTTCGTTTGTTTCATTTCCTTTTAACACTGCAACCGAAGTGCGGTTTTTACGAATGATGTGCGGGTACTTTCTAAAATAATAGTCAAAGTACCTGCCCGAATTGTTACTGCCGGTTGCTATGTAAGCATCACAACCTTTCAGCGTTTCGGCAACACTTGTGTGGCTTGTAAATTCATCATCCCAATCTTTTATTTTTTTGAATAGAAACGGCAGCAGCACATCATCTTTGGAAGACAATTTTATTGTTGCCTGATGGCCACTGATGAACACGCACAAAAAATCGTGAAAGCCAACAAGGGGAATGTTTCCAGCCATTACAATACCTACGTTTTTTATATTGCCGGGTTCGCCAATTTTGTAATGATGCGCCACTTTTTCCAACATATCGCTTTTCAAAAAATTAGTACAGATATTATGGATAGCAAGCTCAATAAACTGCGGTATAAACCATTGGTTTTGTAAATAAGCTTTTTGTTTTACTGCAATCCACTCTTCACTGTTTGTTTGCATGTATATGCCTAACTGCACCAATACATTTATCCTTTGTTGCACATTCATTTTTCAGCACTATTTTTGGGCTGTAAAAGTAGTTTGTAAACCTCGTTAAACAGAACATAATATGGCAATCAAAATAACCGATGAATGTATTAATTGCGGCGCGTGCGAGCCGGAATGCCCGAACAACGCCATTTATGAAGGTGGCGTAGAATGGGCGATAAAAGATGGCACCAGCGTTACGGGCAGCTTTACTTTAATGGATGGCGAAGCGGTAAATGCAGACGAGCGGTTCACACCTATTTCTGTTGATATATATTATATTTCGCCTAACAAATGCACCGAATGCCAAGGCTTTCATGAAGAGCCTCAATGCGCTGCTGTTTGCCCTGTTGATTGCTGCGTGCCAGATGAAATGTACCGTGAAACAGTTGATGAATTGCTGGGCAAAAAAGAAAGGTTGCACATGTAAAAAACAAAGAGGCAAGAATTAAATCCGGAGAAACAAGTTTTAAAATAGTGAAGGCCGATATGTTCTTCACTATTTTTTTGCAGTAAAACAAAAAAGCCACGAGAACGTGGCTTTCAGTCAAAGCAGAGGGCAGGATTGCGAGTAAATCGAATTTGAATTATCAAAATGAGTTTTAGTATCAAATGTGTTTTACATTTTAGCGTAATAATGCACTTTTCCTTTTGTGTTCACATCCAATACGATGGTTGGTTTTTTAAGTTTTGTGAGAGACACATAAAAGCGAAAGTAACCGTCTTTAGTAATAAACATCAGTGCTTCCTGCGCAGTGTAATTACCATACTTCTTTTTCATGTTATCCAAAGCGCTGGCAGGTAAATCAGTCAACGACATAGGTATAGAAAATCCAATTAATTCATCGCTTTCAATATCATAGAAAGCCTGAATTTTGTTTCCATTCAAATCAAATGATGACATTTTAAATGCACCATTGTTAACCGTTACGGTGCTTTGTGCAGCTTTAAAAGCGGTAGTTAAATTTTTTACCAGCTTCAAGTTCTTATCAGCCGTTTTGCCGTAAGAGGTGAGCGCCATTGCCATTAATAAAACGGCGGCGAAGATTAGCTTTTTCATGTTCTTTAAGTTTTAGTGTTTTAAATAAATATGTGTAACAAAACCGTTACATACAATGAATCGCAATAGTAAAAAAGAAGGAAACATTGATCTTTCTTTTTTATCTGTTAAATAAAATGAAGTAAAAACAAAAGGTATAAAACCAATAGTATCACTAAATCGTAACCGTCTTTCTTTTTAAATATTACATAAAGTATTTAGATTTGTTTTTAAAGCAGTCCCTTGACAAACACCGATACCGAAATAATTAATAAGCTAACATCAGGTTATGCAGAACGCAGCAAGCAGGAGAAAATGCTGTATGAAGAGTTTTTTTATTTTGTAAACGAAGGCTGCCGCAAGTACAATCTTACATATGAAGATAGTTTTAGCGCATACAGCGATGCTTTTTTATCGGCGTTGCTAAATATTATTAATGGTCGTTTTGACGGACGATCTTCTATCAAAACTTATTTATTTCAAATCTTTTCTAATAAATGTATTGACCTCATAAGAAAAAGTACGACTAATAAACAACAGGTGTTTAAAACAACAGAAATGCCCGAATTAATTAACCAGTTACCCGATGGTGCCAGAACCGCAGTTGAAAAAATGATGAACCATGAACAACGGTTGGCAGTAAAGGAAACAATGGATAAAATTGGTGAGCGATGCAAGGAATTATTACTGTTGTTTGAAGATGGCTACACCGATAAGGAAATAGCCGAACACCTGAATTACAACAATGCAGCCGTTGTAAAAACAACCCGGTTGCGCTGTTTGGATAAGTTGAGAGAAAAAATAAAATCGGTTTCTTTTAGCAGATAGCCGAAGAAGAGTAAAGGTGAATGTAGAGTTGTAACTTTTAAAATACACGTATGAGCGGAACAGTAGAATATATTGATGCTTACTTTAACCAGGAGTTGAACGAAAGCGAACGGAAACAATTTGAAGCCCGCTGCACTGCTGATGAGGATTTTGCCAAAGAAGTGGCTTTTTATATAACAGCAAGAAATGTGGCGCGTGAGGCTTTAATAAAACAAAAGCAACAATGGAAAAGCAACAGCGAAACGGTAAAAGAAACCATTGCTTTAAAGCCTGTAAAAAAGCCAACGTTATTAAGATGGATGCCTTATGCAGCGGCGGCTTGTTTGGTTTTTATAATGGCATTTGGTTTTTTGTTTGCGATGAACAGCCCGAAGCGGTTGGCAAATAATGTTATAAAAGAAAATTACTCGCAGTTAAGCCACACGATGGATGCTTCGAGAGACAGTATGCAACTTGGCATCTCGGAATATAACAGTAAAAATTATCAACGCGCTTTGGTATTGTTTGAAAGTGTAAAAAATAAAGATGCAGCTAACAGCGATGCAAAAAAATATGCAGGACTTAGTTACCTGCAACTAAAAAATTACGACAAAGCGGTGCAATGCTTTACAGAGCTGTCTGCCATGAATGGTTTGTACAGCAACAGCGGCGATTTTTTAGGAGCCATCACATTGTTAGAACGCAATGCACCTGGTGATAAAGAGGCTGCAAAAGAGTTGCTGGAAAAAGTGGTAAAAGAAAACGAAGATGGAAGTGAGGTGGCTAAGAAGATGTTGGAGAAATGGTGAGGAAAAAAAGAATGATTTTGAATGGATAGTTTACAAAGCCATTTATAGATAACAAAGAACTTGTAAAAATTGTATAAATTCTCTCTTTTTGAACATGAATGTACGTTCAGATTTAAATAACAACACATCAGCCGCTATCAAATTATATTGTATAATAATATTGAAGACAAACAAAAATAATTTATGGCTGACTGGTTAGTCAGCCATAAATTATTTTTTCGGTTCTGGCGGCGGGGTTGGATTAATTGTTCCTCCACCGCCACCCTTTCCAGTGTCAACTTTAATAGAAGAGAATTAGAAGACGGCTTTATTAGGTTATTTGCGCCATGTTTTGTGACATTTTCATTCACTTCTTTGTTACAACTTAATGCCATTGAGACAATAAAAAAAATAGTACAACATAGATAAAAGGTTTTGTTTTTCATAAAAAAATTTTTTTAAAATTCGACTTTTTATAAAACAAAAAATTTATTAAAAAATTTATTAAAATAATCAAGAAAGCTAATGCATAGAACCGTTTGTTTCTCTAAGAAACTAATCCATCAATATAATCGCAGAGTATTATACATTTGATACTAAAATGTGAAATTTGCCTTAGAAAAACAAGGTTGCTTTTCTTTCCGATTTTTTATCAATTAAATTACAAACACTAAAACAATTTTATGGCAGAGAACAATTTTGAAACTACATCAGCAAACAAAGAACTAGGAGGAAAAACAGGACCGATAATCCTTCCACCACCACCACCTCCCACACCACAGGTAGAAAAAAAATTAATAATCCAAATAGCTCTTGCTATTGTGACTGTTGTTGGTATTTTTTATTTATTGTCTGCTTTTGCAGATTTGCAGCAACAGTTATTTGGATTAACCTATCGGGAGCGAGAGAGAACATAGTAAATATCGACAAACTAACCTAAAACAAGACGCTATAACTACAGCTCTTAATAAAACAAGAAATATATATAATACCTAAATAGTTTGTTTAATAGAAAGTGTATCAAAATTTGTTCACGGATATTCTTTTTCTACTTAGCTCTTATTAAAAAGCAAATTACCAGAGAATTATTTGCTGGTTATGTAAAACTATATTGACGGCTTAGCAGAATAAGAAATCTTTGGAAAATAAAATCAATTGTCTTGGCATCCATTTTAAAATATTTATGTTTGATTTTTTTATTTACACACTGTCAAAGATTGTACTCTCAAGCATTTGTTTGCGACAGTTTTTATGAAAATGTAAATGGAATAGACACAGACACTTCATTAAGTAAAGTTTATAAATTAGATGCTTTATTTAAGTTGAAACAGCAATCAGAAGAGCAAAATTGTACAAACGATTCGGGATATATTTTTGCATTAATAAAAATTGCTAAATACGAATATTCAGTAAATATAGATAGTGCGATAAAATATTCGCTTATTGCTTTAGATAAATATAAAAGAACACTTTATCCCGTATCGAGAAAAATATTAGTAACAGCATACTTTAATTTAGCCATTTTTTATTCATCAAAATCTGAAACAGCTAAATCGTTGACATACTATGACACCGTTTTGCTCTTTAGCAGACAATATGATCCTGATTATTATGTAACAAAAGCAACTTACCAACTGATATATGGGTATTACTCTTTTGGAAATTATCAAAAGTTGTATGATGTAAGCACAATTGCTATCAATAATGCAAAACGAACTTATGATTCAGTCAATCTCCCTTTCTTTCTTAATTATCGTGCTTATTCCTTATTAAATGGAAATCATTTAGAACAAGCATTACTTGATGTTGATGAAGCTATTAGCATTTCACTGATTACACAAAAAGTTTCCACAATATCACAATCATATGAAATAAAAGGCTTGATTTACCAAGAACAAAAAAACTTTAGTCAAGCAGAAGAAATTTTTAAACAAATAATCTTAGCACTTCCTCATTCACCTACAAATAATTTAGAGTTTGTACTCGCGTATAATGCCCTTGCCAATCTTTATTACTATGGTTTAAATAATTATATTAAAGCAAAAAAAGTTTATTTAAAGATGATTGGATTTGCCAAGCGATGCAGTTCCGAAAGAAGACCAATGCTTTTACTGCTGGCATATGGGCAATTAGCTAAAATTGCTTACCAAGAACAAGATTATAAAAAGGCAAATATTTTTTATACAAAAGCATTCAATTTTACAAATCTAAAGACTTCTAATTTTTTATTTGCAAAGCTTTCTCTTTCGCAAATAACTGTAATGGGATATAAAGAAGTTATGTTCCCTATATTGTTTGGAAAGGTAAACTTGCTTTTGCGACTCATTGAACAATCACATGATAAAACAGTTTACTGTAACTCTTTACTTCAAACAGCAATGTTGGTTGACTCTTTAATTACACAAACTCGCTTTGAACATTTCGATGAAGCAACGAAATTAGTTTGGCGAGACAATACAAGAGATTTTTTTTCAAATATCATTGAGTATTGTTACTTGAAAAACGATGTATATCATGCTTTTTATTTTATAGAAAAAAGTCGTGCTGCATTATTGTTTGATAAACTAAATAACTTAGAAGCTTCTGCTCGTTTATCAAATGAAGAACTAAAAAAAGAAGAAAATTTGCAATTCAAAGTTGCTGAAATACAACAGCAGCTTTCTATTTTATCATTTTCTTCAAAGCAATATCAAGAAGTTGAAAACAATCTTTCTCTAACCAAAGATTCGCTTGAACACTTTATCAAATCTCTCGAAAAAAAATATCCACTTTATTATCAATATAAATATGCCGATGATGTTCCTACGCTTCAATCTTTACAAAAATATTTGGCAAAAAACAACCAAAGTTTTATTTACTATTTCATGAATGATTCAGCCATGTATGCATTGGCCATTACAAAAAACAAAACTAATTTTATCAAAATTTCGGCACCCGATTTTGATAGTAAACAGCTTTCTCAATTTATTAGATTGTGCAGCGATAAGCAAGAATTCAATCATAGCCATGATTTATTCTGTTCTTTATCACAAATCATTTATAACAAACTCTTCAAGCCTTTGCAAATACCTAAAGGCAATGTTGCCGTTTGTACTGATAACTTTTTCATTCCGTTTGAAGCTTTATGCAGTGATGACAAAGGCAAACATTTTTTGTTGAACGATTATAATTTCAGCTACGTTTATTCGGCACGTTCATTAATAAAACTGTTTCCTTCCAAAGCTGCAACCGGCAATTTTATTGGGTTTGCGCCGGTTACATTTTCATCTTCTTTAAGCGTTCCCGATTTAACGTTGTCTGCCAATGCGCTTCAAAACGTAGGTCATTATTACAGCAACGACACTTTATTTACACAAGAGCAGGCTACACGCAACAATTTTTTTACTAACGCTTCCCATTATTCTGTTGTTACTATATTTTCTCATGCTAAAGCCGACACAACCGATGCTGAACCCGAATTGTTTATGCAGGATTCTGTCATTCACCTTTCCGAATTGCAACGGCTTACCAACCCAGCCATACAATTTGTTTTATTAAGCGCCTGCCAAACAAACATTGGAAAAAACGCAACCGGCGAAGGAATTTATAGTTTGGCAAGGGGTTTTGCCGCCGCAGGTATTCCTTCGGTATCGGCAACGTTATGGAAAGCGGATGAAAATGCTGTGTATGAAATTTCAACCATATTCAACCGATATTTATCGCAAGGCATGAACAAAAGTGAGGCTTTACAAAAAGCGAAAGTTGATTATTTACAACATACCGATCATGAACACACAATGCCTTATTATTGGGCAAATATGGTTCTTATCGGAAGCTCTCAGCCTGTTGTACTTTCTTCGCCAAACCATTGGTGGCTGTGGATTTCAGGTGTTGTAACAAGCGTTGTGCTACTTGCCTTTTTGTTTTATTACTTTTATTATAAAAAGAAAAAAATTACAAACATGAATGCAAATTGATTACTGTATAATAACCACGGATTAATAAAGCACTTTGAATTTTGATTGATTACAAGTTTTATAAATTTCCATTTTTCAATTCATCAACCGCATAATTCGCCGCCCGTGCGGTTAAAGCCATAAAAGTTAACGAAGGATTTTGTGTAGAGGTTGATACCATGCACGCGCCATCGGTTACAAACACATTCGGGCAGTTGTGAAACTGGTTGTGTGAATTCAGTAGAGATTTTTTCGGGTCTTTGCCCATCCGGCAACCGCCCATTTCATGAATGTCCAAACCCGGCGCTTGTTTGCTGTCGTGTGTGGCGATGTCTTTACAGCCCGCTTTATCAAACATTTCAGAAGCGGTAGCAAAAAAGTCGTTCATACTTTTTACATCGTTATCATCATAATCAATTGAAGTTATCAGTTGCGGAATGCCCCATGCGTCTTTTTTATCTTTACTTAACCGTAGATGATTGGTTTCTTTCGGAATGGTTTCGCCCTGCATCATTACACTTACATACCAGTTGCCGGCTTCGCTAATGGCATCTTTAAAATCGCCGCCAATTCCTTCGGCGTGAACCTGCGCTCTGCCGGCTCCAAAAAATGTCATATAGCCGCGCAAAAAATCAGTTTCCTGTTTGTGAACGTTTCTAAAGTTTGGCATCATCGGTTGTGTAGGTCGCCTGCCCAAATAATATTTGTCCTGCGGCCCGTCGTATGATGCGCTTACAGTGCCGCGATAATTGTGAAAAGCAACGTATTTACCCAGCAAACCATTATCGTTTCCAAAACCATTGGGAAAGCGTGAAGAAGTTGAATTTAAAAGGAGTAAATTGCTGTTTAAACAAGCTGCATTTACAAAAATGATGTTCGCAAAATACTCAGTTGCTGTTTTTGTTTTTGCATCAATTATGCGAACGCCGGTTGCTTTTCCCTTCTTATCATCATAAATAATCGAATGCACAACGCTATCGGTTGCGATGGTAAGATTTCCCGTTTTTAAAGCCCAAGGAATTGTGGAAGAATTTGAGCTGAAATAACCGCCATACGGGCATCCACGCTCGCACATACTCCTTGCCTGGCATTGATTTCTGCCTTGTTCAATATGCACGGCTTGCGGATGTGTTAAGTGAGCGCATCTGCCCTGCACCACATATCTATCTTTATAATTGCTCCTTATTTTTTGTGTGATTTCACTTTCCACTACATTCATTTCCCAGGCCGGTAAAAATTCACCATCGGGCAAGGTATCAACACCATCTTTGTTACCACTAATGCCTGCAAATTTTTCAACGTAAGAATACCAGGGCGCAATGTCTTCATAACGGATGGGCCAATCTACCGCGAAACCATCACGTACCGGACCTTCAAAATCATATTTGCTCCAACGTTGGGTTTGTCTTGCCCACAACAAACTTTTACCGCCAACCTGGTAGCCGCGAATCCAGTCGTAAGGCTTTTCCTGTATATAAGGATGCTCGGTATCTTTCACAAAAAAATGTTGCGAAGCTTCGCTGAATGCATAACAACGGCTTACTACCGGGTTTTCTTTTGTAATAGCCAATGGCATTTTTTCGCGATGCGGAAACTCCCACGGCGCTTTGGTTGCCGTTGGATAATCTTTTAAATGCACCACATTTCTGCCGCGTTCAACCATCAATGTTTTCAAGCCCTTTTCACACAACTCTTTGGCAGCCCAGCCGCCACTGATGCCGCTGCCAATTACAATGGCATCGTAAGTGTTTTGCGCAATTCCTTTTGTGTTGATGTAGGTTGTTGAATCGTTAGGCATGAGCAGTATGGTTTGATGTAATGTTCAAATGTAATGATAAGGTTGTTATGAAAACTTAGCGTTCTATTTATTCTTTCTAAACACTTTCAACGGTGCATTGTTCATCGCTACAACAATAAGATTGTCGCCCTTTGCTGTTTTTATTTGCAGCACATCTCTGGCTTCGCCCCTTATAAATAAACCACTTTGCGCAGGTGGAATAAAAACAAACTTGTGCTCTGCGTTTTGCAATAATATGGTTCCGTAGCTTGCATCCATTCTGCCGGTTTGTGGTTTAAATCCATAGAAATTTCCGCATAAAAACAAATCAATACTACCATCCTTATTGATGTCGGTTGGCAAGATGCCAAACACGGGTGAAAGCTGCGCCATCATTGGCAATGGCTGCATAGTAAAATGACCTTTTCCATCATTGATAAAAATGCAGGTTTGTGTTTGTTCAACAGATAAAACGTTAGCTTGCTGCAATTGTTCTTTACTAAAAATCTGGTCAATACTTTTAGCCGCATAGTCGCTGAAATGAAGAAACTGTTTTTTTAAATAAGGCAATTGCGCCTGCAGTTCGCTTTTTAAAAAATAAGGATATGCCTTTCCATCCGTTTTATAATAAACCGGAATACAGTTTGTTTTTCCACTGTTATCAAAGTCGCCAACATACAATTTAGCGGGTTGCTGCGGTGTGGCTTTTATGCGCGAATTCAATCCAAAATTGCCTCCAATCAAATCTAATTTTCCATCGTTGTTAACGTCGGCTATTTGTAAACAATTCCACCAACCGCCCGAGTTTGCAATGGTATCTTCAATTTGCAGCTTGTTGTTTTTATATTCCAAAATTGTAACCGGCATCCAATCGCCAACTACAATTAATTTGCTGTTTACGCTGTTGTTTTCGGTCATCCATTGCGCCGCCGTTACCATCCCCAAATGCAGCAAATCAGGAGCAACGGTTTTGGTTTCATCCCTAAAAATGCCAGCGCCTTTGTTAATGAGCAATGCACTGGAAGGTATTTTTCCATAGCTGCCGGGAACACTTCTTGCACCAATAAAAATATCGTCTTTACCATCTCCATTTACATCACAAATAACAATGCACGATGCGTTGACTGCCACCTGCGGAAACGTTTTTGTTTCTCTTGTAAAATTACCTTTCCCATCATTCAGATACAGCCTCGCAAGTGAATAATAAGTGCCTTGCCCTGCTTCGTCGCCGCCCGATGCAACCACCAAATCGAGATCGCCATCGCCATCAGCATCCACAAAAGCAGCACCGGCGTCTTCATAATATTTGTCTTTTATAAACGCTGTTTGCGGCACGTTGATAAACGTTCCATTTTTTTGTTGAATAAATAATTTCGCCGTATCGCCGGAGGCGTTGCCCATAAAAAAATCTTCCAATCCATCTCCGTTTACATCGCCTTTCGCCAGCTTCGGGCCTTCGGTAGAAAGTAGCTTTGGAATTAATCGTTCGTTATCAAAATCTATAAATTCATTTTCGTGATGCGTGATGCTGCCATGCAATGTTTGTGCAGTTACGTCATCAAACAAAGGGTTTGTTTTTGTTCCATAAATCGTGTTTTCTTTTGCTTCATTTTGATAGAGAATAATTGTAGTATCCGCTTTTATTTTCTTTAGCAACTGACGCTTTCCGTTCGTCCAGTTTACAACCATGCTATCTGCAAATGTTGATGAACCCAAACCAAAATGCAGCACCGGTTCCACACTGCTTTGAAAGCCGCGCGTTGGCATTTGTTCCTCTATTTGCACCGTATGATTTGCATACACAAATACTTTGGCTCCTATGCCAAAAGTATTGCCGGCATTGCCTTTCAGCGCGATTGAAAGATGATGCGCGCCGGTTGTTTCACTCGTCATGTTGCGATATACAAACGCATCCATGTTGATGTTGTTGACGACCAGATCTAAGTCGCCGTCGCCATCCAAATCGGCATAGGCAGCACCATTGCTAAAGCTGTTACTGTCCAATCCCAACGATTTTGTTTCGTTTTTAAAAAGCAAGTTTTTTTGGTTGATGAAACCATAATTGGGTATGGCAACCGATGGAATTTGGTGAAGCAAATCTTCCATGGTCATGCGTGGCTGCGCAAACGAACGGTTAGCCCGTTGCTCATTGATGTATTCCAAAAAATCCTGGTCGGTTAAATCTTTATACAAGCCATTGCTGACAAATAAATCTTTCCAGCCATCGTTGTTCATATCAAAAAAAAGGGCGCTCCAGCTCCAGCCCGTAGCATCAACGCCAGCCAGTTGCGATATTTCACTAAACGTATTATCGCCGTTATTCAATTGCAAACTGTTGCCTGTAAACTGGTGATGATAATCAAGTTTGTTTTTTTGAGATTGAATATCATAATCATCAAAGCGGATGTTTGTTTTTAAACGATAATCACTTTCGGGTAACATTTCCGAAGTAAAAATATCGGGTTTGCCATCGTTGTTATAATCAGCAATATCAACACCCATCGAGCCGTTGCTGATGTGCCCCATTTCATCATTAATCACATCTTTAAACGTTCCGTTTTTTTGGTTGATGTATAAATAATCGCGCTCAAAAAAATCGTTATCAACATATATATCATCCCAGCCATCGCCGTTTACATCGGCAACAGCAACGCCCAAACCAAACCCAATTTCACTTCCCCAAATATGTGCGCTTTCACTTACGTCAGTAAAATGACCGTTATCATTCCGGTACAAACGATCACCATTTTTTACATCACGGATGTTTCTGTTGATGGGCAGATAACCAAAATTTTCAACCGAACGATTGCTGTTGTTGATGATGAAACAATCCAGATCGCCATCATGATCATAATCAAAAAAAACGGCTTGAGTAGATAATCCTTTGTCATCCAAACCGTACTGTGCCGCTTCTTCTTTAAAGGTACCGTTTTGCTGGTTGATATAAAGCTCGTTGCTGTTATCATCGCCGGGCATAATGCCGGCATTGCACACATAAATATCTAACCAGCCATCGCCATTAACGTCTGCCATTGTTACGCCGGTATGCCATTGATGCGTGCTTTGCAAACCGGCTTTATCGGTAATATCTTCAAACTTAAAATTGCCTTTGTTAAGATAGAGTTTGTTTTTACCCTGATTTGATGTAAAGAAAATATCAGACTTGCCATCGTTATTAATGTCGCCAATGGCTACGCCGCCACCATTATAAAAATTGTGATAATTGAAGATGTTCATCTCTTTTGAATCCTTCACATCGTTGCGAAAATGAATGTTGGTTTGCGATGGTGAAAGCAAATGAAAAAGAGGATCGGCACCTTTTGTTTTTTGTTTGGATTGGCAGGAAAACAGGAATAAAAACAAGATAAAAACAAACAACCGGCAATATGAATTTGAAATATGGTGAAGCATGTTTACTTTTCAATTCAACAATAGAAGAGATGATGATGCGGCGCGAAAAATAAACCCTTTTTTGTTAAGCGTTTGTTTGAAGTGATAAGCAGGCTTTATAAAACACAAGATGATGCACTTTAGAATGTTGATGTTCTGTTGCTGATGGGCTGCGGGATGGAAGTGAAAAGCCCGTAAAGCGCAGAGGAATTAAAAGCTGCGAGCTTTGGGCTATGAGCTTTGAGAGGGAACAGCCTGCGCTGCGGACTTGTAACGGACAGCCCGTACCGAAGCTGAAGTAAAAACAAAAGGTTGACAGCCCGAAAACATTTTACAAAATATTCAATTGGCAATATTCCATATTCAACAAGCAAAGCTTACCTTCGCCGCCCGAAATTTATTTATTCATCAAACAAAACAGGGTAATGAACAATTATGAATTGATGGTGATTTTTACCCCTGTGCTTTCTGAAGACGAGTTTAAAGCCGTTCAAAAGAAGTACACCGATTTCATTTTAGAAAACGGTGGAGAAGTAGCGCACAGCAATCCCTGGGGTTTAAAATCGCTGGCGTATTCTATACAAAAGAAAACCACCGGCATTTATTGGGTGATTGAGTATAGTGCGCCATCCAGCTTCAATGAGAAGTTAAAGATCCAAATCCTGCGAGACGAGCAGGTAATGCGCTTTATGTACACGGCGCTTGATAAGTATGCCGTAGCCTACAATTTAAAGAAAAGAAACAAATTATCGCAACCGGAAAATGCGGAGGTAACCAATGGCTAAAGCAAGCGACATTAAGTATTTAACCGCCATTAAACAAGAGAAGCCAAAAAAGAAATTTAGCCGCTTTGAAAAGTATGGTATTAAGTACATTGATTACAAAGACATTGAGTTTTTAAAGAAGTTCATTAATGAGCAGGGTAAAATTTTGCCACGCCGGTTAAGTGGTAACTCTTTAAAATACCAGCGCAAAGTATCGGATGCCATAAAGAAAGCCCGCCAGATGGCGTTGCTGCCTTTTGTAACAGATCTTTTAAAATAATTAGTTGCAAGCTGTTAGCTGCAAGCTTCAAGAGAAGCCGATTGCTGATAGCTGATGGCTGATAGCTAAACAACAAACCATGCAAGTAATATTAGTTCAGGATGTTGATAATCTGGGCGGCGCTAACGAGTTGGCAACCGTAAAAAATGGTTACGCGCGCAATTATCTTATTCCAAAAAAACTGGCTATTGAAGCCAACAGCTCTAACTTAAAGCAGCTGGAAGAAAAACAAAAAGTAAAAGCGAAGAAAGAAGCCGCTATGCTGGCTGAAATTAACAAAGTAATTTCAGTTTTAAAAGAATCGCCTCTTAAAGTAACTGCTAAAACAGGAACGAGTGGCAAAATATTTGGTAGCATTACTTCGTTACAATTAGCAAGAGCGATTCGTGATCAAAAAGGATATGAAATTGATCGCAAACGCATTCACATAACAAACGATGTAAAAGAATTAGGAACCTATAAAGCTTCGGTAGATTTTGGCAATGGCAACAGCACCGAAATTGAGTTTGAAGTAACAGGTGAATAAACTCGTTATACTACTTATATCAATCACAGCCTGCATCACTCTTGATGCGGGCTTTTTTGTAATTATCTTTACCTAGTTTTCAAATTATCAATTTCCATGACGATTTCCTATAACTGGTTACACAATTATTTACCGCAAACAATAGAACCGGGCGAGCTTTCACACATTCTCACTTCAATTGGTTTGGAAGTAGAAAGCTTAGACGCTTATGAAGCCGTAAAAGGCAATTTAAAAGGGTTGATAGTGGGTGAAGTATTAACCTGCGAACCGCATCCTAACGCTGATAAATTAAAGATTACAACCGTAAACATTGGTACCGATACACCACTCCATATTGTTTGCGGTGCGCCCAACGTTGCAGCAAAACAAAAAGTAATTGTAGCCACCACAGGCACAACTATTTACCCAACGAACAGCGAACCGATAACAATGAAAGCGGCAAAAATTCGTGGTGAACGGAGCGAAGGAATGATTTGCGCCGAAGATGAAATTGGTATGGGTGAAAGTCATGCAGGCATTATGATTTTGTCCGATGATATTGCTGTTGGCACACCGGCAAAAGATTACTTCAAACCTTACCAGGATTGGATTTATGAAATTGGTTTAACGCCCAACCGTACCGATGCCATGAGCCATTTAGGAGTTGCAAAAGATGTGTGCGCTTATCTGTCTTATCATCAAAAAAATGAAGTAAAAACAAACCTTCCGTTCCATAAACATTTTACAATTGATAATACGCATTTACCCATACAAGTAACTGTTGAAGATACCAAAGCCTGCCCGCGCTATTCCGGCATCACCATTAGCAACATTACCGTGAAACCATCACCCGGCTGGCTGCAAAACAAACTCCAAGCAATTGGTTTGCGACCCATCAATAATGTTGTTGACATTACCAATTTTATTCTTCACGAAACCGGTCAGCCGCTTCATGCGTTTGATGCCGATGCGATAAACGGCAACCATGTGATTGTAAAACATGAACCGGAAGGCGCATTGTTTACTACGCTTGATGGTAAAGAAAGAAAACTGCACAGCAACGATTTAATGATATGCAATGAAACAGAAGGCATGTGCATAGCCGGTGTTTTTGGCGGCGCTAAAAGTGGAGTAAAAGAAAACACGAACCGTATTTTTTTAGAAAGCGCCTGCTTTAACGCTACAAGTATCCGTAAAACATCAGTGGCTCATAACCTTCGCACCGATGCCGCCACCCGTTTTGAAAAAGGAACAGACATTTCCTCAACCGTAACTATTTTGCAACGCGCCGCTTTGTTGATAAAAGAAATTGCTGGCGGCAGCATCAGCAGCGAAATTGTTGACGTTTATGCTAACCCGCTGCCGCAAAAACAAGTAACGCTTACGTATGCATTTTTACAAAAGCTCAGTGGCAAGAAATATTCACCCGACGATGTAAAAATCATCCTGCAAAGTTTAGGTTTTACCATCACGGATGAAAAAGCCGGAAGCCTTACTCTGCTTGTTCCATACAGTAAAGTGGATGTAAGTTTGCCTGCCGATATTGTAGAAGAAATTGTTCGCATTGATGGCCTGGATAACATTGCAATTCCATCAGCCATTACTATTTCCCCCGCTAAAGAAACATTGGGTTTTAAAGAAGCAGTAAAAGAAAAAGTATCGCAGCAATTGGCTGGGATTGGCTTTTACGAAATTATTACCAACTCTATCACCAACAGTAAATATTTTTCCGATAATGTGTTGAACACAACCGTAAAAATGATCAATAATTTAAGCGCCGATTTGGATGTGTTGCGACCTTCGATGTTGCAAACCGGGCTGGAAACGATTGCTTATAACATCAACCGAAAAAACAATAATCTTCGCTTTTTTGAATGGGGCAAAACCTATCATACCGAAGCCGTTGGCAGTTATAACGAACAAGAACATTTGAGTTTATACATCACCGGCAACCAGCATGAAGATGTATGGAATGAAAAAGCGAAACCGCTTGATTTATTTTCTATCAAAGGCATTGTGAAAGCTATGCTAACATCAACTTCATTACAAAATATAAAGTTTGAAAAAGATGAATTGAATGAAGAAAAGCTGAACATTGTTTTCAATAAACAACAATTGGGAACACTGATGAAAGTAAGTGTTGATGAAGCATTAAAGTTCGACATTAAACAACCGGTTTATTTTGCAGATATTTTTGTTGATGAATTGTTGAATGTTGCACAAAAAACGAAAATCGTTTACAAAGAAGTGCCGCGTTTTCCTGCGGTGCAGCGCGATTTGGCAATGGTGGTAAACAAATCAACAAGCTTTACTGAAATTGAAAATAACATCAACAAACAAAAATTAGGAAAGCTTGCTGATATTCGTTTGTTCGACATTTTTGAAAGTGAAAAATTGGGCAGCGACAAAAAATCGCTGGCTATTAATTTTACATTTCTGGATGAAGAAAAAACGCTCACCGATAAGGAAATTGACAGCATGATGAACAGCATTATGCAAAGCCTGCAAACAAGCATAAATGCTGAAATAAGAAAATAAAATTAAAAATCTGTTTACTTGCCGCCAACCGATTTTCAAATACAATTACAAACTGTAACACAAAAGCTAAAGGCGTTGCTGGATAAGCATTCTGCGCTGCAAAAAGAAAATCGGCAACTTCAGATTGAAAAGGAAAACCAGCAAAAACAAATCGCATTTAAAGACGACCAGATTCAACAACTAAAACAACAAAACGATGTATTGAAATCAGGTATCCAGCATTGGCATCCCGAACAAAAAAAATTGTTTGTTAAACGAATTGATACTTACCTGAAAGAGATTGAAAAATGTTTGGCTTTAATTAATGAATAAAAACAAATGCAGTTTTATGTTACGAGTTTTTGCAACTCCAATTAATCGTTTGTTGTAATCGTGCATTTGTTTTTATTCTTTTTTGAGTAAAGAGAGAAAAATCACTTTTGTATGTTCTAAAATTAATTAAGCTAAGTGTAATAACATTATAAAATATGGACGAACTTATTGCCATCAATATTGTTATTGCCGACCGAACATATCGGCTGAAAACCCGTCCGCAGGATGAGGAAACCATACGCAAAACCGCAAAGCTCATCAACGAAAAAATTGTTGAATTCAGAAACGCTTTTGCAGGTAAGGACATGCAGGATTATGTTTCGATGGTACTGCTTTGGTTTGCCGTTGAACAATCGAAACCCAATAGCAATCTG
Source organism: Ilyomonas sp. (assembly GCA_965214235.1). Classification (GTDB taxonomy): domain Bacteria; phylum Bacteroidota; class Bacteroidia; order Chitinophagales; family Chitinophagaceae; genus Ilyomonas. The sequence continues at coordinate 223,895 of CBDCBH010000003.1, forward strand.
GTAACTGAAGATGAAGCCTGCAAAGCAATTGAACAAATTAGTTCATTGCTTGATAAAGCTCTTTCAGCACAATAAAAATTTTCTTTTTCTTTCACATAATTAGTTTCTACTTCAAACGTTTTATTCAAAATCGGCTCCATGAAAAAATGCGTGAGTTTGTGCCTGCTGCTCACCTTGTTTATTGCAACCACTTCGTTTTACGGCAAAAGTTCGTTTACGTTTCCCGCATATTCAATTGTTATCATCAAACACAATTATGAGTTAAGTGTTTACGATTCAAAAGGCTGGCTGGTAACGTATCCGGTGGTGTTTGGCAACAAAGACCTGCGGGATAAAATGATGGAAGGGGACCGTGAAACACCGGAAGGGAATTTTAAAATCATCAGCAAGCGCGTACATGAAAAATGGTGCCGTATGCTAACTCTCGATTACCCAAATGGAGAAAGCATTGCCAGGTTTATGCAACGTAAACAACAAGGCATTATACCTGCTTATGCAAGCATTGGCGGCGGCATTGCCATTCATGGTACGTGGCCGCATGAAGATTATGCGGTTGATAAATATGACAACTGGACGCAAGGTTGCATCAGCATGAAAAATGAAGATGTAATTGAGTTATTCAACATGGTTCCTGTTGGCACCGAAGTTTCTATCCGCAGATAACTATAATTCAATTTGTTCAGCCACAACCGGCGATAAGGCAACGCCCATTCCATTACATATAATAACCGCTGAAACCCTTGCTGATATTGATTTTATTAATGGTTGTTTGTTTTCTGTAAAACCCATTACCCCACTCCAGCAATAATCTATTGTATAAGACTGTTGAGGTAAAATATGAGAGCGTAAAAATTTCTCTAATTTTTCTTGTATAAAAGATGTGTTATCAAAAGATGTTGTTCTTTCTTCCTCAAAATTCGCATTGCGCGCCCCACCTAATAACACTCTATTTCCTATATTCCTAAAATAATAAAAGCCCTCATCAAAATGAAAAGTGCCGCGCATTTTTAAATTGTCAATTGGCGTTGTTACTATAATTTGTCCGCGTGCCGGAGCAAGATTGATGTGAGGTATTAAATGTTGGCTTAATGCATTCGTGCAGATGAGTAACCGTGATGTTGTAAGGCGAATATTTTGGTTTATAAAAATGCTTATCTCTTTATCATCCTCTTCCCATTTTTCAACCTTACAGTTTTGCATGATTTGCCCTCCAAGCGAACGAATTTTATTTTGCAAAGCCACTACCAGCTTTCCGCTATGCAAACCACCTTCATACTTATTTTCTATCAAAGCATCAAAACCTTGCAAGCCTTGCTGCAATAGCTTTTCTGATGCAAAAACAAACGTATTTAAACTGCCTGTAATTTTTTTCATACCGTCATTCAGCCAGGACAGTTTATCGGTGATTTCATCAATATTACTTATACCATTTCGCAAACATTCGTAGCCTCCGCATTCATCATAATTAATCACCTCATCACCCAAAACTGTTCTTGTTTTTTGAATGCCTTTGTAGCGCATTTCGGTAAGTTGCCAAACACTCTCCTCGCCCATTGTTTTCATGTCGTGCAATAGTTCGGTAGGGCTGCCAAAACAAGCAAACCCGGCATTGCGCGTACTGGCTCCGGCGGGTATGATTCCACTGTCAATAATGAGTAATTGTAAAGATGAATGTTTGATTAATAACTCATATGCACACCACAATCCGGCAAGCCCTCCGCCGGCAATAACGACATCTTTGCGTGAAAAAAAACTTTCCTTTTCCCAGATGGAAATGTGCATATGATAATGAGCTTTGAGGTATTAGTTATGAGCTGTGAGCAGCCGGTAAAAAAGAATAAAAAAGATATTTTTAAAATTCAATACTCGCAACTCAAAGCTAACTGCTCTTAACTAAACAAGTACTCAATATCTTCTTTCGTAAGGCTCTTCACAAATGTGGAATCATCAGAGATTAAATCAACAGCCAATGCTCGTTTTTTTTCTTGCAATGCAAGAATTTTATCTTCCACCGTGTCTTTACAAATCATGCGATAAGCGAATATATTTTTTGTTTGCCCGATGCGGTGTGTTCGGTCGATAGCTTGCTGTTCAACAGCCGGGTTCCACCATGGATCAACAATGTAAACATAATCGGCAGCGGTAAGATTTAAACCCACACCGCCTGCTTTCAAAGAAATTAAAAACACACGGCAATCGTCATCATTTTGAAAGTGGTTGATGGCTTTTTCCCTGTCGGCGGCAGAGGTGCTTCCATCAAAATATTCAAAAGAAATCTGGAGTTCTTTCAACTTCTCACGAATCAATCCTAACATACCTAAAAACTGTGAAAAAACAAGTGCTTTATGATTGCCGATGTTCTCCATTATTTCTCTTGTAAGTTCTTCTAATTTTACTGATACATTGGGGTATTGCTCTTCACCTTTCATGATGGCAGGACTATCGCAAATCTGCCGCAACTTCATTAAGCCCTGCAAAATAGAAAGCTGCGATTTTTGTATACCCTGCTCTTCCACAACACCTAAAATTTTATCCCGAAAATCATTGCGGTAAGCATCATAGATCTGTCGCTGCACGTCTCCCATTTCGCATAGCAAAATCATCTCCTGTTTCGCCGGTAAATCTTTCGCCACCTGCTCTTTCGTACGTCGTAAAATGAATGGATACAGTAGTTTGCGCAGATGTTCTTTTTGTTCTTTTTCGCCAAATTTATCTATTGGCACCGCAAACTCATTTTTAAAATTATCTGTGCTGCCCAACATGCCGGGGTTTAAAAAATTCATCTGTGCGTAAATGTCAAATGTATTGTTTTGTAACGGCGTACCGCTTAAACACAAGCGGCTTTTTGCATTAAGCAAACAAACGGCTTTGGTTACTTTGCTTGCCGGGTTTTTTATCGCCTGGCTTTCGTCTAAAATCACATAATCAAAAGGAATTTCAACAAACTGCTTAATGTCGCTGCGCAGTGTTCCATATGTTGTAATGATGATATCGGCTTTTATTTTCATCAAGCTATCTTTCATGCGAAGGTTGCCATGATGAACGTAATAAGTAAGTGAAGGAGTAAATTTTTTTATCTCGTTTTCCCAGTTAAACATAAGCGTTGTAGGGCATACAACAAGTGCATGTAAAGCCTCGCTTTTTTCTTTTAGATGATGAAGAAAAGTAAGCGCCTGCACTGTTTTACCCAAGCCCATATCATCGGCAAGAATACCGCCCCATTTTACATCATTTAAATAATTGAGCCATTGAAAACCCGATGTTTGATACGGTCGCAAAATGGTTTGTAAATACGGCGGCGGTTCAACGGCTTCAATGGAAAAATGGCTTTTTAAATTCTCGTATTTGCTTTCCAACTGAAACACCAACTCTTCATCATTGCGCTGCTCGTACAGCTCTTCTATTACGCCAAAATGATATTTGCTTAATTTGATGTCGTTTGTTTTTCCATCACCTACCCTAAAAAGAAGCGAATATTTTTTTATCCATTCCTCCGGTAAAATACCAAGCGTACCATCATGCAACTGCACAAACTGCTGCTTGTTGGCAAGCGCTTTTTTTACATCATCAACGGTTATTTTTTGTTCGCCAAAATGAATATCAATTTTAGCATCAAACCAATCGGTGTGAGATGAAATATAAATTTTAGTAGAAGGCTTTGCAGTATTAAAGCGGAAAGTTTTTAACGCATCAAAACCAAGCACCGGCACATTCATTTCCCGCACTGCATCAATAAATAAAAAGAACCAGTTATTCTTTAAAACTTCAGCGCCTTTTAATGCAAGAGTGTTGTTGTTTTCGGCAAGCGTAATAAAGTTGGAATGCAGGCTTTGCAACCTCTCGATAAACGCATGTTCAACTCCAAGATTACGATGAATTACCAGTAGTTTATTTGCCTGCGGCAATAGAATATTTTCTCTGTCAGAAGGCTTTGTATCATAGCCATAATACGTGAAAACAGGTTGAAACAAAAGATAATCGCCTTTCTCTTTCAAAAACACTTTTATTTCAGGCTTTACATCGCGCACTTCTTCTTTTTGTATGTTGCTGAAGTGCACATGATATTCTTTGGTTAAGGGTAAAATAAAATCCTGCAAAACTCGGTTCCAGTCGTTTTGATGAATACTCATTTTTCCCGATGGCAAAAATTTTTCAACCAATAAAACGTCTTCAGGCTGATGCCATATATAAAACTGATCTTCCTGTTGAAACAACAATGAAGACGAGAGCACATTATTTTTTATGTTGCTTTCGCCAAGCGGTGTTCGCACATTGCAGAGTATTTCATATTCATCGTTTTGGAAACGGATATGAAATTCCGGAGTTATAAAATTGATGGAGCAATTAGCTTCCTGCAAGTGGCTTGTATTGAAAGTTTTACTGCGGGGTAAAAAGAAAGTAAAGTTGCTTGGAGCAACATCGGTAAACAATTTTTTTATTTTAGGATGAAGATATTCGATGATGAGTTGGCGGGTTTCTTCAGGCAACTCATCATCGTGCTGCTGCACAATATTTTCCCATATTCCACTGAAGGGCGAGTTGCGGTTAAGGTAACGGCTTACTTCACTCCCTTGCAGCTTGCGAATGTGCTGAAGCAACATTTTATCATCTTCATCAAGCGCTTCAGTGTTTACAAATCGCGCAATGTCAATCTTCTCTATTTTGCCGGCGAAGGCTGTGTTGTCATCGTTCGCTTCGCCTTGCACGGCATCAAATTGAACGTATGGATAGCTGTGGGCATTATAACTGATGACAATTCCTAATTTCAAACGCTTGCCAACAATCAATTCTTCATCCGGCGCATCGGTTACTTTCTCCAGCACAGGCCTGGCAACGGTTGCAGCTACCTGCACAACGCGCTTAATAGCAGGATCGAGCACGCGCAAAAAAGGCTTGCCTTCTTTATAAAGAAATTCAAACTTATTTTTTATATCATTCTCTAATGAATAACCGTAAAGCGAAAGCAGCTTGTTTTTTTCTTTATCCCAGTTGCGTATAGTATCAAAATAAGTAGCGCCATAGGTTCTGTATAAATAAAGCAGCACAACAGCTTTGTGCGCGCAAAGCGGATGTTTTAGCTCGCTGTTGCAATTGCAACTTGTATCAAAATTGCGTTCCTCGTTTTTTTGAATCACAACAGTAAACGCACTATTTCCCTGCATCTTCACATCAGCCAAAACGCGTTCATCTTTCGTTTCTTTAATAACTGGTTTTGAAGAAATTAAAAACTGCTCAGCATCGGCAAAACTTTCGCCGGATGATAATAATTTAATGGAACGCGCATCTAATTGTTTTATTTTTACAACAGTATGGCGTTGGTTGTAAACAATGTCTTTTCCGCCCAATAAGTTTTTATCCAGAGAATCTTGTAATTGAAACAAAGAAGCCGCTTCATGCCTGCATATTTCGCCCAGATTGTAAGGGCATCCGCAACGAATGGAAAGATTTTTTTCTTCTTTAAATTTACTGATATACACCTTGTAGTATATATTGTAACTATCATCTTTTACCCTAAATGCAACGGTTCCAAGCAGGTCGTCAAAATCAATCAGCTCTATGTTGCCAAGCGAATAAATTTTCTTTCCACGCCGGATAACTTCATCAGTTCCGTTATTGTAAATGTATTTGGTGAGATATGGTAATGCCACAAGTATTGTTTAATGTAGATTTGTTTTTGCAGCGGTTAACCTGTAAAAAGCCAACAGCAAAAATAAACAAAATTGAAAAAAGAAGGGAAACATATAAAGCCTGAAACGATAGAAATGTTTGTTAACACTGATATTGAAAAGTGAAGTAAATAAAAACCATAAATTAATTAGCTTTATAACAAGCCCAATACTTTTTTCTTCAAATTATACAAACGATAACCAGCCGTTACCGACAGCCGTAAGCGATCGTCAGCCAAAGTAGTGGCTGCAAAAAAATTTGTTGAGTTTGTGGTTTCAGCATTCAAATATAAATATATGTTGCCTGTACCGAAACCCGCAGCCAGTGCTGCTTTTACAAAGGCTGCAGGTTTTAGTTTATTCTCAATACCAAATTGATATAAACCACCCAAACCGGTTTCGGCATGAGGGCTAATAATGCATTTTCCGTTATTCCAAACGATATTGTAACCATAACCAACCGAACCAATTAATGAAAGCCAGCGCGGATTATCGCTGATGAAACCTTTTACGCTATCGGTTACTGCCAAACCATTGGTTTGTAAGCCGAGCGCATAATAAGAAGGCCGAATATGAAATAAAAACGAACCGCAGTTTTTCAATTGTTGCTGACCTAAATATTGAGCGGCTTTATAAGAATATTTTTGCGCATTGCCAACCCGGAAAATATCAGCGCTTAAGTTAGTGTATCGCACGCCTTTAAGCGGTGTATAATTGTTTTTATACGTTTGCGATAACAAGCCTTTGTATATATCGCTGCTTGCCGAAAAACCCCAGCCATGATAATAACTTCTGAAATGAAAATTGTATGATTTAAATCCTTTCACCGCTTTGTCCCGGCTTGTAAACGGCACATTGATACCATACCCAACAATCAGCCATTTGTAGTTAAGATAAACGCCGCTAAACAAGCCATTGTTTGAAAAAAAATTAGCTACTTCCGCTTTATCTTTTCGAGTGTAAAAATGAAGGCTTGTACTGTTGTAGGCATTGGATAATTCAACATTGTTCGGCTTTGGATAATCGGCTATAAAGGCATCGCTATCTGTTTGCGCAAAAGCGTTGAAGCCAATGGCTGAAAATAAAATGAGTAAATAAAATTTACCACTGTGCATAATAAGGTTAGCTTATAATCTCTTTACAATTGTTGCAACTAACCCGGTAACGTTATCGTCATAATGATGATCGCCTGTAAAAACAAGAGTGCTTACTTTCGGGTTCTTTATTTCTTTAACGGGAACATCGGTTTCTTTATTACCATATACAATTAAAACAGGACTGTTCAACTTGTTAATTTCTGCAGGTACGCTGCTGCCTTTGTGGCTATAAAAAAGGTGTACGGCAAAATCGGTTGTATAGGATGGCGATAATAAAATAGTATGTTTTGTTTTATTGATAATATTTGAAGAAAGCCGGGTTTGAATAAATGGTAATACATCTGCGCCGAACGAGTATCCCACCAGAATAACATTGCTGCGCTTCCATACTAATAAGTAGTGAAGAATCAAATCATTGATGTCTTTGGCAGCCATATCAGGCAGCTTCGTTCTAAAAAAATACGACCTTGCATTTAATGCTACAACCGGATAACCCAAACCGTTCCATTGCTTCATAAAAGAAGTGGAAAAGCTATTAAAACCACCATCACCGCTAATGTAAAAAACAATTGGCTTGCTCATGTCTTTACTGCCTAAAGTATCTATCGGCAAATCGGTTTGAGCCATCGTTTTGCTTTGCATAAAAAAAAACAATAAAACAACAATCAGCTTATTCATCATACAACGGTTTCATGGCTTTATTTAAGGCAGCCGGCAATTGAATTAAATCAAAATCATTATCGTAAACCAGGTATTTATTCACCCATTCCGAAGCGTATTTTTCTTTAAAAGAACGCAAGCCATGATAGTGCCGGAAGCGTTTTATTTTCTTATAGGCATACTTCATTACTTTTTCAATAGTAGTATCGGCTTCTTCCAACCCCGACATTGGCGCCAGGCCTAAATTCAAATAAGTTTTACCCAGTTCTTTCGCATAATTTATTAACTCTATAATCAGTGCGTCCATACAACCGCCGGGCGCATCGGCGGTTTTGCGTATAAGATCGTACGTGCATTCGCCAGGCGCATAATCGGGTATGATATTAAGAAAAGCAACAGGTTTGTTTTCGTTGTTTACTGTGGCAATAACATCTTGCTGCTGCAACTGTTTTTCATCCCATTTGCCCTGCGAAAAAATCATCTCTTCACGGTTATAAGTTATAAGCCATTCATCGGAAATAGCTTTCAACGATTGGATAAATTCCTGGCTTTGCGGCGCTTTGTAAACCGAGGTAATAAACCCTTTTTTTTGCAAGCTATTCAAACCATTACGAAGCGATTTTTTATCTCTTCCTGCAAGATCAAAACCCGATACGTTTGTAATGGCTTCCTGTCCAATTAATAAATACTTTTTATTTAGCGATATAAATTTAGAAAGCATAGATTCATCTACCCGATAGTATGCCGTTTTTAAACCTTTCTTTTTACAGTACTCTGCAAACTCATTTAATATTAGCATTTTGTTTTCTTCAGCGCAAACAGGCAATTCAAGAACAATAGCATAACCACGTTCAATGCGATAGGCAACAAAACCATCATAATGTTTTGAAAAACAAAACAGCTTATCGTCCGATACTTTAAAAAAATCAATAGCCGAATTGCCATATTTCTCTACCAGTTGCATTGCTTTTGCCTTTTCCTTATGCAGTTGAGAGATGCTTACATAAGGCTTAACAAAAGCATATAACAAAAACACCCAGGCCGCTGTTGCAAACACATACATAGAAATTAGAAAGTCGCTGCCGTAGCGGGTTACAGGTTGCAGGTTTGTTTTTTGCAACAAAAAAATAAGCATTGTATCTTTTAATGATTGATACCTGTTAAAATCAATATTAAAATGGCGCTTCTGTAAAAAATAAAAACCAACAAAACCATAAACCAGCAATGCGAAAAATATGATCAGGCCTGTTATAGTAGCTCTGTTAATTAAACGTGGATCGGTGCGTGCATTGTATTGCTTGCGAGTGAAAAACAGCGACAATAAAACCGCAAATGCAAGTAGCGCTTCTTCCCAGTCAAGACCTTTAAAAATATGTCCAGCCAACGATAACAGTGTGCAAACAACCGCTATCCACCAGGCATTGCGCAGGCCACGCACCATGTAAGCCGCCGTTATAATTAAGGTAATACCAAAATATATAACAAGCGTGTTAGTTGCATGAATAGTATCCTGAGGAAGAAATTGATGAACGAGTTTAATTCTGTCGGCGAGCGGCGGCGTAAGAACCGATAAAATATTGACGATGCCCAATAAAAAAATAAAGAACGATGGGAACAATCGCAGAAACAAATTTTTACCTTTTACAAGAAAGGCGAACAATCCGAATAATAAAGGAAGCCAAAACTCGAATGTGCGATACACCAGCGTGATGGCAAGCGCTTCAACAGCCGGATAACCAAAACTTTGCAGCACATAAGCCACAGATAATTCAACCGCGCCAACGCCCTTTAGAAATGGAGATGCAACCGAAAGCAAAACTGAAATAACATAAGCCAAACCGGCTGCCTGCAGCGATGGATTTGCATGAACCGCCAGCATTGAAATATACAAATGCGCAATGCCGCAAAACTCAACACCAAGAGAAGAAAGAATTGTATAAACATAAGATTTTGTCCTCACCTCTGCACCTGTAATTTCTTTTACACGAGAGGCTGTTTTCGGATATTTATGTTGCAGCCATTGGAATATTTTTTTTTCTTTTCTAACGGCATACATCAAATAAAATAAAGCAAAAATAAAAACCGATAACAGGAGTAAGCCAGTTGTGGTTTCGCTTTGGTTTTTGTTTTTTCCAAACGATGTAAACAACACAACAATACTGATAATAAATGTTGATAAAACACCTGCAAAACCAAACAAGCCCGAAGCCTGATAAATAATAAGCTTATCTTTTATTTGGTGCTTTATACTTTTAGGTATGTAAGCCAATGCGCTAACCCCCCCGCCCGGCAAAAACACAGATAAAAAGTTTCTTTTTAAAAATAATTCGATACATGATTTCCACGAAAGTTTTTGATTAATTGCCTGAAAGCTGCTTACATACATACCCGATTGAAAAAGAACGAAAGCTAACGTAATGATGGCTGCAACCAGCAACCAGCCTTTGTTTGCTGTATGCAAAAATGGAATGATGGTGCTTACCTCGCTCCGTTGCTGATGAAAAAAATAAACGCCTATCATCAGGAACAAAACAGCCAGTATTTCCCGCCAGTAGAGATATTTAGGTAACTTAATTTTTTTATTGAACAAAGAAATTTCCATTGTAGCTTAATAATGTTAAAAATAGATTGTCTTCTGCCTCTCTTCATCTTAAACGTTAAGACGAGTTTTTATAAGATAACATCAAAAAAAAGATAACCAGACCAAACAGAGAAATAATGCCAAACGACCATTGTAAACCAGCTTCCTGCGCAATAAAACCTACCGAAGGCGGCACTACCAAAAAGCCAAAATAACCAATGGTTGAAACCGATGCAAGAGCCGCGCCGCTACTGGTTTTTGTTGATTGCCCGGCAAGGCTGAATACCAGCGGAATAATGCACGAAACACCAAATCCCGTCATTACAAAACCCATTATAGCTGTGGCACGATACGGCAAAACAACAGCCAGCAATAAACCCGCACTGATAAGTAAACCGCTGTATTTTAAAATGGGTACAATGCCCAGCTTGTTTACTAATTTATCGCCTGCCAAGCGACCCGTTGTCATAGCAATCATGTACACAACAAAAGCCGCTGTGGCTGCGCCTTTCGCGGCGCCAATCACTTTTTGAAAATAAATACCGCTCCAGTCGTACATAACATTTTCGCAAGCCATGGAAGCAAAAGCAATTAAAGAAAATTTCAACAAGTATTTATCCGGCAAAGAAAACAAAGGCTTCCCCGGTTGTGGTTCATGCTTTTTATAAAACATGTATGGATAACATAAAAAAGATAACGCCAATAACACAATGCTGATGGATAAAAAATGATAGTAAATAGAAACGGTTGTTGAAGCAATCAGTGTTGTAAACAAATAGCCAACCGCCGCGCCTGCAAAACCAGCCATACTCCACAAACCATGAAAAGAAGTCATGATAGATTTGCCATACAAACCCTGCACTTCAACCGCCTGCGCATTCATAGACAGATTTAACAAATTTCGCGATGAACCAAATAAAAAAAGTATGGTTGCCAACTGCCATACCTTAGTTGTAAAAGCCAGCAAACCCAGTACTATATTATAAAAAACCGCACCAAACAATGTGATGCTTTTGCTGCTGTACATATTTAATAACTTGCCGGTAAAGGGCACTGTTACCAGCACACCAATGGGAGATGCTAACAACAAAGTGCCCAGCTTTGCATCGCTCAAATGCAATTGCTGCTGAAACGCCGGTATGCGTGATGCCCATGTGGAATAGCCAAAACCCGAAATAAAGAAAAAAAGGGTAGTGGCGATACGATATGTTCCGGGAGACTTGCTTATGCCATGCAGGTTCATGGCTGCAAAAATATCAAGCGCAAAGTGAAGTTGATGTAAAGTTTTTTGGTTCTTCTCCAATCCATCAACCGCAGCGGCATTATTTTGAAAATTGTTGAATACTTCGGGTTATAGTTTGATACAACTCATACCAATCCGGAAAGGCTTGCAGCATCGTAAGATGGCGCTGAATGGTATAGGTGTCGTGCCGGATGGCCGGACCGGTTTGCAGTTGCGCAGGATGAAAATATTGCAGCCGTTCTGCGGTTTCTTTAATTAATGGAAATAGATTTTTAAAATTGATGTTTTTTTTATTGCAAAAATCTTCCGTAAGTGCATACAAATGATTGGTAAAATTTGAACAAAGCACAGCAGCAACATGATAGTTTAATCTTTCCTCATCGTTTGCCACCATTGCTTTGTTGCCGGTTGAAGAAGCTAATTCATACAGTATATCAACATTTGTTTTTGTATTGGCGTCAATAAAAAAAGGTATAGCCGGAAGCTGATTCACCTCTTTTCGTAAACTTTGCAACGGATACATCACCCCATAATTCGTAAACCGGTGCAAAACTTCTTTTGAAGTAGCGCCGCTGGTATGCACAATCAGCGTTTTACAGGCAACAATTTGCTGCGCTATGGTTTCAATAGCATTGTCGGAAACGGCAATAATACAAACATCAGCATCGGTATTAATTTTTAAAACATCGCGGTTGGCTTTTGCATTCATCCTTCCTGAAACTTCATTCAATGCAGTTTCGTTTCTGCCATAAACTTCAACTACTTTATGGTTCGCTTCCAATAACAACTTGCCTAATATAACAGCTACACTGCCTGTTCCAACCAACGTTATGTTCATGCTTTGTTTTAATACTGGTGAAAGTAAACAATGCTTTGTTTTTGGAATAAAAACAAAAGGCTGCCTATAAAGACAGCCTGTATTACAAACAGAAAACCTACTAACAAATATTACCAACCCTGGTTATTATAACCGCGGTCATGATGATCGAATCTATCATCCCGACGATTAAATCTGCGGTCATTTTGATACGCCATAGCACGGTTTGAATAGTCGTAGTTTCTAAACCTTTCTGCATGAAAACGATTCTCGTTCCATACATCAAAACCATGATGGTTCACAACAAACCGTGGCTGATTATCTAACCAAATGTAGCGGGGCAAATGGTACGAAACCGTCCATGTTCCGCGAAACGGATAAATGTATTGCTGCGTACCAAAGCTGTAATACACGTTACTTTGCGGATAATAATAAAACGATTGCTGGCGATTATCGTGGCAATCATTTCCTTGCTGCGTATAAGGCGCATTTCCGTCCTGGTCGTACTGTGCAGAGGCGTTGTTGCTAATAAAAACAAAAGCAGCAACTACAACGATGAAGTAAAAAATTGTTTTCATAATTGAACGTTTTAATTACTTATGTTGACATATTGAAAATAGCTTGGTAAAACGAGTTTGATGGGTTTAACATTTTACTGCTTATTTTTTCTTGCTTTAATATTGCATAGAAACGATTGGGCTTTTACTAAAAGATTGGCATTTGTTTTTACTGCAGTTTACTGTTCTTTTTAAGAAGAACTTTTATGTAAAAACGAGATGAAACAATTGATAAAAAAGGTTGTTGAAAAAAGTAAAAAGTATGTGTAAAGTTTCATTGTCAGCAATCTGTATTCGGTAAAGTATAGTATATTTAAAGGATAAACAAAAGAGAGCAAGCACACATAATGGCAAAGAATTTATTGATAGTAGAATCGCCTGCAAAAGCAAAAACAATAGAGAAAATTTTGGGTGATGATTTTGAAGTGAAAAGTTGTTATGGACATATTCGCGATTTAGAAAAAGACGATATGGGCATTGACATTAAACACAATTACAAACCTCGTTACATTGTTCCTGAAGATAAGCAAAAGGTTGTAAAAGAACTAAAGCAGGTTGCCAAAAAATCGGGCGAAGTTTGGCTGGCAACAGATGAGGACCGCGAAGGCGAAGCCATAAGCTGGCACTTGTGTGAAGTGCTGGGTTTAGACCCGTTAACTACAAAGCGAATTGTGTTTCATGAGATAACCAAACCTGCAATAAAAAAAGCAGTGGCGCAACCCCGCCTTTTAGATATGAACCTTGTGAATGCACAACAGGCAAGGCGCGTATTGGATAGGATTGTAGGCTTTGAATTGAGCCCGGTATTGTGGCGCAAAATAAGTATGCGCAACTCGTTAAGCGCAGGCAGAGTGCAAAGTGTAGCGGTGCGTTTAATTGCAGATCGGGAAAGAGAAATCAATGTATTTAAACCTGTTTCATCTTTTAAAATTGAAGCTCTTTTTTCTGCACCTGATGCCAATGGAAAGCCTGTTAATTTTATCGCCGAAGGCGCTAAACAAAAAGATGAAGAAGGTGCGCAAACCTTTCTGCAAAGTTGTGCCGGTGCAGTTTACACAGTAAGGGATGTGCAGGTGAAGCCAACAAAAAAATCGCCCGCGGCGCCTTTTACAACATCAACTTTACAGCAGGAAGCAAGCCGTAAGTTAGGATATGGCGTGAGCAAAACCATGCTGCTTGCCCAGAAATTGTATGAGAACGGGCACATTTCCTATATGCGTACCGATAGCGTAAATGTAAGCGATACGGCAATGGAGGACATTGAAAGCAGAATCAGCAACCAGTATGGCAAAAATTATGTGCAGCAGCGCAAATACAAAAACAAAAATGAAAGCGCGCAGGAAGCGCACGAAGCCATTCGCCCAACATACATGAACAATACAACGGTGAATGATGCCGACACCAAACGGTTGTATGAATTAATTTGGAAGCGCACAATGGCTTCGCAAATGGCAGATGCGCAATTAGAAAGAACAATTGCTAAAATTAATATTTCAACCAACAACGCAGACCTTACCGCCGAAGGTGAAGTGCTAAAGTTTGATGGCTTTTTAAAAGTGTATTTGGAAAGCAGAGATGAGGAAGATGAAAACGATGATGAACATGAAGAAGGATCGTTACCACCTTTAAAAAAAGATATGAAGCTTTCGTTTAGAGAGATGAAAGCCGTAGAACGTTTTACCCGTGCGGCTCCCAGGTACACCGAAGCATCGCTGGTAAAAAAATTAGAAGAATTAGGCATTGGCCGCCCCTCTACTTATGCGCCCACTATTTCAACTATTTTAAAAAGAGGTTATGTTGAAAAGCGTGATAAAGAAGGAACAAAAAGAGACTACCGGGTGCTGATTTTAAAAAATAACCAGGTTCATAAAACGCTTGAACACGAAAACACGGGTGCCGAAAAATCAAAATTATTTCCCACGGATTTGGGTCTTGTTGTTACTGACTTTTTAAACCAGTACTTTGATGATATTATGGACTATGGTTTCACCGCAAAAATTGAAACCGAGTTTGATGAAATTGCAAACGGCAATGAGAAGTGGACAAAGATGGTAGATGATTTTTATCAGCCTTTTAAAAATGATATCGCCAATACGTTAGAAACAGCGCAACGAGCCAAAGGTGAACGGGAATTGGGCACTGATCCGGTTAGCGGGAAGAAAGTCATTTCGCGAATTGGAAAATTTGGACCGATGGTGCAAATTGGTGATACCAACGATGAAGAAAAGCCACGTTTTGCCAAGTTGAAAGCCGCACAAAGCATTGAAACCCTAACGCTGGAAGATGCTATGGAATTGTTTAAACTGCCTCGACATTTGGGCTTGTTTGAAGGCAGTGAAGTAACAGCGAATATTGGTCGCTTCGGTCCTTATATCGCTCATGATAAAAAGTTTTATTCATTAACCAAAGAACAAGACCCGTACAGCATAACACTGGAAGAAACAGCGCCAATTATTGAAGAAAAACGAAAAGCAAAAGATGATCGTACCATCCAGGTATTTGCGAAAGAAAAAATACAGGTTTTAAAAGGACCTTACGGACCTTACATAAAGCAAGGCTTACGCAACTACAAGCTTACCAAAGAGCAGCAGGAACGTGTGGCTTCATTAACCATTGAAGAAGTAAAATCCATTATTGAAAATATAAAAGCGAACCCACCAAAAAAGCCTGCAAAAAAGAGCAGTAAACGGAGTGCATAATTGTTTATTTTTTTGATCACCTCTGTTAATTTCTAAATTTTTTAAAGGTTTTTTTGTTTACATAAAACGGCATATTTAAACCGTTAAGAACCTATTTTCAATGAAAATTATAAAAGCAATACTTCACTTTATTTAATTCAACCTGATGTTTTGATTTAAAATTTTATAGGTATGTTTTTGAAAGTATTCTTCCATGAAAAAAAATTCCGGAAAACATCACAATTATTCACAACAACTGCATAACTTTCTTTCATAAAAATGAAAAACAGAACGTAGTTTGTATACGAAGATTAATGCAGGAAACGAAAGAAATAACAGCACTGTTCACACTACTCGATGATCCGGACGAGGAGGTGTTTTCTACTGTGTCGGAACGAATTACCGATTACGGTACGAACATCATTCCCAATCTCGAATCGTTATGGGAGAACACGCTGCGCGAAGAAGTGCAGGAACGCATTGAAATGCTTATTCATAAGCTTCATTTTAAAGACCTGACTTACGACCTTGAACAATGGAACCACAGCGCATACAACGATTTATTATTCGGCACTTTGCTTGTTGCCAAGTTTCAGTATCCCGATTTGCAAACCACGCCCGTTTTACAGGAGATAGAAAAAATAAGGCGCAATATATGGCTGGAATTAAACAGCTTTCTTACGCCGCTTGAGCAAGCCAACGTATTAACCAGTATTGTTTATAATTATTACAACCTGAAAGGCGTTGAAATTTCATATAATAATCCTGATGATTTTTTACTTCACAAAGTGTTGCAAAGCAAGCGCGGCAACGCATTGTCAAACGGCTTGCTGTATTTGGTGTTGGCTGCTTTGCTGGATATTCCGGTGAAAGCTATTAATGTTCCCAAGCATTTTGTACTCGCTTTTTTTAAGCCCGAATTTGATGCCGCTTTACATAAAAGCAACCCGCAGCAATACATTTTGTTTTATGTTGATGCAACCAGCGGTCAGGTGTTTACTCACAAAGAAATTGAGCTGTATTTTAAACGTATTTCGGTACCGCCAACGGCATTTTATTTTCGCCCGCTTTCTAACAAACGCGTCATTCAATTATTGATTGAAGAATTTGCCAAATGCTTTACTGATGCACATGTAAAATATAAGCGGGATGAACTGATGAAGCTGGCTTCATTACTGGATTAGCACAGCCATATTTATAAACAAATTTATATGATTGCAAATATCGGGATGAGCGAAGAGCAAAAGTAATCTTCCGCACAAATATTTCAGCGCATGTTGGCAAACCAATATGTGCTGTATATAAAAACAAGAAACTATCATTGGCATGTAGAAGGTCCAAACTTTTTACAAATGCACGGGTTTTATGAGCGATTGTACACCGAACTGGAAGAAGGCTTTGATGCCTACACATCAAAAATAACAACTTACCAATTTGCTGAACGACCACGAAACTATTATTCGTTTATTACGTCGAGACATTGATAAATTAACCGATGAAATAAAAGATACCGGCACCGCCGATTTTGTAACCGGCATGATGGAAAACATGAACAATGGGCTTGGTTTTTACGAAGCTATGTAAGTTGAGTTATGAATTTTGAAGTATAAATTATATTTTAAAAAGCACTGTGAAAAGGGTGCTTTTTTTATGTGGTGAACTGCAACGCTTCAGGCTTTGTTTTTAATGCATTACTTCATTTAGTTTTGCATTTTTTACAATGGTAGAATCATCGCCGCTTATTTCCATCTGCATTCCATCTTATCAAAGAACGCACTATTTGCAACGCTTGCTGCAAAGCATTTCACATCAGACGTTCAAAAACTTTGAAGTGATTGTATCAGATGACAGCAATGATGATTCTGTACAAAATGTAATAAAAACAACAGAAGATAAATTTCCCATACGATATTTTAAAAATGAACCTTCATTGGGCACACCCGCCAACTGGAATTTTGCCATTAACAAAGCAAAGGGAGAATGGATAAAACTAATGCACGACGATGATTGGTTTGCTACCTCTACTGCTTTGCAAACATTTGCCGATGCCACTAAAAAAGGAAACAAATTTATTGCAGGCGGTTATAACAACATCGGTGAAAATGGTGCAGCTTTACGCAAGCCTTATCTTTCTTTATCTAAAAAGAAAAGATTGCTTCGCCAACCCATGATTTTGTTAGCAGAAAATATTATTGGTCAGCCGAGTGTTTGCATGGTGCATCGTTCCGTTACGGCAAAATATGACGAGGGAATGAAGTGGCGTGTTGATATTGATTATTATATGCAGTTGTTACATTCGGAAAAAACTTTTACCCGCATCCGCAAAGTGCTTATCAACCTTGGTATTAATCAAACATCGGTTACAAACAGTTGTTTAAACGTGCCTGGTGTTGAGTTACCTGAAGGATGGTTGCTGTTACATAAATATGGCACAAAACCATTGAATAATATTTTGGTTTATGATGCCTGGTGGCGCATTATCCGCAATACAAATACAAGAAGCATTCAAACTCTTTATCAGTACGCATCGCCCTGGCAAAAAATAATTGAAAATATGGTAGAGGAGCAAAGCAAAATCAAACCATCCCGTTTGCAGCATGGCTTTTTTTCAAAATTATACATGCTGATAAGTTATGTAAAAGAAAACCTGAAATTATAGTTGAAGAACTGCTTTGTATTCAACACAAAACTTTTGATAACTGAACTTTTCAATTGCCATTTCTCTGCTCTTTATACCCATTGATATTTTTAGAGAAAAGTCTTTTAAGATATTTTCAATATAAGAAACACCTTCTTCAACAATGCCATTATCGTTCGTTGCTGTAATTAAAAACCCATTCACGTTGTGATGAATGTAATTAGGCAACGCATTTACAGCAGTTGTAATGATGATTTTACCGCGTGCCATCATTTCCATCACTACAACCGGCAAGCCTTCAAACGATGATGTCATTATCAAAACATCACTATCATTATAAATTTTTTTGAGTACCGCATCATCTTTTACATTACCAAAAAAAGTACAAAACGGGTAATCATAAATATTTACTATGTTTTCTACATCGCCAACAAAACTAAAATGTACCGGCGTTTGTTTTTGATGCATTTTTTTTGCAATGGATGCTGTTAAGTTTACTCGTTTTTGCGGCGATCCGCGCCCGATAAAAACAACCTGCAATGTTGTATTATTTGTAAGGTGCAAAGGTGGAATATCAATTGCATTTTCTATAAACCGAAGTTTATTCCAATAGCTTTTATCAATGTTATTTTCTTTGTATTGCTTCTCAACATCACGCTTTAATTGCTCTGTGCTAAACACTCTTTCATCAATATATTTTATAAATCCAACACTATAAGTAAGCCAGGTATCTAAATGGCAAACTTCAACGCAACGAACCCTTTTTTTTAAATGAGGAATTACCTTATAAAAATAAATGCACTCGCCGCCCAATACCGATGCCTCGGGTTGTTGATGTATCCACGAAGCAATCATGCCTCTGTAAAAAATATTAATAAAATGAAGCCATTTATTATCAATCCATTTGTGTAAATCTATCATCTTCACACCCGTTTCGCGAAACCGTTCTGCAAACAAATTGTTCTTTCCTTTTTTTGAAAAAATTATAACAGGAGAAAAAGTTTGTATGCAGTTGGTAACATCTATGTTTACTTTAGGTGAGCCGCCAATATCTGTGTTTGGAAAAAACAAAAACACCCGATGCTTTGTGCGTAAAGGGAAAAATTTTCCATACCATTTTCCTGCCATCACCAATGGAAACATGATTATATTCTCAACAAAAAGTTTTGTTCTGAGTGATGAATAAGTCATGTTAACGGATAATATTTTTGAAGCATTTGCAAAAGGTAGCCACTGCTAAATTGAATGCCCAGGGTTGAGAAAAAAGGTTGTATGAGAGACGTATCAATAACGGGAACCGAGCGTTTGCTGATGGTTGTAAACACAGCTTCTTTTACAAAATAAGATTCGATGTGTTTGATGATGTACAATATTGAATAATTATTTGGATTGGCGATGTTCACCGTTGAATTGATAAATAAATTTTGCTGAAGTATATAATTACAAACAGCAAACATATCATCTATATCAATAAGGTTGCGTTCAGCCGGGTTGAACACAGTAAACGGCTGTTTATTTTTTACTGCATTTATAAAAAAATTGAGAAGTGTATGTTTGTTTTCAGTAAACCCAACAGGGTTAGAAACGCGAAAAATAGTAAAGCCGCCTTTGTGTTTTGCAACTAACGATTCCATTTGCAGCTTGTGCTGCACGTAAGGCGAATACAGTAAGCTTTCATCATAAATACTACAAGTGCTGAAATAAACAAACCGCTTATCTGCATAAGCATTTTTAGTTTGTATGAGTAACTGCTTTTCTCTATCAAAATCATTGTAATTTTTTGTAGAAGAATTGGACACGCCTGAAGCAAAAACTATAAAACGATCGTCGTTTATATAATTCTGAAACCGTGTTGCAATCATGCCTAAACCAACTACCATAATTTTGTTTGCCTATAAAGAAAGCAGTGTAGTTACTGCTTTGGCTGCAATATTACCCCAATAAAAATGTTCGTAAAAATCTGCCTGAATCTGCAACGATGTATCGCTTTGCAAAATAGCATTGGCAAAGGCTTTCCAGTCGCTATCATCTACAACGGTTAGTTTGTTGCCGGTTGTATTTTGGTTAATGCCGGCAGCGCCGCTTGTTGTGCTTACCGCATTGCAATTATAACCCAACGCTTCCACCAATTTTGTTTTTATGCCGCCACCGGCAACAACCGGATTGATAAAAATATCGGCAGCTAAAAAAAAAGGAACTACATCATTCACAAAGCCTGTATAAATAATATTTGCCGATTCGTTTTGCATTTGTTTTTGCCATGATTCCGGAAGGTTTCTGCCGCAAATAAAAAGGGTGTATTGAAATGATGAATGTTGCAACAGCAATGGATTAATTTGTGTTATGATGGCTTCAACAGCAAGTGTGTTGGGTGCATAACCTAAATCGCCATTGAACAATAAAATGGTGTTTGAAAACGGGATGTTATACTGATTACAAATTATTGTTTTTGCATTGGCTCTTTCATTTACGGAAGGCGCTTTCTGCTGATTAATTCCATACGTGATCACTTCACTTTTTTGTTGTGAAAGATGATAGTTCTTAATTGCAAATTCTTTATCATTATGTGTAATAAAAAAACTGGTGTCTGCTTCGCGATGAACCCATTTTTCATACATCCACATTAATTTCCACCACCATTTTCCTAAGGTTTTAAAACGCACCGATTCTATGTTATGCGAACGAACCAACCACTTTACACCAGCATATCGTTTTCAATAAAAATCCGAGCCATCCCATGTAAGGATGCTCAATCACCAGATGTGTGATACCGTTTTCTTTTATTGCATTTTTTATCTTAAAAAAATAAAACACATTGATGTAATGAAGCGGATGATTGCTGAATAATTTGATGAGCTGATAATTTTTAGCAAGTGCGTTCATCGTTATTGCTTTTTGTAGAAACAATAAAGGTTGTATGCCAATTCACCACATGTTTTTATACAAGTTGCTCAATCGCTTTTTGTCCGCCGTTGATAGCTGGCAGAAAACGATAAGGCTCGATGATTAAAAGTTTTATATTTTGATGCTTCAACAGGAAGAATAAGTTTGTGTAGTTATAGAACGCGTACCGCCTTGCAATACCACATACAACTGCACCTATCAGGCATAACAACAAAATGATGCATTTCCAACATAAATTAAAGCTTTGCCCCGTGTAGTATGAGGTTGGATGAAACTTGAATTCAATATCATGTTTGCCAGCCGGTACAGGCATACCACGCAACACGTAATTCACTTTACAATACGGCGTTTCTTTGCCATCAATATAGGCTTTCCAACCTACGGGATAATACACTTCGCTAAATACCGCGAAGTTGGGTACGTTGCTTTGTGATGCGTATTTTATATCATCGTTATCATAGCCCACTAATTTAATGTTGCTTGTACTATCGCTTGCGTTTATTGTACCTGCAATACTCTTAAAACCGGCATCAACAATGGCCGTATCAGCCGGATTAAAATTAGTGAGCGCGCCCATTTCAGCAGCTGCACCATTTACATATTTTATGTTTTTAACAAACCAGCAGGCACCTAAGGCAGCTTCATTGCGCTGCACGGTAAATGTGTTGGGTTGTTGCCCTTCGGGTGCTAAAAAATACTTTGCATCGAGCATATTTAACACAGGAAGATTTAATTTTTGGGTGAGTTGATTTTCTATCAAATCCTGATAGATGCTCAACTTTGCCGGGTTGTAGCCGCCAACACAACGGTAATGATATGCCGTGATAGATTCGCTGTATCTGTCGGGTGCTAAATTAAACGTTCTGAAATGCGGGTCTTTATCCGCCTGCAACGATTGATAGGCAGTTGCATCGGTTGGTGTGCCATGCAGTGTAAGATTAAAATTCGCTTCATAACTATCCGGCTCAACATAGTTGGTATCGGTTAAATATTTGCTATCAACTTTTAATAATTCAAAGGTGCTGATTACAATCAAAGCAATTACAATGACCATCGGTTTCACCCAACTTTTTAAGTATAAAAACACTGCACCCACAGTAACCAAAGCAAATAATAACGCACGCAACAATTCGCTGCTGAACATGCTTTTGCGTTCGGCAATCATGCTGTTATAAATCACGTTGCCAAACTCCTGATTGTTGCCCGTTACCTGGCTTAACATGCTTTTTATTTGATTATCATTTGCACTTCTGAAATCGCTTGCTAAATACATCAGTCCAATAAAAACAAACACACCGCCAACCGCGTATAAAATATATTTGAATGAGGCTTGCAGTTGTGGCTTTGTATCTTCAAAAAATATTTTTTGCAATGCCAAAACAGCAAGCAATGGGAACAACAATTGCGGAATTACCAGCGCAATGGTTGGCGCACGAAACTTATTGTATAATGGAAGATGATGAAATAAAAACTCGTTGAAGCCCAACAAATATTTACCCGATGCCATTAACACGGCAAAAAGGCAGGCGGCAAACATCCACCACTTTTGCTGTGGACTAACTACCACCATTCCAATGATGAATAAAATACAAATTATGGCTCCTAAATACACCGGACCTGCGGTGGAATAATTATCGCCCCAATATTTTGGCAACGACTGTGCAAGTTGCTGCGCATTGCTTTCGGGCACACCTTTTTCTATTAATGTGCTGGCAATTTTACTATCAGCATCAAAAGTTTCGCTGCTGCTTCCGCCAAAAACATTGGGCATTAAAAAGGTAAGAAATTCTGTATTTCCCTGGCTGTACTGAAACGCATAATCTTCATCCAAACCCGTTGTTTTTACATCTTTCAAAGTACCGCCGCTGTTATCTAAACTTTTGCCGCCGCGCATCGTGTATTTTGAATATTCTGATGTTGTAAGCAAAACCAAAGCAGAGTTGGCAACCGCAACAATACCCGAAAACAAAGCTAAGCCGCAAGCTATCAGCATGTGCTTCCATTGTTTGTTTTTAATCCATTTTATAATGTATGCAATGGTGATAAATCCAGCGATGAGAATAGAGTAATAATTAATTTGCGGATGATTGGCAAACACTTCCATACTGGCAAATAAAACCGTAGTGGCAAGCCCGATGGCATACCTCTTTTCATATAGCAAATACAAACCTGCAAGTAAGGCTGGCATGTATGCGATGGCAAGCATTTTTGTATCGTGCCCAACCGAAACAATTACCGGATCGTACGTGGAATAAGCAAAGGCAAGCGAGCCTAAAATAGCTACCAGATAATTGGTTCGGTATGCGGCGCAAAGCAAGTAAAAACAAAGGCAGGCAAGAAAGAAAAAATTAGCCGGCTTAGGTAAGTTCAGCGTCAATATCATATTGATGTACTGCAACGGCTGCACGTACTGCATAGCAATTTGATAATTGGGCATCCCACTAAATAAACGCGTGTTCCAAAGCGGAGAAACGCCTGTTTTTTCTTTGTGGTCATACACATCCTGCGCCATGCCGCGCCAATGCACCACATCGGTTTGCTGCAGCACTTCGCCTTGCAAAGCCGGTTTGCAATAAATAAGGGCAACCAATATAAAAACAACAATGGCTATAAGATGAGGAAGGGCTTTCTTCCACTGAAATTTTTTCATATTCTTTTTTATGACGGTGGCAAACCTAAAGCAAGTGTAACAGATGTCAAAAGATTATAAAAAGCGATTCAATAAATAAAAATTAAAACCGATTTTTCTTGTCAAAATTTATTTTGCGCAAATTCTGTTTTGGTCATTATTTTCGCGCAGCAAATGACAACAACTATTCATACAACAAAGCGCACCATAAAGTTCCTTTTACGGGGAAGGTGATGTTGCTTATGTATGGTAAAAGATAAGCAAAGCCTTCCTCAAAACAGGGAGGCTTTTTTATTTCAATTATAATAAAACAAACAATTATGAAAGTAGCCGTTGTAGGTGCTACCGGTTTGGTGGGAACCAAAATGTTGCAGGTGTTGCGCGAAAGAAATTTTCCGGTAACCCAATTGTTTCCTGTTGCTTCTGAACAATCCGTAGGCAAAGAAATTGAGTTCAAAGGCAAGTTATACAAAGTAGTTTCTATGAGCGATGCCATTGCGGCAAAGCCGCATGTAGCTTTGTTTTCAGCCGGTGGCGGCACATCGTTGGAATGGGCGCCAAGGTTTGCCGAAGCTGGTATAACTGTGATTGATAACAGCAGCGCCTGGCGCATGGACGCTACTAAAAAATTAGTTGTGCCGGAGGTGAATGCATACGTGCTGACTAAGGACGATAAAATTATTGCGAACCCTAATTGCTCAACCATCCAGATGGTGGTTGCGCTGCAGCCGCTACACACCAAATACAAAATCAAACGCATTGTGGTTAGCACGTACCAAAGTGTTACCGGAACCGGCAAAAAAGCAGTTGACCAGTTGTTTAACGAACGCAAAGGCTTAGAAGGTGTGATGGCTTATAAGTATCGCATTGACTTAAATGCCATTCCGCAAATTGATGTGTTTTTGCCCAACGGTTACACAAAAGAGGAAATGAAAATGGTGAATGAAACCAAAAAAATTATGGGTGATGATAGCATAAAAGTTACAGCAACCACCGTGCGCATTCCTGTGATTGGCGGGCACAGCGAAAGCGTGAATGTGGAATTTGAAAATGATTACGATTTAGAGGAAGTAAAGCAATTGTTAGCCGGCTCGCCGGGCGTTGTTGTGCAGGATGATATTGACAATGCTGTTTATCCGATGCCAATGTTAGCGCACGATAAAGATGAAGTGTTTGTAGGAAGATTGCGCCGCGATGAAACGCAATCCAATACATTAAATATGTGGATTGTAAGCGATAACCTTCGCAAGGGTGCAGCAACGAATGCAATACAAATTGCGGAGTACCTGCAAAGTAAAAATCTGTTGTAAGCGTTTGTTTTTACTATGTTTTTGCCGCAAAGGCGCGGAGATACAAAGGAATAGTAAAAATGGTTTTCTTCGCGTATCTGCGGCTTTGCGGTTAAAATAGCATTTGCATAACTGCTCAATTCATTTCTGAACGTACAAGAGTGCGACGCAACGATGCACAACCGGAGTTACAAATGCCGGTAACATAAAACTGTATTTGTATTATGTATTTTTTGCTCACCTCTCACTTTTCACTTCTCACTTTACCAGCATTTGATTAAATGTAGCCGTATCGCCATTAAAAACATTAAAGTCGGTACTGTTGCCAATACCATTGACGGTTCCGTGTTCGTTGAACTGCCAGAACAACCAATCGCGTTTAATGCGCGGCTGCCGGCGCTGCACGTAATGCGCAATCCACAAGGGATAATTATCGAAATCTTTACCTAAATAATTCTCATAAAAATTTACATAGGTATAAATTATCGGCTTCACGCCATAATGCGTTTCAACCATGTTCAGCCATAGTTTTAATTCAACACGCATGGCATCTGGCGTTGTGCCATAAAACTTTTCAACGTCAACCACAGGCGGCAAATCACCAGGTTGCAACTTTACTGTTTTTATAAAATTGATGGCTTGCGCAGCCCCGCTTTTATTGGGAAGATAAAAATGATACGCGCCATGCGGAATGTACAGCTCGCTGCACTTCATCCAGTTTCGTTTATAACAATCGTCAACGTTGCTAACGCCTTCCGTGGCTTTGATGTAAGCAAAATCCAGCGTAATATCTTTTACCTGCATTTTTTTCACTGCATTCCATGCAATGTTTCCCTGGTGATGGCTGATGTCGATTCCATGAACGCTATAACCCATCGGAACATCAATATTAAAGCCATCGTAGCGAACAAAATCGGCTTTATAGTAAAGGTAAATTTGGTATAGCTGGTAACTTATATAACCTGCCGTCATCAAGGCTATAATGATTATAAAATAAAGCCATTGCCTCCTTTTCTTTTTCTTTCTTTTTGTCGCCATGTTGTTTGCAACTGCGAGGCTTATTGCCTGATGAATTTCTTTGTAACGGTTTTGTTTTTGTTGCTTTGCAGAACAACAAAATAAACGCCTTTTGACAGACGCGCAACCGGTAATGCGATTGTGTTTTGATAAATATTACCGAACTTTTTTTTATACACAATTGCGCCGGAAGCGGAAGTAACTATTACCGTTTCAGAAGTAATTGAATCGGCAAGAGGCAGGTGAATGTAAAGCATATTTTTGCCTGGATTCGGGTATAAAATAATTTGATCGTTATCATTAAATAACACCACTTCGTTTACTTCTATCGAGGTATTGTTTTTACTGATTATATATTGCGATGGATCAATCAAAACCGTATCGGGTTTAAAATTCAATGGCAACAACAACTGCGTAACATTTTTCGAAATGTTGATGACTGTATCCTGTTGTTGCGAAGCATTGGCAAACCGCAACTGCAAAGGCGTATAAAAGCAAGGTACGGAAGCGTTGCTCGTAGTTTCATTAATTTGCAATTGAAGTTTGTTTTTACTCCAGTTCCATTGCACAGCAAAAGAAGGAAAGCCTTTGCCATAAAACCATTGATTGAAAAAATCGGTTAATGATTTATCGCTTGCCGTTTCCAGGTTTCGTTGCAAATCTTTAGTGCGTGCAAAATTGTATTGTAAAGAAGAATCGGATTGATATTGGCGAATGCCTTTGAAGAAAACAGAATCGCCCAACCGCCAACGCAACATACGAAGAAGCATCGCTGCTTTTTTATACGATAAATCAAAACTGAATATGCGGTTTACGTTCGTGGTGTCATCAACCCAAACCGAACCATCCGGTTCATTCGTTGCATAGTCAACGCTTTGCGATACAATGTTGGCGAGGTTTTCAGGATGAAAATGCTCGGTGTAAAAGATATCGGCAAGATAAACTGCAAAGCCTTCGTTCAGCCATATATCCTGCCAGCTGCCGAGTGTAATTTTATCGCCAAACCATTGATGCGCCAATTCGTGCGCCATCAAATATTCGTCGGCATTGTGGATGAATGAATTGCTTTGGTGCTCCATGCCGCCACTCCAGCCAAACTCGGTTTGGCCATACCGTTCCTTTATAAACGGATAAGTGCCAAAATATTTATCATACAACTGCAACGCGTTGTAAGCAGAAGGCACGTAAGTTTGGAAATAAGATACATATTCGGGATATACCGTTGTAGTTACGGGCAGCGTTCCATTTTGCAAAGCCACTTGTTGTGAAAATGTAACGTAGTTGGTTACTGCAATGCCAACCAGATATGTTGCAATAGGATAACGGTGTTGGAAATGACTGGTTGTGTAGTTATTATTTGTTGAAGTGTCCGTGAGTAAACCATTGGCTGAAGCCGTGTATTGCGATGGATGTGTAATGTAAATGTCCATGCTATCAATTTTATCATCCAAACCATTGCGGCACGGATACCAGTCGCGTGCGCCGTAGGGTTCGCTCAGCGTCCAGATTACAGGCACATTGCCGTTGTGCATACTTTGTGTAAACGATCCAAAGCCACTGCTGGCAGGCATTCCATGATAAAATATAGAAAGCGAATCTTTATGTTCTGCACTTATTGTTTGCGGAAAAAAAATGGATACTGTTTTGTTTTTGCTTTGTTTAAAAGATGTATTCATTCCCTGGAAAGAAACACTATCAACAATCAAAGAGTCATCCAGGTCAAAAGAAATACTGTCGGCCTGTTGAGTAAGATGAACATAATACGTTACCCAACCGCTGATGTAGTAAACGTTAGGATCGATATTCCAGTGGAACCTTGCATAATAAGTAGTAAAATTTAAAGAAGCTAATGTGAACGAAACGCCATCACCCAATACCTGGTTTACCCTTCCTTTCTTTTCCAGGTCGGCAATAGTACCAACGGGCTTTTCGGGTTGCGCAAATAAAGCCGTTGAATTAATGACTAACACGAAAACAATAAGCAGCCTCATATCTCAATCTTATAAAAATAAAGATACCGAACCTTTGAAGCAGGAAGGCAAAAGGGAGTATAAATGATAATTAAAATTAAACAACTACCGGAAGCGAATGAATGGCATCGCTCATTTCTTTTATGAGGGTCGCATCTTTTTCAATCGCATTGCCAACAACAATTATATCGGCTCCGGCTTTGCAGTTGCGATAAGCTTTTTCCGGATTGGTAATGCCACCGCCAACAATTAACGGAGCTTCAATATGGCGCGCCACTTTTTCAATCATCATCTCGCCGATAGGCCGTTTGGCGCCGCTTCCTGCATCCATGTAAATCAACTTCATGCCCAGCATTTCGCCAGCCATAGCAGTGCACATGGCAATTTCGTTTTTATCGGCAGGAATGGGCGAAGCGTTGGAAATATACGATACAGTGGTTGGCGCTCCGCCATCAATCACCATGTAGCCTGTGGGCATAATTTCAAGCCCGCTGCTTTTTACAAATGGCGCACTAATAACATGCTGGCCAATTAACAATTCGGGGTTGCGACCGGAGATTAAAGAAAGATACAGCAACGCATCTGCATACTTACTGATTTGCGATGGCGAGCCTGGAAAAAGCACAACCGGAATATGGCACAACGCTTTTATTTGCTGAATGCACTCATCTAAGTGATTGGAGATAACCAAACTGCCGCCTACAAAGAGATAATCAACCCGGGCATCCACCGCCAGAGTTACAAGCTTATCCGTTTGCAAAGCATCAACTTTATCAGGATCAATTAATACAGCAAATGATTTACGCCCAAGCTTTTTCCGTTCTTTAAACTGTTGGTATAGTTGATTCTTCATGCAGTTCACTAAAGATAAGTGCAAAAATGCAAAAACTTTTTTACATCGGCTTCATAGTCTCATTCAATCAACAAAACAACTTCAGTTCAACCTCAATATGATTATTTTTTGTGTCATTTTAGTTCAGTTCATCCCTGCTTTGTTCAACCTGCTCCACACTTCTCATTTGCCTGTAAAAAAACTCAGCTGCATAAACATTTAAAAATCAATCATAAAAAAATTTTCATTTTTATTTTCAGTTGTTAAGTTTTATACGACTAAAAGTGGCACAATTATATAAATGCTTTGTATATAAATTTTAAAATCAACGTTATGACATCTCTTACTATCAATACGCCTAATACCAGTGTAAATACTGTTTTATCTATATCAACCACCTCATCTTTTGATAAAAAAATCAGTTCCAAAAAAAACTATACTACTTATTCAATGATATCTAAGAACTGGTATCGTAAATCGTCTCCTAAATTTACTTCTATGGATTGGGATTTGAACATGAACGAACTTGAGTTTGAGTAACTCGTTTGTTTTTACTTCATTTTGTAAGAACCCAATATTGTAACGCTGTCAATTATCTTTGCTTTAATGCAAATCAGTTGTTCAGAAAGAGAGTTATTTATCTTTAAAAAAATTGCTGCCGCGGCGAGTGAACTTCAGTTTCCAACCTATATCATTGGCGGTTTTGTTCGCGATAAAATCATTGGTCGACAATCGAAAGATGCCGACATTGTTTCTGTGGGTGATGGAATTGTGCTGGCACAAAAAGTTGCCGAACGTTTCAACCCTACACCTTCTTTCGCCTTTTTTAAAACCTTTGGTACCGCACAGATAAAGATTGATGGTTTTCAAATAGAATTTGTAGGTGCAAGAAAAGAAAACTATCGTGCTGAAAGCCGCAATCCGCTTGTATCTGCAGGCAGTTTGGAAGATGACCAGAACCGGAGAGATTTTACTATTAACGCGCTTGCAATCAGTTTAAATACAAAGGATTATGGTGAATTGATTGATCCGTTTGGCGGAATAAAAGATATTGAAAGTAAAATTATTCGCACGCCGCTCGATCCCATTATCACATTTTCCGATGATCCGCTGCGCATGATGCGCGCCATTCGCTTTGCATCGCAATTGCATTTTACAATTGAAGAAAAAGTTTTTGCCGCCATTCAAAAAAGTGCACATCGCATCTCCATTATTTCGGTGGAAAGGATTACTGATGAGCTAAATAAAATTATGTTGAGCAAACAGCCTTCGGTTGGTTTTAGTTTGTTATTTAAAAGCGGATTATTACAACTCATTTTTCCGCAGATGGCAGAGCTGCAAGGTGCGGAGAATATTGATGGCATGGGGCATAAAGATAACTTCTATCACACGCTGCAGGTAATTGATAATGTAGCTGCCAAAAGCGATGATTTGTGGCTGCGCTGGGGTGCGCTGATGCACGATATTGGAAAGCCCGCCACCAAAGGCTTTGAGGAAGGGCACGGTTTTACTTTTCACGGACATGAAGTTGTGGGTGCGCGTATGGTTCCGAAAATTTTTGCAAAACTAAAATTGCCCCTGGGTGATAGCATGAAGTTCGTGCAAAAAATGGTATTGCTGCATTTGCGTCCCATCAGCCTTACAAAAGAAAACATCACTGATAGCGCCATCCGGCGTTTATTATTTGATGCAGGCGAAGAGCTTGATGAACTGATGTTACTTTGCGAAGCCGACATCACTACAAAAAATAACTATAAAAGAAAACGCTACCTGCAAAATTTTGAGTTGGTAAAGCAGCGGTTGCAGGAAGTGGAGGAAAAAGATAAAATTAGAAACTGGCAGCCGCCCATAACCGGAGAAATTATTATGCAAACATTTTCTCTTTCGCCAGGCAGAAAAGTAGGATTGATTAAAGATGCTATTCGGGAAGCCATTTTAGATGGCATTATTCCAAACAATTACGATGCTGCTTATTATTTCATGCTGCACAAAGCGGCGGAACTTCACTTGCAGCCTGTGATGTAAATAATAACATCATGCAATTAAACCAATCTCATAAACAGTTTGTGAATCTTTATTTTCAAATCCGCTTCCCGCTTCAATTCATTCTTTTTTAAATGCGGGATTCCCCTATTTTTGCCGCTCTCAAAAATCACAGTTTAGTCTATGTCAGTTATTCAGCGAATCAGGGACAGAGGTGCATGGATTATTTTTGGAATCATTGCGCTTGCCCTTGTTGCCTTTATCCTTCAGGATTCTTCGTTACGAAGAGGCAACCCCTTTTCCAACAGCAATACCATCGGTAGCATTAACGGCGATAAAATTGACCGCGCCGATTTTCAGAGTAACGTAAGTTTTTTTGAATCGATGAACAAACAACGTGGTCAGGAAATGCAGCCCGGCATGTTAAACGGTCAGGTATGGAATTATATGGTTCAGCAATCACTGCTTAAACAAGAACTAAATACATTAGGCATTGCTTTTACTTCGAAAGAGTTAGCTGATGTGTTGTTTGGCGATAATCCGCCGCAGTGGATGCAGCAACAATTTACCGACCCGAAGACAGGTATTTTTGATGCGAATGCGGCGCGTCAGCAATTCAACCAAATAAAAAAGAATGCCGATGACCCGCGCGTACAACAAATTCAAAAACAATATATTGATCCTACCACACAGCAAGCCATGTTCGCTAAATATTCCGCCTTGCTAAGTGGCGCGTCTTATGTGCCGAAATGGATGGCTGAAAAAGTAAATGCCGATAACAATTCTGTAGCAAAAGCATCGTTTGTTTTTGTTCCATACAGCTCTATTAACGATAGCGCAGTAAAAGTAAGTGATGATGACATTAATGCTTATATAAAAAAACACTCCGGGCAATATAAACGCGATGATGAAACGCGTACTGTTCAATACGTAAACTTTAACGAAACGCCCACTGCGGCTGACTCTGCGGTTGTAAAAGACGCGTTGATTGCATTGAAACCAGCTTTCGCTTCCACTACTGATGTAACTTCTTTTGTAGTGTCAAAAAACAGCGATGCAACTTATAACGGAGCTTATACAACAAAGAAAGATTTAAAAGATGCAGCGGCAGATACCATTACCAAAATGAAAGATGGCGAAGTGTATGGTCCTTACATCAACAACAATGAATACGAGATTGCAAAATTAATTGGAAAGCGCACTGTGCCGGATTCGGCAAAAGTTCGGCACATCTTAATTAAAACACAGGATCAGGGCAAAGATGTGTTGCCGGACAGCGTTGCGAAAAAAAGAATTGACAGTATTGCAGCCGCCATACAACATGGCGCTAACTTCGATTCGATGGTACAAAAATACAGCGACGACGCGGGCAGCAAAGGAACGAATGGCGAATACGATTTTCCTTATTCACAATTCAGTCGCATTAGTAAAGAGTTTGCCGAAACCGCATTTTACAATCCTGTTGGCACAAAAAAAACGGTAAAGGTTTCCAACAGCACTTATGCTGGCTATCATTACATTGAAGTATTGAGCCAGAAAAATATGCAGGACGCTTACAATGTTGCTTATGTTGCAAAACCTATTAACGCCAGCAGTGAAACCATTAATAACGCCAGCACTGCTGCTGCACAATTTGCAACTGCCAGCAAGGATGAAAAAAGTTTTGAAGCTACGGCAAAAAAAGACAGGCTGATGCCGGTAAGCTCGCAGGAAATTAAGAAAGAAGATTATTCTCTAAACACAATGGGCGGCGAAAACAGAGAGCTGATTCGCTGGATTTTTAAAAACGATGTTGGCAATGTTTCCGACCCTTTTGAAGTGGGCGATCAATACATTGTTGCTATGATAACTTCGGTTGAAAAAAAGGGATTGCCTTCCTCAAAAGCGGTTCGTCCGATGGTTGAAAGTTTTGTAAGAAATGAAAAGAAAGCGCAAACTATCATCAACACGAAAATGAAAGGCAGTACCCTGAATGAGGTGGCAAAAAATGCAGGCGCATCTGTTCAAAATTCAGACAGCCTTTCGTTTCAATCGCCTGCCGTTCCTAACTTAGGTTTCGAGCCTAAGTTATTGGGCGCAGCGTTTAATAAAAATTTAGTTTCAAAAGTGAGCGACCCGATTGCAGGAACTGCCGGTGTGTTTGTGGTGAAAAGCAATGGCGTTACGGCTTTGGCATCATCAGGCATGTCAGTTGAACAAGTGCAAACCAATTTAAAAAGGCAATTGCAGCAACAGCAAAACAATGGTAGCGGCGTGTTTGAAGCGTTACGCAAAAGCGCATCCATCACTGATAACCGATCCGATTTTTATTAGTTTTAAATTGCATTAATAACTTATAAGCGGCTGCTTCATTTTCTGTTGCAGCCGTTTGTTTTTACTTCATTTTATTTTATTTCGTTTTAAAATATAGCAACATGAAACAATCATTAATTCATCATGCAATTTTCTGGCTTAAAAATCCATCAAAAGAAAACCAGGATAAACTGATTGAAGGTGTAAAAACACTGTCGGCAGTTCCGCAAATAAAAAGCTTGCATGTAGGCATTGTTGCCAGCACCGAACAGCGCGATGTGGTTGATTCATCGTGGAGTGTTTCGGAAATTATGTTTTTTGAAAGCCTTGACGACCAGGCAATTTATCAAACACATCCCATTCATCAATCTTTTGTAAGTAATTACAGCCATTTATGGGAACGGGTTGTTGTGTATGATGCATTAACGGTGTAAATTGCCGGCGATTAACAGTAGGTATTATTTACAATTTTTACAAATTCCGTTTACCAGAACATCAGCGTCAGTGGCTCTGAAACCCTTTGGCAGCTTAACTTCCGGCACAACTATGTTTTGCAGGCAATAGGTTATTCCGCAACTATCGCATATAAAATGTACATGATGATCGTGATGATGTCCTTCGCTGCAATTGTTTTTACACAATGCATATTTCACCATATTATCAGCAGTTGGAATGGTGTGAATGATACCGCTTTTTTCAAAGGTTTGCAATGTTCTGTAAATGGTTACGCGGTCAAACTGCTCTTTTGTTTTTCTTTCAATTACCGAATGTTCCAGCGCACCGTTGCTTTCTAAAAACAACTGCAAAATAGCTTTGCGGCTTTCTGTTGTGCTTAAATTATTTCGCTTCAATATGTCTTCAACTATCATAACCATTTAATTGGTTGAATGTGTAAAATTAGAGACCGAAAAACCGGCGTTTTTTTCATTTAATAATACGTTGATATCATCTTCTAATTGCTCTACATCTTTTTGTTTCAAACCATCGTAAATTTCGCCCCGCAAATTTCCATTTTTATCAACCAATGCTAAAAATTGCGTGTGCAAAAACTGGTCGTCAATGCTTACCACAGCGTTCTTCGGGTCATCTAACAAATAACTATTGCGGGCTTGCTTGTACAAGCTATCTTTTCGTCCGGTAAGAAAAATCCAGTTGTTAGTATCCACCTTCATTTTTTCAGCATACAGTTTCAGCTTTGCCGCCGAATCGGTTTCCGGATCGGACGTATGTGAAAGAATTAAAAAATCCGGATGGCTTTTAAATTTATCATACACCTTTTTTAAGTTACCGTTCAGGCGTGGGCAAATGCCTTTGCACGAAGTAAAAAAATAATTCACCACACACACTTTTCCCTGCATGTCTTTTTGTGTAAACACAGTGTTGTTTTGTGTGATAAAAGAAAACGGCTGCACCGAAGTGGAAAGCTGTGGCAGCTTGGTTTTCCAGTTGTCGGTTCCCCAAAAAACAAAAAGAAAAAAGAGGATGAAAAGACCAACCAAAAAACTGCCGTAAAAAATCAGTTTTCTTTTATTCATCTTTCAAAATTACAACAAGAAAAATTTGCTTTTTTTAATCTAACATTCTCTTTTAATTTTTTGCAACATTGTTGCATTATCAAAATCGATTGTTACTTTTGCTTTGTATGCGTTTTAAAATTAATTGGGATGGGTTGGGCGTTACAGCTTCTCTTGCCTGCGCCATTCACTGCGCGTTGCTGCCTTTGTTTATAAGCAGTTTGCCATTTTTTGGAATTGAGTTACTGGATAACCCAACATTTGAAATTATAATGATTGGCATTGCGGCAGCTATTGGTTTTTACTCGTTGTTTCATGGTTATAAAAAGCATCATCGCCGTTTGCTGCCACTTTTAATTTTTATTATCGGAATTTTGTTTTTGTGCGCAAAACAAATATGGCACGAAAAACAATTATGGCTATTGCCGCCGGCTGTTGCTTTTATTGTAGCTGCGCATTATATAAATTATCAATCTTGCAGAAAAAAGGCTCATTGCCATACTGATGATTTTGATTGTTGATGTTTTCTTTTATGCCGAATACTTATTTTCAATGTAAACAATTTGTTGTTCATCAGGATAAAACAGCAATGAAAGTTTGTACAGATTCTTGTTTGTTTGGTGCGTGGGTAGCCAATTATTTGAGTGATAAAAACAAACCAGTCAAACACATTCTTGATATTGGCGCAGGCACAGGTTTGTTGAGTTTGATGCTGGCGCAAAAATGTTGTGAAGCCAGCATTGATGCAGTTGAAGTAAACACTTTATCTGCGCAACAGGCAAGGAACAATTTTGCGGAATGTACATGGAAACAAAGATTGCATGTTATTGAAGGCGATGTGCAGGAATGCAAGCCTCAACACAAGTATGATTTTATTATTTGTAACCCGCCTTTTTATGAGAATGATTTATTGGGTGAAGATGAATTGAAGAACATTGCGCATCATAACGCCGGCTTGACTTTGCGTGAATTGATGACCGCTATAAAAACATTGTTACATGATGAAGGAAGCTTTGCTATTTTGCTGCCTTACCACCGTACAAAAGAATGCGAAATGCTGGCAAACGAAAAGGGTTATTGTTTGCTTCAGCAAACAAGTGTAAAACAAACACCGAAGCATTCGTTTTTCAGAAGCCTGAATCTTTTTTCAAAACGAAAGCAACCGCTTATGCAAAACGAAATTTGCATAAAAGATGCAAATGAAAACTACAC
Source organism: Ilyomonas sp. (assembly GCA_965214235.1). Taxonomy (GTDB): domain Bacteria; phylum Bacteroidota; class Bacteroidia; order Chitinophagales; family Chitinophagaceae; genus Ilyomonas. The sequence continues at coordinate 259,474 of CBDCBH010000003.1, forward strand.
GAGCGATTTTGCTTTTTTATTGAAAGATTATTATTTGCATTTATAAATGCTATGATTTATTGAGCTGCATATTTTTGCAAGTAACTGTATCGTTCTGTAAGTTTTCCTTTCTCTAAAATAGTGGCACGTTGTATAATTTCGCTGTTACCGTTTATCAAATCGTGCAGCACATATTTTATTAGTTGATCGCCAAAATAATCGCTGGCATCGCAAGGCAATTCGTTGGGCAAATTGCCAACCGCCATTACATCAATACTTTCATTTGCAAAGGGCTTTGTTTTTACAAGGTTTTTTTTATCAACGCCGTAAATCGGTTCCGCCATGGTTCCATCACCTAAATTACAGGGAATGCTGCCCTGCGCATCATCGGTAATATCGGCAATTGTTTGTATCCTGAAATCCTTATGCAATAAGGCTTCCTGCTCAAACAGTCGGGGCATGGTTACATCCCAGTAAATTCCATTGATGAGAACATCTGTTTGCGAACAATAAGTTTGAAATAAACATTCATATTCCTCTGCGTTCAAATGAAAATCTTCACGGCTGTAAGTACGTTTATCTTTATGTGTGTATAAGTCGGCGCCTTGTAAATGCACGTACACAGGATAAGCAAATTGTTTCGCTGCATACTCTTCTGCATCCACTTCCTGAATGTCCATTAAATTCATCACTTCCAGCACGCCATGCGCCACTCTCCCACTGCCGGTAACAGCTATTTTTATATTCGGTAATTTTAAACCAAAATAACTGCGAATTAACTGCCTGTAATCGGTACTTTGGTAAACACGCGGCAACAAGTACGCGCCCGTGCGAATGCCATACGCCATCATGCCGTTGTGCGCGCCAACCACGCCTGCAAAAAAACCAAAACCAATAATGCGCTGACCATCTTCATGCTCCAAACATTCATAATCAATCAGCGTAATGCGCTTGTCAATCATGGCGTGCATCATCTTTTGATTTTGCGGCTGTTCTTTTTTTGTATGCGAAAAAAAAAGGTAAGTTTTGTTTTCTATCAATTCATTCACAGGCACTTCTTTTATTCCTAACAGCGCATCGCAACCTTCCAAATTTTCCGAAACAATTGCGCCAGCCTTTTGATATAATTCATCGGTAAAACAACGCTTTTGCGAAGGTTGAACAATGATGCGGCAATTGTAGTTTTTTAGCAGCCACTGGCAATGCGAAGGCGTAAACGCAACACGATTGTCGCCAGGTATTTTCCCTTCTCTTAGTATTCCAATAGCAAACATTCCGTTGTTTTGGAAGCAAGATAATCGTTTCAAAAAATAACCTCTCAGTAATACGTATTCTACCTTCAAACTTTAGTATTGTATTTGTTCTGCTGCGCAATAGCTTTGCATAGTGATGAATTATTTTGAACTGTTTGAAATACCGGTTTCGCTTCTGCCGGATGAAAAAATGGTAAAGCGAAAGTTTTATGAGTTAAGCCGTAAGTATCATCCTGATTTTTATACAAACACTTCTCAAACTGAACAGGCGCAGGCATTGGAGACATCTTCGGCAATAAACAAAGCTTATAAAATTTTTCAGAACAGAGATGAAACCATTAAATATGTATTGCAACAAAAGGGTTTTTTAATTGAAGAGGAAAAATACAAGTTGCCGCCCCATTTTTTAATGGAAATGCTGGAATTAAACGAGCAATTAACGGATGCTAAAATGGAAGAAGATGAAGCAGCGGCGAAAGCCGTTCATCAACAAATAAAAAATAAAGAAACAGAAATTTATGAACCTGTTAAAAACAGTATTGAATATTATAAAGAAGGTGCTACTACCGAAGAAGAGTTGCTGCAAGTGAAGGATTATTATTACAAGAAAAAATACCTCACACGTATTTTGGCAGGTATGCGTTGATGGCTTAATATTGCAGCCCTTTAAAAAAAGTATGCCCGGATGGCGGAATTGGTAGACGCGCCAGACTCAAAATCTGGTTTTCGCAAGGAAGTGCAGGTTCGATTCCTGTTCCGGGCACCGAATAATTAATGTTTTAAAAGACTTGCGATTGCAAGTCTTTTTTATTTGCAAATAAGCTTTAATTTGAGATTTGAAACAACCGTGTATTAGCCCATTAAAAGACTGGAAATATTTTAGTAACAGATTGCATTATTGATCTGTTGCTAATCATAACGGTCAGTCTCCTAATGAATACAGATTATTGAATTGATAATAAAAGAAAAATGAAAAAGAAAACTAACTTGCTGACCTTCATTCTTACGTTAGCTATGCTTACATTTTTTGGTTATAGTAATGCTCATAGCCAGGAGAAAAAACAAATTGTGCGGCTGGCAAAGCTGATTATTGATTCAACACAGCTGGAAAACTATAAAGCATTGTTGAAGGAAGGTGTTGAAACTGCGACACGCGTTGAGCCAGGTGTACTTACCTTATATGCCGTATCAGAAAAAGAACATCCTACCCACTTTACCATTTTAGAAATCTATGCTGATTCAAACGCTTATAAAGCTCATTTGCAAACGCCTCATTTTATTAAATACAAAACGGCTACAAAAAATATGGTGAAATCTCTTGAACTTGTTGAGACTGTTCCCCTCGTGCCCGGAATGAAGATAAAATGATGTAAAATGTTTACTTGCAAAATTGACTATTACAGTAAATAGAATAATGTAAAAACAAACTATGCAAAAACGTAAATTAGGAAACAGCGGTCTTGAAGTGTCAGCCATCGGGCTTGTGTGTATGGGAATGACTTTTTCTTGTGTGCCATTTCGCTGAAAATAATGGTGCTGCATCTATTGAATTAACGGCTGCAGATCTCGAAAAAAATTGAAATCGCTTCTCAACAAATAGAGATAACAGGCACCCGTTATACCGAAGCAATGGAAAAATCAACGGGACTATAATTGATTGAAACGAATGAGTTAACGCTCTTCATTAAGTTCTTACGGTATATGGAATTTTATCGGAAAATAGGTTCGGAAAAATGCAAGTAAAAACAAATCAAATTCTAAATCATGACTACATCAAACAATCCAACCGCCATTTTTTCAAAAGGAGATAAAGCGCCTGCTGATTATTTTACCGGCACAGCATGGGTAAAAATGTTAGTGCCAAAACATGATATTTTTAATTGCCAGATAGGCAATGTAGTATTTGAACCGGCTGCAAGGAACAACTGGCATAAACATGCCGGAGGGCAAATTTTAATTGTTACGGATGGCATTGGTTATTATCAGGAAAAAGGCAAGCCCATACAATTACTTCATAAAGGAGATGTAGTTAAAATTGCACCCGATGTGGTGCATTGGCATGGTGCTTCGCCTGACAGAGAGTTAACCCATATTGCTATCAACACAAACACAGATAAAGGTATAGTGGAATGGTTGAATAGAGTAACAGATGAAGAGTATAACGGTTTTGCATAAAATCAGGCAACGGAACTTTGTTTGCCGGAACAGTAACAGATGTAAGTAAAGATGGCAAAGTAAAATACTTTGGTCTTTCAGAAGTTGGCGCCAACCATTCATCGAACGGGTTGAACGCCCGCAATAAGCAAAAGTCAATGATATATTTTATGGTTCTAAGCGGTATGCAATCAAAAACAAAGAATAGATGTTTTTATTTACCAATTAGTCTTTCGCCGGTTTGCTAATTTCAGATAACTATCATGGTTTGTTTTTACTTCATTTATAAAAACAAGGTTGTAAAAATAGAATACGGTCTTTTACTGTTATTGAATTTACCAATCGGTTGTTTGAGAAGACCTGATACCGTTACAAAAAAGCCTGTCAATTAGTTTACAGGCTTTTGTTTTATTCTTCAATAACTACTACTTAAACTTCAAATTAATGCCAATGTTATTGGCTTGTAACCCTGTTGTTTGCAGGTAATGTCCGTAGCGAATTTCCAATGTATTGAAATACGGAATATTGAACACACCGTTCTTTGGAGTGATCTTTACATTCACGCCAAAGTACTGCGAATTAAAAGCTGAATAATCGTAATTGCTGGAATAATAAGCATCAGTAGTAAGATGCTCTTTATAAGCCGCAAAATAGGGTGAAGCCGATTGAACATAATACCTGTAAAAAGGACTGATGGAAAAGAAAGGAGACACCTTGTAAGGCACTTCCAAACTTGCCGTATGTGCGTTGATGTTCCAGCTATCGGTATAATAGCGGTAATAAGCACGCACTATTATTTTATCTCCTAAAAAGTAATTCAACCGTATGCCAAGCGGCAGTTTATACCTTGTACCCGGCAGATGCTCAATTTTTGCAGAATCCTGATTTTTAAAATAAACGCGGTAAAAAGGAAGGCTTAAATAACCGTCCTGCGCAACACCATCAGCAATAAATGCCAACTGAATATTTTTATTGATGACCTGCGTTATACTAAGCGAACCCGCAAATGTATTTCTGGCTGATGCGGGAATGTGCGCTTTGTGATATTCGGTGCCGCCGCCCGAAGAAATAATGTTGCCGCTGGCAGTGGTGTAAGTAGTGATAGTTCCTGTTGTAACTGTTGTTTTGGGTACGAGTTCGGAAGGTTCAATAAGGGTTACCTTATCAAAATATGCCTGTCCTTTAAAAGAAATTTCGGTGTTTTTATTTTTAGATGTTTTACCAAGTAAAAAATTTACACTTCTCGATTGATAATTGTATTCGCTTGATATAGCGGCACCTAAGCCAAAAGTATAGCCGTTATTGTTTTCAACCTGCCAGTTGATAGATGGATAAACCCTTGTACCGCCAGCCTTGGAAGCGCCTGTTATAGAAACATATTTTTGAGAAGCCGCTGTGTGATGGTCAACACCCAGTTCTGCATTCCAGGTATATTTATTATTAACGCCATCCCATTTTACAAACTGAAGATCGATGATGTTGGCAACATCGTTCAATTTTTGTGTTCCAATGCCGCCGGTAACGGCTGAATGATCGCCGGTTTGGTTATAGTAACCCGTTACCAGGTTGGCTTCATCCAGCTTCAGTTTTTTACTTTTATAGCCTGATGTATCCGCTACGGTAGATTGCGAAAACGCAGACAACACCATGCAATACATCCCGATTGCAAACAGACTCAGTTTTTTCATTTTATTTCTTTACTAAACAGTTATTTTGTATTTATTAATTGCAGCCACAGCCGCCGCCTACTTTGCCGCCATTGGCACCGCTGGCGCCTTCGCGGTAACTTTGAAAATTGCTTTCCGGCTTTTCCACTTTTCTTGATCCGAGCATCATTTCAGAATCGTTCAGTTTGTTTTTCTGGTATTCTTTCACCGTGGTGCAGCTTGTTGCAAAACAGAGTAAAAGAAAAGCAGGCGGTACAAGTTTTATTTTTTTCATGATTGCGTTTTTAAGAACAATGAATATTTTTTGAAGTAAACACTTTGTTGTTATCATCTATAATTATACATTCTACTTCTTTTAATTGATTGATAAGATTCAACCCATGATTAACGCCCATTACCATTACAGGTGTTGCCATTGCATCGCTGATTTCGGCATTGGGAGATATGATGGTAACACTCTTGATGCCGCTAACCGGCATACCCGTGCGCGGGTCAATGGTGTGTGAATATTTTTTGCCGTTGATGATAACAAACTTTTCATAATTGCCCGATGTTGCCACTGCCGTATCGCTGATGTTGAGATAAGAAAAAGGAAGCGTTTTATCATCAGGATGAACAATGCCAACCGTCCAGTTTTTTCCATCGGGTTGTGTGCCCCAGGCTGTTAAATCGCCGGAAGCATTCACAATACCGCTTTCAACACCTTTTTGTTTCATTACAGTTTTCGCGCTTTCTGCAGCATATCCTTTTCCAATACCGCCAAAGCCAATGCGCATGCCTTTTTGGGTTAAGAATACGGTTCCTCTTTCTTTATCCAAAACAATGTTTCTATAGTTAATGAGCCGAACCATTTGCTTTGCTTTTTTGGCGGATGGCAAAGCCGTCATTGTCTCGTCAAAATTCCAGAGCCGTTTATCAATACTGCCGTATGTAATATCGAAAGCGCCTTGTGTTATGGATGATATTTTAATGCTTCTTTCAATAATATTATATACTTCCCTGCTTACCGGTACCGGTTCTGTTCCCGCACATCTGTTAATCATGCTTGTTTCGCTGTCTTCATTAAAAGTTGTTAATAGTTTTTCAATCCGTTGTATTTCTTTCACGCCATCATCAATCATTTCATTCGCCCATTCTTCCATGTGGGCAACAACGGTTATTCCAAAGCGGTTACCCATCAGCTTCATTTCACGGTTAAAAGCTTTTGGCTGCATGGGTTATTGTTTTGCAATCAGTTCTTTTATTTCTATTACAAAATAGTCAGCGCCTTCTTTATAATAGCCGTCCCATATCTTCACTTTATTTCCTTTGCTATCAAGCAATAATGTAAATGGAAAACTTCCCTGCGGATTGTATTGGTCTGCCAGCGCATCATTTATTTTTTGCTCGTCTTTCGATAGTTTGTTTTTATTGTTTCTTGGAAAGTCGGCATTGATAAGAACAAGGTTGTCAGCAGCGTAATTCTCAAAAACATCTGCACTAAATATATCTTTTTCAAGACGCATACAGGGAATGCACCAGTCGGAACCTGAAAAATTCAGCAGGATATATTTGTGTTCTTTGCCGGCTTGTTCTTTTGCTGCATTAAAATTGGTTAACCAATGTGGCGATGCCGATGTAAAAACAAATAAGATGGCTGCTGACAATAATTTTATCATTTACTGTGATTATGTAAGATAAGACGTATGATACAGTGTTTTGGTTGGGTGATTTTTGTAAATGTGTTGCCAATACATTGTAATTTTTTTTGTGGATATTGTATAATCCGTTTTTTAAGAAAACTTAAAGTTCTTCTGTTTACATAAAAGATTTGTAAAAGAGCGATTGCCCACCTTAAGAACTGTGATAGTAAAAATTATGTTAGATAGATGGATTTCTTATCTTTTGCTTTCACAGTTATGAGTATTTTTTACCGAAAACCTAAGTTGATTTTTTGGTAATATTCCAGAATGTATAATGGACAAAGTAAGTAAGGCAGCGGCACTATCGGTTTGTGAAGATACCATAGGTATCGGGAAGATGTATTAAGAGGTAAATCGAACGCCACTGCGAGGTACGAAGCAGTCTTTGGTGAATACAAAAATCCGGTTTATCATTCAAAATCATGATGAAAAGCAAGCCACAGATTGCTTCGCAAAGTTCGCAATGACGTCTTAACTTTTCTTCCGAACAGGTATGGTAAAGACACTGACTGATAGAAAACTTAGCTATCCTACATTTATGAACACAACCAAAAAGAGGCGGCGCCTTGCTCTTTCAAATTATCAATAAAAACAAACGCATCTGCAATATGCCAGTATCGGCTTTATCATACTTATTGTCGTTGCATTTTTAAATGGTTCAATTGTAAATGATGACGATGATAACATCATAGATACATGAGTTGTTACAACTGCTTACTCTTGTAAACAAAAACGCTGCAAAAAGTTTTTATCAACTTTTGTTTTGGTTCAAAATTCATTATTTTATTATCAGAGCTTATTAATCCCTGAACTCTAAAACATTCAATGGCAACCTATTAAGTAGTGCGCCTTTTCAAGAGCAGCAAAACACCTTATTGCACATTATTAATAATCCCATTCAATGGTATAAATGGATACTTTTTTGAGGAAGTATTCATACTTAGTTTTACAATAAGTAAATAAATATTTTATGGCTAAAAAAGTAGCGGAACAACTGGTGGAAATGTTGGTAGAAGCCGGTATTGAACGGGTGTATGCAGTAACGGGCGATAGTCTCAACTTTTTAAATGATGCTATCCGGCGCGATGGCAGAATCAAGTGGATACATGTACGGCACGAGGAAGCAGGCGCTTATGCAGCCGCAGCAGAAGCCCAGCTGAAAGGCTTTGCCTGCTGTGCCGGCAGCAGTGGTCCGGGGCATGTACACCTTATCAATGGCTTGTACGATGCACACCGATCCGGCGCATCGGTATTAGCCATTGCCTCTACCTGCAACACCTACGAGTTTGGAACTGAATACTTCCAGGAAACAAATACCATCAAACTGTTTGATGATTGCAGTTGCTTTAACCAGATTGCCACTACGGCGCAGCAGGTTCCGCGTATGACGCAGGCCGCTATACAACACGCGATTCATAAAAAAGGCGTAGCTGTGTTAGGCTTGCCGGGCGATGTAACCAATATGGATGCTGCAGAAGTTGGTACAGCAATGAAGAACTATTTTAGCAAAGCCATAATGCGACCGGCAGACAGCGAATTACAAGCATTGGCAAATCTGGTTAACGCACACGATAAAGTAACCATCTTTTGCGGCATCGGTGCTGAAGATGCGCACGACGAAGTGGTAAAACTGGCGTCGGTATTGCAAGCGCCGGTGGGCTATTCTTATCGAGGTAAAATGAGCATACAATACAACAATCCTTATGAAGTAGGTATGACGGGTTTGCTGGGTTTGCCTACCGCTTTTCGGGCTATGCATGAAGCAAAACTGGTAATTCTGCTGGGCACCGATTTTCCATATACGCCTTTTATGCCAACAGACAACCTGATTGTACAGATAGACACCCGCGCCGAACGTTTGGGACGCCGCGCAAAGCTGGAAATGGGATTGCAAGGCAATGTAAAAGATACGCTTAACTCCCTTCTTCCACTGCTAAATAAAAAAGAAAATGATAGTTTTTTGTTAGAGCAGCTGAAAGGCTACAATAAGGTAAAAGAACACATGCACAGCTATGTGGATGATAAGGGAAAAGACGGCGCTATCCATCCAGAATATGTAGGTTATTTGATTGATAAGATGGCGGCTGACGATGCCATTTTTACGGTTGATACAGGCATGTGCTGCGTATGGAGCGCTCGATACATTCAGGCAACCGGCAAGCGCGTCATGATAGGCTCTTTTAACCACGGCTCTATGGCGAATGCTATGCCGCAGGCTATTGGCGCAGCACTGGCTTGCCCAAGTCGGCAGGTGGTGGCAATGTGTGGAGACGGAGGCATTTCTATGTTGCTGGGCGACCTGGCAACCATCAAGCAGTACAATCTTCCGATAAAAATAATTGTTTTTGATAATCATGCGCTGGGAATGGTGAAGCTGGAAATGGAGGTAGCCGGCTTGCAGGATTCGGAAACAGATATGGTGAACCCCGATTTTGCATTGGTGGCAACGGCAATGGGCTTTAAAGGCATTACTGTTTCAAGCCCTGACGCGCTGACGCAAAGTTTGGAAGATGCATTTGAACACGATGGACCAGCGCTGGTAAGCATCCTCACAGATCCGAATGCTTTGGCAATGCCACCGAAAGTAGAACTGAAAATGGTAAAAGGCATGGCACTCTCCATGACGAAGCTTATGCTCACAGGTAAATGGAATGAAGTAAAAGAAACAGTATCTTCTAACCTGAAACATTTAAAAGAAATAACAGATTAGCCAGTGTTGTAATAGCTGCAAAAGCTATTTTCATGGAGGTGGGCATAACTTTCTATACTAATAACAAATCGCGAAGGATATAATTCATTTATGAATGTAAAAAATGTACTGCTTCCCGCATTAACAGGTACTTCATTTATGACGCTGTTTAGTTATATAGTTTCAGAATATGAAGGGAGAAATTTTAGTGAGCCTGAATTATTAGCAGTATTGGAAAGGCATATATTACCTGAAGGAGAAAAAAGATTTGCGCTTCCTGCAGGATGGATTACACATTATATTGTTGGCATATTGTTTACCTGGCTATATGAATATTGGCATAAGCATAATAATAAGAAGCCATCTTTAAAAAGCGGAATTTTATTAGGAGGATTAAGTGGAATAGCAGGCGTTGCAATGTGGAAAATCGTTTTCAGCATTCATCCAACGCCGCCTCCGGTTTATGTAAGAAAGTTCTTCAATCAGTTGCTATTGGCTCATTTCATTTTTGGTATTTCTGTAGTGGCAACCAAACGTCAACTTAACAAGATGAAATGAATAATTGTTTATACAATTGCTTTTAAAAACTATTGGAGATTGCAGTTGTATATTTTGTACTTACATTACAGACTATTGGCTGGATAGTCATTAATTAATTTTCCAAAAAACTCATTTCACATCCATCACGCAGCGAAAGCCAAGATTATTACCTGCACTGTTGGTTTCACCTTTGCCACGGCTGCCGGCTTTATAGCGAATGCAATACTCATCGCTGCATAAAAAAGAACCGCCGCGTTGCACATGCTTTTGCGCGTTGGGTTCATCAGGGTCATAACTATTGTTTGGTCCCTGAGGATTGTTTTTTGTTGACTTTGCATAAGCATCAGGGCGATACCAGTCGCTGCACCATTCCCATACATTGCCTTCCATATCGTACAAACCAAAAACATTCGGCGGAAACGATTTTACAGGTGCCACGCCCGCGTAGCCATCTTCTTTTTTGTTATTCCATGGAAAATTGCCCTGGAAAATATTCGCCATCCATTTGCCATTTGGCTTCAATTCATTTCCCCAATAATACTTATCAAAATGCTTTCCGCCGCGTGCTGCGTATTCCCATTCGGCTTCCGTTGGTAACCGCTTGCGGGCCCACTTTGCATAAGCCGCCGCATCGGTATAACATACCTGCACAACCGGTTCGTTTTCTTTTACGGCAATACTGCTATGTGCACCTTGCGGATGCTTCCAGTTAGCACCGTTTTCATACGTCCACCATTGCATTGGATCGTCTAACGAAACCGGATGAGAAGGCGGCGTAAACACTGCTGAACCAGGCTGCAACTTATCAGCCGGAACGCCGGGGAAATCGGCCGGGTTCAGCGGTTGTTCGGCAACCGTTTTGTATCCTGTGGCTTTTACAAACTGTGCAAATTGCGCATTGGTAACTTCGTGTTCATCCATATAAAAAGAACTTACCGTAACCGCATGAACCGGCTTGCTGTCGGGGAAGTTATCCGAACCCATTTGAAAGGCGCCGCCTTTGATAAGCACCATTTCTTTTTTGGCTCCCATTTGTTACAATAGCCACCGATGTTGTAAAAGAAGCGTTGAGCAAGGCAGCCCGCGATGAAGGCGATTGGCAGGCGGCGCACTTTACTTTGGCTGTTGCGGCAACCTCTGCCTTTTGGTTGTTATTTTTTTGTTGGCATGATGACATAAAACAAAACAAAAACAAACCTAACCAACCCATTTTTTTGTAGTGAAGTAACAGCAAAGCTTACAAGATTTTATAAGTAAATACAAATGTATGATTTGTGTGTTTTTGATGTAAAAACAAACCTACGATGTAGCCTCAATCAGTTGCAATGGCGAACCAACTGCAACATTTCTGTTTTTATTTTTATCTGCCTCTTCAACTGCATCGCCAACCATCGGACCATACCGATGCAGCTCGCTGCGTTCGTTCTTTGTCCAGTGGTTTTCATACAAACCATACGCAAATTCAATCACACCTATAATGGGTATGATAAGGGGCAAACCCCATGTAGCGAGATGATGAAATACAGCTTCAAAAGTATGAGTCATACAATTTGTTTTTGTTCTAAATTATTTTGATTGAACTGATGAGATGTTAGCCTGCTTTTTCCATGGCTGCTTACCGTTTATTTTAAACGAAAACAACATCAGCAACACAGGCAGGGCATATAAAAAAAGGCTGATGAATAAATCCTTTATTATTTTTCGGATAGTTCGTTTTTCAGCTTTCATAAAAATGTTTATTGGTGAACGAATAAAAAAATTTATTTGAAAAAGAAAAACTGTGTGAGCCATAAAATGCCTCCGATTATCAAAAGCGGAAACAGGAAAACAAGAATGCCAACAGCAATTTTTTTAATGAGTAACCAAACATCGTGTAACAGCATAAGTATTATTTTTAGTGATTAGAATTAGCGGCTTGTTACATGTAAGGAGGTTGCGTTTTTATGAATCCTGAGATGTAAAACATCGTCCCAATCAATCAATGGATACAGGTTGTATTTCTTTGCATCGGCATCAAACTGTGCTTTTAGCTCCGCTAATTTTTGAGGGTTCTTTTTTGCCAGATCGCTGCGCTCGTTAAAGTCATCGTTAAGGTTGTATAACTCCCAGGTTTCAGTATCAAAGTTTCTAACAATACCGGCTCTTTGGAGGCTATCTTTCAATCGTTCATCTATGTAATCAGGATGATGAAACACGCCGGCCTTCCAGCCATCTTTATACAAAGCGCGCGAACCAAAAATGTAATAATACTGCTCGTTGTGGCGTGATGCTGCCGAGGCATTATCGAACGAATAAACTAATGAAACGCCCTGGATAGAATCTTGCGGAATGCCGCGAATACTTTGTGATACCGGAATACCCAGGTACTCTAACGTGGTGGGCAATACATCAATTACATGACCGTATTGATTGCGTATGCCGCCTTTTTCTTTTATGCCTTTCGGATAAAATACAATCAAAGGATTGTGTGTGCCGCCTTCGCTGTTGGCATCTTGTTTCCAATATTTAAAGGGCGTGTTGCAAGCCTGCGCCCACCCGAGTGGATAATTAGTTTGCGAACCTTTTGGCGTACCGATGTCATCAATATTCAACAGGTTTTGACGAACCGCTTCTTCCGTTAACGCCTGCTTTTCCAGAGGTCCCTGGCTGATAACGCCGTTGTAAGTTCCTTCTTTGCTGGCTCCATTATCACCAATCATTACAAAAATCAAAGTGTTATCAAGCTGATGAATATCTTTTAAATGATTTACCAGCAAGCCAACCTGATGATCAATGTAAGTAAGATAAGCTGCGTAAATCTCCATGAAGCGTGTGTACACTTTTTTCTGATCGGCAGTAAGAGTGTTCCATGCAACAACACCCAGACTTCTGTCAGGCAATTGTGCGTTGGCAGGTATCAATTCTAACTTCTTTTGATTTACCAATACTTTTTCGCGATAGGCATCCCATCCCTCATCAAATTTACCTTTATACAAATTCATCCATTGCGGCGGAACCTGGTGCGGCGCATGTGTTGCGCCAGGTGCATAGTATAAAAAGAAAGGCTTGCCGGGTGCGGCTTTCTTTTGCTTGTCAATATAAGAAATAGCTTTGTTGGTAATGTCTTCATTCAGGTTATTGCCGCTTGGTGTAACGTGCGCATTGTCTTCTACCAAATCGGGTTTATATTGATCAGTTTGCGAACCTAAAAAACCAAAGAAACGCTCGAAGCCTTTGCCGCTTGGCCAACGGTCAAACGGACCCGCATCGGTGGCATCTTCATCAGGCGTTACACCATATTTACCAACCGCAAAAGTATTGTAGCCATTGTCGCGCAGTATTTCTGCAATGGTGCCATCTGAAGATGGAATTTTGCCGTCCCAGCCAGGAAATCCAGCAGACAGCATAGTATGTGCAAAACCCGACATGTGAACTTGTGCACTATTACGACCTGTTAACAAAGCAGCGCGTGTAGGAGCGCAAATAGCGCAAGTATGAAAGTTGGTATAACGTAAGCCATTTGCCGCCAATGAATCGAATGTTGGTGTTGGAATTAAGCCGCCAAATGTTGATGATGCGCCAAAACCAACATCGTCCAGCAATATCCAAATTACGTTGGGTGCACCATTGGGTGCTTTCACCGGTGGTGCCCAATATTCTTTTGAATCGGCTAAGGTTTTTCCAATCTTGCCCTGGTACGTTTGGTTTTGCTGTGCATTTGTTTTTAATGATAAAAACAAAGTTGTTGCAACCGATAAAAAGAGAAAAGCATTTTTCATTGATTGTACTATTGAAGTTGTTATAAATTATAAATATTGATTGGTTAATGGAATGGTTTGATAAAACAGTTTTACCAGCCGGGGTTTTGTGTGAGCAAAGGGTTTAAGTCAATTTCAGATTGAGGTATAGGGTACAAAGTATCCTTAACGGCTGCACCGGTTTTAGCAGGAAATTTCTTTAACGCATTGTATAAATATGTGCCGCCTCTGCGGGATAAATCGAACCATCTCATACCTTCCTGAATAAATTCCTTTCTTCTTTCTACAAACACGGAATCTCTGAAATCAGCCTGTGATAAACCTTGTGTGAGATCGGAAATATTCGCACGTTCTCTTACGCGGTTAATGGCTGCATACGCATCGGAGGTGGGTCCGCCATACAATTCATTGATTACTTCAGCATTAAGCAATAAAATATCTGCATAACGAATTACTGGAAAATTTAATCCGCCGGCTGTTTGATCGGTGAGTGGGGAGATAGAAAAATCAATCCATTTTCCAAAGCGTGCAGCCCCAAAATTCACCACTTGCCCCGATGCAGGATTTAAGAGAGTAGTGAAAAAGGTAACGTCTCTTCGTGTATCATTGGGCGAAAACAAAAGGTACAAAGTGCTGTCTGACGGACCATCGCCAGGGTAAACCGATGGATTAAATGAATTGAACTGAGCACTGCTTAAATACTGAATGCTGTTTTTCGCTCCTAAATTGGATTCGAACTGTACCGAAAAAATATGCTCAATTCCGTTCTTTGTTGCTTTTTGAAAAACGTCTTTGTAGTTCGGGAATAAATCATAACCATAGCCGCCATTCATTACAGTGTTGATTTCTGCCAGAGCTTTGTTCCACTCTTGTTGCGCAGCATAAACCTTTGCCAGCAAAGCGTGTGCAGCGCCACTGGTAGCCCTGCCTTTATCAGCACAGGTAAATGTTTTGGGAAGATTGATAGCATCAGTAAGATCGCTGATGATCTGTGCATATACGCTATCTTTTGGTGCGCGTTTTACCAACAAGGTTTTTACATTGATGCTTTGCGGGTCATGCAAAATCAAAGGCGCATCGCCCCAAAAACGAACGATATTGAAGTACAATAAAGCGCGTATGAATTTGGCTTCGCGAATCAGGCGATGTTGTAAAGCCGTATCCATATTGATGTTGGGAAGATTATCAATGGCAACATTGGCGCGGCTAATGCCAAAGTAATGCTGCTGCCAGTTTTTCTTTACTCTATCGTTGGTTGCCACATATGTTGCTGTGCCCAATGCGCGAACGTCAGGGTTTGTATTTGACGGGCTAAAAATCTGGTCATCGCTTCCGTTGCCGGTAAGCAAATTTAAGTCTCTTCCATAAATCGGGAAGTCGCCTGCAGCATCGGTATTTAATGTACTGTAAACCGCGTTTACAGCAGCAATGGCATCAGATTGTGTTTTATAGAATTGTGAGTTTACAATGATAGAACCCGGATCTTCTACCAACTTATTGCACGAGAAAAAAATACTTGCTGTTATAAAAACGATTGCTGTTTTTTTCATAATACTTGTTTTGATGAATAACCTCATTTTTAATTTTTAAAATGTAAGATTCAATCCTGCTAAAAATGATTTCGTGCTTGGATAGGCGCCGTAATCAATGCCTTGCTTCGTGTTATCGGTATCAAAGAAATTTACTTCCGGATCAAGCCCTGAATACTTCGTCCACGTCCATATATTTTGTGCTGTTGCATAAAAACGAATTTGCCTGATGCCCCATTTAGAAAGCAACCGTTTGGGTAAGGTGTAACCTAAAGTAATCGTCTTTAATTTTACATAAGAACCATCTTCAATGTAGATGTCAGCCACCTGCGATACGGGCGCATTGGTAGCTCTTGGCATGGTTCCATCAGGATTGGCGGTACTGTATCTGTCAAGTAATTTTGCCGAAGCATTTTGGTTGATAGTAGTTAGCTCTAACTTTTGTTCGAGGAAGTTGAATATCTTGTTACCATAAGAACCCTGAAACAAAAACGACAAATCGAAGCCTCCATAATTTAAAGTGTTTGATAAACCAAAAGTAAACTTGGGTTGCGCGTTGCCAAGGTTGTGTTTATCGTTTGTATTTACTACACCATCTCCGTTGATATCAACATATTTTCTATCGCCTTGCAATTGCGGAACACCCGTTAATTTAGGAGTATTTTTGGCGATGTCTTCCGCAGTTAACAACCCATCTGTACTATATCCCCAAAAGGTTCCGACAGGCAAACCTACTTTTACAATCACCGGCGAAACATAACCCGTAGGCGCAATTGGAAAATAGGAACTAATTCCATCTCCCAGGCTCAATACTTTGTTACAATTTGCACTAAAAACAAATGCTGTGCGCCAGCTAAAAGCAGAGCTTCTGATATTGTCGGAATTGATGCCGAATTCAATGCCTTTATTTTGCACACTTCCTACATTTTGTAAAGAACTTGCATAGCCCGAATACAGCGGGAAAGGAACGTTTAATAACAGATCAGTTGTCTTTTTATAATAGGCATCAAATGTGAAGTTGATGCGGTTGTTCAGTACGCCCAAATCCACACCTGCATTGTATTGCGTGGTAGTTTCCCATTTCAAATTCGGGTTCGCAATCTGCACTGTCGCAATGCCTGTAACCAGCGTGCTGTTGAAGTAATAATTGGTGGGCGTAAGCGCAGCCAATGAGCTATAAGGCGGCACTTCTGAATTGCCGGTTTGCCCTGCCGATAAGCGCAGTTTTAAACTGTTTATCAACGATGCAACGGGCTTAAAAAAATTCTCTTGAGCTGTATTCCATGATAACCCAATGGAAGGGAAATAACCCCAGCGGTTGTTGATGCCTAAACGTGATGAACCATCAGCACGAAGTGTTGCCGTTGCATTGTATTTGTGCAGGTAAGAATAGTTTATTCTTCCTAAGTAAGAATTAAGTTCGGCTTCATGTGCATCCGATAAAGAAAGAACCGGCGTGCTGGCATAATTCAGGTTGTTGTATTTGGTTAAATCGTTCGGAAAATTTTGTGCACTGGCAACCGCCGATTCATCTTTTTCGTGCTGCATAGTATAGCCTGCCAGCACCGTTACAAAATGTTTATTTTGAAACGAATGATCGTAAGTTATAGTGTTTTCATTTATATAGGTTACGGCATCAACAGTGCCAACCGATGCATAACCTTTTACTGCATACCCTGTGCTGCCACCGGCAGGTGATCCTGCAAAAGAGGGTGAATAATAATTTTGTTTTGTGCTGATTATATCTGCACCGGCAGTTACTTTCAACGTTACATCTTTCAGTAATTTATATTCTGCAGAAAAATTGCTTAGCGTTCTTGAAAGATAAGTCCGGTTGGTAGTAGCAGCGATATCCTGCAATAAATTGGTTGGCGTTGCCGAGAATGGACTGCTGATATTATACGATCCGTTTTTATTATAAATGGGAATTGCAGGCGGCACTTGCAGCAAATTGGCATAAGCCGAGCTTTGAAAATTAATACTTCCGTAAGCATTTCCCCACAGCTTATCTTCGGCTGAGCGGCTACCAAAAACATTCGCTGAAATTTTCAATTTATCAGTTATGTTTCTTTCATAATTAATACGACCAGAATATCGTTTAAAGCCACTATTGATAACGATTCCACCCTGATCATAATAATTACCTGAAATTAAAAAGCGCGACTTTTCATCACCGCCTGAAACTGATAATTCATGGTTTTGCAATGTGGCTTTTTTTAATGCAGCACTTTGCCAATCGTAGCCGGCACCGGCCGCATTAATTGCAGAATCGCTGTACGTTTTTGGTTTGCCATCACTGATATTAATATCATTCACCAAAGCTTCCCATTGTGAAGCATTCAGCAGCTTTAGTTTCTTTCTTGCTTCCTGCGTTCCAACATAGGAGCTGTAGTTAATTTCGGTGCCGCCTTTGCGTCCTCTTTTTGTTGTAATAATAACTACACCATTGGCACCGCGCGAACCATAAATAGCTGTTGCCGATGCATCTTTTAAAATGTCTATTGATTCAATATCGCTTGGATTGATGGTTGATAATGCGTTTACGCCAACGCCATTTGACGCACCTGTGTTTACATAATTGTTGTTGTTGTAAATGATGAACCCATCAATCACATACAAAGGATCGTTACCAAACGAAATGGAATTGCCGCCGCGTACACGAATAGTTGTTGTCGCTCCCGGCTGACCAGAACTTTGCGTAACCGAAACACCCGGCACCGCGCCTTGCAAAAGGTTATCAAACGAGGCGGCAGGTTGTGCCAAAGCTGTTTTGTTTACACTGGCAACGGAGCCGGTAATATCGCTTTTGCGCTGCGTGCCATAACCCACTACCACCACTTCGTTTAGCCGGGTTTGTTCATCCTGCAATTCAATGTTTACAGTGTTGGTTGTAACTTCAATTTGAAGCTTTTTATAACCTACAAAACTAACCTCTAAAATGAATGGTAATTTCTCGCCTGTTTTTAAAATGAAGCCACCGTTTTTATTAGTTAAGGTTTGATTGGTAACTCCTTGAATTTTTACCAATGCACCTTCTAATGGTGCTTTTGTTTTTACATCGTTTACCGTGCCCGATAAAGAAGAATTAATAACGGATGATGGTGCCGTTTGCGCCATCATAAAAAGGGGTGTTGTTGTGAACCATAAAAGCCATACGAACTTTTTCATTAGCTTTGATTTGTGATTAAATAATAAGGTGAATAATGGCAGTTGAACCGCCTTTATTTTGCAAAGCCTTTTGTTTGATTGCATGACCGGAGCTGCGCCAACAGTTTCCGGTCGCTTTTTTTATAAAAGATGCTTATGTCATACTCAAATGCTTTTGCAAAGGTTTTGAATTGGTTGGCAACAGTAAAAATGGTTTGCTGATACGTACTTCATTTGTTTAGTTGTTTAATTAATGAATACTGCTTTAGAACTTTCTTTTTATAAGAAATGAGAACAGGAAAATGATGTGATGGTAAAATTGAAAAGCGTTTGTTTTCTTTTATATACAACAACAGGAAGGCATACAACAAAAAATAAATGTTGATGACGGTTGAGGCGAAAAACAAAAGTTGTTATACATGAGTACCCTGCTTACAAAAAATGGAAGTGAAAGGATGATTAAATCGGTGTAAAAGTAAACGATTTTATAATTCCTACAAAATCTCTAGGAATTATATTTTAAATTCAAACAGCCTTACTTCTGCTTTTTCATCTATTCTAATTAAGAACTTATTCCGGCAAAGAAAAATAATGAAGGAAATAAATTTTGAAGTCGTTAAACTTAGAATTCAGTTAGATGATGATTGTCAATATAGATAATGTTACTATAGGTAAAGAAACGTAATCAGCAAAGCCAATTTGGGTTGACTTCGACTAAAAAAAAATCCGCACCGGATGCGGATGTCAGAGTTTATTTGCGGACCGGACGGGACTCGAACCCGCGACCTCTGCCGTGACAGGGCAGCATTCTAACCAACTGAACTACCGATCCAAACCTTTCCCTTTCGGGGCTGCAAATATAAGCGCAAACATTTTTTGCCCCCAAATCTTTTCTACCTTTATTTTTACCTTCTATTTATCGAAAACACAGTATGCCACAATATCCTAACAGACAATTTCTTGACTTTGAGCAGCCCATTAAAGTATTATATGAACAGATAGATCAAACAAAAAAACTGGCGGCTAAAAATCAAAAAATAAATTATGATGCTACCATCCAGCAATTAGAACATTCTATAATTGAAAAAAGAACCGAAATTACAGGGCATCTTATGCCTTGGCAGCGCGTGCAATTGAGTCGTCATCCCGATCGTCCTTATACCTTAAAATACATTGAAAAAATGATGACCAATTTTGTTGAATTGCATGGAGATAGAAATGTAAGAGACGACAAAGCGATGGTTGGAGGCTTTGCCGAACTGGACGGCGAAACCGTGATGGTAATTGGCCATCAGAAAGGAGCCAACACGAAGCTGCGCCAGCTTCGTAATTTTGGAATGGCAAATCCCGAAGGTTATCGCAAAGCTTTGCGTTTGATGAAGCTGGCAGAGAAGTTTAACAAGCCAATTGTTACAATGATTGATACGCCAGGCGCCTTTCCGGGAGCAGAAGCGGAAGAGCGGGGGCAAGGAGAAGCTATCGCACGAAATATTTATGAAATGATACGTTTGAAAGTGCCTGTTATCTGCATCATTATCGGTGAAGGTGCCAGCGGCGGCGCCTTAGGTATTGGCGTTGGTGATAAGGTGCTGATGATGGAGAACACCTGGTACACTGTAATTTCACCCGAAAATTGCAGTTCCATCTTGTGGCGTAGCTGGGAGAAAAAAGAAGTAGCAGCTGAACAATTACACCTTACATCTAAAGATATGAAAGGCTTTGGACTGGTTGATGAAATTGTGCCCGAACCCCTGGGCGGTGCGCACTGGGATTATGATGAAGCGGCTCGTTTGCTAAAAATATCTTTACTAAAAGCATTGCAGGAAATTAAAAATATAAATCCCGAAGAACGAGTAAACCAGCGCATAGAAAAGTTTGACCACATGGGCTTTTGGGAAGAAGCATAATAATAAAAATGAAGTAAAAGAAAACCACAAATTAATTATTAATGCGCACCGTAATAACAGAAAATTTATCGTCATTACCTTTTATCATAGCTGTAATGTTGTAATTGTTTTTCCCAATTAATTTACCGGTTACATACATAGTTCCTCCCATCTCACGTTGCGAAGTGATCGTACATGAACTAATATTATTACTGGTAAAAAAATTTTTAATGGTTGAGGCGGCTTGTGTTTTAGAAACGCCTTTCATTTCATCGCTGTTGGGAAGTTTTACATCAATCGTATTATCGAAATATTTTGCAAACTGTTCGGCATTTCCTGCTTTCAAAGCATTCATCATATCTTCTTTACTCACTTCTAAAAAAGTGAATGAAAACAAACTAAAACTTGCTATCAATAAAAGTAAAAACTTGTTCATAAAATTGTGTTTGAATACGCTGAAATATGAAGTTACAATAACCAACTGATGATTAGATGTTTATTCAAAACAATGGTTACAACCTCTTATTAAATTGCTATAGTTTTAACAAATGGAAAAGAAAGTTATTCTCATAATTATGGATGGCTGGGGCTTAGGAAAAGTGCCTTCCGCCGATGCAATACAACATGCGAATGTGCCGTTTGTGTCGTCTTTGTATAACAAATATCCAAACACAACTTTAGTTACCTGCGGCGAAGATGTAGGCTTGCCTGACGGGCAAATGGGCAATAGTGAAGTGGGTCATTTAAACTTGGGCGCCGGCCGTATTGTGTACCAGGAATTGCAACGTATTAACGTTGCCGTTCGTGATGGTGAATTTTATAAAAATGAAGTTTTACTATCATCTGTTTATGCTGCAAAAAATAACAACAAACCCTTGCATCTATTAGGCTTGGTGAGCGATGGCGGTGTGCATTCTCATACCACACATTTGAAAGCGATTGTTTCATTATGTGCAACGGAAGGCGTAAAAGAAGTGTACATACATGCTTTTACAGATGGACGCGATACCGACCCTAAAAGTGGTTTGGGTTTTATCTCTGATTTACAAAAACATCTTGATGAAACGACAGGAAAAATTGCCACTGTTAGCGGGCGTTATTATGCAATGGACAGAGATAAGCGCTGGGACAGAATTAAGCTGGCTTATGATGCGTTGGTAAATGCGCAGGGAGAAACCGCTACCGATGCAGTAACTGCTGTTAAACAATCGTACGGGAAAGGTATAACCGATGAGTTTATTTTACCAACGGTGATTATAGAAGATGGAAAACCTATTGCAACCATACAAGATGGCGATGTGGCGATTTGTTTTAATTTCAGAACGGATCGTTGCCGCGAGATAACGCAGGTGCTTACACAACAGGATATGCACGAGTTGAATATGCACAAACTTAATTTGCATTATACCATGATGACGGAATACGACAAGACGTTTAAAAACGTTCATGTTGTATTTGAAAACGACAACTTGAGTAATACGTTAGGTGAGGTGTTAATGAATAATAATAAAAAACAAATCCGCATTGCTGAAACGGAAAAATATCCGCATGTTTCTTTCTTTTTTAGTGGCGGGAGAGAAGTGCCGTTTGAAGGTGAGGCGCGATTAATGGTGCCATCACCAAAAGTTGCCACGTACGATTTGCAGCCAGAAATGAGTGCTGTTGAAATTACAGATAAACTGATTCCTCAAATTGAACAGGAAACAGCAGATTTTATTTGTTTGAACTTTGCCAATGCAGATATGGTGGGACATACAGGTGTGTTTGATGCAGTTGTAAAAGCCGTGGAAACAGTAGATGCTTGTGTGCAACGTGTTGTAACTGCGGGCTTACAACATGGTTACACAACGTTGTTGACTGCCGACCATGGCAATGCTGATTTTATGATGAATAAAGATGGCTCGCCAAATACACAGCACTCGCTAAACTTGGTGCCTTTGTTTTTAATTAGTAATGATTATAAAGGAACAATAAAACCTGGAAAACTGGGTGATATTGCACCCACGGTTTTGCATGTTATGAACCTGCCCATACCTGCGGAAATGAAAGGAAATGTGTTGGTGAGTGAGTGAAAAATTGAACTGCTAAAGCGGAAATTTCTTGGTTTGTTTTTAGTTCATTATTTCTTCATGATAAAGAACATTTACAGGATGATAGTCAAGAATAGTATCATTTTATATGTTTTAATACAACTACTAATCAACTAAAAAAATAATGCGCATAACCATTGTACTGACACTGATTATATTTTTATTGTCATGTAATAACAATTCAGATTCTTTACATGCAAAGCAAGTTTCTGATGTTAAGGATAGCGTACAACAAATGACTGCATCAATTGCGAAGGATGTTTCGCGTGATGGACCTGTTGCATGGCTCCGGTATTTTGAAAACACACCAAACTTTTTTATGGCTTCTGAAGGGCAACTTGTATTTCAAAATTACGATTCAGCTAACAACTTCATCAATCATGTTCTTGTAAAAAACATTCGTAAAATTGAATTGCATTGGCGTAATACCCGGATTGATCCGCTAACCTATACATTGGCAAGTATAGCAGCAATGTTTCATGAAGACATTACAAATTCTGCCGGAATAAAAATACCAATGGATGGATATTTTACTGGAATTGCACAGCACACTTCAGGAGGATGGAAATTACTAAGTGTTCACTGGTCAGTTACAACTAAACACTAAATTTTTATAACTTGGTTAGATGAAAACAAAAGTTCCGAACCTTTTAAAGGTTCGGAACTTTTGTTTTTACAATGATTTATTGATTACGAAATCACAAAACCATCCGGGAGCACTGCACCTTTTTTTACAACGATAACACCGTCTTTAATGGTGTATAAAACATGATCTATATCTTCCAAATGCGAGCCGCCGTTAATGCGCACATCGTTACCAATGCGGCAGTTTTTATCAATAATGGCATTCTTAATAAAGCAACGCTCACCAATACCCAGTTCAGGTATGCCTCTTTGTTTGTTTTGCTCCAGCACTTCAAGTGTTTCATAGTAATCGTTACCCATAATATAGGTGCAAACAATAGTGCTGCCATAACCGATACGGGCACGAACGCCAACCAGCGATTGCTCAACACGATGCGCTAAAATAATAGAGCCTTCAGCAATTACAGTACGCTCTAAAAAAGTACCGCTGATTTTTGCCGGTGGCAACATGCGGGCGCGTGTGTAAATAAGATTATCGCTATCAAATAAATTGAATTTGGGCAAGGCTTGCGTGAGCGCAATGTTGGCTTCAAAAAAGGCGGCGATGTTTCCAATGTCTGTCCAATAACCTTCGTATTGATAAGAAATCACTTTAAAGTTATTGATGGAGCTGGGAATAATTTCTTTACCAAAATCTTTCGCTTCAGGAAATTCGTCTTTTAATAAATCTTCCAGCACATTTCTATTAAAAATATAAATACCCATCGAGGCAAGATAGTCTTTGCCTTCAGCGTGCATTTCGGGTCCGGTATCGCTTACCCAATCTTTATGCAACTCTTTAGAAGGCTTTTCGATAAACGATGTAATGAAGTTTTCACTATCAGTTTTTAAGATGCCGAAATCGGTAGAATCATCGCTGTTTACAGGAATAGTAGCAATGGTAATAGCGGCGTTTTTATCGCGGTGGTTGTTAATCATTTCAGCAAAATCAATCTGGTACAACTGATCGCCGCTTAGGATCAACACATACTCGAAATCGTTATTACCGATATGCCGCAACGATTGGCGCACTGCATCTGCCGTACCCTGAAACCAGTTAGAGTTATCAGGTGTTTGCTCGGCAGCAATAATATCAACAAACCCTTTGCTGAACGCGCTGAAAGTGTATGTGTTTTTTATATGCTTGTTTAATGAAGCCGAGTTGAACTGCGTAAGCACAAACATGCGGCTGATGTTGGAATTGATGCAATTGGAGATAGGTATATCTACCAGGCGATACTTGCCCGCAATGGGCACGGCTGGCTTGGAACGGCTGGCAGTGAGCGGATACAGGCGTGTACCGGCGCCACCACCTAATATAACGGCAACAACAGAGTTAGATAGTGAAAACATAGCGTTTGTTTTTATTGTAAACTTTGATAAAGACGAATGTATTGCTGAACCGAATTTTCCCAGCTGTTGTCTATTCCCATCATACGTTTGCGCATGGCGGTTAGCTGTTCCTTGCGCCCGTATACTTCAAAAGCTCTGCCAACGGAGGAAACGATATCTTCCACATTTGCATGAGTAAAACGAATACCCCAGCCGCCCGGGTCACCCATGTCAATTACTGTATCGCGTAAGCCTCCAGTGCTGCGCACCATAGGTACGGTGCCATATTTCATGCTGTACATTTGGTTCAATCCGCAAGGCTCAACGCGACTTGGCATAAGTAAGAAATCGGCACCAGCATACATAAGATGGCTCAATCCTTCATTATAACCAATCATTGAATTATAAGCACCGGGGAAGTAACCATTCAGTTGGCTCAGCTGCCACTCAACATGCGGCTCGCCACTGCCAAGAATTAAAAAAGCAACGTTGTTGCTGTACGCATACATAGACGATAAAATAGCATCGGGCAAAACATCGGCCGCCTTCTCTCCTACTAATCTTCCAATAAAAATAATGAGTGGTTTAGATGCGTCTAAACCAAAGCGTTTGCAGAGTTCTTCTTTATTTTTTTGTTTGCCTTCATTTACATCTTCAACGCCGTACGGGCCGGGAAGAAAGGCATCGGTTTCGGGGTTCCATACATCGGCATCAATACCGTTTAATATACCCGAACATTTGCCACGCTCGTATTCAAACAAGGCTTCCATTCCGTTGGAGTTCCAACGCAATTCTTCTAAATAACTTCGACTTACGGTAGTTACTTTCCATGCGCATTTTACGGCACTGGCAAGTGGGTTAATATCGTTTTTCCATTCCAGCAAACCGCTTTTCCATTCATCGTAAGCTGGCAGTAAATAACTTTGGTTCCAGCCCATCCAGCCCTGGTATTGCGCGTTGTGAATAGTGAGCACTGTTGGCACGGCAGCCAGCATATTGTATTGATAAGAATGCTTAAAAAAGAAAGGCAATAAACCGGTGTGATAATCGTGGCAATGCACTACATCGGGGCGATGCTGCCAATGGCTTATCCAATCGGCAACAGCAATTTGAAAACCCACGAAACGTTGCGTATCATCGGCATAACCATAAACGGCTTCACGGTCGAGCAAGCCATTAATATCAACTAAAAACAAATTGAAACCAAGCTTATCAGTGGCCTCTTTTATAATTGTATAATCGAAGTACCAGTTGCCCATGCGGGCACGACCTTTATAGTCAACAGTGAATTCGTTTTCATACAAAAATTTGGTTCGATACATGGGCATTACCACTTTGGCGATATGCCCCAGTTTATTTTGATATTTTGGCAATGCGCCTACCACATCGCCAAGCCCACCGGCTTTTGCCACCGGGTAACATTCTGCCGATACATGAACTATTTCCATAAAAAGAGATTGATGGTAAATGGCTCGTCAAATGTTGGAAATAGAAACGATATGAGCAAATAAAGATTGGGGTTTGAGGAAAAACTTCATAATAACAACACATTTGTTTTTGCTTCTTACACAATTGTTTCATTGGAAACAATTGTGTAAACAAAAGTGCCCAGCCTGAAAAAGGCCGGACACTTTTTACAATTGTATTTTTTACTCTTTTACAAACAGTTTCTTTTGCACGGTTAGCCCTTTTACAACAATAAAATAAGAACCTTTGGCTAACGAAGATGTATTCATTGATAAGGTGGTAACACCCGGCTGAAACTGATAGCTTTTTTGTTGCACAACCTTGCCTTGCATATCCATAATTTGCAGGGTTGCTTGTTCGGCAACAGCGTGCTGAACCTGTATAAACAAATTATCTTTTACAGGATTGGGATAAATAGCAAAAAATGATTTGATAAGAATATTGATCGGTATGGTTTTGCTATAAGCGAACTTGCCATCTTTATCAACCATTTGCAAACGATAATAGTTGATGCCATTGTTGGGAGAATGATCCGTGAAAGAATAGCTCCTGTTTATGCTGCTGTTGCCTGCCGCATATACTTTGCCTAAGTTGGTGAAGGTTACGCCATCTGTGCCGTGCTGAACAATGAAATAAGTGGTATTAATTTCATTGGCGGTTTGCCAATTGCAGTTGATAGTATTGTTAGATAAGGAGGCTTGGAAATTAAGGAGAGTGAGAGGAAAAACAAGTACAGGATCATTGCAATCAAGTTGGGTAGTACTAAACGGCATATAGATAACATTAACGCTAACACTATCTCCAGAACCGCCACTATTTGTTGCTGCCTTAGGTCCTGAAAGATCACCCCAAAAGCAATTTGCAGCGCTGATTGTGTCTGTGGTACTGGTATTATTTAGCCCAAAAGCTGTGTTCCCTATAAAATTACATGAATCTATAATTGCTTTTCCGCTTGAAGATAAAATTGCAGCAGCATTGCTAATAAAGCAATTTCTTTTAAAAAAAGGTGAACTTGAATTTGATATATTTACCGCAATTCCGCGACCATTAGTAAAACTACAATTAGTAATATTAAGAGATGATGAAGCTATTTTTAATATTGATGTATTGGTTGTATTATAATAATAATATCCAAGATTGCTAAAATTTACAAATTGTAATTTTGAATCTATACTTGTGGTTTGAAAAGTAATGGGTCCAGTTTGTTGATATTGACCTAAACTAAATCCATTAAAACTTATAGGACTGGCTAAAGTACCCAGAGCTTTTAAAGTACCGGCAACAATTAACTGGCTAACTGTATTGTTCCCATTAGGAAATTGTACTGTAACACCAGAATCAATTACCAACGTTTTTCCTTGAGGAATGGTTTGGTTAACCAAAATTCTATAATAAGTGTTATTATTGGTTAACGTATCATTTGAACCCATTAGGGCTTCAGATGTTAAACCTATTTTTAAAGGATTATCATCTTTTAGATATCTAATCTTATCAAAATCAGCAATAACATCTAAATTCGCATTTGAAAAAGTATTATTACTAATGTTGGGGCTGCATTTATCTATCTGCAATGCAGTGCCTGCCGAATTTTGAATAAAGCAATTAAGAATGCTGCACACGTTAGAACGTACAATAATTGCTGGTGTGTAATCTGAATTATAATAATACCCTAAGCCGCTAATAGTTATATACTGAAGTATGGAACCATAGCTTAAAGCTTCTATAATAATAGGCCCGCATTGTTGGTATTGACCTAAGCCAAGACCCGTAAAATATATAGTATTTTCATTAGAGCGTGTTGACATCTGAAGGTAATGATAGAATTGGTACAGTTGTTTAGGAGGAGAAAGAAACGAGCGGATGAGACGTTATGAGATAAGTGAAGAGCAATGGGAAGCGATTAAAGAGAAGCTGCCTTGCCAGCCCGGTTATCAGGGCAGAATGACTGATAACCGTTTGTTTATTAATGCAGTCATGTATGTAGCCAAATGCGGCATTCCCTGGCGGGACCTGCCGGAGCGGTTCGGCAACTGGAACACGGTTTATGTGCGTTTCAGAAGATGGGCTAAGGCAGGTATATGGCAAAAGATATTCAAAGACTTGGCAGACAAAGATGTCAAAACGCTGCTCATTGACTCAACCGCTGTTAGAGTACACCAGCATGCAGCCGGTGCTTTAAAAAAATAAGGAAACAGGCAAAGTGGATGATCAGGCAATTGGCAGGTCGAGAGGTGGACTGACAACAAAGATTCACTTAAGCACAGATGAGAAGGGAAGAATTAAAGCGATGGTACTAACAGGCGGACAAAGGGCAGATGTAAAAGCGTCTTTGGATCTGATGGGGGCAATGAAGCCGGAAAGAGTAATAGCCGACAAAGCATACGATGCAGACTGGCTTCTGCATTATCTGGACAGTGAAGGCATTGAGGCTGTCATACCACCAAAGAGAAGCCGGTTACAGCAAAGAGATATGGACTACATCGCTTATAAACAAAGAAACGTCATTGAACGGACAATTAACAAACTCAAACAGTATCGTAAAATCGCTACACGCTATGAAAAAACGACTCTTTCCTTCCTCTCACTTTCTTTGCTGGCTGCCACTTTTATCAACCTAAATCTATAGATGTCAACACAACCTAGGTTACTGTTATTGGAGGTTATTTTATTTAGCTTTTATCCAGTATATTTTAGTAGGTGCTCACGGCTTAAATTACTCAGGGCATTTTGAAAATGTTAAAGTAAGCGAAAAGTTTTATGCAATTTTAAAATGTCCCTATTTCAATATTGATTTTTCAAAATTGAAAATTGAATTTCCATACAAAGAATACAAACAAATTAAGTCCTCAATTAATCGCGAGAACTTCAATTTTAAAGATGTTTTGAATAAGTTCAAACCTCTTTGTAATGTCTATTATGAAATTAAAAGCTGGTTAGACATTCTTGAAAAATAATCAAAAACCACTCATGTCCTCACAAATCCTTCGTAACCGCAGCGGCAAAACCATCGCAGAAATACGACAGCAAGGTGCATCATTGGTAATATTAGATGCAAGCGGCAAAACGCTTGGCACTTACCATGAAGGAAGAGATATTACTTACGATGCGAGTGGCAGAACCGTTGGCACGGGAAATCTGCTCACCATGCTCATTCGATAAGTTCAACCTTTATACCCTTTTTATGTACGAACTCTGGCTGCTTTCCATCTTCTACCGCATCATCAAATTCATCATTCATTTCATTAGCCGCCACTGGGTAATGATTGTCGTTGGTTTTTTAGTAGCACTGCTTTGCGGTATTGCCGTTGGCTCCTTTTTTATTTCCCTGTCCCTCTTTCTCAAACTTAGGGAAGAACCCAATACGTTCAATGATAAAGTATGGATCAGTCTCGGCTTGCAGGTCGTTGGCTTTTATCTTCTTACCACGAATGACTATAAAGAATTTCCATTGCTATACAAAGCAACTGCCATCGGAAACACTGCTGGCCTGCTGATGACGGCATTGTATTTTGCAAGGTTTATTTGTTATCATAAACATATTTACCAGCGCCTGCAACGTTGGATGTATGCCAGTGTAAGTTTGGCGATTGCCTGTTTCATTCTTATCATCTTTAATTCATTTACTGGTGTGGCCTCTTTTGCAATGGCTGATGAAGGCGACTTTCCAGCCCTATTACAACAGGAAAAGCGCGTAAAATATAAAGCTGATTTTGAAGCTCTGAAAGCAACGCACTACAAGCTAAACAAGCACGAGTATTATTATCATGACAGGATGCATAAAGCTTACCTGCAGCGATACAACAACGGGCAGGATGAAGGAGAAGATACGCTGATTATTCTCCGGTTTACACATGGTTTCCGACTTCTTTATTATACTTATGGCGATGATGGCAGCTATGAAGATGTGGTTGAGAAACCTCTGCTGGATGGCTTTGACGCAACCTATAATGATGGCACGCTGATGTATAAAAGCGACAACGTTTTTACCAATATGGATACATTTTATTTTGACCGGGAAAGATATTCCGGGCATCAAGTTTATGAGGAGACGGACATAGAACTGGAAGTGATTCCGCAGACGATTGATAATTACATCGCTTACCGCGAAAGCACTGTGAATGTGGGTGAAAGAAACATGTATGTTTCACTTTCATATTTACAAAGCAAAGGCATACCAATAACACTTGAAAAGTATCCGGAAAAAGAACGGTAAAACAAAAAGGCACTGAAGTTTCGTCAACATCAATGCCTCTAAAAATGGAGTAATTAAAAAGCTATTGCTTTATATATTCTTTGTTGCCGTTTGCGGTTAACGTGTACTTACCGCCCTTTTTGCCCTGGTAAATGGCTCTGCCTTTAGCATCGGTGCCCACTTTCGCATCGGTTGTTGTAGCCGCTGAGGTAGTGGTTTTTGTGCTGGTTGTTTTACTCACCGGCGTTTGTGTAGCCGCCGCTGTAGTTGTTGTAGTTACTTTGCTTTCTTTATGCTTTTTAGCAGTTGTATCAGCCTTAGCATTTGGCATGGTTGAAGCAGCGGTTGTTGTTTTTGTTTGCTTCACTTTCTTTACATGCGTTTTGCTGGTAGTATCTTTTGTTGTTTGTGCAATAACGGTTTGTTGTATAGCTAAAAGAACAAAAGCCAGCAAGAGAACGGTTAGTTTCTTCATAATAAAAATTTTTTAAAAGTATTGATTATTTCTTATTGATTACTTTCTTTTATCCAAGTTCTTATGGCTTGTTAATAAAATAATATAAATCGCCACCGACAATTTTATCCAAATAAGATAATGAAAGTATAAAAAAAGATGAAGCTAATAACTTCATCTTTTTGTGCGGAAGAGGAGATTCGAACTCCCACGCCCGTGAAGGCGCTACCACCTCAAAGTAGTGCGTCTACCAGTTTCGCCACCTCCGCAACTTTGGGTTGGCAAAAGTAAATGTTTCATATTGATTTTGAACATTGGGCGGATTGGTTTTGTTTACAAACGAATGCGTTTATATGCTACTAAAAATGTTTATTAAAGCAGGTTGATTTAAACAAGTTTTCTATCTTCAAAATCCAAATCAGCTCAAATTATCTGCAGTTATACAACCCCTTCTTTTTTCAACTCAATCCTAAACGTTGTGCCTTTGCCTGGCTCGCTGTGCTTAATAAAAATAATACCATCATGGTATTGCTCCACAATGCGTTTGGTTAAGGCTAATCCTAATCCCCAGCCTCTTTTTTTGGTAGTGAAGCCCGGCTTAAAAACCTTTCCTAAGTTAGCTCTTGCAATGCCTTTTCCTGTATCGGCAACTTCAATAATATTGTGTGAAGAGGTGTTACCAAAATGAATAGTAATGGTTCCTTTACCATCCATCGCGTCCAAACCATTTTTTAATAAGTTCTCCATCACCCAATCAAATAATGGCGGCGAAATAAGGGCGGGTATCTTTGTTTTGCCTTCCGTATTCATTACAAATTTTACTTTACCACCCGCCCGTTTACGCATGTATTCTATCATGCTCGATACTTGTTCAATAAGATTGTGCTCCTCTAATTTTGGCTGGCTGCCTATCTTTCCAAAACGGTCTGTTATCAGCAATAAGCGGTTTACATCTTTTTCAATTTCAGGCGCCAGTTGCCGAGCATCTTTCGTTTCTTTCAACATCTCAACCCAACCTTGCAAACTGGTTACCGGCGTACCCAATTGATGTGCTGTTTCTTTTGCCATGCCAGCCCACAATTGGTTTTGCGTGCTGCGGTAACTGCTGCGCTGCGCAATAATTACAAGCGCAATAAAAAAACTAACAATAATGAGTTGTACAATGGGATAATATTTTACCTCCTGCTGCAAACGGCTTTCGCCATAATAATAAAAATTGGCGATGAATGGCTGATTTGATAACACCAAAGTAATGGGCTGATGTTGCTGTTTAAAAAGAGCGAGTTTTTGATACAGGTAACTTTTGTTTTTCTTTACTGAACCGCTGTCGAGATTGCGATAGTTGGTGATGCTGTCTTTTTCATCCGTTTCAATGATAGGAATCTCGCTGTTTTCCTGGCTGATAACAGATGCTAATGTAAGTGTTGAGGGATCGTTGCTGTTCATCACGCTTCGCAACGCATTCACCCATGTTTTTATTTTACGGGTTTCATCGGCAGCAATTTTACGCGCTAAATATTGCGAGTAAATAATAGTGCCCGATACAATGAAAATGGCAACAAAAGCCAATCCGTTTCTCCAGTTAAACCATTGAATCATGCTTCTAAAATAGAGATGTTTTATTGTCTGTCAACAGTCATTAGTCAGCGGTCAACAGTTATTCAAATCTTAGCTTCTCTTTTATTATTCTTTATATACCGGAATCTCAACGGTAAACGTACTGCCTTTGCCTTGTATGCTTTCTACTTTTATTTTTCCGTTGTGCGTATCCACCACCGATTTTACATAGCTCATACCCAGCCCGAAACCTTTTACGTTATGAATGTTGCCGGTATGTGCGCGATAAAATTTTTCAAAAATTCGTTTCACTGTTTCTTTGCTCATACCAATACCATTATCCTGCACTTGCATCACAAAATACTTGGTGGTGCAATGCGTGGTAATTACAATCTGCAGGTTTTCTTTTGAGTATTTTACAGCATTATCAATCAGGTTATTTATAAGGTTAGTGAAATGTGTTTCATCAGCTTTTATTAAATCGTTTTTTGCATTTAATTGCATAACAGCCGTACCTCCTTTTTCATTTAACTGAAGCGTAAATGTGGTCACCACTTTTTGAATAATTTCATGGGCATGAAGAGGCGCAAGGTTCAGTTTCATATCTTGCTTATCCATCAAAGCCGCCTGCAGTATGGTTTCCACATGTTTGTTCATGCGCTTGTTTTCCTGCCGGATGATGTTACTGAAATAGTTACTTTTTTCTGCATTGCCCATTACTTTACTATTTTGCAAGGCATCAACCGCAAGTGAAATGGTTGCCAGCGGCGTCTTCAATTCATGCGTCATATTGTTTACAAAATCGTTTTTTATTTTACTCAATTTTCGTTGATTCAATATGGTTTTTACAGTAAGAAAAAATGCAGTAATAATAACAATGGTAAATGCACCGGACGCCAGCATTTGCGGGATAAGCGAGCGACGCACTGCAGAATGAAAATTGGTAAGTGTAATGTATAAATATTCATCGGCTGTTACTGCAGGCACATCCGATAACGATTCGGGTAATACCGGTATGAATATAAGTTTGTTATGGATAGTATCTGAATACGCCGATAAAAAATTTTTCGATTGCAACTCAATGCTCATCTCTTGTCCGTGCGATGTAATGGCAAACTCAAACGTTACATCTTTGAGTTTTTGTGCGTTTAATGCTTTTCTGATTTTTGCTGCTATTTCAAGAGCGCTAAACCGACTGGAAACAGAAGGATGAGTGGTTACAAGAGATCCAAAATCGGAAGAGAACCATCGGTTCATCCGAAGTGCAGGAGAAGAGTTGCTGATGGCTTGCCGTGCAATTTCTTCTTTCACATTATAAGCAGCCTGAGCTACTTTTTCCACATATCGTTCCTGCTGTATAAGCAACTGGTTACTTAACCATGATATCTGAAGATAAATAACCCCCAGCACCGATAAAGCAATGAGCACTACAATAACCGGAAATGTTTTTTTCAGCATATACAAAAATAAAGGAGCAATAAAAGATTTTAGATGTAATATTTAATAAGTAAAATGTAATATTTAAGATGGTAGCGGTTGATAGTTGGTGCGTGTGCTAACCAAATAAAATCTTTATAAATTATTTAGTCTTTAAAAATTACGAATATTGATGAGTTGCATTTCTTTTATATTGTCTCCTTTTATCTATCAACCATCATCTATCAACCATCATCTATCAGCCATCAACCATAAAACTTCTACTTTTGCAGTAAAACAAAACCAATGAACTTAGGCTATTTTAATTATCCTTCGCCTGCTAACGAAATTGTGCATCAATACGCACCCGGTTCGCCCGAAAAAACCAAGCTTAAACAAACATTGAATGAATTAAAAAAAGGGGAAACTGAAGTACCTATGTTCATTAACGGAAATGAAGTAAAAACAAACAAAAAAATAGCCATTTATCCGCCGCACGAAACAGGGCACACGCTCGGTTATTTTTATGAGGGCGATGAACAGCACGTTCAGCAAGCCGTTGATGCAGCTTTAGGGGCAAAGGAAGCCTGGACTAACATGCCTTGGGAAGATCGTGCTCATATTTTTTTAAAAGCAGCCGATTTGATTGCTGGAAAATATCGCAGCCACATGAACGCAACCACTATGCTTGGGCAAAGTAAAAATGCTTACCAGGCAGAAATTGACAGCGCCTGCGAGCTTGCCGATTTTTTACGCTTTAATGTTCATTTTGTAAGCGAAATTTATAAGCAGCAGCCGCTCAGTGCTTCGGGCGTTCACAACCGTTTGGAGTGGCGACCTTTGGAAGGTTTTGTGCTGGCAATTACGCCGTTTAATTTTACAGCCATTGCAGGCAATTTGCCAACGGCTCCTGCCATGTGCGGCAACACCGTAGTTTGGAAACCCGCATACACACAGGTTTTCAGCGCGCAAATGTTTATGCGCATTTTAATGGAAGCCGGCTTGCCTGCGGGTGTAATTAATTTAATTTATGTTGATGGACCTGTGCTGGGCAATGTTTGCTTTAACCATCCCGATTTTGCAGGACTTCATTTTACCGGCTCGACGGCTGCTTTTAACAGCATGTATCAAACCATTGGAAACAACATTACTAAGTATAAAACGTACCCGCGCATTGTAGGCGAAACCGGCGGTAAAGATTTTGTTTTAATACATAAATCTGCCGATGTAAACGTGGCTGCGGTTGCGCTTGCGCGAGGCGCATTTGAATTTCAGGGGCAGAAGTGTTCAGCCGCATCGCGGGCTTATTTGCCATCAAATCTGGCAGACGACATCAAACAAAAATTACTATCGCATGTGCAAAGTATGAAGATGGGAACGGTGGAAGATTTCACCAACTTTATTAACGCGGTGATTGATGAACGCAGCTTTGATAAAATCAGTAACTACATTAATGCAGCGAAAAACAATACAGATGCAAAAATTATTGCAGGCGGAAACTGCAATAAAAACAAAGGCTATTTTATTGAACCCACCATCATTGAAACTACTAACCCAAAATATGCAAGCATGTGCGAAGAAATATTTGGACCTGTGCTAACCATTTATATTTATGACGAAAACAAATGGGACGAAATCATTGATATAGTAAACACAACATCGCCGTATGCGCTTACCGGCTCCGTAATTGCTCAAGATAGAAATGCTATTGCACAGGCAACTTACAAACTACGCAACGCAGCCGGTAATTTTTATGTGAACGATAAACCTACCGGCGCCGTTGTTGGTCAGCAACCGTTTGGTGGTGCGCGTGCCAGCGGCACTAACGATAAAGCCGGCAGCATGCTGAATTTGTATCGCTGGTTAAGCGCACGGACTATTAAAGAAACTTTCGATCCACCGCCCGATTATCAATACGCTTTTATGCAGCAGGCATAAAGTAGGTTTGTTTTTACTTCATAAATAAAATGCTGCTGAGTTTATAAGAAAATAAAAATAGAATTTACAAAGTTAAGTCGCGACAGACTGAAGCCGTGCCTGCAACAGATCTTTATAATTCATTTAAGCCGTTAGCCTTTCCGTTTATTAATACCTTGTTTGAAAACACCTAACGGATAACGAGGACATTAAACTGATAATATTGGTTTATACATGCCAATATTGTCATGATTTTTTATTGTTTTTGCTCCGCTCGTTGCATTGGGTTTACACCAACGGCTTGCCCGCGTGCCGCTTGTTTTTCTTTATATACCGCAAACTTGCCGGGCGTTGGTACAGAAGGCCAGTTGTTATTGCTCAAATCAATATCAGCCGTTTCGCGCAAAGGATCAAGGTGAATGGCAGAAACTTGTTTATTCAACAAAAAAACTTTGTTGAAATGCTGCTCATTCTTCCGCCATATTTGTGCAGCAATGCGGGCTGTATCGCGTGTGCCATCAGCATACACAAACTCAACAATTACAGGCATTACCAGGCCGCCTTTATTGGTGAAAGAAACTTCATACAAGTATTTATCAGCATATTTCTGTTTCATATCATCTGTCATCACATCATAAGAAGGAGGCGGATTTTTATATGTGTAAACAGAATCATAAGCGTTAATACCCCGGTCGTATTTCCAATAAAAATCGCGCAGCGAAGTATCTGCATCGGTTAAAAAATGAGTGCCCGGATCCTGACGGTTACGTATTTTATTGATGTCTTCAAAATCATTAAGCGCAGGTTTATCTATGCGGGAAGGCTTTGCAGTATCCACCACCATTGCCTGCAACGTGGCATCGTATTTCATTGCTTTTACACTATCAATCGAAATGTCGCAGGGCTGTGTGCCGTAAAACCATCCGCGCCAGAACCAATCAAGATCTTCCCCGCTTGCATCTTCCATTGTTCTGAAGAAATCGGCTGGTTCAGGATGCTTAAATTCCCAGCGCTGCGCATACGTTTTAAAGGCATAGTCAAACAGCTTTCTACCCATGATAGTTTCGCGAAGAATATTTAGCCCCGCCGCAGGTTTACCATACGCATTGTTGCCAAACTGAATGATGTTTTCGCTATTGGTCATAATGGGTTCTAACTGGTCCTTCGGCAACTTCATATAGTCGGCAATCAAATAAGCCGGACCGCGTTTGGAAGGATATTTATTATCGAACAATTCTTCGGTTAAGTATTGGCAAAACGAGTTTAATCCTTCATCCATCCATGTCCATTGGCGTTCATCGCTGTTCACAATCATCGGGAAAAAATTATGTCCCACTTCGTGAATGATAACGCCAACCATTCCATTCTTTACGGCTTCGCTATACGTTCCATCTGCATTGGTTCTGCCATAATTAAAACAAATCATCGGGTATTCCATACCGTTCGATGCCTCTACGCTTTGCGCCACCGGATAAGGATACGGAATGGTAAAATGAGAATAAGTGCGTACCGTGTGGGCAACAAGCTTTGTTGAATATTTACTATACAATCCATACGCTTCTTTTCCGTAATAACTCATGCACATAATCTTCTTTTCTTCTACTGTTGTTGGCATTGCGTCCCAACAAAATTTGCGTGAGCTTGTCCATGCAAAATCGCGCACATGGCTGGCAGAAAATATCCATGTTTTGGTGGCTTTACTGTGGCTGGTTTCTGCTTTTTTTGCTTCTTCCAATGTAAATATTTGCAATGGCGATGTTGCGGTTTGCGCCTTTTGCCAGCGTGCGTAATGCGTAGCATCTAACACTTGCTGATAGTTTTGACATTGCCCGGTTGCGCCAACAACATGATCGGCGGGAACGGTCATTTTTACTGTAAAATTTCCAAAGGTTAATGCAAACTCTCCGCTGCCGGCAAACTGGTGGTTTTGCCAGCCGTGAAAATCGCTGTAAACACATAAACGCGGATACCATTGCGTCATCGTAAACAAATAATTGCCATCGCCGGGGAAGTATTCAAAACCACCTCTGCCGCCTTGCACAAAACGGTCGGTTATTTTATAATTCCAATCAATATTGAACACTACTTTTTTACCAGGTTGTAAGGTATCACGCAGGTCAATGCGCATCATTGTTTTATTAATGGTGTAAGGCAAAGGCTTGCCGGCAGCATCCGTAATTTTTACAATGTTATCGCCAAAGCCGTTGTCGGTTTTGTTTAGAAGCAGGGCATCCATGGTTCTTGCACTGATTGCGTTTCCATTGATAGATGAACCGGTTTGATAGCCCGAATTGTTGATACTGCTGTGCTGGTTTTCATCCAACTGAAGCCAGAGATAAGTAAGCGCATCGGGCGAGTTGTTGAAGTACGTGATGGTTTCACTGCCGGTTAATATTTGCTTATCTTCATCCAAGCTGCAGGTGATGTTATAATCGGCGCGTTGCTGCCAATATTTCGGGCCAGGTGCGCCGCTTGCGGTGCGATATTCGTTAGGTGTTGGCAAGATGGTTCCTAACTGTTCAAACTTGTTGGCATGGTTGGATCCAGGGTTGTTTTGGATGTCCTGCGAGTAGGAAATTACCGATAGAATGCAACAAACAAAAACGGGCAGTATTCTTTTCATAGATTGATCTTTTATTTAAAACGGAAATCTTGTTATTATCATTTCTATAGCAAGTGCCGCAATGCCGCCGCTAATGAATAAAATATATTCTCTGCGATTTATTTTCAGCAATGAAACAAAAATAAATGACAGAAACAATATAATGGCAACAATAAATAGCTGACCGGCTTCAATTCCAAGATTAAATGACAGCAACTGCCGAATAATGCTTTTGTTTTTACCCAACATATTTTTTAATAGCGTGCTGAAGCCAAGCCCATGAATCAATCCAAAAATCAACGCATAAAAATAAATAAGCGGATATTTTTTGCTGTAATTAAAACTGCGAACGGTTACTGTATTGATAGCAGTAAGTAAGATGGTGATTGAGATTAAAAACTCTGTCCATCTTGTTGGAAGGTTGATAATATCAAGTGTGCTTAATGCTAAAGTTATAGAATGACCAATGGTAAAAGCAGTTATCAAAACCAATAATTTTCTCCAGTCGCTCCATTGATAGCGAATGCAAAGTGCAGTAATAAAAAGAATATGATCCAGCGCAGAAAAACTAACAATATGCTGAATGCCGAGAGGAAAGAAAAGCGTAAAGTTGTTCATGATGAAAACCGAGTAAAAACAAACTCACAAATGTAGATGGATACTTCGTTTGAAGCTGATTTATATTTGCGCTGGTTTATAAGTAAATGATGTTGCAATGAGTGTACTGTTTTCTTTTTTTTACGTTAGTTTGTTTTCCTTCTTTCATCCGTTTTATATCTCTATGACGGATGTAAATTATAACGAAAAATCGCATGAATTAGAAATCAGTGTTCGCATTTTTACTGATGATTTTGAAAACACATTGCGCAAGCAACACAGCAGTATAAATATTGATATTGCGCATCCTGCCAACCAAACACAAATGAATGGTTTTGTGAACGATTATATTCAACATCATTTATCTTT
Source organism: Ilyomonas sp. (assembly GCA_965214235.1). GTDB lineage: Bacteria > Bacteroidota > Bacteroidia > Chitinophagales > Chitinophagaceae > Ilyomonas. Next base: position 298,354 of record CBDCBH010000003.1, read on the forward strand.
TCAAATTAATGGAAAAGGGGGCATACTAAGCTTTACAGGTTATGAACAAGAACAGGAAAGTATATGGAGTTACTTTGAAATTAAGAACGTTTCATCAGTTCAAAAAATAACGGTGATGAATACGTTATTGCATGATTATAACGAAGGGCAAATTAACATCATGCACATCAAAGCCAGCGGTAAAGAACAGGAAACAAAACTGGATTATCCGGAAAGTAAAGCGGAATTTAATTTTTAATGACCGGAACCACAAACACTCAAAGAACATAAAGATTCACAAACACTTCGTGATACTTAATTTTTATTGTTTTTGTGGTTCAAAAACTTATTCTTCCTTCAAAATTTCCTCATACTCCCGTTTCTTTTTATCAGATAACGTAATGAGTACTTTATCAATCCGCTGCCCGTCCATATCCACAATTTCGAAAGAAAAGCCCTGGTGCTGCATAATATCACCCGTAGCAGGTATGCGCTCCAAATGGTACAAAATAAAACCAGCTAAAGTGTTGAAGTTTTCTGTGTCTTCTTCATCCAGCCAATGGGTAATATGAAAGTGTGAGAGAAAATCAAAATAAGGAATTTGTGCATCCACCAAATAGCTTCCATCCTGGCGTTTTACAATTTCATAATCCACTTCGTGCGGCTGCGCAATATCGCCCACGATAGCTTCCAGAATATCATTCAATGTTATCATGCCTTGCAGTGTGCCGTATTCATCCACAATAAAAGCATAATGAATTTTAGAGCTTTGAAATTTTTCGAGCACCTGGTAAGCAGAGTTATTTTCGGGAACATAAATGGCTGACTGCATGAGGTTTTGGAGTTTTGTTTCGCGCGAAGCCACAAACAAATCTTTTAAAAAAACCACTCCTTTTATTTCATCAATTGTGCCTTCGCAAAGCGGATATACAGAATGAATATCGTAGTTGTTGCGAACGTGTTCAACAGTTGCATTTACATCCAGCCAAACCATATCGCTCCGGTGCGTCATTAAAGATGTTATATTTCTATCGCCCAAATGAAACACGCGCTCAATAATTTGTTGCTCGGCTTCTTCAATAGTGCCATGCTCTGTGCCTTCGCTGATGATAGCTTTAATTTCATCTTCTGTTACTTGCGAATCTTTGGGTTTAATGCCAAGCACCCTGATTAATAAATTGCCGCTTTTAGAAAGAAGCCAGATAAACGGATAAGTTATATAAGTAATGATGCGCATAGGCCGCGCCATTACTTTGGCAATGCCTTCAGGGTTACTAAGTCCTATTCTTTTAGGAACCAGTTCGCCAAATACGAGCGAAAAATAAGTGATGATGATAATAACTAAAACGGCGGAAATGTTGGCGCTGTAAGGGCTAAGAAATTGAAACCGGCTGAAGAAGGGAACAAAAGCGTTTTCTATATTTTTACCTGAAAAAATACCCGTGATAAAGGTAATGAGCGTAATAGCAAGCTGTACCGTAGAAATAAACGATTCGGGATGGTTTGCCAGTTCTAACGCTTCTCTGGCTGTTTTATCTCCTTTTATTGCCTGACTTTCTAATCGCGCTTTGCGCGACGATACCAGTGCAATCTCGCTCATGGCAAAAATACCATTTATAAGGATCAAAGAAAAAAGAAGGATGATAATTCCAATCATAGTGGTATAAAGCCACAAAATTAAGCAATGTGCAATAAATGCTTACCTGGGTTTTAGAGGAATGGTTTGAATAGAACATTATAAAATGAAGTAAAAGAAAAGGCTGCATTTAAAAAGCCTGTTCGTTTGTATAACTCACAACCCGATAAGTTATTACAAACGAACAGTTTGTTTTTATTTTAGATACGCCATATCCTCTTCGGTAAGTTCAATGTTAGCCGCTTCCATATTTTCTTCAAAATGGATAAGAGAAGAAGTTCCCGGAATGGGCAACAGCCATGGCGAATGATGCAGCAGCCATGCAATGTTAATCTGCGATTCTGAAGCGCCGTATTTCTTCGCTACTTCAGCTATGCGCTCATCTTTTTTTTCATTCGCGGTTTGCAGCGAAAAGAAAGGAATGAGCGGAACCTCATTTTCTTCACATAACTGCAGAATGTCTTCTGCACCGCGCGTATCTCCATGCGCTGCTTTTACATCGCCGCGCTGCGCATGGCCGTACATATTTTCAACCGTAGCTATTTCGCCCATGCTCATTGCTTTTTCCAGTTCTTCACGGTTCACATTGCTTACCCCTACATGCAATATTTTGCCTTCCTGCTGCATGGTAAACATGGCTTCCATTGCCTCTTCAAAACCTCTCATACCGCTCATCACTCTAAAGTGAACCAGGGTTATTTGCTCTATTTTTAAAACACGCAAATTGTTTTCAATGCTGGTGCGCAGGTTATCGGGTTTATTAAAAGGCAACCAGCTTTTATCGGGCTTGCGGGTAGCGCCTATTTTGGTGCAAATTACCAAATCATCAGGGTACGGATACAAGGCTTCACAAATTAAACGGTTGGTTACGCTTTCTCCATAATAGTCGGCGGTGTCTAAAAAATTAACGCCTTGTTTCCTGCATCGCCGTAGTATTTCCAATGCTTCGTCTCTTTTCGGCGGTTCGCCGTAAATGCCTTCTCCTGTAAGTCGCATCGTGCCATATCCCACTCGGTTTACCAGTAGCGGATGTTTGCTTTTGCCTGCTATGGTAATTGTTTTTGGTGTACTCATCTTTAGGTGTAGTTTGTTTTTATCTTCTTTTTTATCTTCCATACAAAGTAAAGTTCATTGCAGTAAAAACAAATTATATTTTTCTTGTTGGTTGAAAAATTTATAGAAGGTTTGTTTTTATGTAAGGTGTTATTATTTGCTAACGCAGAGTTTCAAAAAAAGAAGGAAAGATGAACACCTTCATTGTATTCTCTTTTCTAACGCCTCTTTATAATTATCCTTACTTATTTTTGCGTTATGCCTGAATTGAAAGACTTTTTTGTTGACTTGCAGGATGAACTTTATGAACGGCAATTGTTTGTAATAGACAAAGGGCAAGAGCCTATGCGCATTGATAAATGGCTGCACGCAAGGCTGTACAACACCACACGCAATAAAATTCAGAAAGGCATTGAAGCAGGTTTTGTTACGGTAAATAACAAAGAAATAAAAAGCAATTACAGAATAAAACCCAGCGATGAAATAACTGTTTTGATAGAGCAAAGCCCTGAAAACGGTGAAGTTATTCCTGAACCCATTCCCTTAAACATCGTTTATGAAGATGATGCCGTAATGGTGATAAATAAGCCCCCCGATATTGTAGTTCATCCCGGCGTTGGCAATTATACAGGCACCTTATTAAATGGCATTGCTTATCATTTACTGGAACAAAACTCATCTCTCACCGAAGATGAACTGCCGCGTTATGGGCTGGTGCACCGCATTGATAAAAACACAACGGGTTTGCTGGTGGTGGCTAAAACAGATGTTGCTGCATCAAACTTAGCAAGGCAATTTTATTTACATACCACCTCTCGAAAATACATTGCTTTGGTTTGGGGTGATGTAAAAGAGGACGAAGGCACCATTAACCTAAACATTGCGCGGCACCTGCGATTCAGAAAAGTGTTTGATGCCTATCCCGAAGGCGATCATGGCAAACACGCCATTACTCATTATAAAGTGCTGGAACGGTTTCATTATGTTACGCTGGCGGAGTGTGTGCTTGAAACAGGGCGCACGCATCAAATTCGTGTACACATGAAATACATCGGTCATACTTTGTTTAACGACTGGGAATATGGTGGCGATAAGATTTTAAAAGGAACTGTTTTTAGTAAATACAAGCAATTTGTTGACAACTGCTTTGAAGTGTGCCCGCGCATTGCGTTACATGCGCAAACATTGGGTTTCGATCATCCTAAAACAGGCGAGCGCATGAACTTTTTTGCACCACTTCCAAAAGATATGAGCGCCGTAATTGAGAAATGGCGGGAGTATGTAAAGCCGCATCAGTTATAACTTTTTATATCGAACCACAAAGACAACAAGCAGACAAAGTATCAGTAATTAAAAACAAAAACTTTGTGTAACTTTTCCATTTTGTTCTTTTGTGGCTCAAACAATTTTTAAGGTAAATAAAAAGAATGAATACATCGTCAAGAATTTATTTCGACAATGCAGCCACCACCCCTTTACACCCTGAAGTGCTGGATGCAATGATGCCTTATTTAACCACACATTTTGGCAATCCATCTTCTATTTACAGCTATGGAAGAGAAAGCCGCATGGCGATAGAAACTGCAAGAAAAACAGTAGCTAAAATATTGGGTGCCAAACCATCAGAAATATTTTTTACAAGCGGCGGAACTGAAAGCAGCAACACAGCCATCAATGCTGCAATTAATGATTTAGGGTGCCGGCGCATCATCACTTCTGCCATTGAGCATCATGCCACGTTGCACACGGTTCAACATCTTCAAAAAGAAAAAAACATTAGTGTTAGTTATGTGAAGTTGTTATCAAATGGTCATATTGATTTGAATAATTTAGAACGATTACTTGACACAACTCCTGAAAAATGTTTGGTAACGCTGATGCACGCCAACAATGAAATTGGCAACCTTTCAGACATCAATGCGATAGGCAATTTATGTAAAACATACGGTCATATTTTTCATAGCGATACGGTACAAACGGTAGGTCATTTTCCGTTCGATTTAAAAAATACGCCGGTGCATTTTATAACCGGCGCTGCACATAAATTTGGCGGACCGAAAGGCGTTGGTATTTTATACATCAATGAAAATATAAAAATTCATCCGTTCATTAACGGTGGCTCGCAGGAGCGCAACATGCGTGCAGGAACAGAAAATGTATATGGCGTTGTAGGCTTTGCAAAAGCATTGCAAATGGCAACGGATAATTATGAAAATGACGAAAAACAAATTAACGATTTGCGGCTTTACATGGCAGATTGTTTGAAAAAAAACATACGCGGTATTTTGTTTAATGGTGATGCGTTTGGTTATACATTATATACAATTTTAAACGTTGCTTTTCCCCGAACAGATAAAAGTGAAATGCTGTTATTCAATCTTGATATTCATCACATCTGTGCATCAGGCGGAAGTGCCTGTACCAGCGGTGCGAGCCAGGGCAGCCATGTGATTAGCGCAGTATATCCTGATGCCGATGGGGTTGCCGTTCGCTTTTCTTTCAACAAACACAATACTAAAGATGAAATTGAAAGAGTAGTTGAAGTATTGAAGAGTATAATTTAATGGCTTTGTTTTTTCATTCTTTTTAATTATCACTTATGAAACGATTGCTTGTTACAGTGTTTGTTTTTACTTCATTTTCCGTTTTCGCACAAAAAGATTCTCTTGAGGATGGTCATCCTGCCTGGATTATGCAAGGCAATATTTATGAAGTGAACGTTCGCCAATATACACCGGAAGGTACCTTTAAAGCCTTTGAGCCAAGCCTTGACAGATTGAAAGCGATGGGTGTGCAAACGCTTTGGTTTATGCCCATAAACCCTATTAGCAAAGTGGATAGAAAAGGCGCACTGGGAAGCTATTATGCCGTATCGGATTATACAGCTATCAACCCTGAATTTGGCAACCTGAACGATTGGAAGCATCTTGTGAACGCCGCGCACAGCAAGGGTTTCAAAGTGTTGATTGATTGGGTTCCCAATCATACCGGCGGCGATCATTACTGGTTGCAAAAACATCCCGATTTTTATGTAAAAGACAGCACAGGAAAACCTAAAATTGAGTTTGACTGGACAGATACCCGCAAGCTGGATTATCACAATCCTGAAATGGTGGATTCGATGATTGCAGATATGAAATTCTGGTTAACACAAAGTAACATTGATGGCTTTCGCTGCGATCATGCGGATGGTCCGACATTAGAATTTTGGAAGAAATGTATAACAGAATTAAAGCAGGGCAGAAACCTGTTTATGTTAGCTGAAGTAGATGCACCGGAATACATTACCGCAGGCTTTGATGCTATTTACCCGTGGGATGTTTTTCATGTGATGAACGACATTGCTGCCGGCAACAAAAATGCAATGGCTTTGGATTCTATTATGAAACACGATGATGCTGTTTATCCTGCCCATTATATTCAAATGTATTTTACCAGCAACCACGATGAGAACAGTTGGAACAAAGCCGATTATGCCACTATGCCAGGCGCCGTTCATGCTCCGTTTGCTGTGCTTACACAAACGCTGGAACACGCAGTGCCATTGATTTATAGCGGTCAGGAAGAACCGTTTTTAGATAGCATTTCTTTCTTTTACAAAGACACGATTCTATTTAACAAGTATGCACGTACGCCGTTTTATAGAACGTTACTAACGCTTCGGAAAACGAATAAAGCGCTGGATGCTGATGCTTCTTTTACTAAATTATCTACCTCGAAAGATGAAACTATTTATGCGTTTGTAAGGCAGAACAACAATCAAAAAATAATGGTAATTACAAACCTTAGCAATCAACCGCAAACCTTTACCATTAACTATTCTATGCCGCCTTTACTGCAGGATGTGTTTACCAAACGAATGGATGAAATCCATAAAAACGAAAAGGTAACTTTACCGGCCTGGGGTTATAAAGTGTATTCATATTAATAACTGTTTTTTATGGAACAAAACTATCCACACATCATTCAACAAGCTTACGCTGCTTTTAATAAAAGAGACATTGATGCTGCGCTTTTATTAATGAATGAAGACGTGCATTGGCCAAATGGCTGGGAAGGCGGTTATGTAAACGGGCATGATGAAGTGAAAAATTACTGGACAAGACAATGGAAAGAAGTAAACCCGATGGTAACGCCACTTTCAATGCAAAGAATAAATGAGGAAAAGATAGACGTTGAAGTTCAGCAATTAGTAAAAAATTTACAAGGAAATATAGTGTTTGATGGGATTGTACATCACGTATATACTTTCGAAGATGCAAAAATTAAAAGTATGAAGATTGTGCCAAAACAAAGAGTTCCGAACCTTTAAAGGGTTCGGAACTCTTTGTTTTTATCCTATAAATCTCAATCATCCCAAGAATCACAGTTCAGATAATATCATCTGCTTTCCGCCATGTCAGGTATTGTTTCTACTTTATATTCGCCGGCATCTAATTTTTGTTTTGTTTCAGTAAATGCTTTTAATGTAATCTCAATATCCTCATCTGTATGCGCTGCCGTAGGAATGATACGAAAAATAATGTTGCCTTTTGGTATCACCGGATAGGTTACAATAGAACAAAAAATACCGTAATTTTCACGCAAATCCACCACCATTGAAGAAGCTTCTTCTACCCCGCCCTTCATATAGATGGGTGTTACAGGACTATTTGTTTTACCAATATCAAAACCTTTTTCTTTTAATCCGGTTTGCAGTTTGCGGGCATTGCTCCACAGCTTTTCTTTTAATTCGGGTTTGTTGCGCAACAATTCCAACCGTTTTAAATTGCCAATTACAACCGGCATTGGCAAACTCTTTGCAAAAATTTGCGAGCGGATATTGTAACGTATATAATCAATAATTACATGCTGGCCTGCTAAAAATGCACCAATGGAAGCCATCGATTTTGCAAACGTAGAAAAATACAAATCTATCTTATCCTGACAACCCTGCTCCTCACCTGCACCAGCACCAGTTGTACCCAGCGTTCCAAAACCATGAGCATCATCTACCAGCAAACGAAACTCGTAAGTGCTTTTTAAATCGCAGATTTCTTTCAATTTTCCCTGGTCGCCTGCCATACCAAACACACCTTCTGTTATCACCAAAATACCGCCCGCATTTTGTTTTTCTATCAATGCTGTTGCACGTTCCAACTGTTTTTTTAAATCATCCACATCATTGTGCTTAAATACATACCGATGACCCGTGTGTAAACGCAAACCATCAATAATGCAGGCATGACTTTCGGCATCATAAACAATTACATCATGGCGACCACAAAGTGCATCAATAGTGCTCATAATTCCCTGGTAGCCGTAGTTCAATAAAATAACATCTTCTTTTCCTTCAAATTTTGCCAACTCTTTTTCCAATTGCTCATGCCAGTTTGTGTTGCCGCTCATCATGCGGGCACCCATAGGAGCCGCCAAACCCCATTGTGCAGCGGCTTCTGCATCTATTTTTCTTACTTCAGGATGATCGGCTAAACCAAGGTAATTATTCAAACTCCAAACAATTACGTCTTTGCCGCGAAACTTCATGCGGCTGCCTATTTCACCTTCTAATTTTGGAAAGGCGAAATAGCCATGCGCACGGTCGCGATGCTGCCCCAGAGGTCCATAATTCTTTATTAATTTTTCAAAAATATCTGCCATAAAATTTATGATTGATGATCGTGTTGTAGAACCGCCGCTAAATTAAATATTAAATAAACGATGAAAGAAGTTTACAATATGTGTAACATTTGTTAGCAAAAATGAAGGGATACAAATAACAATAACCACTTACTTTATTTTGCGCGCTAACTTCTTAAACTCGCTTTTCCTGAAGGCAGGCACTTTTAATTTTATTTTTTTATGAGTTAATTGGGTTAACGAACCAATGGTTGCAGCAGCCATTAAACCGCCTGCAATGTAAATGCCCATTGATAAATATTCAGTTGCTTTTGTGCGGCTGCTATGTTGCGGGTTCAAATGCAATTTTGCAGGCAACTGCACAGCACCAATACCTGCAGCAATACCTAATATTGTACCTTTTAAATCGGCAGCATCGCCACCGGCAAGACTATAATACAACGTGTTGGCAATAATATCGCCCACAAAAGTTTGCTTGTACAAGTCTTCTTCGGGGGGAACGGGCAAATGCACGCGCTGCCTTACTTTTGTCATCGCTTCCATTCCCAATAAATCCATGCGCGGCGCAACAGAAGGCACCATTGTTTTTAAGGTTTGATGAAGCAATGTTACCGTGGCTGCACCAGCAAACCCGCCTATCAATGCAATTACTTTTTTCATAATTATTTTTGTTTTGTTGTAGATAGTTGCAAGGGTTATTCCAAAATATTTTTTGCTGATGTGAGAAAGCCGCTTATATCTTTGCGGCAGTTCTTTACAAACTCTTATCAAGAAAGGCAGAGGGACATGGACCGATGAAGCCTTGGCAACCACCGCATATTTTTTACAGCGTGAAAGGTGCCACTTCCATCCGCCGCGGCGGAGAGATAAGTAAGATTTCAGTTTGATTCTTCGATAGCATTGCTATACTTTTTTCAGGCTCGTCTTACTCAGGCGGGCTTTTTTTATGTTTCAATTTTTTGATAAGAACTTATAACGGGTTAGTAAATTTTCTATAAAAGAAACAAAGAACTTGCGTTTGCTTTTATAGAAAATGAAGTAAAAACAAAACAGTAGTTTTTGTTGTAGCGATGCCTCGTAGCTGTGAAGATTATTGTTATTACTATCAGTTAAAAAGTAGTTTTCTTTTACTTCATTTTTAATGATTATAACTTCTATTTATACATTCTTAAAATTAAAAACAACATGAGTACCCAGCATTTTGAAACCTTGCAATTACACGCCGGGCAAGAGATTGACCCGACTACCAAAAGCCGCGCTGTGCCCATTTATCAAACCACATCTTATGGTTTCGACAATTCAGAACATGCTGCCAATTTATTTGGCTTACGGCAGTTTGGCAACATTTACACACGTATTATGAACCCAACTACCGATGTGTTTGAAAAACGCATGGCAGCACTTGAAGGCGGCGTGGCAGCGCTGGCAACCGGCAGCGGACAGGCGGCGCAATTTTTAGCCCTGAATAACATTATGCAGGCAGGCGATAATTTTGTAACATCTTCTTATTTATATGGTGGCACCTACAATCAATTTAAAGTTTCGTTCAAAAGATTAGGTATTGATGCCCGTTTTGCCAACAGCGATGATGTGCAAAGTTTTGAACCTTTAATTGATGTAAAAACAAAAGCCATTTATTTAGAAACGATTGGCAACCCGAAGTTAAATATTCCCGACTTTGAAAAGTTTGCAGCCCTGGCAAAACAATATGATTTGCCCCTGATTGTTGATAATACATTTGGCGCAGGCGGCTATTTGTTTCGCCCGCTGGAACACGGCGCAAGCATTGTTGTGGAAAGTGCAACCAAATGGATTGGCGGGCACGGAACATCTATTGGCGGCGTGATTGTGGATGGAGGAAATTACAATTGGGCAAACGGAAAGTTTCCGCAGTTTACCGAACCCTCAGAAGGTTATCATGGTTTGCAGTTTTGGAACGTATTCGGCGAAGGCAATCCTCTTGGCTTGCCCAATATTGCATTCATTATTCGTGCGCGTGTGGAAGGCTTGCGCGATTGGGGTGCGGCGTTAAGTCCGTTTAATTCTTTTCTCCTTTTGCAGGGGTTAGAAACTTTATCGCTACGTATGGAAAGGCATTGCCAGAACACTTTAGCGTTGGCGCAATGGCTGGAAGCGCACCCGCAAGTGGAGTATATTTGGTATCCTGGTTTGGAAAGCAGTTCATATCATCAACTGGCTAAAAAATATTTACCAAATGGCTTTGGCGGCATCCTCAATTTTGGTGTAAAAGGCGATAAAGCAACAGCCTCAAAATTCATTGATTCATTACAACTCGCCAGCCATCTGGCCAATGTTGGCGATGCAAAAACATTAGTCATTAATCCTGCCTCCACAACACATGAACAGCTGGGCGAAACAGAACAGGAAGCTGCCGGTGTGCTGCCCAATTTAATTCGCGTAAGTGTAGGAATTGAACACATTGAAGACATCAAAGCCGATTTTACACAGGCTTTTGAAAAAGTGTTTTCATAAAAAAGATAACAAAAATATTGACAAATCCCGAAGGGATTGAATTTGAATCACTCTGCGTGAAACGCAGAGAAAGCAAAATGGCAACAATAATATTGAACCCAGACACGGTTCAACACCCAGCAGTTCATCTGCTGCTGATTGCATTGGCAGCTATTGACAGTAAAGCCTAAAAAGCTTTACCCCATTTTTTATTACTCATAAATTTTGTTACTCATAAATAACAAAAGACACAATTGGACAGACACATCTTTCAATACCATCAATCTCTTCAATTAGAAAGCGGACAAGAGTTACAGAGTTATCATCTTGCCTATACTACGTTTGGAAAAATGAACAAAAACAAAACGAATGTAGTATGGATTTTTCATGCCTTAACTGCCAACAGCAACGCTATGGAATGGTGGTCGGGCATGGTAGGCGAAGGAACTTTTTTCGATCCCGAACGGTTTTTTATTGTGTGTGTAAATATGCCGGGAAGTTGCTATGGTAGTATCGGCGCACTGGATGTTAACCACAAAACAGGAGAGCCATATTACCACAGCTTTCCGCAATTTACAACACGCGACATGGTTCATGCGTATCAACCGTTGCGCCTTTTTTTAGGCATCGAAAAAATTTATATTGGCATTGGAGGCAGCATGGGCGGGCAGCAATTATTGGAATGGGCAATTGAGGAGCCTGATTTGTTTGAACATATTGTTCCCATTGCAACCAACGCGCAACATTCGCCGTGGGGAATGGCATTTAACGCTTCGCAACGATGGTGTATTGAAAATGATTGCACATGGAAAAACAATAATGAAGATGCAGGCAAAGATGGTATGAAGATAGCACGTTCTATTGCACTACTATCTTATCGTCATTATGAAACTTATACATCTTCGCAGCAAGGTATCACGGCTGAAACTGAAGCACATTCGATAGATAAACAAATAACCAAGGCAGAAAGTTATCAGCATTACCAGGGCGAAAAATTAGCAAAGCGTTTCAGCGCTTTCAGCTATTATTTTTTAACGCACGTAATGGATAAACATAACGTTGGCAGAGGCAGAACAACAGTGCAGACAGCGCTGCATTCTATCAAAGCAAAAACATTGGTCGTTGGCATTTCAAGCGATATTTTATTTCCGCCGCAGGAGCAGGAATTGTTAGCAGCTTATATTCCTAATGCACAGCTTTCTATCCTCAATTCGCTTTATGGTCATGATGGTTTTTTGTTGGAATATGATGAGCTGACCAGACTGTTGGAAGAGTTTGTAGAGCCTCCGAAAGTTGATAGCTGACAGATGATAGTAATTACAAACCTATAGCGAATCTTTCTACTGTTTATTCCATCTTATTACTTACTACTTAATACATCAATCCATGAATACACATACACAATTAACTATCGGCATGTTTGGCTTTGGCGTTGTTGGCGAAGGCTTGTACAAAGTGCTGCAACAAACACCATCCTTACATGCAGTCATAAAAAAAGTTTGTATAAAACATCATGATAAAAAAAGAAGTGCGCCGCCAGAATTGTTTACCACACAAAAAGATGCGTTGTTGTTTGATAAAGACATTAACGTAATTGTCGAAGTAATTGATGATGCCGATGCAGCTTTTGAAATTGTTTCAACCGCATTAAAAAATAAAAAAGCGGTGGTAAGTGCCAGCAAGAAAATGATTGCCGAACATCTGCCGGAATTATTGCAATTGCAGCAGCAAACCGACATGCCGTTTTTATATGAAGCCGCTGCCTGCGCTTCTATTCCTGTAATCAGAAACTTAGAAGAATACTACGATAACGATTTGCTGCATTCTATAAAAGCCATCTGCAATGGTTCAACCAATTTTATTTTAACCAAAATGTTTGAAGATAAGCTTGCGTTCACGGATGCGCTGTTGCTTGCACAACAGCTTGGTTTTGCCGAAAGCAATCCGAAATTAGACATTGAAGGTTATGATGCAGTAAACAAATGGAGCTTCCTGTTAACCCATGCGTATGGTATTGTAGAAAGTCCGAAAAACATTTTATTTACCGGCATTCAAAACATACAATTGAGCGATGCATCTGCAGCAAAAGAAAAGCATAACGATATTAAATTAGTTGCGCAGGCAAAGAAGCTGAACAACGGCAAAGTAGCCGCGTTTGTTTTACCGCAACACATTCCTGATGACGATCATCTTTCGTTTGTAAAAAACGAATACAATGGCGTGGTGATAGAAAGCGGTTTTGCAGATAAACAATTCTTTTATGGTAAAGGCGCAGGCTCGTTTCCAACTGCAAGCGCCGTGTTGAGTGATATATCTGCTTTGCGTTATGATTACCGGTATGAATACAAGAAATTATATCATCATCAACCAGGTGAACTGACGGATGATTTCTATATCAGAACATACATCTCGTACAAAGATATCAAAAGCATTCCAAAGCATGAGTTTGAATGGATAGAAGAATACCATAGCGGACTGGAAAGAAGCTGGTTTATTGGAGTGATTCATTTTACGAAAATAAAAAATAACCTATGGTGGAAAGAGCCTGGCATCTCATTAATTTTAGCTTCGGATGCCATTATCGAAGACATTGAATTGAAGAAGATAAAGAAGCGAAGCCTTGAGCTGGCGGGTTTATAAATGGTAACTATCAGCTATCAGGTATGAGTATTATCAACCGGGTTATCGGCTTTTAATTCTCATCTTTTTATTATCATCGCTTATCGCCGTATTGCCGTTTACCATTGGTGGCTTAGGTGCGCGTGAAGTGGTTTTTATTTGGGGCAGCCATCAGTTTTTATTAAACCAAAGCGAGTCGGTGGTAATAAGTTTGTTGTTTTACATTATCTCGGTTTCCACATCATTGCCAGGCATGTATTGGGTGTATAATAATCCTTTGCCAAAAGCTGTGATAACGGCGGATGTATAATAATGTACGATAATGCATTTAGGGTTGATATTATATTGCAGTAAAAACAAACCCTTTTTAAAGTTCCGCATCAAACCTCTCAAATCAAACCTCGTGTAGCGTTGCACGGTATAACAATTGCTTCACTATCTTTCGTACTAAGGTTTTGTTTCATTCGTTGTAATCTTGCACTTTGCTCCGTTCTATGAAAAAATCAATAAAAACAAACCACGCGGTTAAGATAATCTGGATAGCATTTTTTGGCGGTATCAGTTTTATTATCCTGCTTATTTTGTTGGCCAATTATGGTGTGTTTGGCAAGATGCCTTCCATTGAAGAACTGCAAAATCCATCCGCTTCTTTAGCAAGCCAGGTGTATGCTGCCGATGGTACTTTGATGGGCAAATATTATCTGGAAGATCGTGTGAATGTTGAATATAAAGACATTAGTAAAGATATAGTGAATGCTTTGGTAGCCACCGAAGATGAACGTTTTTACGACCACAACGGCATTGACGCGCGTGCGCTGGGAAGAGCCATTTTTTCGCTTGGCGGAGAAGGCGGCGCAAGCACCATTACCATGCAAACGGCTAAGAATTTATTTACCGATTATAGCCACAATCCTATCAAGCGCATCATTCAAAAATTAAAAGAAGGCATCATCGCCATCAAGCTCGAGCGCAATTTTACAAAGGCGGAAATTATCACGCTTTATTTAAACACTGTGCCGTTTGGAGACAATGTGTATGGCGTTCGAAACGCTTCGCGAACGTTCTTTAAAAAAGAACCTGACAGGTTGAATGTTGGAGAAGCGGCTGTATTAATTGGTATGCTAAAAGCCAGCAGCACTTATAACCCGCGCATCAATCCAAAACGCGCGAGAGAGCGCAGGAATGTGGTTCTCGATCAAATGGTTCGCAACAATTATTTATCTGAAGCCAAAGCGAATGAAATTAAAACTCAACCCATTGTTTTAGACTATGAAAAATTAGACGAAACGGCTGGTTTGGCGCCCTACTTCAGAATGGTATTGGGCGAGGAAATGAAGAAGTGGTGCAGGTCTCATAAAAAAGTAAATGGCGATTCGTATGATTTATACCGTGATGGTTTGAAAATTTATACAACCATCAACCCTCGAATGCAGTTAGATGCCGAAGAAGCGGTTGACGAGCACATTGCAGCAATGCAAAAAATATTAAGCGCGCAAAGCGATGTAAAAAGCGGCTCTGTTTGGAAAGGTCATGAAAACGTGTTGCAAGCTGCCATGCAAGTCAGCGAACGGTGGAAAAATATGAAGAAAGAAGGCGCATCGGATGATGAAATAAAGAAGTCATTTTATGTAAAAACGCAAATGAAAATTTTTGCCTGGAATAAAAACAGAACAAAGGATACTGTGATGACGCCGATGGATTCAATCCGGTATCATCGTGCCATGCTACAGGCCGGTTTTATGGCAATGGACCCGTTAAGCGGTGAAGTAAAAGCCTGGGTGGGCGGCATTGATTTTAAAACGTTTAAGTACGATCATGTAAATCTGAATACGAAAAGACAAGTAGGTTCTACCATTAAGCCTTTGTTATACAGCTTAGCCATTGAAGATGCAGGTTTCACGCCCAACACGCCCGTTGAAGATGTGCAGCAAAGCTTTGGCAGTTTGGGTATGGTGCCCGCAACAGCAACATCGTGCACAGGAAGAACCATGCCGATGGCGATGGCATTGGCATGGTCGAGAAACTGCGCCACGGCTTATATTATGAAACAGTTGGGCAATGGCAATGAAGGTGCAAAACGCTTTGTTGAATTTTTACGCAATTGCAGTGTTACCACGAAGATTGATCCCTATCCATCTATCGCCTTGGGTGCGGAAGAAATTTCGTTGTACGAAATGATGCAGGCTTATAGCATGTTTCCCGGCAGGGGCTTTAATGTAAAGCCTATGTACATTACCCGTATTGAAGATAAAAACGGTAATGTACTGCAAAGCAACCTGCCGCAACGCAAAGAAGTGATTAACGAAGTAACAGCGTATTATGTAATCAGCATGATGGAAGGTGTATTGAAATTTGGCACCGGCAGGCGCATCTGGAGTTATGGCGTACAGGGCGATATTGCCGGGAAAACCGGCACTACCAACGATAACAGCGATGCCTGGTTTATGGGTTACACGCCGCAACTGTTGTGCGGCACATGGACGGGTTGCGATGATCGGTTCATTCGTTTTAGCAGCACCAGTATTGGGCAAGGTTCATCGGTAGCGTTGCCGATATGGGCGCGGTTTTACCAAAAAGTATCGGCTGATAAAGCACTTGCGATTGATACTAAAAGCGTATTTACAAAACCTGATGTAATGAAGAACGATGTGATTTATGATTGGGTAAATGATATGCCGCAACAATTAGGCGCAGAAGGTGAGGACGAAGGCAATGGCAATGCCGCCGATTACGGCGATAACGGGCAGCAAACTCCGCCGCCAGCTACCGATAACCAATATGATAATATTCAGCCGGAAAGCCAGATACCGGTAGATACGGGTAAAAAGAAAAATCAAAATCAATTGACACCTAAAGCGGTAATGCCGCAGAAGAAGCCGGGAAGATGAGGTTGTGTGCTATTTGTTTTGCCAAAGAGTTTTATCACTTTTGCTTTTTTATTGTTTGATTATAAATAATGAGTAAAAGAATCAAAATTTTGAAAGAGCAAAAAGTTCATATATTTTTGAGTTAGCGGTTATGCTAACTTATTAAGTCATAATCATCTCAATAATAAGTTATGAGATTATTTTTTATCATCCTTTTCTCTATTATTTATGCTGACTTAAGCTTCTCGCAGACTGCATCCGCTTTATCAAATAATTCTGACACGATTCTGAATCATGTTTCCGAAAAATTACGCAGCTTACAAACTCTTAGATATACTAATACAAGAGAGTTGAATTATGCTTCAAACAACTATCATTATATTTCAAAGTGGACTGGTTTTTACGATTTTGAGAGTAACGACTCATTAATCGGTTTCAAATATCAAGTAGAGGACTCAGCCACTAAAGATATCTTTAATGGTACAGAATATTTTACGTTAAACAAGAAAGCTAAGACTATCGAAATCATCGATCATCCTCAAAAAGATGCTTTAAGTGCTTTTTCAGTTTTTTATAACTCAATTATTACCTTTAGAAATGTTTTGCCTTTACTTATTCTAGATAAAACCTTAAATAAGTCGGTTGCCGACACCTCTATTTCAGGCACAGCCTATATACTGATTACTATAAATATGGGAAAGAAACGAATTCAATATCTTGGAAACGGCTTTGATGCTATGACCACACCATATGATTTGATATATAAAATTGCAGTGCAGAAAAATACTTACCTGCCTTACGAAGTATTGCAAAGAAATGCTGGTAAAGATTTTATTAAAACAACTTTTGAAAACATTGAAATCAAACCTGCTGCATTACCTAAAATGTCCTGGTATTATTCAACGTTTATGAACGATTATGCAAAAGCAGTTGACACAGGTACTTTGCTACACCTTTTACCAGTTGGTTCTATGGCTCCCGGATGGAATTTGAAATCGTATAATAATAACCGAATAGTTTCACTAACTGACTTAAAGGGAAAAGTAATCTTGTTAGATTTTTGGATAAAAAACTGTGGTGCGTGCATAGAAAGCTCACCTCATTTGAATGACCTTCAAACTAAATTCGGAAAAACAGGTTTTGAAATTGTGAGTATTAATTCTTACGATTCCAAGGAAGATGTAAATTGGTTTTGTAACAAGTATGATATCAAATATCCGGTAGTGATAAACGGTGAAGCGGTTGCAAAGAATTATGGAGTAAGTGCTTTTCCTACATTTCTACTTATTAATAAAGCAGGCAAGATTATTTATGTTCAGGACGGATATGACTCTTCTGTAAAAAGAGAGATTGAGAGGTTAATTCAAAATAGTCTGTAAATAATAATGAAATTACTCACCATGCAAAGCACAAACCGCTAACAAATGCTTGCTGCCATAGCGGCTGACGAACCCCCCGCTCGGCGAAACTTTCAACTTCGCTGCATTTTCATTGAAGTTTGTAACTTCATTTCATGGCGGATGCTTACCGAATCAAAGACCAATACAGAGCTTATTTTATCACTTTGACAGTGATTGATTAAGTAGATACGTTTAGCATAAGCTTTTGAAAACCTAATCAGGGTCATTTCAAAAACCAATCCTTCTTTCCATTATATTTGCCACCTCAAATTTTGATAGCAGTGCCAACAAAATTTTCCAAAGAAACCTACCTGTATTGGTACGAACTGATGCAGGTGATTCGCCAGTTTGAACTCAAAGCTGAAGAAATGTACAAGATGGCGGGCAAAATCCGCGGCTTCTTTCATGCCTATATTGGTCAGGAAGCCATTGCTGCAGGCTGCATGACGGCTACGCGGCAGGAAGACCCGTTCATTACCGGTTATCGGGATCACGGATTGGCGTTGGTAAAAGGCGTAAGCGCGGATGCCTGCATGGCCGAACTGTACGGCAAAGCAACAGGTGTTGCAAAAGGAAAAGGTGGCAGCATGCACTTCTTCAGTGCGGAACATTATTTCTTTGGCGGGCATGGCATAGTAGGCGGACAAATTGGTGTAGGTGCAGGCATTGCCTTCGCCGAAAAGTATAAAGGAACAGATAATGTTTGTCTTTGTTTTTTTGGTGATGGTGCAGCGCGCCAGGGCATCTTGCACGAAACATTTAACCTTGCCATGTTGTGGAAAATTCCGGTGATTTTTATTTGCGAAAACAACAACTATGCAATGGGTACTTCGGTGGAAAGAACATCGAATGTGCTTGATATTTATAAGCTGGCAGATTCATACGAAATGCCAGGCGATAAAGTAGATGCAATGAAGCCCGAAGCGGTGCATGAAGCCGTTGATCGGGCAGTGAAACGAGCACGCGAAGGCGGTGGCCCTACCCTGCTTGAAATGAAAACGTATCGTTACAAAGGACATTCAATAAGCGATCCGCAGAAATACAGAACGAAAGAAGAAGTAGAAGAGTATCGCAGCAAAGACCCGATTGCGTTTGTTTTTAATACAATAAAAGAAAACGCATTTGCAACGGATGAAGAAATCAAAGCCATTGACGACCGCATTTCAGGCTTGGTGGATCAAAGTGTGAAGTTTGCAGAAGAAAGCGCCTGGCCTGATGAAAGCCAAGTTTATCGCGATGTGTACAAAGATGAAAATTATCCGTTCATTGTAGATTAAAAGAAAGCTAAGAGCCATCAGGTATGAGCTGTGAGCAGAAAAATAAAATCATAAATCTTAATTCATAAATCATAAATCAGTTTATGGCTGTTGAAACAAAAGTGAGCAATACCAATGTGCAAAAAGAGCCATTGCAGGAAGTGCAAAGTGTATGGAACAAATGGGGCAAACCTGCTTCCGTTGTATTGGCAGTGCTAATTATCGGCTTTGGTGCCTGGTTCGCTTATGACGCATGGGTGGTTCAACCCAAAGAAGAAAAGGCAGAGGATGCTATCTTCAAAGCGCAGCAATACTTCGGGCAGGATTCGCTTCGCAAAGCCTTGGATGGTGATGGCATAAACAAAGGTTTTTTGTATATCATTAAAAATTACAGTGGCACTAAAACTGCCAATCTTTCCAAATATTATGCAGGCGTTTGCGATTTAAAATTAGGAAGTTTTGCTGAAGCCATTAAGTATTTAAAAGATTTTTCAACCGATTCTAAACCGGTGCAAATGATGGCATATGGTTGTTTGGGTGATGCTTGTAGTGAAGTAAATAAAAAGAGCGATGCTGTTGATGCCTATAAAAAGGCTGCAACCACTTTTGAGGATGATAAAGATAACAGTGCCGAGTATTTATTTCGCGCGGCTTTGTTAAGCGAAGTAATGGGCAAAAACAAAGAAGCGTTAGACTTATACAAGCAATTGAAAGATAAATATCCCGGCACTTTGCACGGAGCACAAATTGATAAATACATTTATCGCCTGAGCATTGAACCGAACGAATTTAGTGTAAAATAAAACATGGCAACAAAGGGCAATACTGAATTAAACAAAGGCATTCCAAACATCGGGAATGCCTTTGTTGTTATAATAAAAACAGAATGGAATGCACACATTGCAGATGCACTGGAAGAAGGTGCAATTAAAATATTTGAGCAACAAGGTACAAGGTACAAAACGTTGGTTGTGCCGGGTGCAGTTGAAATACTGTTTGCTGTAAAAATGTATGCTGCCAGCAAAGAAGAAAAAGCAGACGCATTCATCACCTTAGGTGCGGTAATAAAAGGCGATACGCCGCATTTTGATTATGTATGCAAAGCCGTTACCGAAGGCGTTGTGTGGCTGAACATGAACCTGGATGCACCCACTGTTTTCGGTGTGTTAACCGTGAACACTGAAGAGCAGGCGATGGAAAGAATCGGTGGCATTCATGGGCACAAAGGAGAAGAAGCCGCCATTACAGCTATGAAGATGATAGCTTTGAAAAGATCATTATCACAGTAAATTCTTATTGTATTTTTAATAATGAACGTCAGCATTTTTATTCCTTGCTTTATTGATCAGTTGTATCCTTCCGTTGCTTTTAATATGGTGAAAGTGCTGGAGAAATCAGGCTGCACTGTTCGTTACAATGCTAACCAAACCTGCTGTGGGCAACCGGCTTATAATGCAGGATATCGTCATGAAGCCAAAGCCGTTTGTTCCAAGTTTTTAAAGGATTTTGAAGGCGCAGATTACATTGTTACGCCAAGTGCAAGTTGCGCGGGTTTTGTAAAAAACTATTATCAAACCTTATTTCCCGGGTCCGATAAAGTAAAGGATGTAGCCAGCCGCTTGTACGAGTTTTCATCTTTTTTAATTCATGTTTTGAAGGTGGAAAATGTAGGTGCTAAATTCAATGCAAAAGCCACTTACCACGATAGTTGCGCGGCATTGCGTGAATGTAAAATTAAAACGGAGCCACGCATTTTATTAAGCCATGTGGAAGGTTTGGAAATTACCGAAATGAACGATGTAGAAACCTGTTGCGGTTTTGGTGGAACGTTCGCGGTTAAGTTTGAATCGATAAGCATTGCGATGGGTGATCAAAAAATAACCCATGCTGTTGAAACCGGAGCGCAATACATCATCAGCACCGATATGAGTTGCCTCATGCACATTGATGGCTGTATAAAAAACAAAAACACCAACCTGCAGGTACTTCATATTGCTGATGTGTTGGCAAGATTTGAGTCATAAGCTGCAAGCGTTTCCTTTCTTAGTTTTGCTTTTCTTTTATTATGAACACAAAACGAATTTGCTTATGGAGCAGCCCGCGGAATATATCAACTGCGCTCATGTATTCGTTTGCGCAACGACCCGATACGCTTGTGTTTGACGAGCCTTTGTATGCACATTACCTGCATGTTAGCGGCGCCGATCATCCAGGCAAAGAAGAAGTTTTAAAGGCGCAGGAAAATAATGGAAACAATGTAATGCAACACATTGTTGAAGATGATTTTGAAAAGCCCGTTATACTTTTTAAACAAATGACGCATCATCTTATCGGGTTATCATTTGATTCATTATTGCCCATTTCCAACATCATTTTTATCCGCAATCCAAAGCAAATAATAAGTTCGTATGCGCAAGTAATTCATAATGTAACCATGCCAGACATCGGTATTGATAAGCAATGCGAGCTTTATCATTTTCTGATTAAAAACAAACAAGATTTTGTTGTGCTGGATTCAGGTGAATTAATTAAACATCCGTCCAAAGTATTGCGAAAACTGTGCGATGCTTTAGGCATTCCTTTTTATAACGAAATGCTTTCGTGGCAGCCGGGCGCAAAGCCATACGATGGTATCTGGGCGAAATATTGGTACAGAAACGTTCACAAATCCACTCATTTTGAATTGCAGGAAAGCAGCGGGCGGGAGCTTCCCGATTATTTGCAACCGTTGTATGAAGAATGTAAACGATATTACGATTTGTTATCACAGCATTCTATAAAAACTGAATAAAAACAAACATGCAGCAACAGTTTAACGCACTGAACAAAGACATTTTTATTTATGTAAAAGATAAGCTTTGTCCGCGCAGTGAAGCGAAGGTTTCGGTATTTGATTCATCGGTGCAGGGCGGCGATGCGGTATGGGAAGGTTTGCGTGTTTACAATGGAAAAATCTTTCATCTTACCAATCATCTCAATCGATTATTAGCCTCTGCTAAAACGCTTATGTTTGCTAATGTTCCTTCAAAAGAATTTATTAAAAATGCCATTAAACAAACGCTTGCTGCCAACAAGATGAATGACGGCATTCATATTCGGTTAACGCTTACACGAGGTGAAAAAATAACATCGGGCATGGACCCGCGACTGAACGTAAACGGTTGTTGCTTGATTGTTTTGGCAGAGCACAAACCACCTGTTTATGATAATGCAAATGGTGTAAATTTAATTACCTCATCTATCCGAAGAAACTCATCCATGTATTTGGATTCGAAGATTCATCATAATAATTTGCTCAATAATATTTTGGCTAAAATAGAAGCCAATTTGCAGGGTGCCAATGATGCTATCATGCTGGACAACCTGGGCTTTGTAGCAGAAACAAATGCGTGTAATATTTTTATGGTAAAAGAAAACGTATTGCTCACACCTACTGCCGATGCCTGCTTAACCGGCGTTACCCGAAAAGTGGTAATTGGTTTGGCAAAACATTTAAAAATTGAAATGGTTGAACGCAATCTGTCAATCTCTGAATTTTATAATGCTGATGAAGTGTTCACTACAGGAACGATGGGCGAGCTAACGCCGGTTGTTGAAATAGACGGGCGCATCATTGAAAACAAAACCGGCAGCGCTGTTCAGGAGCAGTTATATGTGGCTTTTAAACAACAAACCGAGTTGTTTGCTGAAGCGTTGGATTAAAATCATAAATTATAAATCTACCATCAATAATGAATTACTGGCTCGTAAAATCGGAACCTTCCACATACAGTTGGGAACAACTTGTAAAAGATAAAAAAACAACCTGGGATGGTGTGCGAAATTTTGCTGCACGCAACAATTTGAAAGGGATGAAACTGGGCGATCCCGTTTTCTTTTATCATAGTAACGAAGGCTTGGAAATTGTTGGTATTGCAGAAATACTGAAAGAAGCCTATCAAGACCCTACAACCGATGATACCAACTGGGTAGCGGTTGACATCAAGCCAGTAAAAAAAATGAAAAAGGCGGTAACATTAGTGCAAATAAAAAACAACAAACGCCTCTCAAACATAGCACTGGTAAGGCTTTCAAGGCTTTCGGTTCAGTCTGTAACAACCGATGAATGGATGACGATTATAGAAATGGGTGAAATGAAATAGTATTACTCACCATTGATTTTTAAAAAGGATTATCAGTAACAGACGGCTTATATTTTTTTATTCTTCTTCGCATAATTATAACCATAAACGCAAATAAATAAATAGGTACAGCTATACTCCATTCGTTGTATGAAAAGAAAAGCATTACAATAATATAGAGCATAAACGTAGCACATAAAATAATAGACAGCCACATCACGTTCAGAAGAAGATATTTTTTTTCTGCTTCATCGCCCGCTTTGCACAATTGTGGCTTTTGTTGAAAGATGTATTTACACAAAAAAAACTGACAAATCATTACGGCTGCCAGGTTAAAAATATAAATAAAAAATGGCAGCATAAAACCGGGACGGATATGCTCGGTAATGCCAGATGCCGAAAAAGGAAAACACACAATAAAAAATAAAAAAAAGAGGTTTCGTTTAATCAACCCTTTATCATATTGAATCAGGTGACGGAAAATCTGCAAATGCCGCATCCATATTGTGCCAATAAAAAAGAAGCTTATTATAAAAGCTAAAAACTGAATAATTGTTGGTTTAAAGGCTTGCCAGATTTGAGATGTTGTTGCGCCTTTCTCAATTTCAGGAAATTTAATTTCGATAATAATAAGCGTAATGGCAATAGCAAACACAGCATCGCTGAATAAAATTAAACGCTCCAGTTCAAACTCTTTGTGCAATTCGCTTTTTTGTTCACTCATAGCCGTTTGTTTTGATAATTAAGATAAGCTAAAATAAACAACTGAAAAATAAAATGTAAATCATTTTGTTTTTCATACTTACCTTTAAAGTTATGTATGATCTTCCACATTTTAAAGCTGAAAATAAAAGCGAGATCATTGCTTTTATGCAAGCACATCCTTTTGTAACGCTATGCGGGTGTGGCAGTAACGGGCTTCCGGTGGCTACGCATGTTCCGGTTTTAATGGAAGAAAAAAATGGCAAATTATTTTTAGAAGCGCATGTTATGCGCGCTCAAAAACATACCGAAGCCTTTGAGCAAAACAACAATGTGTTAGTTATTTTCAGTGGTGCGCACAGCTACATAAGCGCAAGCTGGTATAAACAAAAAAAAGTAGCCAGTACGTGGAACTACCAGGCTGTTCATGCGCAGGGCAAATTATATTTTACCGGCGAAAAAGAATTGCACCAACTGCTTGTAAAACTTACTGAAACTTTTGAAGAAAACGGTTCACCATCATTGGTGCAACAAATGAAACCGGAATATGTGTCTTCGATGATGAAGCACATTGTTGCCTTCGAAATTGAAATCACTAACCTCGAACACGTATTCAAGCTAAGCCAGAATCGCGATGATGAAAGCTATTCCAGCATCGTCAATCATCTTTCTAACGAGGGTAATTATGATGCCAACGAAGTAGCCGGCATTATGAAAGAAAGAAGAAACTTATAAAAACACGTTTGTTTTTACTCCACTTTTTCTTTTCAACCAATACTTTTGCAACCCTTAATTCTCCGGCAATGAAAGTAATGAAGTTTGGTGGCACCAGCGTTGGCAGACCCGAACGTATGCACGAAGTAGCACGTTTGATAACAGAAGATAAAGAATCGAAAATTGTGGTGTTAAGCGCATTTAGCGGCACTACCAATGCCCTTGCTTCTATCAGCGATGCCCTTGCTTTTGGCAACCGTATGAAAGCGCAGCAAGTAATAGAAGATTTACAAAAGCATTACGATCATTTCGCTTCTTTATTGGTTGAAAAAGAAGAGGCGTTTGTCAAAGCATCAGCCATCATTAAAGAGCATTTCGAGTTCCTGAACATCATCTTAAAAATCTCGTTTAGCGATGCGTTGCATAAAGATATTTTAGCGCAGGGCGAACTGATGAGCACAAAGCTTTTCAGTGTTTATTTAGAAGAACAAAACATCAACCATCTGCTTCTTCCGGCACTGGAGTTTATGAGCATTGATGCTAATGAAGAGCCGGAGCTAACCACTATACAACACAAGCTGGGTAAGCTTTTACAGCAGCACAGCAATACAAAATTATTTATTACACAAGGATATATTTGCCGCAACGTGCGTGGCGAAGTTGATAATTTAAAACGTGGTGGCAGCGATTATACAGCTTCATTAATTGCGGCGGCTATTCATGCTTCGGTTTGTGAAATATGGACCGACATTGATGGTATGCACAACAACGATCCGCGCGTTGTAAATAAAACCATTCCTGTTGAACAATTAAGTTTTGAGGAAGCTGCCGAGCTGGCGTATTTTGGTGCAAAAATTTTGCATCCAACCTGCATCTGGCCTGCACAACAAGCCAACTTTCCGGTGAAGTTATTAAATACCATGCAACCCGGCGCAAAAGGTACACTCATCTCTGAAAAGCCGGATGGCAAAGGTGCAAAAGCCGTAGCCGCAAAAGATGGCATCATTGCCATCAATATTAAAAGCAGCCGCATGTTGCTGGCGTATGGTTTTTTAAGAAAGATATTTGAAGTGTTTGAAAAATACCGTACGCCAATTGATATGATTACCACTTCGGAGGTTGCAGTTTCTGTAACCATTGATAGTAATGCGCATCTTTCTGAAATCATTAAAGAATTAGAGCCATTTGGTTCTGTTGCATTTGATGCAGAGCAAACCATCATTTCAATTGTGGGTAATGAAATTGCACAAACGCCTGATATGCTGCAGAAGGTTTTTGATGCTTTAAAAGCCGTTCCTGTACGCATGGTAAGCTATGGCGGAAGCCATCACAACATTTCTATTTTAATACCTCATCAATATAAAATAGAAGCCTTGCAAGCCATTAATAGTAATGTGTTCCGTTTATAAATCACTGGCAATACCCTGCAGTTTTGGAAATTGCAACGTGAAGCGGTTAAGGTTGTTATATATAATGTAGCCAACGCTGCCATTGTGCAACGTTACAATGCGTTGAATGATGTTTAAGCCTAAACCAAAACCCTTTTTCTTTGTTGAGTTGGAAGCGCGAAAAAAGGGAACAAATAAGCGTTCCTGCTCTTCTAATGAAAGCAGTTTTCCGTTGTTGTCAAAATGAAGATAGATGTCGTTTCCGCCGGAATCAATGGTAATAGCAACCGATTTGTTTTCGCTGTACAGCCACGCGTTTTTTATCAGGTTTCTAAAAGCAGAACGAATAAGAGAATCGTTACCCTGAATAGATAAAAACAATTCGTTATCGGGCATTTGCGCAAATTCTAACGACACGTTCACATTGGGCAACATACGTTTCACCATTCCCATTGTTTCGTACAACAATTCATCAAGGCGCAGCACAGGCCATTCGGGCGATGTATTGGTTCGCTCATACTGCGAAAGCACCAGTAATGAATTGGTAAGCTCTACCATCTCCTGCTGGTCTTCCCGTAACGATAGCAGCACCTTTCGGGCTTCTTCAACGGTTAGGTTTTTATTTAATGCTAATTCGGTTTGTGCAAGCATAGTAGCGAGGGGCGTGCGTAGTTCATGCGAGGCATGATGCACAAAGCTTTTCTGCAATTCAAAAGCGCGTTCCAACCTGTCGAGCATAGCATTAAAATGGGTGGCTATCTGCGCTTCTTCCTGATTAAAGTTTGTTGATCTTACTTTAATTCTTTCTTCTAAATTATTTTCTGAAATGCGCTGCATTTGTAAGCCCAAACGTTTTAATGGTTTAGTAATCAGGTTTACAATAATAACAGCAGAACAAACAATTAATGAAATACCAATTAAAGCTACAACGCTTAAAATACTCTTTAAATTTTTTACACGTAAAAAACCGAACTTATCGTAGCCGTATGAAATAACATAACAAGGTTGCGGCTCCGAAATGAACAAACATGCTTTCTGAATATCACCTTGTTTGCTATACAAAGGCTTTTTCTTTGTTATAGTTGTAAGCTGGGTTAAGGAAGGAATAAACCTGATTTCGCCTTCATTAACCATCAGTATTTTCCCGGTAGTGTCAATAATAAAAAAATGCCACAGTTTAATACCGCTAAAACGATAATCAGCTACAATTTTTTGAATTGAATCGGGCAACGGAGTATGATGCCAATTACTGTAAACATAATAAGCCTGCGCCCACAAACGCTTGTTATAATCTTTCTCGCGGGATTTCTCGAAGAAAAAATAAATGACAAACCCAGAGATCAGCATTAACAGCGTAAACAACAAGCTGAAAAAAGCGGCAAACTTAAACCGAAGCTTCATTGTTTATATCATGGTTTCTTTTACATAATATCCAAAGCCGGGTTTTGTATGAATTAATTTTGTTGAATATGGCTTATCAATTTTGTTGCGAAGAAAACTAATGTACACCTCTATGGTGTTGGTGCCGGTATCAAAGGTTAAATCCCATACTTTTTCAAGAATGTCTATCTTGTTCACCACTTTGCCTTTATTGCGCGAGAGTAACAAAAGCAAAGCAAATTCCTTAGCAGTCAGATTGATGTTTTTCCCTTCCCGCGACACTAATTTGTTTTCGATGTCAATTTCCATGTCGGCAATCACAATTTTTTCTGTTGGCGCAATACTGTTTTCGGCACGTTTTAAAAACACTTTTATACGGGCTGACAGTTCATCAAAATGAAAAGGCTTTACAATGTAATCATCTGCGCCAAGGCTAAAAGCGTCAATTTTATCGTTTAGCTCGCCTAATGCAGTAAGCATAATAATGGGCACATGACCGTTAGCTTCTCTAAACTCTTTGCAAAGAGCTAAACCATTTTTATAAGGTAAATTAATGTCAAGCAAAACCAAAGAATAATCATGCTGCTTAAACATTTTTTCAGCCACATTGCCATCAAAAGCAACATCAGTATCAAAGCCCTGCCTGTTGAGCTCTTCCTGTATCACCTGGCTTAATTTAGGCTCATCTTCTGCCAATAAAATTTTGTAAGAATTTTCCATAATCTGATTTTGGATGCGTTAAAATTGTTGATGGAGATAACTATTTGAATTATTGAATTCACAGATATTACATACCGTAGTTTTTATTATTATTGAATTCCTATTAACTCTTACTCAAGCCGGTCTTTACAATGGAAAAATTCTCATAATGAAGATACAAGGTACAGTATCCTTTCATAAAAAATATAGAACTGTTAAAATTTTAAGTGTTTTAATCATTTTTTAAGTTCGCTACCTGTGTCACTATCATTTTTTTTAATAAAATATGGTTTTTTTTGAAGAATTTGAATCGCATAAAATGATTATTATTGCTTACATTTAGTAGTTTAAATTAAAACCAATGATAAAGTTAACAGCCATCGGCAATCTGGGTAAAGATTGCACGGTAAACACAGTAAACAGCAAAACGGTCATTAATTTCAGTGTTGCACACACCGAAAAGTTTAAAGACAATATGGGTGTACAAAAAGATAAAACCATTTGGGTAGAATGTGCTTATTGGACTGACCGGACAGCCATTGCGCCCTATTTAAAAAAGGGCACACAAGTGTACGTAGAAGGAACACCTGACATACGTAACTACACAACAAAAGACGGTGCAACAGGTAGCTCGCTTACTTTGCGTGTACAAAATGTTCAGCTAATCGGAGGCAAAAATAATGAAGGCGGTGCGTCTAATGAAGTTGCTTCATCGGGCGGTTCTTCATATAATTATAACAACAGTTATAATACACAGCCGGCCTCACAATCGGCACCACAACAACCACAGGAAATTACCGAGCCAATGGATGATTTGCCGTTTTAAATTTTTGAAGCAAAAGAAAAAGCATCCGCCGCGGCGGATGCTTTTTTTATACCCTTATGATAGATTGATTAATGATAGCAAACACAGCATCGCCTGTATTTTTTGGTGTAATGTAAACGCCTGTAAACTTACTAAACGCCGGAAGAATAACACCTTGCTTACTAAAGTGATAACACGGAAAAGTGTTGGTTTGCCTGTTGCCTGTTTTAATAACTACGCCAGGGTGAATGTGTCCGCTAAAAACATAATGTTCATCAACATTTGTACAATTTACCGCGTTGGCATCATGAGTAAAAACAAACGAGTTAATACATAGCTGCTGCTCAACAACCATAATGCTGGCTGCTTCGTACCATTCGTTTTTTAAAATATCATGATTGCCTTTTACAAGAATAAAATCGAGGTAGGATAAATCGTTTCGCCACTTTACAAACAACTGCATTTCCTTGTTTTCTTTGCTGTGAAATAAATCACCAACAATAATAAGTTTCTTCGGTTTGTAGTATTGAATTTCGCTAAACAAGCGTTGCAAATCTTCTTTATAAACGGCTTGTGGTACCGCAATTCCCATCTTTCTGAAATGACCTGTTTTACCTAAATGCAAATCGGAAACAATAATTGCCTGCTGTTCTTCCCAAAATACGCAACGTTGCGGTGAAAGCCAAAATGTATTGTTATAAATTGTATGATAAACCGGTGCCGCCATGAACTTGCTTTATAAAAAAGTCCCGGCATTGTTTACTATGCCGGGACTCATAATTTATGAAGATTTGAAGGTTTATTTATCTTCTTCTTTCTTAAGTTTTTCTTTAATTTCTGCCAATGCTCCCAAGTCGCCTAAGGTTGCTTTTTCTACCTTGCTTTGAATATTCTTTACAACCTTCTTAGCATTGTCGGCTTCTACTCTGGCTTCTTTGCGCTGCGCTTCTTTTTCATCGGCTTTTACCTGTTCCCAAATGCGGGAATGGCTTAACACAATGCGCTTTTCATTACGGTCAAATTCTATCACCATAAACTCTGTTGCTTCATCCTGTGCTACGCTTTTGCCATCTTCTTTCAGCAAATGCCTGTTGGGAGCAAAACCTTCCAAGCCATAAGGCAATTGAACCAATGCACCTTTATCATCTTTGCGAACCACTGTTCCTTCATGAATAGTGCCCACAGCAAAGGTATCTTCCAATGCATTCCAGGGATCTTCTTCCAATTGTTTATGCCCCAGTTGCAGCTTGCGGTTTTCCTTATCTATTGATAGAATAATAACGTCTATTTCGCTGCCAACTTTTGTGTATTCAGATGGATGATTGAAGCGTTTGAGCCAGCTTAAATCGGAAATATGAATCATGCCGCCAATACCGGGTTCTAATTCAACAAACACGCCGTAGGGAGTGATGTTTTTTACAGTGCCTTTGTGTTTGCTGTGTTCAGGAAAACGCGTTTCAATGGTACTCCATGGGTCTTCACTTAATTGTTTAATTGACAGACTCATTTTGCGCAATTCTTTATCGAGAGTTACCACTTTTGCTTCATGTTCATCGCCCAGTTTAAAAAACTCTTTTGCGTTGATGGGTGTGTTAGCCCATGTAATTTCGCTCACATGAACCAAACCTTCAACACCTGGCAAAATTTCAAGGAAAGCGCCGTAGTCTTCAATATTTACTACTTTGCCTTTTATGGTCGCACCTTCGCGTATATTTTCGGGCAACACATCCCACGGATGTGGTGTGAGTTGTTTTAAACCAAGAGAGATACGTTTTTTATCATCATCAAAATCAAGCACTACTACATTTAGCTTTTGATCGAGTCTCAACACTTCAGAAGGATGTGTGATACGACCCCATGAAATATCGGTGATATACAACAAACCATCTAAGCCGCCAAGGTCCATAAAAGCTCCGAAGTCAGTAATGTTTTTTACTACACCTTCCAGCACCTGACCTTTTTCAAGTTTAGAAATAATTTGCGCACGCTGTGCTTCAATATCGCTTTCAATTAATGCTTTGTGAGACACAACAGCATTCTTAATGGCTTCGTTTACCTTAACCACTTTAAATTCCATTGTTTTACCAACAAACTGGTCATAATCGGTAACAGGCTTCACATCAATTTGAGAGCCTGGCAGGAATGTTTCCATACCAAACACATCTACTATCAACCCGCCTTTTGTTTTGCTGGTAACCACACCGGTAACAACTTCGCCGGTTTTATGTACTTCTACGATGCGCTCCCATGCACGGAAAATACGGGCAGATTTGCGGCTTAAATGAAGATGTCCCTGGCGGTCTTCTTTTTCTACTACCATCACTTCTACTACATCGCCCACATTCACGCCTTGTGTGTCTCTGAATTCGTTAAGGGAAATAAGGCCATCACTTTTAAAACCAATATTTACAACAGCATCCGTTTTGGTGAGCGCCACAATGGTACCGTTTACAATTTCACCATCTTCAATTTGCACAAAGGTGTTTTCGTAAACTTTATCGTACTTGTTCTGGTCTTCTTTGCTGTATTGCGCCACATTGCGTTTATCAATACTCCAGTCAAAATCGTCATGAGCGGCAATGGTTTCAGCTACCGGCTCTTCAATTTTCACATCAGAGAGTACGGCTGGTTTTGTTTCGGTTGCAGGCTCGTTCGCAGTTGCATCAGCCTGTGTTTGTTCTATTTGTGCAGGTTCATTTGTTGTCGCTGCAGCTTCTGCCTGTGGTTGTTCGGCCACTGCAGTAGGCTCCTGCTGTTCAGCGTTTGTGCTTGCCCCATCGGCAGGCTGGTTAACAATATTGTTATCGTCCATAATAAATCCCGTTTATTTTATACGGGAGTGCAAAGTTACAATTTCTGTTATGCAATAAGAAGTTGTTTTTAGGTAAGTATTTGATAAAAACAAACCAATATATAAAAATTTGAGTAAATAATTTCCGTCAACAAAAATGCTCATTGAGATGATTGATTAATACAGCATTCTTACTTTAATAGTTTCTTTTACGCCTCGCAATAAATCAACCGCCTGGCTGGATAGTTCTTTATCAATATCCAACACTACATAACCAATCTGATCATTTGTTTTTAAATACTGCCCTACAATGTTAATATGATTATCGGCAAGCGCTTTATTAATGGCGCTTAACACGCCTGGAACATTATTGTGAATGTGCAAAATGCGATGTGCGCCCTGCACTAAAGGCAGGCTGATTGCAGGCACTGTATGTGAGCCGTTGGTGATGCCGCTTTCTAAATAATTAAACAATTTAATGCTCACATCATCACCAATATTTTCCTGCGCCTCTTCTGTTGAACCACCAATATGTGGCGTTAAAATAACATTCGATAAACCTTGTAACGGCGTTGAAAATGCTTGTCCGCTTTTTTCCGGCTCAACCGGAAAAACATCTATGGCCGCGCCACCCAGTTTGCCATTTTTTAAAGCTTCAGCCAGGGCATTCAAATCCACCACTTCTCCTCTTGCATAATTAATCAGCAACGCATTTTTTTTACAAAGTGATAGTTTGTTTTTATTGATTAAATTTTTTGTTTGTTCAGTTTCAGGAACATGAAGCGAAATGATGTCGACTTCCGACAATAATTCATCCAGCGTTTTACAACTCATTGCGTTGCCAAGCGGCAGCTTCGTTTCAACGTCGTAAAATTTAACCTTCATGCCAAACGCTTCTGCCAGCACGCTTACCTGCGCGCCGATATTTCCATAGCCAATAATGCCTAATGTTTTGCCACGAAGCTCATAACTGCCTTTCGCGTCCTTCATCCAAATACCTTCATGCGCAGCTTTGTTTTTATCGGGAATGCGGCGAATGAGCATAATGGCTAACCCTATTACCAACTCGGCAACGCTTCGGGTATTGCTGTAAGGTGCATTAAAAACAACAATGCCTTTTTTTGTAGCTTCTTTCAAATTAACCTGGTTCACACCTATGCAAAAACAACCAATCGCCATCAGTTTTTCAGCAGCAGCAAGCACCGCCGTGGTAATTTGTGTTTTGGAACGAATGCCTAATAAATGCACATCTTTTATCGCTTCCTTCAACTCTTGTTCCGGCAGGGCTTTGGTTAGTTTAGTAATGTTTGTATAACCATTGTCTTTAAATTTTTCAATCGCTTTGTCGCTGATATTTTCTAAGAATAGAATATTAATTTTTTCTTTGGGATAGCTTGTTGGTTTGTTCATTGTAAAAAGAAAAAAGTGATAAAATAAAAATCCCTCCGATGATTACCGGAGGGACGTTAAAAAATGTGATCTTATTTTTTTGCGTAACGCTTTTTAAATTTGTCAATACGTCCGGCGGTATCAACCAAAACATTTTTGCCTGTATAAAACGGGTGCGACGTGTTGGATATATCCAGCTTAATAATAGGATATTCATTACCATCTTCCCATTTTACTTTTTCGCTGCTGCCCGATGCGGTTGATTTGCCGAGAAATTCATTTCCATTAGTCATGTCTTTAAACACAACGAACTTATATTTTTCGGGATGAATGCCTTGTTTCATT
The DNA here is from genome assembly GCA_965214235.1 of Ilyomonas sp. GTDB lineage: Bacteria > Bacteroidota > Bacteroidia > Chitinophagales > Chitinophagaceae > Ilyomonas. Next base: position 331,589 of record CBDCBH010000003.1, read on the forward strand.
TGTTTGTTTTTACCTCACGGATTTTGCCGTGAAAGATGAATAATTTTTTAAGAAGCGCAAAGATAGTGGGGATAAGGCTTTTGGCAAAGAAATTTTATGTTATAAGAAAACCTGGCTTCTATTTATACAGGATCTACATCGGGAGTAATCTTTACACTCCGGTAAGTCGGATTGCTTTGAATAATGACCATCTGCTGCAAAATCTGCAGTTTGCAGTTGGTAATAACAGCCGCTTCTCTTGGCAGCTTTAATAAAATTTCCCACAAAAAAACATTGCGAATTTTATTTACTACCGGCTCTGCAGGACCCGTAATAAAGTTGGCATAATTAGATTGCAAGCCCGCTGTCATCAAGTGTGCGGCTTCTTCTGCTGTGGCGCTTTCTTTATGTTTAAAAACAACTTTAATAATGCGCGAAAACGGCGGATAAAAAAAGTTGCGCCGGTTTTCAATCTCCATCTTATACAAGCTTTCATAATCGTGGTCCTTCACCAACTGCAGTACCGGATGATGAATGTTGGCAAGCTGTATCAGCACCTTTCCTTTTACATCTCTCCTGCCTGCCCTGCCACTCACTTGTTCCATCAATTGAAAAGCCCGTTCATTCACCCTAAAATCAGCAAAATTTAGAATGCCGTCAGCGTCTAAAATGCCTACTAAATTGACATGCTCAAAGTCCAAACCTTTTACTACCATTTGCGTTCCCACCAGGATGTCAAGGCGTTTCTGTTCAAACAATTTTATCAGCGTATCATGGTCGTTCTTGCCACGAATGCTGTCATAATCCATCCGGGCAATTCGTGCATCAGTAAACTCGGTGGCAATGGTTTCTTCAATCTTTTCCGTTCCAAAGTTTTTTTGGTTAAATTGATGACTGCCGCACGCAACGCATGTGTACATTACGGGGTAATCGGTGCCGCAATAATGGCAAACCAGTTTGTTTTTGGCTTTATGGAAAGTGAGCGTTACATCGCAGTTGCGGCAATGCGGTATCCAACCGCAAACCGAGCAGATCATGTAGGGCGAATAACCGCGGCGGTTTTTAAAAAGGATAACCTGTTTTTTTTCTTTCAGCGATTTCTCAATTTCAGCTTTTAATTCAGGCGTAAGGATTACTTTTTCGTTCGGTTTGGTAACTACATTTTTGGTATCAATCACTTCTATATCGGGCAGTTCGGCATTGCCATACCGTTCATTCAACTTCACCAAACCATAGCGTTGTAAAGAGCAGTTGTAATAGCTTTCGATAGATGGCGTTGCGCTGCCCAGCAACACTTTTGCGCCAAACAAAGAAGCGTAATAAATTGCGGTATCGCGGGCATGATAGCGCGGTGCCGGATCCTGTTGTTTGTAAGAAGAATCGTGCTCTTCATCCACGATAATCAAACCCAAATCTTTAAAAGGCAGCAGCAGGGCAGAACGCGCGCCCAGCACGGCTTTGGTTTCGCCGCTTTTTATTTTGTTCCAAATTTCAACCCGCTCGTTTGCATTAAATTTAGAATGATAAATGGCGATATGGCCGCCAAAATGAATCTGCAATCTTCGTATCACCTGCGCCGTTAATGCAATCTCTGGCAGCATGTACAACACTTGTTTTCCCTGTTGAATGTAGTGCTCAATGAGCTTGCTATAAATCTGCGTTTTGCCGCTCGATGTTACTCCATGCAACAAACAAACCGCTTTTTGAGAAAATATATGTTCTACTTCATGCAATGCTTTTTGTTGTGCGACTGACAGTGTAAAATTAACCGCAATGTCTTTAGGCAATTGAGGCAAACGGCTCGCGCTTCGTTTCTCAGCACGTAAAATATTTTTATCAATCAACGCATTTAGTTGCGAAGAAGTAGCGCCTGATTTTTTCAACAATTGAGATTGAATCACTTCACCTTCTGTTTTTTGCAAATGCAAAAACGACATCAACAATTCCATTTGCTTTGGTGCTGCTTTGCCCCAATTGTTTAATAGCTTTTGTAAATTTTCTTCAACAAAATAATCGGGATGAAAGTGAATATAAGTCTCCCATTTCTCTTTGTATTTCTCCTGCAATTCTTCCCACACATAACACAACTTTTTTTCGATGAGCCGCTTAATAACAGGATACACATGATTGATGTCAAGGAGTTGTTGCACTTCGGTAAGCTTCAATTCTTTTTTCATTTGCAAAGCTTCTGCAACAATGTATTCTTCATCGTTCAGCGTTTCCCAGTCGGGCTCCATTTCATCATTCCAAAGAAGTGTGGTTTCGCTCGATAATTTTAAATTTGATGGCACCGCAGCCTGCATTACTTCGCCTTCGGTGCACATGTAATAATCTGCCATCCATTGCCACAACTGCAACTGCGTTTGGTGTACCAATGGCTCGGTGTCCAGCACATTCACCAGGGGCTTCGGCTCAAAACCAACGGGCTTTTCAGCTATTATTTTTTTTACAAGACCTGTGTATTTTTTGTTTCGCAAAGAAACCTCAACGCGCTTGCCAACTGCTACAGCAGCAGCCAAATAAGAAGGAATTTGCCAGGTATAATTTTTAGGTAAAAAAAGGGGCACAATCACTTCAGCATAAGATAAAGTTTCGTGGCCGGTGAAATCTATTTTACTTGTTGTGTTACTCATTCAGTCCATTACTTTCTGTATCGAATAGTAAAGTAAAGAATTTTTATGGATGGTGTTTGACAACTTTACCAACAGTTTCAATTATGTTAGATTGCCGCTGGCAAACCTTCGGCGTGTAGCAACGATTTTAAAAGAAGATCAGCTGTAAGAAACACATCTGCTTGTTGAGATAAGCTAATACAAGTGGCAAGTTGAATACTGTCTAATGTTCTTAAGCTTGTGGTATTGTATTTTGAAATCATTGATCTCGCTTGTTCGAGAATGGATGTTTCCACTGAAATAAAATTGTATTTTACAGATCTTTTTCAAACAATTCAGTTTTCTCTTTTGCATCTGATTCTTTAATCTCTTTGGTACGCACTTTCTTCCAGATAGCAGAAGAAAATTCTACTTTGGTAATTTCCGAAAGGAAAATTTCCGTTATGCTACAGCTTAAAAAAAAATTTCTAATTCTGTTGTACCGTCCTCTCTATGGTAAAGCTTTAATAAAGAGGAAGTATCTAAAAATAGTTTCATTATTCAGATCTTCTTTCTTCAATTATTGCATCACTAAAAGAACCTTTGAAATTGGCTGTAACTTTTTGACTTTCAGCAAACGAGAAATCAGACAATTTAAGAGTCCTCTCCGGTTTGCTCTCAACATCTTCTAAAAACGTTACAATTACTTTTACCGTGCGGTTTGATGTGTATTCTTCATCCAATTTTACTGAACCATCCTGATAAGTTCCTGTTACCGCTATCATAACTTTTGTTTTGTTTCTTCCCCAAAAATAATAAATAATTAGCGATAGCTACAACTGCCTTTAATCGACACAAGCGCACTAAGAGGATAAAAGATGATTAAATACAAAAAAACTCGCGTTACATTATCATACTTTCAAATCGCTTTTTATTTTCGCTCCTAAACAACACAAAACTTATTATCAGCATCACAACAGAAACACATAGAAAACTGTAATTACCTATGTTATGATTGGTGGCAAATTCTACCACATTGTGCAGCCTCAGCAACTGATGGTCTATTATTCCTTCTATCAAATTAAACAAACCCCAACCGCCTAACAAACCAGATGCGAACAACTTACCGGAGCGGTCAACATCATTTCTTTTCATCAATCGCTACAGTAAAAAAATACCCGTAAAAACAACAATGAAACAAAACAAATGAAAGATACCATCCCAAAACATGTTTACGCTTTTGCCAATGTAAAGGGTAGCGTCAATTTATTGGATAACATTTCATGAATCTGAAGAATTTGATGCAGCACAATGCCATCAACAAAGCCACCCAAACCAATGCCCAATACGAGCGAAGCCGTAGTTAACGGAACCGGCGAAAGCCTTGTCATACCTGGGTTTAGGGCAAGTTTGTTTTTGTGCCATTTTGTGGTAACCATTGTTAAAGCAGCAACCACAACAGCCAACACAATAAATGCAGAAAGCATTATAAATAAATTGGGATAAAACGTGCTGTTGTAAATGGCGTTTCTTATGTTCTGATTGCAAACCGGGCAGGCAAAACAGCCAATGCTGATAGAAACCAAAGGGATTACCAGCAGAATCAATTTTTTCATAAGGTTATTATTAAAGTGAAAAATAAAACAGAAAGCTTGTTAGCAATACAATTGTTACACCGCAATGCCGAAATATATAGCTTACATTTTATGCGCCGGCAACTTGTATTATCGTCTTACTTTAGCAGGAACAAATCAGTGCATTCCTTATGAAGCAGCTAACTCTTTTATTTTTATTGGTTATTGCCGGTGCTATTTTACATGCCCAAACAACAAACGATACTACCGCTATTAAACAGTTGCTCGAACGCGAATCCCTTACCTGGCGAAGCGGCGATGTGCAGGCACATGCAGCTTGCTGGCAGGTTCAGCCGTATAGCACCATTCTGGTATCGACGGCTGATGGAAAATCGTTTGTAGTGCCAACAGCAATGATGATGAACCCTCCAGCCAATATGATGGGAAAAGGAGGCAGCTCAGCCAACAGCAATTATAAATTCAGCGTGCATGGGAGCGATGCGTGGGTGAGCCATGATGAAATATCAACAGCTGCTGATGGCGTCAAATCGTATTCGCATGAATTAAAAATATTGGAAAAAACAAACGGCGAATGGAAGCTCGTAGCCCAGTCTATTCATCTGTATAAACCTGATTGATAATTATAAAGAATTACTCTTCACCCGCATTCAGCCAAACCACTTTTTGATCAGGCACATGAGGTTGCCCAATGATGTGTTTATACAAATCCGGTCGCCTTGCTTTGAGGTAGCGATAGCCGCCAGCCTGCGTTAATTTATCCGGTGTAAGCACAGCCGTTTGCACATCATCTCCCAACTTTCTGCATTCGGTAATTACATCACCAAACGGGTCAATAATCATTGAACAACCATTCTTCAACTGGTCGTCATCCATACCTATCGCGTTAGCAAACACCGCATACACAGCGTTATCATACGCTCTTGCAGGCAGCCATTTCATCAGCCATTCCCTGCCTTTCATGCCATCAAACTCTAACCGTAACGAAGTTGGATCGGCTTCGCGATTTTGCCACAATTGTGGGTCAACAAAGCCGGCGCCCGGGCGGGTAGAAGGCGTACACATAGTAACGTGTGGCATAAAAATAATATCGGCACCCAGCAATTTTGTGGCTCTTACATTTTCGATGATGTTGTTATCATAGCAAATTAAAATGCCGCATTTCCAACCCAATAAATCGAACACACAATATTCATTTCCGGGTGTTATGTTATGATTGATGAACGGATGCAGCTTACGATATTTTGCCACCAAACCATTTCTGTCAACACATACATAAGCTTTATAAATATTATCCTTTTCATCTTTTTCAAACAGTCCGGCTAACACGGCAATGTTTTGTTTTGCACTAATTTGAGTAAGTGCTTTTATACTTTCTCCTTCGGGAATAAACTCGGACAATTCTAACATTTGTTCTTTGGAAAGATGCCTTGCAAACGTGTATCCGGTGATGGAGCATTCATGAAACGCAACGACTTGCGCACCTTCTTCTTTTGCTTTGCGGCAGAGGTTTTCAATGATGTGTAAATTGTATTGTTTATCGCCGCTTCTGTGCTCAAATTGAGCGGTAGCAATTTTTATGTTTTGCATAGATTATCAGGTTATCCTTACTTATGTATTTAAACTATTGCCGGCGTTTTCTTTTGATGATATATTTTTAATAAAAGATAGGGAGATACTTACACTTTTTCACCAGCCTCATTTGCTTCATCAACATCAATTTTTACTGTGGCTTCGCTTTCATCTTTCAAAGCTATACCGGAAAGTTTCAACCGTAATGCTTCCATCAGTAAATAAAAAATTGTATTCGCCGCTTCTTCGTACGGCAAACCCTCACGATGAATGTTGGAAACACAATTCCTTTTTTCATCGGTTAAACCAGGCTGCGGTGCATAAGTAAGATATACTCCCATGCTATCCGGTGAGCTTAAGCCCGGGCGTTCGCCAATGAATATTACAGACAGCTTTGCATGTAATAACAAACCCGTTTCATCGCTGATGGCAACACGACCTTGTTCAATCAAACAGATGGGTGCAATACGCAGTTGTTGTTTGTGTAACTTTTTAAGTAATAATTTTATAACCGGCAAAGCATGGTTATTAATTGCTGCTGCCGATAAGCCATCAGCAATGTTAATACACACATCATATTCTTCATTGGCAAAAACAGATAAGGTTTGCAAAGAGGCTTCATCTAACCGTCTTCCTAAATCTGGTCGTTTTAAATAAACATGCCTGTTAACAGCTTTACTTTGCAGTAAAACAAAAGGCAGTCTCAGGCTATTCAACTCTTGAATGAAAACATCTTTTTTCAGTTCAGAAAACACAGCATCTCTTGCATGAGCGTGAGACATTTTAAATTGCAGCAATGCGTTAGCAGGCATTGATACACCTGCTCTTCCTAATGCTATTCTCGCGGCGGTATAAGGGTGTAAAAAAGACCAGTTATCGGTTGTTACAATGCTTTTCTTTTCCTTCATAATTTTTATCGCAAAAAATTTTCAATCAGTTTAGTATCGAACGAAGAAGTATGCAATTGATTTCCCTGCTCATCCATAATTCCCTGTTGTATCAGCCATGCTTCAAACTCCGGTGCAGGCTTCAATCCCAATACTTTTCTTACGTACAATGCATCATGAAAAGAAGTAGATTGATAATTAAGCATAATATCATCTGCACCCGGCACACCCATAATAAAATTGCAACCGGCAGCACCCAATAAAAGAAGCAAGGCATCCATATCATCTCCATCGGCTTCGGCATGGTTGGTATAGCAAACATCCATACCCATGGGTAACCCAAGCATCTTTCCGCAAAAATGATCTTCCAACGCTGCGCGGATAATTTGCTTGCCGTCGTACAAATATTCAGGACCAATAAAACCAACCACGGAGTTAACTAAATGCGGCTGAAAATATCTTGCTACTGCATAAGCTCTGGCTTCGCATGTTTGCTGATCAACACCTTCGTGCGCATTGGCGGAAAGTGAAGAACCTTGTCCTGTTTCAAAGTACATAACATTGTTGCCAACTGTGCCACGATGTAATGCCAGTGCGGCTTCCTGCGCTTCTTTTATAATTGATATATTAATTCCGAAACTCTTGTTTGTTTTTTCTGTACCTCCAATAGATTGAAACACCAGATCAACCGGCGCACCTTTTTTCATTAACTGAATTGTTGTTGTAAGATGACATAAAATACAGGACTGCGTTGGTATCGAAAACCGCTGTATCACTTCATCCAGCATGTGCAGCAATTGATGAACATGAGCCGGATTATCCGTTGCCGGATTAATACCAATTACCGCATCGCCACTGCCATATAGCAAGCCGTCAATCATGCTTGCCGCAATCCCTTTCGGATCATCGGTTGGATGGTTCGGTTGCAGTCGTGTTGAGAACCTTCCGCGCAAGCCGATGGTGTTTCTAAATTTCGTAACCACTTCACATTTTTTAGCGGCGAGAATTAAATCCTGGTTGCGCATAATTTTACTTACGGCGGCTATCATTTCAGGCGTAAAAGCATATTGCAATTGCTGCAACAATTGGGTATCGGCAGCATCGCTTAACAGCCAGTCGCGCAGTTCTCCAACGGTAAACGAACTGATGGTTTGAAAAGAAATTTTATCGTGTGTATCTATAATTAACCTGGTTATTTCATCACCCTCATAAGGTACAATCGCTTCATTTATAAATGTTGATAACGGAACATCAGCCAGGCACATTTGCGCGGCAATTCTTTCTTCATAACTATCGGCGCACAAGCCTGCCAGTTCATCGCCGCTGCGGTAGGGCGTTGCCTTTGCCAGCAATGTTTTTACATCATTGAAGTGATATGTGTAGTTGCGTACGGTATGTTTATACATAGCTCAAAAATTAGCACTTGCTTATAGTTCAGTTTATATGTGTTGTTGATCTGCCGCGGCAGATGCAAGGGACGATTCATCATAACACACAACGTTGGTAACATAATCTACAGTTATGTTATTTCTTTTGTTGATGATAGCAATAAATCATTTGTTAGTTTCTTGTTTTTCCCTGATGCAATAAACAGGATATACAACACGATTAACACTACAAAAAAAATAACGCTTAGCATTACATTATACCAGATAATAGCAAGTAAACAAACAACAGATAATACCAGTGCAATCAGTGGAAACCAGGGATAGAAAGGTGTTTTGAATGATGGTGTATGATCGGCTTGCTGTTTTACTTTCAGTAAGCTCATCATGCTGATAATATACATAACAACCGCACCTAAAGCCGAAATAATAATTACTTTATCAGTAGTTTCAGAATACAAAGCAATAATACCAACACCACCGCCAGCAATTAACGCCCAGTGCGGCGTTTGAAAACGGGTGTTGACTTCACTTAATATTTTAGGTAAAAAACCACTTCGTGATAACGCAAATATTTGTCTTGAATAACCGATAATCAACCCGTGAAACGAAGCAACTAAACCAAACAAACCAATACCGGCAAACATTTTTGTTAAGCTATTCCCTTTTCCTAATACGATGCTGATTGTTTCGGGCAATGGGTAATCAATGGTGCTCATTTTCCTCCAGTCGCCGATGCAGCCGGAAAAAATCATAACACCCAACGCAAGCAGCACCAGCGTTGCAATACCCCACAAATATCCTTTCGGAATGTTACGATGAGGTTCGGTTACTTCTTCGGCAACCATGGCAACGCCTTCAATGCCCAGATACAGCCAAACCGCAAAAGGCAGGGCTGCAAACATGCCGGTAATGCCAAACGATGTATTGTTGTTAGTAAAATTTTTTACTTCAAAATGTGGTGCTATAATGCCTATAAAAATAAGCAGTTCAATAACAGCAAGGATTGTAACAATAAGATTGAAAACAGCCGATTCTTTAATACCGAAAAAATTGATAATGGTAAACAAAATATAGCAGCCAACGGCAGTGAACATAACAGGAATACTGCCATTTAAAAAATGAACATAACTGCCTAAGGCAAAGGCTATAGCAGGTGGAGCAAAAACAAACTCAATCAGCGTTGCATAACCTGCCATAAAACCGCCGGTAAAACCATAAGCTTTGCAGGCATACGCAAACGGACCACCCGCCTGAGGAATACTTGTAGTGAGTTCGGTAAAGCTAAAGATGAAGGTGATGTATAAAAGAGTAACCACCAATGTGGTGATGAGAAAACCAACCGTGCCCGCAAGGTGCCATCCGTAATTCCAGCCAAAATATTCGCCTGAGATAACAAGCCCGACTGCCAATGCCCAGAGATGAATAGGTTTTAATACTTTTTTTAGTGAGGTGCCTGCTTCGCTACTCATTGCGGGAAGCTAAGAAGGAAAAGCGAAGGAGAAAAACTATTCTTTCGACGATAAATGTAGTCCCATTTCATCAGTACATTTTATTATAGTTTTTAATTTTTCTTTAAACCATTCTTCTATAACAAGTTTATCGTGTCCATCAAAGTTTTTTAATGACTCAAAAAAGTAATATGCCTTATAAGAATCGTTTTTATAAACATCTGTATAAGAAGTTGCTTTTTTTTCCTGTAATATCGTTTTGAGCTTTTCAACATCTCCACTTATGTTTGAATCGTAAACACCAATTTCAGCTCCTGTAACTACATCATTATCTTTTTTAAATATCCCAAACCATAAGTAACATTTAAAATTGGCTGAACTACATTCATCTATTAAACCTGATTCCATTTTTGGATTGAGCCAAGCCTTCTTCAGATTGCTTTTGCTAAAGTTGAAGTGAAGTTCTGTTTTGATTGCATCACGGCATTCATTCAAAAATCCTTCGTAGCTATCAAGCGTATCTTCAATTCTCTGTAAAGCATCTATATCTCGTTGATCAATCTCTCTGATTGTTTTCATAATCGTTCCCTGAATAAAGCTTTGTAACTGGTAACTAAAATGATCATTCCCGTCTTTGATACTGTTGCATAGTTGCGACCAAAGTAGTGAAGTAAAATGAATAGATTCAAAATTTCTGTTTTTATAATCCTTATCAGGATACTTGGTTAGATAAACAAGATGTTTGTTTTGTTTTGCTTCAAAATTTTGATGCAAAAGAGTTGCATAATCTTTTAGCTGACCTTTCCTTTCATCTGATTCTATCTTACTTTCAATCACAATTACTGAATTATTGTATTCTATAAATATGTCTGGTTGAACGTTAGATTCAGGGAATCTTTTTTGAGTTTTGATTCCTATTAGCTGTTCACCGGAATCAACTTGTAATTTGATTTTTTCCAACAGCCAGCTTCTTAATTTTTCATCATTCTCCAAACAGTATTTCAGAGCTTCGGTGCAATAGTTTTCTAACTGATTTATTTTTTCTCTTTCCCTGTATTTATATAAGTTCAATAAAAAAGACATACATAGTGTTTAGTAATGATAGAATGTGTTACGATAGTTGAACCTTCACACCTTCACTATTAATCTTCGTAACATAAGTATGATAATCTATCTCCAGATTTCCAAACACATCTTTCATAATCTCTTCCACTTTTATAGCTGTGCTTTCTTCTTTACTCAACATAAAAACAGAAGGTCCGCTGCCTGAAATGCCGCCACCCAAAGCGCCTGCTTCTTTACATTGTTTCTTTATTATATCAAAACCAGGAATGAGCATACTGCGCACCGGCTCGATGATAAAATCTTCTAATGAACGACCAATTAATTCATAGTCTTCTTTTAAAAAACCGGCTACCAATCCACCTACATTTCCCCATTGTTTAATGGCATCTTTCAACAACACACTTTGTTTTAAAATGGCACGCGCATCGGCAGTTCTTACTTCTATCTGCGGATGCACAACCGTAACATACAACAGGGGCGCAGAAAGCGGTATAATATCCAACGGAAAAATAGAGCGGATAAGCGTTACACCGCCATAAATACAAGGCGCGATATTATCAGCATGCTTTACGCCACTGGCAACTTTTTCGCCCCACATGGCAAACTGTATCAATTCTTCTTTAGTAAAACGGTTGTTAAGCAAATGATTGGCTGCAACCACGGCTCCGGCTGCACTTGCGGCACTGCTGCCCACGCCGCTTCCCGGCTTGATGCGTTTGTGTATAAGCACTTCAAAGCCAATGTTTTCTTTTACTTCATTCAGCATTTCTATCAATGGCGCACCGGCTGTGTTTTGTGTTGGATCTTCGGGTAACGGATAGCCATCAGCACTGCGGATGATTACCTTTTTTTCATTTAATAATGTTACCTCCATCACATCGTAAGGCTGGTGCAAACACAAGCCAAGCACATCAAAACCGCAAACCAGATTGGCTACCGTTGCGGGGGCATGAACCACAATTTTTTTCATTATTAATCCACAGTTTTTAATTAACGGGCCACCCTGATAATGTCAGCAAACACGCCGCTTGCCGTAACATCTGCACCGGCACCCGCACCTTTCACCACCAACGGTTGCTCAGGATAACGTTGTGTGTAAAACAAAACCGCATTGTCTTTCCCGTACAAATGATAAAAATCAGAATCAGGAGTAATGTGCTGCAAGCCAACAGAAGCTTTGCCCTCTGCATACTGCGCTACAAATTTTAATTTACAGCCTTTTGTTTTTGCCTCATTATACAAAGCTTTAAAATGCGCTTCGTGCTTTTCCATTTCTTTATAAAAATCATCCACACTTCCTTCAAAGCAGGAAAGGGGCAAAAAGCCATTGTTAGAGATGGCTTCCATCTCCAAAGGCTCACCGGTTTCCCGGGCAAGAATTAATATCTTTCGCATCACATCAGTGCCGCCCAAATCCAGTCGCGGATCGGGTTCGGTATAACCTTCGTCCTGTGCTCTTTTTACAATTTGCGAAAACGGTGTTGATCCATCGTAATTATTAAAAACAAAGTTCAATGTGCCGCTCAACACAGCCTGAATCTTATTCACTATATCACCGCTTTTCCGCAAATCGCTTAATGTGCCAATTACCGGCAAACCCGCACCCACATTGGTTTCAAAGAGATACTGCGTATTAAACTCCTTAGCGGTTTGTTTTAGTTGCAAATAATGATGATAGGAAGAAGAAGCTGCCACTTTATTGCACGCCACTACCGAAATGCTTTTCTCAAGTAAAGGCAAATAAGTATCAGCAACATGGTTGTTGGCTGTAACATCAACAAACACAGAATTGCGTAAATTTTTATGAATAACAGTGTTTACAAATTCTTGTAAATCCATCTTTTCTGCCTCTTCTAATTCTTCTTTCCACGATGATAAATTGATGGCGTTTCCATTCTCAACAAACAACATTTTTTTACTATTGGCAATACCTGTAATGCGAACTTGTATATTGAAGTGTTCTTCTAAAAAACGTTGCTGCTGTTGTATTTGCCCAATCAGTTTTTTACCCACATTACCTGTGCCCACAACAAACACATTTAATTGCTTGTAGGTAGTGGCTTCAAAGAAAGCTTCATGCAACACGTTCACCGCTTTTTTCACATCATCAGAAGAGATGACAGCAGAAATATTCCGTTCTGATGATCCTTGCGCGATGGCGCGAATGTTTATGCCATTTCTTCCCAAAGCACCAAACATATTCCCGCTAATGCCAGGGTGACTTTTCATTTTATCGCCCACCAAAGCGATGATGGATAAGCCTGTTTCAATTTTCAGTTCTTCTACATTTCCTGCATTCCTCTCTATCTTAAAAGCCGCATCTACAGCGGCTTTTGCCTTGCTGGCATCACTTGTATTCACACCTACACAAATGGAATGTTCAGAAGAACTTTGCGTGATAAGAATCACATTGATCCGCTCGCTCGCCAGGGCTTCAAACAAGTGTTTTGAAAAGCCGGGAATGCCTACCATACCACTGCCTTCCAGACTTAGCAAAGCAATGTTATTGATGCTTGAAATCCCTGTAATGGTTTCACCCCCCGCGTTGGAGGAAGAGGCTAAAGAACTTTGAATGATGGTACCTTTTTCGTTAGGTGCAAAAGTGTTTTTAATTAAGGTTGGAATGTTCTTTTGCATTACGGGTTGAATGGTGGGCGGATAAATCACCTTCGCACCAAAATGCGATAGCTCCATCGCCGCTTCATAACTGGTGGCCGCAATGGTTTTGGCACCCGGCACCCAACGCGGATCGGCGGTCATCATGCCGGTTACATCAGTCCATATTTCTAATGATGAAGCATTGATGGCAGCAGCAAAAATAGCTGCCGTATAATCGCTTCCGCCCCGGCCTAATGTAGTGGTATAACCATTATCATCGCTGGCAATAAAGCCGGGCGCGAGGTATAGGTTTGGTTTTGCCACAATTTCAGTTATGAGCTTGTCTGTTTCTAAAAAGTTCACAGCCGCATTTCCAAAATGGCTGTTTGTTTTTATCACTTTTCTTGCATCAATCCATTGGTGATTGATGTGTAAAGATTGCAGGTAAGCAGAAATAATTTTTGAAGAAAGCAATTCGCCAAAAGCAAGAATGCGGTCTTTGGTGCGAAGCGATGCCTCCTGCAGGCGAAACACACCTTCGCAAATGTCTTCCAGTTCATTAATATTTTGTTTTACTTCACTTAAACAATGGCTTTGCGTAGTAACCGGAAGCAGCTCACGCACGGCATCCAAATGTTTTGTTTCCAACTCTTTTAGTAAGGTCAAATACCCGTCATCATTGCGTTCTGCCAATATGCCTAACTGAATTAATTGATCGGTAACGCCGCTGAACGCCGATACAATTACAATTTGAGGCTCGTTGCTTCCGGTTATAATGTTGACTACTTTTTTTATATTGGTTGCATTGGCTACCGAAGTACCGCCAAACTTCACAACTTTCATAAGCTGTTTGTTATTTTATTTTGAAAGAAGATGCAATGATATATTGTTTTCTGTTATCACTTTTTGATGTGATGAAAACAGCGTTCGCCCATTGGTGATATGATATTGCTTACCCCTTTACAGGGTTGAAATAATGATAATGCTGATAGCAGTGGTTGTGGCTATTTGGGTACGAACGATATAGGCTAACAATGGCTTCATGGAAGGAAGCGAAGGTAACAGGCAGATGAACAACAACAAGCGTTAGTAAAAAGATTTGGGGCCAAATTTTTGTATTTAAAACTAAGAAGAGGTAATGCACTATATCCATGTATCAGGCAACTTGGCTTGGCCTTGATGTTATTAAAAACGCATGTTTTATTTGCATTCCAAAAAAAATTGAGTCTTTTATTTCAGTAGTGCCGTGTTCTATATTTATAGCTTGTTGCAACGCGGGCAATTGGGGGTTATCCTCATCAATAATTACAATACGTGATATTTGAGAAAGTTCGTTTTGAGTAAACGATTTTTGGATTTTTTGAGCTAAGTATTTTAAGGATTTTTCCTTATTGTCATTTATCCAGTTTGCTGAAACAAGAACATCCCACTTATATGAGGAATTCTCTCTTAAAAAGAGAGCAAATAGATTGTACTTACCCTTTTTTGCAGAAGTTTCCTTCTCGATTACCATTAACTTTTTTACAAGCTCTTTCATAACATACTTATCAATGTTTTAGCACTATTTACCATAAAACTTGCATCGACTGAATTAATCATTCCTATTGGGTTATATCTTGCTTCCGGGTTCCAGATACTAACAGCAGACCATTCAGCAAGATGTGATGCTTTTAATGTTAACTCAATTCCTGTAAGACTCAAAAGTATATCTAAATCATGAGTTTTTAGACTTCTATAATTTTCAAACTCCTTGTTCGTTGAAGGAAAACCCGCCCAGTTCAACGTTTGACAAATCTTATGTTTTAACGCGATTTCAATAGAATAGCCGCATAAATAAACAGCACCGTCATAGCGATTATCATTCAAAAGTGTTTCTGCATCGGACAGTCTTTCTCGCGAAATAATCTTCAAATCTGCAATACTTATCATTCTTTGAGATTTAGATTTAATTCAATCTTACATCTTCTCTACTTCACGATAAAACAAAACTTACAACTGCACAGGATTTGCCAACTGCTCTGCATCACCAATTATTTCTTTGGAGGTTTCTTTATCATTTTCATTCACTATCACGTTCAGGAAACCCCCGATAATCATTGCAATGCCGCCCACCAGCAGCGCATAAATACTTTGGTCGTTAAACAGATGTTTTACAAAAAAGCCAAGAATGGCAGCCGCCAATATCTGCGGAATCACAATAAAAAAATTGAACACGCCCATGTAAAAGCCCATCTTGTTTGCGGGCAGCGCACCGGCAAGAATGGCATACGGCATTGTGAGTGTGGAAGCCCAAGCCAGGCCCACCGAAGCCATTGAAAACAGCAACGTATGATTGTCTTTAATAAAGAATATAGATATCAAACCAATACCGCCTAAAATTAAACAAATCATGTGAGTAAACCGTCGGCTGATTCTGGCAGCCAGCATCGGTAGTAAAAACGCAGCCAGCGCAGAAACGCCGTTATAAACCATGAACATGACGCCTACCCAATCGCCTGCATCCTGAAAGGCTTTGGAAGTGGTATCGGTTGTGCCCCACACATTTTGCGCAATGCCTGCGGTAGTGTAAATCCACATAGAAAAAAACGCCAGCCAGGTAAAAAACTGCACCACCGCCAGCTGCATCATGGTGCGCGGCATGGTGCGGATGCCGTTGATAATTTCAGAAAAAATATGACCAATGCCTTTGCCTCTCCTCTTCTCTTCTTCAAACGCCTGCATATTGTCGGGCGGATATTCTTTTGATGTGAATACCGTCCACAAAACAGCCGCTAAAAACACAAAGCCACCAATGTAAAATGAATACCTTACAGAAGGCGGCACAACGCCTTTTGCAGCCGTGTTGGGAACGTGAAATACATTGGTAAAAATATACGGCAGCAGCGATGCAATTACGGCACCCAAACCAATAAAAAACGTTTGCATGGCAAACCCTGTGGTGCGTTGTGAGGATGGCAATTTATCGCCCACAAAAGCGCGGAACGGCTCCATTGAAATATTGATGGAAGCGTCTAAAATCCAAAGCAACATGGCAGCCATCCACAAGGCATACGAATTGGGCATGAGCCACAATGCAATGGAGGCTAAAATAGAACCAATAAAAAAGAAAGGTCGCCGCCTTCCCCAGAACGGATGCCAGGTTCTGTCGCTCATATAACCAATGATAGGTTGAATCACCAAACCCGTAAATGGAGCAGCAATCCATAAGATGGCTATCTTATCCAGATCGGCGCCCAGCGTTTGAAAAATGCGACTCACGTTTGCATTTTGCAAAGCAAAACCAAACTGAATTCCAAAGAAGCCAAAGCTCATATTGAACAGTTGCGAAAGACTTAAGCGAGGTCTTTCACCCGTTACTATATTACTGTTGGGAGAGGATACAGCCATAACAATCGTTTACCTAACAAATATGAATAAAAATTTTGGTCTATAGCAAGAACGAAACGTTTGCTTTTGTTTTTGCCCCTTTTTACAGCAAAAACAAAAGCAAAGAAATTTACATCACACTTCTATGTTTTAAATCTGTACAATTCTAAAACACTTCTTTCTTTTATTAATCTCTTACCGCTTACTTTTGTTTCCACTAAAAAATGAATTGCCATGGCTGTTTTGGTAAACAAAGAATCAAAAGTTATCGTGCAGGGTTTTACGGGTACGGAAGGTACGTTTCATGCTTCGCAAATGATTGAATACGGAACCAATGTAGTGGGCGGTGTAACGCCCGGAAAAGGCGGTAGCAAGCATTTGGAAAAACCAGTGTTTAATACGGTTGTAGATGCAGTTAAGGAAACCGGTGCGAATGTGAGTATCATCTTTGTACCGCCTGCCTTTGCAGCCGATGCCATCATGGAAAGTGCCGATGCAGGCATTGCGTTGATTGTTTGCATTACAGAAGGTATTCCTACGCAAGACATGGTGAAAGTGAAGAACTATTTAGTGGGAACAAACAGCCGCTTGATTGGTCCGAATTGCCCTGGCGTTATCACCGCCGGCGAAGCGAAAGTTGGCATCATGCCAGGCTTTATTTTTAAGCCGGGTAAAATTGGTATTGTATCGAAAAGCGGAACATTAACTTATGAAGCGGCCGATCAAACTGTAAAGGCTGGCTTGGGAATCAGCACTGCTATTGGCATTGGCGGCGACCCGATTATTGGTACGCCTACCAAAGAAGCGGTTGAATTATTAATGAACGACCCCGATACCGAAGGCATTATTATGATAGGTGAAATTGGTGGCAGCATGGAAGCCGAAGCTGCGCGCTGGATAAAAGAGAACAAAACAAAACCTGTGGTTGGTTTTATTGCAGGGCAAACGGCGCCTGCCGGCAGGCGTATGGGACATGCCGGAGCCATTGTTGGCGGTGCCGATGATACGGCGGCTGCAAAAATGCGCATCATGGAAGAATGCGGTATTACTGTGGTGGCAAGCCCGGCGGATATTGGAAAGACAATGGCAAGTGCATTGGGAAAGTGAGAATGGTTGGTTCGAAATGATGAGATATATTAAGTTGTGATTAGTGAGAAAATGTTGTAATAATTCCGTTCACTACTCATTTAAACTTGCGCTGTGTAAACAATAAAAAACCTTACCTCATCTTAATATGTGATAACAAACAATGTTGATATCAATGTTTGTTTTTACTTCATTTTTTTAAAGAAATAAAAATGCAGTAAAAGAAAAAGCCTTCAGGTAATGAAAGCTTTTTCTTTTACTGCAAAATGCAAGTTATTATTTAAGATAGAACCGAAAACCAACCAACAAATTTTGCAAACCGCTACCTTCAAGATTGGAATTCAATGAAAATTGTTGTGTACCTTTTTGATAAGTATAAGCAACACTTAATAGGTTATTATATGCCACCTCAAGCTGCATTCTCTTCGTTAAATCGTAAGCAATGCCGGGTTTAATTCCAGCAAAGAGCGAATAATTATTTAATACTGAAGAAGGTGAAGCATTATTGAAACCATGTGTATAAGTAAAAGTTACCTGTTCATCAGCAAACACATACAACCCTTTTAGTATAGGCTGATACTGTCTGAAGTAAACGCCGCCGCCATATCCATAAAGTTTAGAGGAACTAAATCCATTGTACGAAAAATTCAAAAAAACACCAGCTAATTTGTTAGTTGCATAAAAGCGACCAATGGCAGGGCTGAATAATACAGTTGTTAAATTAGTAGCACCACTGCTTTGGTTGTAATGATAATCCGAAAAATTGAACTGGCCGCCAATCTGCACTCGTCCTTTATCAATTTGTGCATGTAAGAAAGAAGAAGCCAACAGAAAAACAAGCAAAAGTAAAAGTGTTGTTTTCATAAAAAAATGTTTTAGTGAGACAACGAAATAATGATGAAAGCGAAGAAATCGGTCGGGCGCAAAATGGATTAACCAAACATTATCTTAACCGAATGATAATTCATTTATCCTCATGCAGCACTGTGCAAAACCAATAGTGTCTCTCCCTTCTTTTATAAATTTTTTCCAACACTGTCATTCCTTCTTTCAACACAAATTCCACGTCCTTACCTTTGTTAACTTATGCAGAACTTTGAAGATTTATTGAACGGATTGAATGAACCGCAAAAGGAAGCGGTAACACATGTAAACGGACCCTTGATGATTGTTGCCGGCGCCGGCAGCGGCAAAACAAAAGTGCTTACCACACGCATTGCATGGCTGATGGGAAAACATGGCGTAGATGCGTTTAATATACTTGCTTTAACATTCACAAATAAAGCTGCTGCAGAAATGAAAGAGCGCATCGGGCGCATGTTAAACAGCAATGAAGCCCGCAACTTATATGTTGGCACGTTTCATAGTGTGTTTGCCCGCATCCTGCGCAGCGAAGCCGATAAAATTGGTTATCCAAAAAGCTTTACGATTTATGATACCGATGATAGTCGCTCCGTTTTAAAAACAGTTATTAATGAACTGAATTTAGACGATAAGCATTATAAGCCAAACGTAGTACACAACCGCATTTCAGCGGCGAAGAATGCGCTGGTTGGTCCTACAGAATATGCAACTGATTATTATTTGCAGCAGGAAGATGCACGCACCAATCGCCCCGCCATTGGTCAGATTTACAAAGCTTATGCAGCGCGTTGTTTTAAAAACGGCGCGATGGATTTTGATGATCTGTTGTTGAAGATGTTTGAGTTGCTAAACACCATTCCGGAAGTATTGTATAAATACCAGAACAAGTTTAAATACATTTTGATTGATGAATACCAGGATACCAATCCGGTGCAATATCAAATCAGTAAACTGTTGGCTGCTATTCATGAAAACATCTGTGTAGTGGGCGATGATGCGCAAAGCATTTATAGTTTTCGCGGAGCTACGATTGAAAATATCTTGCAGTTTCAAAAAGATTATGACGATGTAAAAGTGGTAAAGCTGGAGCAGAATTATCGTAGCAGCCAAAGCATTTTAAATGTTGCCAATGAAGTAATAAAAAACAACAAAGGACAAATACCAAAAGTGCTGTGGACAGTTAATCATGAAGGTGAAAAAATAAAGCTCGTGCGCACGATGACCGATAATGACGAAGGTAAATTTGTAGCCGATAGCATTCAGGAACAAAAGCTGCGCAACCACTATCGCAATAACGATTTTGCTATCCTCTATCGCACCAATGCACAAAGCCGCGCCTTTGAAGAAAGCCTGCGCCGCATGGGCACTCCGTATCGTATTTATGGCGGCGTTTCGTTTTATCAACGCAAAGAAATCAAAGACTTCCTGGCGTATTTGCGAGTAATTGTAAATACAAAAGATGAAGAAGCGTTAAAGCGCATTATCAATTATCCGGCGCGTGGCATTGGCAAAACAACTATTGAAAAAACGGTGATTTTCGCCAATGAAAATAACATCAGCATGTTCAATGTTTTAGAACGTGCGGGTGAGTTTGGTTTCAAGGCAGGCACGCTGGAAGTGTTGCAAAACTTTGTTACCATGATTAAGTATTTTCAAAGTTTGCTGCAAAACAATGATGCCTATAATGTGGCTCAGCAAATTGGTAAACACACAAGCATTGTAAAAGAATTATTTAACGATAAAACCACCGAAGGCTTAGCGCGGTATGAGAACATTCAGGAGTTATTGAACTCAATTAAAGAGTGGACAGAAAGCCCGGCAAATGAAGAAGGCGAAGTAGGCGATAAAGGATTGGGTGCTTATTTACAGCAAATAACTTTACTAACCGATGCGGATGATAATAAAGATCAGAATGCAGATGTGGTTAAACTAATGACGATACATGCTGCCAAAGGTTTGGAGTTTGGTTGCGTGTTTGTTGGCGGCATTGAAGAAACCCTTTTCCCAAGCTCGATGAGCATTAACACACGTGAAGAATTGGAAGAAGAAAGAAGATTATTTTATGTTGCCGTTACGCGTGCAAAAGATCGTTTATGGCTCACGTATGCCAACGCACGTTACCGGTTTGGCAGCTTGGTGCAAAACGAACCCAGCCGCTTTTTAGATGAAATGCCGGAGCCTTATATTGATAGAACTTTTGCCGGTGGAGGCGCACGCAACAGCAATGGCGTAAGCAACATGGGTACTGCGTTTCAGCGGATGCACAAAGGGTTTACGCCAGCATCTGCCAGCCGTCAACCAGAAGCTGATAATAAGCCATCATATTTATCGCCACCGAAGCCACAAACAGTAAATCATATTCCGTCTCCTAACTTTGCCGCATCCGATACCAGCGGCTTGCAGGAAGGGCAAAAAGTAGAACATCAAAAGTTTGGTTTTGGAGAAGTGATAAAGGTGGAAGGCAGCGTACACAACCCTGTTGCAACAGTGAAGTTTGAGCATAATGGCGAGAAAAAAATAATGCTGAATTATGCCAAGTTGCGGATAGTGGAGTAAAAGAAAACCGCAGGCAATAAGTTCTTATCGCTTGCGGTTTACAAATAGTATAAAATAATTGAATGGTTTTTATTTACTGCAAAATTTATTACATACCTTTTTTAAACGGCGTTGATAAAAATATAAAATGTCGCTTTTCTTTCGTTCCATAATTTATTTTCTGTTTATAGAAGTAATTAAAAATTTATTGTTTTGATTCAATT
The DNA here is from genome assembly GCA_965214235.1 of Ilyomonas sp. Lineage (GTDB taxonomy): Bacteria > Bacteroidota > Bacteroidia > Chitinophagales > Chitinophagaceae > Ilyomonas. The sequence goes on from CBDCBH010000003.1 coordinate 352,784, forward strand.
GTTATAAAAAAATTTCATTCATTTGCCAATAAAAACAAACAATGTAAACCTCTTTAAAACTTCTATAAACTGATTCGCAAAAATCATCTTGCAACACAGCGCGTCTTTTTCATTTTATCAATAAAAACAAACCAAGAACAGGAATAATAAAAGGAACAATTTTCGTCAACCCGTATCAAACACTTTCCTTCTATCTTTGCTACTCTAAAATTTTTGCCAACTATGGAAAACAATGTTCAGTTCGATTTCGGTATGATTGGTTTAGGCGTAATGGGCAGCAACCTGCTGCTGAATATGGCAGGTCATGATTTTCATGTTATTGGTTTTGACAGGGATATTCAAAAAGGCAAATCCCTTGAAGACGGTGCCGATGATAAAGAAAAAGTGAGAGGTGTGAATACATTGGAAGAAATGGTGAAGAGCCTGAAAACGCCACGTAAAATGATGATGCTGGTACCCGCCGGAAAGCCCGTAGATGATGTACTTGAAAGCCTCCTTCCATTGCTTGACAAAGGCGATGTGGTGATTGATGGCGGTAACTCGCATTACATTGATACACTCAAACGTTTAAAAGATTTAGAACCCAAAGGCATTAATTTTATGGGCATGGGCGTATCGGGCGGCGAGCATGGCGCACGTACCGGACCCAGCATGATGCCGGGTGGAAATAGGGAAGCTTTTAAAAATGTGCAGCCTATTTTGGAAGCGGTTGCTGCTAAAATAAATGGTGAACCTTGCACGGCTTACATGGGAAAAGATGCTGCAGGGCATTATGTAAAAATGGTGCACAACGGAATTGAGTATGCCTTTATGCAACTCATTAGTGAAGTGTACGATTTACTGAAGCGTGGATTGGGTTTAAACAATGATGAACTGCATGATGTGTTTGAAAAATGGAACGATGGCGAATTGCAATCTTATCTGGTAGAAATTACAAGAGATATTTTCCTGCAAAAAGACGATCAGGATGAACATTCAGGCAAACGCTTGGTTGATTTAATTCTTGACAAAGCCGGCAGCAAAGGCACGGGCAAATGGACTTCGCAAGATGCGATGGATTTGCCGGTTGCCGTTCCTACCATTGATACGGCTGTTGCTTTTCGCACCATTTCGGGTTATAAAGAAGAACGATTACAGGCAGCAAAGATTTATAAAAATGATGTAAAAAAAGTTGATCTCAACAAAGATGAATTTATCAATCAGTTGGGCGATGCATTGTATTTTGGAATGATTATTTGCTACGCACAGGGCTTATCAATGCTGTACCAGGCATCTAACGAATTAAAGATGGAAATTCCAATGCATGATGTGGTTAAAATATGGCGCGGCGGCTGCATCATCCGCTCTTTGTTATTAAATAATTTATACACAGCTTTCCAAAACAGCGGTAATAATTTACCGAATATTTTATTAGATAATGGCATTGCCGACATTGTTAAAACCAAAGAGCAGAGCATTCGTGATGTAATTAAAAAAGCTATTGACATCAATATCGGAACCGGCGGTTTAATGAGCGCCCTTGCTTATTTTGACGCTTATACCACCGAGAACATGCCAACCAATTTAATACAAGCGCAGCGCGATTTTTTTGGCGCACATACCTATCAACGCATTGATAAGCCAGGCACCTTTCATACAGGCTGGGAAAGTGAAGAAAACAAATCGGTGTAAAAACAAACAAGACAGAGATTCAAGATACAAAATACAAAGGGAAAGGAATAAGAAAGTTGATTTATTATTCAAAAGTTTAAACATATTCATCATTAAAATCAACAAGCTAAAAGCTCACAGCTAAAGGCTCTCGGCTCGCAGCAAACATTTACATTCATCATGGCAACAAACAACAACAAACGACCGCCGGCAACTATACTTTTTATTTTTGGCGGCAGCGGCGATCTTAACAACAGAAAGCTGACACCGGCTCTTTACAACTTATATCTTGATGGTTTTATGCCCCAAAAATTTGCCATTGCAGGCATGGGAAGAAGCCCTTACGACGACCCAAAATATAACGACCATTTGCTGCAGGGTATTAAAGATTTTTCGCGGCGTAAAGATGATGGTAATGGCAAATGGCAGGAGTTTGCAAAGAACAATCATTACTTGGAAATGGATGCCGAAAAAGATGAGCGTTTTGATAAGATTGATGCCTTCGTAAAACAAACACAGCAGGAATGGAATGTAGGGCAAACCAACATCCTTTTTTATATGGCTGTTGCGCCGCAATTAGTACCTGATATTGCCAAAAAAATTGCCGATTTACACTTGCCTTCCGATAGTACACGCATCATTGTAGAGAAGCCTTTCGGGCACGATTTGCAAAGCGCGAAAGAATTAAACAAACTGCTCAACAGCATGTTTGCCGAAGATCAGATTTATCGTATTGATCATTATCTTGGCAAGGAAACGGTACAAAATATTTTAGCGCTTCGTTTCGCCAATGCATTATTAGAACCATTGTGGAATAACAAGTACATCGACCATGTGCAAATCACCGCTGCTGAAACCGTTGGCGTTGAAGACCGTGGCGGTTACTATGAGCAAAGCGGTGCGTTACGGGATATGGTTCAAAACCATATTCTGCAACTGATGTGCATGGTGGCAATGGAGCCGCCGGTATCGTTTGATGCCAATGAAATCCGCAATAAAAAAGTAGATGTGTTGAATGCCATTCGTCAAATTAAAAAAAACGAAGTGAACGATGTGGCGGCACGCGGGCAGTATGGCGATGGATGGATGAAAGGCGAACAGGTAAAAGGCTACCGCGAAGAGAAGAATGTTGACCCTAACTCTATCATTGAAACCTTTGCTGCCGTTAAGTTTTACATTGATAACTGGCGCTGGCAAAATGTTCCGTTTTATGTAAGAACAGGAAAATATTTGCATCAAAAAACAACCAATATCAACATTGTTTTTAAACCTGCGCCACACTATGCATTCCCCGAAGAAGCCGCAGAAACCTGGCGCCGAAACCGGCTTACCATCAACATACAGCCAGAGATGGATATCAGGCTGCGTTTTCAAAGCAAACGACCCGGACAAAGCATGTTGCTTACACCGGTTGATATGGTGTTTAGTTATAGTGAGGATAGCAAAGAACAACCTGAAGCTTACGAAACCCTTTTGCTTGATGCGATGGAAGGAAACGCCACACAATTTTTGCGTGCCGACCAGGTAGAAGCCAGCTGGAAAGCCGTTATGCCAATTATTGAAGCGTGGGGAACGCGCGCACCAAGTTCTTTTCCAAACTATGCTCCTGATAGCTGGGGACCTGAAGATGCCGAAGCCTTAATAGCGCGTGATGGACAAACATGGGTAACTTCACAATCAAAAAAATAGAGTAAAAGAAAACCGGCAAATAAAGCCGGTTTTCTTTTACATCATTATTGGAAATACAAATACAGTTTTTATTTACCGCACATTTGCAACTTCTGTTTAGCATTGTTGCTGTATTTGTGTATTGGTTTTTATTTACATCGAATATACAACAACGCTAAAAGCACGCAGCATTATCGTTTCAGAGGTTATTAGGTGAGGTTGCGGGTTGGGTTGTTCGTCCCACATCCATCGTTCTTCTTTTGAATCCAAAATCTTTTTCCATTGCTTTGTATAAGGTGGCAACTGGTAAACAAGTTCTTTATCGCTTACATTCAAACAACAAAACAAATGCTCTAAACCATCATCGGTTTGCCGATGAATGATTAACCCTTGCTCGCCCAATGGAAAAGCTTTTATGTTTGATTTGTTGAAGTTGTAAAGTATGTTGTTGGTGCGCCGTAACGTTATCAAATGCTTATTCCATTCCAGCAAAATTTTGTACTTGCCTTCCTTGCGTTTTTGCCATTGCAGCTTGCAACTGTTGAACGTTTCATCGGCTGCCGGATCGGGAAAATGTTCGTTTTCTTTTACTCCAAATTTTTGAAACTCTTGTTTTCTTCCTTCCTGCACACCTTTTACAGCCTCTTTATTATGATGAGAGATGAAGAAATAAAACGGCGTGTCTTCGCCATATTCTTCACCCATAAATAACATGGGTATATACGGCGATAACAACAAAGCTGCGGCTGCTAATTTTTGCTTTTCAAAACTTACCAACATGCTCAAACGCTCACCTTTAATACGGTTGCCAACCTGGTCGTGGTTCATGTTAAGCACAACAAAGTTGTAACCCGGCACACCGGCTGATGAAGCGCCATGCGTGCGCTTTCTAAATTCAATATATTCACCGCTATGAATAAAGCCATCGGTATAAACTTTTGCCAGTTGTTCCATTGTTTTATAATCAGAATAACGGTTTTGCCCTTCGGGATCGAGCAACACATAAAAAATATGATGAAAGTCGTCCAGCCATTGTGCATCGAAGCCCATGCCGCCACCATCGGGATGCTTTGTTACACGGGGACTATTTAAATCGCTTTCTGCCGTCAGGTATAATCTTCTGCCAACTTTTTGTTCCAGCAATTTCACTTTTTGATGAATGATTTGCCAGATGTTTACTGCATTCCGGTCATACATTTCATGCACGGCATCCAATCGCAAACCATCTATGTGATAGTGCTCAAACCAAAACACAACGTTCTCCGAAACATATTCTTTCACACCATCGCTGTACTCACCGTCATAATTAATAGCGGTGCCCCAGGGAGCTTTGTATTTATCTGTAAAATAAGGAGCATATTCAGTGAAGTTATTTCCTTCGGGACCGATATGATTATATACCACATCTAAAAACACGGCAATGCCTTTTTGATGACAGGCATCTACCAATTTTTTCAAGCCTTGCGGACCGCCATAAGAAAGATGAACCGCATACGGATAGGCGCTATCATAACCCCAGTTTTTATTGCCCGAAAACTGGCAAACCGGCATGAGCTCAATAGCATTAATTCCTGTACTTTTTATGTCATTTAAAAGAGGAATAATGGCTTCAAATGTGCCTTCGTTTGTAAAAGTTCCAACATGAACTTCATACAAAACCACGTCCTGCAACGGCACGCTTTTCCAGTTATTATCATTCCACTGAAATGCAAACTGGTTAACGATTTCAGACGGGCCTAATGTATCTTCAGGCTGATAAAAAGAAGCGACATCGGCTACATCTTTTTCATTATCAGGCCGAAAATAATAACGCCAGCCAGGCATTGCATCTTTCACTTCTGCTGTAAAATATCCTTTGGCATCTTTTATCATTTCTATCATTTGGTCTTCAGGCGAAATGATGTGCAGAAACATAGTGTTTTTTAAAGGCGCCCAAACCGTAAAGCAGGTTGTGTTGTTTGCATAGAAAGCTCCAAGCATACGGGTGTTTTGTTTTTATGATGATAATATAAATGGAGTAAAAGAAAACATACCGGAACAAGACTTGAATGAAAGGTTTTCTTTTACTCCATTTATTTACTTATTTATTCATGATCACCTTCTCCAAAAACAAATATCGATCACGATGGGGTTCGGTTATTTGTTTTGTATCAACATTTATATACATCACATTAGCTGGTTTGTTTTTTTCAACCGGCTGCCATGCCGGAACGCCCAAACCATTTGGGTTTCCGGTGGTGATAAAATTCACAAAAAACGATTGCATTATCTGCGATACTTTTTCATCTTCCGGCTGCCAGTCGTACACGCGGTTGGTTGCTAAATTACCCAGCGCATATTCTATTTCTGATGAGTGAGAAGCGCCGGTTGCAGCAGGCTGCACACTATTGTTTTTATCCGCTTTTGTTTGCGGTCGCGGACGTGCATACAGATACCGGTAAACAGGTTTGCTGCTTGTTGCACTTTGCACATCACTCCATCGCCAGGTGCTAAAACCAATGAAGCGGTCGCTGGCTAATTGTGTAGCCACTTGCGGAACATCGGCATCGGTATTCGCGTGATAAGTAACCAGTATCTCGTTGGCTTTATCGCCCCATATTTTTTGTACGGCTTTAGTGTAGTTGTCAACGGTGGGCGCATCATTTCCTAACAATCCTCCATAACCCGATTCTGCCGAGTTCCACCCAACCAGCAAAGGCACCTGCGCTTGTTCGCCCGATCCATAAATATCTACAGGCTGCTTCGGAAAAAAATAACCGTCCACTACAACAGGAAAATGCCCCAAGCCCTTTCTGGATGTGGCTTGCAGCAATTGTTCGGCGGGCATTGCACGCAGTTCGGCTAACGATTTTGCGCCAACGCTATCTCCAAATTGAACTCCCGATTTTTCAGCATCTGACAAAGAAGTGGTTGGTGTAAAACCTAACAAAGAACCGCTTTCACCAATGGCGCCTACAATTAAGTTTTTAGAAAGCGGCGAAGCCATTTGCGCACTTACAGCATACGAACCAGCCGACTCGCCGGCGATGGTTACGTGCTTAGGATCGCCACCAAAAGCGGCAATATTTTTTTGCACCCACAACAGGGCAGCGTATTGATCCAACAAACCTTGATTTCCAGAAGCATAATGCGATGATTCTTTAGTTAGTTCGGGATGAGAAAAGAAACCAAATACAGACAAGCGATAATTGACTGTAATGGCTACTATGCCCTTTCGCGCCATACTCTCGCCATCATACCGATACTCTGAACCATCGCCGCCAACAAAGCCACCACCATAAAAATAAACAAGCACCGGTAAATGTTCACTGCCCGTTTTAGCAGGTGTCCAAACATTCAGGTACAAGCAATCTTCACTCATGCCATCGGAACGAAATTGCATATCGCTAAAGATGGGCAACTGCATGGCGCGCGCACCAAACTTATCGGCTTTGCGAACGCCCGTCCAGCTTTGCACAGGCTGCGGTTCGCGCCAGCGCAAATTACCAACAGGCGGTGCTGCATACGGCACACCTGTAAACGTGCGAATGCCGGATACATTAATACCTTCCAACTCACCAGTAGCAACTTTAACACGTGGCGCAATAGAATCGATATTTAACTGGGCAAATGTGATGGCAGAAAAACAAAGCAACAGGAATAAAAAAAGAAATGGTTTCATACAAACAAATATTAGAGCGACCAAAGTAAAGAAATAGGTGGAAATGAGAAAAGGGTTTACTGATAGAAGACTAAAAAGTTTCTGATTCTAATATCTTTTTTAAACAAGAAGAATACAGTAAAAAAGAAAATCATTTTTTCATAAGGCATCGTCTTTTTCAGAATACCGATAGTGGAACCACAAACGATGCTGATTATTTTTTCTCTTATCAACTCATTACTACGGTTATCAGGTTTAGTAATTGCTGCGGTAACAACCATTGCAACGGGTTTATCCAACTTAAAAATAAAACTGCATTGTAAAAAAGCGTTTTTAAATAAACAAAAGAAGCGGTTGAATTTATCTGCCGAACACGTTATCTTAGCCCGCTATTTACTTACTAAAACAATCAATTATGAAACGGTTTCTTACCATTGCCGCCGCGTTTACGCTTTTGTGCGCGTGCAGCAGCAACACTTCTCCCGGCACTGTCAGCGATTCAACTTCCACCAGCAAAGATTCTTCTTCCGCCAACACATCAAAAGGAAGCACCAGCGGCTTTACCTTAGGTGTGCAGATGTGGACGTTTCGCATGTTTACTTTTGCCGAAGCGTTAGACAAAGTTGACAGTGCAGGCATTAAAAACATTGAAGCATTTTGGGGACAAAAGCTGGGTAACGGTATGACTGGTGAATTTGGTGCGGCTATGAACACCGATACGCGCAATAAACTGAAACAATTGCTGCAAAAGAAAGGCATCAGTATTGTGGCGATGGGCGTGATACGACCCAATGATAAAAACGAATGGATAAAAGCTTTCGATCTTGCCAAAGATTTTGGACTGAAGTACATTACCTGCGAACCGATAAAAACGCAATGGGACATGATTGACTCTCTCGCCGGTGTGTACAATATTAAAATTGCCATTCACGACCATCCTCGTCCTAACGCTTACTGGGAGCCTGATTCTGTACTGGCTGCCATTAAAGGTCATAAGAACATTGGCGATTGTGCCGACATCGGGCACTGGGCGCGCAATGGTTTAAACCCGGTTGATTGTTTAAAAAAATTAGAAGGTCATATTATTGGAGTGCATTTAAAAGACATTGTGAAATTTAACGACACCAAAGCAGAAGATACTGTTGTATCGAAAGGCGTGATTGACCTGCCTGCTGTGCTGGCAGAATTAAAGCGGCAAAATTTTACCGGCATGTTATCTATCGAGCATGAATCGAACTGGTATCATAGCACACCCGATGTTATTTTTACAAAGCAATATTTTGATGAACAGGTGGCAAAGCTGAATAAATAAAAATGCAGTAAAAACAAACCGTCGAAGCAGTAATGTTTTGCCGGTTTGTTTTTGCAATAAAAGAAAAAGAAAACCATCACTTCACTCCTTTGTTATCGTCCCACCAGCCTTTCATTTTGCGGATGTATAATATTTGTCCTGTGTGATAAGCGTTGTGCGTTCCAATGTGCGCAATGGTAGAATACCACTTTGTCAATTTGGTTTCATCGGCTGCCTGCACAACCTTTTCCCATTCGGTTAACACATCATCAAATTCCTTTACAGTTGCCGCCCACGATGCTTCCGTTACAGGAGTAAACGTTTCTTTATTATTACCATTAAAAGCATCTTGTTTATTGCCTTTGAATTTATCAAGCGATTGTTTATCCCAAAAAATAAGATGCGTGGTAAGCTGCGCGATAGAATGGTTTTCACTGCTGTCTTTCCAGTTGGCTTGTTCAGCCGTTAAACCCTGCACCGCAAGCACCGGCGGCACAAACCAGTCCTGTACATTATGAGTGGTTTTTAATTGTTCTAACAAAATGGTTTTGAGTGTTGGTGCAGCCTCTTTTTGTGCATACACATTGTAAACAAAGAAAACAAAAAATAAAACAAGCAGTCGTTTCATGGTGTAAATGTTTATGAATGAGTGAAGAAAAAATGAAAGAGTGAAAATAGGAAAACGAACAGGATATTTGGATTGGAGAAATACCATTTACACAAACGGTAGTTTTTGTTTTTACAAAGGTTGTGATGCCTTGTGTATTAGTTTACGTCTGACTTCAGTACTCTTATTATTCTACTTCTTGTAATGCTGCAATCAGTTCATCTGCAAAACTTGTATCTTTTCTACGTTCATAAATAAGCATTTTGCAATCTGGTTGCTGCATAATCAGCAGGTCTTTATTTACTACTTTTACCGTAGCGTTAAAAATGCTTTTGTTATCGCCCATCAAAGCATAAATTTCACCTGTGGTACAAAACCCTAACAGGTAGTGATCTGACCGCGCAACGCCATCTTTTATAATTAAAAGGTCGCTCACATCAAGCGGCGCTTCAGTAGGTGAGAAAACCAGAATTTCATCGGTTGCAAAATTGTACCATCTTCCTTTTATGCTGTTGGCTACGGTTGCAAAAAGTTTTTTGTTGGGTGTATGTATCATAAAACCTTAGTCGTAATATTTCTCATTTGGTGTTGCTGTACCAGTGTAACTATTTTAGTGCCGTAAGTTTTAAAAGATTTATCTTTTTCTTTTATAGATAATTTTTTCAGCATAAAATCAATACAATGAGGCGCATAAATGGTTTTCATTTGTTGCAAATTTTATCTTAGCATTCTCTTTGGTTATCATTCTGCACAATTTGTAACACAACCACAATAGCAGGCAGTAACAATGTGGGCAGAAGAAAGAAAGCCAGTTGCTTTGCAAAAAACGTTGCCTGTATTTATAATCATTTACTTAAAAAAACACGAATGAACATAAAAAAGCAGTTGCCGAAAAACATCGGGAATTTATCCTTTGGCTTATCTATTGCAGCAAATAAAAACCGAAAAAGTTATTAGGATATACCGAAAAAATAAATCGCATTGTTTGGTTGTTAAGATGATGAAAATAATACCTGGTTGCAAAAACCAAAGCTGTCTGCAAATTGTGTTCGTTGGTTTGTTTTTTCTTTTACTGCATTCTGCAAAAGCACAGGATAATTATGAGATACAAGTGTACGAATCGCCTACCGTACCCAAAGGCTATACAATGGTTGAACTGCATAGTAATTTTACAACTGAAGGCAGTCGTTCCATTATAAACAAAGTGTATCCTACGAATCATGAAGAGCATGAAACGGTTGAAATTACGCATGGGTTTGCACAAAATTTTGAGATTGGTTTTTATTTTTTTAATTCTCTTGGAAGCGGCAACCGAACGGCTTATGTGGGCAGTCATATCCGCCCCAGATTTACAGCGCCCCATAGATGGAAACTTCCCTTTGGTTTAAGTTTGAGTACAGAAGTTGGGTATCAAAAAAGGCAGTTTTCGGAAGATGACTGGACACTTGAAATACGACCTATTATCGACAGAAATTTTAATAAGCTTTTTATCTCTTTAAATCCAACGGTTGATAAATCGTTGCATGGGTTAAACAGCCATCAGGGCTTTGTATTTTCACCCAATGTCCTGGTTCAATATTCAATTACAAAGATATTATCTCCCGCGCTTGAATACTATGGCTCGGTGGGTCCTTTCAGGCAGTTTTTACCTTGGGGGCAACAAGATGAACAATTGTTTTTTGCATTAAATGTTGATGTTTCGCCCGATTGGGAAATTAATGCCGGCTACGGGTTTGGCCTCACCAGCCCTGCCGACCGCAGAATTATTAAATGTATTATCGGTTACAGAATAAAGCCATCAAAAAAAGCATTACAAACAACACCGTCTGTTGTAAATTGATCAATTGTGTGCTTGAGCATCATTGTAAAAAAGTTATTAAACAAAATTCAATCTAAAGTAATCTTCGTAAGAACTATAGAACTGCCAATTAGCAAGCCTGCTATACTGCATCTTGTAATGACTTTGCAAAGTAAAGCCGTTTTCTTTCTGCCAAAAAAATAAGCAGAGCAACAGCAGCCGAAGCTGCCATACTCAACGCAATTGGCATACTGCCTTTTTGATGCAATAAACCTGCGGCAGAGGAAACAATACCACCAATACCAATTTGTATAAACCCTAACAATGCCGATGCGCTGCCCGCTGTTTTTGCAAATGGCGACATAGCAATTGCTGTTGCATTCGGTCCGCCAATGCCAACACAAGTAAGTATAATAAATAGAAAAACAAGATGCCCGGTAAGAGACAATTCACTAACCAACACAGCAACAAAAAACAAAAGGCTGGCAATGGTTTGTATAAGTAAAGCTGTTGTAAAAATTTGTTGATTAGGGTATTTTTTAGTGAGTATATGATTGAGTTGACTACCGCCTATAAAACCCACCGAAAGCAAAGCGAACACACCGCCGTATTGGTGTGCAGAGAGATGAAAATAATTCATAAATACAGCAGGCGAACCGGCAACATAAATAAACAATCCGGCAAAAGAAAACGTTCCGGCAAACGCATAAACATAAAATTGAGGTTGTGTAATAATTTGCCGGAATACTTGTAAAATAGGTTTTGGCATAAGGGAAATGCTTTTATCGGGCGGCGCACCTGCAGGTAGAAAAAAGAAAGCAATAATGAGAAGAATAACTGCAATTGCAGCCAGCGTAATAAACACCCCATGCCATCCCCAAAAGCTAAGTACAAAGCTGCCAACAGAAGGCGCGAGGAGAGGAGACAAACCAATTACTAAAATAAGAAATGAAATGATGGAAGCACCTTTTTCGGGCGGAAACAAATCCTGCACCATGGCGATGGCTGCCACCGAACCTACACAACCACCCAGCGCCTGAATAAACCGCATCACCAGCAGGCTGTTTATAGTGTGGCAGGCAATGCAGCCCAGCGTTGCAAAAACGTACAAAAGCAAACCAATATAAAGCGGCAGTTTTCTTCCAAAGCGATCAAGCAGCGGGCCATACAAAATTTGCCCGATAGCAAAGCCAAGAAAGTAAGTTGATACGCTTAGCGACATATTTTCAACCGTAGTATGAAGGTCTTTGGCTATGGAGGGAAACGCAGGCAAATACATGTCTATCGAAAACGGTGTAAGCGTATCTAACAAGCCAAGTATCAATATCAAAAAAAAGGTTTGTTGTGCAGTGCGTTCATAAGTTGCTACGTGTTGCCTCGCAACTGCTTTTTTTGGTTGGTATGTTTCCATAGATGATTAATGGTCTTTCTTTGTTTTACTGCAAAAACAGGAGCGGTAAAGTACAGGTTTTTTTCTTGTTACTCCTTAAGATGTTGAAGAGGATAAATAAAAGATTTGTACGATTGATTTACTTCCAAAAGGAATCAGTATAACAAAAAGATGATGTTATTTCGGTACTGATAAAGATAAAAAACTCCCTGGCGGTGATGGTTGTGTTTCTGCCCTTATTCTTTCTCCCACCTATGTAAACATTTATGCGTTTGTTTTTACTTCAAATTTGTTTCAATGACACCTGATCGTATGTCTATTTTTTAAATTGAAATTGTATTCAAACAAGCTCATTGTATTTACTCTTAATTTTGCCGCCCAAATCATTATTCATGACACTTATAAAAGCCGTTATTTTTGATCTTGACGGAACCCTGGCGAATACAATTCCACTTTGCTTAGCTGCGTTCCGGAAAGCGGTAGAACCATTGGTTCATCGCCCGCTTAGTGACGAAGAAATCATTTCTCATTTCGGACCTGATGAAGAAGGAACTATTCGGGCGTTGGCGCCTGACGATTTTAAAAAAGGAACCTCTGATTTTATGCGGCTTTACGAATCAATGCACGATATGTGTACGCACCCTTTTGATGGTGTTGAAGAAGTGTTGCACACATTACAAAAGAAAGGTGTACACCTTGCCTTAGCTACCGGAAAAGGAAAATATACCACACAACTTACACTCAAGCGTTTGGGTTTGGCTTCTTATTTTAGTGTGGTGGAAACAGGCTCTCCCAAAGGTTCGCGAAAACCAGAAGCTATTCAAGAAATTATACATTTCTTTCCAGCTATAAAAAAAGAAGAAATAATTTATGTTGGCGATTCTGCAGGCGATATAAAAGATAGCCGGAAAGCAGGCATTGCCGTTGTAGCAGCCGCCTGGGCTGATACTGCTAAAAAAGATGAACTGAAAGCGCTTCACCCCGATCAAATGTTTTACACCGTTGCTGATTTTGCCCGTTGGATAGATGCGAATACATAAGGTATTATAAGCGAACTGCTGCAGGCTGTTTTTTCTTTTACCATACTTTTCTTATATTCACGTGATGGCGTTGCAGAATCAACCGTTACGGGATAAACAGGCACAGAAAAAAACAGGGGAACAATTAAATTTTAAAGATAAACTTTCATCACTGCGCAACCTGCCGCGCTTTTTTAGTTTGGTGTGGCAAACCAGCAAACGGATGACGGTAGTTAACGCATCGCTTCGCATTGTTCGTGCGGCAACGCCGGTTGCTATTTTGTATGTTGGCAAATTAATTATTGATGAAGTCATCCGCATGAGCCAGGCTCATGGCGCAGTTTCGCACACGCATTTGTGGATGCTGGTAGCAGCCGAATTTAGTTTGGCGATTCTTTCCGATGCTTTGAGCCGCGCTATTACTTTGATGGATAGTTTGCTGGGCGATTTGTTCTCTAATTACACTTCTGTAAAAATTATGGAACATGCAGCCACATTAGATTTGGATCAGTTTGAGAACAGCGATTTTTACGATAAGTTAGAACGTGCGCGGCAGCAAACCACCGGACGAACCATCTTGCTATCGCAGGTGTTAAGCCAGGTGCAGGATTTAATAACCATGGGCTTTCTCGCCGCAGGCTTGCTGGCTTTTAATGCGTGGCTGATTCTTCTTTTATTAATTGCAATTTTACCTGCATTTTTAGGCGAATCGTATTTTAATGATCGCTCGTATGCGTTATCACGCAGGCAAACGCCACAACGCCGCGAACTCGATTACATGCGCTTTCTCGGTGCGAGCGATGAAACCGCCAAAGAAGTAAAACTTTTTAATTTATCTTCTTTTTTAATTGAGCGATTTAAAACCTTAGCTTATAAATTTTATGTTGATAATAAGAAGCTTTCGGTAAGCCGCTCCTCGTGGGGAACGGTACTGTCTATGCTGGGAAGCGCAGGCTATTATAGTGCGTATGTGTTCATAATTGTAAAAGCAATCAGCGGTTCTATTTCCATTGGTACGCTTACTTTTCTGGCGGGTTCATTTCGTCAGTTACGAAGTTTGCTTGAAGGCATTTTAATCCGGTTTACCAGTGTATCGCAAGGTGCGGTTTATCTTACTGATTTCTTCGATTTTTTCACTATTCAACCCAACATCACACAACCCAAACAACCGGTGCCGTTTCCTAATCCTATTAAAAAAGGATTTGTTTTTATTGATGTGGGTTTTAAATATTCCAACAGCAACAAATGGGCAAACCGGCATCTTTCTTTTACACTGCATCCAAACGAAAAGCTGGCGCTGGTTGGAGAAAACGGCGCAGGCAAAACCACACTGGTAAAACTGTTGGCTCGCTTGTACGACCCCACGGAAGGGAATATTTTATTAGATGATATCGACCTTCGTGAATATGATTTGAACCAGTTAAGAATGAATGTTGGTGTTATCTTTCAGGATTTCATTCGCTATCAGATGAGTGTGGCGCAAAACATAGCGGTGGGCTATATTCAACAACAGGAAGATCGTTCGTTAATCCAATCATCTGCGGAGCAAAGTCTTGCACATCCGGTGATTGAAGCATTGCCGTTGCAATACGATCAGGCATTGGGAAGACGCTTTAACGAAGGTGTTGAACTTTCGGGTGGAGAATGGCAAAAAATTGCGCTGGCAAGAGCGTATATGAAAGATGCGCAATTATTAATTTTAGATGAACCCACCGCTGCACTGGATGCCCGCGCCGAGTATGAAGTGTTTCAGCGATTTGCCGATTTAACGAGAGGGAAAATGGCGGTGTTAATCTCACATCGCTTCTCCACTGTGCGTATGGCAAACCGTATTCTGGTGTTGGAACGCGGGCAATTGTTAGAGATTGGAAGTCATGAAGAATTGCTGATGAAGAATGGTAAGTACGCTGAGTTATTTCAGTTGCAGGCGATGGGATACAGGTAAATAAAAAGGTGGGTAAATGCAGTAATAAAATGTTGCGAAACATAAATTGAACAATCAGTTATGAACATAAAAATAAAAGCCATTATTACAGGCTCTACAGGCATGGTTGGCGAAGGTGTTTTGCATGTGAGTCTACAACATCCTGATGTAGAAAAAGTGCTGGTGATTAACCGAAAGCCTTGCGGTGTAACGCATCCGAAACTGACTGAAATCGTGCACAATGATTTTTATAATTTATCCTCGATAGAAGATAAATTATCCGGTTATAATGCCTGCTTTTTCTGCCTTGGTATTTCATCAATTGGTATTTCAAAAGATGCGTATTATAAAATTACTTACACGCTAACTATGCACTTTGCACAAACCGTAAGCAAGCTGAATAATGACACCACATTCTGTTATATTTCCGGTAGCGGAACCCATGCAAACAGCCGGCTGCATTGGGCAATATTAAAAGCGAAAACAGAAGATGATTTGCAAACATTGCCATTTAAAAAAGCGTTTGGTTTGCGTCCCGGTTTTATCAAACCGATTAAAGGCTTGCAACACGCGCATTCTTTGTATAAATACATCAATTGGTTATTTCCGGTGGGTCGTTCTTTGTTTCCAAACGGCTTTTGTACAATGGAAGAATTGGCTTTGTGTATGATTCATCTTACCCAAAACGGTTATGGAAAAAATATTTTGGAAGGGAAAGATATTATTGCGGCAGCTAAATCTGCACCCTGATTTTCAGCATAATTTATGAATTTGTTTTTATTGCAAATTAGCCAGTAAAATCACTAAATCAATCAGTCAACAACAATAGAATATATGCGTATAGTAACCTTGGAAGAACACATCAGCTTGCCGCAGTTTGACAACCGTATCAGCAAAGAAGCGCGAATAAAAAGAGGCTGGCCAAACCCCGATAGTGCTGCATCGCCCATGGCGCGCGTGCAGCAACAATTGGGAGACATAGAAGTGGAAAGAATGAAAGACATGAACGACAATGGCATTACGCTTCAGGTATTATCGGTTACTGCGCCTGGCGGCGATTTGCTGGAAGGCAACGATGCCATCACTTATGCCTATGATTACAATAACGAAATAGCAAACATTGTAGCAAAACATCCCGCTCGTTTTAACGGCTTTGCCGTGCTGCCAATGACAGTACCCGAAGCAGCCGCCGATGAACTGGAACGAGCCGTGAAAACATTGGGTTTATGCGGCACGATGATTAACGGAACCACGAACGATATGTTTTTGGATAATAAACAGTTTGCGCCCCTTCTCTCAACTGCCGAAGCCCTGGATGCGCCCATTTATATTCACCCCAATCTTCCTGTTAAAGCCGTGAATGATGCTTATTTTAACAACCTGCCCGGCTCGTTAGGCTTTATGCTTTCCATTGCAGGCTGGGGCTGGCATTCGGAAACCGCCATTCACCTGTTGCGAATGATTTTAGGTGGCACATTTGATAAACATCCGAATTTAAAAATCATCATCGGGCACATGGGCGAAATGCTGCCCATGATGATGGCTCGTATCGACCATATTTATAAAGATTCTGGATTACAACGCGCCGTGAGCGAAGTGATGAAAAACCAGGTATGGATTACTACCAGCGGCTTGTTTACGCAACCACCTTTGCAAATTGCATTAGATACATTTGGCGTTGATAGGATATTGTTTTCTGTTGATTATCCTTACAGCCCGAATAAAGCGGGAAGAGATTTTTTAGACCAAATGAAAGTATCGCCTGAAGACAAAGAAAAAATTATGCACGGCAATGCCGATGCTCTTTTGAAGTTGAAAGGATAAAAAGCTGTTTAAAAGTTTGGGTAGTGAGAAAGAAAAGATTTTACAGAGTAATTTCACTTTGCAGAAAACAAAGATAACAATGACCGAACTTACACTTTCGCACATTGATGCACAAGGCAATGCTGCCATGGTAGATGTAAGCGAAAAACATATTACAAAACGCACTGCCACCGCGCAAAGCATTGTTGTTTTAAGTGAAGATATTATGCAGCAATTGCAAAGCAACGAAATACAAACAAAGAAAGGGCCTGTGTTTGCAACAGCCATTATTGCGGGCGTTATGGCAGCAAAAAAAACAAGCGAATTGATACCGCTTTGTCATCCATTGGCTTTAGAAAACTGTAAGATAAACATTCGGGTAAACGAACAAAGCGAAGTAGTAATTGAATGTACCGTTTCTATCACTTCTAAAACCGGCGTTGAAATGGAAGCCTTAACCGGCGCCAGCGTTGCCGCCTTAACTATTTATGATATGTGCAAAGCGATGAGCCATGCCATCATTATAAAAGAAACAAAACTGCTTTCAAAAACAGGAGGCAAACATGATTTCAGTGCACAATAAAATGAAGCAAAAACAAACGATTCATCAACCCGCATCAGCCTTGAACGGATTGGTTTTATGCGGTGGAAAAAGCAAGCGCATGGGTATGGACAAAGGCGAGATTCAATACCATAATAAAAGCCAGCGTGAGCACCTCTTTGAACTGCTGTCGCCCTTTTGCAATGAAGTGTTTTTATCGGTTAATGAACAGCAATTACAAAGCATAAATAACTTGCCTTTTATACAAGATACTTTTTTAGAAATGGGGCCTGCCGGCGGCATCCTGTCTGCATTCCAGCAAAATCAAAATGTTGCGTGGCTGGTAGTTGCCTGCGATTTGCCGTATGTAAATAAAGAGACGATTGAATATTTACTTCGTCATCGAAATCATCAAAAAACCGCCACCGCTTTTTGGAACGAAGAGGGTACAGTTCCGGAGCCTTTGCTTGCAGTTTGGGAATCTAAAGCATTCTTTCTTTTACTCCAATTTATAAACGAAGGTGTTACTTGCCCGCGTAAGTTTTTAATCCGTTCCGATGTTGAAATGCTGGTTGCGCCGGATGCTTCAGTTTTTAAAAACATCAACACTAAACATGAGTATGAGGAAGCGATGAAAGCGTTACGTATAAGAAGTGAAGGAGTGCATTAGTTTTATTATCTTACAGGAAAGAAGTAAGTTGATTATGACAATAAAATTGTTTGGCATTGCAAAGGAAATGATTGGTGATAAAAATGTTGTGATTGATGATGAAACTATTATCACCGTTGGAGAATTGAAGCAACGTTTATCCAAGCAATATCCTTCTTTAAAAGGATTAAAGTCGTGGGCAATTGCTGTGGATACAGAATATGCAGCAGATGAAAAAACAATTGATAACAAAAGCGAAATTGCCCTGTTACCACCCGTAAGCGGAGGATAAAATAATGCTGATAAAAATTGTTGAAACTATTCAAATTGAAGAAGCTTATCATCATTTGCAATCACCGGTTTGCGGTGCTGTAAACTTGTTTATTGGCACGGTTCGCAATCATTCAAAAGGCAGGCAGGTAGCTAAGCTGGTGTTTGAAGCTTACGAAGCCATGGCAATAAAAGAAATGGAAAGGATTGCGGTTGCTGCACAACAAAAATGGAATTTACATAAAGTGGTAATCATACATGCCAAGGGCGAAAAATTACCTGGCGAAATGGTGGTGATAACGGGCGCCTCGTCAACACATCGCAAAGCCTCCTTTGAAGCCTGCGAATTTTTGATTGATGAAGTAAAAAAAAAGGTTCCTATCTGGAAGCAGGAATGGTATGAAGACGGAAATGTTTGGATAAACGCGCATCCATAGTAAGATGACAGATGTAAGTTGTAAGTTGACAGAAAAAACAAACCATGCAAAGCGCATTGATTGATAGGTACGGAAGAGAATTGAATTATTTGCGACTGTCGGTTACAGACCGTTGCAACCTGCGCTGCTATTATTGCATGCCGGAAGAAGGTGTTTTATTTGCACCGAAAAAGCATTTACTAAGCTGGGATGAAATGTATTTGCTATCTTTTGTTTTTACTTCACTTGGCGTTACCAAAATACGAGTTACCGGCGGCGAGCCGTTTGCACGAAAAGGGCTTGTTTCTTTCCTTCAAAATATAAGAGTATTGAAAGGCTTAGAAGAAATAACCATTACCACCAATGCAACGCTGGTTGAGCCCCATATTGAAGAATTAAAAGCATTGAATATTACCCAACTTAACATCAGCCTTGATTCGTTAAACCAGCAACGGTTTTATAACATTACAAGGCATGATAGTTTTGATAAAGTGCTTCGCAACATATATAAATTGTTAGAGGAAGGTTTTACTATCAAACTCAACTGCGTGGTATCGGCAGCAAAAAATACAGATGATATTATTCCTTTTGTTGAGCTAACCAAACATCATCATTTATCTGTTCGTTTTTTAGAAGAAATGCCATTTAATGGAAGCGGGCAATTTGATGCAGGTAACTGGAATTATAAAGATATTTATCAGCACATCAATCATCATTATAATAATAACATTATTGCCTTGCAGAACCCAAATAATTCCACATCTGTAAATTATAAAATAGAGAATTATTCAGGAACATTTGGCATTATTCCGGCATTTAGCCGAACATTTTGCGGCACCTGCAACCGCATTCGCCTTTCTGCAACAGGCGAACTAAGAACCTGCCTGTATGCCGCTCCAGCATTGAATTTGAGAGATGCCTTGCGAGATGGAATGAATGAAAATGAGCTAACCGGATTGATTGTAAACGCAGTTGCCAACAGAGCGGAAGACGGTTTTGAGGCAGAAAAAATGAATCAAAAACAAACGCACGAATCGATGTCGGTTTTGGGTGGATAATTGAATCGCCGAAGAGACACAATATGCAAAGAGTTACAAAAGAATAATGGTTGTATCATCCTTTACAACAAACATTGCGTTACATGATTTCAGTTAGCGAAGCCTACCAATTAATAACATCTTATCAGAAAGATTTCGGCACCGAAAAAATGCCTTTTCAACATGCACTCAATCGCACATTGGCAGAAGATGTTTTTGCCGACAGAGACTTCCCTCCTTTTGACCGTGTGATGATGGACGGCATCGCCATTACTTATGATTCATTCAAAAAAGGTAAAAGAAATTTTTATATTGAAAGTGTAAGCGCAGCAGGCAGCTCAGTGCAATCATTAATAAACAATGAACATTGCATTGAAGTGATGACGGGCGCAGTATTACCAACAAATACAAACGTTGTTATACCTTACGAAGATTGTGAAATAAAAGATGGTTTTGCAACCATAACAACCGATAATATTTCGCCTCTTCAAAATGTTCACAGGCAAGCGAGTGATGAAAGAAAAGGCGCTCTTTTGCTGCACAAAAACACACGTATCTCTTCAACACACATCAGCATTTTAGCAACGGTAGGTATGGCAAGTGTTGAAGTTTACAAACTGCCAGGCATGGCGGTTTGCTCAACGGGCGATGAGCTGGTAGAAGTTGATGAAATGCCTCTGCCGCATCAAATAAGGCAGTCGAATGTTTATTTTATAGCTGCCGATTTACAAAAAGAAAACATCAGTGCAAGCATTCATCATTTGCCGGATGATAAAGAAATGATGCAGGCTCAACTGCTTTCTATTTTGCAAAGCAGTAACGTTGTTTTGCTATCAGGCGCTGTATCAAAAGGTAAAAAAGATTATCTGCCCCAAATCCTTACCTACATTGGGTTTCAAACGGTTTTTCATCAGGTGGCGCAACGTCCCGGAAAGCCGTTTTTATTTGCTCATAAAAACAATAAGACCGTGTTTGGCTTTCCGGGAAATCCGGTTTCTGCTTTTGTTTGTTATCATTTGTTTTGTAAGCATTGGCTGCAATTGTGCTGGCATGAATCGCCTAAAAAAATAACAGCTAAGCTCACTAACGATGTATCAGTTCACGCAACATTTACACAGCATAGTTTAGTAACATTATTTTACAAAGAAGGTGAATGTTTTGCAAAACCAATTCGGTTATCTACATCAGGCGATGTAATTTCACTGATTGAAGCAAACGGCATTGTTTCTTTTACTGCAAAAACAAATAAAGGGCAAAAAAATGAAGTTGTAGAAGTGATAGTATGCAGGTGATAATCCGGGTAAATTACAGTTACATTTTGAATCAAAAGGTTTGTATGACGAAGTATTATTTTATTGTTTTGCTTTGTTTTTTATGCGCTTTTGCTAATGCTCAACAACTA
This sequence comes from Ilyomonas sp., assembly GCA_965214235.1. Classification (GTDB taxonomy): domain Bacteria; phylum Bacteroidota; class Bacteroidia; order Chitinophagales; family Chitinophagaceae; genus Ilyomonas. Next base: position 373,889 of record CBDCBH010000003.1, read on the forward strand.
AGAATTGCCGTTGCAGCCAACGCACAATTTGTTGCCATAAAATTGAAAGATGCGTTTGAAAAACAAACCGGAACCGATGCTGATGTAACGGTAAGCTCTTCCGGCAAACTAACAGCGCAGATAGAGCAGGGCGCACCGTTTGACGTATTCATGTCTGCCGATATGAAGTATCCGCAGGAATTATACGACAAGGGATTCGCCACAGATAAACCTGCTGTTTATGCTTACGGAACATTGGTGATATGGAGTTTGCAGCCACTCGATTTATCAAAAGGTTTGAGTGTTGTTTTACATGATGAAATAAAAAAAATTGCAGTTGCCAATCCCGAATTGGCGCCGTATGGTGAAGCTACTTTACAAGCCTTAACCCGACAAAATTTGTTGCAGCAGGCAGAACCTAAAATTGTGTATGGCGAAAGCATTTCGCAGGTGAACCAATACCTGTTAAGCGGCGCGGCTGATATAGCTTTTACTGCTAAATCGGTTGTGCTTGATTCAGCAATGGCGAACAAAGGCAAATGGGTGGAAGTGAATGAAAAGTTGTATAAACCCATTGCGCAAGGCGTGGTAATTATTAAAGCATCTTCTCATCCGGCTGCCGCACAACAATGGTATCGGTTTTTATTTACGTCAACAGCAAAAGCCATTTTTAAAAAGTATGGGTATCGGTAAAAAACAATCATCTATTATTACTTTTTTATTTTACAACATAAACAAATATGAGTGTTAACTGGCAGCCATTTTTTCTTTCGTTTCAACTTGCGTTTGTTACAACGGTTGTGTTGTTTGTTTTTGGTGTGCCGGTAGCCGCTTTGTTAGCGTTTAGTTCATCTCGCTTCAAACCCGCACTGGAAGCGGTTTTCAGCTTGCCATTGGTGTTGCCGCCTTCGGTATTGGGTTTTTATTTGTTATTGTTATTTAGTCCATCAAATACATTCGGCCACTGGCTGCAATCATGGTTCAACATACGCTTGCTGTTTTCATTTCCAGGTCTTGTTGTGGCTTCTGTTATTTATAGTTTTCCTTTTATGGTGCAACCTATTCAAGCTGGTTTACAATCGTTGCCAAACAATTTAAAAGAGGCTTCTTACACACTCGGAAAGTCACGCCGGCAAACGCTTCTGCATGTTTTATTGCCCAATATAAAACCATCGTTACTTACAGGTATTGTTTTGTCTTTTGCACATACCATCGGCGAGTTTGGATTGGTATTGATGATTGGCGGAAACATTGCCGGGCAAACCCGCACAGCATCCATCGCCATTTATGATGAGGTAGAAGCTTTACACTACCATACGGCGCACTTGTATGCAGCTGTTCTGCTCATTGTTTCATTTTTTATCTTGCTTATTGTTTATACTGCCAACAAGCGATTACAGCGCAGCTTTAGCGGCTTATGATACACATCAACATCAGCAGGCAACTTCAATTTTTTAACGGTAACAAACCATTATCAGTAAACATTATTCTTCCAAAAAATAATATCATAGCCATTTATGGAGAAAGCGGCGCGGGCAAAACAACGTTATTAAAAATCATAGCCGGTTTGGTAAAGCCGGATGAAGGATTTATAAAGATGGATAATACTATTTGGCTTGATGTAAAACATCACATTAATATACCACCGCAGCAACGGAGCATCGGCTTTGTTTTTCAGGATTATGCTTTGTTTCCTAACATGACGGTGCTGCAAAACCTGCAATATGCAGCAAATAAAAAAGAAGATGATTCTTTCATCCTTCATCTTGCCGAAATGGTTTCTCTGCAATCCTTTCTTCATGCGAAACCATCGCAGTTATCCGGCGGCCAGCAGCAGCGCGTGGCATTGATAAGAGCTTTGGTTCGCAAGCCGAAGTTGGTGTTATTAGATGAGCCGTTATCAGCTTTGGACACCGATCTTCGTTATCAGCTTGGTGCTGCTTTACAACAACTGCAAAAAGAGTTATCCTTTACTGCCATCCTTGTGAGTCATAACAAAGAAGAAGTGTGCGCATTAGCGCAACACGTTATTCAATTGCAGGAAGGCGAAGTAGTGTTTGAAGGCGCCCCAAAGCAGTTATTTACCGCTTCCCGCTTTACTGGTAAGCTGCAATTAACCGCAAAAGTAATTTCTATCAAACCCAATGCTGACGTGTGTTTCATTGAATTATCAACAGGCGCAAATACGATTAGCCTTACTTTACAGCTTACTGAATTGAAGAATGTATCTATTGGAGATACGATTACAATTCATTCAGAAGATGGTATCATAGATACAAAAAAATCATTTTAATAATTTTACCAGTTAGCAAGATTTGTTCCTGCACATTTTGTTACCGTTAACTGCTTTATAAAAATTAAAAAAGTGAAGCCAATATGATTTTCTTTACCCAACTTAGCAGTATTAAATAACGATTAAAAAAGCTTGCACATGAGTACCTCAACAATGGAAGCGCCAGCCTCCAACATCGCCAAACGTCCTCGTTTCAAAGATCATTACGATCATTACATTAATGGAGAATGGACAGCTCCATCGGGCGGCGAATATTTTGATAATATTTCGCCGATAGACAATAAAGTGTTTACAAAAGCCGCACGCGGCAATGCCGAAGACGTTAACAAAGCCATTGAAGCTGCACACAATGCGTTTGCTTCGTGGAGCAAAACAGCAGCTTCTTACCGCAGCAATTTGTTATTGAAAATTGCGCAGGTTGTTGAAGACAATCTTGAATATTTAGCTGTTGTGGAAACCATTGATAACGGCAAAGCTATCCGTGAAACGAGGGCTGCTGATTTACCATTAGTGGTTGACCATTTCCGCTATTTCGCAGGCGTTATCCGCAGCGAAGAAGGCACCATCAGCGAACATGATGAAACAACTGTTTGCATCAATTTACACGAACCGATTGGTGTGGTTGGACAAATCATCCCCTGGAATTTTCCGTTGCTTATGGCTACCTGGAAGATAGCCCCCGCGCTGGCTGCAGGCTGCTGCGTAGTAGTAAAACCTGCCGAGCAAACGCCCACCAGCATAATGTGTTTGATGGAGCTGATCCATGGGATTTTGCCGAAAGGTGTTTTGAACGTGGTAACCGGTTTTGGCGTAGAAGCAGGTAAGCCTTTGGCGTCCTCTCCGCGCGTACAGAAAGTGGCATTTACCGGCGAAACAACCACTGGCCGTCTTATCATGCAGTATGCTTCTGAAAACCTTATCCCGGTAACGATGGAATTAGGTGGCAAGAGCCCGAACATCTTTTTTGAAAGCGTTATGGATGCCGATGATGAGTTCTTAGATAAAGCTGTTGAAGGTGCCGTGATGTTTGCTTTAAACCAAGGTGAAGTATGCACTTGCCCAAGCCGCATTTTGGTACACGAAAAAATTTACGATAAGTTTATGGAGCGCGTTATTAAACGCACGAATGCCATTAAAATGGGTAATCCTTTGGATGGCACGGTAATGATGGGCGCACAGGCAAGCGAAGATCAGTATAATAAAATATTGAGTTACTTAGATATTGGCAAACAGGAAGGTGCGCAAGTATTAACAGGTGGCGAAGCCTTCCATCAAAACAGTGGTTTGGAACATGGCTTTTACATTAAGCCAACCATTTTTAAAGGCAATAACAAAATGCGCATTTTCCAGGAAGAAATTTTTGGACCTGTAACTTGTGTAACCACATTTAAAACCACCGAGGAAGCCATACAAATTGCTAACGATACCTTATATGGTTTAGGAGCCGGCGTATGGACGAGAGACGCACACCAATTGTACCAGGTACCACGCGCTATACAAGCTGGTCGTATTTGGGTAAATTGCTATCATGCTTACCCTGCACATGCGCCGTTTGGCGGTTACAAGAAATCGGGTTTTGGAAGAGAGAATCATAAGATGATGCTCAATCATTATCGCCAGACAAAAAACATGCTGATCTCATACAGTAAAAACAAACTCGGATTCTTTTAATAGAAGCAATAATTTATGCAGGAACAGCGGCTTCGCGCCGCTGTTTATTTTTAGTGCAAAAACAAACTACATGAATATACCGCGGATTATAGCCACTGGCAAAGCAATAGAATTAATTGAAAAGTTGAAGAAACAAAACGGCAATTTAATGTTTCACCAAAGCGGTGGCTGTTGCGATGGCTCGCAGCCAATGTGCTTTGAAGAAAATGAATTTAAAACGGGCGATAGCGATGTTTGTTTGGGTGAAATAGAAGGCTGCAAATTTTATATGGCGAAAGATCAGTTTGCATATTGGAAACACACGCAATTGATACTCGATGTTACGAAAGGCCGGGGCAGCAGTTTCTCTTTAGAGATACCTTTAGGCGTTCGGTTTTATATTCAATCGAGAATTTTTACGGATGAAGAATTGAAAGAGTTGGAAGGGGAAATGGTGGTTTGAGAAAAGTCGAAAATTATACTTGATAGAACTTAATTTGACTATCTCTACGCTTCATCATTTTCATCTCTGAGAAACTAAACCGGAACTTAAACACAATGATGGAACAAGGCATTACAAATAAGAGTTAACAAGACAATTATTGCTTAAAAAAAGGTAAGTCTTTTGTTTTCAAAAGAATGATGGGATAAGCCATTATTAAAATACCTGCCACGGCTGATAAAACGATTTCAGTTGTTGAAACTTTAAGCAATAGCGCCTGTTGATAGGCTTTAAATGAAATGGGAAGAAACAACAAAATAGCTGTAAATACACCAGGAGAATTTTTCCTTTTCATTATCACGGGCAAAACATGAAAAAAGATAGCATTAACCATCATTAATGCCGGAAAAGCAAGCGCAAAAGCAGGCTGGCTCCAGCCAACACTTGCGCAGGCTACACCTAAAAACAACACAACTGTATTGGTAATGTAGAAACCGGTCCAGTCAACAGGTAATTTTAATACATTATTTGCCCATGCTTTCCAGTCGTAAAAAAACTCTTCCATTATGTGAATGGCATAGGCAACCATAGCTGCCCAGAAAATAAAGTTGTTCATGGTAAATACTGTTTTTATTTGTTGTTAGCGTTTTCTCTTTTCGCTCCAGATATCATTTTTCAAAGAGGACAATGCGGTAAAGAAAAAGCGATTTTGTAAGTCTCGTATTTTGCTATTTCAATTTGCTTTTTGCTTTCTTTTCTTTGAGATATTCTTCTCGTATAGCCACAAGATTAATAGCGGAACAATCTGCAATCAGTTGTCGTACAATATCTAACGGCATGTCTTCTGCCGAGCAAAAATTAATGCAGCCTTTTTGAAATTTTGCCTTTGGTAATAAAGATTGATACCGGTAGAACAATGTTTTTGAACCATACATGGCCAGGTTGTGCAGCGACATATAATTCTTTACACTTGCCAGTCCATATTTCATTACTCCTTTTGCTTTATAAATAATCATCTCGCTGCGCATCATTGGTTCTATAACCGGAACAACAGATTTATCTTCTGCTAAAATAATGGCGTGAATATTTGTTAGCATTGCTTGCCTGTCCTGCAATTGGTTGGCTATGTATTCCTGAATCGTTGTATCCATTTGTTTATTGATAGGAGTTCTATATTATCTCTCAGTGAAGGTAATACGATATGAAATAAAGCAAACAATGCGTTCTTTCGCAAATACACCTGTGTTGTTTTCTTCACGAATACGATATTGGATTTTGCTGGTGAAAGACAATAAGCAATGCCAGAAAAAAGTTTTCAAATTGTCTTTTGAAAAGAACAATGTGGTATAATAAATCAGCGCACTCCTCGCATCATTGTATTCTCTGAAAGACGATACCAGAACATAAAATATATGGTAAAAAGAAAGAAGCGGCATACCATCGCGCAGCATCATGCCATCTCAGCTTGCCTTATCATTTGTATTGCGCAGCAAACTAATGCCCGTGAGAAAAAATATCAATCCTAAAATACCATACACAGCAATATAAGATACCGAAGAACTTTTGTGCGTAATCGACACGCCGGCATAAATAAGCCCGCCAATTCCAAGCAGTGTGAGAATAACGCCGAAAACTCTTTTTTCCATAAGATGATGTTTTAAAATACCCAAATTTACAAACGATATGCCATTGAAGCTGTGAATTACAAGCTATCTATCAGCAACAACCAACTACCAACCATCGACCATCAACTCATTTTATACTTTAATAAAAATTTTCTTTTTGTATAAAATCCACATCGGCGCAAGCAAAATCAATACGAAACAAAGAGCGCCAGCCAGCGATGCGTTAAAAGGAGAAAAAAGCGCGGGAAATATAGTTTGATACAAATACTGTTGCGCTCCTACCCTTTTTCCATTTAGGCTTACGTGGATTAACTGAAGCAATACCAACACCACATCTGCGGCTACATAAGCCGTAATGGCATTGGCGCCAAACGCCAGAAACGGTTCAATGTATTTGTTGCGGTGTTGCACATCAATAAGCCAGTAAGAAATGGTAAGCGCAAGCATAGCAATACCGCCCGCATACAACACAAACGAACTTGTCCATAATGCTTTATTAATGGGGAAAAATAAGTTCCATATCAAGCCGGCTAACACAGCAAAAATACCCATGGTAAACAGCCAGGCAACTTTTTCATAATCAGTTTTGTCTTTCCGGCGCAGCCATGTGCCAGTAAGCACACCAAGTAAGCAAGTAGCCACAGCAGGCAGCGTACTTAAAATGCCTTCGGGGTCGTATATTACAGATCCCTTCCACATGTGGTTTTCGGTAAGAATGGTTCTGTCTAACCACGCGCCCAAATTGGTTCCCGGCTCTAAACTTGAATATCCAACGCCTGGCACTGGTATAAAACTCATGAGCAAATAATACACGATTAGTATCGAAGCAAAAATCCACAACTGCGTTTTAAACTTTGTTTTTACAAACAATACAACGGTAATAAAAAAAACAATGGCAATGCGTGGCAATACACCCAGAATGCGGAAGTGTGCAAGATCGAGGTTGGGAAAGCGGAAGGAAAAGCCAATTAAAAAGAAGATGATATACAAAATCAGCGAGCGTTTAGCGGCGGCTAACAGTATTTTACTATGCGCGGTATTGCTTTCTTTTTTACCGCCGATGGCATACGTGATAGAAGCGCCTACCATAAATAAAAAGGAAGGAAAAATTAAATCGGTTGGTGTGCAGCCGTTCCATTTTGAATGTTCGAGCGGCGCATAAACATGCTGCCCGTCTCCGGGATTGTTCACCAATATCATGCTGGCAACTGTTAACCCGCGAAAAAAATCAAGAGATACAAGCCTGTGCCTCGGTTGTTGCAGTGTGGATATTGTCATTGTTTGTTTTTAGTTCAATAAAAATAAAGGTTATTGCTTAGAAACAAAACGAGAAGTTGCAAGTTTGTTTTTACACCACTTTCTAACCTCATTTCTTAATTCATTATCCGGCTTAAGAAGGTGGCATTAAATTAGTTCTGATACTTTACCACTTATGGGTGTAACCAGTAGCTTAATATGAATACAGAGACTGAAGAGGTAAATCCGCTGCCTAAAAAAAAGTATGTCATTTCAAAACAGGCAGACGAATTTTTCCAAAATATTTACAACGTATATCAATTTATTGTGCGCTTTTTTAAAGAGAGCCTAAAGCCGCCGTATGAAGGCAGGGAAATTATACGCCAGTGCTATGAAGTAGGTTATCGTTCGTTACCGTTAATTACGCTTACCGGCTTTATTACGGGCATTGTATTTACCAAACAATCGCGTCCTTCATTAGCAACGTTTGGCGCCAGTTCGTGGCTGCCATCGCTTATTTCTATTGCCATTATCCGTGCATTGGCGCCTTTAGTTACGGCTCTTATTGCAGCTGGTAAAGTGGGTTCAAATATTGGCGCCGAATTGGGCTCGATGAAAGTAACCGAACAGATTGATGCAATGGAAGTATCTGCTACCAACCCGTTTAAATATTTGGTTGTAACGCGTGTGGCAGCAACCACTTTAATGCTGCCGGTACTCATGTTGTATTCAGGCTTTGTGGGCATGATGGGTTCGTATATAAATGTGTATGCCAACGAGCAAACAAGCTTCACAGCCTTTTTTGAAAGTGCATTTAGCACCATTTCTTTTTTAGATATTTTTTCTTCTGTTTTTAAGTCGGTGTTGTACGGCTTTACCATTGGCGTTACGGGTTGCTATCAAGGCTACAATGCAAGCAACGGTACGCAAGGTGTTGGCAAATCGGCTAATACAGCGGTGGTAGTTTCTATGTTCTTAATATTTGTTGAAGAGATGATTGTAGTGCAGTTTGTGAATGCGATACGATAATTGATGGTTGGTAGTTGATATCTCTCGGCTCATAACTGATAACTTATATCTTAATAAAAAACAATGGCTGGTATTAATAAAGACAATACGGTAATTTATATCCGCGATCTGCACAAATCGTTTGGTACATTAAATGTGTTGAACGGTGTTGATCTGGATGTGCATGAAGGCGAAAATGTAGTGATATTAGGACGTTCAGGAACCGGCAAATCTGTTTTAATAAAAATTATTTCCGGTTTATTAAAAGCAGATAGCGGCATGGTGAAAGTGTTAGGCGAAGAAGTAGAAAATTTCAAACAAAAACAATGGGATGTAATTCGTTTACGCATTGGTTTTTCTTTTCAGAACAGCGCTTTGTATGATAGCATGACGGTACGGGAAAATTTAGAATTTCCTCTGGTAAGAAACAAGCGAAACTTAACTCGTAGCGAAATTAACGAGGCGGTTGAGGAAGTGTTGGAAGGCGTTGGTTTAGCGCAAGCCATTAATCAATTGCCATCTGAATTGTCAGGCGGTCAGCGCAAGCGCATTGGTATCGCACGCACGTTAATTTTGAAGCCCGACATTATGATGTATGACGAGCCTACGGCAGGGCTTGATCCCATCACGTGTATCGAAATCAATCATCTTATAAACGAGGTACAGGAACGTTACAACACCAGCGCCATTATTATCACACACGATCTTACCTGTGCACGCACCGTAGGTAACCGCGTTTCTATGTTGCTGGATGGTAAATTTCTTGCGCATGGCACATTTGAAGAAGTATTTGCCAGCCAGGATGAAAGAATACAAAATTTTTACAATTACAATTTTACGAGCGGCCAGGCAGAATATAAACAGAACGCATAGCAAAAACACAAGGTTCAGGATTCAGATAATAGAATTCAATTCAATCATAAAATCATGTTTTTAAAATAGAATAAAGCAGTATGAAATCAACAAAAAATACTCGTCCTGTTATTGTAGGGTTGTTTATTATCATCGGTATTGCAATATTAGTGTTAGCCGTATTTACTTTGGGTGGACAAAAGAAAACCTTTGTAAAAGGCTTTACGGTAAATACCATTTTTGAGGATGTAAACGGTTTGGTGGCCGGCAACAATGTATGGCTATCAGGTGTTAAAATAGGCACTGTAAAAAAGATAACGTTCATGCCCGACTCCCGTGTATTGGTGTCTATGGTGATACAAAAATCGCTGGAAAAAAACATTCACAAAGATGGAAAAACCAAGATTAGCTCTGATGGTTTAATTGGCAATAAAATAGTTGTTATTACAGGCGGAACACCATCACTGCCACAGGTAGCAGATGGCGATTATCTGGCTACACAAAAAGCACTTAGCACTGATGAAATGCTTGCAACGTTGCAAGCCAATAATAAAAATCTGCTTGCCATTACCGGCTCTTTTGCACACATTAGTCATAATATTGATAGTGGTAAAGGCTTGGTTAGCTCGTTAATAAATAATGAAGAAACAACGCGCAAAATCAATAATTCCTTAAGCAGTTTGCAATCAACCATGAGCAATTTTCAATCGGTTTCACAACGCAGCAAAGCAATGATTGCTAACCTTGATGAGTTTACTGCAAAACTAAACACCAAAGGTTCTCTGGCAGATGAACTAACTACCGATACCACTATGTTTACTGTGCTGAAAGGAACCATTACGCAACTGCGCGATGTAGCCATTACTGCCGCACAATTAACCGATAATTTAAAAGGCGCAACTGATAATTTGAACGATACGGCAACTATGCCAGGTGTGATTTTAAAAGATAAACAAACAGCCGCCTCGTTAAAACAAACCATATTTAATTTGGAAAGCAGCAGCCATAAATTAGATGAAGATTTAGAAGCCGCACAACATAATTTTTTATTACGCGGCTATTTTAAAAAGAAGAATAAAAACAAACAGCAGTAATTGTTTTCAATTTCTTACTTCATCATAAAACTCAATTCGGCGAAGTCTTCAATACTCAATTGTTCGGCGCGTTTGTTGAAAATATCGTGTTTCAAAATCGTTTCGTCAAACAAACTTCTGGTTGCATTGCGAAGGGTTTTTCTACGCTGGTTAAAAGCGGTTTTTACAAGCACCGTAAAAGCTCTTTCAGTTTTTAAAGACAGCAATTCTTCTTTTCTTCGCAAACGAATTACACCACTCATTACTTTTGGTGGTGGCGTAAATGCAGAAGGCGGCACATCAAACAAATATTCTACGTTATAAAACGCCTGAATTAATACCGATAAAATGCCGTACACTTTATTGCCCGGTTGCGCTGCCACACGTTGCGCTACTTCTTTCTGAAACATGCCGATGATAACCGGCACCTGTTCTTTCCAATCCAATATTTTGAACAAAATTTGTGATGAAATGTTGTAAGGAAAATTACCAATCACAGTAAAGTATCCTTCAAACGGAGCGCTTATTTGTAAAACATCATCATGTATTATTTTGCCATTGATGGCAGGATATTTTTCTTCTAAATAAGATGCTTTTTCTTTATCAATTTCAACTGCTTTAAAAATAACACCGGGCAATTGCAATAAATATTTTGTGATAGCTCCGGCACCAGGACCTACTTCTAACAATTGATAAACCGGTTCTTCGTTTAGCGCAGCTACAATCTTTCTGCAAATATTTTCATCATGCAAAAAATGCTGCCCCAACGATTTTTTTAACGTGTACATCATGCGTTGCAAAAATAACCGGCTTTATTTTGAATTGCTCTGCGTAACAGCAACTATCACAGCGCCACCAATAATCATCAGAGCGCCCACAGCCAATTGCCAGGTTATTTTTTCTTTCAAAAAAAAGAAAGCAAGAATAACGGTGAGCACCAACGAACTTCTTTCTATGGAACTTACCGCACCGGCAGGTCCATCTTTCAAAGCCTTAAATTGAAACAAGGAAGATAAACAAGTTGCCACACCGGCACAAGCAATAAATATCCAGGTACGCTTATCTATTTTACTGAAATTAGCCGATGTTTTTTGAAACAAAACAGCGCTCCACGAAATAAGAATAATGAGGATTGATTGCAGCGCAAAGCCAAGTGTTGGATCAATATTTTTTAAACCGGCTTTAGAAAAAACAACAGCCAGCGCAGCCGTTATAGAAGCTAAAATTGCAAAAATGAGCCACATGATAATCTGTTTAGAACGTGAAGCTTTTATTGTCTAAAAAGAATACCAATTTGCAGTAAAAGAAAAAGAAAAGCAGCGGCGACAATTAAATAGAGTCAACTTCTAAACGCAAACGTTCTTTCAATTCTTTCACCAGCGGATATTGCGAAGCGATATAATTAAAACGTTCGCGGCTGTTCATTGACAGGAAAGGCGAAGTTTCATCTTTCACATCATCAGCCACCACAATTTGCAATTGAATGGCATTATTGTGAAACGTTTTCTGAATACACTCGGCAAGCATTGTTTTTTCCTGTTCAACAAACTTTTGCTGCACCAAAGCGTTCACGGTTATCAGCACGCGCGTTTCATTTTCAATAGAAAGCTTTGCAATTTTAAAGGTGTTGGCGGCGCTGTGTTTTTGCTGTTCTTCCAGTTTCGCAGCAAAGCCGTTCCAGCACTGGCGCAGCTTTTCCATTTCCAAAGGTTCAACCTCATCAATTTCTTCAATGTTATATTGATCGCCGTATTTATCACGCAGCGCCGACAATAAACTTTTTCTTGATTTGGATTGTGCCAGCGTTGCTATTGCAGGCTCGGAAACAGTTAGCATTTCTGCTTCAACAGAAGGATAAAACGCTTTGGCTTCTTTTAATTGCGGCTTTACAGAAGGTTGCTGAATGAATAACTTTGGTTCGCCCGGAGATGAATTTTTATTTTCAATTACAACAGGTTCTTCTTTTTTATAACCATGGTTTTGCGGTTGATCTGTAATTTTTTTGGGCGATGAAATTACTTGTTGAACATCATTATTTATAACGGGCTGTAAAGAAGAAATTGTTTTCGCGCGATAAGCCACCGGCGCATCCAAACGTTTCTTTTTTATCACTTCATTGTTCTCAACCGATAGCTCCAAAGCCTGTTGCAAAAAGTTCAGTTTAATAATTGCCATCTCTACATGCAACCGCTTGTTGCGGGTCATTTTATAGTTGATTTCGGCTTCATTTAAAATGTTTAATGCGCTTACCAAAAACGAAGTGCTTATTGTTTTTGCTGCATTTACATAACGGTCCTGCATCCCTTCCACAACATCTAATAACGAGGCGGCTTTAGCATCTTTACACACCAGCACATTTCTTAAAAACTGGGCAAAGCCATTCAGCACCGCATCGCCTTCAAAGCCTTTGCGGTTAATTTCATCATACAACAACATAGCTGAAGCAAGGTCTTGTTTCAGCAAACTATCCAATAGTTTAAAATAATAATCTTCATCTAAAATATTAAGGTGCTCCAGCGTGTTTTGATACGTTACCTGCGCGTTAGTGAAGGAAACAATTTTATCTAAAATTGAAAGCGCATCGCGCATACAGCCTTCGCTTTTTTGGGCGATGAGTTGCAAGGAAGCTTTCTCGGCTTTGATGTTTTCTTTTACTGCAATTTCTTGTAAATGCTCAACAGTATCGTGAATAGTGATGCGCTTAAAATCGAATATCTGGCAACGCGATAAAATGGTAGGAAGTATCTTATGTTTTTCGGTAGTTGCCAAAATAAAAATAGCGAACGGCGGCGGCTCTTCCAGGGTTTTTAAAAACGCATTAAACGCACTGGCAGAAAGCATGTGTACTTCATCTACAATATACACTTTGTACTTGCCGGCTTGCGGTGCAAAACGCACTTGTTCAACCAGTACACGTATGTCATCTATCGAATTGTTGCTTGCTGCATCCAGCTCGTGAATGTTTAGCGAGGTGCCTTCGTTAAAGCTTTGGCACGAGTGGCACTGGTTGCACGCTTCGCCATCGGATTGTAAATTTTCGCAGTTTATGGTTTTGGCAAGAATGCGCGCACAGGTTGTTTTGCCCACACCGCGCGGACCGCAAAACAAAAAAGCATGTGCCAGCTGATGATTTCTGATGGCGTTTTTAAGTGTAGTGGTAATGTGCTGCTGACCTACAACCGTACTGAACGTTTGCGGGCGATACTTGCGTGCCGATACGATAAACTCACTCATATTCAAGCTGCAAGTTAGTATTAAGGCTTACATGCAACCGATGTTGTTATACACAGTAGTTACGTAACTTAATAACGCTTTTATTAGCTTATAATGAATGGTTTAAGCTGATGGTTTGAAAAGATTGAAATGCTTAAAAAAAGTTTTTCCACCTGTAATCAACATAGTTATTCAGATTCGCAGAAAATTATTTTGGCGCTTTGCGATAAATATAAAATGCAACAAAAACAAACACGATGTTGGGTACCCATGCAGCTACCGCGGGCGGCAAATTTCCCTTTATTGAGAAAACCGCAGAAAACCTGTCCATGATAATAAAAAGGGCGGCCATAATAAAACCAAAAGCAAGATGCACACCACTTCCTCCCCTCGCTCTTCTGCTTGCTACCATTGCGCCAATCAGGGTTAATAAAATCACTGCAACGGGCGTTGCAATGCGCCGGTAATTTTCAATTTTTAGTTCATTAATTCCTTCTGCCCCGCGCTGCTCCTGCTGGGTGATATACCTGTTTAGTTCAGGGCTGGTTAAAATATCTTTTGCATGTTCATCCCTGCTTAAATCAAACGGTTTAAAATTGAAGTTCATAAACTTTGTTGGGGTGGCAAGTGTGTGTTCTTTCAAGCCATCAATGGTTCTTTCAAACACCGTTTGCAATTGCCATTTGTGCAAAGCTGTATCCCAGTTTATATTAGCGGCACGCAGGTTAAAAACAAGCTGATTGTTTTTAATTTCATCAATAAAAAAAGGTCCGCCGCGCTTGCGGCTTGTATCGTAACTAATAATGCCTGCATAAGTAAACGAATCAATACGGAAATAGGTATTGCGTTGAAAGGTTGTGTTTAAATCGTTGTAAGAAGAATGATTGTCGATATAATTAACCTGAAAGGTAAGCCGCTTTACTTCGGCTTTGGGAATTATGTATGCGTTGGAAACCCAAAGCAAAGCCGCTAATAAAACACCGCCGATAAAGTAAGGAATTAATAACCGCCGGTACGCAACACCGCTGGCTAAAATGGCAATAAATTCGCTTCGCCCGGCAAGTTTGGAAGTAAAATAAATAACTGCAATAAAAACAAACAGCGGGAATAGTAAAGCAATAATGTGGGGAATAAAAGCAATGTAAAATTGCATGAAGATTTGCCATGCGCTTAAACCCGATTGCACAAAATCGTCGGTGTGTTCGCTGATATCAACAACAACGGCAATAATGGTAAATAAAAAAATAGAATAGAAAAATGTTACCAGGAAGTTTTTAAGAATATACCAGTCGAGTTTTTTCATTCCGCATCAAAAATAAATTAAAAGCTGTTGCTCTTGTGTGAAAAGGGAATGAGGGCTTCGTCTTTGCGAGGCACGAAGCAATCTGTGTTGTACAACAGAACTTCTTAACAAGTAGTAATCACTCTTTATCAACGAACACAATCACAAATCCTAAATCACAAATCTACAGATGGCTTCGTTCCTCGCCAAGACGAGTGTAGTTGCGATTATGTTTACTATTTCGATTGAAGTTATAAACGTTGCTTTACTTTATCAGTCATTTCGTTCTTCCAACCGCTGAAAGTGCCGTCCAGTAGGTGTTTGCGGGCTTCGCCAACAAGCCAAATATAAAAAGCAAGGTTTTGAATGCTGGCAAGTTCTAACGCCAGATATTCGCCCGCTGCAAACAAATGCCGCAAATAGGCTTTTGAGTAATACTGGCTTATGCTGCAAGGCAAGCCTTCGTCAATGGCGCTAAAATCGGTTGCCCACTTTTTATTTTTTATATTGATAACGCCGTTTGTGGTAAACAGCATTCCATTTCTGCCATTGCGCGTGGGCATTACACAATCAAACATATCAATACCAAGTGAAATGCCTTCTAAAATATTCCATGGCGTTCCAACGCCCATTAAATAACGTGGTTTTTGTTGGGGAAGATGCTCGGTACAAAGGGCTGTAAATTCATACATCATCTCTTCCGGCTCGCCAACAGAAAGACCGCCAATGGCGTTGCCTGCAGCTTCTTTGGAAGCGATATAGTTGCACGATTCAACACGCAAATCTTTATAAATACTTCCCTGTACAATAGGAAATAAATTTTGTGTGAAGCCATATTTATCGGGTGTTTCAGTAAGATGATTTACGCATCTGTCAAGCCAGCGATGCGTAAGTTCCATACTCTTTTTTGCATAACTGTATTCGCCCGGATACGGCGGACATTCATCAAACGCCATGATAATATCTGCACCAATGCTGCGCTGAATATCTATTACTTTTTCAGGCGTAAACAAATGCCTGCTGCCATCAATATGCGATTGAAAAAGAGCGCCTTCTTCCGTTAGTTTCCGATTCGCTGCTAATGAAAAAACCTGGTAGCCGCCGCTATCGGTTAAGATGGGTTTGTTCCAATTCATAAAACGGTGCAAGCCGCCGGCCGTTTCTAAAATATCGGTGCCGGGACGCAAATACAAATGATAGGTATTTCCTAAAATAATCTGCGCTTTTATGTCTGCATCCAATTGTTGTTGTGTAACCGCTTTTACGCTACCAACCGTGCCAACAGGCATGAAGATGGGCGTTTGTATTTCGCCATGATCTGTAGAGATGATGCCTGCACGGGCTTTGGTTTTGGTATCGGTTTGAAGAAGCTGAAAAGACAAGGCTGACATGACGGCAAAAGTAACCGTTTTACATATGGCGTTTCTAATGGTGTACATTCATTAAAGCGCAGGCTTTACTACTGTGTTTATTTTACTAAATCAGTTGCCCATTGGTTTATTTTTCATTGCATTCTTATATATCCAAATCATCACTACTTATGTTGAAAAACAGTTATAAATACAAGCAACCTACAATTCTTACATCGGCGAAAAAAAGAAAATTTGAAAAAATAATTTTAATATGAATTGACAATAAATAGTTTACAGTAAAATTTGAAAAAATAATTTTGAATTTAACGGCGTTTAATTAATTTAGTGGCAGAATTTAATGGGTTAGTAAGTAAGTAGCCGGTTTTATAACCGGCTTTATTTTTTATAAATATTCAGGTTTCATCATACAATTAAAAGCTGCTTGCTTGTAATCAACTTGCAACATCCTATTCTTTTTTCAAGCCTTATCTTTATTGCATGAGTAAAGTGAAGACTGCATTTTTCTGCGGTAACTGCGGATATGAAAGTATGAAGTGGCTGGGCAAATGCCCGGTGTGCAATCAATGGAATACGTTTGTTGAAGAGATGATTGCAAAGCCAGCCAAAACTGATAACGGGTGGAAAGATTATAACAATGAAACTACATTTACTAAAGCTGTTTCTCTTTCTGAAATTAGTTCAACAGAAGAAAAGCGTTTGTTATCAACCGATGGCGAACTCAATCGTGTGCTGGGTGGAGGCATTGTGCGCGGAAGCATTGTGTTGGTTGCCGGTGAGCCAGGCATTGGCAAAAGCACTTTGTTTTTACAAGATGCGTTGCAGATGAATGATGTAACTACATTGTATGTAAGCGGCGAAGAAAGTGAGCAGCAAATAAAAATGCGGGCTGATAGATTGAAGATAAAAAATGATCGGTTTTATTTATTGACGGAAACGGTTACACAAACTATATTTCAGGAAATAAAAAAACTAAAGCCGCAATTGGTTGTGGTTGATTCGATACAAACTTTGCAAACCAATTTAATTGAATCATCGCCGGGAAGCGTGTCGCAAATCCGCGAATGCGCTGCCGAGTTTCAACGCTTTGCGAAGGAAACCAACACACCTGTTTTTTTAATAGGGCATATTACCAAAGAAGGCAGCATTGCAGGCCCGAAAATATTAGAACACATGGTAGATACGGTGTTGCAATTTGAAGGCGACAGGCATTATACCTATCGCATTTTACGCACGTTGAAAAACCGTTTTGGAAGTACTGCAGAATTAGGAATTTATGAAATGACAGGCGATGGAATGCGCGGCGTTATCAATCCGTCCGAAATATTAATCACACAAAAAGAAGATCAGTTAAGCGGCAGCGCCATAGCTGCCAGTATGGAAGGTTTGCGACCGTTATTAATTGAAGTGCAGGCATTGGTAACGCAAAGCGTTTACGGTACGCCGCAACGCACAGTAAGCGGTTTTGATTTGCGCCGTTTGCAGTTGTTGCTGGCTGTTTTGGAAAAACGCGGCGGCTTTCATTTTGGAATGAAGGATGTGTTTGTAAACATAGCCGGCGGCTTAAAAGTGGAAGATCCTTCCATAGATTTAGCAGTGATTTGCGCCCTGCTTTCTTCTTACGACGATGTGCCGGTTTCACAACACATTTGCTTTGCCGGCGAAGTAGGTTTGAATGGTGAAATCCGCGCCGTAAACCGCATTGAACAGCGCATTGCGGAAGCCGAAAAATTAGGCTTCGAAAAAATTGTAGTCTCTAAATACAACAAAAAAAGTGTTAGCAATAAAAGCTTTATTATTGAAGTGGTTTCGCTGGGCAAAGTAGAAGAAGTGTATCAGTATTTGTTTTAATTTTCTTCTTTGTTTTATTGCAAATAAAATTTCTAATGAACATCATTCATCACATCAAACAATATGCAAACGATGCCATTCATTTGCTTTACCCGCATGTGTGCATTGGCTGTGGCAGCGATGTGATAGAAACGTCTGAAACGCTGTGTGCACAATGCTTTGCTGCGCTGCCGGTAACTGATTATTTTTTGTACGCCAACAATGCTATTGAACGTTTGTTTGCTGGCAGAATAGTAATTGAAAGTGCAGGCAGTGCGTTTTATTTTACAAAAAAATCTTTGCTGCAAAACATCATGCACGAACTTAAATACAAAGGTAATTTACAAGCCGGTTTGTTTATTGGTAAGCAAACCGGCATTGCAATGCAACAAAGCGGCCGCTTTACCGATGTTGATATTATTGTGCCCATGCCGTTAAGCAACAAAAGAATGCAGCAGAGAGGTTATAACCAGGCAACAATTATAGCACGCGGTATATCTTCAATAATAAAAAAGAAGGTAGAAGATAATGCAGTTGTCAGAAGGATGAACACATCTACACAAACACACAAAAGCCGCACCAGCCGGTGGCAAAATATGCAGGATGTGTTTGCCATAAAAAACGAAGAAGCACTTGCCGGCAAGCATGTTTTATTGGTAGATGATATTGTAACTACAGGCGCCACTTTGGAATTTTGCAGTGAAGCTATTTTGTTAGTTGAAAATACCAAAGTAAGCATTGTAACTGCCGCGTACACTATTTTATAAACACTTACTTTTATTGCATGTTGCGAATGCTGTTTTTTGTTTTTGCTCCTTTTGTTTTTATTACACTTTCGTGTACAAAAGAAAAAACAATCACGAGTAAAAATGCTTTTCTTATTACTTCCGATACCATTCTTCACTTTGATACGGTGTTTACTTCGGTAGGCTCCATTACCCAACAGCTTAAAATCTTCAATATTAATAACCAAACGCTGCGCATTAGCAACGTGCAGTTAATGGGTGGTTCCAACTCATTTTTTAAAATGAATGTAAGCGGCACGCCGGGCACGCAATTCAGCAATATTGATGTAGATGCCGGCGATAGTTTATACGTGTTTGTTTCTGTAAACATTAACCCGACTTCGCAACAACTTCCCTTCATCATTCAGGATAGCATTCGCATCGATTTTAATGGCAATACTCAATTTGTAAAACTCGATGCTTTCGGGCAGAACGCTCATTTTTTAAGAAGTGCAATTCTTACCCAAAATACAATGTGGACAAACAACTTGCCTTATGTTTTGCTGGATACTTTTGCTGTTGCCAAAGGAGCCGCATTAACCATTGAAAAAGGAACGAAAATTTATTGCGGTGCCAATACTCCATTCACGGTAGAGGGCTCGCTGCAAGTGAATGGAACGAACGACAGCACCGGAGCTGTAACCTTTCTCAACAACCGGCTGGACGCGCCTTACAGCCTGCAGCCCGGAACATGGAAAGGCATTTATTTTACTTCGCAAAGCACCAACAATGTTCTTACGTTCGCTATCATAAAAAATGCGCTGCAAGGCATTGCTGCGGATGAAAAAAGCAGCGTTGTTTTGAATGAATGCAAGATTGATAATTGCGCAGAACAAGGCATTGCTGCTTACAATTGCAACCTTACAGCAACCAATTGTTTACTCACCAATTGCAACTATAATTTGTATTGCATTGCGGGCGGTAATTACGCGTTTATCAATTGTACCCTTGCCGCTTATTCAACCCAATATTTGTTTCATCAATACCCGGCGGTAACCATTAGCAATACGGATGAAAATGGAGTAAAAACAAACCCTTTACAAGCTCTGTTTCAAAACTGTATTGTTTACGGAGAAAATGGGCAGGTGAGCGATGAAGTAGCCACCTTTAAAAACAATGCAGCTTCTTTTACAGTAAATTTTGAAAATACTTTGTATAGAAGTCCTGCTCCAAACTCATCTGTCAGTTATACCAGTTGTTTGATGAATGTTGATCCTACATTTAAAAATATTGACTTAACAAACAATGTTTTTGATTTTCATTTGGGTGCTTCATCGCCCTGCATCAATGCCGGTAAAAAAACAGCTGTTGTAATTGATTTAGATGGTAATTTGCGTTCTGAAATTCCCGACATTGGTTGTTACGAATTTCATTAAATAAAACAAATCGTCATCAATATGAAACACGCTATCTATTTTTCATTTTTACTCCTGGCAAGCATGAGTGCTTTTGCCAAAAAAACGCCTCATTCAATGGCAGCAACAAAAAACATTTATGATTTCAGTATCAAATCAATTACTGGCGGCACTATTGATTTTTCGCAGTACAAAGGGAAGATGATATTGATTGTAAACACTGCCAGCAAATGCGGCTTCACACCGCAATATGAAGGGCTTGAAAAACTATACCAGCAATATAAAGACAAGCTGGTGATTGTGGGTTTTCCCTCTGCCGATTTTGCCGATCAGGAATACCATCAGGACGGCGACATCTTTACTTTTTGCCAAAAAAATTATGGTGTAACCTTCCCGTTAACTACACGTGTTGATGTGAAAGGCGATAACATTACGCCGGTGTACAAATACCTTTGCAATAAAAACGAAAACGGCGTTTTAGATGCTTCCATCAGTTGGAATTTTAATAAGTTTTTGATTGATGAGAATGGCAAGCTGCTGGCGCATTTCGATAGCAAAATAACACCGGATAGCCCTGAAATAACCAAGTATCTGAAATAAAAATAAACCTGTTTAAAAATTGCAGGAGACAAATTCGTAACGCACAAAATGCAAAGGAAAGTTTCAAACTTCAGAAGGTAAAAATGAAGTAAAAACAAAAGGCTGATGAAATTTTATCATCAGCCTTTTTTATAATCAGCAATATTTTGTGCGCTGTAAACTATCGTATGTTAACTACCAACCATCATCTCTACAAGTTCTCCACATACCGGTGCATCACACTATCTATTGATAAATATTCTTCGGCATACCGGCGTGCATTGTTTCTGATGCGGCTGTTATCGTCATGAATAGCAACAAATATTGCTTTCATTAATGCTTCATCCGTTTCAGCTTCTGCCAATATTCCAATTTGATGTTCGGTTATCATACTATACAATGAAGAATCGTAATTGGCAGTAATTACAGAAAGACCGCCAACAGCAAGTATTGTGGTGAGTTTGCTTGGCATTACCAAATCACTTGTATTGATTTTTTGAATGATGAGATGAGCATCTGCCATGTTAAGAAAGCGATTGAATTTATCAATAGGCTGTAATGGAAAAAAAATAACATTAAAAAGATTTTTTTCTGTCGCCATTTGTTGCAGTTTTTGCTGATAAGGACCCGAACCGCAAATTAAAAACTTCACATTGCCTTCCTGGTAAGCTTTTGCAGCTTTTAATATCGCTTCCAAGCCCTGCTTTTCGCCAATTGAACCGGAATAAAGAATAATGGTATCATTAGAAGTGAAGCCAAATTCTTTCTTCAATTCGGCTTTGTTATTCATAGGATAAAAGAAATTCAAATCAGCCCAGTTTGGAAAAAAAACAACCTCTTTATTGTCGGTTTTTTCTTTTATTTTATGAATCATTCCTTTTGAAATACTGCTAACGGTATCTGCATTTTTAATGATGAATTTTTCAATGCGGAACAAAGCGCGAATGGCACTTTTCGATTTAATGAGCTGCAAGTCGCGCGCAGCTTCAATCTGCAAATCCTGGATGTGATATACAAATTTCGCCTTCTTCATTTTTTTGTATAACACCGATAGTAAACCCAATGGCATGGGCGGCACAACAGTAATAACAACATCAAATTTTTTGCGTCCCATCAACCGTAAAATCTGGAAAAAAACCGATATGCTAAATGAGAAATCAAGTGCAATGCGGCGGCGGCCTGTTGGCTTTTTAGGAACATAATGCGGGCAGCGGTAAACGGTGATGGTATTGCCTTTGGCAGTTGCTAAAGTTTCCTTGCTGTACCAATGACGCCTGTTAGTGTAAGGTTCCTGCACTTTCCAAAACGGATAGTAAGGATAGGTAGAAATTACAGTGCAATCAAAACCGTTGTCAGCCATCCAATCGGTCATTTCTTTATTGTATTTTCCAATTCCTGTTGGTTCGGGAAAATAATTTCCGCTAACAAGAAGCACACGTTTTTTCATGAACTTTTGTAAAGGTTCAACCTGAAAAGATGGTTGGGATGGTAGTGTATTTTGCAATATTTATATTTTACAAGAAACGGTTACTGGTAAGGCCGCCTATAAGGGTTACTCGATCCGTTTTTTGTTTTTAATTCGATTTTTAAAAAAAGTAGTTTGCAATTTTATAATGTTATTCTCACTCTGCAAAATGGCAGTTGTTACAACATTAAAAAAGATGTTCTATAAATACATTTTAGTTACAGCATTTGATAGCATCAACAGCGTAAGTTTATAATTTTACACAGCAACGAAAGGCAAAGTAATTTATTTTTCGCAAATAAAATCATCGAAGTAAAGTAATGGTTCCGGTAAGCGGAACTACTTCATTGTTACACATAATTTCTATCCGATAAACGTACACGCCTTCCGATGCAGGAATGCCGTTGTAGTTGCCATCCCAGCCTTGCATAGTATTGTTGGTAAAGGCGTTTGTTTTTACAAATACCAGATCGCCATTACGACTATAAATGACTATGGAACGAACAGGATTATCAATATTGCTCATTACATAAAACCAATCGTTCCTGCCATCCCGATTAGGCGTAAAGCCGGAAGAAATATAAATTTTGTTTTGGTTGCATAATACATGTACCTGAATTGTACCCGTATCGGTACAACCATAATCGGTGGAAGCAATGCCGGTATAAGTGGTGGTTTTTATTGCCGTTAAAACAGGATGTGCACAATTGCTGCAGCTTAATCTTAACGATGGCGCCCAAAGCCAGCCAGTAACGTTATCGCTGCTTGTTGTTGCAATAAAATTTACATCACCTTTTTGGGCAACTATCAAACTATCTTTTATTTTGAATTGAGGTTTAGGATGCACTACAATTGTGATATCGCCTAACTGGCTAAAACAATGGTGTACATCCGTTGATGTTTGTCCGTCACTGGTTAGCCAATTCCAGTTTACAACGCCGCCTGTTGATGTGCTGGTGCAATGCACAGTAAAGGGCGCACAACTTTGCGCGGCATTAACTGAAAAAGAGGCTTTCACCTGTGCAGAAACAGCGTTACTTATTAAACAAAACAAAGAGACCAATGCAATAATTCCATTGCCTTTAGGAACAGAGGGTATAAAATGTAAATGTACAAGAGCCTTTGGCGGAACATGATGTTAAATATTGGATGAACAGGTGTATCATCATCTATAATTTAGCTACAACCACTTGTTGTTTATCATTAGCTTTTATACACCTGAAATAAATATCGGTTACCTAAAATTCTATGCAATAAACGAATAATTTGCATATAATTTATGCAAACTATAATGCACTTTCATATCTTAATTTATTTTTAATGCAACGAGTTTTGGAAAGCAAAGAGGCGACAAATTGATTAGGAAGATTACAACATGTTATCCAACTGAGAAGAACCTTATGTTACCCAACATGGTAGCTTGTTGTTTTCAGTCGTTATACCACTTAGTGTTCGGAATACGAATTTGCGCCAGAACCACCATAAAAAAAGCAAAACCTGCTACACTCAAAGGTGTGCAGGCAAGGACGGATGCGCGGAGCGATCATGCCGTCCTTGACCTTTTTTCTTTCATTTTTGTGTCAAAACAAAAAGAAAACGACAAGTATATATTAGTAAAGAGTGTTTTAAACACATTTAATTTTATAATTGCGGTTTGATCTCCTCACTTCTTTTCTACCCTGTCTCTCACCGCTTTCGCAGGGCTTCCGATACAAATTTTCCCCGGTGGTAGCGATTTAAATACTGATGAGCGAGCACCCACCACTGTACCTGTGCCTATAGTAACGCCAGGTGCTACATATACATCAGTTGCCAGCCAGCATTCATCTTCTAAAACAATAGCCTGGCTATAAATTGCAAAAGCAATGCTGGTGTAGTCATGCGATCCGGTGCACAAATAACTACGCTGCGATACCACAACGTTGCTGCCAATGGTTATTTCGCCTAAGCTATACAATACTACTTCGTCGCCAATCCAGCTATAATCACCAATGGTTAGTTTCCACGGAAATTGTGTATGAACACTCGGGCGAAGAATTACGCTTCTGCCGATATTCGCTCCAAAACATCGCAAAAGAAAACGCCGCCAGCCATACATAAACTGCGGCGATGGTTTAAAAAAAATGGCTTGCACCAGCCACCAAAACTGTATATACCAGCCCGGCTTGCCCCTGAAATGCGGCGGCATTTGAAACTCATTAAGCTGTTGAATGTTCATAAATAAATAATAGCTTTTTGTGTCAAAATAAATTCAAAACAAACAATTTATACATAAGTAACGAAAGACGTTTTGTTTCACAATAGCTTTACTGGCTGCCTTTCTTGTTTTATCAATTTTAAAGCAAAAAATAGTAAACAAATTAAGACCTTCGCTGAAAGCAAGTTTTTTCTATGCTTACAAACAGCACATTCAATATTCCACGCTTTCTTCTTATTTTTTTCCTTCTTGCTCTTGCTTTTTATTCTTATGTCGGTATTATTTCGCCGGGTGGTAAAACTTATAGTGTTTTTTTAGATAAATACGCAAACTTTCCTGCCTGGCTCACCTATTTCATTTGCAAATGTGCCAAGCGCTTGCTTCAGCTTTTTGGTTATAGCGTATATCAAAAAAAAGCTAACAATGTTACTATTTCAGGCAGCCGCGGTGTAAATATTATTTGGGCATGTTTAGGCTTCAGAGTAATAGGTTACTGGGTGGCATTTGTATCGGCTCATTATGCGGCATGGAAATACAAATTAAAATGGATAATGATCGGTGTTCTTAGTATTACTATGATTAACATCTTTCGCATTGCGTTAATTGCTTTAGGCTTACATTACAACTGGAAAGCTTTCAATACCATCGAGCCGCATCTTGCTTTTAACGTAGTAAGCTATATTGCTATTTTTATCCTCACATTTTGGTTCATTGCAAAATACAACAAATACAAAAAACGTAGCACCCAAGCTATTAAACGAAATAGTTCGCCGGTCACTCTCTCTTAGAGGCACGTTCCTTTACATTATTACAACCAAAATTTTTATAAATGATAATACCGGTTGCTGCTCCTGTTACGTTTAAAATTACATCATCAATATCACAAACCCCAATACAAAAAACCAACTGTGCTAACTCAATACCTATACTTGTGAACAACCTATAAAGAAGTATGCGTTGCCATCGCTTTTGACTGCACAAATAAGAAAGCAAAAAACCAAACGGCATAAACAAAACAATGTTACCAAAAATATTTCCCCAATAGCCTATGTAATAATCCCAGAAATGCTGATTGCCTTGTCCATAAAATCTTTTTATAGTATCAACTACTGGAACGACATTAATTACCCTACCCTGATTGGCACTATACCGGTTTGGAGTTAAAAAAACAGTGTAAAAAACAGCACAGCCGTATATAATACAAAGCCGCCAAATGTTTCTTTTAGTTATTGTAATTGAATGCCGGTAACGCAAATTCGGTTGATGTTAGAGAGAAAGAATATGTTTGTATTGTTCAACGTATTGCGTAATAAGATTTTTCTCCGAAAAAGTGCTTTCTACATTGCTACGGCTTTCTTTTTGAATTTGGAGTAACGCTGCGTTTTGTTTACAGATAAATTTTAATTTTTCAGTAATATCATTTACATTTAATGTTGTTATCCAACCCAGATTTTTTTCTTTTACAAATGGCGCAAGTCCTACTTTATCTGATATAAGAACAGGCGTTCCCATATATAAAGATTCGATTACAGAGTTAGCAAAATTTTCATTGTAAGAAAGTAAAACAAACAGATCTGCTTTCATTAATTCTCCAAATTTTTCGGCGCGTTTTTGCCATCCGATCCATTCTACTTTGCTCCCGACACCAAGTAATTTTATTTTTTCTTTTATCTTGTTTATGTAGTGCTCTTCTCCCGCTCCCGCAATTTTTAAAATAATATCTTCTTCCATTCTGCTCATAGCTTCTATTAAAAACTCAATCCCTTTTTTTGGATGAATGCGTGAGAGAAACAATAACGTGAAGCGATTATTTTTTTCTTTTTTGATGGGTAATATTGGCAGCGTTACTATGTTTGGAATTGTAAAGCCGTACCAGTTAGGTATAATTTGTTTACATTCTTCCCATTCCCTTATTGAAGTAGCATGAAAGTACGATTTTGCCAGAACCTTTTTACCAATAATGAAGTGAATAAACTTCTTTAATTGTTTATTAGTAGAATGCATAATATAATCGCTTAACATGCCTCTTGGGGAAACCACAACCTTTACATTTTGTTTATGACATATCATGGCAGCAACAATAACTAATGGATTCCACCAGCTATGAATGTGAACAATATCGTAGTTTTTGCAGGTTTTGTATAAATGCCTCCATAAGTTAGGCGATACATGAGAATGGTCTTTTGTAATGCGCGTAAAATATGTTACCGGCACACCATCTACCATAATAGTTTTATTTGGTGCAACAGGCAGTTCTGTTGTTCCATTAGCTGTGGTTGTATAAACTTGTACAGTTTGGCCATCGTTTATCAAACCTTCGCAAAGTTTTGCGACAGATTCAATAGGTCCGCCATACACGTAGGCAGGCTTATAAGATGGAACAATTTGTAAAATTTTCAAAACAAAGGTTTATTGCTTTTACAACGTAAGCATGATTATTTAATAGTACCAATTATTATGAATAAAAGTATTAAAGCAATAGTATTCAAAATCGTTTTGCCATTTTTCTTTGTTATTTTTTGTTGAACTGCGTTTGCATTTCTTTCGCCTGACCATCTATCATTCGCGATCTTCACTTAATTATAAACTAAACAGCATTATTTAACGCTCCTGTGTTGTTGCAGTTATAAAATGCCGTCGCAACCTTTTCATGTTTACGATTTAGGACAATCGAATTATTCATTTGTTTACTACATGATCTATACTTTTTTTCAACCAAATTATTATTAACGCCTTTAAATTATCACCCTAATTTGTATAAGAACTCTTTACATATAAGTTTACATATTGTTTTGCTAATTCCAATTTATTAAAATGTTCTTTTATTAATTGAGGACTTATTAATTCAATGTTTTTGCGATTATTACTATTATAGTTTGCTTTCTGAAGTTCAGATGTAATGTTTTGGATGTCCAAACCAGTAAGCCAGCCCAATCCATACTGCTGAACATAAGATGCCAGTCCAACCTCATAACTGATAAGCACCGGGGTGCCTACCGACAGAGATTCGATAACAACGATCGCAAAATTTTCACTGTGCGAGGTAAGCGCAAATAAATCCAACCG
The DNA here is from genome assembly GCA_965214235.1 of Ilyomonas sp. Taxonomy (GTDB): domain Bacteria; phylum Bacteroidota; class Bacteroidia; order Chitinophagales; family Chitinophagaceae; genus Ilyomonas. Next base: position 401,189 of record CBDCBH010000003.1, read on the forward strand.
GGCTAAAAAATCAAACTTGTCAACTCCATTTTTCCATCCCACCCATTCAATACAATGCTGGATACCTAAAGCTTTTGAAAGAGCCTTCAGTTGGTGTACATATTTCTTTTCTCCTTCGCCTGCAACAATCAAACGATACCTAAAGTTAACTTTACTAAGCGCATGTATCAAAATATCCAATCCTTTTTTAGGGTCAATACGCGATAAAAAGCCAATAGTAAAAACATCATTTTCTTTTCTTTTAAACTCGCCAGATGGCAGTGACACAAGGTTAGGAATAATCATTCCCTTCCAGTTGGGTATCATTTTTTGCGATTCGCTCCATTCCATTTGGGTTGATACATGAAGTTCTGTATTATCCAATAACTTTTTGCCCCATAGCCGGTGAAGCAATCTCTTTAAGGTAGTGTTATTGGTGTTCATAATATAATCGCTAAACATGCCGTGAGGAGATAATACAGGCTTTATGTTTTTCTTTTTACAAATCCAGGCGGCGCCTAACACCAATATATTCCACCAGGAGTGAATATGCACTATGTCAAAAGAATCTGCTGTTGCTTGTAAATGCCTCCATAAAGCGAAAGAAACATGGGTATGATCTTTCGTAATCCGGTTAAAATAGTAAACAGTAACACCATCCACCATTACGCTTTTGTTTGGTGTTACCGGCAATTCAGAACTACCGTCAGCTGTAGTTGTGTAAACAGTTACCTCATGCCCAAGCAGCACTAAACTTTCAGCCAATAAAGGGATTACTACAACAGTACCGCCATAAATATAAGCGGGTTTGTAAGAAGGAGTAATGAACAGGATGCGCATGTGGTTAATAAGGAGGTGTCTACAAATCCGGTCTAAAATAAAAGTAAAGTAATGTCATAATGTGGATTAAATTACAGCAACCTGTTGAGAATCTTTCATGTTAATTTTACTTTTCATTTTTAAGAACCATTTCTCAAAAAAATTCCAACTTAGCAAAGCCAAAAAGATAGATACAACACTACAAAGTAAAATGAATAAAAGATTCCATAGCATTTGATTTCCCCAAATTAATTTAGGTGTTCCTAACAGGCGTAACATAGCGTTTCTTACCAATGGGTGAAAGAGGTAAAGAGCATAACTATATTTCCCCATAAAAACAAGAAACTTTGATTTGAAAAAACGTTTTGCAGTAAAAGAAAACCTGGATTGTAAAAGTAAGATCAACGCACCAAAAGTGAGTGACAGCAGTGAATATCCTATCGTATATACAAATGGGTTTACATCAGGCCTTATATCAAAACAATAGATAGATGATAGCGACAAAATGAGCATAACCAAGAAAAAGCGAATTAAAAACTTAAAATTAAAGTCAACGTTTTGTATTGCTAAAACTGCTATCAAAGCTCCCATTGCCAAAGCATCCATTCGGGTAAGAGTGAATACATAGATTGAAACCGGAGGTACCCCTGCCTGCCATAAAAACAATCTTAATAAAGGCGCAGTAATTATTATACAAATGGCGGCTAATTTTATTTTTTCTGTTTTAAGAAAATAAACCAAAAATGGCCAGAACAAGTAAAATTGTTCTTCTATGGAAAGAGACCATAAATGACCTACACTGGCTCCGTAAAAACTCCCGTTTATTACCTGCTTAATGTTCGACACATATAGCCAAAACCAAAGCTGATCTTTTTTTGCGGTTATCAGTTTCGCCTTTTCAACTACATCCAGATGATGCACTACCAGTGGAAAAAAAATAAAAAAGATAATGAGTAAGTATAAATAATAAAGTGGGAATATCCTGAGTGATCTTTTCTCATAAAACACTTTTAGATATTCCGAAAATTTTCGATCTTCTTTGTTGTGTATTAATATTCGTGTAATTAAAAAGCCCGATAGCACAAAAAACAAATCAACACCAACCCATCCAAGATGAAGGACATTGGTAAAAATCTGATCCGGTTTATCATTTGATAATAAAGGCACATGCATAAAATGGTAAAGCATTACAATGATAACAGCGATACCCCTTGCACCGTCTAATTCCCGGATATGAGTTAGCGAATTTTTCATAATACTGATAAGTAGCTTTCATTGCGAAAACAAAACAGATGATTTAGATTATTGAAATGCCAGACTAATATGTTGTAGTTTTTGCTTAAATGTTTTCATATCAAATTTTATCCTGAAAACATTTATTTGGTAACCTGCTTTGTAATTTTCTGTTCTATTAATCGTAAAGAAAACAACATCTCAACAATCGTTCTTTGCAGAGTATAGTGCCAGCCCCGCCAGCCATTAAAAATTAATCCTTGTACAAAAAGGCAGTAAAAAAAAACAAAAAACGGAGCCAACACTTTCGTCTTTCTGATTTTAGAAATAAAAGAAAGCTCACTATTAGAAGTGGAAAGTAATTTTTCGATTTCCTGTATCGAATATTTCGATTGACTGTTTAACCATCTGGATAACGGCTTCCGGTCATCATGTAATATTTTTGTGTTGAAATCTCCTGTAACCCCATTTATTTGTAACCGATGCGCATGCCCATCATCATAGTAACTGCAGAAATTTTTTTTAAACAGAACAGCTCTGGGAGTAGTATTATCATTTAAAAGTTTCTGTCCGAACACAAGGAAATGAAAGCGACAGAAATAAGCAACAATATTATTGTTTTGATTTACAAATTGCCTTACCTCTTCTGAAAATTCTTCGGTTAACACATAATCAGCATCCAAACTCAATACCCATTCACTTTCAAAAAACGTGAGCCCATAATTACATTGATTGGCAAACGAATCAAACTTCTTCTGATAGACTTCTACATTCGGATAATGAGTTAGTATAGATAATGTTGCATCAGTACTAAAGCTATCAATTACAATGATCCTTTGCAACCAACCTAATCGTTCAAGCACACGGTCGATATTATCCTCTTCATTAAAGGTTAAAACAATACCCGTAAGTTTAGTATAAGGTATAATCATAAAGCAATGATGTATCTGCTATGATGTTGGGATAAAATCATTTTATATTCCAAAATGCAGTTTTATTTGTAAAAATGCAATAAAGAAATGTATAGTAAGCAGAGAGCGATGCATCAACTTCATTAATGCTTATCCTATAACCTTTTCATAAACCTCGAAATAACGATTAGCAATGTTATCAGCGTTAAATCTTTTTTTATTGATCCTTCCGTTTTGCAACAATTCATTTCTGTATTCCTCGTCATTAATCAATTTTAAAATACCCGCTTTTATATCCTCAACATCAAAAGGATTAACCAAACAAGCCGCATTACCGGCTACTTCAGGCATAGAAGAAATATTGCTTGTAATCACTACTCGTTCCACTGCATTGGCTTCCACAATGGGCATTCCAAAACCTTCAAATGTAGACACAAAGCTTAAGATATCGCATTCAATATATTTTTCTAAAAGCCTTTCATTAGAGATATTGTATTCATTGCTGAAATCAATGCGATTCGATTGTAATGCATCCAGGTAATTCTGATTAAGCTTACCCACAATAGTAAGATGACAGGGAATGTTTTGTAATGATTCAATCAGACGAAGCAGGTTTTTATTATAGCCGGTCCCGATATGAAGTATAACAGGTTTTGCTTCGTTAAACTCCTTTGGATGCGGTTGATAAATATCACTTACTGCCACCGGGATAACTATAATTTTTTCAGGATTGCAGCCTGTATATTTGATTATTTCTTGCTTCGTTACTTCAGAGATAGCAGTAACGTATTTAGATTTTTGAACAGGCCAGGTAAGGTACAAGGATTTTATAAACCATTTGGCCAAGCCTTTTTTTCGATGTACCATACCGCAATCGAGTACCGTAAGGACTACGGTTTTTTTTTTCATCAAAAAATTTATGAAATGCACTTCGCCGGTGATATGATTGATACTCTTGCTTTGCCTGAAACCTGCCTCCAGAATATTGTAGAACTTTGTAAAATATCCGCTGTTATAAAGCCTGCAAATTTTTACAGTTGAAATGATTTTATCTTTTAACCGTTCCCGTACATCGTTAAAAATATATTCAAGGCTAAAGCTGAATCCTTTGTGAGGTCGCCGCTGAAAAAAATCAACGCTAATTCTTTTGTCGCTTGTTGTACCCGATTTCTTCATCAATCAGAATTTTTAAAACATCGTAAAACGACATATCATACTGCCATCCTAACTTTGTTTTTGCCTTTGTATTATCACCATAAATATCCGGTATTTCAGTAGGCCGGTAGTAATCATGATTGATGACCAATTTATTGAGGGGAATGGAAAGATAGTCAAAAACAAACTCAACTATGGAACGCAGGGAAACAGATGTATTTGAGCAGATGAGATAATCGTCCGGCACTTCACTCTGAAGCATAAGATACATTGCTTCTATATATTTGGGCGCCCATCCGAAATCTCTTTTCACATCTATATTTCCAACTTCTAAAACATCTAATTTTTCATCTTTTATTTTTAAGCTGTCGCGAATCACTTTTTTTACAAAAAAATTATCGCCTCTTAAAAACGACTCATGATTAAATAAAAAGCCGCTGCAACTAAAAACACCATACGCCTCACGATAGTTTTTGGTAATCCAGTGAGCCGTGGCTTTGGAAATACTATACGGACTTACAGGGTTGATAACGTCATTTTCATGAAGTGGTAATGTATTGGAGACGCCAAAAATTTCACTGCTTGATGCCTGATAAAATCTGATGTCGGGTTTCATCAGCTTTATAGATTCCAATATATTTAAAACGGAGAACACATTGAAGTTGATCGTACCCATGGGTTGCTGGAACGACATAGAAACTGAACTTTGCGCAGCGAGGTTATAAATTTCATCAGGCTTAACATCTTTAATTACGGTAATAATTTGTGATATATCTGTCAGATCACATTCCCGAAGCTTAATTTTATCTGCGACACCTAAGTAAGATAAGCCATAGGTATTAATATGATTGTAGCCTCTTACAAGTCCTGTAACCTGGTAACCTTGCCGAATGAGATAGGCACTTAAATAAGCTCCGTCCTGCCCGGTGATCCCAGTAATGATTGCTTTTTTATTCATGTGTGGCTCTAATAATTCGTCAACGCATCATTCATATGCGCTGCCAAAAGTAATCGCGTAAAATAACAATCAAAAATTTGAAATGATAGAACTACCTTAAATTAATCATGAGTTGCGAAACCATTTAATTAATGAGTTGTTTCTTTTAAAAGAAACAAGAAAATGTGTAAACTATAGCAAGGGCTCATTTTGTTTTCATTTAGTTTTGATGAAGCCTAGAACAAATAGTAAATAGACGTTTTTTATTGATAGCCCTTTCAGAAATCAATTGCCAAGTTTATGAAACCATTCTTAATCATTCCATTTTTATTTCTGCAATTCGTTGTTATCGCACAAAACCGTAACATCAACTCCTCCGGCGCTTCCGGCAAAGGAGGAAATTATACATGGGCGCAGAGCTCAAAGGCAACCGCCAGTGCAGGTGTCTACAATCCGGCCGGGCAACTGGTAAGAACTTTATTTAGCGGTGTGTCCAATTCGGCCGGCACTCATACAGAATATTGGGATGGATTATTGGATGACAGCACAAACGCCTCGGCAGCACATTATACCATTAAAGTGCTTACTAATAATGTTAGCCCTGTTTGGGAAGGTGCAATTATTGGCAATACAGGCGATTCCGTTACCGGCGCAAGTAAATATAGAAGCTACGATATACCCTACGGAGTTTGTTTTGTTGGTGATGCCGCTTTCTGGGCTTTGAATTATGCGGAAGGTTCGCCGGCACATTTCTATTCCAGCATTTCACACCCTGAAGGAGGCAAAACGTTTTATGGTAAATTGGGAATGAACAACAATGCTGCTATCTGCACAGATGGTAACAATGTTTATATGGCAATGCTTGATATAGCCAATCCGAACGCATCTTTTGTATGGGCTGTAAATGCCAAAACAGTAAATCCATCTGTCTTTCCTAATGGTCAGCCTGTTTCTACTTCTTACGGCGGCTCGTATTCAAGCGTTATCGCTTATGAAAATGTAACCCACTCTACTATTAGTTCCGTGGCAGTTCAAAAAACAGGAAATTATTTATTTATTTCCCGGCCTGGAATTAGGGAACTTCAAGTGGTAAATAAAACAACAGGTGCGGTTATACAAAAGCTTACTGTCAATAATATCAATCAATTGGCGGTAGATGCATCCGATAATCTTTGGGCTGTGCATGGCGGTGATACAATTGAAAAATATACACTTACCGGCAATGGTACATTAAACAGAACAGGCATAACCATTACCAGTGTTAGCACCATTGGTGCAATAGCCGTTTCGCCAGACAACAGCACTGTTGCAGTCTGCGATATGGATAACCAGGTTGTAAAGGGGTTTAACACATCAAGCGGTACTTTATCATGGACATTAGGTTCTCCGGGCGGCTATCTTACAGATGCTACGGTTACCAATACAAAGTTCTATTGGAAAGATGTAACGGGCTATCATCCTACTTTCATTCAATATTTACCAACGGGAGGAATTTATTTAGGTGATGGGCAGAATAGAAGAACGTTGATTTTTGATAACAAAAGAATGTTTATTGGTCAGATTGGCTGGGCAGGCGCGAGTTACACATCAGGCTGCGATGTCAACAACCCTGCAAGAGCTTTCGATGGGTTTCGTGAGTATGCGATTAATTACACAAAAAGTTTAGCAGCAAGGAACGGTTCCTGGACGCTGACAAAAAACTGGGGAGCGCAGTACAATCCTTCTATGTACGACGCAGCTGCCACAACAGCCGGTGCGGTTACACTAAGCAATAGTCATACTTACTGCCTCATGCGCGGTAAAAATAATATGACCCTGCATAACTACATTGTTGAACTGGTAAATGGTGGAGTTATGAGAAATACTAGTGTTACAGTAGGATTGTTCTCTGTGCTTACCCCGGATAGTCATGTACTTTCTACTTCTCCTTCCGGCAGTGGAAATATCGTTAATGAACAAGCAATCAGTTTTGATGGTAGTAACAATCCTGTATTGGGCATACCTCTGCAAATAGGGTTTGCTCCTGATAATAATCCGGCACCACAAAAGATAGCGGCAACAACCAACGGTGTGGTGTTTTATAATATTTCTGCAGCTAACATTTACAATAACAGCGATTTTCATATCGGTGTTATAAAAACCGGTAGCAGTGCATGGCAGACAAGAACTGCAAGAGGTACAAGCCGCAGCTATTCAGGGCCGTTTCCGTTGGATGGATGGTTCGACAATGGCAATACTGTGAATTTAGGTTTGAACGGTGCAGGAGGCACAGTTCTTACTTCAGGCAATTTCATTTTTGCCTCTTATCATGGCGAATTTTGGAAGCAATCGCAAACCAACAAGTGGAATATTTATGATGCTGCAACAGGCTTATTCATTAACCAATTCGGTGTTATAACACCCGACTTTTCGCCTGGTTCTGTTGCTAATGCTGCACAGGAAGGAAATGTAATATCGGGCAGTATAGTAACAGTTAATGGTAAAACCTATTTATACCACAACGGAGAAAGTAACGGGTTTCATCGCTGGCGCATTGATGGTCTTAATACAGTAAGCGTGCAAACAGCTACTTATCCCTCATCGCAGAGTATCGCTCCCTTAGATGGAATTGATTTAATGGCAGGTCTTACAAGATATTCCACTTTACAAAATGGTAATGGGTGGCATAGAGATACAACAGATTATAATTCAGGTAGTAATTATTTTTCTGCCGGCGTAGGTTACAGAAGTTACAATGTGTTTAGCGAGCCGGATTTGTCCATTAATTACGATGAACAAAGTGTAGTGAGGACGCATTATGTAAGTCGCGATTTGGGAAACAATATCGGAGTTTCTTCCTGGAAGCTTCGGGGCGATTTGCTGCTGAACCCTGCAACTTATAACGAGGCTCACGGTTACCAGGGACAATATATTCAGGTGTTGGATAATGCAGGTAAATCTATCGCTAACCTTGACATTTCACAAGTTCCGCTTGGCAATTTATTGGGTAATAATTCTATTATTGTTTCTAATGTTTTTAGTTTATTGACAATCTGCAATTATTATCAGCCTTTCGAAATTAACTACAAAGCTTCGGTGATTACTTTTCAATATGCCGGTTACTCAGCCACTTCTTCCACAACCGCAGATCCGGGAGCGATAATGAACAATCCAACAACATTGCGGTTTTATTTTTTTACTAAAAATCCTGTTGGTGGATTAAACAGACAAATCACTATTAAAGATTTCAGATTTAAAAAAGGCAATTAATTTTAAAGTTTATTTAGAAAGTTGGTAATTAAAATGCATTAAAAACAAAAGAGAGGTATTTTGTAAATTAAATAGTAAAGAAACTTATGATGACTCTGAGATCATATCAATGATTGGGACGAATAAAAACTAAGCTTGTCATAAATTGTATAATCTCAAAAATCTATCAACAAAGATGTGAACAGAGAAAAATTAATAATGAAATCAATTTGTTTTTCTGTTTAAAGACGCCAAAACCAAACCTCCGGCCAGCGTACTAAATCCCAAAGAAGTGGGCTGAGACCATTGCCCCTGTGGTACGATGAGCAAAGTGAAACTTAAAATCATCCAGGGTAACACGTCATTTTTAGCCAATCGCTTGTATGCCATCTGTGTTAGCTGCAAACAAAAGATAAGACGTATCATTATCATTAATAAACCCATCAACAAACCCATTTCACCAATGAGCCTGCCCCACTCGCCTTCTGAAATTAAAAAGTTTAGCTTACCGGTTAATATTTGAGAGCCTACATTAGTTCCCATACCGATGCCTAAGCCAAAAAATGGTATCTGGTACGAATTGGAAATAGCACCGATCATGCCACCCATGTACCGGTCAAGAAACACACCTTGCAAACCGCCTTCTGTTTTGTTAGCACTCGTAAAACGGTCTGTAAATGCATCGGTAGCTGTTTGAAAGAATGAAAACTGGCTGATAAGGGAAAACAAAACAAACACTCCTATGATTCCAAAAATAACTCTTCCTGTATATTCCGGTTTTCGCGACAAAGCCAACAACATAAAAATTGCAGAAACTGTTATGCTGAAAATAAGCGTTCTGCTGATTGAAATAGGAACAGAGGCAATCAGCGCGATACCGGAACAGATGAGTAGTGTTTTATTGATTTTATTAGGCTGAAGTAAAAAATAAAAAATAAAAACACTTGTAAACGCAAAGAAAAGAGCGTTACCATTGGTAAAAGAAAAAGTACCCGGAGGGCGAAAAAACCCTAACGCACCCTGGAAGCCCGCCCCACTTTCGTCGCCGCCTACCCCTCTATTTACCCAGGCTGACTGTGGGCTATAAAACTGCAAACCCGTCAACACCACCATAGGCAGGGAAATCCAGAGAGTTGCCTTACCCAACTTTTCAACATCTTCATGGTTGAAAATTTTACCAATAGCAAACATAAAAGGAAAATGAACAATCAGAATCCGGACACCAAAAACTGCAACCGGAATATTGCCATGTCCAATGGTTACCGCAGTAAAAAAGGCTATAATTGAAATGATAAGAATAGAAAGATTGTAAAAATCCAGCCGGATAATTTTTCTGTTCAAAGCAGTAATTACTACCCACAAGGCAATGGGATCACGTACAATTAAAAGAGGAGTTGACAAGGCCGGAAGAAACCATTTTCGCAAAGCGCCTTCAAAAATCAATAATAAAAAGTACAACCACACTCCAACTTTCAGAGAACGTAATGTAGTCGTGTTCTTTAATTGTTGCCGGTTCACAAACTGCCTGTATGCAATGAGATTATCCAAACAAAAGTTTTATTGGGGTAAAAGAAAACGTAATTCGTCAATAATATGTTGCCCGTATTGCTGCCAGCTATACTGAGCGGCATGTTGCCGGGCTGCTTCTCCCATGGCTTCCAGTTCTGATCTGTTATTAGCAAACCAGTCAATCTTTTCTGCTATGGCTTCAGGGCTTCCTATAGGAACTAAAAAACCTGTTTTACCCTCAATAATTAAATCCTCACCACCGGTATTCGGTGTAATAATTAAGGGCAAGCCCTGACTCATCGCCTCCTGCATGACCAATGCTCTACCTTCTACAACAGAAGGAAGGCAAAGTACATCACAATTTCTCATTAATTCCAATACTCCTGAATGTGGACGCCCCGGTTCATAAATAAACTGCGGTAGCTGCTCCCTGTAAAAACTCATTGTTTCTAACAACGACCCCATCACTACCAATTCAACAGAGTTTGTTTTTATCAATTTCATTGCGGCGAACAAATCTCCCAAACCCTTTCTTTGCCCCATTGAACCAACAAACAAAACGCGCAAAGGCTGATTAGCTCTTTTTTCTTTTCGTTTAAAAAAGGAAGAACTGATTTCCGGAGAGCCGAATGGCGAAACGATAACCGGTTTTTGTTTTGCCCAAGCGGGAATAGAATCGGCAACAAATTTTCCTGGACATACAATAACATCAGCCAGCTTCATCTCATTTGTTTTTCTTTCCAATTTTTTTTGCGAATCTCTTACACCTCCGCCCAACGTATTTTTCCACACCGACATACGTTCAGCCTCCGTTTGCAATAAACTTCTCACTGTTTCCCAATAGGCAATCGGCAGGTCATAAATACAGGATAGCCCCAATTCTTTTGCTTTTGTAAAAGTGGCCAGTGCCCCGTCCTCATAAGCGTAAACTGATGTAACTGAATTGTTTTTTTTACGATGAGAAAGTTCTTTGGCTACCCATCCGTCAAGATTCCTGTAAACACTGTCTATACTTGCCCAGCCCAGCTCATGTTGAGTAAAATAATTCATCCGGAGCTTTGGTAATATCATCCGGCAAAGTTCTAGTAAAGGATGTGCCCGGATTCTATTTGGAGGAATTGAAAAAGTCCTTCTCAACAATTCTTTTCTTAATCCGGCCGGTATTATTTTCAACCACTTAGCATTTTCAGCAACGGCGATAGTGGTAGCAAATTCCGTCAGCAATCCATTGTTCGCAAAACTTGTAAGCACTGCCCTCACATTACCATTTCCTGTCGGATGCGAAACTATTACTTTCATAACCCCATTTCCAAATTTATGCTCTTATGAAAAGTGTAAAAATAGGTTTCTCAAGCCATTGCCGCCTTTATCTTCTCCTTTATAAACCGGGTAAATTGTTTAAAGCCACGAATTGGTTTTCCCAACCCTTTTCTGTAAAGTTTTGAATACAACTTTACTTTTCCCGTAGAAGACAATTTAAACAGTTCAATTTGCAATTCCTCTTTTTCCGAATGATTATATACCGGCCATCCTAAACATTCGGCATGAGTGCAGGCCAAATGCTGTCTGCTTTTTGCCAATATTTTCTTTTGCCAGCTTCTTTGCGCAAATGCCGGTACTAATCCCTCTTCAAACACTTTCCGTAAACCTACAATTTCAGCCAGCTTTCTTTTCAACCTTGCTTTTCCTGCATCCGTCCAAACTCTATAGTAAGAGAGTATTTCATCTGTATATACATTGCCATAACCGGCTGAAGCCAAAGCGACCGATAAATGATAATCTTCAACATATTCGGGTCTGCCGGTCAGGTAGCCAACGGTAACCAAAGCATCTTTTTTGAACATTACAATATTGGCTGCCACACGGTAACCCTTCACTGCAGCTTTTAGCGCATGTAAATTATTTTCAAATCCAAGATTGCGATGTAACCTGCGAATTTTACGATGATTGCCGTTTTCATCTATCTCCTGCACAGCTGCATGAGCATAACCGGCACTCGGAAATTGGTTTAACAAAGAAGACAAAGTTTCGCAAAACCGGTTAGAAAGAAAATCATCCGAATCCAGCCGAACAATGAAATCGCCGGAAGCACAACGCAGACAGGCATCAGTATTCTTTGCAATGCCCAAATTTTCCGTTTGTTTCAAAATGGTCAAATTTGGTATTTCGGATTGTAACCGTTCTAATATGGCAACTGTATTATCGGTACTGCAATCATCCGAAACAATGATTTCAAAAGGTTTCACAGTTTGCCCGGCTGCGCTTCTAACAGCCTCTTCAATATAGTTAGCCTGATTATAAGCTGGAATACAAATTGAAATCTTCATACAAAAGAAGGGAATTCAAGCATTAGCTAAGCGATGATTTTACATTTTTAATAAACCTGTTGTCGAGTAACATTTTGAAGAATCTGCTGATAAATTCTCTCCAGTATTTTACTTTCCATTCCGTTACTCGGGCAATAAAATAAATACTTACTAATGTCACAGAGATTAGCAAGAGATTGTGCCAAATATTTAATTTGTTATACGGAAAAATGCTTGCTAAAAAAATCATTAGCGGCACGTGGAATAGGTATAATGTGAACGTGGAATTTCCAATTAGAAAAACTACTTTGATAATTTTATCGTAGAAAGTTTTATTTAAATAATCATTCAATTTATGAGAGAATCCAAAAAAGCCAAACAGGTTTATGAATATAAGGACAGAAAATAAATAGTCGGCCTGATAGTTCCAAGAAAAAAATAAGTTATAATGAAAAGGCAGTGTATCGGCAAGCTTTAGCAACGGGAACTGGTAAGGGTTAATGATAAAATAAATAATGACGAATAAGCTAAAGAGGAAGATAATCGTACAAAAACGTTCATTTATTATCCTCTTTTCTTTACTCGTGATAGAGTATAACCAACTTCCTGTGATCCATGCCGGAAAAAGAAGCAATACTTTAGGACCAGCCAGTAATACGAAAAGAATTGCAATGAAATATTTGTAAGGTTTTGCAATAAGTAAAAACGCACCGAATATAAGATAGTACATCACCTCATAACTGATAGACCAAAAGGGTCCATTAACAGGAGGCATCGCACAAAAATTCCAGGACTGCGTTAAAAACAACAGATTCAGAAAAAAACGGGAAACAAGTTTATCATCATTAATTAACTGGTGATGCTGGCTCCTTAATACGAAAGCTACAAAATAGGAAAATACAAGAGCAGGAATAACAACTGAATAAATTCGTCCTAACCTGGCAATTACATAAGAAGTAAACGTTGTGCCTTTTTTATGGGCAGACATGGTTATCAGATATCCTGACAAAACAAAAAAAACGATTACAAAAAAATGCGCACTGTACCAGTTAATATGATAAGATTGATTGAATGTTGAAGACGCTAAAAAGGGTTTTCCTTCAATGGGTTCCGAACCAAAATGATAAATAAAGACATAGAACGCTGCAATAATACGTAAAAGCTCTAAATATAACGATCTGCTTTTATCTAACATTGTTGTCTAAACTTAAGAAGGAATGGAGTTTACGACATCATTACTATATTTTGCACTTCGCCAGTTCAAACATTCGAAAAAGCCTGCCGCACAGGTAGGATGATTGGTTCTGTCCAAATGCAAACAGGGGTAACAAGGTGCCACAGCGCGTACTATCTTTCCTTTGTAGGCTGGTGAAACAACTCTTGATTCTGCCAATTCTGTAAGCATGGCAGTGCATTTATAAGAGGCTGTTTGCAGCACATGCGAAGGAAAACTATCAGTGGTAACTGTCCACTTTGCTGAATGGGAAAGCTTGATTATATCTCCGGGTTCTTTATAAAAGTACACTACGTTTAATCCGCTTTCTGTAAAGGCACCGGCATCTTTATCTTTAACAAAAAAAGCATAGTAAGCATAGGGCAAATATTGTTTTGCCCACCAGAGCGGTATAAATTGTCTGCCCGTACCTGTTGGAAAAACAACCACTTGTTTTTCAAAATTTTCCGGAATAGTTAGCTCCGGTGAAATGGGAAAATTGTTTTGCAAACGGTTGTAAATGATTGGATAATCAGTGTGCAACTGTTGTAAATAGCTCTCGTAGCTTAGGTTCTGAAACTTTTTGATTCCTATAATATCGAGATACCCCTGGTAACGATCAATCCATTTTTTATGTGGCGATTGTATTACGCCTAACCAATCGGCCGCAGTAAATATTTGTGCGTTGATAACGTCTTTTAAAGTATGTTTCTTTTTATCACGGATCACAGATCGTTGGTAAGGAGAAGTAAATTTTGTTCCTTTCAAAATAGGCACTATTAAATCTCTGATACCCAGATTTGTATAGTGGATAAACGGTTGATTTCCGTTATTAAACTTAATTCGGTCTCCAAAAGCATGAACCGCTAAACGCTCTAAAAAGGGAGAAATCAAAAGCTCGATGCTTACCTGCGGAAGCAATTTTGCAACTGCATAAAAACTGACAAGCCGCATCCATAAATCGCCGTTACCCCCTTTTGTGCTGTCAATTACCCAATGCTCTTGTGTATTTGTTTCAATCATCCGTTTTGCTCCTGTTATAAAGTTGCGGGTTAAGGCTGGGATCGTTGTACATCTTAAACTGGCGATAAACTCTAAATTTTAATGTTCCATTTTGTAGCTGCTCAAAAACTTCAGCTAAACAAAGCGACAAATCAGAAATCTGTTCATCTAAAACTGCCAGCCGTTTGCTGCAATTCAGTTTATGTTCTTCCGCAGCGTCCTGTCTCTGCGTTTCTTCAAGCATGTGGTATCGCTTTAATGCCATGATCGAAAGCCGGTCTATCATCATGCCCGGTGTTTCCGAATGCATTTTGCTTGCCAGCGAAACATGGTGAGAAGCCAAATAGTTTAACACCCATTCGTCAATTTTTTCCATCGCATTGTTGCGCGCCTGGTTATAAACATCAATGTTTCTTTTTACCTGCACAATGCGCATGGGCTCAACATCAGTAAGTCGCGCGATGTCTTCCTCATGCCATACTTTGAAATTCCACAAATTGTTTTCTTCAATAAACTTCCACGGAAGAACTTCTTCTTTCGTTTCAACTGCTGTATGCCATTCAGCAATATTTCGCTTTTGTAATTCTAAAATCTGATCTACATCTATCATATTAATTAGAAACTGTGTTTTGTGAATAGGAAGATAATAAATTTATAAATTGTAGCGCTACATACTCAACACTCCATTGGTCAGGCGTTCGGCTATCTACAACCTTCTGATATTCTTTTACCACTGCATCATATTCCGGCAGGTAAATATAAGAAGGCAATAATACTTGTAAGCCG
Organism: Ilyomonas sp.; assembly: GCA_965214235.1. Taxonomy (GTDB): domain Bacteria; phylum Bacteroidota; class Bacteroidia; order Chitinophagales; family Chitinophagaceae; genus Ilyomonas. The sequence continues at coordinate 416,267 of CBDCBH010000003.1, forward strand.
TGCCGTTTCATGGCTGCATACACGCTACTTTTCCCAATATGCTGTGCCGGTGTGCACGATATCCCATAATCAAGTAACTGCAGTAAATAAGAAACATGGGTAAGAGGCTGTTCACCCAAATATAAAAATCGGATATTATTACTAAACAAATCTTCTAACCTCTTAAGCTCCATGGTTCCTGTTTCGTTCATTCTGCCAAATCCAATAAAAGCAACTTGTTTTTGTTCTTGTAAAGATTGCTCGAGCAATTCGGACAAAGCAGCATGAAGATTTGCGTCAGGATACAAATTACCAAAAATACCTGCCAAAATCCATCTTTCCCGTTCGTTGTCTTCGATCTCTAATTGTTGAAGAACATTACTTAAAAATGCAGTGTCATTATTGATTACCGGCACACTGCTGAAAAGCGGTAAAATAGTGGCTGATATACCCGCCTTCTCCAAAACCTTCTGGTATAGGATATTGCTGGTACTAAATACCTTAACGGCAAGATGTTTGATTATCGATTTTGCAATCTGTCTTTGGAAATAGCCAACCAGTTTGTGTTTAAAAGGTGAGATCGTGCTGATACCGATCCATAGTTCATGAAACATGATATGCCATTTGAAACCGGCTCCCAGCTTCACTAATTGTTTGGGTAGTTCAAAAGGCAAACCTCTGTTATGAAAAGTATAAGGTACATATTGTAAACTAATCCAGTCGGGATTAAAATGTTCAATTAAAGGCTTTAAAACTTCTATTTTCTTCTCCCAACCGGTATGAAAGGAAACCCGTATGACAGGCACTGGAGTTCCTGAATCGGTTTGCAATTCCTCTATCTGTTGTATTATTGGTTATAAACTTGTCTGCAATAGCAATAACCCGAATATCATTGTTTTGCCGTATTAGTTCACCGGCTAAACATCGTCGTATAATCAGCCACCCCATCTTTGCCTTCTTCTAACGAACCGCAGATAAATACTATTTTCATTCTAAATGCTCCTCATCTACAATTATTGAATTTTTTTTAAACAAAACGGCGAAGCCATTATGAATTTTTTTGCCGATTGAAAGAGGAAGTTTTTGAGTGATGCTTTCCAACGCGAATACTATTTTTCTGGGTATAAAACCTAACAATTTATTGAGACCAATATGTCCATTGGTAAGTGGGTTTGTATAATATTTCACGCTTACTACTTCTAAGCCTGCCGCATTGGCAATTCCGGCAATTTCATCCAGGTGTAATAAAAAAATATGGTCATCAGAGTTAGGGCCAAATTGTTTTTCCTCAAAGATTTCAGGATTGGAAAACTCCGTAAACTTTGGCAGCGTGTTTTTAAAATACGATCCAAGCGGCGTAGTAATGATAATATAGCCGTTTGGCTTAATCAACCTGGCAAGTTTAAAAAGAAATTCATCCGGGTGAGCCACATGCTCTATAATTTCTGTTGCCAACAATACATCAAACAGGTTGTCGAATTGTACTTCAAAAACATTTCCGGGTTTGTAAGTCAGCATTCCTTTTTCCCTCTTCATTTCGGCATATTCAGCCAGGTCTGAACGGATATCGTTCCAGGTTACATCATAACCCATTTCCGCCAACGATAAAGAAAAATTTCCCTGTGCTGCTGCCACATCTAAAATTCGGTCGCCTTTTTTAGCAACTTGCTTAACGAGCTTAAGAGTTTTGGTTTTTTCTTTGTTCATACGCATAAGCATACCCGATGTTTGCTTTTGTTTCTCCATATATTTCTAACTGGTCGTATGGATAGCTCATTTTCCAGCTTTCCTTCCAGTCAGGTTGCGGATACAGTTTATTCATATAAGCTTCCTGATATTTATATATTTACACTTATTGTTTTCTAACTTCAATGAAATAGTCTTTTATAAGATGCGTTATAATCATAATTTTCTCTTTCCACCCTTTTGCGGATGGGTTTTTGCCGGTACGCCTGCCACCACTTCAAAAGGCATTACGTTTTTAGTTACTACTGCGCCGGCTGCTATTACCGCACCTTTACAGATGGTTACTCCCGGCAATATCATAGCACGTGTGCCTATCCCAGGCATAATCTTCAATCAACCACTTTTTTTCTGTCTCCCCTGCATATTTATACTATCCATATCATGGTCGGCTGTAAGAATAATAACATCATTGGAAATAGAAACATTCTCACCAATAGAAACTCCTCCTCTGCTATCAATCCTGCAATTCGCGTTGATTACAGAATTTCTTTTAATAGACAGGTTTTCCGCACAATCAAAAATACAGCCCATAAAAAACATAACTCCCTTTTCCAATGTTGAATTTCATAACCGACCTGTAAAACCATAACCGGATATGATGGCTGGGTATTACCGAAACCACATAATTACAGATATAAATTCTAAGTTCTGTTAATACTCTTTTCAAATTTATGTTTTAATATTTTCTGTAAAACCGTCCTATAAAAGAAGCTATTTTGATAGCAATTTGTTTATACTTCACTTTACCATTTTTATAAGGCTGGATAACGCCATTGGCATAGTTCCAATATTCTTTTTCTGCAAGCGTTGGTGGATTTCCCCCTAAGGCTGCTGCAAAGAACTTTTTCTTCCATGGCTTGGGCGCTCCGATTGCATGCGACATAATTTTTCCTCCATAGATAAAATCCATTGCTTCAGGCCCATATTCACTAAGCGGAACATCGCAGCACATCGCTGCTATGTTTAATCCATCCTGATCTTGTGCAAAAAATTCATGTGTCCGGTCGTAACTGTTATAAATAAACTGATCAGGTTTAAGACCAAAGTGCTCATAGCCCTTATGCATAATGTCAAGCCATGTTTGAACAAATGCCATATTTGTTTTCGCCACACCGATAAAACCACCATTCATGTAAGCTGTAAGATTGCGAATAACTTGCTTGTTACTCCTTACAATTACTTTCTCCCACATTTTCCGTACAGGATGGTTAGGGGGCATATCATTGCTCGTAATTTCATGCACAAGAGCTACCCCATACTGTACCCATTTTTCAAAAAAAACCCATTGGCACTTTATTACAATATCTGGATCAAAGTAAACTATAGCGTTAGCGTCCTTAGCACAAGACTTCCAAAGATGCAAAAAGAATTCTGGTTTATAATTGGTTAAATGGGCGTCTGTATCCACCGGAAGAAAATGCAATCGGATTTCAGAATCTGTATCAAGTGTTTTAGCATACGCCCAATTCAAATCATCATTTGTTTTTGCTTGCTCTGCCCAATCCGGCAATTCTCCACGATAACCAACGAATACATCGCCACAGTATCCGTGTATATTTAATGAGTTGACCAAGCCGGCTACTCCATAATGATAATGGCCTTCGAAAAGAGTACAGACTATAGCCGATGATACAATCATGCACTCCTGTTTATTAAATTTATTGACAATAGCCTTTCCACAAAAACAGAATAGTTTAATCGTTGCTCAAAATGGTTACGAGCTTGCTGTCCCATTTCAACGTACTTTTCCTTGCAAGTCCAAATATCTGCCCAACGTTTTGCGAAATCTTCCGGGCTTTCCATTTTGCGAACCATTAACCCATTTTCTCCTTCTTTTATTATTTCCGGAATTCCGCCTGTCTCCCTGCCCAACGCTGGTAAGCCATAAGCGTTAGCTTCGCAATATACGCATCCATAACATTCAGCCACTGATGGCAACAAAAGGGCATGGCAAGTTTGTAATAGTTTTTGCAACCTATTATATTCTTCCGGTATGTTTTTATTTAAAAAACCAACCTGTTCTACCAATGCCTCATCTGCTTCATTTATCGTTGCACTACATCCAACAATAATTAGCTTGCATGTTATACCGTTATTAGCTAAAGCTTTAATAAAGCGCAAAGCGTCAGGTCCACCCTTTACGTTTCCAGTTTATACCCAAAAATAAAAACTGGCAAATCTTTTCGTGTGACCGTTCAGCTATCCAGCCATAAACTTCTTCTTTGTAAGGAATCGTTTCAAGGTTTGCCCCCAATGGAATGGTATATATCTTTTCCGGGTTTACCTTATAATCGTGCAGAGCACTTTCACTTGCCCAGTTTGCCGAAAAAACAGAAGCAGAAGCCTTATTCAAAGCCTCTTTGATACATATCATTTCCTGCCTCAATACTGCGTCGGGTTAAGTTTGTAAACTCAGGATAATATTCTACCAGCGACGCAAACGTAGTATCATGTATAATAACTGATGGCTGCGTAAATGTGGTATAAGCTAAAAAATCGCCATGAACGGAAATAACAAAATCTGGTTGTGTCGCATTTACTTCTTCGTCAAACTGTTTTGCTATCTGTTTCAATACCAAGGGTTCTACTTCTGCAAGAAACCATTTTTTAAAAAGCCGGTGATAAAAACGTCTGTACCAATCATAATACCAGGGCTGCTTAGGAGCTTTGAGATTGATTGCAATAACTGAATATTTTTTATACTCTAAAGCTTTTATGATGTAGTGTGGAATACCCGACCATGTTTTTACAGAATGTGGGTCTCCTAAACTTGCTAAAGCAATTCTCATATTAGTCATAAAATTTCTAAATCAGTTTCCTCATAACCATAGTACTATGAATTCTTCGCAGAAAGAACTTCTTTGACTACTTGTAAGTATTGATAACCAAATTTAATATCCGGCTCTAAATAGTTACCTTCAGCCCATTCATTCCAAGATTTTATTATTATAATTTTATTCTCATTTTCATAATCATTAATCTTATCGCAAGCTTTCACTAGAACCTTACGGAAAAGTTCGGGAGTTGAGTTTTTTAAAACATATCCATTTAATCCACTCCTTGCGGTATTATCCCAATTTGGAATTACCATAGGATAATACTTTTTGTGTTTGTATATCGTCGTTTATAAAATATTTCATAGCCTCTTTGTACTCATATATATGAGGAGGTCTCTTTAAAACCTTCTTATAAATTTTACTAGCTCTCGGCCGGGTAATTCTTTGTCTGTAAAAATCAATTAGAAGGTTATCACTTTTGGTATACTCAATCTTTGTAAAATTTGATAATGTTATTGCATCAAATTTCTTTTTTTCTATGTTCCAATCTGGACGAACATTTGAACCAACAAGATGTATTCCCGGCAGACCGTTTTTAATTGCTAAATTCTGAAAAATATCTACAAATACTTCTAAATCCGGAATATCATTAGGTCTGTATACAAGAAAAAAAGGTTTTCCATTTACTTTGATATATCTTTTATCATGAAAGGCCTCAAGAAGTAAGTTAAAATGTGCCTCATAATCTTTTTTTCCTGGGTAATATTGTTGTATCAAGGTCTTCTTTGGACTACCATACCATATACCCGTCCAACTCTCATTAGCCCATCCTAGACAAAAAGGAAAGTCTGGCTTTCCCGAAGTAAGTACTTCATTAAAAACTCGCTCTAAAATTGTTTTTCCATCTCCGAACCAATAGTGCCAGTAACAAAAGCCGCTTATTCCAAATTCCTTTGCTAAAGCAGCCTGCTCTTCCCTCACCTCGGGAACCCTTAAGTCATAAAAACCTAAGGCACTTGGTAATATAGGTTGGTAATGTCCCTTAAACAAAGGCTTTGCTTTCGTAACATTTGTCCATTCTGTAAATCCTTTTCCCCACCAATTATTATTTTCAGGGATTGGATAATATTGAGGTAAATAATAAGCTATTGCTCTAATCATCTTCTATAAAAATAACCAATTAAAGAGTATTATTTATGTTGAATGCGCTTATATAGACGTCTCATGCATAAGTAAAATAAATTATAAAAGACCCTCAATGCTTGTTGAGCGTCCGCTTCATTGCGAAGTCTTAACATTTTCGACACATACCATGCGCAACTAATTAAACTTACATTTTGTGAAACCATGATCTGTATCCAATAAGACAGCCATCTTTCATCTATTTTATCGTAATCTTCCTTTGACAAATTATAGTTGTGAGTGGCAAGCGGTAAATAATTATTATATTTTTGATGTACTTTTAGATTATTTTCAATCCATTGCAGATTATTTTGTCCTTCAGAAAAGTGGTCCACTGATATTCCGAAAACAACATAATTTTTTTTTGATTGAGAAACGCGTAAACTTATGTCTAAGTCATAACCATGAAATCCCTTAAGGAGTTCCTGATCGAACTTGTTATTTATCCAAATTTTCTTTTGTCATTGATAAGAATAATCCATCAATTGTAATAACTTCTGATACTTGCTCGTTAAATGGGTTTATAATACCAATATTCAGGAGTTAAGTGAGTTTGAAATTTAAAGTGCTGTGTTAGTCTACATCTTTTAGGTTCCATATTACTGACTGGCTCTTGCCACCAACTTGATAACATTCTATTTTTGAAAACTGAACCTGCTAAGCCGATAATACCCACTTCAATTAAGTTAGCAAAATGATCAATCAAGATTCTACCCCAGTTTTGGGTTCGAAACAAAATGTCTTCATGTACAAAGCAAAGAATATTGTAATTGGCGATTTTACCTCCCTTATTATAGGCTTCGCATAAACCCATAGTACCTGGGTTTGGTACTTTAATAGTCTCGTAAACTACTCCGATTGTTTCACCAATATTTTTTTCAATTTCTAAATAACGTTTAATATCAATAGAGCAAATAATTATACTTATCATTATCTAATTAGTATATACTAACCACGTGTGCGATTAAAAATTTAAAAGTCAACACAAGTGCGTGTGTCAGAAATTTAAGCCTATTATAGGTAATTTTTGATATAAACTGCTAATTGCGGTAGCAAAATATATTTAGTTGTAGATCCATTCCGACATTCAACTTTATTTCTTCAAAGGGAATATTACTGGTAAAAGCTTCCTTTATATGATATCGGAATCCTGCACCTTGCACTATATCTAACATATCATGCAAATTCTGCTTCCTATCGGGAAAGCTATGATATTCCAAAAATAAATTTTCTACGTTTCGCAGCTCCTCAGCACAATCTGTAATTACACTGAATTCAGCACCTTCTATATCAATCTTTAAAAAATCAACCTTCCTATTTAGGAAATTTTTCAGTCTTACCGTTTCAATTTCAATGTAATCACCTACCGTATTTTTTTCTTCGATTCTACCACCAGCTCCCCCTTCTTTTAAAAAAGACAATTTTTTATCATCCTCATTCCATACAGCCTTATTTATAACCTCTACGTTCGCAAAGCCAAATGAGTGAACATTTTTTTTTAAAAAACTAAAAATGTACGGATCCGCTTCAAAGGCAGTAATAATGGCATTAGGATATATGGACTTAAAATAAATGACACTCATGCCAAGATTTGCTCCACAATCTACAATATATGGTGCATCCGTTTTCGATTTAAACTTGTAAATATTTTGTTCAAATAATTCGTATAGGCCTAATTCTAATGAAGCATAATCATGTACATATAAGGTATTAGACATAAAGTTACATTCATAAGGCTCGAATCTATTGGGATTGGGTTTTATTTTTTGTTTTTTGACTAAATAGTAACCAGTAAGAGAAAATAAATCTTTTATCGTTTTTTTCATTTTATTATAGTTTAGTCAGTATCTATTTTCGATTTATAAGACTCTTAATTTTCCTTTTCAAGTAATTCGACTCTTTAGAATTTTTATCCAAATTAGGAGGTGGAAATTTATCAATATCAATAATAATCTTACCATTCATTCTCACTTCTGGTGGCTTAATTTCTCTTTTTTCAATAACAAGAACACTGTCATAATAGTGCAATGAATAAGTTGATCTAGTAAAATCATTGACTCGTAAATTATCATCATTACTATGCCAAGCATTAATATAATCAATAAAATGTTTACTATATTCTATAAAGCTTTTAGGATTTTTGTATCCCCCACCGTAACTTGCCCAATAGGAAGTATGTAAATCCTCACACAAATAAATACCATCATCCTTAATGTGATCATATAATTCTTCAAAAGAAACTATTTGTTGAGACATGGAATGACCTCCGTCATCAATTAAAATATCAACCTTGGGTATTTTACTTTTTACCAATTTCAAGAAGTTTCTATCTTCCTGTGAGCCAATGAAAATTTTAGTATTATCCGTCTCAAATTGTTTGCATTCTTCATTTATATCTATTGCATAAATCTCTGCGTTTTGTCCAAAATAGTTACGCCACATATTTAAAGAACCGCCTTGATAAACGCCAATCTCTAATATTGTAACTGCTTGATTTTTATATCTTTTGAAAAAGTTGTCATAAATTTCGAAATAATGCATCCATTTATGAATACAATTACTTTCAGAATTTTCTTCGAAGAATTGCAACAAGGAATTCATAGTATCTTTTTTAATTGTGAATTTCTTTTATTGATTTAAACCAGTTAGGCCTTATAATCGAATTATAGTTATAATTATTTTCAACAAAAAATTTATTTCCTAAAGAACTGTCTGCTATAATGTTAAACTTTAAATTAATAATATTACTATTAATTTTTCTAACATAAGGAATTGAAACATTAAAGTCAATTATATAACTCCCATGAGCTAAAGTATATGATGGTATGGTAAAAATAATTTCATATAAACCAGCCTTTATTAATGAATAGTCATTAAAATCGTTATAAAGAGTACTAGCGATAGGATAGCCATATGAAGACTTTATTGTTAGTCCAATAACCAAATCATTAAAAGCTTCTAAAAGCTTAATTTGTAAAGAAATATTTAAAGTAGAACTATTAGAAAAGCTTTTCTTTCCATCATTTGAAAGTACTTTAGTTTCTGTAATTTTAATGAACTTATCTCCATCTTCTCCTTTCCAATAGGTAGAATTTTCATTATTTTTTTCGTAATAATTAATAGCGGTATTAACTTCCTTGTCAACAGAAAGTCTTCCATTTTCAAGAATGACACCACGGTTACACAATGTTCTTATAGAATTCATGTTGTGACTTACAAACAATACAGTTCGTCCTTCACCTTTACTAACATCATTCATCTTACCTAAGCACTTCTTCTGAAACTCCGCGTCACCTACTGCCAGCACTTCATCCACAATAAGTATTTCAGATTCAAGATAAGCCGCTACTGCAAAGGCCAGTCTCACATACATGCCTGATGAATATCTTTTAACAGGAGTATCAATGTAGCGCTCAACACCTGCAAAGTCTACGATTTCGTCAAACTTTCTCCTAATCTCCTTTTTTCTCATGCCAAGGATGGCTCCGTTGAGATAAATGTTCTCTTTTCCTGTTAGTTCGGGATGAAAACCTGTGCCTACCTCAAGCAAACTGGCTATTCTTCCTTTAACTTTGATAGTCCCTGTTGTTGGGGAGGTTACACGACTTAATAGCTTAAGTAGTGTACTTTTGCCAGCTCCGTTTCTGCCAATAATACCTACCGCATCTCCCTGTTCTATTTCAAAATTTATGTCTTTAAGACTCCATACTACATCACTCGTCCCTTTGCTGGTACGGTCATTCGCTTCGCCTATCTTTAAAAAAGGATCTTCTTTTCCACGTATCTTAGCAAGCCATCGCTCAATATCACGGCTAAGTGTGCCCGTGCCTATTTCACCCAACTGGTATGCCTTTGATAAGTTTTCTACTTGAATGGCAATAGCCATGTATAATTATGAATTAAGAGTTATGAATAAATTCTTCTTATTTATGTATTTTCACCATCTATCAACTTTCAACTACCCCTATCATCTATCAACTACTTATACCGTATCCACAAAATCCTTTTCTACTTTATTAAAAACAATGATGCCGATTAATAGAAAAACAAGAGTAACGGCAGTTGCATAGCCAAACGTTGCCCAGCTAAAGCTGCCCATACCCAGAAAGCCATAACGGAACGTTTCGATCAGCGGCGTCATGGGGTTAGCAGCAATTACAGTATGATACTGTTTAGGTGCTGATGATAACGGATAGATAACGGTAGTAGCATACATGAGCAGCTGTACACCAAACGTGAGCAGAAAAGCCAGGTCTCGATATTTAGTTGTCATGGCAGAGATGACCATGCCGGAACCCAATCCTAGGGCAGCCATTAGCAGGACTACCAACGGAAACAGGCTAATTGCCCAGGTGAAATGGAAAGAGGTTCCCTTTACAGAATAGTACACCAAAAAAAGCAGAAACATAAAAAACTGTACGCCAAACCGTACTAAGTTGCTTACCACGATGCTTAACGGCATGATAAGCCGTGGAAAATACACTTTGCCAAAAATGGCAGCGTTGTCTTTAAATACGGTACTTGTTTTCGTAATGCAATCTGCAAAATAGTTCCATGCGGTAATGCCAGCCATATAAAATAAAGGCTGCGGTAAACCATCAGTTGAAAAACCTCCCATCCTGCCAAATACAAGCGTAAACATAAGGGTTGTGAGTAAGGGCTGAACAAAAAACCATAGCGGTCCTAAAATGGTTTGCTTGTAAAAAGAAACAAAATCTCTTCGTACCAAAAGCCAAAGCAAATCGCGGTAACTCCAAACCTCTTTCAAATGAAGATTCAAAAGCCTGTCTTGTGGCTTAATTTCCAAATCCCAATATTCATCAGTAATTGTTTCACCCATAACCAAGTATTGCTTTTTTATACTTATCTTACCCGCTATTTTATAGTAAGTTTTAAGCGCTTTGTTACTATCTCATCTCTTACAAATCATAATTCCTAATTCATAAATCATAAATCAAATTCTACCCTATCTGCCACCATTTCTTTTTATCTATCTTGTCTGCATAGCCATACCCATAGCCGTAACTGTACCTGTATCCGTAACCGTATTTATAAGATGCTCCTTCGCTTACGTCATTCAAAACAATGTACAGGTTGTTCAGCTTACCATTCAAAACCATATCATTCACAACTTCGAGACTGTTTTTAATACTGTAATTCTGTCGGATAATATAAAGTGAAACATCGGCAAATCTTCCTGCAATCTGGGCATCAGTTACAGCACCAATAGGCGCAGTATCAAAAATAATGTAATCGTACTGTTGCTTTAAATCGTTAATAAGCGTGCCTAACTTATCGGAGAGTAAAAGCTCCGCCGGATTTGGCGGTATAGGACCTGAAGGCAATACATACAAAGAGGAATAGCCTTCAACTGTTTGAATAAAATTGGAAACCGGCTCATTGGAAATAACGTAATTGCTAAATCCCTTCTCGTTACTGATACCCAGCATCCTGCTAAGTTTGGGACGCCTTAAATCCAATTCAAGCAACAGAACTTTTTTGCCACTAACAGCATAGATAAAGCCTAAGTTAGCTGCAATAAATGATTTTCCTTCGCCGCTCACGCAGGAAGTAATCATTATAACCGGTGATTTCTTGTTTGCCAGAGCAAAGTCCATATTCGTTCTGAAAATCCTGAATTGTTCAGCAATAATAGATCTTCCTTTGTCCTTAATATTCAAAAGTCCTTGTTCTTCGTTGTGCCCGATTTCTGATAAAATATTAGCAGGTGTGGCATTAGAGACATCTTCACGGCTGGTTACTTTATTGTTCAATAAAAACTTCAGTATAATAAACGTAGTAGGCAATACGAGCCCTATCAATATACTAATGGTGATAGCAGTACTCGAAACAGGCTGATAAGGATTATAGTTTGCTTTGGGTGCGGAAATGAGAGAAGCATTCGAAGCATTAGATGCTTTGCCGATGGCAATTTCTTCCCTGCGCTGGAGGAGGAAAAGATACAATGCCTGTTTTACGTCCTGCTCTCTCGAATAATCTAAAAACTGCCTTTGCTGCACCGGTACATTATAGATTTGTCCGCTTATTAAGTTGTTCTGTGCATCTAATTCTTGCTTACTGATGGTAAGCGCCTGTTGCTGGCTTTTTAAACTGCGGATGATATCGCCCCGTAAACCGGCAATCTGAAGATCAACATTGGTAACAATCGGGTTGTCTTCTTTCAGGGATAATAGAAGTTTGTCGCGTTGTAATTGCTCGGCATTATAGCTGCTGATTAATCCGCCAAATGTGGCATCGCTGTTTAACAAAGCAGGCACTGGCCGGCTGTTTTTCTTGTCGCTTTCCACATAATTCAGCATAGTTTGAATAACCTGTAACTGAACTTCTAAATCACTTAACCTTTGATAATAACCCGTTTTGCTTGTTATCAGTTGTTGAGCTTGCCCTTCAATATTTGCAATTTTGTTTTCCTGCTTAAATCGCTGGATAGTTGTTTCTATAGTACCTAAATCACTGCCTACAATGGCAAGCCTGCTATTGATAAACTGAATCGTACTATCAGAAGACAAATTCTTTTGCTCTAAATTCCGGTTGATATAAGCCTGTGCTACTCCTCCCAGAACGTCAACACCTTTTTCAGGCAGGTTGGTATTGTAGACTAAACTAATGATAGTACTTTTGAGGGAAAGCAAGTCTGTGCTTAAATTTCCGGCAATAGAAGCAGCTATGGCATCAGGATTCTGAACAACAAACAGATAGCTTGACTTTGTATCGAAGCCGCCCCCTTTGTTTTTAAAGTAGAAGCTTGCTTTATTGTAATGAAGCGTATCATTAAAATGCCACTTAAACTGATCCGCACCACTCGTGATAAGAAATTCATTACTGTTCACAGCAGGAAATTTCAATTCCAGGCTTAGAGGTGTAATAGTGTCGTTATCAGGATGATAGGCTACTGTAAACGGGCTTCCTTTATACAGTTCCACACTCCTTACGCTTCCTTTATGGTAATAGCCGGTATAGAGCTTTAAATTATCCACGACTCTTCTGGAAAGGTCTGTTGTTTGCAAAATAGCAATCTCATTAGATATATTTGTTTTACCACTAAAGAGAGAGCTATAATCCAAACCATTGCCGTTTAAGGCTTGTGAGCTACTGTTTTTATCGTCCTGAACCAAAACTTGTGCATACACCTTATACATAGGAGTGGCATAATGCACCTTAAACCAGGCAAACGAAACACAAATCGCAAGGGAAAGAAGATATAGGTACCAGAAATCAATAGCCCTACTCAACAGCTTTTTGCCATTGAAAGAGCTGGTTGCCTGCACATTTGCTACTTGTATCTGCTGGTCACTCATCAGTAATTATCATTTAATACGGGAAAGAATAAACGCCAAAACAGCAATAGAGGTGCTAACAATAGCTAATGTTCTGCCTTGTTGTGCATCGGTACTGATAACTCGGTTTTTATTGGGCTCTACATAAATTAAGTCATTCGGTTGCAAATAAAAATAAGGAGAGCTGATGATATTCTTTGAATTCAAATCTAACCTCACCATTTGGCGGTTGTTATCAGCACTGTCTCTAATTAATAACACATTCTCCCTTTTTCCGTAAATAGTTAAATCACCCGCCAGCCCGATAGCATCAAAAATGGTAACTTTTTCACTTGGCATTACAAATGTAGAAGGGTGCCCCACATCACCCAATACGGTAATTTTAAAATTTGCATACCGTACGTTGACAACAGGGCTGTTAAATAATTTTTCCGCAGCTTTATATATGGTGTCTTGAGCCTGTGATGTAGTTAAGCCGCTTAATTTAATTTTTCCAATAAATGGTAGTTCAACTTCGCCGCTGCTATTGACTAAATACCCATTGGTAGACTGCGCTCCTGCTGCAGAGCTATTCGTCGTATTCACCGGCGAAGTAACTGCATTGTCAATGGTTTCAATAGTAATTGACAACACATCATCTGGTTTAATCACCGGGTTTTTAAAAGGTATTGTTTTCAGTGCAATTGCAATGCGCGCTGTATCAGGAAAATCCTGGAAATAAGAAATGCGTTTATTCGTTGCACAGGAGGAAAGAGTAAATACAACAGTTACAATTAGAAATAGATGAAAACAAAATCCGGAAAAGCGTATAGGCATCAGATGAATTTCGATAAGGTGCGGCAAATATAGGCTCTATGTTATTAAATTTTGATGTTTGAATATTAAGACCTCCTTAAAAATTGCATTGCGATTATAATAACCTGCCAGGTTGAAGAAGGGTAACTTACATACCTGATAAGATAAGATGGTGTATTTCCTGATTCCTGATTTAGCTATTACTTTCTGTTGGTGATATTGACTATATGATGAAACACATAGACACAATAGATACATGAGTTTCACATAGCGTTACTCTATGTGTTTTCTTACCTATGTTTCTATCATTCTATGTGGTTAACAACACTATCATCTATTTGTGAAAAAACTACCTGATTTCTGCAAGCGGACAGGAAATAAAAATTTCTTTCATTCAAAAAATTTATTAGCGCGGCATTTCGTTTATTAAGCTATTTACCGTTAACTGTTTAATTCTTAATTACATAGTGATCATGAGGAGGCGCATTGAGTAATCTTGAATACTTTATATTTCTTCTGCTCCTCGTGTTTTAGTTGTTTCCATAAAAAATTTGTAAACAGCCTTGTAGATTTCTAAAAAATTTTTCATATTTGCATACTAAAATTCATTATCAAAAATCTTTCGCCATTTAACCAAAACAATGATGAAATCCAAATCAAACGAAAAAGAAGCTACCGTATTCAATGTATCTAACTCCACTGCATCCGACTGGATAGACAAGCAGGAACTGATGCAAAAGTTTCCCATCAGCAGTCGCACCTTGCAGTATTACCGAAGTAAAAACCTCATTCCTTTTGCCAGGTTGGGAGGCAAAGTGTTTTATTATTTACACGGCTTTCTTCGTGTTCTTGAACGAAGCGCTTCCTGCCAAATTATAGGCGCAAAACTGCCGGCTTTTGTTCTCTTTCTTTGCATGTCAGCTTAAAAAAACGTACAATCAACTGTCAGTTACCATCTATACCCCAACTATATACCATCTATACCCCTTACACTTCTTTCTATTCTTTCGGATAACAGTTCTACTAAAACGGCGATTGAAAATCGCAGAACATTCATTATCAAAACAATCCTTCGCTTAAACCAAACACGGTAATTACCGATTCGTTCAAAGCCTGTATTCAATTCAACCAGCCATGCAAAACAGTACACATTGCAGCAAAAAGCGCATGGCAAAGCAAACGCGTACCACTGACATCACAACCCTTTTTCGTATCATCCAGCGGCTCTACTTTTGTTCTGCAAAGCACGGCACTACAGCATACCGGTTAAGCTGAACTGCAAGCTTTCAGGAATCTCATATTTTTTAATCAAATCAAAAAAGTAAAATGGCTAGAATTTCAAAGGGCATTTTAGGCCCTGTATCGGGCACAGTAGGCACCGTTATTGGCAGCAGTTGGAAAGGCATTCACTATCTGCGCAGCCAGCCGTCCACACGAAAGGGAACCTCATCGGTTGACCAGCTTGATCACCAGCTTAAGTTTTCAACGGTTATTAGTTTCGTACAGCCAATGACGAGTTTGGTTGGGCTTACCTTTCGGAAGTATGCAGTCGGTATGTCGGAGTACAACGCTGCTTTCTCCTACAATTACCAAAATGCACTGGGTGGTAAAGCGCCTGATTATTCTATTGATTACGGCCGCGCACTTGTGAGCCGTGGCGAACTGCCGAATGCTGCTGCCCCATCTGCTACGGTAAGTGGAACCACGCTTTATTTTACCTGGACCGACAATAGTGGCATTGGTAAAGCCTCTCCTGCGGACACTGCCATCCTGGTGGCTTACTCGGAAGACCAAAAAACAACCGTTTACACGGACACCGCTTCTATTCGCAGTACAGGTGCCGGTTCAGTAGATGTAACTTCCTTTGCAGGCAGGGTCATCCAAACCTGGATAACCTTTTTATCTGCAGATGGTAAAGATGCTTCCAACAGCTTTTACACGGGCGAACTATTAGTAAATAAAAAATAGGCTGCTCAACAATAAGGTACGAAAACAAACCTTCTGCATAAATGCAGTAAAAACAAAAGGGTTGTCCGAATGGACAACCCTTTTCAATTGGTTGATGAAATACGGTTACTTATCCATAAAATAATAACTATCCGGATATAGTAACCTGCATTGTTACTGCGAGGCACAAAGCAGTCTGTAAATTGTATGTACTGCTATATTCCACTTATCAACCTGATGTTGTGTGGTGTTTAGATTGCTTCGTGCCTCGCAATGACGGCTTTGCACAACCCTAATAAGGAAGGGGTTACTCTATACGGATAGTCATTTATAAAATTATTGAAGTTGGAAACCATTACTGCTAAAAAACCAATTTTTACACTCAACCGTTCAGCAAATAAACAAACTTGTTACACTGGAAGGTGCAGTGGCACGAACAAATGCGCGGAGCGTTTATGCGGTCCTTGATCTTTTTTGTTACTTTTTTCCATCAAGGGAATTATCTCATGGATACCATTAAAAAATACAAACTCATCCATAAAAAAAGTTAGAGAACAAAATATGGTGTTGTAAACAGGTTTTGAACACTCACAGTTGGCAACCATCAATTGCGAACAATCTTACGTTTGTTTTTATTGATGTATTCTATATCTCACTTATGGCAAAATAATTTTACTCTTCCCGCTGCCATTAATTTCCATCAGTTCCAAATCAAAAATTAAATCTTTCCCGGCAAGCTGGTGGTTAGCGTCAAGCAAAACCGAATCTTCTTTTACTTCTGTAATTACAACCGGTATCATCTGCCCGGTGTTGCTACTCATGTTTAGCTGCATACCCGCTTCAGGAATTAAATCGGGCGGAAACTGATCTTTGGGAAATTCCATAATCAAATGTTCGTGCTTCTCACCATAAGCTTCTGCAGCCGGAATGTGAACAGTTTTTTTATCACCTATACTCATGTCTTTCACACCAGCATCAAAGCCAGAAATCACGGCACCGCTTCCTACTTTAAATTCGAGCGGGGTGCGACCTTCACTGCTGTCAAACACAGTTCCGTCTGCCAGTCTTCCTTTATAATGAATCTTAATGGTATCGCCATTTTTAACCTGTTGCATACTTTCTTTTTATCGTTTAAAAAGCGCGAAAGATAATATTAATTTACATTCACAATTTTAAAAAATCGTCCTCTTCATGAAAGTTGTTGCAGCCCTTGTTTTTCTTCTCCTTTCCTTTTTATTATGTACAGCGCAAACCGATGCTACGGGTGTAAATAATGCGCCGGTTTTACCGGGTGCGTATCGCATGTCGGTGTATGTTCCTTTCTTAAAAAACAAAAGAGTGGCTGTATTTGCCAATGCCACTTCTATGATTGGCAACATTCATTTGATAGACACTTTACAAAAAAGAGGCATCAACATTATAAAAATTTTTGCCCCTGAACATGGCTTTCATGGCAGTGCCGATGCAGGTGCAAGTGTTGGCAATGACACCGATAAACAAACCGGCATTCCTATCATTTCTTTGTATGGAAAAAAAGTAAAGCCAACGGCTGATGATTTGAAAGATGTGGATGTTTTGTTATTCGATATTCAGGATGTAGGCGTTCGTTTTTACACTTATATCGCATCGCTGCAATACTTTATGGAAGCGGCTTTTGAAAATAGCAAACCCTTTCTGATATTGGATCGCCCGAACCCGAATGGTTTTTATGTTGATGGTCCTGTTTTGGATACTGCTTATCGAAGTTTTGTGGGTATGCAGCCTGTGCCTGTTGTATATGGAATGACCATTGGGCGAATATGCAAGAATGATTGCAATGGAAAAATGGACACGTCCCGTATTTCCTGTTATGTTTAGTATAGACAATATTGTTTTAAACAAAGAGTGGAACCCAAAAATAAAATATCTTGAACTGAATATTATCACTTGCGCAAACTATACGCACAAAACAAAATACAATTTACCTGTTGCTCCATCGCCGAACCTCGCTGAAATGAATGCCATTTATTGGTATCCGTCAACCTGCTTTTTTGAAGGTACAACGCTAAGCGAAGGCAGAGGCACAGAGCATCCGTTTCAAATTTTTGGTCATCCTGCATTGCCAACAACTTTGTTTTCTTTTACTCCACATAGCAACGCCGGTGCATCGGCACCAAAATGGAAAGACCAACCCTGTTATGGCTGGATGATAACAAAAGAAAAACCATCTACGCAAATTGAATTGAAATGGCTGCTACAGGCATATCAGTTGTTTCCTCAAAAAGATAGTTTTTTTATCTCACCAAAATCGAACAAAACAAAAGATTATTTCTTCAATAAACTTGCCGGCAACAGCACTCTCATGCAACAAATAAAAGAAGGCAAAAGCGAGACTGAAATCCGCGCCAGCTGGCAACCACAGCTCAATGCTTTTAAAAAAATAAGAAAAAAATATTTCTTCTACGAAGACTTCTAATCATCGCCTAAAGCCCTTCTCCATTTTTGGAGAAGGGTTGGGATGAGGTAGCTTTGCTTTATGAACTTTCAAAACCTTCGCCTCGTGTTTATGGGCACACCCGAATTTGCACTGGCTTCGCTCGATATTCTGGTAGAAAATGGGTGCAATATTGTTGGTGTGATAACAGCTCCCGATAAGCCTTCGGGCAGAGGTATGAAGCTGACCCAAAGCGCAGTAAAAAAATACGCTGTTGAAAATAATTTGCCTGTTCTTCAACCCGAAAAATTAAAGAACCCACTTGTTTTTAGAGGAACTCAAAAACCTGCAAGCCGATTTACAAGTGGTGGTTGCTTTTCGCATGTTGCCCGAAGCCGTTTGGAACATGCCTCCGATGGGAACTGTCAATGTGCATGGCTCTCTCCTGCCCGATTATCGCGGCGCGGCGCCTATTAACTGGGCAATTATCAACGGCGAAAAACAAACGGGTGTTACCACCTTTAAACTGCAACACGAAATTGATACGGGCAACATTTTATTGCAACAAACCATTGCCATAAGAGATGATGAAACCGCAGGTGAACTGCACGATGAAATGAAAGAAGCAGGCGCACAATTGTTATTAAAAACAATACAAAATTTAGCGGATGGTTCATTGAAAGAAATTCCACAAACAACCACTAACCATCAACCACCAACCGTAAAACATGCGCCTAAAATTGTTACCGAAACTTGCAGAATAGATTGGAGTAAAACAACAGATGAAATTTATAATTTGATTCGTGGCTTATCGCCTTATCCAACCGCTTATACTTATCTGCAAAACAAGATGCTGAAAATATACAGCAGCCGTAAAGAATATTCATCTGAGACAGTGGTAAACGGAACTCATCAAACCGATGGTAAAACGTTTCTTAAATTCAAATGCAGCAATGGTTTTATTTACGTATCCGACATTCAGTTAGAAGGAAAAAAAAGAATGAGTATTGAAGATTTTTTAAGAGGTTTCAGAACATAAAAAATAAGCAGCTTACTTACAAACATCACTAACAAAACAGGAACAAAATTGTTTGTGTTGCAAAGTGCAGTAAAAGAAAACTCATTCATAATAACTCACCTTTACATCAAACTTTTGTTCTGTAATGCCCAATGCGGCTGCGGCTGCCGTGCTGATGCGAAAGCTCAAGCCATCGTTTTCTTTCATCTCACCTAAGCTCCACAACACTTTTGCATACAATTCGTTTTTACCATTTGTAATTTTTACTATGGAACCGGTTGGCGCATTGTTCATCAGAATATAATATTTTTTATCTGCCCAGCCGCTTGCCGATTTAAACGTCATGGCAGCGCCGCTTTTGGTTTGCTCTTTTTTTTGCTGTGCATCTTTGCCGTATATCGTAGTAAAAAATCCTTCTTTCGGCGCAGTTGCATTGCTTACCGAATTGTAATCGGCGGGGTTTGTATTTACTTTGTTTTCAACGGCAGAAGTAACGGTTGTTTGCGGTGTGGTTACGGTTGTTGTTGTTTTATTTTGTTGTGCCGGCGTTTCGGTAACAACATTTTTTACAGGCGGTTCTGCACTTGCAGAAGTTTGAGAAGTGGTATTGTTTTGAGGTGTTTGTGCTGCGGTTTCTTTTGGCGCCGTTGCCTTTTTTTCTTCTTTCGCTCCGGTTACTGTTTGCGGTGCCGTACCATCGCTTACAATTAAGGTTTGACCTACATGCGTGGTTGGGACGGAAAGCTTATTCAGCGCGATCAGTTTATCAACCGAAATATGGTATATCTTGCTAAGACGATACAGCGTTTCACCCTTCTCTACCACATGCGTTTTAGCAGTAGTAGTTGATGAAGCAACCGGTGCAGATGCAGTAATAGCAGGCTTTTCAGCCGCTACGGCGCCGCCTGCAGGTATTTTTATTTTATCGCCAATGTGAAGCTGGCTTTTTGTGTTCATGGCGTTCAGGCGCATGATGTCTCCCACCGTTGTATGATAATTTTTTGCAAGCACGCTTAGCGTTTCGCCGGTAGCGATGGTGTGCATACTGTAAGCCGATTGCGCTTGTATTTTTGCAATAAAACAAAACGAAAAAAACAGCAGCATAAGGCATTGGATAAAGTGTTTCATAGCATCAAAAAATTAAGTAAGTAGTCGGGTGTAAAATTAATTTTTTAAAATTCTCCACTCCAATGGATAATAGTTATTTATGCGGTTGGGCAAAACTTTCAGCCAGCCCAAACCTATTCCACAAAACGTGGCAAGCTGCCAGCCTTTTGATAACGATGAAATGTTGATGTCTATTTCTTTCTTCTGCAAAAAATGTATGGCTTGCTCTTTTGTAAACTCAATTATTGGTAACGATTGATTTGCAATGGTACTCACCGCCAGCGCATGATGCGGAATGATGTTATTACCTTTCACTTCACCCACCGCAATGCCTGCCTGCTTTATGTACAACGCTTTTTGCAATGTTGTAAGATGTTGTTGAAGGAGATGCGGAACAGCCATCACAAACCCGTTATGTTTGAATAACGATAAAGAAGAATAATCTTTTATCCACGGCTTCCATATTTCAGCTTCTTTTTTATTTAGTAAGAATGAAGCTTTCTGATTGGACGAATAAAAACTACCGCCATCATTTTTTATAAAAGCTGCAATAAAAAAACCTTCGCCCTGCACTTTATCCGGATAAAAACGGTAACCGTAAGCTTTGTGTTTTAACGATTGCGTTTCAACAATGTTCCACTCTTCCTGCAATTGAATTTTAATAGCTGTTATCCCAAAGCTTTCTATCATCCAATCCAATATATTCTCATCTTCCTCTACCGAGTACGAACACGTAGAATAAATAAGAATGCCTTCCTTCTGCAAACAAGCATAAGCATCGGCTATAATCCTTTTCTGGCGCAGGTTACAAAGGTTTACAGCTTCTTCACTCCATCCGTTAACGGCTTCTTTATCTTTCCTGAATAAGCCGCTGCCGCTGCATGGCGCATCAATCATTAACACATCAAAAAAGTTCTCTGCTTTTTTAAAATGTGCAGGATCGTTATTGGTAACTATTACATTATTATTTCCCCATTTTGTTATGTTTTGGGAAAGAACATTCACACGGTTTTTAATTACTTCATTGGCTACTACCAAACCATCTTTAAAAAAAGATGAAAGTAATGTGCTTTTGCCGCCGGGCGCAGCGCATAAATCCAAGGCTTTTTTATTTACTCCATTTTCTCCAATGGTTTGTTGCAACACTTCCCATAAAAACATACTACTGGCTTCCTGCACATAGTACAATCCGGCATGGAAAAGCGGATCAAATGTAAACGATGGACGTTGTTGTAAATAAAAACCAAACGGGCACCACGCAATGGCATTTTTAATTGATAATGATAAATGGTTACTTGAATGGCGTTGATGAAAGATTGAATATTTCGTGGGTTGAAAACGGATGGAAGTGGGCGGCTGTTCTTCATGCGCTTTGATGAATGCTTCATCATTGAAGCCGGCTATGTTTTGTAATGATTGAATGAGTTGTTGAGGAAGCAATTGGGAATTTATTTATTCAACCAGCAAAAGTAAAAGTTTAAAAGCAGGTGCGGTTGCTTGCTATTTATTGATTCGTTTCTTTATAAACCGCTTACTTTGCTTTGTATGAACGAGAGCAATGATGACGATTTCATTTTCGTCTTTTACAAAAAACAAAAGTTTATAAGGAAATGATTGTAACAAAATCCGTCGGACAGGAGCTTCAATAATCAAATAGCTTTTTGGTTGCTCTCTAAGTTTTTCAATACAATTATTTAATTCAAACAAGAATCGGTTGCCTAAACCATGCAGCTGCCTTTCATACCAAAAAACCGCTTCATCAATTTCAAAGAAAGTAAATGGCTTTATTGAAACGTTAAAAGCCATACTTATCCATTAATTTTTTTTTTGCAATTTCCCAATTGATAGTGTCTTCCGGATGTTTTATATATTCTTCATAGCGTTCTTTTGCTATCTGAATTTCATCATCTGTAACAGGAACTGAATTTTCATTAATACTATTCCAAATTGTTTCTACCGCTTCTATTTTTTCTTCAACACTTCCCTTTAAAATTTCCTCCAACAATTGCTTCATAAAATAATATTTTTTAAAATCCAGGATAGTGAAAACAGACTATACATGATTTTTGATAATACTACAATTTTTATAAAAACCAATACTGCTCATACTTTTCAGCTTCGCTCAAAGGCTTTGCTACCAGCGACTGCGTAAGTTTGTTCAGTTCATTCACTTTAGTTTGAAAATCGCCTCCTAAGCTATTGCGAATGAGGTGTAAGTTATTAATTACTTCATCTAAATCTTCGGGCAATACTTCGGCAAACATTTCTTTCAATCGTTTTGCCATCGTGGGCGATTTTCCGTTGGTAGAAATAGCAAGTTTTAAATTACCTTTTGTTACCACAGAGCCTAAATAAAAATCGCATAAATAAGGCTTGTCCGCAACATTAATGAGTTTGCCTTTTCTTTTTGCATCGTTACGAATAACGGTGCTTAAAGCAATATCATTGACGGCTGCAATTACAATGTTGCAATCATCCAAATGAGAGTCTTTGTATTCGTCCTCAATAATGTGTACGTTAGTATGCTGTGAAGCCATTTGCAGAAACGCCCCGCTCACTTTTTTGGCTACCACACGCACCGTTGTAGCCGGTGAATTGGTAAGAATAGCAGTGAGCTTTTCAACACCCACATTGCCTGCGCCAACCAACAGCACACGCATCTCTTCAAGTTTCAAAAAAACGGGGAATAATTGATTGGTTTCTTTCATTGTTTATTAACTCATCCCAACCCTTCTCCACAGGCTGAGGAGGGCTTTTAACGATGATTTTTTGTTTTATTTACTATAACATCAATTTCATACTATCTCTTTGCGCATTATAAAATCGCCAAACGGTTCGTTTTGTAAACGACCATTTGAATAGTTGTGAAACAATACATCCAACTCGTTTATAATTTCTTCTTCATTCAAATTTTCTTTGTATAATTTATTCAACCGATAACCCGCCACATCACTTCCCAACATTACATTATAACGACCGTAAGCCGTTCCTACAAAACCAATTTCTGAAATGTAAGGACGCGCACAACCATTGGGGCAGCCCGTCATGCGAATTACAATTCCTTCTTCGGCAATATTATGTTTGCGTTGTAAATCGTCAATCTTGTCTAACAATTGCGGAAGATAACGCTGACCTTCTGCCAACGCCAGCGGACAAGTGTTAAACGCTACGCAAGCCATAGATTGCTTGCGCGTGTTGGAAGCCGCATTGGTGTTAGAAACCAAATTGTATTTTTCTAAGATGGCATTCACAAAATCTTTGTCTTCATTCTTCACATCGCTGATAATCAAATTTTGATTACACGTAAACCGAAAGGCTGCTTTTTTATTTTGCGCAATTTCCAAACAAGCCGTTTTTATAAGCAGTTCGTTTTCATCAGCAATGCGCCCATTTTCAATAAATGCGGTATAATACCATTTGCCTTCGTGGTTTTGTTTCCATCCATAATCATCACTTCTGTCCTTAAAGCTGAAAGTCTTTTCCGGTGCGAGTTTGAAGCCAATCCGGTTTTCTAACTCCTGCTTGAAAGCATCAATGCCCATGCGATCAATAGTGTATTTTAAGCGGGACAATTTTCTATCGCTACGATTGCCAAAATCTCGCTGCACCGTTACAATTTGATACACTATTTTTTCAATGTCTTTCTTATCTGCATACCCCAGCACAGTGCCTAACCGAGGGTAAGTTTCTTTATTGCCATGTGTAGTGCCTAAGCCACCACCGGCGCTTATATTAAAGCCAGTTAATTGATTGTTTTTGATGATAGCAATCAAGCCGACGTCATTTGTAAAAACATCAACATCGTTATAGGGAGGAATGGCAATACCAATCTTAAATTTTCTGGGCAGATAGCGATCCTGATACAGTGGATCATCTTCTGTTTTTTCAACTAATTTTTCATCATCAAGCCAAATTTCATAGTAAGCTTTTGTTTTTGGCAGCAATAACAAACTAAGCTTATCGGCATAGCTGAACACTTCTTCATGAATGGGCGATGCATTAGGATGCGCCGTTGCTGTTACGTTTCTATTTACATCGCCGCAAGCCGCAATGCTATCCAAATGAAACGCATTAAATTCTTTGATGGTGGGCTTGATATGATTTTTTAAAATACCATGCAGTTGAACTGTTTGGCGCGTTGTAATTTTAATAACGCCGGTAGTATGCTCGCCTGTTATATGGTGTAAGCCTTCCCATTGTTCAGCCGTTAAAAAACCACCTGGCAAACGAAGGCGAATCATAAACGAATACAAACGATCCAGTTTTTTGTCAGCGCGTTCTTCACGGCGGTCGCGGTCATCCTGCATGTACATGCCATGAAATTTTATCAGCGCCTGGTCGTCTTCCCGTATCGCGCCGGTATGCTCATCTAAAAGGCTTTTTTTTAATGTACCGCGTAAGCCTTCGCTTTCTTTTTTAATTCGTTCTATAGGAGATTCACTCATGTTATAGCTTTAAGCTTTCAGCTATTAGCCATCAGCTTTTTAAATTATTTAATTAAATACAAATACAGTTTTATAGTACCAGCGCCTGCACTACTATCAGGCATCGTTGTGTCACTCACTTCAACGCCTTGTCCGCTATTCAGCAAGCGGCTGTTCTTCTTGCCCTTCTCCACCCGTGGAGAAGGGTTGGGATGAGGTCAATACACATCTTTGTGGTACCTTCCGTTATCACTCAACGCTGTTAAGTATTCTGCCGCTGCATCCTCACTCATATTTCCTTTTGCCCGAATAATTTGCAACAACATATTTTCAACATCAGTGCTCATAGGGTGCTTTGCTCCGCATATATAAACCACCGCACCCATTTGCAACCAGTTCCATAGTTCGGCGGCTTGTTGCCACATGCGATGTTGCACATACAGCTTTTCATTTTGATCTCTTGAAAAAGCCGTGTTGAAACGTGTTATGGTTCCGGTTTCAAAGAAGCTTAATAATTCGGTTTGATATAAAAAATCTGATACAAAATGCTGGTCCCCAAAGAACAGCCAATTCCTGCCCTGTGCGCCTTGTGCATCACGTTCAAATAAAAACGAACGGAAGGGCGCGATGCCGGTACCAGGTCCAATCATTATCATATCAGCGTCGGGCGAAGGAAGCTTGAACGAACTGTTTTTTTGCACATAAAATTCCATTTCATCGTCCACGTATTTGCACGATAAATAATCGGAACACAAACCAAATCTTTTTTGACTATCCACTTCAAATGCGCTGCGACTTACGGTGATGTGAACCTCGTTATTTCCATGCGACGCCGGCGATGAAGAAATGGAGTACAAACGCGGCGCAACAGGGTCAAGTATGTTGATGAACTGTTGCACATCAATTGTTGAATCGAAAGGATAAATTCGTAACAAATCAGCCAAATCCATTCGTATAGAAGGAATGTCTTTCTTTATCAATTTTGCATATTGCTGAATAATTCGTTCCGGTAAATACTGGATATTAACTTTGTTTTTGAACAATTCATCTGCCGTGTAAGAATTGTTTTTAAACAAAAATTCCTGCCCTTCATTTACCTCCAGCAATTGAATAATTTTATGCAGTGCGGCATCGCTGTTTTTGGCAATGATGCCAATAGAATCGCCCGGTTCATAATGAACATCCTCTTCAGATGCAATTTCAATATGATAGGTTTCTTTGCTGCTTTCTCTATCGTTTAAATTAATTCTGGTTATAATTTTTCCATTATAAATTTTTTTGCCGGTTGTTGCTAGTTTTGTTTTTACTACACCTGGCTGCGAGGCAGATGCAGCCTGCATTGCAGACTGCAGCAATTCATCAATCCATTCGCTGGCTTCGGGTTCAAAATTTGTATCGCATTTTTTCATTGGAGTAATGCGTTGCGCACCCAGTGTTGCCAATCGTTCATCTACATCTTCCCCTGCTTTGCAAAACAAAGGGTAAGAAGAATCGCCTAATGCCAGCACACTATATTTTAGCTTGTCTAATTTTATTTCGTTGGTTAATAAATAATCGTAAAATTTTTTTGCGGCTGCCGGAGGTTCGCCATCGCCTTGCGTGCTCATCACCACCAGTAAGCAATTTTCTTTGGCTAAGTCGGCGGTTTTATATTGATCCAAGCTTTTTGTTTTTACGGGCAAGCCGTGCTTTTTTATTTTCGATGATAAATCGTTTGCCACCTTTTTGGAGTTGCCGCTTTCAGTTCCGTACACAACGGTGCAACCAGCTAAAACGCTTGCTTCGCCCGCATGTGAGACAGTTGGTGCAGTTGCAGTTTCGTGTGTGCCAACCAATGCGCTCACATAGCCGCTAATCCAAATCAACTCTTCTTTAGTAGCGTGTGCAATCAATTCCCGAAGCAGTTTTAGTTTAGGCTCTGCTAACATTATCTGCATGTTTTATTCCGTTTATAATTTGGTTGAATGGGTCATCCAGCTGGGTAAAATAAGGCTGACGTTTGTTATTGTTTGGCAGCCATGCAAACTGTTGGTACAATCCTGTAACCTTGCCAATTATTACAAGAGAAGGACTTAAAAACTGCTCTTTCTTTTCATCATTCATAAATTTTATTAAGGTGGAATAATGAACGTGCTGATAAGGTGTTGTTGCCTGCTCAACTACAACAAAAGGCATTGATGTTTCTGCGCCATGCAGCAGCAATTTATTAATCACTTCACGCAGTGTATTTCCCGACATGTAAAACACCAAAGTATCTTTCATCTTCGCCATTTGCTGCCATTCAACATCAGCTACAATTGTGTTGTTATAATAAGTTAAAACCCTTATACCGGTTGCCATTCCACGCGCGGTTAGCGGAATTCCTGTGTACGCCGCAGCACCTGATAAAGCTGTAATGCCGGGAATAATTTGATATGAAATATCAGCATTTTGTAATGCTGATAACTCGTCTAAAATATTTGAAAACACAGAAACATCGCCGCCTTTTAAACGAACCACATTGTTGTGTTGCTTTGCATTAGCAACCAGCAGCTCATTAATTTGTTTTTGCGTGGTTGATAAGCCGCTTCCACCCTGCTTTCCAACAGTTATAACTTGCGCCGTATAAGGTACATGCGCTGTTATTATTTCATCACTTACCAGCCTGTCGGTTATTACCACTTCTGCATTGTGCAAAGCGTTTGCGGCTTTTAACGTAAGCAATTCCGGATCGCCCGGACCAGCGCCAACAAATATTACTTTTCCTCTTTGCTGCATTTACTAAGTTATTAGTCCACTTTTTTGGTAGAATAAGTTCGTAAAAGTAAGTCAGAATGCGTTTTGCACCAAGAAATGAAACGGGAATGATGATGTTTTGACAAAGTGTTTATTTTAAGTATGATCTTTATTTATAAATTAATATCTACTTATAGCACCTTATCTTTTATCTGCCCAATCAATCCATGTTTCCTTCTATTTTTGTTCTAATCAATCATCATGAAACGAATTGCCATTTTTGCTTCGGGTGCAGGCAGCAATGCAGAAAAAATCATTCTGCATTTTAAACATCATTCTTTTATAAAGGTTGTTCTGGTTGTTTGTAATAAGCCTGGTGCGGGCGTTATCAACATTGCGAAACAAAATGACATTGCTGTTTTATTCATTGAAAAAGAAACCTTTTTTAAAGGTGACCATTATATAAATGAAGTAAAAGAAAACAGGATTGATTTTATTGTTCTCGCTGGTTTTTTATGGAAGATTCCGGCTGCATTGGTAGAAGCATTTCCTGAACGAATTTTAAATATTCATCCCGCCTTATTGCCGGCTTACGGCGGTAAAGGCATGTATGGAAATTCTGTTCACGAAGCGGTGATAAAAGCGGATGAAAAACAAACCGGAATTACCATTCATATAGTGGATGAAAAATACGACAACGGAAAAATTATTTTTTCCAAAACCTGCCCGGTTTTGAGGGGAGATACGCCGGCAATATTGGCGCAGCGCATTCATGTATTGGAGCATGAATGGTACCCAAAAGTGATTGAAAAATACATTGAGGATTTTGGTAAGAACTAATCAATCCTTTGCAGCAGAGCCATCTTTATGAAAATCTTCTTCAAAATTATCGCCGCGTAATTTTTTAAATAAATCCAAGCCGATTTTTATACCTCCTTTGCCATCCGATTTTGCGCGCAAATACACGCTGGCTCCGGCTTTTCGTTTTGCCCCTTTATTTTTTACTTCATAATCGTCATCACGTTTTTTCAGGTTGTTAAGCGGCACCTGAACGCTAATATTTGTGTTATCGCCAAAACTGTAAATACCTTCCACAAAAGCGGTCAGGGCAGATGATTCTATCTCCATCCGATGAATATAGATTTCATCCCGTTTCAACTCAAGGCTATCTTTCAATTCCGCAAATTGAATGTTATCTAAGTTGCGGTTTTTAAATATTACTTCCTGTATGTCGGCAATGGGTTTAAAGTTTTTTAAAGTTCCGTTTTTTATAGAAAAAAACAAGTTGCCCAGCATACTATTCGGGATGATTTTTCCTTTGTTATCAAAGCCCAATTGAAGGTTTGCATTGGTGTTTAAAGTGCCGGTAAGGTTATTGGAAGTAAGCCCTTTCATTCCAAAATTATCAAACGCATAAAACAGTTTTTGCACGTTAATATTTTGCAGCGTTAGCTTAGCATTAGCCTGGTTGTAATTTTCTTTCACCTGGTGAATCTTCGCCTGCATGTTTAAGCTTCCATCGGCATGAAGCAACGATACTTTAGCAACATTTATGTCGTTGTTTTTAAAGCCCAGCTGCGCTACCACGTTACGCGCTAAAAACTTATCCATGTGTACGGTATCAGCTTTTAAATTGATGTTCAGCGTTCCGTTTTGCAACGCATCATCCAGCAAAACCAACTGACTTGCCGAGCTGCCGGCTGATGTATTTACTACTTTGTTCTTCCTTGAATGAAGCAACACTTTAAAATCGCCCAAATCAAGGTCGGGTGTCAACACATTGCAAGTAAGCGAGGCTTCGCCCGGAAGCGTGTTGGTAGCAAATAAATTCACGTTGTTTCCTTGTAACTGAACTTTAAAATGATTGGTATTTAAATCGCACTGCAAATCGTTTACAGTAATGTTGGTTTGCGAAAAAATAATCTCGCCATTGCATTTGCTAAAGGTTAAATCGCGTGGTTCGTAATTTATCTGCGCATTAGTTATAACCAAATTGCCACTTAAATATTTCAGCATGGCAGGGCTAATACCCAGCGGCCCATTATATTGTATGTTAAGCAATGCGCCACCACTAATAAAATGTACAGTCGCTAAGTTTAGCTTTTGATCCAAAGCCGCCAATGTTGTTGCAGATGTAAAATCGAATTGCAGAATAGGATGAACAAGATTAGTAACAACTGTGTTTGTTTTTGCTATAAGCGAAACGCCGCCCCACGAAGCCGACAGCTTCGATAACACCACTTCGGAGTTATCATCGGTACGCGGATAGTCTTTATTTTTTTCGTTGGTAAAAGAGCCGGTGAAGTTGCAATGCTCCAACTTTATTACCGGCGTTACCAGTTCGTTATCTTTTACTACCCATTGCACATTTACAATCGGGATGGTGCGAAATGCCATTGCGCCTTCAATGGTTGCCGTTATAGCCAATGGTTTGGTAAGACTAACGAGGTTCATTTTATTTTGAACGTTAGGGCTTACCAGCGAAGCAGCTTCTTTGTAATCAACTGCTTTTGCTTTTGCTATCACTTTAAAATGTGCGTTAAGGGTATCAGCCAGAAAAAAATCGCCTTTCAACGTGAAATTAGAAACGCCAATGGCAACAGGCGTTTCATCAAAAGAAAGCTGCTTATTGTTGCTGTTGTAAATCATCTTCCATGAGCCTTTCACCGTTTTTCCTTTTAAAAAATAGCCTTTGGCGAGGTTAAAGCCCAAACCTTTCACCAGCGCATCTTCATTCAGTTTTATAATAGTGATAGAATCGGCATAATCAAGCGAGGCATGAAGATGATTTACCCTTACACCAAACCATTTATTTTTTACTTCATTTTCTGAAATGTAAAGAATATTCTTTACTTCAATTTCATCAATTATGGCTGGATGACCGCCGGGCTGTTGGGTTTTATCTTTCTTAAAAATATAATCGTTGCTAAAGCCATTTTTTACAGTAAAAACATCAATCACACCATCTTCCATATAAATGTTATGAATATCCACTTCGTTAACAAACAATTTAAACGCATTAATGCGCGTAGAAGCAAAGTGTATGTTCAGCAATGAGCGGTGATAAACAGAATCTTTTAATTCAATTCCTGTCATTTCCACATCAACATTCGGGAAGTGCCGCCATACGTTAATATCAATGTCTTTAATAGAAAGATCGCCTGCAATGGCAGCGTTTAATTTTTGGTTCACCATCTTTACAAACGAAGCCCTGTTTTCTGTTACATAAATTTGCAAACCGATAAGAAAAATAAGCAACAAAGCGATGATAGAAACTAAAACGCCGCCAATAATTTTAATAAGTTTTTTTTGTTTTTGAAGTAGCATTCACCAAGCCTTTTTAAGATATGAATTCGCCTATTTGCAAATTATAAAGTAAATAAAATGCAGTTTTATGTAACCATCTTTTGCACCTCCGGTGTGTCTTTCGTTCCGCCTCAGGCAAACTCTTGTACGTCCGGAAAATAATTGATTTAACTGTAATCTGCCAACAATCCCGTAACACACTTCACACACAAGGAAAAAATCCGCCAAAAAGAGGAATTGTTTTTATAACATATTCAAAAGTAAAATAGTTGCAGTTGCATTTTTATAAAGCAGTACAACATTAAAACCGATTGCCAACAATATAAGGCAGCATCTTCAGCCAGGTTGGCCATTCGTGTTTACTATCCTGACCCCAAATTTGCAAGTCGTGCCAAATGCCTTTTCTCCACAGCAATTCAGAAAAGCGTTTGTTCGATTGCGGGTCTTCATAATCGCCGCTGCCCGTGTAAATGTGAACGTGATGACTTGCGTTTATTTTATCTAAATAATAATTATCGTTCAGGTTAGCAAGATAGTGCATCGGGCTATTAAAATAAACCTGTTCGTCCCAATAACCATTGGTGTATTCAGTAAGATCGTACACGCCGCTCATGCTGATGGCGCCATTAATTTTATCGGGGTGCTTTAAAAACAAATTCATTGCGTGCAGGGCACCAAACGATGCGCCGCAAGTAAAAACAAAAGTATCGTTGCCTACATTGTTGCGAATAAAAGGAATCACTTCATTGATTACATAATTGTTGAACTTATTATGATTAATAGCTTTGTGTTCGCCCAACATGGTTTTATGCATCCAGCTTTCGTTGTTCATGCTGTTAATGCTGAATACTTTTATTTTACCCGCATCAATGAAAGGCGCAATAGAATTAATTAAATTAAAACGTTCATACTCTAAATAATCGGCGCCCGCTGTGGGTATCATCAGTAATGCAAAACCATAATGACCATACGTTACAATGGGCATTTCTCTGTCGGTTGACGGGCTGTACCAGGATGTAATTTCTCGTTGCATGTAGTAATAAGGTTGTTTTTTGTTTTATGATAATAAAAACTTGCTATCACTGTATAGTTATGATACTTCGATAAGCTTTGCCATTTCTAAAACAGATATAGCGGCTTCCTTTGTAACCGATGGAAAATCATTTAAAAATTCATTCAAATCATCTCCATCTTGCATATAATCAAAAAAGGATTGGACTGGAACCCGCGTACCTGCAAATACACGTGTGCCGCTCATTACCTCATTGTCAATACTAATTTGCCCGTATAACATTGGTTACTTTTTATTTTATGTGCAAAAAACAAAATCACGAAACCCGGCTGCCATTGTCCGTCTTATCTGCTGAAGTTACAAAATGCAATTTACCGGCATTATCCTGCGCCATTAATATCATGCCGTTGCTTTCAATGCCGCGCATAATTCGTGGAGCCAGATTAGCAACAACAGTTACTTGTTTGCCCACAATTTCTTCGGGTTTAAAATATTGTGCGATGCCCGAAACAACAGTACGCATTTCGTAACCCATATCAATTTGCAGCTTCAATAATTTATCGGCTTTCACAACTTTTTCAGCCGATACAATCGTTCCGATGCGCAAATCAATTCTTGCAAAATCATCAAACGAAATTTGTTGCTTTTCTTTTGCTTCACTTTCGGCTTGTTGCTTGCTGCTTTCAGCTTCCTCAACTTTTTTGTTGGCTTCTTCCGTTTTTGCTTTTGCAGTAGCTTCCTTTAGTTTTTCTACCTGTTCTTTTACTTCGCTGTCTTCAATTTTTCTAAACAACAATTCAGGCGCTTTCAGCGAATAGCCAACGCTTAATAATTTTAAACGTCCCGCGTTTTTCCAGTCGAGCATTTTTTCAACCACCTTCATCATACGGCACATTTTTTTTGCTGTAAAAGGAAGAAACGGGTTAATTAAAATAGCAAGATTTGCTGTAAGCTGCAGGCAAATGTGAAGCGTATTGTCAATTTGTTTTTGCAGCATTTCGGGGTTGCCTTCGGTGCTTTTGTTTTTGGCTATTTCTTCTATTCTTTTTGCCAGCACCCACGGCTCTTTCTTTTGCATGTATTTGTTGCCTTTGCGGGCAAGGTCAATCACATCAAAAAGTGCTTCGCGAAACTTGTATTCTTCCAGCATTGTTTCAACGCGCTGTTTCGATACTTCAATGTCGCTGATCATTGCTTTGTCAACCGCATCCAAAAGCACAGCATGAAGTGGTGGAACTTTGCCGCTACACAACTTGTGCATCATTACAAACGCGCGGTTTACAAAGTTGCCAAAGATGCTAACCAGCTCGCTGTTATTGGCTTCCTGAAAGCCTTTCCAGGTAAACTCGCTGTCTTTGGTTTCGGGCGAAATAGTGGTGAGATAATACCGAAGCACGTCTGCCATTTGCGGGCCGCCATTTTCCTTTTTTATAAAATCGTTGATGTAGTCCTGCATGTCGAGCTTCCAGTTGCGGCTGGTGCTCATTTTATCGCCTTCAAGGTTCATAAATTCATTCGCCGGAACGGCATCGGGCAAAATGTTGCCGTGCAATTTCAGCATTACGGGAAAGATGATACAGTGAAATACAATGTTGTCTTTTCCAATAAAATGAACCAGTTTGGTGTCATCGTTGTACCAGTAAGGCTCCCACTGCTTACCTGTGTTTAAAGCCCATAGCTTTGTAGCGCTAATGTAGCCGATGGGCGCATCAAACCAAACATATAAAACCTTGCCTTTTGCATCCGGCAATGGCACTTGAATACCCCAATCCAAATCGCGCGTTACGGCGCGTGGCTGCAAGCCGTTATCCAACCAGCTTTTGCATTGCCCTAACACATTGTTTCGCCAGTCGTTTTTGTGTTCATTCAATATCCATTCGCGCAGCCAGGCTTCATGTTTATCCAACGGAAGATACCAATGTGTGGTCTTTCTTTTTACGGGCGTTTTGCCGCTTAACGTACTTACCGGATTGATTAATAATTCGGGTGAAAGTGATGTGCCGCAACGCTCGCACTGGTCGCCAAACGCATTTTCAAAACCGCAGTTAGGGCAGGTGCCTTTTATAAACCGGTCGGCTAAAAACGTGCTGGTTTCTTCATCAAAATATTGCTCCGTTTCTTTTTTCTCCAGATCGCCTCTGTCGTTCAGATAAGTAAAAAATTCCTGCGCCGTTTCGTGATGAATGGGTTCGGACGTGCGGTGATAGATGTCGAACGAAATACCCAGATCTTCAAAGTTTTCTTTTATAACAGGATGATATTTATCGATGATGGCTTGCGGCGTTGTGCCTTCTTTCATTGCCTGTATAGGAATAGCGGTGCCATGTTCATCGCTGCCGCAAATAAACACCACATCTTTTTTTTGCGCACGAAGAAACCGCACATAAGTATCTGCCGGAAGATAAGCGCCAGCCAAATGCCCGATGTGTTTTAAACCATTGGCATAAGGCAGCGCGGCGGTAATTAAATATCGGGAAGCTTTTTTCATTATTGTCTTTCCTTTTTTTATCTCTCTGAATATGCAATTGGTAAAGATTATTTTATTAACGCGCTTTAAGAAACGCGTAAGTTTATAATTTTCATACCCACAAATAAAAACAAACTGCCAACAACAATCATCAGGATGGATGCCGACAAAAATAAGTAAACACTGTCATCAGTTACACCAATTTGAAGTGAAGAGATAGCAGATGATTGATTTTATTTTTACTTTAGCATTACAATTGCTATATAATATTTTATGCTGATACAGGAAAGCGGCTATATTTACGCGCTGATAACCTGGATAGCTAACAAAGAAAACATCGCGAAGGTTTACAAAATGTTAGGAAGGGAAAATACATCTTTACCAAAGAAAAAGAAATGACCAGATAGATTTAAAACAAAAATTCCACACTAGATTTTTTGTTTGCTATGTATTTAAGTTTCTATCTTGCAATCATAAAAAAATAATACTAACGAATGCTTTTATTCAGAACGATTTCATAGAATTGCCGAATAATTTTTTACTTATAGTTTTAAAACCTACAAAATCAATTGAACATGGCTGACATTAAACCTACTACGACAACAGTAGCACCAAGAACTTCTACTACATCTGTGCAAGCGAAAAAAAGCTCAAACACAATTTCATGGATCGCCCCGCTAACCTGTATCATTTTAGGGTACATTATCTGGCGGTTTGTAATTGGCGCCGACAGTAACTTTACCAGTCCCGACAAAGCTGGCGGTTTTTGGCCTAGTCACCAGGGACCAACCAGCACCATTGCGCGAATGTACCAGGGCGGTATTATTGTACCATTGCTAATTGGTTTGTTTTTAACGGTGCTTACATTTGTGGTAGAGCGTTTGCTCACCGTTAATAAAGCTTCGGGAACAGGCAACATTGCCGAATTTGTGCGCAAAGTACAGTTTCATTTAGCCAACAAAGATGTTGATAAAGCTATTGTTGAATGCGACAAGCAAAAAGGCTCGGTTGGCAATGTTATGAAAGCCGGCTTGCGCAAGTACAAAGAAATGATTGGCAATACCGAATTGGATACCGAACAAAAAGTTTTGAATATTCAAAAAGAAGTGGAAGAAGCCACTGCACTTGAATTACCGATGCTGGAAAAGAACCTTGTGTTTTTGTCAACCATCGCTTCTGTGGCAACCTTATTAGGTTTGTTGGGAACGGTAATGGGTATGATTCGCTCCTTCAGCGCATTGGGCGCAAGCGGCGGTTCGGAAGCTTCTTCAAAATTATCTGAAGGTATCTCTGAAGCCTTATACAACACGGCTTTGGGCATTGGTACATCTGCCATCTCTATCATCATGTATAACGTATTTACCACCAAAATTGATGGTATTACCTATGGCATTGACGAAAGCGGCTTTACCCTTACACAAAGCTTTGCAGCCAATTATAAATAAATAATTTTTTTCAGCGCCGGTTTATGCAAACCGGCGCTGTTTTGCATCTTAGTTAGAAACTTAAAAGCGAAACAATGGCACGACCTAAAATTGCAAGGAAAAGCACAGCTATTGATATGACTGCCATGTGTGATGTGGCTTTTCTTTTACTGTCTTTTTTTATTTTAACTGCAAAGCCGAAAGAATCTTCTGCAGTAAATTTGGCTACGCCCAGTTCAGTATCTTCCAGGAAAGCACCTGATAAAGATGTGGTAGAAATATCTCTAGATAAAGATGGTAAAGTATTTTTTGCCACAGGTGATAATGCGGCTGATAAAGAAAAAAAACAAGCTATCATCAGCGGTTTAAATCAAACCGATAATTTAGGCTTAACATCCGGCGAAATTGCAAGTCTTGTACGGCAGCCTATTATTGGTGTTCCTATCAGTCAATTAAAACAACAGGCAAATTTGCCTGATAGTAAGATAACCAATGCACTTTTACCAGGCATTCCAGTACTTGATTCAACAAACAATCAAATGCTTAAGTGGATGCGAGGTGTAGCCGATGCTTACCAGGGCATTCATGTAAACATTCTAATGAAAGGCGATAACTTAGCTAAGTATCCTTCTTTTAAAAACGTTTTAACAGCATTCAAAAAGAACGATTTAATGCACTTTCTAATGGTAACTAATGCTGTAAACGTGCCGCAAGGAACGGCTTTATATAAACAAGGCGGTAGTAAAGCATCTGATCAGCAGTAAATAAATATTTTATAACCATTAAAACAATATTGTTATGGCAGAAATGGATACCTCGGGCGGGGGGAGTCATAAAAAAGGACCCGGTGTAAAAAAAAGCAAGAAACTTTCTACTCGTGTGGATATGACACCAATGGTAGATTTGGGTTTTCTTCTTATCACTTTTTTCGTGTTTACCACTACTATCAGTCAGCCAACTGCGCTGAACCTGAATTTGCCCAAAGACACTGATAAACCTGAAGAGCAAACAAAAACCAAAGCATCGGGTGCACTCACTATTATGTTGGGAAAAGACAACAACGTTTTTTATTATGAAGGTGAGTTATTACCGAACCTCTCAAACTTTAAAGCTTCTAACTTTAAAGACATTAGAAACGAAATTATTTCTAAAAAGAACAGCACACCAGCGGAAGATTTCATGGTCGTAATTAAGCCAAGTGATGAAAGCACTTACAAGAATGTGGTTGATCTCTTAGATGAGATGACGATTAACGTTGTAAAGCGTTATGCGCTGGTAGATATTTCTGATCCTGAGTTCCAGCTTGTAAGAAAAACAGAAGGTGAGCCTGCTACTGCACCTGCAGCGGCTGCCAAGTAAATTTTTACCGGAATTAAAAATTAAATTATGGAAGCAAGTAAAATTCAAACTGCTGATTTCCTTGATATTTTGTTTGAAGGAAAAAACAAGGAATACGGCGCGTACGAACTGCGTAAAACATACAACCGGCGCATCACTGTTGCTATTGTAGTAACGCTCCTCGTTTGTCTTTCGGTAGGTATCGCGTTTGCGGTATCAAAAATGAAAGGAGGCGATACCAAACCACAAATTGTTTTGCAGGACGTTGATCTGCAAAATGTTGCAGAACAGAAAAAGCCCGAACCGCCACCACCTCCTCCCCCTCCCAAAATTGAGCCGCCTAAAATTGAAATCAAGCAATTTACGCCGCCCAAAATTGTAAAGGATGAAGAAGTAAAAGAACCGCCTCCGGAACAAGAAAAACTGGAAGATACTAAGATTGGTACTATCAACCAGGAAGGTGTTAAGTCGGATGTAGTAGCACCTCCTGTTGAACAGGGAACCGGCGTAGTGGAAGCTCCTAAAGTAACGGAAGACTACGATAAAGAATTTAAAACGGTGCAAATTCAAGCTAAATTCCCAGGTGGTAATGAAGCCTGGATTGCTTACCTCAAACGCAATCTTCGTGCAGAAGTACCTACCGATAATGGAGCGCCAACTGCCAATTACACAGTCATTGTGTCTTTTCTTGTAGATAAAACCGGAGCTATTTCGGAAGTAAAAGCTGAAAACGACCCAGGCTATGGAACCTCAGCTGAAGCTGTACGCGTTATTCAGCGCGGACCTGCCTGGACACCGGCTGTGCAAAATGGAAGAAATGTAATTTATCGTCAAAAACAATCCATCACTTTCCAGGTACAGGAAAGTCAGTAAATAGTTTACATGATACAAATAAAAAAGTCTCCAACTTTCATTGGAGACTTTTTTATTTGTATCATTTTTATTTTGAACAGATTATGGAAACATGTTGGTGTTGCTATCTCATTTAGAAACAATGATTATGAGTATCGACAACACGCTACAAGCCGACATTTTAGACATCTTGTTCGCCAACAGAAACAAAAGTTATGGCGCTTACCAACTTCGTAAAACTTACAACAAACGATTGTCCATTGCTTTGCTAACCATGATAATGGCTTGTTCCATTTTCTCAATTGCTTATTCATGGCAAAACAAACAATACAACCAAACTACTATTGATATGGTGGGTCCAGATATTGTTTTAGACAACGCAAACGCACATCCCAAAGAAGAAGTTATTGAGCCGCCACACCAGCGCAAATCAGCACAGCAGCAGCCTCTGCACATTGCTACCATTAAAGTAACAGCTCCCAAAATTGTTGACGACAAGTTGGTAACCGAACCGCCCGCTACACAAGACGCAATGAACGGCCAGAAGATAGATGTAACAACCACTTCAGGTAATAGAAGTGATGCAGTAAACCCACCTGTAGAAGGAGGAACAGGGAGTGAAGAAAAGCTGATAAAAGAGGAAGATTATTCAAAATTGTTTTATACAGTTCAACAAGAAGCCAGGTTTCCCGGCGGCTTAATTGCATGGACAGATTACCTGCAACGCAATCTTCGTTCGGAACTACCTACGTATAATGGTGCACCGGTTGGCAGCTATACGGTGATAGTTTCTTTTTTGGTTGATAAAGAGGGAAATGTCTCTGAAGTAAAAGCAGAGAACGATCCGGGATATGGAACGGCAGCCGAAGCCATGCGTGCCATACAACATTCAAAAAGCTGGTTACCAGCAATGCAAAACGGACATGCCGTACTTTATCGTCAAAAACAAACGATCACCTTTATAGTATCGGAAAATCAATAAAAACAAATCTCCGGTTAGACAGCCGGAGATTGTTTACAATTCAAGGTCTATGGGTAGATGCTAACTA
This sequence comes from Ilyomonas sp., assembly GCA_965214235.1. Classification (GTDB taxonomy): domain Bacteria; phylum Bacteroidota; class Bacteroidia; order Chitinophagales; family Chitinophagaceae; genus Ilyomonas. Next base: position 455,116 of record CBDCBH010000003.1, read on the forward strand.
ACTATGTGAATGATATAAGTAACTACACCCCAAACCGCATAGTTGCTATCATCATTAATTGTAATGGGCGGATGATTTTTATTTTCTGACAAGAGACTTGTGCAATGGCTTGTTTTATAAAGCCGGCGCACTATTAGCTCGCCATCAAACGAAGCAATAATTATTTTTCTGTTTACAGCAGGCAGGCTTCTATCAACAATCAAAACATCACCGCAGTAAATTCCTACACCCGTCATGGCATCGCTGTTCATACGAAAAAAATAAGTAGCCAGTTTGTTACCAATCAGCTCCTCATTCAGGTCGATGCCACGCTCCACATAATCGTCAGCAGCCGCATTAAAGCCGGTTGCTTTTGCGGTTGGCACATCTTGCAGTTGTATATGCTTGCTGCCTTTGTAAGCATTGCTTTGCCATGTAACTTCTTCCATAAAAATGTTTTTGGTTTTACTAAAATATTTAGCAAATGTAATGCCTTTGTTTTTACACAACCAAAAAAGAAATACAAGCTTATTATCCCATTGTTTCAAATGGCAAATGATGTGTATAAAAAACGTCCGGCTTTATTTTTTCACGATATGATTACCAACTCTCTGATTTATAATAAAGCTGTGGCACTTTATAAATGCTGCAACGTTTGCTGCATTATAATTTGCTTCAAAATCTGTTTCTTTGTTTATCATGTCTCTTTTTATTGCATCGCTCAATTCGGGCAGCAACGGCAATTGTTATTACATTGGAAACGGCGAAGAAGCGGTGTTGGTTGATGCGGGTATTTCGTGCCGCGAAACCGAAACCCGGATGCGGCGTTTGCAACTTTCTATGCAAATGGTAAAAGCCATTTTTATTTCGCACGAACATGCCGACCACATACAAGGCGTATCTGTTCTTTCTAAAAAATACAAGCTTCCGGTTTATATAACACAAGCTACATGGCAGGCATGTGGTGCCTGTTTGCAACACACAGCAACGGTTGCCTTTGCATCGCATCAGTCTGTTCAAATTGGCAACTTACGAATTACCCCTTTTCCCAAGTTGCATGATGCCGCAGAGCCGCATAGTTTTATTGTAAGTGATGATGAAATAACCGTTGGTGTGTTTACAGATATGGGTTGGGCATGTAACGATACGGTTCATCATTTTAAACAATGCCACGCTGCTTTTTTAGAAGCGAACTACGATGAAGTAATGCTGGAACAAGGCAAATATCCGCAGCATTTAAAAAAGAGAATTTCGGGCAGGCAAGGGCATTTATCCAACCGTCAGGCGCTGGAGTTGTTTATCAAACACAAGCCGCCGTTTATGAGCCATTTGTTTTTATCGCATTTATCAAAAGAAAACAATCATCCACAATTGGTGAATGATTTGTTCGCCTCTCATGCAGGCACCACGCAAATTGTTGTGGCATCGCGATACAAAGAAACTGATGTGTTTGAAATAAAAACAACGCCGAATATCATTATAAAAAAATACTTTCCTGTTTCAACAACAATGCAGCTTTCTTTGTTTTAATAAAGTGTATTAGTTTGAAATTTGTGGCTGGTATGTGCTGAACCCTTTCAGGGTTCTATGAAAAAGACTTTTTATTCTCCGGATTTCATCCGGAGTTATTCATTTTATATCCCTTCGGGATGAGTCAATTGAAAAATTAATTGGCTTCTTTTTGCTTTCCTTTTATATTGATATACTATCGTTTAAAAGAATAATGATTAAAAGAAAACGACTTGGTTCATCAGATTATTTTTTGCAAATGAAAATAGCAAATTTGTACAGCATTTGCCGAAAATTTCAATGCGTTGGTAAAAGCTTTGAGGTGTATTTTATTTCATAACATTACATCGCTTTCAACATAACATTTATCATCACCACACTTTCACCACAGCGGGTTTAATAAACGCGCCTTTTACTTCGTTGTTTTCAATTTCTACCTGAATATAATCTTCCACCGTAGTGGCAACGGAAACGCCCACATAATCCGGCTTAATAGGAAATTGTTTGTGCATCCGTTCTACCAACACCAGCATTTGCACACGCTTTGGATGATAGTTTAGCAATGGCTTCAAGGCATACAATAACGTGCGCCCGCTGTTGCTGACATCATCCACTAAAATCACATTTTTATCATCAAAATTCATCTCTTCGCTCATTGTTATTTCGGAAGGAAAATGTTTATCAAGATGAACTGATAACAACTTCACATCAGCCTTAATATATTGCTGCAAAAACAAACTGATTTGCTCCGCTATCACCATACCGCTTTGCCTGATGCCAATAAGCACCAGCGGCGTTTCTTCTTCACTAATATCCTCTGCAATTTCCAATGCCATGCGGTGTAGTTTTTCAAGAGCGACTTCGCGTGTAAGCACATAATTTCTTTCCGCCATCATTTGTTATTTATGGTCAAAAATAGTAACAATCATTCATCTTCATTTACCTTGCAACTTAACTTTTGCGTATGCACGTTCTCGCTCAAATTGCTTTTATTGTATTGGTTGCCGTTTCTGTTGTTTTGTTTTACACCAAAGCAAAACAAATAAGAGCGAACATTTTATTGGGAAGAGAGGAAGACATTAGCGATGAACCTGCCAAACGCTGGAAAAACGTACTACTATTGGCTTTGGGACAAAAAAAAATGTTTCGCAATCCGTTGGTAGCAGTGCTGCATTTGTTTATTTATGTTGGTTTTGTAATTATCAATATTGAAGTGCTTGAAATTGCGCTGGATGGCTTGTTTGGCCAGCACCGTTTGTTTGCCGGTTCAATGGGCAGCTTCTATCCTTTTTTTATCGATGCGTTTGAAGTGCTCGCCTTGCTGGTTTTGCTATCATGCGTTGTTTTTTTATGCAGAAGAAATGTGGTTGTTATCAAACGGTTGCGCAGTAAAGATTTGAATGGATTTCCGCGCAGCGATGCCAATTATATTTTGATAACCGAGATTGTTTTAATGACTTTATTTTTAACGATGAACGCCGCCGATACCACGTTACAGCAACGCGGCTATGGTGAATACGGAATAACAAAAACTGGCAATTTTTTAGTGTCCTCTTTTTTACAACCTCTGTTTGCGAATGTGAGCAGTTCATCTCTTGTTATTATTGAACGAACCTGTTGGTGGCTGCACATCACTGGCATCTTTGCATTCTTAAATTATCTGCCTTATTCAAAGCATTTGCACATCATTCTTTCTTTCCCAAACACTTATTATGCGCGATTAATTCCGCAAGGAAAAATGCGCAACATGCCCGAAATACAAAACGAAGTGTTGTATGCGATGCAACCTGAATTGGCGCCAACGACTGAAGCTGCAACAGAGCCAAAAAAATTTGGTGCGAAAGACATTTTTGACCTTAGCTGGCGCAACCTGATGGAAGCGTATAGTTGCACCGAATGCGGGCGTTGCACGGCGGCTTGCCCGGCTAACATTACGGGCAAAAAACTAAGCCCGAGAAAGATAATGATGGACACGCGCGACCGCATGGAAGAAGTGCGGGCAAACATCAATAAAAACAAACAGTTTGCTGACGATAACAAAACGTTGCTGCGCGATTATATTTCGGAAGAAGAGCTTCGCGCCTGTACCACTTGCCAGGCTTGCGTTGAGGAATGCCCGGTTAGCATTAATCCGTTAGATATTATTGTGCAATTGCGCCGCTATTTGATTATGGAAGAAAGCAGTGCGCCGCAGGAATGGAACGGCATGTTTAACAGCACCGAAAACAATTTTGCGCCCTGGAAGTTTTCGCCCGATGAAAGAGACAAATGGATGGAAACGTAAAAGTTGAAAAGTGAAGTAAAAACAAAATAGAAGATAGTTCAATCAGCTTTTGTTTTTACTTTACTTTTATCATCGGTGCAATTACAACTTTGTACAACTGAATTAAGGCAGTAAGAATAAAGATGGCGCCCATGAATTTACTCACGCCTGATTGCCCTGCTTTTAATTTACCGATAATCCATTTGCCTGCATACATATATACGGCTAACCCTGAAATGGTGCCTAACCCCGCGCCGATGGTAAACGCATTGTAATGAATGTTGGAAGGCACCAATGCACCCGATTTTATTAATGCCACACTCCACGTAAACCAAAACGGAATTTGAATAGGGTTTACCGCGCTCATGCTTAAGCCCAATAAAAACCGGTTTAAATTGTTGTTCAATAAAGGCGCTTTCTTTTGTTCTTTTTGCTTGCTGGCAGAAAGGATAGTAAAAATTCCCAGTCCTAAAAAAAGGACGATGGCAAACCAATTAAGCACTTCAAAAAAAGTTTTGTGAGCCACCACCCAATTCATTCCTGATAAGGCAACGCGCAGATAAATCATTTCAACAAGAGCAACGCCAATGCTGAACTGCCAGGCTTTGTTGAAGCCTTCTTCCACACCAATTTGTGTAGAAGTAATGCTGGTGTTTCCCAACGGCAACTGCCCCAAAAAACTAACCAGCCAACCCAATGCCGCCGTGCCAATGATGTTCATGATAACTGCAATGATAGTATAAAGAAAGCGGTCGTTTATAAATGAAAAGCAGCATCTTGCTTTCTTAATTTTGAGTAGATGCGACCGGTGGTTTGCATATGCTTTTTTCCCTGCCAAAAACTATAATACGCAACGCCTTTTTGGTGATTGATTTTACCAATGCGGTACATCTCTTTCCAATGTTGCGCAATTGTTTTTAAGGCGCTTACATAACTCATGCCGCAATCATAAATATGGTTGGGTTCTGCACCGGTTCCGTTGTATTCCAAAATCTGAATGTTTTTGCCCTTTTTCAAATCGGCTAACGAAGTGCATTTCAAATCATATCTTCCGTAATAAAAGAAGGGCGCAGCTATGCTTATCTTATCAAACACGCTGCACAACTGCTCATCAATTTCGTTATGCAGATTGCTGAAACGTGCGCCGCGATTGTGATTGCCCATATAGCTTAAAAAATATGTTTCATCTTTCGGAATTATGCAATGAAGGTTGGTTTTATGCTTTACAAACACTTCTTTTGTTCTGAATTTCGCTTTGTCGTTTTTCAATATTAATTGTTGCAATGTAGATTTTCCATCGCCCAAAACGGCTAAATAATTCTTCAAAATGAGTCCTGTTATTTTTCCTTTTTTTTCGTTGGGATACCGAATGTAAAACACACTGTATTCTTCGGGCAAATCAACAAAAGTTTGAACTACATAATTAGCAGAAATAAAAGAATGGTACTGCAGTAAATCATTCACGTTGTTTATTTTACGGCACATCAAACCTTGTGTTCCAATGTCGGGTTTTGCAATAAAAGGGAACGAAATTCCGGCTTCTTTTACATGCTTTGCAATGTAAATCGGCTCTTCGGTTGAGGATACATAAATGGTTGCAGGATACAATTGAACAGGCAATTGCTCGTACATTTCGCGTTTGGGTTCACCCTCAAAACCAGAGAAAGTGAGCGTTGGATTTACGTTGGAAAAAAACCAGAATGCTTTTGCTTTTATTGCATAATACATCCACACAAAAACCAATGGTATATAAATGACCTCAAACGGCCACAACTCCCAATGAAACAAGCGATGAATAAAACGTTTCAATCAACAAAAATGGTTAAGCTACAAACATAAAGAAGTTAAGACAGAGTTGATGAGCGTTTGGTTTGAATTAGGTGATAACGAATTTATAAGGAGTAGGTTTTGTTTTTACAGATAACTCAACCACCATCGTTGGTGTGTGCTTCTATAGTTGTTGAACCATTGGCACGGCTTGTATAAAACAACAATCACAAACAACCAAATAAGATAAATTACAGGCAAGCTAAAACCAAAGTGTTGTGGGCGAAATAAAAATGGTGCTTGTGGATTGACGATATCGCTTACGCCGTACCCAGAGGCAAAAAAGGCAATGACCAGCATTAAGTGAATCAAATAGAAATGACATACATAATAAAAAAAGGGTATCCTCCCGTACATACGGAACACATGGCTGGCGCGGCTTTGCGCATTATCAAGTACGCTTAATGCAATCATGGCAGGGCCTAACGTCATGCAAGTATAACAAAGAGACGGCGGGTATTTAGTAACATTTAAAAACGATAAGAATGTATAAAAACCATTTTTCTGATGCGACCAATGAGAAGGATCGCCATACAAATTGAGGAAACGAAAAACGATAAAAAACAAAGTAACTGCTATGCCTAACCTCAAGATTTTTTTATTCGCCAAAACCATTGATCCGTCTTTATAAACCGTACCAAAACAGTAGCCCAAAAACATTATTCCTGTCCATGGGAGAATTGCATACAAATCAAAGATAAAATGCGATGAATTTAAAGGGATGAATTTATCATCTGAAGTGAACAATAGGCTCACTATTATTTGTGAAAAACCCTGCTTTGGCAGTGCAAGAAAATCGAGAAGATTATGCCCGAAAGTGAGTACAAAACCGATGAGAAAAATGGCTTGAAGATTAATAAATGAAAACAAGCCCAGTAATATCATACTCCATCCAATTGCCCAGATTACCTGGAGGATAAAAATATTATAAAACGGGTTAAAAGTAAGCGCCAAAGTCATCACAGTAAGTTCAACAATCACCAGCCAGATGCCACGTTTGATCAAAAATAAACCAGTTTCTCTTTTGTTTCTTTTTTGCGATGCTAATAACGCCGAAGTGCCTGACAAAAACACAAATACCGGCGCGCAAAAATGAGTAATCCATCGCGTGAAGAACAAAGCGGGTGTTGTGGTTTGCAGGTTCAAAGGATCGTCTGTCATGGCAGTGATGTGAAAAAAGTCGCGAACATGATCAAGCGCCATGACCAGCATTATTATTCCGCGAAGAATATCAATAGAAACAATGCGTTGTTTGGCTACGTCTAAACTTTGCATAACAGTCAGTTTAATGCCGGAAAGTTAATTGAAAGATAGATGGGTATGCATAGTATTTGATGAGTTATAAAAGCCTTTTTGATTAAAAGTCGTAATATCCTGCCACTGCCCCGGTTTGTGTCCTCACACACCGGAAGGATGAACCACCAGTAAGGTTCGTGGAGACACGAACCTTGGCAACAGGAGACATGAACCCTGGCAACAGCAACGTAATAAATTAACGATAAAAATTTTAAATTTTTTCTGCCCAATATGTCCGTTTATTAATGAATAGAGATGTTTCATTCTTCCTCACAAATTATTCAGGATTATCTCCTTCAACTTCAAATATTCATTTGCTGTTCTATCCATACTAACTACCTTTGCCGCTCAAAAAAAAGCAATAAAAACAAAGAATGTTAAGTGCTAAAAATATAACCCTCGCCTACGGCAAACGTGTGTTGTTTGATGAAGTGAACATCAACTTTTCCAAAGGAAACTGTTATGGTGTGATTGGTGCCAATGGTGCTGGAAAATCAACGTTTTTAAAAATATTGAGCGGCGAAATAGAACCCAACAAAGGCAATGTAGAAATATCGAAGGGCGAGCGCATGGCGGTGCTAAAACAAAACCAGTTTGAGTTTGACAATGAAACGGTGCTAAACACGGTGCTAACAGGGCATAAAAAAATGTGGGACATCATGCATAAAAAAGACGCGATTTATGCAAACCCTGATGCCACGGAAGACGATTACATGCGTGCCAGCGAGATGGAAGCCGAGTTTGGCGAAATGGGCGGCTATGAAGCAGAAAGCAATGCAGGCTTACTTTTGAGCGATTTAGGTGTGAGCGAAAACTACCATCAAAGCTTAATGAGAGACCTTCCTTCAACTTATAAGTTGCGTGTTTTATTGGCGCAGGCTCTGTTTGGAAATCCCGATATTTTATTGCTGGATGAACCCACCAACGGTTTGGATATTGAAACCATTGGATGGCTGGAAAATTTTCTTGCCGATTACCAAAATATTGTTTTGGTGGTGAGCCATGACCGCCACTTTTTAGACCAGGTTTGTACCAATGTTGCCGATGTTGACAGAAGCAAAATAAAAGTGTTTACCGGTAATTATTCTTTCTGGTATGAAAGCAGCCAGTTGATGGCTCGTCAAATTAGTGATAAAAACAAAAAGACAGAAGACAAGCGGGCGGCGTTGCTTGATTTTATTGCGCGTTTTAGCGCTAATGCATCCAAAAGTAAACAGGCGACCTCGCGTAAGAAAGCGTTGGAAAAACTAACCATTGAAGACATTGAACCTTCTAACAGAAAATATCCGGGTATTATTTTTCAGCCACTGCGTGAAGTTGGCAACCAGATTTTAAACGTTGAAAATTTGAGCAGCAGCGCCGATGGCAGAAAGCTGTTTGATAAAGTAACGTTCAGCATTAATAAAGGTGAGAAGATTGCTTTTTTAAGTAAAAATTCACTGGCGGTTACTAAATTTCTTTGAAATCATCAATGGCAATCTTCAACCAGGCACAGGAAAGCTTGAATGGGGAACCACCATTACCAAAGCCTATTTACCCCTTGAAAACAACGAATTTTTTGAGCAGGGCTTAACATTATTAGATTGGCTGCGGCAGTTTGTGCCACCCAATGTAACCGATGCCGATGAGCCTTTTTTGCGCGGCTTTTTGGGCAAGATGTTATTTAGCGGTGATGATATTATGAAGAAAACAAACGTGCTAAGCGGTGGCGAAAAAGTGCGTTGCATGATTAGCCGCATGATGCTGCAAAACCCGAATGTGATAATCCTTGACCAGCCCACCAACCATTTGGATTTGGAAAGCATTCAAAGCTTCAACGAAGGCTGCCAAACATTCCCCGGTATTGTTTTAATTACAAGTCAGGATCATACGTTCATTCAAACCGTTGCAAACCGCATTATTGAAGTTAACGCCCAAAGGCATTATTGATCGCCTGATGACGTACGATGAATATATGGCAGATGCAAGAGTGAAAGTTTTGCGCGAAGAAATGTATAAATGATTTGATGTCAGATATAAGATAAAATGATGGGATTTATAAAACTAAAACTTTCATTCAAATAGCAGAATTATAAACTAAGAAAATAAAAAGCAATAAACCAACACATCAGACATCTAACATCGAAACATTGTTTGTTTTCCTACTAAAAACAATTTACTTTCACTCCCGATATTTGCTCACCATATTGAGTGTACAACCATAACAATTACTATGCTTTAAAAACAAAGGTTTAAAAGCGACAAATCGCAAATGATATCTATCAACTCATAAAAATCTTCTACTTTTATTTTTAAATAATAACAATTGCTATGGCTGGTGTAACCATGAGTTCCTCTGCTCAAAAAATTCAATCAACAGCATTCCAACCAATTACGGGGCGTTAAGTACGTTGGTAACTGTATTTTTTTTCTGGGGTTTTATTGCTGCGGGTAATAGTGTTTTTATCCCTTTTTGTAAACACTATTTTAATTTAGATCAATTTCAAAGTCAACTCATTGATTTGCTTTTTATGGAGCTTATTATTTGGGTGCGTTAGGCTTTTTTGCTTATGGCTCTTTTGGTGGTAAAGATTTAGTGGGCAAATGGGTTATAAAAGAAGCATTGTATATGGCTTGCTCTTTTCTGCCATTGGCGCCATTGCCATGATTATTGCTGTAAATGCAAACGCGTTTACAGGAATGCTGGTAGGTTTGTTTATTGTGGCATTGGGCTTTTCGTTGCAGCAAACCGCAGCACAACCTTTTGCCATTGCGCTGGGTGACCCTTCAACAGGCACAAGCCGCGTAAACTTAGGCGGTGGTATCAATTCATTTGGAACGATGATAGGACCTATCATTGTTGCGCTGGCTCTCTTTGGCACAACGGCTGCCTTAACGGAAAAACAAATAGCAGCCTTAACGCTTGATAAGGTAATCTTGTTATACTCTGCCGTTGGCGTGTTGTTCATATTGGCGGCGGCTCTGTTTTATTTTTCAAAGAAAGTGCCGGCAGGCATTATGATTGAAAAAACAGAAAAAGCCAATAAGGCATTGAACACATTTCTCATCATCACCGGCTTGCTGATAATTATGTTTGCTCCGGTTTTCAGCAGCTATAAAAGCGATAATGCAAAACGATTGCAAACACTAACAGAGCAGGTAGCACCCGTGCAAAAACAAATGGATGCGGCACAATCCGGAACGGGTACGGCATCTATCACCCAACTCACTCAAAGCATCCAGCCGCAAACATCAGAGATAGCTGCATTAAAACTAAAGTTAGAAACCTATCGAATGAAGTGGTTGTTTGGCGCTTTAGCTGTTGTAGTTATAGGATTGTTGTTCTCTTATTCAAGTGCTAACAGAAACGCAAACGGTTGGGGTGCTATGAAGTATCCGCAATTGGTGTTAGGTATGCTTGCTTTATTCTTATATGTAGGCACCGAAGTAACCATCGTAAGCAATATGAGCGAGCTGCTGAAACAGAAAGACTTTGGTGGCTTTCAGTCTTCACAGGCGGCACCGTATATTTCCATGTACTGGGGTGGCATGATGATAGGACGATGGGTAGGCTCAATATCCGCTTTTAGTTTCACCAGCAGCACCAAAAAAATACTGATGGCTGTTGTGCCGCTGGTGGCATTCAGCATAGTTATCGGCGTGAATACCCTGGCAAAGAACGATATGACTCCGTTGTATGCGTATATCGTTTGTGTGCTGGTTCAAATTGCAGCCTTTTACGTAAGCAAAGATAACCCTGCCAGGATGCTGCTTATCTTTGCAGTGCTGGGCGTCATTGCTATGATCATCGGCGTAATGTCAACAGGTACTGTTGCCATCTATGCGTTTCTTAGCGGTGGTCTTGTTTGCTCTATCATGTGGCCTTGTATTTTTGCACTCTCCGTTGCAGGTCTTGGTAAATATGAAAGCCAGGGTTCTGCTTTTTTAATTATGATGATATTGGGCGGCAGCATCATACCTCCCTTACAAGGCAAGCTGGCTGATTATCTGCAATCAAAAAGCACGATAGAAGGTGTTGGCATTCATCATTCCTATTGGATTCCTGTTTTTACTTTTGCCTACGTTGCCATCTTTGCATTCGTGGTAAAAGGAATTTTGCGGAAGCAAGGTATTGACTATGATACACCCGTTGTTGCCATTGAACAAACCGTACCCGGTGAAGTGGTTTAGCAAGGTTACAGAACATCTGTTTGCATAAACAAACAAAACACTAAAGCCAAGCTATTTTCCAGCCATATTAAAAATCGAACATTAATTTTTATACATGATTCCTGTTACACAACAATTAGCTATCGGCATAGATGTAGGCGGTACCAATACAGTGTTTGGCATTGTAGATCATCGTGGTGAAATTAAATACCGCGGTGCTATTTCCACCCGTAAACACGAACGTATTGAAGACTATTTAGATGAACTTATTGGAGCCGTTGAACCAGCTATAGATCATGTGGGTGGCAGAACGTACATGAAAGGCATAGGCGTTGGCGCGCCCAATGGTAATTATTATTCAGGCACGATAGAATATGCGCCCAACCTAATATGGAAGGGCATAATTCCTTTTGCCGATTTAATATCGAAGAAATTTGATTTGCCTTGCGCTCTTACCAACGATGCTAACGCTGCTGCAGTTGGCGAGATGATGTATGGCGCTGCCAAAGGCATGAAAGATTTTATTATGATTACCCTTGGCACCGGTGTTGGCAGCGGCATTGTTATTAACGGACAAGTAGTGTACGGGCATGATGGTTTTGCAGGCGAGTTAGGTCATACCATTATTATTCCCAATGGTCGTTATCACCCTGGCACACATGCAAAAGGCTCTTTGGAAACCTACGCATCAGCAACAGGTGTGCGCATGACGGCATTGGAAATGTTGCAACAACGTCCCGAAGAAAATACGCTGCTCCGTAATCATCCGTTAGAAGAAATTGATAGCCGCATTGTGTATGAATGTGCAACGCAAGGAGATAAAATGGCAAAAGAAATTTATGATTATACAGGCGATATTTTAGGAAAAGCACTGGCGAATTTTGTAATGTTCTCCTCACCTGCTGCCGTTATTTTATTCGGCGGTTTGTGCAAAGCCGGCGATTTAATAATGAAGCCAACCAAGAAATCAATGGAAGAAAATTTATTGCCCATTTTTCAAAATAAAGTAAGGTTAATTTACAGCGAACTGAAAGAAGCCGATGCCGCCATTTTAGGCGCCAGCGCGTTAGTGTGGGAGTTGAAGTAATGACTTTACTGTGGTAAATAAAAACCTCCGCAGAGTATTAAATTTTGCGGAGGTTTTTTATTGATAAGGCACTTTATACAATGCTGCACCGCCCATCAATCCAGCACCGGCAGCAACAAAAACAACATATTTGCCTGCTTGTAGTTTACCGTTTACAAAAGCCTGATGCAATGTAACCGGCACTGTGCCTGCAATGCAGTTGCCAACTCTGTTAATAGATACTTCCATTTTGTGCAATGGAAGTTTTAATAAAGCCGCTGTTTTTTTCATAATAAAAAGATTTGCCTGATGCGGAATAAACACATCAATTTCATTAACAGAAATATCATTTCGTTTACAAATTGCAAGCGTTAATTCAGCCATCTTTTTTGCTGCCCAGGCGGCAAATTGTTTTCCTTCAACTGTTAGCATCGTACCATGCAAATCATCACTAATGGTTTGATGAGAAGCAGGCATCGCGCTTCCACCCGCTGGCACATACAGTTGCTTAAAACCCGAACCATCCGCCCACAATTGAATATCTAAAAAACCTTCGTTCTCATTTCCGTTGGTAAGTAAAACAGCGCCTGCGCCATCGCTAAACAAGGGTAAAAAAACAGCATCGCTTTTTCTTACCTGTCTCGATTTTACATCGGCACCAATCACCAAAACATAGTTCATTCCGGTGGCAATCATTCTTATTCCCACATCCAACGCATAAATAAAACCACTACACGAAGCCGTAACATCCAGCACCGGGCAGGTTGCTTCTATTTTTTGCTGAACCATACACGAAGCGCCAGCATTGATATAATCAGCCGTTTGTGTAGCTACAATAATTCTATCCAATTGCGCAGCGGTAATGCCCGCCTGTTGCAAAGCATGCTTGCCTGCTTCTGCTGCAATATCACTTGTTGTAATGTTTTTATCAGCCCAATGCCGCTGATGAACGCCGGTAATTTCTTCATGTCGTTGAGGATTAAAATTAGTAAGTTGTAAACGCTCTTTTAATTCTTCATTTGTAATAGGTTCTCCTGGCAAACAGGCACCAAATCCAATCATCTTCACGCCCCATCTCAGTTTGTTTTTATTCATATTTTTTATAAAAAATAGCTGCCTTAAAACGGCAGCTATCAATTAAAAACTTAATTATATTCATTTACTTATTCAACGTTTCCAAAGCCTTCTTCACCATTGCATCATCTTCATTTACCATTTCAAAATAGCCTTCTGTTCTAAAAATTTGCCGTGCTAAATAAGCAGGCATTTTTTGCAGCACTTCTTCTTTTGCGGCAGGCGAAATATCGCTTACAATTATGCTGTCTCGCAATGCAAAACGAACAAGATCTGCCCAGTTAAATTTGTTTTCTGTGTATTGTTCACGCAACTGTTGTGGCGTTTTTATTTTATCTAATGATGATTTATTTTGAATGAAAAAATGATAAATGTAATTGCTGATAGTGCCTTTATAAAACATATCAGTAACAGGTTTGGGCTGCGTGGCTGTATCGAATGGAACAAATATGTCGGGCGTGATGCCGCCACCGCCATACACAATTTTTCCCGATGGTGTTTTAAAAGGATGCGTAGTGGGTTTGGTAGTATCGCCCACCAGCACTTCGCCATTGTGAAAACGTTGAATGAGTTCTTCTTCATAAGCTTCTTTGCCTCTGTTATAAGGCTTTTGAATGTTACGACCTACAGGCGTGTAATAACGCGCCACAGTTAACCGCAAGGCGCCACCATTGCTTAAATTATATTGCTGTTGCACCAAGCCTTTGCCAAAGGTTCGTCTGCCAATGATGGTGGCTCTGTCCCAATCCTGCAAAGCGCCGCTTAAAATTTCGCTGGCGGATGCTGATGTTTCATCAACCAGCACCACCAGCTTTCCCTGTTCAAACAAGCCTTGCTTTTTGCAATGATATTCTTCCCGCGGCTCCTTTGCGCCCTGCGTGTAAACCACCAGTTTATCGCCGCTTAAAAACTCATCGGCAATGCTTACCGCCTGCGATAAAAAGCCGCCACCATTACCACGCAAATCGACAATTAATTTTTGTACGCCTTGTTTTTGCAGCTTTAGTAATGCTTCTATAAATTCATCATAAGTATTTTCGCCAAACTTATTAATTCGTATAAACCCGGTTTGCGGAGCAATCATATAACTAACATCCACTGAAGGCACAACAATGGTTCCGCGTATAATGCCGATGGTAACCAACTTCCCATCGCGCAGCATAGTTATTTTTACGGTGCTGCCACCTTCGCCGTGCAGCAAACGGCGAACCTCCTGTGGCGTAATGCTTTTGCCAGTCATGGCAGTGGTATCGTTTATTTTTATCATCTTATCACCAGCTTCAACGCCGGCTTTATCACTTGGCCCGCCCTGCAAAACATTCACAACATTAATTGTATCGTTAAAAATTTGAAACTCTACACCAATGCCTTCAAAATTGCCTTGCAAATCTTCATTCACGCTTTGCAAATCTTGTGGCGGAATGTAAACCGAATGTGGATCGAGATGCGCCAGCATATCATTAATGGCATCATCTTTTAAACTATCCGTACCTACATTGTCCACGTATTTTTGTTGAATCAGTTTTATTATTTCCTGCAAAGCAGACGTATTGTTATTGTTGAGAAAAAACGTTGAAGCGCCTGCTGTATTTTGCCGTAATTTATAACCTACCGACATGCCAGCCACCATCACAATTGCAAATAAAAGCGGCAGCCAAACCTGTAATTTTTTACTTCCCATAAATTGTTGTTCTTTGTGCACCAAACTCATCAAAACGCGAATATCTTATAGTTTGCCCAAAAGGATTTTAAAAAATTTACAGAATGGCTGCAACATTGATTGCCGATAGCGGAGCCACCAAATGCGAGTGGTGTTTATTGAATAATGATGAGTGTACAACAATACTAACAACCGGCATCAATCCATATTTTTTAACGAAGCAACAGATTGTTGAATTGCTGCAAAAAGAACTGTTGCCATCGTTATCTTTTACTTCACCTGAACACGTTTTCTTTTACGGAACAGGCTTGGGAAATGAAGACAATAAAAAAACTATTAGCGCCGTTTTACGGCATCTTTTTCAAAAAGCGAAAGTAAGTATCGAAACCGATATGGTAGCAGCTGCAAGGGCAGCTTGCGGCGCAACAAAAGGCATAGTTTGTATTTTAGGAACGGGCAGCAATTCATGTTATTACAATGGAAGAAAAATTATAAAAAACATTGCGGGTATTGGTTTTATTTTAGGCGATGAAGGCAGTGGTGCGTTCTTAGGTAAAAAAGTAATTCAGCATTACCTTTATAATACGTTTGATGAAGACCTTCGCGCCCGTTTTGACGCGATGTTTTCAACCACACCAAAAGAAATTTTAGAAAGCGTTTACAGCAAGCCGTTGCCAAATCGCTATCTCGCATCGTTCGTTTTGTTTTTATCGCAAAACCGCGGGCATTATATGATCGAAAATATTTTGGAAGATGGCCTGAACGATTTTTTTTATCATCACATCTGCAAATACAAAGAAGCCTGGCAATTACCCATTCATTTTACGGGCGGCGTTGCGTTTGTTTTTGCTGATATATTAAAAGAACTGTGCAAAGCGTATGAATTTGAACTGGGAAATATCATTAAAAATCCGATGGATAAATTAATTCAATTTCATAAACAATAAAACTAACCGGCAAATAGAATTTATCATGAATAATTTTATAAAAACAACCGAGCAACCATCAATATACAGGCATCTGGAAAAAATGTCGGTGGCAGAAATTTTAACCCATATTAATGAAGAAGATAAAAAAGTGGCAGTAGCTGTTGAAGCTGCTTTGCCACAAATTACAAAGCTGACAGAAGCCGCTGCAGATAGGATGTTAGCCGGTGGAAGATTGTTTTACATTGGTGCCGGAGCCAGCGGCAGAACCGGCGTATTAGATGCAAGCGAATGCCCGCCAACATATGGCGTTCCGCAAAGTTTGGTAACCGGTGTTATTGCCGGCGGCAGCCTTGCCATTACACAAGCGGTTGATAAAGCCGAAGACAGTGAAACGCAGGGCTGGCTTGACTTACAGCATAAAGGCATTAACGAAAACGATGTTGTTATTGGCATTGCTGCAAGCGGTACAACACCGTATGTTTTGGGCGCAATAAAAACCTGCAACGAACACAACATTGTAACTGGCGGCATTGTGTGCAATGCAGGAAGCCCGTTGGCATTGCTGGCACAATATCCGGTTGAAGTTGTTGTAGGTCCGGAGTTTGTAACAGGCAGCACACGCATGAAGAGCGGGACTGCACAAAAGATGATTGTAAACATGATTTCTACAACTGTGATGATACAATTGGGCAGAGTGGAAGACAACCAAATGGTAAACATGCAGCTCACCAACGAGAAGTTATTGGACCGCGGTACACGCATGGTAATGCAGCAATTACAATGGAGCGATTATGAGGCTGCAAAACAGTTGCTCATTAAATACGGAAGTGTTGCAAAGGCAGTGAACGCTGGCGCATGATTAAAATTTGATTATAAAAAATAAGTATTCCTTTAATTACTATTTTTTGGATAAGGAATTGTGGTAACTTGCTTATACTAAAATCTCTCAAATTAATCTCTTATGAACAAAAATTTACTCTCTCTTTTTTCAATCACATTAGTGTTTACAACACTTCAAACAGCCAAAGCGCAATCGTCCACAGCGTATGCAATTACCGGCGAAAGCAAAGGCAATGTAAACTGGTCGGTCATTCGTGAAATAGATTTATCAACCGGCGCATTAGTAAGAAATATTTATTTGCCGGCTGTGCAAAAACCTTTACAAATTGATGCTTCCACAGGTAAAGAATTGAATTACGATCCAACCATTACTGCCAAAGGAAATACAACATCAACCTGCACTTGCCAGCCGCCTTCTTTGGCTGCCGCAACTGCATACGATGCAAGACTACAACGGTTATATTTTACTACACTTTTTGGTAACGATTTGCAATACATTGATGTTACAAAAAAAGAGTTGAAAGTGTATCATGTTACAGCGCAGAATTTAAAAGCGTTTCCTTCTTCACAGGGCGAAGCTGATAACATCACACGCATGGTGTTTGGATCGGACGGTAACGGTTATGCTATCACCAATAACGGCAACCATTTTATTCGTTTTACCTCGGATAAAAACATAACCATAACTGATTTGGGAAGCTTGACAGATAAAGCCAATAACACTGTTAGCGTTCATGCGCAGGCAGTTAGCTGGGGTGGCGATTTGGTGGCTGATGATGCCGGCGCTTTGTATTTATTTACAGTTGCAGGGCACTTGTTTAAAATTAATACATCAACATTGGAAGCCGAATTTATGGGAACCATTAAAAATTTGCCTGCAACATTCAGTGTAAATGCCGCTGCGGTAAACAAAGATGGCAACGTAACCATTGCCAGTTCGGTAGATGCAAATAACTATTTCAGTGTAAACATGAAAACACTGGAAGCCACTCCTATTGCGGCTTCTGATAAATTTTACAATGCTTCTGATTTTGCCAACAGTAATTTATTAGTTACCGACAAATCATCTACAGTAAAAACAAACCTTGTTGCTATTGTTAAGAGCGATGAAGTAGTAAACGTATATCCGAATCCGGTAAAAAATAAACTGATTAATTTATATTTTAATGGCTCGTTGCAAGGCAAACATGCACTTGAAGTTGTGGATGTGAGCGGCAAAAGAATAGTAGTTAAAACGGTTGAGTTAAGCGCCAAAAGTACCACACAAACTGTGCAGCTACCAGCTTCTGCAACCAGTGGAATGTATGTTATTCATGTGCTGAACGAGCGCAATAACAGAGTGTTTACAGGCAATGTTATAGTGGAGTAAATCAATTATAATTTTTATAAAAAAGTCTTGCTTGTTACAGCAAGACTTTTTTGTTTTATTTTGTTATCAAAACAAAATAAAAGTTTGCCACAAAAAGAATACATACACAAAAAAGAACCGTTTCAAAAAAGCCAGAATTATCAATCAAAAAAGAACATCATTGCAGGTCGTAATCCGGTAATTGAGGCGTTGCGTTCACATCAGTTAATAGATAAAATACTGTTGTTTAAAAATGCAAGCGGCGAAGCGATAAATGAAATAAGAACTCTTGCTAAAGAACAAACTATTCCTGTGCAGTTTGTACCGGTTGAAAAGCTGAATGCCACTACCAATATTCTACACCAGGGCGTGCTTGCGTTTAAAGCCAGTGTGCAATATCAGGACTTGCAGCAAGTGATTGACTGGGTGATTGCAAAAGGCGAAACACCTTTGTTTTTAATGCTCGATGGCATTACCGATGTTCGTAACATTGGTGCGATAGGAAGAAGCGCTGTATGCTGCGGAGCGCAGGCAATTATTATTGGCGACAAAGGCGTTGGCGCATTGAATGAAGAAGCGGTGAAAAGCAGTGCCGGTGCATTGGATAAAATACAAATTTGTAGAGTAAGCAGCTTGTTGAAAGCCGCAGAAACATTGCATTTGAACGGTATAACCGTTTGTGCAAGCGAGATGAAAGCAAAGAAAAAAATTTATGAGTTGGACTTGCAAATGCCTTGTTGTTTTGTGATGGGTAATGAAGAAAAAGGCGTTCATAAAAGTTTGTCAGATGCTGCCGGTGAGCTATTTACAATACCGATGTCAAAAAATTTTGATTCGTTCAACGTATCCGTTGCAGCAGGCATTATTTTATATGAAGCAATGAAACAACGACAGTTAGAACATGGAAAATAATTTATCAGCCGATACGGGCCTAAAGGCATTGCAGTTGATTGAATGTCCACGCGATGCAATGCAGGGATGGCAACATTTTATTGAAACAAAAACAAAAGCGGCTTATATCAATCAATTGTTGCAGGTTGGATTTCATACAATTGATTTTGGTTCTTTTGTTTCACCAAAAGCGATACCGCAGATGAGAGATACGAAAGAAGTTTTGAAAAGCCTCAACATACAAGATTCAAGTACCAGGCTACTTGCTATTGTTGCCAATATCCGCGGCGCAGAAGAAGCGGTTTTTTATGATAAAATCGCTTACCTTGGTTTTCCGTTTTCTCTTTCCCCTACGTTTCAATTGCGAAATACAAATGCAACCATCGAGCAAAGTTTACATACGGTTGATGTTATACAGGAGTTGTGCCGGAAGCATAATAAAACGCTTGTACTTTATTTAAGTATGGGCTTTGGCAATCCGTACGGCGATGAATACAATAACGATATTTTGCTTCATTTTACTTCCATCATGGCAAATAAAAACATCAGCATCATTTCATTGT
Organism: Ilyomonas sp.; assembly: GCA_965214235.1. Classification (GTDB taxonomy): domain Bacteria; phylum Bacteroidota; class Bacteroidia; order Chitinophagales; family Chitinophagaceae; genus Ilyomonas. The sequence goes on from CBDCBH010000003.1 coordinate 474,510, forward strand.
CTGATACGGTTGGCTTAGCAACACCCCAACAAATAAAAAACGCTTTTGCAACGTTAATTCCGCAATATCCGCAAATAACATTTGGCGCACATTTACACACAACGCAAAGTAGTTACAAAGAAAAGCTGAAAGCTGCACTGGATGCGGATTGCAGGCGTTTTGACGGTACAATAAAAGGCATTGGCGGTTGCCCGATGGCACAGGATGATTTGGTTGGAAACATGCCTACTGAACTGATAATTGATTACACAGAAAACAATGAATGGTACACTAACATTAACCATGACGCCCTGAATAAAAGCATTGCCGCAGCTAACCAAATTTTTGTGTAAATGCAGTTTCAAATACCCATACAAATTCAACACATTAAACCCTCCATTACTTACCAGGATAAGTTGTTGCTTATTGGCTCTTGTTTTACAGAACATATAGGCAATTATTTATCTAACGTAAAGTTTTCATTGCTGCAAAACCCGAACGGAATTTTGTTTGATCCGTTAAGCGTTTGCAGAAGTTTAGTAAGCTATATCGATAATAAAGAATACGCTGCTGAAGATTTATTTTACTTGAATGAAGCCTGGCATAGCTGGCAGCACCACAGCCGCTTTTCGCATCCGGATAAAGAAAAAGTGCTGCAAAAAATAAATGCTTCGCAAAATGAAGCGCATCATTTTTTAAAAGGCGCAACCTGGTTACTTATTACGTTGGGTTCATCATTCGCCTACAGGTTTTCTTTTACTGATAAAAGTATCAATGCAACTGAAAATAGTTTTGTTGCCAACTGCCACAAAGCGCCCCTAACACTGTTTAACAAACATCTTTGCACCATCGAACAAACGGTTACGGCATTGGATGAAACATTGTTTCGATTGTTTCATTTCAATCCAAAACTAAATATCATTTTTACCATCAGTCCGGTTCGTCATCTGCGCGATGGCGTAATTGAAAACAACCGCAGCAAAGCGCGTTTGCTGGAAGCGGTTCATCATTTGGTAAATAAATTTAGCAGGCTGCATTATTTTCCTGCTTATGAATTGGTGATTGATGTGCTGCGCGATTATCGTTTTTATGATATTGATATGGCGCATCCCAATTACACCGCTACGCAGTTTGTGCTGGAACATTTTTTTGAGTATTGCATTGAGCCAACTGCAAAAACCTTATCAGAAGAAATAAGAAAGATTGGAATTGCAAAAAACCACAAGCCTTTTAATCCATCATCGCAACAGCACAAACTGTTTTTAGCTTCTCATGCAAATAAAGTTCAGCATCTTCAGCAGCAGCATCCGTATCTTACTTTCAGCGAAGAGTTATCTTATTTTTTACAACAATAAAAAAGCCACTGCATTGTAGTGCAGTGGCGATCTCCCGTTGCAGGGAGCAGATTATTTTTTGGAGAAGCCCGGTTAGATGATACTAACCGAAGGCGTCCATGAACTATCTGTAGATTGCATGAATACCTCCTTTTCTTTGATGAGCAATAAAGGTATTAAATCTTCTTTTTTTATACAAACGATTAAGCCATTTTTAACGATAAAATTTATGCACGTCAATCCAATACTTTAAAATCTTTACGACATGCTAAAGGTGTTAATGTGCAACGAATCTTCTTTATCAACATACTCATTTTTTATATGCCAGTCAAGCGGAATAAACACTTGCTTTGTATGTTTGTTTGCACCTGTAAACAGCATCATTTTATAACCATTCCCTTCTTTTGCAAAAATCAATTCATGGTTATCAAACATATAACCTAAGCAGTCTTCAATTAGCTGTGTTGAATAAATAATAATATTGTTTTGCTTACAAATAAACACTTTTGCATTGAACGAAAATCCTTTGTAATTGAATGTTACGATAAACTTTTTCATACAGATAATTTTAGTTTTGATAATTTAAAATTATACAAACCATGAGACCCAAAAAATTATAATCCGATTAATCTATTTAAAAACAGATTAAAAATTTTACACAATAGCTAACAAATTCACATAGCTGTTTTTTATTTATAAACTGATAGTGGCAGGCTTCGTAAATATTTGTTTTCTATTTCTTAAATGTAATGATGCTTTATGTTGCTTACGGGCAAGCCATTATGTTTGCAGCGTTATCAATTTTTTTACAAACTGATAATGACAAACGAGTTGTTTATGAATATGAAAAAGTGGATTGCAGTTATTTTAGTTTTGGTTGTTTTGCTAATTGCCGGCGTTTATTTTTTTATACCCGTCACACTTACGGTTAGCAATTTTACAGTTGCGCATTGCTCTTCATCAGGCGCCAACAGAGCCATCATTCAAAAAGAAAACTGGAAGAAATTCTGGCAGGGTAAAGTATTTATAACACCGCAAAAAACATTCAGCCATGATGATGTTTTTGTTTATAACAACGATTCGTTTCGCGTTACAAAACTTTTACAAAATGCAGTGCAGATAAGCATTTCAGGCAATGGAACTGAAGCTAAAAGTCTGCTTCTTTTTTTGCCACTTACAAAAGATTCAGTTCAAATTAACTGGAGTTGTCAAATGCCAACATCAACCCATCTTTTTAACCGAATACAACAGTACCGGCAAGCAGTTCAAACAAAAAAAAATATGACTGACATCTTGCGAAATATAAACTTATTTGTAAGTAAAGATGAAAACGTTTATGGCATTTCGATACAGCAAACTTCAACAAAAGACACTTCTTTGGTAAGCACAAAAATGACATCCAAAACTTATCCCTCCACCGAACAAGTTTATATGTTGATTGAAAAGCTGCAGGCTTATGTAAAAGAAAACCAGGCAGTACAAACCGGCTACCCAATGATGAACGTTACGCAGGTAAGCAAAGGAAATTATGTGTTGATGACTGCTATACCTGTTAATAAATTATTGCCTGAAACAGGAGATATAACTTATAAAAGAATGATACCCGGTAACTTTTTAACCGCAACTATAACCGGAGGCGATGCAACAGTTAGTAACGCTCAAACACAGATGCAGCAATACTTTCAGGATTATAATCGTACTGCTATGGCAATTCCGTTTCAGTATTTGGTTACCGATAGAAGTAAAGAAACCGATACCAGCAAATGGGTAACGAAGATGTATTTTCCTGTAATGTAAAGTGGTTTTCTTTTACTTGTTTTTATTTATCACTTTTTTAGATTGAAGAGTTGTTTGATGTAACCGATACATAACCGGATAATTGTTATTGATTAAAAACAATAAGCTTTTCTGGCTGTTTTTATCTTTTAGTTCGGCAATATCGCGCACTTCGCCCTGCACTTGTAAGCCTGTTTTTTTTTGCGGAGTGAATGCGAAATTACCTTTGCCATCGTTAATTAAAACATCGCCATAACTGGCATCTAACCGTTCAAACTGCGGTAAAAATTCGTATAAATTTCCACCCAAAACTATATCTGTAAAACCATCGCCATTTACATCCATGCAATGAATAGTATTTACAGAAGATAACTGTACCATGGGTGGCATTTTTTGTATTTGAAACTGCCCGTTACCTTTGTTGATAGCAACGATAGAACTGCAATAATTGAATGGTTTAACAACAGATTTTTTTATCAACTCATCGGGGAATAATTCCTGAATTGATTTTTTTGCAAAAGCATCATGCCGAAGGTTTTGTTTTTTAATAATAGGAATCTGGTCTTGCAATTCGCGCTTCATAAACACCGGCATATCTTTTCCATCAACCGTGTAAGTAAGAATTTTATCTACGTTTCCGTTCCCATTAAAATCATTCATAAACAATTTTACCGGGTGCGCAGAATCAGGATGCAAATAAAAGTTTTCACCAATATTGCCCAACAATAAATCTTGTTTGCCATCGCCGTTTACATCAGCAACTGCAACAGTTTGCCACAAACCAAAAAGGTTATTTAGGTTTGTTTTTACTTCATTAAATTTCCCTTTGTTATAAGCAAAAATTTTTGGCGTCATCCATTCGCCGGTTACAATCAATTCTTTGTGTGCATCGCCTGTTACATCAGCCCAAACAGCGCCTGTTATCATACCTGCATTTGCCACGTCGGGGCTTTGTTTACTAATGTCAGTAAAATGCCCATTACCATCGTTTAATAATAAAGAACTGGCAGGCGTAATACCATAATTAAGGGGAACATTTCGGCTGCCCACAAACAAATCCAAATCACCATCGCCATCCCAATCATAAGCCGTTACAACGCCAATGTTTGTTCCGTTGTTTGGCAAGGCAGCAGCATCTAATGTAAAGTTTCCTTTGCCATCATTTTTATACAACCGGTTTTGCGTTTGCCGGCTGAAAGCCACGTTATTATTGCCTCCCGCGCCTATAAACAAATCCAAATCGCCATCTTTATCAGCATCAAAAAACAATACAGCGTCATCTTCAAAATCGGGAAATTGTTTAAAAACGGGTTCCTCTTTTTTTACAAACTTTCCATCCTTTGTTTGCAAATACAATTGCCCGCCCTGGCCATTCGCCCCGCCAATATAAATATCGTCCAAACCATCGCCATTTACATCGCCAACAGCCGCTTTCGGACCTTCGCGCGATAGCATTTGAGGTACATTTCTTTCGTAATAAAAATCAACATAATCGTCTTCGGTGTGCTTGTCGAAGTTTGTTTTTACCGAATCAAAATATACATCGGTAAAGGCTGGTGTTGGTTTTGAAAAATTATAGAAACGATGGCTTTTTTTTGATAAACGATGCAATTGATTGATTGCTGGATGCTCGTATTTATCATACGTTCTGTCGGGCCAGATTACAATCATCGAATCGATTTGTGAAGCCTTTCCTATACCCATCACTTGCTTGTAATCCATACAACTCTGAAAGCCACGGCTCGGTATTACTTCGCGTGTTAGAATTTGATTACCGATGTACAACTTAACAGTGCTTCCAATAGCAAAAGTGTTTAGGCTATCGCCTTTTAATAGTACACTGATGTAGTTGTTTTTATTAAGCTGTCGCGATTTGTTTTGATAGATAAAAGCCGGACCGTTTTCGTTATTGATGACCAAATCAAGATCGCCGTCGTTATCTAAATCAGCATACGCTGCGCCGTTGCTCCACGATGGTTGTGTGAAACCCCATTGTTCACCGGCATCTTCAAACTGAAGATTGCCCTTATTCCTAAACGCTTTGTTCAGCAATGGTGTTCGCGGAATTTCTTTTAAAATAGCATCCACGCTTTCTTTTTTACCTGTGAGTACCATTTTTTGGTTTACATCATTGGCAAAAAAGTCCATGAAATCTAAATTGGTTACATCGCGGTTTACGCCATTACAAACATAAATATCGTTGTAGCCATCGTTATCGGCATCAAACATCAGGGCGCCCCAACTCCAGTCGCTTGCCGATACGCCACTGTAATTTCCAATTTCGCACCATTTGCCGTTACCATTGTTTAGCTGCAGGCAGTTCTTCATAAACTGCTGGTAAAAGCCTCCTTTTACTTTAATGTTGTAAACGTCGTAATTATCAAAGCTGCCGGTTGTTTTTATGCGATAATCATTTTCGGGCAGCATATCAGTTGTAAATACATCAGGATAGCCATCGTTGTTGATATCGGCAATATCAGCTCCCATAGATGAAAAACTGCCATGCTCCATACATTGTTCGTATTCATCTTTGAAAGTGCCGTTTTTTTGGTTGATATATAAATAATCCCGCTCGTAAGAATCGTTAGAAACATAAATGTCGGGATAACCGTCGCCATTCATGTCTGCCACCGAAACGCCTAAGCCAAACGAAATCAAACTTCCATGAATGCCAGCTTGTTTGGTTACTTCGGTAAAATGCCCGTTATCATTGCGATACAAGTGATCGCCGCCACCTTTTAAAAAGTTGCCAACCTGCCATTGCTGTTCAGGCAAATCGCGGTTATTGGCATAACCCAATTGATTGATAGGAATCGGGCTGTTGTTAATCATAAAACAATCCAAATCGCCATCACCATCATAATCAAAAAAAGAAACCTGTGTTGTATAAGCCGAGATGTCTAAGCCATATTGTTTTGCCTCTTCAGTAAATGTAAGGTCATGGTTATTGATGTAGAGTTTGTTCCGGCGGTTGCCACTGCTCATGTGGCCGGAGTTGCACACATAAATGTCTAGCCAGCCATCGTGATTAATGTCAACCAATACCACACCGGTGCTCCACATACTGTCTTGCCGCATGTTTGTTTTTGCTGTAATATCTTCAAACTTAAAGTTGCCTTTGTTGAGGTAGAGTTTGTTTTCGCCCATATTTGAAGTAAAAAAAACATCCGCCAAACCATCGTTGTTGATGTCGCCAATAGCTACGCCGCCGCCATTGTAAAAGTTGCGAAAAAGAAAACTGTTTTCCAGTTTGCCATCTTCTACTTTATTGTTGAAAGTGATGCCGGTGTTATCCATCAATTGAAATAAAATAACCGAAGATTTGTCTTTACAAGAAAAGAAACAAAAAATAATTGCAATAAAAACAAAGGCTTTTGGCAACTTCATTATAAGAAAATCAACAATAATATAAAAAACAAAAGGTCATTAAAGTAATGACCTTTTATAGAAATAAAAATGTTAAGAGAAAACGATATCAATAGCCTGTGTTCTGAATTAAATTCGGATTAGCAGCCAAAGCTTGTGTGGGAACCGGATAAACCAAATATTTTGGGTCATCACTTGGTTTGTATTGCCATAATACATTGAATACTCCAAAACGTATTAAGTCAGTTCTTCTTACTTTTTCGCACCAAAGTTCTCTACCACGTTCTGCTAACAAAGTATTTGGATCATCTACATTAGCAGGATTTACCAAAGGCATTGTAACTAATGGTGTTGCACCTCTTGCAATTCTTAACGCATTTACTAATGCCATGGCACCTGCATTATCAGAAGCAGCGGCTCGCATTTTAGCTTCTGCCACCATCAATACAACATCAGGATAACGGAATATCATTTCCCAGTTACCGGAATTAGATTCATAATATGTGCCGGTTGGATCAGAAAAATCGGGAGGATATTTGTCAATTCTAATACCGGTAACTTCCAGATTAGAGCCAGTTTCAATCATAGTGGAAGCTATTGTTGGAGTAAATGACAATGGGTGTCCTTTTCTGTCCTTCAAAGCCACGCCATTTTGATCATATTGTTGGCCAACTAAGAAACCGGGTCTGATACCAGATGCTATTGTTACATCACTATCACTATAATATCTTCCTCCTAATCTTTGATCCCAAACTGTATCAGCAGGTCCATAAGTAGCTGCAGTACCGGAGACATTAAAACTGTTATAGAAATCGCTGATTGTTGAAAAGCCGTTCCAACCAGCATTTGGCGCCTGACCATCATACTCGTTATAATGGAAAGTTTTCATCCATTCTGCATCAACACCACTGTTGTTAGCAGATACACCCGAAGTGTTTTGAATAGCAAAAATAGCTTCTGAAGACGATTTGTTAGACGAATTGAAATTACGGAAATAATTTTTCATGTAAGTATAATGCCCGCTATTGATCATTGAATTACCTAAGGTAATCACTTGCTGTATATCAGCGTCGGCAAAAGTTGGTTTTGCTCTATTTAAAAACGCACCTCTGTTTAAATAACATTTCATCAATAACACTTTTGCAGCGTCCTGCCCAGCATGAGCGGAAGAAGTAGGTGTAGCCGGCAAATTTGGTAATGCAGCAGTCAATTCACTAATAATAAAACTGATTGCACTATCACCTGTATAAACTTTGGGTGCATTCAGCAGGTTATCTCCCGGATTTCTAAAAGGATATTGCCCATATAAATCCAACAAATAATAAAGTGAAAGAGCCCTTAAAAATCTGGCTTCAGCAGCCTGTTGTGCAGAAGGTGAGAAAGCCAGTACATTGGTGGCGTCAAAATTTAATTTATTCAAGTTGTTAAACACAGATAAAATCTGCGCATGGTCTGCATTCCAGGTATGGTTGTGAACTACACGCCATACACCATTATCATCCCAATCACCACCTCTTGTTGGCACTAAAGACTCGTCAGTTGAATTTTCTTCAAGAGAAAAAATGTTATCCTGTGCTGTAAAAGGAGTATTTAAATCTACATAAGCCCCTTGTAATATCAAACCTACACCAGCAGCCCCCAACGCCGTTGCGGTTTGGCTGTTTGTAAAAGTGTTACCTAAATTTTCATTTAGTTTTGAGCATCCCCAAGATGATATAATCACCAAGCAAGCGGATGCAGCTATTATTTTTTTAAATGACATATTTATTTTTTTTATTGTTTTTATAATCCAATATTTACCCCGAACGTAATTACTCTTGGAGTTGGATACGGAATATATTCAATTGATCTTGACGGATAACCATTGTTATTTTTATCAATATTCACTTCTGGATCGAATCCTGAAAATTTAGTAATTACAAAAAGATTAGTTCCGCTTACATAAGCTGATAACGATTGAATATACGTTCCTATTTTACCAAAATCATATCTTAATGTTGCATTTCTCAATTTTACAAAATCGCCACTTTCCAGAAAACGAGATGATGCAGCGGCTGCACTTTTTGTACCTTCAGCAGAGTTGTAGGCATTCTTATCTATATTTCTTCCTCCGTTGGCAATGTTTGAAATATTTGTTACGTCTGTAGCAGTATTATTATATATTTTATAACCGGCTGCACCACCTGCATTAAGGATAAGAGAAATTTTTTGATAACGTAATGTTGTGCTGAAACCAAAATTAGATTGAGGATTGGGGTTGCCACCAATTACCGGGTTTGCACCTACCTTTTGATTGCCTGCAGAATCAAAACCTAAAAATGGTTTCAGATAAAATACATCCACCGTTTGATTGTTAGTAATTAACTGCGCCAAAGTTCCTGATACTCCTTGTCCATTAATCTGGCCTGTTTGTATCTGCAAAGGAGTTTTCGTTCCGGCAGCATAAAAGTCTTTGAGTATATTATGGTTATAAGAGAAATTACCAGATACATCCCAGCTAAAACTTTTCTTGTCAATAACAGAAGCACTAATACCAAATTCAATACCTGAGTTAATAAGATGAGCCGGTAAATTAATAAAGTATTGAGATGCCGGTGCAGGTTGTATAGCAGTACTTTGAAATAAAATGTTTGTAGTATTCTTATTGTAGTAATCAATACTTCCTGTTATCCTATTCTTTGCAAAACCATAATCAAGCCCTATATTATAAGAACGAGTTTCTTCCCATTTTAAATTTGGATTGAATACATTAATTTGTCCTGCTGTGTTATAAGCACCAAATGAAAATTGCTCTTGTGAAGAACCGGCAGGAAACTCCTGGTTTCCGGTGATACCATAAGAAGCTCTTAAACCAAAAGCTGATAGAAGGTTTTGATTTTTAAACATCGACTCATTACTGATAAGCCATTTGGCACCCACAGAAGGAAAATATCCGTATCTATTATTTTGACCAAACTTACTTGAGCCATCAGAGCGTAGCGTTCCCGTTATGAAATATTTTTCTAAATAATTTAAACTTACTCTGCCAAATACTGATTGTAACTCAGTTCTTGGATCAACAAACACTCCAGGTAAATTTTGAGTTTTACCATCTTGCAAAATATCAGTATAAGGGATAGAAACCAGAGCCTTTTCAGATAGGTTTGTATTAAAACCTAAGGCAGAAAATATATTGTTTGAGTAATTTGTTTGCCAATACTCAAAACCAGCCAAAGCTTCTAAATTTAAATCTTTTGTGAGACTTGTGTTATAATCTAAAGTGTGAGTAAATGTTTGAGAGGTTAGTTTTGCATTGGCGGTTGCACCAAAGCCATTGCCTCCAATGGGAGCAAAACTTTGCAAGAAGCCATCTATGTTTACATTGCGGGTACCTGTGCCATGATTAATTGCGTATTGGAATTTATAGTTTAGCCCTTTTATAATTCTTAACTCAGCTGAAATGTTTCCTAACACTTCATCCACATTAGAAAGATCTGAATAACCGCGCAACGTAGCCATCGGGTTACCAATACCATTTGTTGGGAAGTAATAAGTTCCGTCTGAATTATAGAAAGATGCGGTAGGATTCCAGCTTATAGCAGAACTAATTAAGTTGCCTTGAGAACCGGCCGTATTGGAAACTAATGGTGTATTTTCAGTTACATGGCCTGCAATGAAATTAAAATCAATTGTTAGTCTTTTATCTAAAAATTTATAAGTTCCCGCAAAAGATCCTAAGTACTTATCAAGGTTTGAATTTTTAATAAATCCATTCAACCTCCCGCCCAAAAATGAAGCGCGGTATTTACCATTATCATTACCACCACTTAAAGAAACACTATAATTTTGCGATAATGTGCTTTGTGTCATAGCTTTCAAGGCATCAGTAGAGCTTCCGAAATCGTACTTACTTGATGTTATTGTATCTAAGTTGTATTTATGCAAAGCACTTCTAAATTCTGAAGTGTTAAGCACCTCAAATTTTTTCATGTAGCCTGCGTTCACACTAAAATTGGTTGAAAAATCGATTCTTGTTGGACCGCCGGAACCTTTCTTAGTGGTAATTACAATTACACCATTTGCACCTCTTGAACCATAAATAGCTGCAGCAGAAGCATCTTTCAATATATCTATCTGTGCAATATCATTCGGGTTAATAAATAATAAGGGATTATCGTCAGGCGTAGATCCAAAACCGCCCGTTCCTAAATTTACCGGAGGGCGAGCTGTTCTTCCATCCAAAGGAACGCCATCAATTACATATAAAGGATTGTTTACAGCACGAATTGAGTTATTACCGCGAATTTTAATAGTAGTAGCACTTCCAGGCGCACCACTATTGTTGGTAACTTCTACACCAGCAACTTTGTTTTGAAGAAGTTGGTCAGGAGCTGCAATAACACCCTGGTTAAAGTTTTTTGAAGTAACAGAAGCAACGGAACCGGTAAGGTCTTTCTTACGAGCCGTTCCATACCCAATTACCACTACTTCATTAAGGTTAGATTGTTGTTGCAACACCAAAGTTGCAGAAACAGTTGATACACCTACAATACTAACATCCTGCGAAGAGTAACCTACATAAGTAATAGTAAGAGTTTTTGCTGTTGCAGGAACATTAATACTAAAATTTCCGGAAGCATCGGTTGCGGTACCAATTGTTGTTCCTTTTACAAGTACGGAAGCACCTTGTATAGGAGAATTTTTGTCGTCAGTAACAGTTCCGGTAACGGTTTTACTTTGTGCCCAGGCAGTTGTTTGTAACAATAGCAGCAATAACTGGCAGAAGAGCAAGGCTCTCGCGAATCGTTTTACATTCATAATTATACAAGCAGATTTAAGAAGTAAAATTAACCGCTTTGTGTATATAGCACACAAATAGTTAAAAGTTTTTTTTTACACTTATTTAGGACAAGCACACAAGTTTACTTGCTGCACCATTAAAAAAGTTTTTAGCTAAACAAGAATAATAAGTTCAAGAGTATATAAATTATTGCATTACTTTTTCTACTCTTATACCGGCATTTAAAACATCCTGTAAAGGATCTTCACGCATGATTTGCTCAATAATAAAACGGTAATTTCCTTTTTTTAAATGAAGAGGAAGAGTATTAATTAAAATGCGATGCTCAACAATATCATCAATACTATTGCCAAGCCATTGTTTGTTATCACCTAACTTTAAATCGACTCGTATGGTTTGCGCTGTATCGCCGGGCGGAAAAAGCGTAATATTCAACCATAAATTATTGTAATGATAAGCATCAGTGTGGCGCAATACTACAAACACATTGTAACGTGAAGCCGTATCGTTTATAGTAAAAACAAACGTTGGTTTTTGAGTTGCGCTCCAGGCATGTTTAGTGAAAGCAAGCGTTTTTTCATAAACATCAATTTGTTTACAGGAAGTAATCATTAAAAAAAAACATGCGGCAAAAAATAAAAATTTCAAAGGAAACTTTTTATAAAAATAAGATGGCATTTTATAACACATTCAATATTTGTTCTTTGGCTTTCTCCAATTCGTCTTTCATCAATACAACACATTTTTGAACGCCTGCATGATAAGCTTTGGAACCAGTAGTGTTGATTTCACGACCGATTTCCTGAAGAATAAAAGAAAGCTTTTTGCCTTTGCTCACTTCAGGTTCGTGTAAAATCTGCTTAAAATAATCGCAATGGTTTTTTAACCGCACCTGCTCTTCGCTAATGTCTATTTTTTCAATGTAATAAATTAATTCCTGCTCCAGCCTGTTGGCATCGTACTTATCTTTTCCTATGTTTTCTTCCAGCACTTTTGTTAATCCGTCCCGGATGCGCTGCCTGCGTTCTGGCTCAAGCGTAATTATTTTTTGTTCTCCATTTTCTATGTTGTCAATTCGTTCCAGCAAATCGGTTTCTAATGATTTGCCTTCTTCCTGCCGATGCTTATTCAAATTTGCAATCCCTTGCTGTAAAACCGTTTCAAATTGCTTCCAATCTTCTTTACTTAACACTTCTGTATTCGGCGTTACAATATCGGGTAGCTTTAATAAAGTGCTCAACACATTATCTGTACTTAAATTCAATTCTTTTGCCATTTGCAGCACAGGCTCATAATAAGATTTTGCCAATTCAATATTGATAGAAACAGGTTTCGACGAACCGTTTTGTTTTATTGCAATATTGCATTCAATGCTTCCGCGAATTAATCCCTCATTTATAACATTTCTAACTTCAAATTCATAAGGTTTTAGTAGAGAAGGAAGATTTAAACGTATGTCATATTGTTTTCCGTTCAGGCTTCTGATTTCAATTAAAAAAGTTTTATCACTGATAGTTTGTTCGGCACGTCCATAACCAGTCATCGAATACAGCATAGAAAAAGTTATGCGGTAAAGTAAGTGAATTTATAGTAAATGACTGACGACAGATATGGGAGAAAGAAACTCTTACACAGCATTGCGCAAAAACCTGTCTGCCTGATTTATATTTGTGAAAAGAGAAGTTGTATGAACAACATAGTACCAGTGCCACGCTACACATATGAAGATTATGCGCAGCGGAAAGAAGATTGGCAATTAATTAATGGCTATCCTTATCAATTGCTTCCTTCTGCCAAATGGAAACATACTGATGTTCAGGTAAGATTGTCAAGACAGGCCGGCAATCAATTCGATAAAAATAAAAACTGCAATTGTATGGTTTTTACAGAATTGGATTAGAGAATAGACAAAGAAAATGTTGTTCGTCCGGATATAATGATTGTGTGCGGCGAAATGAAAACTGATTATTTAGAACTTCCGCCGGTATTAATTGTTGAAATTTTATCGCAAAGTAGTTTGCAAAAAGACCGCAATATCAAATTTGAGTTATACAGGGAAAACGGTGTGAAGTATTACCTAATGGTTGATTACATTAAAGAAACAACAGAGGTTTTTGAATTGATAGACAACATGTATAAAAGCGTTATCAAAAACGATTTTGTTTTAAACCATCAATGCTCAGTTGCCTTTGATTTTAAAGAGATTTTTAAATCCCTCATCCCTAACCCTTCTCCACGGGTGGAGAAGGGAATTTACCCTTCAAACGTACTATAAAAATAAGGTGTCTTTGCTTCAAATTCTGCACTGCAGGTATCTACCATTTTATACACTCTTGTAATGCCCAATGCTTTTCTTTTTTCATACACATCATCCTCCGTGCAGCTATGCGTTAAGATGCGAGCTATTTGCTCATCGCCAAAACCATTCTTTTTTGCTTCCTTCAAAAGATCGGCAGGTAAGGTATCTAACGAATAACGCATTAGTTGCTTTTCAATGGTACAGATATTTTGGATTTGATAAATAAACCAGCGGTCAATGCCGGTTGCCTGCACAATTGTTTTTACTGTTACGCCCTGCATCAGCGCATCTTTAATACGAAAAATCCGGTCCCATTTCGGTATCCTGATGTAATCAACAATCTCATCGCTTTTCATCAAACTTTTTCCATAATAGCCCAATCCAACGGCTTCATTCTCTAAACTCTGACAAGCCTTCTGTATCGCTTCGGTAAAGCTTCTGCCAATGGCCATTACTTCGCCCACGCTTTTCATTTGCAGACCCAGCGTATCGTTCGCTCCTTTAAATTTATCGAAATTCCAGCGCGGCACTTTTACAATTACATAATCAAGCGCCGGTTCAAAATACGCTGATGTTGTTTGGGTGATTTGATTTTTTAGTTCATCCAGCGAATAGCCAATCGCCAGTTTTGCAGCAATCTTCGCGATGGGATAACCCGTTGCCTTGCTTGCCAAAGCAGAAGAACGGCTTACCCGCGGATTGATTTCCACTGCTATCAATTCTTCTGTTTCGGGATTCAAAGCAAACTGAACATTGCAACCGCCGGCAAAATTTCCCAGGCTGCGCATCATCAGCATCGCTTTATTGCGCATGTCCTGAAATGCGGTGTCGCTCAACGTCATTGCGGGCGCAACCGTTATCGAATCGCCTGTATGAATGCCCATCGGGTCAACATTCTCAACCGTACAAATAATAACTACATTATCGTTTTGATCGCGCAGCAATTCCAGCTCAAATTCTTTCCAGCCCAGCACCGCTTTTTCAACCAATACTTCATGGATTGGCGACGCTTCCAGCCCGCGTTTTAGCGCATCATCCAATTCGCTTTTATCATGCACAAAACTACCGCCGGTTCCACCTAACGTAAACGAAGGACGTATCACCAATGGAAAGCCAATTTGCTGCGCAAATTCTTTTCCTTCTAAAAACGAATTGGCAACATGACTTGGTGCTACTCCAATTCCAATTCTACCCATCAACTGCCTGAATTGCTCCCTGTCTTCTGCGAGGTCTATCGCCGCCACATCCACACCAATCATGCGGCAATTGTACTTTTGCCAAACGCCCAGTTCATCAGCTTCTTTGCAAAGGTTCAATGCGGTTTGTCCACCCATCGTTGGCAGCACCGCGTCAATTTGGTTTTCTTCTAAAATTTGTTCAATACTTTCTACTGTAAGCGGTAATAAATAAACTCTATCCGCCATCATCGGGTCGGTCATGATGGTTGCAGGATTACTGTTTATCAGAATCACCTTAATGCCCTCTTCACGAAGGCTGCGCGCAGCTTGTGAACCGGAATAATCGAACTCGCAAGCCTGACCAATGATAATGGGACCGGAACCAACAATGAGAACGGTTTTGAGCGAGGCATCTTTTGGCATAAAAACAAATTGTGCAAATGTAAGGGTGCAAAAGAAAAAGGAAAGGCGAATGTTTTATTTTTGTTGGATGCTTAGCAAAGAGCAACATATCAGGTACTGGAAAGATAGCGCGAATGAAGATTGGGAAACAGCAATTGTGCTATTAAACGGAAAGCGTTATGGCTTTTGCCTTTTTTCAATGCATCTTGAAGTTGATAAAATTTTAAAAGCATTATGGGTAAAAGAAAGCATCACCAACACGCCGCTTTTTATGCATGATTTAGTGAAACTTGCTGAAGAATGCGAACTGGAATTGAGTTCAGAGCAACCTGATTTTTTGGTTATCATAAACAGTTAGAACATTCGCGGGCGGTATCCTGATTTTACAAAAGCCTTACATAACCAAGCAACGGCAGAATATGTGCAAAAACGAATGCAAAAAGTGGAAGTGATAAAAACGTGGTTAGAAGGAAAAATATAGAAAATGAAATAAACGGCTTTTTAGTTGCGCTGAAAGAAAATGGATTTGCAGTGCAAAAAGCGATTCTTTTCGGAAGTATGGCAAAAGGAAACCCGCACGAATACAGCGATATAGATTTAGCCGTTTGGAGTGAACATTTTACTGACAACTATTTTCTCAACATTGAAAAAACGGCTTTTATAAAACGGCAATTTAAAAACATAGAACTACATCCATTTCCCTTAAACGAAACGGCTGATACAAATCCTTTTATTGAAGAAATCAATGCTACGGGGAAAGTAGTTTATGAATGTTGAAACAATGATAACGCTGACAGGGTTTGAAACCCTGTCAGCGTTATGAAAAATATTCTTTACTTATCAAAGAACGTCAACACAAAAACTATGCGTTTGTTTTTGCCCATATTTTTATTGTTTGTTGGAAATATTCTGTTTGCGCAAGACAGTGCAACCATAAAAGAAATTAATGCGTTGGTTGGGCCGAAATTTCATTTTGATACAACAGATAACAATTATGGAGATGATTTTTTTGCTATCGATAAAAGGAATAATAATATAATTGTGACTACTTGGGATACGGGCATTAATAATATACAACCGTTGAAGAAAATCTTTGTTTTGAGAATGGTTGGCAACAAACTTATTATCATTGATACTTCTTCAACACTTGAATTTGAAGGAAGAGGTTTAGAGGTTTGGGTAAAACATGATACTCTTGAACTTTATAGTAGCCACCATGGTGGTACAAATAAGAGTGTTTATAAATTTAATAAAAAGAAAAAGAAATATCTGTTGATTGGATTACAAAATTCGGAAGTTCTTAAAACGAGTATTCATGGTTATAATGATGTTACCATCGGTGTTAGAAAGGAATATTATAATGTAAACAAACAAGAACTCATAATTGAAGTGTGGGATGATGAAACTAAAATAATAAGTGGAAAAATAATTAAGAAGCCATTGCCCAAAAACTTTATTCCTGAATTAGCACATTACTATTATTTAGACTTGGTTGGAGACGATTTACGTTATAGTAATTTACACTAGTTTATTACAGCACAACCAAACTCATAAAACAAATTCTTTTTATCACTTATCACAAAAGGTCAATAAAAAAACGGTGTCCTCTGTAGCCGCAATATAATAACCTAAATGCCCGTGAAACGAAATGATTTGCTGCTTACCAACAGATGAAGTTTCGCTTTCAATCTCAACGTTTATGTTTCCACTCAAAACTTGTATGATACCAACTTTTCCCGATGGTTCAGGTGTGCTCATTTCTGCACCGTTTCGCAACGCTACCAGCACCACACTTACACCATGCGCTTTGAATAAAGTAATTGCATTTCTATCGTTGGTAAAGTAAGCATCTTCTTCCGTAATTTGTTTGATATGCGCACCCATATCAGACACAACAAAAGGTGCATTTATGATGCGGTCACCTTCAGGGCGATTGGTGGTTGATTCGTTGAATGTTTCTTTCATAAACAATAAAAAAGCTGATGCCATTGCACCAGCTATAATTTTAGAATTGATTAATTAATGTTGCTTTTATTCGGTTCTGTATTTGCCTTTTTCGTTCTTTCATTATCAGCTTCCAATTCAGATTTATCAATGTTGTCCGTTTCTTCTTCTGTTCTCTGAAAATCTCTGTCCGTTGGATCGTAGCCTTTCATTGCATCTTGTGTAGGCTGATTAATTTTCGTGTTTTTATCTTCCATAACTGTACGATTTTTATTATAAAAACAATTATCAGACCAAGCAAAGATTTGTGATTTTTGATTGATGATTTTTGATTGCTTTCAAAACTTTCAAACTCATAATTCATAAATCCGAAATCAAAAATCTATCGATAGTCATCCGTGTAATCATCTTCTTCAAGATTCATCTGACCCAAATTCATCATGCTGCCAATCAAATCTTTAAACTGAATTTTGCCTTCAATTACTTTTTTGCTAATCATTGAATAGGCTGATAAACCATGCAAAACAAACTCCATCAGCAAAGCATTTTCTTTTTCATTCGCATTAGGAAAGTACCTTTTAATGAAGCCGTATAAACCATCTACTTTATATAAGATATTTATCTTTTCAGCATCCTTCATATCCACCAATAAATCCACATGGTTGCCCGCGTCAAACCAACGCGTGATAGCTTTATAAGGGTTTTCCTCTTCGGCCTTAGCAGCTTGCGAAGGCTTACTGGTATTGCGTTTCTTTTTACTCGATTCCGGATTTGGAAAATACGATAGGAACTGCGTGCGAATAGCTTTATCCAAAAGGTTTACGGCAACCTGGTAAGGACCTTCCTGCTCGCCTTCATACACCAATTCTATCTTGCCTGTAATTGCCGGAATAATACCGGTTAAATCGCTAATCCAAACCTGTGTTTGTTTTTCATTATGAATAATAGCTCTGCGTTCAGCGCTGCTTACCGCGTTTTCAAATGCGGCAATGGTAAGGCGTGCACTCACGCCGCTTTTTTTATCAACGTACTCATTGCTGCGGGCTTCAAAAGCCACTTGCTCAATAAGGCGTTTTACCAAATCGCTTACCGTTACTTTTTGTTTTTGCGCATCCAATATATCAGCTTCCTGTTCGGTAATGGAAAGCGAAGTTTCAATGTCTTTTGGATAGTGAGTGAGTATCTGGCTTTCAATGCGATCTTTTAATGGCGTAACGATGCTGCCACGGTTTGTATAATCTTCAGGATTTGCAGTAAAAACAAACAGGATGTCCAACGGCATCCGCAACTTAAAACCGCGGATTTGTATATCACCTTCCTGCAAAATATTAAACAGCGCAACCTGAATGCGCGCCTGCAAATCGGGCAATTCGTTAATTACAAAAATGCCGCGGTTGCTGCGGGGAATGATGCCGTAGTGAATAACTCTTTCATCGGCAAAAGAAAGCCTGAGGTTAGCAGCTTTTATCGGATCAATATCACCAATTAAATCGGCAACGCTTACATCCGGCGTGGCTAATTTTTCGCCATACCGCTCGCTGCGATGCACCCATTCTATCGGTGTTTCATCACCGTATTCTGCAATCTGGTCTTTCGCAAATTTGCTCAATGGTTTTAATGGGTCATCATTCACTTCACTGCCAGCGATAACAGGAATGTATTCATCCAACAATTCTGTCATTTGCCTTGCCATACGGGTTTTCGCCTGACCGCGCAAGCCGAGGAATAAAATGTTATGACGGCTTAATAAAGCTCTTTCCGTATCGGGAATTACGGTATCTTCATAACCCAAGATGCCGGTGAATGGGTTTTCTTTTACTCTGATTTTTTGAATGAGATTGTCTCTGATTTCTTCTTTAACGCTCTTCGGTTTATAACCGTTTTTTTTTAGTTCGCCTAACGTTTTTATATTTTGTCTGTTCATTTGATTGTTTGATTGTTTACTTTTCTTCATAGAAGGAAATGCCCTCTAGAAAGTTGTAATCTTTTTTGTTGTCTGTATAAAGTTGCAGATTGTGTTTGAGACTTGTTGACGCAATAAAGCAATCAGCCAAACCAAGATTGTGTTTAATGGTGTATTTCCTGAAATTTTTAAAAGCCAGTAGTGAGATGATTTCATTGATATGAATGATGCGATAAACTTTCAAAACCTTACTAAAAGCAGCAAGTTGCCGGAACGAATTGGCACCATTCATCAATTCAATAGCAGTAATAACAGAAATGCAATATTCATCTTTAAGCAGGGTAAGATTTCTGATTTTGTTTTCATCGCCCCGATATGCTTTGATTAGAATATCAGTGTCAATAATCACTTTCATTTTCTCCGCCATGTTTCTTCTCTCAATTTTCTGGCATCAATGTCAAAGTCCTTCCACTTACCAAAGAGATAGGTATGATCAATCTTTTCTTTTGACTCCTTCTCTTTGCTTTTTTTCACCTGCTTCTTCTCTTCTTCCTTTTCTTCTATATTTCCACCAATTCTTCCAATAAATTCTTCTACAAATTCTACCGAATCATCCGGTACCTGAATAGTCATCGTTATCATACTTGCTCTTTTCAAAAATTAATACACCGTTTTTCTTTTTCCGCTTTCAAAATCTTTAAAAATAAACGCGCCCAATTTATCCAGCGATGCAAAGAAAGCCTTACCGTTGTTCATCTCCGTAAACTCAGTTACAAACTTTTGCAAATACGGATCTGAAGCAATCATAAACGTGGTAATGGGTATTTTTAGCTTCTTGCATTGCGCAGCCAGGTTAATGCAACGGTTCACTACTTTCCTGTCTAAACCAAAACTATTTTTATAATACTGCTTGCCTATTTTCAAACACGTTGGCTTGCCATCGGTAATCATAAAAATCTGCTTGTTGGCATTCTTTCTTCTGCGCAAAATATCCATTGCCAGTTCAAGTCCTGCAACGGTATTGGTGTGGTAAGGCCCAACTTGTAAATACGGTAAATCTTTCACTTCAATAGGCCAGGCATCATTGCCAAAAACAACAATGTCCAACGTGTCTTTCGGATACTTTGTTTGAATGAGTTCGCTCAAAGCCATCGCCACTTTTTTAGCCGGTGTAATGCGGTCTTCGCCATACAAAATCATCGAGTGCGAAATATCAATCATCAGCACAGTAGATGTCTGCGATTTAAAATCGGTTTCATGAATTTGCAAGTCATCTTCGTACATCTGAAAACTTTCTACGCCATGATTAATTTGCGCATTGCGGATGCTTTCTGTAAAGTCAATCTGTTCCAGCATATCGCCAAACTGAAACGGGCGAAAATCGGGGCTAATTTCGTCACCTTGTCCCGGTTTATGCGTTTGGTGATCGCCGCTTTTTGTCTTTTTTAATTTGCCAAAAATTTCTTCCAAACTTTTCTTGCGAATGGTTTGCTCGCTCTTTGCCGTAATTTCAATTTTGCCTTTCTCATTGTCTTCCGTCAGGTAACCTTTTTCTTTTAATTCATCAATAAAATCGCCCATTCCATACTCATTATCTGTGAGTCCGTACTGTTTATCAAGCTGGTTCATCCATTGCATAGCTTCCGCAACATCGCCGCTGGTATAAATAAGCATTTGCATAAACAAATCGAGCAATTGTTCAAAGCGTGTTTTTCCCTTTTGGTTGGGATCGTATTGTATAAAACGGTGTCCAATCATAAAGTGTAAGGTACAACAAATGAAAATAAAAAATTCATTAAAAGAAAGTTATTGTGCTTTTCAATATTCATGCTGTGTTTTTTAAATAAGTGGATAGAAAACACAAAATATATTTTTATAAATAAAACTCTTAGTCCTTTGAATAAGCATCATTGCAATCAGAGCTTTTTATTTTTCTTTTTTAAGTAAATCGAAAAGAGTTATACTTGTATGCCTCTCTGCTTTTAGGGCTAAGGATAAAGGTTTTAAAAGGTTCATAAAACAACAAACCGTTGTATGAAAAAAATCATGTTTGTTTTTACATGCTTTTATTTTTTACTTACAAAAACAAACTGTCAGACAATTCATTTTGAAAACATTACCTGGCAGCAGGCTTTAGCTAAAGCGAAGAATGAAAATAAAATGTTGTTTATAGAAGTTTTCACCACCTGGTGTACCTACTGCAAACAAATGGAACAAACCGTTTTTACAAATGAAGAAACAGCTAATTTTTATAACAGTCATTTTATTAATGTAAGATATGATGCGCAAAAACAGGATGGCATTCAAATTCATAAAAGCTACGCCCTACCTGGATTTCCTGCATTTTTATATTTAGATGCCAATGGTTTGGCAGTGATGAAAACCGCCGGTTATCAGCAAAAAGAAACGTTTATTCACAATGCCGATTCGGCTTTTGTTTTACTGCAAAATAAACTTCATCGTTAAAAACAAAACGCATTTGTGGCAGGCAACCTGCTATTAATTTATAAATGTGTTTGTTACCTCATCTTACTTTGCTTTTCAGTAATAGCAATTTCTTACCAAATAAAGTTTCAATAATTTACAAGTTTGCTCTACATTTGCTGCCACTTTACCTACCGCTATAAGCGATACAACAAACAAAGTAGTACGATGTCTTATTTAACAACAGAAAGAAAGTCAGAAATCATTTCAACATTTGGCGGTGATGCTAAAAACACAGGTTCTATTGAAGGACAAATTGCAGTGCTCACCGAGCGCATCTCCGGCATTTCAAAACATTTACAAAGCAACAAGAAAGATTTTTCAACCAACCGCGGTTTGCTTCAGTTGGTGGGTAAGCGTAAGCGTTTGCTTTCATATATGCAAAAGCACAATCTGCAAGGGTATCGTGCTTTGATTGAAAAGTTAGGACTTAGAAAATAACCCGCTATGTTATAAAATTATCTGTTCCCAATCCGCATCTTCGGCTTGGGAATACTTTTTTTATAATAACCACTACAGTCGACTTGCTATATTTTTTAATTCATTCACAAACGGATAATAAGTTTATCCTTCATTACAAGCTGTTTGTGTTTTCAAAATTCATGTAAAATATGCTTACTCAACCAAAGAGTGTAACATTTGATTTAGGTAACAACCGTGAAGTAACGATTGAGACCGGCAAACTTGCCCGACAGGCAGATGGCGCTGTTACTGTAAAACAAGGCAACAATATTATTCTGGCAACTGTAGTTGCTAATAAAGAGCCGCGAGAAGGGCAAGATTTTTTTCCATTGAGTGTAGATTACCAGGAAAAATTTGCTTCTGCCGGGCGCATCCCGGGTTCGTTTTTTAAACGCGAAGCCCGCCTGAACGATTATGAAGTTTTAACCAGTCGCCTGGTTGACCGTGCTTTACGACCTCTTTTTCCTGAAGATTATTTTTGCGAAGTACAGGTTATTATCAACCTTGTTTCGAGCGATATGGAAGTAATGCCAGATGCGCTTGCAGGTTTGGCTGCATCGGCTGCATTGGCGGTTTCCGATATTCCTATTAAAGAGATTTTATCTGAAGTGCGGATTGGCCGTGTAGATGGACAATTCATTGTAAATCCATCGCGCAGCGAATTAGAAAAAGCCGACCTTGAATTTATCATAGCTGCCACAGAAAAAAACCTGATGATGGTGGAAGGCGAAGCTAAAGAATGCAGTGAAGAAGATTTGGTAAAAGCGTTGGAACTGGCGCACGAAGCCATTCGTGTGCAAATAAAAGCGCAGGAACAATTACGGGATTTGGTTGGCGTTACTACAAAACGCCTGTACAAAACGCCGGAACAAAACGAAGCTTTAAAAGAAACCGTAACTTCTTATGCAAAAGATAAGATTTATGAAATTGCTAAAAGCGGCTTAAGCAAGCACGAACGTTCAGCAGGCTTCAAAATTATTAAAGATGAATTGATTGCCAGCCTTGGCGAAGAAGCTACTGATGAGCATAAAAAATTAGCAAAAAAATATTTTAGCGATGTAGAATGGGAAGTGGTTCGTAACATGATTTTGAATGGCCGTGTACGTTTGGACGGTCGCAAACTGGATGAAGTACGACCATTAGCTATGGAAGTTGACCCGCTGCCAACGCCACATGGTTCTTCGTTATTTACACGCGGCGAAACTCAATCGTTAACCACCGTTACATTAGGAACTCCGTTAGATGATTTGTTGGTTGAAAGCGCTGCAAAATCTCATGATTCAAAGTTTTTTTTACACTATAATTTTCCTCCCTTCAGCACTGGTGAAGTAAAGATGATGCGCGGCCAAAGCCGCCGCGAGGTAGGTCATGGAAACCTTGCCATGCGCAGCTTAAAACAAATGATGCCGGGCAACGATTATCCTTACACGGTAAGAATTGTAAGCGATATTTTAGAATCGAACGGCTCCTCTTCCATGGCTACCGTGTGCGCGGGTTCGCTGGCGTTGATGGATGCAGGTGTGCCTTTTCCAAAACATGTGAGTGGCGTTGCCATGGGGTTAATTACAAGTGCCGATAGTAAGTATGCAATTCTCACCGATATTTTGGGTGATGAAGATCATCTTGGCGATATGGATTTTAAAGTAACCGGCACTCGCGATGGCATTTGCGGTGTGCAGATGGATATAAAAGTAGATGGTTTGAGCATGGATGTAATGCGTGAAGCATTGAATCAGGCCCGTAAAGGTCGCCTGCATATTTTAGATGCTATGTACGAATGTATGGGAGAACATCGGCCGGATGTGAAAGCACACGCGCCGCGAATGGAAAAAATTATTATTGATAAGGAATTTATTGGTGCGGTGATTGGACCAGGCGGTAAAATTATTCAGGAAATACAAAAAGAAACCGGCACCACCATTAACATTGAAGAAGTAGGCGAAACCGGTGAAGTAAGCATTTTCGGTACGCAAAGAGAAGGCGTTGAAAAAGCGAAGAGCTGGGTTGCCGGAATTGTGGCTGTGCCTGAAGTGAATAAAGAATATGAAGGCACCGTAAAAAGCATTAAAGACTTTGGTGCGTTTGTTGAATTTTTACCAAGAAAAGAAGGCCTGCTGCACATTAGCGAAATAAGCTGGAAGCGGTTAGATACAATGGAAGGCGTGCTGAAAGAAGGCGACAAAGTAAAAGTAAAATTACTTGACGTTGACCCGAAAACCGGCAAGTTCCGTTTGAGCAGAAAAGCTTTAATGCCTAAGCCTGAAAACATGGGAAGCAGCAACAACCGCCCGCCGCAAGATGCAAATCGTCCGCGTCCGCAACTAACACCGAAAGTAAATAAAGAAGAATAAAAGAAAAGCCCGATGTTTTCGGGCTTTTTTGTTTTTGCAAGTGTTTACTTTTTATTCATGTTAAGCGCACGGCTTTTGTTTTTATTACAATAAGACTTTACAATCATCACTGTTTTATAAACCAATTGCTTTTACGTTTTCTTTTACTGCATCAATCCGTTTTATAAATTCATGCAACTCCTGCTTCTGTTGCCTGATAAAACTATTGTCTTTTAATCTACCCAATACTTCTTCCATTTCTCTTTCGTTTTCATACGTCATTTTACGGAACGGATTGGTATAATCTTTTGCTCTTGATTGATAGATGGCATCAACCATCATTTTCTTTATTTCAATAGCTTCATTCAGCCACTGCAGCAGTTTTTCTTCAGTCATCTCTGTACCGCTTATTTCTTTCACTTCAAACAAAGAAATCAGTGCATGGTCTCTTTTCTGCTGATTATATTTTTCACCTTGACAGGTATAAAAGCGATGCACTTCCTGCCAGCTATTAATATTATCTTGTTTGATGTTTGTTTTTAATTCATTTATTTCTTCCTCCGGTATCAATTGCCCACCCAAATTCAGCCAGTTGGTTCTTTTGTTTTGAGGCAGGCATGTTGTAATAAAAACATCATTCTGCAAACATTCTTCGCACAACAAAATCAATTGATTACTGCCGTAAAAACAAACCATATTTATAAACGCATCATACGCTTTTTGTACTTTAATTATAACCGTTTTTCGCTTTGCATTTTCAAAACCGGGCGCAACAATCTCTAACTCATCAATCAGTTTATTTTTTTGTTGCAATAACTCTTTTCCTTTTGCCTTGCATTGTTCATCGGTTGGCAGCGATTCATTGCTATGTTTATAAAAAGCGGCGCCTGTTGCCATTTCAAACAACAATAATGCATCAAACATTTCATTCACACTGTCGGGGGCTAAATAATCAGTCTCTAAAAGCTGAATTTTTTCCGTACGCTTATCACGGTCGGCATACTTCCAGCTATTGCGGGCAAGCGCATACAAATTGTACAAAAACCAATATGCAGGCATCACAACCAATCTATCTTTTACTGCATCAATACTTACTAAGGAAAACGGTATTGGAATGTTCATTTCATACGCATAATCGCCTTTGGCAAGAATGGTGAACGATGCCAGTTTGGTATTGTGTTTAATGCTCACACACAAGCCAGGCCAAAAGCCGCGCCCTGCAATAAATTCGCCATCGGCACCACGCGAATTATGATTAGAGCCAATGGTTGCACCTGCGGGAATATTGCTTTGCCCCATCACCACGGCAGCGCATAAAAACGAGTTGTTGTGATGCTGCTCGTGAGCAGGAAATATCAATGAATTTAAAACTTCGCAGCACGAAATGGTTGCGTTGTTTCCAAGATAAGAATTGATTAACCGCGCGCCGTATTTTAACTGCGAATGCGAAGCCATGATGAAGCGCACCGCTTTTACACCGTAAAAAATCCGGCAGCCAAAACCAATAATACCGTTTACAATCTCGCAGCCTTCACCAATTTGCGTTCTGCCTTCTTCGCCCGAATTGATGGTGAGGTTTTTTAGTTTATTCGCCCCTTTTATGTAAGCATCTTCGCCTATCCAAACATCTTTAATAATACTGCTGTTTTTAATCACGGTTCTATCGCCAACCTTGCCATAATATCCGCGTGTAGAAGTAAATTCGTTTTCGGTAAAAGATGCAAAGCGTTTCATCAGCAATTCATCTTCCCGATAACGGCTCCAAAGCCAGGCATCGCCGGGTTGCATACCGTTAAAAGGCATTACGCTGCGGTTGCCGTTTTCGTTCGCAACCTCAAGCCAGATGCGGATACTTTCGGGTTCGCCATCTTTTACAATGCCGTTGCCAAACTTTGCATGATTGGTAGTTACAAGTTCATCAACATTGGTTATCATTACTTCGCTGCCAATAATATAATGGGATAGATAATGAACATTTTCAATTGCCACATTATCACCAAAATCAGAGGAAATGATTGTGGAATTGTATAAACCGACAGACAGTTTTAAATCGCTAAAATTCAAAACAATCTGTTCTAATTTTCCAATGCGAACCAAGCCATAAAACTTGCAGTTTTTTACCAGTTCAGGATTAAATTTATCCGATACCAAAATATGATTCCAGTTGTCGCTGGTGTTGCGGTTGCGTACAAGGGCTTCAATTTCATAAGCCGTTAAGCCGCGATAATCAATGCCACTGCGGTTTTGCGCGTTGCGCAGGTAATATTCATCTTCGCCGTTTGGCAATTGCCCGCTTTCAATAAACCCATAACCAAGCGCCAGCACTTTTGTTTTTACTATGTTATTTTTTACCATTTAACTGTGGTTGAAATGAGAGCGAATGTAATACGTTTATACGGTTGCAAAGCTTACACACCACTTATTCAGGATTCCAATATTAATTTTTTTGCGGCATGATTTTTAACACCCCTATTGTTATAATTTCACTTTATTAAATCTTCACCTACTTTATGCAAAGTAATCAAACCGCCCAAGCGGGTTCATCGGTTAGAGGCAATAAAAAATCTTCTTTTTCACCTCGAGAATTAATCATGTATCATATTGAAAACCCTGACGAACCCATTACAGAAGAAGACATTCGGAACTTGAATTTAAAACAACATAAGATTGGTGATTTTATTGCAACTGATTTTTCCCGTGGAGAAGAATAAGGCGCAGATGAGCCAGATAACAGATTTTTAATTGAAAATAAGTTAAGCAAAAATGCAAAGCCGGTTGGCTTTGCATTTTTGCTTTTATAGTGTTTGTTAAACAAGATTTTTTTGAAAAACATTAAATTTGCGAATACGCCGTAGGAACCAAAAACGTTGAAGTAATTTTAGAAACAATCCTGGCATCGGCATATTCAGGAATGGCTTTTAATTTATTCCAATCCGGGCTGCTGCCAAACGTCTTCCACGATGCATCGTGTTCGTTTAAATCGGCAAACTGAAGCATGTAAGTGAGGTTCGGTCGGCTCTCTCCTACCAAGCTTTCACTAAAAAATACCGGATGAAACCCTGTTTTTAAAAACACATTAATTTCGCCGCCTTCATTAAACATTTCTATCTTTTTTTTACCAGCTCCTTCGCCCGAACTTTCGTAACGCCGCAACTCAAACATGCGTGGTTTTTCGTTCCTTATTTTTATCTGCGGGTACAGGGGAAACGCATACAATAATGAGCTTTCAATACGCTCGTAAGCAGGTGCAGTGGCTGGCGAATTTAAATAAGCGTCAGCAACTTTCATGTAACTGGCATCTTTCCTTAATTTATCGGTGCTGCTTGTAAAATCATTCATCGAGTTATAAGGAATAATGACAAACAATTTGGTTTGAGTATCCGGCTGCATCTGTGTAAACACACCAACAGGATGGCTGCCTATTTTATTCAAGGCAGGTATGGCTGCATTTTGATAGTAATCTTCTACCAGTTGTTGCTGTGTATCGTTTTTAAGCAAATAAGTTCGCAACTCATAATATTGACGGGTTGCATTTTCAGTACCCATACTTTTTGCATTGGCAGATGATTGCAGAATGGCAGGTAAAGAGCCTGCAAGCAAAGATGTTTTTACAAAAGACCTTCGTTTCATAAACCTGATATTTTGCGATAAAAATAAGCGCAATACTGTTGTAAAAGAAAAGGCTTTGAAAGATAAATGCAACCTCAGCTTTTATTTCTCTATAAACTTTCCGGTATAGCTTTCTGCTATTTCTTTGATGCCAGACGGAACACCGGCATACACTACGCTTCCACCCGCATCGCCTGCTTCGGGACCTAAATCTATTAACCAGTCTGCGTTTTTAATTACATCAGTGTTGTGTTCAATAACAATGAGCGAATGGCCTCCTTCAATCAATGCATAAAAAGAAGAGAGCAGTTTATTAATATCGTGAAAATGCAAGCCAGTAGTTGGCTCATCAAAAATAAACAATACTTTACCAGCGGTTTTTCCTTTACCAAGAAACGAGGCCAACTTTACGCGTTGCGCCTCGCCGCCACTTAATGTATCGCTGCTTTGCCCCAGTTTGATATAACCCAAACCTACATCCTGCAAGGGTTGCAGCGCTTTGGCTAATGCTTTTTCTTCTTTAAAAAATTGAATGGCATCATCAACACTAATATCCAATATATCAGCAATATTTTTACCATTGTACTGCACTTCCAGCACTTCTTCTTTAAAACGTTTTCCACCACATACTTCACAGGTTAAATGCACATCGGCAAGAAACTGCATTTCAACAACCTGTTCGCCTTCGCCTTTGCAGGTATCACAACGTCCTCCATCAACATTAAATGAAAAATGTTTGGTTTGAAAGCCACGCATTTTTGATAGTGGCTGACGTGCATATAAATCTCTGATTTCATCGTAGGCTTTAATGTAAGTAACCGGGTTGCTGCGCGATGATTTACCTATGGGGTTTTGATCAATCAATTCAATTTGTGAGATGTCGTCAATGTTGCCGGATATCGTTTTATGAAAGCCAACCTTATCAGCAAATTCACCTTTTATTTTTCGCAAGGCAGGATATAAAATTTGCTTTACTAAGGTTGTTTTCCCGCTACCGCTTACGCCGCTTACAACACATAAAACATTAAGTGGAAATTGAACCGTTATATCTTTTAAATTGTTTTGTATTGCACCTTCTATCGTAATGCTTTTTGTCCATTTGCGAGGTAGTTTATTCAGGTTAATATTTAATTCTCCTTTTAAATATTTTCCGGTTAAACTTTCAGGATTGGCAACAATTTCATCGTAGTTGCCGGTAGCGATTACTTCACCACCCAAATGCGAAGCCAGCGGTCCCATATCAATAATATAATCGGCTTCACGCATCATCATTTCATCATGCTCAACCACAACAACCGTGTTATTTAAATCACGCAGCTCTTTTAATACTTTAATGAGCTTTTGCGTATCGCGCGAATGCAAGCCAATGGATGGTTCATCCAAAATATATAACGAGTTGGTAAGATTGCTGCCAAGGCTTCGTGTTAATTGAATGCGCTGACTTTCGCCACCGCTTAATGTGTTTGCCAAACGGTTTAAGGCAAGATAGCCCAACCCCACATCTACTAAGGTTTGCAGCCGTTGTTTAATTTCAATTAAGATGCGTTTTGCAACCTGTTGCTGGTGTTCGGAAAGAGACAAATGAAAGAACCATTGCTGCAAATCTTTTATGGGCATAATGCAAAGCTGACCGATTTGTTTTTGATCCACTTTTACATACAATGCTTCGGGTCGCAAGCGATAACCTTTGCAGGTTGGACAAATTGTTTTACCACGAAAGCGGCTTAATAAAACACGATACTGAACCTTGTATAAATTCTGTTCAACTTCGGCAAAAAAATCGTCTATACCTGCTACCGTTGCATTGCCTTGCCAAAGCAAATTGTATTGTTGTTCCGTTAAATCGCAAATGGCTGTATGAACCGGAAAGTTATAGATGCCGGATGCTTTGATAAAACGGTCGCGCCATTGCCCCATTTTTTCTCCTTTCCACGGCGATATAGCACCTTCATAAACGCTCGCTTTTTTATCCGGAATTACAAGGTCAGGATCAATACCCAGCACCATTCCAAAGCCTTCGCATTCAGGACATGCGCCATACGGGTTATTGAATGAAAACAAATTAGGAACCGGCTCTTCAAACGCTATTCCATCCAATTCAAACTTATTGCTGAAATGAATTAATTTATCATTTATCTCTACATACATTTCACCTTCGCCTTCATAAAACGCAGTGTTTACCGAATCGGAAATGCGATGAATATCATCTTCATCAAAGTCTTTGGTTACAATTCTATCAACAAGAATATAAGTTGATGGTTGGTTGTTGGTAGTGGGTTGTACTTGTTTTAGTAAATCACCTTCATTTAGTTCCAGCAAGTCTTCAATTCTAACCGGCTTTGCATTTATGTACATTCGGGAAAAGCCTTTCTGCACAAGAATATTCAGCTCTTCGCGCGGCTGCCGTTTGACGTGTTGTTTAAACCGAACGATGATGACAACCTTAGTTTGAGGCGACAGGTTTTTTATCGCGGTTACCACATCGGTTACATCATCTTTTTTTACTTCTCTTCCGCTAACCGGCGAAATGGTTTTTCCAATCCTTGCATACAGCAGCCGCATGTAATCATAAATTTCCGTCATGCTGCCAACGGTACTTCGGGGAGTGCGCGTAATTACTTTTTGCTCGATGGCGATAGCAGGGCATAAGCCTTTAATATAATCTACATCCGGCTTGTTCATACGCGCCATAAACTGCCGTGCATAAGCGCTTAAACTTTCTGCATACCTGCGTTGCCCTTCGGCAAACAACGTATCAATAGTTAAGGATGATTTACCACTGCCTGATACGCCTGTTACAACAATGAGTTTATTACGAGGAAACAGTACATCAACATTTTTTAAATTGTGGGTTCGGGCACCTTTTATTTCAATATCCCGTTCAACTAATCTTGCTTCCTTTTTTTTAACAGGAGCTTTTTGTCCCTTCAGCATGCCTTAAAAATTAAAAATTTATTTAGACGGATTAAAATATCATTTTATTTGCATTAATTTTACAATTGTAGCATTTTGTAAGTGAAAAATCTTGTTATTTTCACAACCAAAACAAAAAGTACAAAGCCTATATATAACTTCTACCTGACTTAATTTTTAATAGCTTTTTTAACATCATTTATTTTTTAAAATTCAATTTATACTCGTTGTATGAGGCTATACAATTCAATGACAGATACCCAATTGGTACTGGCTTTTCAGGAAGGCAATGTGTACGCTTTTGAATCTTTAATTGCACGCTACAAAGACAAGTTGTTTTCATCAATTTTGTTTTTGGTAAAAGATAAATATCTCGCAGAAGATATGTTTCAGGAAACTTTTATCCGCATTATAGATACGCTTCGTAATAAGCGTTATAATGAAGAAGGAAAGTTTTTGCCTTGGGCGTTGCGCATTGCACATAATTTATGTGTTGATCATTTCAGAAAGATAAAAAGAACGCCTTCCATTTTAACAGGTGATAACCAGGATATTTTTGAAGTGATTAATGTAGTGGAAGAAACCGCCGAGCAAAAAGTGATGCGCCGCCAAAGCCACGATACTATGTACGCCATGCTGGATAAGCTGCCTGAAGAACAGCGCGAAGTGATTGTACTACGCCATTTTGGAGACATGAGCTTTAAAGACATTGCACGGCTTACCAATTGTAGTATTAACACGGCGTTAGGTCGTATGCGTTACGGATTAATTAATCTTCGCAAAATGATGACAGAGAAACAAATTGCCTTATAAAATGATAAGGTTTATTTTATGTCATCCGGTATGATTTTGCAAGAACTAACGGTTTGCCTGTTGTCATAGTTGCAAATTCACTTCCGGATGACAGCCAAATTGAAACGGTTTGTTCAACAGTATTGAGCAAACCGTTTTGTTTTGTTATTAATTTATAGAGAATATTGTTTTAGTTTTCACAAATGTTAGTTTAAACTTTTTGTTCACCTAAAGTCTGATATATTTAAAAACATTTGTTAGCTTTTGGCACACAGATGGACATAATAAATGATAACCACTATAAAAATACAATTATGAAACAGGGAAAAAAATGGTTACGAAAATTAGTACCTGTGATGGTATTATTTTTCATTGGTTTTGAGCAAAGCGGTTGTGCGCAAAACAATTACCCCAACAATGATACTTATTCAAACAACGATAACAACGGCAATTACGACAATAGCGATCAAGCCTTGATTTCGCCTGATCAGGATGTGAATTATGATAATTTCCACAACGAATTGTCGCCTTATGGTAACTGGATGAATTATCCTGGATACGGCAATGTTTGGGTTTGCAATATTGCAGGTTTCCGTCCTTATTCTTCAGGCGGACACTGGGCTTACACGCGTTTTGGCTGGACTTGGGTTTCCGATTACAATTGGGGATGGGCGCCTTTTCACTACGGTCGGTGGTCTTACGCTAATGCTTACGGTTGGTTTTGGGTTCCGGGTTATACCTGGGGACCGGCCTGGGTTAGCTGGCGCACCGGTGGTGATTATTACGGCTGGGCTCCGCTTGGTCCAGGTTTAAACGTAGGTTTTAATGTAGGCATAGGTATTTCTGCAGAAAGCTGGGTGTTTCTGCCACACCGTTATATGGGTTTTAGAAGCCTTAATTCTTACTATGTAAATCGTTCACAAAACGTTACTATCATTCATAACACAACTATTATTAACAATACCAACGTTATTAATAATAACCGTTATGTTGTTGGGCCGGATAGAGGTGAAGTTGAAAGATATACCGGGCAACGTGTGCAGCCACAAAACATTTATGTTTCCAATCAACGCAATGCGGCAGGCCAGGATAGAAACGGAATTCATATGTACAATCCGCAGGTGAATAGCAACAGAGCTTACAATGGTAACAATAGAATTAATAATCAGCCGAATACGGCTGCACAAGACAATGTAAGGCAGCAACAACTTAACAGGCAGCAGCCAATGCAGAATGGTGTTCAGCCGCTACAACAAAACAATCAGCAGCGCCAATTGCAAATGCAACGTCAGCAAAATGGAATAAATAATAACAATGGAAATAATCAACAACGGATTCAGCAGCCAAATTTTGATCAGCAGCGGCAGCAACAAATGGACCAGCAACGGCAGCAGATGATGAATGAAAGAAGCGAACAGATACAGCAGCAACAGGTTGACCAAAGAAGGCAACAGATGGAAGCGCAGCGCAACCAAATGTCGCAACAACGCGACCAGCAGATGATGCAGCAACGGCAGCAGGACATGCAACGCCAGCAGCAAATGCAGCAGCATCAGCAACAGTTTCAACAACAGCAACAAAGGCAACAGCAGTTTCAGCAACGCCCGCAGAGCAATAATTCTAATAGAAGTTATAGCCAGCCATCAGCCCCTCGTGGTGGTGGCGGAAACGGCGGTGGTAATAATAGCAGAAGAAGAAATTAAAAGTAAAATCTAATTAAAACAAAGGCTATCAACATTTGATAGCCTTTGTTTTAATATAAATAAAATGTTGTTGTACTTAGACACTGAATTTTTAAATGTACAAGTGAGATTTTTATTTCTTTACTTTTAAAAGTGCAGTAAAAACAAATCAATACTGCACATAAAGATGTAATATAAAATTGTAGGCTTTAAAACTATTAAAAACTTGTTTATACCATTGCCATTTGCTCAACTGCCATATTTAGAAAGTTTGGCAAAATACGATTGTGCGTGAACATAATTTTATCAGGATCATTCAACTGTTCAATCATGCTTTTCCATTTTTCTTCACCATGATTTTCAATAACAGTTTTCTTTTTATCATCCCGTTTTAAATACATGCTCATACCTTCCGCATCAGCTTCAGGATGAAACTGCGTACCAATCATATACTCGCTAAACCGAATTGCCATTATGGCTCTTTCATAAGCCAGATGCGGGCGGTCTTTTTCAATGGCCAACACTACTGCGCCTTTTTTTGAAAGCCCGCTTTCGTTGGGTTGTATCACCTGGTAATCGCGGCTGTCAACGGCATAAAACGGATCCGTTAAACCATCAAACACCGGCTCATTAGCGGCGCTTTGCAGCATGTAAATAGGAAACACGCCAAACGCTGTTGAATTGCGTTTGCAAACATTTGCAATACCAAAGTAACGGCACGCTAACTGAAAGCTGTGGCAAATAAAAAACACATGCTTTTTTGGAAAGCTGTCCTCGTTGCTGTTATAATTTTCAACCGAATGTATCCAGGCAAAAAAACGATTTTCCCACTCGCTGCCTTTGCTTTCTAAAGGTGATCCGGGGCCGCCGCTGGATATAAAAATATCGTAGCTCAAATCCGGCAACTCCAGCCTTTGGCGTACATCAAATTCCTTTACTTCAATTTTATATTGAGCTGCTTCACTCCATTGGTTCAAAATTTCCCGAACGCATCGCATTCCCTGGTTTGCATAACCATCGTTCATATCCAACACTGCAATTCTGTATTTCGTCATTTTAAAAAATTATAAACTGCAAATTTAGTTCTTTCAGAAAAAATTTATCATTTCTCTGTTGAATTTAATCTGCCACGAAAACAAAGTGTTAGTATGAATGGCAGCGTTTCAAAATATGGAATGCGCATAACAAAATAATCTGCCATTAAAAAAATGAAGTAAATAATAACGAGAAAAAAATCAAACTTTTTTGTAAAAAAGCCAACAACAAAACTCAATTCCATCAACATAACAACAAGGTACATAAGGTAAGATAACAAGGTATGATTGATGAAAAGCTGATACAAATCAGACAGCCGGTAAGCAGATGAATTTGTCAGCATTTCTTTATGCTGCTCCAACAAAACAGCGCTTAACTGAACCGAATTAAAAATGCTTTTGTTTATAATTTTCCATACTCCTGCCGAAACAAAAAAGTATAAAAAAAAGTAACGGATGCCATCAAATAAAATAAAAAACGCTTCTTCTTTTTTAGGTATAAAAACAATTGGAAAAAGAAGCCAAACAATAAAAATAGTATAGGAGCTGATAGGAAATAAAAAATAACACTGCAGGTAAACCCAGTTTACAACGAGAACATAAATTGCAGCAAAAGAAAGCCATTTTGGTTTTGTGTAAGAAAGGATTAGCAACGATAAAGGAGCTGTATAAAACAAAACATCAAACAACAAAAACTGTTTGGTTTGTAGCAGCCATTGGTGAATGCCGGTTTGCATAAACAACCAGCTAAACACATCAAATGTATTGTAAATAAATAAAGGCTGTTGCTGATACAGCAACATGTTATTGTACCATTTAAAAACAAAAAGCCCATAAAAAATAATGCAGTAATAGTTAATGATGATATGCCTGAATGAACGCTTCATCTCCTATGTAAATACCTCCTATTTTGTTGATAAAAAACGGTGCGATATTGAATGATCGCATCCTTATTTTGTAAATGCAGTAAACGAATGATGCGCTGTTTGTACCATTCAGCAAACTGTTGCTGCGAAATTTGATTTGTGTACAAAGCAGAATCATTAGTATGCATGAATCGCTTTATGGTTGTGTTGTAAATAAGGCTGTTCCAGTGTTGCTCATTTTGGTATTGAACGATAGGCAGTACGATATTATCCCAGCCATTAGGTGTAAAGTTTTTCGACTGCAATGGCTCTCCGTTTACAGTTACTTCTGTTACCTGATAAGTTGTTGTAAAATGAAACGGCAACGAGAACATATCGTAATGATAGAATGGCGAAAACTCAACACCATGCTTATAATTAATGAAGAGTTGCGCACTTGCAAAAAGAGCAGTAAATACAAACCACAATTTGCTTTGCTTGTATAATTTTTTCAAATACATAAATAAAAATACCGCGCCAAAAACGCGGTACAGAGATACTATTTTATAACAAGATAGGGTTTACAAATAACTCAAATCCGTTTCGGGTGAAAGGGTTAGTAAGGTTTCATATATCAACCGAATGGTATTTTCAATATCATCTTTATGAAGCATTTCAACGGTTGTGTGCATGTAGCGCAATGGTATTGAAATTAACACACTCGGGCAACCATCATTAGCGTAAGCGAAACTATCGGTATCGGTTCCGGTGCTGCGGCTTACAGCGCGGTTTTGCACAGCAATGTTTTTCTTTTCAGCCACATCAAGCACCAGGTTCAAAAGCTTGTTATGCACCGCCGGCCCGTACGCCAGCGAAGGTCCTTTGCCACAGGCAACATCGCCTTCAATTGTTTTGTTTATCATTGGCGTTTGCGTATCGTGCGTAACATCTGTAATAACAGCAATGTTTGGCTTAATACGGCGTGCAATCATCTCTGCACCGCGCAAGCCAATCTCTTCCTGCACAGCGTTCACAATGTACAACCCATAAGGTAAGCTAATGTTATTTTCTTTTAATAAACGCGCCACTTCGGCAATCATAAAACCACCTACTCGGTTATCAAAAGCACGCCCGATGAACGAGTTGTTTGCCAGCTCATCAAAGCCATCCTGGTAAGTAACCACAGCGCCTATATGAACGCCTAATTCTTCTACTTCCTTTTTGCTTCGCGCACCGCAATCAAGCCACAAATTTTCAACTTTCGGCACCGGTTCTTTTGTATCGTTATTACTTAATCTTGTGTGAATAGCTGGCCAGCCAAATACTGCTTTAACAGGTTTGTTTTTACCCCAAATCCAAACACGCATGGAAGGTGCAATTTGATGGTCAACACCACCGTTTCTTTTTAAATAAATAAATCCCTGATCAGTAATGTAATTTACAAACCAGCTAATTTCATCGGCGTGCGCTTCAATCACCACTTTAAACGGCGCATCAGGATTGATAACGCCAACCGCTGTTCCGTAAGGGTCGGTAAACTGCGAATGAATGTACGGTTGTAAATAATTGAGCCACATGCGCTGCCCGCTGCTTTCAAAACCAACCGGCGAGGCATTGTTAATATAGTTTTTTAAAAAGGCAAGCGATTGTTCGGTAAGTATGGGTTTTTTCTCCTGATGTGTTTCTTTTTGTTTCGCCATATTTAGTTTTTAATTTATTGGAAAGCGGGCAAAGGTAAGGTGTGATGATTTATTCTGCCAACATCATAGCGGCAATACCAAATGCAGCTTTTAAAAGAAGCAACCCATCAATGATAATGAGATAATACAAAATTCCTTTGCGGCGGCGAAGCGATGCCGCCGCAATAAACAACAATAAAAAAGGAACTGCATTGATAACGATTTGCAGTACTGAAAACTGCTTTAAAAAAGCAAAAAAAAGGAACGATAAAAAACTAACTATTGCCAATGGAAGCAAAATAAAAAAAATGGTGCGGCGCAAACCTTTTGTTACCACAAATGTTTTAAGATGATAGTTATGATCGGCAGCAAAATCTTTTATATCAAACATAATTGCGATAGCCGTTGTAAACAACCAGTTGGTAAAAAAATAACAGGCTTCAGCAAAAGAAAAATGAAAGGTTTGATGCGTTTGCAGCGCATGAAAAAGCAGGGGATAAATTACAATCGTACCTGTGCAAACAAAGCCAATAATAAAGGGTTTTAGCCAGGCAATGTTGCGGAGTTTAAAGCGAAAACGGGCAGGAAAAATAACATCGTAATACAGCAAAGCAAGGAAAGGAAACAACAACAAAAGCAACCAGTTTTGAATGCCGAAAGCGGCAATGGCAGCGCCATAATTTATCAATACATAAATGCAAATGCCAACGATTGCAACGGTAAAAAAAAGCTGTGTAAAAAAAATAAGCTGTTTGTTTTTATAATACCAAATGGTTCGCGGGTTAGATGTTTGCGTGGTTGTATAATCGCCTATGTAAGCGTGCGTATAATACACAACAACCGATAAAAAAATGAGTAAATAAAAACTTGAATCCGTAATGTAAAATCCGTTTTTTACAGCAGTTTCAAAGGAAAGCGCAACAATGCAAAACGCCAGATAATAATTTCCGAATAAAACA
The DNA here is from genome assembly GCA_965214235.1 of Ilyomonas sp. Classification (GTDB taxonomy): domain Bacteria; phylum Bacteroidota; class Bacteroidia; order Chitinophagales; family Chitinophagaceae; genus Ilyomonas. The sequence goes on from CBDCBH010000003.1 coordinate 512,260, forward strand.
AAACGCGCAAGTTTCCACAGCAAGGTTATCCTTTTAGTAACTTAATAGTTGGCGATTTTACCGTATCGCTTGTATGCCCTGCCCTATCTTTTATCCAAAACCTGAAATAGCAGGAATCATCCCGGTTGGTACATCCTCCAAAATCGGTTCCGTAGGTTACAGTAATATCAATTTCGGCTTTCAAATCTTTTTGGCTTGTAAAATTAGGAACCGTATTGGGCGCTAACAGGTAACCATCTGCGCCGCAGGTAAACGAATTTTTTTCAAGCCACATCGTATCCTGAATATCACCTTCCTTATCTGTAACTTCAAATTTAAATTGCAGGGTTGCACCTTGCGGAAACTCTTGCCCGTTTACGCTTTTAAATGTGAGTTTGGGTGTTGAGCTATAAGTGTCTTTCGAGCAGGTAACTATTATTAACAGGCATGTGGCAACTATCAATATTTTTGCTTTCATTTATGTCTTAATCTATCGTTCAAATGTAAACAAAACAAATGGGGTGTTTAGTGTGAAAGAGTTTTTTGTTAACAATATTTTTCAGCAGAGCAGCTTTGATGAAAGTGTTGCCATCCGCTTATTTCATCATCAATACCACAACAATCAAGTGTATCATGAATGGTGTAATTTATTATGCATCAATCCATCAGCCATAACCCAAATACAGCACATTCCGTTTCTTCCCATCTCTTTTTTTAAAACCCATAATGTAACAACAGGAACGTTTTCGCCCCAAATTATTTTTACCAGCAGCGGCACAACAGGAATTATGCAGAGCAAGCATTTTGTAAGAGATGCTTCGCTTTACAAACAAAGTTTTGTAACTGCTTTTGAACAATTTTATGGAGACATAAAAAACCTGTGTATCATTGGTTTGCTTCCCTCCTATCTGGAACGCGATGGCTCTTCGCTGGTGTTTATGGTTGATGAACTGATACAATTATCAAAACACTCGCAAAGTGGTTTTTATTTATACCATTTTGAAAAATTACAAACCACCTTGCAACAGTTAGAAGCGGCAAAACAAAAAACTCTTTTAATTGGTGTAACCTACGCCCTGCTTGAATTTGCGCTTACCTGTCCAATGCCATTACATTGCACTACTATTATGGAAACGGGTGGTATGAAAGGTAGAAAAGAAGAGATGACACGTGAGGAAGTTCACCATATTTTAAAGAAGGCTTTTGGTTTACAAAGTATTCATTCGGAATATGGAATGACGGAGCTGATGAGCCAGGCATATGCAAAAGAAAACGGTGTTTATCATTGTCCGCCGTGGATGAGAATGATGATAAGAAATGAAGATGACCCAATGCAAGTTTCATTATCTGGTAAGGGCGTTTTCAATATTATTGATCTTGCGAACGTTGATAGCTGCGCTTTTATTGCTACCGATGATGCGGGCATAGTTTACGATAACGGCAGTTTTGAAGTATTGGGACGAATTGATAACAGCGACCTGCGAGGTTGCAGCTTGCTAACTTTGTAAAAATGGTTTGCGCAAACAACCTTCCTTATTTATATTTGCAGCCCTGAAACATTCACTTGCCCAGGTGGCGAAATTGGTAGACGCACTGTGTTCAGGTCGCAGCGTTCGAAAGGATGTGCTGGTTCGAATCCAGTCCTGGGCACTTAAATATTTTATCAGGCACTTATTTCAAACGAGTTTGATAAATATTCAGTAGCAAAAAAGTAACAAAATTTGAGAAGTAAGATGACACTTGCTTGTGAAGTTTGTTACTTTTTTTATGTAACAAACTTTTTAGTTGTTCTGCGTTCTTTTTGTTCCTTTTGTTTTTATTCTGATTAAGATAAATTTTTTTGACATAACGAGAGTTGGAAGGCAATTTCAATCTCAAAAAAATCTCTGGAAAATATCTACCCTTATACATAGCTTACTCAAGGTTCATTTATTCATCTATATTTATAAACGATTAAGTCTCTTAGGTTTTACTGTAACATGATCAAACTCAATGAAAACATGAAATGAATAAAGGAGTGCCTGTGATACAGGAGCCTTTTTATTATACAAATTTTTTTTACTTCTTCTCAAGCATAAAAAATCCCATATTATTCTTTCAAATCAAGTAAATAAAAACCCGGGTTAAGACTAAGGTATTGCGTCCAATATCAAAAACCGTTTAAGTTCAGCCATAACCAATAAATATCTTATATGCAGCAGGAAGCAAATTTTAACAGTCTTTATTCCTAATCGTATCATTTTATTATTTCCAACACCATTTTTTATTTTCCTGTGCATATTTATTATTATTTAATTACTACCTATGAAAAAATTTATGCTGCTGTTAGGCACATGGCTTTGCTGTTTATGCGAGTTGAGCGCACAATCAAGAGTAATTACCGGAAAAGTATTGGATGAAAGAAACAACCCTGTTGGCAACATATCGGTTGTGGTAAAAGGAACCACTAAGGGCACCATTACCAATGAAGGGGGAGATTTTACGTTAACTGTTTCTTCATCAGCTACTACCCTTGTGCTTACTTCGGTAAACTATGCTACCGCTGAAGTAGACATTACCCGCAACACCAATCCCACCATTAAGCTACAACCCACCACCGGCTCGCTAACCGAAGTGATGGTGGCTTATGGAAGTCAACGAAAAATAAATATAACCGGGTCTGTAGCTACTGTAAGTTCTTCTTATTTAGAAAATAAACCTTTCAGTTCTGTGGATAAAGCTCTGCAAGGCGCAGTACCGGGGTTGCTATCGGCTTCGGCTTCCGGTGCGCCAGGTTCGGCTACGGACATCCGTATTCGCGGTATCGGTTCTATTAATGCAAGTGCCAACCCCCTCTGGGTAATAGACGGCATCATTGCCACCACAGGTGATATTACGTCCAATCAAACTACGGCCAATGTGCTTAGCTCGCTAAACCCGGATGATATTGAAAGCATTTCTGTGTTAAAAGATGCAGCCGCCACATCGGTGTATGGTTCCCGGGCAGCCAATGGTGTGATCATCGTAACAACAAAAAAAGGGAAAGCCGGCAAAACCGTGCTTTCAGCTTCGGGCGAAGCCGGAACTATTGACCTGGCTTATAAACCAAAGGATAACCGCCCGATGACAACGGCTGAAACCAAAACGGTACTGGAAGGAGCACTTGTAAATGCCGGCGTTGCTACTACTATAGCCGGAGCCGACTCACTGATTAATGATCCAACCAATCAACTGGGATTTGGTTTTAAGCCAAACGTAAACACAAACTGGTTAAATGTTGTAACAAGGCAGGGTAGCCAGCAACAATACAATGTAAGTTTAAGCGGTGGCAGTGAAAAAACGCAATTCTATGCTTCAGGCGGATACTTCAAGCAAGATGGCACCACCATAGCCACGTATTACAAAAGGTATAATGGCAGCATGTCTATCACCCACAAAGCAACGGACAGAATTACTTTTACAGCGGGCATCAATGGAAGCAACAGCTCGCAAAGCACTCCTACCAATGGCGGTACGTTTGCTAACCCGGTGCTCGCTTCTTTTTTCCTGGTTCCCTGGAATTCAGCTTACAATGCCAATGGTTCGCCCAGGTACGGGGATACTACTGAATTTTATAATGGTGGCGGTGTTTTCAATCCGATTGCAGTTGCCACTCTGGATCAGAATACCGCTAAAACTACTACGTTCAGAGGTTATACTTCAGGCGAGTTCCGCATATTAGATGACATGAAATTTACAACCCGCTATTCCGGCGAATTATTAACCGTTCAGGAAGATCAATACCGCAATCCTTTTTATGGTGATGGCTTTGCACTTGGTGGTAGTGCGTTTTCTTCATTCAGACGCATATTTGACTGGACTTGGACAAACCTGTTGGATTACCGGATTAACACCAATAAGGCAAAAGATGTGTATGTGAATCTGCAATTGGGGCAGGAAGCGCAAGCCACAAACAACTATTTGGTACAGGCAGGCGGCCAGGGCTTTCCCAACACACTGGCATTAAAATATTTAGCTTCTACCTCTACGCCGACCACTGCTTACGCTGTGCCGATAGAAAGCTCTACGGCTTCTTATTTTGCCAGCGCTACCGGAAATTATAAAGACAAGTATGTGTTGAGCGGAAGCTTTAGAAGAGATGGTTCTTCTGTATTTGGGGCTAACCACAAATGGGGTAACTTTTATTCGGTAGGTGCTTCGTGGAATGTGAATGAGGAAGCCTTTTTGAAAGATTCAAAAACAGTTAGCTTGTTGAAACTACGTTCTTCTTACGGTGAAAACGGAAATGCACTTGGCTTTGGTTATTATTCTGCATTGGCAACTTATATTTATGATGCTAATTATAATAACCTGCCGGGAAGTCGTCCTAACAATGTAGGCAACCCTAATCTTACCTGGGAAAAAAACAAAGCCTTTAATATAGGTTTGGATTTTGGATTGTTTAAAAACCGGCTTGGCGGTACGATTGAATATTATAGCCGCGTTACATCGGGCTTGCTGGCCAATATCCAGTTATCGCGTACATCGGGCTTCTTCTCACAATTGCAGAATATCGGGGCTCTCTCTAATAAAGGAATTGAAATCAGTTTGAATGGCAGACCTATCAATAGCAAAAACTTTACATGGAACATTGGCTTTAATATCTCGCATAATAAAAACAAAGTAACCGAATTATATGGTGGTCGCCCTGTGGCAAGTGGTAACTACAACTATACGGTAGGGTACGATCTGCAATCGTTTTACCTGCGCCAATGGGCGGGTGTTGATCCTTCCAATGGCAACCCGCAGTGGTACACCGATTCTTCGCACAAAAATAAAACAAGCGATTACACACAAGCAAAACAGACTTTAAACCATTCAGCGGCACCCAAATATTTCGGTGCTTTTACCAACACCTTTACCTACAAAGGCTTTTCTTTGGAAGTTCAGTTCAATTACAACTTTGGTAATTATGTGATAGACGATTGGGCGTACTATCTGCAAAGTGATGGTGCTTATTTAGGATACTTTGGACAGTTATCAAGTTCTCTGCACGGCTGGAAGAAACCAGGCGATGTTACCGATGTTCCTCAGCAGGTATTTGGCGGCAATTTGAACTCCAATATTCCCAGCACGCGCAACCTGTACAAAGGCGATTACATAAGACTTCGCAACTTGCAGTTTGCTTACAGTTTTCCAAATGGCCTTGCCAAAAAAGCTCACCTTGCCAACCTAAGCATTTATGTAAGAGGCGCTAATTTATTAACCATCATTAAAGACAAAAACCTGCCTTTCGATCCCGAACAAGGAATTGACAGCCAGGGCAACCTGGAAGTATTCATACCAAGAACCATCACAGGCGGTATCAAGATTGGTCTTTAATCGTTTTCCTTTTAAAAAACTATTATGAAACGCACACATATTATTTTTGTTTTAGCAGGCTTTTCGATATTGCTCTCTTCGTGTTCCAAAAGTTTTATCACGCGAAATCCGGCTGATGCGGTTAATACCAGCGTAGCACTTACCAGCGAAGCCGATTTAACCGCCGCTTTGAATGGTGTTTATTCAGCCTTGCGCGCAGTACCCTTATATGGCAGAGATTTGCCGGTACTGGGAGATCTGCAGTCAGACAATACATTTTTAGAATCAAAAAATTCCGGCAGGTACATTAATCAATATAAATATTCCGTTACCTTAACTGATGGTGTTGTTTCTGAAATATGGGGCGGAATTCAAGGTGCGCCTCCTACTCCTGGTGCCTACACAGCCATTCTTCGTGCCAACCAAATTATTGATGCGAATGTAACCGGTGGCAATGTAGCTTCTATTAAAGCCACAGCTTATGCACTAAGGGCTTTGATGTATTTTAAACTGGTAAACGTTTATGCCCGGCCTTATACGGCTGATACCAGCGCGCTGGGCGTGCCCATTGTTCTTCATTACAACCCTTACGATTTACCAAAGCGGAGCAGCGTTGGAACAGTGTATAACCAGATCATCAGCGACTTTCAAGCAGGCTTTGCAAATGGGCAGGCTTATACAAGCTCGATTTATTTAAGCAAATATGGCATTGAAGGAATGCTGGCAAAAGCATACCTATACATGAACAGAATGCAGGATGCAAAAAATGCAGCCGCCGATGTAATTGCGAATGGTCCTTTTTCGCTGGTAACGGCTGCCAATTATAAGGCTTACTGGGCAGATCCCGCGTCCCGCGCAGATGCTGTTGAAACTTTGCTTGAGATTGATGCCAATATAATTTCAAACAATGGCTACGATGACCTGGGAGGCATTTACATAAACGGCTACCAGGATATTTATGCTTCTTCACAATTGGTTGCTTTGTACAGCAGTACTGATATCCGCACATCAGTATTGATAACAGGACAAACAAAAAACGGGATTGCTGCAACGCTTGTCAACAAATATTCAAATGCACAACACAGCGATAGGGATAACCCGAAAGTAATGCGCCTTTCTGAAGTGTATTTAATAGCAGCCGAAGCTTCCGCCCGTGCGGGTGATGAAGCCGGTGCGCTCACTTATCTCAACGCATTGATGGCGCAGCGCGATCCCACTACAAAGTACTCCTCTTCCGGCGATCAGTTGATTACTGATATTGTAACCGAAAGAAGAAAAGAACTGGCGTTTGAAGGTGATAGATTGTACGACTTAAACCGGCTTATGCTGCCTGTAGTAAGGGTTGCCAATCCAGGTTCTATTTTAACAACAGTGCTAACCATTCCTTTCTCTGACCCACGACGCATTTCTCCGATACCACAGGATGAAATTCAGGCAAATCCAAACCTGGCAGATGAACAAAATCCAGGCTATTAAAATTTAGAATTTATAAACAAAAGGCTGTCATTGTTATTCACAGGCAGCCTTTTGTTTTACTTGAGTTTACCTGTTTTGATGAGAAGCAGGCTATCGGGCCTGCAAGTATTTTTACTCTGGTAATCGGTAAAGTCTTCTTTTTAAAAAGTACCATTCAAAATACAATATAACCGGCTGTTGTATGTTCCCGAACTTTATTATGCCGTTTTGAAAGTGAAACTCAAAAATTTTAGGTGTCGCTTTCACAGAGAAAAAGCAAGTAAATAAAAAAGCCGCCGAACCAAACAGCAGCAACAAAAATCATAAAAACAAACCCTGCTTAACCGTTACAAAATTAAACTGCATAATAAATTGTTTTGCGCACGGGTTTAAGCCTTTCTAATTTCTTTTTATCCGTCAATCCTAAAATTTTAAAGTTGTTTAATATTGCACATGCGTTATTGTTTATGTTTTCTTTTTATCGGCAGCACCCTGTTTCTTTCTGCGCAGGATTTGGCAAAGAGAAAGATGGATTCTATCAGACATGATGATTCATCAAAACATCCCAACCGTTATTTTGACAGCGCTTTGTTTTCAGATGCCAGCATTCTCACTGCAAGCGATTACTTAACTGCAATTGAAAAAATGCAGGAAACGCTTAACCAGGTTCCTCTTGTTACAGCTTCTTTTGACAGAGCTTCCGCCATTCAAAACAACATTAGCCAAACAGATTCTGCCATACATGTTATTCAGCAAGGATTATCGTTCGATATCCGCGTACTAAGCCTTCGTAACATACAAATGTTTCAAACGCTGATAGATAACCTTAATAAAAACAATAACAAGTACGAGCAAACACTTACTACCTATATTCAGCAACTTGATACCCTAAAGAAAAGCATTCTTGCCATTAGAAAAGACACGGTGCTGCGGCGCTTGTTTAGAGATAGCGCTTTACGAAAAAACTTTGCACAGCAATTACAACCTACCCGCGAAAAATGGAAAATAACAGACACTTTGGTTCGCAAAGCCACGCTCTTTCTCAACAACCTTCACGCGCAAACATCTCAAAATGAAATTACTCTGAAAGAGTTGGAATATGAAACGGATATGCGTTTGCAAAAATTAGGACCTCGTGCCTTTTCAAAAGAAATTCCTTTTTTATGGCAATCAACATTGGAGCGCAAAGGCGCTGTATTGATTGCTGATTATAAAAAAGCGGCTGACAATTTGAACGCTGCAGGTCATTATTATTTCATCAATACCCGAAACCAGCGTTTGTGGTTATTTGCCGGCGGCCTTGTGTTTTTCTTTTGGGTGCTTTATAATTTTCGAAGCATCAAAAGAAAAAACAAACTTGATGATGCAACGGTGTTTCGCTTCATTTTTGTAAACCCTTTGCCCTTTGCTACTTCTTTAATTGTAATGCTTACGCTGGCCCCGTTATTAGATTTGAACGCGCCTGCTATCTATCTTGAATTGGTTCAGATTGTTTTGATGATTATTCTCACCGGCGTTTTTTATAAGCGATGGCCGAAAGATTTATTTTATCCGTGGTGCATTATCATTGCATTGTTCGTTCTTGTTTCATTAGGAAGTTTATTCAATATTCCTTTTGTAGTGCAACGCTGGCTAATGTTGCTTGATGATGGCGCTGCCTGCTTGTTTGGCATTTATTTCTTCAGGCACATTTACAAAGTTAATCTGCGCATTCGCCCTAATTTATTAGCTGCATCCGGCTTTTATGCTCTCTTTAATTTTGCTGCGGTGCTGGCAAATGTTTTTGGACGGTTAACGCTTACAAAAATGTTAGGCACTACTGCCGTGTATGGCTTTGCGCAAATGATAACCTTAACCGTATTTGTAAGAGTGATAACCGAAGCTTTTGTGCTGCAGATTTTTGCCAGTCGTGTTCGTAAAAATTATCCTGGAGCATTTGATTTTGCCAAGATACAAAAGAAGCTCAACGCCGCTGCCACTGCGCTTTCTGTGTTTTTGTGGCTGATTGTTTTTACTACTGATTTAAACTTGTATGATACCATTACCGATACGCTTCAAAACTTCTTTACACAGCCGCGGCAAATCGGTAGCTTTTATTTTACGCTGTGGGGAATTGTTTTGTTTGCAGGGATCATCTGGCTCGCCAATTTTCTTCAAAAATACATAGCTTATTTTTTTGGCGATACCGGCGATGATACCTCTATTGATAAGCACGGCGCCAGTTCCCGTTTGCTGATTACACGACTCATTTTATTAACAGGCGGTTTTTTTCTTGCTGTTGCAGCTTCGGGTTTGGCGGTTGAGAAAATAACCGTGATATTGGGTGCATTAAGTGTGGGCATTGGTTTAGGCTTGCAAAACATTGTAAACAATTTTGTTTCGGGCGTTATTTTAATTTTTGATCGCCCGTTGCGCATTGGCGATGTGGTTGAGTTAGGAGATAAAAAAGGACGAGTAAAAGAAATTGGCATTCGCGCAAGCACGTTACTAACGCCCGACGGCGCAGAAGTGATTATTCCGAACGGCGATATTTTATCGCGCAACATTGTAAACTGGACGCTGACAAACAACCAGATTCGAGCCGTAATTACTGTTTCGGTAGAAGACCTGCCGAACGAAGAAGAAGTGAAGAACGATGTTGCTTCTCTTATCAAAACCAACGAAAACGTAGTAAAAACAAAAGAGCCGGAAATGCTGGTAAATAACATCGCTTCTAAAAGTATTCAGCTTTCATTTATGTTTTGGTGCATTGATGTTGCAAAAGTAGATGCTGCAAAAAGCGATGTTTCAAAAGTTATTTTTGATTATTTAAGAAAGAAGAACATCAACATTGTGTAAAACAGATGCAACTAAAAAAAACATTCAGCAATTTTTTTAATAACGAAAAAGCACCCGGATTGCTTTTAATTCTTTGTACCTTGTTTTCAATTGTTTTTGCCAACTCTTTGTTGGGAAAAAACTATGCTCATTTCTGGCATTTTACTTTGTTATCAAAGCCCATCGAGTTTTGGATTAACGATGGCTTGATGACTATTTTCTTTTTACTTATCGGTCTTGAAATAAAAAGAGAATTGTACATCGGCGAACTTTCATCTGTACAAAAAGCAATGCTGCCATTGGTGGCTGCTGTTGGCGGAATGGTTGTTCCGGCTCTTATTCATTTTATATTTAACAAAGGCACGGCAACACAAAACGGCTTTGGCATACCCATGGCAACCGATATTGCTTTTTCATTAGGCATACTTTCTTTGCTGGGCAACAAAGTTCCTGCATCTTTAAAAGTGTTTTTAACCGCTTTGGCGATTATTGATGATTTGGGCGCCATTCTTATCATCGCCATATTTTATTCGCAACACATTTCGCTTTTATTTTTAGGCATAGCCGCCCTTTTGTTTTTATTCATTTTTTTAGTAAACAAACTCAAGGTTACTAAAATTTGGGTTTATTTATTGTTGGGTTGCGGCTTGTGGTTTTGCATGTATCGCTCCGGCATTCATGCCACCATAACCGGCGTATTGCTTGCATTTGTGGTTCCGTTTAGCAATGGCGATGCATCATCGCCTTCTTATCGTTTAGAGCATCAACTGCACAAGCCGGTTTCGTTTTTTATATTGCCCCTTTTTGCTTTGGCTAACACAGCCATTTTTATTCCCGCTTCTTTTTCTCATCAATTAGTAACAGCAAACAGTTTAGGAATTATGTTAGGCTTATTAGCAGGAAAACCGTTGGGAATATTTTTGTTTTCGATGGCAGGTGTTGCAGGCGGCTTTTGCTTTATGCCTGCCGATGTAACAAGAAAAGATTTATTTGGCGTTGGCATACTGGCTGGCATTGGCTTTACCATGTCAATTTTTATTACGCTTTTGGCTTTTACCGATGAAGCAACCATCAGCAGTTCAAAAATTGCAATTATTATTGCATCGGTAATAGCCGAAACGGTTGGTTTTGTATGGCTGCGCTCATCACTCAGCATTTCAAAACCTAAACCTTCCGTTGCTTAAACAATAAACAAATTTCCAAACCGTTTATCGCTTTTGTTTTTATCAGTTCAAATATCAAATCATAACATCAAATTATCATTTTTATCTTTCTTTATCTAATATCAGCAAAACAAAATCTACTTATTTTTACGAGGTGCGTCGCTTAGTTTTTTATAAGATAATTGTGGCTTTGTGTTGTGTGTTGCCGGTAACAAAAACGCACGCGCAAAATGGGCATGGTATAAACGATACCATTAAAGTAGAAGCCTGCATTGAAGCGGCTGGCGATACCATTCCCTGCTCGTGGCTGCCCTCGGTTTATTTATACACAAGAGAAACCGCCAAAAGCCGGCGCATGGCAGCCGAGTGGACGAGGCTTCGCAATGCGGTGTATGTAACATACCCGTATGCAATAACAGCAAGCAAAGTAATGAATGAAATTAATGCAAAGCTGGCTGGCGTTACCGATAAAAGCAAACGCAGAGAAATTATCCGCTCGCGCGAAAAAGACTTGAAAAAAGAATTTGCTGATAAGCTCACGCAGCTTTCCGTTTATCAAGGCAAAGTATTAATGAAATTGATTTACCGGCAAACAGGCAACAACTGTTACGAAATTATACAGGAATACAAAGGAGGTTTTACAGCCGGTTTATGGCAAACAGTAGCAGTTGTTTTTGGTTCGAATTTAAAGCAGCAGTACGACCCGCAAGGCAGCGACAGACCCATGGAAAGCATTGTTCAGGATGTTGAAAAAATGTATGGTGTACGCAGGCAGGCAATGTGAATAAATTAACTTTACTTCATGTAAATACTAATATTAATCCAATTCGTTTTTCACAACAGCTTCTTCATTTATTTTTGTATATTATGAAAGTGGATATTCTTGCTTTTGGCGTTCATCCTGATGATCTGGAATTGGGTTGTGGCGGAACATTAATAGCCGCCATCGCCGAAGGTAAAACAGTAGCCGTAGCTGATTTAACACGCGGCGAATTAGGCACACGCGGCTCTGCAGAAATTCGTACACAAGAAGCCTTGAATGCTGCTAAAGTTTTAGGTGTTTCTGTTCGCGAAAACCTTAATATGAAAGATGGTTTTTTTGAAAACAATGAAGAGAACATCCACAAGGTAATTGTCGCCATTCGCAAGTATCAGCCACAAGTGGTTTTGTGCAGTGCGCCGGAAGACCGCCATCCCGATCATGGCAGAAGCGCCAAGCTAATTTCTGATGCGGCTTTTCTTTCAGGATTGAGAAAAATTGAAACAAAAGAAAACGGCGAATTACAACAACACTGGCGACCGGCGAATGTGTTTCATTATATACAAGACCGGTATTTAAAGCCTGATTTTGTGTATGATATTTCGCCTTATTTTGAGCAGAAAATGAAAGCGGTTTTATGTTACACTACACAGTTTAACGCAAGTGATGCAGGCGAGCCTGCTACCTATATTTCCAATCCTGATTTTTTAGATGTAATAAAAGCCCGCGCACTTATGTTTGGTAAGCGCATCGGTGTTACTTTTGCTGAAGGTTACATTACGCAAAAAATGATTGGCATCGCCAGTTTTGATCACATCATTCAAAACATTACTTAATTTATAACAACACATTATTTCAACTATAAAGCATCACAGTACAGCATGACACCCAAGTTTGCAAACACAGCACCATCGTTCCACGTAGAATTAAAAAAGAGAATCAACCAATATTTCGCCACAACCGGTAAAGAACAAACCGGCGGCTGGCGGTTGGCGAGTAAGGCAATAATTTTGGTTACCATTCTTGTTGCCACTTACACTATTCTTGTTTTTTTTACACCTGCCTGGCAAGGGGCAATCGCGTTGAGCGCGCTGCTTGGTTTTACTACGGCAGCTATTGGTTTTAATGTAATGCACGATGGCAGCCACGGTAGCTTTAGTAAATACAAATGGATGAACAAAGGAGCTTCTACCGTTGCCGAATTTGTTGGCGCCAGCCAGTTTATGTGGAACATGAAACACAATGTAATTCACCATGCGTATGCCAACATTGATGGCATTGATGACGATATTGACGCCAAGCCTATTTTACGCATGGCGCCAACGCAAAAGCGTTATAAAATTCATCGTTTTCAGCATTTGTATTTCTGGGTTTTTTATGCCTTCCTTCATTTGTACTGGACGATGATGAGTGATTACCGCAAGTATTTTTTAAAGAGAATTGGTGATATTCCGCTAAAGAAAATGAACACAAAAGACCATATTACGTTTTGGTTGTTTAAATTTCTTCACTATGGTTTATTCATTGTTTTGCCAATTGTAAAAGTAGGTGTGATTGATTGGATGATTGGATATACCGTTTTTACTGTTTGCGTAGGTTTTACCATTAGCATTGTGTTTCAGCTGGCGCACACAGTTGAGCATACCGAGTTTCCGGTGCCCGATGAAATAACACACAAATTAGAAGATGAATGGGCAATTCATCAATTAAAAACAACTGCCAACTTTGCTACCCGAAACCGTTTGATTTCGTGGTATGTAGGTGGATTGAATTTTCAAATTGAACATCATTTGTTCCCTAAAATATCTCACATTCATTACCCTGCCATTTCAAAAATTATAAAGCAGGCTTGTGTTGAACATGGCGTTGTGTATGTTGAATATAAAAGAATGCACCAGGCAGTAGCTTCGCACATTTCTTTTTTAAGAGAGATGGGAAGAGCGTGATTTACTGTATAATTTGTGTAAATGATGAGTTATAATTAGATCACACAAACAGGTTGAAGTAATCTTATTTGTACAAGCAACTATCCTTCACATCGTACATCAAAAAATGCTGTTCGAATAATCCGAATTTAACTGTATCAAATCAGGCGCACGAACGTAAGTAGAGTTGTAACGGAACCGAAGGTTAATGGTGCTGTTGATAAGATAAGGACGCATATTTTGAATCTGGCGCGGAAAATAAACAAAGCGTAATTCTATAGTTCCAAACAAAAGATTTTCGTTGCGCACACGAACGCCGGCACCTACACTCCAATACAACGCCGATTTATCTGCGGGTCGGTTGCGAGCCGTAAGGGCGGAAACATCATTAAAAACAAACGGTGAAAACTGAAAGCCAAACAGTTTGTATTTCAGGAAAATAAACGTCTCTCCATGCAGGCTGATGCGGCGATCTCCAAACGCCGAATCGGAGCCAAAATAACGAATGCCAAACGGGTTATTTATCTTCAAAGGGTCTAAAGCAATTTGGTTAAATTGCCGCGTATAACTCAATTGCAAATACTGCCGCATTTTAAAATTCCGGAATAAATACAGCTTGCTGAAAACGCTGGTACCAAGCAATAAACCCGCATCCTGAATTTGATTTTTCCTTACAAAGCCGCCTGCCCTAAAAAAGTATTGAATGAAATGTTCTCTGCTGGTAAAGCGATAAAAATTAGCATCAACACCGGCATACGCACGCTTCAGATACAACTGCTGATACCAGCCCGATGTAACCGAAATGTTATAACCCGTGGGCACATCTTCTGTTACACCAAAACCATAAATATAATTGGTTTTATAAAAATCCTGCCTGAAGAAAGTAAACTGACCAAGAATACCTTTTTTATCGTTGTACAGTTGGTTGAAATGATCGCCAATCTGCAATGGTAGTTGCGTAAAATCGGTTTTAAAATATCGGAACGAAACAAATTTTCTGTCGTGCAGCGTGTTATCCGCAAGAAACCGTTTCACACCAATATTATAACCAATCCATCCATCAATGGTGTTGTATTTATAATGATAAAAAACACTGTCGGGCTGAAGGTAATCGTTGTTGGTTTGGCTGGTGCCGGCAATTAAGCCACCGGCTATTCTGCCATACGCCGAAGTAAGCGGGCGATCCAATTGCAACAAAAAAGCCTGCTGGTTAAGGCGGTTGCGGCTAATGTTGTTATCAATTTTGCTATAAGTAAGTGTAGCATTAATAAAACTGTGCTTGATGCTATTGATACCATAAAGAACCGAATAACCAAAATCGGGTCGTCTGTTTGCTTGATACAAACCTGTTACCTGAATTCGTTGCCCGGTACCCATTACATTGTTTTCCGAAACACTGGCACGAATGTCGTTTGGCGCCAAATTATTAAGCGAGGCGTTAATGCTGAACAAATCTTTTGTTATCACCTGCAAGTCAACAGAATCAGAACTTCCGGGCACTTCCATAACCAATATACGTGCATCTTGTATGTAACCCAGCGAGCGCAGATAACGTTCGTTTTCCGAAATTAAGTACGTGTTAAGGGGCGTGTTTTGCTGGATAAATAAGTTATTTCTTATTTGCCAGGCTCTTGTGTTGTGGTGAAGCTGATTTAAAAACTGCGTTCCAAAATACCGGCTTTGTTTTGAAGTATCGGTGAATGATTTACCAAAGCTGAACTCTTTTGTATCGATGTTTCTGATTATTTTTCCCTGATACTCTTTATAAGGCTGCTCGGCTTTTATAATTAACGATGGAGCGATGGGTATTGATGAAGTATCGGGATGCCGTTTGGAAACAAGATGATACGCCCATTGAAAAATGTTATGCTTCTTTTTTACAACAAGGCTATCTCTCTTTACAATCACTGTATCTTTTTGCGCCGATACATCATTGCAAATAATAAAGATGATAATAAACAAACCAATGCACTTCCAATATGTGTAGCTGTTTGCTTTAATACAGGTATTTGTTTTTTTAAATGAACCACTAAGCTAAATGCAAATAAAAAACCACTTGGGTTTTTACCGGCAAGCCATTTTATAAACCATAAAAACACAGCAAAAGTTATGGATTGCAAATTATCATTTTTAATTTTAACACAATCCCAAACATGCAGCATTTATAAAGCTGCACGAGAGCCAATATGCCTTGTACCTTTGCAAAAAATCAATAAAAGAAAATGGTTGCTGTTACCGATAAAATAGAACGATTAATAGAAACAGAAAGCGATACCGAATTAAAAAATATAGGTTATAAAATTATAAACCGGCAACGCATTTCGTTTGACGATGGCGTGCTGCTTTTTGAAAAAGCATCGCTTCCTTTCACCGGCGCTTTGGCAAATTGGGTGCGCGAACAAAAGCATGGCAACATCACTTATTTCAACCGAAATTTTCATATTGAACCAACCAATGTTTGTGTGTTTTCGTGCGCGTTTTGCGCGTACAGTCGTTTGTATGCGCACCGCGAAGAAGGCTGGGAATTGAGTACGCAACAAATGCTCGATATTGTGCGGAGTTACGATGGCAAACCTGTTACCGAAGTACACATTGTTGGCGGCGTGCATCCAAAGTTAAACCTGAATTTTTTTATTGATTTAATGCAGCAAATAAAAACGCATCGCCCCGGTTTACATATTAAAGGCTATACTGCCGTTGAACTGGATTATATGTTTCGCAAAGCGAAAGTATCGGTTGAAGAAGGCATGAAACTATTGCACAGCGCAGGTTTGGACTCGATGCCCGGCGGCGGCGCAGAAATATTTCATCCAGACATCAGGGAACAAATTTGCGCCGATAAAGTAAATGCTGATGGCTGGCTGAACATACATCGCACGGCTCATAACTTAGGAATGCATAGCAATGCAACCATGTTGTACGGGCATATTGAAAAGCCCTGGCATCGTGTAGATCACATGGAACGTTTGCGCAGTTTGCAGGATGAAACCGGCGGCTTCAATACTTTTATTCCTTTAAAATTTCGCAATAAAAACAACGACATGAGCTATGTGCGCGAAGCTACCGTTGGGGAAGATATGAAGCTGTATGCCGTGGCGCGTTTGTACATGGATAATTTTCCGCATTTGAAAGCTTACTGGCCTATGCTGGGCAGGCAAAATGCACAACTCACGTTATCATTTGGTGTGAATGATTTGGATGGAACCATTGATGACACCACTAAAATATATTCGATGGCGGGCAGCGAAGAACAAACACCGTCTCTTACCACAGCGCAGTTGGTTGTTATGATTAAGAGCGTTGGCAGAGAGCCGGTTGAACGCGATACGTTGTACAACGTAATTAAAAATTATGCAAACGAAAATGTAACAGAGATGGAAGCGAACCCTTTGTATAACTAAAGAGAAATTACAAATTACTTTTTGAAAGAGAAAAAACTTTTACCAATAGTTTCATTGGTTGTATCATAATGTTCGCGTTATGATACGATGCGAAAATTTTAAAACTTATTTGCATTCTTTCTTTTACTCTACTTTTTTTAAGAAACATGTACTGCTTCTTCCACGCTTATATTTTATTGTATTGATACAAAGGTTAGTCCTATCCTGATAAAACAAAACTCTATTACTGAATTAAAATTTTCAATCTACTTTCCAACATCGTTTATAAAATCATTTGTTGCCTCAATCACTTTCTCTTTACCAATTAATAGAAAAGTCATTTCATCTATCTGTATGTGTTTTCTTTTACTCCTGCTATAAAAAAAGCAGAGTAAAAACAACATCTCTTGTAATCTCTTTAACTCACAACCAAATCTGCGCACGGCAAAACGTTTTTTATTTCATGCTAATAACATCAACACTTATATTTTTACGGCAAGCAATTTGAAAAAGAGTTGAACACCATTTTTTACTACCCCAAAAATTATCTCTTGCATGGCAGCACATAAATATCAAACCGGCATCATTGGCAACTGCGCTTACATCGCCCATGTAAATAAAAACACCAATATCGATTGGCTTTGCTGGCCCCGCTTCGATAGCTCGTTTGTGTTTGGTAAAATGCTTGATAAAAACAAAGGCGGGCAGTTTACCATTCTTCCCGATAACGACAAATACACTTCTATTCAATATTATTTAGAAAACACCAATGTTTTATGCACCGTAGTAACCACTGAACATGGCAAATACCGTGTGATGGATGTAGCTCCGCGCTTTACGCAATATGAACGTTCGTTTCGCCCGCTGATGCTGATAAGAAGAGTTGAAGCGCTGGAAGGAACGCCACGTATTAAAGTGGTTTGCAAGCCGGTTTGCGATTACGGCGAAAAACAATTGGAAGGTCACCGCGGCAGCAGCAATATTGAGTTTACCGGGTATGATGAAAAGATAAGATTGACAACCGATTTGCCTATCAATTATATTTTTGATCAGCAATGTTTTGTATTAACTGATACGCGTTATTTAGTGCTTACTTATGGTCGCCCGCTGGAAGCGCCCATTGCTTCCACCTGCTCAAATTTTATCGATAATACCATCAAGTATTGGCGCGGCTGGGTAAAGAATTCCAGCATTGGCAATTTTGCACAGCAACGTGTTATTCGTTCTGCTTTGGCTTTAAAAATCCATCAGTTTGAAGATACTGGCGCTATCATCGCTGCCAGCACCACAAGCCTTCCTGAACATCCGGGAAGCGTTCGCAATTGGGACTACCGGTATTGCTGGCTGCGCGATACGTTTTACACTATCAACGCGCTTAACCACATTGCGCATTTTGAAGAGATGGAACATTATTTTCATTACGTTGCCGATATTTCTTTCGATCAATCTTCTTTTCGTTATCAACCCCTTTATGGCATTACCGGGCAAAGGAAATTAGTGGAAGAAATTTTACCGCTCGAAGGCTACTTAGGCAACAAGCCGGTGCGCATTGGCAACCAGGCTTACGAGCATGTGCAGAACGATATTTACGGTCAGGTGCTGGTATCGCTGCTTCCTCTTTATACCGATTACAGGTTTGTTTTTAAAGAACGGCACGACTCCAAAAAGTGGGTAGAGTTTGTGTTGAATAAAATTGATAAAACCGTTGATGAAAAAGATGCCGGCATCTGGGAGTTTCGCAACATGGAAAACATTCATTGCTATACCAATTTATTTCAGTGGGCAGGCTGTTGTTCAGCCATAAAAATAGCGCAGGCGATTGGCGATAAACAACTGGAAGAAAAAGCAGAGAAACTAAAGCAACGAGCCATTGTTAATATTGAAAGCTGCTACAACGAAGAAATGAAATGCTACGCCAGCGCACGTGGCGTTACCTTCCTTGACGCCAGCACATTACAGTTAATTTTGATGAATTATTTAGATCCGAATTCGCAACGCGCCAAAGACCATTTGGTAGCCCTGGAAAAGGAACTAAAAACCCCGAACGGTTTGTTTTACAGGTATGTTCATGCTGATGATTTTGGCAAGCCAAAATCAACCTTTTTAATTTGCGCCTTTTGGTACATTGAAGCCCTGGCTTGTGTGGGACGATTGGAAGATGCTATTAGCGAGTTCAACAATATCATGCAATACAGCAACCATTTAGGTTTATTCAGTGAAGATGTGGATGAAAATGATGGCAGCCAGTGGGGCAACTTTCCGCAAGCGTACAGCCATGTAGGTTTGATGAATGCTGCTTACCGCATCTCTCAAAAAATGGATAAACCAATCTTTATGTAATGATGTTTTTATTGAACCGCGAAGTCGCGAAGAACGCCAGCCAACACAAAACATTTTATGTAATTAATTCTTCCAAAACTCTTTGTATTACTTAAGGTCTTCGCGACTTCATGGTTTTAAAATATTCAATGCTCTTGCATCTTTTCAATAATCTTATCGGTATCATCAATCTCGCCCATGCGTGGAAAAATATATTTTATACTTCTTTCATGCGCTTCGGCAGCTACGTCAGTCATAGCATCTTTAGCGAAAGTAACATTGTAGCCGCGCTCGCTCGCAGCCCTTGCCGTTCCTTCCACGCCAATGCTGGTAGCCACGCCGCCAATCACAATGCCGGTGATGCCGCGTTTCTTTAACTCTTCATCCATAGCGGTTTCAAAAAAAGCATTCCAGGTATGTTTGGTGATGAGAATATCTTCAGGTTGTTTATTTACTTCCGGAACGATTTCAAACATATCCGGTGTTGGCGATGCGCCTTGCTGCATGTTTACCTCTTTGCGTGTTTTTGTCCACGCTGCATTGCCGGCAACTACATTGGTAAATATGATGGGCAAGCCTGCTTTGCGAAAAGCATCAATCAGTTTCACCGCATTATTTATAATTTCCTGTACAGGAGTTGCTGTTTGCCGGCTCACAATTCCTTTCTGCAAATCAATCAATATTAATGCTGTTTGTTTGTCTAAAGCGGTTACCATAATTGTTGTTTTTATTGTTGTTTTTAATTTCTATTCATAGCTATCAGTAACAAATTGCGTTAGCGTTTTTCTTTTTTAGCGAATCCTTTACCCAACAAAATACTTGTAAAAGAAAACGCAGAAAAAAATACAAGAAGCGATACATTATCTTGAAACGATACTTTACCAAACCTGTATAAAAGAAAGCCGATAACAATGTTTACCAACGCCCATACAACATTAATTACCGGCGATGAAAGTCCTTTCCCGGGCGGCTTTGCAAAAGGTGTGGGAAAAACATCTCCCGATATTCCATTTACAAAATGCGGGATTGCGTTCGCTAAAAACATACCCGCAAAAAACTGGCTTACATAATAATACCATTCCATGTTATTGTTTTGTTTTTACTCCATTTTTATTACGTCTGCAAAGCAACTTCGGCTTCCTGTGGTTTTGCAATTGGTATTACCTTTCTCTCCCTCTTATGTTTGCGCAGAAACCGGATATGAAGCACGCCAATTATTAATGCAATAATGCCTTCCGCCAGCACCGTATCCTGCACGCCAATGTGCTGCGAAACAAAACCAATAAGTAAGCCGCCTAATGGCTGCATCCCGAAAAATGCCATTGCATAAATACTAATCACTCTGCCGCGCATGGCAGGGTTTACTGTAGTTTGTATCAATGTATTGGTAACAGTAATTTGAGACATCATACCAAACGCACTGATAACAGCAAAAAGAAGCGCCAGCGGGTAGATAGAAGTATGCGAAAACAAAATAAGGCCGGTGCCAAATACAAGCGTATTAATGGCTAATATCTTCTGCAAATTTTTACCGGGTTGTAAAGAAGCGAGAAAAATAGCGCCCGCTAAAGCACCTAACCCAATGGCGCTGTCGATGATGCCAAACGTAGATGCCGTTCCTTTAAAAATATCTTTTGCATACACCGGAATTAATGTATTAAAAGGCAATACAAACAAGCTGACAGTAGCCAGCATAAGTATGATAAAGAAGATAAGCGGTGTTTGTTTAATGTACTGCAAACCTTCTTTTAATTCGCCCGTTATATTTTTGGTATGAATCTTCGCAACGTATTTGGGCAGCTTCATCATCAGCAACGAAATAATAACGGCAACAAAGCTCACTGCGTTCAATCCAAAGCAAACCGTATCGCCTAATTTTTCAATGGCGATGCCTGCAATGGCAGGTCCAATCAGCCTTGATAAATTCACCATTGATGAATTTAAAGCAAGCGCATTGGGCAAATCTTTTTTGTTATCCACCATGTCGTACACCAGCGATTGGCGCGCTGGCACATCAAACGCATTTACTATACCCAGCAATACGCTTAAAGCAAGAATTTCCCAGATTGTGTAATGATTAAAAAAGATAAGCGCCGTTAGCAAAACCGCTTGAATCATGTAAACAATTTGTGTTATCAGCAACACTTTATAACGGTCATAACGGTCCGACACAACGCCGCCTAAAAATGAAAGAAGAAACGATGGAAACATGGTTGCAAACAAGGTTACGCCCAGCATAAATTTAGAATGCGTTAGCGAATATACCACCCAGCTTACGGCTGTTTTTTGCATCCACGTACCGATTAATGAAATGGATTGACCCGTAAAATATAACCTGTAATTGCGACTTTTAAAAGCGTTGAATGTAGTAATCTTCATATTCCAATTCGTCTTTTTTCAAACTCTTCATTAGTAAAGAAACTAATCAAAATCAATCAATCTTGATAAAGGCTCTATAACTTTACGAAGTGTTTCCTGCTCACGTGTTGTAAGCGTTTCGGCAATGGCGCGATGCAGCCATTCATCGCGTTCGTGCCGGCTTTTATACAATAATTTTTGCCCTGGTTTTGATAGTGAAATCAGCACTTTGCGCTTGTCGGTTACTGATGGTTTGCGAAGAATATAACCCAGCTCAAATAAATGATTTACAATTTGCGACATGGATTGTGAGGTAATTTTTTCCATGGATGCCAGCTCGCTTGCCAACAACTCTTTGTGTTCATCCAGCAGTTTGAGAACAGACCTTTCTGTAAGCGACAATTGCTCGGCTGCGAAGGATTTGCTTCGCAGCTTTTTTATCAGCCGTGCAACCACTGTTCTCAAATCGGACGCTAAATGTAAATCGGTTTCTTGCAGTACCATAATAGTAAGGTAAACTTATCAGTTTAGCTTACAAAGATAAAACCGCTTATTCGAAATAAAAAATAATAAAGTGGTTGATTTGTTAAGAAATGAAGGAATGAAAAGGGTTTGTTTTTACTCCATTTTTTGATTGATGATATAAATTAGAGAATCTACCGATTATTGAATAAAAAATAATAAAGCGGTTGATTTGTTATGAAGTGAATGAATGAAAAGGGTTTGTTTTTACTCCATTTTTTGATTGATGATATAAACCAAAGAATCTACCGCCCTTATAATTTCGAGCTTTGTTTGCTCATCTGTAATAACATCGCCTTTTATTTTGGTTTTAGCAAACGGGATAATTAACTGCGAGCTTTCCGGTATGTTGGCTTCAATAATATTGAGTGTTTCCATCAATGCTTTGTGTCCTTTTAAACCACTTAAACCTGCTGTAATTAAAGCCGTTGGTTTATGATAAAATTCCATTGAAGAAACTGTCCAGTCAATTGCGTTTTTTAAAGTGCCCGGAACGCCCATTGCATACTCCGGCGTGCAGATAAGAATGCCATCTGAAGTTCGCAACTGCGCACGAAACTCATTTACAATTTCCGGTGAATTATCATTGTCCCAATCAGGATTAAAATGGGGAAGGCCGGCTATGTTTTGAAAGACGCTAAGGTTGAGTTTGTTTTTATACAACTGACTAATAGCCTGAATCAAATTAAGGTTTACCGACACTTCTCTTGTGCTGCCGGAGATAGCGATGATATGGATGAGTTTACTCATAGCCTATTGTGTTGCCTGCTTTTTATTATCGAATTAAAACTACCGTTCCTTTGTAGTGAAACAACTCGCCCGTATCGCAAACAATCTCGGCAAAGTAAACATACGTGCCTGGCGGAGCAGGCACATTTTTATAAGTGCCATCCCAGCCTTCAAAAGCGGTTTCATTAACGCTGAAATGTTCCTTTTCATACAATACTTCGCCAAGCCGGTTAAACACTGCAAAATGTTTCACTTCTTTAATGCCTCTGCCCAGTATTGTAAAGCGTTCGTTCTTTCCATCACCATTGGGAGTGAATGCCGAGGGCACATTTATTAAACTGCCTTTGCAAAGTATGGCTACCTGTAAAGTATCATAATTTATACAGCCTTTGTTGCTGGTTGCTTTTACAATGTACTGTACATTAGCATGTGGTATAACGGTTATGGTTTGGCAGGTATCACAATTCAAATAAATATCCGGTATCCATTGCCACTGTATTATATCGTTACTTCCGGTTGCAGATAGTGTTACAGGCGTGCCTGCAAACGCAGTAATATCAGTACCTGCATTTACGGTTGGCAACGTTGCCGTGAGCACTTGCGCATTTGCAGTATCGGCAAAACAGCCGGCACTATCAAAGCCAACAACAGTATAAGCTTGAGATGAATACGTTGACACCGTTGGGTTAGCAATTGCAGTGTTGCTTACGTTATTATTTAACCATTGGTATTTGTAGGCGCCGGAGGCATTTAATTGTGCAATGCCGCCGGGGCAAATATAAACCGGCGAAAGTGCTGTTGTTGTAAAACGTTGTGTTACGGTGATAGATACCGAATCGTTGCTTACACAGTTTGCCTCGTTTTTTACCTGAACAAAATAGGTTGTCGCCGTATCGGGAAATACATACGGCGTGGCTGTAGTCGAGCCGGAAATATGTTGCTTTGGCGTCCAGGTAAACACATTGCCATCGTGCGCCTGCAACTGCACCGAATCGCCCTCGCAAAGGTGCGCGCTTAAAGGCGATGGATTGATAACAGGCTTTGCATTTACCGTTACCCAATGCCAGGTTGTATCATAACAACCTTTATCATTTACAATTAATGAGATAGAATCTAAACCAGGTGTTGCAAATATTTTTGTTGTGGTTTTTTGCAAGGTTGAAGTATCGCCGTTAGGGAACTGCCAACTCCATGTTACCGCTTCTGTTGAAACTCCGGTAAATGAAGCCGAATCGCCTTCGCAAATCTGCGCCGGGCCTGCAATATAAGCGTATGGCGTTGGCTGAATGTTGATGGTATCTCTTGTAATATCGGTGCAACCAAATTGCGATGAGCCGCTTAAAATCACTTCATACTTCCCTGGCTTGTTATAAACAAAAGAGCTGCTTTGTGTGTTGGCAGTATCTTTATAAACGCCTGTTCCAAAACTCCAATGATAAGTGAGTGGCAAACCCAGCGTTTTTGCTTCGCTAACAATGGTTGGAGTAAAAAGAATAAATGAAGAATCGCAGGTAACCTGCGCATTGGTGTTAATGTTGAGATGCAACGTATCTATTATAATTGGCTGCGTTAAAAAGAAAGGAAACTGGCAATTGTTGCTGTCTTTCACAATTAAAGATGGTGTGTAAACACCTGGCGTTAAATACCGGTGCGAGGCGAGTGTATCGTTATTATTTATTAATGTTCCATCGCCAAAATCCCACGCAAATTGTTTTGTATTTGATCCAACCGCCTGGAGCGTTATCGGTTCTGCACCGCAGGCAAAAGGTTTTACAGCCTTCAGCGTTGCAAAAGGTCCTTTGATGGTGATCCACTGAAAAACCGAATCTGTCGTGCCATCAATAAAATAACCATACAGCGTTACTTTATAAATGCCCGGCTTGTTATAAATATGACTTGCATTGTTCAGGTTGCTGGCTGTTGCGCTATCACCAAAACTCCAACTCACATTTGTTGTGTTGATAGATGTATTTACAAACGAAGCAATCACAGGCGGGCATCCGCTGTTTGGGTTTATATAAACAGTGGTGTAAGTAAAAGATAAATTCGGATTCTGAACATACAGTATTTGCGATGCCGTATCGGCGCAATGTTCAACAGCATTGGCAGCTATCAAAACAACCGTATCAATGCTTTCTTTTTTATAAATATGCAAAACCGAATCGGTAAAAGGTTGATTTTTTATTGTATTACCATCGCCAAAATTCCATGTATAAACATTATCATAACCATTTGTGTTGGTACTATCGGTTTGATTGTAAAAAGAAACATTGATTGCAGGCAATACCGGGTTTTGAGAAATAGTGAAAGCGGCTACAGGCCCTGTTATTGTAACGCTATTTGAATCGAGCGGCGTTGATGATGTACATGAATTTGCATCGGTAACCGTAAGCATTGCCTGGTAGGTTCCGGGCTTTGCGTAACGGTGCGAAACCGAGGTGCTTTGAATGGTGGTTTGCATTGCGCTATCGCCAAAATTCCATTGCCATTTAATGATGGGAGAATTATGACTTGGCTTTGATTCATCAATAAAAACAACCGGCGTTTTAAAACATAAAGTATTTTCTTTTAAAGAAAAATTGGCTACCGGTCCTAACGCTTCAAAAGATATATAATTACTTGTATCCTGGCATCCGAAGTTTTGCGATGTGGTAATAACCCGAAGCGAATCTTCATATACATTGATGTTATTCAAATTAATGCCAAACGAGTTTTGCGTAGTGTTCTCTATGGTGTTGGCATTGCCTGTAAATGTGTTTCCATCTCCGTATTGAAGGGTTGTAATAGTATAACCCAAAGAAGCGGGATAAGTGAAAGGGTTACCTTCAAATTTGGATAAGGTTGTGTGCAATGTGTCGCTGCTACAAAATTTATTTGTTTGTGCCGATAAAACAGTATGTTGTTTTAGCAACACATTTATATCAACCGAATCCTTAGCCGAACAAGCCCCATTGGTTGTAGTTAAAGAAATATGATAAGCTCCGGTGGCTTTGTACACATGCTGTATGGGTTCCTGCGCCGAATTGTAAACATAAGGTGCGCTGCTATCGCCGAAGTTCCAACTGTACTGCTGCACTTTAGCTGATGCTTCGGTAAATGTTGCCAATCCTCTTGTTCCATCGCAGGTGTTTGCAGCGCTTGTAATATGCGGAAACGGCGGCAATACAGTAACGTAGTTTGTTTTTATTGCAGTATCGGCGCAGCCATTATTACTGATGATTAAAGATACCGTATAAACCGAATCGGACTGATAACGATGTGAGAAAGGAGGTGGTAACGAATCGTATTCAATTCCATCACCAAAATTCCAGGTAAATGTTCCCACAAGGTTGCTGCCTGTTACAGTAAATAAAACAGGGTTGCTTCCGCAAACCGGATTGACGGAAGCAGTAAAATTAAACTGTGGCTTTTGATAAACATTAATAATATAGTTTGTGGTATCGCTGCAACCGCCTTTTGTGGTATAACTTAAAACAACATCGTACGTACCCGGGGCAGTGAAAGTATGCTTTGGCGATGCCTGCGAAGAAGAAGAACCATCACCAAAATTCCAATTGTAACTGACGATGGTGTCGTTGGTAACTGCGAAGAAAGAGGTGGTTTTTGTTTGGCAACCCAAACTGCCTGCAGAACTGCTAATGCTTACCGTTGCTTTTTGCACTGTTACCGGCTGCGTTGTTTGTGCAGTGCAGCCGTTGGCGCTTGTTGCAGTTAGCGTTACATTGTAAGTGCCATTGGCGTTATAAAGATGCGATGCTGTTTGTCCGCTGGCTGTTCCATCTCCAAAATTCCATTGCCAGCCAATCGCATTTTTTGATGTGTCTGTAAAATTAACCGTAACCGGCGCACCGCAGCTTCCCTGGGGCTGGGCAGTAAAGCCTCCTGTGGTTGGCGATTGTTGAATTATTATTGTTTTTGTTGCAGTATCGGGGCAGGCTTCATATACATTAACCAACCGTATTTTATAACTGCCCGGTGCAGAAAATGTATGCTGCAACTGATGCGATGCTGTATCGTTTGATGGTGTGCCGTTTATAAGCCATTGTTCTGTGGTGGCAACAGGTGTGCTGCTGTCGGCAAACAAGGCTTGTGTGTTCTGGCAAATAACCGGCGGCACTGTAAAGCTGGTATGATAATCGGCAACGTTCAAATTGTTTACCAGCGTTGTATCTGACGTGCAACCATCGGGGCTTGTAGCAGTTAACTTCACAGTATAAATACCGCGTTGCTTATACACATGCTTTGGTTGCTGCACCGCAGAGGTATCTCCATCCCCAAAATCCCAATGGTAAGTTAGTGTTCCAACGCCTGCGCTGGTATTAATAAAATTTGCGGCATCCCCTACTTTGCAAAGCACAGTTTTATTGGTTTTGAAAGAAGCAATTACTTGTGGCAATACGGTAATTAACTGCGGCTTTGATAGCGGGCTGATGCAACCATAACTGTTGGTAACTGTAAGGCTTGGTCTAATGCTTTTTCCAATGGTATAAGTATGAACCTGCGGGCTGGTGCCGGTTTGTGCAATACCATCGCCAAAGTCCCACGTGTAGGTGCTGATGCTGCCATCGCCAGGCTGCGAATTACTGGTAAAAGTAACTTCAAGCGGCGCGCAACCTTGTGTAACATCAATTGAAAAATCAGCCACAGGTTTTTTATAAACCGTTACCTGTATTGTTTTTGTTGATCTTTTACTGCCATCTGAAACTGTAAGGATTACGGTATAATTACCTGCATCGTTATAAGTAGTTCCCGGGTTTTCTAAAATCGAACTGTTGGTGTTGCCAAAATCCCACGAGTATGTGGTAGCGTTTGAAAAACCTGTAGAAGTATTGGTGAAAGAAATAGTGAGCGGCGAGCAGCCCGATGTTTTATCGGCTGTAAAGTTTGCTTGCTGCGCACTTACCGAAACAGCAAGGCACAATAAAAAAATAAACAAACAACAACTCTTCCAGCAGGGCATACATCCGTTTTGATTATTCACTTAACAATTACCAATCAATATCAATTTAAAAACAAAAGCTTATGTACTTCTCTGGCAACATGAAGAAAATAGAATTATTTGGTTGGGATAGGGTTTCTTAAAATGCCGGTTTTCGTCATACACAGTGTTTTAGCATCGGCATCAGGAAAAGCAACAATTGTGCTAAAGAATAATTCCACTTCATGTATCTTCAAAGATTATTGTGAAAGTTAATAAAGTTATACAATGATGACAATTAAATTTCCATCAACTACAACACTGTTTACATTGTACGAAAAAGCAATCACAAAACTTTACAAGAAGCAACACAAAGCGTACTTGATAATTCGTTACTGCAACTTAGCGCCCTTGCCGTTTTTGTGGTTCAATCAATTCG
Source organism: Ilyomonas sp. (assembly GCA_965214235.1). Classification (GTDB taxonomy): domain Bacteria; phylum Bacteroidota; class Bacteroidia; order Chitinophagales; family Chitinophagaceae; genus Ilyomonas. The sequence goes on from CBDCBH010000003.1 coordinate 540,343, forward strand.
TTGTAAACAGCTTCTGCAATTGTATTTAATCAACCACTTGCAGCCATTTGCAAAAAAGTAAAACCTTATTGTTTTGCTTTGCATTACACTTAATTTTTGCAGCCATCATTATACAGTAAGTTTGTTTTTATTAGAATGAAAAAATACAACCGTGCAAAAGAAAAAAGACGTAGATGTTGTTGATAAAATTTTAGACGCCTGTTACAAAAGCGCACAGTTTCCTTTGTTTATTATGAGTTTAATGCACCAGTATGAACAGCGCGGAAGCCTTAGTAAAAAGCAATTACAAGGCTTGTATTATAAAGCCGAAAAAGTGCCCGATGTGCCTTCCGGCTGGTTAGCTACATTAGAAGCGAAAATTGCCAAAATGCCCAATCGTTTTAAATCAGAAACACCGGCAATTGTAAAGCCGTTGTATGAAAAAAATGAACGCATTGGAAAGATGATTGAAGATATTTTAGCAAACTATCCGCAACATAAACACGTGTTGTTTTTACAAACGAAATACAATAATAATGAGCTGATCAGCGCAAGCGAAATAGCCGAACTGGAACGGTTTGCAAAGCTATTACTGTAATTAAAAACGCATTAAAACTAAACGGGAAGATAATAGTATAATCCGCTAACGTGTTTATGGTTTAGTTCTATCCAAAACTAAAATGAACATGAAAAGCAAAAAAATTAACCTGGTTATTTATTTCGTATCAATCGTTATTTTATTTCTTAACTGCACTAAAGATCCCGGTTTCAATCTATCAAATCTGCAACCCATTATTACAACCGTTAACCAATCAGATACATCAAAAACAAAACCTTTTACAACTTATGTAATCCTAAAAGGCAATCATTATTGCAACGGTAATTATTATCCGCCTTTTGCCGATACGGCTTTGTATTTTACGGTTGTGTTTGATAGTTCTGCCATTTATCACTTTACCGATCCTGCCACTATGTACGATAACAATAAGCTATACGGTTTTGCCGATAATGGCAGTTTTCATCAGCAGTTCAGCGCGCGGTTTGGATGGCGTTGGTTTAATAACCAATTGCAATTGGCTGCTTACACTTATAACAACGGCGTGGTAAGCATTTTGCAACTGGGCAAGGTTGATTTGGGTGTTGAAAACAAATGCGCCATTGTTGTGAAAGGCGATCATTATAATTTTATTGTGAACGGCATTGCTACATCGGTTCCGCGGGCAAGCCAAACAAAAGAAGCCGTAGGTTATAAGCTGTATCCTTATTTTGGCGGCAATGCTACGGCACCGCATACAATAACCATTCTGATAAAAGACGGAGAATAAAACAAGCGTTGTTGATTGATGATTTGTGATTGATGATTAAGGATTTGTGATTGATGATTTGTAATTGATGAAAGCAGCAATAGTAAAGGGTTTCAGCCAATGAACATTCAACACAGCACAATTGTAAATGTTGTAAATTGAAGTAAAAACAAAAGGTGAGAAGCTATTTAAAACCTCTCACCTTTCTTATAAAATCAGAAATCAAAAATCAAAAATCATCAATTCATCCTTACTTACTTGCATTCGCCAAATTCGCGGCACTCCACCAGTCTTTTATACTGCTGCAGGCTGAATAATTTTTATCAATATTGATGTAGTAAGTTGGAATATGATTTTTAAACCACTTCTCCAGCACCTGCATTTTCTTTTGCTCCAATGCCTGTTTGGCAATGCGGTCGTAATCATCTTTCATATTCTCAACATGGGGCTGGCTGCGGCTTTTAAAATACACTATGCGTACGCCCTGCATACCACGCTCGTTGGTGTAAACAACCGGTTTCGAAATATCGCCGGGCTTCATATTTTTTAATTGCACCACAAGGTCTTTATCCAACTGGTCGATAGTTACATTGGTAGAGCCATCCTGGGCTGCAAGTGCGCCGCCTGTAAACTTGCTGTTGTCATCATCACTAAATTTATTTACCGCCGTGCTGAACGACATTTTATTCGCCACAATATCATTGCGTACACTATCAAGTTTTGTTTTTGCAATGTCCAGTTCAGTAGCTGTTACCGGCGGAATCATTAAAATATGCCGGATGATGGCATCATCGCCTGCGCGGCTTACCATTTGAATAATATGCAAGCCAAATTTACTTTTTACAACCGGTGAAATCTGCCCTTCTTTTAACCGCCAGATGGCAGCCATAAAAGCAGGATCCCACTGCTTATCACTGCGGTTCACGCTGTATTGTCCGCCATTGTCTTTACTGCCCGGGTCTTGCGAATAAACTCGTGCTAACGCATCAAATTTTTTGGCGCCGCTCTCTACTTGCTTTTTTAAATCCAGCAACTGGTTACCTACATATTCTTCCACCTCTTTATTTGCTTTTGGCATTAGCACAATCTGGCTTACTTCCAACTGGCTTTCAAAGTAGGGCAAACTGTCTTTCGGAATTTTTGAATAAAAATCTTTCACTTCCGTTGGCGTCATTTTCACATTGTCTAAAATCTTGCTGCGCATCTGGTTTGCCTGTTGTCTTTCCTTAAACGGCGCGCGGTTATCTTCTTTAATTTGATAAATGGTTTTACCGGCAACTTCTTCCAGCGCTTCCTTGCTGCCGTACATTTGAATAAAGCCGCGAATCTGGTTATCCAGCAACGCATCCAAATCTTCTTCCGATACAGGCAGCGAATCTTTTTCTGCCTGCAGCACCAATGCTTTTTGTATTAACTGACCTTCTAAAAAAGCGCATTCCGGGTTGGGCGGCAACTGCGCATCCTGACCCTGCCTTTTATAATCGGCAATGGCGTTGGTAATATCGCTTTGCAAAATAATTTTATCGCCTACCTGCGCAATAATTTTATCGGCAACCACCCGTTGCTGTTGCTGCGCAGAAACGCAAACCGAAGCAAAACAAAACAACAAACACACAAACAAAATCTTCTTTATAACTAACATAAGTAAGTCAAAAATAAACATTGCAGGGTAGCACAAACCGCAAACAAAACCTTTTAACAAAATATATAAATGCAGTAAAAACAAACCCTGATAATATTTGCGGCAATCTTAAAAAATCCTGTTCATCTTTTTCATCTCCCAAAATCTCCGTTTACATTTACAGCCTAACAGCATTGCAATATGAACAAGCGCATTTTACTACTTATTATTTCCGTCACCTGTTATCTTACATCTGTCATCTCTCAGGACACCTGGGCAATTAAAACGAATAAAATCGATCCTTCCAATTATTTCGGCGAAACCGTTGCTAACGGCATCATTGGCATTGTATCATCGCCCGACCCGTTTAAAGTGAAGGATGTGGTGCTGAATGGTGCGTTTGATTTATATGGAAGAGGACGCGTGAGCAATATTTTAAAAACGTTCAATTTCGTGAATATGTACCTCGATATCGACGGGCAACGTATTGAAAATTTTAAGCAGGTGCAAAACGTACAGCAAACGCTTGACATGAAACATGCAAACCTTACTACTACATTTGATTATGGTGATAAAGCATCCGTAAGCTATACTTATTATTCGTTGCGGCAATTGCCTTACACGGCTTTGGTTGATGTTACCATTACAGCAAAAAAAGACATTGAAATTGTACCGGCATCGGTAATGGAAGCACCCGATATGCTAAAAGATGTAGAAAATTATTTTAACCAGATTGACCGCCCGCATGTAACCATTTCGTTATTAACTTCAACAGCAAAAAGCCCAACCGGCAAGTTATTGATGGCTGCCTCAAACAGTTTTTTATTTGATGAGCCGCATGGCAGCGAACCGGCAGTGATCCATGAAATGTGGGACAATAACATGCACTTATTAAAGTTTAAAAAAACCCTCAAGGGAGGTCAGGTTTATCACTTTGCCGTGGTCGGTTCTGCACTTACATCGGCGCATGATGACGATCCTTTAAACGAAGCAGAACGCTTAACTATTTTCGCAACTCTGGAAGGCACAAAACGATTGTTGCAGTTTCATAATGCAGCCTGGGACAGCCTTTGGAAAAGCGACATTATTATTGAAGGCGATGATGCGGTGCAACGCGAAGTACGAAGCATGATTTATCACTTGTATTCATTCGCCAGAAGCGGCACGGCGTACAGTTTATCGCCGATGGGTTTGAGCGGTTTAGGTTATAACGGACACGCATTTTGGGACACCGAATTGTGGATGTATCCATCACTTTTGTTATTGCAACCTGATATTGCAAAGTCGTTACTGGAATATCGTTTTCAACGCTTGAAGGCTGCAAAAAACAATGCTTTTTCGCACGGCTACAAAGGCGCTATGTTTCCATGGGAAAGCGCAGCCAGCGGCAATGAAGAAACACCGGTGTGGGCATTGAGCGGCCCTTTTGAACATCACATTACGGCTGATATTGGCATTGCAGCATGGAACTACTATTGCGTTACGCAGGATAAAAACTGGCTTCGCGAAAGAGGCTATCCTTTATTAAAAGAAACCGCTGATTTTTGGACGAGTCGTGTAGAAAGAAACGGGGCCGGTCATTACGATATAAAAAATGTTGTAGCCGCCGATGAATGGGCGGAAAATATTGACAATAATGCCTTCACCAATGCCGCTGCAAGAGCCAACCTGAAGTTTGCCACCGATGCGGCAAAATTACTTGGTATCTCGCCAAACGCCGATTGGATAAATGTTTATAATAACATTCCAATTTTAAAATTCGGGGATGGCGTAACGAAAGAACATGCAAGCTATGCAGGCGAAAAAATAAAGCAGGCAGACGTAAATTTATTGGCGTATCCACTGCACGAAGTAACCGGCGCAGCCATCAAAAAAGATCTGGATTATTACGAGCCGCGCGTAGGCGAAGGTCCGGCAATGACACATGCTATCTTTTCTATTTTATATTCAAGATTAGGAATGCCGGATAGTGCTTACAAAGCATTCAAAATCGGTTTTGAACCCAATCAGCGTCCGCCATTTGGCGTGATTGCAGAAACAGCAACCGGCAACAACCCTTACTTCTCTACCGGTGCCGGCGGCATGATACAAGCGATGCTCAATGGATTTGGCGGTTTGGAAATAACACCGGCTGGCATTAGTCAGTTAAAAACAAAACTGCCATTGGGCTGGAAGTCGCTGACACTTACAGGTATTGGGGTTGAGAAGAAGACGTATAGTGTGAAGTAGCAAGTTTTTTGCGCTTATTGATCGCCCGACCACAAGTGTGCGGAAGACTTATTAAGCTGCGTCATTGCAAAAAAGAAAAATGATAAAAGTTGTAGGAAACTCTAATCATTTAAAAATGTTCATCTCCTCATTATAAACAGGACTTTGGATGCCTAAAAAGTTTAAAACACTATGAAACACATTGTTTTGAGACAACATCTTTTCAGGCTTCACTTGTTTTGAACTATTGTCAGATAACCAAACTATAAAAGGAATCTCATATTGTTCTTTAGGCGCAATGCTTAAAGGCAAACCATGCATATAAAGGTTCTTTTCTCCCAACGATTCGCCATGATCCGAAACAAAAATCATTGCACTTTTATAGTCTTTTAATTGTTTTAAATCTTCAATTACATTCGATAAAATATAATCGGTATAAACAATCGTATTGTCGTAAGCATTGATAAGTTCTGTATGAGAACAATTTCCCAATTCAACACTATTGCAAACGGGTGTAAACGTCTCAAACTGAGGTGGATATTTCTTACTATAGGTAGGTCCATGACTTGTACTCGTGTGTAATATGATCAAGACTTTATTTTTTTTGCTGGCTAATATTTGCTCTTTTAAACCTGTCAACAAAACTTCATCATAATTACATCCTTCGCCTTTACAATTTTTCATTAAAGAATCTCTGTTTTCATAATCATTGATGTGAACCGGCGGTTCTCCCCAGTTGGTAGTTCGCCACACAACGTCTACACCATTTCTATATAAATAATTGGGTAAAATTTCATACAGCTTATCCGTATTTGTATCTTCTAAAATAGCTTTTACACCTGCTGTCGTGTAGGTGGCAGAAGAAACAGCATTAAAATGAAATACATTAGCTGTTTTGGAAAGAAGCGGATTGGTGTTTTTTGGGTATCCATACAAAGAAAAATTTTCGCTTCTGGCAGATTCTCCGATCACTAAAACCACAACCGATTTCTGGTTGTCTTTGATGATAGCATTTGGCAATAAAATCTCCTTTTCATTTTTTTGGTGTTTGTGTACATAAAAAAGAGAAATATTTACGGTGTAACTCCATGGCATGGCAAGCCCGCCTAATGTTTTTGAATTTTTATCAATCCACAACCAATTGCTGGCATTGACAAATGCTACCGTTAAAATGAATAATAAAGTAAGCGAAGTGATGATTAAAAACCGCTTTACGGTTACGTTTATAATTTTCGCTTGAATAATATAAATGCCGGGAATAACACCCAATAGAATGATGTACAAAATCAGTTTTATAGAAAAAAAACTACTCGACTCTGCATAATTGGTATTGAGCACATTGCCAACCATACTTTCGTCTACAATAACACTGTAAGTATTAATAAAATAAACGGCAATTGCATTGACAATAAAGAAGATAACCAGTAAAAATTTTCCAACAAAGCGCGACAGAAAAAACACCAGGAAAAAAACAAAAGCATTCACAACCAACATCAGAATAACCAAGCTGACAATAATAGAAATGCCGGTTCTGCTTTTATAATCAAGATTGGCAAACACAAATTTGTAAAAAGGGTAGTGAAAGAATAAGAAATTCAGACAACTCATCAACACAACAAAATGAGTAATTTTTATATTATTTTTTACTGTAAGCATTGATGATTTTATAAAGTGAAACAGTTAAACTAAACAAGGCAAAATAAAATACAATCAGGTTTTCATTCATGATTCTATCGATTAATGCAATACCACTAATCAAAATCAAAGCAATCAGAATTGGATAGTATTTTTTATGGTTAATCCACGTCCAGATTTTATAGGTCCGGCTGATAAAAATACCGGTAAGCCCAGAGATATAGCCAATAATACTTCCGATAATCACATCAAGCGGATGATGTGCTCCTACACCTACTCTTGTAAACGCAACAAACAATCCGGTAACAATGAGGAAAAATCCCCATAAAATTTTATAGGTTAGACGGTTGGGCATAAAGGCAAACAACAAAACGGTAAGTGTTGTAAAGATGGTAATGGAATGTCCGGATGGTAAACTGGCAAATCCGGAAGCTGTTTTTCCTATGATAACAAAACTATGGTTATCGAATACCTCAGACGGTCGTGGTACTACAAATATATTTTTTAGTACAACAGAAAATAGCAAAGAAACCAGCGAAGCTGATAGTAAGGCTTCCCATATTTTTGGGGCATACAGAAAGAAAATAGTTAACAACGACAATGAAATGGAAGCATCTCCCAATTGCGTAAGATTATATTCGATAGTTGGATATTGCCCCAACTGATGATTGATAAAAAAGAAGCTGTTCTTTTGAATTTGTATATAGTGATAAGCAGTTAAAGAACCCTGACTGTAAAGAACCAAAACAATGGTAAGCAACAAAAACAGGGGCAGGAAAAATAAAGATGGTTTGAGTTTGGAATAATTAATCGTAACATTTGTGTTCATTACGTCCACATTCTTTTTCTATAAAAGTAAAGGCAATGTCTCCGCCCCGAAACACGGCAGTGCTACATTAGCATTTTCTTACAACTAAATCGTTTGCAACTTCGCCACAAATATCAGAAGTCTGTGACTTCTATTTCATCTCTCATCTTTTATGCGGTATGCACGATGAAATTACAAACTTCAAAATAAATTCAGCCAAATTGTGAACTTGGTTGAGTTGGTTCCTTCCCCGCATTGTCTCCGCCCCGGGACATTGCGGTATCACATTATCATCGTGATACAATCAGAATTATCTTTACCACATGCCCGTTCGCAAAGAAATAGCTGAAAAAGATGGCGTTTATTTCATCACATTCACCTGTACCAATTGGATCCCTTTGTTTCAGTTGGTAACCGGATATGATGTTGTTTATAAATGGTTTGATTACCTAAAGGCAGAAGGTCATTTTATCATTGGGTATGTGATAATGCCGAATCATGTTCATACAGTAATTGCATTTAAAAATACGGGCAAATCTATTAATACGATTGTTGCAAATGGCAAACGCTTTATGGCGTACGACTTAGTAAAGCAATTGGAAGCAGGAAAGAAAACGCTGATCTTGGAAGAGCTACAAAAAAGCTTGAATCAGACAGAGCGAAAAGAAGGTAAGAAATATGGTGTGTTTGAGCCTTCATTTGACTGGAAGGAATGCAGAACAGTTACCTTCATTCAACAGAAATTAAACTATATGCACGCGAACCCATGCAAGGAAAATAAGCTGGCAGCTTTGCCGGAAGAGTATGTGCATAGCTCGGCGAAGTTTTATAGATCAGGTGTGCATAATGTATATCCGGTAATGAGCTTTATGGAGTTGGAAGATATTGATTTAATGGGTGGAGTGCGATGAATGGAGAGGGAGAGGATGAAGACGTTACACCGCAATGTCCCGCGGCGGAGACATTGCGGAAAAGAAAGTGCAATAGAACCCTACCTTATTTTAATAATTGCATTTAAGCGGCGGTTTGTGAATAAAGGAATAACATCGCCACCAAACTTCTCAAACAAGTAAATGCGATCAAAATTTGAACTTGTGATCATTGGTAACTTTGCTTGTTTTAGATCAAAGCCAGAATAGCTATTTATATCATCAACAACCACTAGTAGCCATAAAGCATCCACGGTTCTAGCTCCACGGTAGCGTTCTGCGTAGTCCTCTTTATTTTTTATAGCTTCAAATAACTGATCGCCTAGTTCTGTTGTTGTGAAATAAGATTCTGCAAGTTCAATATCAACTCTTAAATCTTTGTTAGGGGTTATTACTAAGCTGCTTATAAAGTCGGGCTGTGCTAAAGCTCCTCCAGTTAACTCAGATCTTATAAAGTCAGCTATTATAAGGGGAATTTGATCTCGATCGGCACGAGTAAATTTTCTATTTGCAAAGCTGCCCATACCTATAACAGTTTTGTTGTAGTCGATATAGACATTTACAGTCTTTGAAAGATGGCCTATTTCTGAACCTAAGATTTCTTCCGCCTTTTTAACGTAGTATTTAGCTGTTTTGAATGTTGCCCTAAGTTTTTTGCTCCACAAGCGGGTATGCTCAACGCCGATTTTAAAATTATTGAACAATAACGTAAAATCTGGAAACCTTTGAGGAAGCGCTGGTACTTCGATTGAAAACTTATCATTACCAACACAAATAAACTTTGCGATGTCAAACAGTTCCTCATATTTGTCTTCTGTCGTTTTAGAGTCTTTAGCAAGTAATAGCTCGAAATCATGCATTATTGTTTTGACCTTTTCCCACTCTGCTCGCATCCTGACTTTTTCGGCATCGATGTCAATATGAGGAACCTTTTCTAACGGAATACCCCTACTATCTGCAATTGCTTGACGGAGTTCTTCATTAGTCATATCGGTAGAATACTTTCCGCTTGAGCGAACCATAGGGAACGGAACTTCGAAATACTCTTTCATTTTTTGGATTGTTTTTTCTTTTCCGCAATGTCTCCGCCGCGGGACATTGCGGTCTCACACCTACAACCTTTCACAAAACAATTTATGATAAAGATAATGATGATTGCATCACACTGATATTGTAAAACCGGAATGTTTTTAACAAAGACATTGCGGAAAAGAAATTTATTACAAACAGAAACTTCAGCAATAGTTCACAACTTCATCACATTTATCCTGAAGTCTGCAACTTCTACACCTTCGTTCCCTAAGTCTCCACTTGGTTTAACGCCACTACCATTTTCATAGCATACAATAGCATGGGAATTTCGCTCAATAGCATCCTCACATTTCCATATCGGTCAGTGTCCTCACCAAATGGAATTATATGATCGGGATCAATAAAGGATTTTATGAAAATAGCTTTTAAGATTTCGGTTGGTGCGGTCACTCATTGATAGGGGAAACACTACCAAGAATAGAGTATCGGAAATTACACCGGCTGGCATTACTCAATTAAAAACAAAGCTACCATCGCAGTGGAAGTCGCTAATACCTAACGGCAGTAGTATTGAGAAGAAAACGTCTGTGGTGAAATAAAATGTAGATTTGGAGAAATAAAAAACAGGAAGGGAATAAAGACGGTAACTATTTTATTTTTTTCCACAGCAGGCAGCATGTTCTATTTTACAAACATCTACACATTGCTTTATGAAGATCAACCGCCAAACAACAATTGCAATGGGTTTGTTTTTTTGCAGTAGTTACCTCTTACAAGCCTGTAGCAGCAATAGCGGCGGCACCTGTTCGTGCAAACAAATCAGTTGCCCGGCTTATAAAAACAGCAATTTCGATGCATGGTTTCCTTATACCCAATCCCAGCAAATTGTGTATGCCGACAGCGCAAACTCTGTCAACCAGGATACCATTGTGATCAGTACTGTATCGGCTACGCAATTATATGAAGCCCAACAAGGATGCGGCGGCACCAACAATGGTTGCGCATCGAATAAATACATTTATTCGCCCTCGCTTTCGTGCAGTTACAACAGTTCATCCGACTGGAATGGCAACGTGCTTGATAGCAACTATCTATTATCGGTGCATGATTTTTCAACCTCAGCAACCGGCTTAAACAGCGCAGGATTAAGCATCACCACCATGCCTTCTCAGTTTTATCCGGCTATCAACATTGGCGGGCAATCGTATGAAAATGTACAGATGATCTGGAGCACCGATACCACCAATCTGAAAGACGCCATTTACCAGGTATATCTTCAAAAAGGAATTGGTTTACTGGCTTTTCGTTATTATCCTTCCCAAACATTATTTGTAAAGAAATAGTCTCTACCTTTCAATCAAATTAACGGCTTGCATTTTCCGCTTCATATTACCATTGGCAGTACTACTATTTTGCTACACAACATTTTTGAAACGCTTGCTTTTATGGTTGGCTTCCGTTATTTTTTATGGTTGCGAAAAAGAGAAGGCGATGTAATCCAATCAACAAAAAGAATATGGATTTTTATAGCTGCCATTTTCGGTGCGTTCATGGGCAGCCGTATCATTGGTGGATTTGAAGACCCGCCGCAGGTAAAGATTGCAACCAGCTTGTGGTGGTATTTTTATCAAAATAAAACGGTGCTTGGAGGCTTTTTAGGTGGTTTATTAGGAGTTGAGTTAATAAAGAAATTGATTGGCGAGAAAAGAGCATCCGGTGATTTATTTGTTTATCCAATGATACTGGCACTTATCATTGGCCGCATCGGTTGTTTTAGCATGGGTGTGTATGAAGAAACTTATGGCTTGCCAACTTCTTTGCCCTGGGGCATGCACTTGGGTGACAGTCAATTGAGACATCCGGTTTGTTTATATGAAATTCTATTTCTCATTATGTTATGGATAAGTTTTGTGCAGATTGAAAAGAAATACCAACTGCAAAATGGCGCACGTTTTAAATTGTTCATGATGGCTTATTGTTTCTTCCGTTTCATGCTTGATTTTATTAAACCGCATTACACTTTTTCTTTTGGATTATCTACTATACAAATAACAGCTTTGTTTGGTTTACTGTATTATTACCGTTATTTTATTCAACCAAAAAGATTAGTAATTACAAATAGTTCGAAAGCCGGAATGTTTATAAGTCGGAACGAAATAATAAAAGCCTGAACGAATAAGAATAATGCACTTACATTTAATCATTGTGTAAACTCTTTGCCTTCTTCAGATGGGGGGTTAATTTATTATGCCGGAACGTCCATATACCTACTACGATTTCACGCTAAGTCTTTGCCCTGTTTGCTTGCGAAGAGTTGACGCCAAAATTGTTTTTGAAGAGAATAAAGTGTTCATGCTGAAAAACTGTTCTGAACACGGCTTTCAAAAAGTATTAATTGCAACGGATGTTGAGTATTATAAAAACATCCGCAATTACAACAAGCCAAGCGAGATGCCGCTAAAATTCAATACACACACGCATTACGGCTGTCCTTACGATTGCGGTTTATGTGCCGATCACGAGCAGCATAGTTGCTTAACCGTTGTTGAAATAACAGACCGTTGTAACCTTACTTGCCCCACTTGTTATGCCATGAGTTCACCACATTATGGCAGGCACAGAACGGTAGAAGAAGTGGAAAGGATGCTGGACATTGTAGTAGCCAACGAAGGCAAGCCTGATGTGGTGCAAATTAGCGGTGGTGAGCCAACGGTACACCCCGATTTTTTTGAGATACTAAACATTGCAAAAACAAAACCCATCAGGCATTTGATGGTAAATACAAACGGCATCCGCATTGCAAAAGACAAAGCGTTTGCGGAGCGGCTTGCGTCGCATATGCCCGACTTCGAAATTTATTTGCAATGGGATTCTTTTAAGCCTGATGCGCTGAAAACTTTACGTGGACAAGACCTTACCGATGTTCGTAGTAAAGCCCTTGAATATTTGAATGAATACAACCTTTCTACCACTTTGGTAGTAACGCTTCAAAAAGATGTGAATGATGATGAAATAGGAAAGATTATTGACTTTGCTTTGCAGCAACGATGCGTGCGTGGCGTTACTTTTCAGCCCACACAAATTGCAGGAAGATTAACGGAATTTAATCCTGCAACCGACCGCATTACGCTTACTGATATACGTCAAAAAATTTTAGAACAAACAACCGTTTTTCAACCCAATGATTTGATTCCCGTGCCTTGCAACCCCGATGCTTTGGTGATGGGCTATGCTTTAAAATTGGGCGGGCAAGTGTTTCCGATGACGCGTTACATTAACCCCGCCGATTTGCTGAACAACAGTAAGAATACGATTATCTACGAACAGGACGAACAGCTTCATGCACAGATGCTAAAAATATTTAGCACAGGCATTTCGGTGGATAGAGTAGAAAATAATTTTAAAGAGCTGCTGTGCTGTTTACCACAAATACACGCGCCGGGTTTAAGCTACAACAATTTGTTTCGCATCATCATTATGCGGTTTATTGATGCGTGGGATTTTGATGTGCGGGCAATCAAAAAAAGCTGTGTTCATATCGTTCACAAAGATGGTCGCATCATTCCTTTTGAAACCATGAATTTGTTTTACAGAGATGAAAAAGAAAACATAGTAAAAGGGTTGCAAAAAGAAAAAGTAGCCTTGCCTTTTTTATAAAAAATTAAACTTTGACGATGAAAATTGCTTACAAAATAATGCTTGCAAATCTTCTCATCGCTGTTGTCATTACAACTTTTAGTCTGATTGTCGGAGGCGGCATCATTCACAATGGCTCTGATACAGCAGTTGCTTTTGGTTTGGTTTGCCTGTGTATGGGGTTACTAAATTTTTTCGTTGGGTGTATTTTAGCGTTGATTGGAAAAAGCAAGTGGCGGAACGGCATTTTTTTGAGCAGTGCAGTATTACTGTTATTAAGTGGTATATCGTGTGGTGGCGGAGCGATGTTTTAATAAAATATCTTTTATGAAAAAACTTTTATTAGAAACAATCAGAAAACAATAATATTGCATTTCGAACTGTGAGAAAATTTTCTGCCATATTACTTCTTCTCATTTTCCTGTTCAACCTTGTTGGTTACAGGTTTGTTTTTACTTATGTGCAGCAGAAATCTGATGTTCAGTTAGAATCTTCGCTCGATAATCATCAATACAACGATGCCGATTTAGTTACCATCAAAGTGCCGCTTTCAATGCCGTATCAAACGGTGCAATCGAATTGGGAGCGTGTGAATGGCGAAGTAACTTTCAATGGCAAGATTTATAAGTATGTAAAGCGCAAAATTGTGGACGGCGAAATGGTGTTGCAATGCTTGCCTGATGCCAACAAGATGCGCATTCAAAATGCAAAAGTTGATTTTTTTAAAAATACAAACGACATTACTTCTGCCACAAAAAAAAGCGATAATAACAAAAGCAGTGTTTTTAAAAACCTGATGAGTGAATACGATCAACCTATCGCTGCTCATTCCCTTTCCCAGTTCATTCCTTCTTTTCAGAAAATAGCTCTAACTCAAACCGAAAGCTTACCCTCTTCTCCACGCACACCGCCTGTGCAACCGCCCGATGTGATATGTGCAAAAGTCAATGCCAGCAAGCATTTGCTATATGCAGAGATGTAAATGTATATAACTGCATTATTACTATTTACTTTGTTTGAACCATTACAAAAGAGGATTTTCTTCAACAACAATGAATTGTAAGTTGCATCAGAACTTTTAAAAGTTTGAAGTTTTACACAAGCAGATTTCCCTTCGTGCAGCTTAGTTCATGTGAGGTTTTTGCAATAAAAGAAAACCAATTTTATACATTGATGAACAATGGTTATCAGGGCAGTTAGCATCAGAGCTTTTTAAAGTTTGAAGTTTTACACAAGCAGATTTACTTCGTGCGCTTTCCTATAATTTTTCTCATCAATTGATAATATAAAATGCCGTTTGTATTCTTTCCGTACATCAACCAAAATTAAAAAACAGTAGTAATAATGCAGTTTGTATTAAAATATAATATTCATAACATCTTTATTCAAAATCAACCCGGGTGTAATTTTAGATTTGTGTGATATATGAAAAATAGTTTCTTTTTTCTTTTGGTTATTCTTCTTTTTGGTGCCTGTAAAAACAGTGGTGACTACAAAAAAGTAATGCACAATCCTTTGTTGTATTCGCAAACGGTTCATGAACTGAACAACATTGTAATGGGCAACAATTTTACGCCCGTTGTTGCTTCGCGAAATTATACTTACGCAAACATCGCCGCTTACGAAGTAATTGCAGCTGGCGATAGCAAACGTTACAATTCGCTTGCGGGTCAGTTGCGTGGATTGAAAGACGTGCCCGAGCCCGCTGCAAACAACAAACTTGATTTTCCTTTTGCCGCCTTATTAGCTTATTGCAAAGTGGGCAATGCCGTTACTTTCCCTGAAGGAAGCATGGATGAATATGTTGCCAATTTAAAAAAGAAAGCCATAGATGCCGGTATGCCTTCGGATGTGTTTAATGCCAGCGTTGCTTTTGGCGATACCGTTGCGAGCGCCGTTTTAAAATGGGCGAAAAACGATAACTATCTGCAAACGCGCAGTGCCTCTAAATTTACAGTTACGCAGGAAGAAGGCAGATGGGTGCCAACGCCGCCGATGTATGCGCAAGCCGTTGAGCCGCACTGGAGCGAAATTCGTACTATGGTGATGGATAGCGCCGCACAATTCCGCGTACCGCCGCCTTTGCCATTTAATGTAAAAGATAAAAACAGCGATTACTACAAACAAGTGATGCTGATAAAAAATGCAGTGGATAGTTTGACGGATGAGCAACAGCAAATTGCAAATTTTTGGGATGACAATCCATTTAAATTGAATGTGAACGGACATGTGATGTTTGGTACAAAAAAGTTTTCGCCAACCGGGCATTGGATGAGCATTGTGGGCATTGCTTCACAAAAAGCGAAAGCCGGTTTTGCCGAAACGGTGTACGCTTATACCAAAACATCCATCGCCATGTTTGAAGCGTTTATCGAGTGCTGGGATGCGAAATATTATTACAATACCATCCGTCCGGAAAGCGTCATCAATAAATATTTCGATCCTAACTGGCGACCTTTTTTACAAACACCCGCCTTTCCTGAATATACCTGCGGGCATTCAACCATCTCCTCTGCGGCAGCCGAAGCCTTAACAAGCGTTTATGGAGATAATTTCAAATACAAAGACACAACGGAATTAGAGTTTGGAATTGACAGCCGCTCGTTTCCATCTTTTCGGGCAGCAGCCATTGAAAACAACTGGGCGCGCTTTTATGGCGGTCTTCACTTTCATTATTCCTGTATTACGGCTACCCAATACGGTAGAAAAGTTGGCGATTTTGTTTCTAACAGTTTGCACATGAAAAAGGGCGAACCGAAACTGGAACCTGCCACAGATACCACGCATTATTATTAATCATTTAAAAAATCATTGATAAAATCTCTTTTTATGAAATCACTTTTTATATCGCTCCTTATTTTTTCTATCTTATGTTTCTATCATCCTTCTTTACAGGCACAAGGTTGTGTAGCCATCCGCAGTACCGGCAATGTGTGCATGATGTCGCATCCTGACAGCAGTACAGGCAGTGCAGAAAAATGGGTTCTCTCAACCAACTTTCGCTACTTTAAATCGTTCCGTCATTTTAGTGGCACAACCGAAAACAAAGCCCGGTTGCAGCAAGGCACCGAAGTCATCAATCATTCCGGCACCATGGATATTAATGTAACCCGCATTCTCAACAATCGCTGGTCTGTAATGGTTGATATGCCTATTCTTGCCAACTCGCGTTCCTCATTGTACGAGCATGGTTTGATTAATGGCGTGAACAATTATAATCAGCGTCATACCATGCACGCGTTTGGTATTGGTGATATGCGCATTGCCGCTTATTATTGGCTGCTCGATCCTGTTAAAAATACACGTGGAAATATTCAGGTTGGCTTGGGTATCAAGCTGCCTACCGGTCAGGATGATTATGAAGATTACTGGTACAATGTGGGTCCTGGCGGCACCAAAGAATTGCGCCCTGTTGACCAGAGCATCCAGCTTGGCGATGGCGGCACTGGCTTTACGGCAGAAGTAAACACTTTTTACAACATTGCAAATCGTTTTGGCGTATATGGCAATGCTTATTATTTAAGCAATCCGCGTGAGCAAAACGGTGTACGCACTTATCGCGAAACGCTATCACCCACATTGGCTAATGAAGCCATTATGAGCGTACCCGACCAATATATGGCGCGCGCCGGTTTCAGCTATGCTTTCGGCGGTAAAGTACAAGGCTTGTCAGCCGCAGCAGGTGTGCGTTTGGAAGGTATTCCGGTGCATGATATTATTGGCGGCAGCGGCGATTTTCGGCGTCCAGGTTATATTTGGAGCGTAGAGCCAACCCTTAATTATTCAACCAAAAAATTCAGTGCTTTTGCCAGCGTGCCGGTAGCTTTTGTACGAAACAGAACACAAAGTGTTACCGATAAAGAAAACTCCATTACTTATGGCAAGCACATTCAGGGCGATGCCGCTTTTGCTGATTATGTAATTAATGCGGGTGTAGCTTTCAAGTTTTAGCGACAGATTTCTAATAATGAATTTTATAGTATTTATTGATTTATTATAACAATAAAAATGCGCAAAAACAAACCTTGAAAAGCAATCATTACATGATTGAAATAATGATAAAAGCAAAGCCAAAATTTGATTGCCGATATAGCTTAGGCAGCCTGTTCTGTACTGCCAGCTTGTTTTTAGTAAAGTGTTGAATTGAAAAGATACAGAATGAAAAAAGGAAATTTTATTTTGAGCTTTGTTGCCTTATTATTCTGCAATCATTTATTTGCCCAGAAAGATTCAGGCACAATTCACCTGTTAGATAGCATTACCGTAAACAGTTATTTAAAGAATGAATTAAAACAATCGTTGCCTGATGTTTACGGAACATTTATTTATGCGGGAAAGAAAACCGATTTGCTGAAGATAGATGCTGCAAAAGGAAACATGGCGCAAAACATGGGCAGGCTTCAGTTTGCACAAGTGCCCGGTTTAAATATGTGGCAAATGGATGGTGCGGGAACGCAATTGAACATGGGTACGCGCGGTACGGATGCGCACCGTGATATTGAAATGAACATGCGCCAAAATGGCTACATGACAAACAGCGATGCGTTTGGTTATCCCGAAAATCATTACACGCCTCCTATGGAGGCAATACAGCAGGTTCAATATGTGCGCGGCGCGGCTGCTTTGCAGTTCGGGCCACAGTTTGGCGGTATGATGAACTATGTGATGAAAACAGGAGACACCACAAAACCGGTAGCTATCGAAAGCGAGCAAACGGTTGGCTCAAACGGTTTTTTTAATTCTTACAATGCAGTGGGCGGAATGGTTGGTAAACTTCAATACTATACCTACTACGACAATAAAAATGGCAATGGCTGGCGCGACGATTCGCGGTTTAATTATCATGCTTATTTTGCGGACGCAACGTATCATTTTACGGCAAAAACAAACCTTTCTTTTCAATTTTCACGCATGGATTATGTGCAGCAGATTGGAGGCGGTTTAACCGATGCTCAGTTTGCCGCCAACCCTAAACAAGCTGAGCGTACACGAAATTATTTTGGCCCTGAGATCAACCTCGCTGCTCTTGTTTTTAATTCGCAACTGGGCAGCCACACCACCTTAAACATCACTTCACTTTTTTTGTTTGGCCAACGAAATAGCGTACAATTTTTAAACTCAGGGTTGATTGCCGATACCATCAATACAACCATTAATAATTACAATCCGCGGCAGGTTGACAGAGATTATTACAAGGGTTTTACTACCGAAGGGCGAATCAAACAGGATTATCATTTGGGTAACCAAACCAGCATCTTATCGGCAGGCGTCCGGTATTTTACCGAACTCACGCAACGCAAACAAAAAGGGTTGGGAACATCGGGCAGCGATTACGATTTATCGCTTACCAAACCGTATGGCATCAACCTTAGCTTCACCACAAATAACTATGCAGTGTTTGCCGAAAACCTCTTTCAAATCACCAATAAACTTTCTCTCACACCCGGCGCACGTTATGAAGTGATTAATACCAAAATGACTGGCGTTATTAACAATGCAAGTTCACCTGTGAATTATACGGGTAACAGAACATTCCCGCTTTTTGGTGCGGGCTTACAATACAATGTAACCAAAGGAAGCCAGTTGTATGGAAATATTTCGCAGGAATACCGCCCTTATTTGTATGCCAATGTAACGCCTGCCGACAGGCTTGATGTAGTTGATCCAAACCTGAAAGATGTAAAAGGGTATGATGCCGATTTGGGTTATCGCGGCAATTATAAAAATATACTGAGTTGGGATGTAAACGGATTTTATGTTTTTTATGGAAACC
This sequence comes from Ilyomonas sp., assembly GCA_965214235.1. Classification (GTDB taxonomy): domain Bacteria; phylum Bacteroidota; class Bacteroidia; order Chitinophagales; family Chitinophagaceae; genus Ilyomonas. The sequence continues at coordinate 559,268 of CBDCBH010000003.1, forward strand.
GCATTGGCTTAACCACATTTACAGGGGTCGACAGCAGTAAGCATTTGTACACTACCAATGTAGGCGATGCTGTTGCAAAAGGTGCAGAAAGCTATGTTGAAGTATCGCTTTTAAAACTGAGTAATTTGGTTTCAGGAGGCAATGATCTCCGCATTTTCAACTCATTGTCATACACGCACGCACGCTATCAAAAAGCTGCTATAAACAAAAGCGGTGTCAATACAAGCATAGAAGGAAATTATGTTGAAAACACACCTGAATGGATTGAAAAAAGCGGCGTTATTTTCAAGCATAAAACCGCAACTTTTCGTGTTCAGTACAGTTATGTTAGCAAGCAATACAACGATGCGTTGAACACTGTGTTTAGCGCCGATGGCGTAACCGGCATCATACCTGCCTATCATGTTTGGGATGCCACTTTTAACTGGCAATTTTTTCGCTTTTACCAGTTGAGTGCAGGAATTAATAATTTCACAAATGAGCATTACTTCAATCGCAGAATTACTATGTATCCGGGACCAGGTATTTTGCCTGCTGATGGCAGAACATTTTATGTTTCGTTTGGTGTAAAGCTATAAATGCAAAAACGGTTTATTGTTTTGCATGCAGCTTCAACTGGCTGCCTTCGGTGGTAAGATTATTATCAACCATGCGATTATTGTATTGTTGAATAAAAGCCTTGATTTTTGTGGTTAATAAAAGGGTTATATCGGGCAGTTGAGAGAGCAAATTGTGCTGTTGCGTAAAATCTCTTTTGAAATTGTACAAAGCCACAGGCTTATCATTTTGAAACATCAACAAATAATCGCCGTAAAACAAATTGTACGTGTTGTTAAGATAATTAAACGCATACGGAGTGCTATCTTCTTTAAACACATCCCTGCCAAAAGCAATGTACGGCTTATCATAATGAAGATAGCCTAACACCGTTGGCATAATATCAATCTGATCTATCGTTTCATCTTTAAAAAAAGACCAGTTTTGTTCCGGCTTGTAAAAGAAAACAGGAATGGAAAAATAACCCGGTACGGAGCTATATTCGGGATAATACGTTTCGGGCGATGCATGATCTGCTGTAAAAACAAACAATGTATTTTTAAACCAGGGCATTGTTTTCGCCGTATTAAAAAACTTTTGTAAAGAATAATCGGTGTATTCAATGCACTTGTGTTCATCTAACGGGCCGCCTTTAAAAACGTTTTTATATTGCTCCGGCAAGATGTAAGGATCGTGCGATGAAGCGGTAAATAAGGCTGTAAAAAAAGGCTGTTGAAAGGTGTTTATTTTATGTGCAAAAAACTGCAGAAAAGGCTCATCCCAAATTGCCCAAAGCCCATCAAAATCAGCGTTGTTATTGTATTCGCTCTTTCCAAAATAATCATCAAAACCTGTGGTTTTTGAAAATGCTAAAAAGCCCATCGAACCATTGGGCGCGCCATGAAAAAAAGAAGTGTAATAGCCTTTTTCTTTTAATAAAGAAGCAAGGCTGTTTACTTTATCGCCTGAATACTGCGATAGTACATACGGAACTTCGATAGAAGGAATGCTGCACAAAACAGAAGGCATGGCTTCAATAGATTTTCTGCCATTGGCGAAAGAATATTGATACGCGCGGCTTTGGCTGATTAACGAATCCATAAACGGCGCATAGCTTTTATAATTTGGTTTGTTTTTATTGTAAATACCAATAAATTCTTTTGAAAAACTTTCCAAAATTATCACCACTACATTGTCGTATCTGAACTTCGCCGTATCCATTGAAGTATGAAGTGGTGTAAACACTTTATTCATCTCATCATCCGAAAAAAAAGCTACTTTTTTTATATCCTCGGTGCCAACTGTTTTAATAATGGCAAACGGGGTGTTCAACACAATGTTCACATCGCGCGGGTCGTTGCCATACTGCGCAGCATTGCTTAGTGTAATGGGTCGTGTGCTGTGTGCAAAATCGCCGCGTACGCCGCCAACAAATAAAACAACAAGTATAGGAACCATCAAAATAGCGGTTACATAATGCTTCCAGTTATTAGCTTGTATGCGTTTGTAATCTACGCGTTCATACATCTTTTTTAAAAGAAAAACCAATACAAAAAACAACAACACCGCATACCAGTAAGAAAAGAAAAAATGAACGAACAAGCTACCTAGATTGGTTTCGTTTTTAAACTGCGAAAAGATGCTTGCAGTAGTGCGCCGCAGTGTGAATTTGTAATAAATAAAATCAATTACATTGGTGGCGATAGCAATAGAGTTTACCACAATAAAAACCCATTTTGCGATGGCTTTGTATGTTATGTTGTACCGCCACGGATTTGGAATAATTAACAACAAAATAAACAACATATTGCTGTACAAAACAGCCGTTATATCAAAATGCAAGCCTCCCAGCATAATGTTGGCAAAATTGCGCAACCTCATGCCCGGGAAGTAAGAGGTATTAAATAGATAAAAAAGAATGCGGCATAACGAGTAAAACAACATTACAATCAATAGATAGAAAAGCAAGGCTGCATAAATGTTGGTTGTATAAAAGCGCCGTTTTTGTTTTGTTTCATTCATAAACAATATAAAAATATTGGCAAACGAATAACGGGCAATGAAAGAGGCAATAATTTTGTAACAATTTAGTAATAGTAAAGATGTTTTTTGTTTCCATCGTTTTGTTTCATTCCTTTTTTTGTTTTGTGCAGCAAGAGTTATTTTTGCTGTAAAACCATTACATGGCATTTGAGATACAAGGAAAATTAATTGCTGTTTACAACACTGTTCAACGTTCTGAATCATTTAAAACCCGCGAATTTGTTATTGAAACGTCGGAAGAAAACAGCGGTCGTATGTTTACGAGTTATATCAAATTTCAATGTACGCAAGACCGTACTTCGATGTGTGATAAATTTGCAATTGGCGATACTGTAAAAGTTCATTTCAATCTTCGCGGAAGCAAGTGGAGCAAGGACGGCAGAGACAACTACATTACTAACCTTGACGCCTGGCGCATAGAGAGTTTGCAGGCCGCTAATGCGGCTGTTCAGGAAGCCAAGCAGCCTTCATCTGCTAACCCCAATACGCCAGGTGAAGAAGACGATCTTCCATTTTAATTCACTGTTTTTTTTACTGCATTTTTGTTGAATTGTTTTTAGGATAAACACCTAACCTTATGCAACAAACCATTACGCTGAAGCTGCTGCCGCACGAAGCAGAAAACAGCACGATTATTAAAGAATATATTTCGCTTCATGCCGGCACATTCATCAACAATGTTTCAGGTTATATCATTCAAAAAAAATCAATAGATGCCCGCGGGCGGCAACCCTTTGTAAACCTTACGTTGCAAGCCTATATTAATGAGCCTTTACAACAGCGCGCATTTGTTCCTGTTGTTTATAAAGATGTTTCAAAAACAAAGCACAAAGCCATCATCATCGGTGCTGGTCCCGCGGGGTTGTTTGCAGCCTTGCAGTTAATTAAAAGCGGCATTCAACCCATCATCCTGGAGCGAGGCAAAGATGTTCGTTCGCGCCGCAGAGATTTAGCCGCGCTGAATAAAGAAGGCATTATCAATTCAAACAGTAATTATTGCTTTGGCGAAGGTGGTGCGGGCACTTACAGCGATGGTAAATTGTACACGCGCAGCACCAAACGAGGCAATGTTGACAATATTCTTAGCGCGTTTGTTCAATTTGGCGCCGAAGAAGCCATTTTATACGAATCGCATCCGCACATCGGCACCAATAAATTGCCGCAAATCATCACAGCAATGCGGCGGCAAATTGTTGAGAGCGGAGGTTTGTTTTTGTTTGATAAAAAAGCAATTGATTTTATTGTTAAAGATGATACGGTAAAAGGTGTTATCACTGCGGATAATGATTGTTATGAAGCCGATGCAGTCATTCTTGCCACCGGTCATTCGGCACGTGATATTTTTGAATTGCTGCATCATAAAAACATTGCCATCGAAGCCAAAGCGTTTGCGTTAGGTGTGCGTGCAGAACATCCGCAAAGTTTGATAGACAGCATTCAATATCATCAATCAAAGCGTGATAAAAGTCTGCCGCCATCTTCTTATAGTTTGGTTCAGCAGGTAGATGATAAAGGAGTGTTTTCTTTTTGTATGTGTCCGGGCGGCATCATTGCTCCAGCAGCCACAAATGCCAACCAATTGGTTGTGAACGGATGGAGCCCAAGCAAACGCAACAATCCGTTTGCCAACAGTGGAATTGTTGTAACAACCGATGTGGCTGATGTGCTTGCTGACAAAGAATTTGCGCAGCGAATAAAGCAAAATAAATGGCATGAAAACAACCCTTTGTTATTACTGTATTTTCAGCAAATGGTTGAAGAAAAAGCATACAGCGCGGGAGGCGGAAATTTTGTTGCGCCTGCCCAGCGCATGACCGATTTTTGCCTCAATAAACCGTCTGCTTCTTTGCCCGATTGCAGTTATGTGCCCGGTGTGAGCAGCGCATCTTTAGGAGCCGTTTTACCCCATTTTATTTTTACAAGATTGCAGGAAGGTTTTGTTTCTTTTGGAAAAAAGATGCACGGATATTATACCGATGAAGCTATTGTGGTTGCCACCGAAAGCCGTACTTCATCCCCGGTGCGCATACCGCGCAATAGCGAAACGTTGCAGCATATTCACATCAAAAATTTATATCCCTGCGGCGAAGGCGCCGGTTATGCAGGTGGCATTGTTAGCGCAGCCATTGATGGCGAACGCGTGGCAAACGCAGTGGCAGCAAGGCTTTCAGTATAACTATTTTTTGCAGCATTGCTGATAACTTCTATTCTTCTTTTATAAGGTTACTGCTGCTTATCTTCACTTATCTAAAACATATTTTATGTTGTTTGCCAATAAAACAATCATCATTACAGGAGCCAGTCGTGGCATTGGAAAAGCCATTGCCTTGCGCCTTGCGAAAGAAGGTGCTAACATTGTTATTATTGCTAAAAGTATTGAAGAAAATGAAAGGCTGGGCGGTACTATTTTTTCTGTTGCAAAAGAAGTGGAAGCTGCTGGAGGAAAAGCATTAGCCGTGCAGGCGGATGTGCGTTTTGAAGATCAGGTTGAGAACGCGGTAACTGCAGCTGTACAAGCGTTTGGCGGTATTGATGTTTTAATAAACAATGCTTCTGCCATTCAATTGAGCAATACTGAAAATACCGACATCAAACGGTTTGATTTAATACAAAACATCAACGTACGCGGCTCGTTTATGATGGTAAAAAGCTGCTTGCCTTATCTTAAAAAAAGCAGCAACGCACACATCATTACCATTGCGCCACCCATCAGTTTACAACCCAAATGGCTTCATCCGCAAATGGCTTATACCATTAGTAAATTCAGCATGAGCATGATGGCGTTAGGCTGGGCGAACGAGTTTAAAAAATATAAAATTGCATCGAATGCTTTGTGGCCTAAAACTATTATTGATACAGCCGCCGTACGCAATTTATTAGGCGGTGAAAAGATGGTTGCCATGAGCCGCAAGCCAAAAATTATGGGCGATGCGGCGTACCTGATTGTGAAAAAATTACCTGCCGATTGCACAGGCAATTTATTTTTAGATGAAGAAGTTTTACAAAAAGAAGGCGTTACCAATTTTGAAGAATATGCGGTAACGCCTGGTGGTAAATTATATCCTGATTTGTATGTAGAGTAATGCAGTTTTACTACATTTTCATATTGCCTGGTTTACTGCCGGCAAGTATGTACGCATGATCGAGATGCATTTGTAAGCTGGGTAGCAATTGGGTAGCGAACGCTTTGTCTTCTGCATTCTTGCCATTGTCTTTTTCAGCTTTAAAAAGAGCGATTGCTTTTACATGATCTCTCACCTGGCTTTGCACATAAGCCGAATCGAAACTGGCGCCTTGCAGCATTTGTAAACGTTGCGAAAACATCCTGTGTTCTACATCTGTGGAATCGGGCAAGGTTACGTTTTGTTTTTGCGCCAATGCACTTAAGTTAGCTTGCGCTTTCGTATGTTCATCAATCATCATCTGCGCAAATGTTTTAATAGAGTCGGCTGTTGATTGTGCAAGCGCCAGCTTGGCAGCGCCTATTTCTGCAAGGTTGCTTTGCGCTACTTTAATTAAAAACGCTTTGTCGGCATCAGCAGCAACAGGAGAACGGAACGAGCTAAAGGCAACAACCAAAATAATGAATGATACAATCTGCTTTTTCATAGGTTTATTTTTATAAAACGCACATTAAAAAACTATGCCACAGAAAAGCAGATTTCCTTGTTAGTTTGTTTTTAGTAAAGTTGTGGTTGATAATGGCATGATTATTAAGTAAGAGAATAAAAAATAATTATGGCTAAAACTTCAAAGCAAACGGCAGGCGCTTATAAAGCCGGTATTGCCTCTAACGATTCGATGCTGAAAGATTTTTTTACTGATGAACTAAAAGACATTTACTGGGCTGAAAAACACATTGTTACAACGTTGCCCAAAATGAAAAGAGCAGCTACCAGTGCTGAGTTGCAACAAGCGTTTGAAACGCACACCGAACAATCGAAAAACCAGGTAGCGCGTTTAGACCAGGCGTTTGAATTGCTTGGCAAAAAAGCGCAGGCAAAAAAGTGCGATGCCATGGCAGGTATTATTGAAGAAGGCAAAAGCATTATAGAAGATACAAAAAAAGGCACCGCTACCCGCGATGTAGGTTTGATATTGGCTGCACAAAAAGTAGAACATTACGAAATAGCCACGTATGGCGGTTTGGTACAATTGGCAACAACTTTAGGGTTATCGGACGTTGCCGATTTATTAAAGCAAACATTAGAGGAAGAAAAACAAACCGATGTGTTGCTTACGCAGATTGCAGAAAACAATGTGAACTACGAAGCTTCGGAAGAAAAATAATAATGAAGTAAAAACAAACCGTTTATAAAACTCTGCAAGCGTTCGCTTGCAGAGTTTTTTATTTGCTCTTGTTTTTCTTTTACTGCAAAAATTGTTATGATGTATATGTAATAACATCGTACAGCAACTGTGCGGTATCGTACAGTTATTTTCTTATTGAAATTGGAAAGCCTTGCCTGTATTGCATTTCAATCGTTGGCATACCCGTTGGGAACAAAACGCTGAGATTATTATTGGTTAATGATTAACCGGTGATAATCTCAACCGTAACAGACCAGGTAAAACTTTTTTTATGCTGATGATGTATGTAAAAATCGCTTTCCGAAATATAACCCGTAACAAAATATCTGCGTTCATTAACATAGGAGGTTTGGCATTGGGTATTTGCGCTTTTTTGTTGTTGACAGAATACATCAGTCTTGAAAAAAGCGTCAACCAATTTCACGCTAACCTGCCGCAAATGTACCGGCTCATTAACCAGGACCCCGCAGGCAAAACCTGGGCGCAAGTTGAACCCGGTTGGGCTTCTATTGTAAAGCAACGCTTTCCCGAAATTAAAAGTGTTTGCCGGTTTAGCGAAGAAACAGGCAGCACCATCATCACTAAAAAAGATAAGCCTGACGAAAGTTTCAGCGAAACAAAAACAGGTTACGCCGATGGCAATTTCTTTACATTTTTCAGCTTTCCGTTGCGCTGGGGAAGCCCGTTGGCATTGAGCAAACCCAATGTTGTTTTTATATCAGAATCCAGCGCAAAAAAATATTTTGGAACCCTCAGTCCAATGCAGCAAACGCTTGTAGTGTACAACCAGTTTGGCAAAACAGAATATGCCGTTGAAGGTGTTTATGCTGATATGAAAAACAATTCAGACATCCAGTATAACATGCTGTTTTCGTTGGAGACTTTAAAAAACCCTGTGAACCTGAACGGCAACGATTGGGCTGATGTTGATAACCTTAATTCGCAATACATCAACACATTTTTTGCACTAAATAAAAACGTTGCTATAACAACATTAGAAAACAAATTAACAACACTACGCTCTGCTTTAAAGAAAGATAAAGATGGTATTATTTTTAAGCTGCAACCCTTTGCTGACGTGCATCTGGGCAGTTCGTTGCACGATACATATCCTACCGAAAGCAACATTAAATATGTTTATATGCTTGGCATCATTTCATTTTTAATATTGATGATTGCATGGTTTAATTATATCAATCTTTCTACCGCAAATTCTTTTAAACGAGCCAATGAAGTTGGCGTAAGAAAAGTGATTGGTGCAAGCAAAAAAAATCTTGTTATCCAGTTCATCACCGAATCGTTTTTAACCAATATTATGGCATTTGTTTTTGCTGTTATTTTAGCCTTGTTGCTGCAACCTTTATTTAATAAGTTAGTTGATAAACAACTTACACTTGCAACCATCACCACCACAAACACCTGGTTATACACGCTCGTTTTTTTATTTATCGGCTCATTGCTTTCGGGTGCATACGCTGCGTTTTCGTTAGCCCGCTTTAAACCAGTTGAAACATTAAAAGGAAAAATCAATAAAACAAATAACGGGCTTTTGCTTCGTAAATCGCTGGTAGTATCGCAGTTTGCTATTTCTATTGCATTGGTTATTGTAACCCTTATTATTTACTCGCAATTGCATTTCATGCAGAATAAAAAATTAGGCTTAAACAAAAGCCAGTTGTTGATTGTACGAGGCCCGCAAGCAGGCGGCGATAGTGCAGTAAAAACAAACAAAGAAGCGTTTGAAAATAAGTTAGCAGAACAAAGCTTTGTAAACAATTTTTGTAATTCGGGCAGCATTCCAAGCGGCAATTATAACTTCACTACAAGCGGCTTTACGCAACCGCTTTCAAAAAAAGGCGATGAATTAAAAACGTATTCGTTCGCCATCATCAACCAACGTTTTTTAAATACTTATCAAATTCCTTTGGTTGCCGGAAGAAATTTTACAGAACAGGAATGCAATGCGAAATGGAATGACAACAGCAAAATACTGATGAATGAAACTGCTGTTAAACAGATCGGCTTTGCAAAACCAGAAGATATTTTACAAACAAAAATTCAGTGGGACGAACGCAAGCTGGATGTGATTGGCGTGGTAAAAGATTATAACCATATTGGTGTGCAACATGCTATTGACCCGATGATTTTTTATCCGCAGAATAACGGTACCTATTTTACCATCCGGCTAACGCCCGATAACATGGAAAGCAAAATCAATCAAATACAAAAGCTTTATAAAAAGAACTTTGCCGCCAACCCGTTTGAATACTTTTTTATTGATGACAACTATAACAAACTATATGCTTCCGAAAGGCAATATGGAAACATTTTTACCAGCGCATCGTTATGGGCAATTTGTATTGCTTGTTTAGGATTGTTCGGGTTGGTAACTTTTACTGTTGAATCTCGCACCAAAGAAATTGGTGTTCGTAAAATTTTAGGCGCCAGCGTTAGCAATATTGTTTCGTTGCTTTCCAAAGATTTTGTTGTGCTGGTTGTAATAGCATTCATCATTGCATCGCCCATTGCGGGGTATTGCATGAGCAACTGGCTCAACAATTTCGCTTATCGTATTCACATTGGCTGGCTTACGTTTGCTGCGGCTGGTTTTGCAGCTATCTCAATTGCTTTGGTAACCATCAGCATACAAGCCATCAAAGCAGCTATCGCTAACCCGGTGAAAAGTTTGCGAACGGAATGAGGAAGTTATCTGCCATCAGCCATTCGCTATCATTTATCAATCATAATACTTATTACTTAATACACAGAATCACAGAGCATCATTCATAACTTGTTAATCATACTTATGCTGAGAAATTATCTTACCGTCGCATGGCGCAATCTAAAAAGAAACAAAGTATTTTCTTTTATCAATATTGCCGGTTTGTCGGCAGGTATTGCCGCAAGCCTGCTTCTTTTTATCATCGTTCGGTATGAAACGAGTTACGATACGTTTCAAAAAAATTACAGTAATATTTACCATGTTGTTACGCAAAACAATTTTTCTGATGGTATTAGCTATAACCCAGGTATTGCTGTTCCTGCGCTTTCGGCATTGCGTGCAGATATGCCTGAAGTAACGTTCGGAGCCGTCAATGCCACTTACGGCAGTCAGGTAACAGTGCCGGCCTCTAACGGCGCAGGAAGTAAAAAATTTATAGAAACCACAGGCATCTATTTTTGCGAGCCGCAGTTTTTTAAAGTGTTCAGCAGTTATCACTGGCTTGCCGGAAACGAAACTGCACTGAATGAGCCAAACAGTATTGTATTAAGCCAAACGCAGGCAAAAAAATATTTCGATAACTGGCAAAACGCATTGAGCAAAACCTTGCGGATAGACAATGTTTTTACTGCTAAAGTGAATGGCATATTGGACGATGCGCCGCAGAACACAGACCTTCCGTTAACTGTTTTAATTTCTTATAAAACATTAAAAAGAAATGGCGCTTTTTACAATTATAGTGAAGAGTGGAACAATTTAAGTAGCAACCACCAAATTTTTGCATTGTTACCACCAAATGTTTCTGCTGCCAATATAAATACGCGTTTGCTGAAGTTCAGCAAGGAGCATTATGCTGATGCCAACACAAAGAAGACAAACTTCCTGCAACCCTTATCAGACTTGCATTACGACACGCGCTTTGAATTGTTGGGACAGCCGGGCATGAGCTACACAACGCTGTACACATTGTCTTTAATCGGCATTGTTATCATCGTTATGGCTTGTATCAATTTCATTAATTTATCTACCGCGCAAGCCGTGAACCGAAGCCGCGAAGTGGGTATCCGCAAAGTATTGGGCGGCAATAGAAAAAGTTTGTTCCGGCAAATGATGGGCGAAACTGCATTGCTTGTTTTTATTGCGATGCTCATTGCAATCGTTATTGCTTGTTTGTCGTTACCTTACATCAAACACATTGCTTTTATTGAAGAAGCGTTAAGCCTGTTTACACCGCAAACGTTTTTAATATTGCTCTGCATTGCAACAGTTGTTACGTTACTGGCAGGTTTGTATCCTGCATTTGTATTATCCGGCTTTAACCCAATTACGGCGTTGCGCAATAAAATAAATACATCAAAAAACAGCGGTATCACGTTGCGCCGCGGTTTGGTGGTTACGCAATTTGCTATTTCGCAGGTATTGATTATTGCCACCATTGTTGCGGTTAGCCAAATGAATTTTATCAACAAAGCTGACCTTGGTTTTAATAAAGATGCGGTTCTTATACTCGCCGATAATGCCGACAGCGCAAGTATTGCAAAACTTGCTTCGTTCAAGCAGCAGTTGCTTTTGTTGCCTGGTGTGCAGAACGTCTCGCTTAGCAGCGATGCACCTTCGTCTGACAATAACTGGGAAACCAATTTCGCTTACAATCACCAGCCTGATGAGAAATATGCGCTGTTTTTAAAATTTGGCGATGCTGATTACCTGAAAACCTATGGCTTGCAATTATCTGCAGGTCGTAACTATGAGCCAAGCGACACTGTTAATGAAGTGCTGATAAATGAAGAACTGGCTAAGCAGTTAAGCCCGAAAAAACCAGAATCTGTTATAGGAAACACCATTCGTATGGGCGGCGGAAGATGGAATACAATTGTTGGAGTCCTAAAAAATTTTAAAGCATCTTCCTTGCGCAAGCAGGTAAAACCAATGCTCATCAGCACAAAAAAAGATAGCTATTATAACATCGCCATCAAACTTCATACGAATAATTTAACCGCAGCTCAAACTAATATTGAACATCTCTGGAACGGGCGTTTTCCCGACTTTGCTTACAACGCGCAGTTTTTTGATGACAGCATCAACAATTTTTACAAGCAGGAAAACCAATTGTCGCTGCTCTATAAAATCTTTGCCGGTCTGGCTATTTTCATTTCATGTCTCGGCTTGTATGGCCTGGTTTCTTTTATGGCTGTTCAAAAAACAAAAGAGGTTGGCATTCGCAAAGTGTTGGGTGCCGGCATTGGCAACATCGTTTATATTTTTTCAAAAGAGTTTACGGTGCTAATCATAGTAGCGTTTGCAATTGCGGCACCGGTTGCATGGTATATCAGCCGCAACTGGCTTCGGAACTTTGCTTACAAAATAGACATTGGTGCCTGGATTTTTATAATCGCCATTCTGGCTTCTGTTATTATTGCATGGATAACAGTTGGCTACAAAGCTATTCAGGCAGCCGTTGTGAACCCGGTGAAGAGTTTGCGAACAGAATAAAGTTTTATGGTTTGTAAATTATGAATTATGATTAAAGCATGATGAATGAAAAGGCTTACAACTCACACCTTATTGCTGCTTTTATAATTCCATCGGCTTATGATACTTCAGCCATCGAAATTGTTTTGCTACTTTAGCAATGCGATGTTTATTAAATGCAACAGCAGCCTGTCCTTTTTTTGATACGCCGTTAATACCGGCAAGCCCTTGTATGGTCCATTTAAAGTTCTGTTTGTTTTGCTTGTTCCAGTCGTCTTTATACAATGTAAAAGGTGGAAAAATATAGTAGCTGCTATGTTTGATAAGATAATAACTGCGAGCCATGTGCGTTACTTTTTCTGCCCACATTGATATATGTTCTAACTGTGGCGAAGTAGCCGGATCAATTATATAGATAGCAATATCTCCATTCTCATCTACCGGTAATGCAGCGGCTACATGGTAGTTCCAAAGATTCATCAAACTTCCTTCCGGCCTCCTTATATAGGCGCCGCCAAACACCCAGCCTTTATAATTAGGAATATGCCATTCATCCAATAAAATGCAAATAGCATTCGCCCTGTCTTCGCAATCGTTATTGGCATCGTTCCACCTAAAAAGAAGATTGTTTTTGAAGTAATCAAATATCTTATGTGCTTCTTCTATAGAAATTGTTTTTGTATCCAGCACAAGGTCTGACAACATTGGCTCGTATATCGTTTTTTGATCGCTCATTTCATAACACATCTTATGCTTCCGGCTGGTGCAAGAATGCAGCCAAAGTAGAGGTAGGTAAGATGGAAAAGGTAAGAGGTTATATTAGCGTAAAATAAAACGAACTTCTTAAACACAGTTTTGAATAGAATCCGATATTACATCGTATTTCTTACTGATTACCTTTTACACATCATGGCAGTTTTTTTGAACTAAGTTCTTTCTACAAAATTATATTTATGAATTTGAATGGAAACACAGTGCTTATTACAGGCGGCACATCGGGCATTGGATTGTCGCTTGCCAAGCACCTGAATATGATGAACAACAAGGTTATTATTTGCGGCAGAAGAGAAGACAGGCTGAATGAAATTAAACGGCAAAACGATGGCATTATAACCAAAGTGTGCGATGTTACCAATGCACAGCAACGTGTTGATTTGGCGGAATGGGTTTGCCAGAATCATCCTGATTTAAACATGCTGATTAACAATGCCGGTGTGCAGCTTCACGCCGATTTAACCTCCACCGGCGATATAGCCAACATTAAAAATGAAACCGAAACCAATTTTATCGCACCCATTCATTTTACTCAAATGTTTTCGGCAAAATTTGCAGTAAAAGAAAACGCTGCTATCATCAACATTACATCGGGTTTGGCGTTTGTACCGCTGGCTGCGGCAGCCGTATATTGCGCTACCAAAGCGGCTTTGCACTCAATCACATTATCGCTTCGCTATCAGTTAAAAAATACGAATGTAAAAGTGTTTGAGATAGCGCCGCCAATGGTAGATACCGAACTGGGTTACGATCATCGCGAAGATAAAACTGCAACGCATGGCGGAATGGATGTGGACGAATTTGTAAGCCTTGCCTTACTTGCTTTGCAGAACGATGAATACGAAGCCGCAATTGGTTTTGCGGCAAATCTTCGTGCAAAACCAAACGAAATGTTTGCTATGCTGAACAAATGAATAAGAAGCGGCAGGCAAGAGTGCGAAGTACATAAATACAAAATTCAAGACTCAAAAAAATTATGGTCATACTACTTAGTACCTAATACAAAACATGATTCGGCGTAACAAAAAATCACGACATGACGCGCATTGGTTTGCTTTCCGACACACACAATTATTTAGATGAAGCGATAATAAAACACTTTCAAAACTGCGATGAAATATGGCACGCAGGCGATTTTGGAACGATAGAAATTGCTAACCGGTTGCGTGCCTGTAAGCCAGTAAAAGGTGTGTATGGAAATATAGACGGCTACGATGTGAGAAGCGAATTTCCCGAACAGGTTTGTTTTTACTGCGAAAATGTAAAGGTGTTTATAAAGCACATTGGCGGCTATCCAAAAAAGTATGCGCCCGGCGTGAAAGATGCTATCATCAAACAGCAACCTAAGCTATTTATTGCCGGTCATTCCCATATTGTAAAAGTAATGTATGACGAAGCTTTGCATTGCCTGCACATCAACCCGGGTGCGGCAGGAATGCAGGGCTGGCAACAGGTAAGAACGGTAATGCGGTTTGTAATTGATGACTCTGAAATTAAGAACTGTGAAGTAATTGAATTGGGAAAAAGAAGCAATGTAACAGTTTGAAACGGGTTTGTTTTTACTGCATTATTAATACCCGTCATAAAAGTAAAACTGATGCGACACTAATTTGTAAACGATTTTTATGACTAACTACAGCCCTTTCTTTTCTTTTCATAATACGCCTAATTTAGCTGTATGATTCGTTTTGAAGAAAGACAATGGCTTTCTGTTTTTAATTTAACAAAAAGCGATACGCTGCGAAGGCTATTGCCATTTTTAATTGCTTTTGCTTCTTATTCGGCGTTAATTGTTTTGATAGAAAAACATTGGCTGCAATTAGAAACCAACCATTACTTGCGAAACATTCCCTTGCTGCATGGGTTGTTAAGCTTTGCCATTTCTATGCTGCTCGTATTTCGTACCAATTCGGCTTATGATAAATGGTGGGAAGGCAGAAAGCTATGGGGCGCATTGATGAATAACAGCCGCAATTTAGCCATCAAGCTTAACACGTTTTTACCGCAGGATATGAATGAAGAGCGTAAAGTGTTTAGCAGGCTTATACCGATGTTTGCGCTGTATTTAAAACGTCATTTGCAATCGGATGTAGTAAGGCTGGAATTAGACGAACATCCGCATCCGGAATTGCCGGAATTGAACACACACAAACATCTTCCCAGCCAGATTGTATCTGCCATGTGGCTTCGCATTCATCATCTTTATAAAAACGAATGTATTACCGGCGATCAACTCATTGTATTGAATGCCGAAATGCAATCGTTCCTCGATATTTGCGGCGCCAGTGAACGAATTAAAAACACGCCCATTCCTCTCTCCTACAGTTCGTTTATTAAAAAATTTATTTTACTGTATGTGGCTACGCTGCCCATTGGTTATGCGTTTAGCTTAGGCTGGTATACCGTGCCTGTAGTAACGTTTATTTTTTATGTGCTGGCGAGTTTAGAATTGATTGCAGAAGAAATTGAAGAGCCGTTTGGTACTGATGATAACGACCTTCCCTTACAGCGTATAGCTGCCAATATTAAAAAAAGCGTAGAAGAGATTTTGTGAACTTGTCTCCATCAGCCAAGGCGATGATGGAGAGAGAAAGATCGTTTCTGAATATAACAGCATAAGAAGCAACACTTTTTCTTTTTTATTACAAACTAATTATTTGGTGAAGTGTTATTGGTTTTGCGTGATAAACTTTGTGTTACTACAATAGCTATTATGATAAGTAGCCATGATATAAATGGAACGATAAGAAACATAAAAGTGCGCTGGGTTCCAGGCTTATTAAATGCACTGTAAAAAACCAAAGAACCAATCGCTACAAATAACGTTAACCAGTATAAAGTCTTACGAGTAAGAAACGACCACCGTTTATAAATTACATTAGGTTGTGTTGACATCTATAGATTTAGGTTGATAAAAGTGGCAGCCAGCAAAGAAAGTGAGAGGAAGGAAAGAGTCGTTTTTTCATAGCGTGTAGCGATTTTACGATACTGTTTGAGTTTGTTAATTGTCCGTTCAATGACGTTTCTTTGTTTATAAGCGATGTAGTCCATATCTCTTTGCTGTAACCGGCTTCTCTTTGGTGGTATGACAGCCTCAATGCCTTCACTGTCCAGATAATGCAGAAGCCAGTCTGCATCGTATGCTTTGTCGGCTATTACTCTTTCCGGCTTCATTGCCCCCATCAGATCCAAAGACGCTTTTACATCTGCCCTTTGTCCGCCTGTTAGTACCATCGCTTTAATTCTTCCCTTCTCATCTGTGCTTAAGTGAATCTTTGTTGTCAGTCCACCTCTCGACCTGCCAATTGCCTGATCATCCACTTTGCCTGTTTCCTTATTTTTTTAAAGCACCGGCTGCATGCTGGTGTACTCTAACAGCGGTTGAGTCAATGAGCAGCGTTTTGACATCTTTGTCTGCCAAGTCTTTGAATATCTTTTGCCATATACCTGCCTTAGCCCATCTTCTGAAACGCACATAAACCGTGTTCCAGTTGCCGAACCGCTCCGGCAGGTCCCGCCAGGGAATGCCGCATTTGGCTACATACATGACTGCATTAATAAACAAACGGTTATCAGTCATTCTGCCCTGATAACCGGGCTGGCAAGGCAGCTTCTCTTTAATCGCTTCCCATTGCTCTTCACTTATCTCATAACGTCTCATCCGCTCGTTTCTTTCTCCTCCTAAACAACTGTACCAATTCTATCATTACCTTCAGATGTCAACACGCTCTAGTAATTACAAAAGCGATAAATGGTGAAAGCACCCAAGCAACAAAAAGTGCCGGCAATAGAATAGATTTATTATTATGCCCTGCATGAATTACAAAATATAGCGAACCCAATGCTCCAGGAAACAATGCTATGATAGCTTTCGTCCTTAAAAAACCGAAAGAGCGATTATTTTCCACCGTGGTTTGTCTTTGTTTGTAAAGTTATTTTATTTGTGGTTTGAAATAGAAACTGTCTTTACGGGTTGCTGCTAACATCTGAGTTCTGCCAATGTTGATGTCCTTCTCACCAACGAAGGTGGAAAATTCAATTACATTACGAAACTCTTCTCCATTGCCCTCTGCCCTCTGCTCGGCGTAGTCTCCGGACTACGTCGCACCGTCAGCAAATCTCCCGATTTGCCTTAGCTACAAACAATCAATCTCCAGCACATTCCGCAAGCCTGCATAGTTTCTTGCACTGCTGTATAAGTAATCTTCCGGCTTTTCTACAATGCCAGCCCTTACCGGATTGTTATGAATGTAAGTTAGTTTCTGTTGTGTAACAGCAGGGGTAAATAGTTCGATAGCATGATTCTCATGCGTCCAAAACTGATAAACACTATTTCGTTGATGCTCGCGTGCAGCAAACTCAAACCGCTTCATCATCCAATCGCTCCTGCTTTCCTGTGGCAACTGCAACAACGGTAACAATTGGTTCGCCGTGAATTTCTTGAAATCTCTTATTATATCAGATAGATGAAACGGTTCTTTTGCGCGCGCTATCAGGTGAACATGGTTGGTCATAATTACATAACCATACAATTCTAACCCTTTGTTTTTACGGCAATAATCGAAACTGTTTACAACTACCTGCTTATATTCATTCCTGGTAAAAACATCTACCCATTTTACAATCTGAAAGGTAAGATAGTAGAGTTGGTGTTGGTCGTAAATCTGGTAGCCTTGGCTCATAGGGCAAAGTAAGATAAAGATGAGATTTGCTGACGGTGCGACGTAGTCGCGAGACTACGCCGGGCAAGGGAAAAACTATTGGTGAAATTGTTAAACAGATTCAAATTTAACCAACCAAAAATAGGGTAAGTTGATGAAGCGAATTTCTTGTGCTTTGTTCTTCAATACTTGTCTTATAAAACTTTCCGTTGGAAAGTTTTTAATCACTTTGTGCATTGTCCCATCATCCAGCTTTCGTGTTTGGTACGTGTTATCCCATTCATCTTTTTCAGTTATTGGTGTGCTGCTGCCTTGCACATAATTGTTATCCATAAATACAACCGTTCCGCCCTTCTGCACCTGGTTATTGGTTACATCAATAAAATGAGATAACTCCTCTAATTTGATATGGCTCCAGATAAAACCGCCGAACAAACTTTGGTATTTTTTAGAGTTGGTTAATTTGAAAAGATCAGCTTTTGTAAACGTTACAGTCGCAGGCGAATAAGATTTTGTTTTTGCGATAGTCAGTACCGTTTCGTTAATGTCGGTTGCAAAAACAGAACGTGCTGTTTTTGCAATCTGTTCCGTCCAAAAGCCAGTACCACATGCTATTTCAAACACCTCTTTGTTCCTGAAAATTTTTTGCAATAATTCAGTTGCCTTTGCTAAATCTTCCTGCCGTTCGGGTTTGTGGTAAATGCGTTCATATTCGTTTACGCGTTGTTGGTAGTAAGCAATGAGGTCTTCGTTCATGCAAGAAAATATACTATTGTGTGATGAGGTTTTGGTTGATAAAAGTATTGTATTTTATAATTGTTTCCTGCAAGAGGCGATGTTTGAATTAACAAATGATTTAAGTGGATGATTACTTGGTAAACCGCTCTCTTACTTTTTTTTCCGGACATCATGTTTCGAAGTCCTATTGTCGGGAGACTGAGCCGGAGGGGTTACACATTTTTTATTAATTTTAAGATAATTTACGCTTAATGAAACTTGTAGTTGTACCTGGTTACAGAGAACTATTTGGAGAAACTAAAATCACTTATGAGGAATTAATAAAACATATTCCCTCCGAAATAATCATTTCAGTTTTAATAAGCTTAAATAATGAATTAAATGTTCCCACTAAAGAAATTACAGATTCTGAAAATCAAAAAAGATTAAGAGAATTATTATCAGAACGATTTACTCAACAACAATCATCTTATCTAAATAATGCTTACTATAATTATGGCTTAAATACCAATGGTACTTACAATGCACATGTGTTTGCAAGACAATATTTGTTAGTTATGATTCTTAAAGAATTAAATAATTATCGTGATTTTGAACTAGAGGATACAACGGGCAATGATGAGTTCAACATACTAATAGCATATTTATTAGTTATTGATGAAGTAAATTTTAATAACAAAGTTTTGTTGGATGAAGCATTAACACATCAAGGAGACTCTTTATTAGATTACCGAATGTTATGGACACCTAGTATTAGCCAATATGAATTCAATGAAAAAACGAATACAGTTTATGAGCTTTTTCGTCTTATTGCATTTTCAAAGTATACAGTAAAGTATTTAAGGGGTTATTTAAAAGAATATCTCAATGGTTTTAATTTTAAGAATATAGCTGAATTACTATGTAGTTTGTATCAACTCTCAATGACAACACTCAACTATCAAAAAGATGAAATCTTAAAAAAACTAAATTATATAAAACCAGCAGAAGGAATTGATGATTCTCATCTAAACTTACAAGCCATTAATGCGTTAGTTGGAAAAAAATTGATAGTCTTAGATGATTTAAGAAAGAAGCCTTTCTATTTTAATAAAAGGAATGGATACATGTTTATTGATGAAGATATTTACAATAAAAAATGTTACAAAGGTCCATTCTTTGAATTGTATTATAATACTACTCTTAAAAACTATAATACCATTCTTAAAAGAAAGATGACTTTCAACGAGTATAGCACCGATATATCTTTACAAGTCCTCGAAAAAAATTGTTTCCAATCTCTTTGTAAAGCTCTTCAGGATCAAAAAGCGCAGGTAGTAAAGTTTGATGACAATGGAATAGATAGTTTTCCTGACTGTTATATGCGAAACAATAAGTCAATAATGCTTTTTGAATTTAAAGGTTATGTATTTCCTAATGCCTTATCTGCAAAGCCTGATTTTGATGTTATAAAAAAATACATTGACGAGCGATTTGTCGAAAATGAGAATGGCAAAGCAAAAGGCGTGAATCAGCTTATAAATCAAATAAGCTTATTAGCAGAAAATAAATTTGATTTTGATTATCATTACAAAGAAAATTTTTACCAGAAACGTCTCACAATTTATCCTATCATTATTCATTCAGAATTTCATTTTTCCATGCCTGGTGTAAATTCTTATTTGAATGAACTATTTCAATTTGGTTTAACGAATGAATTGAAAGATAGATTTATCATCAAGCCACTTATTTTAATCAATTTAGAAATCATTTTCGATTTTGTTCTAACCGGAGGAAATTTTGCCTCATTAGAAAAACTTTTTGACAGGTATCTCAAAATCATAGACGATAGGGAAAAAAGGCTTCGCAAGCAACCTTCAACAGATAATTTTTTTAGAACTAAAAGTAGTTTTGATGAAATTTATAGATCTGTCCTTTTAAAAGATTTGAAAGTTCCTAAAAAAAGAAATGATATAATTAAAGAACTGATAGGTATAAGTCAGGAAGAAATTGATGAAGTACTTTAAACTATTTCTTTCTCTACCCGTTATTGCACTCTTATTTATGTGTATAATCATTACTTTTATCAATTACGATTTACCAACACTTTCTCTTTATTTCCCGCCATAACTCAACCCCATATTATACCATAGAAACGCCCACTTGTCTGCCTGCTCCTGAATAACCTTAGATGTTGGTTTTCCGGCACCATGCCCGGCTTTGGTTTCAATGTTCATGAGTATGGGGTTGCTACAGCTTTGCGCTGCCTGCAAAGCCGAACCAAACTTGAAAGAATGCGCCGGAACCACGCGGTCGTCATGGTCTGCCGTGCTTATCATCGTTGCCGGATAACAGGTGCCTTTCTTAGCGTTATGAACCGGTGAATAATGAAGAAGATAATCGAACATTTCTTTGTTGTCGTCGGCTGTTCCATAATCATAAGCCCAACCAGCGCCAGCCGTGAACTTATGGTAGCGAAGCATATCCAAAACACCAACGGCAGGAAAGCAAACGCGAAACAAATCAGGTCGCTGCGTCATGCAGGCGCCAACCAACAACCCACCATTGGAGCCGCCCGAAATAGAAAGATAACCGGCAGAAGTAACTTTATCCTGTATTAAAAATTCGGCGGCGGCAATAAAGTCGTCAAACACATTTTGCTTTTTTGTTTTGATGCCTGCATTGTGCCACGCATCGCCATATTCTCCGCCTCCGCGAATGTTGGCTACGGCATATACGCCGCCGTTCTCCATAAACACAATATTGCTTACACTAAAAGCCGGTGTAATGCTGATATTAAAACCACCATAACCATACAGCAGGGTTGGGTTTTTACTATTGAGTACAATGCCCTTTTTATGGGTGATGATCATGGGTATTTTTGTACCATCTTTCGATGTATAAAATACTTGTTTGCTTTCATAATCGTTAGGGTTGAACTGAACGTTGGATTGCTTATAAACGGTTGATGTTTGTGAAGCGATATCGTACTTAAAAATGGTGGGTGGATACACATACGAAGTGAACGTATAATACACTTCTTTGTCTTCCCGCTTACCATTAAAACCGCCTGCAGTACCAAGTCCCGGAAGTTGAATGGTTTTTTCTAATTTTCCATCCAGATTGTACTGCTCAATTTCCGAAACAGCGTCTTTAATATACTGCGCAAACAACTTGCCGCCGCCGGTTGTAATGCTTACCGGGAACTTTGTTTCAGCTATCAAATCTTTCCAATGTTCTGGCGTTGGGTTAGCCGCATCAACCACAACCAATTTGCGGTTTGGCGCATTGCGGTTGGTAGCAATAAACAGCCTGCCGTTGTTACTGTACTCAACATTTTGCTCATAATCAAAACCTGTGGCAATGGGAATAATGGGTGCGTTTTCTTTTGCTACATTTTGCAAGTACAATTCATTGCCTGTAGTTGCATTGGCAGCCGAAATAACCAGCCATTCCTGATCTTCTGTAACAGTGGCGCCAATGTATCTTCTTGGTGTTGCTTCACCACCAAAAATAAGTTTGTCGTCCTTTTGTTTTGCGCCTAATTTATGGTAATACAATTTATGAACCTGCGTTTTGCCCGAAAGCTGACTGCCTTCTTTTGGCTTATCGTAACTGCTGTAATAAAAGCCGTCATTTTTCTTCCAGGCAATTCCACTGAACTTTACATCAATTAATGTATCATCCATTTGTTTTCCGGTTGATGTATTCATCACAATTACTTTGCGCCAATCGCTTCCGCCTTCCGATATTTGATATGCAGCAAGAGAGCCGTCTTTCGTAAAGTTAATGCCGGCAAGCGATGTAGTGCCGTCAGCAGAAAACAGGTTCGGATCTAAAAACACTTCCTTGCTTCCTTCTTTTTCTCTGTACAAAACAAACTGGTTTTGCAAACCATCATTCTTATAAAAATAAGTGAAGCCGCCTTCTTTAAAAGGCGCCGAAAACTTTTCGTAATTCCATAGTTCGGTAAGGCGTTTTTTAATGGCATCACGAAATGGTATTTTACTTAAATAATCATTCGTAACTGCCACTTGCTGTTGCACCCAGGCTTTGGTATCGGCCGCCGTATCGTTTTCTAACCAGCGGTACGGATCGCTGACTTTCGTTCCAAAAAAATCATCGGTTTGGTTAACCGTTTTTGTGGTGGGATACGTGCCCGTAAATGCGCCCTGCTTTTGTGCCATCAAACTTATCGTTATAGTAAGTGCAAAAAAGACAAAGATGGTTTTTTTCATATTGTGAAAGTAAGAAAATTAAAGATGAACATTTTGATTTTTGTGTTTTGATGATTTGAATAGAACAAATAAAATACGAGTAAAAACAAACTTGCACAAGGCTGCATCTTTATAACCTTGCGGGGCGCAATTAAAAAAATAATGAAATAGTTTTCATTCAATTAAAAACAATTTTAAAACTATTACAACCCGGTTCTTTTTTTGCAATGCTTAGCATTCAAAAACGAATGATATGCAAAGAGACGGCGCAACAGTAAGCCTGTGGCAAGAGAACCTGCCAGATTATGAAACAAAAGAAAACAATCTTCCTCAACTCCTTTTTGATGTTGCCATTGCAGGCGGTGGCATTACCGGCATTACCACTGCATGGCTGCTGCAGAAAAGTGGTAAAAAATGTTTGTTGATGGAAGGCAAAACCATTGGCTTTGGCACCACATCGGGCACAACGGCGCACATTAATACGTTGCTTGATACCAGTTACTCGCAGATAGCCAAAGACTTTGGTACAGATGCAGCAACGCTTGTTGCACAAGCTGCAAAAGAAGCCTGCACATTGATAAAAGAAAACGTTGCCGCTTATACTATTGATTGCGGTTATGAAGAGAAAAGCGGCTTTTTATTTTCGCAAAATGAAGAGCAGGATAAAGAGCTGGATGAGATAATAAAAGCAACCAAAGAAGCTGGTATTGAAGCGGCTGAAAGCAATCAAATCCCGGTACCTATTCCGTTCACCAAAGCAATGCGCGTAGAAGGTCAGGCGGGCTTTCATCCTACCGAATATATAGTTGCCTTAGCGAAGGAATTTGAGGCATTGGGCGGAACCATTGTTACCAACTGCCGCGTTCAAAAATGGGAGGATAAAGAAGTGGTAACCATAGAAACAACATTGGGTAACATGCAGGCAAAACAATTTGTTGAGGCAACACATATTGCATTGGGAGTAAATTTGCTGCATTTGCGTTGCGCGCCGTATCGCAGCTATGCCATTGCTGTTGAATTGGAAGATGAGAATTATCCCGATGCTTTGGCTTATGATATGTATGATCCGTATCGTTATTATCGTACACAAAACATAAAGGGAAAAAACTATTTAATTGCCGGTGGTGAAGACCACAAAACAGCGCATGAAGACAATACTGAGATTCCATTTCTGCGATTGGAAGCTTATGTAAAGCAACATTTTAAAGTAAAGAACATCGCTTATAAATGGTCATCGCAATACTTTGAACCTGCTGACGGCTTGCCTTATATCGGGCATCTGCCGGGGCATGCCAACGGAAATGTATATGTGGCTACGGGCTTTAGCGGCAACGGCATTACTTATAGCCATGTTGCTGCAATATTGTTACACAGTATGCTTACGGGTGCCCAATCGCCTTACGAAAAACTATTCTCGCCAGGTCGCATTAAACCGGTTGCAGGTTTTACCGATTTTGTAAAAGAAAATGTTGACGTTGCCAAAGAATTTATAAAAGGATTTTTTACAAAAGAAAAAATAGAAACGCTAAGCAGCTTAGCACATGGTGAAGGAAAAGTAGTAAATTATGAAGGCGAAAAAATTGCGTTGTATAAAGATGAAGCCGGTGGCTTGCATGCCGTAAACCCAACCTGCCCGCATTTAAAGTGCAGTGTAAACTGGAATGTAGCAGAAAAGTCGTGGGATTGCCCCTGCCATGGCGCCCGTTATGATTATGATGGTAAATTAATTACAGGACCTGCTGCGCATGATTTGAAAAAGATTGATTTGGAAGAATTGATTGAAAAGTAGAAAGTAAGGAACAAGGTTCAAGTTTCAAGGAAGCATACAAGTTACAAGAGTTAAGGAAGAAGCCGAATCAATAAAAATGTTGCTACATGTTGTTTTGTTTGTTAGTTTTTATGTTCCATGTTATGCAGTTTAATACTCCACCATCATTGGCTATTTCATTGCTATCAATGGTTGCCATAATCTTTCCTGTAAATATGGTTTCAAATTGTTGTACTACATTGTCATCTTCCTTAATCCCAAACGTTGGAATGATGACAATGTTTTCCATTTGGAGGTAATTGATATAATCTCCATTTGCGCCGTCGTTGCTTTTGTTATTGTATATGTTGTAAGGAATTGTGATGTAATCAAGTCCTGTATTGTGAATGGCAATTTCAAAAGCTCTGTAAAACTCTTTTTGTTCTCGCCGGTAGTCGTTAATCACAACAGTATTCTCGTCTATAAAACGAACCATTCCATCCGCATGTCCTGTGTAGTCGCCTGGCTGTTCGGGAACAAAATAAAGTTTATCAACTTGTAAAAGTTCATGAAGCTCTTTAATTAAATGTTTGCGTTCGTAGTTTGGATTTTCAACGAAAACACGATCAGTCATAATGACCTTGTTGGTCGTTCTTATCACATTACCGCCATCAAGAAGAATGTTTGTTTTAAATGTATTAATGCCGGTTTCTTTGCAAATTGTATCAACGTCTGAAATTGTGTTTATATACTTTTTATACTTTGTAATGTAGGAAGGCCGATATAAAAAACGAACAAACTTATCTATGTCTGTTTGAATTGGCATATAATCAACAGCCCAAACATCTTTTGTTCTTGGCAGAAAAGCAAACTCAATATTACAATCAATTAAAACCTCTTCAAACCGTTTGTAAAAGTGAGGATATTTCTTTGGTAATGTATCTGCTAAGTATAAAAAGTTAGTTTGGCTGTCTGTTATCATATTTTGAAGAAGTTAGACCATTCTACTTGCTTATTTTGGTTATAGAATCTTGCTGGTGTCGTTAAAAATTGAAATATGAGTTTTCTGTTTTCGCAATAATTTTTAATACTATCAATTCGGATTTTCATGTTAGGAATGTCTCCAAACGATTTTCTTGTTAGGCAAACTTTTTTTAAGTTTGAAAGTTTGTCAAGTTCTGGGATAATACATTTCCATTCCTTAACTTTTTTATCTAAGTAACTATCATCATAATTGGCAACCTCATCAACCTTAACTTCTGAGATAAGGTCAATAAAGTCAATCTTGTGTTGTCTTATAAATTCAAGCTTTTCGTCTTTTGATTTTTCTTTCAAGGAATCTTTGCCAAAGGCTGCTGGAATAAGCGTCCAAAGAAAATTTCTTGGTCTGCTATAAAAAAACTCCGCTTCATTTTTTTCTGTATCAGGATTAAATGTTCCTACTATCAAAATCTCTGTTTTCAGGTTTATTTCATGATTAATAAACCGGTGTTTAATCGTTGTCATTGTAGTAATGTGTTATTCTAAAATAACAGTTAACAAATATAAGGATGAGCAACAAACGCAATCAACAATGAACAAAAACAAAACCAGTTGCTTTGTAAAATCTTTTGTCCATTGTCCCTTGAAGCTTGTTTCTTGAACCTTTACTTTTGATTTGCCCGATAAACGCGCAAAAAGTTTTCGCCTAAAATCTTTTTAATGTCTTTGTCGCTGTAACCGCGCTTCATTAACTCTTTTGTGATTAAGGGATAATCGGTGATGTCGTCAATGCCTTTTGGCGTGATGGAAATGCCATCTAAATCAGATCCTAAACCCACATGATCAATACCTGCTACTTTCACTAAATAATCAATGTGATCAATCAACATACTTAAGGGCGGGCGCATGGCTTGCACTTCATCTTTGTATTTGCTTTCCAAATAATCGCTTGCATAATAACTTTCAGGGTTTATTTTTAAAAGAGAATCGCGTTCTTTTTTATGCCTTGCATTAAAAGCAGTTTCTTTTTTATCGTAGGTACTATCAACAAAACCAGGATAGAAATTTACATCAATCACGCCGCCGTTTTTAGCAATGGCTATAATCTGGCTGTCTTTTAAATTGCG
Organism: Ilyomonas sp.; assembly: GCA_965214235.1. Classification (GTDB taxonomy): domain Bacteria; phylum Bacteroidota; class Bacteroidia; order Chitinophagales; family Chitinophagaceae; genus Ilyomonas. Next base: position 585,577 of record CBDCBH010000003.1, read on the forward strand.
CGGCACATGGCACAAACGGTAAGCATCGCTATGCGATGCCAGCACGGGTTTGGTGGTTATCTTCATTACATCCCAAAACGTTTGTTCTCCAATGTGGCTCACGTCCACCATCATGCCCATTTCATTCATCTTTCTCACTATGTTTCTGCCAAACTCGTTCAAGCCTTTGGGCTGGTGCAAAGCCGAATCATGCGTTTCATCCCTGGCGCTGGTTGCCCATGAAGTAGAGTTGTTCCAGGTGAGCGTCATATAGCAAACGCCGCGTTGGTGAAAGCTATCTAAGTACGCCATATTGTCTTCCATCATGTGCCCGCCTTCAACGCCCATCATCGCTGCCAACTGATGATGTTGCAACGCTTCCTCTAAATCATGCGCATTCTTTACAATCCGCATCTGCACTGGGTTTCGGGCGGTTACGGCATACAAGGTATCTATCTCGCGGATGGCTCTTTTAAAAGCCTGACCTTTGCCATAACCGCCATCGCAAAAAATTGAAAACACCTGCACATCCACACCGCCTTCTTTCATTCTTTTTAAATCAGAATGTGTTTTGCCTTTCAGGTTTTGATCGAAGCTGTAACCCTTGTCTAAGCAAGCCGAAAGGATGTCATTATGCGAATCGGTAACAATGGCTTCTTCATGTAATTTTTGATATGATTGTGCAAAAAGAAAAAGTGATGTAAAAACAAACACAAACAGGAAACAGTATTTCATTTTGGATATGGTTAGGTTGGGAAGATAGGAAATTTAGGAAGATTAATCATACACTTCCAATAACCTATCTCATTCATCAACCTAAAAACTAAGGCTCACTCTGACGCCTGGTGTTACACCTTTAATTACATCATGAAAATATAGGGATGGCTCAAGCGTAATTTTGCTAAAATTAATTCTACCGGCACTCAAACGAAATGTGTTTTTATCCATCAGGTTGCCTTGCCTGCGAATAAGATAACCTAAAGAAAAAATGGTACTGAACGAAAAGTCTTTTCGCGCATCATAATCGGTTGTGCCGCCCTGCCCGTAGATGAACGTAAGAAAATCGTTACGGTATGTTTGCAGCTTGCCCGCATTATCTTTCGCAAACAAAAAGTGCGGTTCCCATAATAATGCCGGCTCCCATTTATAAGTGTGCTCCCGATTGGTAAAAACAAACCTGGCGCCCACGCTGAAAGAGGGTACGAAATACTGTTTATAATTTTGAACATTTACTGTGATATAACCATTCACAAAATCGTTGATGGCGCCGGGCGCAAAGCCTTTGGGCTGATCGCCCCAGATGTCTCTATGCCCTTTTAAATAGTGCGAGCCACCTCCTAAAATAAGAGGCCATTTATCGTTTACATGCTGTTGAATAACGGAAACCTTTTCGTTCAACACGCCATTTGTATAATCGTTTATTTCGTGAATGTTGTTAAGATAAAAAGTAAGATGATAATAACGTGGATTGGTACGACTGATTTGTTGCTGCGGCTTTGGCGCATTTATAATTACACCAATAATATGAATGGTGTCCTGTTCAGTTCGCAGAGAAGCCAAGTCGCCATTCTGCAATAAAAAACTGGCGCCTTTTGGTTGAAATTGCTGAAAGCGTATTTTCTTTCTGTTTTGTGCATCGGTTACATAATCAATCCGTTTTGATGTAAGGTCGTTGGCAATCGAATCCTGCAATGGATTAATGTCTTGTAAAAACAAATGCAGGATAGAATCCATATTGGCAATGCGTCCTAAATCGGTAATATCGGTAACCTCAATCTTCAGTTTGTTTTTATTGGGTAAATTAATATAAAAACGGCGGTTGATAATGATATTTTGCGGCACTTCAAACGCTTTGTCAGATGAGTTCGTTTGGGCGCAAAGCGTGACTGTGATGCTTATTAAAAGCATCAGTAAACTGATTTGTTTTTTCATGATTATTTTAGTTGGAAGATGACTTTGTTTTTAGAAAGATAAGCTTGTAATAGCAGTGGATAATTTGTGTGATGATTCAATAAAAAGTGTTGTTACTGATGTTTCATTTTACTTTTTTACAAACTTCATCTTTGCCATTTGCATGAGAAATCAATTGTGTGATATTGCCCGCAGCATCTTCTACAAACTCTATTTCCGCATCAATTAATTTTAAATAAAATAGGGTTTGACTTTCCGCAAACAAGGGAGATTTGGGCAAGCCGCCAGATGGTGCTTCAATTTGCAAATGATCGTTCTCTAACGTAATTATTGCTTTATGTTTCTTATCGAAGGCATACACACCTGTATATTTTTTTAGCGAATCGGGCGGTATATTTATCTCCGTATGCGCTGTCATAAGCTGATACGGTTTATTCAATAAAATAGCAGAAATCGCTGTGCCGATACTTGTAAGACCTTCTCCATAATAACCTTCGTTGTTCAACAAAATAATTGTGATATCCTCCGAAGGATAATACATAAACCATGACATAAAACCAGGCATACCGCCGCTATGCATAATATATTTTTTGCCGAATACACTGTCAATAAAAAAACCATAGCCATAATGTTCAAGATGTGGCGTGAAAGCCTGCCGCCACGAAGCGGATGACAATATTTGTTTGTTTGCAATTGCACAAGCCAACTTATATAAATCGTTTGTTGTGCTGTAAATAGAGCCGGCACCAAAGGTTACGGTACTATCCCATAGTTGTGCAGTCTTGTGTTCATTTGCAGTGAGCACCTGATATCCGATTGTTTTATTTGTGTCTGTAAGATGCCGGAAATCAAAGCCGGAATGAAGCATACCCAATGGTGTAAAGATTATTTTTTTAACCAACGATTCGTATGATTCGCCTGTAACTTTTTCACTAATTAAACCAAGCAAAAAATAACCTGAATTATCATAACGAAATTGAGTGCCGGGTGTAAAGTCGAGTGGCTTTTTAAAGATAATATCCAATACCAATTGCTTGTTTACCGGGTTGCAAACAATTGCAGAATCGTTCTCATCAATGTCATTCGTATAGTTGTAAATGCCTGATGTATGCGTGAGTAAATTTTCAATTGTAATCTTATCAGCATACTTATATTCAGGAAAATATTTACTGAGCTCATCATTCAAAGACAACTTGCCTTCTTCCTGTAGTTTTAAAATCACCGTAGCCATAAATGATTTGCTAACAGAAGCAATTTGAAATATACCGTTAGCATCATTAAGTATATAGCTATCTATATTTTTATAGCCGTAGCCTTTTTGTAAAATGATGTTCCCATGATGCGCAACCAATGCAGAGCCATTAAATTTATAGAATTGATTTGCAGAAGTAAGATAAGCATCTATTTTAGGCAAAAGAGAATCATCTGATTGCTGCGCCCTCAACATAAAACTGTTTAAAAAACAGATACCGACAGATAAAATCAGGGGACTTATTTTCATAACAATCCAATATTTTTTTAGTTAACCCGGAACAATTTTAACCTGCTGCTATCTAAAAAAGTTTTTCGGGCACTTGATGCATACACTTCCTCTTTCCCGATTTGCATTGAAAATGAGTGCGGGTAAAGGTTGTGCGCCATAGCCGGAGCGGCTTCCACAGGTTCGCCCAATTCATTGATGTGAACTATTTTAAGCTTTGTTTTTATAGCAATTGCAACGTTTGTTTTTACTGCACTATCAGTGGCAATATTGGCTATGATTGCTTTGTTAGCAGTGATTGAATCATCGGTTTCAATCAGACTTATTTTTTTATTTGTATCAAAAACAGTAGTGCTATTGGTTATCTTTTTCGCTGCCGTTTTCTTTTGTTCAACATTCAATTTTATTACAGCAGTTGTTGCATTGTTTTGTTGGGGCAATGTTTGTTTTATCAAAGGCTTTGTTGTGGTATGATGATGATAAACAAACTCATTTGCAACACCCTTTTTCTTTTGATGCAAAGCATACGATACAACAATCAGCAAAGGCAGCAGGCACGCAGCTACAGCCCAATACGCTATTGCTTTTTTGCGCTTTGGTTTGTGCAACCGCTGTTGCAATTTTTGCCAGGCAACCTCTTTATTCAACCGTGTTTGGGCAGATAAAAAATCTGCATCGTCCAGCTTCTGCTTCCAGTGCCGGCTGTTATTTTTTTCGTTTTGCATACTCGCTTCCGTTTTGTAATAAATTTTTTTGCAGCAATGCTTTTGCCTTGCTTAACTGCGATTTTGATGTGCCTTCCGCAATGCCCAATAATGCTGCAATTTCTTTGTGTTCCATTCCTTCAATTTCATGCAGATTGAACACCGTTCTGTAACCAACAGGCAACCGCAATATCAATTCAAAAATTTCTTTTGCCGATAATTGGTTCAATGCTTCATCTTCCCAATTTACTTCTTCAGCAGCCGATTGGGAAAGCATAACAAAAGCATTTTTTTTCCGAAGCAGCATCAAACATTCGTTAATCATAATTTTCTTTATCCATCCTGCCAAACTTGCCTCATTCTGATAAGTAAAAGAAGATAAATGAATAAAGAATTTATAAAAACCATCCAGCATCACTTCTTCTGCATCTTCACTGTTTTTTACATACCGCCTGCACAAAAGCATCATACTGTCTGCCAGCAAGGCGAACAGGCGTTTCTGCGCAGCCGCATTGCCCTGCCTTGCATCAGTAATTAGTTGAGGTATATCATCCATGAGTAGTAACCGGCTTCTGTGTAATCAAAATTCATAAAATATAAATGCAGGTAAGAAACAAAAAGTTGCCTGATTACTAAGAAAGGTGGAAAGTTATTTTATAACAGCAAGAACAGGTAACAATATTGTTTGGATATTTGAACAGGCAACCGTATAAATTGCATTACTTGCTTTATTTGCGTTATGACAAAAGCAAGAACAGAAGCTTTCTCGGATGGCGTGTTTGCCATCGCTATCACGCTGCTGGTGTTGGATATTAAGCTTCCGGCCGAGCAGGCAAAAACAAATGCACAATTGCAGCACCTTTTGAAAGAAGCCCTGCCTAACATTCTCACGTTTGTGTTTTCGTTCCTGGTTGTGGGCGTGTTTTGGGTAGCCCATCATCGCATTTTCGAATCTATCAAAAAAGTGAATCATTATCTTTTATGGAGTAATATTTTTTATCTGCTCACCATTGCACTCATTCCTTTTCCTGCGGCTGTTATTGCGCAACATCCGTTTTATCCAACCTCTGTTATATTTTATTCGTCTGTACTATTTTTAAGCGCGTTTCAGCACTTTCTTGTGTTGGGTTATGTGTACACGCATCCCGAATTAAAAGAAGAAAATTTTACGCGCGAAAATTTTAGAAGATCAATGCTAACAGGTGCCGTTGGTCCTGTTTGCTATTTGCTATCCATTGCTTGTGCGTTTATCAACACCGTTCTAAGTTTTTGTTTTATCATCACCGCACTCATCTTCTATATTTTTTTGGCTCCTCTGCTTTTAAATAAAAAGAAGAAACCTTTTTCAGATATTGAAAATTAGGTAGTGGTTGAGTTTGAAAAACATAATGGAAGAGAAAATGAATTTGCCATTCCCTTATCTCCTGAAGGGATGAAACCTGAATAACGCCGGATGAAATCCGGCGAAAAGAAAGCTTCGCAGAATAGAACCCTGCAAGGGTTCAACAGTAAATACTTTCCTATTTCAAACTGACCCATTACTTAAAATGATCTTACTTTTCGATACCATACAAACTGCCACCCTTCGTAAACAGCCTGTTAACGCGGCTTTCAGTGGCTTCATCCTTTTCAACCGGCGGCGCATGATGCGGTTTTATTCGCGCATCAATAACTAAACTTCCCTTACAACCCCAATGTTTGTTTTGATAGAAAGCATCTATTCCATACATATCATGCGATGGGTTGCAGCGCGTAAAAGTTACCCAAATAAAATTGCTGACAGATTGTGCCGTAAAGTTGGCATCATCGCATATAATAATCATGGCAACAGATGAAATAATGGAAAGATGCGGCTGCAATTGTTTATCTAACATATCCATTTCCTGATGCGCTTTTTGGTAAGTTGTAAATGAATTTGTTTGCATTATAACAATGCCAGGCATTACCATTTTTGGATTTATAAAATGGTTCAATTCAAAAAAAACAGATGGTATTTCTGTTGCTAAATTTCTTTTTATTTCGCCATACGCAGCCAGCACCACTTTGCTGCCACTGTTGAGCGAAGTGCCCGAATAATCTAAAGTATCAATGGTTGTGTTGGTATAAAAATGAACATCGCGCGTGAAATTAATACGTGATAAAATATAATGAAAGAATGCAGGGATATTATGCGCTGATAACTGGTTGGTATCATCCGCTGTAATCAATAAAAACTTTGCAATACTTAACTGCCCTGTCCCTAAAATATGATTGGCTATTGTAAGCAATTCAGCCGGTTGTTTTGTTGGCGAGTAAGGCGTGTATCGTTCGCTGCCAATGGCTAATAACAAGGGGTGAACACCAGCAGCATCTACTGCATGAACTTCTTTCGCACCGGGTATTTCAGCCGGTATGGCATCGCCTGTTAAGGCATGAATCAGTTCGCCAAAACTTGTATCTTCCTGTGGTGGACGACCAACCACTGTGAACGCCCAGATTGCATTTTTTTTTGCATACACTTTATGCACTTTCATCACCGGAAACGGATGTGTTAAACTGTAATAACCCAAATGGTCGCCAAACGGCCCTTCCGGTTTGTTATCGTTCGGGCGCACCTCGCCGGTTATTACAAAATCAGCATCGGTGCTAATGCAGTAACCATCTTTATAAATATATCGAAACCTTCGTGCACCCAGCGCGCCGGCAAAAACCATTTCGCTCAACCCTTCGGGCAAAGGCATAACAGCAGCCAATGTATGCGATGGCGGTCCGCCAACAAACACACTTACTTGTAACGGAACACCTTTTTTATTTGCTTTAGTTTGATGCACGCCAATGCCGCGATGCAATTGATAATGCAAGCCTATTTCTTTATCCTGAACATACTCATTGCCTGAAAGCTGTATGCGGTACATGCCCAGATTTGCATTCATAATACCGGGTTTATCGGCATCCTCTGTATATACTTGCGGCAGCGTTACAAATGCGCCGCCATCGTTTTTCCAGTGTTGAATTTGCGGCAACTGATGAATGCTGATTTCTTCAAACAAAACAGGTTTGCCGATTGGATTTTTTAAGGGCAAAGCGTGTAAAGCAGCTACTGCGGCACGCGCATTTTTAAATGGCTTTTTGAAAGCGGAGAGTGGATTATTTTTAAGTTGAATGAGTTGTTGAACCGATGAAAAAGTATCACGAAAAATAAACTTGCTTCTCTCCAACGTTCCAAAAATGTTAGAAGCTGCGCGATACCGGCAGCCTTTTATATTTTCGAATAATAAAGCCGGACCTTTGGCTTCATGTACACGCAAATGAATGGCAGCCATTTCTAAATAAGGGTTCACTTCCTCTTTTACTCTCACTAAATATCCATGCTTCTCCAAGCTAAGTAAACATTGCTCTAAAGACGAATAAGCCATACGTGTAAAGGTCGGAGCAAAAGGGCAAACAACAATGCTTAGTGCAATACCGAAATGCTAAACATATCCGCATAATTATCGGCTACCTTCATAGCAAATGCACCAGGCGAGTGGCACATAGGCTGCTCCGATATTTTGAGTTTGTTTTTACTCCAAAACCATTTGCTTATATCAGCGGTAATAGTAAAAGATGATGGTTGATGGTTTTGGGCTGATGGTAAGGAAAGTATGATTTCCCTGGCTGCGTTTTCGTCTTTTTTATATCCGCCAATGTCGTAGCTGTATTGTTTTCCGGGCGCTTTTGAAGATGTTGATGCGCCTTCTAATTTCGCCATAATATAACCCGTGTTCCAAATCCAAAACATACCTTTTGCCGGATCAAGGTCGCCGGTTTGAACGCCGCTTACATTGGTAATACTATCAATGCCCAATAAAAAAGAAATGCCGGTTATTGTACCGGCAGGTGCAGTAAAAGAAAACCATTTGGAAAGACTGTCTCCCTCGTTTATTAAATGGGGGTTTTCTTTTACTGCGAAATTTTTTTTGTTTTTATAAATGATGATAATGTGCGAAACATAATATTTGAAACTACGAACCGTAAAGGCTTCCTCAAAATGGTTTTGATATACTTTATTAATTTGCAAAATTGAATCGCCAACTTTATTATGGAAAGTAAACTGATAAGTTTGCCTTACCATTTTTGCAATTTGCGCATGAGTTATTTTCGTGCAACAGATTATCAGCAGCAAAACAAAAAAACGCTTTTTCAAAGTTGATCGGGTTTTAGTTTTTTACGATTTTCTTTTCTGTCGGCTTGCTTTTTCTTTTCTTCCACACGCCTTGCCTGTACTGCTTTTGAAGGCTTGGTGGCAATACGGGCTTTCTTTTTTTTAAGAGATGAATTTACCAGCTCGTTCATCTTTTTTATAACGATAGATTTATTGCCCCATTGTGTTCTTTCCTGCTGCGATTTTACAAGCAAAAATCCATCGCTTGTGATGCGGTTGGCTAACCTGGAAGCTATCGTTTGTTTTTGTTCATTATTTATTAATTGTGATGAAGATGCAAGCCATCTGCCTTCTACCATCGTTTCAACTTTATTTACATTCTGCCCGCCTTTTCCGCCGCTTCGCGCTGTTTGAAATGTAATTTCTGGTGTAATATTTATCTTCATTTCTTTACAAAATAAACTAAAGTTATTATATGCGCGTGGTGATACAAAGAGTAAGCGAAGCATCGGTAACAGTGAATGAAAAGATGGTAGGCGAAATTGAAAACGGACTGATGATTTTATTTGGAATTGAAGATAGCGATGGCATTGAAGACATTGTTTGGTTAAGCAACAAAATTGTAAACCTGCGTATTTTTAATGATAGTAATGGTGTGATGAATAAAAGCGTAAAAGAAGTGGATGGAAACGTTTTGCTGGTAAGCCAGTTTACGCTTCATGCAAGTTATAAAAAAGGCAATCGCCCGTCTTACATCCGCGCTTCCAAACCGGACATCGCCATTCCTTTATATGAACAAATGGTAGAACAGTTGGAGAAGGATTTAAACAAGAAAATACAGACAGGATTATTTGGTGCCGATATGAAAGTAAGTTTGCTGAACGATGGTCCGACAACAATTGTAATGGATACAAAAAATAAAGAGTAAATAATAAAAGCCGTTACTACAGCAAGCCCATTACATAAATGGTTGAGCCGTTAATCATATAAAACAGTTTGCATGTAGCGTCGGCAGCAATGTATTCTTTAACACTTTTGTAAACTGGTGGCAGCGTTCTTTCGTTTTGTTGTTTTATGGTAGCCAGACCGGAAAGAAATCCTTCATACAACTGCTTGCCCGCGCCGGTTCTGCGTTGTTCTTCTGCATCTATTTTGTCTTGCAGGTCAAACAAAACGAGAGGTTTAATTTTAATTTCAAATTCCATACTTGTTGTAAATATAATTTTTTAAAACGTGTACGCTTACACCTTCGTCGGGCGTAGATTGATGAAGCTTGAAACGTTCTTTAGCAAAGAAAATTTCGTTGTCGGTAATGCCTGATAAAAAAGCAAACTCTTCATCATTCAAATCGTTTATATTAACTTCTTCCTCTATTGCCTGTTGCGCTTGATGATAGCTCATAGTGTCAATTTTAGTAAGCCTTTAGTTTTGGAATTATGAGCCTAAGATAGTATATCTGTTGTAAACAACTGCTTGAAACCTAAAAAATTATTGTTTATTTTTTGATTGACTTTACAGGATGTTTCAGGTTATATAAATAAAAAAGCTCTTCACGTATGAAGAGCTTTTTTATTTATATAATTACCCGATGGCTACCCTTTTAAATTCGATAACTTTTACATTGGCGCCTACAGATTTTAAATAGTCAGCTACGCTCTTGCCATTGTCTTTCACAAACGGTTGTGCCAACAAAGTATTTTCTTTAAAATAAGCTTTCAGTTTGCCTTCTGCAATTTTTGCAATCATTTCAGCAGGTTTGCCCGCCATTTTCGGGTCTTGCTGAATTTGCTCTGTGGCAATATTTCTTTCACGCTCAATAGTTTCCTGTGGTACAGAATTTTCATCTATAGCAACAGGGTTTAATGCGGCAATTTGCATCGCAATATCTTTACCGGCTTCCGGCGCATCAGAACTTAAGCCAACCAGCACTCCAATACGATTGGCGCCATGAATATAAGAAGCCACGTAAGGCGCTTCTACCCTTTCAAAGCGGGTGATGTCTATCTTCTCACCAATAGCGGCTAATTTATCGTTGATTAAATCAGACACTTTAGCGCCGTTCACCGTAGCTTGTTTTAACTCTTCGGCACTCTTTACATCATTAGCAATTGCAGCATCGGCAATGCTTTGCACAAAGGCAACAAAGTCGGTATTCTTCGATACGAAATCGGTTTCGCAGCTTACGCAAACAATTATGCCGCTTGTATTATTCTGTGTGGTTTGTGCAATCACTACGCCTTCTTTCGCTTCGCGATCACTGCGCTTGGCAGCCACTTTCTGACCTTGTTTGCGTAACCAATCAATTGCGGCTTCAAAGTCGCCGCCGGTTTCAGTTAAAGCCTTGCGGCAATCCATCATACCTGCGCCGGTTGCCTGGCGTAATTTATTAATTTCTGATGCAGTTATTTGAACAGTTGTTGCTGACATAATTTACTATTTAATCCCTTACTATATAAAAGGTAGTTTGAAAAACTAATTTGTTATATTCCGCATTATAAAGGACGGATGCGGTTTGTTCTTTAAACACACAACCCAACTTTTTTTATAGTTGGGATGTGTTTGGTTGTATTATTAAGTTGATGATTGATAGATGACAGTTGGTAGTTGAAGATATCAGACTTCACAGTTATCTGACAAGTAAAGTCTGTCATGCAAAAATTATCTGCGTCCGCCACCACCTCCACCGCCGGCTGGTCTGCGCGATGCGCCGCCCGGAACCCTGCGTTTTGGCTGGCCGCCTCCTTGCGGAGCACGATCACCACGTCCGCGTCCACGACCACTTTCAGCTTCCGCCTCTGCCTGCAAACGGGCAGCTTTTTTTTCAGCTTCGTTGTCCACCTCTTCTACTTCCTCATCTTTCGCCTGCTGGCGTTCCTGTAAGCCTTCTGCAATAGCGGCAGTAATATAATTGGTAATGATGGCAATTGACTTGGTAGCATCATCATTGGCAGGAATAGCGTAATCTACTTTATTAGGATCGCTATTGGTATCTACCATTCCAAATGTAGTGATGCCAAGTCGTTTAGCTTCGGCTAATGCAATGTGCTCATGCCCGATATCAACCAAGAAAAGAGCGGCTGGCAAGCGGCTTAATTGTGCAATGCCGCCCAGCACTTTTTCCATTTTATCTTTATCGCGGCTTAGCGTTAGCTTTTCTTTTTTTGTAAGATTTTCAGCTGTGCCTTCACCCAATAGTTTTTCAATGCTTTGCATTTTTTTTACGCTCTTACGAACGGTGTTAAAATTAGTAAGCATACCGCCCAGCCAGCGCTCGGTTGCATACGGCATGTTCACACGCTTGGCGCATTCGCTTACAATTTCTTTTGCTTGTTTTTTGGTAGCCACAAACATGATTTTTTTACCGCTCTTTGCAATTTGCTTCATAACAGCGGCAGTCTCTTGTAAATGGTCAACCGTTTTGTTCAGATCGATAATATGGATACCTTTTTTTTCTGCAAAAATATAAGGCAGCATTTTCGGATTCCACTTCTTACGCAGGTGGCCAAAATGAACACCGGCATCAAGCAGTTGTTGCTGTAAAGAAGGAGTTTGTTCCATTTTTATTTTTTGATTAGATTGTTATAGAATTAAGTTGACAGTTGAAAGATGGCGGTTGACAGAAATAAAGAGACATTACTGTCATCTGCCAACTAACATCTGTCATCCAAATTAACGCTTGCTAAACTGGAAGCTTCTGCGTGCTTTTTTATGACCGAATTTCTTACGTTCTACGCCACGAGGATCGCGGCGAAGATGACCCGCCGCCTTTAATACCGGACGAAATTCGGGGTTTACTTCCAGCAAGGCACGCGCAATACCTAATTTGGCAGCTTCCGCCTGACCTTTTAACCCGCCGCCCTGTGCATTAATTTTTATATCAAACTTATCTAACGATTCGATAGTTTGCAACGGCGACTCCACCTGATTTTGCAAGTAAGGTAAAGCGAAATACGTTTTATAATCCTTGTCGTTCACTATTATCTTGCCTTCACCGCGTACTAAAAATACACGCGTTACAGCTTCCTTACGGCGACCAACAGCATTTTTTTGTTTTTCCATTTTTATTTTAGCTTATAGCTGATTTTAAAACTTCAGTTCTTTAGGTTGTTGTGCTGTATGAGGATGAGAAGCAGTAGCATACACAAACAATTTATTAATCATTTTTCTGCCCAGCCTGTTTTTAGGAAGCATCCCTTTTACGGCTCTTTCTACAATAACTTCAGGGCGGCGGCGAAGTAAATCTTTTGCAGATTCTTCTTTTTTGCCACCCGGGTAGCCAGAGTAATTAATGTACTGTTTGTCTTCTAACTTGTTACCGGTAAATACAACCTTATCGGCATTGGTAACAACGATGTAGTCACCGCAATCAACATGCGGTGTGTAATAAGCTTTGTTTTTGCCACGCAATATAGCTGCAACCTGTGCGCACATACGACCAACGGTTTGATTAGTACCGTCCACAACATACCAGTTGCGCTGTACGGTAGCCGCGTTCGCGTGTTTGGTGGTGAAATGTAGTTTACTCATTGTATTATTTGTTTAAGTAAAACCATCGCTATCCCGATGATTTTTAAAATGGGTGGCGAAGGTAAAGGAATAAGTTTCAAGATGCAACAAATCAGGAAACAATTTTTAAGCATGTGTTTATAAAACACTGATTTAGAGTTAAAATTTTGATGTTAAAATTTATTTTGCCTCAATTAAAAAGGCTTAAAAGAAAAAGAAGAGTAGAAAGATTTGCCTGCTATTTTTAAAAGCGATGCTTTTTTATTGAGGGCGCAGTACAGAAAAAAGGTGGAAAGGAAGGTTGCGAAGAATAAAAAAAGTAACTACCGTCCACAAACAAGCTTTTATAAAAAATGGAGAATAAACAAACATCTGTTGAACAGCATTTCTTCTAAAAACATTTACTGTATAAACAGCGGCTGAATACATTACCAATGGCAAACTGGCAACAAGCAATACATTGTAAGAAAGCGCACGTTTTACATCGCCATGAAGCAATGCCGACAAACTGCGTTGCGAGCCGCAACCCGGGCAATATAAATGTGTGTATGCATGAAATAAGCAGGCTGGAAAAAAAGAATATTTTGCTGCATCAAAAGAGAAGTATAGCCATACAATAAACAATATGGCTATACATCTTGCAAAAAAAAACAAAAGCCTTTTATAGCTCATTAATAGCGATTGTAATAACTGTGCGATGCCCAAAAACCGGTAACGCCAAAAAAGAAAATTGCAATAAAATAAAGAATAAGAACACCAAGACCAACGAAGAAGCCAATCTTCGTCCACTTAGCGGCTTCTTTAGAAGCTTGTAACGATCCTTCATAATCGCCGGATGCGTATTTGGTGCTTACCTGCGCAGCAAACACAATACCTGCAATGCCAAAGGGCAAACAACAAAATAAAGTAACAAGAATAGATTCCACCAACCAGTTTTTGGGTTGCGGCGGCTGGATAGGACTTTGTTGGTAATTTGGTTCCATAAAAATTGTTGATTGAAGTTAAATATATACGGGAAGTAAATATAAAGAAGTGGAAGGGTTGTAAAAACTTTTATGATAATTTATTTTTTATATCTGCCCCTTGCATCGCTTGCATAGAACATAACCATAAAATGATTTTATTGCTCCCTGTTGTTTTTACTGATGTTTTGTTTAACTATCAATTTTAAACTATCAATTATCATAGCTCATACTTATCCACTAAATAAAGGAGTGCAGCCATATTAATAGCACCCATTTTCATTTCACGGATGTCAACATTTTCAAACACATCTGAAGCGGCATGATGAATATAAAAGTAACGCTGATCATCGGGGTTTAAGCCTGCCAGCGGCGTACCTAATTCTTTTAAATAACCAACATCACTGCCCGATTCACCTCTTTCAAAACGATCACCATAATACGGTAAAAACAAAGGCTTCCAGGAAGTTAGTTTCTGCCAGATGGCAGCACTGCTATCTACTTCAAAACGAAAACCGCGCGGAGTGAATCCGCCGGCATCGCTTTCCAAAGCAAAGATGTGTTTCTCACCCTTTCGTTTTGCTTCCTCTGCATACTTCTTTGCGCCCCGCGTTCCGTTCTCTTCATTGGCAAAGAGAACAAACTGTATGGTATGTTTCGGATGGTAACCCAAAGCCGTAAATGCACGCAATACTTCAAGGGTTTGCACTACGCCGGTGCCATCGTCGTTAGCACCTTCTGCAGGATCCCAGCTATCCAAGTGCCCGCCAACGGTGATAATTTGTTCCGGATGTTCGGCGCCTTTCAATTCGCCAATAATATTATGACCCATTGTATCCGGCAACATCTTTCCCCAGGTGTGCAAAGACGCAGAAACCAAAACCTGATGATCGAACAAAGAATCCAGCTTTTTCACATCCTCCAAACCCATAGCCGCAGCCGGGATTTGTTTAATAGAATCTAAATAATGCAAAGAACCCGTGTGCGGATAGTTATTACCCGGCGTGTTCGTCATGCTGCGAATCATCACCGCTACGGCACCGTATTTAGCAGCTCGGCTGGCGCCAACGCCGCGATAGGCAACGTTTTTTACATAAGCCGCAAACGGATCAAGTAAGGTATCATCAAACGGGTTATTATAAAAAACAATCTTTTCTTTTACTTCATTTTTTTTAGCTTCCAGTTCATCCCAATTATTTACCCGTACCAGCGGCGCCTGCACACCGGCTGCGCCGCTGCCAACCGAGTTACCCAATGCCAGTATGTTTAGTGTATATGTTTGTTCTTTTCTGTGTTCATCTTTATAAGTAACAAACGCTGCGTCTTTCCCGCCGCGCACCCAATGCGGCACGTTGCATTCCTGCAGGGTTACGGTGGCTGCGCCTGCTTCTTTCATTGCCTTAGCTCCCCATTGTTCTGCCATTACCATTTGCGGTGAGCCTGCCAATCGGCCACCGATTTTTTTTGTGAGATAATGCAGATTGTTATAAGCTGCATCGCTGCGTAAGATGTTTACGGCTATGTTGTGAATAAACAACGAGTCATCCGTTGCGCTTTGCGCCGCGCCAAAAAAAGGAAGTAATAAAAAAACAAAAGATACTATTTTCATGAAAGTTAGTTTTGGAACGAAAATAGGACGTTTATATAGAAATAAAGCTGATTGTGATACTGATTTCGCTCCTGTTGGTTAAGAACACTTTGATTACTGTAATCACGAAAAAATGCGATAAAAACAAACCTCTTTTACACCATTCACTCATAGCTTCATCTTATTCAAAATCCCCAATTCTTCATCATTGCCAAATCTTCCTTTGCACAAGCAAGAGGTGTTTGATCTCCATACGATTCCTGCTCAATAATATATTGCTGAATGCCGCTATGCTGTTTTGCATAAGCGAGAATGTTTTTTGTTTCTACAATGCCTTTTCCAAGCACGCAGCTTTCGTAGCCGCCCTCATGCGTATCGCTTTTTATTTCGTCTTTCACGTGCATAGAAATGAACCTGCCAGGATAGCGTTGTAAATAATCCATACCTCTGCCACCGGCTCCATACATGTTACCAATATCAATTTGCTGGGCAACTACATTTTTATCGGTTCCTTCCAACAGCAGATCGTACAATCGTTTATTATTAAGATAATGGTTGAACTCGTAACTCTCGTTATGATATGCGAAGTGAATGCCCGATTTCCTGCAGAGTTCTCCGGTTTTATTATACAGTTGCAGATACCATTTAAAATCATCTTCCTTCTTACAAAGATTTTCATCCACGCCCGGGCTAATTATATATTGCATTCCCACTTTAGCGGCATCTTCTACTGTGTGCTTCCATTCATCTGTAAAATCACTTTTGTTTTTGTTCCAAATATCAGCACCCACAAAACTATGACCGCTCAGCATAGTTAATCCGGTATCATGCAACAGCCTTTTAAAATCATCCGGTTCATATCCATAAAATTTCCGGTTCTCATAACCGGCATGTTCAACATGGGTGTAGCCTATGGCAGCCAGTTGTTTCAGCGTGCCCGCAGGGTCTTTTTTCATATCATCACGAACAGAATACAGTTGAATACCCACAATAAAGTGGCTGGCTGTATTAGCTGCCCATAGTGCTTTTGAAATAAGTAACGAGCCCGATACTGCGAGCGTGCTTTGCTTTATAAACCGGCGTCTTGAAGTGTTCATAATTAATAACAGTTGGAGGAAATGAATTTTAAAAATACAAATCATTTTCGTTTAACAATAAGGTTCATGGAATATGTTGGAGTGAAGATAGGTGGTTGTGATTTGCAAATCGGGAGATTGGAGGACGGAGCGACGCAATTAGGAGATTACGCCGAGCGAAGAGGTAAAGAATTATAAAGTCGCAGACTCAATAGATGCAGCGAAGTTGAAAACATTCGCCGGGGCTTTTGTGTAGCAAACTTCGCTGAATTAGGGAAGATAGCTTGCTAAAGGTGAAAAGTTTCAACTGATTTATAGACTTTACTATTAAATTTGTTACCTAAATTCATTAGCATAAAAATGACCTACACAATACAGGATATTCAAGAAAGATTATCACTATTTGATGGAAACATGGAAGAATATATCCAAGCGAACAAAATAAAAATAGGTAAAAACGGTTCTATTTCTGCTAAATCATATCAAGCTCTTCTTGATTTTTGCTCTACAAAACATGATACTAAAAGCGATGAACCCGTATATGTACTTAATGGCCACAAAATAGAAGTCAAAACCAAACCTTTCTTTGAAAGCGAAAACGAAACAATTTCCATATTTCAGGATGATGCCATTAATTTTTTAAAAACTCTACCTTCTGCCAGTGTTGATGTTATTATAACTGATCCTGCTTATTCTGGAATGAATCAAAAATTAAAGTTAGGTAGCGGTAAAATAATTGGAAAATATATTGATGCAGGAAAAGACGATGCAAAATGGTTTGAAGAATTTCACGATACAGAAGAAAATTATAAGACTTTTCTACAGGAATCTTTTAGGGTATTAAAAAATAATAGGCACATCTATTTAATGTTTGATTCTTATTCTCTTTTAACACTTGCTCCTATTGTTCGTGATGTTTTTGAAGTTAAAAACCTTCTTTGTTGGGACAAAGCAAATATTGGACTTGGACATTATTTTAGAAGAAGACATGAATTTATAATGTTCGCAAGCAAGGGTAAACGTCCTTTAAATTCTAAAAGCATTCCTGATGTATGGAAAATAAAAAGAGTTGTTGGCTCTTTATATCCTACACAAAAGCCAACAGAGGTTTTCGAATTAATGCTAAAAGGAAGTGCAGAAAAGGATTTTGTAGTTTGTGATCCGTTTCTTGGAAGTGGGTCTTCTGCTATTGCAGCAATAAAAGCTAATTGCAAATTTTTAGGCTGTGATATTTCCGAAAAGTCTGTAGTTTTTTCAAAGGAAAGGATTGAACAGTTCCTAAAAACAAATACTGATAAATATCAGAAAAATTCACTTTTGAGTGATGATGAAGCAATGACAAAACTATTCATTAATGGCAAACCTTAGTAAAACCCGAGCCGTATTTGCGGTAACATCACCCCGTACAGTTGAAAAGATAATACCTGAAATTCGTCTTTTATTAGAAAACTTTGAAGGTCATATATGGAATATGCAAACGCAAATAGCTTTCTATGATGAGTTATGTAAATCGGAATTCTATTTAGGCGGTTCACCGAATATGACTAATGCAAAAAAGTCCTTAGCTGCAAGAGATAGAATTACAAGAGCTCCAAAAGCATTGGGATATATTGATTTAAAACCAAAAATTAAGCTTACTGAAGTTGGGCAGAATCTATTAGGTGGAATAAGAACGCATGAAGTAATTGCGAAACAGCTTTTCAAATTTCAACTTCCTTCACCATATCATAATTTATCAACTAATAAAGGCTTTAATATACGCCCATATCTCGAATTGTTAAGACTTATAAAAGAACTTGGCAACTTATCAAAAACAGAAATTGCCATTTTCTTTGTTCAGATAATTCATCATAATAAATTTGATTCTATTGTTACTGCGATTCAAAAATTCCGTAGTGATGCAAAAAGCAATACTGGCAATAGAAAAGAATTTATTTCTAAAGTGTTTGAACAAGAACTTATAAAAATTTATGATATTGATATTAAGACAAACAATTTAAAAACGCGTGAAAATTCTGACAGATCTCTCAAAACTTTTATAAAAACAAAAAGAAGTCTTCATATAGATTATGCGGATGCATTCATGCGCTATCTACGCGCAACGCAACTTATTACTTTTGATAGGAAAACTTTTCGAATGATAATTGCTCCTTCAAGGAAAGCTGAAGTTGATTATATACTCAGTAACATTGACAGAAATGCTTTATCATTTAAAACAGAGATAGAATATAAAAATTACTTGTTTGATCCTTTTTCATTATTACTTCTTACTGATGATAGAAATTATTTAGAAGATAGACTATATAAGTTAGCTGTAGAGTTTAAGACAGACACCAATATTGACGATTTAAAAGATTTATTAGAAGCTACTGAAGAGCAAATGATTTCTCAATCTATACAGAATACTGCCACTTCTTTAAAGAATTATAAAGAGTATGATGATGTAATTGATGTTTTTAATAAAATTATTAAAAAAGAAGTTCCGGATCTGCCTCTTTATCTAGAGTGGAATGTTTGGCGATCATTTGTTATGATGAATTATGCAAAAGAAGTGATTGGAAATTTCAAAATCGATTTAGATGGTGTTCCCTTATCAACGGCCGGTGGAAATGTTGCTGATATAGAAATTCAATATCAAGATTTCAAGGTGCTAATTGAAGTAACACTGTCAGTAGGACAAAAACAATATGAAATGGAAAATGAGTCAGTAGCACGGCATTATGGAAGAGCTCAAAATGCAACTGATGAGCCTGTTTATTGTATTTTTATAGCTCCTAAAATTAATGAAGCCACTCTTGCTTATTTTTATGATAAGAATATCAAAGCTCCAAAATTTTATGGTGGCAAAACCAAAATAGTACCAATGAATTTAAGCCAATTTATAGCTTTCATAACAATTGCAAAAGATAAAGGTTTTAATCACTCACGTCTTTTAAAAGCATATTTAGAATCAGTAATTAAAAAGAATAGATCTGTTGATGATGAAACTGTCTGGTCACAGCACATTCATGATTCGATTTCTGTTTGGATAAGCTAATATCTCGATTTTGCAAGATGTAAGCATAACTTACTTTTAAAACAAATACAGCAAGTATCACTCTCATCTTTGCGAAGTGTTCCACGTTCTTAGAGGTGTTACTGCAGCGCACCTCGAACAACATTAGCACCAGAATGGGGTTAGCACAATTTGGTTTTACCTCAATAACAACGTCCCCTTGTTCCAACAGCTGTAACCTACCATACTATTCCCAATCCATCGCATTCACACGAGGCATAGTTTTCGATGCCGTTTTTATTATGAAGATGAGTGAAGATTTGATAAAGAAGCTGAGTGGCCTATACGAGCCATCTGCCATGATTAACCTTCGTTTTAAAGAAAAAGACATCCTTTTTAAAACTGATGAGAAGGGCAACCCAATACTGCTTTTTGTTGGCAAGCTCTCAGATGATGGCCTTGTTCGGGGTGAGCGTTTTGCCAGAAGAATTGTTTATAACACAGACGGTAAAGTAATCAAGGATCACTGGGATAATAAAGGAAAAGCTACATAAGGCATAAGCAGTAGCGCAGGTTTTTATTTTGTTGTTATCATGCTTGTTTTACAAGATATTTTACTATAAGAGCATTGCGTACGGCATTACCTTCACCATCATTACTAAAGCAGATACATCTTTCCCCATTCCAGCGCAAGCATCCGCTGGTTCCTGCCTTAATAGTAAACAATCGGCTTTTAATAAAAAGTATATTTTTATTGGCAAAGAATACCAACAAAGCATAAATGAAAGCTGCCATGAAAATTACCCGCGTTACCTTATTGGGCATTTTGCTGAACCTGTTATCCAACGGCAACCGTTTGATGGCTCAGCCTTTTCGCGACCCTCATACACCCGGCTATGTAAAGGCCACAGACCTGCAGGACGGTACTGTGCCTTCGCCCCATTCCAATGGCAATTTTATACTCGGGCCTACCCACACTCCTGCAGCGGAGATGGTTGTAAATGCTAACGTGCCACAGGGTAATGTTTATCAGTTTACAATGAATTCAGGGGACAGTAAAAGGTATCCGGGTATTGCCCGCGAACCGGGTACCTTTGGAAAAGAAGACTCTACAAATCCTGCTAAGTTGATTGTTACTACCAGTCATCCTGCTTCCTACACCCGTCATGTAGAGGTGTATGTTCCCAAACAGTATGTGCCCGGTAGCCCCGCACCTTTTATAATTGGAACCGACGGCCCCGATCATGGGCTCTTTACAACCCTGGATAACTTGATTGCCGAAGAGAAAGTTCCGCCAATGATTGCCATTTCTGTTGGCAATGGCAGTGGCGATGCACAAGGCAGCGAACGCGGGCTGGAATACGATGCAATGTCGGGCGTGTATGCAGAATTTATTGAGAATGAACTCTTACCGCTGGTAGAAAAGAAGTATAATGTGAAGCTGACCAAAGACCCGAACGGACGTGCAACTATGGGCGGAAGTTCCGGCGGATCCTGTGCCCTGATAATGGCGTGGTACCACCCGGAATGGTACCATCTTGTGCTTACCTATTCGGGCACATATATAAACCAGCAATGGCCATACAACCCCGAAACACCACATGGTGCCTGGGAGTTTCACGAACATCTAATTCCGGATAGCCCTAAAAAGCCAATACGCATCTGGATAGAGGTGGGCGATAAGGACCTTTATAATCCGAACGTAATGCGCGATAACATGCACGATTGGGTAGTAGCCAACGAAAATATGGCAAAGGTACTGGCTGCCAAAGGCTACACATACCAGTTTGTTTTTGCCCGTAATGCCGGGCATGTAGATCACAATGTAAAAGAGCAAACACTACCCGAAGCACTGGAATGGCTTTGGAAGGATTATCATACAGCTACGGTTAAGAAGTAAAAAAGCAGCTGCGGCTAATTCGGAAGAGAGGTTATGAATATAAACATAGCAGCGTAGGCTTTTATGAATTGTAAAGGGCTGTGCATTTGTGCCTGTGCATTATAAGGAATTGCAGTAACATTTACCGCAGGTCTCGTGCCATCGCACAAAAAGCTTTGCTATGAAGACCCGCTGCAACGTAAAACTCATGCAAAGAAGCAGTTGATTTAATAGTGAATTTTACGAATAATAGTACTTACATAGTTCGACAAGACTTTTACAATCTCAAATCTTTTCACCATATTTACACATCATTGTTTAAATTGCTGCCACTATGAAACTGATTAGTCCTGCCATCTCGCGCCTCATGCGCCTGCGCTACAGCCGCATGGAAGATTGGATGAATGATCCGATTGCTGTTCAGCGTCAGGTATTGCAGGAATTAATCACACATGGTCAATACACCTGCTTTGGATGCAGACACCAGTTTCATAACATCTTTAACATCCGCACCTTTAAAGAACACATTCCTATTAGTGAATACGAAGACATTAAAAGTTACATCCATCTTTTGATGCAAGGCGAGGAAAATATGTTGTGGAATACGCCTGTAAAATGGTTTGCTAAAAGCAGCGGCACCACAAGTGACAGAAGCAAGTTTATACCCGTTACTGATGAAAGTCTTGAAGAGTGCCACTATGCCGCCGCTAAAGATGTTGTAACAGCTTATTACAATTACTTTCCCGACAGCGATTTGCTTACCGGTAAAGGTTTGGTTATTGGAGGCAGCCACCAGATGAGCCAGTTGAACGAAGAAGTATCGTATGGCGATTTGAGTGCAGTATTGTTACAAAATACACCGTTTTGGGGACAGTGGCTGCGCACCCCTGAATTATCGATTGCGCTGATGGATGAATGGGAAACTAAAATCGAAGCGCTTGCGCAGAATACCATTGCAGAAAATGTAACGTCTATTTCCGGCGTGCCAACGTGGACGTTGATTTTAATAAAACGCATTTTACAAATAACAGGAAAAAGTACCTTGAAAGAAGTATGGCCGAATCTTGAATTGTATATGCACGGCGGTGTATCGTTTGTGCCTTATAAAGAGCAGTTTAAAAACCTCCTGGGCAATGATGTTCATTACTTAGAAACATACAACGCCAGTGAAGGTTTTTTTGCTGCACAATGCAACCCGTACGATGATGGTATGACTTTGTTTTTGCAGCATGGAATTTTTTATGAATTTATGCCAATGGAAGAATATGGCAAGCCGCAACCCAAAACAATCGGGCTTGATAAAGTAGAATTGAATAAAAATTACGCGCCTGTTATTTCCACCAACGGAGGTTTGTGGCGTTATCTTTTGGGCGATACTATTCAGTTTACATCGTTGGCCCCTTTTCGTATCAAAGTAAGCGGTCGCATCCGCCATTTTATCAATGCCTTTGGCGAAGAAGTGATTGTTGACAATAGCGACAAAGCCATTGCCATCGCCTGTGAAAAAACAGGTGCCATTGTAAACGATTATACAGCAGCACCGCTTTATTTTTCCAACAATACCAACGGTACGCACGAATGGCTGATTGAGTTTGAAAAAGCACCCCTCAACACCCAACAATTTGCTTATGAATTGGACTGCGCTTTAAAAAGCATCAACAGCGATTATGAAGCCAAGCGACATAAAGACATTGCTTTGCGTATGCCCGTTGTACATAGTTTACCCAGACATCTGTTTTGCCAATGGTTGAAGCTGAAAGGAAAGCTGGGCGGGCAACATAAGATTCCACGCTTAAGCAACGATAGAAAATATGTAGATGAATTGCTGGCGATGATGCAGTGAGAAACGAATCTAAATAATTTGTGCAAAACAAAACTTGTTATAATACCGTAAGCCACCTTTTCTTTATTTCACTACTATTACATCTTTTCTTCTTTCGGCAGGCGTTACTTGTAAATCTGTAATTACACCATTTATTACTTTTCCTTCTACAGTAGTATTGTAAGGCGCATGAAGCTTAAAAGAACAATTCCAGTCTTTTGGCCATGCCGGTGATAATCTTATAATTTTATCATCCGTTTGCATCAGCATTTCCTGCAAAGCAATCATGCCGCTGCCACCCCAGTTATGGTCGGGGGCCCAATCGAAACCCGGCCCCCAAAAAGCAGGAAACCGCCGGCCGGAATTCTTTAATTTATCTAAAGTAAGAGCGGCAGCTTCATCGGTTAAACCCAATCGTGCACACCAGATAGCATCCTGTTTCCAACCAACAAAGCCCTTGTATTTTGCTGCTTCGGTATCGTATTTCCATGTATTGATAGCCGTATCCAATCCAGGTTTTCCAACACCGTATTCGCCATACGGAAATACCGGATACAACTGCGGTATTTCTTCGTTATTTATCCGTTCCCAAACTACCGCCGGCGCAATGGTTGTATGTCCCTGCATTTGCCGGAAAGAAAAGGGTGGAATCTTTTTAAGCATTGCCTGCCAATGTTCTCTTTCTGTTGTATCTAAATAGCTTGTTGGCAATTGCAACAATTGTTGTAAAACAGCTTTTAAACCAGCAATTGTAGTTACAGAATTGTACGTTATTTTATACGTTTCTGCGGCGCTGCCCGGATAAATTACCAAATGACCATCGTCATCGAGAGCATGAGTGCTTCGCATCAATTGCGCCTGCTGATAATGTTCATCAAAAAACGTGAGGCTGCTTTTTATCAGGGGCATATATTGGCTAATATCATTGCCGGTAAATTGCTGCGATTGCAATATCATTAAACAGAACTCCAATACCGTATCCCAGGTATAATCTATCCAGCTATTGTACAACAATCCTTTGTCGAAATAAGGCGGACGTTGTTGTACATATTCCCCTGCCTGTGGCAAACCAAAATTTTCTATCTGCTCATTAAAAAGAGCGCCTTTATGATGCCAGTAAGTTTCGCTCAGTAACTCCGCATTGTGTAAAATATGTAAATAAAAATCGAACTGCGGCTTCATCATATCTATATCGCCGCTTTTTAACATTGGCCAATAAACAAGCCTTTGGTTTTGTGCTGTAAATGTTCCCCCGCCCCACAACCGGAAATCGGGCGTAAAAGGCAAATCTGATCTCACAAAAACCGGATCATAAGTAAACAATCCGCCGTTGAATTTTGTGGGATAAGAGCCATACGCATTGCATCCTAACATGTACCGGAACAACTGGTAATTTCGCCCAACCTGCCAGATTACAGAAGCTGTATCTCGTTTGTTTTCGTTGATATAAATATAACTTCGGTTGTTATATTCCTGCCACCATTTTATGCTTTTTTCATGGGCTGTTTTCTCATCAATTTTTGCTTTGCTTATCATTGATTGCAAACCCGTTTTCCATTCATCAACGGTTGCTGTTGTATCTATGTACAGGCACATGCTTACCTGAATATTTCTCGCCGTTTTTTTAGTTTGTAAATGCCATGCTGTGAAAGCAGTGTTTACGTAAGTTCCCGTGTCGGCTCCAGCCGCAATCATGCCGGTGCCTTGCAAATAACCTCCGAATGTCAGGTGATGCAACGGGTTCCACAGCTCACTTTTTATGCTGTCTAACCCTTGTTCATGAACAGAATAATCGAATACCGACTGATCGCGGTTGCGATGATAAAACAGCACGCCATTATGGGCAAAACCTATAGAGTCTTTAAACCCGGTTACCTTTTGGTTTTGCATGAATTTGTACGATGTGGCAGATTTTTCATTTGTGGTGTACAACCTGTCTTGTGTACGCCAGCTTTCATAGCTTGCGGTTGCATTTACAGGCACCGTGCTTTGTATATCTGCATGTATCAAAGGGCGAAATACATCTACCCAAACATTTACTGTTGTTTGTTGTTTTCCATTTGTGCCGGTTATTTGTACATAACCCTCTTTTAGTTTTAGCTCTTGTTTAAAAACGGCTTTGTTGCCGAAAGGATTCGGACTCAAATGCAACCGCAGCCTGCCGAGTTTTGGAAATTCATTATTCTCATCAAATGCGCCGCTTCGCGAAATATACATCAGCACATCACCGTTTTCTACCCATACATTCAAGCCAATATCGCCACCGCCGCAAGGCATTGATTCACTTGAATTTTTACTCTCACTTGTCCAAATAATATTGTATTGATCTGACTTTGGTTGAGCAGTTGCCAATTGTGTACTCATCAATAGCAGTAAATAAAAAGGCAAAAACTTACCGAAGTAATTAAAATTCATCTTTTTTATTGAAAGATAAAAATGAGTAAAAACAAACGATAACTTATAATTTCATCTTACATAAATTTCTTCTCCACCATAAACAAAACTTTTCTATCCGCATCGCTTAACACGCGCAAACTATCGCCTTCCCAATGCCGGTGAAAGGCCTGTATGGCTGCAATGCTGTCTCTAATATCATAACCAATAATGCGCAAAGATTGTACGCTGTTGAATGACTCGGGAACGGCAATGTTTGTAGTATCATCATACCATAAACCAAAACCCCGCTGCGCCAAACGCTGCCAGGGAAACGAAGGGTTCGGATCATCTTTTCGGGTAGGTGCAATATCACCATGACCAATAAAGTTTTGCGATGGAATATTGTATTGCTTCTTTAAGAAAGAAAGTACATGCAGCAGGCTTTCTATTTGGGGTTCGGCGAAAGGTTCAAAGCCATTGTTATCAAGCTCAATACCAATAGAAATAGAATTAATGTCGGTAACGCTTCCCCAACGGGCAAGGCCGCCGTGCCAGGCGCGCAGATAATCGTTCAGCAAATGATGCACAGTGCCATCTTTACAAATTACATAATGCGCGCTCACTTGTGTGCGCGGCAATGTAAAAGTGCGCAACGTTTGAGCGCAAGAATCCTGTGCGGTATGATGAATGATAACAAAGTTGGGTTTGCGCAAATTAAAGTTGGTAGTGCCTACAAAATAGGGCGATGGTGGTATTGAATCTATGCTATCGTTTGCAGGCAGTTCGCTTATTGTTTTTGCAAAATTTTTTGCCTCTTTTTTATATACTTTATTGGTGGCTGTATAAGGGTTATGCGAGCAACTGTACAATGTGTAAATGAGCAACGCAATGCAGAAAATAAAAACTGTTTTCATGGGTTAAAAATAAGCGATGCGTTAATATCTTTTTACAACTTCATTGGCGTATCTTTTGATTTTATCAACAAAAACAAATATGCCCGAAGGTCCGCTGCTGGTGTTATGGAGAGAACAAACAAACAATTTTATTGGAAGAACAGTAACCGGTATTGAAAACAATACAAAGTTAGATGCCGAACGCATGATGGGCAAAACCATTACTGACATTACATCATGGGGAAAGCACTTTTTAATTTGCTTTGATGGCTTCACATTGCGCATTCATTTTTTAATGTTTGGCGATTTATTTATCAACAAAAGAAAACCACCTGAAAAAACAGTTAAGCTGCGGTTGCATTTTGATAATGACGAACTGAACTTTTACAGTTGTGCTATGCGATTGATAGAAGAGCCGTTGGATGATATGTATGATTGGAGTGGTGATTTGATGAATGAACAATGGAGTACAAAAAGGGCAAAACAAAAACTGAAAGCTATCCCTGATACTTTGGTGTGCGATGCGTTGCTGGATCAAACCATATTTTCTGGTTTGGGAAACATCATTAAAAACGAAGTTCTGTTTAGAAAAAAAGTTCATCCGGAAAGTAAAGTTGGCGCCATACCCTCGAAGCTTTGGGATGAACTCATTAAAGAATCCATCCTGTATTGCTGGCAATTTTATGAATGGAAAAAAGACTTTACACTAAGCAAACATTGGGAAGCGCACCGGCAAAAAATTTGTCCGCGAGACAACATTCGATTTCATAAAGAATACACGGGCAAATTAGAACGGCAAAGTTTTTTTTGCAACGAATGTCAAACGAAATATGAATAGTTATATTCCCTTCTCCACGAGTGGAGAAGGGTTAGGGATAAGGGAGTCATTTTACTTTCAACCGATACGCAAATAATGCCGTTAACAATGCGCTTGACAAGAGTAAATGCAGTGGTTGCGCGGCTTGCGGAAGGTTCATATTAAACAAAATGAGGCCTACAGCAACCGTTGCCAGTACCGATATTAAGATGTAATACGACACGCGTTGAAATGTTTGATATGACAGTGATTGCCAAAACAAATAAATGCAAAGCAAAGCCGCTATCCACGCCACGTTTTGATGAATTACAAACACATAATTGAGTTGATGAATCCATGTTTCTCTTCCGGTAAAACTCATGGCTGCTGATATTTCATCTATCTGTTCTCTTACATCTGTTCCCAATATAATTTGCAGTAAAACCAAACCAAACGCAGCCGTGCTTAACCATTTTAATGGTTTGTTTTTAATGATATTTTCATTGCTAAGTTTGTGCAATACAATCACCGCTACAAAACCAATGAGCAGCGCCAGCAACATGTGCAGCGTTATTTTTACAACAGCCAGGTTGGTATCTACCACTATCTTTCCCAACCACGCTTCAAAAGCGGTTAAAACCAAAAGCGACAAGCTCCACCAAACAATGCCTCTTCTGTTTTTCCAAAACAGCCGGACGCTCCAAACAATGTGTGCAATGATAACAAAGCCCAGCAAGCCCGTTACCAAACGGTTGATGTATTCAATCCAGGTTTGCGCAACATTGAATTTTGCGTAGTTGTTCTTCTCATATTGCTGCCAGTCATTTGCATTGTAAATCTTATCACTAACAAAAGATTGCTTTGCATATTTCAGGCTATCATTGTAAATAATAAACTGTCCTTTTTTGTAGGCATGGCTTTTTTGAAAATGAACCTGGTATTCTTCGGTTGGCGGCACAGCATTGCCAAAGCAGGTAGGCCAATCGGGGCAACCCATACCGCTGCCGGTTGCACGCACAATGCTACCAGCCAAAATAACCATAAAAACAAAAACCAGTAACAATTGTGTAAACCTGTAATAACCTTTATAATACTGCATAATTGCCTGTAAAATTGGTGCAAAAGTAAACGAGGAAACAGAAGCCTGTTGCGGTTGTAAACATTTTATGTTTGTATAAAGAATTGCCTTGTTACAGCGTTTTTATCACGACATGTTAATAGAAGCCGGATGCGATGAAGCGGGTCGTGGATGCTATGCCGGACCTGTGTTTGCTGCAGCAGTTATTTTACCCAAAACATTTTTTCATCCTCTCTTGAACGATAGTAAACAACTATCGGTTTTACAACGAAATTTATTACGACCCATTATTGAAAAAGAAGCGATCACTTATGCTATTGCGATGGTTAGCAATGAAGAAATTGATAAGATAAACATTTTGCAGGCATCGTTTAAAGCCATGCATCTTGCAATAAATAAATTAGAAGTAAAACCTCAATTGTTGTTGATAGATGGCAACCGTTTTGTGCCGTATCAAAGCATACCACATAAATGTATTATTAAAGGCGATGGCTTGTATGCAAGCATTGCTGCGGCTTCTGTTTTAGCCAAAACTCACAGGGATGATTACATGACGAAACTACATGAAAAACATCCGCAATATAAATGGAGTAAAAACAAAGGTTATGGCACAAAAGAACATCGCGAAGCCATTCAGCAATATGGCTTGTGTGAGCATCATAGAAAAAGCTTTCGGATTTAATGTAGTTTCTATTGAAAATTCAAATCATTCATCTTGTACTTTTTATTGTATTATTACCCCTTGGCGGAGTTAAATAAAAACAGAGTATTACTGTGCCATCGGCATAATATGTTTATAGAAAGAAGCAGGTTTCAGGAAAGTGGATGCTCCGTAGTATCTACCTGTGAAAGATAAATAGGTAGATCCTACGGAGCATCTTTGTTTTTGTACATTTTTTCACTACAAACAGGTAGCCCTTATAGGGCTTTCATTGTTTTGCAGTACAACTCCGCCAACAGGTGTATTACTATACATTTGTTGCAGTTGGTTTTTGGGTATGGAAAAGCAATTTTCTTCTCTGAACATCATCAGAAAAAGGTTGTGAAATTGATGAGAGTAAAGTTCAAACTTTTATCAACCTTACTTGTTCAAGTCTTTAGCTGCTAAAACAGCTATTGTTTCACAATTGTAAATACCCATAAAAAACCCAACATCTCGCGAATGTTGCGCATTATTCTGCAAATTTTGCAGATTGTTCAAATTGCGATGAGCATCTATCGTATGTTTAATTAGGATGGATGCAAACAGTAGGAGGTCAGAGTCCTACTGTCTTTTGTTTTAATAAACAAATTTGATGAGTAAATTACAAAACAAAATGACAGAACAAACTTAAATTCCAAATTACCTTTCCCTATTAAATCCTTACGCTTCCGCTTCATTCCACACACCTGTGCCTTGCCTGGTTACCACATAATCATCGCCCGTACAATCAACAATAGTTGATGGAATCATACCTCCTATTCCGCCGTCAATCACAATGTCCACACGGTTTTTGAAGTTTTCATAGATCAGTTCCGGGTCTGTGTATTCTTCTACCATTTCACCTGGTAGTGAAGCTGATAAAATTGGCGAAGCTAATTGTTGAACAATTGTTCTTGCAATATTGTTGTCGGGTACACGCAAGCCGATGGTGTTTTTTTTACTTTGCAGCATTTTAGGTACTTCTTTACTGGCAGGTAAAATAAAAGTGAACGGGCCTGGCAGATAGCTTTTTAACAACCGGTACAACGGTGTGGAAATGCTGCGCGTGTATTTGCTTAAATCGCTCAAATCGTAACATACAAAACTCAACTGCGCTTTTGCAGGATCAATGCCTTTAATGAGTGCAATTCTTTCCACCGCTTTGTGCTGAAAAATGTTACAACCCAACCCATAAATAGTATCGGTAGGATAAATAATAACGCCGCCATCCTGCAAACATTCAACAACGGTTTTAATGTTTCGGGGATTTGGATTATCGGGGTGAATGTGCAACATCATGAGCTTTGTTTTTGCTTGTTTTTTATAAAAAAATGGCAGAAAATCAACTGTTTTTATTCTCTCTTAACAATAATTTCATTCTATTCTTGCGCAAAAATAAATCCAAATGCAATTGCGTTTTGTTGATGTTGTGGAAGATATTTGTACTGAAGAATTTAAGAAAAGATATTTCAATCCGAAGGTTCCTGTTGTTATTAAAAACATGGCAATGTACTGGCCTGCTCACACCAAATGGAACAGCTCAATGAGTAGTAAATTAAAAGGTGTTTGGAATTTAGTGGGAATGCGCAATATTGATACGCTGATGAAAAAAGCAGTGCCGCAGATAGGTACGGTTAGAAACAGAAAAAATTTATTAAGCAACTGGAAAAAATGCTTGCATGACTTGAAATAAAACCAATTTATTGGTTGGATGATACATGTAACTGTATCTTTTCTATAAAAAAATCTTATTGAAAAAGAGTATACTTTATGAAGTGCTTTATCTTTACAAATTCTTCTTTTTGATTTATATAAATTATAATCTATGCTTTTACATGCGGTAGATATAGTAGATGCCATTACTCCTGAAGATTTCAAACATAACTATTATAATACGCAGAAACCTTTAGTAATACGCGATTTGGCAAAAGGCTGGCCTGCTTACACCAAATGGACGTGGGATTATTTTAAAGAGGTTGCCGGTGATAAAAAGTTAGGTATTTATAACAATGTAAAAAGCGATGCCTACACACCCATTAACAAAGCGGACGATTACACAACGTTTGGTAAGTACATTGATATGATACGAAGCGGGCCGGCAGCGTGGCGCATTTTCTTCTTTAATATTTTTGCTCATGCGCCGCAGTTAAAACAAGATTTTGTTTGGCCCGACCAATATGTAAAAGGCTTTTTAAAAAGTTTGCCTTCTCTTTTTGCAGGCGGCGAAGGTTCTATCACGCACATGCACTTTGATATTGATTTACCCAATATTATCCATACACAATTTATAGGGCGCAAGCGTGTGTTGCTGTTTCCCAATAAAGAGCAGTACAAACTTTACCGCAAGCCTTTCGAGGTACTGAGCTTAGCCGATTTCAGCAACTATTATGACGAACAAAAAAGTAAGGTTGATGCCGTTAAATTTCCGGCTATCAAAAAGGCGGAAGGGTATGATGTAGTATTAGGACATGGCGATACATTGTTCATGCCGAGTGGCTTCTGGCATCACATGGAATATTTGGAAAGTGGTTTTGCTATGAGCCTTCGGGCATTGGATAAAACCATGACAGGAAAATTAAAAGGCGCCTGGAATGTAATAGGTATGCGCAATATAGACACGCTGATGAAAAAAACAGCACCTATACAATGGTACAACTGGAAGCAGAAAAAAATTTATAAAGCTGCAGAAAAAGAAATGACTCTTTAAGATTGAAGGTTCAAGTTAACAAGACTGTAATTAATTTGAACCTTGTAGCTTGTTTCTTTCTATACAATTTCCCACACTTCTTTTCCACGCAGTAACTTATCTAAATCACCGGCTCCTTTGGTGGAAATAGTTTCTTCAATCTGCAGGCGCATTACATCTTCATAACAAGCACGGTCAACTTCATAAAACACACCAAAAGGTCTCGGAAAATGTCCTTCTATTCTCCAGTCGTCAAACATGCGGATAAGCAATTGCGCTTTATAAAAATCATTCTCGTCATGTATCCATAAATCATCAATACCTGCTTCTTCGCCAATGGTTACCACAACAGGTTTAATACCATCGAGTTTAATGCCTTTTTGTTGAGACGAGCCAAATACCAATGGCTTATTTTGTTCTAAAAACAAAGCTTCTTCGGGCTTGGTCGTTTTCTCTGTAAAAATTTCAAATGCACCATCATTAAAGATGTTACAATTTTGATAGATTTCTAAAAACGATGCGCCTTTATGAGCATGGCTGCGTAGCAACATGGTTTGCAAATGCTTTGGGTCTCGGTCCATACTTCGTGCAATAAAACTTGCATCAGCGCCCATAGCCAAAGCCAACGGATTAAACGGATGATCTATACTTCCATAAGGCGTGCTTTTGGTAATTTTATTTTTTTCTGATGTAGGAGAATATTGCCCTTTGGTTAAGCCATAAATCTGGTTGTTGAACAATAATATATTCACATCAAAATTGCGGCGCAGTAAATGAATGGTGTGATTGCCGCCAATGCTAAGCGCATCGCCATCGCCGGTTACAATCCACACGCTCAATTCAGGTCGGGTTGCTTTTAATCCGCTGGCTATTGCCGTTGCACGACCATGAATAGAGTGCATTCCATACGTATTCATATAGTACGGAAACCGGCTGTTGCAACCAATGCCGCTGATGATAACAATGTTTTCTTTTGCTATACCAAGTGTAGGCATTACTTTTTGCACTTGCGCCAATATTGAGTAATCGCCGCAACCAGGGCACCAACGCACTTCCTGGTCGGTGGCAAAATCTTTAGCTGTTAAAGCCACTGCAGGGTTTTCTTTTACTTCTATTTCTGTTATTGCCTCGCTCATCTGCTTATAAAAATTTCGGTTGCAAAGGTACGATGGCAAAGTGTTGTTTCGATTTTGCAAATCTAATTTCAATGTCAGAGATTAGTTATTTAAGGAAATATTTCGCATAAAAAAAGCTGCAATTATCTGTTGCAGCCTTAAATAAAAACGAAATATTGTTTAGTCTAACTTTTTGGGCTCATCACTATGTTCTTCTCTTTCTTTTGCCGGTGCTTTTTGCAAGCTTTTTACTTTGTAATAAGGATTAAAAGTATTACGGTTGTTATTGTAAGAATTGCCATCATACAAAAACGCGATGATGAACCAAACAAACAACAAAAGCGGAATACAGATGGTCATAATCAGGTTTCTGATTTCATGCTTCAAGTGCATGAAATAACCAACAATATAAAAGGCTTTTGCCAGCATTAAAATGAGAATAACGCCCTTTACAAGATGCCTGGAAAAACTTTCTTCCGACATATTAATCATGGAAAATCCAAGTCCTAACTCAATAATGGTAAGAACAGTAAGAATAATGGTAACACGCATAATTTCCTTTGTGCCGCCATTGTTATGCTCATGATATTCAACCGCCGACATTTGTTCCATACAATAAACTTTTAACTAAATTAAACAAGATAAAAACAAGTAAAAACAAACACCCAAACCAAATCTACAAAGTGCCAGTACAAGCCGGCTTTTTCAATCATCAGGTAATGACCTTTTCTTTCAAACACATTGGAGAGTACCATAATTAGCATAATGGTATTTATGATCACACCAGAAAATACATGGAAGCCATGAAAGCCGGTAATTGTAAAAAAGAAGTTGGTAAAATTAGTTGTGGCAATGCTGCCGTTGGCATTTGGAAACGGGTTTCTTCCCCACCAGGCGCCTTCGTGATGAAGGTGCGCCCACTCCCACGCCTGGCAACTTAAAAAAGCAATCCCGCCAATAATTGTTAAGATAAGATTGACAACTACCTTTTTCTTTTTCATGTTATGACCAGCCTGCACTGCCAGTACCATGGTTACAGAGCTGATGATGAGGATAAACGTCATTAAACTCACAAACATCAACGGCAGGTTTTTACCTTCCAAACCCGGAAACGAATTGAATACTTTATTAGGGTCGGGCCATCCGTTGGTGGCAAAGCGCGTGGTGCCGTAAGAAATGAGAAACGCTCCAAATGTGAAGGTGTCACTCATTAAAAAGTACCACATCATTATTTTGCCATACTCAACGTTAAAGGGACTTTTGCCTCCGCCCCAAAGCTTGGTTGGCGCTGTTACTGTTGCAGTTGCTGTTGTTGCCATAATACCTGTTCAGTTTCGTTTGCAAATGTATATGGATGATGGATAACTACGAATTTAAAACGCTACTTTTTATCCTACCCAGTTGAAAAAAATAAACAAATAAATCCAGAGTATATCCACAAAATGCCAATAGATGCTTACTAGTTCTGCGGATGTGCTGTCGTAGCTTTTTATTTTCCGGCTATAAGCCTTAAAAAAAATAACTATCAAAGCAATCACTCCTCCTAACACATGCAATACATGCAAACCTGTAATGATGCCTAAAAACGATGCTGACGGATTGCTTCCCTTGCCAAAAATTTGAACACCGCGGTTGTATAAATCGTAAAAGCCATAGCCTTGCAATACTGCAAACAATACGCCTAACAATGCCGTGATAGAAAGTAAACTTCTGTAACGGTTTCTTTCCCGTGAGCGAAAAGCTTTTACAGCAAGATGAAGGGTAAGGCTGCTGACAATAATAACCGCGGTTGAATACCAAAACACTTTTGGCATTGTAAACTCGAGCCAGTTGTGCTGCGCATGGCGAACAATGTATGCGCTGGTGAGTGCGGCAAACATCATAATAATGCTGCCAATGGCAACCCAAAGCGTAAACTTATACGGATGCAATCTTTTCTTTTCTGTACTCTCAATGCTTGCAATCATAACAACAACAATTTATGAAAAGCAAATTTAATAAATGATGGTTTCATCTTTTTACAACTAACAATTCTTTTAAAGCTTATCAGCCAACAATGCAAGCAACACAATGGGTAAATAAATGTAACTGCTGAACATCACGCGTCGGGCAGCTTTCATACTCATTTCAAAATATAACCTTGTGCATTGCACTACCATAAACAAATTACAAACAATCAAAATAAAAAAACTCACTTGCCCGCTGATTCCAAAATAATAAGGCAACATGCCGATGGGTATCATCATTACTGCGTATAACAATGCTTGTAATGCAGTAAATTTTGTTGGTCCTTTATCGGATGGTAACAATTTAAATCCTGCTTTACTGTAATCGTTGTGCGCCACCCATGCAATTGCCCAAAAATGCGGGAACTGCCATAAGAACTGTATGCCGAATAAAATGATGCCGCCTGTCCAGTTGATTGCAGCATTCATCGGATAGCCTGCCACCCAGCCAATAAGGCAGGGCAACGCACCCGGAAACGCACCTACCAGTACTGCAATTGAGTTTACCTTTTTTAGTGGCGTATAAACAAAAGCATATAAAAACAAACTTACGGCAGAGATGATAGCAGAGGTAAAATTAAAAAAATAATACATGATGAAAACGCCAATGATACCTGTAACAAAAGCGAACCTAAAAGCCTCGTTGGCGGTCATTCTTCCACTTGCAACGGGGCGGCTGGCTGTGCGCTTCATCATGGCATCGGTATCTTTTTCAACAGCCTGGTTGATGGTATTTGCGCTGCCCGCAACTAACATACCTGCAACAAAAAGAAGCAATATCATTTTCCAATCAAACCCTATAACATCAGGCGCAAGAAGATAACAAACTACACAGGAAAATACAACGGTAAAACTCAATGTGAATTTCATCAGTTGCAGATAGTCTTTTATTTTCAGACTTATCCGCAATGAAGCGCTATTTTCTCTGTTTAACTCGCCTACCAAAAAGAAATTTTTTTGTTATGAAAATGCCCTGATTAATCAGGGCATCAGATATTTTTTATGAAATAAAATCTGTTCAGTTTAATGACTGCTTTCATCTTCGCCTACTGCTGTAGTTTGTGGTATGAATTCTTTACCATCTTTACCATAATCATAAGCCCAGCGATGCACTTCGGGTATTTCACCAGGCCAGTTGCCATGTCCGGGATTAATAGGTGTTGTCCACTCCAGAGTGTTAGAGCCCCAGGGGTTTTGTGTTCTTACTTTACGTCCTTTAAAAATCGAATAAAAAAAGTTGAATAAAAACAAAAACTGTACAGCATATACAATCATTGCCACTATGCTAATCATTCGGTTTAAGCCTCCAAATTGGTTAAAGCTAACCCAGTTGCTAAAATCGTAATAACGGCGCGGCATACCGGCAAGACCTTCGTAGTGCATGGGCCAGAAAATAAGATACGCTCCCATTATAGTAATCCAGAAATGGATATACGCAAGCACATTGTTCATATATCGTCCATACATTTTCGGGTACCAATGATATACACCGGCAAACATACCAAACATAGCGGATACACCCATTACAATATGGAAGTGAGCGATTATAAAATAAGTATCGTGCAAATGAATATCAAGAGCAGAATTACCTAAGAAGATCCCCGTTAAACCACCGGAAATAAAAAAACTTACAAAGCCTATAGCAAACAACATAGCTGGTGTAAAACGGATATTGCCGCGCCAGATAGTTGTTATCCAGTTAAATACTTTAATAGCTGACGGCACAGCAATGAGTAATGTAAGCAACACGAATACAGAACCAAGGAAAGGATTTAAACCGGACACAAACATGTGATGCGCCCATACCAGGAAAGCAAGAATTGCAATAGCAAATAACGATCCCACCATTGCCATATATCCGAAGATTGGCTTGCGCGCGTTGGTGGATAATACTTCTGATACAATTCCCATTGCCGGTAAGATAATGATATATACCTCCGGATGACCTAAAAACCAGAACAAATGCTGATATAAAATAGCGCTTCCGCCTTCATTAGGCAATGCCCCTACACCGCTTACAAAAATGTCTGACAGATAAAAGGAAGTCCCAAAATTTCTATCAAATATCAGTAAAATAAAACCTGAAAATAAAACAGGAAAAGATAATACGCCTAATACAGCCGTAAAGAACAAAGCCCAAATAGTGAGTGGCAGCCTTGTCATACTCATGCCTTTA
Organism: Ilyomonas sp.; assembly: GCA_965214235.1. Taxonomy (GTDB): domain Bacteria; phylum Bacteroidota; class Bacteroidia; order Chitinophagales; family Chitinophagaceae; genus Ilyomonas. The sequence continues at coordinate 622,410 of CBDCBH010000003.1, forward strand.
GTTCGCATGTTAAGGATGGTAGAAATATAGTTGAGCCCAGCTAATAACTGCGATACAACAAATAACGCCATAGAAACAATCCACAAATCCATACCGGTTTTGGAGCCTGGCGATGCATCTCTCAATGCGCTTAATGGAGGGTAAGCTACCCAGCCGCCGCTGAACGGGCCTGTTTCTACAAATAAAGAAGAAATCATTACGATACTGGCGGTAAAAAAGAACCAGTAGCTCAACATATTCAACATTGGTGAAGCCATGTCTCTTGCCCCAACTTGCAAAGGAATGAGCAGGTTGGCAAATGTTCCGCTTAAACCGGCTGTCAATACAAAAAACACAAGTACCGTTCCGTGTGTTGTTACCAAAGCATAGTAAGCTTCCGCCGATATATGACCGCCTTTTGCCCATTTGCCTAATATAGTTTCTAACCAAGGAAATGTAGTATCAGGATACCCTAATTGCAAACGGAACAATACCGACATAAATCCACCCAAAATTGCCCACACCATTCCTGTAATCAGGAACTGCTTGGCAATCATTTTATGATCCTGACTAAAAACATAAGTAGTAAAAAAATTCCCTGTATGCGGATGATGTTCATGACTATCTTCATGAATCGTCTCAACACCGCCTGTACCCGTTTGTAAAACCGCTTCGTTACTCATAAATCAATCTCTTAATTATAAAATCAAATCACTTCATTTATTTGTTTATTGCTACTGCGCCCGTTCCGGCTTTTGCTGTGCTGTCAATTAACGGCTTGTTCGCATTGGCAGGGTCTTTATCAGGAAAAGCCGTATAATAATTAGGCTTTTGTTTTGCCATCCATTCATCAAATTCAGGCTGCGTAACCACTTCAATCACACCTTTCATTGAGTAATGCCCATTGCCACACAATTGGTCGCAGGCAATTTCGTATTGAAAATTGGGATTGTTTGTCATTTCCTTCATTTCCTTTGTGGTGTACAATGGCGTAAACCAAATACTTGTTGGCGTACCTGGAACTGCATCCATTTTCATTCTGAAATGCGGCAACCCAACATCATGGATAACATCGCGTGAATTGATTATTAGCTTTACAGGTTTCCCTTTTATAATGTACATCTGAGTAGGCGTAATGTCGTCAAAATTTTTTGGATCAGCATGTATATTCAAGGAAGCGCTGTCTCTAAACAACTGACCTAAGGGGTTGCTGTTCGCATCGTCAATCATTTTGTAATACTTCTCACCAAACTGCCCGTCTCTTCCAGGATAACGAAACAGCCATCCAAACTGTTTTCCGGTTATCTCAACTTGTAAAGCATTTTTAGGAGCATCGCTTGTCATGGCAAACCAGTTGCGCAAACCTATTACCACCAATACAGTTAAAGCAATAGCCGGAACAACTGTCCATATTAATTCCATTGTATTATTATGCGGGAAAAAATACACTTTTCGTTTTTCATTGTACTGATAACGAAAGGCAAAAAAGAACAAAGCTATTTGAGTGATAAAAAAAACTATGCCTGTGATGATTACGGTCCACTTGAACATTTCATCGTACTTCTCACCATGATCACTGGCTGCTTTTTGTACTAATAAGGTTTTATGATACAACAATTCATTACACCAATACACACCAATTAAACCCAAAATTAAAAAGGCAATCATGAAAAACGCATTCACCTTATTATTAGATTTATTCGCTTTTTCTTCGCCTTTTAAAACATTTACATATTCGCTTGCCTTCGCAATTTGAAAAATAATTACGAATATGAGTAAAATAACCGCTGCTGTAAACAAGGTTGACATCTGTAGTAGTTTTTCAATTACAATTCATCTTAACTTAAAGAAAAACGCTCATCATTTTTGAACTTTTCTATGTATGATGAACAATGCTTTCTTTTAAGAACGGATGATAACGTGGTACCAATGGTTTTGAAGCTAAGGCTCTGCCAACGCCGTAAATCATAATGCCCACAAATAAGGCAGCCGTTCCAAAATCAAACCATCCGCTTTCTGCTAAAGTTACTTTATCCGGTGATAAGCTGCCCATCACCATTTGGTAAAAATCTATCCAATGACCAAACAAAATGAGCACCGCCATAAACGTCATTAAAGTATAGTTTCTTTTTACTGATCTTTTCATTAAAATTAGAAGAGGACAAACAAAATTGACAATCAGATTTAAGAAGAAGATCCCTTTATAAACGCCTTTTACGCGTGGCATGAAATACGTTGTTTCTTCAGGTATATTAGCATACCAAATGAGCATATATTGCGAAAACCAAAGGTATGTCCAAAAGATAGAGAACGCAAACATGAACTTGCCAATATCATGCAAATGTTCCTGGTTGGTAAGCTCTAAATATCCTTTGTTTTTTAAGTAGATAACCCACAGTGCAATAAGCGACAGAGCCGACACAAAAGTGCTGGCAAATGTGTACCAGCTGTACATAGTTGAGAACCATTTGGCATTTAAACTCATTAACCAAAACCAAGGCGTAACCGAAGCTGTAGTTAAGGCAAACCAAACAATAAAAAGGGAAGCCGTTACGGTGTTGCGCCAAATGTAGCTTTTACCAGTTTCAAAATCGAACTTGCCTTCATCGGCTTCACTTGACAGCCTGCGCATACGAGCACCTAACAAGCTCCATAATCCGATAGTTAACAATGTCCAAAGGATAAAAAATGGCTTATTTAAAAACCCGATTTTTCCTTTTAAAACTTCGCTGTCTACAATCGCTTTATTATTGAGCCACTGGTAAATGTAGGATTTATCAGAGAGGACAATAAAAACCAATAAAAGAAAAGTGATGGTTCCAAAAATGGGCACCATTACAGAGATAGCTTCGCACACACGCCGGAAGGTTGTAGTGAAGCCAGCCATTGCTAATGTAGTGGCACAAATAAAAAACATAGCAGCATTACAAACCATAGTAAAAAAAACACTGTTATATAAAAGGGTGCCCCAAAACACAGCCTTATCATGGTCGTTGTTGCTTAAGCCATAAGCGATGAAGCCAATAATCACAGCAAGTAAACCAACTGCCATCAATCCGAAAGACCATGTGCGCATTCTGGCAGGTATCTCAAACTGTTCTCTTACTAATGCCATTATATTTATTTTAAATGCTTATTTTGAATTCGGATATATTACTTTTTAGTTGCTGCTGTATTGTCGGACGATTTCGGTTTGTTAGCCGCCTGCTTCGACTTTATATAAGCGATAATCATCCACCTTTGCTGACGTGTTAACTGCGATGCATAGCTGCCCATTAAGTTTTTGCCGTATGCAACCGAATAAAACATTTGCCCGGCGGGCATGGCTTCGTATTTGGCATCACCCACCAACGTTGCCGGCTTGGCAGGGAAAGGTCCTTGTCCGCCTTTATACAAAGGTCCGTTGCCATCTAATGCAGTGCCATGGCAGATAGCACAGTTGATTAAAAACAAACGTTCTGCTTCTTTTAAGTCAGGTGCACTGGGTGCCATGTAAGGATTTTGAATTGCCTTTGATGCCACATAATTGGCGGTATCGCCTGGTATATCTTTCGTTAAAAGAAAAGTGAGGTCTTCGCCACGCATTACTGTTCCTAACACGGGTCGGTTGTTATAAAATATTTTAGCATCACCCTGTGTCGGATCATTCGTAAAATCGGTTGAATCTCGTTCTATATATGTTTCGAAGGCACGGCTATAAGCCATATCCGGCATATAGATAGTGCCTGGTTTTCTTTTTACATCATCGCAGCTTACAACTGCTGCAACACAAGTAACGGAAAGAAGTATGATAAATAACTGCTTCATGCTTAAAAATTAATTGCCGTTAAACTACGTTCACTTCAGTATCTCTTATTAATTGCTGTGTTTTGTCGTATCGTCCAAACCACCAACCCGGCTCGGCTTCCTGCACATTTACTTTTATTGCACCGTTGTTGGTTAAAAAACTTTGTAAATCGTTTACATTGGTTTTGGCTGTGCATTCAATTACCATCACAAATAAATCATCCGTAGCGCGCATATCAAAATGATGCTTTTTTACAAATGGCATCATTTGACACAAATAACAAAATGTAAGCACCATGCCAACGGCTGAAAACAGAACGGTAGTTTCAAAAGTAATGGGTATAAAAGCAGGTAAAGCAAAATGCGGTTTACCTCCTACATTAATAGGCCAATCGCTGGTAAAAATCCATCCCATGCAACCCAAGGCCGTTGCGGTTCCTGTAATACCGTAAATAAACCCGGCAGTGTGCAGGCTGGTTTCACGCAAGCCCATGGCATGATCTAAACCATGAACGGGAAACGGCGTATATATGTCATGTATTTTATAACCTGCCGTGCGCATTTTTTTTACCGCCGGAAACAGCACATCTTCATTATCAAAACATCCGACTACAAACTTCTTTCTTGCCATATACTAAAATTCAAAGGTCAAAAGTGAAATCAAACTCATATAAAATTCTGCTTTCTAATGAGCATAATGATGTGCAAATTCTGTTGTGGATTCTTCTTCAATCGGTTCCATTCTTTCTTTAAAATTCTCTCCGGAAGTTTTCAAAATAGATTTTATTTCCGCTGTTGCAATTACCGGGAAATATTTGGCAAACAAGAAGAAGCAGGTAAAGAATAAACCAAAGGTTCCTAAGTAAAAGCCTACTTCCCAAATGCTTGGGCTATAATAAGGTGACCAGGACGAAGGCAAATAATCGCGATACAAAGAGGTAACAATAATTACAAAACGCTCAAACCACATACCTACATTTACAATCACGCTCATAAAGAAAGTAACGGTAATGTTCCTTCTCATTTTCCTGAACCAGAACAGTTGTGGCGATAATACGTTACAAGCCATCATGCCGTAATAACTCCATCCGTAAGGGCTAAATAAATTACCACGACTGTAAAAAAAAGTATAGGCTTCATATTTATTCTGGCTATAAAAGCCCATGAATAACTCGGTGAGATAAGCTACACCAACTATAGAGCCCGTAAGCACAATCACTTTGTTCATTGCTTCGATATGACCCAATGTTATATAATCTTTCAGGTTCAAAACTTTGCGCACGATAATCAACAGTGTTTGTACCATCGCAAAGCCGGAAAACACCGCACCGGCAACGAAGTAAGGCGGGAAGATTGTTGTATGCCAGCCGGGTATCACAGATGTTGCAAAGTCGAACGATACAATGGTATGTACCGATAATACCAGCGGCGTACTTAAGCCTGCCAATACCAACGATAAGCTTTCATGGCGCTGCCAGTGTTTAGTTGAACCATTCCAGCCAAAAGAAGCAATGCCATATAAGAGCTTGCGAAGTTTTGTTTTTGCTCTGTCTCTAACCGTTGCCAAATCAGGCAACAAGCCACTATACCAGAAAAGAAGCGATACTGTAAAATAGGTTGATATGGCAAACACGTCCCACATCAAAGGCGAATTAAAGTTGGGCCAAACGGGTCCGCGGGTATTGGGATATGGCATTACAAAAAAGCCCATCCAAACACGTCCCATGTGGAAGATGGGAAACTGACCGGCACACATTACCGCGAAGATAGTCATGGCTTCTGCAGCGCGGTTTACGCCAGTGCGCCATCCCTGGCGGAACAGTAATAAGATGGCAGAAATCAAGGTTCCGGCATGACCGATACCTACCCACCAAACGAAGTTGGTAATATCCCAACCCCAACCGATAGTACGATTGATATTCCATTCGCCAATGCCATAAGTAACCTCCCTGTAAACACTGTAAATACCAAATAAAAGCAAGGCAACAGCAATATAAAAACCGATGTACCAAAGTGTTGAAGGCTTGCCTTCGATGGGTGCGCAAATATCTTCTGTAACCTGATGATAATCTTTATCGCCACTTATTAAGGGCTCTCTTAACAGCGATTCGTATTTTAATGATGACATCCGGTAGTATTTTAAAATGTTCTGTTATTATCAATCTTTTTTATCAACCATCAAGCTTATGGCTGACATTTGTTTTTATGCCGATCCTTCGCCTTCTTTGCCCATTCCTATTGCTTCGTCCTGGTTTCTTACTTTGGTAAGATAGCTTACGTTCGGAAGCGTATGAAGCATTTCAATTACATAAAACAAACGATCGGAATTGTTTTTTCTAACCTGCGTAATTGCGCTGTTCGGGTCATTAATATTGCCAAACGTAAAGCAATCGCTTGGGCATGCCTGCTGGCAGGCGGTTTGAACATCCCACACATTGTTTTCTCCGGTAATAATAGGGCGACTCTGCTGTTTGGCTTTTAATTTACCCATCTGCAAACGTTGAACGCAAAAGCTGCATTTTTCCATCACACCTCGAGCACGCACAGTAACATCGGGGTTTAACACCATCCTGGTAAGAGGATCGTTCATGTTCATCACAACATCATCTACAATACCTCTTTGGTTATCGGGAAAACTATCTGCTCCGTTATAATCAAACCAGTTAAAACGGCGCACTTTATACGGACAGTTGTTAGCGCAATATTTTGTACCAATACAACGATTGTAAGCCATCTGGTTTAAGCCTTCGCTGCTATGATTAGTGGCATCTACAGGGCAAACATTCTCGCAGGGTGCATTATCGCAATGCTGACAGAGCATGGGTTGAAAAACCACATTCGGGTTTTCCATATCGCCGCTGTAATAACGGTCGATGCGTAACCATGCCATATCATGAAACCGAGCCACCTCGTCTTTACCTACAACGGATATATTGTTTTCGCTGTAACAGGCAACCACACATGCACCGCAGCCGGTACAGCTATTCAGGTCAACGCTCATGCCCCAATGAATACCTGGCTTTTCGTGATACGGATAAATAGTACCCTTTTTTTCATAGTTGTTAAGACCGCCAAACTCTTCTAATTCCTTTCTACGATCTTCTTTTACTTCATCCGGCTTTTTTATAAACTCCGGCAAAGTAATTTCTTTTACCACCTCTGTACGAACACCTTGTGCAGTATCGTAAATATTATGGGTTTGCGCAAGAGCAACTTTATAGGTATCGCCTGTTTTTTCAATCTTTACATCTGGTACAATACAAGTAATGGTATTGTTTAAAAATGAAGTAAGAGGATACACATTCTTGCCTGAATTGATAACTGCTTTTCCCACTTCTGCCGTGCGACCATAACCAACCGCGATTCCAATGGCGTTAGGATGTGTACCCGGTACAATGATAACCGGAAGATCAACAGCATCTTTGCCGTTTACATTTATTTTTACCACCGGCTTTTCAGGATGCACTTCATAATTATCGGCATCCCCGGGCTTGCTCAAATCTATACTTAGCAAGCTTTTCGCCATTGCCGGAGACATAATAACATAGTTATCCCAAGTGGCTTTTGTTACCGGGTCGGGCATTTCCTGCAGCCACGGATTACTGGTTCCCTCACCAGCGCCAATGGCTGTTTTTTTGTACAAAATCAACTCGTATTGTCCGCCTTTTGGCATATTACCAATTGCAGTAATGGCACCCACCGTTGCTCCGCTATTAAATGTTGCTGTTCCGCCACCGGAAGTTACCGGAGCCAGTACAGGCGATTTTGCGGTAGTGCTATCGCCGGTTGCTGTTGCAATGGTATGAACGGAAGTTGAAGCGTGGTTAATGATCCCATCTTGCAATACTTTATCCCAAGCCTGTTCACCACCCAAACGCGTCATCCAGTATTGTTTGATGAAGCCAAGATAATCGGTAGGCGAGCCAATCCATTTTAGTAAACTGTCCTGCCATTGCCTTGTTTTAAAAAGAGGATAAATAGTAGGTTGCATTAGCGAAATAACGCCGGTTTTTGGCTCGGCATCACCCCAGCTTTCCAAAAAGTGGTTATCCGGAATGACATATTTACAAAGCTGTGCCGTTTCATCCCACTTGGGGCAAAAAGAAACGGTTGTTTTTACTTTCTTTATTGCGTTTGCAACTTTCTTACTGTCGTACCAGGTATAAACAGGGTTTGCACCGTGAATAAGCAACGCTCCTACTTTACCCGCATTCATATCTTCCACCAATTGCGCGAACTCGCCATCAACGCCTTTGCGACAATTTAAAGTAGCACTCCAGTCAATGGTTTTTCCATTGGCGCCAACGACTTCGTTAATAGCATTCACTACAGTTTGCACCGCTACATCGTTGCTGCCACAAACTACCAAAGCAGCGCCTTTATTTGCGGTTAATTCTTTAGCTGTTTTTTCGATACCAGCCTTCAGTTTGGCATCGGTTATGCCGGTTGCGCCGGAACCATTGATAGCATTTAATAACGCCACTGCAACCGCACCGGTTTGAGAAGGCAGATGCAAATATCTTTCATCGGCATTGGCTCCTGTCATGCTCAACACACTTTCAAAATGAATGTGCCTATTCATTGCAGGGCGTTCTTCATTTATTTTTCTGCCTTGCGCATATTGTTTTGAAAATTCAACAGGACTTAACCATGTGCCTAAGAAATCAGCACCCAAACTCACAATCACTTTAGCATTATCAAAACGATAGGAAGGAAGGGTTCTGTTGCCATACGTTGCTTCGTTTGCCAGCAACATGCCGGAATGTGAAGCCGCATCGTATTGAACATGGCGGCTGCCCGGATATTTTGCCAGAAACTGATTAATAACTTCCAAGCCTGTTAGTGAATTGATTGTGCTGGTAAGCAATACAACCTGCGCACCCCCAAGGGAGGCCAAATCAGAAGTAATAGCTTTGTCTATGGCTTCAAAAGTTACTTCGTTTGTTTTGCGTGAAATGAATGGATAACGAAGCCTTGCCGTATCATACAAATCCAATACAGAAGCTTGTACACGCGCCGATGTTCCGCCACCGGTGATGGGCGATAACTCGTTGCCTTCAATTTTTATCGGTCTGCCATCTCTTACTTTAGCTAAAATACTCACAGCATCGCCATCCTGTATATAAGTAGTTGCGTAGTAATTAGCGGTTCCGGGAACAATATCTTCGGGTTTGTTGGCAAAGGGTATAGACTTTTTTACTGGTATTTCGCAACTGGCAGCAATAGCTGCGGCAGCTGTACTAAAACCTAAGTATTTTAAGAAATCTCTCCGGGGTGATTTGGATTCTAAAATGCCTATGTTTTCAGTATAAAAAGGCAGTTCTTCGCTAAACTCATTCTTCCCCTTTTCTTCAAATGTTTGTGATTGATTAAGCTCGCTGAAACTTTGCCAATGCTTGTTTGCCATAGTAGTGTGATGGTTCTACAAAAACTGTTAAGCAGATGATTTAAATGTGTTAATAGCCGGACAAAAATCTTTTGTTTTAATAGTGGCATTTCTGACACTCGGTGCCGCCTATTTTTTCAACGGTAATCTTTGATGTATCTAACGTGCCGTTCTTAATTTCATCGTGATATTTTTCATAGATACTATAAAAACCATTGCTGTTAAACTGCACTTGTGTGTTACGATGACAGTTAATACACCAGCCCATGCTTAAATCGGCAAACTGATGAACTTCATCCATTTTTTGAATTTCGCCGTGGCAGGTTTGGCATTGCACTTTACCCACTTTTACATGTTGTGAGTGATTGAAATAAACATGGTCGGGCAGGTTGTGAATGCGAATCCAGGCAATGGGTTTTGCTTTTGAAGCATCCCAGGTTTTACCCGATTCGTACCCCGTATATTTATACAGCTTTTGAATTTCGGCAGTGCCATCCACTTCTTCGCCGTTAGGTCTGTATAGCTTTTCGCCTTTGTATTCATTAATGCCCATGTGGCAGTTCATACAAATATTGAGGGCGGGAATGTTTGCCTGCTTGCCTACTTCAGTATTGCCATGACAATACAAGCAACTAATTTGGTTGATGCCGGCATGAACCTTATGCGAATAGAAGATTGGTTGTTCGGGCTCGTAGTTTTTTGTGCGTCCTAAATTTATGGCGCCGGTAACGGTAAGGTAACCACCAAACAAAAACAAAAGGATAGTACCAAAAGCAATGTAAGCTTTGTTTCTATAAAAAGGAACCGGTTCTGTACCGCCTAAACCTTCTTTCTGATCGGTTAATCTTTTTAAATTGCTGTTTACCTGCAGTAAAACAAAAGAAACAATGGCTAATATTAAAGTAAGAATGCCAAATAAAAGTGTGTTGTCATCGGATTCAGCAGTAGCACCTGGTCCGGTTGGCTGACCTTGTGGGGTAGCTGCAGGAACTGTTTTCGTATAATCAATAATGGCATCAATATCTTTATCAGATAACTGCGGAAAGGCTTGCATCATTACCTGATATTCTTTATACAAACCAGCAGTATAAGTATTGGTTTTCATGTAGCCCGCAGGGTTGTGTACCCACGCATGAATTTGCGCTTTGTCTTTCCAGGGACCTCGTTGCTCAACACCCTCCAAAGCCGGACCTGTTAAGCGTTTATGAACCGCATGGCAGGATGCACAATTGGATGAAAACAAAGCCTGACCATTTTGCGCCTGCGCTTTATAGTTGAAAAATAAAATAAATAAAAATGCAAAAGCAACGCTGAACTTACTACCTAATCTTCTGAACTGATTCATATCACAGCCTATGTTGAATGAGAAGAGTTATCATGTGAATGCCCGCAAAAATATGACACGAACTTGACAAATACGCAATGCAAAACTTTTTTTTTCAAGTGTATTTATTATGGGTGGTTATGTTTTATTTGTTGTTGATTTTTATGTATAAAATATTGTTTGGTTGGGTGTTTGTTTTTGATGATATCTGCATGTGATAGACAATCATGTATTCTTCCATGTATTGGTTAAAAATATCGAAAGACGGTTTCCTAATAAAAACAAACTATATATTTTAGTTCGTTGGAAGGCTAAACCCATCGTGACTGTTTATTGAATAAAAGGTGATTACTCAATTAATATTCGTTCAAATCACCAGCCATAAGAAATACATTCTCCAAAAGAGAATTTAGAATATAAAGACTGATATTAGAATAAAAGAAAACGTTTTTAATACATAAAAATACTTGCAGTGATTGAAGGAACCGGAATGATAGGAAATTTTCCTATCATTCCAGTGCAAACACCATAGGTGTCGGGAAGAAAAGTTAAGACGTCATTGCGAGCTTTGCGAAGCAATCTGTGGCTTGCTTTTCATCATGATTCTGAATGATAAACCGGATTTTTGTCTTCACCAAAGACTGCTTCGTACCTCGCAGTGACGTTCGATTTACCTCTTAACACATCTTCCCGACACCTATGGTGGGGACACTGACCATAATATAAGCTATAGCTATTCCGGTTTATAAGGACACAAACCGGTAGAAAAAACTGTTTTAAATATGGCAATAAAACAAGTGCAACAAAAATGCCGCTGCTTTTTAAACAACGGCATTTTCTTATAAAATGAGAGAAATCAATCCACTACGGCTGCACCTTCCACCAATACGGTAGCTTTATTATCGAGCACTTCTACAAAGCCGCCTTCAATAGAAAAGCGTTCGATTACAGTTTTAGTTTGAAGAACCTTGATGTTGCCTTTGCCCAATGCACTTACCAGCGGCGCATGTTTATCAAGCACTTCAAACAAGCCATCAATGCCGGGCAGTTGAACGCCGTACACATCGCCTGTGTACAATTTTTTTTCCGGTGTTAGTATTTCTAATGTCATGGGAATTTAAAAATGGGTGAATTTAAAAATGATTATTAGTCTTTGAATCAATGTACAAATTAATCCATTCTCAAATTATCAAATTATAATTTATCCCTGCGCCTGGGCAATTAATTTTTTGCCTTTTTCCATTGCATCTTCGATAGTACCTACTAAGTTGAAGGCAGCTTCGGGATATTCATCAACCTCACCATCCATAATGGCGTTGAAGCCTTTGATGGTATCGCTGATATCCACAAACACGCCTTTTAAACCGGTGAATTGCTCTGCCACAAAAAACGGTTGTGATAAAAAGCGTTGTACTTTGCGGGCACGTTGCACCGTCATTTTATCCTCATCGCTCAACTCGTCAATACCTAAAATAGCGATAATATCCTGCAATTCTTTATAACGTTGTAAAATCAACTTCACCCGGTTTGCACAATCGTAGTGTTTATCGCCTACAATAATAGGTGTTAAAATACGGGAAGTAGATTCAAGCGGGTCAACCGCAGGATAAATGCCCAAGTCGGATATTTTGCGGCTTAATGCTGTGGTAGCATCCAGGTGGGCGAACGTGGTAGCAGGAGCCGGATCGGTATAGTCGTCGGCAGGTACATACACGGCCTGTACTGAAGTAATAGAACCATTTTTGGTTGAGGTAATCCGTTCCTGCATCAAGCCCATTTCGGTTGCCAAAGTTGGCTGATAGCCAACTGCAGAAGGCATACGACCTAAAAGAGCCGACAACTCAGCACCGGCCTGTGTAAAACGAAAAATGTTATCAACGAAAAACAAAATGTCTTTTCCTTTTCCGGCACCGTCACCATCGCGGAAGTATTCGGCAATGGTTAACCCGCTTAACGCTACACGCGCACGTGCGCCGGGCGGTTCATTCATTTGCCCAAAAACAAACGTGGCTTTGGATTCTTTCAAACCTTCCATGTTTACCAGGCTTACATCCCAGCCGCCTTCTTCCATGCTGTGCTTAAATTTATCGCCATAATTCATAATGCCGGCTTCAATCATTTCGCGCAGCAAATCGTTTCCTTCACGGGTTCTTTCGCCCACGCCTGCAAATACCGATAAACCTCCATAGCCTTTAGCAATGTTATTAATCAACTCTTGTATCAATACCGTTTTTCCAACACCCGCACCACCGAACAAACCAATTTTACCACCTTTTGCATATGGCTCAATCAGGTCAATTACTTTAATACCGGTAAATAAAATTTCAGATGCCGTGCTTACATTTTCAAAGCGGGGAGGCAGCGCATGAATTGGGCGGCCCCCTTCTTTACTAACCGCGGGCAAGCCATCAATCGCGTCGCCGGTTACGTTAAACAAACGCCCTTTTATCGATTCTCCAACAGGCATAGCAATAGCAATCCCGGTATCCAGCACATCCATGCCACGCACCAGCCCTTCGGTGCCATCCATGGCTATGGTGCGCACACTATCTTCTCCTAAATGCTGTTGCACTTCAAGCACCAGCTTATCACCGTTTTCTCTTCTGAGTTCCAATGCATTGTAAATTTGAGGAAGCTGACCTTCCTCAAACTGCACATCTACCACAGCACCAATAATCTGTTTTACTTTACCTGTTGTTGCCATATCTATTTTATGGTTGAATGGAATATGAAGTTGATAAAAATCTGGGCGCGAAGGTAAGGGATAGAAAGATTTAATAGGTAAGATTTAAAGAGGAATATTTAGGTAGATACAAGATTGAGGAGACAAGAAATTAAGTACAAAAAACAATCTTTGCTATGAATAACATGAAACCAAAAAGAGGCATTCATACATCATTTGTATAACAACAATTCAAAAACCATCTGCCTGTATAATCATAAACTTAATTCAATTGCGGATCGAGCGGATAATGAATCAGCTGTTCATATTTTCCACCCAATTGCTTTAGCGAATCCTGCCAGATAAGGCTTATATTTTTATGAAACACCAGGCTTGTATTGCCTTCCGTGGTAAGCCATGTTTTTTCTTTTATTTCATTTTCTAATTGCTCTTCGCCCCAGCCGCTATAGCCAATGTAAAAACGAATCATCGTTTGCTCTAATTCATTATTGCGCAGCAATTCGGCAGCCGTTTCAAAATCGCCGCCCCAGTAAATGCCATTGCCAATAGGCAAACCATCGGTAATTAAATCGGGACGCTTATGAAGAAAATGAACCGTATCGGTTTGAACCGGTCCGCCATAGTAAACAGGGAAGTTACAGGATTCCAGATGGCTGATTAATTCGCCAACGGTTTTATTGTATTTTCGGTTGATAACAAAGCCAATAGTTCCTTCCAGCTGATGATCGCACAACAGCACCACCGTACGCATAAAATTAGGGTCTTTTAAAAACGGATCGGCGATTAATAAATTGCCACTTTTTATTTCCTGGTTCATACAAAAATCGTTTGTACAAAAAGCAAATTACACAATGATTTTTACAACCATCATTACCATAAAAACAAATCCTCTTAAACACTATTGTAAAAAAAAAATTTTTCTTTTACAATGAAATAACTTTTGCATGTTCATTGCTTGCAAGTAACATTGTAAAACAATTATTTCTCAAAACGATTTTCATGCCGTTGCCCGCTCTGAATGAAAGCACACGTTTCCGTTATTTCACGTTTTTTTATTTGTACGCCATGCAAGGCATTCCGGCAGGCTTTGCTTTTACAACGCTTGCCAATTATCTGGTGGGGCAAGGCGCGGCACCCAATGTAGTAGGCTCGTTTGTAGGCATTATTGGAACGCCGTGGATTTTGCAATTTATGTGGGGACCGGTTATCGACCGCTATCAATATTCGGTAATGGGAAGGCGCAAACATTGGTTGGTTGCTATGCAATTGGGCGCATTTTGCACACTGCTTTTTTTGCTGTTTATCACTAATCCGGTGAAACAAGTAAACACTATTGCCGCTATCTTTTTTATTCATAGCATCTTCGCTTCTTTTCAGGATACCAGCGTTGATGCCACCGCTATTTTTGTAGTGCCTCAACAAGAGCGCGGGCGCGTGAATGCCTATATGCGCGGCGGTTTTTTAATAGGCACGGCAATTGGCGCCGCAGTGCTTTCAACCGTGTTGCACCGTTATAGTTTTTTTACTGCTGCCTGCCTTCAATCTATACTCTTATTGGTTTTTACTATTATTACTTTTTTTACCAAGATTGATAAAAAAGATAAACTATTGCCAGGTTTTGGAAAGAAAGAATTGCTGCCCGATGGGCATACTGCAAAAGAAGATAACCCTTCATTAAAGTGGATGTTTACGCAATTGTATCAAGGTATCACAGCAAAAAAAAGCCTTCAGGTTTATGGTGGGATTGCGTTGGTATATTTATGCTTTAGCGTGTTCATTCATTCTTATACTTATCACATTATTCATGTGCTGCACTGGCAGGATAATGATGTATCGGTACTGCAGGGAAGCTGGGGAAATTTGCTAACATTTGTGGTGGTCATTTTTGCCGGAATGATTGCCGATAAAATGGGTGCTGCCCGCTTGCAAACGGTTGTACTTTGGTGTCTCGGAATTTATTTTTTATCGCTTTGCGGAAGCTATATGTATTGGGGCAACCGAACGCTAACCACTGCCGGATTAATCATCTGGAATTTTGCCGACCCGATGTTTAGCGTGGCGTCTTTTCCGTTGTTGATGGCGTTGTGCCGACCACAGGTAGAAGGCTCGCAGTTTACAGGTTATATGGCATTTTTAAATTTTTGCGATGTGATGGGATCGTACATCAGCGGATGGGCGTTATTAATAATTCCGGCACCCTGGCTGGGTTTAGCTTGCGGAGCTGTCATCACTGCATTAGCCATCAATATGAGCTGGCAGCAAAGCAAGCTGCGCGAAGGCAACCTGCAAGCCATGCAATTAAAAAACTGAAGTTTGTTTTTACTTCATTTTGTTAGAATCGTAACTTCAATAATTAAAGAAGATAATTGATTTATATTGACGTTATTGTAACATCATCAAACAAAAAACACTCTCTGGATAGTCCAATACAAAGCAATCAATCCAATTAAAACAGATAACGGAAATACAACGCGCTTTCTATAATTGGGTATATTTTTTAAGGGAATAATAACCAATGCAAACACTGTAAGAATTATAGTGATTTGCCCTAACTCCACGCCAACATTAAATGATAAAATAGAAGTGGCGAATTTGTTTCGCGGCAACCCGATTTCGTTGAGCGAGCTTGCAAAACCCATCCCGTGAATCAAGCCGAACATAAACACAATTAACACACGCCAGGGTTTTAGTTCGGTAAGCAATAAATTTTCAACCGCAATAAATAAAATAGACAGCGCAATGATAGGCTCAACCACGGCACTCGGCGCTACTATAATGTTTTGCATACTTAGCGCCAGCGTGATGGAATGCGCCACTGTGAAAGCCGTTGCCTGCCATAAAATAACACTTACTTTGGTGCTTAATAAACACAAGCCGGTTACAAACAAAATATGATCGAAACCTTGCGGTAAGATGTGTGTAAAGCCGAGCTTTAAATAAAACCAAATGACATGATCCGTGGGTGCTTTTTCTAACGCATAATTGATGGTGTGTGCATACAATGATGTTGCAGAAAATAGCAGTAAAAACAAACCTGCGCATGAAGATATCCATGCAAAATCTTTATGCTGCAATCGGTTGTTTTTTAAATGCCCTTTTTGGTTATAATTTAACTTCAATAGCAGCCGTCTCATTCTTCAAAGATGGGTCGATGTAAGGATTAGAAAGTGAGGTTTCAGCTAAGGTTGTTTTTGCTAATTCTTTGTCGCCGGCTTTATAAAAAATTAATGCAGCACGACTTAATAAAACAGGGTTTTTAGAATGCGTTTTTAAAGCTGTTTTCATGTAAGAAGCGGCTTTGGCATAATCGCCGAGGTTGTAATATACCCAGGCAACTGTTTCATTTACATCAATGTTTTCAGGGCGCCGGTTCCATTCCAGCATCGCATGTTCAAGAGCTTTGTTTTTATCGCCTAATTTTAAATAATCGTAAGCCAGTTCTCTGTCTGCATAGTGCCCCATGGTCGGGTCGGCTGCGCTTGCCTGTGCATCTTTGTTTAAGCCATCCACTACATCCTGCAATATGTCATCTGCTTTTTTGGTTTGCCCGATGCGGCGATACACATCACTCATTTCTTCTTTTACTGTGTTATCAGTTACAATCGAATCGGCTTTTTGATACAAAACAATGGCTTTATTATAATCGTTATTCGCCACAGCCACATGAGCCAATCCAACCAGCGCATACGCATAATCGGGTCTCATAGTTAACGATTGGTTGTACAACGTTTCAGCTGTTTTATAATCGCCGGTTTTTTCGTATAAGCCAGCTAATTGCGAGCGTGTCCATTCAGTATATTCATCGCCTTGACCGCCTGCGGTAGCAGCTTGTTGCATAGCAGCAATAGAACCTTTATAATCACCAAAAATTTCGCGCAGGTAGGAGATGCGTGAATACGATGTCAAATCAGGGCGGATAGAAACCATCTTATCAGCATATTTTACAGCTGAATCGTACTGCCCCATTTCTACATTGCCATCTACCATCAACCCATAAATATAAGCATTGTAAGGATTGATTTGCTGCGCCTGATGAGCCACTGTTAAGCCATCGGCAAAGTGGTGCTGCGACATATAAATGAGCGATTTATAAACCAGCGCATCAAAGTTGTTCGGGTTCTGCGATAGCACATCATTTATGTACTTCATTGCAGCTTTATCGTAGTACACATGGTTGCCTGTTATGCGGGCTTCTTTTATGTACAAAGCCGCTAATTGCAAAGCCGATTTTGTATCTGCCGGATCGGTTTGCAAAGACTTTAGCAATGTGGCTGCTCTCTTTTTGGTAAGCTGCCATTCGGGTGTGTTGGTTGCACTTCCTTTTCTATCTAACAAACCATACGCTTTGTTAGCTTCTTCCGTTTGTTTTTGATGATATTTTACAACAATGCCAACAATGGCTAAACAAAAAACAATAATGCAGATTAAATAAATGGTACTCTTCTTCATACAAAGCAATCAGTTTATAAACAATGATAGAATATTGAATTTAAAAATACGGTTTTTATTTACTCCACTTTTATAACTCTTGTTGAACATCGTTTCGCTTTAAGCGAACATTTCAACACTTTGTAAATAAGTTAAGCACGTTGAACGTATGAGTAACAATACAAAAAATCTTCGTTTGTAAATGGGTGTAAAAAAACATTACACGGCTGTTACACCGTGTAATGTTTTATTTTAAAAAACACAAATCATATTGCACTTATTCTTTTGCAATCTTCTTTGTATCTATCTGCTTACCATTGATATCGGTTGCAACAACTGTATAAACGCCTCTTGATAATGATGATACATTAATTGTAGCATTATTGTCTTTTACAACCTGTGCCATCACTCTCTTTCCGGCATTGTCGTATAATGTTATACGAAGGTTGGCAACAGTAGAAAATACCTTCACAAAATTGGTAGCCGGGTTCGGCGTTATTGTAATTATATTGTTGTTTACAAATTCAATAGCCTGCACTGGCGAAGTAATGGTTCTGCCATCTTTACCAATCTGCGTAATACGGTAGTAATTAATTTTTACAAGCGATGGAGAAGCGTGTAAATATTGATAACTGCTGTTGTTTGCATTATGAGAAGTTACTGTAATTAATGTTGAATAATGAATGCCATCTGTACTGTATTCAACATTGTAATGATCACTGTTTACTTCATCACTAACCTGCCATTTAAGCGACACTGTTTGGTTTAGCTTTGTAGCTGTAAAGCCCATAAAACGCACAGGTAACACCGTGCTTTGCGGACCCACATACTGATTACCGGTAAAACCTCTCCATGGCGTTTGCACATAAGGGAAGCACCATTTGAAAGTGGTATCGTTATGAGTAACACCCGCATTAAAGGTGAGTACATTTAGCAAATCCGGTGTAACGGGGCTTGCTGTTTGGTTAAGTACATAATCATCATACCACAAACCGATGGCTGCTAAAGCTACGCCGCTTACGGCTTGCAGCTCGATAGAAGTTACATCGTCTTCCAACCTTCTTCCGTTCGGAAAACCATCCATGTTGGGAATAAACTGAAGCGTATCGCTTCCATTGTATTTAGAATTTGTAAGTCCTAACACGGCTGCATTTATAATTCCATCAGGGCTGAATGCACTATCCCTGCGTGATGTAGGCGGCACTGCCATATTCAAACGAAGATAATCGCCCAGAGTTGGCAGGAAGTTATTGATAAATGGTTTGCCTGGCGCCAATGGGTTGCCGGCAGGTTTGCCGGTTGCCAACTGGTAAGGAGGCAGATTAGGTACGCCGGTATAAAAAATTGGCAGAATATCTACGGAACGTGGGCTGTGATTATTGGGCAGGAGTATGTTACCAAAAATAGCCGGATCTAATGCTGTTCCCTTTAAAGCTGCATTACCTTTTAAAACATACAAACCTTCTTTGCCATTTCTGAAATCAACATTACCAAGTGCAGTTTGCGATTTGGTTTGAATGCGAAGTTTTGACAAGCCTGGTACAGCACCGCCAAATTGCGAATCATCCATATACAAAGCCAACTCGGGATTTTCAAAATATGGAATGAAAGAAGAGTCGCCAGACGGATAAGTTGCGTTCCACTTGTCTTTATAACCAATTGGAATAATCACTTCGTTGGTTAATGGCATACCCAAACGAGATACCTGAACCCAATTGCCGGAACTAGCATAAGTACCGGAACTTGTATCGAATGTTGACATACTGGGTCTACTTGCCGAAGCATATACGCCAATAACAAATCTCGAATCTAAAATGTTTTTTGCAGAGTCAACAGGAAGCCCGTTTTTTTGCAACATCGAAATTGGCACTTGTATGCAAATAGAATGACAGTTATATTTTGCCAGTCCATCTCTGCCGGTTTGCCTAAAGCCGCCAACATCAAAAGCGCCGCCTAAATCAACAAAGAACGGATCATCAATAGGACCGCAAAAAACGGTTTCTCCGGTACTTGCCGGAGTTATAGCGCTTGACATCAAATTATCGTAGCTGGTTCCTAATCCAACAGTTGAATTATCAATAGAACGAGGACCGATATTATTAGGCGGAACGACGCCATTTGTAATAATAGCAGTAAATGTTTGACCGCCATTTGTGCTCTTCTCGCAAGTGTACGTTGTTTTTAAATTTTGCTTGCCCAGCCTGATGTTGAAGAAAGTAGTCGGATCCTGATTCGTACTTGTAAAAGTGAAGCGATAAATAATATCATCGCCTGGTGTAGCCGTGTTGTTATCTATATGAATTTCGTAGCGGATATTTTCTCCAAAATTATAATAATTGGGTCCGCCATTAGGCAATTCAAACGGAATATAATCAGCTATTAAAATCACTTTACTACTATCGCAGGGACTGCGAAAAGCGTACAAATCGGTATTATCTGCCAGCGGATCATTTGAGATTAAAGGCGCCTCGCGGTGAGACGATGCGGAAGCCGTATAGCTAATGGCAGTGCAAAGCAACGCGGCTGTACATAATTTTATAATTGATTTCATTTTCATTTCTTTTTTGTGGTTAGAATCTTTGTTGAAGCGTGTAATCGTATCCTCTCCACGGTGTTTGCACGTAAGGGAAAGAAGCTTTAAATGTTGTATCGTTATGCGTTGGTCCGGCTGTAAATGTTAATACATTCACTAAGTCCTGGGTTACAGGGCTTGTTGAAGTGCCGGGCACATAATCATCATACCACAAACCGATAGCTGCTAAAGCTACGCCGCTTACAGCTTGCAACTCGATGGTAGTAACATCATCTTCCAGCCTTCTTCCATTAGGGAAACCATCCATATTAGGAATGAACTGAAGATTTGCATTGCTGTTAAATCTTGAGTCAGTTAATCCTAACACAGCCGCTTTTACAATTCCTTCCGAACTGAAATCAGGAGCATTTCTCGGCGTAACAGGCGTAGCCATATTTAGCCTCAGCATATCGCCCAGTGTTGGCAAAAAGTTGTTGATAAATGGTTTACCCACCGCTAATGGATTGCCTTTTTTGCCTGTTGCTAACTGGTAAGGTGGAACGTTAGGAACACCCGTATAAAAGATAGGCAACAAATCAACCGCACGAGGGCTGATGCTATCAGGTAACAGTATTGAGCCATACTCGTTTTCTGCCAATGCAGTACCGCTTACAGCGGCTGTGCCTTTCAATGCATACAAACCTTTTTTTCCATTTCTAAAATCGAACCCTCTTGCAGAAGCCGTACCCAGCGCATTGGTTTGAATGCGCAATGCATTTAAAGAAGGAACAGCACCGCCAAATTGAGTACCGTCCATATACAAAGCCAGTTCGGGATTTTTAAAATAAGATGCAAAATTGAGATCTTTTGTCGGATCGCTTGCGTTCCATTTATCTTTATAACCAATTGGAATCACAGCTTCATTGGTTAACGGCATACCCAAACGAGATACCTGAACCCAGGGACCTTCAAACGTTTTTGTGCCATCGGTGTTAAACACTTTTGTTTGCTGGCGGCTGGCGCTTGCCCAAACACCAATTACAAAATCCGGATCCAAAATATTTTTAGCAGATGTTACCGGCAAGCCAGATTTTTGAAGCAAAGCAATGGGTATCTTCAATGCAATAGTATGTACGTTATAACGTGCCAAACCATCTTTGGTTGGGTTTGTTGAATTGCCTTGAGGACGGAAATTGCCCACATCAAAAACACCACCCAAATCAACAAAAAACGGATCGTCAGCAGGACCGCAAAAAACGGTTTCTGCATTGGGAAGCTTAACAGTTGCATTTGTAATGAGTGTATTGTAATTAGGGACGCCTAAACCAACCGGAGTAGAATCTATCGAGCGAGGGCCAATGTTATTAGGAGGAACAATGCCATTCGTTATGATAGCAATAAATGTTTGTCCGCCATCAGTACTCTTCTCGCAGGTGTACGTTGTTTTTAAATTCTGTTTGCCCAACCTGATATTGAAGAAGGTAGTTGAATCCTGATCTACCTGCTGAAACGTAAACCGATACGTGATATCATCGCCGGTTGTGGTGGTTTTGTTTTTAATGTGAATTTCATAACGGATGCCGGTTCCGAAAGTATAATAATTCGGACCACCTTCCGGTAGTTCAAACGGAATGTAGTTAGCAAGAATCGTTACAGTTGTGGTATCGTCCGGACTGCGGAATGCGTAAACATCCGTGTTGTCTGCCAGCGGATCGTTTGAAATTAATGGTGCTTCTCTATGCGAGGAAGCGAAAGCGGCATTCATCGTTATTGCAGCAAGCAATAACAACGAAAACCGCCAAAAGGCAATGCGTACAGTTTTCCTACTCATACATGTGAAAGTTTAAATTATAATTGTTGATATAATCCGAATTGATTTTTGCTGGTATAACACGCTGTAATTTGTGTTATACGCAATTGATGACAGAAGCAGTTTGCATAATGAAAAAAAAATTTAAAAGCAGGTAAATGAGTTAATAAAACACAATATCAAAACGGTAAGACGGCTTTCTTATAATTTCTGTAAATGCTTTATGGTTAGTAAGCAATTAATTGAAGAAATTGCTGCGAATGGCATGTGTATAATCGTAATTTCTGCTTTATAATAAGAAATTATCAAATTTGAACCCATTTAAATTTTTTAATTAATAAATTCGTTACTCCATCTCTTACAGTAAATAAATTTGTTGTTGAAACCCACACCCCCATTGAATTTAAGCATCCGGAAATTCAACCTTAGATTTTGATTAAATTTTTATGTTGTTGTTTTTCATCTTTAATAAAAACAAAAAGCTCTCAAAACAAAGCAGGCAAATATATATTGTGTGTATTTTTTTTCCTTTCTGCAAACTAAACACAACATAAAATAAGTATCTCGTAACCGCAAAGCAAACAATAGTTATCGTTTTTTAAAGTAAAAACAAACCTTATCTTCTCAATCGTTTACTTTGTAAATGTTTGTTCGGTAAATAAGATTTTTTAATTCATGAAGTACGCGGCAGCTTATTATTTGTTTTTGCTGTATTGCACTGTGTTACTGCGTTGCGCAATACCAGTTGCCTGCGATGCTTTGAGTCATGTTTTTAATGAAGAAAAACACTTAGCTACCGTTCATGCTGTGTATGGCAACAACCATCTGGAAAAAGAAGTGGCAGCAAACGAAACAGATAATAACAAAACAGCAACCACTGTAAAGTATGAAGAACCGGTTCCGGTTCATTTACAAACTATTGTTTTATCTGTGGCAGGTTTACTGCCAGGCAACAGCAAAACAACGTTTTCTTTTATTCCATTTTTTTTCTTGAATGTTCATATCCCGCATCCCTTTCCTCCGCCCAAACTCTCCTGACAAAATATTTAGAATCGAAACAACTAAAGTGCATTCTTAACTAACAAAACAATTAAGTGCGCATGGCTTGTTGCTATGTTGCAGTTGACGTGTTTTAGTAAGATTAGCCTTTATTAAACAACAATATTTTTTCAGGCAACACTCATTGCATTTTATGAATAAACTTTTAGCTGTAGCAGCTATCAGTGTGTTTCAATTTTGCTTCTTTTTTGTTCATGCACAAAGTATAATCAAAGGAAGAGTAACCGATAAAAACACACATGAGCCGCTTGAATCGGCTGTTATTACCAATACAAAAAATAATATCAATGTACTCACAGACAGAGAAGGAAATTTTACATTAAAAAATACAAATACTGAAGATGAAATAACCGTAAACTATATCGGGTATGCTACCCAAAAAATAAAAGCAGCCGAAGCCGGTAAACATATCAACATAGAGCTTGAAAAAGGTTCAATTAATTTAAAAGATGTGCTTATCACCAGCAAGCTAAATTCTATAACTACTTCGCGCGCGTTAAGCAGCCTTGACCTGAACATGAGACCTGCGCGATCAGCACAGGATTTACTTCGCTTGGTGCCTGGGTTGTTTATTGCTCAGCAGGTTGGTGGCGGCAAAGCCGAACAAATATTTTTGCGCGGGTTTGATGCCGACCATGGAACTGACGTGAATATTTCGGTAGATGGCATGCCGGTGAATCTCGTATCGCAGGCGCACGGGCAAGGCTGGGCAGATTTGCATTATTTGATTCCTGAAACCGTAGGCAGCTACGATTTTGGTAAAGGTCCTTATTACTCGAATAAAGGCGATTTCTGTACTGCCGGTTATGTTAGTTACAATACCATTAATGTGCTGGATAAAAGTATGGTAAAAATAGAAGGAGGTCAATTCAATTCGTTTAGAGGAGTGGCTATGATTAACCTCCTAAGCGATAAAGCAAAACAAAGAGGGCAAAGCGCCTACATAGCTGGTGAAGCTTTATATACAGATGGACCCTTTGATTATGGTCAGCATTTTAAGCGATTTAATTTATTAGGTAAATTCAATACTCCTGTTGGCAAAAACAGTAAGCTAACTTTTATCTTTACTAATTTCAATTCTAAGTGGCGTGCTTCGGGTGAAATCCCGAACAGAGCTATCTCCGAAGGATATATACACGACCGTTTTGGTGTGATAGATAGCGGGCAGGGAGGCTATACAAACAGAACAAATATTAATGTAAAGCTAACTTCTTCCCTACCTAATAATTGGATATTGGAAAACCAGTTGTATTATTCCAACTATTATTTTAACCTGCTTACCAATTTCACATTCTATCTCGTTGATCCGGTTAACGGAGATGAATTCAACCAGCATGAAGCCAGAGATTTAGGCGGTTATAACGGAAAGCTCTCAAAACAAAAAATACTGGGAAATTCTGTTCTTACTTCCACTGTAGGGCTGAGCGCAAGATATGACCAAACACATCCAAGCTGGCTTGCACATTCGCTCAACCATAAAGTGCTAAATTACCTTCAGCTTGGAAATATTCATGAAACCAACCTTAACGGCTATCTCGATGAAACGCTTGAAAGGGGCAGATGGCTCTTCAATGCCGGTGTGCGGTTAGATTATCTTCATTTTTATTATCTAAGTACGGCTCCTTCTTCAGACAGTGCTGCATCTATTTATAATGGTGTAAAAACAAACCAGGGCAAATCTATCATCAGCCCAAAAATAAATATTCAATACACAGTTAATCCGCAGGTGCAGTTGTATGTAAAAACAGGAAAAGGATTTCATTCAAACGATGCGCGTGTAGTGATTGGCAATGAAGGTTTCCAAACGCTTCCTGCCGCTTACGGTGCCGATTTTGGTATCAACTGGAAACCTGCGCCACGGCTTTATATTAACGCCGCTTTGTGGTATATTTATCTGCAACAAGAGTTCACGTATGGTTCTGATTATGGCGATGAAAGTGTAAGCCCAGGCGGAAAAACAATAAGAAAAGGAATTGATTTCTCTGCACGATACCAGGTTACAGACTGGCTTTATGGAGACATGAATCTTAACTTTGCCCAACCTAGAGCTTTGGATGTTCCTAAAGGTCAGGATTATTTACCTACGGCTCCTACGTTTACAAGTACTGCAGGGTTGTATGTTCGTTTTAAAAACGGCATCAATGGAGGCATCAGCTACCGTTATCTTCACGACAGACCTGCCAATGCAGACTACAGTCTTGTTGCCAAAGGATACTTTCTTGCCGATCTTACCGCCAACTACACAAAGAAAAAATATGAAGTTGGTGTTTCAGTTGAAAACCTTTTTAACCAGGTATGGTACGAATCGCAGGTGGAGTATGTGTCGCGTTTAAAATACGAAACAGCACCGGTTGATGAAGTAAGCTATACGGCCGGCGTTCCGTTTTTTGCGAAGCTAAAATTCTCTGTATTCTTTTAATAAAACCTAATAAAACCTGCCAGGTTTAAAAGCCCGGCAGGTTACTTAAAATTGTTGGCTTAAGATTATTAGTTAAAAGATCGCCGGAATTCTAACGGCGAAACTTTAGTCTTTGTTTTGAAGAACTTATTAAAGGATTGCGGATATTCAAAACCCAGTTCATAAGCAATTTCACTTACTGATAAATCAGTAGTCGATAATTTTTCTTTTGCCTTTTCTATTAGTCTGCTGTGTATGTGTTGCTGCGCATTTTGTCCGGTCAGAGAACGCAACATATCGCTTAAATAACTGGGAGAATAGTTTACATGCTCTGCAAGATAATGAACGGTTGGTATTCCTCCGCGCAAGGATGTTTCGTTGTTGAAATATTCGTCTAAAATCTCCTCACACTTTTGTAACAAATCATTGCTTGCCGCTTTGCGCGTAATGAATTGACGCTTATAAAAACGATTGGCATAATTCAGCAACAACTCAATTTGCGAAATGATGACATCCTGGCTAAAATCGTCTATCCGGCTTTTTAATTCCTTTTCAATGATTTTAAAAATAGAAAGGATGGTTTCTTTTTCATCGTCCGATAAATGCAAAGCTTCATTGACAGCATAAGAAAAAAAGCCATACTGTTTGATCTTTTTTGCCAATGGATAATTATAAAAAAAATCCGGGTGAATTAGCAATGCAAATAGCAAACATTCGCCGGTATCGTTGTTGCCGCCAATTAATTGGTTGGGCGAAGCGAATAGAAGGCCGCCTTCATCAAAATCATAATAACCTTGTCCATATTTTATTTTCCCGCCAAGTTTTGTTTTATACGATATTTTATAAAAATTCAAAACATGCAAACCGGCTGGCCTATTAACTTCAACCTCATTATTTGAATTATCTATCAGGCTTATTAGGGGATGCAAAGGTTTAGGTAAACCAAAAGCCCGATGTATATCGGACAAAGAATCAAATTTATGATGGATAGTTTCTTTATTTTTC
Source organism: Ilyomonas sp. (assembly GCA_965214235.1). Lineage (GTDB taxonomy): Bacteria > Bacteroidota > Bacteroidia > Chitinophagales > Chitinophagaceae > Ilyomonas. Next base: position 648,780 of record CBDCBH010000003.1, read on the forward strand.
ATTTTGAATTTTTATACAATGACAACCAATCATGTTTTTCATAATCGGTTATCATTGGCAAGGTAATACTCTCTTTTTGCTTCTGTTGTCCGGTTATTTATTTCACCTAAAAAATTAATTGCCTTGCGCTGAATTTGAAACAGATTCCCATGCTTCCCAAGTTGCCAGCCGCTCAGCGTAAGTAGCCCGTATCCAGGGCAAATTGTGGCTGCCGAGAAAAAAGCGCAGTGGTGGATTTTCTGTATCCACAACTTTAAAAATCGCTTCCGGTGTTGCATTCGGATCGCCTCTTTCCCCCTTTGTTAGCCTCTCAAAAAATTGCGTTTTCATATCTGTATAAATGTCCATGCCGGCTGCAAATTTCAAAGATTCCTGGCTCCCGAACTCGGTTGCGTAGGCACCAGGTTCTATAATCGTTACTTTGATCCCAAAAGGCTTAATTTCTGCTGCCAGGCTTTCGTGAATTGCCTCGAATGCCCATTTTGAGGAACAATAATAGCCGATGATTGGCATTGTAACATGACCAAGGCCACTTGATACGCCCAGTATATGTCCGCCACCTTGTTTTCTCATCAACGGCAAAACCGCCTGGATGATAGAAAGTGTACCGAAAATATTGGTTTCATACAGCGCCCTTACATCGTCCGCACTGGCTTCCTCAATCGTTCCAACAAGTGAATAGCCGGCGTTGTTGAGAACAATATCGAGCCTTCCAAAATGTGCGTGCGCCTGCGCTACGGCTGTCTTCACCTGGTCGGGTTTAGTTACATCAAGCTCCAATGTAAGAACATTTGCGCCATACTTTTCTGTAAGATGAGCAATGCTTGATAATTTACGTGCTGTAGCGGCTACTTTGTCGCCACGTTTCAGCGCGGCATCAGCCCAAACACTTCCAAAACCCCGGGAAGCTCCCGTAATGAACCATACTTTATTAGATGTTGAAGGAGTTGCCATAAGGTCAACACTTGAAGTTTCATTTTGATCTGTCATGATTTTTTATTTTAAATTAGCAATACAACAAAGGTCAACAGATGCAATGTGTTGCATGTATCCTAATTGCGGTATTTGGTAGCCAGAATGAGGAAGTAAGTAGAAGGTTGCTCGTTAGTTCGGGTTTTCGAACCATTTTGGCTAACTCATAATTATATGATATTACACGCATTTATTTTAAAAAATAACATTGATAATTAACCGGTTAATCTTGTTTTTTGTATTGCAGTTGTATCAATACAATATATTATTCTAATTACCGAACCTTAAGATCACTTTACAAATACCACTACTTGTGAAGAAAAATCCTTTGTTTGCGAAAGCGAGGGCATTGAATGCAAAAGTGTTTTCTTTTGCGGGTTCCAAAATTGTTTCACAATGCGGACGATACTGTGGCATTCGTTACTTTCCTTTGTAACGTATCGTTTTTAACACAATCTGCCGGGTTTAAAAGCCTTACAGGTTACACAAATTAACCTTTTGCCAAATGTTTACCAACCTATCTTTAAAACAATGAATCGTTTTTCAGTAAACTTGCACCCTTTACAATAAAAGCCATCCATGTATCCTAACTTATACTATTTTTTTAAAGATGTTTTCAACATCAGCCTTCCATTTTTAAAGGTTATCAACACATTTGGTTTTATGGTAGCCATCTCTTTCTTAGGCTGCGCATGGCTGTTGATACAAGAGTTGAAACGCAAGCAGGCAAAGGGCTTGCTCACTTATACCGAAACAAAAACAATAGTTGGTCAACCGGCTACACCGGGAGAATTGATTAGCAATTTTGTGGTTGGTTTTTTATTCGGTTTTAAATTACTGGGTTTGTTTTTTATAGCAAGCGCGCATAACGATCCGCAAGGTTTTTTGTTTTCTACACAGGGCAGTTTAGTGGGTGGCATTGCGCTGGGTGGCTTGCTTACTTTTTTGCGCTGGCAAAGTAAAAACAAACTAAAGTTAGCCAAGCCAGAAGAACGCATTTATAAAATTTGGCCCAGCGACCGCGTTGGCGATTTGGTAATGATTGCTTTTGTTGCAGGCTTCGCTGGAGCTAAACTTTTTGATAACTTAGAAAATTGGGATCGTTTTATTCAAGACCCGATTGGTAATTTATTCTCGCGCAGCGGGCTAACCTTTTACGGCGGCTTAATTGTAGCTGCTATCGCCATTTATTTTTATGCGAGAAAATATCACTTTTCTTACGTTCATCTTTGCGATGCCATTGCACCGGGATTAATGTTTGCTTATGGCTGGGGGCGCATGGGCTGCCAGGTTGCCGGCGATGGCGATTGGGGCATTGTAAACAGCGCTTACTTATCCAATAATAAGGGCAAAGTTCTGTTAGCTACGCCGGATGAATTTAATTTTCAACTGGGTCATTATGAAAGCCTTTATACCGATCATATTTCTTCAACCGGAGCCATACAACACGCGTCGGTAAAGGCTTTCGGCGGTTTACCCGATTGGTTGTTTGCTTATACCTATCCGCACAACGTAAACCATGAAGGCATTCCGCTTGCGCACTGTGGCTGGGACGACTTTTGTAATTATCTGCCTCTTCCTGTTTTTCCAACCCCCGTTTATGAAATTGTTATGGGCTTGCTGCTATGTTTGTTTTTATGGCGTATTCGTACTAAAATAAATGTTGCAGGAAGGCTGTTTGCCATCTATTTATTTGTAAATGGCGTGGAGCGTTTTTTTATCGAAAAAATAAGAGTGAACACTCGTTACAGCATTTTCGGCTTTCATCCCACACAGGCAGAAATTATTTCTTTTTTATTGATGATCAGCGGCATTGTTTTATACTGGTATGCGCCTCGTTTAAAAGAAAATAAAATTAGGAATTCGCAGGCAGTAAGGGTTTGATTTTTAAATGAAAATTTGGCTTTCGTATCCTTAACAAAATGCGAACAAACAAGCGCAGGCAAAACACTAAAAAATAATTACTTTGCAAAGAAGAGAAAACGAATTATGCTTTCTAAAAAAACACAATATGCTTTTAAAGCCCTGATGTATCTCGCGCAAAAAAATAACGATGAGCCGGTGCTGATTGCAGAGATTTCGCAGCAACGAAATATTCCTTTAAAGTTTTTAGAAAACATTTTATTAGAGCTTAAGAAAGACGGTATTTTAGAAAGTAAAAAGGGCAAGGGCGGCGGTTATCATTTGGCAAAACAACCCGAAAAAATTTTTCTTGCTGATGTGCTTCGTTTGATTGATGGACCGATTGCTTTGCTGCCTTGTGTGTCTCTTCATTTTTACAAACAATGTGGTGAGTGTGATGAACAAAACTGCGGCTTGCATCGCATTATGATTGAAGTACGTGATGCCAACTTAGCCATCCTTGAAAACAAAACCGTTGCCGATATTTCGTTTGCTCCTTTACCTCAAATGCAGGCGCAGTAAGGCTTTTAGCTTTGCCTTTTTCTTTCTAAATTCATTTAAAATTGCAGTAATTAAGCAATCGCCCGCTCGCTTTCGCACACACAAACTTCCCAGGCTTCCGGCTTTACTTTAAATTCTCCAGCATATCTTTTGTTAGTTTTTCTAAATCGTATTCAGGCTTCCAGTGCCAATCGTTTTGTGCAATAGCATCATCAATGCTTTGAGGCCAGCTATCGGCAATAGCTTGCCGGTAATCAGGATTATAACTGGTAGAAAATTGCGGAATTTGTTTTTGAATTTCGCTTGCAATATCGCCTGGAGAGAACGAAATGCCAGCCACATTATACGATGTGCGAACCGATATGTTTTGCCTTGGCGCTTCCATCAATTCGAGCGTTGCGCGAATGGCATCGGGCATGTACATCATTGGCAAAAAAGTATCCTTCCGCAAATAACAATTGTAGTAGTTGTTTTCTTTTGCTTCAAAAAAAATCTCAATCGCGTAATCGGTAGTTCCGCCACCCGGCGATGATTTATAACTGATAAGCCCCGGATAGCGCAGGCTGCGCACATCAACACCATAACGATGATGAAAATAATTGCACCAAAACTCACCGGCATACTTGCTGATGCCATACACGGTAGTTGGCTCGATGATGGTTTGCTGCGGGCACATTTGCTTTGGCGATGTAGGCCCAAACACCGCAATACTGCTGGGCCAATACACTTTTTGCAGCTTTTCTTCGCGCGCAATATCAAGCACATGCAGCAAGCTTTGCATGTTTAAATTCCAGGCGAGGCTTGGGTTTTTTTCGCCCGTGGCGGATAGGATGGCAGCCAGTAAATAAATCTGCGTAATGTTTTGCCGTATCACTTGAACATGCAGCATTTCTTTGTTCATTACATCAAGCGAAACATAAGGCCCGCTATCTTTTAACAACGGATTTTGCTCACGTAAATCTGAAGCTATTACGTTAGCATCACCATATAATTTTCGTAACGCTAAGGTTAGCTCCACTCCTATCTGTCCTGATGCTCCAATCACTAAAATCTTTTCTTTGGCAGGCATAGCAAACAATACAATTGGTTAAATGAATAATGCAAAAAAAGACAATAAAACTTATCAGCAGCTTTTTTAATACGCAAAAATGCAAATACAATTATTTTTTATGGCGATGTAAATGATTTATAAATACGGGGAAAATACCGTTTTGTATTAAAAAGAAATCGACTAATGTTGTTGTATCATTATTTCTTCATTATTAAAATAATAAAATATGCCTATTGAATTTTTTTTACCCGACAGGTTAATGCAGCAACTTATTACTCATTACAATGAAACAAAAGACAATAAAAACAAAGGGTTGCTATTTACAGTTGATTTTGAGCAGGATGCCATTACCCACATTTATGGTGCAAAAGGCACTGTTGAAGTTGCTGCCGGTGATGCAAATAATGCAAAAGGTTTAATGCCAAATGTAAGCGCAACAGTTCAGGTTTTATGTCCGCATCCACCACCGTGCGGCTAAGGTTTTCTTTTACTTCAAAAAAGTAAACCTTTATTTTTTATATCCTGAATCCATTTTAGTTTGCCTTTGTAATTAACAAATTGTGCATGGGATATGTTTTTGTATTCCTTGATAGTGCTTCGCCTTTAATTCCGTTGTTGTGGTTACTGCAATATCGAAGCAAAGCATTATTTAAAAGCCTTCTTCTTTTGTTTTTGTATTTACTGGCTCAGTTTGTATTTAACACGCTGGCAGATGTTTTATCCTACTATCCGCAGCCCAATTATTTTGTTTATCACCTTAATCTTCTGTATTCTTTTTTTGCCTTGCTTCTTTTTTTCCATCATTCCGGCAAACACGTTTTCTTTACAACAACCTATTTTATTATTGGTGCTGTGCTGGTTGTTTTTTTTTGCATCAACAGTTTGTTTTTTGAAACAATAGGTACCTTCAACAGCATCTCGTATTGTTTATGCAGTTTTTTTGTGCTGATGGTTTGCCTTCGGTTTTTTTGGATGAAAGTAACCACCAACGATGCTTCGGATATTTTAAAACAGCCTTACTTTTGGTTCATTTCGGGGCTTTTTATTTACTATTGCAGTTGTTTTATTGTGTTTTTTTATTACAAGGTTTTTATTGCATCTAATAACCAACTGGCTTATATTGTTTGGCGCTTTCAAAGCGTGATGCACTTACTTATGTGTTTGTTTCTTACAAAAGGCATTCAACAAAAACGGTTATGTCTAACGAAATAATGCTGGTGATAGTTGTAGCGCTTGTATTTCTTTCGCTATCGGTTTTCATCACGTTGTTTGTTATTATCTATCAAAGACGTCAAATAAAATTCACCAAAAGCACAGAAAATTTAAAAACGGCTTTTAACCAGCAATTGCTGCAAACACAGCTTGAAGTTCAGGAGCACGCATTTAACCAAATTAGTGGTGAGTTGCACGATAACATAGGGCAGTTATTAAGCAGTACTAAAATGCTGTTAGGCATTGTGGAAAGAGGAATGCAACAGCAGCAATGGCAACATGTACCCAATGCACTTGTTACCGCCGACCAAACTTTAAGCAAAGCAATACAGGACTTGCGTTCTCTGTCACGGGCGTTAAATAAAGACTGGCTTCGAAGTTTTAATTTGATAGAAAATTTAGAAGCTGAAACCAAACGCATTACTGTTGCCCGAACCATACAGGTAACGTTCAGCAGCCGGTACGCAAACTTACCGATGGAGCCTGAAGCACAGATTATTTTGTTTCGCATTGTACAGGAAGCTCTGCAAAACAGCATTAAACATGCAAAAGCCGAACACATTGCAATTGAAATAAAAAATGAAATCGCAGCTTTTGTAATTATAGTGATGGATGATGGCATTGGCTTTAACACAAATGCGGTTGAAAAAGATAGCCTTGGCTTGCGCAACATGAAGCATCGCACGCAATTGTTAGGTGGCACTATCAACTGGGAAACTTCCGATAAAAAAGGTACAGAAATCACCATTTCCATACCTTTTAAGAATGAGTAAGGAATACTTTTGTTGAAAAAAATGAGTAAAAGAAAACGTAGTTATTTTTAATCGGAATTTAATCGGGTTAGGATATAAAATACAATGGCTGGCATAGTTTTTAGCAATATGCATAAAAAAACGGAAATGAAAAAAGTGTTTGTTGCAGATGATGATTTTGGTTACTTGTACCAATTGAATAAATTGTTTACGAGGAAGGGATTTTATGTAAGAACGTTTTCACATTCGCAATCGTTGTTTGATGCGCTGGAAGAATCGTTACCCGATTTGGTAATGCTTGATATGAATTTAAATGGCGAAAACGGTAAAGAAATTTGCAAAGAAATTAAAAGCCGTTATAATAATTCTGTTTCAGTTATTCTTTCTTCAGATAACCAGTCTTCCTTAAAAAATACAGACTTTTTTGCTGATGGTATATTTTATAAGCCTTTTGAAATTAAGCAAATTGATCATTTGATAGACACTTGTTTGTCGCAATAATTAAAAAATATTATTTTGTTTGACGTTCTGCATCTAATAAAACCCATCTTTATAAACTCACCATTTAAGCAGGGCACTTGCCCAGGTAAAGCCACTGCCAAAAGCGGCTAAGCAAACCAAATCACCCTCATTAATTTTGCCTTCCTGCCAGGCTTCGCACATAGCAATGGGAATAGAAGCCGCCGTTGTATTGCCGTACTTTTGAATGTTGTTAAACACTTGATCGTCCCGCAAGTTTAGCTTTTGCTGAACGTATTGCGAGATGCGTAAATTAGCCTGGTGCGGAATAAGCATTTTTATATCCGAAGTTGAATAATTATTCGCTTGAAGGGCTTCCATAATCACTTCAGGAAACTTAACAATCGCTTTTTTAAATACGGCTTGTCCATCCATAAAAGCAAAGTGTTGCCCTTTATCAATCATAGCGTGACTCATAAAACTTCCGCCGATTTCTGCCGCATCATAATCGGCTGAACCGGGCGTCCAATGGTTAGAATGAGTGCCGGGGTTGCGCATGGAAAGTATTTCTGCTTCGCTGCCATCACTGTGCAAATGCGTGCTGATAATACCTTTGTTTTCATCTTCAGTTGGTTGCAAAACAACAGCACCGGCGCCATCGCCAAAAATAACCGAAACATGCCGGCTGCGCGTATTCATATCCAATGCAAACGAATGTTTTTCGCTGCCAATCACCAATATATTTTTATACATGCTACTGCGTATAAACTGGTCGGCAACACTCAATGCATAAATAAAACCGCTGCATTGGTTGCGCACGTCCAACGCCCCTATTTCTTTCATTTTCATTTCGCGCTGCACCAGCACCCCGCAACCCGGGAAGTAGTAATCAGGCGATAGTGTGGCAAACACAATAAAGTCTATATCCTGTGCTGTTATGCCTGCTCGCTCAATGGCAATTTTCGCCGCTTCAATGCCCATAGTAGCTGTGGTTTCGTTGTAACGGTTGGCAAAGCGGCGTTCTTTAATACCTGTACGTTCCTGTATCCATTCATCGCTGGTATCCATGAACTTTGTAAGGTCATTATTGGTATAAATATGTTGGGGAACATACATCCCGATTCCTGCAATTCTGCTCCGTGGCATAGATGTATTCAAGTTAAGTTGTAAGAAGAGAAGATTAACAAAGTATCATTTTCAATTTGATAAAAAAATAAGGGCTTAACAAGTTGCTAAGCCCTTATGCAAGCGAAAGTAAAAATTATTAAAGGTTGATATTAATCCTGCTTAATATCTTTTATTAAAATCGTTTCTATCACCCCGGTTCCCTCTGTCGCGATTGTCTTTGTTATCGTTATTTCTGTTATTGCTATTGCTGTTGTTGTTACCAAAACGAGGAGTACGGGGACGATCACTGTTATAACCGCTGTTGTTATTGTTATAGCTTCGGTTGTTGTTATAACCACTGCCACCGCTATTATAGCCTCTGCCGGCATTAGAGCTTCCGCCTTCGGTTCTATTTTGCTGGGCTTCGGCTTCTTTAACCGAAAGCTTTTTTCTGCCAATGGTTACGCCATCCAATGTTACAATGGTTTCTTTTGCTTCAATTTCGTTTGGCATATCTACAAAACCAAAACCTTTACTTTTACCAGTAGCTCGGTCGGTTATAAGTCGGGCTGAACTTACTTCTCCGTATAACTCAAACATTTCTTTTAAGTCAACATCGTCAAAATCGCTGGTTAAACCAGCCACAAAAAGCATCATGATATTTTATTTATTAAAAAGAAAAGTACGGAAAATCGTACCAGTAAATTGTTAAACGTGCAAAGTAAACATTCTGTATGCAAGAGGATATAAATTTGTTTTACTGAGGTGTTATAAAAAAATAATCCCGATAATTATCGGGATTATTTATCTACAAATTAGAAATTATATTAATTATTTTACCTCTTCAAATTCTGCGTCTGTAACGGTTTCGCCAGTGCCGGATGAAGAAGCGTTTCCTTCATTGCCATTCGGCTGTGCGCTACCTGCTGCCTGCGCTTTATAAAGTTCTTCGCTGGCAGCTGTCCAGGCTGTATTCATTTCTGTAAGAGCAGAATCAACAGCAGCCGCATCACCACTTTTGTGCGCTTCTTTCAGCTTGTTCAAAGCAGTCTCAATCGGCGCTTTTTTATCAGCAGGAATTTTATCGCCAAACTCTTTCAACTGTTTTTCAGTTTGGAAAATAAGGCTGTCTGCCTGATTCATTTTTTCCACTTTTTCGCGCGCGGTTTTATCGGTAGCTTCATTGGCTTTGGCTTCGGCTTTCATCTTTTCAATTTCTTCTTTATTTAAGCCGCTGCCTGCTTCCACACGAATTTTTTGTTCTTTTCCTGTTCCTTTGTCTTTTGCGCTTACATGCAAAATACCATTGGCATCAATATCAAACGTTACTTCAATTTGCGGAATACCACGCGGTGCGGGTGGAATGCCATCAAGATTAAAAATACCAAGGCTTTTGTTTTGTGTTGCCAATGGACGTTCGCCCTGCAAAACATGAATTTGCACACCGGGCTGGTTATCACTTGCGGTTGAAAAAATTTCTGTTTTTTTAGATGGAATGGTTGTGTTGCTTTGAATCATGGTTGTCATCACACCACCCATGGTTTCAATACCCAAGCCAAGCGGCGTAACATCAAGAAGCAATACATCTTTTACTTCTCCGGTTAACACGGCACCCTGAATGGCTGCACCAACAGCAACAACTTCATCAGGATTTACACTTCTGTTTGGCTTTTTATTAAAGAACTTTTCTACCAGTTCCTGCACTTTTGGTATGCGTGTGCTACCGCCTACAAGGATAACTTCATCAATATCGCTTTTGTTATAGCCTGCATCTTTTAAGGCGGCTTCGCAAGGTGTTAAGCAACGGTTGAAAAGAGAATCGCTCAATTGTTCAAACTTAGCACGGGTTAATTTTTTAACCAGGTGCTTAGGCACACCGTCAATAGCCGTAACATAAGGCAGATTAATTTCAGTTTCGGAAGAAGAGCTTAGCTCAACCTTTGCTTTTTCAGCAGCTTCTTTTAAACGTTGCAAAGCCATAGGATCTTTGCGAAGATCAATGTTTTCATCTTTTTTAAATTCTTCTGCCAGCCAGTCCATAATTACTTTATCAAAGTCATCACCACCCAGGTGTGTATCACCGTTGGTAGATTTTACTTCAAAAACACCATCGCCTAATTCAAGGACAGATATATCAAATGTACCACCACCCAGATCGAATACGGCAATTTTTTGATCAGCATGTTTTTTATCTAATCCATAAGCCAATGCAGCAGCCGTAGGTTCGTTCACTATACGTCGAACGTTTAAACCAGCAATTTCACCGGCTTCTTTCGTAGCCTGACGTTGTGCATCATTAAAATATGCTGGCACCGTAATTACGGCTTCAGTCACTTCCTGACCTAAGTAATCTTCAGCAGTTTTTTTCATCTTTTGAAGAATCATGGCAGAAATTTCCTGCGGTGTATATAAGCGTCCGTCAATATCAATGCGAACGGTATTATTATCACCTTTTGCTACTTTATAGCTCCAATGACTAATTTCGTTAGTTACTTCATCAAAACGGCGACCCATAAAACGCTTCACACTCATAATGGTGTTTTGCGGATTGGTAATTGCCTGACGTTTTGCCGGATCACCTACTTTGCGCTCGCCATTTTTTAAAAAACCAACTACTGAAGGGGTTGTTCTTCTGCCTTCATCGTTAGCTATTACAACAGGTTCGTTACCTTCCATTACAGAAACACAACTATTGGTTGTACCGAGGTCTATTCCTATTATTTTTCCCATATTATTAATTGAATTTTTAGTGGTTAGATTTATAAATACAGCACTTAATAATCAATCACTATGCCACCAGAGAGAAGATGAAAAAATGGCAGGGTTTACATCTTCATCAGCTTTGGACGAATTTCTACATAAATCTGCCCGCTCATTGGCGCTTTGCCGTATAAGCTTTGCAAAGAGGGCGGCGGAAGATTAATTGACGATTGTAATCCTCCAATCAATTCAAATTTTCCAAAAGAAATCAACTGCCGATTTGTACCTAACGTCAGCTTATGTATGTCAAAAACGCGCTTGCCATACTGCAATTCTAAATTCAGTTCTTCGGATGATTTTTGTACAAATTCATAACGCCCGTAAACAGCTTGTTTTTGTAATTGCTGTGTACCTTCTGCAAGCAATGAATTTTCTTTATGCTTATCCGCTCCTTCCTGATTCATTCCCCAAACAAGGGCTGATGAAAAGAAGTTACCTTTTGAAGTAGTTGGCGAAGAATACAAAACCGAGGCGGTATAACGCATTACATTTTCATCAGGATGTAAACTCTCAGGGCTTTTGATAAATGCCTGTGATACCTGTAAAGCCAATGATGGCAAGGGATTGAACGATAATCGCCAGGAATAACTATCTAATTTTGGCTTATCAAAATTATAACGGTTTTCATTGGGCTCTCTTCCTGTAAACGATGAAAACTCACCTTTTAATTTGTCCCACCTTACACCTGCGGTAGCTACGCCAAATGTAATATGCGTAGCATCCTGCCAGTGATGACTTAACGGTGCATCCGGATCATTCAAGGCAATAGTCCTGTGCATAAACGTAGGCGCACTAATGGCAGGCTCGCCAGGGTAACCAATGTAGCCAAATAGGTCTATCTTTTTATTTAAACGTTGTGTGTAGCCAACACTTAGCCCTGAAAATAAATCGTGCGGATGTTGCCTGTCAACCAAGGGCTCACCTTTGTATGACTCACCCGACTGAAAGAGCAACGGATAACCCTGCAATGTAACCGTTATCGGGTCTAAACTTATCATCGCTGTAAAGTTGAACAAACCGTTTTTACCAACTGGTTTGTTGTACATCGCCATAAACCAATTGGGTGCATCAAACTGTGCCGCGCTGCGGGAGTTTTTCTTTGTTAGTTGCTGATCATCATACCGTATAAAAATACTTCCGTGAAGCATCCACATCCCTTTTTTTGTATGCTTCATAACCATGTACATCGGATTATTATCGGGCGACCATGCAGTTCCCGAACCATTGCGCGACATGAGTAAGGTGCGTGAGTATGAATGGCTCATGCCGGGCATATCTTCATCCATATTCATGTTGCTCATGTTCATCATGCTTTCATTCATTGGCACCGTATCATGGCTCATGTTAATATTGCCCATATTCGTACTATCCATGTTATGGTATTGCTGTGCATGAGCAGAGCAAAGAATACAAAATGACAGATTTAAAAAGAGAAGCACTTTCATAGCAAATGAGATAATAAGTAGGTTAATAATCAGGGCTTCTTGGTTGTTCTTAAAGAATCTTTCCTATCGTACTGGCAACATTCATCCAGATTGTTATAAGCCTTATCATCACCTTTATATTTTTCGGTATTGTAGCCTGCTGCCGCTATATTCTTTTGTATTTGCTCGCTGGTTACTTTGGAAGGATCATAAGTTACGGTAAGCCATTTAGATGTCTTGTTCCATTCAGCGCTTGTAGCACCGGCTGTTTTAGATGCGGTTTCAATATTCTCCTTGCAGATGTTGCAATTGCCAAACACTTTTATTTTATCTGTTTTTGTTGTTTGCGCAAACAAGTTTGCCGACATAAAAATGAGTGTGGCAATCAATAAAAATTTCAATGATTTCATGTTACCTGATTTTGATGATGAATGAATAATAAGATGTTTAAAAATGAATGTTACTAATCAATACACGTTAAATAAATTATATTCAAAACGAATGAACAATCCGTTAGATGATGTTCTTAGCAAAGTATGGCTGAGTTGTGTGCGATAGCCAATATCCAAGCGGGCTACACTGTTGAAGATAAACTGAACTGAAGGCGCAGCATCGATATAATACCTGCCGCTGCCAAGGTTCAGTTGGCTTAATAGTTCCAGCATAAGGTTAAGATTGGTTTGCTTATAATCTTTATATATTTTCGGTAACACCAACTTGCCTGCTGATAATGTATAATTCAAAGCTTTGCTGTTATTAACATCCGGAAATTTATTGCTGCTGTTATTATCCACCGCTTTTACAAAAGATAAAGCCGATGACAGAGCGGTTTTGTGCAGCAATTGTGTAGCTACCACACCGCCTTCAAAGCCGCTATTATATCCGTATAGGTTTATTTCCTCTTCCTCAATTTTACTATTGTTTATGCTGTACCTGCCAAATGCCGCCATGCGAAAATGCTGCTGTACATCATCATTACTTAAGAACCGGTATTTAGCATACACGCTGCCGCCTTCTGCAGAAAACCGGCAGCTGCGATTACTGAAAAATATATCGCCATGCACCATCACTTTTTTAGAAACGCCAACCATTACTTCCGGTATCAAATGATAATCGGTTGCAGAAGTGTAACGTTCAGGCACGATGTAATTATTCAGCCTCAAACCGATGCTTTTAGCAGCCATATTACTTGCCGGCTCGGTAAAAGTAAAAAGCTCTTGTGCAGCACCTGTTAAGCATAAAAACAAGGCGGCTATACTTAGCTTTGTTTTCATTATGATCGGGTTTAAAAAAGTGCAGTAAAAACAAACCTATTTATCAGATGGTTACATTATAAATGCCTTTACCGCTATTGGTAATGCGGGCCGCATTCTTCTTGTATTCTTTTCCTGAAATAAACCCTTTGTCAACAATTCTCACTTGTTGCTCACCGTTTAATGATTGCTCTTTCGGATGAAGAAAATAGAAAGTTTTATCATCCAGTTTTACAGGCTGGTCATCCTTTATCTGGAGATTATCGAAATGAATAGTGGCTACAAAATTTGCTACGGTAAACCCTGCATCTTCTACTTTTTTCTTTATCTTATCAAAATCTACATAGCTGCCGGGTTTGAAAGAAATATTAAAAGTGGAAGTTTGCACATTTGGATGCACCTGTGCTACAAAATCTATGGTTTGTAACGATTTATTAATGGAGTTGCTGCACATGCTGCACGTTAAGCCGCTGGCTTGCAGCGATACTTTAGTTATTTGTGCGTGGGCTAACAACGAAAAGACGCTGGCTATACAAAACAAAAGCGTTTTCATGAGTACACATTTAGAATGATGAATAGAAGTGAACAGTTCAAAGCACAATGGATAAGCCATTGCACACAGCAATCAATCATTCAATTTATAGTCTGAAAATGCAGTAAAGAACCGAAAGAGAAGTGCCGGAATGCGGCGGGGAATTATTATGCGTAGCAAACGCCGATGTTAATGAAGGAAAGGTGGTTGAATAAATATTGTAAGTAGTGTAAATAAGAACATAATTGGAAGGCAAAGATGTTTCGCAATTTACAAACGGGTGCGCGTCCTGGGCTTTCAGCACCTTTGCTTTGTTTTCGCAACAACCTTTTTCGTGCTTCATGCCACACTTGCTGCATTTGTTTTCATTAGAAAAATCAACCGAATACATCTTACCCATACAGTAATGGGAATTGATTATTGCACCTGATGAGGTTGCTAAATAAACAAAAGCTAATATGGTAGCTGCTACTTTCTTCATGTTGATAAGCGTTAAGCTTATTTACAGTATTTTTTTTTCGAACAAATATAGCCTGTAATAGCCTGATTAAAAATTGCAACCTACAATTCGTTGTTATCATTATATCGCCAAGAACACTATTGCTTCCTATTCTCTTGTGAATAGATTAGTATATTAGTATTAAACCAATGGAGATAATTTCTCATCAAAACTATAAATTATACAATCTCGTACATCATCTGTTACTGTTTATCAACCAGGTTTCGACATAAATAACACTTAAAAAAATAATATGCTTTTACCCATAGATGAAGAAAATAACGTGAAACTGAAATTACTTAAAGAAGAAGACATAACGGGTATAATTGAAGTAAAAGAAAAACTTCATCTCTATCTTCTACATAACCATACTGCAAAAGACCAGTGGCTGCTATCGTGCCACGCTCATTGTTTTATTTGTTTATCGTAACCTATATTCACTTCGTTGTTCAATATTGTTAAGCCAGCCACTTGTTTTATTTTAACACACTTACTTAGGAATGTTCCCTTTTTCGCAACCTCTTGCTGATACCGCTTCTTATTTTTGTAGATTGAAATTATACAAATTTGACAGGCAAACAGGTTAATATAGCGTTGGTTGGCAACCCAAACTGCGGAAAGACATCTCTTTTTAATTCCCTTACAGGCTTAAACCAAAAGGTTGGTAATTTCCCTGGCGTAACAGTTGATAAAAAAACGGGCGTAACTAACCTGGAAAATGACTTTCCCGCAAAGCTGATTGACCTTCCCGGCACTTATAGTTTATACCCTCGCCGCGCCGATGAATGGGTGGCTTACAGGGTGATGATGAATGTGGATGATGACATAAAACCCGACATTATTCTTGCCGTTGCTGATGCTAGCAATTTAAAACGCAACCTTCTTTTTTGCAGCCAGGTAATTGATTTAAAACAACCTGTTGTTATTGCACTCACCATGATGGACATTGCGCGCAGCAAAGGTTTAAGCATTGATATACCTCAATTAGAACGTGAGCTGGGCGTGCCGGTTGTGCCTGTAAACCCCCGAAAAGGCAAAGGCATTTTACAACTAAAAAAAGCGTTGGCGCAAACTTCAAGGCAAACGTTTGCTGCACCGAAGTTTGATTTTATTCCGAATAAACAACTTGCATCTTTCGCCATTGACGGCGCAAAAAAATTAGTGCCCCATTTGAGCGATTATGCAGCTATGCACTACCTCATTAATCACGAAAATTTTCCTCTTGATAACCTAACGCAAAAAGCCATTGAACAGGTTGAAATCACTAACCATTTTAATCCTACCAAAACGCAGGCTGATGAAATTGTGCAACGGTATTCTCGCATCCGGCAAATTATGCAGCAAAGCGTGGTGGAGCCCGATCCGCTTCAAAAAAAATTGTTCACCGAAAGGCTTGATAACCTTCTTCTTCATCGCGTGTGGGGCAATGTTATTTTACTGGCGGTTTTGTTTTTATTGTTTCAAAGCATCTTCTGGTTTGCTCAATTTCCTATGAATGCAATCGACTGGAGTTTCTCGAAATTGAGCGGCTGGCTAGGGAGTAGTTTACCACAGGCATGGTGGAGCAATTTATTAGTAAATGGTTTATTGGCCGGGTTGAGCGGCATTCTTGTTTTTGTGCCGCAGATTATGATTTTGTTTGGATTGATTACTATTTTAGAAGATGTTGGCTACATGGCGCGCATTTCTTTTTTAAGCGATAAACTAATGCGCAAAGTAGGCTTAAACGGAAAGAGCGTAATGCCCATGATTAGCGGCTTTGCGTGCGCCGTGCCTGCCATTATGAGCACAAGAAATATTGAAAACAGAAAGGAACGCCTGCTTACTATTTTGGTTACGCCGCTAATGAGTTGCAGCGCACGGTTGCCGGTTTACACTATGCTTATTGCATTGGCGGTTCCCAACCGTTTTTTTTTAGGCTTTTTAAGTGAACAGGGTTTGGTGATGATGGCTTTGTATTTAGTAGGAATTATAATGGCGCTAATTGTAAGCTATGTGTTGAAGTGGATTATCAACATAAAAGAAAAAAGCTTTTTTATTTTAGAGCTGCCCGTGTATCGTGCGCCACGCTGGAAGAACGTTGGCATTACTATGATTGAGAAAGCAAAAATGTTTGTGTCGGATGCAGGCAGAATTATTATCGTTATCAGCCTGCTGCTTTGGTTTTTGAGCAGTTACGGACCTTCATCAAGAATGAAAATTATTGACACAAAATATGCACGGTTAGAACAAACTGCAACGCCGGATAATAAAGACATTGTAGCAAAACAACACAAAACCGAAAAGCTGCAAAACTCCTTTGCCGGTATTGCCGGAAGAGCTATTGAGCCGGTAATAAAGCCTTTGGGTTTTGATTGGAAAATAGGCATAGCGCTCATCACTTCGTTTGCAGCACGCGAAGTGTTTGTGGGCACAATGGCAACTTTATACAGCGTTGATGAAAAAGACGATGCCACCCTGAAACAAAAAATGCAAAATGCAAAACGCGAAGATGGAACCAAAGTTTATACACTGGCAACCGCTTTATCATTGATGATATTTTATGTTTTGGCAATGCAATGTATGAGCACGCTTGCCATTACAAAACGCGAAACCAAAAGCTGGAAGTGGCCTGCCATTCAATTTGTTTATATGACAGGGTTAGCTTACCTGATGAGCTTCATCGTGTTTCATGTTTTTAAATGAATTATGCAGAAAAAAAATAATACTTAATCTTTTAAAAAAAAACAAACACAAGTAAATTAATCATATTAGAAACCAGTAACTTGCATACACTATGCCGGCAGCTTCCTTACCGACTAACGAACAAAGCAGACTTCATAATCTTTACAGTTATGAGCTGCTGGATACACTGCCTGAACAGGATTACGACAACATTACCAAGCTGGCTTCTTTTATTTGCAATACACCTGTTTCGTTAATTACATTGGTTGATAAAGACAGGCAATGGATGAAATCTACATATGGAGTTACTTTAGAGCAAACCCTTCGCGAACATGCGTTTTGTACACATGCTATTTTGAAGCCTAATGAAATAATGATTGTGTCTGATGCTGTAAAAGATGAACGGTTTTCAGATAATCCTTTGGTAACTGGCGATCCTCATGTAATGTTTTATGCGGGCGTGCCTTTACTTACTGAAGAGGGCTATGCAATTGGCAGTTTATGCGTACTGGATAGCAAGCCGGGAAACATAAATGAAAGCCAGCGTGAAGCTTTGAAAATACTGGCAAACCAAACCATGCGGCTGATGCAGCTGCACAAAAAAACAAAAGAGCTTGTGCATAGCCGACAATTGATGCA
The DNA here is from genome assembly GCA_965214235.1 of Ilyomonas sp. Classification (GTDB taxonomy): domain Bacteria; phylum Bacteroidota; class Bacteroidia; order Chitinophagales; family Chitinophagaceae; genus Ilyomonas. The sequence goes on from CBDCBH010000003.1 coordinate 666,507, forward strand.
GGAAATAAACGCAGAGCTTGAAAACTTTGCGCAAACCGCTGCAGAAAACTTAAAACAACCCTGCGATAACGCTATTGAATTTACCGAACTGATTGCTAATAAATTTTCGGACACATTGGATGTAGATGGAAAGCAAATTTTATCTCTTATTAAATATTCATGTGAAAGTATAAAAGCTACGGTTGATGAAACTTTGGAAAGAGCCAATCGGTTAAGCTTTTTGCAAGAGACTAAATCTATGTTCACGCTCACCAGTCTTATGCAGGATCTTAAACAAATGCTGCCTTCATCAGAAGGTAACATTGCCATTGGCAATCATCCCGACAACGATTCGATTTATTTTTTTAAAAACTTATTGCTGCAAACACTTAACAACATTATCACCGCTTCAACAACATTCAACAATAAACAAAACCAGTTTATCGAAATTTCATTTCAACAAAATAAACAGGCGTATGTTTTTACTATTGCTGATAACGGACAAGGCATTCCTGTTGTTTCGCGCGGCGGCGAGTTTGTGTTACTTCAGGTAAACGGTGCTAACAATGAAGACAACCATTATGTAAGGCATTTAACTTCTGCAAAACAGATTATCACTTCTTTATCAGGCTCGCTCGATATGAGTTTTGAAGAAAACACCGGAACAATTTTTATCATCAGCGTTCCTAAATAAATTCTCTTTTTATTTTTTATAAAGATTGTGCGGAAGAATACAATTCTGTTGTTTTTTCTTCATACAAATTTTGTATGCGACTGAAAACAGAATGATTAGCGGAGGAAGAAAGCTTGTTGCCGCTTACCTGGGAGCGGGCTGCCAGTAAAAAACTAACTACAAACAACAATAAACAAATTATCCATAAAGTTGCTGCTACCGGGTTTATTAAAACGTTTACCAGCAAACAAAAAACAGCCGATAATAGTGTGGTAAACAAAGGGAGTTGTAACCGCATTAACCCTGATAAAAAATAATTGCTGTTAAAACAAACAAAGCCTTTGCAAAGCAGTTGTAAACTGTTCATAAATTGTTTATACCAAATGCTGACGCCATGCGAATGAATTTTTTTTAACTGTTGAAAATCGAATGTATTTTCTTCAATAACAATGGCTTTTTTTGCAAAAGCAACTTGATAACCAATACTTACTATTTTTTGCTGTAATGCGGTTGAAACACCCGCGCTTATTGCGTTTGGTAGTTGCAGGTATTTTTTATAAAAAGAAATAGTAAATGCCATTCCGCAGTTGGTTAGCGTTGCCGAAGAACCCAAGGCAAACAATACATCGCCACTAAAAAACCGATTGTAAATATTGCGAATAGTATAAATTACATCAGCCAATTTTTTATTGTTTTTACTTACGCACGCGCCTTGCACTGCTTGAAAACCCTGGTTAAAACAAACGTTCAATCCGTTTAAAAAATCAGCATCGGTACTGCTGTTTCCACGAAGCAAAACTATATGCGTATGTGGGCGTTTAAAATTCTCAATTACATATCTATGCAAGCGAAATGAATCAGCAAGTTGGTTGGTTGATTGAAGCAAAACAATCCTTGCATCATCACTATAAAAAAGAGGATCGCTACTTTTGTTTATTACAACATAAACAAGATAATTGGTATAATGCAGTTGCAGCAGAGACTGAGCAACTGCATTTATATTTTGAACCGGATTGGTAACGTGAACAATAATGGCATAATCTTTTTCTTCAAACAATTCTTCACTTACCGAAGTTTGTTTTTGCAGTGTTTTTTTTAAATAATAAATAAGATGTAAAACCACCGGCAGCAGCAGGCAGCAAGCGATGATTGCCTGCACTACCTGCCAGGCAAAATGAATAACAAACGAAAACATGATATTGGATTTTAAAACGTGATGGAACCCTTTGTGATATGGAATTGAATAAGTTTATTATGTTGACCGGAATAAATGAAAATAATACTTTACAGTAGCGAAAACAAAGCGGGTACCTACGTGCATTACAATATAAAAAAGCAATAGTATGGCTGTAAGCCGGTTAACTATATTCATGATAATGGATTTACAAATTAATAGCGTAAAAATAAATTGAACTATTAAAACAAAGGGTTTAAAATCTTTTAATTCACCTGAACATTCCATTAATTTTTTGTAGTGAATATAATGTTGAATTAATCAACCGAAGCAGAAGGAACGCCGAACAAATAAGTAATGCGAATGCCAATTCGGTTTGTTACAATACCTGCCTGCCATTTGTAAACATGCAGGTTGTTTTTTGTTTGATGAGCCAGCTGCAGCAACTCATCCGGCTTGTACAAACGCAGTACCGATGCAATGCCATCCCAAATGGTACATAAGGGAACAACAGGCAGCAAATAGGTAAACAACAATCGTTGTAAGGAGAATGGTTTTATAAAAGGTGTGAATAAAAGAAAGGCAACCGGGTGAAAAATCAGAATTAAAACAATAAAAAACACGCTTCGGTTGCCACCATCAAATATGGCAATGCCTTCGCCTGCATCCATTGCATTTTGCAATACTTGTTTGGCTGCCGCTTCATCAAAATGATGAAAGCCTGAAAATATAGTGCGAAAGCCCTGCAAGCCAGGCGGTACGCAGGTTGCGTCAACCGGTTGCATATAAAAAATAATGCTGCCATTGGTTTGTTTTTGCAGCAGTTTGTAAGCTTGCATATTGGGAAATAAATCCGTCAATACAAAAGAAATGGTTTTGCCGGTTGCTTTTTTAATGTTGTGTTGAATGCTTTTAACAGCGCCGCCGGCACCAGAACAAAGATCCAGGATTACATCATTTTTTGTTTGCTGCAAACCATCTATCAAAACAGAAGTAATGGGTTGATACAAATTTCCCGTTTGCAAAACAAAGCGCAAAAAATCCATCATATATTGTCTCAGAAATGAAGGAAACCAGGGTTGATCTTCCCATTCAAAAGCATGTCTTCTTCTCATATTTTTATAACTTTAAAAAAGAGTATTGACTAATCATTTCATCTTCATTGGGATAGTTACTCTGCCCATCCGGTAACAAAAAAGCAACAACTAAAAATTTTTTATGAAGCAGGCGTACAAAGCAGATGGCAATCTACAAATTTTATAAATTGATTACCGTAAGTATAGAATACACAACAATGTTTTGGTGTACGAAAAGAAAAAATACAGATTGTGTTACCATTGTTTGTAGTCATGGCTCAGCACCGTTGTATTAGGTTGTGTTGACATCTATAGATTTAGGTTGATAAAAGTGGCAGCCAGCAAAGAAAGTGAGAGGAAGGAAAGAGTCGTTTTTTCATAGCGTGTAGCGATTTTACGATACTGTTTGAGTTTGTTAATTGTCCGTTCAATGACGTTTCTTTGTTTATAAGCGATGTAGTCCATATCTCTTTGCTGTAACCGGCTTCTCTTTGGTGGTATGACAGCCTCAATGCCTTCACTGTCCAGATAATGCAGAAGCCAGTCTGCATCGTATGCTTTGTCGGCTATTACTCTTTCCGGCTTCATTGCCCCCATCAGATCCAAAGACGCTTTTACATCTGCCCTTTGTCCGCCTGTTAGTACCATCGCTTTAATTCTTCCCTTCTCATCTGTGCTTAAGTGAATCTTTGTTGTCAGTCCACCTCTCGACCTGCCAATTGCCTGATCATCCACTTTGCCTGTTTCCTTATTTTTTTAAAGCACCGGCTGCATGCTGGTGTACTCTAACAGCGGTTGAGTCAATGAGCAGCGTTTTGACATCTTTGTCTGCCAAGTCTTTGAATATCTTTTGCCATATACCTGCCTTAGCCCATCTTCTGAAACGCACATAAACCGTGTTCCAGTTGCCGAACCGCTCCGGCAGGTCCCGCCAGGGAATGCCGCATTTGGCTACATACATGACTGCATTAATAAACAAACGGTTATCAGTCATTCTGCCCTGATAACCGGGCTGGCAAGGCAGCTTCTCTTTAATCGCTTCCCATTGCTCTTCACTTATCTCATAACGTCTCATCCGCTCGTTTCTTTCTCCTCCTAAACAACTGTACCAATTCTATCATTACCTTCAGATGTCAACACGCTCTAGCATCTTTACAACAAGTTGTATTTCTGTAGCGGAACGTAAATACCTTATAAATAATGGAAGATGTATGCCGATACTTTTTGAACCAGCGTTGACCCAAGCATTTCAATTTTGCCGAAACCAATTTTCATTTTATATTTGCCGCCCCGAAAACAAACGGCTGCGTAGCTCAATTGAATAGAGCATCTGACTACGGATCAGAAGGTTTCAGGTTTGAATCCTGACGCGGTCACGAAAGCCGCCTGTTAAAACCAGCAAAAAATTAATTTTTGCTGGTTTTATTGTTTATAACAATATCTAATATCAACGAATATTATCAACATTCTGTTGAACAAACCGGTGAACAAAATCAGCCACTTTTTTTCAGCCGTATGTGAAAATGGTTCTCATTTGATGGCATTCCGAACATCTGCTTGCCCTTCCTCATTGTTTTCATTTCAAAATTATTTCTGTGAAAGAACTATTACAACACAAAGGTGTAATCTTTACTTGCTTTAGTTGTTACAATCGCAGGAAAATGCTATATCCTTTACTTGTTTCTGTAAAGGAAATGCGGATTAATTTAAGTATTGCGGAGGAGATTTTTTCTTGAACAACAAGTAAACCTAAATAAGATAAATAGCTGTTGGGCTAAAAGCAAAAATGCTGCTGTTAAGGTTATACTTGTTTACAATTCCCTTTATTATTTATTGATTTTTTTAAAGATTAATTTATTAGTCTTCATAGCCGCTTTTAATAACTGTAGAAATCATCTTAAATTGAATGCTGGCGTTGAAGCAATGCTTAGCGTGTGCAGGAATAATAATTCCCTCACCTAATTTTAATTTATAAGTTTTATCATCAATACTAAGCTCAGCAGCGCCATCTATAATCTGGATATAATTATCAAAAGGTGATGTTTTCTCTGCCAGTTCTTCGCCGGCATCAAACGAAGAAACTGTTACGTTACCTGTTATCTTCCTGATGATTGTCTTACTCAAAACAGCGTTGGACATATATTCAATGATCTCAACAATGATACAAGCCTTGGATTTTTCTAATTCTGCAAATACAGGATTATATTTCATTGCATTTATTAATCATTGTTTGTTTTCTTACAGCGTAATGGCAGGAATGCTTACTAAAAAACATTCTTGCTTTTTGGAAGCATTATGAAGTAAGAAAAAATGATGTTACAAAGTTGAACCCACATAAATTTTAAAGCATTACACATTTACGGGTAAGGCTTACATATATCACAGATTTTCAAGATTGCTTTGGCGTTTTTGCCTTAGCTTTTTGAAGAAGGAAGGGGAAAGCCCGGTAATTTTTTTAAACTGGTTAGATAAATGAGCAACACTGCTGTAATGAAGTTTATAAGAAATTTGGGTTAGGTTCAGCTCGTCGTAAAGTAATAATTCTTTTACCTTTTCTATTTTATGAATGATGATAAAATGCTGTATTGTAATGCCTTTCACTTCTGAAAAAATATTAGATAAATAGGTATAATCCAACTTTAATTTTTCACTGATATAATCAGAGTAATTCACTTCCGGCAATTCATCCGAATAATGAATCATCTCTATAATTACACTTTTTATTTTCTCAATTAAAATACTTTTCTTATCATCCAGTAATTCAAGCCCCGATTTTAAAAGGCATTGTTTCAGATTATCGCGTTCATCGTTTGTTATGTCTTCCTGCAGCTCAACTACTCCTAAGTCAACAGCTGCGTAATGCAGACCAAGTTTTTTCAACTCTTCTGTTACCAACATTTTGCAACGGAGGCTTACCATGTATTTAATATAAATTTTCAGATTTGATTTGTTGCTGTACTAAGGGAAGGTATATTTAATAAACTTCTTACTTATCTTTTAATATGTTAAATCAGGTATCTTTCTTCCTAAAGAAAGTTTTAGAATCACTGTGATTTTTTAAACTTTATTACGAATAATAGTATAAGGAATGTTACTCAAACTGAAATAAAAACACCGGCTGATCAGGTCGAATTTTTGAAGCTGATTCAAAACAATAAAGCCATAGTTTTTAAGATTTATAATTCTTATTGTCATCATAGATTGAGAGGGAAGATTTGGTTCAGGAAATCCGGAACTTGTGTGATAATGAAGTAGTTACCTGCAAGCTGTTGACAAGTTAAACAAGCTGGTTTGTTTTTACTCGCTTTTTCAGGTTGACAAGGCTTGTAAGCCTTGTTTGTTTTTACTTCATTTTCAAGTTAACAAGTGCTGAGTAGGAACGTTTGTTTTTACTTCATTTTCAGGTTAACAAGTGCTGAGTAGCAACGTTTGTTTTTGCAGTAAACCGCTGGCATCATTAAAAAAAACGGTTATTATTCGGTAACACAAGCTATCACCTTTATTAAGGGGATAGATAAGTTTAAAGGGCGATAAACAAATACTTACCAATAAAAATAGAAACGCAACGAGCCGATAAAATGACCGGCAAACAACAATATGCATCTATAAAAAACTATTTTCGAAGCAATTATAAAGCTTTTAAAAAAATAAATAAAGGAGTTGTTTCTTTCTGTTACATTCTGGGTTATTGTTTGCATAAGCAACAATAAAAGAGCTTATGATATTTTTACAATTGAATGAACAAATAACCTGGCTTTTTATTCTGGCTTTGCCTGTTGCGTGCATTGCATGGACAGTAACTCATGAAGAAATATTTAAAGAACCCAGGGATTTTTGTGTGCAAAAATCGAAAGCTGGTAAAACCTTACTGCAACGCAAATTGTTTTACCTGTTTACCTGCGAATACTGTTTCAGCCATTACGTTGCGCTCCTCTTTTTAATCATTACCAAATATCATTTGTTGTTTACCAACTGGCGTGGTTACTTAATTGCAGGGTTTGCACTGGTATGGATTACCAACATTTACATGAGCCTGTTTGGTTTAATAAGAGTAGGCATGAAGAAGGAAAAAATAGATGCAGATATAGAAGAACACAAGTTAAAAGAAGCAAAAAAGAAAACCGTGATTGAAATATAATTAGAAATGAAACAAATTATTCCGTTAATAAAGCCACGTATTTCTGTTAACGGCTGGTGTGGGTTAATGTGTTTATCAACCAAAAGAAAGGCTTACTTTGTTAGAAATAGATATGCCGGATAAAAAAGTTAATCACACGTTATTTCAAGCCTGAATAATAACATGAAAAAATTGATTGTCTTCGACCTCGATGGCACTTTAGCCGAAAGCAAAGCCGCCCTTGATGATGAAATGTCTGCACTCCTGAGCCGCTTGCTTACCGTTGCAAAAGTCACCATTATATCAGGTGGCGATTGGCCTCAGTTTCAAAAACAGGTACTGTCGCATTTACCGCAAAAACAAGTGTTGGAAAATCTTTCTATTCTGCCTACCTGCGGTACAAAATATTATCAATATCAGTCAGGATGGACGAAATTGTATTCGGAAGATTTTACCGAAGATGAAAAAAATAAAATCATTACCAACCTAAATAAAGCGGTGGAAGAATCGGGCTTTAAAGCTGAGTAAACATGGGGTGATTTGATTGAGAACCGGGGCAGCCAGATTACCTTTTCCGGGTTGGGGCAACAGGCGCCGCTTGACGCCAAGAAAAACTGGGATCCGCATTTTGAAAAACGAAAAATAATAAAAGAAAGCCTGGAGAAAACACTTCCCGAATTTTCTATAAATATGGGCGGTGCTACTTCTATTGATGTAACAAAACCGGGTATTGATAAAGCTTACGGAATAAAAAAGTTACAACAAACCTTATCCATAGCTATTGCAGAAATGATTTTTGTTGGTGATGCGTTGTTTGAAGGCGGCAATGATTATCCCGCAAGAAGTACCGGCGCTGTATGCATACAAGTAAGAGACCCTGACGAAACAAAAAGAGTAATTGAAGCCATCATTGCCTGCCTTGAAAATGTGGGAATTGCAAAGTAATAAGGAGCCGATATTATTGTATCTTCAAAGAAGCCATGAAAAATATTTTCGTTTTTTACAAATTATAAATAAAAACAAAGTGCCGATAAAGCCAATATAATCTTCCGGTTTGCTAAGACCGACTTCTTTAATTTGTTGGTTGATGCCTGTAACAATGATTTCAAGAAAGCATTGCCAGCGTGAAATGTGAGTACCGGTTTTTAGTTTTCGGGTAACCAATCTTGCCGCTATCATTAGCACCAGCATTAAAGCCCAGGTTGTAACGATAGTAAGATTAATGATTATAAAATTGTGTTGCCAAAAAACCGTTTGATCGGGACTAAGCTTCATGAGTCGCCGCCTTTTTTATTTACAACTGTTTTGCATCAATGGCTTTGGTAAAATGAATAACAATGAACCTCGCTACGATAAAACCAAACACACAGATCAGCAGCCGTTGCCAATTTCCGAAGCCAATAAAATAAAATATAACTAACGTAATACCAATGCGAAAAAAGAAACTGATGAAAATCCACAAGCAGGTATTTTGGAAGTAACCGCTTTGTTTACCGTAAACCAAAGACTACCAAAGAATAAGATTCCCAATGCTGCGCCGCTTGTAAATGCCAATATCATCAAAAAGATTTCACTCATCGTTTTCTTCTTTATTCCGGTGAATTTCTTTGGCTTCTTTACTTATCCAATACCACGCAATGAGGCTGCCTGCACATAAGCCGGCAATCAATAAGGAAAGCTTCCAGGAAAAAGACTGAGGATGTTTTTTATCCAACCAAATTCCCAGGGCAGCCCCAATTAGTGCAGGAACTGTAACTGACCAGCCTACCATTCCCATCATTCCTAAACCAAACCAAACGGTTCCATTTTTTTCACGCAAAGCTTTTACCTTTTGTTTTTCTTTTTGAGCTATCCGCCCACTAAAAAAGTCCTGGTTGTTTTTATTCTTAAGAGGTTGCATTTTTTATTTTTTACGAAATTTATCGAAGCTATAAATGAACCCGCTTTCCAACTTTCCCGTTACCAAATGCAGATTGCTTTCCGTTTCGTAAGTAAAAATACCTGGCACCAGGACTGCAACGCAATCAAGCCTTTACGGCAATAAGCCATAGGAACCGTTGCTTATTTCCATTACAATGCGGCTGACATCTTTAACTTCAGCAAAAATCTCGAACGGAAGAAGAATTTTAAGATGCATTGCATTTGTTTTATTGCATTTTATTTAGCTGCTACTTTTTCTTTTACTGATGTCAATCTTAAAACCGTTTGATTCTCATCATACAGATTTACATTTTATTTGATTATCAGTAGAGCTTGTCTTTTATAATCTCAGGCGTTGCGGGGTCAACCAAACCATAATTTTCCGCGAGCAATTTTTCATTTGGATGATGATATTTCACCCTGTTCAGCAGGTGCGTGATAAGTGCAATATGTGTTTCATCTTTATCATTTGCATTTACAACAAACCACGGAGCCTGTTTGAAATTTGTTTTTAGCAGCATTTCATCACGGGCATCTGAATAATCTTTCCAGTGCTTTTGCGCCACCTCATCAATAGGACTGATTTTCCACTGCTTCAACGGATCTTTTTTGCGGTCGTCCAATCTTTTTTGCTGTTCTTCTTTACTGATATCCAAATAATATTTCAGGATGATAAAGCCGCCTTCAATCAGCCCATTCTCAAATAATTCTACTTCCGTGAAGAATGATTTGTATTGCTTGTGCGTGCAAAAGCCCATTACTTTTTCAACGCCAAGCCGGTTGTACCAGCTTCTGTTGAAAAGCACAAATTCGCCTGAAACCGGCAGGTGCGCAGTGTAACGCTGAAAATACCATTCGTGTTCCTGGACATCGGTTGGTTTGCCCAACGCCACAACTTTCGTTTCGCGTGGACTGAGGTGTTTGATGATCCTTTTTATTGTTCCGTCTTTACCGGCTGCATCTCTTCCTTCGAGTATTACAAGCAGCTTTAAACCGGAAGCAATCACTTCTTTTTGCAGCTTTACCAACTCAATAAAGAGTTCGTGTAATATTTGTTTCTTGTGTTTCAATTCAACCATTATTAATTCTTGCTTTATTACCTATTACTATATCTACCTAAGTTGTGGCTAAGACTTGAAAGTCTTTTCTCAAAGTCAAGAGCGAATAAAAAGGTTCACTCTTGCTTGATGTTTCGTCAAACCGATTCGTCAGGGTAATTTGGATCTTTTCCGTATTTCAATGCAACAGGCTTGGGGTCATGTTTTATGTAACGATGCCAAACATGTTTAACGATGCAAAATTTTGTGAGAGCCGACACAAACAGATAAAAAATTACAGGTGAAATGTAGATAATCAAATTTTTGTTTGTGAATAGCAATAACATTGGCAGTAATAGCGCAATTCCAACCCTGATCAAGGAGTCCTTAACATCAACATTCAACACAATGCCGTGTGCGAATTTTATTTTTTTAAGAGGGTTACTTATCGGAATTATAGGATGACTCAGCTTCCATTCTATTACTGGAAAAGGCGGCGTGATTGTGTTCATAATAATGTTTGTTTAGAGAATATAAATCAGAAGTTACTAAGGTGTTTTTAACACAACCTGCCCGCTCGGATATTGAACATTGCTATTATTTTCTGAGGTAATAAAAAAACCGGTCGGATTAGTTGTGCTGACAGTTTCCAATGAGCTTTTTAATGTTTTGGAAAGAAAGCCGCTTGATGTTTTAATTTGCCCTATATTTTTTGCCGCATTACCTTCTGTATTCATCCATACAATATATAAATCTTTAGGAGGATTTAGCCTGTCAGGACTCGCAAGCCGCATCACATTCAGATCAATATTGTAGTTGTTGTTTTTATCTTTTTTAATTTTTACCGTTCCTTCTGCTGCGGGAACAACGGAGGATGTTTCAAAAGACATTTTCCGTGCGCATGAATTAAAGGTGAACATAATAAGTAGTGCAGTAGTAAGCAAATAAACACTCATTACAGAAGTAGGATTGTTTGTTTTCATTTTAATTATTATTGACTTGTGTTTGCGAATCTTATTTCTTTTTTAAATCTTCTTATTTATTAGTCTTCATCGTGGTTAGTTATTGTTTTGAACTGAGGATTGATGTTAAAGCTTATTATTTATCATGTGCATAAACTCTGCTTTGTTGAACAGTTTACTGTTTTTAACTGCATCCATTGTGATGCTGACGATAACTTTAGAATATTCCCACTGCACTTCTTTAATATCGCTAACCCGTATCATCACTTTTTTACCGCCCAGCCAATTGTGCGTATCTACCACAAAAAACAGGAGTTGCCAGGTTTGATCATCAACAATAAAATCTTTTATGTGTCCGATATCACCATCCGTAGCATGAATATGATACCCTGCAACAGCGCCTGTACTGCGTAAATGTGAATCTGCTTCAGAATGCCCGTTATTTGTTTCAGGCTCGTTTACTATTGGATTTGTTAGGGCAATAGCCGGGCTCATTACGCCCCACATACCACCTGCATAAAAACTGCCGCCCCAGTAATTGTTCCAGGGATAATGTTCAAACAATTCCTGCTCGTGCTGGCGCGAAACGGGTTTGTCGGTATCTATATCAGGGCTGTTGCTCACCTGATCTTTTGTAAGGTTAACCGGCACTGTGTGTTCTTCCCATGAGTCTTTTATAATAGAATCCGGTGAAATCAGCACGTTACGTCCCGACAGCCAATTGCCTGTTTCTACAACAAGGTAACGAACTGTCCATGTGTTATCGTCGAAATAAAACGACTTCACTTTTCCGATCTCTCCGTCTGTGGCTTCCAGGCTATCGGCGAGTAAGCTATTTAAATTGACTTGCACTTGTCTTTGATTTTTATTTTAGTGTTTTTAATTATTGTTTGATAGTCTTCTTTCAATAGTGGTGTTACTTATAGGCTTTGCGCGTTCATCAATAATCGTTTACAGCACCGTGCTGATTTTATCTCTTGCTTCCAGCATATCCAATAATATCGTCTTCCCAATTAATAGCAGTTAAATAACCGGCTACTTCAAGAGTAGTCTTTTGCGGCTTTAACACTTTCCAAAACAGGACATCAACCGGCACTGTGTCTTCAGTAAGTGTTTTCTCTGCTTTAAAAGAGGTAGTGATTATGCGTGCATCAATCCTGTAAAGAATAGTATCAATGACAGGAACAATAAAAAACAATCCGGGCTCTTTTAGAGAGTGGAAATAACCAAGACGTAATACAACGGCTTTGTACCATGGGCCGGCAATCTCAATGGAAGAAGAGATGAGGAGAGCGATGATAAAAAAACCTGCTGCAATCACAACTCTTTCTGTAATCGTGGTTGCAGAATATACATAGTGTGCCCATATCAGCCCAATGGCAACGATGATAATAACTATAAAGCCGGCAAATGAACTTTTGCTTTTCATTTTGATCCTCCGATTGGATGTTTACGCTAAGTGGTTTGTGCGAGATTTAAAGTATAGCAAAGGTCAGTGAGAAATGGGTTTTATTTGTTACACAACTACATGAAATAGTTGCATAAATCACACATTCAGCAACCATAAAATTTGCAATCATTACAAAGCCGAAGGTTTTTGATAAAATGAGTAATTCTACCCATTAATTCCCGTTTCTGCATTCAATGCAGCGCTTACAAGGAAGGTGTTTGCAACATTACCTGACCACTTGGAAATTGAATGTTACCATCGTCTTCCGATGCAATACAAAACTATTGGGTCATAATGTGGTTTTTATTTTCAATGAGCTTTTAAGTGTTTCAGGAAGAAATCTGCTCAAGGCTTTTATTTGCCCGATATTCCTTGTTTTGCATTGGCTTGATTTTATTCCTTCAATGAGTAAGGATAGAATGTAAGAATGATGAAAAAGAACTAAACTTGAAAGTCACTCACAACAGTTAGCTCGTGTCAATCTTTACATAAATATCTGACAGGCTATAACTTTTGCAAACGAAAAATGAAAGATAATAACTAACAGACAGAGATGCTTTTTTATAAAAGTAATTGTTAGATGGCTGATGGCTTGATAGCTGTCTGTAGATAGAATTGTAGGAAAAGAATTGAATAGCGGGTTATTGATTCTTTAGAATATTTCCGGTTTGTTAGGTTTATATTTATTACAGGTGTTGCCGGCTGATAATTACAAAATCCTCTTTCTGTGATGATAGCAAAACTAACCTTCTCTATCAATCCAATCCTTCCACTTATACTTTTAAAATTATTTTGTAAATGTTGCCTCGTCTAAGAGCCTGTTTACAAATGAAAGAAAAGAGAACCACTAAGCCTCAAAGATGGGAAGTAGCACCAAGGTTTTTTACTTATTTTCTTTGTGAAGTTTTGTGTTCTTTATGCCTTTGTGGTTCATGTATTTATTTTTAAACTGGCTCTAAGTTGTTGAGAAAAATACTTATAAATTAATGAGAGCTTTTTTTTAAAAAAGGTGCAAATTCTATTTATTGATTACACCACTGGCAACTGAAAACGAAACACCGAACCTTCGCCAATGTTACTTTCAATTTCTATTTTTCCGCCCTGCGCTTCTACAAATTCTTTTGAAATGGATAAGCCCAAACCGGTGCCTTTTTCTTTTGATCCGGGCACCTGAAAATAGCGATCAAAAAGGCGCGGCAAATATTTTTTATCAATGCCTGCACCATGATCGGTTACAGAGAAAACAACATGATTGTTTTGCGCATAAACATTAACTTCTATGATACCTTCAGGAAAAGAATATTTGATGGCGTTGGTAAGTAAATTGTTCAATACCCAAGTGGTTTTATCAGCATCGGCATTAATATGGGGCAGCTCTTTTTGCAAAACTCTTTTTATAGTAATCGTTTTTTCTTTTGCGCTTGCCATCACGGCGAGCATTGCATTGTTAACAATGGTTTCAGGGTTTATATCAGTTACATTCAATTGAATTCTTCCGGCTTCAATTTGCGATAAATTCAGCAACTCGCTTAATATTTTCAGCATTCGCTGGTTATCGTTTTTTAAGTTTTGTATCAACTCTTTTTGTGCTTCCGACAGTTGGCTCACACGTTCATCTTCTAACAATTTTAAACTAAAATCTGAAGCCGCCAAAGGCGTTTTCAGTTCGTGCGAAACGGTTGCAATAAAGTTTGTTTTTGCCACATCCAGTTCTTTAAACGAAGTAATATTTTTCAGCACAATCACTTTATTTTTTACATCTCCCTGTTCTACCTCAACCATCTCTTTGGTAAAATAATTTTCAATGTTATCAACAACAATTGTAAAGGGCGAAGTGCCGCTGTTATTCATCAAAAAAGAAAACAAATCGTTTCTGTTTTTTACTTCGTCAACAAACTTGCCGACCATCTGTTCGGCACGCAAGCCAAGCAGTTGTAAAGCTTGTTGGTTAGCGAACAAAATACGGTCGCTTTTATCAATGCCAATGCTGGCGTCTTTCAAGCTGTTAATAACAGCTTCGGCGCGGCTTTTTTCAAACATCAACTGGTTAAGATTGCTGTTTTCAAAATACTCCAACCGTTCAGCCATGTTGTTGTAAGCATCCGCCAGTTTTCCAAACTCATCTTTGTTATCAATATAAATGCGGTACTTGTAATTTTTATTGGAAATTTCTTTGATGGCTTCGGTAAGTTGAGTGATGGGATTGGTGATAACAGAAGGGAAATTTACAATAAAAGTAAACGCAATAATAAACACCAGACCACCCATTGAAATGATGATGGTAAGCGCATCTTTCGCTGATGATTCAGCCCGTTCGCTTTTGTGTTTTATCGCTTGCATGTTGATGAAAAGAATGTCTTGAATGTGCTGGTGAATGGCGTAAATATTCGCATCGCTGGTATCGCCGTTTTTTAGCTTTTGTAAACCATTGTTCAAGCTCATGGCAGCTTCTTTTTCGCCGGGTTCGGTAATATCGTTCAGCTCTTGCTGCATCGCTTTTTCCAGTTCCTTTACCGAAGCTCCGAAGTTCTGCGACAGCGTATTCATTTGTACTTGCATGGTATGGCAGTACAGCAAACTTTCGTAGTTATCCTGCAACACATTTTGTGCATTGGTTTTTATTTTCGCGATATAAAAAATGGCAACGCCACCTATTAGCAGCAGTAGCAAAAACAAGAACAAAGTGCCCAGCCAGATTTTATTTTTTACGGTTAGTGCCATCAGGATAAAATAACAAGGTCAACATTATTTGTAGAAAGTGTTTTCAGCAATTGGTTAAAGATACCGGTGTGTAAAATAATTTGAAACAAATTAAAATGCGGCTTGCCCAAGCATATTGTTGTAATGCCTTTTTCAGTAATAGTTTCAATAATTGCCGCTGCAATATTTTCGCTTTGTTTTTGCACCACTTCGCCGCCCAGCTCGGTTGCGTTTTTAAAGTTGTTGATGAGGTGCCGCTGCGCTGCCAGCGGTATTTTATCGGATGCTTCTTTTGCTGTTTGCACATACAGCACAAACCAGTTGCTGTTGTAGTACGAAGCTAAGCGTGCCGTTTTGCGAATGATGCGTTGCCCGATTTCGTGGTTAGAAGAAACACAGGCTAAAAACCGTTCGTGCCGGAACGGTGTTTGTTTTGCTGTAATTTGATAATCTACTTTTCGTTCAACCTGCCCTGCCACTTCTTTCAATGCCAGCTCGCGAAGCTGTAAAATTTTATCTGGCTGAAAAAAATTGGTAAGCGCCTGTTGTATTTTGGAGTGGTCGTAAATCTTGCCGGCTTTTAAGCGGGCAATCAATTCATCGGCGGGCAAATCAATATTCACCACTTCATCGGCAAGCTGTAATAAGGTATCGGGTATGCGCTCTTTTACTTCAATGCCGGTAATCTCTTTTACATCCTCGTTAATACTTTCAATATGCTGAATATTTACGGCAGAAATCACATCAATACCGGCTTCTATCACATCCATCACATCCTGCCAGCGCTTTTCATTTTTACTTCCCGGAATGTTGGTATGAGCCAGCTCATCAATCACTACTACCTCCGGTTGCAATAATAAAATAGCCTGCACATCTACTTCTTCCAGCAGCTTGCCTTTATAAAACACTTCTCTTCGCGGAATAATGGGCAAGCCTTCGGTTAATGCCTGCGTATCTTTCCTGCCATGTGTTTCAATGTAGCCAATTTTAATGTTCACGCCATTCTGCAATAAATTATGCGCTTCCTGCAGCATCCGATAGCTTTTGCCAACGCCTGCGCTCATTCCCAGGTATATCTTCAATCTGCCTTTGGCTGCTTTTGGATTAAAGCTTACATACTGATCTGCATTGTTATTATTTTCTTCAGAATTCATAAATGCATATCTTTTACTTTACTAAAAATTGATCCGATACAGGTCCCAGTATTAATGCCGGCAGCAACGACAGCACATTGAGCAAAATGATAACGGCTAAAAGAAAACAACCAAATGTGAAACCTTGTATTCTTAATGTTCCGGTGGAACGCGGCGTATAAACTTTTTGTATCAGCAATCCTGAAATCCAAATGGCTGCAATGATGGGAATGAACCGCCCGGCCAACATTACAAAAGCTGTGGTTAAGTTCCAGAAAGCAGTATTGTTGCCCAAACCTTCAAACGCCGAACCATTGCCCGATATTGAAGAAACGTATTCATAAAACATTGTAGTAAAGCCATGCGCACCTGTATTGATAAGCCACTGCAAGCTATTGTTGCCGCCCTTATAATGCGTGTAGGTGAAGCAAGCGATGCCAGCCATTACTAACGGCACGAGGCTAAGTAAAACGGTTGACACAACAGTTATCTGAATTTCCCTGATGCCAATTTTTTTCCCAAATATTTCGGGCGTTCGCCCGATCATTAAACTGCCAATAAAAAGTGCAATAATTAAAAAGATAAACATATTGATCCAGCCCGTTCCTAACCCGCCAAAAAAAGCATCGATGTGCATTGCCACCAACATAGAAGCGCCCGATAATGGCATAAAGCTATCATGAAATCCAACAACCGTTCCCGCAGGAATACATGTGTTTTCACCACAATAAAAAGCCGAATAAAAGGCGCCGAATCTTACTTCTTTTCCTTCCATATTGCCGGTATTTTTTATGCCCATAGCAGCGATCTCAGGGTTGCCTTTTATTTCCTGCTGAATGATAGGAAAAGTAAGTAAAAGAAAACCGGCTGTCATCACACCAAATATCGTAGCGGCAAATCGTTTTGCTTTCAAATATCTGCCAATAAAAAATACAAAAGCTACCGGCAATAAAAACACAAGAATGCTGTGCAGGATAAAAGTAAAAAAGCTAGGGTTTTCAAAAGGATGTGCATCGTTGGCTCCAAAAAAACCGCCGCCGTTTGAACCCAATTCTTTAATGGGTAAAAAAGCGGCAACCGGCCCCCTGGCAACCCTAATACTATCGCCTTGTAAAGAAGTGATTTGTGCAGAACCTTTAAACGTCATAGGAACGCCGCTGAATAAAAAAAGAATGGCCGCTATTATACATAGCGGCAACAATATGCGGGTAAGCGAAAGCAAAAAATCGTTATAAAAATTTCCTATGCTGTTTGCAGTTTTAGCAGCTAAACCCCTTACCACAGCCACGCCCGCTGCAAGACTGGTTGCAGCGCTAACAAACTGCAGAAACATAAATACGCCCAACTGCGAAAGATAAGTGGCGCCGGTTTCGCCGGAGTAGTGCTGAAGGTTGGCGCTGGTTAAAAAACTAATGGCAGAATTTAATGCAAGGCTCCAACCCATGGAAGGGTTGCCGTCAGGATTTAAAAATAAGTTTCCCTGAAAAAGTAATATAATAAAAGCAAATGCCAGCCATACGCTGTTAATTACTGCCATTGCAATGATGTACTGCTTCCACGTCATTTCTGCCAAAGGATTGATGCGACACCATTTAAAAATAAAATTCTCGGCAGGACTTAAAAAATCCAATAAGCTCTTTCGATGTTTATACACTTTATTCATGTATTCTGCCAACGGCAACGCCAGCAAAACAGACACAACGAATATCAATATACAAGCACAAGTGTTTTGAAACATAAACCAATATTATTTCGGTTTATAAGCAATTATTGAAGCGTTTACTTCTCGATTTTATTATCATAAGAAATAACATTTGCAGATGTATAAACTTCTTGAAAAAATTTGAAAGATGTGTCTGAAAACCCAGCTTTATTATGGGTAAACAATGTACTTCATATTGCATAATCGTTTTATTAATGTTATAGATACTTTGAATGATTTTCTTTTACTTCAAATCTAATTTTTACATTTAAAAATGAAAAAGAAAATGATGCAAAATGTTCTTTATTAATTTTTATTTGTAACAGATACTGCAATGATGTTACAGTTGGTAACATGCAATCTTTCATCACTCAAAAATGCATTAAAACAAAACAATTGAAACTACTTCTTTACAGAATTCCTTCACTGGTTTGTTTTTACTGCATTTTTGGATGATGGAATCATTTCTTTTTTATAGAACGGGAACACGATATACTTTATATGCAGTAACTAAAGACAAACCAGAGTCGGGTGTTGATGCTTTATTTTCCTCAAGCCTGAGATAAGAGTAGCCAACCCAAATATCGTTTTTAGTAAAAGCAACAACCGCTTTACCATTTTTTATTTTTTCGATGACAACTGCAGGAAATAATTCAGCAATTTCCGAAACCTGTTTAAAGGCGGAAGGTTCCATATCATCAGCTTTTGTTTTTACTCGCTTTTTGTTGTCTTCTATCTGTATCCGACCTGTTATGTGTTTCATTTTTTATCAGGCTACCTGTATATTAGAAGTTTAAGAGGCGCTGACAGGATATGATGGATTAACCCTGCCATTAATTTTTATTCTGCTTTTATCATTACCTACGTTACATATTTTTAAGCGATCCCTTTTCATATTCCTCATATAAGTATTTGAGCCTGTATTTTTTTAGCCTTTTATCGTAAGTCATAAGCTCATCATTCGTTTTAAAAGTTGTAGCTAAAAAATGATCAAATTGCTCGTTGTATTGAAATGCATTTTCAATGTTTGTTCTCGTTAATTGTTCAATATTTGAATTTGCCGTTACGCTGAAAAAATAAAAGGTTTGTTTTTGCTGCTGCCATTTCATTTGTCTAACCTGGCGTATTTGGTTGTAAATAAAAAAGTCGGCCGTGTCAACAATTAAAAAATCTTCGCCATTAAATACTCTGTAATCAATGCCATTATCGCGATAGCCATAAATATCTTTCTTTAAAAAAGATTTCTTTTCACCATTATTGATAATTTGAATTTTTGAAGAGCCGAACGTGTTATACAAAACAAGCCGGTTGTTATGGTTTGTTTCGTTAAAACCATTACTTAATTTGTTGTGCTCAAAATCATCTGCACTTGCATAAATTCCATAGTTGGTTTTACCATCAGATTGCGCTTTTGTTTGTAGCTGTAACAGCAGCACTACTAATAACAATGCGCTTTTAAAATATGTTTTCATAACCTCTGTTTTTAATTTTTATCGATAGCGGATTTTGCTTGTTTCCGCTATCCTGTTTTATAATCATTTCATGTAAGAATGTACAATTGCATTTTCTGTAATCAGAATAAAAACTGTGTTTTATCATTTAGTAAACACTGCTTTGGTTAAGTTGTTTTTTTACAAACGCCAATAACAAATCCACCGTTTTTAGTTTTTCCGCTTCTTCATCGGCGATAGTAATATTCAACTCTTTTTCTATTTCCATGAAGGTTTCCATTACATCCAGAGAGTCGGCTCCAATGTCATCCTTGAAAGAAGGGTTCTTGTCAAGAACATTCAATTCAACTGATAACTTGGCAGAAAGTATTTCTTTCACCTTTGTTGAGATGCCGTCTGTCGTTTCCATAAAATTTATTGTACTGAAAATTTTAAAACCGAACAATCATCGCCAGTACATATCTCGATTCTGCTTTTACTAAATCTGGTGTCCAGGTTGATGGCAGCGGAGTGGTAACATAACCATCCGGAGACGTTACACCACCGGGACCCGCAAAGTAGGGCACGTTCGCCTCGCGATGCACCAGCTCAAACTTCCAGGTGATATAATCATTTGGCATAAAATCAAACGTTGTTGAGGCATCCCAACTATCGAATTTATCACCCGGATTGGCTGTGAAAGGATGAGTGCCGGCAGTTTGAGTTGGATTGTATGGATTGGGTAGCGCGCTGGCATCGCCCGTTGGAAGAAGCACAAGATAACGACCTGGATTGTGCATAAAACCGCCGCCAAATGTCCAGGCAAATTTATCACCGAACCATAACCTGTGGTATGCCATTGCACTAATGAAATTTTGTGCCGGTCTTGTTCCATCCTTGCTTCCGAAAGGTGTTACGCCATTGCCATTTTCAATGCCGATATCGCCTGTAATGCTGAAGGCCGCTTTAGTAATGCCTTTGCTTTTCGGATTATTAAAATACCTAAGTAAAAAGCTGTTATCGCTGTGCCACCTTACCCGCTTAGTTTGGTCTGCATCATCTTTGCCAACATAACCATTCGATACCATACTAACAGATTCGACAGGCGCCCATTTTATTTGAAAACCCATGCCTGGCATTTTATTAAACTTGCCATAAGATTGCCAACCATTAATAAGCCACAGTTCAACCTTCAATCGGTCGCTCGGGAAAGTTTGCAAACGCAAACCATTAAAAAACCAGGGTGTGTTATCGGATGTAAAAGAAGGCTGGTAGCCCCAGTTTTCAAAGTTGTTATAAGACATTAAGCCTACATACGACATGAAGATACCTGCATCTAAATTGATACCATGCCATGCATTCCAATGATAACCGCCATAGGCTTCACTGATGTAACGGTAAGCCGTAGCCAAATCGTACTGACCCTTATACTGACTAAAATCATTTCTTGGAACAACCGTAGAGCGGGTTCCAAACTGTGTCATAAATCTGCCCCGTACATTGTTGTAATGAAAGTCGCCGCCAATACCTATATAAGAAACCTGTACTTCCCTATTACGAGACAATGCTGTTGAGCCTACTACTGTGTTGTCTATAGGCGCATGGTTCGATTGTGTGTAGTTTACATCAACCGTCATGCTGCCGGTAAAATATTTAGAATCCAGCAGTGCGCTTTTTTGGCGGTTGTTACCATTAAGCCAGCCAAAATCACCGTAAGAAAAAGGGTCGGGCGGAGCTTGTGTTACTACTGTATCCGGTTGTACTTTTACTGAATCCTGTTGCACTTTTTTTGCGTCATCTTTCTGTGCTTGAAGAGAGACTGCTGCAAATACAAATGCAGCGAAAATTAAAAATGTTCTCATTTTGATTGTTTGTTTTTGCTTATTTTATTTTATCTAACTCGATGTTTGTTTTTAATACGTTTACATGAGGAGGCCCAAACAGTGGTTTTTCAGTTTGTTGGTTAATAAGGGATGTAAGCTTATCAGCAGAAATGTTTCTCACTTTTGCAATTCTGTTAACTTGAATGAAAGCGGCTGCGGGAGAAATATCAGGGTCTAAGCCACTACCTGAAGCAGTAACTAATTCAGATGGAATTTGTTCTTTTTTTATTGTTGGATTGTGTACAAGAAAGGTATCAATTTTATCCTGCACCGTTTTCAGATAATCTGCATTAGAAGGGCCTTTATTACTGCCAGCCGAACCTGCAGCATTGTAATCAGCCGCAGAAGGACGGCCGTTGAAATATTTATCATCGGTAAACTTTTGTCCTTCCAAAACATAGCCAACCACTTTATTATTTATTGTGATGCTTTCACCCCTTCCTTTGTTGGGTGCTGCCTGCGCAATGCCAAAAATGAGCAATGAATAAGCACCTGCAAAAACGAGCAGGCAAACCAGGGTAAGCCTTACTGCTATTAAAATATTCTGTTTCATAATTTAAATTTTAAAACCACAAACTCACTAATAAATCAATCAGCTTAATGCCGATAAACGGAACAATGATGCCACCAAAACCATAAATTAATAAGTTCCTTCTTAGCAATGCACTGGCGCCAATAGGCTTGTAAGCCACACCACGTAAAGCCAGTGGAATTAAAGCGGGAATGATAAGTGCATTAAAAATCACAGCCGATAAAATGGCGCTTTGGGGGCTGTGCAAGTGCATAATATTTATTCTTTGCAGGCTTGGAATAGAAGCGATAAACAAAGCCGGAACAATGGCGAAATACTTAGCTACATCGTTAGCAATAGAAAAGGTAGTAAGCGTTCCTCTCGTCATTAATAACTGTTTACCAATCTCAACAATTTCAATCAGCTTTGTTGGGTCGTTATCCAAATCCACCATGTTGCCAGCTTCTTTTGCAGCTTGTGTTCCGCTGTTCATAGCAACACCAACATCGGCCTGCGCAAGAGCGGGTGCATCGTTGGTTCCATCGCCCATCATAGCAACGAGTTTGCCGCCGGTTTGCTCTTTTTTTATGTAGTTCATCTTGTCTTCCGGTTTGGCTTCTGCAATAAAATCATCCACACCCGCTTTGGTAGCGATGTATTTTGCCGTAAGCGGATTATCGCCCGTAACCATCACTGTTTTTACACCCATTTTTCTTAACCTGTCAAAGCGTTCGCTGATACCTGGCTTTATAATATCCTGCAATTCTATAACGCCTTTTACTTCGTTATTTTCTGCCACAACCAATGGTGTTCCGCCATTTTGCGAAATGGCTTTTACAACAGCCGCCGCATCTTCAGGAAAAACATTTCCGGCTTTGATAACTATGTTGCGAATAGCATCCTGTGCGCCTTTGCGAATCTTTTTTCCACTCATCAAATCAACGCCGCTGCTGCGCGTTTCGGCAGTGAAATTGATGAACTCCATGCCATCAGTTCTTCTTTGATTCACACCTTTTAAAAGCGCCAGTTCAATAATTGATTTTCCTTCCGGTGTTTCATCTGCCAACGAGCTTAAAGCAGCCAGTTCAATGAAAGCTCTTTCGTTAATTCCATCTACAGAATGAAACTGTGTAGCCTTGCGGTTGCCAATGGTGATGGTGCCTGTTTTATCGAGCAATAAAGTATCAATATCGCCAGCGGTTTCAACTGCTTTGCCGCTTTTGGTAATCACGTTAGCACGCAAAGCTCTGTCCATACCTGCAATGCCAATAGCGCTTAACAACCCGCCGATGGTTGTTGGAATTAAACAAACAAACAAAGAGATAAACGCCGCAATGGTAATTGGTGTATTGGCATAATCGCCAAAGGGTTTAAGGGTAATGCACACAATTATAAACACCAGCGTAAAGCCTGCGAGTAAGATGGTTAATGCAATTTCGTTGGGTGTTTTTTGCCGCGATGCTCCTTCAACAAGGGCGATCATCTTATCTAAAAATGTTTCGCCCGGCCGTGTAGTAACTTCTACAATAATTCTGTCGGATAATACTTTTGTGCCGCCGGTTACTGATGATTTATCGCCGCCTGCTTCGCGAATTACCGGAGCGCTTTCGCCTGTTATAGCACTTTCATCAATAGTGGCGATGCCTTCTACAATTTCACCATCCATAGGTATGGTATCGCCGGTTTCACACACAAAACGATCTCCCATTTCTAATTGTGATGATGACACCACTTTAACTTCATCAACAAACACTTCACCTACCGGGAAAATTTTTTTTGCAGGCGTATCTTCTCTTGTTTTGCGTAAGCTGTCTGCCTGTGCTTTGCCCCTCGCTTCGGCAATGGCTTCAGCAAAATTGGCAAATAATAAGGTGAGAAATAAAACACTAAATACAATCAGGTTATAGGCGAGGCTGCCTTGTGTTTTTTCGCCTGAAATAATCCATAAGCAAACGCATAACATCACGGCAGTTCCTATCTCAACGGTAAACATTACCGGGTTGTGATACATTAATGCCGGATTGAGTTTGACGAATGATTGCTTAAACGCTTCTCTTACTAAAGAAGACTCAAAAAGTTTATTTGATTGTTGCTTTGACATGATAATTTATTTTAAAAGCTGGGAAGTTTGTAAGATTGAATACTTTCTTGCCAACTTACTAGCTTCCATACTTGCAGAGTTTGTATTTATTTCATTCCTAAAAATTCGGCAATTGGTCCTAAGGATAATGCTGGAAAGAAAGATAATGCTGCGATTATAAAAATGACTGCAAACACCATAATGCCAAAGGTGGAAGTGTCTGTTTGTAAGGTGCCTGCACTTTGCGGCACAAACTTTTTCTTTGCAAGAATACCTGCTATTGCCACAGGACCAATAATGGGCAAAAAGCGTGAAAGCAGCATTACAACGCCATCAGTAATATTCCAAAACGGTGTGTTGGCACTAAGACCTGCGAACTCTGAACCATTGTTTGCAGAAGCTGATGAATATTCGTATAACATTTCGCTGAAACCGTGATTACCGGGGTTGTTAAGCCAGCCCGCATAAGCCGTAGGATTATGCGCATACAGGTAAGATGAAATAGAGGTGCCGGCCAGTATAAGTAATGGGTGCAGCAACGCAATGATAGCTGCAATTTTCATTTCTTTGGCTTCAATTTTTTTCCCTAAAAACTCCGGCGTTCTGCCCACCATTAAGCCTGAAATAAAAACCGCGATGATGATGAAAATATAAAAGTTAAGGAAGCCTACGCCTACGCCGCCATAAAAGCAATTCACCATCATACCAAGCATGGTAAACATACCGGTAAGAGGCATAAAACTATCGTGCATAGCGTTTACTGAACCATTAGAGGTGATGGTAGTGGTAACGCCCCAATACGCTGATGCGGCAGATCCAAAACGCACTTCCTTGCCTTCCATATTGCCCATGTTTTGCGAAATGCCCATGTGAGTGATGGCAGAATTGCCGTGCATTTCAAAGTAAATAGATGGAATAACAAAGAGCAAAAACCCGATAGTCATTACTCCCCAAACCATCCATGCAAAACGTTTTCTTTTCAGTACATAACCGAGGGTAAAAATCATAGCTATAGGAATCAGCAGAATGGATATGTTTTCAACCATGTTGGTTAAATAGTTTGGGTTTTCAAACGGATGAGCCGAATTGGCCCCGAAAAAACCGCCGCCGTTTGTACCCAACTGTTTAATGGCGATCATTGCAGCAGCCGGACCACGGCTAACATTCACCGTATCGCCCTGCATTGATATAAATTGATCTTTGCCTTTAAACGTCATGGGCGAGCCATTAAATAATAAAACAACAGCAACAACTACCGACAAAGGCAATAAAACTCTTGTGCAGGATTTAATGAAGTAATTATAAAAGTTGCCCAGCTTATCGGTAGTTCTTTCCTTCATAGCAACAAAAACAATAGCGCATATTGCCATGCCGGTAGCGGCGCTAATAAACTGAAATAGCATTAATATAAACTGCCCCAAATAAGATACGGCACTTTCTCCGGAGTAGTGTTGCAGGTTGGTGTTGGAAATAAAACTTACCGTTGTGTTGAAAGCAAGGTCGGCAGTCATAGAAGGGTTGGCATCAGGATTCAGCGGCAGCCAGCTCATGTTCATTAGCACAAACATGGAAAGCAGAAACCAAACTAAGTTAATTACCAGCAACGCTACTAAGTTTTGCTGCCACGTCATTTGCAATTCGGGCTTAACACCGCTCAATCTAAAAAACAATTTATCCAACGGGTTAAAAAGAGGGTCTAACAAGGTTCTCTCACCTTCATATACTTTGCCCATATATCTTCCTAACGCAATGGCAAACAAAACAGTGAGAACATACACAACAATAACCCCGGTAATTTCAGCATTCATAATAAACAGGCTTAAAATTTTTCAGGTTTTATCAGCACATAACATATGTAGAGAAAAACCAAAATAGAGATGATGAATAAATAAATCATAGCATTAAATTTTATCGAACCAATTGATGGATTTGAAAAACAAGGCAAAGCCTAATAAACCGGCTACAAGTAAACAAACAGTAAGCATAATTGATTGGTTTTAAAAAGTAAGAAAAATTGTTTTTCAATTAAGTTATATCAAGTTTTCTTTTACTTATTTATGAGAGATAAAAAAGAAGATAAATCTAAAAATAGTCAGGTAAGCCAGTGCAATTGCAAACAGCCATGCAGCAATAACAGTAATGATAAACTTACCTTTGTTTTTGTGCGGTTGCATAACTTGATATTGCAGTTACAGCGATGTTTGATTGCAGTAATTGAAGCAGGCTTTTACAAGTAAAATCTATCGTAAAACAAAAGATACAATTACAAAAAACAGAAACCAGGAAAGAGTGATGTAAAACAAAGACATCATATTACCTGGATTCATTTTGCTTTTCATAATATCCATAACCGATTTCATAAAACTTATTTTGATCCATATCGCCAAAACGCGTTCCTTCAATTTAATATTGGAATTTGTTTTCTTCTAAATTATTAAAAATCAAAACTTTATAGCATATTTAATACAAATAGCAGAGGAAGAGAAAATAAAAAACCCTTTCAAAATGAAAGGGTGTATTTTCAAAATGATGTAGCAGTATTATTTTGGCAATTGATATTCTTCCAGCTTCCGATATAATGTGGTTAAACCAATGTTTAATAAACGGGCTGTTTCTGTTTTGTTACCGTTGGTATGTTGCAATACCTTTTGAATGTGATGTTTTTCAGCAAGAGACAAATCGTAAAACCTGTTATTATCAAAAGAAGCGGTAAGCAATTCAAAAGGTAAATCGTTAACATCAATCACTTCATCTTCTTCTAAAATAACGGCACGCTCCATCATATTTTTTAACTCACGAATATTTCCTTTCCATTGATAATTTTTTAATAGTGATTTTGCTTCTTCGCTCAACCCGCTTATTTTTTTATTTGATTTTTCTGCAAACAATTTTATGTACACATCAGCTAACAGAAGCACATCATTTTTACGATCCCGCAATGGTGGAAGTTCAATAGAAAACACATTCAACCGATAAAATAAATCTTCACGAAAAGCACCTTTATCCACTTCTTTTTTTAAGTTGCGATTGGTAGCTGCAATAAAGCGAACGTTTACTTTTGTTGACTTTGTATCGCCTACTTTTATAAATTCCGATGTTTCCAAAACACGCAACAGTTTGCTTTGTAAATCCATCGACATTTCACCAATTTCATCTAAAAACAAACTGCCTTCGTGCGCTTCTTCCATCAAACCTTTTTTATCTTTTAATGCACCGGTAAATGCACCTGCTTTATGACCAAAGATTTCACTTTCCAGCAACTCTTTAGAAATTGCATTGCAGTTGATTGCAAGAAACATTTTATCGGCGCGTTTGCTGCCATTGTGTATCGCCTGCGCAAAAACTTCCTTGCCTGTTCCGGTTTCGCCGGTTAGCAAAACAGTGGCGTTGGTAGGCGCAACTTTTCGGGCTAATTC
This sequence comes from Ilyomonas sp., assembly GCA_965214235.1. Taxonomy (GTDB): domain Bacteria; phylum Bacteroidota; class Bacteroidia; order Chitinophagales; family Chitinophagaceae; genus Ilyomonas. Next base: position 693,750 of record CBDCBH010000003.1, read on the forward strand.
TTTAGCTGCAATAATAGCTTTGGAACTACCGGTAATACTATCGAAACTATAATTTATACCTGTTTGTTTTTGCAAAGAAAGCAGTCGCTTCTGAAGGGTAACTTTTTCCATCGCTTTGTATAAAAGCGGTATTACTTTATCGTTGTCATCACCTTTTGTTATATAATCGAAAGCGCCGTTTTTCATGGCTTGTACACCATCGGGAATGTTGCCATAAGCAGTAAGTAAAATGATTTCAATAAGCGGATACTTCTTTTTCGCCTCAGTAACAAAATCGACACCGTTTCCATCCGGCAATTTTACATCGCACAGTACGATATCAGGTTCTTCTTTTTCAATGAGCTTTTGCGCTGATTTTATATTGCCCACTTCAGTAACTGCGTAACCTTCAAGCCTGATGATACGAGCTAATAAACTTCTTAGTTTCTCTTCATCATCTATCAACAATACAGTATTCATCAATGCAAGTACGATTTATTATTTCAACCAAAAAACTATTCCGATACCGATGCGCTCATAACACTAACCGAAACGCTATCAGCGGTTTTCGGTAAATGATAACGCAGCCTGAAATCTTTACTGGTATTGGGCTTCAGGGGTTCATTTATTACATCTTCATGTTCTTCCAACATCTTACCTCCTTTATCATAGCTTACCAATTTTAAACGAACATCTTTGTAGTTGCATACCGTTGCGGTATTGGTTATTGTACCTTTTACCACTGTGCTTCCCCATAAATTTTTTTTATTGCTGGCATATACTTTTAAAAACACAAGCGGCTTTGTTTTTTCTTCACTAAAAAGGTTTTGTTTTTGCTTGCTGTAAGCTGTTATATTTTTTTCATTTAACGTATCGTTGCCGCACGAAAATAAAAGAGAAAGGCAGGCTGTAAACGCAAGTAATTTTAGCATAATCGTTATTGAATTTGCAATATAAAAACTATACAATGGTATAACGGAATGTATAAAAAATAATTATAAAAAGCTTGTAAAAAATAAAGTTCTTTATGCCTCCTGCCCCATCCAAACTGCGCCGCCAATACTGCTTCTTGTTGCGCCGGTAACACTTTGCAATGTCGTATTTTCTTCGCGCCAGCGCAATAATCCTATCAATGCCATAATCAAAGCCTCCTTGTAATTCACTATTTCAGGTTGTGGAACCACAATGTTGAAACTTAATGGCAGTAAGGCTTCCCGAAGAGATTGAACTAAAAATGTATTGAACGCACCACCGCCTGTTACAAATAATTCTTTATTGTTTATTGGATATTGATTGTCTATTTGCTGAAGTGAGTTTTTTATTTGTGTAACGATGTGTTCAACATAGGTTCGCAACGCATTGGAAGTGGTGATAGATTCATAACTTTCAATGATAGGAAAAACGGTTGTAACGCCAAAACTGTTATCCAGCGATTTTGGAAAAGAGAGCGAATAATAATCCAAATTGTTTAACGTGTTCAGCAAGTCATCATGCACGGTTCCTGCTGCCGCCATTTCGCCATTTGCATCGTATTCTTTCTCTTCTTTATTCGCCAGTAAATTGAGTATTTTATTAGCAGGGCAAACATCAAACGCAATGTAATCTTCGTTCCGTTTACAAGTTATATTGGCAATGCCGCCCAGATTTACCAACACATCATAATTTGCAAACAACAGCTTCTCTCCCACCGGCACAATGGGTGCTCCCTGCCCGCCCAAAGCCACATCCATTGTGCGCAAACCGCTTACTACATTAATGCCTGTAATGGCCGCAATGGCAGCGCCACAGCCTATTTGCGCGGTGAAGCTATTTTCCGGTGCATGAAACACGGTGTGCCCGTGCGATGAAATTAACTGCACCTGATGATACAAGTTATAAGATTGTATAAAACCATTGATTTGCTCGCCTATGAACCTTCCATATTGGCTATGCAGCTGTAAATAATCATACGCCGATAAGCTACTTGCCTGTTGCAGTTTTCGTTGCCATTCATCGCTGTATTGATACGTTTCTGAAGCGATAATTTTGTAGCTCCATACGCCCCGGCTTTCTTCAAACGAAACAAAGGCAATATCAAGCCCATCCAGTGAGGAACCGCTCATCACGCCAATTGCTCTATAAATCATGCTCTGTTGTTTGGTGCAAAGCAAAGCAATCAAAATCATTTATGGATGTTCCGTTTACAAATCGTAAATCTGCAATCTTCAATACGAAATAACCTTATTTTGGCGCATGAAATCTGCCTTGCTGAAATTAAATCTTGCTATTTTCTTATGGGGATTTACGGGTGTGTTAGGAAGAGTGATTACGCTGAACGAAGGCTTGCTGGTGTGGTGGCGTTTGCTGATAACCGTAGCAACGGTATGGACGCTTTTTTTCTTCGGCAAAAAGAAACAAAGCATTGCCAAAAAAGATGCTGTTAAAATTGGCAGCATTGGCGGCGTGCTTGCATTGCACTGGCTTTGTTTTTATGGCAGTATTAAGTATGCCAATGTATCGGTGGCGCTAACCTGCATGTCAACTACCGGTTTGTTTACAGCTTTGCTGGAGCCGCTATTTTTTAAGCGTCGCATTAATGGGTTTGAAATTATGCTGGGCTTAATGGCTTTGGGTGGTATTGCATTAATTTATCTTTCCAATCTTGCCTTTTCTACAGGAATTTATATTGGGTTGGCAGCAGCTTTTTTTGTAGTGATTGTTTCTATTTTAAATAAAAGCGTTGTTGAAAATTATGAGCCCCAAACCATGACGCGCTATCAGCTTACAGGTGCGTTTGTTTTTATTTCATTTTTGATGCCTTTGTATAATTATTTGTTTCCGGCACCCTCGTTATTACCTTCACAACAAGACTGGTTGTGGCTGCTTATTTTATGCTGGGTTTGCACCGTGTTCACGTATGGTTTGTACTTAGACGCTTTAAAGAAAGTAAGCGCCTTTACTATGAATTTAACCACCACAATGGAACCGGTGTATGGCATTGTGCTGGCATTTATTATTTACCATGAAAACAAAGATTTCGGCTCTGCATTTTACATTGGGCTGGCATTAATTATAGGAGCAGTTAGCATACAGTTATTTAAAACAATAAGAAACAACAAATCAACTGAAACCCTTGTGCCATTTGAGATGTAGCCGATTAGTAAAAAACAAAAACCACAATTATGAAAGTAAATTATAAAGCTGTTTCGCTGCCGTTTCAGTACCCGTTTACCATCTCGGGCGGACGCACCAAAACGCATCAGCCATCGCTGCTTGTATCTTTATCTCTTGGAAATTTTACCGGCTATGGCGAAGCGCCTGCTATCACCTATTATAACATTACGGTTGAGCAGATGATAGACGATTTGGAACGAAACAAAACCAGAATTGAAAAGTTTGCCCTTACCGAGCCGGAACGCTATTGGCATTACCTGCATCATCTTATTCCTGCTAATCCTTTTTTAGTTTGTGCGCTGGATATTGCCTGTTGGGATTTGATGGGTAAACTGAAGAAGCAACCGCTATATAAATTGTGGAACACCGAATGGAAAGCCACACCGCCAACCGATTACACCATTGGTTTGGATACGATTGAAAACATGGCAAATAAAATAAAAGCAAAGCCGTGGCCTGTTTATAAAATTAAACTTGGGCAACCCGATGATGTTGAAATAATAAAAGCATTGCGCCGGCATACAGATGCACCGTTTCGGGTAGATGCCAACGCAGGCTGGACATTAGAAGAAGCGTTACAAAAAATTACAGTGCTGAAAGATTTGGGTGTTGAATTTGTTGAGCAGCCATTGGCAAAAAACAACATGGACGATATGAAAATTTTGTATGAACAATCATCGCTTCCTTTAATTGCTGATGAAAGTTGTGTAAGTGAACATGATGTTGAAAAATGCGTTAATCATTTTCATGGCATTAACATCAAGCTTACCAAATGCAGCGGCTTAACACCAGCATTGCGCATGATAAAAAAAGGGAGAGAATTGAACCTGAAAATAATGGCAGGCAGCATGAACGAATGCACCGTTGGTTCGGCTGCCATTGCACATTTGCTGCCGCAAATTGATTATGTGGATATGGATGGTCCGTTGCTTTTGAGTGAAGATATTGCCACCGGCTTGCAATACCATTTTGGAAACGTAACGGTAAGTGATAAGCCGGGTTTAGGAATTGAGTTGGTGTAGCGATAGAAACAATAATTATATTTTCAGTACAGGAGCCTGCGAGGTCGTGTGCCAAAGCAACGGAATTTATTTTGCTGTTTTTTATTTACACAAAATGATTATAAATGGATTTAATCCACTGACACCAGATAATAATGCTTCTTACCTTTTTGTACAAGTATATATTTTTGATGTAAAAGAAAACTATTAGTAATAGTTAGTTGCGCATCCTCAACCTTTTTCCGGTTGATGCTTATACCGCCACCCTGTACCATTTTTCTTGCTTCGCCTTTACTGGGAAAAACGGTTGTTTCGGTAAGAAACGTAATAACATCAACACCGGCTTCTATCTTGTTTTTATTAAAAGAAAAATGAGTAACGCCTTCCATGTTCTCTAAGTCTTCGACAGATAAATTTTCGGCTGGGGTCATTGTATTGGTAAATAATTTTTCTGTTGTTATAACAGCTTCATTGCAGGCAGCTTCGCCATGCACAAAAATGGTTAGCTCTTTGGCTAATGCTTTCTGCAAGCTGCGCGCAGCTTCGTTTTGAGCGTGATTGACAATTAATTCTTCTATCTCCTCTTTTGATAAAAACGTAAATAACTTAATCCACTTTTTCGCATCCTCATCAGCCGCATTCAGCCAGAACTGATAAAACTGGTAAGGTGATGTTTTCTCTGCATCAAGCCACACATTTCCTTTCTCTGATTTACCGAATTTTCCGCCATCGCTTTTAGTTAATAACGGGCAAGTAAAAGCAAACGCTTCGCCGCCGGTTTTTCTTCTTATCAATTCCGTTCCGGTTGTTATATTTCCCCATTGGTCGCTGCCGCCCATTTGCAGTTTGCAGTTAAAATTTGTGTACAACCAATAAAAATCATAACCCTGAATCAACTGGTAAGTAAACTCGGTAAATGAGATACCGTTGTCGCCTTCAAGGCGCTTTTTTACGCTTTCTTTCGCCATCATATAATTCACGCTGATATGCTTGCCAACATCGCGAATGAAATGGAGAAAACTAATGTTTTTAAACCAGTCGTAATTGTTCACTATTACTGCTGCGTTGGGTTTGTTTTTATCAAAATCTAAAAACTTCTCCAATTGCTTTTTTACACCATTTTGATTGCGCTGCAAGGTATCTTCATCCAACAAATTCCTCTCTTCACTTTTACCGCTTGGGTCGCCAATCATTCCGGTTGCACCGCCAACCAAAGCATACGGTTTATGACCCGCATTTTGTAAATGCACCAGCAATAAAATAGGCACTAAACTGCCAATGTGCAAACTATCTGCCGTTGGGTCGAAGCCAATATAGCCGCTCGTCATTTCTTTATGTAATTGATCTTCGGTTCCCGGCATTATATCCTGCAGCAAGCCACGCCAGCGCAGTTCTTCAATTAAATTCATGGCTTAACAATTTGCGGCAAATGTAGGGATAGGTTGTAGTAAGTATTAAGTAGTAGGTAATAAGTAAAATACAATAAAGTAAAATGAAGATTAAGCCGATTTGTTTTTGTTCCTTATTTTTTTATAAATGGTTATAGCGGTCATCAACACAATAATAAAAGCAAGTAAGCCGCCCAAACCCCATACAAGGCTGATGGATTCTTTCACCACGGCAAGCATGACGATGGCAATTAAAAAGATAGTCGCTACTTCATTCCAAAGCCGCAATTGCTGTGAAGTGAATTTATAAATGCCTTTGATCTGTTGCTTAAAAATGATGTGCAGTGAAATAAAATAAAAGTAAAGAAGCACCACAAAAATCAATTTAATAAATAACCATTGCGGAAGCGCATGTAACATGATCCACATCCAGGGGCCGAAGAGTAAAGTAAGAACAGAAGAAGGTATGGTAATGCCATACCAAAGCCGTTTCATCATAATGGCAAATTGCTTGTGCAAGATCTCTTTTTCTACGTCACCTTTTTCATTGGCTTCAGTGTTATAAATAAACAACCGCGGCATATAAAACATACCCGCAAACCAGGTAACGATAAAGATGATATGAAGAGCCTTAATGTAATTGTACATGAAGTGGGAAGTGAATGGTGAAACGTGAGAGATGAATAAAACAAGTATTGCTTTCGTTACTTCATTCGCCTGCTTTTTTATTTATTACAATCCTGTTTTAATTTGGAATTAAGAATTTGGTGTAACATAACTCCTTTCACTTATTACTTCTTTCATCTCACTTTTTCTTACCAATGAAACCAGTGCATTTACCCACAAAGAATTTATATTCAAACAAGGAATTGCTGTAAAGCTTTCGCCACCGGCATTTAAAAAAATATCTCTTCCTTCTATTGCCATTTCTTCCAGTGTTTCCAGGCAATCGCTGATAAACGCCGGACAAACCACCAATAACTTCTTAACCCCTTCATTGGGCAATTCGGTTAATCGCAAGGCCGTATAAGGCAACAGCCATTGGTCGCGACCAAGGCGCGATTGAAAGGTTTGCTCCCATTTTTCTTTTGGCAGATGTAATTGCCGGCTCACCAATTCTGCTGTTGTTAAGGTTTGATGGCGATAACAAAATTGATGCGCGGGAGATGCCACATGACAACAATCTTTCACCCTTAAACAATGCTTGCCCGTCGGGTCGGTTTTTTTTACATGCCGTTCAGGAATGCCATGAAAAGAAAACAGAATTTTATCATAAGGCTCATCAGTGTATGGCTTTATGCTTTGGGCAAGCGCATTCACGTATTCATCATCATTATAAAACGGCTCAATTACAGAAAGAGAGAACTTATACTTTTGTTTTTGATGCACTTCTTTCATGTATTCAACTGCCGTTTCGTAACTGCTCATGGCATAATGCGGATACAAGGGAAAAAGAATAACCTCTTCCAAATGCGGCGCTTGTTTCAACAAACTTTCATAAGCCGCTTCAGGCGTAGGATTGCCATAGCGCATGGCAATTTCAACCGGCATATCAAAATGCGGTTGCACCGCTTGCTGCAATTGCTTCGTCAATACAATTAATGGTGAACCTTCCTTCGTCCAGATGCTTTCGTAAGCATGTGCCGACTTCGGTGCTCGAAACGGAACGATGATGCCTTTTATCAATAACAACCGCGCGAGATAAGGAATATCTATCACGCGCTCATCCATCAAAAATTCTCTTAAATAGCTGGCTACATCTTTTGTTTTTGTTGAATCGGGCGAGCCGAGATTCATCAGTATAATTCCTTTCTTATTTGTGCTTTGCATAGCGTTGTATATCATCTTGCCTTTCTTTTTCGCGCAATATATTTGCGCAGCAAAAAGAATAGTATTTATAAAAACGTTGCAAAGATAGCCCGCGCACAAACACAGCATTCATGAAGCAAAAACCGGTTCATCCTGCGTTAGCCTCTTACTTAGAAGGAGAAATGCTGCTGCTTAACAAACCGCTTCACTGGACATCGTTTGATGTGGTAAAAAAAATTCGTATTCTCACCGGCATTTCAAAAATCGGTCATGCCGGCACGCTCGATCCTTTAGCAACCGGCTTGCTTATTATTTGCACCGGAAAATTTACTAAAAAAATTAATGAATATATGGGCATGGAAAAAGAATATACAGGCTCGTTTACTTTGGGTGCTGTTACACCAACGTTTGATAAAGAAAGCGAGCCCATCAATCAAACAGATATATCGCAGCTTACCGAACAACAAATACACGATGCTACCATTCATTTTACGGGCGATATTCAGCAAGTGCCGCCCATCCATTCTGCCATTAAAAAAGATGGCAGGCCCGTGTATCTCGCTGCGCGAAAAGGCGAAGCTGTAATGCTGGAACCGCGACCCATAACCATTAAAGAATTTACTATTACCAAAACCCATTTGCCCGAAGTGTTTTTTAAAGTGGTGTGCAGCACCGGTACTTACATTCGCAGCCTTGCCAACGACTTTGGTGCATCGCTGAACGTGGGCGGTTATTTAAGTTCTTTATGCCGTACCCGCATTGGTAATTTTAGCGTGAACGAGGCGATGAGTGTAGATGAGTTTACCCTAAAAATTCATCAGCTTACAAGGGGATGATGATGGCTGTTTATCTTTTTAAATAAAAACAACAAAGTGCAGTAAAAACAAAAATGTATGAATGCTTAACTTGCGCTTATGTTCACAGGAATTGTAGAAGCTGTTGGCATTGTTTCATCGGTTGAAACAAACGGCACCAATGCCATTTTTTGGATTGAAAGTTCTATGGGCCAGGAATTAAAAATTGACCAGAGCATAAGCCACAGCGGCGTGTGTTTAACCGTAGATGCGCTTGGCAACAAAGCTCACCGAGTTACTGCCGTTGCCGAAACCTTATTAAAAACAAACCTGAATTTGTGGCAAAAACAAACCCTGGTAAATTTAGAAAGATGTATGCAAATGAATGGCAGAATTGACGGGCATATTGTGCAGGGGCATGTAGATGCAACAGCCGTTTGCACCTATGTTAAAAACCTGAACGGAAGCTGGGAATATCGTTTTGTATTTGAAGAGCAATTTGCTTCGTTATTAATTGAGAAAGGCTCTGTTTGCGTAAACGGCATCAGCCTTACAGCTTATAATGTTAGTAAAAACGAATTTACTGTTTCCATCATTCCTTATACTTACGAATATACCAATATAAAAGAAGTAAAAAAAGATAGTGTGGTGAATATTGAGTGGGACATGATTGGCAAGTATATCAACCGCATTTATTTGCTTCAGCAAAACCCATAAACATTGATCACTTATCCTTCGGTTGCCATCGTAATATTAAACTGGAACGGCAGGTTTTTTTTAGAAAAGCTGTTGCCTGCATTGCAGCATCTTACCTACCCCAATTATTCTGTTTATATTATTGATAACAACAGTGCAGATGATTCTGTTACATTTATAAATGCTTCATTTCCTTCGGTAAAAACAATTGTATTAGACAATAACTATGGTTTTGCCATTGGTTATAACAAAGGTTTCTGGGAAATAAAAGAACCTTTTTATGTAATGATGAATTCAGATATTGAAGTAGAACCGAACTTTATTGAACCTTTGATGAACATGATGCAAAGCGATGATCGCATCGCGGTTTGCCAACCCAAAATCCGTTCGCTTACCAACAAACAAATGTTTGAACATGCCGGCGCTGCGGGCGGCATGATTGACAGGTTAGGGTACCCGTTTTGCCGGGGAAGAATTTTTGATACCGTAGAAGAAGATAACGGTCAGTATAACGAACCGATGCAAGCTTTTTGGGCAAGCGGAACGTGTTGTTTAATCAGAAGAAAAGCTTATTGGCAAGTTGGCGGCATGTATGGTTTTTATTTTATGCACATGGAAGAAATTGATTTGTGCTGGCGGTTGCATACGGCTGATTATAAAATTATGTATTGCCCGCAATCGCTCATTTATCATTTGGGTGGCGGCTCGTTGCCGTATCAATCGCCACGCAAAACCTACTTTAATTTTCGGAATAATATTATTATGTGCTGGCGCAATTCGCCGCAGTGGGTAAAGCTTTGGTTACTGCCTTTGCGGATGATGATGGATGCGGCGGCAGCTTTTCAATTTTTGGTGCAAAAACAAACTCCGCATTCCCTTGCTGTTATAAAAGCCTACCGCGATTTTTTTAAATGGATGTTTTCGTACGAGTGGGATTGCCCGAAGCAAAAGCTATCGCTGCGAAAAGCGGCTGGTGCTGCGGCTTTCAGTGTGGTTTGGAAATATTTTGTAAGAAAAAAGAAGACCTACAAAGAAATGGTTTGAACCGTGATTGATAGACTATGTAAGAAGAGTTACATAAAGATAAAACGATGATGTGCGGATAGTAATAAATTACGGGCAAAAACAAAAGGCTGCAAAAACAAAGGTTTGTTTTTGCAGCCTTTTTTAAAAAAGTAAAGTCAAATTATTCAGTACCTGGTTTTACCAAACCTAATTTCGCTTCCAAACTCAACGTAGCATGTGGCACAGCGCGCAAACGGGCTTTGTCAATCAGTTTGCCGGTAACGCGGCAAATACCGTAGGTTTTGTTTTCAATACGAATCAGGGCTTTTTCCAAATGATCAATGTACGTGATCTGGCGGCTTGCCATCTGGCTTAGCTGTTCGCGTTCCATGCTCATGCTGCCGTCTTCCATTGTCATGTAACGGTTATCGCCCTCGTCTCCGCCCATATCATCTCTACGGGTAATCAACCCCTGCAAATAAGCAAGCTCTTTTTTAGCGGCATCTAATTTTTTATTAATCAGCTCTCTAAAATCATTCAGTTCATTATCGTTATATCTCACCAAAGGCGCATTCCCTTTTCCGTTGGGAGCGGCTTGCCTTTGGTCTAACGTTTTATATTCAGGCTGATAAGGAACCGATGTTTTGATAGTGGTTTTCGGCATTTTAAATTCTGTAGGTAACGCGGCTTTTTTAGGCGCTTTTCCTGCTGTTTCCACTTCTTTCTTTGCTGCCGGCCTGGTTTCCTTTTTTGCAACAGGTTCGCTTTTTTTAGGTGCCGGTTTTACTTCTTCTTTCTTTATCTTCTCTTCTCTAACGGGTGCTTTCTTCGTCATCTGCTTTCTGCTTATAGGTGTTTTCAATGGTAATGTTTTCTTTTGAGGAGCCGCTGCTTTTTTAGCAACAGCTTTTGTTTTTACTTTCTTTACGGCAGCAGTTTTGGAAGAAGGTTGGGCTGAATGCGTAGCTTTTTTGGGGGCAACTTTTACAGCAGGCCTTGCAGATGCTGCTTTTTTAGCAGTTTTAATAGTAGTTGTAGCCCTCTTTTTAGGCGCTGCTTTTTTTACGGCCATACAATTGTTATTTTTTGATTAAACTGATTTTTACCGGAGTATCGTTAATTTCAATTTCAGTTCCTCCACTTGGTAAGGGCACCCAATTGATAGAATCGGCTAAAATTTCGGCGCAAATATAGTTTTTAAATTGATTGATAGATTTTCTTAATTTTTCGTTGTTTTCTATCTCTACCGCAATCCGGTCGGTTACGTAAAAATCGTTCTCTTTCCGCAGGTTTTGCACACGGTTTACAAATTCTCTTGCATCGCCTTCTCCCCTTAATTCTTCAGTTAATTCAATATCCAACGCAACCGTTAATAACCCTTTGCTTGCCACACTCCAGCCCGGAATATCCTCGGCAACAATTTCAACTTCCGAATGTAAAATTGTATAATCCTGGTTGTTGATAGTTAACGCAATACTTCCTTCTTTCTCTAACCTGCTAATTTGTAATTGATCTAAACCCGTTAGTAAAGAAGCTGCACTTTTCATATTCGCGCCCAGTTTCGCGCCTAATTTTTTAAAGTTGGGTTTGATGGTTTTGTGTACCAAACCATTGGTATTGGTGATGTATTCAACCAATTTGATATTCACTTCCGACTTGATTAAATCTTCCACTTTTTGCAGTTGAAATTTCATATCGGCATTCAATATCGGCACCAATATCTTTTGCAACGGCTGCCTTACTTTAATGTTTACTTTTTTCCGAAGCGATAACACGAGCGAACAAATATCCTGCGCTAATTGCATCCGTTCTTCCAATTCCCTGTTGATGGCAGAAATATTTACAACCGGAAAATTGGCATGATGCACTGAAGCGTAGTTTTCTTTTTTGGTTACTTCGTTGAGCTGATTATAAACCGCATCGCTAAAAAACGGCGAGATGGGAGCCATTAATTTGGTAAGTGTTACCAAACATTCATACAAGGTTTGATACGCGCATATTTTATCGTGCTCATAATCGCCTTTCCAAAAGCGGCGGCGGCACAAACGCACATACCAGTTGCTCAACTGTTCATCTACAAACTCTTCAAGGGCTCTGCCCGCAATGGTCGGCTCATAATCGTTCATTGCGGCCGTTACTTTTTGCACCAATGTGTTTAAGGCTGATAAAATCCAGCGGTCAATTTCCGGTCTTTCTTTTAATGCAATATTGTCTTCAGAAAAAGAAAAGCCGTCCACGTTGGCATACAAAGCAAAAAACTGGTAGATGTTATACAAGGTTCCAAAAAACTTGCGCTGCACTTCCTGGATGCCTTGCACATTGAATTTTAAATTATCCCACGGCGATGCGTTGGTAATTAAATACCATCTTGTGGCATCGGCGCCAAATGTATTAATGGTTTCAAAAGGATTTACCACATTACCCAAACGCTTGCTCATTTTATCGCCGTTCTTATCTAACACCAACCCGTTTGAGACAACTGTTTTGTAAGCCACGCTATCAAACAACATTACGGCTAACGCATGAAGCGTATAAAACCAGCCGCGCGTTTGGTCAACGCCTTCCGCAATAAAATCGGCAGGAAAAGCTTTGTTTTTATCAATGGCATCTTTGTTTTCAAACGGATAATGCAACTGCGCATACGGCATGGCGCCGCTATCAAACCAAACATCAATAAGATCGGGAACTCTTCTCATTGGTCGATTTTGACTATCAACCAGAGTTAAATAATCAACATACGGTTTATGTAAGTCAAAGACATCGAACGCATCTTCTTCTGGCAGTAAATCTTCACTACTACTTGTGGCATATTCTCGAGTTGGGTCATCATCTAAGTATTTTACCTTAAACTTTTTTGGTTCTTTAATAGGATTGATTAATTCAATTCCAATTAAAATAGCTTTATCTATTTCATCCGATAATTCAGCAATAGATCCAATGCACTTTTCTTCTCCACCGTCTTTTTTGTCAAGAAATACCCAATTATTTTCCGACTCCTTTACTAAAGTTCTCCAAACCGGCAACGGTGTTCCCCAGTAGCGGCTGCGGCTCAGGTTCCAGTCCACCATGTTTTCCAGCCAGTTGCCAAACCGGCCTTCGCCGGTGCTTTTGGGTTTCCAGTTGATGGTTTTGTTTAGCTCCACCATGCGGTCTTTGCAAGCTGTAGTTTTAATAAACCAGGCATCAAGCGGATAATACAAAACCGGCTTATCGGTGCGCCAGCAATGCGGATAACTGTGTTCGTATTTTTCAACTTTAAAAGCGCGGTTTTCTTTTTTTAATTTTACACAGATGTCAACATTTACATCTACATAATTCGGGTCGTTCGTATAATCTTTCACATAACGGTTGCTGAATTCGCCAAGCCCATCTACAAATTTTCCCTGGCGGTCAACCATCGTTAAAATGCCGATGTTATTTTTTTTGCCAACCTTAAAATCATCCGCACCAAACGCAGGCGCAGTATGAACAATGCCAGTTCCGTCTTCGGTAGTTACAAAATCGCCGAGGATGATGCGGAAAGGATCGCCACCGCTTTTTTGCGGAGCGTTCGCTTCATAAGGAAGCAGTTGTTCGTAGCGACATTCTTCTATTTCCTGTCCAGTGAACTTAGCTAATACTTGCGAAGGAACCTTTTTCTCCCCTTTATAATTATTGAAGCCATCATGTAATGCAGTTAATACGTTCGTTTCTAAATCAAAATATTCAAATGTTAAGTTTGCAGCTAACACTACATGCACCGGTAGATGTGTGTACGGATTGAAGGTTTTTACCAACACATATTCAATATTGCTTCCTACCGTTAAGGCAAGATTAGAAGGCAATGTCCACGGTGTCGTCGTCCAAGCAAGAAAAAAGATGTCAGATGAAAAATCATTGTCTATTGAATCGAATAAAAACTGTGATGTTTCGTTTCGAACTGCCTTAAACATCGCCACGCAGCTCGTATCTTTTACATCGCGATAGCAGCCCGGCTGGTTCAATTCGTGCGAACTTAAACCGGTTCCGGCAGCGGGTGAATAAGGCTGAATGCTCACGCTTTCATAAAGCAATCCTTTGTTATGCAACTCTTTCAACAGCCACCAAAGCGATTCAATGTATTCATTGGTAAAAGTGATGTAAGGATTGTTTAAATCAACCCAATAACCCATTTTGGTAGTTAAATCGTCCCATTCCCGCTTATAACGCAACACCGCTTCGCGGCACTTGGCATTGTATTCTTCAACCGAAATTTTTTTTCCAATGTCTTCTTTTGTAATTCCCAATTCTTTTTCAACGCCCAACTCAACCGGCAAGCCATGCGTATCCCAGCCGCCTTTGCGTTTTACCTGGAAGCCTTGCATAGTTTTATATCGGCACACCAAATCCTTTAACGTGCGTGAAATAACATGATGAATGCCGGGCATACCGTTAGCGCTGGGCGGACCTTCGTAAAAAACAAATGGCTCTGCTCCATCGCGCAGCGAAACGCTTTTTTCAAAAGCTTGTTCCACCTTCCATTTCTCCAGTATTTCCTGCTCAATTGCCGGAAGATGCAGCCCTGAAAACTCTTTGTATTTTATAGCCATGCAACTGTAAGTGTGCTTTTATAAAAGGTTGCAAAGTTAATTAAAATAGAGCAGGTAAATAAGCGAGGCTTCGCTTACTAAATTCGGCATATAATAACATAATTACACCATTGGCTGCAAAACAATCTCATTATAAAATTGCTAACCGCTTCTTTTTCTAATCCAAAATATTTTACATTTGCAGCCCGGTAATACGGAGATCATAGCTCAGCTGGTTAGAGCGTCGGATTGTGGTTCCGAAGGTCGTGGGTTCGAAACCCATTGGTCTCCCAAAACAAAGCCTTGTAAATGCAAAATTTGCAAGGCTTTGTTTTTGATTCACTTTATGAAACTAACATCTTTTGTTTATTGGCTTCCTTTTGTTTTTGCTTTGATTGGCTGGTTAATTGGAAAGTTGACTATTACTGTTTATGTCTCTTTTATTATAAAAAAAAGAGCTCACATCAGCCAGGCTATTGGCAATTATGCCGCGCAGCAGTTTTCTTTTGATAGTATTGAACAAACCCTTACCGAGCCTGCAACTATTGAAAAAATTTTACCTTTTGCCGAGCAACACATTGATGAATTTTTAAGAAAGAAATTGCCTGCCGCAATGCCTGTGCTGGCGATGTTTATCAGCGATAAATTAGTGGCTGAAATGAAAGCTGTTTTTATGAACGAGTTGAAAGAATTGTTTCCTGCCATCATTCAACAGTATATCACCAATGTAAAAAAAAATATAGACATCAGTAATATCATTTCAACCAAACTTAATATTATTTCTTCCAACGCATTACAATCCCTGTTGAGGAAGCAATTGCGGGTAGTTGAATATGCGTGTGTGGTTACCGGTTTTGTATGTGGTTGTTTCTACATTTCTTTAACACTGCTTGCCTAACAGAATGCCTGTATAGCCGATATTTTTTACAGCAACCCCTTATTTGCAAAGACATTTGCACCCGAACTGTTTTTTCTTGCATATTACTTGCTTGTAGTGGTTATATTATGTTTACCCATTTCGTTCTTTACCACACAAGCCAATTACTACGCTATAATAAAAATCGCATGAAATCAATTTTTCTACTTTTCGCTTCTTTTGTTTTTATTCATCTTTTATACGCACAACCGCCGGGCGGTGGTGGTAACCGAAACTTTGGCAACGGAAATTTTGCTGTTGTTAATGGTCATTTTTATGGAAAGATAGTGGATAGCAAAACCAATAAAGGATTGAATGGCGCTACTGTGCAATTGACAAGAACTGCAAGAGACAGCAGCGGCACGCACGATGTGCCGGTAACTGCAGGATTTACCCAAGCCAATGGTGATTTTGATTTTGATAATGTGCCCACAAGAGGCAAGCTCACCTTGCGTATAACCAACATAGGTTATGCAGATATTTCGCAGCCGGTAAGCCTCGATCCCGGCAGCACTGATAAAGACCTGGGTAATATAAAAATGGCTCAGTCGGAAACCTCATTGGCAGGTGTAACTGTTACTTCAACAAAACCATTTTTTGAAATGGGTGTTGATAGAAAAGTGTTTAACGTTGATAAAAACATTGTAACTACCGGGCAAACGGCAACGGAGGTAATGAAGCAAATTCCATCGTTAAATGTGGATGTTGACGGCAACGTAACGCTTCGCAATGCAGCGCCAACCATTTTTGTGGATGGACGACCTACTACTTTAACGCTTGACCAGATACCGGCCGATATTATTGACAGAGTTGAAATTGTAACCAATCCATCAGCTAAATACGACGCCTCGGGCGGTAATGCAGGCATTTTAAATATTGTATTAAAAAAGAACCGCAAATCGGGCTACAATGGCAATATCCGCGCGGGTGTTGATTCGCGTGGAAGAATTAACAGCGGCGTGGATCTGAGCTTGCGACAGGGTAAATTTAATTATTCTTTAAGTGGCAATCTTAATCAACGTAAGTCTATTTACACAACCAACATCAACCGAAATAATTTTGCCGATGGTGTGGCAACAAGCCAAATCAATCAATACACAAAGGGTACAAGCCCTGGAGACTTTAAATTTTTAAGAGGCGGTTTGGATTTTTTTGCTGATAACAGAAACACCTTTAGCGTATATGGCAACTATGTAAATGGAAGTTTTAGTACAAACGAAAACCAAACCATTGATAGTTTAATTGGAGGCTCGTTATTAACGCAAAGCTTGCGAAATGCCAACACGATGAGGCATTTCCATAATTTTGGTACGCAGCTAAGTTACAAACACAATTTTGCAAAAGACGGGCATGACATTACTGCTGACTTTAATTATAATTCAAGCAAAAACAACTCGCCCGGCAATTACATAACCAACTATTACGATGCAGAAGGGGCGCAAAAATACAATCCCTACCTGCAGGAGGTAAATACCAGCGGTTACAACCATTTTACCACCATTCAAACCGATTATGAGAACCAAATTACAACAAAAACAAAAATAGAAGCCGGTGCCCGCGCCGCCATTCGCAACTTTTATAACAACAACTCTCAATACTATTCATACAATACAGATTCTGCTTTTATTCCTTTGCCAAACATAAGCAGCCAGTATAAATATACTGACCAGGTGTATGCAGCTTATGCAACCTATACCAGAAAGGATAAAAAATGGAATTACCAGCTTGGATTACGCGCCGAAAGTTCTAATTACAATGGTAATTTAGTGGGTAAAGATTCTACGTTTAAAATCAATTATCCTATCAGTTTGTTTCCCAGCGCTTTCATCACGTATCAAATTACTGATAAACAAGATTTTCAGATTAACTATTCACGCCGCATTAATCGTCCTAACTTCTGGCAATTACTTCCTTTTATTGATAACACAGATCCGCTTAATTTATCAATTGGTAATCCTAACCTGCATCCTGAGTTTACCAATTCTTTTGAAGTAAATTATAACTACATGTATGGCAGAGGTTCTAACCTGTTAATTTCTGCTTACTATAAGCACAGCACCAACTTAATTACTGGCGATTTTTATAGAGGTCCCAATCCTGATACAACCATTAATAAATCTGATAGTGTTAATTTCTTTAGTTATGTTAATGCCAACAGCAGTCAGACTTATGGACTTGAATTAACCAACCGGATAACCATTGCCAAATTTTGGGACATGACGGCTAATATTAATTTTTATAACTCTAAAATTAATGCTGGAGGTAATTTAAAAGATGTGGCAGCTACCCAACAGCTTTGGAGCTATTTTGCTAAACTGAACAACAGCTTTAGATTCAAGCATGGATATTCTATTCAATTATCGGGTAACTACCAATCAAAAACGGTGCTGCCAGCTTCTTCGGGCAGCTCGCGCAACGGCGGGCAAGGTGGTGGTTTTGGAGGGCCGCCTGCAGCTTCGGCACAGGGTTATATTTATCCTAATTACAGCTTTGATGCTGCCGTGCGTAAAGAATGGGATTTGAAAAAAGGAAACGTATTAGCTGTTACCATAAGCATCAACGATTTTGCTCGAACATTTGTGTATAAAACAAATTCAACATCGTATTATTCTGCTACCGATTATTTTAATCAAATTTCGCAACGGCGCAGAGACCCGCAAGTAGTACGGTTGAACTTAAACTATCGTTTTGGTAAGTTTGATGCCAGCTTATTTAAGCGTAAGAATACAAAGAGCGATGCTGCCGGAACTGATATGGCGAACCCGGGATAATTAATAACCATAAAGGCAAATAAAAACGCTGACAGGGTTTCAAACCCTGTCAGCGTTTTTATTTATTCTCTTCTTGAAATATACTTTGTGCCTTCGCAACTTCGTGGCTAAACACTACTTCAAAAATCCAAAATCAACAATACGCCTTACATATTTTTTATCCTGAATCACCCAGGTTACTTCATAGCTTCCCAGCTCATCGCGGTTTAGCATATAAATGTAAACTCTTCTTTTATCGGCACTCTGGTAAACACCTGCAAATGTTTTTAATTTGTCTCTATCCAAATAAGTAAATGCAGGATTGTATAAATCAAAATAAGCCGTTGTTGGAATGGCAACCGAATCTTTATCAATCATCACCTGAACGCTTGCAACGTTATGTTTTGGCACTTCGGTGTAGCGTCCGTAATACGCTTTGTTATCAATCTTGATTAGATATTTATCTGAATAAAATAACTTGTGTTTAGAGGGATCAAAGTTGCCAGCTGTGATGGTTACGCTGATGCCGCTACCTTCAAAATGAATGTTGTTTTTAGTGTAATTTGTAACGGGTATTGAAAGCAAAGTTGGTTTGCCAACGCTTTCGTCAATGCCCGACATGGTGAAGGTGGACGCATCACTTCTCACATCTTTTTCCATCACTTTTTTAAAATTATCCCGCTTGCTGCGCAAATCATGAATATCATCCTGCGCTTTCGCGATAGAAAATGAAAACAAAAATGCAATAAAAACAAACCTGCGCATAAAATGAATTTAATAAAACTGAAAGGAAATGATGAAGGAACTAATTATATTGAACAAGAATTTTTACAGCTTACAAGAGAAAGAAATCTTTTTGTATTCTTGTTTTTGTGGCAAAACAAAACTCATTCTTCTTCCAGCAATCGTTCGGGTAATTGCTTTTTGGTAACGGCTCCCATTTTGCGTAGTTCTTCTATTTTTTTTATCATGTTGCCGTTACTATTTTTCAGTTGCCCCAAGGCTTGTAAATACAAATCATTGGCTTCGTTTATTTTTTTGCCAACGCCTTCAAAATTAGTGATGAAGCCTTCAAATTTATCGTACAGCAAACCGGCTTTGTTAGCAATATCCAAAGCGTGCTTGTTTTGCAATTCTACCTTCCACAAGTCGGCAACAATTTTTAAAACTGCAAATAAATTGGTTGGGCTAACCATTAAAATCCGTTTGTCGTACGCATATTTCCAAAGCGTGGCATCTTGCTTTACCGCTTCTAAAAACGCTGGTTCTATCGGCACAAACATCAACACATAATCAAGCGCAATAGCGTAACGCGGATAATCTTTTTTACTCAATCCTTCAATGTGCAAACGCACGGAGCGGATATGATTATTCAAACAAACTTTTTGCTGTTCCACATTACTGCAACCGGTGTATTCATCCCAGGCAAGCAGCGATACTTTACTGTCGATAATAATCTTTCTGTTATCAGGATAATAAATAATAACATCAGGCTGCAAGCCTTTGCCACCTTCGTCTTTAACAATGTTGCCTGCATTGTCCCGAATGAATTGTTGCACATGATATTCCCTGCCTTTTGATAGCCCGCTGCTTTCTAACAAGCTCTCCAAAATCACTTCTCCCCAGTTGCCCTGCATCTTCACATTGCCTTTCAAAGCCGAGGTTAAGTTGTTGGCTTCATCGCTTACTTTCTGGCTCATTTCTATCAGGCGCTGCACTTCTTTGCCTAACGAAAAACGTTCTTTGCTTTCTTTATCATAGGTCTCTTCTACCTTCTGTTTAAACTCGCCCAACTGTGCTTTTAAAGGCGTAATTAAAGCGTTCATTTTCTCTTCATTCAAAGCCGTAAACTTTGCCGATTTTTCGTCTAAAATTTCCTGTGCAAGGTTTTTGAATTGATGCGTAAACTGGCTGCCAATCATTTCCAGTTCGGCTTTTTGTAATTCTAATTTTTCTTCTGCCGCATGAAATTTTTCTTTAAACATTGCCAGTTGGTTATTTAATATTTCATTATCGCGCTGGTATCTTTTCAAGCCGTTGCATTGCTCGGTTACCGATTGCAGCAAGCCTTCTGTTTTGGATGATTGTTGTATCCATTGTTCTTTTTGCACGCGCAATTCATTAGTGTTTTGGGTTAGCTGCGCAATATAATTTTCCTGCTGCAAAAGCTTTTCGTTTTCTGCAAAAATTTTGCGGATGTAGGATTGTTTTGTAACAAGCCAAACCACAATGGCAACAACAATTCCGGCAGCCGCAATCAGTATGTCAATAGTTGATAGCATAAACGATGAATGAATAAACGGAAAGTATGAATTTTTTGGTATTAGGAGGGATTTGTTTTGCAGTAAAAATAAAGACTGCGATTGTATTTGGAGAGTTGCATATATTTGAGAATTGTGTGCCATGCAGTCGCAGTTCTCAAAACCTAACGAATCGAAGAAGCGTACTTATATTAATTAGAGCAAAAAATTTATATCTCTAAATTGAACAGACGTATAATATATTTATATTTCCTCATAATCTTTTTAGCTTTTACCTTGAATGAGGAATTAAAACTTAGGCCTTACCTTTTAAAGAATCATATTACCAAGTTCGGAATTGCTGATTCATTACCAAACTTCTTGGCGCCAGTAATATTTATTTTTGGGTTTATAGTTCTTTTTAACCCAAAAGAAAACAAAAGAGTTTTAAGAATGAGCATAGCCTCAGTGATTGGTTTAACACTTTATGAATTTGTGCAAGTTTTTATGCCCGAAAGAACCTTTGATATAAAGGATATAGTTGCTTCAATTATGGGAGGTTTCTTCTCATATTCTTTATATATTCTTTTAAATAAAATCAGCGTCAAAAAAAAAATGACGCAGAAACCGTTTTTCAACTACAAGAGTTCAGGAGTTAAAAGCACGGTACAATATTCGGTTTAGCAATATGGCGGGGCGACGAATATATTCTTGACTTTATGTTCCTTATTAAGCTTTTGTTCCGGCAGATACTACGCTATTAAGCAGTAAAATAAACAATGAACTTTATTTATAAATTCAGCATCGGTTGCCGGCTGACGATTTTCAAATACCGCCACATTGCCAAGCCGGGTACGTCATGCGCAGAAAAATCAAAATTTGACATAGTTCAATATGAAAATTTTATTTTTTAAAAAAGTAAAAAATGGGCTTATCGCAACAACATATAAGCCTTGCTGATTACTACTTTGGCTTTCTAAAAATCTTAATTCTGACAATAAGCTTGACCTTATTTCAAAAATTTCACAGTCGCTAAAACAGAATGACGAAGCCGATGACATTTCGTTGCAATCATTGTTTGGTTCATATAAGTCTGAGGAAACTGCCGAAGAAATCATTTTAGCAATTAGAGCTTTCTGAGTTTCTAACCGCAATATTGAACCGCTTTGAAAAAGTATTTACTTAACACAAACATTTGCATTTTCTTTATTAAAGGTCAATACCAGTTGGACAAAAAGTTTGCTGTTGTAAGTTCCTCTTGTAATGAGTCAAACAGCAATACCGGCAGCCGCAATCAGTATGTTGATAGTTGATATCATAAACGATGAATGAAGAAACGGAAAGTAGGAATTTTTTGGTATTAGGAGGGATTTGTTTTGTGTAAATTAATTGCAGCCTTCAAAATAATGGCTTGCTATATTTGATACAACAATGTGTTTATGCGAGTTAGAAAAAAGATACAGACTTTGTTTACTTTTTTCAAAAGCTTCTGCCTTGTTTCTATACTTATTAATCTATGTTCTATTGTTTTGCTTTGGGGGTATGGCATCAGTGTTTTTGTTGGATTATTCTGGTTAAAAGTAATAAGTCTGTTACTTTCTTTCTATTTCGTAAATAGTTATAAAAACAAAGAATATTATTACTTTCAAAACTTAGGAATATCTAAAACACAACTTTGGTTCACAACACTTACTTTCGACTTTTTACTATTTCTATTTCTGATTGTGCTAACTTATAAATTTAGATGAGTAATAAATTAGAAGCAGATAGCATTCGATTATTTTTTAGTGAAAGAAGTATTTTATCCGGCGTTTATTTATCATGTGAGAAAGGCATGATAACAGGTTTGTTAGGCAGAAACGGACAAGGTAAATCCAGTTTATTGAAAATCATTTATGGCACTTTACAAAGCGAAAAATTTATTCGTATAAACAATGTTATTCTCTCAGAAGCTTTCAAGCGACCTGATTTGCTTCGTTACTTACCACAGTTTAATTTCATTCCTAAACATCTTTCTTTAAAAAGAATCTTTCAAGATTACGAGCTTGATTATTCAATTTTTGAGAAAAGGTTTGCTGAATTTTCATCAAAATATACTTCGTCAGTAAGCGGTCTTTCCGGCGGTGAACAACGATTGGTTGAGCTTTATATTATTGCAACATCAGCTTCGCAATTTGTTATGTTGGATGAGCCTTTCACACACCTGAATCCGATCCAGATTGAAAAAGTAAAAGAGTTATTGGTAGAAGAAACCAAGAACAAAGGTTTGTTGATAACAGATCACATGTATAAACACATAATCGGCATAAGCAATAAAATATATGTACTGACTAACGGCAAAATTTTTTTAGCAAGCAATATTGAAGACATTGAACGGCTTGGTTATGCCAAGTTCAAATAGAAGCTATAAACATTTTGAATGTAGATAAAACAACCCGGTTTTCATTTCAATCATTACACTACATTGTATAATTTATTTTCTGCCATTTGCTTTACATTTGAACCATGAAGACATTGACTTTGCAATTACCCGATGATGTGGACGAGAAAGAAATACAAACTCTTCTGGCTGCAAAACTATACGAAGACGGAACATTATCTCTTGGGCAAGCGGCTGAACTTGCCGGATACTCCAAACGTACTTTTATGGAAGCTTTAGGAAAGCATGAAGTATCTCTTTTTAAATATTCTGAAGAAGAATTAGAACAAGACATCCGGAATGCAAAAAGCTATCATCTCTGACACAAGTTGTTTGATATTGCTTGACAACATCGATGAGCTTGATATCTTGAAACATTTGTTCGGCACTATCATTACCACTTCTGAAGTTGCAAAAGAATTTGGCATACCGCTCCCTTACTGGTTTGAAATTAAGCAAGCTTACAATCTCGATAATCAATTAATAATTAAAGAAACTCTTGACGAAGGTGAAGCCAGCGCAATTGCATTAGCTATGGAGATGAATGATTGTTTACTAATCATCGATGATTTAAAAGGAAGGTAGTATGCACATCAGTTAGGCTTACCAATTATTGGTACAATCGGTATAATAGTAGAAGCAAAACTTGCAGGCGTTATTTTATCCGTAAAACCGATAATAGCTAAAATAAAAGCAACCAATTTTAGAATTAGGAACAGCTTGAAGCATTAATTATAAAGAAAGTAGGCGAGTAAATTTAATTCCTCAATGGCTTTCCCGTCTTCAGCAAATGCTGTATCCGTTCCAATGTTTTCCTTTCGCTACATAACGATAAAAGGCTTCACGTTCCAGGTATTATAAATAATGTTCGCTTACTAAACTTTGTTCGCTTAAATTCCGCCACATTACATATGCCAGCTTATGTGCCACCTTTGCATCGTGTTCGGAAGTATAACCGGGGCGCTGCATTCCGGCAGCCGCAATCAGTATGTTGATAGTTGATATCATAAACGATGAATGAAGAAACGGAAAGTAGGAATTTTGATTGTGATTGCGTTTATTTTGTTTGAGAAAAAAGTGAAGTAAAAACAAAAGAAGAAATCCATCACAACTGGCGAAGCTCTTTATCAACAACCGCTGTAATCATCATTTTCAATACCTGGCGGCAACAGCCTCTTACTCTTTTATAAAGTAGCAGTTGTACCCGGATCAAGATACAATGCCTTAGCCGTGTAGGAAAAGCTATCGGCTGCTTTGGTAAGAGTACCTGTTTTATCATCAATCAAAGTAACGTAGCCTGTTATATTGCTACTATCAATTGCGAGCGTTACATAACCGTGTGCAGTATCATTGCCATAAACTAATCTGGCGTTTGTAGAAGGGTCTGTATATCCATTTGAAACCGTTAACTGGTGCAGGTTTGGATAGCCGCCCAAGCCAGCAACAAAAAATGGAGTAACGCTGTTTGCAACAATTTGTTTTTCTATTCTCTGATAATTATGAACATGAGCCGTGAGTATGAGGTTGGGTACACGTTTCGATTTATTAATAGCATTCTCTATTATTTGTGCCATATTAGGACTTCCGCTATGATGATTATCAAACGAGTAAATAGGATGATGCAAGGCTACAAGTAAAGCTTTATCGGCAGGTGCTTTGTCAAACTCATTAATTAGCCATTGCAATTGCTGAGAATCTACCGAGCCGCCTTCCGGAACGTTTGTATAAAGCCCTATAATGGTAGCGTAAGGCGCGGTAAGCGTATAGTAAACATTGGGTAAGCTTAGCGTAACGCGGGGTGCATCGTGAGATGCCGGATCAACATGAGGGTGCGCTGTCATAAAATACTTTATCCAGCCATCCAATGAAGTTTGCGCCGCGTTCACAGGGTCGCCATCATGATTGCCGGGTATCGACAATACAGGAGCAGTATAATGATTATAGGGTTCGTAAAACTGCGCATAATAATCCTTGTATTGTCCGTTATAATACACCACATCGCCTAAGATATAAAAAAACAAAGGCTTTTCGTTTTGAGGAAGAGTTTCCATATCATTTTTCATTTGGGCTGCCACCGCATTCTGATATTGCGATTGATTAATTCCGCCAACATCGCCCACCACATGAAAAATTAGTTTTTGCACCGTTTCGGTTATCTTATCAACATCCGGCACAACGTTTTTTAAATCGTATTGATAAGGTGGCAATCCAATGGGCAAAGGAAGTGGCTGAAACCTTTGAACAGGATAAATTAAAGGAGAAAGAGGTTGGATGCCTTCATAAGCTTGCGATTTTTGTTTGGGAGGACGCGGATGAATAATTCCTTGTTGTAACAACATAGCAGAAAAGATTAAACTGTTTATTGAATATGGATACTGATGACACGTAAAGTTATAGCTATAAAATAAACACGAACCAAGGCTTTATACTGTAAGGCACAACCCTGAACTTAGTACAAGTTCAGGAAAAATGAATTTCATCAGAGCCGGGTTTGTTCTGCTTATTCGTTCATCAAATAAACATTTGTTTTTACTCATTTTTGTTTTATGGCTGTTATCATTCCATGAAATTATGGGTTATGCAGCTTTAGCGCAACTGTAATAAAAAATCAATTCCGCAACGGCTTTCCTGTCTTTAGCAAATGTTGTATTCGCTCCAATGTTTTCCGTTCGCCGCAGAGCGATAAAAAGGCTTCGCGTTCTAAATCCAATAAATATTGTTCGCTCACTAAACTCTGTTCGCTTAAATCGCCGCCGCACATAACATACGCTAATTTACGCGCTACTTTGCCATCGTGTTCCGAAGCGTAACCGGCACGCTGCATTCCATTAATGCCTGCCAGCAAAGCACCCAATGCAGAGCGACCTAATACTTTAATATCCTTGCGTTGAACGGGCATTGTGTAACCTGCATCACTCAGTTCAATGGCTTTTGTTTTTGCTTCACTTATACGGCGGTTTTGGTTGATGATAATATCATCAGTTCCTCTTCGAAAAATACCTAACTGGTAACCTTCAAAGGCAGAGGTAGCCACCTTAGCTGTTGCAATGGTAAGAAAGCGGTTTTTTAATGTGATGGTTTCCGGCTCGTCTTCATGCATTTCATCGGCTGCGCGAAGCACAAATTCTTTAGTGCCGCCACCAGCAGGAATTACGCCAATGCCTGCCTCCACCAAACCAATATAGGTTTCTGCCGCAGCGCAAACAGCATCGGCATGAAGCGTTATTTCGCAGCCGCCGCCCAGCGTTAAACCATGCGGCGCAACCACCACGGGAACAGGCGAATACCGAACCCGCATCATTGTTTTTTGAAACAAGCGAATGGCAAAATCCAGCTCCTCAAATTCATCTTCTACCGCGTACATAAAAATCATTCCCACGTTTGCACCCGCGCTGAAGTTGGCGCCATCATTGGCAATCACCAAACCTTTATAATTCTTCTCTGCAAGATCGATGCTTTTGTTTATCGCTTCCAGCACTTCGCTGCCAATGCTGTTCATCTTTGTGCTCCATCGCAAAGCCACTACATCATCACCAATATCATACAAGATTGCGTTGCTGTTTTTCCAAACCGCTTTATCTTTATAATTCGATAAAATAGTAAACGCTTCGCTGCCCGGAACCGGCATATAAGTTTGTGTTACCACATCATAATACAACCGTTTGTTATTTTCTGTTTTATAAAATGAAGTGTTTTCTTTTGCCAGCATTTCTTTTACCCACGGCGCAATGCTGAAGCCTGCACTCTGCATAGCTTTCACAGTATTAGCAACACCCAGAATATCCCAGGTTTCAAAGGCGCCAACTTCCCAGCCAAAGCCAGCCATCATGGCATCGTCAATGCGATACAATTCATCGCTGATTTCAGGAATGCGGGCCGAAACATAAGCAAACAACGAATAAAACATTTGCCGGTAAAATTCACCCGCATTATCGGCGCCCGCAACCAGTATTGGCAAGCGTTTTTTTACATCATCAACAGGCTTTGCCGCTTCTAAGGTTGCCCACTTTTTTTTGCTGCGTGGTGCGTATTCAAACGTATCTACATTCAATGTATGAATTTCGGTATCACGCTTTTGTTCTTCAGGGCTTCCTTCGGTTAACGGCAGTTTTATTTTCTTAAAGAAACCGCCGCCGGTTTTATCGCCCAGCCAGTTGTTTTCAATCAATTTTTCTAACCACGAAGGAAGAGTAAAAACATCTTTCGCTTCATCGTTTTGCGCATTCTCGGCAACGCCTTTGGCAACCTTTACCAATGTATCAATACCAACAATATCCGCTGTGCGAAATATGGCTGATTTAGGACGACCAATCACAGGTCCTGTTAACGCATCAATATCATCAATCGTTAGCCCTGATTTCTGCATGTTGTTAAAGATGCTCATAATGCCAAATACGCCAACACGATTGGCGATAAAAGCAGGCGTATCTTTAGCAAGCACGGTGGTTTTACCCAAAAAAACATCGCCATAATTCATCAGAAAATCAACAATAGCTCTATCTGTTTTTTGGGTTGGTATAATCTCTAATAACTTTAAATAACGGGGCGGGTTAAAGAAGTGCGTACCGCAAAAATGTTTTTGAAAATCTTCGCTTCTTCCTTCTGCCAGCATGTTGATGGGAATGCCTGAAGTATTGGAGGTAATGAGCGTTCCGGGTTTGCGGTATTGCTCTACTTTTTCATATACATTTTGTTTAATGTCGAGCCGTTCAACCACCACTTCAATCACCCAATCACACACAGCAATATCTTTCATGTTATCGTCAAAGTTGCCGATGGTAATTCTGCTCACTACTTTGTTATCGTACACCGGCGATGGATTGCTTTTTAGAGCGGTTTGCAGCGAATCGCTTGCTAATTGGTTTCGTTTGTTTTTATCATTCTTTTCAGTTGCATCTTGCGGAACAATATCTAACAACAACACCTGTACGCCGATGCCTGCAAAATGGCACGCAATGCGCGAACCCATAATGCCGCTTCCCAGCACAGCTATTTTTTTAATGGTTCTTTTCATCCTTATTAATTATGAAGTGAAAATAAACTGACAACAATTGCTGAACAGAAAAAAGGGCAAACAATATTTTGTATTACTAACTTGATAACAATAGAAACATGCTATTGCGTAAGCCTTGTTTCAATTGTTGTTTCAGATGTTGCGAAGATAAGATGCAGAGCTGTTTACAGGTTCTTATTTTATAGTTGATACGGGAAGCTCTTTTTATTTTATTTGCATTTGCAAAACTCTTTACCTGTTGCTTTGCACAACTATTTTTAACTTATGTTTGTTATCAAAGCAAACTGAAAATGCCACTAATTAAAAGTATATCCGGAATACGAGGAACCATTGGAGGAAAACCCGGCGACAATCTTACGCCGTTAGATGTTATTAAATTCACAGCCGCTTACGGAACATGGATTTGCAAGCAACAAACCGATAACAAAACCATTGTTGTTGGCAGAGACGCGCGCATAAGTGGAAACCTTGTGCAAAGCCTTGTGGTAAGCACTTTGAATGCTGTTGGATTGAACGTAATTGATGCAGGGTTAAGTACTACGCCAACGGTAGAAATGGCGGTGATTTGGGAAGCAGCGGCCGGTGGCATTATTGTTACGGCAAGCCATAACCCAAAGGAATGGAATGCTTTAAAATTATTGAATGAGAAGGGCGAATTTTTGAGCAGTGAAGATGGCGAGCAAATACTAAGCATTGCAGCAAATGAAGCGTTTGTTTTTACTGCAGTTGATAAATTGGGAACCACTACAACCAACAATTCTTTATTAGCAAAACATATTGAAACAGTTACTAATTATCCTCTGGTTGAAAAAGAAATTATCAAACAACGGGCTTTTAAAATTGTGGTTGATGGTATTAACAGCACCGGTGCAACGGCTGTTCCTCTTCTTTTAAAAACCTTAGGTGTAGAAAACATAACGGTATTAAACAGTGAAGTGAACGGCAGGTTTGCACATAACCCCGAACCGCTGCCGCAACATTTAACCGAGCTTTCCAAAGAAGTGAATAAGCAGGGCGCCGACCTTGGAATTGCAGTTGACCCGGATGTTGACAGGCTTTGTTTTGTGTGCGAAGATGGAACCATGTTTGGCGAAGAATATACGCTGGTTGCGGTGGCAGATTATGTGTTGCAACACCGCAAAGGAAACACAGTAAGCAACATGAGCTCAACACGCGCATTGAAAGATATTACGCTAAAACATGGCGGTGAATACTACCCAAGCGCCGTTGGCGAAGTGAATGTGGTAAACAAAATGAAAGCTGTGAATGCCGTGATTGGCGGCGAAGGAAACGGCGGCATTATTGTGCCCGATTTGCATTATGGCAGAGATGCGTTAATTGGCATCGCTTTGTTTTTAAGCCTGCTTGCTAAAAGCGGTAAAAGCATCAAACAATTGCGCAGGCATTATCCCGATTATTTTATCTCGAAAAATAAAATAGAACTGGAGCAAAATGTAAACGTGCCGAATGTTTTTGAAAGAATTCAAAAGAAATATAAAAACAATCCTATCAACACCGATGATGGATTGAAGATAGAATTTGATACCGATTGGGTGCATTTGCGCACCAGCAACACCGAACCTATTATTCGCATTTATGCAGAAAGTAATTTTGAAACGACGGCAGATAACATTGCCAAACGTTTGATGCAGGATATCAAAGAAAATATTTAGAATGTTTTAAACCACGAAGCCAATAACAAAAGAAGAACAACAAAGATTCTTTGTGTCATTCATTTATTTCTTGCTTTGCTTTTGCGTTCTTTTTATTCATTCGATTTTGCCTTTCAACCTTTCTTTTACACTGCCAAACCATTCGTTTTTTAAAATGCTCAACACAATGCTGTTTCTGCGTTTGCCGCTAAATGTTGGCATATTGCTTCGTAAAATTCCTTCGGCAATGCAACCTATAGATTTCATGGCAGCAACGCTTCTTTCATTGTTTGCATCGGCACGAAATTCAACACGCTCCATGTTCAGTTCTTCAAAGGCAAATGAAAGCAACAAATATTTGCAATGCTTGTTCAAACCTGTTCCCTGAAAGGCTTTGCCATACCATGTATAGCCGAGTTGTAACACTTGATTCTGCAATTGAATATCGTAAAAACGGGTACTGCCTGCGTATTGTTTCGATGCTTTATCCCATACAATAAACGGGTATTCTTTGTCTTCGCTTTTTGCTTTTAATGCATCGCTTATGTACTCTTTCATGCCTTCTTCGCCAGCAGGACTTTTTAAAGAATACATCCATAAAAAAGGTTCGTTCAAAGCATAAGGTAAAAGATATTGCAGGTCATCTTTTTGCAGCGGTCGCAATAAAACAAAATCATCTTCTAAAATATAATCGTTACCGCAGTTGAAATCAATCGCCATATTTTTGTTTTGTTTTTACTGCAAAAATGAAAACAAATATCATTACGCTAAATAAATAATTATGTGCGGAATTGTTGGTTATGTTGGAGGAAGAGAAGCTTACCCTGTTATCATCAAAGGCTTGAAGCGATTGGAGTATCGCGGTTACGACAGCAGTGGTGTTGCCCTAATGAACGGCGGCTTGAAAGTGTATAAAAAAAAGGGCAAAGTTGCTGAACTGGAAAACGATGTGATTGGAAAAGATCTGCATAGTCATACAGGAATTGGGCATACACGCTGGGCAACGCATGGCGAGCCAAGCGACCGCAATGCGCATCCGCATCTTTCGCAAAGCGGCAACT
Source organism: Ilyomonas sp. (assembly GCA_965214235.1). Lineage (GTDB taxonomy): Bacteria > Bacteroidota > Bacteroidia > Chitinophagales > Chitinophagaceae > Ilyomonas. The sequence continues at coordinate 724,174 of CBDCBH010000003.1, forward strand.
TAGCTATTATTCACAATGGCATCATTGAAAATTATGCGCAAATCAAAACCGAGTTAATTAAAAAAGGTTACACTTTTAAAAGCGACACCGATACGGAAGTGCTGATTAATTTTATTGAAGACATTAAAATAAACAACCAATGTTCTACCGAAGAAGCCATTCGCACAGCGTTACGGCGCGTAGTAGGTGCGTATTGCATTTTGGTGTTAGATAAAGATGAGCCTGAAACCATTATTGCTGCACGTAAAGGAAGCCCGTTAGTGATTGGCATTGGAAAAAATGAACATTTTTTAGCTTCCGACGCGTCGCCTATTATTGAATATACAAAGGAAGTGGTGTATGTGAATGATTACGAAATTGCCATTGTAAAGCACAATGAACTGGTATTAAAAAACTTAGGCAACGATAAGCAAACGCCGTTTATTACCAAGCTGAACATGGAGCTTGCAGCCATAGAAAAAGGCGGCTATGAACACTTCATGCTGAAAGAAATTAATGAGCAGCCTGATACCATTTTTGATTGCCTTCGCGGACGTTTGGATTTAGGGGATAAGAAGATTGTAATGAGCGGCATTGAAAAATATCAGCACGAAATTACAAATGCAGGCCGCATCATTATCATTGCCTGCGGAACCAGCTGGCACGCGGGTTTGATAGCCGAATACATCATTGAAGAAACCTGCCGTATTCCTGTTGAAGTTGAGTATGCATCAGAGTTTCGTTATCGCAATCCGGTAGTGCATAAAGGAGATGTAATTATTGCCATATCGCAAAGCGGCGAAACAGCAGATACATTGGTTGCCATTGAAAAAGCAAAGGAGCAGGGGGCTATTATTGTAGGCGTAGTGAATGTTGTAGGTTCATCCATTGCGCGACTTTCTCATGCCGGCGCTTATACACATGCCGGTCCTGAAATTGGTGTTGCCAGCACCAAAGCATTCACGGCGCAATTGGCTGTGTTAACCATGATAGCTTTAAAAATCGGCTTTGCAAAAGGAACGTTGCATAGAGAGCGATTTGATATGTTATGCAATGAACTTTCTCTTATTCCTGAAAAGGTTTCGCATCTTTTAAAAAATATTGAAAGCATCAGGATGATTGCAGAAAAATACAAAGATGCACGGGACTTTTTATACCTCGGTCGGGGTTATAATTTTCCTATTGCGTTGGAAGGTGCATTAAAACTAAAAGAGATTTCTTACATCCATGCCGAAGGTTATCCTGCTGCAGAAATGAAGCATGGACCGATAGCTTTGGTGGATGATACCTTGCCGGTTGTTTTTATTGCAACGAAAGATGTGTATCATCAAAAAATTATCTCTAACATGCAGGAAATAAAAGCCCGCAAAGGTAAAGTGATTGCCGTGATTACCGAAGGCGATGATGTGGTGCCAACCATTGCCGATGATGTGATAACAGTGCCTGAAGCCGATGAAATGTTAGCTCCGATGTTGAGTGTTATACCAATGCAGTTGCTGGCTTATTATATTGGCGTGAGCAAAGGCTTTGATGTTGATAAACCACGCAACTTAGCCAAGAGCGTAACGGTGGAATAGTCAATTGTCAATTGTTAGTTGTGAATTAAACAACAGCAATTGACAATTCACCATTCACTACTCACCATTCACTACTCACCATTCACAAAATGAAATATTACAGCCTTAATCATCAATCTCCTAACGTATCTTTTGCAGAAGCGACAATAAAAGGACAAGCGCCGGATAAAGGCTTATATTTTCCTGAAGTCATACCTGCTTTATCATCTCAATTTATAAAAAACATAAAGCATCATTCAAAAGAAGAGGTTGGTGTTGAAGTAATGAAACCATATGTAGAAGGCAGTTTTTCATTGAATAAATTGGAAGATATTATAAGTGAAACAGTCAACTTTTCTTTTCCTTTAGTTACCATTACTGATCGTATTTCCTCACTCGAATTATTTCATGGTCCAACACTGGCTTTTAAAGATGTTGGTGCCCGGTTTATGAGCCGTTGCTTAGGATATTTCAATCAAAATAAAAACAAAACCACCACCGTTTTAGTAGCTACATCGGGCGATACAGGCGGCGCAGTTGCCAATGGTTTTTTAGGTGTTGATGGCGTTGACGTTGTTATTTTATATCCTTCGGGAAAAGTAAGCCCTGTGCAGGAATTGCAGCTCACTACTTGCGGCAAAAACATTACAGCTTTAGAAGTGGAAGGCACTTTTGACGATTGCCAAACCATAGTAAAAAAAGCCTTCGCTGATGAAGAGTTAAATAAAAAATTATCGCTTACTTCTGCCAACTCTATCAATGTGGCAAGATGGCTTCCCCAACAGATGTATTATTTTTTTGCGTTGCAGCAATGGCAGCACCAGGAGCCGCCGGTTATTTGTGTGCCAAGCGGAAATTTTGGTAATATTTGTGCTGGAATTTTGGCTCATATTTCCGGTTTGCCAGTGAAGCATTTTATTGCTGCTTTGAATGCAAACGATGTTATATATCGTTATTTACAAAACGGCTTGTTCGAGCCGAAACCAGCTGTGGCAACGCTTTCCAACGCGATGGATGTTGGCAACCCAAGCAATTTCATTCGCATTCTTCAAATTTTTAAACATGAGCTTCCGCAATTGAAACAAGTGGTAAGCGCAGCTTCGGTTGATGATGAAACCACAAGAAAAACAATACGCGATGTTTACGAAACATACAGCTATATTTTAGATCCTCACGGCGCAGTGGCTTACAAAACTTTGGAAGATTACTTTGCAAATAATAAAGGCAAAGGCTTTATTTTAGAAACAGCGCACCCTGTAAAATTTCCTGATGTAGTAGAAGAAGCGATTGGTAAAAAAATAGAAGTGCCCAACAGTGCAAAGGGTTTGTTTTTACTGCAAAAAAAAAGCATACCGATGCCTGCCTCTTTTGATGCAATAAAGGAATGGCTGATGAATTAGCTGATTCTTTTTTTTTACATTAGAGATCAACAAAAAAATCTTCATCAGTTGCCCTTAATTTTCTATTGACAGAACAAAATCTTTAACCAACTTTCGAGCGACAGTTCTTTTCTAACTTCATAAAAAATTTTGCGTAGTTACATAACTACACATATATTTGTAGTCAAATAACTACGCGATGAATTTAAGGCGAGACGTGTTTCAAGCCATAGCCGACCCTACAAGAAGGGCTATACTTCTGTTGGTTGCTTCGCAATCCATGACAGCCGGTGCTATAGCCTCAAACTTTGACACAGCAAGACCAACAGTATCAAAACACCTGCAAATACTCACCGAGTGCGAATTAGTTGAACAAAAACAAAACGGCAGGGAAATTTACTATTACATCAATGCAAAAAAAATGAAAGAAGTAGCAAGCTTTATTGAACCATTTCGAAAAATGTGGGATGACCGATTCAATAAATTAGAAACAGTAATGAAAAAATATAAAAACAAATAACATGGAACAAAAAACAAAAATTAATGCCGAAGATGGCAAACAGGAATTAGTGATTACAAGGGAATTTGATTTGCCTTTGGAGTTGCTTTTTAAAGCGTATGCCGAACCCGATATTGTTGAGCAATGGATGGGAACGAAAGTGCTGAAATTTGAAAGCAAAAAGCATGGCAGTTATCAATTTGAAACAACCGATGCGAAAGGAAATAAAGTTTTTAGTGCAAATGGTGTAATTCACGAACTTCATCCGAACCAGAGAATTACACGCACATTTGAAATGGAGAATACTCCGTTCGGCGTTCAGCTTGAAATATATGAATTTAAAAAAGTTACTGACGACACCAGCAAACTTGTTATGCACGTAATATATGAATCGGTTGAACAAAGAGACCAGGTATTAAAATTACCTTTTTCTCAAGGTATAAACTGGGCACATAACCGGTTGCAAGAAGTTGTAAGCAAATTAAAATAACAACATGGCAAAGCGAAATAAAAGCATCTACTGGATAGCTACAATATGGCTTGCATTAGGAATGTTATCAACAGGAGCAGTACAATTATTCAAAGCAAAAGAAGGGCAAGGTGGCGCTGATATGATTAAACATTTAGGCTATCCTGTTTATCTGCTAACATTGTTGGGCATCTGTAAAATTCTGGGAGTTATAGCAGTGCTGATTCCTAAATTTCCGCTGCTGAAAGAATGGGCTTATGCAGGCTTTTTCTTTATTATGTTCGGAGCTATATTTTCGCATATCGCAATAGGAGATTTCATTAGTGAAATATTTCCCTCACTGTTACTTTTTATTCTAACTGTGGTATCGTGGTATTTCAGACCATCAGACAGAAAAATCAGGTCAATTAATATCATTGATAATTTTATTTCAACATAAAAATTACAAAATGAATGAAATGAATCCTAAGGTTGATTTTTATTTTAGTAAAGCCAAAAACTGGAAGGAAGAAATCAATAAAGTAAGAACGATTGTTCTTGACTGCCGCCTGACCGAAGAATTAAAGTGGGGCTGTCCTTGCTACACGTTTCAGAAAAGCAACATCGTTTTACTGCATGTGTTTAAAGAATACTGTGCGCTTCTGTTTTTCAAAGGTGCTTTGTTACAGGATGACAATGCTATTTTAATTCAACAAACAGAAAATGTGCAGTCGGCGCGCCAGGTTCGATTTACTAATATTGGAGAAATAATTAAGCTGGAGCCTATCCTGAAAGCATATATTTTTGAAGCCATTGAGGTTGAAAAAATGGGTTTGAAAGTGAATTTTAAAAAGAGCACAGAACTCATTTTTCCCGAAGAATTTCAAAATGAAGTAAATAAAAACCCTGCCCTGAAAATCGCTTTTGATACATTAACACCGGGGCGGCAACGAGCCTATAATCTTTATTTTTCTCAACCCAAACAATCTAAAACACGGGAGTCAAGGGTTGAAAAATGTATGCAGCAAATTCTGGCTGGAAAAGGATTAAATGATCAGTAATCTGATGAGAAAATAAATGAATTGAATTTCTAAGGCATTATTTAATCTTGGCAGCCCATAGTTCCAACATAGGCTTTGTCGCAAAATCCTTAAACGCAAGTTTGTTTATCATTTGATTTTGATATCGCAGCAATTTCGGAACAGCGAAGCCACTTACCTACTCCACCGATTGGTAATGCACCTGCAACTCACCACTTAGCAACAATAGCTTCGTTTGCAATATCGCCGCTACCGATAACAAGTCGGTAATCTCACCCCTTTGTACCATATTGTATGCTTCATCAAACGGCAATTTTTTTATTGTTAATTGCTCTGTTTCTTCCGGCACCGCTTCGTGTTGTGATAGACCGGTAGCAACATAAAGCGTTCCCGCTTCATCGCATACCGAATTAGACAAATGCACATCTGAAATGCGCTGCCAGTGCTTTGCCCGTAAGCCGGTTTCTTCAAGTAGCTCGCGTTGCGCAGCTTCCGGTTTTTCTTCGTTTAACGGACATCCGCCTTCCGGTATTTCCCAACTGTATTTATTCAACGGAAAACGATATTGACCTACTAAATACGTGTTCATTTGTTCATCAAGCGGCACAATACCAATCGCATGGTTTTTAAAATGCACCATTCCATAAATACCTTTATTGCCGGATGGATTAAGCACATCAAATTCTGTAACTTGTATCCATGGGTTGTTATACTTTTCTTCTGATGAAAGTATCGTCCATGGATTATTCGCTTCGTTCATGTTCTTTTTTTTTATGCTGCAAAGATTGGGTTATCATCATCACAATAACAAGCGATGAATTAATGAAAACAACAAAGCAGTATCTTATCTCTTGTTCCATATACCATGTATCTTTCTTTTATCTTCGCAGCATGTTGAAACAAACCTTACTGAAAGCTACAGAAGCAGGCGCCGCAGTGTTGAAACAATTCTTTAGCGGCGAGTTCAAAATATCTAATAAAGAAGGCATTAATAATTTAGTTACCGAAGCAGATTACGAAGCAGAAAGAGCCATTTTTGAAGTAATAAAAAACGAATTTCCCGATCATTATTTGTTAAGTGAAGAAGCCGGAGAAATTGTTCAGGATTCATCTTACAAATGGATTATCGACCCGATTGACGGAACCGTAAATTTTGCCAATGGCATCCCCATTTGTGCAGTATCTATCGGTTTGGAACAGGATGGAAAAATTATTATGGGTGCTGTTTACAATCCTATTTTAGGCGAATTTTTCTTTGCTGAAAAAGGCTATGGCGCATCGCTCAACACAAAGCAATTATCGGTAAGTGCAAAAACAAAAGTAGGCACAAGTTGCTTGGTAACAGGCTTTCCTTATTCTTATCTTGATTCGGAAAACGGACCTTTGCAGGTGTTCGACAGGCTCATTCGCAAAGGCATACCGGTGCGGCGTTTGGGCAGTGCAGCCATTGATTTGTGTTGGGTAGCAGCCGGCAGGTTTGATGGTTTTTACGAACATAAATTAAACGCCTGGGATAGCGCAGCCGGTTATTTAATTGTTGAAGAAGCGGGCGGCAGAGTAACCGATTTGCAGGGCAATACTTACAACCCATATCAGCCGGGCATTATAGCCACCAATGGTAAAATACATGATGAATTGGTAAGATGGGTGAACGGAGAAAATTAAGCTACGAGTTTCGAGCGATGAGCCAACTGAGGTGAACTTTATCGCCTGACTTTATTTGCTTTGAACGCCTTGTTATTTCATTCTTCGTAGCTCAAAGCTCGTAGCTCATAGCAAACAACTCGCAGCTACTAAAATAACAACATGGAAAACACACGAACAGAAATAGAAACACTTGGCGAGTTTGGTTTGATAGATCATCTTACCAAAAATTTTGAGATACAGAATGCTTCAACAATTGTAAGCATTGGTGATGACGCAGCAGTAATTGATCATTACGGCAAGCAAACCGTTGTTACAACTGATTTACTTGTTGAAGGTATTCATTTCGATTTAATGTACACACCCTTAAAGCATCTTGGTTATAAAAGCGTGATTATAAATTTAAGCGATGTGTATGCCATGAATGCAACGCCTACGCAAATCACGATGAGTATTGCATTCAGTAACCGTTTTAGCGTAGAGGCTTTGGATGAGTTTTACGAAGGTGTGTATGCTGCCTGCGAACGGTACAATGTTGATTTGATTGGTGGCGATACATCGGCTTCACAGAAAGGATTTCTTATTTCCGTTACAGCTTTGGGTGAAGTGGCGCCCAACAAGTTTGTAAGAAGAAACACGGCGCAAACCGGCGATTTGCTGTGCGTAAGCGGTTTTGTGGGCGGTGCTTTTTTAGGCTTGACATTGTTAGAAAGAGAAAAAAAAATTTATTTAGAAAATCCGCAGATACAACCCGATCTGGAAGGTGAAGATTATATCGTGGGCAAAATTTTAAAGCCTGAAGCACGGCGCGATATCATTCAATTCTTCGAACAACAAAATATAACGCCAACTGCAATGATGGATGTAAGCGATGGTGTTAGCAGCGAGGCGTTGCATATTTGTAACCAAAGCGGCGTTGGCTGTCGCATCTACGAAGAAAAATTGCCTATACACGAACTGGCAAGGCAAGCCGCTTATAAATTTGGATTCGACCCTACCGTGTGTGCGCTTAATGGCGGTGAAGATTATGAGTTAATATTTACGTTACAACAAAGCGATTATGATAAAATTGTTTTGAATGAAGACATTAGCGTAATAGGCTACCTAACACCTGTTGAAGAAGGCAAAAAATTTTTCAGCAAAGGAGGCAATACTTTCGATTTAACGGCACAGGGCTGGAAGGCTTTCTAAACATAAATTTATGAAATGTTAGTAACAGAATAGATACCGTTTTCTTTTACTCCATTTTTAAAATTATCATTTTTAATTGTATCATCTTAATTTAAAAACTCCGGTTTAAACAATCGTAATCAAACCATCTACGCTTTTCACTTTTCTTTCCTGCTGCAAATAGTTCAGCACTTTCCAGAATTTGTTTTTATTGATGTTGCCCGATACCAGTTTCAGATGGTTGATGTTAATGCCATGTTCAGGTATTTGCTTTAGTAAATGATGGGTAATACCGGCAAATTCTTCTTCGCTAATGTGAAGGCTTTTTTGGTGCAGGCAGTTATCGCAAACACCACAATTACCTGCTTTATCATCATCAAAATAAAAAGCCATAAAACGGCTCCGACATTGATGTTCCAGCGTTATATAATCCAGCATTTTTTCTACCCGGTTGGTGTATTGCAAGCGACGTTGCAGATAGGCTTCGTTGTTAATATTAAGATACTTCGCCGGTGCGCGGTTGTGTAAGAAATGAATTTGCGGTGTTTCTTTTTGCGCCTTATAACTAATAATTCCATAAGCCTGCAAGTGATGCAGCTGCTCTTTTACAACATCATCATGAACTTGTAATAATTGTGCAAGCTGCCGTTCAAAAATTGAAACTTCATTGTCGAAAATATCAGGATAAGTGCGAAGTAAACATTTGATGATAGGTTCTAATTTCGGGTAACTTTTTTCAAATTCATCAATGGCATATTTATCGGTTGTGAAATTAATTTGCGATGGCAAAAAAATGTTTTCCTGAAAAGTAATATAACCTTCGCCTTCCAACGCTTTTAAAGCATACATCACCAATGAAGTATCCAGGTGAAAATTGTTGATGAATGTTTTCATATTAAAATCACAATACGAATCTTCACCGCTGCCAACAGGTATTTCTAAGAAGTCGGACAGATGCTGATAAATTTCCTTAATTTGTAAGATAGAAGGGAAACGCGCTGCTGGTAAGGCTTTCAGCTCATCTATGTCTTTAGCATGATATAATAAAACAGCAAATGCGCGCTGGCTATCTCTGCCCGCACGGCCGGCTTCCTGGTAATAATTTTCCAAACAATCCGGCACATCAAAATGAACCACTGTTCTTACGTCGGGCTTATCTATGCCCATTCCGAATGCGTTAGTGCAAACAATCACTCTTGTGTTATTGTTTATCCATTGTTGTTGCTTGTTATTTCGTTCTGATTGGGATAATCCGGCATGATAAAAATCGGCGCTGATGTTTTGATACGATAACAATTGCGCCACTTCTTTGGTTTGCCTACGGCTTTTGCAATACACAATGCTACAACCGGCAACCTTATGCAAAATCTCAATCAGCTTGTTTATTTTACTATCGCATTTAAAAACCGAATAAGAAACATTTGGTCGCTCGAAAGATTGGCGAAAGATGTGCCTGCCTGAAAATTTCAGCTTGTGTAAAATATCATCCTGCACTTGTGAAATAGCCGATGCGGTAAGCGCCAGTACAGGAACATCGTAATCTATATTATCTCGCAATTGTGCAATGCGCAGGTAAGGCGGACGAAAATCATATCCCCACTGCGAAATGCAATGCGCTTCATCCACTGCGATAAGATTGATGTGCAACGCATGAAGATATTCCTTAAATAATTTGGTTTCTAATCGTTCGGGCGAGAGATATAAAAACTTGCAGTCGCCATAGACAGCTTCCAGCAAGGCTTTGCGCACTTCGTAAGGCGTCATGCCGCTGTGAATGTACAATGCCGGAATGCCTTTTTTTGTAAGATTTTGAACCTGGTCTTTCATCAAAGCAATCAACGGTGTAACAACAATACACAAACCGTCTTTTACTAAAGCAGGTATTTGAAAACAGATAGATTTTCCGCCGCCGGTTGGCAACAAAGCGAGTGTATCATTGCCCTCTAAAACGCACTGTATAATCGCTTCCTGCTCGCCCCGAAACGCAGTGTGCTGCCAGTATTGCTGAAGAATGGAAAGCGGCGATTGCATAACGCAAAGGTATTGGTTCAATATACTTCATCGTGTGAGCCGATAGCTATGAATACAGCATGTTCTGTATCTTCCAAATAAAATACAATTCTCAAATCGTAAGCAACAGTGAAAGTAAAACAATCCTGTAGCTTTACCTTCAGTTTATGCGTGAAGAAGCGAATGAAAAGGATTTTCTAAAAATAAATTGATTGCCTTAATGAGCAGTTCGTCTTTGTTTTTATTCTTTTTTTGCCAAGCCTTATACTCTCTTTTAAAAGCTGGTGAATAAGTTACTTTCATCATTCATCGTTTAATGAGGAAAGCAAATCTTCGCCTGTTGAATAATAGGTGAACTTGTTGCTTGACTGTTTGGCTTCCCCTAACGATTTTTCAATTTCATTTATTCTTCTATCGGAAAGTTGTTTATCAACCAGCAATTTTATTTCCTGCAATTCTTCTGTGGAAAGCCGGCTGACCCTTTCTGCTACTTCGGCGAATGTGTTCATATTTTTTATCACAAAATACAACTATTTATACTACCCGCTTCCATCGCAACAGTAATGAATTTATTGCCAGCACCACATCGCTAAAGCCCATTAGTAAAGCACCAACAGCAGGGTTTAAAAAGCCCATCGCCGCCACCGGAATGGCAACAATATTATAAGCAAAAGCCCAGGCAAGGTTTGTTTTTATAGTACCATACGTGTGCTTACCCAGCCCTAATGCAAGAGGAAGATTTTGTAAGCCGTTATTCATTAAAACAACCTGTGCGCTTTGCATTGCAATTTGTGTAGCATCGCTTAACGAGATGCCAACGGTTGCTTTGGCTAAGGCGGGCGCATCGTTAATGCCATCGCCAACCATAGCTGTAGGTTGCTGTGCAGTTAGCGAAGCAATTACGTTTAGTTTTTGTTCAGGTGTTTGCTCTGCAATAATGTTTTCAATACCTAATTGTTTTGCAACCCGCTCGCACTTTTTTTTGTTATCACCACTTAGTAAAATGGTTTTGATATTTTTATTGTGAAGTTGTTGAATCACTTCCTTTGCTTCGGGTCGAATGGCATCGGCAACATCAATCCAGCCCAATAGTTCATTGTTTCGGATGATGTAAACATTGTGCGAATCATCGGTTGTAAGATGGTGCGCTGTTTTGTAAGAGCCTGCCAAATATTCGTTGCCTTCTTTGTCGGTTGCCTTCATCCCCAAGCCTTTCATTTCTTCAATGTTTGCCCAGCGAATATCTCCTTTCATTTTCCATTCTTTCGCAATGGTTTTTGCTATTGGATGAGCCGAATATTTTTCTAACGAAAAAGCGATGCGCTTGAAATTATCAATTATTATTTGTGAAGGATGAAAAGTAAGTGGTGAAGGTTGAGATAGGAGGAGTGAGCTGGCTGATTGAGTGGAAACAGCATCGGCTATTTCATCATAACCGTTGTTTTCTTTTACTGCAAAATGGGTAATAGTAAACTCACCGGTTGTAAGCGTTCCGGTTTTATCAAACACCACTTGTTTAATGTTGTTAAACACTTCCAAACTACGCGCATTTCTAAACAAAATACCGTTCCTGGCGGCTCTTCCCAAACCAACAGCAATGGCTGCGGGCGTTGCCAAACCCATAGCGCAAGGGCACGAAATAACCAACACAGCAATGCTCCGCAGTAAGCTTTCACCAACCCCAATATGAGCAAAAAAATGATTAAAAACAAACGTAAGCACCGCAATGCCAACCACCACCGGAACAAACACCGCACTTATCTTATCTGCCAGTTGTTGTACAGGCGGCTTTTCGGTTTGCGCTTCGCGAACCATTTTCAAAATCTGATTTAAAACAGTGTTATCTCCGGCAGCCGTTACATACGCTTTCAAAGTTCCGTTTTCTACTAAGCTGCCGCCAATTAGTTTATCATTCATTTTCTTTTCCACCGGCGCACTTTCGCCGGTTATAATGGCTTCGCTTATGCTCGCTTCGCCCCATAATACTTTACAGTCGGCGGGCACTTGTTCGCCGTTTTTTATCAGTAATAAATCGCCAGTTTTTAAGCTGCCCGCTTCCACAGGAAAAATATGCTCTTCGTGTTTGTCATCGTACGCAATCATATTCGCCATTATCTTTTGCGATACAGCTAATTTCTGCAGTTCGGTTTGTGTGGTTTGCACCGATTTATCTTCTAACCAATTACCCAAAAACACTATTGTAATGATGGTTGCGGTTGTTTCGTAAAACAGGTATTGTTCGGCTTGATGAGTAAGCGTTCCATATAAACTGTAAACGAATGAAGCCACCGCACCAATGGTTATCAGCACGTTCATATTCGGAATGCCTTTGCTTACACTTTTGATGGCGCTTCTTCCAAAATAGCTCATGCCCAAAACAAACACAGGCAGCGTAAGCGCTAACTGCACATAAGGGTTCATCAGAATGGCAATGTGCAAACCCAACATGTGAAGCAAAAGCGGCAATGTAAAAATGGAGCAAAAGAAAAAGCGTTGTAAATGGTTTTGGAAGAAGAGTTTGTTTTTATTCGTTTTTTCTCCGTCCGCCACTTTATAACCCAAACTGTTGATGCCTTTTTGCAAAAGGGCATCGGTTACATCGTTGCTTTTTTGAAACGAAACATCACCGCCAATGAAGTTTACTTTTACATTTTTTTGTCCTTGTTTTTCTAAATATTTTTCGATAGAAAGTGCGCAGTTGGTGCAACTCATGCCCTGCACTTTCCAATGTATTGTTTGTTCTTCGTTCATTGTTTGTAACTGCTTTATAAATACTTGTTTTTAAACTCACAAAGTTACCGCAGTTGCGCGCCATTTCACTTCACGGTTATGTCAATCTTTTCATTCCTGTTATAAACCGAATGATATTAACAGTTTTGTACGTTTGCTGATATGAATATTTTATTCACAAAAGATAAACTAATCAACGCCACCCAACAAATGTGGGATTGGGGCAAAACCTTTCCTGTATGGGCGTTTCATGCACCAATGGGTGCCGGAAAAACAACATTTATTCATTCACTTTGTATTGATGTTTTACGAACTACCGATGCCGTAAGCAGCCCAACATTTTCTATCATTAACGAATACAAAACAGAAGTTACCGGAACCGTTTATCACATGGATTGGTACCGGTTGAAGGGCGAAGAAGAAGCGGTGGCAGCCGGTGTGGAAGACATGCTGCAAAGCGGTAACTTGTGTTTGATAGAATGGGCTGATGTTGCGCCTCTTTTACTGCCCGAACTTGCCCTTCACATCTACATCACCGTCATTGACGAAACAACGCGGCAGCTTCGTGCTACCTTATAAAGGGTTTTGATTTATATTTGTAGTAGCAGTACACAAAAAAGAATTAACTATTGCCATCGCATCATGCGCCGTACTTTTTTTATTAACTGGAACTTTGTGTTCGTTTCTTTATTTTTTTCATCAAAACAAATAACGCAATGCCTGTAACCAAGCCTGTTGTGAGCGGATCGTTTTCATACGAAACACAGGAAGAAAAATTAGACATTAAACCTGCGGGCGAACGCCTGGAAATTGGGATGCCGAAAGAAACGGCTTACCAGGAAAACCGCATTGCGCTTACACCCGAAGCGGTAAGCGTGCTGGTAAACAATGGCCATGAAGTAACGATAGAAACCAAAGCCGGTACCGGCAGCAATTATGATGACAGGGATTACTCCGAAGCCGGTGCAAAAATAGAATACGATACAAATAAAGTTTACAAATGTCCTATTTTAATTAAAAGCGCACCTATTGTGCAGGAGGAATGCTCGCTTTTGCAAATGAACCAAACCATCGTTTCGCCGCTTCATCTTCCCCTTTTAAAAAAAGAAATTATTGAAGTGATGATGCAAAAACGCATTACCGCTATTGGCTTTGAAAACCTGAAAGATGATAGCGGCACGTTCCCAATCGTGCGCAGCATGAGCGAGATTGCAGGCAGCGCCTCCATGCTGATTGCGGGTCAATATTTAGGCACAGCAAACGAAGGAAAAGGTGTGTTGCTGGGCGGCATCAGCGGTATTCCGCCAACCAAAGTTATCATTATTGGCGCAGGTGTGGTGGGCGAGTTTGCAACACGTGCGGCATTAGCAATGGGCGCATCAGTAAAAGTGTTTGATAATAATATTTATAAATTAAAACGGTTAGAAAACAACCTGGGCGTACGTGTTTGGACGAGCGTTATTGAACCTAAAATTTTAGCCAAGCAATTAAAAACCTGCGAAGTGGCGGTGGGCGCTTTAATAACTGAAAGTGGCAGAAGCCCTATTGTGGTTACCGAAAATATGGTGGCGGCAATGCGCAGCGGCAGCGTAATTATTGATGTAAGCATTGACCGTGGCGGCTGTTTCGAAACCAGCGAAATTACTACGCACGAAAAGCCAACGTTCCGCAAATATGATGTGATACATTATTGCGTACCCAATATTGCCAGCGGTTTTGCGCGCACAGCAAGCCATGCTATCAGCAATGTGCTGATGCCGCTGCTAATGGATGCCGGTGATGAAGGCGGCATTGAAGAAATGCTGTGGCACAACATTAACCTGCGGCATGGCGTGTATATGTACAAAGGTCATTTAACCGATATTTACATCAGCCAGCGATACGATTTAAAATATACTGATTTGAATTTATTAATTGCAAGCCGAACCTGACCCTTGTTAAGCCAGAATTTCTTCTAATGCATAGGCGACGGCTTGCAGTAAATCGGGCTTTATTTTTTGCTCCCTTCCGCTATGGGGCGATGAAGCAATGGCTCTGAACGCTCCCTCATCATCTTTTTCAAAATTTATTTTCTCATCATCAATTATAACTTCAATTGAATATGAGTAAGTGGTAGTAAACAACTGTGCGGGAAATTCGAGTGCTTTATTTTGATAATTAACCGGAATAACAAAGGATTCGATCATAATAAAAAAAGGTTCTTTTTAATTCACTGCAAACTATAGAACTCAAATGCAGAGATATTAAGAAGCCCGGCTCTATCAATCATAATAAAAGAAAAACCTTATGCCTCAACCGGCAAATAAGAATTAATGAGAGAGTGAATTTGATGCAGTGAAAAAGGTTTATGCAATATGCCATCGGCGCAGGTATCTTTATAATTTTCCAGCGCATGGGCATTGGCTGAAAAGAGAATAACAGGACGATTAATGACGAGTTCGTTTTTTATACGTTTGCAAATTTCTCTGCCGTCTTCGCCATTCAGGTTCACATCAAGTAAAATTAAATCGGGTTTTGATTGAGGAAGCGCCTCAAAAAAAGGCTTCGATTGCTGAAATACTTTTACAGAAAACCCTTTTTTTGAAAACCAGATTTTAAGGGAAAGCAAAATATCATAATCATCGTCAACAATAAATAATTGCTTCAATAGAATAATTTTGCTTATAAGTAGTATAAATTATGCCAAATCCTGTTTCATTTTAAGTAATTATTATATTTTTCTTTTACTCCATTTTTTACTATTCCGTAAACCTTCTTGAAATCAATGGCTTGAAAAGAATTTTTTTTTGAAGGAATAATTTTTTAATCCATTTATTTACAGAAGCCGCTTAAGATATACAACCCAACAGCATTAAATTGTAGATGCCTTGCCTCATGCCTTCGCTTTTATATCCTCAAAAACCATTTAATATCTGCAATATCTTTGCTCACATTTATGCAGGCGCTTATTTATAAATCAACAGGAAGCTGGTATGTTGCAAAAACCGAAAGCGGAAATGTTGTGAATGCCCGCATAAAAGGGATTTTTAAAATTGATAATATTACCTCGACCAACCCCATTGCTGTGGGTGATTGCGTTACTGTTGAGCCTGAAGATGCAACTGCTAACACAGTTATTATTACTCAGATTGCGGAGCGAAAAAATTACATTGCCCGCAGCTCGCCGCACAACAAAAACCAGCATCACATCATCGCATCCAATCTCGATCAGACATTGCTGTTCGCCACCATTAAAGAGCCTCGCACATCAACCGGTTTTATTGACAGGTTTCTGGTTTCTGCCGAAGCGTTTCACATTCCCGCCATTCTTGTTTTTAATAAATGGGATGTTTATAAAAAGAAAGAAAGGGATTTGTTTGAAAGGTTACAACTTATTTACACTTCCATTGGTTACAAGGTGATGAAGTTAAGTATGCAAAGCGGCGAAGGCTTAGACGAAGTAAAGCAACTGCTGCAAAAACAAACCACATTAGTAAGCGGACATAGCGGTGTTGGAAAATCTACTTTCATCAATGCTATTTTACCCGACAGAAAATTACGAACCACCGAAGTAAGCAACTCGAGCGGAAAAGGAATGCACACAACTACTTTTGCTGAAATGTTTGATTTGCCTCTTGGCGGACGATTGATTGATACACCGGGGATAAGGGAGTTTGGTGTGATTGATATTAAAAAAGAAGAGATTTCGCACTATTTTCCTGAAATGCGCAGGCTGCTTTCACAATGCCGCTATAACAATTGCCTGCACAGAGATGAGCCAGACTGCGCAATAAAAGAAGCGGTGAACGAAGGTTTGATTTCGGTTGAACGTTACATTAGTTACCTGAATATGATGGATAGTATTAGTGATAAAAGCTATTAAATAATAACCTTCTCGGTTTGTAAAACCAAGCTTAGCCATAAAAAATAAAAGATATATTTTTCTTTTACAAAAAGAAATTAAGAGTGAGGAATCTGCAACTTGCCGGCTAATTTATTAATAAGCTTTTCGTCTTTAGCTTCTTCCGAAAACAACGAGATGCCATTGTAAATGCTGTATTGTAAAACAAACTTTCGCTTTCGGTAAGTGAACGACCAATGAATACTATCGGCTTCATCTTCTTTACCCGTAAATCGAACAAAGCGAAGCTTGCTTAGCTTGCCTGCAAGACGATAAAAATCAGCAAGGCTGCTGTCCACATTGTTGATATTGGTGGTGGTAGCAGCATTTTGGATAATGTGCATTGTACTACCTTTTGTTTTTAATGAGTTATGTCAATCGGTTTCTATTCAATTTTTTTTAAGGTTCACGGCTTTCTTTTAATCGCATTTATATCGCTGCTTTGTATAAATCGTATAAAAAGAAAAAATATTGCGATATAAAAAAAGATAGCTTTTCTGAAGGGTGAATCAGTCTTAAAAATATAAGCAATTAGTTTTGTTTGTACAGAAAAGCTATCCGAAAGAATAAGACAAACCGCCACTGTTTTCCGCTGCAAGAGATATTAACTTTTTTTGAACCAGGAGGCATAACGCAAATAATTATTTGCAATGCGGTGAATTTCACTCGCAGCCAGTTCATCCGACACATTTTTTACTTTTTTTGCGGGCACGCCTGCATAAATGCTTCCGATTTCTGCCACTGTATTTTGCAGCATCACCGCACCGGCAGCAATAATGCAGTTGGAGTGAACAATACAACCATCCATAACAATGGCTCCCATACCCACCAGCACATCATCATGCAAAGTGCAGCCATGCACAATGGCGCTGTGCCCGATAGAAACATTATTGCCAATATAGGTTGACCATTTTTCAAACGTGCAATGCACCACCGCATTATCATGAATGTTTACTTTATTGCCCATGCGAATAAAATTTACATCGCCACGCAAAACGGCATTAAACCAAACGCTGCAGTCATCGCCCATAATTATATCGCCTACAAGTGTTGCATTGGGTGCTAAAAAACAACGGCTGCCTAATTGCGGTTCTTTGCCCAATACAGGCATTAATAAAGCCATACGATTTTATTTTGAAATGAAAACAAAGTAAAAACAAACGATGGCAAACTCATCGGTTACTTTTGCTCATTTTTTACAACTGTCATCTTTACTATGGATAACCGTTCTTTATTTCTCCGCCATGTTGCACAAACATCACCCGAGCCTATGGGCTTGGAAATGGTGCGGGCGAAAGGCATTTATCAATACGGCGCCGACGGTAAAGAGTATATGGATTTTATTTCCGGATTTAATGTTGCCAACATCGGTCATAGCCATCCCAAAGTGATAGCAGCCGTTCAGCAGCAGGCTGAACAATACATGCACCTAATTGTGTACGGTGAGTTTATTCAAAGCCCGCAGGTAGAGTATGCGCATCTTCTCACACAGCATTTACCGCAAAACCTTAACTGCGTTTATTTTACCAACAGCGGTGCCGAAGCCACAGAAGGGGCGCTTAAACTTGCTAAACGTTATACCGGGCGCAGTAAAATTATAAGCTTTCATAACAGTTATCATGGCAGCACCCACGGTGCTTTAAGTGTAATGGGTGATGAGTATTATCGCAATGCTTACCGCCCTTTATTACCCGATGTTTACCATTATCCGTATGGGGAAAATGAAGTAATGAACGCCGTTGATGAAAATACAGCCGCCGTTATTGTAGAAACGGTGCAAGCCGAAAGTGGCGTAACGCGCCCGCCCGATGCCTGGTTACAAGGGTTACACAACCAATGCAAACAAAAAGGTGCGTTATTAATATTGGATGAAATACAAACCGGCTTTGGCAGAACCGGAACGCTATGGGCTTTTGAGCAATACAATGTTGTGCCCGATGTTTTATTATTAGGAAAAGCGCTTGGCGGCGGTTTGCCGTTGGGTGCGTTTATAGCCGATTTTGAAGTTATGCAAAGCCTTACAAATAACCCGGTGTTAGGGCACATTACAACATTTGGAGGGCATCCGGTTTCGTGTGCATCAGGAAAAGCAGCGTTTGAAGTTTTGTTGGAAGAAAATTATCTTTCAGAAATAAAAACAAAAGAAAAAATTTTACAGCACCAGTTGCAGCATTCTGAAATCATCAGTCTGCAGACAGCAGGACTTTGGGCGTCGCTTCAATTTCAAAACTTTGAAACGAATGTGAAGATTATCCGCCACTGCATTAACAACGGCTTAATCAGCGATTGGTTTTTATTTACTGCAAATAAAATGCGCATTGCTCCGCCTTTGAGTATTAGCAACGAAGAGTTAGAAAAAGGTTGCCAAATCGTTATTAACGCAATTATCAATCTCAGATAAGTTTGCCCGTCTGTAAATTCTTATCAAGAAAACAAAAAACTTTGTCTGGTAGAGAACCCTCATGCCATATAAAAAAAATTTCATATCAACCATGAAATAGGGGCAGAAAATTCTACAATAAGTCAAATTATAAAATATACGGTTCTATTTCTCCTTCATTATTAGCATAAATAAAAATGGCATAATTGTTTTAATGGTTGTTTTTGTTAAGGTGCTTGCATTTGCGTTTACCAGTTTGAATTAGTGTTTTAATAAACTGAAAATTGAAAACAAATAATGGATATTGTATGCTTCTCTCATTTGAGATGGAATTTTGTTTATCAGCGACCACAGCATTTGCTTAGCCGGTTTGTCAAAATACACCGTGCTTTTTATATTGAAGAACCTTTTTTTGATGCTCCCGAAGATGCTTACACTATTACAAAAACAAATGAAAATGTAAATGTAATTGTATTGCACTTGCAGGGCGGTTCATCCGTAGAAAACATAGACAGACAAAAGAAATTATTGAATCGGTTGTTTCAGGAGCTTGCTATAAACGATTATATTTTATGGTATTATACTCCAATGGCTTTGTTAGTAAGTGATGATTTAAAACCTGAAATAATTGTGTATGATTGCATGGATGAGCTTTCAGCTTTTAAATTTGCGCCGCCGCTTTTAAAAACACTGGAGCAGGAACTGTTTGCAAAAGCTGATATTGTTTTCACTGGCGGTTATAGTTTGTATGAAGCTAAAAAGCATCAGCATCACAACATTCACCCTTTTCCAAGCAGCATAGACAAAGCGCATTTTGCGCAGGCGCGGAATGAAATAAACGATCCGGCTGATCAGGCAAACATTCCACATCCCCGTTTTGGTTTTTATGGTGTGATTGATGAGCGTTTTGATATTAATTTAATAAGAGAAGCAGCCCAACAAAAACCCGATTGGCATTTTGTTCTCATTGGGCCTGTTGTGAAAATAGATCCTGCGTCTTTGCCTCACTTTCAAAACATTCATTATCTTGGCGGGAAATCGTATAGCGAGCTTCCTTTGTATTTGCAGGGGTGGGATATAGCGCTGGTTCCATTTCTCTTAAATGAATCTACCCGTTTTATAAGTCCAACTAAAACACCCGAATACCTTGCCGGTGGGAAGCCGGTTATTTCAACCGCTATTCAGGATGTGGTGTATCCTTACGGCGAAAAAGGTTTGGTGCATATAATAAAGAATACTGAAGAGTTGATACAAAAAGCAGAAATGGAACTTGCATTAACCAGTAAAGAAAAATGGCTTTCCCAGGCAGATGATTTTTTAAAAGATAGTTCTTGGGATATTTCTTGGCAAAAGATGAACAACCTGATACAAAACGAACTCGACAGAAAAACATCTTCTCATCATTCTAAACAAATAAAAAATCACACAAAAAAGGAGGACGCTTATGTTTGATTATGTAATTGTAGGTGCAGGTTTTGCCGGCAGTGTTTTGGCTGAAAGATTAGCTACAAAAGGGGGCAAAAGAATTTTAATTATAGATAAACGAAACCATATTGGTGGCAACACATACGATTATTATAATAATGATGGAATATTAATACACAAATATGGTCCGCATATTTTTCATACCAATTCAAAAGAAGTTTTTGAATACTTAGGCCGCTTTACCGCATGGCGACCTTATGAACACAGAGTGCTTGCCAGCGTTGACGGGCAACTGGTTCCTATGCCTATTAATTTAACAACCATCAATACTTTGTACGGCTTACATCTTTCATCCGATCAGGTAGAATCATTTTTTGAAAGCCGCGCAGAAGCTAAAGATAAAATAAGAACATCTGAAGATGTTGTGGTGTCAAAAGTGGGAAAAGAACTGTATGAAAAATTTTTCAAATATTATACCCGCAAACAATGGGATTTAGATCCAAGTGAACTAGATGCATCTGTAACGGCGCGTGTGCCTACACGTACTAATAAAGATGACCGCTATTTTACCGATACTTATCAGGCAATGCCATTGCATGGCTATACGCAACTGTTTCAAAATATGCTGTCGCACCCGAACATCAGTATTATGCTGAACACAGATTATAAAGATATTTTGGATAGCATCCGATACAAATCTTTAATTTTTACCGGGCCTATTGATTCTTATTTTGATTATTGTTATGGCAGGTTGCCGTATCGTTCGTTAGAGTTTCAATTTGAAACAATAGAAACAGAACGTTTCCAAAGCACAGGAACTATTAATTATCCGAATGAGCATTTGTACACACGCATCACCGAATTTAAATATCTTACGGGTCAGAAACATTCGAAAACTTCTATTGTGTATGAATATCCAAAAGCTGAGGGCGATCCCTACTATCCTATTCCGCGTCCCGAAAATGCAGAGCTGTACAAAAAATATCAGCTGCTGGCAGCCACTACTCCCAATGTTTATTTTACAGGCAGATTAGGCACTTATAAATATTACAATATGGATCAGGTGGTGGCGCAATCGCTCACACTGTTTAAAAAATTAATGCTTGCTGAACAGGATATGGTTCATATCAACGGTAGTTTACAAAAAATGACAATCAAGCAATAAAGTCAACACAATCTTTATAAAGAACAAAAAATCAAAGCAGTTTTGCTTCAAAGCTTTTTTTACCTTTCATTCTCATTCAATCCTAATCCTATTATTTCAACAAATCTTTCAACAGTATGCAAACCGATTCGTCGCGTTTAAGCCCTTTTCGTTCTTTCTGGATGGGCGGTTATGAATGTACCGATCAATTGAACGCATTTGGTAACCGGGTAGATTTTTTACACATCACAGGGCATTTACAAAGATTGGATAAAGACTATGAAGATTTATCTCTTTTCAATATAAAAACCGTTCGCGAAGGCATCCGTTGGAGCCAGGTAGAAAAACAACCCTATCAATACGATTGGAGTATCGTTACCAAGATGATAGAAGCTGGAAAAAAATGGAACATTCAGCAGGTTTGGGACATTTGCCATTTTGGCTTTCCTGATGATCTAACACCGCTTCATCCTTTATTTGCACACCGTTTTGCATGTGTTTGCCGTGCGTTTGTTCGTTTTTACAGAACACTGTTACCTGCCGAAATTTTAATAGTTACCCCAATTAACGAAGTGAGTTTTATTTCTTGGCTGGGTGGTGATGTTCGCGGCACTGCACCCTATTGCACAAAACAAGGCTGGGAAGTGAAATATGCGTTGATGAAAGCCTACATTGAAGGCATTAAAGCGATTAAAGAAGAAGATTCTTCTGTAAAAATAATGACAACAGAACCTTTAGTAAATATGGTGCCGCCATTGAATGCAACGCCCGAGCAGATTGCTTTTGCAACTATGGCGCATAACAACCAATTTCAATCGGTTGATATGTTGACTGGCCGGTTTTGTCCTGAATTGGGTGGTAAACCGGAGTACCTTGATATTTTGGGTTTGAACTTTTATTTTAATAACCAATGGGTTGCAAAGACAGAAACCTTTCTTCCCTGGCTCAACGAGTTTCCCGATTCGCGCTGGCAGCCACTGCATCAGCTTTTTCAACAAGTGTATAAACGATACAACCTACCGATAGTTTTATCCGAAACCAGCCATCCTAAAGAAGATCGTTTTAAATGGATACGTTTTATTGCCAGAGAATGTAAACTTACTTTGCAGCAGCAGGTGCCGTTGTGGGGCGTTTGCTGGTATCCGGTTATTGACCGTCCGGATTGGGACCATCTCACTCCATGGCATCATTCCGGTTTGTGGGACGCCGATGTTGAAAAAATAAAGAATGGCATTCCTTCGCGTGAGTTGCACATATCAACGGCTACAGCTTTTTTACAAGCAGAGCAAGAGATGGCAGCATTTATGGAAAACCAATCAGAAGGCATCGAAACAAACCTTCAGCCACATGCTGATTTTGTTAGAGAGCTTTTATATCCTGAACGACATCGTTTTAACGCACTATACAGTACATCCTCTTCGCCAGTACTTTCTGAAATGAGTTAGGCAGACAGGCTAAAATTCTTATAAGTAAAAAGCAGGGAGAAGGGTTTGTTTTTACTCCATTTTATAAAAACGAAGAACCCCGCTTTCAATAGAAAGTAGGGTTCTTCTACCAACAATAAACCTCATTTATATCGCCAGCTTCGATAATAAAATAGTTGAAATACTTGTTGAGGTTTGCATAATAACAGCCGTTTTTGCCGCCGGTGTTTGCTGCGGCTTTGGTGTTACAGGAACCGTATCAGCAGGTCTTTTTAATTCGCTGTCTATTCTTTGCATTTTTTGCTGCATTTCATTTCTTTGCCGTTCCAGCTCTTCGCGGTTGCGTTTGTTTTCTTCCAGCTTTTGCTCAATATCATTTTGGTTATCATCATCGTTACTATCGTCTTTTTCTACTTTACCATCTGTTCTTTTTAATCCATCTTTTGTCATCACATATTCAACATTATGATCCCAATCATAACCATTGTTGTCATCTCTCCAGATGTTATTGTTCCAGTCATCATTACGAAAGCCAATGTGTGCGTTTCCATACCAGTTGGCAACGCTGCCATCTATCATAATTTGTTTACCAACCGGAACCGCTATCGTTACGTACACGCGCTGGTTTCTAAACTTACGGTTTTCTGTAATAATAATTCCTTTTGAAAGCAGCAGCGCAGAATCTTTTTGCTTTACATTGTACTCTATCTCATTACTTAATTCGTTCGCCTGCTCCCGACTGGCGCCATCACTCATTTTTAAAAGTTTTACCTCAAAACTGTCGGCATCGGCTTTTATAATTCTTACATGCAGGTTATTTACAAAAGCTGTGTCTTCATCAATATTGGCAAAAGGTTCCATTTGCAGCCAGTCATATCGTCCATAATAGGTTCCTATGGGGGCAGCTTGTAATTCCAATTTGTTTGTTTTTGCGTTTGTTAATACAACATTTTGTTCGTTAGCTGTGCTGCGATATTTAAAATCGTTTACCAAACAAACAAGCAACCCGATAACACAAGCCAAACCCAATAACCACAAGGATAAAAATGAGATGCGCAATATGCCGCTATTGCCTTTCATTTTCGCCAGCCGGCGAATAACGGTAGTAATAATTGCAATTACCGGAATCCAGATAAACAACAGAACGCCCCAGGCAAAAACCGTTTCCCAGCCATTGTTTAAAATATAATTTTTGAGAGGAAGCAAGCCAATTAATACTACACCAAAACCAAACAGCGTACATACAACAGAAACCAAAACAACGCCTACAATAAAATAAACAAAAATCTTTATCAGCAAGGCAAGCACATTACCAAAGCCACGGCCGTTTCTGCGCGCCGTTTGCGAAACTTCGTTGCCAAACTGCTTGCCTCTTGTACTAAATTGCTTGCCGGTTTGTTGAGCGAATTCTGCTGCTTCTTTACTAAACCGGGTTACTTGTTCCTGAACGCCTTTCATTTCGTTAGTAATGTTGTTTTTAATTGAATTAAGATCCACTTTTTCGCCTTTCATTTCCAACTTATCACTGGCCGATTTTGCTTCGGGCAACACAATCCAAAGTATAATATAAATAATGGTTGCACCGGGACTAAACGATACTGATAAAAAGTTAGGATAACCAAACGCTCCCCAGTGCGCCCATTTAAAAAAGAAAGAAAAAAAAGGGATTAAAAACAAAATGCGCGGTACCCAAACATTTACGCCAAAATAATAAGCCAGGCCTTTGCATACACCTCCAATAAGCTTATCTTCCGGGTCGCGCAATAAGCGTTTACGTGCTGAACCGATTACAGTAGATGCCGTGCTGGGAACAGCTATCCACAAAACAATGTAAACCAAAAAACCAAAGCCAAAGCCTAATGCAAACACCACAAACAAAATGCGCACAATGAGGGGATCAATACCAAAATAAGCAGCTAAGCCACCGCACACGCCAGCAATCACTTTATCGTTTTCGCTCCTGTAAAAACGTTCGCCTTTTGTGTACGTGTAGCTTTTGTTATTACTGCTTTCTTCATACACCCGGCTTTTTACTTTTTCTTCCTCGCCATCAAAATCTTCAGGTCTGCCAATGCTTTTAATAATTGCATTTACATCTTCATCGGTTATGCAGGTGCCGCCTTTTTTTAAAGTTTCGCCAAACAGTTCGGCAATGCGGCTTTCAATGTCGTTAATAATTTCTTCTCTTCCTTCTTCATTTATAAAATAGCGACGCAGGCTATCTACATATTGTTTAAGTATCTCGTAGGCAGTTTCCTCTATCGGTATTACTCTGCCCTGAAAGTTTATGTTGATTACCTTTTTCATGATGATTAATTGTTTGATTGGTTATTGTTGGTAATGTTGGTTGGTTGTGTAAGTGAATGAACAGCATCGGCAAGCTCTTTCCATGTGCGTTCCAATTCGGCATAAAAAGAAGCTCCTTCCTCTGTCATTACAAAATATTTTCGTGGAGGTCCGCTGGCGCTTTCTACCCAGCGGTAAGTAAGATAGCCGGCATTTTTTAATCTGGTAAGCAAGGGATACAAAGTGCCTTCCAGGATATTGAGGTTGGCCGTTTTCATTCTTTCTACAATATCGCTGGGATAAACTTCGCCCTGCTTTATGATAGACAAAATGCAAAACTCAAGCACGCCTTTACGCATTTGGCTTTGTGTGTTTTGAATGTCCATACGAATGATTTTATAAAAATTGTTTTCTGATTAATGTTTTTTACAACAACCAAATTTTATTTTGACGACACAAAAATAATAAATATTTACTACCATGCAACACATAGTACCTTTTTTTTTAAGGTAGTTTGTTGTAAAAGGAATCTGACTATAAACAAATCATTGACTTCCAATCTTTTAGTCAAAACTGAATCTTTTAAGAAAAGGATAAACGAAATAATAACCTGATGAATGGTAATGTAAAAACAAACATGCTTAACAATTTATTTCAGCAATTGTAATTGTTCAATTTATCAACTCATATTTCAAGCACTACATTTGATATATAGGATTTCCATTTTTTTTATGATTAGTCCCAAGCAGCGAAAAATTATTAACGATCCTGTGTATGGTTTCATCACCATTGATACACCGCTTATTTTTGACATTATTGAACATCCCTGGTATCAACGGTTGCGGCGTATTCATCAAATGGCGCTGGCTTCTTTTGTTTATCCGGGTGCGGTTCACACGCGGTTTCATCATTCGCTTGGCGCCTATCATCTCATGTGCCAGGCGGTAAATGAGCTTTGCCATAAAGGCGTCGAGATTTCGGAGGAAGAAAGTGAAGCTGTAAAAGCTGCTATTTTATTACACGATATTGGTCATGGTCCTTACTCTCATGCCTTAGAAAATTTGTTGGTCCCCAATGCTAATCACGAAGAAATTGGTTTGCAAATCATGCACTGCATGAACAAAGATTTAGAAGGAAGATTAACGCTTGCTATAAACATCTTCACTAATAATTATCCAAAATATTTTTTGCATAGTTTAATCAGCGGGCAAGTAGATGTTGACCGCATGGATTACTTAACCCGCGATAGCTTTTATACCGGCGTTAGCGAAGGTGTAATTGGTTATGATCGCATCTTAAAAATGCTTGCCGTATGCAAAGGCGAGTTAGTGATTGAAGAAAAAGCCATTTACAGCACCGAGAAATTTTTGGTCGCCCGCAGGCAAATGTATTGGCAGGTGTATTTGCACCGGGCTGTGCTGGCAACGGAAATGATGCTGGTAAAAATAATTGAACGGGTTAAAGAAATTTATCAAAGTGACAAGCAATTACAAACCGGCTCTCCGATAGATTATTTTTTAGCCGGCGCCCATCTTTTTTCAGAAGAATTTATTGATGCATTTTGTCGTGTTGATGATGCCGATGTAATGTTTGCGGTGAAGCGATGGAGCGGGCACCATGACGTTGTTTTAGCTGTATTAAGCAATGGCTTATTGAATCGTAATTTATTAAAATGTACATTACAAAACGAGCCGGTTGCCGAAGCAACGTTGCAACAAATTCGCAAAGCCATTGCAAAGCGTTTACAAATTACTGAAAAGGAAGCGGCTTATCTTGCCTTTACGGGTGTGGCTGAAAATACAGCTTATAAATTGACAAATGAAAACGTAAACATCTTATTTAAAAATGGCGATGTGAAAGATATTTCGCAGGTTGATAATCCGCTCATCAATCAAACTTTATCTATGCCTGTAAAAAAATTCTACATTTGTCAATTACGATAACGGTTGTTAGGTTTACCACTTTTTTATTACTAATTTATGCAATTTAGTGCAGCACAAATAGCCATGATAACTAACGGCGAAACAGAAGGCGATGCTTCTGTAGCCGTTAACTCATTCGGGAAAATAGAAGAAGCCAAAATAGGTCAGCTTACCTTCCTTGCCAATCCAAAATACGAAGAGTTTTTGTACACTACAAAGGCTTCTATTATTATCATAAATAAAAACCAGGAATTAAAAGAAGCAGTTGCCGCAACATTAATTCGCGTGCCCGATGCGTACTCGGCATTTGCTGTTTTGCTGCGAAAATATCAGGAGATAATAACGCAGCAATTAACCGGCATTCAGCAACCTTCTTATATTTCGGAAAGCTCTGCGTTAGGCGAAGGTGTGTTTGTTGGTGCGTTTACTTATGTTGGTACAACTGCGCAGGTTGGCAATAACGTAAAATTATTTCCGGGTGTGTATATTGGCAATAATGTTTGTATTGGTGATAACACTATTTTGTATCCCGGCGTTAAGGTTTATAACGATTGTGTAATTGGTAAAAATGTTACCATTCATGCCGGTGCCGTAATTGGCGGAGATGGCTTTGGCTTTGCGCCGCAGCCCGATGGCACATATAAAAAAATACCACAGATTGGCAATGTAATTATTGAAGATTTTGTTGAGATTGGTTCTAATTCTGCCATTGACCGCGCTACCATTGGCTCTACCATTATTCATAAAGGCGCCAAGCTTGATAACCTTATACAAATTGCACACAATGTTGAAATTGGCAGCAACACGGTAATTGCGGCGCAAGCCGGTGTAAGCGGCAGCACCAAAATTGGCAGCAATGTTATGGTTGGCGGGCAAGCCGGAATTGTAGGGCATCTGCACATTGCCGACGGCACCAAAATAAACGCACAAAGCGGAGTAAGCAAATCTATTAAAATACCAAATATTGCAGTTACCGGCTCTCCGGCGTTTGATTATACTTCCGCACTGCGCAGCCAGGCATTGAGCCGTAACCTGCCCGACATGGAAAAGCGCATTGCCGAATTAGAAAAATTAGTTCAGCAACTAATAGCCGAGCGCGTTGGCGCAGAATGATTATAAATTGATTATTGTTAATGGTAGAATTTGGTTTTACAATTAACTGTTCGCCATTCACAATTCACTACTCACTTCTCACCCATTCTTCATGGATACAACCAACTTTATCTATCTTGTTTTTGGTATTGCTTTACTGGTGGCTTTGGTAATTGATCTGGATGTCATCAGCAAAAAAAATTCAATCATCACTATAAAAAAAGCATTCCTGCAAACCTTGTTATGGGTAGGTTTGTCAATTGCATTTTGGGTATTTATCTGGTTTGAAAAAGACGCGCACATCGCCACTAAATATATCAGCGCTTATTTAATGGAATGGAGCTTGAGCATTGATAATGTGTTTGTTTTTATTCTTATTTTTTCTTACTTAAAAATAAATAAAAACGCCATTGGCAGAGCCTTGTTAATTGGCGTATTGCTGGCAATTGCCCTGCGTATTCTTTTTATTGCAGCAGGCATTCAAATCATCAACCGGTTTCAATGGGTGTTGTACATTTTTGGTTTGTTTTTACTATACACCGGAGTAAAATTATTTTTTCAAAAAGAAGATGAACAATACAAACCACAGGAGTCATCGATTTATAAGTTTGCGAATCGCATCTTTCGGATAAGCGACACAAATCCCGAAGGGAAATACACAATAAGCAAAAAAGGTAAGCTTTATTTTACAACATTATCGTTGGTTGTTGTTATGCTGGCCGGCACCGATATTTTATTTGCGTTTGACAGTATTCCAACCGTAGTATCCCTGGTTCGCGAAAATCCAAAAGTGCCTTTTTCTGCCGATGATATTATGGTAATTTATTCAAGTAACATTTTTGCTGTTCTGGGCTTACGCAGCTTATTTTTTTTACTTCGGGGCATTGCCAGTCAATTTCAATATTTGCAACAGGGCATTGCTTTGGTATTGGTTTTCATCGGCGTAAAAATGCTGGTTGACTGGTATGTTCACATATCAATTTATATTTCATTAAGTGTGATTGTTGTTTGCATAACAGGCGCTATTCTTTTTTCTAAATATAAAAACAAACCGCTTGCAAAAACGGCAGCCAATGAGTAGGGAAGTTTTGTCGCTTTTTGTTTTATTACACTGTATTGTTTAGATTGTTGGATTGCGAAAGCCGATGGCATTATTTTTATTAGTAACTGAACCACTAAATACGAATGTGTGAGGAAGCGGAAAATCATGTACCTGGTAAATCCTTTATCGGGCACGATAAAAAAAGGACCTCTTTTGTTTTCTATACAATCGGTTACCGAAAGCAAAGGCGTTGAGTACGAAGTAGAAGAAACCAACGCAGAGGGCAACTACTTTTTGCTGAAAGAAAAAATAATTGAAGGCGGTTTTACCGATGTTGTAATTATTGGTGGCGATGGTACAATTAGCGGCGTAATTAATAGGCTGCGGGATATTGAAGATTTGCGTTTTGGCATTATTCCATTGGGCAGCGGAAATGGCTTGGCGAGGGCAGCTAAAATTCCTTTAAAACCTTTGCAAGCATTGGCTTTGCTGTTTACAGGAACTGCAAAAAAGATAGATGCGTTTACTATTAACCGGCATTTTTCGTGTATGCTTAGCGGCATTGGCTTCGATGCAAAAGTGGCGCACGATTTTGCCGAAAAAGCCACACGCGGATTGTTTACTTATACACAGCAAAGCCTTATTAATTACTTCAAGGCGCATCCTTATCAATTTGAAGTAACCACCAGCGATTTTTCTTTTTTTACAGAAGCTTATTTTATTTCCATTGCCAACAGCAACCAGTTTGGAAACAATGTAACCATTGCACCGCAGGCAAGCCTTACCGATGGTTTGCTGGATATTGTAATTGTTCAAAAAATGAACAAAGCGCGTTTGCCTTTTGCGGTATTGAAACAAATACGCGGTAATAATAAATTACAGCAAATGGTTGACGATCTATCAAAAAACAACGTGTTGTATTTTCAATCGCCTTCTTTAAAAATAAAAAATTTAAAACATGCCCCGTTTCATGTAGATGGCGACCCTGCAGAAACCAGCGATTCGTTTGAAATCAACATCATTAAAGACTGTTTTCAATTAATTCAACCCTGATTTGAAATCGATTCTTCCATTAACAAAACGGATGGTTTGCCTATTCATTCTCTATTTCGCAAACCCTTACATTTGCTTCCATTCATCAATTATTATAAGCCGCATATTGTAATAATGAGTGCGGTTTGCTTAAATGCGCTATTTACATGAACACAGGCTTCAATCCGGATAAACAGCACACGCTTCAAAATAACATCAGCATCAGTGGCAAAGGCTTGCACACAGGCATTTTGGTAGATATGATGTTATGCCCCGCCAGTGCGGGTTTCGGCATTCAATTTAAACGGATTGATCTGCCCAATCAACCCATTATAAAAGCCGATTGCGATTTAGTAACCGATACCAGCCGTGGCACTACTTTACAGGTTGATGATGCTAAAGTAAGCACCGTGGAACACCTGCTGGCATCGCTTGTAGGCATGGGAGTAGATAATGTTTTGATTGAACTGAATGCGCCCGAAATACCTATTATGGATGGCAGCAGCCAGCCGTTTGTTGAGCTGATAGAAGAAGCCGGTGTTGCTGAACAGGAAGCTACAAAAGTGTGGTATAGTATTGACGAAAACATTAACCATTATGATGAGCAAAAGCGCGTAGAAATGGTGCTGATGCCTGCCATGGAATACCAGATAACAACGCTGATAGATTTTAATAGCCCGGTGCTGGGAACGCAATATGCGCAGCTAAAAACCATGAGCGATTTTAAAACAGAAATTGCTCCCTGCCGCACCTTTAGTTTTTTGCACGAACTGGAAATGTTGCTGGCAAACGATTTAATAAAAGGCGGCGACATTAACAACGCGATTGTGATAGTTGACAAACCTGTTACGCCAGACGCCATGAGCCGGCTGGCAAAAGCTTTCGGGCGCGAAAAAATGGAAGTGAAAAGTGAAGGATATTTAAACAATTTAGAACTGCGTTTTCCTAACGAACCGGCACGGCATAAGCTGTTGGATGTAGTTGGCGATTTGGCTTTGATTGGCTATCCGATAAAAGGCCGCGTAATTGCTAACCGTCCGGGGCATAGCACTAATGTTGCTTTTGCCAAAAAAATAAAACAGTACATCAAAAAGAACAAGCATGTAAAAGATGTTCCTGTTTATAACCCAATGCAGCCGCCGGTTTTCAACTACGAGCACATTGAAAAAACGCTGCCGCACCGCTATCCTTTTTTATTGGTTGATAAAGTAATTGAACTTACCGATACGCGCATTGTTGGTGTTAAGCACATCACCATCAACGAATGGTTTTTTCAGGGGCATTTTCCTTCAAACCCAATTGTACCTGGCGTACTTCAGTTAGAAGCGCTGGCACAAACGGGCGGCATCCTTGCTATCAACAACAGCCCTGAAGGAAAATATGATACTTATTTTGTAAAAATCGATAACTGCCGGTTTAAGCAAATGGTTCGCCCAGGCGATACGATGCTTTTAAAGATGGAATTTAATGCGCCTGTGCGGCGTGGCTTGTGCGATATGCACGGCACCGTGTATGTAAATGGAAAAGTTGCCACCGAAGCTGATATGGTGGCACAGATTGTTAAAAGACCTTCGTAAGAAACTTATTCAACGTTTCAGTTTATTTTTGCGGGTTTACCAGCCGCTTTATTTTTTATCAATGATTCATCCGCACACGTATATCCATCCGAATGCAAAGCTTGCCCGCAACGTAAAAATAGATCCGTTTACCGTTATTCACGAAGATGTTGAAATAGGTGAAGGCACCTGGATAGGCAGTAACGTTACCATAATGGAAGGTGCGCGCATTGGTAAAAACTGCCGCATTTTTCCAGGTGCGGTGCTGGCTGCCATTCCGCAGGATTTAAAATTTGCCGGTGAAAAAACCATTATTGAAATTGGCGATAACACTACCATTCGCGAGTTTGTAACCGTACACCGCGGTACCATTGACCGTGGCAAAACGAAAGTGGGCAAAAACTGTTTAATTATGGCGTATTGCCATATTGGCCACGATTGTATTATTGGCAACAACTGCATTATGAGCAATAATTCGCAAATGGCAGGGCATGTGGTAATGGATGATTGGGCAATATTAGCCGGCGTTTGCGCGG
This sequence comes from Ilyomonas sp., assembly GCA_965214235.1. Taxonomy (GTDB): domain Bacteria; phylum Bacteroidota; class Bacteroidia; order Chitinophagales; family Chitinophagaceae; genus Ilyomonas. The sequence continues at coordinate 756,348 of CBDCBH010000003.1, forward strand.
TACAGCAATTTACACGCATTGGTCAGCACTCTTTTATTGCCGGTGGCAGCCATGTAACCAAAGACGTTCCGCCTTACATTAAAGCCGTTCGCACACCATTAAGTTACGGTGGCGTAAACAGTGTAGGCTTAAAAAGAAGAGGTTTTTCCATTGAGCAAATCAACCATATTCTCGATTTATATCGTATTATTTACAACAAAGGCATGAACATTACGCAGGCGCTTGAATACATTGAGGAAGAATTGCCTGCCACCGATGAGCGCGATGAAATTGTAACCTTTATCCGCGAAAGCGGTCGTGGAATTATCAAGCGTTATACGAAGGGCGCTGAAGAAGAAGTATAGCGGAAAGTTGTGAGAATCAAGATGCAAGAAACAAGAATACAAGGTTCAGGGCAGTAAGCCATAACTTATTAAAATAACAATAGTAATCCTTTTGTTTAGGTTCTTACGACTCATAATAATATTGTCTGTTTTCTTGCTTACTTGTATTCTTGAATCTTGTATTCTTGAATCTTGTATTCTTTTTCCTAATTTTATTGTTATGGAAAAAGAAGTAAAAGAACCTGCAGTTTCTTATCAAAAGAAATACATCACCGAAGATGAATACTTAGCCATGGAAGAAAAATCTATGGAAAAGCATGAATATTACGAAGGCGAAATATTTGGCATGTCGGGTGCCAAAATACCGCATAACATTATTGCTGGAAATTTATTTAGAGATATTGCCACGCATCTCCGACGCAAGCCCTGCAAGCCTTTCAATAGCGACCAAAGATTATACATTGAGAAACGCGGCATGTTCACTTACCCTGATTTGTTTGTTGTTTGCGGAAAAATAGAAACCCGCAATGATGATAATTACAATGTACTGAACCCTGCTGTGATTATTGAAATCTTATCTCCTTCTACCAAAAGTTATGACCGTGGCGACAAGTTTAAATTATATCGTGATTTACCTTCTTTAAAAGAGTATATTTTGGTTGATTCGGAAGCCATTGAGATTGAAAACTTCTCTATTAACGAAGAAGGTTTTTGGGAGTTGAAAGAATATACTGATGTGAACCATTCATTGCTGATAAAAACAATAGAATTGCAAATTCCATTACAGGATATTTATGAAGATACACAACTGTTGCCCGAATAATGTTATGGCTTTTTTATTACTGGCGGCACGCTAAATTGCTTTCTTTCTATTGCATTCGGCATCATTTCGGTAATCTCATAACGCTTTAAACAAAGCATGTATCTATCTTTATTTTATAAATAACACCACTTTCATCAACACTTATTTTTTCACCTTCATTTTGCAACGGAAGTACCGGCATGTTGTAAGCCAGTATTGAATTGGAGTTGATAATAACTGTTGAAAGTTTACGATTGCTTTACAAACTATCCAGCCATCTTTTTTGTTTTAATTGTTATTTGGCTGTAACCATTGCGCTTTTGCAGTAAAAACAAACCAAAGCAATACAATATACAAAATACAGTATTTGATAGCCTTTATATTTAATGATAAGTTAGCTTTATTTATAAAAATACATTGCTCATGTTTGCCAACCGGATGAAAGATTTTAATCGCGCATTGCATTTGCAAACCTTGCTTCCGCCAGGCGTTGAAGTGCTTAACCCTTTTCGCGAAACCGCATCTGCATTGGCTTTTAGCGATTCTTTCTACCATAAATATTATAACGATAAAAACAAACGATGGGCGATTTTCGGTATCAATCCCGGCAGGTTCGGCGGCGGCTTAACCGGCATTCCCTTTACCGATTTTAAACGCCTGCAAACCGTTTGCAAAATTGATACAAAAGAAAACACTTCGCACGAGCCATCATCCGAATTCATTTATAAAATGATTGAGGCCATGGGCGGCGCTGATGCGTTTTACCAAGCGTTTTATATTAATTCGGTTTGTCCGTTAGGCTTTATTGTTCATAAAGGAAACAACAAATGGATTAACTATAATTATTACGATGATAAGGCTTTGTTTGCCGCTGTAAAACCATTCATTATAAAAATGATGCAAAAACAAATCGCATTGGGTTTGCATACGGAAGAATGTTTTTGTTTGGGTAAAAAAAATACTGAATATTTCAAAACTATCAATAACGAACATCAGTTTTTTAATGCCATAACCGAGCTGCCGCATCCACGTTACATCATTCAATATAAAAGAAAGGAAATGGATACATTCATTAACGGGTATGTGCAAAAATTAAGCAAGAGGTATGAGTATTGAATATGTTAGATTTAATAATGAATATTTGCAAAAATTCAACAATAAATGTTCAACAACCGAACAAAAATAAAAGAGCTTTTATCAACAAACGATATCGGTAAAGAAGTGATTGTAATGGGTTGGGTGCGCACGTTTAGAAACAACCAGTTTATTGCATTGAACGATGGCAGCACCAACCAAAATATGCAAGTGGTGGCTGCATTGGGAATGCTTGACGACGCAACGCTGAAACGCATTACCACAGGGGCTTCGCTGAAAGTAAAGGGCGAAGTGGTTGCCAGCATTGGCAAAGGGCAGGCTGTTGAAATTAAAGCTTCAGCAATAGAAATTTTAGGAGATTGTGATGCAGAACAATATCCGCTGCAACCAAAAAAACACAGTCTTGAATTTTTAAGAGAAATCGCGCATTTGCGCTTTCGCACCAACACGTTTGGTTCAGTGTTTCGGGTGCGGCATTCATTAGCGTTTGCGGTTCATCAGTTCTTTAATAACAAAGGGTTTTTTTATCTTCATACACCCATCATCACGGCATCGGATGCCGAAGGCGCAGGCGAAACATTTCGGGTTACAACACTGCCTTTAAACAATGCTCCGGTGAACGAAAACGGCATCATTAATTTTAGCGAAGACTTCTTTGGCAAAAGCACCAACCTAACGGTTAGCGGTCAGTTGGAAGGCGAGTTGGGCGCATTGGCTTTGAGCGATATTTATACATTCGGACCAACATTTCGTGCGGAGAACAGCAACACCACAAGGCATCTTGCCGAGTTTTGGATGATAGAGCCGGAGATGGCGTTTTATGACCTGGAAGACAATATGAACCTGGCGGAAGAATTCATTCAATACATCATCAATTATGCACTGGAAAATAATAGTGATGATTTGAATTTTCTTGATCAACGGTTAGCAGAAGAAGAAAAAACAAAACCTCAGGCAGAACGGGCTGAAATGGGTTTGACAGATAAACTTCGCTTTGTGGTTGATAACAAATTTGAGCGCATTACTTACACAGAAGCCATTGATATTTTATTGCAATCGTCGCATTATAAAAAGAAAAAGTTTAAGTACGATGTAAGCTGGGGTATTGATATGCAAAGCGAGCATGAACGTTATCTGGTTGAAAAACATTTTAAAAAGCCGGTGATTGTTACGGCTTACCCGGAAGGTATTAAAGCGTTTTACATGCGCATGAATGAGGATGAAAAAACGGTAGCTGCAATGGATATTTTAGCACCGGGCATCGGCGAAATTGTTGGCGGCAGCCAGCGTGAGGAACGCCTTCACAAATTAGTAAGCCGCATGAAAAAAATGCAAGTTCCAACAGAAGAGCTGAATTGGTATTTAGATACGCGCCGCTTTGGCACCGCGCCACATGCAGGCTTTGGTTTGGGCTTTGAACGTATGGTGCAGTTTGTAACCGGCATGACGAACATACGCGATGTAATACCGTTTGCACGCACACCAAAAAACTGCGAGTTTTAAATAACGTGCTTAATATTTTGAAATCCGCGAATGGTTTTTATATTTGCAGCCCTTTACGGATGGTGCGGTAGCTCAGTCGGTAGAGCAAAGGACTGAAAATCCTTGTGTCGCCGGTTCGATCCCGGCTCACACCACAACAGAAAAGGCTAATCGTTTGATTTGTAACGTATTAGCCTTTTTTATTTTTGCTTGGTGTCCCAAATAGGTGTCCCAAACTCACATAGTTTAACACTTGTTGAGTAACTGAAATTTTTGCATCTTCGCCCTCTTGTTCTATATTTATAATAAAACCAAAACAAACGATGAAACAAATTTTCAGTATCGCAATTGTCTTTTTTTTAGTTTCCGTAAAATCATTTTCTCAAAGTTCATTGCCGCCTTCTGATTCTCTCAATTTAAAAGCAGATGACTTTCCGACTGATTGCTCTCTTTGTGTAGAAACTCATACTGATAAGTTTACGGATAAGGTAAGTGTTAGAGGCAAAGAAGTGGTTAAAGTAAAAGAAGGAGTTAATGAAATAGAGCTATTAGCTATGGTAACCAGTTCCGATGCTGTAGCTTTTGAAATAAATATAAACAAATACCTGTGCGTAAATGAGGGTAATCTGGTCTATTTTTTACTTGCTGATGGCTCTAAATTCTCAATACTGCAAAAAGGCACTTTTAATTGTAAAGGTGTTTTTTCTCTTTTTATGGGTGGTGGTCTTGGCTATGAGAAGGAATTAAAAATTTTGGCAACTAAAAAAATCCAATCAATCCGGTGTTCCGGCGAAACCACAAACGAAGATTTTGATTTATCTAATGAAGAAGCTACTAAGGTTAGAAATCTAATGTATTGCCTACTAAAATCAAAAAGCAAAATTTAAATATGAACTTTACAGTTGTTTACACAGTTTTTTGTGTGTTTACTATTGCCGCTATTTCTTGCAATAAAGGTTCAACCAATGCGCCAACTATTACCAGTGGTACATTTCAGTACAAGGTAAATGGCAACCTTGTAAGTATAAATAATGTAAGCATAGATGCCGGTGAATATGTCGCATTTGCAAAGCAGCTTCAGGGAACCGTACTTGCCCACACACGCTATCTTTTCAACGGTCAAAAGGGAGTGAATAACATTTGGATATTTGCCATTCAAACAGACAGCTTAACCACAACATCTTACTCCCTCGATTCTACAAATGCCGGTATTATTACTACAATGACATTTAATGCTCAACAGTCGGCTTTATTTTATAGTTCTGATTACATGAACATCAACATTACATCTTACACAAACGGACTGATAAGCGGCAATTTCAGCGCAAAGTTTACTCCTTTGACGGGTGGTTTAAAATATGAAAATCGTGGAACTACAATTATAACAGATGGAGTTTTTAAAAACATTAAGTGCATTTATTAAATCTTATTCTCTTTTGACAATAATTTTTGTTGTGCCTATACTCTTACTGCTAACATTTTGCAGTTGTGGAAGTGTATATTTCAACAGTTTTTCAAACATTACTATTCGTTCCTTTGGGTCAAGCTGTTGCCAGTCCGCTTCTATTTGCTCTGTATTGCATTCAATGAAAGCGGTTATCCATTGCCGCAAATCTTTTGTGGCTTTGTTGGGTGTGCCTTGTTGCCTACCTCCGGTTTTTTCGCCTTTCATGCACTCTACTTTTTTCTAATTTAGATTTATATTTTTCATTCGGCATGAAGCCGGTTAAGTTTTTCTCACGTCCTATTTTTTGCTTTTTTCCACCCTTTACTCCCTATTTCTTAACACTACTAAAATGGCGGAGAGGTGCAGAGTTGCATCCTGTTTCCAACTATATTACAAGTTTGGAATTGTTTTTTTATAACGCATTCTTTTGGCATCAGTTCTTCAAACTTTTTCTTTAGCGTTTCGGTTATTAAATCTTCGCCATTAAATGTTCGATCGTTCATTACTTTTTTTAAAAGTTTTTGCGCTCGTTTATACGTGTCCTTATGGTTTTTTCTCAAATCGTATCTGATTTCAGGAACAAGCATTGCCGCTAATGTTTTTTTGTCTTGCACATCTAATTTTTCCAGCATCATTTTTTGTTTTTTTATTGAGTGCTGAAAAATGGTTAATGCGTGCTGCGCCATTGTCTGCCATGCTTCGTTCGTTAATAATTGCTGCATGGTAAGTAATGATGCTTGCATCAGCTTCTCAATTATACGCATCCGGCTAACAGCTATTTCCCAACGTAAAACAGGATAGGGTAAAGAAAAGTTTTGAAGCTGTTGTACTTGCCAGCTTTTATTGTAAACTTTGATTTTATAATCTATAAATTCACAAGCCATACCATATTTTTTACTCTTACAAATCATTGGCAAATATTCTTTGCCCTTATAAGAAAGAAGGCTGTTAATGGCTTCTTGTGCATCAGTAATAACATTGCAGCCCCATTCTATTTTTTGAACGCTTGCGCTATGCCAATTGATGCCGGTATCCTGGCATAATTGTGTTACTGCCTGCCTGCATTCATCTAATGTGAAGTCATCATAGTTGCTGCCATTGTGCCAATATTTATGCAATGAATTAACTGCGTAAATCTTCGCCGGATACATAATAATACGCATGTTCTTCACCGTTGCTTCATAACTTGTAATATTGCCCTTTAAATAGCGCGGAATGTAAAGATTGCCGAAGTATTCAAAGGGCTTGCCGTTGGCATTATTAAGTTCATTAGGCGGCTCAAAAGGCTGTGCCAATTTTATATTATCAATCATGCCTACACCTTTAAATTGAAAGCCTCATTTGCAGATAATCCCATAAAATGTAATACTTTATACGTCTGCCGGTGGTATCACACTTGTTTTCGTCATGTTGAAATTGGTTGGAGGTGTCAGTTCTCATCTTATGCCTCATTTCGTGTTTAAATACTCGTTCAAAGCTGATAAAGGATAAAGCACTTTTTTACCCGCGTTCACAGCTTTTATTTTACCTTCTTTGCGTTTCTTCCAAAGGAAAACAGAACTGCATTTTAAATACTTTCGTGCCTGTTCATCGGTTAATAGCTCATCGGCTTTTTGAGGCATCAAACGCCGGTCAATGGCAGTGGTAACGGCATCTTCAATGAGTTGTTTTAATTCGCCGTGCGATAATGAGATATTGATTGACTGTATCATTTTGCATCTCCTTCTTCCGTCATTGCAAGTTGACTGCTTGGCTCTGCTTTACGAAATGCTTTTTTTAGTTCTTCAGCATCGTAATAGACAAGATGTTTACTTAAAATATAAGGCGTAATAATACCTTGTGCGCGTAGCCTATCCAAAGTAGGTAAACTAATACCTAAATGCTTTGCCGCTTCTTTGCGTGTTAGCATAAAAAAATTAGCGTGGGATCGTCCAAATGCTGGTGAGGCTTCGATTTTAGCCGCAATAGGGTACACAGCAACGCTTTTTATTTGTTGTGTATTCTTAGCCACTGGTAAGCCCGATGGCGGGGCGCATTTATTTTACCATTGATAAGCCTTTGGCGAGGCGAGTGTAAGTTTAGTTCATTACGGAACGAGGTTGTTTTTAAGGTGGAGAAACAAAAATAAAGCAAAATAAACAAACTAAAAAATACTTTAAACCGCTTTCAATTTATCATTTGCCTTCTCTGTTTTGAGATAATCGCCGATCACTGCTTTTTCCACAATCTTCACGTATCGCATGGTTTGTTTAATTTCACTGTGTCCCAATATTCGCTGTAATATTTCTGGTCGTCCGCCGCGCTCTAAATACAGTGTGGCATACGTGTTTCTTGCATCATGGCAGGTGAGTATTTCATACTTTGGATTGCTAAATTGAATGCGTTGTGCGCCACTTTTCTTGCTTTCTATTATCACATCATCAATACCGGCATCTTTGGCAATCGCTTTTAACGTCCGGTTGGTCTCCTGATTGGTATAAACCGGAAACAAAACCCCATGCTTTTGTTGATACGCTTTATATTTATCAATGATGGAAAGGGCAGTATGATTGAGCGGCACAATTACTTCTTTATGCACTTTGAACATGGTAAACTTTAATGCTGATACCATCTTGCCCTCATAGTTCACCCTTACAATGTTTTCAATTCTCAAACCTTGCCAGTCGCTGTAACGGATGCCGGTATTACAGGCAAAAAGAAAAGCATCCAGCACATGCGCTTCTGTGCTGTTGGGTATTGCTTTATAAGCTGCCAGCTTCGTTAGTTCCGCTTCTGTAAGGTACATGATAGTTGTATCGTAGCTGCGTTTGGCGGCAAAATCTTCAAAGTCAGTATTGATGATGTTCACTTTCTGCTTTTTCATTTCAGCAAGAAAGGCTTTGAGCGTGGCAATACGCTTGGCAAGGGTGTTGTTTAATACGCCGGTATCATCAATCAAATATTTGGTGTAAAGAGTAATAAACAAATGGTTGATACTATCAAATGTTATTGTGTAGCCGGTGGCTTTCTCGAAATCAATCAATGATTTTTTAAGCGTGTTATAAGTCTTGATGGTAGCCGGTTGAAAGATGCCTTTTTTACTATCAATATAGTGGTTAAGATGTTCAAAGAAAGATACCTGCACCGGCTCCAGTTGCGTCTTATCTTCTTTGCCCAGCACTTCTTTTTCAAACCGTATTTTAAAGTAGCCAATTGTTAAGTTATGCCTCAGATTGGCGGCATTGGTAATGATAGCATCTGCACCATTACGAAGCGTTTGCAGCCTATCGTTTGTTATGCCAGCACCGGCAACCTTTGAAGATACTTTTTTGCTATCGCCTATACCAATCCAATGTTTTTGAAGTGCAGAACGTCCGGTGTAAAAACGCGCCCTTTTTTCCTTGCCGTTTTCTTTCAGCTTTACCACTAAAAAAATAGGGTGTGTGCCATCTTTTAAAATCTTACTTCTTTCGAGTTGATAATAAACTGTTGCCATACTTAACCATTTTTAGGTGTCCCAAATAGGTGTCCCAAAGTTAGTTAATTCTCGTTAAGCATAGAAAATAATCGTTAGGATAAAACGTTGATTAATAGATTACTTATCGATAATAGTGATTTGTGCAGCTACGTTAGTTCGATCCCGGCTCACACCACTTATGTAATATTACGCCTTGATAGTTCTACATTATCAAGGCGTTTTCTTTTACTGCATTTTTGCAGGATGAATCAACCGTTTGTAACTGATTCAGAGAACCAGTGTAAGGCACTTTATACTGAACATGAAGAATTAAATGTTTATAAAACATTGCCATTAAATAAAGATGTTGAAGTAACGTAAGAAATGCAAACCAATGAAGTTGAAAACTTATTGTGTTCTCTTTTTCCAATATCTTCATTCCCCATTTTAACCAGCCATTCTATGCTTAAAATTACCTCTTTTGTTTTTGCTTTACTTTTTGTTATCATCATAAAAACTTCCGGGCAAATACCCGCCATTACAAACAATAATGGTCGTCATGCCCTACTGGTTGATGGTAAGCCTTTCCTCATACTGGGCGCACAGGCTCACAATTCAAGTGGCTGGCCCTCCCTGCTGCCAAACGTTTGGCAGAGTGCCGAATATATGCATCTGAATACGCTGGAAGTTCCACTTTACTGGGAGCAGATAGAGCCAACAGAAGGAAAATTCGATTTTTCTATTCTTGATACTTTGCTTACGCAGGCAAGAGCGCACAACATGCACCTGGTTTTGTTGTGGTTTGCCACCTGGAAAAACGGAAGCAACCATTACATGCCTGAATGGATGAAAAAAGATGCCGTAAAGTATCCGAATATAATGGGCAAAGATGGGAAGCCTGTTGATTCGCCTTCGCCACATTCAGAAGCCACTTTACAGTCAGATAGCAAAGCGTTTGCAACCGTTATGAGGTACCTGAAAAAAGCCGATCCGCAATACACCGTAATTATGGTACAGGTAGAAAATGAATCGGGCGCCTGGGGAAGCGTGCGTGATTATTCTTCGCAGGCGCAACGTTTATTTGAAAGTTCCGTTCCTGCCGAATTGCTGAAGCCGGCAATATTGAAAGAATTGAACGTTCCTGTTGTACCGGGTGGCTCATGGAAACAGGTGTTTGGCGATAGAGGCGACGAATATTTTCATGCCTGGTTTGTGGCTCATTTTATTGGTGCCGTGGCGGCCGCAGGAAAAAAAGAATACCCGTTGCCTATGTATGTAAACGCAGCCCTGCGCAACCCGCTTACCAACCCGCCAGCCACGCAGTATGAAAGTGGCGGACCAACCGATAACGTGATACCCATATGGAAGGAGGCGGCTCCGGCTATTGATTTGATAGCGCCTGATATTTACCTGCCCGGTAACGAACAGGTACTAAAAGTGCTGGATTTGTATAGCCGGAATGATAACGCTTTGTTTGTTCCGGAAGCTGGTTTAAAAGCTGTAAATGCAAAATACTTTTATGAAGTGCTTTCGCGCGGCGGCATTGGTTTTTCGCCTTTCGGGATAGATAATAACGGAGATACCGCAAAACAAGCAAAGATGGCTGAACGCCTTGCGCCGTTTGCACAGGTTTATGTTACTGCGGCTCCAATGATGCGGGAACTGGCTGACTGGAGTTGGGAAGGAAAAATAAAATCGGTTGTGGAAGGGGACGACCATGCCGCACAAACGGTTAACCTTCGTAACTGGCAGTGCACCGTTTCATTCGGCGGAAACGGAAGAACAAATGCAGCACCTGCTTACGATGAACCCACAGGCAATGCTGCGTTTGTGCAATTGGCAGACAATACATTTTTAATTACCGGCTTGCGCTGCCACATTCGTTTTCAGCCGTCCGGTAAAGAAGAGGGCAAAGCATGGCAATACGGAAAAGTTGAAGAAGGAAAATATACAAACGGAGTGTTTACACCCATCAGAATTTTAAATGGAGATGAAACCGATTGGGGAGGTCCGGGTTTTGGTACAACGCCTGTTGTGCTAAAAGTTACTGTACTTACCAGGTAACAGGGCAGGTGTTCAACATTTTTCCTTTGGTTGATAAGGGTAAATAAAAGATGGCGGTAGTGTTCTAAAATGAATGATGGAAACACATAGACACAGTAGAACCATAGGTTTCGCATAGATGCTCTATATGCTTTCTTATCTATGTTCCTATGATTTTACTATGGTTCACAAATGTCATCATACTTTCTGGAACACTACCAGGATGGCAATAGGAATAGTGTAAGAATGTGTTTTCTTTTTATCGTAAAATCAATCCTGTATGTCTTTGCTCTTTCGTTTTCTTTTACTGCACTTTTTAACGTAAGCGTTACCTCGCGGTTTTGCAATTTTTCTGTACAAGGATATCTGTATAAACTTGTAAAGCTGCCTTTGCAGTTTTATAGCTGCCTTCCGCTTTACGGTGAAATTTTATTTACTAAAAATGGAGTAAAAACAAAACACCTGGCTCCTTTTGTTTTTACTCCATTTTTAAAACATCGTTTTATTTTACTCTACCTTATCCGTTCTCCATCTCTCTCACAATCCTCACTGTTTCTATGCTTACACTGCACACTCGTTTCAATAACCGGATTACCTCTTCTTTATAATCGGCAAAGCGATAAGTGTTGAATTTTTCCCGTCAACGCATTTTTTATTATCCTGCATCATCATCATCTTTTGTATGTTTGAAAACAAGTATCGTCATTTATAATCATTCGCCTCACACAAAAACAAACACTAACAAGTATGGAAAAATTTTGGTTGCACACACCCGAAAAGCACGATTACCCGGCAGCAGCCGATTATTTGGAATTGTTATTTACAACTGAAGAAGCCGAAAAAACGATTGCCCTTTTAAAAGAAGCGAAAACCGTAGTGAAGAAAGCGAAAGATGTGCTGCGGGCAAGTGCATTACCGTTGTTAATTGATACTGATATTTATGTACGGTCGGATATGAAGAAAGTGAAAAAAGGCAAAAAGCTGTCGCCGGTATTATTGGTGCGGCATGAGCATAAATTAATTATTGCAGATGGTTATCACCGCGTTTGCGCTTCGTATTATCTTTCGGAAGATGAAGAAATTCCCTGCCGTTTGGTATAGCGCGTTATAACATTTTGTAATAAAAACAAACCTCATTAATGAACAAACTTTTATCTCTTACTCTTAATTTTTTATTTCCGGCTATTTACTTATAAGTTTGTGTAATCATTTGTAAGGACGTACCCATCGCATACTCATCGCTTCGCAGCAAGGAATTATAAGTTACTTAACCTTCATAATTTTTCTATGAACCAAACTCCAATGGCTTCCGCTATCTCGCGCCTCAGTTCCTTTATCGAAACAAAAACAAATCAGCAAAAAGAAACTTTACAAGACTTGCACAAGCAATTAGCGGCTTCGTTAATTGATGAAGATGCGGTTAATTCAACAGGCATTCAATTTTCGTTTCAAAACGGCAGCGATTTTTCGGCACAAACTCCTCAAACCGAAGCTGCACAAGCCTTTCAAACATCTGTACAACAAGCTTTGCAAAGCAACCCAAAGCCTGCGCATCGTGTATTTGTGCGTGATGTTCCGGTAAGAAGCGCGCAAATAAAAACATCGGTTCCATCGTGGGCTGCCGGTTCGGCGCCTGATAAAACATTAGGACCTTTTACAACCGTTGATGGCAGGCAATTGTGGTACGATTTCTATCCGTTTGAAGAACTGATTTCGCTGTATGTGCAGGGAAACCCGGAGCCGGTTTTGCTGTTTCACATCAGCACGTTCCGTCGCTTTTTCGATGCTCTTCCTTTTGTTGGCGAAGCATCAAATTCTTATAAATTATGGGGCAATACCATTTGGATTAACTCACAGGTGTTAAGCTCAGATGCGACTGCCGGTTACTACACAGGTTTGCAAATTAACGGCGGTGAAATTATGTTAAGCGAAGCTCCGCAAAACATCAACAACCAACTAACCGTTAGTACGGCTGCAACCATTACGGTGCAACTGCAATTGAACCAGCCTGCCGTTGCCAATGCCGACGCCACCAGTGAGTACGGTAAAGATGCAAGAGCGGCTACATTAAACTTACCACAGCAATTCAACTTCTTTTTTTCGGGTAATAACAGTGCTATTGTAGAAGCCGTTTCCAATGCCGCATGGAATTTATACGGAAATGAAGCAAGCTTCGCATGGAATAGTGATGCCAATGCTTCTTTCGATAATTCGCTTAACGAAATACTCATTCCTTTTTCTTGTTCCGAACCTTCTTTTTCAATAGAAAATAATATATCATCATTCAATGTTTTTTCGGGCAGTGCCAATATTGAATGGAGCGCCTGGGCTTTGCCTGTTGCTCAAATTGATGTTACAAATCCAACTGCCGCTGAAGGCATTGGCGCGATGGTTATCCGCTGCAATAAAGGCATTACAACCCAGTGGGCAGGCATGAATAACGGCGCAGCAAGTTTGAGCAATCCGTACTTTCAATTGGGCGTTGGAATTATTTCAGTGCTCGATTTGGCAGCCATCAACTTGTCTGGCACGCAAGAATTTTTATTGTGGAAAGATGTGGTGAACCCGCATCGTTCTTCCATCGAATGTTTTTACAACACGCCATTTCCATTCATATTTTTATCAGAAGCATCGGGCAATGAATTGATTGTTGCACAAACCAATGTTACGGCGCATATTGATCGTCCGGTTACGGTGGATGCGCAGCCGTTATCTATCCATTCAAAAAACAGTTCGCTGTTTATAATGGCTTCAAAAACAAATAAGAAACTGTATTTGTACGATACCAATATTCTGGCAGATAATGCAAGTTATAGCGCCGCTTATGTGGCAAAGCCTGTTCCTATTTCGTTTGCTTTGCACAATGCTGTTTTTAAAACAACAAAAACAAACGAGTTGGTTTTGTTTGGCGAGCTGGCGGATAACTTCATCAATGTTGAAAATGGAAATTTATATCTCGGCTTTGGCATTTATGCTTACCTGCCTATTTTACCCGATCCGTACGCAGCTAACTTAGGTATTTTAAAAGAACAGTTTTCTTTTACTGCACGGGCGGGCGGCGTTAGCGATGTGTACAACAACCGCTATAATAACCAGGTTTGGCTGTTGCTGATTTGTTCAATAAAATGGAGCGGAAATGAAAATGATTTGGATAATGTAAGCGTTGCCTTTTCTTTTGCTCCATTACCGAAGCAGGCGCAAACCAGTGCCGCCGTTGCTTTTGATGTAAAAACAAACATTGCCCCAACATCACCAAAACCTTCTGTACAAAACACTTCTTTCCTTAACAATTTTAAGGATAAAGAAAGCGATAGTGTAGCATCATCAAATACAAACGTAAAGCAAAGCGTCGCTTTTACAACCGAAGACACACAAGATGGCTTGCCCGATTACCAAAGCATTTGGGACGATAGTTTTAGCTATTTGCAGAACGATATGTTTGCGCTGCTTGATGTTAGCAGCCATGCTAACCAGATGGGTGTAAGCTTTGGTTTGGCTTCCCGGGGAGACGATAGCAACGGAAATAACTACAGGCTTGCAATGTACAAAACGCACGATGTTGCCACAACGGATCAAAGCAATTTTCCCTTGCAAATTGAAGGCATGAACGTTATTTCTCAGCACAAATATGTAAGAGCCTTCACACTGCCGCAGGTTTCGTGGGAGCCTGTGTTCAATTTAACCAAGCCGGAGAAACCCAGCGATCCGCCGGTTTTGTTTAATTATTATCCCAATGATGGCGGCGCTACCCGTTTGTTTACCAACAGTGTGCAATTGGTGCCCATTGCGCCAATTCCGGTTACGCATTCTTTAGTTGAATCGTACAATAAAGAACAGGGTAACAAGCTGGCGGCTTTGTTCACGTTGCCGTTTGGGTTACGCGCTGCCGCAGAACTGGATAGAGGGGATGATGGTCAATCGCAAAAACCCTCTATTCATAAAAACGAACCTTCATTCGATAACAAAATAATTGGCGGTATTCAATTCAAATTAAAAGGTGGTTCGGTAGATGCTAACCCAAATGTAAGCAACCAGTTTGCAGGCGTAACCATGCAGGTAAACAACATACTTGATTTGCAGGGCAGCAACACAGGAGCCAGCACCTTAGGCTACGATGTAACCAAAATTTTTAACGGTGAATTTTTTGATAACGAAGGCGGCGTGCCGCTTACCCGCTTCGATGTGAGCGGTTATGGTGCGTCCATCTTTAGCAACTGGCAGGATAAAGGCGCCGAGTTTGCCTTAACCAGTCAGGCAGAATTTGAAGTGTTTATAGGCCGAACCGCGCACGAAGTAATACAGGTAAAAAGCGTATTGTATCCGTGGGGTATTCATGTGGTAAGAACGATCACTTTATTTCGCGCCGGCAGTGGTTACGAGTACCGCTATGATAGCGGATGGAAAGCTGAAAGCAATGGTAAATTCGATTTCACCTTCACGCCAAAAACAGCGTACGGCTCTTCAACCGATCTACCAAAAGTTTCGCCTTATAACATTCATCCGGGTACGATAAAAGGATTGTACAATATAAAAAACATTGCATCGGCAACAGATGATATAAAGCCTTTTACCGGCACGATGGACATCAATAACTTTTACGATTTTGATGCGTTTGATAAAACTATTTTTCCATACAGCGGCGGTTCAAAAATTGTAAATATCGATTTGGAGCCGGTTTATTTTGATGCCGATATTGACATTGAAAATACAGTGCAGGGGCAGGTAAACGGCTTGGTTCCATCAAAAAAAATATTAGGTTTTGTACAGGTTGCGCCAACTGGTATTCCGTTAACGGCAAATGCTTTCAACCAACTATTAAGTTATCAAAACGGAAGCATTGGCGGGCCCGTAAATTGTATTGTTGATATTGGCTTGAATGGTCAGCAATTGCGTGTAAACCGCATTGATGTGAATACTTCGGCAGATGCAACAAATACAAACCCTGTGTTTGTTGCAGCCGCAAGAGGAAATGTTATTTTACCCAAAGAAGGCTCGTGGAGCATGGTTACGCACCTGGCAAAAACAGGCGAGGTAATCCCATTGCCGCAGGGCGTTACAGTGCCACTTATTCGCATTGGTGAGTTGGATGTAAATATAAATTTTCCAACCGATGGCTTGCTTCGCATTGCTAACCCAACCGAATTGTTACGATTGCCAACAACTGACACGGTTAACTTCGGTTATCTTCAATCAACCAATACGCAAAAAGCTTTGTTCCTCACGCCGGCTTATCAAAAATTAACCGACCCGACTGTGATTGGAAAACTGATGAGCAAAACACCACCCCTGTTTGCTGATGCTTACCGTTTAATGAATGCAAAAGGCATTTTTCCAAACATTGGCGATGCCGTAAATAATTATGGTGATGCCATTGCCTTAGCTCAAAACTTTATATCAAATGCAGCCACAGACGGGGGCAAACAGTTGCTTGAACTCATGCAGATAAACGAGAAAGATGCTGAAGGAAAATTATTGGGAGAAGGTTACAAACTGTTGAAGCAAGCGGAAAATTTTGACTTGCCCGACCATGATTGGTACCTTGTAAACACCAGCTTTTTAAAAATTTATGTTGAATACAAAGCAGCGGTAAGAAACGGCAGCGCCACTTCTACAAACCCTGATGGCAGCCCGAATTATAACGATCCCTCCAACTTTAATAATACATCAGGCTTATTAAATTTTGATGTGAATTCTTTCGCTTCCAATGTGGCGGACAACTGGAAAAGCAAGCTGAACAATCTTGCTATGGTGGTTGATTTAGGACCGCTTACAAGGCTTGTAACCATTAAAGGAAACTTTGATGCGCAAAACGGTTCCGAAGCTTCATACGGAGGTGATGACAGCAATCCAGATTTTCCTTCGCCGCAACTGCAATTCAGCGATGCCTTGGAAACGGTGATGGATATACTTCAGATACTGGTTGATTTGCAGGGAGCGAAATATGCGGATGCGATAAAGAAAGGGTTGAAGATCGCCATGAGCAACAGTGCCGATAGCTGGCAATATAAATTTGATGCCTCGAAAGAAATTCCGGTTGTAAAATTTCCGGTACCTGATATTGTTTATGACGATCCAAACACACCACTAAAATTAGAAGCCGGATTAAAGCTGGGCATATATTTTAGTGAAACGCTGAAAGTAACCACCGATCCTTCTCAGTTGCTGCCCACTGCCGGTGCTTATGTTGATTTTTATGGAAAGCTTTCTGTAATGTGCGTTTCGTTAAGCGTTGCCACCGTATATGCCGTGGGCACGGTTGATTTAAAAATTGCGGCTGATACGGGCGTAGGTCCATCCATGGATATGAAGTTTGGCTTTGGTGCGCAAATCGTGATTGGCTTGCCGGTGGTAGGCAACGTAAGCATCCTGTACATGATTGGCGTTGAAATTTATTACGACTCCAAAACGCTCACGTTAACGGCATCATTACTGTACCAGGGACATGCAGACTTGCTCGGTGGCCTGGTTGAAATTACCATCACCATTGAAGCGCAGGGAGGCATCTCAAGAAGCAATGGGCAAACCACCTGCGAAGCGCAGGTAACCTTTGCAATTGACATCAGTATTTTCTTGGTGATTGATATTGATTTCAGCAAATCGTGGAGCGAACAACGGCAAATTGCATAACCTCATTTTCATACCTCATCTATCAACATTTTAATTGTTTTTTATGGAAGATAATACACGGTTCACCATACTTTCTTTTCCGCAAAGTTTTGATGGCAATACAATACAATTGAACATTGTTGTTTTGCCCCGCAACCAAAACCCGTTAACCAGCGCCATCACTCTTCAGCCGCCTATAACCGATGCACCTATGTTTGCATCCGCTACTCTTTCTTTTACTGCAAAAGTGATTGATAGTTTAGAAAACTTTCCGGTAACAACATTGCCGTTTCAACCATTCAATCTTACCACGCAGCCAAGCGGCGACAGAACGGCATTGTTCAACACACTGGCTGCGCAGTTCAGCATCAGCAATCTGGGTGCAGTAAATACAAACGCAAATGTTATCAATGCAAAAAACAAAACACCTTTAACGGTTGATCAATCGGTAAAAAAATACCTGCCGCTCACCTATCGCAAGTCGTTCAATTTTACAACGCCGGTTCAAAATGCTGTGGTTGATGACAGCTACCATTGCGCCTTGCGAAACAAAGGCAACAATGGAGGCTTCACACCTTCGGGAGATACCATCAGTTGGGGGCAGGTATATGCTTATTTGTTACGACAACCGTTGCTGGCTGCAAAAGCCGGAATGCTTTATAGCGCTACCATTCCGGTTGATGAAATGTTGTTAAACAAAGGCGGCTGGCTGTATGTTGATTTGGCTGATAACAGCGATTATAAAGAACAGCAAATAATAACGCAGCCGGATGGTTTTATTGGCGGACCTTTTACTAAATTATACGCCGCAAGAATTCCGGCGCTTAAAAACGGCGTAGCCAGAAGCTTATTTGCGCCTGTACAATTTCCCGTACTGGCAACAGAGCCGCCGGGCAATTATGATGAGATTTTTATTGAAGCCTCCGACTATGATGATGGCTTTGCCAAAGTGGTACATTCGTTTCAGCCGGTAAGTCAGAATTTTTTACAGGAAGAAAGCGATGGTTTTCATCCAACAAAAGAAACAGGCATTCGTTTAGGCTGGGATGATGAGCAAATACTAACCTGGTATGTTCGCGCATTAGCCGAAGATAGAAGCGTTGGTGCAGGGCAACGAATTGATGCCCCGCTTGGTGTATCGGGTTATAAAATAGATGTGCGTGAAGAAGGCGCCGCCGCTTGGGATACATTGAATTTTGTAACCAGTAAAGCTCCGCTTTTTATCGTGCAGCAAAGCCTTGGGGACTTTAAAGGCGAACTGAATTACAGCGTGTATCCATCGCAAATTAACGGGGATACAACCAACAATTACTGGCTGCCCATGTACTTTGCTAACTGGGGAGGTAAATCAATGATTTTGCATGATGATGATGCGGCTGATATCTACCAGAACAATAACGATGTAAAGCCCGATCCGTTAACCAATGTTACCGGTGCAACGCAAAACAATCTCAATAAAATATATGCACCGGCAAATATCAACACGCAATTATTATACGGGCATATTTATCAGTTTAGAATCCGTTTGGGCGATACCAGCGGCGGCGGTCCTACAGTTGATGAAACGCCTGCGCACGATGCACCATCGCCCATAACAACAACGCATTTTAAAAGATATGTAGCGCCGGTGGGTTTGCGCATTGCTGATTTAATTCCGAATGATGATTCAAAATTATTTAGTGATTCTTCGGTAAAAATAAATCGTCCGCTACTGGGTTATCCCTCTGTTGTTTTTACTGGAAAATATGCCGATGCAGTGAGCCTTTTAAAAGTGGCTTCGCAGAATATGGTGGGAAAAGAAGCTTTTGGAATCTCTGATCCTGATGTGGAAAGTGTTGAAATCGTGGTTGAAATAAAAGCTTTGCAAATGGATAATCTGTTAAGCGCAACGGGCACCGAATCGTACATAAAATATTACACTACTACCCGTAAATTTCCTACTGCTTCTATCACTTTTGATGATGAGCTGGATGTGCCTTTGCAATATGTGGATGCGCATGTTTTAAATTTTGGTGATGAAAGCGATTTGGGTGATAACTTCCCTTTTACCAAAGCGCAAATTGATAGCATGGATGCCTTGCCTTTGCCTACGGGAAGAACCATCCGACTTACGCTGCGCGCAGTTTGTAAAGAAGTAGCCGGTTATTATGGTTCTGAAAACAGCGACCCGAATTTGAACACCCGTTATGGAAGAATCACGCAGTTTTTGGTAAGCCAGCCATCACAAAACGAAACAAATTTATTATTAAATACAACTGCTGCTTCGCAGATAAAAGGCATCTATTTACAGCCTGATCCGCCGCCGGTTTTCGATGGTAATTATTTTCATGCTTTGTTTGGAAAAACAGCGGACGCGATGCCAGATATTGTGCAGCGTTTATCAGGGCAACTCAACATTCAAAGTTCAGGTTTAACGCTGGTGGGTGAAGCAGGACAACGAATACAGTTTGGCTGTTCCAACAGAATCCGGCATACACTTTCGCCCGATAATTCATCGCTTACGTTTGCCAGTAAAGAAGATCTTATTAATCATTGGATCGTTTGTATTTCATTAGAAATAAACAGAGATTGGACCTGGGATGCTTTAGAGGACATCAGCTTTATCATTCAAAGAAAAAAATGGTTTCAGCACGACGATGAAACTACCGAATCGGTAACGGAAACAGTGGGTTCTATCGAAATTAAAAAAACAGCTTCTATTAATGCATTGATGAATGCCGACAGAAGCACCACGACCATTTTATTTATTGATGCAGTAGAACCGAAGAATGCTTTATTGCAGCCATCGCCGCATCAAACAGAGCTGCGCTTTCCCGATTTGATTGAATTGGATTATACCATTACGCCGCAATTTAAAACGGGTTATGCAACCGGTGAAAATGATAAAGATGCGCCGCTGCAACTGGCTCTTCAATTACCTATCACTACTATTCCTGCCCAGTTGCCGCAAATTGCTTCGGCGGGTATTGCCCTTTCTCCTTATCATCGCAACGAAACCTACTCTTCCACAGGTCCGCGTCAGCGTTATTTATGGATTGAGTTTGCCGAGCCGGTACACGATGATAAAGACATTTATTTTGCGCGCGTGCTGGCGTATGCACCCGACCAATTAATAAGCAATAACAACCCTGAAATGTGGATTGCGCCTGATGAGCCAGCCCTGCCGATTGACCCCGAATATATTCGTGTGATTACACCCGGGCAAAGCATAGACAATGCTGGTATGAACGCGATGCAGCCCATGCAAAAAGCGAATGACAGCAACAAGCATTATTTATTGCCGTTGCATCCGGGATTGAATAGTGAATCGCCGGAGATGTTTGGCTTTTTTACTTATGAAATAAGAGTGGGGCATTATAAATACAAAGGCACAAACCAGAATGTTTGGACAACCGCGCAAGGCAGGTTTGGAAGAGCGTTGCGGGCAACCGGCATTCAACATCCGGCGCCGGTTTTATTGTGCAATGTAAACCGTGATGAAGAAAAATTGTATGCTGTTGCACCTTACGCACAAGCCGTTTACAAAGGCAAGAATGTAACTTCAAACCCGCCACGCACACAGCTTTGGGCATTGTTGTATGCGCAGGTAAAACAAGCTGACAATAAAGATTACCGCAACATTTTATTGGATGACAGAAAGATGGATTGGCGCACGCAGGTTGCCTTTAACCAGGGCAGCGATGCGTATTATAATTTGAATGACCAACAAGTGCAGGATTTAAAATTGTCTGCCTTTCAAAACTGGAACCCGAAGTTAACTGGTATCAATAATAAACTATCTTTATTTCCTGTTGATTTTACTTCAATAAATGCTGATGCCACCAAATACGGAACGGCTTTGTGGCAGAATGAGGAAGTAAACGAACTGCTTTATATATATGGCTTGCCGGGCGATTCGGCATTGAGTGTGTTGTGTGTAGAAATATTGCCAACGATAACGAATATTTACGATCATATTAACGAGTTTAGCGATGAAGCCACAAGAGCAAAAGCTTCCGGCAACCTGGCAGCTTTTCATCCTCAAATAAAAAAGGAATTAAGCAATGCGGCATCGCGGTTATCTGGCAACGAAGTAACGGCAATGATGTATTTACCACAACCCAAGCCATTGAGCGACCAGTTGGGCGAGTACCGCATTTTACGCACCTCACCATTAACTGAAGTGCCGTTTGTTTGCTGTACCGATTGTTGATGAAGTTTGTTTTTACTTTGTTTTTTACTTATAAAAAGCAGCTATGAGAATTATACCATAGCTGCTTTTTGTTTTACTGCTGTTTTATTATTTATTCATAATCGCATATCAATTCTACATCAAGATAACCAGCAATGAAAATATTGTGTTGAATATCGGATTTTAAAATTTGCATACCAAATCCGCTTTGCGCGATGTATAATGATTGATAAGAAGATTCGACAAGATAAGTGCCGGTTGAATTTTGTGCGTATAACTCTAAGCCATAGCCGATATGTTTATATTCGTCTGATCTCATCTTCAGATTCGATGCCAGTAAAGAAGGATAGTCTAAAATAATTTTGTCTGAAACATTGAGAGTATAAGGAATGCTGCTGGTTGAATCAAAACTTGATATTGTTTGGCTTTTGTAAATGACAGGCGCATTAAAGCTTGCGTTTGTAGTTAAGGGGATAGTGTAAGCACTATCATTAGCAGCATACCTGATCTGTGTCCAAACATTTGTATGATTGAGGCTTTGTGTTGCTGGAAACATGGGAAAGAAATGTGTAATTACAACTTGTTTCAGCACTCTATCTAACACCTTTACATTTTTTGTGATGATTGCTTTTTTCCCGTCCTTATTTTGAACTATGAGTGTAACAACATAACTGCCGGATTTTGGATAAGAAAGAATGGGATTTTCTAAAGAGGAAGTACTGTCGTTGCCAAACTTCCATAGGTAAGATGCACCATTTAATGAGTTATTTTCTATTGGATATTGATCATAAGTTGCCATTACAATTACACTGTCTGATGTATATCCGGAAACAGAAAAATTTGCAACTGGTAAAGGAGCTGGAGGCGTATGATTTTCTTTCTTACAGGAAATTATGCTACTGATTAACATAATAGCAATACCAAAAAGCAGTTTATTGTTCACAAGGAGTTTTTATTTATCAAACAAAAGTAGATGCTATCACCTCGATGAAAGAAAGGTTAATAACAAATAATTATTAAGCATTTGCTGTTTAAGAAAGCAGCAAGCGCATCAATGCTTTTAATCACCTAAACCATAAATTACCCTTTCTCTTACGCAAGCATCCGCTTGTGATTTTAGTTATGAAGCTTCCTCTTTACGTAAATAATCGACCTTTTGTTTTTAGCAATCATCACATTTCTCTATTCGCTTTAGTCCGCATAATCACTGTTCGAAAGACGAAGCGAGCTACTATTTTGTGATGAGTTTTAAAACGAAACGTTCTGCTGCTTCATTTACTTCTTTGTGTCTTTCCAATAAAGCCTGATGATTACCGGGTTGTAACATTACTAATTCAGCATTGGGTATGTGCTGTGCCATGTACACGCTTGCATCTGGTCTGGTAAGGCGGTCTTTGTTAGCTCCAATAACAAGAGTGGGAATGGTAATGCCGGGCAGGTCATTTGTTACGTCGTAGCCAAACATTCCCAAACATCCTCTTGCCATAACTGCGGGAGAAGTGAGGGTGGAAAGCAGGGCGCTAAAATCGAGTTGCTTCGCGGTTTGTGTGCCTGCAAAGGTGAGCCAGCGGGTTGTGATAAGTGATGTGCCGTTGATATAACTCATCCAGCTGGAGAGCCAGAAAATAGGAGACAAGAAAATAATAAGATAACAAAGCGGTACCAGTACCGGCTTTTGAATAGCAGTTAATAGTTTTCTGAAAAGCATGGTGTGAACAGGATTGGTGTAGGTAGTATGTTCCAGAATAGCGCCTTTAATGGTAGAGTGTAGTATCTCCTTGTTCTTTGCCAGGAAAGTAAGGATCGTCATGCCACCCATGCTGTGTCCCCAAAGAATAGGATTCTTTGCACCTGTGTAATTAATTACCAACTGCAGATCGGCTGCTATATTGGAAAGTGAAAAATCTTTATTAGCTGGCCGCGTTGACTTTCCCATTCCCGGCATGTCCATCATAATAAGATGATAGTTCTTTTCAAAATATTTTCGTTGGTAATACCAGTTTTTAATACTGGCATTTAAGCCATGAATAAAGATAATGGGCTGACCATCTTCTTTTCCATAATGCTCCACATTAATGGTACTGCCGTCAGGTCGTTTAATGGTGTCTCGTTTATTAGTATCAAACATGTGCGGCTCATCTTCTCCTTCCCTGCTTTTACTAAGCAAAACTTTCATCAGGAACTTTCCCAGTACAATCAAAACCAATAACGCAATAACTCCATATAAGCACCGCTGTGCGTAAGCATTGTCAATTGTATTATGGTATTTGTGCCATTCTCTATACAGGTAGTAAGCAACAAAAGGATATGCAATTGATAAAAGGTCGGTGATGAGAAAGGCAAGAATAAATAACGGCATTCTGATTTGTTTAAGTTGGGAAGGGGTAAAATTTGTGCCAATAAAATATACCGGCATTTTTGCCCCCGCAAGGCGTACCAACCAATAAAGTAAAAAGGTAGAGGAGCGGCAAAATATTATTGAAGATTTGATTTTGCATTGATGTAGTGAGCGGGCGGAAAATACAGCAGAAGCGGGCTATTGCGCCACAGTATATTTACTGACGTATTATGTAGCCTACTGTGCGCATATCGGGCAAACTACACTTTTGTAGATAAGAAAAATGACTTTACAAAGTAATAGAGTTGCTGAAGATATTAGGTGAAGGATGAGACATTGAAATTAATATTGAGGCTTTTCAAAGTGCAGTAAAAACAAAAGCATAAGTAACAATTCTCATAGCTGCTTTTGTTTTTACTGCATTCTTGTAGAACATTAACTTTCATACGCCGAAACAGGCTCGCAGGTACAGATCAGATTTCTATTACCAAATGTATTGTTGATGCGCGAAACAGAAAATGATTAACGACTTGCCACCGATTAATCTTCCGTCGTTTCGCATATCGCCAATGCAATGTTAGCAACAATTCAATTTGTTTGATTTAGCTTTCAAACAAGCATTTTTATTATGTCTTTTTGGCAACTAAACTGCTTTTACTAGTCTCCTGCCTTCGGGATGATATTTTGTAGCTTTTAAAAGCACCCAGTAATTCAAGTTTATGATTATCATCAGAGCCTTCCATTTGAATAAATAATTGATGATAATTTTCTGGATTTCTTTTCAGCTGTCTCAATTGAGATATGGCTCGAAAACCCAGCGTGTTGTTCAATTGAATATTTTTTACACGCTTGTTTAGCGTTGGGGAAGACGTTTCAAAAAGCAACCCTTCAAATGTCAATACGTGTAGCTTTTTAGCCTTTGTATCTACAAAAACTAATTTAACGTCATCGTCTTTTTTTTGTATTACATTTAATTTGGTTCCAATAATTACTTCACTGCGTTCCATATAATTCGTTTTTTAAACTCAACTTTTCCGTTGTGAAAGATACAACTTTTCAGATAGTCTTTGTTTCTCAAAATCATAAACAGTTCCCACTCTGTTATGTAGTTATTGTATTGTGCTTCATCATAATTTAAAAAGCCGCTCATTGCTTTTTTTATATCCACACCGCTAAGATTAAAAAGGAAGACTCCATCTTGTAATATAACTTGATAAAAAATCGCTCTCAATTGATTCTCTTGAGATAAGTTTGAAGGTATGCCTAACCCAAACCCTAAATCGTACATTGACAAAGCATTACAATCCTTTGCTAATGCCTTTGAGAATTCAGTTGATTTTGAAAATGAAAACTTTAAAGCTGTTATACCACTGAATTTTTTAGTTAATGTCATGTCAAACAGTTCTCATTTGCAATTTTTGCTAACATCAACTTTCATACGCCGAAACAGGCTCGCAGGTACAGATCAGATTTCTATCACCAAATGTATTGTTGATGCGCGAAACAGAAGCCCAGAATTTATTGCGCGTTACATAATGCAACGGGAAGGCAGCTTCTGTGCGGCTGTAGGGATGATGCCATTCATCAGAGCAAACTACAGCTTGTGTGTGAGGAGCATTTTTCAGAGCATTATCCATTTTATCAATCTTGCCTTCCTCAATCATTTTTATTTCTTCCCGAATGGAAATCAAGGCTTCGCAAAAACGATCCAACTCAGCTTTGTCTTCGCTTTCCGTGGGTTCTATCATAATAGTTCCCGGCACCGGAAAACTCATCGTTGGGGCATGAAAGCCATAATCAATCAAACGCTTGGCAACATCTTCTGTTTCAATGCCACAGGAAGTTTTAAACGGACGCAAATCAATAATAAATTCATGCGCGCAGGTGCCGTTTTTACTGCTGTATAAAATAGGGTAATGCGCACCCAATCTTGCCCGCATATAATTGGCATTCAAAATAGCATATTCCGTTGCTTTTTTAACACCTTCTCTACCTAACATTTTTATGTAAGCATAGCTGATTAGTAAAATGCTGGCAGAGCCGAATGGTGCAGCGCTTACAGCATGATGGTTGATGGTTGAGGGTTGATGGTTGGCAGTAAAAATATGCCCTGGCAGATAAGGTTTAAGATGTTCCCTGGCACAAATAGGTCCCATGCCGGGACCGCCGCCACCATGCGGAATAGAAAAGGTTTTATGAAGATTGAGATGACAAACATCGGCACCAATGGTTGCCGGTGAGGTTAAACCAACCTGCGCGTTCATGTTAGCGCCATCCATATACACTTGCCCGCCGTGTTGATGAACCACCTCGCAAATTTCTTGTATGCTTTCTTCAAAAACACCATGGGTGGATGGATAGGTTACCATTAGCGCGCCCAATGTATCTTTATATTGCCCCGCTTTTGCTTTTAAATCAGCTACATCAATATGCCCTTCAGCATCACTTTTTACTACTATTACTTTCATTCCTGTCATTACTGCGCTGGCAGGATTGGTGCCGTGTGCTGAAATAGGAATCAGCACCACATTGCGATGCGCGTTATTATTTGCTTTGTGATATTGCATGATGGTAAGCAGCCCTGCATATTCGCCTTGTGCGCCGCTGTTGGGCTGCAGGCTGCACGCATCGAAGCCTGTAATGGTGCAGAGATAGTTGCTTAACTCACTGATAATTTGATGGTACCCTTCTGCCTGGTTAGCCGGTAAAAACGGATGCAACTGACTGAATTGCGGCAAGCTAACCGGAATCATCTCCGAAGCAGCATTGAGTTTCATTGTGCAACTGCCTAAACTAATCATGCTATGAGTAAGAGATAAATCTTTGTTCTCTAATTGCTTTAAGTAACGCATCATCTTGCTTTCGCTGTGATGAATATTAAACACTGGATGCGTTAAATAAGAGGACGTTCTTTTTGCAAAAGAAGGAATGTTTTGTAAAGAAAATTTTGCATCAAAATTAATAGCGGCATCAGCTTTATTATTTGCTTCAGTAAAAACAGAAATGATGTTTGAAACATCCTGCTGCGTGGTAGTCTCATCTACTGAAATGCAGATGTATTGGTCATCAAAATAATAAAAATTGATTTCTTTTTCTTCTGCTATCGGTTGAATGATGTTTTTATCAGCCTTTATTTTTATTGTATCAAAATAAAATTCGTTCTCATTGGCAAAGCCAATTTCTGCAAGGCTTTCAGCCAATGTATAGGTTAGAAAAGAAACTCTTTCTGCAATTGCTTTTAACCCTTTGGGTCCATGATATACTGCATACATAGCAGCTATATTTGCCAATAAAGCCTGCGCTGTACAAATGTTGCTGGTGGCTTTTTCGCGCTTAATGTGCTGCTCGCGAGTTTGCAATGCCATACGAAGCGCACGGTTGTTTTGTCCGTCAACACTCACACCGATAATCCTACCCGGAATGCCACGTTTAAATTCGTCTTTCGTAGCAAAAAAAGCAGCATGAGGACCGCCATAACCCAACGGTACGCCAAAACGTTGCGCAGAGCCAACGGCAACATCAGCGCTCAATTCGCCGGGCGATGTAAGCAAGGTTAACGCCAATAAATCGGTTGCCATTACTAC
Organism: Ilyomonas sp.; assembly: GCA_965214235.1. Lineage (GTDB taxonomy): Bacteria > Bacteroidota > Bacteroidia > Chitinophagales > Chitinophagaceae > Ilyomonas. The sequence continues at coordinate 783,675 of CBDCBH010000003.1, forward strand.
ATAAACACCGGCAGCATGGGCATCTTGAATAAACGTTTTGTAATCTTTTATTTCGCCATTGCTGTTTGGATATTGAATGAACACGCCAAAGTAGGTTCCATCAAACTGCACGTTTTCAAAAGCATCAAAAATAAGTTCAATGCCTATGGGTTCAGCGCGTGTTAGCAATACATCTTTGGTTTGGGGGAAAACGGATGTATCAACAAAAAACTTTGGCTTTGTTATTTTATCCGTCCTGTTCACATGATGAAACAACATTGCCATCGCTTCAGCAGCGGCGGTAGCTTCATCCAGCAACGAAGCATTGGCAAGTTCCAGTCCCGTAAGGTCGCTTATCACTGTTTGAAAATTCAATAAGCTTTCCAATCTGCCTTGTGCAATCTCTGCCTGATAAGGTGTGTACTGCGTGTACCAACCCGGGTTTTCAAACAAGTTTCGTAAAATAACACTGGGCGTAATGGTGTTGTAATAACCTTGCCCGATATATGTTTTAAAAACCTTGTTTTTACTTGCAATTTCTTTTATTTCATTTAAATATTGTTGCTCGCTTATGGCATCGGGCAATTGCAGCGGTTGTTGTAAACGAATGTTTTGCGGAATGGTTTTATGAACCAATTCTTCTACCGTTTTTACGCCAATGATGGATAACATTTCCTTCGCTTCTTCTTCTGTTGTGCCGATATGACGATGCTGAAATTCAGTTGCCTGTTGCTGAAATAAATTCATAAATAACAAAATTAAAATTGCGTGTTTGCGCTGCGCACAAAGTTACGTTACTGCGGTGTGGCTTACAAGCGTACCCTAAAACTGTGCATATTGTTAGGATAACTTTATCAACCAAAACATTACTTTTTAAGCCGTGAAGGGGCGAAGACAGAAAGATGTTTTATGTGTTTATAATAGCACTCGTCTGAATGCTCAATTGATTTTAAAATGTTGACGAGTGATTCTTTTTCTCTTTGATTAAAGAGAAAAAACAACAAATCCACAATTGCAACTGAAGATACATTGGAGTTACCAAAGCTCGTAACATAAAAAACAATTCACAACACCAGCATGTGATGCGTAATGAACAATAAATTGATTGTAGTTTTATTGTGTTGAATAATGAAGATTTGTTTTTATTGCAAATAAAAGAAGGCTATGTATTTTGTAAAAACACCCTGGCTACTGAAAAAAATGTATCCTGACTTTTTATGGAAAATTGCAACAAAAGAAAAGGTTTTATACTTAACGTTTGATGATGGTCCGCACGAAACGGCAACGCCCTTTGTGTTAGATGAATTAAAAAAATGGAATGCCAAAGCAACGTTTTTCTGTATTGGTAAAAATGTAGCAGATCATCCGGGCATCTACCGAAAAATTTTGGAAGAAGAGCACCTTGTTGGCAATCATACTCACAATCATTTGAACGGCTGGAAAACGGATGATACACTTTACATTAACGATATTATTGAAGCTGCTAAACACATTAACAGTCGTTTGTTTCGCCCGCCGTATGGAAGAATAAAAAAGTTTCAGGCAAGTATTTTACAACGAAAAGAAAACCCTTTGCATCAATTGTTTTCGGTTGTTATGTGGGATGTATTAAGCGGTGATTTTGATGTAACATTATCACCGCAAAACTGTTTGCAGAATGTAACAAAACATTCCGAAAGCGGCTCTGTTATTGTGTTTCACGACAGTACCAAAGCCTGGAGCCGTATGAGTTATGCGCTACCTAAAGTGCTACAATATTTCACCGAAAAGGGGTTTGTTTTTAAGGCATTATCATAGTAAAAAATAAGCATCTGATTTAAACCTTTTTTTAATTTGAATTAAAAAGAATGGTTTTTATTTTTATGTTGGAGATAAAACGAAACAGTAAGAGGCTTTACAAAATCCAATGCAACGTTCATCCAATGTTATCAGGTCTGGTATTAGTAGCACTGGTGCTTCTAATTTAAATTTATTGATTTAAGTTTATTAGTTAAGTCAAATTTTATTGAAAAAAAAGAGCCATACGCAAAAGGTATGGCTCTTTTTCATTTATACAAAGAAGTAGCTGATCACATACATACTAACCGAACAAGCCACCTTTTTTTAAGCTTTTTGTGCCTTCACCAATTTTAAATCCGTTATGATAAATTTCAATTTTGTAATCGCCTGTTTGATAATGATTTTCCTGTTTCCAATCAAATGAAACAGGTGTACGTTTTCCTTGCTCATAGTTTACATCAACCTTGCTGGTATAAACTTTCGACCCTTCATCGCGTGTTTGAAACTCACCGCTTCCGCTTGATGGAATGGTTATTGGCTTACCATCAGGACCCATAACAACAACATACAATTCTTTTTGTCCGCTGGGAGCAATGCGGTTTTCATCTAAATCAAATGAAACTCTGAACATATCAGCTTTCTTAGCTTTGCTGGTTTCTTTTTCTTTGCCATTACTTCTTACATCAATTGCCGCAATATTAATATTAGATGCATGAAGCGTAGAAGCAACATCGGTAACCTGCGCTTTTTCCGAGTCGCTGGTAGCTAAATTTGTAGCAAGTGCTTGTGTTTGTGTTGTCAACGAATCGCGTTGTACAGTAAGCTGCTTGTTGTTGGTTGTTAACGTTTCGTTTTCTGCTGTTAACTGCGCAACCTGCGTTTCGTAATCATTAATCTTTCCGTTCAACTGATTAATTATACTTTGAAGTTTTCTTTTATCAGCATTTGCTTTGCTGCTTTCTGTCTTATATTCTTCTTTTAATTTGTTAATCGCCGCTTCTCTGTCGGTAAGTTTGCCCTGCAATTGCGCATTGTTGCCGGTTAACGAATCCATACGTTGTAATGCGCTTTTAAACTCGTTATCCAACGAATCTTTCTCATTGGTAGTAGTTGTTATTTGCGTTTGCTGTTGCTGAATTTGCTCATGAGTTTTATTTTTGTCGTAAACTATATATCCCCATGAGCCTAAAAGAAGCACAACCAACGCACCGTAAATCAAATTACGGTTATCTTTAGATTTCTGTGGCTGATCGGGTGATGAGCCGGTTGAAGGATAATTTGTGTAAGCCATACTATTTATTTTAAAGTAACTAAATTAAATAAAAAACTAACTTACTTGAACACAACGTCGCTGAATAAATTTTTTGTTATTGATATTGAAACAGTGCCACAATTTCCCGACTACACAATGCTTAGCAACGAATGGCAAAAGCGTTGGTGGCAGAAAATCGCGAAAACCATACCAGAAAGTATTACGCCCGAAGACAGTTACCGGCAAAAGGCAGGCATACTGGCAGAATTTGGAAAAATCATTTGTATTTCCATTGGTTGTTTTCACGATGAAAAAAATGGCGAGCAAACTTTTTTAATAAAGAGTATGTATGGCGATGATGAAAAACAATTGCTGCAAACCTTTTTAAAAGCGGGCGATAAATTTTGCGAAAAGAAGAACGGGTTTTGGTTTGCCGGTCATAATATCCGCGAATTTGACATTCCCTTTATTTGCAGGCGATTGCTTATTAATGGATTAAAACTGCCGCATTACCTTTGTTTACACGATAAAAAACCTTGGGAAGTAGAGATGCTTGACACTTTGCATTGGTGGAAATTTGGCGATTATAAAAACTATATTTCGCTTGATTTGCTTGCCGGCGTAATGGATGTTCCCACCTCAAAAAATGATATTGACGGAAGCATGGTTCAGGATGTTTATTATAAGGATAAAGACCTGAAACGTATTGCTGATTATTGCCAGCGCGATGTGGAAGTGGTAGCTAATCTTTTACTTCGGTTTAACAACATGCCGCTTTTAAAAAACAACAATGTTAGAACCATTGAAGTGCAATAACTAAAGCTTTTGGCGGCTTATTAATGGAGTAAAAACAAACGTTGGTAACCGGTTTTCAAAACCTTTTATTGGCTGATTTCTCCTTTAGAAAGTTGATTAAGAAGGTTTACAACACCTTCTCTTTTTAAAATTAAATACCCTAATCTGTCATTGCTGATGCCTTCTTTTAAATGATAGCTGAAACTTAACTGATCATTTTTTACTTCCGTTTCAAAATACCGAAACTGTATGTTGGAATACTGCTTCAACACTTCGCCTATTTCATACAAATGAGTTGATAAAATAAACAGCGCATTGGGCATTTTTCGCAAGCCTTCAATCACTACGGTACTGCACTTCATGGCATCCTGCACGTTGGTTCCTTTAAACAATTCATCAATTAAAATCAGCCACTTTCTTCCGTCGCTTATCTTCTCAATTGTTTTGCGAATGCGTTGTACCTCATTAAAAAAATAACTTTCTCCCTGTATAATATTATCTACTACGTTAATATTGCTAAGCAATCCGTCAAACATACACAGCGTAAGGCTTTCAGCCGGTACGCCCATACCAATGTGCGCAAGATAAGCGCTTACGCCTATGGCTTTTATAAATGTGCTTTTGCCAGCCATGTTCGCGCCGGTCATAAACAAAAAATTCTGTTGCTGATTGAGATTGATGTTGTATGCAACAGGCGTATGCAGCAACGGATGGTAAAGCTGTTTCGCTTCAAAAAAAGGCGCTTCTGTTTCAAGAAACCCGGGCATACAAAAATTAAATTTTTTGCAAGCCGTTGCTAAACTAATATAAGCGTCCAAACGGTTATAAATTTCTGTTAGCTCCAACGCTTCGCTTTTGTAATTACGCCGAACGTAACCACCAAATTGCAATACCTGCGCAAACGACAGCTTTTTGTTTTTATCCCAATGCTGCATTTGCTGAATGACGGGCTGGTTTAATAAAGAAACAATTCTTGCACCCATACCTTGCAAAAATGAAGATTCGGTTTTGGCAATTAGCTGCGCGATAAGCGACAAGCCTTTGAACAAATCAATAAAATGCGAAACCGAATAGCGGGTTAACGAATAATCTGCCGAATGAAACAATTTATACGTTAAGCCATTGGCAGCATTTGAAGATGGAATTTCGTCTATCGCTGTATCGTACCAGCGTTCAATCACCATGATGGTTCCGTTCGTAATCTGATGCGGCAGTTGCGGCAAAACCTGCATCAAACTGGTAATGGTTTGCTGCGCTTCTTCTATCTTTTTTAAATTGTTTAAAGGTTTGCCTAACAAAGCTTTCAACCATTCTTTACCACCAACCGTAGTAGTAAAATTAAGTTTATGAAAAACAGACATTTCTTCTTCTGCATTGAAGATAGAAAGATCGCTGATGGTAGTTTTATCTGCCTGCATGGCTTTGTTTTGTATAATGTATTAGGTAGTATGTATTAAGTAGTAAAATAAAATGTGTTGTTAGACATGATACTTGCTACCTAATACATTTTACATATTTACAACTTACGAATTATCGTTCAAACTGCAACCTCATTCCTGTATAAGATTCAGTAAACATGCCGTTTTCATAAACTAAGTTGCCATTTACAAATGTGTGTGTGATGGTAGAAGAGAAAATGGTGTTTTGTAACGGGCTCCAGCCACATTTGTACAAAATGTTATCGGTTGAAACCGTATAAGGCTTATTCATATCAACCAAAACCAAATCGGCGAAATAGCCTTCCCGAATAAAGCCCCTTTCTTTAATAGAAAAACAAACCGCCACTGCATGGCTCATCTTTTCAACCATTTTTTCAATAGTAATACTTCCTTCTTTTACATATTGCAACAGTAACAAAACAGAGTGCTGCACTAAGGGTAAACCGGCATGTGCTTTTTCGTACGGCTCATTTTTTTCGTGCCAGGTATGCGGTGCATGATCGGTGGCGATTACATCTAACCGATCATCTAACAACGCACTCCACAAAGCCTTTTTGTTATGCGGCGCTTTGATGGCAGGATTGCATTTGATAAGATTGCCCAGCACTTCATAATCATCGCTTGTGAAGTGCAGATGATGCACACAAACTTCAGCCGTAATGCGCTTGTTGTGCAACGAAACCATGTTGGTAAATAACTGCAATTCCTTCTCCGTACTAATGTGCAAAACATGCAGCCGGCTATTGTGTTTCTTTGCAAACTGAATGGCGCGAAAAGAACTTTCAAAGCAAGCTTCCTCGTTTCGGATAATGGGATGGTCGCTTGCCTGCAAGGTTTTCTTTTGCTCCATTATCCATTGCAGGTTGGCTTTAATAATAGTTTCATCTTCGCAATGCGTGGCAATTAATAATTCGCTGTTGGCAAAAATGCTATCCAAAGTAAGCGAATTATCAACCAGCAAATTTCCTGTTGAAGAACCCATAAAAATTTTAATGCCGCATACTTCCTGCTTCTTGTCATTTGTTCGCAGCACTTCATCAATATTATCGTTTGATGTGCCCATATAAAACGAATAATTAGCAAGCGATGAACCGGCAGCAGTGCGGTATTTACTTTCCAATAAATCTTGCGTAAAAGCCGGTGGCACTGTGTTGGGCATCTCCATAAACGAAGTAACGCCACCCGCAACGGCAGCTTTGGCTTCGGTGTAAATACTGCCTTTGTGCGTAAGCCCGGGCTCGCGAAAATGAACCTGGTCGTCAATGGCGCCGGGCAATAAAAACTTTTCCTCTCCATCAATTTCCGTTACTGCATGAGGTACATGAATTTGGGGCGCTATCTGGTGAATACGATGATTTTTTATCCAAACATCACCTTCAAAAATGTTTCCTTCATTAACGATTGCTGTATTTTTAATGATGTATTCCATAGCTGCAAAATTGCTATTGCAAGGTAAATATTGTTTAAAGAAATGAACATAAAGACGTTGCTTATAAATCTGTTTTATTTACCTGGTACACTACCGCCTGGTAAGGCTGCAATTCGTTGGTAAACGATGCTTTTTCATAATTGCTGATGAGCAGCCTTGCCTGGCTGAAATCCTCATCTGTAGCGGCTTTGGCTACGTTGCTTGTAAAGTTTAGCATCACCAAAAATTTATCCTCTCTCAATTCTCTCGTGTAAGCATATACAGCGGTATTTCCTTTATCTATCAATGTATAACTTCCATAAATTAAAGCGGCATTGTTCTTTCGTATTTGTATCATCTTTTTAAAATAATGCAAACAGCTGTTTTGTTTTTGCTCATCTTTTTCAACATTCAATTCTGTATAATTCCTGTTAATCTGCAACCAGGGCTTACCGGTTGTAAAGCCTGCATTGTTATCATCTTTCCATTGCATTGGCGTGCGGCTGTTATCGCGTGCAATTTTTTTTTGCAGATTGAGGAAAGCCTGCACATCGCCGCCCGTTTTTTGAAGATGATGAAACTTATTGATGGTATCTAAATCGTTATACTCATCAATGGAATCAAAGTAAATATTTGTCATTCCAATTTCATCTCCATAATAACAGTAAGGCGTGGCACGCATGGTTAAAATAAAAGTAGTAAGCATTTTTGAAGACAATTCTCTCCATTCATCGTTGTCATTTCCCCATCTCGAAACCATTCGCGGCTGGTCGTGATTACCCAAATAAACAGTGCCCCATCCTTTCTCTTTAAACCCTTCATCCCAGCGCGTATAAACAGCTTTAAACTGAAGTAAATTATAACCATTGGGATCTAAAATTCTTCGTTTGTTTTCATCGTAAATAAAGCCAACATCCATGCCTTCAAAATGATACGCCATGTTCAGTTCCCTTCTGTCCGGATCAACAAACTGCAAGGCTTCCTGCGGCGATGTGCCCGCGCCTTCCGCCACCGTTACCACATTGTATTTACTCAACACTTCGCGGTTCATTTCCTGTAAGTAATCGTGCAAATGCGGACCATTGCCATAGTAGCGAATAATTTCTTTTTCATAACCTTCGGGAAAGGTTGGAAACGAAGTATCTTTTGCAATGAACTGAAACGCATCTAACCGAAATCCATCCACGCCTTTATCAAGCCAGAAGCGCATGATGCTGTACACTTCTTCGCGCAGCTTTTTATTCGACCAATTTAGATCGGGCTGATAACTTGAAAAGTAATGCAAATAAAAAGCGTTTGTTTTTGCATCAAACGTCCATGCGTTGCTGTTTTCATCAAAGAAAGAGAAGCGTGGCGGAGGCGTACCGCGCTCTGCATTCCACCAATGATAATAATCGCGATAGGGATTGTCTCTGCTCTTCCCCGATTGCTGAAACCATTGGTGTTCAAAGCTTGAATGATTCACCACCAAGTCCATAATCAGCCGGATGTTTCTTCTGTGCAAGCCTTGTAGTAATTCATCAAAATCGTTGAGTGTTCCGTATTCAGTTGCTATGTTTCGATAATCACTTACATCATAGCCGTTATCGTAGTTTGGCGATGGATAAACAGGGTTAAGCCAAACAGCATCAATGCCTAAGCTTTCAATGTAATCGAGTCTTGAAATAATGCCTCTCAAATCTCCGATGCCATCGCCGTTACCGTCCTGAAAAGAGCGGGGATAAATTTGATAAACAACCGCTTCTTTCCACCATTGTTTATCTGAAATAACTTCATCGTGAAGCTGTGTATTTTCTGTAAGATTATTCTCGGAATCCATACTTATAAAATTCAAAAAAACAAAGCTAACTGTAGTAAAGAATTGACAAGATATATTTGCAGCCTTATGCAAATTATTCCCGCGATAGACATCATTGAAGGCAAATGCGTAAGGCTTACGCAAGGCGATTATTCGAAAAAAAAAATTTACAACGAACATCCGTTAGAAGTGGCAAAGCAGTTTGAAGATGCGGGCTTGCAACGCTTGCATTTGGTTGATTTGGATGGCGCCAAAGAAGGTGCAATAAAAAACTGGAAGGTATTGGAAACATTGGCTTCTAAAACATCCTTGGCAATTGATTTTGGTGGTGGCATTAAAACAGAAAATGATGTAGAAATTGTGTTTAATTCCGGTGCTGCATTAGCAAGCATTGGCAGCCTTGCAGTGAAAAATAAAGACTTGTTTATTGCGTGGCTGCAACAATATGGCGCGAATAAATTTTTATTGGGCGCTGATGTAAAAAATGAAAAAATTGCCATCAATGGCTGGCAGGAAACAAGCGATGTTTGGATTTACGATTTTATTGAAGATTATATTTCGCAAGGCATTCAGCAGGTATTTTGTACCGATGTAAGTAAAGATGGAATGCTGCAAGGCGCAGCCACTGATTTATATAAAAACATCATTCAAAAATTTCCTTCTCTTTTTTTAATTGCCAGTGGTGGTGTGAGTTCGATAAAAGATTTGGATGAATTGCAGGATGTTGGCTGCGCTGCAGCTATTGTTGGTAAAGCTATTTACGAAGGAAAGATTCAATTAGAAGAATTGAAAAAGTTTTTGTTGTAAAAACAAAAGCTCATCAATTTTAAATATCAAACAAAACCCCCGTTCAGGCAAAAAAAAGCCCTCGCACTTGCGAGGGCTTTTTTATAAAATAGAGTAAAAGAAAACGATTAATAATCCATACCCATTCCGCCGCCTGGCATACCGGCAGGAGCCGCAGCCGACTTAGGTTCTGGCTTATCAGCAACAACGGCTTCGGTAGTTAATAACATACCGGCAATGGAAGCTGCATTTTCCAATGCAATACGGGTTACTTTGGTAGGGTCAATAACACCGGCAGCAAATAAATTTTCATATACTTCAGTGCGGGCATTGAAACCAAAATCGCCTGTGCCTTCTTTAATTTTCTGTACCACGATGCTGCCTTCCAAACCACTGTTAATTACAATCTGGCGAAGTGGTTCTTCAATAGCGCGTTTTACAATGGCTACACCTGTAGCTTCATCTTCATTTAGCGTTTTTACATTTTCCAGGTTTTGCGTAGCACGAATGTAAGCTACACCACCGCCGGGTACAATGCCTTCTTCAACAGCAGCGCGGGTTGCATGTAAAGCATCGTCAACACGGTCTTTCTTTTCCTTCATTTCCATTTCGGTAGCAGCGCCAATGTAAAGCACCGCCACACCGCCAGCTAATTTAGCCAAACGTTCCTGCAACTTTTCTTTATCGTAATCAGAAGTGGTTGTACCAATCTGTGATTTGATTTGGTTTACGCGGGCTTTAATATCATCCTCAACACCTTTACCACCAACGATGGTTGTGTTGTCTTTATTAATAGTGATAGAGTCCGCCTTGCCTAAATAAGCTTCAGTAGCATTTTCAAGCTTATAACCTTGTTCTTCGCTGATTACAAGACCGCCGGTTAAAATAGCAATATCCTGCAACATTTCTTTTCTTCTATCGCCAAAGCCAGGAGCCTTAACAGCAGCCACTTTTAGTGTGCCGCGTAATTTATTTACTACCAATGTTGCTAAAGCCTCGCCTTCTAAATCTTCTGCAATAATTAATAACGGACGACCGCTTTGTGCGCTTTTTTCAAGGATAGGAAGAATGTCTTTCATGGTGGAAATCTTCTTATCGTAAATCAGGATAGATGGGTTCTGCAATTCTGCTTCCATCTTCTCGCTGTTGGTTACGAAGTAAGGAGAAATATAACCGCGGTCAAACTGCATACCTTCAACCACGTCAACCGAAGTATCAGTGCCTTTGGCTTCTTCAACAGTAATAACACCTTCTTTACCTACTTTGCCAAACGCTTCAGCAATAAGTTTACCAATGGTTTCATCGTTGTTGGCAGAGATGGCAGCTACCTGTTCAATTCTATCGCTGTCGTTACCTACAGTTTGTGATTGCGATTGTAAGCTTTTTACTACTGCGGCAACAGCTTTGTCAATACCGCGTTTTAAATCCATAGGGTTTGCACCGGCGGCTACGTTTTTTAAACCTTCGCTGATGATAGCTTGCGCTAACACAGTTGCAGTTGTAGTACCATCACCAGCAATGTCAGCGGTTTTAGAAGCAACTTCTTTCACCATCTGAGCACCCATGTTTTCAATGGCATCTTCCAGTTCAATTTCTTTGGCTACAGTTACACCATCTTTGGTTACTGATGGGGCACCAAATTTCTTTTCAATTACTACATTACGCCCCTTAGGTCCTAATGTTACTTTCACGGCGTTGGCAAGTATATCCACGCCTCTTTTCATTTTATTTCTTGCTTCGATATCGAAGAAAAGTTGTTTCGACATAATAATTAAAGCCCCTGTCTCCGCATAAGGCGGAAAACTTGAAACCTGCGAGGCATGACAGGCTTTTATTTTTCATAATTGAATTAAAAAAAGAACTTCTCGCCTTTGGCGAATTGAGGGCTTTTTATACGATAGCCAAAATATCGCTTTCGCGCATGATAAGATAATCCTGCCCTTCAATCTGAATTTCGGTTCCGGCATATTTGCCATACAAAACAGTGTCGCCTGTTTTAACAGTAACAGGTTCGTCTTTCTTGCCTGTGCCTGCAGCAACCACTACGCCGCGTTGGGGCTTTTCTTTTGCTGTATCAGGAATAATTAAGCCTGATGATGTTTTTTCTTCTGCCGCCGCAGGTTTAATGATTATCCTGTCGTGAAGCGGAGTTACCTTCAATGTGTCAGCCATATTTGTTGTTTTAAAATTGATTTAATAGATGTTTCGATGTTCGCAATTTTTCTGCCATTAGTGTTAGAAAAGTCAAAATTTCAGAGTATGGCAGGAAATGGGAGCGCAAAGGAATGCTTTTTCGCCTTGTGTGACAAAATTTCATTTGATAAACTATTGCTATTAATTATTGACAGAACTGTATTGCCGGCATTTTGTTTTAATAATGTCCTCTTATCTGCTGCTTAATATTTTCATCATATAATCTTCTTAACTGGTCATGTATTTCGTTCCGCAATGGAGGCAAAGAAGAACTTTCTGTATTGCTGATAACCTGCAATGTTTTTGTAGCTCCGGGAATAACAGTGGTTACTTTCGGAAAGTCCAATATCCAGCGCAAAGCCCATTGCGCCATTCTATCATCGGGCATTACGGTTTTCATTTCATTGGCAAGACGAACACCTTCCTTAAACGCAATACCAGCAAAGGTTTCGCCTGCATTAAAGGCTTGCCCGTTTGCATTAAAATTACGATGGTCATTAGCATCGAAATGAGTGCTTTTGGTAAATTTTCCCGATAGTAAACCACTGGCCAGCGGAACACGAACAATAATGGCAACTCCTTTTTCTTTTGCTTTGGCAAACACTTCATCCGCCACATGCTGACGAAATAAATTAAAGATGATTTGCAGCGATGCGATGCCTTCTTCTTCCAAACAAAGCAACGCTTCTTCCGAGGTTTCAACACTGGCGCCAAAATATTTTATCAAGCCCTCGCTTTGCAGTTTTCGTAAATGATTGAACACATCGCCATGCCGCATAATTTCAGTTGGAATGCAATGCAACTGCTCTAAAAACAATTGCTTTAACTGCAAATGTTCTAATGATTCTTCTACCTGCTTTCGCATAAAATGGTACGTGAAGTTTTGGTTCCATCCGTTGGGGGCATCGCTTCTTCGTCCCAACTTGGTGGCAACAAACATTTCCTTATCAGTCGTCTTCAAAAAATTTCCAATTATTTTTTCGCTGATGCCCATGCCATATACATCTGCGGTGTCTATAAAAGTGCCGCCGTTATCAGCGAATTGTTGTAAAATTTTCAAGGCATCATCTTCATTCACTTTCCCCCAATCTGCGCTGCCTAACTGCCATGTGCCTAAGCCAATTTCCGAAACCTGTACATCTTTAAAGGTGCGATAGTTCATAGTGTTGCATTTAAAATTGTAATAAAAACAAAAGGTTGTTGTTTCGGTTACAAACAGTTTGCCTCACTTTTTATTTTTAGCAACTGAGAAAAATAACGCCTCATTATCAAGATACTTTTTCCGTGGGAAGTGAAACGCCTATCTTCGCGCCCGCAAAAAAGAATGGCAGCCTCATGATCAGCAGAAGAAATATTCGTGTGAAAGTTATGCAGATGATTTATGCAACCGAATCGGTGCAGGATGCGAATTCTAATCCTCATCCTATAAAAACCCTGGGCGAACAAATCAATCAAACACAGCAGCTTTTTATTTACTTACTTTATTTTATAACAGAAGTGGCAGGTTATGCTGAAAAAGATGCCCGTAACCGCGCTTCTAAAAACTTAGTTACGCTTGAAGACCTGAATGTAAACATAAAGCTGGCAGGCAATGAGCTGCTGTGGAAAATAAAAGAAAGCCCTGCATTTATAAGTATGGTTAAAGAGCACAAAGCTGATAAACTGGATAACGAAGGCGTGGTACGCAAAGTGTATCAATGGTTGCTGGCAACTGATGTTTATAAAAACTATATTAACACCCAAAGCAGAGATAAAAACAGTGAGCGCGATATTCTGCAGTTTGTTTTTACCGACCTTATGTTGCCCGATGAAACCTTTGTTTCTTTTATAGAAGAACATTTCAGCAACTGGCAGGATGATGCCGATATGCTACGCCAGCTAATGATGAGTTTTCTCTCAAAACCCCACGGTTTCGACGTTCGCCTTTTGATGACCGAAGAGAAATGGAAGTTTGCTAACGACTTACTCACAACTACCATGAACAAGCGCGAATATGTAACCAACCTTATCAAACCCAAACTAAAAAACTGGGATGCCGACCGCATTGCACAGTTAGATATGATACTTATGCGAATGGGCGTTTGCGAATTGTTGTTTTTTGAAACCATTCCAACTAAAGTTACTATTAACGAATACATTGATATTGCCAAAGAATACAGCACGGAACAAAGCGGTCATTTTATCAACGGCATTTTAGATAATATCCATAAAGAGTTACTGCAGGAAGATAAAATTCACAAAGTAAATTTTAAACAAAAAACTAACGGTTAAGAAATTAATTTGCAGTAAAAACAAACCATAATGAAACGCATTTCTCTTTCTCTATTTTTTGTTATGATGTGTATAATCATCCTGGCATTGTCTTGCCAAAATAGCAATGCGGGCATGATGAAAGAGGTAGCTAACTATACCACTGCATCGTTCCCCGATTCCATTCAAAACTTTGGAACGTTAGAACAGGGAAAAGAGATGAAAATTGTGTTTCATGTACTGAACAACGGCAATAAACCTTTGCTGATAGCAGATGCTAAACCAAGCTGCGGTTGCACGGTAGCCAATTTTACAAAAAGCGCTATCGCTCCCGGCAAAGAAGGCGAAATTACCGGAACGTTTAACAGCAATTATGGAATGCCGGGACAGCTACGAAAAACAATTACAGTTACCACCAACACATCACCTACACACAACATGCTTATTTTTATGGGTGATGTAGCGCCGAAAACGAACTCATTAAAAACAAAATAGTTTCACTACAAAACAAACAACTATATGATTCATAATCTCCCTGTTTTATTAGCTACCAGTGCCAACGGTCAGCCCTCCGGCGGCGGAAGTTTCCAGTTTATTATGCTGGGCGCCATTATGCTGGTGTTCTGGCTGTTTATGATTCGCCCGCAGGCAAAAAAAGCCAAAGAGCAAAAGAAGTTTTTAGAGAACCTTACGAAAGGCGACCGCATTGTTACTATTGCCGGTATTCATGGTACCATTAACAAAGTAAATGAAGACAATACATTTCAACTGGAAGTAAGCCCCGGCATGTACATGAAGATTGAAAAAAGCGCTATTAGCAGTGAGTGGACGGCAGCATTAAATAAATCAACAACAGCAGTGGCTGAAAAAAGCAAATAGTAAAAGCTATTAGCTATAAGCGGCAAGCAATACAATTGATAGCAAACTATAAAACCGGAAGAATTAACTTCTGGTTTTTTGTGTAAATGAGAAGCATAAAATCATCATTAAAAATTGGCTTAACCGGCGGTATTGGCAGTGGCAAAAGTACCGTTGCCAAAGTGTTTGAAGTGCTGGGCGTTCCCGTATTTTACGCTGATGAAGCTGCAAAAGAAATGATGAATAACAATTTGGTTTTGCGGCAACATTTGGTTGATGCTTTTGGCGAAGAAACGTATATGAATAATGTTGTAAACAGAACATATTTATCTTCTGTTGTATTTAATAATGCAACTCAATTAGAGCGATTGAACGCTATTGTTCATCCGGCAACAATTGCTGAAGCAGAACGATGGTTTGCGCAGCAAACAGCAGCCTATGTTATTAAAGAAGCGGCTTTACTTTTTGAATCCGGTTCGGCTGCCGGTTTGGATTATATTGTTGGAGTATCGGCTCCGCAACCTGTGCGCATTCAGCGTGTAATGAAGCGTGATAATGTTACAAGAGAACAAGTGCTGCAACGTATCAATAAACAAATTAACGAGGCAATTAAAATGAAGCTGTGCAATTTTGTTTTGATGAATGACGGGCAGCAATTGTTGCTGCCGCAAGTGATAGAGTTGCATAAACAATTATTGAATCTTTCTGCCGGCTAACAACTACCATCTGCCATCTGTTTTCACTTCACCATCTTATAACACCATCGCTTTAATTTTCCTTCAAAATCAAATGGTGTTGTGGCTTTGGTGATGTCTTTTATTTCACTTGCTTTTATCTCGTCTTTCTCCAACATAAATGAAGATAAATTGGTACTGAAATAAACAACACCGTTGGTTGTTGTTGCTTTTAATACATCATTCAACAGTTCAACATGGTCTCGCTGAATGTCTAAAAAATCTTTCATGCGCTTGCTGTTGCTGAATGTTGGCGGGTCAATCACCACCAAATCAAAGCTGTTGGGTTGCAATGTTTTTAAATATTGCTTTACATCGGCATGAATAAAATGATGTTTGTTTTTATTAAGATTATTCGCTTCAAAATTATCTTCTGCCCAGCTTAAATACGTCTTAGATAAATCAACCGATGTAACACCGGAAGCCGCACCAGCCGCAGCATATACAGAAAAAGAACCTGTGTAGCAAAACAAATTCAGTATACGTTTTCCGGCAGCTTCATCGCGCACCATTGTACGCGTAATGCGATGATCTAAAAACAAACCTGTATCCACATAATCGGTAAGATTAATTAAAAACCGCAAGCCGTTTTCTTCAACAGTAAAAAACTCTTTTTGCAAGCCTATCTTCTGGTATTGCTGCTGGCTGCGATGGTTCAGCCTTCTGCGTTCTCGTGTGAAAATAGCATCAATATTAATTTCTAAAACAGAGGAAACAATCTGCGAACAATCGTTCAGCCAAACTTCATGTTCTTCATCGCTCATGCCATGTCTTCGCAGGTATTCGGCTATGTAAACATTGTTTTCGTACAACTCAATTGCGAAAGGGGCTTCAGGCAAATCATGGTCGTAAACCCGATAACAACCAATGTTTTGTTTTCGTGCTATTTTGCTGCGATGCTTATACACTTTCAGCAAACGATTTTGAAACATTTGCAGTTTGCTTTGTTGTTGCATGTTGTTTAGTTTTTGCCGCCAAATTGCAAAAACGCAGAGAATAAAAATGAAAGAAAATACTTTGTATCCTGTTAGAATTGATAGCAAAGCATTTATCCAAACATCTCTTCCACTTTTTTGTAACGATAATCAAAAATCTTATTCACCTGCTGCTCAACAAACAGTTTATTTGCCACTCTTCCCAGCGCATACAACGGCACTTTGTAATGCAGCAAGTCTGTCATTTCAACGCCATTATTTGTTTCTTTAAAATGATGTTGATGGTGCCAGAAACTGTAAGGTCCAAACCGTTGTTCATCTATAAAAAACACTTTATCTTTTACCTGCGTTATCTCCGTCATCCAATACAATGGAATGCCTAATACAGGACGCACTTTGTATTCAATAATTTGCCCGGCATACATGTTATCGCTAAACGTATCGCCAACAATTGTAAACTTCATGTACGGCGGTGTTATCTTTTGCAAATTGCTGGGCGAACTAAAAAAATTCCAAGCTTCATCCAATGATAATTTTAATAATTGAACGCGCTGCAAACGGTGAACTTTACTCATATAAAAACAACTAAAAAGCTGCATGAAAACAAAGCATTCATTCATACAGCTACCTTATTATATAATACCTTCAACTCAAAAATTGGTTCAAGCTTTCTAACTCATCTTCCCAACCTTTTTCTCGGGGCTGTATCGATTCGTTTTCATCTTCGTTCTCTTGTGTAACATTAATTTTACTTCCGTTTCCTTCACTCGAAAATTCTACCGTCAGCTCAAAATGATTATTGCTTAGATGTTCCGATCTTAGCATTTGCCAATCCCAGCTATACACCAATCTCTGCGCGGGTTTTACCTCTTTATATTGCCCTGTAATGACAATGGTTTTTTGGTTATTTTTTCCTTCAAATTCATATTTAATAGCACCTCCTTCGCGTACATCATTTTCAACATTCACCAATTGGTTGCCGGCAGGTTGCCACCATTGTTTAAGCTTATGCCATTAATCCAGGCATCATACAAATTATTTATACTCGCCGTAAATTTTTTTTCGGCATGTATGCTTTGCGTTGTGTTTTCCATAGCTACATTTTTTTATTAGATGAATGAATGGATGTAAAATGTATGCCATAAATTAAAGAAAAGAATTATAGTTCAGGGTTACTTCATTTTCTAAAGATGCTTCAGGCAGGGCTATTGTTGTTTTTAGTTCACTTTTCAATTTGTGCAGTTCAAAAAGTGTAGTAAAAACAACAGCATCTTTTAGTATATTTAGCAGATGTAGTTTTTAATTTATCAACACAACGTTAAAAACCAGCTTATATAAAACACCGGTATTACTTTTTCTGTTTATTAAGTCTATATAATAAAGAAAATTAAATTTAGAATTTATGAAAACGGTATTAGCAATAATGATTTCATTATCGTTATGTATGGGAGCATCGGCGCAAAGAAGGTTCGGCGGGTTTTATCATGCTTACAGTGCGCCGCGCGTAGTGGTTGCGCCTTCTTTTGGGTTTGGTTATGGTTATTCTTCGGTAGGTTTAGGATTGGGTTATGGTTATCCGTTTTTCGGTTACCCGTATCTTAGTTATCCTGTTCCTATGTATGGTTATCGTGGTGGTTACGGATACAACAATGCATCTTCGCAACTGGCGTTAAAAATTCAATCTATTACATTAGATTACAAAAATGAAATTAAAGCCGCCAGACACAACAAAAGTATAAGTCGCACCGAAAGACGGACTAAAATTCGCAACTTAAAAAATGAAAGGGAACAAGCGATTGTTACGGCTCAGGAAAATTTCAGAAACAGAAGAATGAATTATCCGAACAGAGGTCAGAATAACAATTATCAAAACGGAAATCAAAACAATCAGAATAACCAAAAAGATGATTTGATAAGTCCATCTTCCAACACAAATTCATAAACAGGTTTACTGTTTATAAAATGGTGTAAAAGAAAACGCAGTGACAAATGCTATTTGTTGCAACGAGGGCAGGGTGATTAACTCTGTCCTTGTTGTTTTTACAATTAATGCAATAAAAACAAAGGGTATTTTTTTACTTACAAAATTATAAAAGCGGCACATTGTTTTTACCAATAAATTTACCGTTGTTTTAATAAGCAAAACCAAACTAAAAGCATCTAATAAATAAGCAATTTTATTTAAAAAAAGAACAAATTACATGAGCCAGACAAGGCAAATATTTCAAACAAAATCAAAGTGGCGGTGGAGAAGCTTTCAATGGGTAGGAAGGTTTTTAATTGCTGCAGTTTTGTTAACCGTACCCGTTGTTTTCGTTACGTTATCAAAAGGCTTATTGCCCTTGTTACCGGTGCTTTCTGATTCGGCAGACAAGCCTTTTCATCTTGCTCATGCGGTTACGCCGTTGGCGCTTTCAAAAAATGATTTAAAAAAATATAAAGGCTTTACCAACTATTTGCTGATGCGGCAAAAGAACGATTCGCTTCGCAGCCATGCACCACGCGTTAACACCAATCAGATAAGGGCTGCGTTTTATGTTGATTGGGATCCGCAGGCATTTTTTTCGCTTCAAAAAAACATTACCAAACTCAACATGGTGGTGCCGGAATGGTTTTTTATCAATCCAAACACCGATACATTAATGCCGCAAATAGATACGGCTGCATTGCATTTGATGAAGAAGTATAACATTACCATCCTTCCTTTAATTAACAACATTAATGTGTTTAAAGAAGATGGTGATTTTGACGGAACGTTGCTGCGCCGCATTCTTCATAACCCGCAAAAGCAAGATCGTTTGATACAGGATATTGTAAAATACATCAAGCTTTATAATTTGAGCGGTATCAATATTGATTTTGAAGAAATGCAGGAAAAAACGGACGAGCGATTAATTGCATTTCAAAAAAAGTTGTATGAAGTTTTACATAGCCAGGGCTTAATGGTTACACAGGATATAATGCCGGACAACGAGGATTTTAACCTGAAGGAGTTGGTTAAATACAATGACTATTTGTTTTTGATGGCTTATGATGAGCATTACAGTACCAGCGTTCCCGGACCCGTGAGCAGCCAGAAATGGATTGAAAAAATGATGGACGAAACCGCGCAAAGCTTGCCTCCCGAGAAAATTATTTTAAGCATTGCAGGTTATGGCTATGATTGGCCTGAAGGAGATGCTGCCACTACCATCACCTATCAGCAGGCATTAGCCACTGCTAAACAATTTAATGCTACCATTGATTTTGATAACGACAATTACAACAACGATTATACTTATAAAGATGGAGATAGCTTACAGCATACGGTTAATTTTACCGATGCTATGACCAACTTCAACACCATTCGCTTTGCCGATGAATACGGCACTGCCGGAACTGCATTGTGGCGGTTAGGTAGTGAAGATGAAAGATTATGGACGTTTTATAATCGCAGTCTTGATAACAATAGTCTGAAACAAAAGCCATTTGATTTTTCTGTTTTAAAAAATGTAAATACACCAACCGGAACGCCCGATTACATTGGTGATGGTGAAGTGTTAAGTGTGATAACCGCACCTTCTCCCGGAAAAATAAAATTGGAAATTGATACCGCAGAAGGCATTGTTTCCGAAGAAGTGTATGAACAGCTTCCCACTAATTACGTGATAAAAAAATATGGCAATGTAAAGAACCAGGTTTTACTAACATTTGATGACGGACCCGACCCAACTTATACTCCGCAGATATTGAATATACTAAACAAAGAAAAAGTTCCGGCAGCCTTTTTTATGGTTGGTATAGAGGCAGAAAACAATTTGCCGCTGGTAAAAAGAATTTATAACGAAGGTTACGAAATTGGCAACCACACGTTTACGCATCCGAACATTGCGGAGGTGAGTTCGGATAGGGCGATGAATGAAATTGAAACCACCCGTTTGCTTATTGAAGCCATTACAGGCAGAAGCACAGTGTTGTTTCGTGCGCCTTACAATGCCGATGCAGAGCCATCTACCGAAGCCGAACTTCGACCCATCGCCATCAGTAAACAAAAAAATTATTACACTGTTGGTGAAAGTATTGACCCGAACGATTGGGAGCCCGGCGTAACAGCAGACAGTGTTTATGCAAGAGTAGTGCAGCAATACGAAGCCAACCCCAGCAAAGGCATTATTTTATTGCACGATGCGGGAGGCAACCGCGAAGCAACTGTTGAAGCATTGCCAAAAATTATTCATTATTTTAAAAGCAAAAACGTTCAGTTTATTTCGATAGCTCAATTGCTGCACACAACAAAAGATGTAGTGATGCCTGCTGCCCACAGCAATCTTATCCGGTTAAATAGCAGTATTGCCACTTTGGGCTATTGGTCAATCCAATTCATTACAGTTGCATTTTGGGTAGCTATTTTGTTAGGCTTTGTACGCATTGCGCTTATGGCAATTATGGCATTCCTTCAACAAATAAAAGACCGTAAAAACAAACCGTCAGATGAAATTGTTTTGAATGATGCACCTTTTGTAAGCATTATTGTTCCGGCTTATAACGAAGAAATCAATGCAGTAAAAACCCTTGATAATTTGTTGCAGCAAGATTATCCGCATTTTGATATTGTATTTATTGATGATGGTTCTAAAGATAGCACTTATCAAAAAGTGCATGATGCTTTTAGCAGTTACAGCAACATCAAGATTCTCACCAAACCAAATGGTGGCAAGGCTTCCGCATTGAATTATGGCATCAGTCAAACAACAAGTCAGTTTGTTATTTGTATTGATGCCGATACGCAATTAAAAGGAGATGCCGTTACGCAACTGATGAAAAAAATGCTGGCGCAATCACCCGATGAAAAACAAACAGGCGCAGTGGCAGGCAACGTAAAAGTGGGTAATGAAAATAATATGATTACCCGCTGGCAAAGCATTGAATATACAACTGCACAAAACTTTGACAGGAGGGCTTTTAATTTAATTAATGGTATTACGGTTGTGCCCGGCGCCATTGGTGCTTTTAGAAAAGAAGCCATTGAAAAGGCGGGCGGTTTTACTACGGATACTTTGGCTGAAGATTGCGACCTTACCATTCGCATTTTAAGAAGCGGTTACCGTGTGCTGAATTGCACCGAAGCAATAGCCATAACCGAAGCGCCCGAAACAATAAGTCAGTTTATGAAGCAACGTTTTCGGTGGAGTTATGGCATCATGCAAGCCTTTTGGAAAAACAGAGACGCCTGTTTCAATCCTTCTTACAAAGGCTTGGGCATGGTTGCCCTTCCTAATATTTTGTTGTTCCAAATCATCTTGCCAATCATAGCTCCCCTGGCAGATATCATACTTGTTATAAGTCTTATCTGGAACCGAAACAGTCCCCAAAGCCTTCATAAAATAGAACTATATTATCTCTTATTTTTCGGGGTTGATATCTTGGTAAGTATTATTGCCTTTGTGTTTGAAAAAGAAAAATTTTCTAAATTATTCTGGCTTATTCCGCAACGGTTGATTTATCGTCAGTTGATGTATGTGATATTATACAGGTCAATTAAAAAAGCAATAAAAGGAGAAAATCAGGGTTGGAATGTACTAAAACGTACGGGCAGTGTGAAGCAGGTAATTGCAGCGGGGAAATAATAATTGCAAAGCATGTAAAGTAATTATGTTAGCAATAAAAAAAGACTGTTTATAAACAGTCTTTTTTTATTGCTATTGTTCATTCTTTTATTGCCCGCCGTTATTCATCCGGTTACGCATTTGCGCCATCATTCTATCTTCATGTTCATGCATCTTTTGTATTTGCTCATCTTTTATACCGGCTGCTTTGTATCTGGCTTCTATTTCGGTTCTCATGGCTTGCATTTTTGTTTGCTTGTCAGATGAGCTTGCCGATTGATCCATAAAAATGCTGCGCATTTGCGGCTGATATTGAGCACGGATAGCAGTAACAGAATCTATCTGTGCATCTGATAAATTCACTGAATCTTTTAAATACATTTTCATTGCCTGCTGTCTTTGCTCGCCATTGCTATTTTGAGCGAATAATTTTGTTGTTGCCTGTAGCAATACCAGCATCAACAAACTAAAAATTATTTTTTTCATAGTATAATGTTTGTATGTAAGGTGCAAACGATATGCTGTAAATTGTTAAGAAAGAATGAGTATTTGAAATCATGTTTTATCAAGAAATGGTAAAAACTTTTATTAGTCCACTTAAATGGTAGGGAATTATTACCTTTACATTCAAATTTAGTTTACTAACATTCAAAATAAGTTGTCAACTATGAGTTTACGTTTAGGTGATACCGCGCCCAACTTCGCAGCAAAAACATCAATCGGAGAAATTAATTTTTATGATTATCTCGGCGATAGCTGGGGTGTTTTGTTTTCACATCCTGCCGATTATACGCCGGTTTGCACCACCGAACTGGGCAGAACCGCCGCATTAAAAGATGAATTTGCAAAGCGCAACGTAAAAGTGCTTGCTGTAAGCGTTGATACATTAGATAAACATTCCGGCTGGATAAGCGACATTAACGAAACGCAAAACGTTACAGTTGATTTTCCTATCATCGCCGATGAAGACCGCACCATTGCAAATTTATATGGCATGATTCATCCTAACGCATCAGAAAACTTCACAGTGCGTTCTTTATTTGTAATTGGTCCTGATAAAAAAATAAAACTCACCATCACCTATCCAGCTTCAACCGGAAGAAACTTTGTAGAAGTGCTGCGGGTGATTGATTCTTTGCAACTTACTGCCAATTACAGCGTAGCTACGCCCGCCGACTGGAAAGCAGGCGAAGATGTAATTATTACACCGGCTGTAAAAACCGAAGATGCATATGCAAAATTTCCAAAAGGCGTGAAGATTGTAAAGCCTTATCTGCGTTATACACCTCAACCAAATGTTGATTAACAGGCGATGTCATCTTAATTAGAAACTGTACCCTTGAGCTTGGTTTTTTTAACCATTGTTTTTAAAGGGATATAAGCAAGCAACATGGAACACTTGAATTTATTAGAAGAATATGCCAGCGAACATTCGATAGAAGAAACCTTGGATTACTTCACAAAATTATTCCCCGATGCTGTGAAGTTTTCAAGCTCGTTAGGACAGGAAGATCAAGTGCTCACCGACATTATAGCACGCAACAAATTAAACGTTGAAGTTTTTACTATTGATACCGGCAGGTTGTTTCCAGAAACGTATGATTTACTAGAAAGAACCAATTACCGTTATAATACTACCATCACCACTTATTTTCCGCAGGCGGAAGCTGTTCAGGATTTTGTAAATACACAAGGCATCAATGGTTTTTATCATTCGGTAGAAAACCGGGTTTCCTGTTGCAGCATCCGCAAAGTAGAGCCTTTGAACCGCGCTTTGCAGGGTTGTAAAATTTGGGTAACGGGCATCCGTGGCGAGCAAAGTGAAAACCGCAGCCACATGCCATTAGTAGAGTGGAATGAAGCCAAGCAATTGTATAAATTCAACCCGCTTTTACATTGGACGTATGATAAAGTGCTCAATTACATTAAGCAACACCATGTGCCGTACAACAAACTACATGACAAGGGTTTTGTTTCCATTGGTTGTGCGCCTTGCACACGCGCTATTGAGCCTGGTGAAGACGCACGTGCGGGCCGCTGGTGGTGGGAAGCTTCCAAGAAAGAATGCGGCTTGCATGTAGGGTAAAAATTCTTTTCTTTTATAGCAAAAAGCTGAAAGAGTAACATTGCTTTTTCAGCTTTTGTTATTAATGCAATTTGCTCAACTTTTATTTAGATTTATAAGGTATTAGGAAACGGATAAATTAAACACTGATAAAAACCAGTATAGAGCATTTAAAAATAAAAGCTGCGTATTAGTTATCATGTCAGGGACAATGAAATCCTAATCATCAGAATTAGATACACAAGTGGTAACCCAAAAATCTTCTAACTTATTTCCCTTTCCACTTTCTTAACTGTTGCAGTAAAGCCCGCAAATCCTTTGGCAGCGCGGCTTCAAAAGAAAAATGCCTTTCGTTAAACGTAAATTCCAGCAACGCCGAGTGCAATGCCAGCCGTTTTAAAATCGGTTGTTCTTCATCTTCTTTTATAGACAAATGGTAGTTGCGTTTAAGTTTTGAAAGAAACACCGGCTGCCCATCGCCATACAAATTATCACATACAATTCCATTACCTAAGTGCTGCATGTGAACACGTATCTGGTGTGTGCGCCCGGTATGAATTTGAAACTTCATCCACGAAAAAATTCCGAAATTTTCAAGTGTTTCATAATCCGTCAGAGAAGGTTTTCCTTTTGCGCTCGTCATCATCTTTCCATTTTTAGAAAAATGCTCAACAATGGGTACATCAATTGTTCCGCTGGCAGGCTGCGGAATGCTATGCACAAGACCATTATAAATTTTGCTCACCTCTCTGTTTTCAAACAGTTGTGATAGTTGTTTGTGCGCTTCTTCGTTCTTTGCAAACACAATAGCACCACTGGTTTCCTTATCCAAGCGATGAACTGTAAAAATGTTTCCCAATTCTTTTATTAAAATATCTTTTAAAGAAATCTCTGTTTGTTTCCTATCAGGGATGCTCAACATTCCGGCGGGTTTATTAATGGCAATGAAATCATCGTTTTGATAGATGATTTGCTCGTTAGATAAAGCAGTAACATTCATTTCAAACAATACGGTTTAATAAAATAAACAACATCAATTTTCTTTTCCTTTTCTTACAAAGCTTTGGTTTAAATACTTTAATAAGCGCACTTCTTTTTCATTTAGCAAACGCCACTTGCCACGGTCAACATTTTTTTTGGTAAGATTTGCAAACATTACCCTGTCAAGATTTTTTACGTCATACCCCAAATGTTCAAACAGTCGGCGCACAATTCGGTTTCTGCCGCTATGAATTTCAATGCCAATCACGCTTTTATCTTTTGCATCAGCATAGCCAAGCGAGTCGGCTTGCACCAATCCATCTTCTAATGTAACGCCTGCAAGTATGGCATCAAAATCACGCTTTACCAAAGGCTTATCCAGCTTTACTTCATACACTTTTTTTATCTCAAATGAAGGATGCGTAAGCTTTTGCGCCAGCTCGCCATCGTTAGTTAGCAAAAGAACGCCGGTTGTATTTCTGTCTAACCTGCCCACCGGATAAATGCGTTCTTTTGTAGCATGGGCAACCAGTTCAAAAACCGTTTTTCTTCCTTCCGGGTCTTTGGCTGTGGTGATGTAATCTTTAGGCTTGTTGAGTAAAACATAAACCAGGTTTTTTTGTAAATGAACTGGTTTTCCTTTTACTGTTATTTTATCCTTATCACTCACTTTATAACCTGGCTCAAACACAACATCGCCGTTTACACTTACATGTCCTGCTTTTACTAAATCAGCCGCTTCTCTGCGACCGCTGATGCCCGCATGAGCCACGTATTTGTTCAATGGCATTTGCCCTTTGGAAGAAGTTAATTCTAAAGATTTCGGTTCGTTGGTTATCTTTTTAAAGGGAGTCTCATCAACTCTTTCAGGCTTGTTGTATCTTGTTTGCGGAGTATCTTTTTTAAAAGAAGAACGTTTGGTAAGGCTTGGTTCCTCTTTCGTAAACTTTGAATTCGCTTTTGTGAAAGTTGTATCTTTTCGATTAATTCTTATTTCTTGCTTTTTGTCTCTTGTAGCTTGCGGCTTGTAGCTTGTGGCTTCCTTTTTCTCCTTCGTTACCAAACCGTATTTCGATTCGTTTTTTATCCTTTCTTCCGCATCACGGTCGCGCAGTTCGGCTTTTACTTTTTTCTTTTCCTGGCGGATAGCTTCTTTCTTTTTTGCACCGCTTATTTTTGGTTTGATGAATTTTTCAAATGATTGTTTGCTCATGTTATTGTATTTGCTGTTTTGCAACAGGAATGACGAGATGTAGTAAGTATTATGATAAACTAATAGCTGACGGCTGATGGCTGATGACTGACTCTTTATTCGCCAGCTGCCCGCAAGCGGCATCAATATCTTTACCGCGGCTGCGACGCAATCTTACATTTACTTTGTTTCTTTCCAAATGGTTCATAAACGCTTCTACCGTGTTTTCATCGGGCTTTGCAAATAAGGCTTTATCAATCGGGTTGTATTCAATTAAATTAATTAAATCGGCAGGCACTTGCCGGTAAATTTTTATCAGATCATCAGCGTCCTGCAACGAGTCGTTGAAGTTGCGAAACAAGATGTATTCAAGCGTTATTTCGTTGCCGGTTTGTTTATAAAAATAGTTGAGCGATTCAATCAACGATTTAATGTTATTGCTTTCATTGATGGGCATAATTTCATTGCGCTTTTTATCGTTCGCTGCATGAAGCGATAACGCTAATTTAAAACGCACTTTATCATCACCTAAATTCCTTATCATTTTTGCAACGCCAGCCGTTGAAACCGTAATGCGCCGCGCACTGATGCCCAAACCATCTTCCGCGCTAATTTTTTGTATTGCTTTTAAAACGTTGGCATAATTTAATAAAGGCTCGCCCATGCCCATAAATACTATGTTGCTTAATTTTTTTCCATACTCTTTTTCCGATTGCCTGTTAAGCAAAACCACTTCATCGTAAATTTCATCAAACAATAAATTCCGTTTGCGTTCCATGTAACCGGTAGCGCAAAATTTACAGCTTAAACTGCAACCAATCTGCGAAGACACACAAGCCGTTTTGCGCTCGTCAGTTGGTATTAAAACACCTTCCACAAAATGGTTATCGAAGGTTTTAAAACGGGTTTTTATTGTGCCGTCTGCGCTATATTGCATAGTGTCTGTTTGTAAAGCCGGCAAGCTGAAATCAGCTGCCAGTTTGCTGCGTAGTTCTTTGCTTAAATTGCTCATCTCATCAAACGAACGTGCGCCTTTTAACCAAAGCCATTCATACACTTGTTTAACTCTGAATTTCTTATCGCCGATGGAAAGAAAATAATTTTCAAGATCAGAAAGAGTGAGATCCCTGATGTTTTGCTGTGTTGACATGATTGAGCAAAGATACAAAGCGAACTAAGGTTTGTTTTCATTTTAACCCTTTCTTACTTTTATATTCTAAATTAAACGCAATGAAAAAAGATGAACGCATTGATGCTTACATAAACAACGCACCCGAGTTTGCAAAACCTGTTTTATTGCATTTGCGAAAGCTGGTGCACGAGGCTTCTCCCCACATTACCGAAGGCATTAAATGGGGTGTGCCTTTTTTTGAATACAAGGGAATTTTGTGTGGTATGGCAGCGTTTAAAAAGCATTGCGCCTTCAATATTTTTAAGTTTAAAATGATGCGGGAAGCTGCATATTTTGAAGAAAAAAATACCGAAGCAATGGGGCATTTGGGAAAGATAACATCGGTGAACGATTTGCCTGCAGATGATGTGGTTATAAGCTATGTGCAAGAAGCGATGAGACTAAATGAAGTAAAAACAAAACCGGCAAAAAAGAAAGAAAACAATACTTCCGTTTTGTTTTACCCCGAAGGAATGCAGGCAGCTTTGGAAGATAATAAAACAGTAAAAGAAACTTTTGAAAAGATGAGCTACAGCCATAAAAAAGAATATGTAGAATGGATTGCAGAAGCCAAAACAGAAGCCACCCGCAACAAGCGAATTGCCACGATGATTGAATGGCTTGCAGAAGGCAAGCGGCGCAATTGGAAGCATGAAAAAGGGTAAGGCTATACTATGTTCTTCATGTATAGATACCAATTTGGAGCAAAACAAAACTCTTCTTTAAAGAGTATTTTTTACATCATAACTGTCTGTTTATTACGAGTGTGCTTATTCAGGCAATCGTTTGTGTTTACATGGCAATGCGCCTCCTTTTCTTTGTTAAATCATTCAATTTCAATCTATTATACTGCTCAATCATCCATTGACTATAGAAAGTGCTGTTTACTTCGTCTCATTCCTCATCAAAACAAATCTGTTATCTTCATCACATCATTTATTATTTATTATGGAAAGAAGAACATTTATCAAAAACGCATCGCTCGCTACGGCAGCTTTTGCCATTGGGAAAAACACGAATATTTATGCTGATGATGCCAAAGTAAGGCTTGGTTTTATTGGTGTTGGCGAGCGCGGTATGAGCCATGTTGGCGAAGCGGTTTTGCGCAGCGATGTAGAGATAAAAGCGGTGTGCGATATTCAGGAACGCTCGTTAAAAATATGCCGTGAATTTTTAGCCAAACACAATGTGCAAAATGTAAAAGAATATACCGGCGGCCTGGATGCTTATAAAAATTTGCTGGATAGAAAAGATATTGACGCGGTAATTATTGCAACGCCCTGGCAGTACCATCATCCGCAAAGCATTGATGCTCTGAAAGCGTCTAAATACGTGGGTTGCGAGGTGATTGCAGGTTTAACGGTGGATGAGCATTGGGACATAGTAAACACATCGGAAAAAACAGGCGTGCCTTATATGACGCTGGAAAACGTTTGTTATCGCCGCGATGTTATGGCGATATTAAACATGGTTAGGCAAGGATTGTTTGGCGAGATGATTCACCTGGAAGGCGGCTACCAGCACAACCTTCGGGATGTGTTATTTAATAATGGAAAACAAGCGTACGGCGGCGGTGTTGAGTTTGGCGCAAACGCATTGAGCGAAGCGCAATGGCGCACACAGTTTAACATTGACAGAGATGGTGATTTGTATCCAACGCATGGGGCAGGACCGATAATGCACTATGCCGATATTACGCGGGGCAACCGCTTCACCAATTTGGTTTCGTTTAGTTCCAAAGCACGCGGCCTGGCGGCTTATGTTGAAGAACTTGCGCCAGGCAATCCGAATGCAAAAATCAAATATAAAAATGGCGATGTAACCACAACCATGATTAATTGCGCAAACGGCGAAACGGTGCTGCTTTCGCACGATACTCATTTGCCCCGGCCTTATTCGTTGGGCTTTCGTGTGCAGGGCACAAATGGCTTGTGGATGGACGTAAACAAATCTATTTACATCAACCATAAATCAAAAGAAGATGACAGTTGGGATGATGCGAAAGAATGGCTTGCTAAGTACGATCATCCATTATGGAAACGCTACGAAAAAGAAGCCGAAGGTGCCGGGCATGGCGGTATGGACTTCTTTGTTTTTAATGCATTTATAAAAGCAGTAAAAGAAAAAAAACCAACGCCTATTGATGTGTACGATTCGGTAACCATGAGTGCCATTGCGCCGCTTTCTACCGAGTCGCTAAAAGAAGGAAATAAAACAATGCCGTTTCC
The DNA here is from genome assembly GCA_965214235.1 of Ilyomonas sp. GTDB lineage: Bacteria > Bacteroidota > Bacteroidia > Chitinophagales > Chitinophagaceae > Ilyomonas. Next base: position 813,103 of record CBDCBH010000003.1, read on the forward strand.
CGATTTTACGCGCGGCAAATGGCAAACAAGAAAAAATAATTTTGCGCTGGATGACAGCGGATTTTAATTGCAAACGCGGATTACATAAACTTAAGCACGTTTGTTTTTACAGCAATAACAGCAAATACAGTTTTGTGGTACGAGCTGTATCGCTCCGGTTTTGCATCGTTGCGTCGCACTCTTGTACGCTTTGAAAATAATTGAGCAGTTAGCAAGTGCTGTTTGTAACCACACACTTTCTTTATAAATTCTTCTTCAGGTTTTATAGCCCGATAAAATCATGCTTTACTCAACTTGTTTTTGAACAATTTTTATATCCGGAATAAACGTCATCACTTCAATAAAAAACGATAAAAACAACAATATAAAAATGCCCGCTCTTTTTTCAGGACAAATGCCGCCGGAACAAGTGCCAACCAGCAAATAATTGCGGATGCTCCAGGCAATGTTTATTGCGCCCAACACCATGTTGGCGCGCTTTGCCCATATTTTAGGTATCAGAAAAAAAAGGCTCATTACTATGCAAATAATAATGTTAAACAAACCCGGCTTGCCTAAGTTTTCACCGCCATGAATGCCGCTGATTGGTAAGTGAATTTCAGCAACATAACTCCACGGAAAAAAGCAGTTAATGATTAATGCAACACACGCCGCAACGCCTAAAGTTTGTGAGTATTTCATACTAAAAACAATTAGCTCAAAACGAAAAGACCTATAAGGTTTAAAAGCCTTATAGGTCTTAATATTTAAGAGGTCCCGACCAGAGTCGAACTGGTGTGGAAGCTTTTGCAGAGCTCTGCCTAACCACTCGGCCACAGGACCATTAAGAGCGCGAAAATAATGTATGGAAACTAATTATAAAATTTTGCAACCAATTTTATCATTCTCTATACCGATTTTTGTAATCAAAAATCGCCAATGAATATCATTGCAGAGAGCGAACTCATTATTAATAATCGCGGCGCCGTATATCATTTGGATGTAACGCCCGATGAACTGGCAACCACCATCATTACGGTTGGCGATCCGGGTCGTGTGCAACAAGTGAGTAAGCATTTTGATAGCATTGAAGTGCAGCAACAACACAGGGAATTTATCATGCATACGGGTTATATCGGCGCTAAAAGAATTTCTGTTGTTTCTACCGGCATCGGGCCTGATAATATTGATATTGTAATGAACGAATTGGATGCCTTAGCCAATATTAATTTTGCAACACGAACCATCAAGCCGCAGCTTACTTCTTTACGAATTTTTCGTTTAGGAACAAGCGGTTCTTTACAAAGCGATATTCCGGTAGATAGTTTTGTGGCAGGTACACACGGGCTGGGCATTGATAATTTGCTGCATTTTTACAGGCACCAAAACAACGAAGAAGAGCGGCAGTTGCTAAGTCATTTTATCAATCATACAGGCTTTGGTAATGCTCATTCGCAGCCTTATATTTCATCGGCAAGCGCATCGTTATTAAAGCATTTTGCGCAGCCATACCATCATGGCATTACCGTAACCTGCCCGGGGTTTTATGGTCCGCAGGGAAGGGTTTTGCGACTTGGTTTGCAGCATCCAAATTTTATTAACGAGCTTACTTCATTTCGTTTTGGCAACCATATTATTTCCAATTTTGAGATGGAAACCAGTGCCATTTATGGATTGGGAAAATTATTAGGACATCAATGTTTGAGCGTTAATGTTATTGTTGCCAACCGTGTAAATAAAACATTTACAAAACAGGCTGCAACGGCGGTTGAAAATCTTATTATAAATTCATTGGAAATTATCTCTTCTATTTAATCATGCAAATACATTTTTATAAATACCAGGGTACGGGAAACGATTTTATTATTCTGAATAATTGGGATAAAACCTATTCTCTTACCAAAGAGCAAGTTTGTTTTTTATGCGATCGGAAATTTGGTATTGGCGCCGATGGATTGATGCTACTGAATCCATCGCTACAACATGATTTTGAGATGGAATATTACAATGCCGACGGGCGTGAGAGTACCATGTGCGGTAATGGCGGCAGGTGTTTGGTGAAATTTGCCAGCAATGAAAAGTTTCATAAAAAAGGGTTTGTTTTTACTGCAGTTGATGGGTTGCATGAAGCCATTATTCAGGATGACGGATGGGTGTATTTGAAGATGAAAGACGTGCATAGCATACAAAAAAATTTTACCGATTGGGTGCTGGATACAGGCTCTCCGCATTTTGTACGCCCTGTGCCGGATGTAAGAAATACAGATGTATATAATGAAGGAAAAGCCATTCGTTACAGCCACAAATACAAAGAACAAGGCATTAATGTAAACTTTGTGGAGCAGCAGGAAAACAGCAGTATTTACGTGCGCACGTACGAGCGTGGAGTGGAAAACGAAACGCTAAGTTGCGGTACCGGAGTTGTAGCATCTGCCTTAGTGTTTGCGCATAACGAAGCGGGCTTTAACCGCGTAAATGTTGAAACACCTGGAGGCAAACTGGCTGTTGAATTTGATAAGATGGGTAATGAAAAATTTGAAAACATCTGGCTGTGCGGACCTGCCGAATTTGTGTTTGCAGCAACAATTGATGTTTAATTATTTTTTACTTGAATCTGATGTTGCGCCAGACATAATCGCCTGACCATTTTTAATGGTATCTACCGCAACTGCACCTTTATCTTTATTATCTTTTATGGTATCTGATGCGGTTGTACTGTCGGTTCTGGCTTTAAAACCGCCATTGGGCATTTGCGTGGTAGTATTGTTTTTACAAGAAAAAATATACAAACTGCAAAGAACGAAGAAAACAAAAACAAAGGTTTTCATGATGTTGAATTTTTATCGCGTCATAAATTCAAAACAAATGCCACGTTTATTTTTCTTCTTTTGTAAACGTTTTGATGGTTCCATCATTAAAAGCTGCGATTACCAAATTGGCTCGTTGAATAAATAAACCATTATCTACCACACCGGTGATGTTGTTAATGGTTTGATGCAACACCGCAGGATCATCAATCTCACTAAAATGGCAATCCAGAATATAATTTTGATTATCGGTAATATACACTTCGTTATTTTTTTTTCGCAGCACAGTTTTACAACCTAACTGTTGCAGCTTTTTATCTACAACAGTTAATGCAAACGGCACTACTTCAACCGGCAATGCAAATGCACCTAAATGTTTCACCAGTTTGGTTTCATCCACAATAATAATGTTTGTTTTTGTTTGCATTGAAACTACTTTCTCGCGCAGCAAAGCGCCGCCACCGCCTTTTATTAAGTTCAGGTTTTCATCTACTTCATCAGCGCCATCAATAGTGATATCAAGCGTATCAAAATCTTCAAAACCAATGATAGTAATATTGAGTTCTTTCGCCATCATTTCCGAACGTTCCGAAGTAGCGATGGCTTTTATTTGCAAGCCTTCATTCTTTACGCGCTCTCCTAATTTTTGTATAGCAAAAGCCGCGGTACTGCCGGTTCCCAAGCCAATGGTCATGCCGCTTTGCACGTAAGTTACCGCTTGTTCAGCAGCCAGTTGTTTTGTGTTGATAGGTTGCATGTTGCTATGTTGATGATTTGGCAAAGTTGAGATGAAAAAAATAACCTATCAAACATTATCTGGAAATAACATCATAAGAAAGCGATTGCTTTTGCCGGTAAAAAACAGGCTTACTTTTTTTAATAGCGGGTTGCCATTGAGGACTATCTGCAATCAGGCGCATTACTTCTGCATCGCCGCTCCACTCGCAGGATTGAGTTAGATAAATGTCCTTTGTATAACCTTGCTTATCTACCAAAAAACAAACGATGCAAGTATGAGTACCGTCCCGCAAAACATTTTGTAAACGTTCCGGTGTATGAAGATTCTTTTGACAGTAATCAGTCCAATCTTTAACGCCTTTTTTATAAACTGCTGCTTTTTGTGTGCTATCTTTTACTTCTTTATCAGTGAAGTCAAGATTAATATATTTTCCATTTTTATCGTAATGAAGTATTTGCTCTTTTGTTTTTACCCCTTTTTCATAATCAACAGAGCGGGTTTCCATTTTACTAATAACATACTGCCAGTTACCGTGTTTTTTTCCACCAGTAACCGTTCCGGTGCTATCTAAAAACCCCTTATTATTATACCAACAAAAACGTCCGTTTGGAATGGTCAGGTTTGAATCTTTATAGCTTTCCTGCCGTAGCATCGGTCCTTTAAAATTATAATAGCGTGAAAGATAAGTTGTATCATTTAAGGGAAAAACATGCAACAGAAAAACCGCTTCTTTCATATCAGCCGCAGGGCTTCCATCTTGCTTATAAATATAAAAATTTCCTGTTGTTTTTTGACAGAAACAAGTATTCATCAATGCAAAAAAAAGAAGTAAAACAAAACCCTTTTTTATTGCGAATAAAAAGTTACGAGCATTTTTTGGAGTAATCATTTATACAGAATATGGGTTATCGTTGCAATATTATTTTATTTGTTAAACAAATCTTCCAGCATCTTCAAAGTAACGGTTGTATAATCTTTAATTATCGCATCGGTTTCTTTCAAATCCTCTGCCGTTTCCATTGTTGTAATGCCAATTACTTTCATGCCCGCCGCCTTTGCAGAAGTAACGCCTGCAAGCGAATCTTCAAACGCTACACACCTTGCTGGTTCTGCATTTGCGTATTGTGCTGCCTTTAAAAAAATTTCGGGATGGGGTTTGCCATGAATTACTTCTGAAGCATCTACTACATGCTTAAAATAATGCGCGATAGGAATATTTTCAAACATAAAACGAACATTTGCGGGCGAGCCTGATGTGGCAATGTTCATGGGTATGTTTGCCTCTTTTATTTCTTCCAATAAATGTATCAATCCATCAATGGGTTTAATGTATGGATTGTACAATTCGCGATACAATAAATTCTTTTCGTTGGCATGCGTGGTTATCTCTTCAGGCGTCATCACTTTACCAAAAAAAGTTTGAAAAATTTCAACCGAAGTATGTCCGCTGATTTCTGTTTTATAATCATCCAAACTTAACGTGCGATTGTATTTTTTATAAAACGTTTGCCACGCCTTAAAATGATACGGATTGTTGTTCATCAGTGTTCCGTCCATATCAAAAATAACCGCTTGCAGCTTCATTGGTTTTTAAATTTCTGTGCTAACTGTTCATTAAAATCACCGCTTTTTCCTTTTGCAATGCTTAACGATTGCCACTCATTTCCTTTCCTCATTTTACCAATCCAAACTATCTGCCCTACATGATACGGATAGTGCGCAAGCTGCCGTAATACCGCATCATACACCAATAAAGGTTCAGCACGAATGTATATTGTTTTCATCAGGTCGTCGGGCTGCAAGCTTTGCACGGCTTGCATTACAGCCTGCCAGCCTTCGTTCCAGAGCTGTGTTGTTTTTTCTTTGGTAAGATGATTAAAAACAAACTCTTCATCGCGTTTGCGCCACGGTTTCTCGCCATCTTCTGTAAGAAAATGGGTAAAGCGACTCATCATATTTCCATGCAAATGTTGAACGATAGTGGCAATGCTGTTGCTTTCTTCATTTGGGCGATAATTGATGTCATCTTCATTCAATAAAGCAAGCGTTTTATCGCCTGATTCCTTGTAAGTGTTGAAGCGTTTACTTATATTTTCTATAAAACCGTTCATAAAGAATATTGTTTATTATTAATGGTTAATTGATATAAAAATAGTTAATCATTATTCTTCAATTAACCATTAATTATATTCAATTAACAATACTAAAATCCATCTGCACTGTCATTGCCTCTAATGTCGGCTGCGGCTTCTACACCGGCACTGGTAACCTTAATAACTTCGGTTCTGCCAATGGCTTCTCTGCCTTTAAAAACGTATCCTTTCTTTTGCAAATTTTGCAAAGTGGTTGATGAAAATGAGGGCTCGGTCATCACTTCATCGGGCAGCCATTGATGATGAAATTTTGGCGCATTTACGGCTTGTGCAGCCGTCATGTTGAAGTCGATAATATCAACTATTGTTTGAAACACAGAAGTAGGAATGGTAGTGCCGCCGGGCGTGCCAACAACAATGTAAGGCTTGTTATTTTTTAGCACTAATGTTGGCGTCATCGAGCTTAGCATACGCTTTCCGGCTGCAATGGCATTGGCTTCTCCGCCAACGGCTCCGTACATATTGGGCACGCCGGGTTTCGAGCTGAAATCGTCCATTTCATCATTCAACAAAAATCCTGCACCGCCTACAACGGTTTTGCTGCCGTAGGAGTTGTTAAGCGTTGTGGTAATGGCTACCATATCGCCCCACTTATCAATAATGCTCATGTGTGTTGTTTCTTTACTTTCATACGCTAAACCGGCTTTGATGCTTTCGCTTTTAGAGGCATGAAGCGAATCAAAATCTTTCATACGTTGCGCTAAATAGGCTTTACTAATCAGCATTTTTTGAGGCACAGTAAAGAAGTCAGGATCACCCATGTATTCGGCTCTGTCGGCATAGGCACGGCGCTCGGCTTCAATCATTACCTGTGTTGCCTGCGGCGAACCAAAGCCATATTGCTTCATAGGGAAAGGTTCAATCATGCCGAGCATCTGCGCCGTTAAAATACCGCCGCTGCTGGGTGGCGGAAAACCAACAATCTGGTAACCCCGATACATAAATTGCATTGGCGTTCTTTCTTTTGCTGTATAATTTTTTAAATCATCATAACTTATTAAACCCTTGCCCCGCTTCATTTCTTCTATAATTAAATCTGCCGTCTTCCCTTCATAAAAACCTTTTGCGCCGTTGTCTCTGATGCGGGTTAAGGTTTGGGCAAGTTCGGGTTGCACCAAAGTGTCGCCGGCTTTCCAGTCGTTACCTTTTGTAAAAGCGGTTGGCTGTGTGTTGTATTTTATAAAGTCAGCTTTGTTATTGTTTAAACTATTGGCTTCCGAAGCAGTAATCACATAACCGTTTTGTGCTAAATCAATAGCAGGTTGAATCAATACTTTCATCGGCAGCTTTGCCCACTTCTGCATGGCAAACATACCTGCTACCGTGCCCGGAACACCGCTGGATAAATGACCGTTGATAGATAAATCGGGAACTACATTGCCCGCACTATCAAGGTACATATTGCGGCTGGCTGCAGATGGCGCTTTTTCGCGGTAATCAAGCGTGATGAGTTTACCATCGCTTTTGCGGGCCGTTAGTAAACCGCCGCCACCAATATTGCCTGCGCCGGGATACACAACCGCCAGCGCAAAATTTACGGCAATGGCAGCATCAAAGGCGTTGCCGCCCTTTTTCATAATGGCAACACCAATTTCGCTTGCCAACGGATGCGCACAGGCAACTGCCGCCTGGCTGTATGTTTTTGATTTGTTGATGGTATAAGAAAACGGGTTGACTTCCGTGCCCACAATGTGTGCTGGCTGCGCAAAAGAAAATGCGCAACAAAGGCTTGTGATGATGATTAAAACTAAACGTCTCATGCTACAAATGTAAGGTAAGAGAGAAGGTGAAAAGTTGAATAATTAAGCAGTTGGAACGAAAATTATTTTTAATTTACTGAAGAATCATTTAAGCGTGAACAAAATGATTAAAGCAACAACAAACAGTATCCAAATTCCATTACAAAAATTTTTACATTTTTCGTTTTTGAATTTACTTTTTTTAAGTAAGGCAACAAGTAAAGAGGATGAGGATGTAAGAATGGAGGTACAGGTAAGAGGTAACTGTTTTTCTTATCAAGCTATTTATGAATTTCAATTTTAGCAAGTAGAGCAGATACCACCAACAAAGAAAAAACAAGTGTTGTCATCTGCTTATTTGCTTAAATGATTTATTGATTATCACCTTTTACAAATCCAGCCATGCTTTATCTTCTTCAGAGGTTAACCAATCTTTGGCTAATGTATTTTCGCTCATAAAATGAAATGAGGTTTCTTCATTCAAAAGCAATTCTTCTTTTCCATCATTGAATATAAAAGCGACAACCTTTACTTTTTATCTAAAAAAATTTCGGGGAAGATGGATAGATATATTCTGTTGTTCAGGAGTAATGATGGAGCGTATCATACTTATAAATATAATAATAAACGTTTTTAAAATTATCTACTGAAAGCCCGCAATTTGGTGCAACTGCGCAGGATTATAAACATTGCCGTCCTTAATAATCAAAGACACTTTTCTGATGTTGCGAATGTTTTGCAACGGATCGGCATCAACAATAATTACATCAGCGTTTTTTCCTTCTTTAATGGAGCCGTAACGGTCATCGCGCTTCATTACCCGCGCCGGTGTGATGGTTGCGGTTTGTATCGCCTGCAAGGGTGTTAAGCCACTTTCAACATACAACTCTAATTCTCTATCTAAACTATAACCTGGAAAATCCATGTCGGTTCCGGCAACAATGGTAACACTGTCATCGTACAATCTTTTTGTAATCATTTTAAAATTGTCAATGAGGGCTTTGCCATACGCTTCATATTGTTTTTGGGGAATGCCCGTGTTTTTAAAAATCACTTGCAAGGGTGCAGGCAAGGTAGAAAAAGCAGGCTCAATGGTAGTAATGCTATCGCTTAACGAACGAAGCGATAATTCAAACACGCCTAATGTTGGATCAATAACAACATGATGCGCTTTAATAAAATATAATACAGCTTTATTGGTTGAATCGTTCCAGTTAATCGTAAAATCTTTGTTCTTTTTCAACACCGCAAACACATATTGTATATGGTTCACCATGTCCATTCCCGAATCAACACCTTGCATTAAATTCATTCCGTTGGGAATATGCCCGGTTACGGTTAAACCCAACCGATGCGCTTCATCGCAAATGACTTTTACAATGGCTGGCTTTACAGAACTATAAATTTTTATTTGCACAAAACCGTTGTTTTTATAACGGTCAACTTCTGCAATGGCTTCTTCTTTTGTATCAGCCTGCACAATGCCAAGCGCGATAGAACCTTTACCATCAATAATGCCTGCTTTTAAAATATGCGGACCAATGCCTTTGCCTTCGTCAATGGCTCTTTGCACAGCATTAATGTAAACAAACTCGTTACCGCAATCACGTACGGTGGTTACGCCTGCTGCAAGGTAAGCAGGTCCCCATTCCGCCTGTTCAAAATGCGCGTGCATGTCCCACAAACCCGGTAAAATGAATTTATTTTTTGCATCAATTACAAAAGCATCGGCAGGAATGTTTACAGAAGAAGAAGTGCCAACGCTTTTTATTTTTTCATCTTCAATCAATATCACTGCATCAGAAGTAGTAGAGCCGTTTTCTATGTTAATTAAATTTCCGTTTTTAATGGCAGTAACTTTATGTTTTTGAAACGCAGGCTTTGCATTCTTAGTAAACAAACGCATTCCATAATCTGCTGCTTTGCTGATAAATGTTGATAACAACGATTCGTATTCTTCGCGCATCATTTCCTGCTTATCACCTTCGGCATCATTAGTAATCAAACAAAATAAACTGCCTTTTGTATCCGTCCATAACAGTTCATTTCCCCAAATCAACCCTTTAATTACATATCGTTCTAAAACAATGTTTTTATTAGTAAGTAAAACAGTGTCGGTGCCATCTTTACTAATCTGTACATCGCCAAAAGGAAGCATGTGAATGCTTTGCGGCTGGTTGTGTTTTTTCCAGTATTCAATTAATAGCATTTGTGTGGTTGCAGGCGAATAACCTGCAATTGGAAAGTTAATGCCGGTAAGGTTTTTTGTGAAAGAAGAATCGTCCACTTTTATACTTGCCGTTTTATTTTTTATAACAACAGAATCGTTAACTGTTGAAAACCTTGATGTGCCGCCTTTAATGAGATATGAAAGTGGTTCTACATTGGAGCTTACTATCAGCCACGCTTTCAGTGAAACCGGCGCTCCGCGATCAATGTATTTAAAAGCCACATCGTATTCTATCGTGTCGCCATGTTTTGTTTTTACATACTTTTCTTCACCAATGTTCTGGGCAAATTTGTGCAGGTAAAAAGCGCCGCTATCAATAAAAGAAGTTTGTGCAAACAATGCACCCGAAAAGCAAATAATAAAAAATAAAAAGCAGAGTGGTTTTTTCATAAACAGTGTTTAAACAAAGGAGTGGCAATAAAAATAAGCAAATCGTTTTTATTATTGCCCGGCGTGCGATTAATAAAGAACAAAGGTTTAGTAAGAAGTGGATTAAAACAAAAAGAGACTATCCAACGTGGATAGTCTCTTTATAAAATGATAAAACAAACAACAATAACAGTTATAATTATTGAGGTATTTTTTTACTGTTTTGATTCAGTTGTTGGTTTAACGCTTTTTGATCTCCTTTGGTAAGATGACCTTTATCGGTTTTGCGCATGTCTCTTTTTTCCTGGTTGATGTCTTTCAAATCAGTCCTGTCTGTATGGGCTTGTTTTTTTGTAAGATCACCTTCTTTTTTCTCTTCAGTGATGCGCTTTTCCTGGTTGTCGATGCGCTTGTTCACTTCATCAACACGAGGGTGATGTTTTAAATGTGTGGGTTGATGTCCGGGACCGGCTTGCGCGAATGCGCCAATGCTTAACATGGCTGCCAATGCTGAAAGAATAATCGTTTTCATTTCTAAAAAATTTTTAATTATTAAATGATAGTATGCTAAATAGAAGCGGATTTGTAACAGTCGTTTAAAGCCGAATTGTTATCACATTGTTAATGGTTTTTTCTATACCGGATTTGCTGTTACAAACAAGGTTTGAAATATGAATAAAAACAAACGCCTGCTCCTACATAAGAAAAAAAATAATACACAACTGCTTTAAAAAAAATCTACTTTGCGCTTCTAAATATTTGTTATGACACATGAACATCACGTAAAAGCAGCCCACCACAGTAAAGAAGCTGCAAAGCATCACGAGGAAGCTCACAAACATCATGTAGCTGGTAATCATGAAAAGGCTGCACACCATGCACACGTTGCGCACGGGCATCACTTAAATGCCGAGCATCACACGCATGAAGCAGCAAAGCATCATGCTGAACACAATGCATAATTACCAACGATGATTGCCATGAATGTAAAAGGCTTCTCTCACCGGGAAGCCTTTTATTTTACTACAATGTAAAACAATACATGAGCGCATATAATAAATGAGAAAGAAAGCTTACCGCTTACTTACTTCTCATTATTTCTTATCTTTTAAATACACATCATTTAATAACTTCACAATGCCGGGAGTAATATCGCGCAGCGTATCTTTATAATACAGATAATCTTCATTGCTTGAGGCAAACACATACGAGTATCCGGAATCACGGCAATAGTTTTTTAAAACTTCCTGAATTTTCGATTTTACATCCTGCATTTTTTGCATGTACAGGTTGTTCATATCCTGGCTCATTTGCTGCTGGCTTTGGTCGTAATCGTTTTTTAACGAAACAAGCTGTTGTTCAAAAGCACCTTGCTCTGTTTGGCTCATCGTAGGTCCTTTTTGATTGTATTCTTTCAGCTTAGTAGTATATTTATCGCGCATTTCGTTTAACCGCTTTGTCATTTGCGCTTCATGCTTGTTTAAATAGTCGCGCATCTGTTTAAAATACACATAGTTTTCCTGTAATGAATCCAGTTCAAAATAGGCTATTTTAAAACGGTTTGCTGATGCCGCATTTGCCTGCTGAATGCTGTGTTTATCCTGATTTCTATAATTGAAAAAAAGAAAGTACAACACACCCAAAGCAAGAATCAAAACAATATTCAGAAACAATAAAAATTTATTCATCCATCAAAACAATTATAATAAAAATGAAGGTAGCAGGAGAAACGAAAAGTGAATGTTAAATCAACCTGTTTATTATCGTTCTGCCATGTTGTATTGGTATGATAATAGTTGTTTTTACAAAAACATTTCTTATGGATATTATCATCGAATCTCCGGGATTTAAAGCAAGCAGCGAGTTGGAAAGCTATGTGCGCGAAACGCTTGCAAAATTAAAAAGCGATAAGATTATTCGTGCCGATGTTACGCTATATAAAGGCTCGGATGGTGATCCTGCAAATTGTTTTTGCGAGATACGATTGGAAGTTCCCGGTAACGATCATTTTGTAAAAAAGAGCGCCGCAACTTTTGAAACTGCTGCACTGGATGCCACTGAAACCTTACAGGAAATTTTGAGAAAAACAAAAGAAAAAGCTATTGACCGCAACCGGCAAGTGGATATGGATTCGATTCTTCAGCAATGAGTTTAAATAGAATAACAGCATTAAAAAACCTGCGCTCAACAGCACAGGTTTTTTTACAAAAATTGGAGTTTCAATTTTACCATTTTAAAGTTGTATAAAAGAAAACCTTACGGTTGAAGGTGAACAAAGCGTTATAAAAACTCACATTCATTAAATGCAGGCATCTGTAATAAACTTTGAAAATATTACATTTGCCGGATAAAAATTTAGCAGTTCCGGCATGAAGAAGATAGAACTTGAGATTGTGGCTTTATCTCATAGTATCACGCAAACACATTCGTACGCTGTGGTGTTAGGTGAAGTGAGTGGCTTACGCCGCCTGCCCATTGTAATTGGCGGCTTTGAAGCGCAGGCTATTGCTGTTGCGTTAGAAAGGATGCAACCCAGCCGGCCGCTTACGCACGACCTGATGAAAAACTTTATGAACGCCTTTAATGTAGAGCTGATGGAAATTATCATCAATGATTTACAGGAAGGTATTTTTTATTCAAAGCTGGTATGTATTAATGAGCACGATACTATTGAAATAGATAGCCGAACCTCCGATGCGCTGGCGCTTGCCGTGCGTTTTGGCTGCCCTATTTATACGTTTGATAATATTCTTGAAAGCGCAGGTATTTTAATGGAAGACAGTAATAAAAAGAAAGGTGATGTGGCGGTTGAACAAACTGTGGGTGCGGTATCATCAAAAGAAAACCTGCACAGCTTAAGCGTAGATGAACTGCAAATATTATTAAACGAAGTGCTGGAACAGGAAGATTATCTCCGTGCTATCAGCATCCGGGATGAACTAAACAAGCGTAAAAAATAACTTCAATCTATTTTACTTGTGGTTCGTTTCCCCAACTCTAAAATCAATCTTGGTCTTCATGTGTTGGGCAAACGAAGGGATGGCTATCACAATTTAGAAACGGTTTTTTATCCGCTTTCTATTTTTGATGCGCTTGAAATTGTTCCCTTATCTTCTCAAACAAATTTACCGCAACTTTCTCTTTTCGGCTTGCCCGTTTCCGGCGATAGCAGCAGCAACCTTTGCATAAAAGCATGGTATTTAATAAAGAAAGATTTTCCGCAATTGCGGGCTATAAACATTCATTTACACAAAGCAATTCCAATGGGTGCAGGCTTGGGCGGTGGCAGCGCCGATGGCGCTTTTGCTTTGCTGATGCTGAACGATTTGTTTTTACTCCAATTATCAGCTGAAAGTCTTGCCAGTTATGCGTTACAGCTTGGCAGTGATTGCCCTTTTTTTATTTATAACAAACCTATGTTCGCATCGGGCAGAGGCGAAATACTGCAGCCGGTTACTATCAATTTAAAAGGTTATTTTTTTTACATTGTCAACCCCAACATTCACATCTCCACCAAAGAAGCGTTTGTGCAATTGCAGCATCAAACTCATACAACTTCTTTACAAAAAATTATTGAACAACCTATTGAACAATGGAAAGAAACTTTGGTGAACGATTTTGAAAAAGGCACATTACAACAGCATCCGGCTATTTGCAAAATCAAACAGCATTTGTATGCTCATGGTGCAGTATATGCAGCTATGAGTGGTAGCGGCAGTACGGTTTTTGGCATCTTCGCAAACCAACCTTCCGTTATCTCTTTTCCTGAAGAATATTTTACAAAAATTGTTGCTGTCAAATAAATAAAAAACCTGCAAAACAAAAGTTTCGCAGGTTATAAATGCTGTACTATTTTTAGGCTTATGGCTTTTGTTTCATCATGCTATCATGCTGCGGCATTCCACCGTTTGGTGTTTGTCCGTCAGGCATTGGCGGATGGTTTGGCGGCATCATGTGGTTGTGGTCGTCTTCCATTTTTGGCGTTCCTTCCGGGTGCGGGTTGCCGTTGTGGCAAGTGTAGCAGGTAACCGCACGAATGGTATCCGGATTAGACGATTTATTAAAATTGAAATAGTTTTTATTAATGCCGGCCGTCATTGTCATCATGTATCTCGCCGCTTCTTTTTCGGGCTTATCATCGGATGCGAAGTTCAGTTTGCCGGTGCTTGCATCGGGCGCATGGCAAAAGCCACACTTTACGCCCAGCGATGCTTTAAAGTAATCCATGATATGGTCCAAACTATCATGGCTTATGTTTTTAGGAAGCACTTTTAAATTTTTAAACCCGCCTTGTTTTGTTGATGGCGTGAACGATGTGGAAGCCACATAAACAAGCGCAGCAATAACAGTTAAAATGAATATTTGTTTTCTCATAATTGATTTCAATCATTGATTGACGAGCTAAATATATAACGAATTGATGTAAATAAAAAAGAGCGTATAAAACGCCCTTTATTTTTAAACATTATTGCTAATTCCTTTATTGCGCAGACGCAGGTGATGGTGCCTAGTTCACTTTGTTTTCTGCATTATTAATAGCATCTTTTCCGCTGTTCAAAGCTTCTTTGCTGCTATCTAATAGCTTCAGAATTTTTTCACGAACATCATCGCTGATGCCTTCGATTTTTTGGCTCAATGCAGATTTAATATCATCCGCTTTTGTTGCCGCTTTCTGTGTAAACTGATTAAGTTTTTCTTTTGCTACACTTGTCAGCTCATCTGTTTTATCAGATAATTTTTGTCGGGTTTCTTCACCGGTCATCGGTGCAATTAACAAACCCACGGCAACGCCGGCTAACACGCCCGATACGGTACCTAAGATTATTTTTTGTGCGCTCATACAATTTATTTTTTTAGTTAAGTAAAACAAATTTTTCAAGAATCCTGCCAAGATTTATATTTTTCTGTGTATCAATATCTTTGGTGTATGATAAAGGTAATTTTAAACAAAAAAATTGCGCCGCGTATTGCTAATGGTCATCCCTGGGTTTTTAGTAATGAAGTGAATGAAATAAAAGGTGACATAACACCCGGCGATATTGTAGAGGTTTGTTTTGCTGATGGTTCTTTTGCGGGACGAGGTTTTATCAATCCAAAATCGCAAATAATTATTCGCTTATTAACCCGCAAAAAAGAAGACATCAATGATGATTTCTTTTATAAGAAAATAGAAGCTGCCTGGCATTATCGCAATAAAATTGGTTATACCGAAAATTGCAGGCTGGTGTTTGGCGAAGCCGATTATCTGCCATCATTAGTTATTGATAAATTCAATGATTATTTTTCAGTGCAAACACTATCGCTTGGCATGGATAAATGGAAGCCTGCTATTGTAACTGCGCTAAACAAAATCTTCTCACCTAAAGGCATTTACGAACGCAACGATGTGCCGGTAAGAGAACTGGAAGGCTTGGCGCAACAAACCGGATTTTTATCACAACCGTTCGATACAAAAATTGATATAAAAGAAAACGGAATCCGCTTGATTGTTGATTTAGAAAACGGACAAAAAACGGGTTATTTTTTAGATCAGCAGGATAACCGCCGCGCCATCAGGCACATTGTAAAAGATGCTGATGTTTTGGGTGTATTTACTTACACCGGCACATTTGAAATTCATGCAGCGCACTATGGCGCAAAATCGGTTTTGGGGTTGGATATTTCAGAAGCGGCAGTGGCGCAGGCGAATCATCATGCAAAAATAAATGGTGTTGATAACCGATGCCGCTTTGAAGCCGTGAATGCATTTGATGTATTGAAATTATGGGCGAAAGAAGGCAGGCAATATGATGTTGTGATGCTTGACCCGCCTGCTTTTACAAAGAGCCGCGAGAACATTCAGAAAGCTGTTGCAGGTTATAAAGAAATCAATTTGCGTGGCATGAAGCTGATAAAAAACGGTGGCTTTTTAGTTACGAGCAGTTGCACCAATCTGGTATCGCCGGAGTTGTTTTTGCAAACGATAAATATGGCTGCCAAAGATGCAAAGAAAAACATACGGCAGGTAACGTACCGCTCGCAATCGAGCGACCATCCTATTATTTGGGGAATGGAAAATACGGCTTATTTAAAGTTTTTAATTGTGGAAGTAAGTGATAAAAGTTGAAAGGCAGAAGGTGTGAGGTACGAGCTTTCGAAGTATAATTACGCAAACGTTTTGTTCATCTGGTTATTTATTGTTTAAGCCTTTTACCTCACGTCTCATAACTTACACTGTACTCGTAAACCTTATGCCTTTGTTAAGATAAAGAGGTTAAACGTTTTGCAAGCCAGAATGTCTTTTGCTTTGTGCTGCTATTATTCAGTCAAGTTCATTTTATTTACTTATAACATGAAGAAAATAATCTTTGCAGGTGCGTTTGTTTTTATTGCACAATTATCACAGGCGCAGTTTAAAAACCTATTAAAAAATCCGCTGGGAAAAGATTCATCGGGTAAGTATTCAATAGGCTCGGTTTTATCAGGCATAAGTACCGATGATGTAGCAAGCGGCTTGAAAGAAGCCTTAAATAAAGGGGTGGATAAAAGCACCGGCATACTATCTGCAGAAGACGGGTTTTTTAAAAATGCAGCCGTAAAAATATTGTTGCCGCCCGAAGCGCAAAAAATAGAGAAAACCTTGCGTGGCCTGGGTTTGGGAGATGAGGTTGATAAAGCCGTATTAACTATGAACCGCGCTGCGGAAGATGCCTCTAAAAGTGCAGCGCCTATTTTTTTAGATGCAGTAAAACGCATGACTATTGGCGATGCAATGAGCATTTTAAAAGGCAGCGACACATCAGCCACTACGTATTTAAAAGCCAACACTACAAGTGCTTTAACCAGCGCTTTCCGACCGATTGTTGATAGCTCACTATCGAAAGTGGATGCAACAAAATACTGGTCAACCCTTACCACCACTTACAACCAATTGCCGCTTGTAAAAAAAGTTGAAACCGACCTATCCACTTATGTAACCAGTAAAACTTTGCAAGGTTTGTTTTACGAAATTGCGCTGGAAGAAAAAAACATTAGAAAGAACCCGGCAGCACGCACCACCGATTTGCTGAAGAAAGTGTTTGCAAAGCAATAAACCCAATACGTCTTCCTTTTTATTTTGATAAGTAACAGTTTGTATTTTACAAATGCCGCCTTTGCATTTATTTGCAAATTTTAATTCCTTTTTCTTCAATAAACTTTTCCCTGACTGCTAAAAATTTCCTTACTTTATGCCAGTTTCTGCAGGCAACAACAATTCTTCATTTCTTCAAACATCTACCTTATGTCTTATACCATTAACCGCCGCGACTGGCTTCGCAAAAGTGCTTTATTAACCGGAGGCGCAACCTTGCTTCCATCGCTTTGGCAATCGTTACAGGCATCGCCAACTACAGCAAAAACAAACGCTGCCATTACCGAAATGCCCGATGCTTCGCTACCCATGAAAGCGCGGCTGATATTTAATGAAAACCCGTTTGGTCCTTCCGACAAAGCAAAGCAGGTGATGCTGGATTCTATATCATCCAGCTATCAATATGCGTTTAACGAAAACGATACCTTAAAGAAGATGATTGCTGATTATGAAGGCATAACGCCCGATCATATTTTATTAGGCGCCGGCTCATCTCCATTGCTGATGGCAGCGGCTATTTATTTCACCAAAAATGGCGGCGGCATTGTTACCTGCGATCCTACTTTTGATTCGCTGCCCGCAGCAGCCGAAGCACTACAGGGCAAATGGGTAAAAGTGCCTTTAACGCCTGATTATAAATTTGATTTGGATGGCATAACTAAAAGCATTGATAACACCACTTCTCTTATTTATATTGTAAACCCCAACAACCCGACAGCTACTATTGTTGATACCGATCAATTAAAAACGTTTTGTGCAGCTACCAGCAAAAAAGTACCCGTTTTTGTAGATGAAGCCTACATCGATTACCTGCCCAACCCGCAAGCCACCACAACCATTGCCAACGTGAAGAACGGCGATAACATTATTGTTTCGCGCACATTTTCAAAAATATACGGGCTTGCCGGAATGCGCATCGGCTACATTGTTGCGCAGCCCGAGATGATAAAAACACTGGCGAAATATAACGTTGATGTTTTAGGAACATTATCAATAAGAGCCGCTATCGCTTCTTACCAGGATAAAGATTTTATGAAAACATCATTAAACAAAACCTTAGCGTCAAAAGAATACCTGTATGAAGTATTAAAAAAAGAAGGTTACAATTATGTTCCTTCTTCCACCAATTTTGTAATATTTCCCATTACAATGGAAGGCAAACAGTTTACGGATGAAATGCTGAAACGCGGTGCCGGCGTGCGTTTCTGGAAGTTTAATAATAAAAATTGGTGCCGTGTAAGCGTTGGCAGAATGGATGAAATGCAAGTGTTTGCTTCTGCTTTGAAAGAAGTAAAAGCAGCATAAATAAAAACAAACATGAACCTATTTAATGTTCGCGTATATGGCATTTTAAAAGACAATAACAACCGTGTTTTGGTGAGTGATGAATTGATACGAGGTGAGTATTTTACCAAGTTGCCCGGTGGCGGTTTGGAATTTGGCGAAGGCACACGGGATTGCCTGAAACGCGAGTTTAAAGAAGAAACGAATTTAGACGTAACCATCGGCGAACACATTTACACCACCGATTATTTCCAGATGTCGGCGTTCAATAAAGATCATCAAATCATTTCTATTTATTATTGGGTTCATGCTGAAGAGCCGATACCGTTAGAAACAAAAACAAAACTGTTTGATTTTTTGCCTCATCAGCTTGCGGATACAAAAGGCGAATATGAAGTGTTCAGATGGATGGAATGGAATGAGTTGAGTGAAGAAACAATGTCGCTTCCGATAGATAAAATTGTAATTGGAATAATTAAAAAAGAGAACCATAAACCCGATGATAAACCTTTGCTGGCAAGAACTTTTTCTTAGTATCCGTATAAACTTATTTTTTTGAAACACATAGAAACATAGAAACAAAGCTTTTCACATATAAGCCTATGTATTTTTGCTATAATAACTATGTGGCTATGTGTTTCACTTGCTTACAGCCAAAGCTTTTACCCGCTTCGCTTCCGGCTTCATTTTCTTCTTTCTGCCACGCCATAGTAAGAAGCCAGTAACGGGCAAACTTGCTGCTACAAAAGAGCCGAAAAAAGCAAGAATTTTGGTAGGCAACCCACCAATGGCGCCAACATGAATGTCGTAGTTCATGCGTTGCAATTTATCGGCGGCGCTGGCGTTTGCATACTTTCCTGCATACACGCCTTTTACATTGATTGGCTCTAAAGTATATTGGTCGAAATACAATGCATCACGCTTGTAATAAGTGCCTTGCCGGTGATTACTATTGATACCGGCAGGTGCATCTTTCGTTTGAGGAAAATCAACAGAAACGCCTTCTTCCTCTTTTGTTTTTGCCACTATTTTTTGAAACAGAACATCGGTTGCAGCAAACGGCAAAGCTGTTGTTTTTATAGCTGATGTATCAGAAAAAACCTGTTGATAAGGCGGCATTGCTTTGCCTCCTGAACTTACAAAATATACTGTTTTGGCAAACCACTGAAAACCCATCACAAGCCCGCTTGCCGAAAGACACAAAGCAATCAGCATTGTATAAAATCCGGGCACGTTATGCAAGTCATAATTCACCCTGCGCCATTTTGCCTTCCATTTAATAGTGAAGCGTTGCTTACGTGCAGCTTTGTTTTTAGGAAACCAAAGTATCAAGCCTGTAATCAGTAACACTACAAATACCAGTGTTGCACTGGCTGCAATTGGCTGCCCCCATTTAGGCGGCAACCACAAATAATAATGACCGTTTAGAACGATGCGAAAAAAATCGCGGTTCATGTTTTTTACTTTCAACACATCGCCCCTGTAAGGGTTGAGATAAAGGAGATAGTATTCTTTTGTATTGTAATAATATGCGATTGCAGCTTTGTTTCTTCCTGGATATTCTACATTAATAATCTTGCGATTGCCACCTAAAGCAGTTTCTGCCTTTTGTTTTAGTAAAGAAGGCGCCGCATAAGGCTTGCTTTGTGTTTGCACAAATTGCTCCCGAATTGTAAGGCTTTCAATTTCTTTTTGAAACACCAGCATACATCCTGTAATGCCCAAAAAGCAAACAATGATACCGGAACTTAAGCCCAGCCACAAATGAATAACGCCTACTATTTTTTTGAAACGCATTGCAGTTTGTAAAACAGAAACCGATGCAAGGGCAACGGCTTCTGTTGATGAAATAATGATAAAAACAAACGATTGTTGTGCGCTGTATTAAAACCTGTAACTCACGCCCAGCCTGATGTTACGACCTGCTTCTGCCTGCCAGTAATAAACCTTGCCATAGCCATAATAAGCACCGCTGTATAAATATTTATTCAGCAGATTGAATACATTGGCGGTAACTGTAATCTTATCTTTTTCATAATTAAGCCCACCATCCAACTTAAAGTAATCGGGCAAATTTTGCTGACCGGCAGTTCCCCAACTCCATGTGGTACGGTCAACCAGGTAAGTAAACCCGGCATTCACGCCCAAACCTTGTAAGGCTCCCTCTTGCAGTTTATAATTTAACCACATATTGGCAGTATGCTTTGCATAGCCCGGCACTTTGTTGCCTATAGTAGCTTTGTTGGCAGCATCCGCTTTGCTTATCTTCGAGTCGTTCAGGGCATAATTGGCAACCAGGTTTAAACCGGGCAACAATTGCCCCCGTACATCCAACTCAATGCCTTGTGTTTTTGTTTGACCAAATTGCACCACATAATTTTCACTTGCTGTGTTAGAAGGATCGGCTGTGGTTTGATTGTTTTGTAAAATACGATACAACGATAAAGAAGTGCTCCACCTGCTTTCTGCCCAATCTTTTTTTACTCCAACTTCTACGTTATTGCCGGTAACAGGCAGCACAGCTTTGCCATCCCGGCGAATGCCCGATTGCGGATCGAAAGACTGATCAAACAAGGCATATAAAGAAGTTTGTTTATCAACCGAAGCACTTAAGCCAACGCGCGGCGTGAAGCGATTGCCATTGGTGAACGTGTTGTAATTGTTTTGTTTTACGGTGGTATATCTTCCGGCTAATGTTATCCGCAGTATATTGTTGAAAAAGCCCAATTCATCCTGCAAATAAATGCCTGTGTATTCTTGTGTTACAACGCCATACTCGCCTGCACGTTGCCGTAAGCTTTTGCTTCTGTCCCATATAGGATAGCCGTTTACAGGCGTTCCGTAATTGGGTGCATATACGTTGAAATAGGCACCAACCGAATCGAGTTGATGCGATTGATTCCAGTCTGCCAGATATTCTTTATCACCCACGTCCAACCCGCCCAAAATACGATGGTGAATTGCGCCCGTTTGCACATCGCCATTCAAATACACCTGGCCGAATTTAGAAATATTGCTTGCATCCCAAATGCTTATGCTACGAATCATGTTGCCTGCCGAATCCACAGAAGAAGGCCACAATGAAGAACCCCTTTGCCGATAGTTGAAATAAGCCGCCTGTGCCGTAAGCTTCCAGTTTGCACCGAAGTTATGTTGCAGGTTTAACGTTATACTTTGATCGTTGATAATGGTTGGATCCAAAGCAGGCGGCATGGTGGTAAAATTGCGTGGCAGGTTGCCATAACCTTTGGTTGAAAACACATAATAGCTGCCAACATCCGACATGTTTGCATGTTGTAAAATATACTCTGTGGTCAGCGTTGTATTCTCATCAATTTTATAACTGATTACGGGTGCAATGCTGTAGCGGTTGTTGTACTCGTAAGGGCGGAATGAATTTTTGGTTTGTCCCATCAAATTTAAACGGTATAATAACTTTCCATCTTCGCTCAACTTTCCATCAAGGTCTAATGTGCTGCGGTAAAAATCGTAGCTGCCCAGCATCAGGCTCGCTTCGCCTTTTGTTTGCCCGGTAGGCCGTTTGGTTACTATATTGTAAATGCCGCTTGGGTCGCCGTTGCTCATCATAAAACCGGCTGGTCCTTTTACAAATTCAATGTGATCAACAAAGCTCATATCTTCTGTTAAAGGCCCCCAACTGGAAGTAATGTTCATGCCATTGCGAAACGCCGAAGCTCTGCCACCGCGCATGTTGATGCGGGTATATAAATCGCCCCAATGCTCCAGCCTTGTAAGGCCGCTTACATTGCGTATAACACCATCGCTCATGCTTGTAATTTGCTCATCGGCGAACATTTTGTTAGTAACAACCTGAATGTTTTGCGGCACCTCGTTTAAAGGCTCATTCAACCGCAATGTTGACGAAGGGAAATTACTTTTATAGCCGCTGCTGGCTTTTACAATCACTTCTTCCAACTGCTTTTCGGAAAGATGTAAGGAAATCACTACATGGCTAACTGCATTTTCAGTTACCGTAACAGATTGCATAACATCGTTGTAACCTGTTAATGACACTTCCAACTCGTAAACACCGCTTGCTAAATGTTGCAGGTTAAATACACCTTCTTCGTTAGTTATCGCTCCTTGCCTGCTTCCTTTTACCATCACGCTTACATAAGCCGCAGGATTGCCATCGGTTAGCTTTACAAAGCCTTTGATGCTGCCGGTTCTATTATCGGCAAAAACAAAAGCAGTTATCAACACAAAATATACACTGAGAACAATGGGTAAACATTTCATAATAAATACTTGTTTGCTTGCATTTTTAATTGGCTGCAAAAGTAGATATGCTGAAAAAGAGGCAGGATACAGATAGGGAAATCTTCTTACGAAATGCGTAATAATAACGAGTCTGCCACTGTAAATTAGCAGCAGAACAAAGAGGAACTACAAGCTTTGTATTTCGAAAAAGGAGTACTGATAAGTAATAGAAAATGTTACAGGCTACACCGCAGGCTCTTGTTGGGAAAGACAATGAAAACTGCCCAGGCCCCAGATAATATCGGTTGAATCAATGCCGATTACTTCACGGTTGGGAAAGCATTGCGCAATAATTTGTAAAGCCACTTCATCTTTTTTACAACGAAAAGTTGGCACAATTACAAAACGGTTGCAGATATAAAAATTAGTATAAGAAGCCGGCAACAATTGGTCTTGGTAAATAACAACGTCCGGCATTGGAAGTTCAATAATGTTCAATTGCTTTCCATTCAATAAGCGCATCTGTTGAAGCTGTTTTAAATTGCGTTGCAACGGCGCATAGTTTTCGTCGTTTTTATTTGCTTCAATTACAGTTACAACGGTGTCTTCATTTACAAACCGAACGGTATCATCAATATGCCCGTCGGTATCATCGCCCACAATGCCTTCATCCACCCATAAAATTTGTTCAACACCGTAATAATTGATGAGATAATTTTCAATCTGCCTTTGCGATAAATGCGGGTTTCTGTTTTTATTTAATAGACAACTTTTTGAAGTTAATAAAGTGCCCATTCCATTAAATTCAACCGATCCGCCTTCCATAACAATACGAGGATAAAATACCGGAAGATTAAATGTTTTTGCAATTAATGTAGGCACAACATCATCCTTATCGAATGGAGGATATTTGTTGCCCCAGGCGTTGTAATCCCAGTCAATCACCGCTTTCTTTTGCTCCACTTTGGGGTTAATAATAAAAGCCGGACCATGATCTCTGCACCACGCATCGTTGGTTGGATTGAAGTAAAATTCTACGTTGTTTATGTTCGCGCCTGCATCTCTCAAAACCTTACTGGCAGACGCTTTCATGGCTTCATCAACAATATTGATGCGCACTTTTTCGCTTTGCGACAAATATTTTACAAACAAAGAGTAGGAAGCAAAAACGCTTTCAATTTTTCCGGGCCAGCTTTCTTCTTTATGAGGCCAACTCAACCATGTGGCTTCATGCTGTTCCCATTCAGCAGGAAAGAAATAACCCAATTGTTTTGGAGTTGGAGAGTCGGGAAGTTGGAAGGTCGGAGAGACAGGAAGTCCGGAAGTTTGCAAGTCCGGAGGATTAGAAAGTGGTTGACTGATAGATTTATTCACGATATATTATTTTAAAGAATTGCGCAAGGCATTTATCATTACCAATATTTCTTCGCATAATTTATAAACAAAAGAAAAACTGTTGTCATTGATATAACCTCTTCGTTGTGCTAAGTACAAGCAGCCAACAACCTCAATATCAGAACGCAGAGCAATGCTTAGAAAACGATTGAATTCGGCATTGGATTGACCCGTTGAACCTTCAGCAATATTTAATGAAACCGAATCTGCAGCACGTTTGATTTGAGAAGTAAGCACAAACATTTCATCTTTTGGAAACGCTTTGGTTAATTGGTTTACATGATCGGATAAATCAACAGCCTTCTGCCAAACAATTAATTTTTCAAACTTAAAAGGCATTGTAACATTTTTCTTTCTGACTTCCAGACTTTCCGACTTCCTGACTTCTATTCCGCATCTATAAACCGCTTTGTTATCTCTCCATAACTATCAATTCTTCTATCGCGCAGAAACGGCCAGTGCGTACGATAAGTATCTGTTTTATCCGTATCAATCTCAATAACAGCAACTTCTTCTTCATCGTGAGATGCTTTGTACAAAAGGTTTCCAAACGGATTGGAAACAAACGAGCCTCCCCAAAATTTCATTTGTCCGTCCTGCTCTAAACCCACTCTGTTCACGCTTACTACATGCACGCCGTTGGCAACCGCGTGACTGCGTTGAATGGTTTGCCACGCATTGTATTGCTCGCTGTTGGTAACATCGTCCTGCAAATGATGCCAGCCAATTGCGGTTGGAAAAAATAAAATTTCTGCACCCATTAACGATGTTATTCTTGCAGCTTCGGGGTACCATTGATCCCAGCAGATAAGCACGCCAATTTTTGCATATTTGGTGTTCCATACTTTATAACCCAAATCGCCGGGCGTGAAGTAAAATTTTTCGTAGTAAGAAGGATCATCAGGGATATGCATCTTTCTGTATTTGCCTAAATAAGTTCCATCTGCATCCAGCACTGCTGTTGTGTTGTGATAAATTCCCTGCGTTCTTTTTTCAAAGAGCGAAGCAATAATAACCACATTGAATTCGACTGCCAATTTACTTAACGCATCAGTAGAAGAACCGGGTATTGATTCGGCTAATGTAAAATTTTCATACTCTTCCACATTACAGAAATACAGCGAAGTAAACAGTTCCTGCAGGCAAACAATCTGCGCGCCTTTTGCAGCGGCTTCCCTTATTTTTTCGATGGCTTTATTAAGATTGGCTTCCCTATCAGCAACGCAACTCATTTGCACAAGACCCACTTTTACCTGGCTCATTTTAAAAATTTATGCAAAGGTATTTTATCTGCAAGGCATTTGAAAACGATTGAAAAATCTTATCGCTTTTTTGATAGTTCTTTGTATTTATCAATTATTCACAAGTGCCAGTTCAACATAAAAAGTTGTGCCTTTGCCTTCAATGGTATGAAACCAGATTTTACCGCCGGCATTTTCGGTAATGCGTTTGCAAATGGCAAGCCCCAGGCCTGTTCCCGAGCTTTTGGTGGTGAAGTTGGGTTCAAAAATATGAGCCAGTTTATCTGCCGAAATACCGGTACCATTATCGCTGATAGATACCTGCACACAATTGCTTTTGAGACGCTGGTTTATCACAATGGTGAGTGCTTCGTTATTGTTACTGTTGTGCGCTTCTCCGGCGTTTTTTAAAAGGTTGGTAAACAACCGGCTCATTTGCGTTTTATCAGCTTGAATGATATAATCTTCATAAGGTTTTTCGTATTGTATTACAGCATCGCTGCCGGTGGTATGCAACAAGCAAAGCGACTCTAATAAATGTGAAAGATTCATCACTTCCGGTGTTGCCTGATTGATATTAGCAAACTGCGCAAAATCGCCTGCAATTTTAGCAAGCTGATCGGTTTGTTCAATTAAAGTAGAAGACATAGTCAACGCAAGTTCTTTTACATTTAAAGCATTGCTGTTGATGGCTTTTTGCAAATACTGCGCGCTTAACTTCATAGGCGTAAGCGGGTTTTTTATTTCGTGCGCCACCTGCCTTGCCATCTCCTGCCATGCGCCATTGCGCTCGCTGCGGGCAAGGGCTGCGGCGCTTTCTTCCAATCGCTCCACCATTTGGTTGAATGTTGTAACCAACACACTGATTTCATCATTGCGTTTCCATTCAATTTTTTCAATTTTTCCCCCGAAATGAAAGTCGCGCATTTTGTTGCCAATTTGTACTAACGAAGAAGTAATACTTCGTGTTAAAAAGATGGCAACCACACCTGCAAACACAAAAATGACAGCATTTAAATTAATGAGCGTTACCAATAAATTGGATACCTCCTGGTTCACTTCCATTTCTGAATTGAGATAGGGAATGTTGAGATAGGCAATGGTTTCGTCATTATCATTTTTTATCGGCGCATACATGCTTACAAACGGAAAGCTTTTGATATATTCATCCTGAAAATACAAAATGCTGTGCTTGTTCTTCAGCATGTTGTAAGCCATTGGCTGCATTTTATTACTTAAAATCTGCCGGTTATAAATGTAAGGCTGCGTTGATAATTTTAAATCTCCGCTTACATCATATAAGTTAATATCGGTGTTGTTAAGGCTGGCTATTTCAACAATTTTTCTATCAATATCGGTGTTGGTTCCTATCGCATCCCAATTAGAAAAAATAAGCTGACTTCGGGTTGCATTTTGTACTTCGTTAGTAATTACCTGAATTGTTTTTACCAATTTTTCCTGCGTTGAATTATTAAACCGATCAATGAAAAAACGAATGGTAATAAACCCGATTACCACAAAAGAAAAAAAGCTAAGAAGGATAATGGTTGCTTGCACTTGCGTGCGAACATTGAAAGAAAAAAGCTGTCCGAATGAATGGGGCAAACTTTTTTGCTGCATAAAAAAAGCAGCGATTTCAATAAGGCAGGTAAACAAAATAAGTGATATAAAAAGTAATGCAAACAGAGTAAGGAATTCTGCACTTGATAAGTTTTTCTTTACCAGAATTATTACTTTGTTATTGCTGGCTTTATACCAAACTTCGCTATAAGTTCCTACTATATTTTCTTCAAATTGTTTCTTTGGAATTTGGTTTTGTAACAACGTATCAGCAAAAGGGTATCCGGCAGAAAAATTGGTTAAATCATTATCTTCATACACAGCGAATAAATAGTTGTCGGTTTCAGTTTGAATATCGCCCGCCTGCCGGAATAATTCCGGATATAAAGCATCGGTTTTATAACGCTTAGGCTTTGCAACCACAACAACATGAGCCACCAAACCTGAATCGGGAAGAGCTATATCTTTTCGAAAAATATAACTGTAAGCATTAGAGTTGTCTTTAAAAAAAGATAACCCGGCCGAGTTTTTATTGCGATAGCGAATAACAGAATTTCGAATTACATTATCAATTACAGAATAAGACGTTTCATCATCATTATATAAACTTTGCCCGGCTTTATCAAACGCGTAGATGCGTGTATCAAACTTGTTTAAATAGCCCGAAAAATCGGCATTTACCAAACTGTCTTTCAGGTAACGGTTAGCATCTTCATCATAAAACCGCTTGTAATTTTTTTGCAGAAAAGTATCTGAAAAACCAGCCACTGCAACGCGCAAAACGTTCTCGCTATACGGATCGGATTGGCGTGCAAATTTTTCTGCCAGTTCTTTTCGTTGCTCTAAATCAACCTTCTTTTTTAACTCTACCAAAAGAAAAGAAACAGATACCGCAAACACTATTATCCAAAGTAAAAAAAAGGAAGATTCAAACAGACTTATGAGCCTGTCCTGCTGGCGTGCGTGAAGCAAAACCAAATAACCGATAAGCCACAAAAGCGCACCTAATTTAATGAGTGATGTAGGTTGCTGCAATTGAAACGACAGTACCAGCAAGCCTGCTGCAGCAACCGTGGCAATAATAACCGGCAAAGAAAAACCGGCTTTGTAGGCGGCAATTATGCAAAGCCATGAAATATAATAAAATGTAAGAATGATAAATACAAGAATGATGAAACCTACTACCGTAAAAATGCTTAATTTAAAGAAGTTGGTAACATCGAACGAGCCATGCAATGTGAAGAGCAAAGCTTCGATAATGTTACAGGCAACGTTGGTAATAACAGCGAGAAAACACAACGAAACAACAGCCACAGCAGCGTTGTATTTTGGCGGATACACAATGCGCCGCTGAAAGAAAAACAAAAAGGCAACCAAAACAAAAACAAAGATGGTGCTGATTAAAAAATCGCTTGACGAAACGCTTGCACCCAACAACATTTTTGATGAAATGGTAAAGTTGCTAAACACAATAAAGTCAGTATAATAAACCAATAGCCGAAGCAGAAAAAGCGAACCAACAAGAAACAAAAAAGCAACTTTGAAATTGTATTTGAGTAATAAACTTCGGGCAACATAAATAAGAAAAACAACCATTAGCAGCACAATAATAATGTGCAGGCTGGTACTAAAAACACTAGGCTGACTGATGTTTGTATTTTCAATTCGCTCAATATAAAATAACGGCTTGCCGGTGCTGCTTTTTATGGCGGTTGATTCGAAAGCGTTATCAGATAAACGATACAGTTTATCAATATTATTTACGCCGGCAAATTGCGAAGGCAAATATTTATTTTCAATGAAGTATTGCCAGTGCAAAGGAATAAGCCCGGCAATGATATAAAGCCTGCCGTTTACTTTCACTTTTTTCTTCATCAATTCAAACAAACCATTCGGATATTTTACGGTGATGGCGCTATCGGGGAACTTTACATCGTTTGTATTTACTAACATTTGAGATGTGCTCCAATAAACAGAAATAGGGTTGCCTATATCGTTAAGCGCATAGGTAAAAATACCTGTTTGGGCGTGTTGCAATTTTGCATCAACAATTGAATCGCGCTTGATGGTAATACCAATAATAGTTTGCTTATCGGAAGTGATGGTGTTGAAAAAATGCTCTTCGTTTGCAACGTAAGTTTCTAAGCTGTTTCTTACTCCGGCTGGCGATAAATTATAATTTCTTACGGCAAAATAAATGATCGATAAAATGAACAGCAAGGCAATAGCAATTAATAAATTGCGATGCCTTAGTATGTTTAGTTTTATCAGCCTTGCCAGCAGCATTTATTGTTCTGTTTTGTTTTGTTTTATTGCATTCCAGATGTCATCCATTTGGGCGAGCGTCATTTCATTCAAATTCTTTCCTTTTTCTTTTGCTGCAATTTCCATTTGCTGAAAGCGTTTCATAAACTTTTTATTTGTTTTTTCTATCGCTGCTTCCGCATCCACATTTATAAAACGCGCATAATTTATCAGACTAAACATTACATCGCCAAACTCTTCTTCTATGTTTGCAGCATCGTTATTTTCTATGGCTTCAGATAGTTCGGCAAGTTCTTCTTCAACCTTTTTATACACATCATTTTTATTACTCCATTCAAAGCCAACCTGTTTTACTTTTTCCTGTATCCGCTGCGCTTTTACAACAGCAGGCAACGAAGCTGGAACGCCCGATAATATTGATACTTTGCCTTCTTTTAATTTTAATTGTTCCCAGTTTCTTTTTACTTCTTCTTCATTATTTACGGTTATATTTCCGTAGATGTGAGGATGCCGTTTAATGAGTTTATCGCATATCGCTTCAATTACTTCCTGTAAAGTAAACTCATTTTTTTCCGATGCAATTTTTGAATAAAAAACAATATGCAGCAACACATCGCCAAGCTCTTCCTTTAAGTTATTCCAGTTGTTATTTATAATGGCGTCAGCAAGCTCATAAGCTTCTTCAATGGTTTGCGGGCGTAGTGTTTGTATGGTTTGTTTTTTATCCCACGGGCATTTTTCGCGCAGCTCATTCATAATGGCAATGAGCCTTTCAAACTCCTTCACTGCTTCCGTATATTGAAATCCTGAGTAATTCATTTGTTTGTTATTTCAGTTTGAAAAATATTCCTCACACCATAAGCATGGTAAACAAAGCCAGCAATACAAATAAGCAGATCATAACAAAGAAAGCCGCTCCATTCAGTAATATCCATTTCAAAATGGTTTTTATTCTTCCCTGCCCATAAAACGTACGCATAGCTTTGTAAGTATAAAAAATGGCGTATAAAGAAACCGCATAAATAACATATTGCAACCAGCTTAGATAAGGTAGCTTGTCAATCTTACCAATTAATAACATAAGAAAGATAAAAATAAAAACGGCGCAGTAGAGATGTACTGTATAAATGATATGATTGGCATAGAAAAACTGCTTTCGCCTTACATACAAAAGCTGAAGGAGAAGTGCAAAAATGGGCAAAGAAATAAAAAGCATTTGCGGAAAATGATGTAAAAAACTTTCTGTAACGGCAGTGAGCATTTCCTTTTTATTTTCACGAAACCTATTTTCCAAATCAAGTCCTTTGTGGTAAACCTTTTGTGTTAGCCAGCTATCTTTCAATTTAACGGGTAAGGTTTTTTGAATGCTGTCATATTCTCTCAAAGATGTGTAAGTATCGTTGTTAAGCATTGAACCGGACATCCTGTCTTCCATTATCCGGCTCTTTTGGGTGCTATCTTTTTTCAGTATCTCGATATCAACATTCACTTTACGCAAGCTTTTTTCAATTCTTGTTTTTGTCCAGGCCGGCACAGCTGTATCTTGAAAGGCACTTTGCAAACCGGCTTTTTCTTCCTGAAGTTCCCGTAAAAGCACAGCAGTTGTTTTCTCCTTTTTATCAGCTTCGGATAAGTCGATGGGTATTTTATAAACAGTAAGAAAAAACAGAAAAAAAATGGCAGAAATAAAAACATACATTTTTATAGGGTTGAGATATGAAGCGCGCCTGCCGCGCACATACTCGTAAGTAAGAAATCCGGGCTCGAACAAAAGGTATTTTGCCGTGCTGAAAAACATGCCATCGAAGTGAAAAATATCGCCCACAAAATGCCCGGCAAGATGCCCGAAGGTTTCGTGCGTTTCAATATTTTCCTGTCCGCAAACCTGGCAGTATCTACCCGCTACGATAGCATTACAATTCAAACAATTTTTTTCTTTCCGTTCTTTAGCGTGCGACAAAACAAAATGTTTTTATAAGGTGAAAATATTACAATTCATCACACGCCGTAGTGTTTTATCTTTTCTATTAATTGAAGAAAGAAGGCTTTACAAAAGTGAATAAAAACAAACCCTTTTTTTCGTTTGTTTTTATTCGTTTTTCAATAAAAAAAACAGCCGGTAATGAGCGAACTCACTACCAGCTGTTTGTTGTTAATTAGAAAACCGTTTTTATTCTTTCAGGAATTTTCTGCTGATAACTTGTTCATCAGAAGTAAAGCTTAGTATGTACATTCCACTGGTAAGCGTTGATACATCAATGTCAATCTTTTTAAGATTATAAGATGACATCGGCGCTGTTTTTACAACTACACCAGCCATATTGCTAATGATAATTTCTTTACCAAGATGAGTGTCGTAATCGTTCAATTCATTGAAGAAAACATGCACTTTATCACGGGCAGGATTTGGATTGATTTTAAAGCCTATGTTGTTAATCAATACCGTTTTGCTGATGGCATACTCGCCTTTTTCATCGTACTGCGTGATGCGGTAATAATTCTTACCGTTGGATGGGTTCAAATCATTGTACTCATAGCTTACAGAAGAACCGTTTGTTTTTACTGAAGCGGTGCCAATGGTTGCGAAATTAATAGCATCGGTTGAGTGTTGCACTTCGTAACGAACGGCGTTAGTTTTTTGATTATTTACCTGCCAGGTTAAGCTGGTTGTTGATAAATCGTTCATTGCGTTTGCATTTACCAAATTACCTTTTACACTGATGGCTTGTGTTGCCACAGAATTTGTTGAGCTTTGTGATGTTTGTTTAAACAACACTAAAGAAGAAAAAGGCTTTAATGTAACTGTGCCGGTGTATGTGGCGCCTTTTGCATCCATATAGTTACCGTTCAATGTGAAGTTTTTGGTTGTACTGCCCGGGTTATATTGAAACACGATGTAATCGTCAGGATTGGTTTGTGTGATGGTTGCCTGTTGTAACATTACGTTGTCAAGCAAAACCGCACCCGTAGGCTGAACAATGTCCATTTCAATAAACACAGGTCCGCTCATAGTTGGTGTAAAACCTAACTGTACGTTCTGTGCTGTAGTGGGTACAGGTACTTTTGTTGATGTGCTCATCGGCCCGTAAGGTGCTGAACCCTGACGCAGGTAAACTGTCATTGAACTGCCTGCCGCTGCTCCCTGCACGGTGAAGGAAAGCAGATAGCCCTGACCTGCTGTAACTGAACTGCTGGTGTTTAGAGTTGTATAAAAACCATTAGATGATGAATAATTGGTTGATGACAACTGCACCGTACCGCCTGTTAATTGGTTGGGCAGCCATGACACTGTGCCGTTGCCGATAGGTGACCATACGCCTACATAGTTGGCGTTGGTATTGAAGCTTCCGTTGGAAAACAAATTCACACCTGTAGCATTGCTTGATGTAAACGATGGTATCGCGCCGGGTGATGAATGGGAATTGCCGTCAAGACCAAACTTTGACTGCCAGGTAGCCAGCGTTTCGTAAGACGTAACATAACTGCCCGATGTGCCTACTTGGTACAAATCGTAAAACATGTAGCTGGTGTCAACGGGACGGCAGTAATAGTTGTTGTTCTGATTGCCTATCTGCGACAGGTCGTTGTTACCGGTATAGCTTTCCATGCGGCTTGTCAGTTGGGTAGCTGTCTTTGCAAACATGATGTTGTTCTGAACCGTTACGTTGCTTACCGGGTTAATCTGGCGCACAAAAAGGAACTGCTCCTTGCCGTTGTTGTACAAGGTGTTATTGGATATGTTGGTAAAGTAAGAGTTGTGATTGAAGATGCCGGTCTGACCGCAGTTGGCTACCGTGTTGTTCATCACCGCGGTATGGTTGGTATTGTCGTCAAGATAGATGCCTTGTGTGGCAATGTAAGTAGTGTCATCGGTGCCGGCCACAGCTCCGATACCGTTAAGAACTGTGTTGTTTATGATCGCGCGGCTGTTGTACAATGTAGTCTGCGCTGTTCCTTGTCCGGTATAGATGCCACCGCAGTCGTCTATCACAAAGCCAAAGGTGTTGACGAAGTTGTTTCTGACAACCGCGTAGTCACCTTCAAAGTGAATGCCGTCATAGCCGGTGCTGTCCAATTCAGAATACTGCACAAGGTTATTATTACCATTTACATAAATGCCTTCATAGGAAGTATTACCATTCTGTCCCATGCCCGCTATCAAACCTGTATTCGTTATTGTATCGTGCGATATCACTGTGTTTGAACATGCCCAATAACAATTGATAGGATCGTTATTCGTATTGCTCATTCTTGAATTTGCAACTCTTAAATAATTTGAGCTTAATGCCTGCACAGCATCAATACCAACAAAATTCATATAACAACCATTCAGGCTGATATTATTACTGTTAGTCAAATTGAAAGCATAAGAATTAGCACCTGTAAAAGAAAGGTTATTGAAGGTGATGTAGTTTTGAAAGCTGATGGTTACCAGCGTCTCTACCGTGCTTGCCTGCACCGTGTAAGCATTCGGGTTGTTATTACTAAAATATATCTGCAGTTTCGAGCGGCTGTTGTCGTAATACCACTCACCGTTCTGGTCGAGCGTGTTGGTGCTGTTGACAATAAAGAAACCATAGTTATTGTTGATGTTGTTGTACGAGCCGGAAGCAAAGTTGAGAGTGGTGCCTGAATGAGAAGAGATCGTGCTTCTGTCCAAAGTCCAGCGGTTTTTGCGGATCACCACATCAGCGCCTGTCCAGTTGGGTGAGGAAGGAAGTTGGCTACTGGCAAGTTGCGTATAGCCGTTGTTGGAGTTGATGGTCAGATAACCGCCGTTAGAGGCATTGCTGTTCGGGTACCTGCCTATCCCCTGCTGCTGGTTGTTCATCACTACCATTCCTTCCTTTGTACTGGCAACTGTAAGCGGCGCTTCCCAAACATTTGTGCGCGCTTGCGACCAACCTGAAAGTGTAGAAAAGCCGGTGATAACAGGCTGGTTGCCCGAACCATAAGAGCTGAAAGTGATAGGCTGGCTGCTGGTACCGGATACCGTTACATTAATAGCACCTGTAAACGTATCGCCGCTTTTGAACAGCACCTGGTCGCCCGGTTGCAGGCTCGACATGATGGCGTTTAGCTTACCAATGCTTTGCCACGGAGTGGAAGAGCTTTGTGCCTGTGATGCACTTCTTGAATCATTACCTGATGAAGAAGAAAAATAATACGTGGCTGCGTTCACTATCATTGTGATGTGAAGGAGCAGAATGGGTAAAAAAACCTTTTTCATAAATGATTATTGTTTGAGTGAAATAGCCTTGGCGGCTATTGATATTGGTTACTGAATTTTATAACAATTTCATTTGGATACATTGACAATAGTTGTATGTATCGGCAATGAAAAATTAAAAACATCTGCTTTGAAAATGGTTTATGATTTCCATTTTTTCATTTCTCTTTTTTGCCTGTAACAAGACTGAATTTGATATTGGATTTTTTTGTTACAGGTTGCAAATGTTGTTTGTTTTTATCTATTGGATTTTCGTAAACTCTAAAAATAAAAAAACAAAACTTGTACCTGTCATGATGCTATTTATCTAAGTTTAGTAGCTTTAATTCCCTTTTAATCAATCACAATCTGCATTAGGTTTATTTTAATTGAAGGCTTAAAAATTTTTAAGGCAAAGGGCAAAACAAATAAAAAAGTGTGGGCTGCTTACACGTTTCTTTTTTATTATGCTCTGTTGAAATAATTCAACACCCACCATACTATTTCAACAAAACAAAAAGAGCATAGTGAAGTCATCACTATGCTCTTTTTGTTTTGTTATTATTCTATAAAAAATTACTCTTTAATAAATGTTTTACTGAACGCTTTTCCGTCGGAGGAAACACTTAAAATGTAAACGCCTCTTTGCAGTGCTGCAACATTAATATCAATCCTGTTCAAATTATCTGTTGATGGCAACCGCACTGTTTGCACAGTAACACCTGCTGCATTGCGGATAGCCATGTCTTTATCAAGATGATCGGCAGCATTAATCATTTCATCAAAAGATAAATGAATAACATCTTTTGCAGGATTCGGATTTATCTTGAACGAGATGTTGTTTACCACTACAATTTTGCTTGTTGAAGAAGCACTGTCTTTGTTGTTATGCTGTGTAATGCGATAATAATTTTTACCGGCTAATGGTGATGCATCACTGTACTGATAAGTGACAGAAGAGGCATCGTTTGTTTTTACTGTGGCTTTACCAATTGAAGTAAAATTCTTCGCATCAGATGCTCTTTCAACTTCATAATAAGAAGCGGTACTGTTTTGATTATCTACCTTCCAATTTAGCTTAGTAGCAGCGCTGCTTATTGTGCTGTTAGCGCTTGCATCTACTAAATTACCATCAAGTGCAATAGACTGCTGCGCTACAGAATTGGTTGAGCCTCCTGATGTTTGCTGGAATAATACAATAGAAGTATAAGGCTGTAGTGTTGTACTGTTAGTGTATTGTTTACCTGTTGCATCCAGGTAAGTACCGCTTGGAATATTTACATTCATATTGCTTGTACTTGGATTATAGGCAAAAACAATATAGTCGTCAGGATTGGTTTGTGTGATGGTTGCCTGTTGCAACACTACATTATCAAGTAAAACCGCACCCGTAGGCTGAACAATGTCCATTTCAATTGACACCGGTCCGCTCACGGTTGGCGTAAAGCCAAACTGTACGTTCTGTGCTGTGGTGGGTATCGGTATCATCGTTGATGTGCTCATTGGCCCGTAAGGCGCTGACCCCTGCCGCAGGTACACTGTCATCGAACTGCCTGCCGCTGCTCCCTGCAAGTTAAATGTCAGCAAATGACCCGATCCTGCTGTAACCGAACTGTTGGTAGTAAGCGTAGTGTAAAATGAATTTGTGGTTGATGAATAATTGCTTGCTGACAACTGCACTTTGCCTCCCGGCAGCCATGACACCGTGCCATCACCGATGGGTGACCATACGCCTACATTGTCGGCATTGGAAGTGAAGCTTCCGTTGGGAAACAAATTCATACCCGATGCATTGCTCGATGTAAACGATGGTATCGTGCCGGGTGAAGATTGGGAGTTGCCGTCAAGACCGAACTTTGACTGCCAGGTAGCCAGCGTTTCGTAAGACGTAACATAATTGCCTGATGTGCCTACTTCGTACATGTCGTAAAACATGTAGTTATTGTCAATTGGACGACAGTAATAATTATTGTCCTCATTGCCTATCTGCGACAGGTCGTTGTTACCGGAATAGCTTTCCATGCGGCTGGCTAACTGCGTTGCAGTCTTTGCAAACATGATGTTATTCTGAACTGTTACGCTGCTTACCGGGTTAATCTGGCGCACAAAAAGGAACTGCGCCTTACCGTTGTTGTACAGCGTGTTGTTAGAGATGTTGGTAAAGTAAGAATTGTGATTGAAGATACCTGCCTGACCGCAGTTGGCTACCGTGTTGTTCATCACCGCGGTATGGTTGGTATTGTCGTCAAGATAAACACCCTGCGTTGCAATGTAGGTGGCATTATCAGTGCCGGCTGTGGCGCCAACGCCGTTAAGAATGATGTTGTAGAGAATGGAGCGGCTGTTGTACACAGTAGTCTGCGCTGTTCCCTGTCCGGTATAGATGCCACCGCAGTCGTCTACTACAAAGCCAAAGGTGTTGATAAAGTTGTTTCTGACAACATCGTTATCGCCTTCAAAATGGATGCCGTCATAGCCGGTGCTGTCCAGTTCGCAATACTGCACCAAGTTGTTGTTGCCATTCACGTAAATGCCTTCGTAAGCAGGTGCATTGCCATTCTGCCCCATGCCCGCTATCAAACCTGTATTACCAATTTGATCGTTTAGTATTGCTACATTGTTACAACCCCAATAACAATTAATCGCAATGTTATTAGCATTGGCGATGGATGTATTTTGAACTATAAGATAATTAGAACTCAAAGCCTGCACCCCATCAATACCTATAAAGCTAATGGAAGAATTGATAATAGTAATATTATTGGAATTAGTGAGGTTAAAGGCATAGGAGTTAGCACCTGTAAAAGAAATATTGCTGAAGGTGATGTAGTTTTGAAAGCTGATGGTTACCAGCGTCTCTACCGTGCTTGCCTGCACCGTGTAAACATTCGGGTTGTTATTACTAAAGTACATCTGCAGTTTTGAGCGGCTGTTGTCGTAATACCACTCACCATTCTGGTCGAGCGTGTTGGTGCTGTTAACAATAAAGAAACCGTAATTATTGGTAATGGTATTGTATGAGCCGGAAGCAAAGTTGAGAGTGGTGCCTGAATGAGAAGAGATCGTGCTTCTGTCCAAAGTCCAGCGGTTTTTGCGGATCACCACATCAGCGCCTGTCCAGTTAGGTGAGGAAGGAAGCGCAGTACTGGTAAGTTGTGTAGAGCCGTTGTTGGAGTTGATGGTCAGATAACCGCCGTTAGAGGCATTGCTGTTCGGGTACCTGCCTATCCCCTGCTGCTGGTTGTTCATCACTACCATTCCTTCCGCCCCGTTAGGTTGCCAAAAAGGTGCTTCCCAAACGTTACCACGCACTTGTGTCCAATTGGCTGCTGAAGAAAACCCGCTAATTACGGGGCTGCTTCCCGAACCATAAGAGCTGAAAGTGATAGGCTGGCCGCTGGTACCGGATACCGTTACATTAATAGCACCTGTAAACGTATCGCCGCTTTTGAACAGCACCTGGTCGCCCGGTTGCAGGCTCGACATGATGGCGTTCAGCTTACCAATGCTTTGCCACGGAGTGGAAGAGCTTTGTGCCTGTGATGTACTTCTTGAATCATCTCCCGAAGAGGAAGAAAAATAATACGTGGCTGCGTTTACTGCTACCGTTAAGTGAAGAAGCAAAATGGGTAAAATGAATTTTCTCATAGGTGTTTTTATTTTTTAAAATGAAACTTTTACTATTAATATCAGATTCATTAACAGATATAAAAAGTTTGCTCACTCGCAGGTAACGCGAGCAAATGCTTTACTAAATAACTTTAAAACATTAAATTGACTGAACTTCAACGACTGCTTTTTTCTAACTGCTTTAACCAATTTTATCTTAAGTAACAGGATTATTTAATACCCTACTTCATGATAACATACGTGCGAGATTATATAGATTAATAAGTGTTACAGCTAACCTGTGTTTTGGTACCTACTATAATTTCTAAATAATCATATTTTGGCGGCGAGCAATTGTCAATAACCGTTCCAATTTCCTAAAAGTGGATATTTTTCTACAATTAAAATTCAGGTTTAACTTAATTATATTTTGGACTTCTTATTAAAAATATTTCTAACTTCCTGATAGAAGATTTTGCAGTAAAAGAAAAAGCTTTTATTTAATGATATTAGATTGAAAGGGAGAAACTTTGCCTATACAAGCTATTATTACTGTAAAGCCGAACAGCCACTGTTTGTAAACGAAGTTTTCTTTGTTATGAAGCGAGTAAAAAAGCATTAAAAGAATAGTACAAAAGCATCGCAATCATTAGATTTTTTTGCTAACACTTATCTTTCTATTTATCCTGCCACCTTCTTCCTTCCATTAAGCGAGCTATCAACATGCCTGCCGCCGTATCGCAGGTTACATTTAAAATAGTAGCAACCGGGTCAACCAAAGTACCAATAATCATTACCACCGGAAAGGCTTCCATCGGAAAATTATAAACCGACATTACCAGCAATTCGCCCAAGTAGCCACCGGCAGGAATGCCGCCTTCAACAAGACTTACAAAAATGGTAATAAACAAAGCAATGGCAAGGGCATCGAAGCCTGTAAAAGGTTTATGAAAAAGTGCAAACACCGAAGCAATTTTAATAACGGAAGAGATAGCCGAACCATCCTTATGAAGCGTTGCGCCAAGCGGAATAGCAAGGTTGCCAATGTAAACCGGAATGCCCATGCTATTTGATGCAGCCAGATTCACCGGAATGGTGGCAATGCTGCTGCAAGTACCTATGGCTGTTACCGATGGTGCAATGTTGTTTTTCCAATATCGCTTTACAGCATTCCAGCCACCGGCAATAAAAGCGTACACACTGAACCAAACCGCATAGTCGAACAAACTAACGCCATGAAACACCGCGATAGCCCGCACATAGCTGTGCAGTAATTGCGAGCCAAGCGTTCCCACTTGTACGGCAAAATAAGCGCCCAAACCAATAGGCGCGACTGTCATAATCAGCATTAAAATACGGGTGAACACCTGGCTGCCCTCTTTCAAAAATTTTGCAAACGCCTCGCCTTCTTTGCCGCTACGCAAAACAGCAAAACCAGTGAGCGATGAAAAGATAATAAGCGCAAGCATATTGCGCCGCGAAAAAATTTTATACACATCATCAGCCGTAAGCATTGATGTAATTTGATCGCCTAAGCCAATGCTTCTGCTTTGTGGCATTGTAAATAAAGCGTTTGTTTTTATTTCACCTATTGGGAACAACGAAACGCCAACCAGTGCAGTACCAGCAGCTACAACAACGGTAAGTAAAAAACAAAGCATCATCACGCTTAATAACTTACCGAATTTCTGTGAACGGTCTACCGAAGCAATGGATGAAGAAATAGTAAAAAAAACAAGCGGCACAACAGCCGTAAAAAGAAGGTTTAAAAAGATGTCGCCGAGTGGTTTTAAAAAGTTGATTTTTGTGCCGAACATAATGCCTAGAATGCAGCCGATAATAACGCCGCCAACCAAGAGCAAAATGTTAGCGTAATGCTTGAAAAAATTATTCAAAATAAAGTGTTGGTTATTTGATGAAAGAAAAACATCAGCCGTTATTTACTGTTTCAACTTATCAAATATCCCACTATCATTTTAAAAATTGTTGTTTATCTCTTTATAATAAAAAATAACCCGCCATGTTAAAACATAGCGGGTTACAAAAATGTAAATAATCAATTTTTAATTGAGCACTTCAGTGCTTTTTTTTGTTTCTATTTTGTCTTTATTTTTTAAAGCAGCATAACCGCCGCTAACGTTCCGCAAATTATGAATGCCTTGCTGTTTTAACAACGAAGCCGCAATTACGCTGCGATAGCCGCCAGCGCAATGTAAATACAAATTATCAGTATCGTTGATGGCTGAAATACTGATTGGGTTAACCATATTCTCCAACGGTATATTCACAGCATCTTTCACATGACCGTCGGCAAATTCAACTTCTTTCCGAACATCAATAATTACAAGGTTTTCATCAAATGGAATATCCATCGCCACTTCATCAGCTTCCACATTAATTATCATATCAATAGGTTCGCCGCTCTGTTTCCAGGCTTCAAAGCCTCCTCTTAAAAAACCTTCCATTTTTTCAAATCCAACGCGCGCCAATCGAATGATGGTTTCTTTTTCCATTCCTTCTTCTGTTACCAGCAACAACGCATGATTAAACGATACCAGGCTACCAGCCCATTCTGCAAACCGCCCTTCTAAACCAATACTGATAGAACCAGGTACAAAACCGGTTGTAAATACATCGGCGTTGCGCGTATCAAGGATAGTAATGTTGTTTTGTTTTGCTTTGTTTTTAAAGTCTTCAACCGACAAAGCTGTTAAGCCTTTTTCCAAGATTGTATCTAAATTTTCGTACCCTTTTTTATTCAGTTCTGCTGCGATAGAAAAATATTGCGGCGGTGCCGAAAGCCCATCTATTACTACTTTAACAAAAGCTTCAGCGGTTTGTGGCTGCAACGCATAATTGGTACGCTTTTCTTCCTCGATGGTACTGTGCGTTTTTGGTCCTAAATTCTTACCGCAACTGCTGCCGGGTCCATGCGCAGGGTAAACCAGCACATCATCTGCAAGCGGCATTATTTTATACTGCAAACTATTAAAAAGTTGGGTTGCCAATTCTTCAGTAGTAACCGAACCATCAGTTTGTGATAAGTCGGGCCGGCCCACATCACCGCAAAACAAAGTATCGCCGGTAAAAACTGCATAGTCTTTTCCCTCTTCATCTTTCAATAAATAACAAGTGCTTTCCGGTGTATGCCCAGGCGTGTGCAATATCTTGACGAATATATTTCCTAATTCAAAAACATCACTATCGTTAGCAATTACCACATCAAACTGCGCTTTGGTTTGCGGACCATAAACAATAGGTGCGCCGGTGGCTTTACTTAATTCTAAATGACCGCTAACAAAATCGGCATGAAAGTGTGTTTCAAAAATATATTTAATACGTGTTTTTCTTTCTTCTGCCATTTGCAAATACATATCAATATCGCGCAGCGGATCTATAATTGCCGCCTCATCGTTACTTTCAATATAATAAGCGGCTTCACTTAAACAACCTGTATATAATTGTTTGATGTACATAAGTAGATTAATAAAAAAAGCTGGATATCAGTTTTCGGTATGTTTTTATGCTACCAGTTCCTCTACAAATTTATTGATTTCGGTAACACGCGGATAGTTAATAGCGTAATGGATAAACTTGCCATCGCGCTTGGTAATTACTATACCTGCACGGCGCAAAATGGCGAGATGCTGCGAAGCCACAGATTGCTCCAGACGCAGTTTTACATACAGTTCTGTTACCGTAAGCTTACCGCTTTCATCAAGCAGCTTTATCATTTGCTGGCGCAATTTATGGTTCATGGCACGCAGTATTAAAGCCGATTTTTTAATATGAAGAAAATCAACTTTTACTTGATCCTGATTGTCTGGATTCGTTAAGGTTACGTTCGGAGTGTGAGTGGATGTTAGCATTTTTAATTATACGTTTTTATACGAATTGATAAATATTGATATTTTTAAAGCGCAAATGAACAAGATAATTTCTAAAAATTTTTATATTATTTAAATGGCGAATAAAATTCTTTTACATAGAATGGTTCGGCATAGACGATATCCTCAAACTGCTTTTTCGCATATAAGTGTTGAGCCAGTATATTTATATGTGATAATGTGTAAGAAGAAGTTGTGAAAGAAGCGTTGTCGTTATGTACAATTATCTTCTCACATTTATTGTGCCCACTTCCAAAAAAATACATATTTCGATATAATAAAAAGGGTGCAAAGCTTGTTGGCTCTACAATTAATGCCTGTGGCGAAAGCAGAGTAGTTAAAGAAGCATCATACACTGCGGTAAACACTTCATTGCGGCGGGCATCAATCATTGGACAATACAAAGCGTTTTCATCTTGCTGCTGTTCAATGGCAGCTTTTGCCATTACCTGCAATGTATTTATTAAAACAAGCGGCTTTTGTGCAGAATAACAAATACCCTTTGCCGATGCCAAACCTACCCGTAAACCTGTGTAGCTGCCCGGACCGTTTACCACCGTAACTGCATCAATGCCTGTAAATGCAATGCCGGAACTGCGCATAATGTTTTGGATAGCCGGCTGCACAAAAGATGCATGATTTTTTTGATCTGAATGAACACGAAAATCAATTACACCCTTTTCATTGCACAAGCCTACTGTAGCGGTTTCTAAAGCGGTATCAATGCACAACAGTAATGCCATCTGAATTATAAAAAAGGTGCAAGATTACGCATTTTTAAAGTAGAGGTTTGTTTAGTATTTTATAATTTATTGATGAATTTGGATTATAAAATTTAGCGCAACTTGCCAACATAAAATATTACTATGTTAAAGCAAATCATCAATACCGAAAATGCACCAAAACCAATCGGGCCTTACAGCCAGGCCATAATTGCCGGTGGCTTTTTATTTA
Organism: Ilyomonas sp.; assembly: GCA_965214235.1. Taxonomy (GTDB): domain Bacteria; phylum Bacteroidota; class Bacteroidia; order Chitinophagales; family Chitinophagaceae; genus Ilyomonas. The sequence goes on from CBDCBH010000003.1 coordinate 855,855, forward strand.
TCAGCGGGCAAATTGCCATCAACCCAAAAAATAATGAACTGGTTGAAGGAAGTATTGCAGAAGAAACCAAACAGGTAATGCAAAATGTAGCCGCCGTTTTGCAACAAGCTAAACTCTCGTTTGAGCATGTGGTAAAAACAACCATTTTTTTGAGTGATATGAGTTTATTTTCTGCCGTTAATGAAGTTTATGGAAGCTATTTTTCGGGCGATTATCCGGCAAGAGAAACGGTTGCTGTAAAAGCATTGCCAAGGAAGGTAAATGTTGAAATCAGCATTACGGCGGTTGTCAATTTATAAATACTGCTACGTTACAAATTGCAATTGGTATGAGGCGATAAACCTCTTGCTCTGTGTGGGTTCTAGAATAGTTAAGCCAATAGCATTATTAAATGAATCGGGAAGGCTGCTAAGGTTTTCTATCGCAATACATTCTCTGCTTTCAGGAATAAACAATTGCAGATACGGATAATTTTTTTCGGCAACAATTGCCAGTTGCAAACGTGCTTTTTCATCCCGTAAAATGCAGGCAGGTTGTGCTTCGTTTTCTTTTATTACAAAGCAATTGTCGAACGCGGTTTTGCCTATCGGCGTCAGCTCGCCAAATTCAGAATAAGGCAAATACTTTCCGGTAGGCAAAAGCCGGTTATCAAACTCAACCATTGCATCTGCGTTAATGAAAAGCGATACATCATTTAGTTTTTTTCCAAACGAAAAATAAGGATGCCAGCCATCGGCAACCGGAATAGAAACATCGCTGTTATTAACGATTGTAGTTGATACCCTTAAACAGTTGTTTTCTTTTAATTCATATTTAATTTCGGCGCGATAAAAAAACGGGTAACCGTCATCGTTTTTGTAATAATCGTAAGCCAGCGTTACAAAAGCAGAAGTATTGGTTACACCTTTATCAATCAAAGTAAAAATGGCATCATAAAGCAATCCGTGCAAGGCTTCGCGATGATGAAAATATTTATTGAATTTATACTTTTGATTGGCGAAAGTGTAACAGCCTTCTTTAATACGGCAAACAAACGGGCTAAGCTTGGCGCTTTGAAACAACGGCGTTATATTTTGTTGTGCATCGCTTGTATTTGTAAAGCCGTAAACTACATTTTTTTCAATGCCGTTTTGTAAAATGGAAAAGGCATTCAGCAAGGCGCCAAACGCATAAATTTCGGCTTTAGCTCCGGCTTCAGTTTCTTCTAAAATAATTACTGCATCTGCACCAACACCACTTGTTGAAACACGAAAAAACATAGCCGCTTTTTGTTTTGCTTTGAAAAAAGAACAAATAATGCTGTGCGAAGAAACCTTTATTTCAGCACTTCTTTCAGCTTTTCAACCAACTGTTCGCCACGAAGATTTTTGCCGATGATAACGCCGTCCGGATCAATCAAAAAGTTTTGAGGAATCGATTGAATATGATATTCTAACGCCACTGCATTACTCCAGTATTTTAAATCGCTGATGTGCGTCCATAGTAAATTATCGGCTTTTATAGCACGCACCCATGAATCTTTTGTTTCATCAAGCGACACGCTTACCACCGTAAAATTTTTGTTTTTAAACGTGTTGTAAGCTGCCACTACATTAGGGTTTTCCATGCGGCACGGGCGGCACCAGCTTGCCCAAAAATCCAGCAGCACATATTTGCCTTTAAACTGCGAAAGCGAAACATTTTTGCCCGAAGTATCGGTTTGTGTAAAGTCAATAGCTTTAGTTCCCACCGCACCAATCTTATCATTGTCAATTACCTGCGAAATGTTTTTGGCAAACTGACTTTGCAGCGCAGAACCCGTTAGTGTATTGTATCTTTTTTGAAGTAACACAACGTTTTTGTTTGGATCGGTATCATAGCTGTAAGCCAATACCAGCGTGGAAACCGGCGAATTTTTTTTACGGGCAATAAAGCGGTCGATGCTTTCCTGGTAAATGTTGTACGTTGTATTTAAAGCAATCATTAAACTGTCTTTTTCCGATTGTGTTTGTGCCGATTGAACACCATTTCTATACATCGTTACATAATCGTTCAGTGGTTTGATATGATACAAAAATTCTTCGTAATCATAATTCGATGGCGAGCCTGTAATTATAACGTCGCTAAAGTTACTGCTATCGCTTTTTACTTTTACATCATCATTGCCCATAAACACAACCAAACGTTGGGTTAAGCCCGAAAAAGCAATGATCCGTGCATCAATATTATTCACCGTTCCGGTTAATGTAAAGCCGCCATTTAGCACTTTTGTTTTTGCTAATGTATCGGTTCCGTTAAAGCCGAACAAGGTAACATTGGTGCCGTTGGGCAAGGCTCTTAACTGACCTTCAATCACAAAACCGCCGCTTGTTTTTTTAATTTGAGCGATAGATAAAAAAGGCAGTAAAAACAAAAGAAAGAAAATTTGTTTCATAGTATTTATTTTGAATGACGCATCTTTAAAACGTCTGTTATATCGTTCAGCGTATATCCTTTGGCGTGAAGTAAAATAAGATAATGAAACAGCAAATCAGCCGCTTCATTTACAAACAATTGTTCGTTATCATCCTTTGCTTCAATCACCAGTTCAACGGCTTCTTCACCTACTTTTTGCGCAATTTTATTAATACCTTTTTCAAATAACCGCGCCACATACGAATCTTCAGAAGCCGCGCTGCGCCTTACTTCTATCACTCCTTCAAGATATTCCAAAAAATTGTCGCTATGGTTTTTTTCGCTCCAGCAGGTATCGGCTCCTGTGTGGCAAACGGCACCGGTGGGCGCAGCTTTTATCAGCAAAGTATCGTTATCGCAATCGGCGAGTATTTGTTTTACAATTAAAAAATGGCCGCTCTCTTCTCCTTTCGTCCACAACCGTTTTTTGGTACGACTATAAAAAGTAACCTTGCCTGTTTGCTCGGTTTGCTGCACGGCTTCTTCATTCATAAAACCCAGCATCAGCACTTTGTGCGTGGCATAATCCTGAATCACCGCAGGCACCAAAGCATCTTTGTATTTTTTAAAATCTAAGTTCATCGTTTTATCAAAGCTGATTGTCAAATATCAATAAAAACAAACCCATTTGGGGCTGTTGCCGTTCAGTTAACAATTCAACACCAGTTCGGGCTGTTCGTTACAAGTCCGCAGCGCAGCAGCTATTCCGGCTCAAAGCTCACAACGCAAAGCCCGCAACTTTTTTACTGCTGCGCTTTACGGGCTTTCCACTTCCATCCCGCAGCCCATCAGCAATCGAATAAAAAATGGGCAATTCCAAAGTGCATCGTCATGTCAAGGAACGAAGCCATCTGTGGATTTGAGATTTTTGATCAGTGATTTGTGATTGGTCTGATTGACAAAGAGTGATTACTATTTGTAACCAGCATCTACTGTATAGCACAGATGGCTTCGTTCCTCGCCATGACGTGCAGCCACTTCATTAATCATGAGCTTCTTCTTTTGCCCGGCGTAGTCTCCGAACTACGTCGCTTCGTCAGCAAATCTCCCGATTTGCAATGCTCGTTATAAAATTCGGTTGCATCTTCCGGACTTCCCGTCTCTTCCACTTACAATCTTACCTCAATCTCTCTTTTCCTCAAGGCTTCTTTCAATTTTTTTATTTCCACTTCTTTAAAATGAAAAATGCTTGCCGCCAGCGCGGCGTCGGCTTTTCCCTGCTCAAAAATATCTATAAAATGCTGAATGTTGCCACCACCACCCGAAGCAATCACCGGCACCGGAAGGCTTGTTGCCAATTGTTTGGTAATGTCAATGGCAAAGCCGCTTTTGGTGCCATCGTGGTTCATGGAAGTAAGCAAAATTTCACCCGCTCCCAATGCCACAGCTTGTTGCGCCCAATCAAAACAAAACAGGTTTGTTTTTACTCTGCCTCCATTTATATACACGTACCAGTTACCGTCATCTTCACAACGCGTATCAATGGCTAACACCACACATTGGCTGCCAAATTCTTTCGCCAGTTCACGTATCAATTCGGGACGTTTAAAAGCGGATGTGTTCACCGAAATTTTATCGGCTCCGTTCTGCAACAAAACGCTTACATCTTCCACACTGCTAATGCCGCCGCCCACCGTAAATGGAATGTTGATGTTGTGCGAAATGCGGTTTACCAGTTCGCTTAACGTTTTGCGTTTTTCGTGAGTAGCTGTAATGTCTAAAAACACCAGTTCATCGGCGCCTTGTTTGGCGTACAAAGCGCCTAATTCAACGGGATCACCGGCATCGCGCAGGTTTTCAAAGTTGATGCCTTTTACGGTTCTGCCATCTTTAATATCCAAACAAGGAATAATGCGCCTGGTGAGCATGGATGCAAAATAAAGAAGATGGTTGTGTAAGGTATGTTAAGTAAACTTTTTTAATCGTTCATCTCGCAAAAACGACTGTATAATTTTTCGTATTGAGGAACAATATTATGAATATCAAAACGGCTTGCCTGGTTGAAAGCCTGCTGCTTAAACAAGGTTAGTTTTTCATCGTCTTTCAAAAGGTCAACAGCGCACTGGCTCATTGTTGCAACATCACCTACTTTGGCAAGAAAACCCGTTACGCCATTAATGTTCACTTCCGGTAAACCACCTGCATCAGAACTGATAACCGGCACATGCGCAGCCATCGCTTCGAGCGCCGACAAACCAAAACTTTCATATTCAGAAGGCAATAAAAACAAATCGGCAATTGCCATAATTTCTTCCATTTGTTCCTGCTTGCCAAGAAAGCGAACATCATCCTGCACATCCAATTTTCTAACAACTTCTTCGCAGCCAGAACGTTCAGGCCCATCACCAATCATCAATAATTTAGAAGGCACTTCTTTATTAATCTGCGCAAATATTTTTACCACATCAAACACACGTTTTATTTTTCTGAAATTAGAAGCATGAACGATAATTTTTTCGCTATTCGGCGAGATAACTTTGCGAAAAGCATCAATGGGTTTTTTACTAAACCGGCTAACATCAACAAAATTATAAATCACTTCAATCTCTTTATAAATTGAAAACGAACGGTACGTTTCTTCCCGCAAATTCTGCGAAACCGCTGTAATGGCATCACTTTCATTAATGGAAAAAGTAACCACAGGAGCGTATGTTTTATCTCTTCCCACCAGTGTAATATCAGTGCCGTGAAGCGTGGTGATAACAGGAATATTTCTACCGCTTTTTTGTATAATTTGTTTTGCCATAAACGCTGCCGAAGCGTGCGGAATGGCATAATGCACATGCAGCAAATCGAGATTGTGATTCATAATTACATCCACCATAGTGCTGGCAAGCGCAATTTCGTAAGGCGGATAATCGAACAAAGGATAGGTGGGCACGCGCACTTCGTGATAATAAATATTTGCGCTGAAAATGTTAAGCCGAACCGGTTGCTGGTAAGTGATGAAGTGAACGGAATGACCTTTATCGGCAAGAGCTTTTCCCAATTCTGTGGCTAATACGCCGCTTCCGCCAAACGTAGGATAGCAAACAATTCCAATGCGCATGAAGGCTTATTTTTTTGCAAAGAAACAATGTAAATAATAAAGCGGCTGTGTATTTACATTGATATGACAACAGCGTTAAAAATTGCTTTTATAATTCATCATCCTTACAACCATTATCCTGCATACAACAAAAAAATAACCGGAATTTTATGCAGATGCGGCAATGGTTTTTGCTTCCATTCTTTGATGGTTTGGGTGAGTATATTTTCGTTGCTGCCCGTTAACTGGGAAGCAATACAGAGTTGAGTTTGAGGCTGACAGGTTACTACAATATCATTCAGCAAAGCCCCGTTCCGGTAAGGCGTTTCAATAAAAATTTGCGTACGGTTTTGTTGTTTCGATTCTTCTTCCAGCGCTTTTATTTTTTTCTTTCTTTCTGCTGAATCAATTGGCAAATAACCATAAAAACAAAAGCTTTGCCCGTTCATGCCGCTGCCCATTAACGCCAGCAAAATAGAATTGGGTCCTGCCAACGGTTTTATAACCGCTTTGTGTTGCTGCGCAATACTAACCAATAATTGTCCGGGGTCGGCAATGCAAGGGCAGCCGGCTTCGCTAACAATGCCGATGGTTTTGTTTTGTTTGATAGAATGGATGAACACTCCTTTTACTTCTTCTTCCGCTTTGCCTATGGTGTGCCATTCATAATTATCAATCACCATTTCCGGCCATAATTTTTTAAAATAACGGCGGGCTGTTTTTTCATTTTCGGCAAAAAAAACCTGGCAACTTTTTATAGCTTCCAACACATAAAAAGGAATCGCTTTTATCGCGTCATCATCGTCATGTAAAAGAGAAGGAAGTAAATAAACAACTGCACTCATCTTTTGTAAATTAAAATGTGCAAAGTAAATTTTAAAACAAGGATAACTGTTGAATGAGAATGATTTGTTGACGGCAAGAAAAAATTATTCATTTTGCACAATTTATGTTCAACTACTGGCGGAGAAGGTTATTAATGGTTAATCATAATTTTTTAATTGAAAGACTCTGCCCTGCATACTCCTATCTAACGGACAATAGCAAAAGTGAAGTAAAAACAAAAGGCGAACAGTGCGGGATATTTTTACAAAATATTCGATTTTATGTGTTGAGAATATAATTGCAATTGCTTAGTTTTGCGCCCAAATTTACCTGAAGGAGGTATAAAAACATTATGCTGATAATAGATTCAAAAGACTGCGAAAACATTGATAAAGCGCTGAAGAAATACAAAAAGAAATTTGAAAAAAGCAAAGCGCTCTTACAATTAAGAGAGCGGCAGAGCTTTACAAAGCCATCTGTAAGACGCCGTACCGAAGTGTTGAAGGCGGTTTACAAACAAAAGCTGGCGAGTGGAAAAATAGAGCAATAATTTGTTAGGATAACAGTTTTAGAATAGTTGTAAGGCAGTAGCTTTACAACTATTTTTTATGCAATTACACCAGCAACAAGAGGTGCAAAATTATTTGCAGTTTCTTCAGTTTGAAAAAAAATACTCGGGTTTTACCATTACTTCGTACGGCACCGATTTAAACCAGTTTTTTGTTTATTTACAAACAGAGTTTGACAGCCCTGCGCCTTCGGAAATTAAAACCAGCTTCATTCGCTCGTGGCTTGCCAATATAAAAAGTGAACAAAAACTAACCAACAAAAGCATCAACCGAAAAATTTCTTCACTAAAATCGTTTTTCAAATATTTGTTGAAGCAAGGCACGATTGAGCAAACACCCATGCAAGACATTTTATCACCCAAAATAAGTAAACGACTGCCGCAGTTTGTGGACGAAAAAGACATTAAAAAATTGTTTGAGCAAATCTGGTTTCCGGATGATCATACAGGGCGAACAGAACGATTGATTTTGCTTCTTTTTTACAGCACCGGTATGCGTTTGAGCGAATTAATTAACCTGAAAGAAAGCAGCATAGATTACAGTTACAGCCACATAAAAGTGCTGGGCAAAGGCAATAAAGAACGCATCATTCCCGCCTCGAATAATTTGCTCAATTCCATTAAAAATTACATTGCTCAAAAACCTGTGGTAAACCCTGGTGTTACTGCTATTTTTACAAACGCAAAAGGCAATGCTTTGTATCCGAAAATTGTTTACAACGCCGTAAAAAAATATTTGGGTGAAGCCACGATGATAGAAAAAAAGAGCCCTCATATTCTACGTCATACGTTTGCCACACACCTGATGAACAATGGCGCCGAAATGAATTCGGTAAAAGAATTATTGGGTCATTCCAGCCTTGCTTCCACGCAGGTGTACACGCATCTTACCATCGAAAAATTAAAAGAAGTTTATAAGCAGGCGCACCCGAAAGCCTAACCGTTTTTGCAACTACGATATGTGATTTGCCTTGCTAACACCACCTTTCTTATTCACAACACATAAAAAAGAAATTAAAATTTTTGCAAGCCCTTTTTTTTCTGAAACCTTTCGCTAACTTGTCTCTTATAAACCACATTGTAAAACCGTATTTCTTCATTTTTATCACCACATAAATTCTTCAACATGAATGTAAATTGTCAGGCTGTTCACTTCAACGCCGATGCAAAACTGGTTAACTATGTTACCAGCAAATCTCAAAGATTAGAGAACTTTCACGACCGTATTACCAAAGTAGATGTGTTTTTAAAATTGGATAATGTGGTGCATACCATAAAAGATAAAATTGTAGAGATACGAGTACATGTGCCGCGTCAAAATTTATTTGTAAAAGCATCATCAAAATCGTTTGAAGAATCGTTTGACAGTGCTTTGTATTCTGCCATTAACCAAATAAAAAGAAAAAAAGAAAAACTGGCTGCTATTTAATTTTTTACACCCCGTTAGCAACGGGGTTTTTTATTTTTTTCGGCTCCCAAAAGGTTGCTAATATCTTTGATGCTGTATGAGCGCCAAACATTTTTTGTATTTGCTGACGGCTTGTGTTTTGTTCTGTTTTTTTTATTCGCCTGCACAACTTTATTTTTTAAGCGATGATTGGGACAGCCTTTTGTTTTCGTTGCATTTTGCAAACATCGTGCATTCATATCGCCCGCTTTCTGATGCCAGTTTATACTTCGATTATTCTATATGGAAACTCCATGCAACCGGCTTTCATTTTACTAATTTTATCCTGCATTTCGCCTGTGTATTTTGCGTTTATTTTTTTTCAAAAACAATCTTCGGTTTACGTAATAACAACATTGTATCTTCCAGGCTGGCATTGCTTTCCAGCCTTCTTTTTTTATGGTATCCTTTCCATAGCGAAGCCTTGTTTTGGATAGTTGGCAGAGGTGCTGTTTTATGCACTTTATTCTCTTTGTTATGTTTTATTTTTTATGTGAAAAGAAACAAAAGCGCATGGTATTATGTGTTATCGTTATTATGCTTTGTTTTTGCTTTGTTAAGCTATGAAGAAGCCTGGATACTGCCCCTACTTATTGTTGTTATAACATGGATTACGAAACAAAAAAACAAACCAGCTTCTTTGTTGTATGCAGCAGGCTTTTGGGTTACGTTTATCATTTATCTTTTTGTAAGAAATATTTTTACAAAAGATTTTATCGGCACACCTTACGGCTCGGAAAGAATGATTGATTTCAACTTTTTTATCTGGTGCAAAAATGCGGCTGCACTGGCAGCCCGCTCGGTGGTTTTGCCAATGCAATCATCCTTACTATTTATTACTATTTGCGCAATGGTCGCTTTTGTTTTTATTGCACTTTTAATTTTCATTCGCAAACAAATAAATCTTGTTGTTCTTATCAGCAGCGTTTGTTTTTTGTTATCGTTGCTTCCTGTAATTCCTTTGGGCATTAACACGCACAATACCGAATCGGAACGGTTTTTATATTTTCCTTCTTTGTTTTTAACCATATTTGTGGCGCAGCTTTTAGCTTTTATTCCACAAAAAATATGGTTTTTAACTGTCATTTTTATTGTCGGAATGGTTGCTTTGCGCCAAAGTTATAACAGCTTTGCTGTAAGCAGTGCTGTTAGCCGAACAACGGTTTCGGCACTTTATAAAACGGGTGTTGCTGATACTATTGTTTGTAATCAGCTTCCCGGCCAGTACAAAGGCGCATTTATTTTTCGAAACGGCTTTGAAAGTGCAGTGAAGCTGATAAAGAAAGATTCAACCATTCATGTGGTTATTTTGTCTCGGTCAGATTTTTTTTATCCCGTAAAAAATTATAGTGCAGATTTGATAAACGCATCGTTAAACCACAATAAAAACAAATTGCAGATTTATTGGCAGGATGATAAAGTTGTTTTTAGAAAGTGAGTTTGTTTTTATTGCAATCTACTTTTGTAAAACCATCAAAAAAGCAATTCAATATTTTGCCAAATAAAGTTTTCCTCTACCTTTGCAATCCCGAAAAAACGGGTAGTTCTTTTTTATGCCACTTTAGCTCAGCTGGTAGAGCAACTGATTTGTAATCAGTAGGTCGTTGGTTCGATTCCGACAAGTGGCTCGTAAAAGCTATTAGCTAAAAGCTTTTTTTAGGGCAGGTGGCCGAGTGGTTAAAGGCGACAGACTGTAAATCTGTTCTCTTCGGAGTACATAGGTTCGAACCCTATCCTGCCCACAGTGATTGTTAAGGAATATGGTTAATTGTAAATTACGAAAACAAATTAACCGGCAACAATCATTAATTAACAATAAAATGCGGAAGTAGCTCAACTGGTAGAGCGATAGCCTTCCAAGCTATAGGTTGCGGGTTCGATTCTCGTCTTCCGCTCTATTTTAAGATGACAGATTGAGAGATGACGGTTGACAGTTTAAACTCACTGTCAACTAACAACGGCAATCTGTCATTTAACGAAGGCCGTTGTAGCTCAGGGGTAGAGCACTTCCTTGGTAGGGAAGAGGTCGTGAGTTCGATTCTCACTAACGGCTCATAAAATTGATAATTTTCAATTATTAATAATTTAAACTATTGTTTGCAAGCAATTGTTTTACTTGCAGACCTTTATAATTCGTAAACACACAACATAAAAAACCGATACAATGTCTAAAGAGACCTTTAAGAGGGAAAAACCTCACGTAAATGTTGGTACCATTGGTCACGTAGACCACGGTAAAACAACATTAACCGCTGCCATTACTACTATTCTCGCTTCAAAAGGTATGGCGCAGGCAAGAAAGTATGATGAAATTGATGCTGCACCAGAAGAAAAAGAGCGTGGCATTACCATCAATACGGCACACGTTGAATATGAAACAGTAAAACGCCACTATGCACACGTTGACTGTCCGGGTCATGCTGATTATGTGAAGAACATGATTACCGGCGCTGCGCAAATGGATGGAGCCATCCTTGTAGTAGCTGCTACCGATGGTCCGATGCCGCAAACAAGAGAGCATATTTTGCTGGCTCGCCAGGTAGGCGTTCCCCGTATGGTGGTATTTATGAATAAAGTTGATTTGGTGGACGATCCTGAACTGATTGAACTTGTAGAAATGGAAATCCGCGAAATTCTTTCTAAAAATGGTTTTGATGGCGATAATACACCAATCATTCAAGGTTCTGCAACCGGCGCATTAGCCGGCGAAGCCAAATGGGTGAAAGCGGTTGAAGATTTGATGGATGCTGTAGATTCTTACATTCCATTGCCTCCCCGCCCGATTGACCAACCTTTCCTGATGAGCGTTGAAGATGTATTTTCTATCACTGGTCGTGGTACGGTTGCAACCGGTCGTATTGAGCGTGGCATTGTAAAAGTTGGTGAAGCTGTTGAAATTGTAGGTTTAATTCCGCACCCATTATCTTCTGTAGTAACCGGCGTTGAAATGTTTAAAAAACTTTTGGACGAAGGTCAGGCGGGCGATAATGCAGGTTTGTTATTACGCGGTATTGAAAAGAAAGACATTCGTCGCGGTATGGTTATCGTAAAGCCGAAATCTATCACTCCACATACCGACTTCAAATGCGAAGTGTATGTGTTAAGCAAAGAAGAAGGTGGACGTCATACTCCCTTTTTTAATAAATATCGCCCGCAATTTTACTTCCGTACAACCGATGTAACGGGTGAAGTAGAATTACCGGCAGGAACAGAAATGGTAATGCCTGGTGATAACATCAGCTTAACCGTAAAACTGATTCAGCCAATAGCCATGGAAAAAGGTTTAAAGTTCGCCATCCGCGAAGGTGGTCGTACCGTAGGTGCTGGTCAGGTTACTGAAATCCTGAAATAAAAAAAGAGTTCTTATCTTTATAAATCAGCTAATCAGCAAATGGTTGATTAGCTGATTTTCTTACACGGGTATCGTACAATGGTTAGTATAGAGGTCTCCAAAACCTTCGATCTGGGTTCGAATCCTAGTACCCGTGCAAAGAGAAATTGAATATTTTAATTGTTAGTTTTTAATGTAAGGAAGTGAATAAAGTATCTGTTTATTTTAAAGAATCCTATTACGAGCTGGTTGAGAAAGTAACCTGGCCTACCTGGAACCAACTACAGCAATCAACTGTTATTGTATTAATTGCAACCGCTGTTATTACAGCTATTGTAGGTGTGATGGATTTATCAAGTAGCTGGCTGCTGAAATTTATTTATTCTTTATTTCAAAAATAAAAGAATATGGAAAATACAATACTGCAGGATACGCAGGACACAACGCAGGATACACAAGTGCAGCCGCCACAGGAAGCCGATTCAAAATGGTATGTGCTGCGTGTAGTAAGTGGCAAGGAAAGAAAAGTAAAAGAATACCTTGATAAAGACATTACCCGCAACAGCTGGAACGATATTGTGAAGCAGGTGTTTTTACCAACCGAAAAAGTTTACAAAGTGCAGAACGGCAAAAAAGTAATGCGCGAAAAAAACTACTTTCCTGGTTATGTAATGTTGGAAGTGGCGAGTGGTAAATTGAATGATGATATTGTAATGTACATCAGCAATCTTACCAATGTAATGCACTTTTTAACCGATGGCAAAGGCAGCAAAGGCAACATCATTTCTCTTCGCAAAGCCGAAGTAAATAAAATGCTTGGCAAGGTTGATGAAATGAACGACCAGGGCGTAACGTTAAGTGAGCCTTTTATTATTGGCGAAACCATCAAAATTATTGAAGGTCCGTTTAACGATTTTAATGGTGTAATAGAAGAAATCACTGATGAAAAAAAGAAGTTGAAAGTATCTGTAAAAATCTTTGGTCGCTCCACTCCTGTTGAACTAAATTACATGCAGGTAGAAAAAATAAATTAATATACATTCAATCTTATAAAAACAATAGCCGGTGCTTTATGCAGCCGGCTTTTGTTTTTATTCCAATTATAAATTCTTTTTAATTTCTGCTGCTTGCCAAACGCGCCAGCAGTTTTAAAACTTCAATGTATAACCAAACCATTGTAACCAGCAAACCCCATGCGCCGTACCATTCCATGTATTTAGGCGCACCGCTTTGAGCACCTACTTCTATATTTTCGAAATCGAGTATCAAACTCATCGCTGCAATTGCCACAACAAAAAGGCTGATGCCAATGCCAAGCGGGCTGCTATTGGTAATGCTCATAAACTGCATATGTACGCCAAAGGCAGAAAGGAGAATAGTGATAAGATAAAACAGCATGATGCCCAGCACCGAACCTAAAATGATAGACTTAAACTTTTGCGTTGGACGAATGATACGAAAGTTATACAAAAGAAACATTGCCAGCGCAACACCGAAAGTTAAGCCAACAGCAGTGAGTACAAGGTTGGGATATTTTTCCCGGAACATGCCATCAACGATAGCTGATAACGCACCAATTACAAAGCCCTCAAGTATGCCATACGCAGGTGCCAAATATTTTGCCAGCGCCGGTTTAAACGAAACGGCTAAACCAGTTGCCAGGCCGCCAATTAAGCCAACCCACAGCATGGTTGTCATTGTTTGCGGTTTTAGCGCATACAAATTCCAGGTGTAAGCAGCACCGGCTATCACCATAATCATTAAAAAACCAAATTTGGTGATGGCGCCTCTTACCGTCATTACTTCAGAGTTTGCTGTATCAATAGAACGGTCGAAAATTTTTTGGGATAATGTTGGATTTCCCGATTGAAACAAAGCCATAGTATTTCTGAATTTTATATTCCAGTATGATAAAAGTAAGCCACAATGCCCGATTTCATCATTAAAGATTTGTCAATAGTTTATCAAACGAATATCAATAAAAACAAAGCTAAAATTATTAGCGTTGCAGCATTGATTCTAAATATATTTGCAGCTACCTATGGCAAAAACAAAAGAGCCGCAGCCGGTGTTGGACGATGAGCAAATTGAAGTGTTTGGCGCCCGCGAGCACAACCTGAAAAACATTGACATCAGCATCCCGAAAAATAAATTGGTAGTGTTTACCGGTGTTAGCGGCAGTGGTAAGTCTTCGCTTGCTTTTGATACCATTTACAATGAAGGGCAGCGCCGCTATATGGAAAGCTTCAGTGCGTACGCAAGGCAGTTTATGGGTGATATGGAACGACCGGATGTTGATAAAATCATCGGCTTAAGCCCGGTAATTTCCATTGAACAAAAAACAACAGGAAAAAACCCGCGTTCAACCGTTGGCACCATCACAGAAATATACGATTTTCTGCGTCTCTTTTTTGCGCGTATCGGCGAAGCCTACAGTTACAACACGGGCAAAAAAATGGTGAAGTGGAGCGAAGAAGAAATTGTTCAAAACATCATTGAACGGTTTAAAGATCAAAAAATAAGTCTGCTTGCGCCATTGGTGCGCGGTCGCAAAGGTCATTACCGCGAATTGTTTGAAGACATCCGCAAACGTGGCTTTGTAAAAGTAAGAGTAGATGGTGAAGTAAAAGACATTACGCCAAAGATGCAGGTTGACCGTTATAAAATTCACGATATTGAAGTAGTGATAGATCGTTTGCCGGTAACCGATGCTATGAAAGTTCGCCTAAGCCAGAGCGTTCAGCAAACCTTGAAAACCGGTAAAGACTTAATGTTTTTATTGGTGAACGATAACGATAAAATAATTCAATATTCCAAGCAATTGATGTGTGAAGACACGGGTATTTCTTACGAAGAACCTTCCCCCAATGCGTTTTCTTTTAATTCACCTTATGGTGCGTGCCCTACATGTAAAGGTTTAGGCTCTGTTTATACAGTAAGCCTTGATGAAGTAATTCCTGATAAAAACAAAAGCATTAAAGACGGTGGTATTGCGCCGCTTGGCGAAGAGCGCGAAGCGTACGTATATAAAAACGTGGCAAATCTTGCAAAGAAGAATAAAATCAGCCTTGATAAACCGATACATGAACTACCGGAAAAAGCCATTAATTATTTGTTGTGGGGCAATGAAGATGGTGTGGATGAAGAACGCGATTATACTGTGCCTTACGATATCTATTCGGGTGAATTTGAAGGTATCATTCCCATGCTCAATCGCTGGTTCAATTCTTCTACCAGCACCGATAATATGCGCGAATGGGTAGAAAAATTTATGGAATTAAAAACCTGCCCTACGTGTTTGGGAACGCGACTAAAGCGGGAAAGCGTTTGGTTTAAGGTTGACAATCAAAATATTTCGCAGTTAAGCGATAAAGATTTAGACAAGCTATCTGAATGGTTTGAAGATATTGAAAAGCGTTTAACCAACAAGCAAAATATTATTGCTAAAGACATCATTAAAGAAATACGCGAGCGGCTGCAATTCCTGCTGGACGTGGGCTTAACGTATTTAACTTTAAACCGCGCATCAAGAACATTAAGCGGTGGTGAAGCGCAGCGCATTCGCCTTGCCACACAAATTGGTTCGCAGCTGCAAGGCATTACTTACATATTGGATGAACCCTCTATCGGCTTGCACCAAAGAGATAACCAGCGATTGATAGCTGCGTTACAAAATCTTCGCAATATTGGCAACAGCGTTCTTGTTGTTGAGCATGATAAAGATATTATGATGGCGGCAGACCATTTGGTGGATATTGGTCCGCGGGCAGGCAAGCATGGCGGCTTAATCGTTGCTGCAGGCACACCAAAAATGGTTTTAAAATCAGGTTCGGAAACTGCACAATATTTAAGCGGAAAAAAAACCATTGCAATCCCTTTGGAAAGAAGGAAAGGCAACGGAAAAGAGTTGGAGATACACGGTGCAGATGGTAATAATTTAAAGAACGTAAGCGTGAAATTTCCATTGGGTAAATTCATTGTGGTATCGGGTGTAAGCGGCAGTGGAAAATCAACTTTAATCAACGAAACCTTATATCCTTTGTTATCGCAACATTGCTATGGCTCGCGCAAAGCTGCATTACAGTATAAAGAAATAAAAGGATTGGATAACATTGATAAAGTAATTGAAATTGACCAATCGCCCATTGGCAGAACGCCGCGCAGCAACCCGGCTACGTACTGTGGTTTTTTTACGGATATACGAACCCTTTTTGCTGCTATTCCCGAAGCCAAAATCCGTGGTTACAATGCCGGCAGGTTTTCTTTTAATGTAAAAGGTGGTCGCTGCGATGTATGCGAAGGCGGCGGTATGCGCGTGATAGAAATGAATTTTTTACCTGATGTATATGTGCATTGCGAAAAGTGCAACGGCAAACGTTATAACAGAGAAACATTAGAGATTCGCTATAAAGGAAAATCAATCTCTGATGTGCTGGATATGACGGTGGATGAAGCGGTTGAGTTCTTTCATGCCGTGCCTTATTTGTATCGAAAAATAAAAGTTTTGCAGGATGTTGGTTTGGGTTATATCACATTAGGGCAATCGGCTGTAACCCTGAGTGGTGGCGAGGCGCAGCGTGTGAAGCTGGCTACAGAATTAGCAAAAAAAGATACCGGCAAAACGTTTTATATTTTAGACGAACCCACCACAGGCTTGCATTTCCAGGACATACAACACTTGCTAGATGTGCTGAATAAATTGGTTGACAGAGGCAATACAGTGCTTGTTATTGAGCACAATTTAGATGTGATAAAAGTAGCCGATTATATTATTGATATAGGACCAGAAGGCGGCGAAGGCGGCGGCAGAATTTTATTTACCGGCACGCCGGAAGAAATGGTGAATAATAAAGAAAGCCGCACGGCTCCGTTTATTAAAGCAGAGTTGCGTTTATAAGATTTTGAAACACGGATTTGAATTAGATTTATTGAATAAAATTGTTCGTACATGAAGCAATATTTTGTTTTGGATAAAGTGGAAAGATTGCAGGAATGGATATTGATTGTTTTATTTTTTGTTACCGCGGCGACTATTGGAACAGGTATATATTTTATATCCCATAAATTTAATCACAACAACATTTAATTCCTTTTTTTCTTTTTTCGGCAGGTTGTTTTCTTTTTTTTGAACGGATACAACGGAGTAACAAAAGGCAATCTTATCTCAAAACATTCACCTGCCGGCATTCCATTTCTTATACAATATTTATTTAGATAAGTAGCTTCTTTTCATTTGATAAAGCCAGAGTAAAAACTGAAAAAATGTTAGTCGGTTTATTGTTATTGATAGCAGCGGTTTGTTTTTATTTGGTTTGTTGATAATGGTGAAAATGGGTAAATAATAAAGCATTTGTTTTTACTTCTTTTTTCTTGCCATAGCATGTAAGTTTCATTCTTATTACAGGCTACTGGTGAACTAAAAATCATCAGCAAATAACCCTTCTTTTACTATAGCAACCCAATAAAAAATGAAGTAAAAGAAAACCACTGAATCCAATCCGCTTTCATCTTCTCAATGTTTTTCATAAAAAAATAAAAGCAATTGCAACACCAATTACCTGCAACAATAATTCTAATAAAAAACTACATGCAGTTGCGAATACACCTGGTTTATACGTTTTGTTTTACTCTTATTTAAACTGATGTTGCATCAATTTAAAATTCAACCCATTTATTAAATTTGGCTTCCTGCCGGTTCGTTGTTCATTTTCTTTTACTGCTTTATTTGAAGGAATGAAAAAATCTGCGGTTTTAGTGCAAAAGAAAAACTTTGCATAGTGTCAATAGCAGCCAAAACATTATAAAAACAGCGAAACTAATTTGTATGCAAGTGAAATTAAAAATGAACAGAAAAAACTATTTCATAAAAGAAGCTACTGTTTAAAAAAATATAGAAATTAGAATTAAAAATTTTCTAACTGAACAACGGTATAGCTCCAGTGAATATCAACAATAAAACAAATAAAGAAATAGCTGCAACAACACCAAAACCAATCCACGCCGATTTTCTCAATGTTTTATTTTTAGGCAACAAATAAGCGATGCCAACACCAATAAACAGCAAGTAAAACCCTAACAAAAATCCACCAAGGGTAGAAAAAACATTTGATTTATGCTTTTCTTTTGGCTCATTTTTAAAACGATGCTGCATCAATTTAAAAACCAACCTCTCTCTAAAACTTAGCTTCCTGCCGGTTCGTTGCCCGAACTCTTTCATCGTCATGCTACCAAGCTGTTTCAAAAAGAATCGTTGTTGATCCGTTGATGATGTTTGCATACTATCAACTACAAGTTTTGGAAAAGCGGCAAAAACAAATTGTGCAGAAAAAAGAAGGGAAAGGCAAAGCAATAATTTCTTCATAAAAAAGTATTGAATAAAAACAAAACAACAAAACAGAAAAGAAAGATAAGAAAATATGGCTTGCAACAACATTCAATAAATAAAACGCTCATCCGGTTTCTTAATAAAAATTTATTACAGGTAGTAATCCAATCAAACACTAACTTTATTTCCTTCAATTGTATCGTTGCAAAACATTTTTGCAGGTTAATAAACGAATGAAAAAAGCTGTATTGATATTGTGTTTGATAGTTTGCGCAACGGCTGCTTTTGCAAGGCATGGCAAAGGCGGTTACTTGGTTTATAAATACCTGGGGGCAGGCGCAAATCCAAACTCATCCCGTTACCAGATTACGGTGGTTCATTATGTGAATTGCGAAGAGGTTGAATTTGAGTTAAGCGGCGTGTATGTAGGTATTTTTGATGGTGCCAGTCGTACTTTTATTAGCTCTGTGAACATCAATCGCACTGATCAGCGATACATTCAAAAACAACAGTTTGATGGCTGCATCAATCCCGTGCCGGAAGTGTGTTTCTTCTTAGCGTTTTATGTTACCACTATCGATTTACCCAATAACAATAACGGTTACGTGTTAGCCGAGCAGGAATGCTGCCGCGCTAATGGCATTGCTAACATTATAAATTCGGGCGAAATAGGAACCACCAACTCCAACTCTATTCCGGGTATTATTAATGGTGTTGATTATCATACCAACAGCAGCCCTGATATAGTGATAAAAGATACAGTTGTTATTTGCCACAGCTCTCCCTTCGAGCTTCCTTTTGGCACTACCGACCCGGATGGCGACAAGCTTACTTACAGCTTTTGCAGTGCCGACGGGGGCGGTACGCGCGGCGACAGGCAACCCAACCCGCCGTCAACTCCGCCGTATATAAGTGTTGATTATTCATCGCCATATTCGGGTACATCGCCGTTAGGAAATAATGTAACCATCGATGAAAAAACGGGCTTAATAAAAGGCATGGCTCCCCAAGCTACCGGCATTTATAACATCGCTGTGTGCATTACGGAATATCGCAATGGCGTTGCCATTGCTACAACAAAAAAAGAAATACTGGTTACCGTTGCCGATTGCACATTATCAGCCGCAGCGTTACAACCCGTTTACATTAACTGCAACAGCTTTTCTTTTACCTTCCAGAACGAATCGTACGCAAGCAATGTGTCTTCTTATTTGTGGGATTTGGGTACAGCCGTAAGCAGTGATAGTTTATTAACACAGCCTACGCCCACCTTCACTTACAGCGATACCGGCACTTATCATATTAAACTGGTAGTAACCAGCGGAACCAACTGCGCCGATTCGGCAACTTCTGTTATAAAAATTTATCCTGGTTTTTCGGCGGGCTTTACAGTGGCGGGCAGTTGTTACCAATCGCCGTTTGTTTTTACTGATACGAGCTATGCTAAGTATGGCGTTATCAATTATCACAAATGGAACTTTGGCGATATAAGCACACTGGCTGATACATCGAACCAAAAAAACCCCATGTATCAATACCCGGTTGCCGGCAATGTAATGGCAACCCTTATTGTAGCCAGCGATAAAGGATGCATTGATACCGCAACAAAAACAATTGCCGTAAACAACAAACCGCAAATTATTTTTCCTTTTACAGATACTTTAATTTGTAAAGATGATAAGCTGCCCATACCTGTGCAAAGCAGCGGAACCATGTTTAGCTGGACGCCGGTTTATAACATTAGCAATGCAGGCATCAGCAGCCCGGTTGTGTACCCGTTTGATACTACAATTTATACTTTGGTAGTGCGCGATAAACAATGTATTGACAGTGTAAAACTAACCGTGAACGTGATAGATTCGGTTACGTTGCAATTGCCTTCTCAAATAAAACTTTGCGCAACCGATAGTGTGCAGCTATCGCCCGTAAGTAATGCTTTGTATTATAGCTGGCGCGAATCGAACGGCATGCAAACAGTAAGTAATCCATCTGCTAAAAATCCTTCGGCGGCGCCGCTGCAAAGCACTGTTTATTTTGTAACGGCTTCGGTGGGTCATTGCAACGCAAATGCAAAAACCAACGTGCTGGTATCGCCTTATCCAACAGCAACAGTAAGCGGCGCAGCCAGCGTTTGTTTTGGCAACACTGTGCAGCTTCATGCAGGCACAACAGCGGCGCATTATACATGGAATCCGGCGTCATTGCTAACGGGTGCTAACACATTAAATCCACTGGCAGGTCCACAGCAAACAACGGCGTATATTCTTACAATAAGCGACACATTCTATTGTTTAAAAAGTGTAGCTGATACCCTGCTGGTGCAAGTAATTCCGTTGCCCGTTGTGAGTGCCGGAGACGATACCGTTGCTGTTATTGGCGAGCCGTTACAGCTAACAGCAACCGCTAACGAAGAAGCTTCTTTTATATGGTTTCCATCAAACAATATCAGCAACAACTCGGTTTATAATCCGGTGGTTATCGTCAACAATCCGGCTGTTAATTCGCTTACTTATTTTGTTACGGCAACCACAGCGAAAGGCTGCGCCACCACCGATTCTGTTCATATAAAAATTTATAAAACAAAACCCAATATTGTTATTCCCACTGCTTTTTCGCCCAATGCCGACGGGCGGAATGATGTGTTCAAACCCATTGCTATTGGCATTGCACAGCTTTTGTTTTTCAGAGTGTTTGACCGGTATGGAAAATTGTTATTTCAAACCAAAAACATAGGCGAAGGATGGAATGGTTTGTTTGATGGAAAATTGCAACCGCCGGGAACATATGTGTTTGAAGTGGAAGGCAGCGATTATGAAGGTAAGATCATTACGAAGAAGGGAACGGTAGTGTTAATAAGATAACAACCGGTTGAATGATTTTTTTTGAGGTTGAACATCTCATGTTTTGTTTTACTTCTTTTTTTGCTTACGGAAACTATGTTTTGTTTTTACTCATTTTTGATAAAGCATTTTGTTTGCATAGATTTGAAAATATTGTACAGCGAGTTTCTATTTGTAACTGCTTTTCATTTAAGACCTTGAGTTGCAGATCAGGTTGTTATCTTTTGCTTTCCTTGCCTTTATAAAGCTCAATTCCAATGAAACAGGAAAATTGTATTGGCGCAACTACAATGCAAATAGCGCAATGGTAAACGGTTAATTGCCAATAGTCAAATTTTTGGAATAGCATATAATAACAGTAATCTTCGCGTTGGGCGTCATTTTAAAGCGTCACACTACTAATGGACAGAGAACAATGGACAACGACTTGGACTTCAAACTAATCAAACCAGACAAGTTACTTTCTGACTTTGTAGAAAGCTTTTGGCTGTTGCATAACCAATCGGACACCGATAAAGAAATGGTTATTTTACCTGATGGACGAATTGATTTGACTTTCGCTCAATCGGCTACTGAACCTTTTCAGGTTATACGGTCAGGGCTTGAAACACATTCTCAACAAGTAATACTAAAAAGTAAGACAGTTATGTTCGCAGTTAGCTTTAAACTGCTTGCCACAGAATATATTTTTCATAGCACAGTTTCCAACTTGTTGAACTACGCAGAATATTTACCATCTAATTTTTGGGATTTCAATACAAGCGATTTGCAAGACTTTGACCTTTTTTGCAAAAAGGCTTCCCAAAAAATTCACTCGCTTTTACCACAAGAAATTGATCCGAGAAAACAAAAACTCTTTGACCTTATTTATACTTCTAATGGCGAATTAACTGTAAAAGAGCTTTCCGAACAAGTACATTGGAGTAGCCGGCAAATCAATCGTTATTTTAATCAGCAATTCGGAGTTTCATTAAAAGAGTATTGCAATATTTTGCGTTTCCGATCCTCTTTTCAGCATATCAAACAAGGCAAATTATTTCCGCAACAAAACTTTACCGACCAATCGCATTTTATAAAACAAGTTAAAAAACTTTCAGGCGTTTCGCCGAAAGAACTAAAACAAAATCAAAACGACCGATTTATACAATTTTCAATAATTGCTTCAAAATAATTTTGTGCTGTCAAATAACATTTTACAGTATGATACAAGATAAACAAATAGCAATTGTTGGAGGAGGTCCGGGCGGACTTACGTTAGCAAGACTTTTACAACTAAGAGGTGTAGATATAAAAGTTTACGAAAGAGATTTTAATAAAGATGCCCGCCTGATAGGCTCACCGCTTGATATGCATGCAGCATCGGGATGGGCGGCTTTATGCAAAGCCAATTTAACAGACGAGTTTAAAAAGAATTACCGTGCCGGTGCAGATAAAAAGGTTGTAGTAAATGAACGTGCCGACATATTGTTCAGCAACCATGAAACCAAACGGGATGAAGATTTTGGCAGTGATCATTTTAATCCTGAAATAGACCGTGGTCCGTTAAGAAATATATTGCTGGAATCTTTACAACCGGGAACGGTAATGTGGGACAGCCATTTTACTTCAATGGAAGCGCAAGGCAAAGGCTGGCTACTGCATTTTAAAAACGGTTTATCTGCGTACGCTGACATTGTTATTGCTTCTGATGGCGCTCATTCTAAAATCCGTCCATATATCACCAGCATCAAATCTTTTTATTCAGGCGTTACCATGCTTGAAGGCAATGTTCCTAATGCACAAAGAGCAGCACCGCATGTTTACGCATTGCTGAATGGCGGGAAACTACAGGCTTTCGGAAATACAAAGAATTTGTTGATGGGTCTGAAAGGCAATGGCGATTTGACTTTTTATGCGAGTTTCAAAACTGATGAAAACTGGGCAACAAGTACCGGCTTGGATTTTTCTGATAACACACAAATAATGGCGTGGTTTAAAAAAGCATATCATGAATGGAGTCCAATTTGGTACGAATTGTTTGAAAATGCGGCAACGCCTTTTATTTCACGTCCTATTTATTGTATGCCTTTGGAACAAACCTGGGAAGCCCTGCCCAACCTAACCATAATTGGCGATGCCGCACATGTGATGCCGCCATTTGCGGGTGAAGGTGCCAACATGGCTATGCTTGATGCCTTGGAATTGAGCGAATGCTTACTATCTGATGAGTATAATACTTTGCTGGAAGCCATTTGTTTTTATGAAATCAATATGCGCAAGAGAGCATCTAAGGCAGCAAAGGAATCGCTTGAAAATGGTGAACGCATGCACTCGGAAGGTGCGTTGAATAAAATGCTGAATATGTTTAGCGGACAATAAACGAACGCCCAACATAGGTTTTGTGCAAGCATGGCTTGACCAGCAACACTTGTGCAGCCGTAATTCTTATCATCTTTTGTTCAAGCCGATATTTTGCTGTTAACCATTAGTTCTTATCTTCAATTTCAATTTTTCAATTCAGCATTTGTATTAAACTAACAAACTGCTATTGCCATATGCCATAGCAAATGCTTCAACGTTGTGCGTCATGTTATTTGACACTCTAACAGTTTAACAGTCCATAAGAGGTATAATGATAAAAAATAAATACGAAAATAAAAATGGAAGTACATCATCATCCTCAAGTTGAAAAGAAAAATTTCAAAGAGTACTTTCTTGAATTTATCATGATATTTCTTGCTGTAACATTGGGCTTCTTTGCAGAAAATCTTCGTGAACATTTCAGCAATCGTGAAATAGAAAAAAATAGTATAGAACGTCTTATAAACAACTTGCAGGAAGATAGCTTGATGTTAGTTAAATCCGCTGAATTTAATGAAACCAAGCTTAAAGATATAGATAGTCTGATTGCTTTAAAAAAGCGCAATGTATCAGACACTACTTTCAGGAAAGGATTAACTTTTTACTCTATCCGGCTTGGCCGAACCTACTTCTTTTCGTCAAACGAATCTACGTTTGATGAGATGAAATCTTCTGGGTCTTTACGATTCATAAAAAAACAGGATGTTGTAGATAGCATATTAAAATATCAAACAAATAATAAACCTATTACGTATCAAGAAACATCATGCCAGATGTGGTGGAATAAGACTGAAGAAAAATGGACAGAGAGCACAGATTTTACAGCTTTGACAGACTTATCATCCAAGATACTGACGTTTGACACACCCAATGATATAATTGCTGGTCAACTGCCGAGTGTTACCAAGGATTCTATTTTATTACAGCAATACTTTAATAACATTGTTGCACAAAGAACTTCTTTTACCACCTATGTTTATTTTCTTAACCGACAACTTTCTTATGTAAGAATACTGATAACATATTTAGAAAGAGAATATAATATTAAGTGATGCAAAGCATGAACGCACAATAAGAGTATTGCCAATAGCGGGGCTGAACATTGGAGCAATCAGCCTTTGTTCAAGCTAACATTACGCTATTGCCATGCCTTCTCAAATACTCGAACGTTAGTGGTAATTTAAAAACATAAAAATAACTTACAAGGGAATATGGAAAAGGATGAGCTTATTATATTGAATGCTGGAGATGGAAGAGAAATAAAGGTTGGTAATTCAAGAATATTTTTTAAACTATTGAGTCAAAGAACGAATAACAGATTTTCAATAACAGAATACGAACTGCTTCCAATTTTTCCTGGACCTCCGGCACACAAACATAGAGAGTTCGAACATGCCTGGTATGTATTAGAAGGAGAGCTAAGTGTTCAATTGGTTAATAGCGAAACAACAATACTAAAAGGAGGATTTGTTTTTATTCCTAAAAACACTGTTCATACATTTTCAAATAAAAGCGATTCGATAGTTAAATTACTTGTTATTGACACACCTGGTGGGTTTGAAAATTATTATGACGATATACAAATGGCATTCGGCAATGATAAGGCACTTGATCCGGATGTCTTCAAAGAAATTCAAGTTAAGTATGATACTTTCCCTCCTAATCATTTATTTGAATAGTCTATTTTGAATAAACAACCGCTAACACCAGCATTCAAGCAATTGGGGCCAGACGTTGACTGCAATGCTATTATTGCCCCAACAATCAACTAATAATATGACTAGCCAAGATTTACTGATATTATCATTTTTTGACAAAAAAGTTCCAAAGCAAATGACATCAAATGACCTCACTTCTAAAACGATTGAAGCAGGTATTGGTTCTGACTCTTCTTCATCTTTCCCTTTTCAAACTTTAGTTTATCAACTAATTTATAAAGATTTACTGGTTCATTATAAAGACCCTTTAAAAGCTCAAAAAGGAATTGTGCGTGCTGTTGAACAGGAACTCCTTGTTCTTGCGGACAAAGCTGTAGATATATTAAACCGAGACAGGCAAAGGAAAGAACATGAAGCTTACGTTACAGAACTTGAATTTAAGAAGCTAAGAAATGAGTATGATCTATTAGCTAATCAACTTGTTGACTACGACCAAACAAAAAGATTTGCTAAACAAGCTTATTATGTTTCTATCTGGTCAGTACTTGCTGCAATCATATCAGCTATAGCAGCAGTGATAACAGTGATACAATCAGCGAAAAAATAGTCAGAACATAAGTATGCCTGACGTATTTTTCATTTTACGATTTTTCTGTTTGATAAATTCTTTAAAATTGAACCTGATGTTATTGAGCCAACCAACCCATTCCTCCCTCTTGTGCTTTATTTTTGCGCCACATGAAAACAGGGGAACTTTCACGCGCACAGGTTTTGCTGATGGCAACGGCAGCCGGTGTTTCGGTAGCCAATATTTATTTTAACCAGCCCATCCTCAAGGATATTGCAACTTCCCTGCACGTAAACGAAACAGAAGTTGGCAGCATTGCCGTTCTTTCGCAGGCAGGCTATGGTTTGGGCTTGTTCTTTTTAATACCCTTAGGCGATAAACTGAACCGTAAATATTTGGTGCTTTCTTTATTATCAGCACTCATCGTTTTTTTATTGTTCATTTCTTTTTCACGCAGTTTATTACAGGTACAAGCTGCTTCTTTTTTTATTGGTGTTTTATCGGTATCGGCACAAATAATTTTGCCTATGGCGGCAACACTCAACAAAACAAACCGGGGCAAAACCTTAGGCACTGTTTTTAGCGGCATTTTAATAGGCATTTTATCGGCGCGCGTGTTTAGCGGCTTTATTGCACATTGGCTTAACTGGCGTTATGTATATGGTATTTCGGCTGCGCTGGTGTTGGTAATTGATGTTCTCATTTTCTTTTTTTTGCCTGATGTAGCAACCGATTTTACAGGCAATTATTTTGAGTTGATGACTTCTGTTTTACAACAAATAAAACGCTTTGCATTGTTGCGCCAATCGGCTTTTATTGGCGCACTGGTGTTTGGATTGTTCTGCTCGTTCTGGACAACGCTTACCTTTCATTTAAGCGGTGCGCCTTTTCATTTCCGTTCCGACACCATTGGTTTGTTCGGGCTGGTAGCTATTGCTGGCGCGCTGGCAGCTCCGCTAATTGGCAAGATGGCCGACAAAGGCAACGCTGTTAAGTCTTTGCTGCTGGCAATTGGTTTAATTATTTTTAGTATTGTGCTGATGATGTTGTTTCCTCTTTCAATTACTTCGTTTGTTATTGCTGTATTATTGTTAGATATGGGTGTGCAAATAACACAAATTACCAACATTGCCAGCATTTACACGTTAGATGAAACTGCGCATAGCCGCATTAACACTGTGTACATGACCATTTATTTTATTGGCGCTTCCGTAGGCACCACCGCAGGCTTGTGGTGCTGGCAGCGGGGCGGCTGGCAATGGGTTACGGCGCAAATGATGCTGTGGGCTTGCATTGCGCTTTGTATTATTGTTTGGGGAAAAAGAAAAGTTGTTACAACAGGATGAATAAATAAAACAATTAAAGGATAATTTATCGGGTTATTATAAATGAAAAAGCTTTTTATGAATGATTTGTTTTTACTTCAAAATGAATATCCTTTCAACTGTAAAATGCAGGTAATCCTTTACAAGCCGCATTACATTTGCTTTTGTTGATTATTTATAAACAGCACATCATTTTTAAACACATTAATTAATGTCAGCTTGAAACAATTGCTTTTTACTTTCACCATTGCGTTTGTTTTTACTCATCTTTTTTCTACTGCGCAAACGGCTTCCTCGTCATTATCAAACAACAATGCAGCCACTCGCAAAAGCATTATTACCCGCTTTTTTGAACAGCAGGCGGGTGTGCATTACATCTACCAAACAACGTTACATCCCAATGGCAGCAACATTGCCTGGAGTGCTGATGATGAAGGAAGTATATCCATCCATTTTGTTGCGTTATCCAATCCAGATAAAACAATCCGCATTACCGCTTCAACCAATAATAAACCGTGCAATGAAACCGAACCGCAGTGGTCGCCCGATGGAAAAGAAATCGCATTTCTTTCAGATGCGCAAAGCCCTAATCAACCTCAAATTTTTATTGCCGATGCCCCCACCGGCACATTGCTTACAAAACAACCGCTCACAAATTTCAACGGTTATGTTTCGCATTTGCAATGGTCGCCCGATGGAAAATGGTTAAGCGTTTTGTATGTTGAAAAAGCAAGCCGCGAGCCTTCGCCAATGGCTGCTGAAAACAGAGCTGTTGGTATTATCGATTCGATGATGAACAACAACGTACAACGCATTGTTATAGTAAATCGCGAAAGCAGAGAAATACAAACAACCACGCCGGAAGGGCTTTATATTTTTGAATACGGTTGGTCGCCAAACAGTGCACAGTTGGCTTATCTGGCGGCTTTACCGCCCGGCGATGACAACTGGTACGTTGCAAAGTTGTACAAACAAAATGTAGTGAATAAAGATACGGTTTTGCTTTATCAACCCAACTTTCAAATGGCATTACCACGATGGTCGCCCGATGGCAAACGCATTGCTTTTATAGAAGGCTTGATGAGCGATGAAGGCGGTACCGGCGGAGAGATTTTTACTGTTGATTCAAGCGGTAAAAACATAAAAAATCTAACGCCTGACCGCACGTCAACGCCCGCCTGGTTTGCGTGGACAAAAGGGGGCAACATGGTGTTCACAGAATTTGTTGGCGGCGCGCTTGCTATCAATAATCTAAACACAACTAACGGTAGAATACAACCCTTGTGGAAGGGCGATGAAAGTATCCGTGCAGGCGCTGAAGAAACCAGTGTGTCAATCTCTGAAAGTAAAGCCGGACTTCGCTTTGCGATGATTCGTTCCTCATGGAATGAGTTGCCCGAAGTATGGGTTGGCGATATAAAACATTTACTTCAAATTACACATCTTAATAAAAACATTCATAAGCCTTTTGTAAGAGCCGGCAACATAATATGGACAAATGAAAACCAACCGGTGCAGGGTTGGTTGTTGTATCCGCAGAATTACGATTCTTCCAAAACATATCCGATGCTGGTTTGTGTACACGGGGGCCCGGCATGGATTAGCTTACCCACGTGGAGTGCGCCCGATTTCAACACTACTGTTTACACGCAGTTAGGTTATTTTGTTTTCTTTCCAAATCCTCGCGGCAGCTATGGGCAAGGCGAAATGTTTACAAAAGCTAACCGCCGCGATTGGGGCTTTGGCGATTTAAGAGACATCATTAGCGGCGTTGATACGGTAATTGCTCATGCGCCGGTTAACAACAACCGCATTGGCATTTTAGGTTGGAGTTATGGTGGCTCAATGGCAATGATGGCAGGTACGCAAACCCATCGCTTTCGCGCCTCGGTATCCGGTGCGGGAGCGGGCGATTGGTTGAGTTATTACGGGCAAAACAGCATTGATAAATGGATGAATTCTTACTTTGGTGTATCGCCGTACGATGATCCTGCGCCGTATGCAAAACTATCTGCTATGACGTATATTAAACATACAAAAACACCAACGCTGGTGCTTGTTGGCGAGCGCGATGGCGAGTGCCCGCCGCCGCAATCATTTCAATACTGGCACGCTTTAAAAGAGTTAGGTGTGCCATCGCAATTAAAAGTTTATGCTGATGAAGGGCATAGCTTTTTTAAATATGAAGATATGATTGATGTATGCACACGAACCATGGAATGGTTTGAGAAATGGATGAAGCCCTAAAAAATAATAAGTTTACTTTACTAATTCTATCATTTATTTAATTATTGAAACCTATGTTAACATCACGCCGCAAGTTTATCGGCTCTTCGCTTTTAGGTTCGGTTGCAATGCTTCACGGCAATTCTATTCTTGCTATAAAAGAAGAGCAAAACAAAACCATTACAAACAATCCGATTGTTATTTCAACCTGGGACTTTGGCAAAACCGCCAATACCGAAGCCTGGAAAACATTGAGTAAAAAGGGTCGTGCGTTAGATGCTGTAGAAGCGGGTGTAAGAATACCGGAAGCCGACCCAACGATTAATACAATTGGCTATGGAGGATTACCCGACAGGGAAGGTCATGTAACACTCGATGCCTGTATTATGGATGAAAATTATAACTGCGGTGCCGTAATGTGCATGGAAAATATTATGCACCCTATTTCAGTTGCAAGACTTGTGATGGAAAAAACACCGCATGTAATTTTGGTAAGTGATGGCGCGTTGCAGTTTGCGTTGGCGAATGGTTTTCAAAAACAAAACTTATTAACGCCCGAAAGCGAAAAAGCTTGGAAAGAATGGCTGAAAACATCCAAATACAAACCTGAAAAAAATATAGAGAACAGGTTGTATCAAAAGGGTAAAGACCCGATGCCCGGCGGGCACGACAATCACGATACCATCGGCATGATGGCAATGGATAGCAACGGCAATTTGAGCGGTGCGTGCAGTACCAGCGGCATGGCATTTAAAATGCGCGGAAGGGTTGGCGATTCGCCCGTAATTGGTGCCGGTTTATACGTTGATAATGAAATAGGCGCTGCCACTTCATCGGGTGTGGGTGAAGAGGTAATACGAATTGTGGGTTCGCATTTGGTGGTTGAACTAATGCGGCAAGGCATGAAGCCAAGAGAAGCCTGCAAGGCAGCCGTAGAACGCATTATACAACGCAGCCCTCAAAAATCAGAAGATATTCAGGTGGGTTTTATTGCATTGAATAAAGAAGGAACTTACAGTGGTTATAGCCTGCAACCGGGCTTTACTTATTCGGTAAAAAGCAATGAGGTAGAAACGATTTTTAAGGCAGAGAGTCATTACAAGTGAGTGGTAAATTGTAAGGTTTATCGGCAACTCTAAGCAACCACCAAAAAATAGATAGCGCCATTCAAATAAATAACTTTGGGTAGAGATTTAAGAAAAGATGCCAAAAAAAGACACATCCATTCCTGTAAATTCTATGGTGGACGAGTTTGGTGCAGGCATTGCCATTGAAAAAATATCTTTTAAAAATTTACGCACTTCGGACAAAAAAACTGTAACCACTTTTGATGAAGCAAAACAATTTCACCGGCACGACCGTCATTCATTTTTCTTGCTTGAAAACGGGATAGTTGATATTGAAATTGATTTTCAAAAGTATAAAATTAAGTCCCCGTCTGTCATTTACCTGCACCCTGATCAGGTACATCGTACAATAGCATTCAAAAATGTAACAGTAAGCAGTTGGGCGATTAATAATGAAAATCTGAATCCTAAATACCTGAAACTGCTGGAAGACATCACACCCGCAAAACCTTTAGTGTTAAAGAAAGGAACGTTTTCCATTATTTCCGAAGCGGCATCACTTTGCATAAAATTTTCTGAACGGAAAAACGGCAAACTATATCATTCGTTATTAAAAGATAGTTGCAACGCATTGGTGGCTTTGGTTGTTTCACAATATTTAGAACAATCCGGCTCAAAAGACAAACTTTCACGATTTGAAATTATTTCCAAAGCTTTCAGGGAATTATTAGAACGTAATTATACCACTGCCAAACGTCCGGCAGAGTATGCCAAAAAACTTCACCTCTCAACATCTTACCTGAACGAATGTGTGAAAAACACAACAGGCTATTCCGTTTCACATCACATACAACAACGTGTAATTTTAGAAGCGAAACGTTTGCTTTATTATTCTGACAAATCTGTAAAAGAAATTGCATTTGAATTGGGCTATGATGATTACCCTTATTTTTCACGGCTGTTTACAAAAGTTACAGGAACAACTGCTATTGCTTTCCGAAATAAAAACCGCGATTAGTCCAATATCCACTTTGTATTGACATTGTTTGCCCGGATGATACGACGTTCCTTTGTACTAACAAAAAAATCGTATAAAATGGAATTACTAAAAGAGAAGAAAGTTCTCGTTTCGGGTGCAAGTATAGCCGGACTTTCAACTGCTTATTGGATGAATAAATCAGGCTACAAAGTAACTGTTGTTGAGATTGCAAACGAACTTAGAGTTAGTGGTGCGGCTGTTGATTTGCGTGGACATACAGTAGACATCGTTAAGCGTATGGGAATGTTTGAACAACTAAAATTAAAGAGATTGAATGTGGAAATGATAGAATTTAAAAATGCCGGCGATGTTACGGAAGGCTCGATATTGCTTACAAACGAGGAGGGTGCGGAACTTCCTAACGATGACATTGAAATTGAACGGGATAAATTTATGAGTATTGTATTTGATGTGCTTAAAAATGATGTTGAATTTATTTTCAACAACAGCATCACAGTGTTAAACGAAACAAAAGACAATATAGAAGTTACTTTCAACAATGGCTCGCAACGGGCATTTGATTTGGTGTTTGGCTGCGACGGCATCCATTCGGGTGTAAGGAAGATTTGGTTTGGCCACGAAACTGAATACACCCATTTTTTGGGCGCCTATTTTTCTATCACAATCGTAAACAAATTGTTGATAAAACAAAAAACAATGCAAATGTATAATGTGCCCGACAAGGCTATTACATTGAATGCTTACAACAATAAAACCGATATAATTTTTTGTTTCTTTTCAGAAAAAAAAATTCCTTACGATTACCGCGACGTTGCGCAGCAAAGAAAAATTATTTTGGAACAGTTTGCCGGGCAAGGTTGGAGAACCGCAGAATTACTGGAAGAATTGCACCATTCGAAAAATTTTTACTTCGATAAATTTTGTCAAATAAAAATGCCGTCGTGGACAAAAGGTAGAGTAGCGTTGGTGGGCGATGCAGGATATTGCGCTTCACCCGCTGCGGGAATGGGTGCATCATTGTCGATGGAAGGAGCTGCAACATTAGCTGATGCTTTACAAAAACACAACGGAAATTTTGAATTAGCATTTCAGGATTACAACAACAATCTGCGTCCTTTTATTGAGGAAGTTCAAGCCACAGCCGAATTAAATGTAAAGGAAAATTTTATTCCACGAACCGAAGAAGCTATTCGCAAAAGAAACGCACAAAAAGAATTCTATTAGCATTCATGCAAATCGTAAGCGGAGCGATGTAATTCACTTCAAAACCTAAAGTGCTTAAAGACGCTATCCGAATTTCAAAATAATTAAAACGAAATTTTGACCTATCAAACTTTTACCGGACAATGGTTTTAGCTATGAAGAACTAACTGACTCTGGCAAAAGAAAGAGCATCCAACATCAGGGTTTTTGCAATATGGCGGCTTGACGTTCAATACACAACAGTCGTACTATTATTAAATTTTTGTACCAAATTCGGATGACAAATTACTTTTGCCGCCACATTGCAAATACCTAATCCGATCATTGAATAACATAAGATGTATTTCAAAACATGAATAATAAAAAGAAAGCAATACTTGAAGTGTGCGCCTTTCATATTGATTCCTGCGCCATTGCTGAAAGAAGTGGTGCAGCAAGAGTAGAATTGTGCGATAATCCGGTTGAAGGCGGCACTACGCCAAGCTATGGAACAATTAAAAAAGCAAGAGAAAAAATATCTATTTTACTATATCCCATTCTTCGTCCCCGGTCAGGCAATTATTTTTATTCAGATGATGAGTTTGCAATTTTAAAAGAAGACATTACAGTATGCAGGCAATTGGGCTGCGATGGTATTTCGGTTGGTGTGCAAACAATAAATGCCGAGATAGATACTGAACGGTTGCAACGCATTGTTGAATGGGCTTATCCCATGGGCGTTACCTGCAACCGCGTGTTTGATTGCGCACCCGATCCATTCAAAGCATTGGAAGAAATCATTAATTGCGGTTGCGAACGAATACTTACTTCAGGCTTACAAAGTGCTGCACCCAATGCAAGTGTATTATTAAAAAAGCTTGTAAAACAAGCGGGAAACCGCATTGTTATAATGCCTGGCGCAGGCGTTAATTCATCCAACATTTTACAAGTAAAAGAAAACACAGGCGCTACTGAATTTCATTCTTCAGCAAGAATGATAGCATCCAATCCGGTAACTTACCTCAATAAAGAAGTGAGTGATTATGGCAATGTTTACATCGCTAAAGAAGATGAAGTGAAGGCGATGGTTGAAGCGTTGAGGTATGTGGTATGAGCTTTTAGGTGTTAGCAGTGAGTTTATAAAATTCAGTTGCCGGGTGTAATTAGTGATTGTGTTTTTTATTGCTTGCAATTCATATTTGAAAGCTCATAGCTGGCTGCTGATAGTTATTTCACTTTCTCAATCCATCCAGCATAATTGTTATCATGTTTTCTTCCAGTTCTTTATCATTTATTTTTCTTTTACTGCGATGCCAGCTTTCAATGCCGCTGATGGCGTGAAGCATAATTAACACTGCTGTTGAAGCATCAATCGGTTTCATTTCTTTAGCTGCGATTCCTTGTTCAATAATAGCAGCGAACCGCTTGCGAAAGTTTCGTCTTTGGGTTTGAAAATTAGATAAATAAGGCTCTGCCAAATGCCGCCATTCGCGGTCGCTTACATGCACTTCATCCCAATGAAAAATCATTTGATTGATAAGAAAGCGGAGCAATGCTTCTATTTTTTGTATTGCCGAAGTATCTTCGGCTTCTATGCGGCTCATCTCTTCCCAATAACGATTGGCAACTTCAAAACAGATGTCGTGCAACAAATCGGTTTTACTGCGAATATGGTTGTATAAACTTGCTGCTTCCACGCCTACTTTTTCAGCCAAATCGCGCATACTGGCGGCTTTATAACCTTTCTCCAAAAAGAGAGCAGCTGCGGCTTGCACAATGATGTCTTTTCGCGATGTGTCTTTGTTGGTTTGTATTCGTGCCATTTTAAGCTGTGAGCTGTCAGCTATCAGCCGTCAGCTTATTTATGAGGTTTTATACGATAATCGTTTGCTGTTGCACGTAGCCCTATTATTTTCTGAACGTTGA
Organism: Ilyomonas sp.; assembly: GCA_965214235.1. GTDB lineage: Bacteria > Bacteroidota > Bacteroidia > Chitinophagales > Chitinophagaceae > Ilyomonas. Next base: position 889,944 of record CBDCBH010000003.1, read on the forward strand.
AGTGAGTGACACAACAGACGATCAACCGGAGTTACAGACGATAGTAACCAAATGTGTATTTTTATTGGCTGATTGCTCAAAGCTGATAGCTGACAGCTTTTAATAATCAATCACCTGCTCCTCAATCGCTTCCGGAATTTTTCGCCACTCATATTGCTGGTTACGAAGCTGCGGTTCAAAACCCGCTTCACGAATGGCTTGTTGAATGGTTGTTGAGGTAAACCGATGCGGCGCACCGGCAGCGCTCACTACGTTTTCTTCTATCATAATACTGCCCCAGTCGTTGGAACCGGCATTCAAACATAATTGGGCGGTTTGTCTTCCAACGGTAAGCCAGCTTGCCTGCACATTCAATACATTCGGCAACATGATACGGCTTAAGGCAATCATACGGATATATTCTTCGGCGGTAGTTAAATTATGCACACCGCGAATGCGCGTGAGCAAGGTATCCACATCCTGAAATGTCCAGGGAATAAAAGCGAGGAAACCCTTTGCTGATGTGGGTTTAATGGCTTGTACATCGCGTAACCGAACTAAATGAATAAAGCGTTCTTCAATAGTTTCTACATGGCCAAACATCATGGTGGCGCTGGTGGTTATATTTTGTTCATGCGCTTCGTGCATGATAGCAAGCCATTCATCAGCACCGCATTTTCCTTTGCTGATTAACCGTCTTACTCTGTCCACCAAAATCTCTGCACCGGCGCCTGGTAAAGAGTCCATACCGGCTTCACGCAAAGCTTTTAGCACATCGTGATGGCTCATCTTTTCCAGCTTGCAGATGTGCGCAATCTCCGGCGGTCCGAGCGTATGAAGTTTTAAATTTGGAAATTCGGCTTTTAGCTGGCTGAAGGTTTTGGTATAAAAATCTAAACCCAAACCTGGGTGATGACCGCCCTGCAACAGCAACTGCTCACCACCATATTTGAAGGTTTCGTGTATCTTCCGGCGATAGGTTTCTATATCGGTAATATAAGCATCCGGGCTACCGGGAATGCGATAAAAATTGCAGAACTTACAATTGGCAATGCACACGTTGGTTGTGTTCACATTGCGGTCTATCTGCCAGGTTACCTTGCCGTGGGGCACTTGTTTTTTGCGAAGCGTATCGGCAACATACATCAATTCTGTAAGCGGTGCGTGATAAAACAAATACACGCCTTCTTCTACCGATAAAAATTCAAAGTTTAAAGCCTTATCGTACAACGTAGCTAACTCCATATTTTCTCTTTTACAACCGCAAAAATACGAGCGGGAATGTTAGAGAAGAAACAAGAATGGAGAGAGCGTCTTTGCGACAAACGAAGCAATCTGTGGATTTCACAGTGAAGTAGATTTTGAATCAATCACGGGAACAGTTTATGATTTATAAACAGGGCGGGTTTTATTGCACAGATTGCTTCGTTTGTCGCAAAGACGAAACAATCACTTCAACTCTGCAGCGGCAGACTCATCCAGAAACCAATGCAATTCGCCTTTTGGTTTGATGATTTGTGCAGGATATTCATCGGGATTGTAATCGTCTTTCAATATATGTTTCATTGCCTCTGCTTTGCCTTCGCCGGAAACTAAAAAAAGTACACATGCCGAATGATTGGCAACCGGATGCGTAAGCGTTACGCGATACATATCCTGCTCATCAAGATAAAACGCATCCACCCATTTAACATCTTCAAAAATGATGGGATAATGCGGAAATAAAGACAGTGTATGTGAGTTATCTCCAATTCCTAAAATAATCAAATCAAATGTAGTAAACGGTGTATTGTCGGGATGGTCGTCGGGGTGATGCGTGTGCACTAAAGGAAAATAATCATGTAGTATTTTTTCGTACGCTTCTGCAGAGGCTTCGGGCGTTGTGTTTTCTGTTTGTATAATATGAATGTTTTGTTTTTGCACCGGCACTTTATTCAGTAACGTATCAAACGCCATCTTTGCATTGTTGCGTTCATCGTTAAAAGGAACAAAACGTTCATCGCCCCAAAAAAAATGCAGTTTGCTCCAGTCGATATGGCTTTTATAATCATCGCCGGAGAGTAGTTCGTGCAAGGCTTTTGGCGTGCTGCCGCCCGATAATGCAATTGTGTAGCGGGTTTGTTTTTGCAGTGTTTTATAGATGTGCTCAACAATAAAATCAGCCGCTTGCTTACTCAATTCTTTTGTGTCTTTGGCAATGTGTAACTGCATGTTGTGAAATGTTTATTAGTTATAAAAAATCAATTGATAAGCTCGTTCAAGCCTTTTTGAAAATCGAATTGCAAATCATCAAGCAACTGCGGTATCAGGCTTTGAATTTTATCCAACTGCGAAGTATAAATGTTCATTGTTGCCTGATGTTTATGCGATGCCATGCCATACAATTTCATAGTGCGGCAAAAATGCAGCCGCAACTCTGCTTCGGCTTCTTTCTCGCCTGTATAGCGACTGTATTTAGCTATATCTTTCAACATGCTGCGCAATCCTTTTTTTATAAAATAACGGTTGGAAGGCAGAGAAGCGAAGGCATCGCTTATCTCATGTTTGATTGTATCGATATAGCCTTGCTTGTCGCCGGAATCAAACAAAATATAACTTAATAATTCTTTGTTTTCTTTCCTGAAACGAGCCAGCCGCAAACACAATTCTACCACCTCTTTTTGAGACAGGCTTTTCAGTTCTTCCTTTATTTGCTTAGTGGCTGTGGCTTTCATATATCCTGCTTTTATATAACGAAAATAAGCGTTGGTAATAAATTGTTTAGCAATTTGCTAAAGAGGAAAAACAAGATAAATGAAGAGTTATTATTTATAACAAAAAATAAGCACGAAACACCTGCTTATAACATGCGAAAGCGGTTGTTTTTTTGTAGCTTCGCCAGAATGTAGAATATTGTTTTTACACTGCTTTTAGTTAGTAAAATATGAACGAAGAAACACTTACTTTAGAAAAGGTATATCCTAAAACATATGGTGCTGATAGCATCCAGGTTTTAGAAGGTTTGGAAGCGGTGCGCAAACGCCCTGCCATGTACATTGGTGATGTTGGTGTGAAAGGCTTGCACCATTTGGTTTATGAAGTAGTAGATAACTCGATTGACGAGGCGCTTGCTGGTTATTGCAAAAATATTATCGTAAACATTCACGAAGACAATTCGATCTCCGTTCAGGATGATGGTCGCGGTATTCCTACCGGCATCAATACAAAAGAACAACGCAGCGCATTGGAAATTGTAATGACGGTATTACATGCAGGCGGTAAGTTTGATAAAGACACGTATAAAGTTTCAGGCGGTTTGCATGGTGTGGGCGTTAGTTGCGTAAATGCGTTAAGCACAACATGCCATGTAATTGTTCATCGGGAAGGGAAAATATTTGAGCAGGAATATCATACGGGTATTCCTGAATATCATGTGCGCGAAATTGGTACGAGCGATAAAACCGGCACTTACGTTCGCTTCTGGCCTGATCTTTCTATTTTTCAGGTTAGCGTTTTTAATAGAGAGATTTTGGAAGGTCGCCTGCGCGAGCTATCTTATCTGAATAAAAAAATACAGATTGTACTGAACGATTATCGTGAGAAAGACGACAGCGGCATTACTTACAGCAAAACATTTTATAGTGAAGGGGGTATTATAGAGTTTGTAGAAATGCTGGATAAAAACGGCAACCGCAGCTCGCTCATTGGCAAGCCGTTGTATGTGGATGGGCACGATGCAGCCAGCAACGTTGCAGTAGAAGTTGCATTAACTTATAATGATGATTTTAAAGAGCATATTTTCTCTTACGTTAATAACATCAACACTATTGAAGGCGGCACCCATGTTACCGGTTTCCGCCAGGCGTTAACGCGCGTTTTTAAAACGTATGGCGATAAACAAGGCTTGTTTGAAAAAGCCAAAGTCGCCGTAGAAGGCGATGATTTTCGCGAAGGTTTAAGCGCCATTATTTCGGTAAAAGTACCCGAGCCGCAGTTTGAAGGACAAACAAAAACAAAGCTTGGCAATAGCGATGTAGGCGGCGTTGTTCAAACCACCGTTGCGCGTGCATTAGAACATTATTTAGAAGAAAATCCAAAGGAAGCAAAGAATATTATCAGTAAAGTGGTATTGGCAGCGCAAGCACGCGTAGCGGCTAAAAAAGCCCGCGAAATGGTGCAGCGCAAAACGGTATTAAGCGGTAGCGGCTTGCCTGGCAAGTTAGCCGATTGCAGCGAGCGTGATCCTGAAAGATGTGAACTATATCTGGTGGAAGGTGATAGTGCCGGCGGCACTGCTAAGCAGGGAAGGGAAAGAAGTTTTCAAGCCATTCTTCCTCTTCGTGGTAAGATATTAAATGTGGAGAAAGCGATGGAGCATAAGATTTATGAGAACGAAGAAATCCGCAACATTTTTACTGCCATGGGCGTTACGATAGGAACTGCCGAAGACCCGAAAGCATTGAACATTGCAAAGCTGCGTTATCATAAATTAATTATTATGACGGATGCCGATGTGGATGGATCGCACATTGCAACACTCATCCTTACTTTTATTTTCAGGTATATGAAAGAGCTGGTGCAGCAAGGTTATATTTACATAGCGCAGCCGCCGTTGTATTTGGTAAAAAAGGGCAAAGAAGCGCATTATGCTTATAGTGAAGACCAGCGCAAAATGTGGATAGAACGGATGTCAAATGGAAAAGAAGACAGTGTTGGGATTCAGCGTTACAAAGGGTTGGGTGAAATGAATGCCGACCAGTTATGGGAAACCACGATGGACCCTGCCCGCAGAACCTTAAAACAGGTAACATTGGAAAGTGCTGCTGAAGCCGACCGCGTTTTTAGTATGCTAATGGGCGATGATGTAGCGCCACGCAGAGAGTTTATTGAAACCCATGCGAAGTATGCGAAGCTGGATGTATAAATGAGTTAAGATCAATAAAAGAAAAGGAGCTATCAAACAATAGCTCCTTTTCTTTTACATCATAATATCAAGTTTACAATATCTCATCCCATTTACTTTTATCTTTCAACAAACGTTCACGAAGCAAACGCACCGGCGGCATTCCGTTATCCATCATTTTATCATTAAAATCTTTCAGCGAATACGTATCGCCTTGTTGTTTTTGGTAATCATTGCGCAGTTTTAAAATCTCTAATTTGCCCAATGTATAAAACAAATAACCCGGATCGAAAGACCCGCGTAAAGATTCTTGGTAAGAAGGCTTTTCGCCCTGGTACCAGTTGTTCATAAAAAACTTTGTGCCTTCTTCTACCGTTGCGCCGCCGCAATGAATGTTAATGGAATTACACAACCGGCACAAGCGTAATAATGCGTCGCCGGACTGCGACAACCGATACTTGGCAGCCGTGATTGAATCGCCATTGTTGCCAAAACCTTGCTCAACCATCATTTGCTCGCAATAATGCGCCCAGCCTTCTACATACGCATAATTGCCAAATATTTTTTCCAGTTTTGTAGCAGACGATGCATTGAGATGGAGGAACTGTGTGTAGTGCCCGGGATACGCTTCGTGTACTGTAATATTATCGGTTGTATAATAATCAAACTGCCGAAGCCAGTCTTCTTTTTGCTTTGCATTCCAGGTAGCATCAACGGGTGTAATGTAGTAATACGATTCGGTGGCTTTCTTTTCAAACGGTCCAACAACATCCATCGAAGCGGTACTGGTAGCACGTGCAAATTGAGGCGTTTCCCGCACCTGCACACGCACTTCAGAAGGCATCGAGCAAATTTGTTTATCCAACAAAAATTGCCTTATCATTTCCAAATGCTGTTTGGCTGTTGGTATCAAACTATCGGCAGACGGATGTTCTTTTTGTATATCCTCATGCACTTCAATTGGCTTTTTATTTCCATTGATGATTTTTGCAGCCGCATTAAACCGATCCTGTTCTTCTTTCAGCTTTTGTAAGCCGATAGCTAAAATTTGTTCTGGTTCCATTGTAATACCTTCATTGTACAACAACATTTTTTTATAGTTGTCTCTGCCAATGGCATAACTGTTATTGCTTTTTGGCAGCTTTTCTTTTTGTAACCAGGTAATAAAATTATTATACGCCGCTATTGCGCTGTCGTTGGCTTTGGTAAAGGCTTTCATCAAAGTATCATTCTTCACATCTTTTAACGCTAACAACAAATCGCCTTTCATAAAAGCAGCATTGCCACCTGCAATTTGTATAGCCGTTTCAATATAAGGTTTGGGCAACGAATCGTCAAGGTTTGTTTTTGCTGCAATAAATAAGGCAGGAATCGACTGCTCGCTTTGAATCAAATTTTTTACTCGTTCATTTAGCGGCGCAAAGTTTCTTTTTATATACACACTTACATCCACCGCGCCGGCATACGCCATGGGGTTGCGAGAATACATCTTTACATCTTCAAACGAAAAAATTTCACTGTTAATAGCAGAGCGAAGTATGCGGTAATCGTACCAATCCTTATCACTTAATTTTGTTGTATCCATTAGCGCAAGTGTATCTCTGTAACTGTGCAGGCGGTTCAATTCTTTATCTAAAGAAGCTTTGCTATAATTAGTGGTTTTACCATCGTATTGGTGAAAGCCAAGGTTAACAGCGCCTAATGGTCGCCAGTCAAGATAACCGTTTATATAATTGTCAGCTATGGTATTGAATGATGAAAGGGATGCACTTTGTTCTTTTTCGCCGGATGAATTTCGGCAGCTGATAATAAACAAAAGGCATAGCAGGAGTAATGGATATTTCATAACAAAAAGCTTTGGTAAAGAGAGTAAAGATAAAAGTTGTTATCTAAACTGTTTTGATGACTGTAAAGTAATCAAAACAATTCCTTTTTCTTTTATTCCAAATCAAAACACTGTTATCCAAACAACCACTAACGATGGGAAAAGTATTGATTCTGTAAAAATCAATTATATTTATGCGCCTTTTATTCAATCAAAAAATTACCTATTATGAAATCAATTCTTGTATTCGCTGGTTTTCTTTTATTAGTATTTCAGTATTCATGTCAAACCAATAGTTCTGCTACATCGGCAGGGAGCGCAGGTACCGATAGCATGAGATATTTTACAGAACAGAGTTACAAAGGTTTTGAATCCGGAGATTTTAGTGTGTTCGACCGTATGGTGTCCTCTGATGTTGTTGATCATGGCATAGGAGAAAAAGACGTAACAGGTAAGAATGCTGTAATAGATTCCTTAAAACAAATGAATTCGCAAATAAAGGATTTGAAGTTTCAGATTTTATCGCAAAGTGCCGACAGTAATTATTCCATCGCTTACGTGCGCATGACGGGAACATCGGCTACTGATAAAAGCGGCTTTTCCAAAGGTACTGCCATCGACTCAAAAAGTGTAGATATAGTAAAATGGAAAGACGGAAAAGTAGCCGAACACTGGACTTATTTAGACCCGCGCGAGATGATGGCAATGATGCAACCAATGCCAGCCCCAGCTACAGCGAATAAGATGGATTCGGCAAAACACAAATAACTCTTTTTCTTCACTGCAATGTCTTCTTTAATGGCTTTGTGTGATGGCTAAAGGCATTGCGGTTTCAATACTACAACAGATACTTTTGTTTCGGCAGACAACACGCAATTAGAGCATTGGTTGTTATCTTCAATCTTAGTTTATTAGGTAAGTATCTACTCCGGCTGATAAGGTTTTGCACGGCATTGCAAATGCCCCAACGTTACCTTCTATTTTTTAATGACCCTTACTAAAAATAATTTATGAACAAAATATTATCGGCTTTAATGTTTTGTTTATTACCTTTTTTTATAATTGCGCAAACCCAAAAAAATGTTCATTTCATTAAATTAAATACTAAAGATATTACACCTGAATTTCTTTCTTTTTATCATACTGCAAGTAAGCAAAATGCATCAAAAGAAAACCGTTGGAAATTATGGAAAAGCATGTATAATTTTGCTGCAACTCCTCCTACACCGCAGGGTGACTCAATTGCCGGTGTTAAGAATTACATGACGTTACACGTTATGCCGATGTATGTTTCAAGTACACTATTTATAAAGTATAAAGCCCTTTTAGATAAAGCAAATTTTAAAAAGTTGTATCAATTTTGATACTGCAGAAAAAATGCCGTTAGACATCCTAAGACAACTCATTACCGAATGCTCTGCCATAAACTTATTGAAAATTAAAGAAAACTATGTAAAGCCTGCAAAATGAAAAGTAGTTAAAACAATAAAAATTGAATATTTTACACTTGCATGTTGTGTAAGCGTACCAGTTTGCACCTTCACACGTATGTTTGTTTTTACTGCAATAATAACAGCCAAAACGAACAGTACCGGAAAAGCTATTGAGTAAGTATTAGAAACATTTGCACAAGCCTGGAATACTTATGATGTAAAAGCCTTTTCAATGATGTTATTTGCAGAGGATAAACGGTGCTGTTAACCCGCAGGGAATGCCCGGAACAATACAAAATAAATGGAAAAACAAACGAGCCGTTTGGAAGCATTCAGTGATGGTATTTTTGGAGTAGCCATTACTTTGCTGGCAGTAGAAATTGGGATTGGGGAATACAAAGGCGCTACCAATGTTAACCTATGGCAGAAAATTATTGAACGCTGGCCCGAATATTTTTCTTACTTCAATTCGTTTGCAACGGTTTTATTAATCTGGATGGGTCATAATAAAGTATTCAAACATCTTAAGGCTGCCAACCATTGGATAATACTAACAAACGGATGTGTGCTTTTAATGGTGGCGCTGTTTCCCTATCCTACCAAAACGGTAGGAACGTTTATTGGCAGCGGCGCAGAAAATACTGCCGTAGCGTTTTACACTGCATTTACCGGCATCATTACGTTAGCGATGCTTGTTCTGAATATATCTATATTACAAAATAAAAGGCTTTTGCTGAATGCCAAAAAAAGTGTTCCCTGGTTTCATACAATGATTAGGGGGCAAATTATTGGACTTGTTTCTTATGGAATAGCAACCTTTATTGCCTTTTATTATTCCCGAATCGCCCTTGTGTTAACTTTTTTAATGTGGGTATTTTGGGCAATAACAAGTAAAGACAAAGAGGAAGATTTTGATGCATGATATTTAAAAAAATGATGTAAAAAGCATTCATTATTACTGCAACCATACAAACCCATAACTATCCAACATTAAGTTTGAATTGCCATCAATTGTATTTATGCAGGAAGAAGAAAGTACCGCTTGCAACGCATGATTTTCGTGCAGATGGAGGGTTTGTTTTTAATGCAAAAAAAACGCAGAAACAATAACCGCAAAGATGATAGCAAAAGGGAATAACTTAATTTTTCATGAACTGATGTAAAATAAAGAGATGCTGTAATGATGCCTGTTGTGCAAAACAATTTTCAATACACTATCTAACAAAATTGGAGTTTACTTTTTGGGTGATAGAATAAAAACAACATCCTGTGGTTTTATAAACTTCTTACCGCTTTGGCTTATCTATTGTTACGTTATCTGCGTTAATAATTAACTATGAAAACCGCAATGGATACATCATCTCTTCAAAATAAAACCATCGTTATTACCGGCGCATCAAGTGGCGTTGGTCGTGCCGCCGCTCTTGAATTTGCAAAGGGCAAAGCCACGCTGGTATTGGCTGCCCGAGGTGAAAAAGCTTTGTACGATGCCGCCGAAGAATGCAAAGAATGGGGCGCTAACGCGATTGCAGTTGTTACCGATGTTACCGATGCACATGCCGTAAAAGAGCTTGCCAAAGCAGCCATGGATTTGGGTGGAAAGATAGATGTGTGGATTAACAATGCCGGTGTGTTAGCTGCCGGCGATTTTGATAAAACGCCGGTTCAGATACACACACAAGTGATTCAAACAAACCTGATTGGCTATGTACATGGCGCACATGCAGCCGTACAGCAATTCATTAAACAAGGTTATGGAACGCTGATAAATAACATATCTGTTGGCGGCTGGTTGCCTGTTCCGTTTGGCGTGGGATATTCGGCAAGCAAATATGGTATTCGCGGCTTTTCAGAAGCGTTGCGTGGCGAGCTGGCGAAGTATAAAAACATTCATGTGTGCGATTTGTTTCCTGCCTTTTTAGATACACCGGGAACGCAACACGCGGGCAATTATACGGGCGTTGTATTAAAACCCGCACCGCCTGTTTACGACCCGCAAAAAGTGGCCCGTGCAATGGTGCAATTAGCTTTGAAACCGAAGGATGGAACTACTATTGGAAGTGTTGCTACGTTATTGAGATTCGCTCATTTCATCTCTCCTAAACTAACGCGCAACTTTACCGCTTTGTTTATGAAAACTTACATGAACGAAGCTGATGCGGTTCCTGTTACCAGCGGCAATTTGTTCCAACCTGTTGAATATGGAACGAGCATTTATGGCGGTTGGAACTCACCTGCCGATGCTGCTGTGCGCAACAAGCGGCTGGCTATTGCAGGTTTGTTATTTGCTGGTATTACAGCAGGTTTGTGGATGATGAATAAGAAGAAAGACGTGAGAAGTGAAAGGTAAAAAGTGAGATTTTAAAACCTTAACTCCAACGGTAATTTTACTTCCGCTTTTGTGCCTTCTGATAAATCGGATAAGGCAATGGCTGCGTTGCTGCTTTTAGCTTGTTAATGATGTAAATGCGGACGTTAATGATGCGGAAATTAATAAGTGTTATCGGTACACAGGCAAAAAATGCAGGCTATTTATCAGCGATTGTTATTTCATTCAGATTCATATCTATACAAAACTTTCTGCCTTCAAAAAAATCAAGACCTAACAGCCCGTCATAATTTGAGAAAATTCCGTGAGACAGGAAATCATATACCTGTGCTCTGAATTTTTCTTTTATTATCCCAAGCGAATACACCTGTTTCATTTCAAAAACCTCAGATTCCACAATGCCGTTGGCAGTTTCAATAGTAACTGTTTCAACCGCATTTTTTAGCTCGTAGCCCGATAAATACAGAGCATTGCTATCAATGGTAGTAACAGAACAACCGGTATCCAGTATCATTCTGAATTTACTCTTTCTGTCTAAGGTTACGCTTACGACAATTAATCTGCTTTCGGGCATTTGCTCAAAACGGTACTTCATTTTTTTGTGCTGTTAAAAATTCCGGTCAATACCCTAACAGGTTTTACAGCACCTGTATAAATAACAGTAATCGTGTTATAACGGCCTGTTTTGCTTTTGCCTAAATAATACACTTCTTTTTTGTCTTTGCTGTGTAATACCGGGATACCTGATAGCACCCGAAGTTCCGATTCATCCATCTCCGGGTTTCCGATCAATACCCATTCATCAGGATAAAGATTTTTAATTTCATCAATATTCTTAACCGTCTCTTTCATATTTTACAAATTGAATACTAAGTTACCCTACTTTTTATTGATATTGACAAAGTTGACAAACGCACGTATTGTTTTTTGCCGAATGGCACAATTATCACCATCATGCTGCCATTTTAAAACCTTAACTCCAACGGTAATTTTACTTCTGCTTTTGTGCCTTCTGATAAATCGGATACTGTCATTGCCGCATTTGTGTTTTTTATTTTGTTGATAATTCTAATGCGGTCGTTGGTAATCTGCAAACCAAAAGATTTTCGTTTGTTTTCGCTTGTTTGTTCTTTGTACACTTCAGCCATTTTTCTACCTATGCCGTTATCTTCTACAGAGCAAATCAGCATGTTGTTCTTTTTCTGAATGCTGATCATAATTTTACCATTGCCGTTTTTCTTTTTTTCTAATCCATGCTTGATGCAGTTTTCAACAAAAGGTTGCAGGATGAGTGGCTGAATTAATGTATTGTCTTTGTCAATATCATCAGCCACTTGTATTTCATAACTAAATTTATTTTCCATGCGCAGAGCTTCCAGCTGCATGTATTGTTCTAATGCGTCTAAATCATCAGCTAAGCTCACTTCTTTCTTGTCGGAGGTTTCTAAAATTGAACGCATGAGTTTGGAAAACTTGTCTAAGTATTCAGTTGCTTTTTGTGTATCATTTTTGATGATGAATACGCTGATGGAGGTAAGCGAGTTGCCGATGAAATGAGGATCCATCTGCGCGCGCAGGGCTTTCAGTTCGGTATCGCTTATCTGCTTCGTAAACCGGATGTCGCGGTTGCGTTTGTACAAAACAAAGCCGCCGATGCCAGCTAAAAATAAGAATCCGGCGCCTGCCAGGGTTGCATTTTTTATAAATCGTTGCTTCTGAATTTGTGTGGTTGCTAAGGCTTGTTGCTTGTCGGTTACGGCTTTAATAGAATCCTGTGTTTTGCTGAAAGCGTACTGCATTTCGAATCGTGTGATTTGCTGCTCTTCATCATTATTTAAGATGCTATCTTTATAAAAAACAGAGCGCTTATAAGCGGCTAATGCTTTTGCGTAATCGTTCTTCGCTAAATAAAATTCACTTAAGTTTTCATAAGCGCTTTCTAACTCCTCAAGGTTTTTACTTTTAGTGGCAAGAGTAATACTTTGCAGTTGCAGTTGTTCAGCATTTTGAAATTTTTTCGTTGTTGAAATATTATATTTTTTAAGAACCGTATTGGGAGCATGGATGTAAACAGCGCTTAAGTAATCCATCATTTCTGCACTGTTCGCATTATCATTTAATGAAGTGAAGCGTTTTAAAGCTGTTTGCAGATAGGGTATGGCGTCATCAAATTGGTTAGCACTGGCATAAGAAATACCTAAATTAGCCATAGCAGAAGCTACCCCAAATGCATAATCGCTTTTTTTAGACAGCTCTAAACCCTTTCTATAGTTTATTCTGGCATGTAAAGTATCATTCAATCTGTCATATACATTACCCATGTTTCCATAAGCATTTGCCTGTCCCGTAATGTTAGCCGCATCTCTGTCTATCTCCAATGCTTTGTTGTAATATTCCAATGCTTTCGTGTAGTTTTTTAAGTCGTTATATATTAAACCGATATTGTTGAGTGTGTATGCTACGTTGTATTTTTCTCCTGCTTTTGTGTAGATATACAATGCCTGCTCACAATAATGAAGTGCCTGCGGATAATGTCCCAATTTATGATAATCTACACCCAAACTGTTTAATACAGCCGCTTTCCGTAAGCTATCTTTTTTTATTGTAAACAGATGTACAGCCTGCTGCTCATAGGTTAATGCGGTAGAATAGTCAGACCTGTTGAAATAACTTACGCCAATCGTATGATACATTACCGCCATTCCTATACTATCCTGTAATTGTTTTTTTATGTTGAGTGAAAGAATACAATAAGAAAGTGCCAGGCTATCGTTGCCCAAGGTTTGATAGTTCTGCGCTGAATACAGATAAGCCGTTGACAGCTTTTTTTTAGAACCTATTTGTTTTGCCAGTTTGACCGCTTCTGACGCCAGTTGCGCACCTTCATTTGCATTAGTGGTTTGGTATTGATAAGAAGCCTCAAGAAGAAGCCCCAAGCGAACTGTATCTTCCTGCGGGTGCTTTTTCAATTCATTCAACAAACTGTCTAATGGTTTTTGTTGTGCATTGCAATAAACAACTGCATAGGTGCAGACAAGCAGGACTAAAATTTTTTTCATCAGGATGGTGTTTGTTTATAGGTTTTGATTTCAGCGAAAAGATAATACTCCCTTGCAGTTTTCACAAATTTCCCAGCAAATAATAAATCAAATCCGGCAAATAATCAATGGTGGTTGACTTCGCTCCTACTGAAAGTTAAGTTTACATCCTATTTCAAAACAAACATCTCCAACAACAAAAGCTATTTTTATGAAACCCATTTTTGCTTCCATTCTTTTCCTGTTCATTATCCTGATCACCACATCACAAACAAGCCACGCGCAAGCCTTTCAGAAAGGCACCAATGTAGTGAGTTTAGGCATTGGCTTGGGCAGTTCTTTACTTAGCTATTCGGGCAGCAGTCAAACGCCTGCCATCAGTGCGCAGTTTGAAAGAGGCATCTGGGATATTGGCGGTCCCGGCGTTATCAGCCTTGGCGGTTATGTGGGTTACAAAGGCTATAAGTATTCGGGCGCAGAAGAAGGCTACAAATGGAGTGAAAAATGGAACTACACCATTGTGGGTGTGCGGGGTGCGTACCACTACAATGGATTATCGGAAAAAAAGATTGATCTGTATGGCGGCGTTATGCTGAGTGCCAATATTGTAAGCTATAATTACACAAACAACAGCGGCTATAACAGTAGTTATTCAAGTGCCGGCAACTACAATAGCGGCGCGGGTTTCACGGGTTTTGTTGGCGGGCGTTATTTCTTTACCGATAAGATTGCAGCGATGGCTGAACTTGGCTATGGCGTGTCGTATCTCACCATCGGGGCTTCACTTAAATTGTAACCAGCCCGTATCGCCGTTTTACAAACAATTATTCTTTTCTTTTTCATCAATAAAAACTTCAGTTATGAAACAAACACAATTACTTTTTGCAATGGCTTTATTTTTTGCTTCGTTTTTGTTTACCCAACAAGCCAGCGCAACAATCTGGCGGGTAAATAACAAATCCAACTATGACGGCAATACTTTATGGGGAGATAATTTTGGTGGTACACCAAGCTATCCGGTATTTCCGCAAATTGATGATGCTTTAAAAGCTGGTAGCAATACATTGGTGGCTGCTGGTGATACCCTATATGTGGAAGCTTCATCAATTCCTTATGCTGAAGCAGACGTTAGCCGTAAATTAATTATTATTGGTTCAGGTTATTTTTTAAGCCAAAACACTCATGTTTCTTCGATCACAGATAGTTCTAGCATTGTAGAAGTAAATTTTAATGTAGGTTCAGAAGGTTCTCAATTAATCGGGATGAGCATAATACATTCTTATCCGTATGATGTTAACCTGAATACAAATAATCTTACTGTTAAAAGATGTTGGCTTGCTGATCGGATAAATATTGGGTCTGGACTTACAGATATTTTTATCTTAGAAAATTTTTTTACAAACACAAATGATGCGAATGCTATTTTTCTCGACTACCCATATACGTATCCAATTGATTTGATTTTCAACAACAACGTTTGTAAAAAAACTCTGGTTTGGGGAGGTTCTATTCTTCAATGCGATAACAATGTATTTGATGGTCCAGCAAATACTTTAAATCTACAATTTACAACCACTGACTTTAAGAATAATATTCTTAAATCTTTAAACGCTACTACAAACATTAATAACGGTACGAATGAGAATGTATCCTATAATATAGGTACATCAAGCTCACAATTTGGAACAGCTAAGAATAATGTTGTTGTACCCAATATTAATTCACTGTTTGCAAGCTCAACTACACCCGACGGTATGTACCAAATAGCAAGCGGTTCTGCTGCAAGCAACAGCGGTTCTGATGGCACTGACCGCGGTGCGTTTGGCGGCGCAGCATTTACCGACCGTTATACACTTTCAGGTTTGGCTGCCATACCTGTTATATATTCTGTGAGCACGACGGGCGCAACAGCAACGGCTTTGCCGGTAACCATTGGGGCAAGAACCATAAAATAAACCACCATGAAAACAATTTTAATCATGCTGTTTACCGCAGTAAGTATGGTTGCTCTTGCGCAGGACACGACTGTTGTGCAGTTAGAATATTTTTTTGATGCCGACAATGGTGTTGGACAAAATACAGTAATGAATGTTACGCCTGCAGCCGATGGCACGTTTCCTTTTACAGCAAACATTGCCGGGCTTACGGTTGGTTATCACAAGTTGTACATCCGCACAAAAGACAGCAATGGCAAATGGAGTTTTACGGCGAGAAGAAATGTGGAAGTGTTTACACCCGATGCTAAAGTAAGCCTGGTAAGCGGCGAATATTTTATTGATGCCGATCCTGGTTTTGGCAATGCAAATCCTGTTGCCATTACGTCTCCTGATTCTTCTATCAGCCTGCTAAATTTTGCGGCAGCTACATCAGGCTTATCGGTTGGTTATTATAAATTGTATGGCAGGCTGAAAGACAATTTGGGCAGATGGAGCCAAACCTTTCGCAGAAACATAGAAGTGTATAAAAACGATACGAACTACATTACCAAAGCAGAATATTTTTTCAAAATCGATAATGGCTATGGCAATTGTACGGAAGTAGCACTTACCAATCCTTCTGTTGATGGCACGTTCTCTTTCAACATACCATCGAGCCAGGTTCCTGCCGGGGCAGATACGACGTTGTTTATACGAGTGCAGGACAGCGCGAAAGGCAAATGGTCGCTCACTGCATTTAAAGATAGTTCGAGGATATTACCGCTCACTTTGCTCAACTTTACGGTGGTAAAGCAAAACCACACCGCGCAGCTTGACTGGCAAACTGCGAACGAAGTCAACACGTTTTATTTTATTGTTGAACGCAGTACAGACGGAGTTGCTTTTACACCCGTAGCAAAGGTAGCAGCCAAAGGAAACAACAGCGTAAAGACCAGCTATTCCTTTGCCGATGATGTATCAACGGCAACAACTGGCAAACTCTATTATCGCCTGAAAATGGTAGATAAAGATGGCGCCTTTACTTACAGCCGCATTGCGTTTATCACCATTGATGCAGGCGAAATTAAAATAACGGTAACGCCGAATCCGGCTCATAATTATTTTGTAATCAGCGGTTCTGAAAGCGCAGAAATGGCCAAGGCAAAAATAATTGTAAGAGACTTGCAGGGACGAACCTTACTTACGCAGGATTTCACAAACGGAACGCAGCAAAAAATAAATGTTTCAGTGCTAACAAAAGGAATTTATTTTGTAAGCATTGTTACACAAAACAAAACGCAAACTACAAAACTCCTGATTGAATAATCCTTCATCCTGCCTTGCTGGTTTGACAAATCAGCAAGGCTTTTTTTAAAAGGTTATTATAGAGTTTGTTCTCGTATTACAGGTTTGCCAGTTTTTTCAGAAATTCATCTTTTCTTCTTGTCGAAACTTCAATTTCGGAATGGTCGCTCATAAGTACAACGCTTTTTACCTTATCATATTTTTTGACGTAAGCCAGGTTGATGAGATGTGAATTGTGTACACGAAAAAAGTCGTAATCGCTCAAAAGTTCATCAAACTCTTTCAGTGTTTTAGAAGCCATGATATGTGTTCCATCTTTTAAATAAAAATTGGTGTAATTGATGTTGCTTTCACAACGGATTATATCACATAAAAGATAAACAGTAACGCTTTTTTCGGACGAAATGACGATGCGTTTGGAAGCAGCATCCTTGTGTAGATTGTTAAGCAGCGAATCTATTTTTATGGAAGTATCTTCTTTGGAAAGCTTGCCTTTTAGTTTATCAATGGCAGCTTTCAAATCATCATTATTAATAGGTTTTAAAAGATAATCTACCGCGCTAAACTTAATAGCTTGTATGGCATATTTTTCAAACGCCGTGGTGAAGATGACAGCAAAATCAAAATTATTAAAATGCTTTAAAACATCGAAGCCGGTTTTACCATTGAGATGAACGTCAAGAAAGATAAGATCAGGTTGTAGTTGTTGAATGGCTGTTACACCTTCTTCTACCGATTGAACAGAAGAAAGCAGTTGAACAGAGGATTTATGGTATTGTGTCAGGAAGTAAGTTAACCTATCAATGCAGTGTTGTTCATCATCAATAATAATTGCAGTAATCATCTTATTCCATGTATGATGACACGCAATATACAGCAATTGGTGGTTGCTATCAGCTATACGAAGTCTGAAGACTTTGTACAGCTATAGTATATTGATTATTCGGTTCGCAAGCTTTTTACCGGGTTCATCATAGCGGCTTTAATAGCTTGTACGCTTACGGTAATAAAAGCTATGCTTAACGCAAGTAAACCAACAACAGTAAATATCCACCAGCTTAAACTGATACGATACGCAAAGTCTTGCAGCCAATTGTTCATCATCCAGTAAGCCAATGGAATGGCAATGACAATAGCCAGTAAAAACAAAACGATAAAGCCAGATGATAGCGTAGCCACAATGTCTTTTACGCTTGCGCCCAGCACTTTGCGGATGCCAATTTCTTTGGTGCGATTGACTGCATTGATGGCAGACAAACCAAACAAACCCAAGCACGAAATAAAAATGGCAAAGAAGCAAGCGCCCTGAATAATTTGTTGCCAACGCTGATCGGCTTCATACATTTTTGCAATTGTTTGATCTAAAAAAGTGTATTCCAACGGATAATTTTCCGCCATGCCTTTCCAGTCTTTTTGCAGCTTTGCAATGATAGATTGCATGTTGCCCGGCTTTACTTTGAACATGAAATTCGTTTCGAAACCATTTGCCAGCCGATGCTGTTCGGGTTCTATCTTTTTAGATAAAGTTTCAAAATTATAATCTTTCACTACACCAATGATGGTTGAGCGAAGCACTTCGTTATACACGCCAACTTTCGCATCCTTACCCAATAAGTTAAACAAGGCTTCGTTTACAACAGAAGGCCGTAGAGTGCTTGAAGTATCGGAAGCAATGGCTTTTGAAAATGGTCTACCCTGCACAAATTGCAAGCCGAGCATATCAAAAAAATTGTAATCAACCGTGAATTGCCGATACCATTTTTGCTCACCATTCAGCATAATACCATTGGTGTTATAACTGCCATCCAAACTGCCGTTCATTCCTGAAAAAGAAAGGATGGCAGGCTGCGAAGCTGCAAAAACTTCCAACCGTTCGCGCAGTCGTTTGGTATAATCAAAATCAAAGATTGGATTCTTTACCATCAATACTTGTTCTTTATCAAAACCCAAATCTTTATTGTTGATGTATTGCATTTGACGGTTGATAACGAAAGCAGCAATCATCATCACCACGCAAGCCGTGTATTGCAACACCACCAACACTTTTGAAAAACGCGGATTGATTTTAAAAGTTTGAAAACTTTTAATAATGGAAGCCGGCTTCATACGCGAAAGCAGCATTGCCGGATAATAACCTGCCAGCAAGCCTAGCAACAAGGTAAGCAGAAGTAATGATGCTGCTATTTCTTTAAAAGAAAAAACACTCAATACAATATGCGTTGCCATAACATTGTTGAACAAGGGCAACGAAAGCCACGTGAGCAGCAAGCCAACAATAACCGCAATGATAACTACCAATTGGGTTTCGGTCCAGAACTGAAGAATCACCGCCCTTCGGTTGGCGCCAAGCACTTTGCGAACGCCGATTTCCTGCGAGCGTGCCGCCGCATTGGAGATAACAAGCAGAATGTAATTGAGTGAAGCAATGAATAAAATAATGATGACCAAACAACACAATTGGTAAATGCTTTTCGCATCGGTATAATGCCCCCAATAAGATACATTGTAATGGCAATCGGCAAACGGACGTAGATACCAGCGAAACTTGCTGAAATCATAGTTCTTATACGATTCACCATATTCTGCAATAAACGGTTTGGTGTAGTAATTTGTCACCCATCTGTTCATCTCTTTGTCAAACTGTTTTGCATCTATGCCTTCAGCCAATTCAATAATATACACATGGCTTGAATTGTTAAAGCCTTCCTTCACGTGATCTTTATAACCTGGATCTGACTCAACAGGAATCACCAGATCATACTGTATGCTCGAGTTATCAGGTACATTTTCAGCAACGCCGCTAACGGTATAAACCATATTGCTGTCTCCCGCTATTTGTAATGTTCTGCCAACGGCTTCTCCTTTTCCAAAATATTTTTTTGCTAATGATTGTGAAAGCACAACGCTATGATTTGAGCGTAACACTGTATGCGCATTCCCTTCCAGCAAACGAAAAGAAAAACCAGTAAAAAAATTGCTATCTGCGAACAAGACATGCTTTTCTTTATACACTTCATTGTTCACTTTTACAATTTCATCCTGATCATCTGAAAGCCGGATGACACTTTTGATTTGTGGAAATGTGGTCTTCATGGCTGCCGCCACAACTACTGGAAATACAATCTGGCCCTTAACATCATCATTCTTAGTTAGAAAAGAAAAAATGCTTTTTTTAGCGGTATCAACCACAGGAAATGTGCTCGTCATTTCCAGCCGGAAAAGCTGATTTTTTTTCGCATGAAATGTATCGTAAGATTGCTCGTAGCGGATATAGAAAAACAGCAATAAACAAAAGGCAACCGAAACTGAAAGCCCGATGATATTGATAAAACTTAGGGTTTTGTTTTTAATCAGATTCCGCCACGCTATCTTAAAATAATTTCTAAGCATAAAATAAGATTTTTGTGTTAGATGCTTTGTATTTACTCATTACTCAAAGCTCATGGCTCACCGCTCATAGCTGATAACTATACCAAAATATTCTGCGTAACGGTTTGCCCATCCAACATGCGAATGATGCGATGACTATACCGTGCATCGTGCTCGCTGTGTGTAACCATCACAATGGTAGTGCCTTGTTCGTTTAGTTCGGTCAACAACTCCATTACTTCATTACCATTGTTGCTGTCGAGGTTGCCCGTAGGTTCATCGGCAAGTATTAATTTTGGATGATTCACCACCGCACGCGCTACCGCCACGCGCTGCTGCTGACCGCCTGAAAGCTGCTGTGGGTAATGATTTCGGCGGTGCATGATTTGCACTTTATCGAGCACAGCTTCTACACGCTGCTTGCGTTCGGGTGATTTAACGCCGGTATAAATGAGAGGCAGTTCTACGTTTTCATAAACGGTTAACTCATCTATTAAATTAAAACTTTGAAACACAAAGCCAATGTTGTGCTTGCGCAAATCGGCACGTTTGCGTTCATTAAAATGCGCCACTTCAATACCATTAAAAACAAAGCTGCCTTTATCAGGATCGTCGAGTAAACCCAATATGTTCAGCAATGTTGATTTACCGCAACCCGAAGGCCCCATAATCGCAACAAATTCACCTTCTTTTACTTCAATCGTCAGCTTGTTCAGGGCCATTGTTTCGACTTCTTCGGTACGGTAAACTTTTTCTAATTCCGTAATTTTTATCATGGTGAGGAGGTTTGAGCTTTGAGGTGTGAGGTATGAGCCTTTCCTGTTAAGCGTGTTATTTATTTTATTATTTTACTTTCAAATTTTATAAATTATGAGAAATTTCCAAGAGCTGACTATATGGCAAAAAAGCCATCAGATAACTTTAAAAATTTATTCAACAGTCCGTCAGTTTCCTTCTCATGAATTATTTGAACTTACCTCTCAAATGCGCCGGTCTTCTTCCTCTGTTCCTACCAATATTGCCGAAGGTTGTGGTAGAAACTCTGATGCAGAAATGAAACGTTTTTTAATCATTTCAACAGGTTCCTGTTCAGAACTTGAATACCAACTTATACTTGCCAGAGACCTGAAATATATTGATGAAATAATTTTTAATGAACTGCAAAATGAAGTCGTACTTATCAGACGAATGATCTACTCATTTGCAGAAAAACTCAAGTAAGCCCATACCCCATACCCGACACCTGATACCCCAAACCTACTTTTTATCCAAAATCAGTTCCTGCATTTTATCGTAGTTATCATAGCTGCTGGTTACCACTTTATCACCGGGTTGCAAACCGCCGAGCACTTCATAATAATCAGTATTTTGTCTACCCAATTGAATGTCTTTTCGCACCGCCATTTTACCATCAGGATTTACTTTAAAAATCCAGTTGCCGCCGGTTTGCTGATAGAAGCCGCCTTTGGGAATAAGCACCGCCTGCGTTTCATCACTTAATGCCAATAATATCTGTAATGTTTGACCACGCCGAATACCTTGCGGCACGATACCTTCAAACGACATATCTACCTGGAAGCGACCATTGGTTACCTGCGTATAAACTTTCTTTATCTTTAATGCATAATCTTTATCAGCAAAACTAAATCTGCCTGTAAGCCCGTTATACACTTGCGAAATATAATGTTCATCAATGTCCACACGCACTTTAAAGCCGCTCAGTACATCAATCTGACCCAGTCGTTCACCTTTGTTTTTATTCTGCCCGATCTCTGCATCCAATGAAGTTAATTGTCCATCAACCGGCGCACGAACAATTAAATCACCAACCTTCTGGCGCATTACAGCAAGCGCATTTTGCGAGCCTTGAAATGATTGTTGCGCCTGGTTCAATTGCTGTTTGGTGGATGTACTGTCCTGGCTTAACAACTGCGTCGTTAATTTCTTTTTGGCAACGGAATAATTGTATTTGTTCAACGCTTGCTGATACTCCTGCAAGCCAATGGCTTTCTGGTCGTACAAGCGTTTGTCAAGCTGATAAATGCGCTCGGATTCTTTCAAATCGTTCTCCACATCCGTCATTTGGTTTAGTTTTGAAGTGGTGTTTTGCAAAGCCGCGTTGCGGGCAATCTGCATTTGTGTAAGAAGATTATAAACAGATGTTTCCTGGTTTACGAGGTTAAGCTCAAGGTCTGTATTGGAAAGCCGCATGATGGGCTGATCTTTTTTCATTACAGTTCCATCTTCCACATATTTTTCTTCCACACGTCCGCCTTCCATCGCATCCAAATAAATGGTTGAAATGGGCATTACCACACCGTTCACCGGAATGGTTACCTGGAAAGGACCTTTGGTAACATCACTTATCGTAATGCGATCTGTTTGTACATTCAATTTGTTGCCACCAGCCGTAAAATAAATGCTTCCGGCAATGAGCAATACAATTGCTGCAATGCCTAAAATGGTAAGTACCCTCTTAGTTGTCCACGTTTTTTTTGGTATCGCTCTGTCCACTGTCTATCTTTTATTTTTATTTAAACTGATAACTGAACCAGTTATCTGAATTTTAAGGAAAGAATGTTTACAATGTTAAAGTCATTGCTTTTAAAAGTTGATGTTGACGATGAACATTGTTCATTGCAAACATACTTCTGTTGCTGTGTGTGAAGCAGCAAAACGCAAGTAAGTGTTGTAAAAGCAACGATGTTTAAAGCAATTATTTTTTTAATGTTCGGCATGATGGTCGTTTTTATTTTTAGTAAAAAAATCCCAGTGTAGAAACACGGGAACAATTGACATGATTGAAAACCGTCTATTTATTTGAAAGCGCAATGCCAACCGTTTTTTTTATTGAAAATCAGTAAGTTAGTTTTGATCATACGCCCGCTTACTGTACGCAATTGCACGAACAGTGTACGGTTTTGATACAGTAGCGAAACACGGCAGCAAACGATTTCATAATATAAAATTTCACTGCTTGCCTTTTCTTTGCTTTATGAAAAAAAACCGGCTCTTGCCTGTTGTTCTTCTTTCCATCATTTTGTTGTTTGTTCGGCTGGGCGGCACTTCTGTTTTTCAGGTAGCCGAAGCGCGCAACAGCGAATGCGCACGTGAAATGATGTTGAGCCGTGATAAGATAGTTCCTACATTTAATTGCATTCTCCGCACCAATAAACCGGCACTGGAATATTATGCAATGATGGGCGCTTATTATTTGTTTGGCGTGAACGAAGGAAGCACGCGTTTCTTTTCGGCTGTATGTGGGTTTTTGGTAATTGTTTGTACGTTTTTATTTGTAAAAACATACATTAATTCTAACGCCGCCTGGTGGAGCGCTTTTATACTGTTATCATCTGTGCATACTATCGTTCAGTTTTAAATATTCGTTTATTTATCAAGATAAACAGCCGGCTACAAGCCATTAGTTGCAGGCAAATTTGAAAACATTTTTATAATATCAGTTTCACTTAACGCCATTCATAGCAGTAGAGCAGTAAGGTTCGTGTTTCTCAATTGAATGAATGCCTGAAATCTAAAGGCGAAAGGTTTGTTTTTGTTTTGAATAATTTACTGAACGACTGCGGATGTTCAAAACCTAAACCGTATGCTATCTCACTCACAGATAAGTTAGTAGCAGACAATTTTTCTTTGGCTTTTTCTATCAACTTATCGTGTATATGTTGTTGTGTGCTTTTCCCCGTCAATACAGTAAGCAATCCGCTTAAATAATTGGGTGATAAGTGTAATGTTTCGGCAATGTAATGAACAGTCGGCAATCCCTTTGTTACCAAACCATCATTGTTGAAGTATTCGGTAAGAATATCTTCCAGGCGATTGAGGATTTGATGGTTGGATATTCTTCGGGTGATAAACTGGCGATGATAAAACCTGTCCGCATAAGTGAGCAATAATTCTAGTTGAGCGATCATAACGCCCTGGCTAAATGTATCAATGTTCGCGTGGTATTCCCCTTCCATATATTGTGCAATACCTGTTATCATGATTTCTTCCTTATCGGAAAGGTACAAGGCTTCGTGAACAGAATAATTGAAATATTCATACTGCCTGATGGTTTTGGCAAAAGAAGTATTCCACAGAAAATCAGGGTGAATCAATATCATCCATCCCGAAGGTTTTTGGGTTGAGTGTTTTTCAAGCTCAAAGCCAAAAACCTGGCCAGGCGATATAAAAAACATTACGCCTTCATCAAAATCATAAGATTGCTGACCATATTTAAACCTGGTGGTAAAACCCCTTTTTAAAGAGATGGAATAGAAATCAAATACCAGACTGACCGATCCATCGACAGGCGGGGTTTTAATGGATTCAATACTAATTACGCTGATTAACGGATGTTCCGGCTTAGGAAGCCCTGTAAGCCGGTGATGTTCTGTAATCGTTGTAATCCGGTAAGGTTGGATGTTTGCCATATTTAAATGTAATTACTTTTGGTTATAAGCTGTCGTAAACTCATTAACAAAACCGTTCAGCTTTACTTTCCCTGGTAAAGGCTTGTTACTATCATCATTTTAACGCCCGTTCCACAGCCTGGCGATTGGAAAGAAGCGGTTGGGGCAAGATTGCACGTATTGGCAAGGGGTTACCAACCACATCTGTCTTCATGCTATCGAGAATACCTTTCATCGCACCTTTGGGTAACTTGCTCATGCGCTCAATGAGCGGTGCAACCGCACTCAAAAGTGTCAGCGGAATATGAAATTTTGAGGGATGACGTTTGCCCAAAACCTCCGCTGCAACATCAATCATTTGGTTATTCGTTAGCACATCATCACTACCCACATCGTAACATTGCCCATACGTTCGATTATCATTAAGCACGCCAACAAGATAGTAAACCAAATCGTCAATGGCAATATTGCGAAACTTTTGCCGGCCATTGCCTATCACAATGGCAACTCGCCTCTTCGCATTACTTACCATCATAGTAAAGCCTTGCCCGCCTACGCCCACAATCATGCCCGGGCGGATGATAGTTGCATCCAAGCCACTGTTGATTAAGAATTGTTCAGCTTTCCAGCGCCCGCGTACCCATGCGCTTTGTGCATCAGGTGCAGCCCCGAGGAAAGTAACATAAATCAGGCGACGTACACCATGTGTCTTGCATGCCGTTACAATGTTTTGCAGTCCGTTCATCTCTACATCCATAAAATTTTGCGCCGCAGTATTGGTGTGTTGGGCTGACAATGTATGGATAGAAATATAAACGGCATCCATCGCCTCAACGGCATCTTGGATTGAAGCGAGGTCTGAAATATCGCCCTGAACAATCTTGCAGCCAGCCGCAGCCAAATCCTGAACTTTGGCTGGATTACGTGCTAAGCAACGAACGCTATATCCGTCTGCCAATAATGCTTTGGCAACATGCTTGCCTACAAATCCTGATGCCCCGATGACAAGTATTTTTTTCATAAATTATTTTGTTTAGCCCGCATAAGCAGCGGCAAACTCTTTGGCAAATTCTTTCAGTTTTACTTTCCCATTACAGCAGGTTTATTGCGATTAGAATCTTTAAATAATAAACCACTATGCATACTTGCATTCATTTCTGTCAGGTCTTCGGCAAGGCTTACAGGTACTCCGGACTTTCTCATACCATTAAACATTTGTTTGTCGCTGATAACTGCGCATTTCAGATAGGTTTTGTTCACGGCTGTACCTAAAATGCTTGCCACTTCATTGCAGGTAATTTCTTCGCCTGCTACATAGCGCACGTTTCTACCCTTCATCGGTGAAGTGATTTCTTCGGCAATAGAGGCTGCAATATCTATTGGCGAAACCCAGGGTACTTTGTCGGCTGCACCATAGTTAGATACCATAATACCTTTTTTATCCTGCAACAAAGCATTCAAGCCATAATAACGAAGAGTGAATATATTTCCAACAATGCTTTCAAGAAATCCTTTTCCTTTTATCATGTCTAAAAAGTTGTACAGATTGTAATAGAAAGCAACTGGGCGCAGGTGAGTAACAGCTACATCAGAAGGCAATTGTTTCAGCACGTTCTCCATAATATAAATGTCTTTTTGTCTTTCGGGCTTACTGCTAATAACTGTAACGGCATGTTTTTTTGTATCAGTTCTTGTGCGAGAAGCTTGCTAATATGCCCTAACGAACCTGTTACTATAATTTTTATTTTCTTACCTTTTTATATTGTAAAGGTCAATAACAAAAAACAAACAGGTGTAGTCAAATCTACTTTTGTTGTAGCCGAAAATAATATCTGCCTTGCCCGATTGATAAAGTTAAAGTACCATCGCCGTTTATAGCTCAAAGATTACCGCTTGTAGCCAACGGCTTATAGCTTATTTGTAACCTTTCCCTAAGTTTGTACGTTATACGTTACCCCTGATTTGTTTTTAATCACTTTTATGAGTTTAAAAAAATGTTCGATACTGGCGGTTGATGATGATGCCGATGTACTGATTGCTGTGCGCATGTTGCTGAAAAATGAAGTGCAAAAAATTGTGGTGGAAAAAAATCCTGAGAACCTCCCGGCATTATTAAAAGATAATCAATTTGATTTGTTATTGCTTGATATGAATTTTAAATCGAGCATCAACACCGGCAACGAAGGTTTATATTGGTTGAAAAGAGTGAAAGTCATCAAGCCGAATTTGCAAGTAATAATGGTAACAGCATACGCCGATATCGACCTTGCAGTGCGTTCTTTAAAAGAAGGAGCGTTTGATTTTATGGTAAAACCCTGGCATAACGATAAACTCATTGCAACTATTGAAGATGCACTGGAAAAAAACAACAAAGAACAACGCGCCGAAGCCCGTAACAATAAAGAGAACCTCATTGGAACCGAACTGCTGGGCGAAAGCGAAGTGATGCAAGATATTTTTTATAAAATTGCCAAAATTGCACCTACCGATGCCAACATTTTAATATTGGGTGAAAACGGAACAGGCAAAGATTTGATTGCAAAAGCCATTCATCAAAAATCGTTACGCGCTAAGCAACCTTATGTAAAAGTTGATGTTGGCGCACTTACCGACAGCTTGTTTGAAAGCGAATTATTCGGTCATAAAAAAGGCGCCTTTACCGATGCGCGTGAAGAGCGTGAAGGTCGCTTTGAAAGTGCAAATGGCGGCACTTTGTTTTTAGATGAAATTGGTAACATAACGCTTACGCAACAAGCCAAATTATTATCTGTTTTGCAAAACAGAATGGTAACAAAATTAGGCTCAAACCAGCCGATGCCAATTGACATTCGATTGGTATGCGCTACCAATGTAACACTGGCTGACTTAGCGAATGAAAATCGCTTCCGCAAAGATTTAATTTATCGCATCAACACGGTTGAAATTACGGTTCCCCCACTTCGCAAGCGAAAAGAAGATATACTCATGCTGGCAAAACATTTTGTGAATGTATATGCTGTTAAATACAGGAAGCCTTCACTGCAATTGGATCGTGCAGCGGTTGATAAATTAGAATCATACCATTATCCCGGCAACGTGCGCGAACTGCAATACACCATTGAACGCGCCGTAATTATGAGCGATGGAGATGTGTTACAAGGAAGAGATATTATTTTCTCTCCCATTGAAGCCGCGCAGGTAGCCATAACTATCGGAGATGAAGGCAGCAACTTAAGTCATTTAGAAAAAAATACCATACTTCGCGTCATTGAAAAACACGGTGGTAATATCACCAAAGCCGCTAAAGAATTAGGCTTAACGCGTACTGCCTTGTACAGAAGACTCTCTAAATATGACATATAAAAAATACGAATTCAGTATTCTGTTGCGCGTGCTTCTTTTATTTGCCATACTATGTACAGAGTCGTATTTTGTAATGAGCAAGCAATATGTGTATGCGCTCATTCTGCTGCCGGTTGTTGTTATTCAGGTCATCAATTTTTATTTGTATCATAAACGTGCGCAGCGTGAAGTAGAGGAGTTTATCGAGGCAATTCATTACCGTGATTTTTCACGTAACTTCAATGTTAAATTAGCACCTGCAGGCTTGCAGCCCTTACGCAACGGCTTCAATGAAATTAATAGTGCATTTAAGCAAATTTCGCGCGAAAAAGAAACGCAATACCAGTATTTGCAGAAGTTGCTGGAATTGGTAAACACCGGTATTTTATCGTATGACAGAGAGGACGGTAAAGTGATTTGGATGAATGAAGCCCTGAAAAATTTATTGCAGATTCCTTATCTGCGCACCATCGAATCGCTGGATAAAAAAGAACCTTTACTTTCTTCACAAATTATAAATTTAAAGCCCGGCGAAACGCTGATAACCGAAGTGCATCCTGAAAAAATAACGATCAAAATTTTATTATCCGCCACTGCTTTTGAAACCGAAGGAAGAACTTATAAACTCATCGCGTTTCAAAACATAAACGAAGCGTTAGAGGAAACCGAAAACAATGCCTGGCAAAAATTATTGCGCGTACTAACGCACGAAATTATGAATTCTATTGCACCTATATCATCGTTAGCCGGAATGCTGAAAGACAGGCTGCATCAGTCTTTGCCGCAATTAACCAACCACAATGGCTCGGTAGAAGACCTACAAACCGGCATTGATACCATCCGCCGGAGGAGCGAAAATTTATTGAAGTTTGTTGATACTTACCGCAACCTAAACCGTATTCAAACCTTAACCTTAACGACGGCTTATGTAAGAGATGTGTTCGAAAATTTATATCAATTGATGGAGCCTACTTTGGTAGCCAAACACATTGAGATGGACATTATTTTAAAAGACACTTCGCTGCAGCTGGAAGCAGATATTAATTTGGTGGAACAAGTGCTTATTAACCTTATTACCAATGCTCTTGATGCGATAAAAGAAAAACAGTTTCCTGTTATTTCTTTAATTGGAACCGTAAGCAGCAATAACAGAGTTATCATTAAAGTTTCCGACAACGGCAATGGCATAGATAAAGACATACTGGATAAAATTTTTATTCCGTTTTTCACCACAAAAAAAACAGGCAGCGGCATTGGCTTAAATTTTTGTAAACAAATTATGCAACTGCACAAAGGCTCTATTACAGTGCAAAGCGCAATGGGCGAAGGCAGTACGTTCACTCTCCAATTTTAAGTACTGATTTGTATCTTATTAAAAAAATTAATTTTTGATTAATAAGTTCTTGCAATTACAATTGATAACATAAGCAGTCTTATTTTTAACCTGTTTTGTAACCGGTAAGTTTATGTTGAAAGAAATCCGATGGCTAATTGCTTTATGTTGTTTTTTTCTATCATGCAACAATAGTAACTCTGTTTCTGCAAACAAAATTCTGAAGAAAAATTACGAAAAAATCTATCGGCAATATGGCTATTCCGATACCGGCTTTAACAGGATGACTACGCTTTTTGTAAAGAGTTCGGATCAAGATATTTCTTCAACCTTGTACTATTACAATTATGCATCGCATTATTACATTAACAGGCAAGATTACCACAGTGCCAGCCAATATGCCGACAGTATGTTGCTGATAGTGAACCAGCCCGCACAACAAAACAGCTTACAAAAAGAAAGAGCCATTGCCAATATTAATAAAGCGGATGCGCTGTATTATATGAAGCGTTTTAAAGATTGCTACTACTATTATTGCAATGGTATATTAGAAGCCAACGAAGCGAAGGATTCTGCCATTTTTGAAGACTTGAACAGGCATCTTTCTATGTTTATGTTTGAAGAAGGCAACTATGCAAAAGCTATCTTTTACTATCAGCAATTGCTTGCGTTTTCAACCGCAGGTAATGATAAGTACGAGCAATTAATAAATAACCAGGGAACGTTGGATAACATTGGTATTTCATTTTTAAAAGAAAAAAAATGGGATAGCGCTATTGTTTATTTTAATGAAGCGATACAAAATATTGAGCAGGCTTCTCTTATCAAAAAAGATAAACAAAACTTTTGCAGGCTTGCTTTAGGCGTAGTGTACGGAAACTTAGGGCAGGCTTACGTTTTAGCACATCGTTATAACCAGGCAGAAACGCTGTATAAGAAAAGCATAAGCATTAACATTCAGCCCAGTTTCGCCAACGAAAACGCACTGATAACGCAACAGCACCTGGCTGAATTGTACTATGAACAAAACAAGCTTGCACCATTTTATCAAACCTTACAAAACATAAAAAGCGGGTTAGATACCATTGCAAATAATAACGTTATTATACAATGGAATTATTTAATGAACCAATATTATGCAGCCATTCATAAGCCGGATAGTGCACTTGTTTATTTAAAAACATATTTACAACTGAAAGAAGAAAACAGTAAGAATACAAACACAGTGAGCGAGTCGAACCTGTTTGATCAAATGCAACTGATGCAATCAAAATACAGCATGAATTTATTGAAGAAAGACAATGTAAACAAAGCGGCTTATTTGTTCATCGCTTGTAGTCTTTTTATACTGGTGCTTACCATTGCTCTTTTGCTTTTTATTCATTCAAAAAAAACAAAGAAAAATGTTCATGAACTTACGTTTTTGAATAATGAAATACAACAAAAACAAACCTTGCTGAATGAAACACTGGCTGATTTAGAAAAGCAGAATATTGAAAAGCAACACATTCTTCAGGTGGTAGCGCACGATTTGCGCAACCCTTTATCAGCAATTCATACGCTGGCTGGTGTTGTGTTGAATGAGTATGAATGTGAAGAAGACAACCGGGAATATTTAGAGCTGATTCGCAGTGCGTGTATGGAAAGCAACCAGCTCATTAACAGCATACTTGAAATAGCCGAAAATACCGATGTAAAATATAACTATGAGCCGGTTGATGTAAACGTGCTGCTTGCTAACAGCACGCAGTTATTAAGCATGAAAGCAAGCGAAAAAAATCAGAGGATTGAATTGATAACATCGCCACAGCAAGGAATGATTTACGCCGATATTGAAAAAATGAATCGTGTAGTTGGCAACCTTCTTACCAATGCCATCAAATTCAGTTCCAGCGGCAGTTATATTGAGGTAAGTGCTTTTATATTTGAACATCATGTGATGATAAGTATAAAAGACAATGGCATAGGTATTCCTGAACAATATCACGATAAAATTTTCAATGCTTTTACCGATGCCAAACGAGCCGGCACTGAAGGCGAAAAAACATTTGGTTTGGGCTTATCCATTACTAAACAAATTGTTGAAAAACATCATGGTCGTATTTGGTTTGAAAGCGCTGAAAACAAAGGCACTACTTTCTTTATACAGTTTTCGCGGATGGAAGATGCACTAACACCTTCCGAAGAAAAATATAGAGATCTTACATCGGTGAAAGGTAGTTAAGTGTTCGTTATTGTTAATGGCTTTTATCAGATGATGAATGTTTTTTCGTTTACTGCATAAATGAAAGATTTTTGCTGCATGAAATGGATAAAGCTTGTTTCTTTTCTGCTTTTGTTTTGTTGTTCTTTTCCGGCGCACAGCCAATATTATTATAACGATATTGTGGCTTTTCAGCAAGCCGCAAAGCGATATTCCGCCTTAGTTTCAGCACGCATTAAACAAGTGTCGGCAACGAGTTTTGAAAGCAACCAGCCGGTTGATAATTTTAAACTGGAGCAACAAATTTCACCCGATGCCCGCACGATTACAATCACATCAACCGACCCTTCTTCCGGCAGTCTTTTAACCATTAATTCTTACAACAACGGCAAACTTGTTCAAACAAAAGACAGTAGCACCAATGTGTTGAGTGTAGCAAAATATAACTATGATGCTAACGGCAACATCAGCACCATTAATACCACTTCGGATGATGTTTTTATGAACAGCCATTCTACCGAAATTCATCAATGGATATACAATGAAAACGCACCACAAAAAATGTTGCGGATAAAAGATAAAACCGATACCACAACCGTTACGTTTATTTATGATGGAACCAACGTGGCGCAGGAAACCTGGACGCGCAAAGGGCATGTTGCCCAAACATATTATTACTATTACAACACTAAAAACGAGCTTACCGATATTGTTCGTTTTAATATTCGTGTGCGCAAAATGCTGCCCGATTTTTTGTTTGAATATGATGAATCAGGCCGTGTTTCGCAATTGACGCAGGTGCCCAACGGCAGCACCGATTATATGGTTTGGAAATACACTTATAATAATGGATTAAAAACAAAAGAACTGTTGTATAACAAACAGCAACAATTGGTAGGAAGAATTGAATATAAATATGAATGAAAGCCAAGAGTTGCGAGCTTTGAGCTGCGAGGCTTTAGCTTGCAACTTTTTTGCTATAAAAACAAAGCCTTCAGTTCGGCAGCTTCATCGGGTTTCATTTTGCCGCCTAATATCAATCGCACCTGCCGCCGGCGCAGTGCGCTTTCGTACAACAATTGCTCTTCTTTGGTTTCCGGAACAACAGGCGGCACAGATCGGGGCTTGCCATTAGCATCCAAAGCCACGAATGTAAAATAGGCTTCGTTACTTTCGTATTGATGATCATAGTCTTCTCCCCAAACGCGGATATAAATTTCCATCGACGTGTTGAAAGCCCTTGTGAGCTTGGCTTCTATGTGTACAAGGTTGCCTAATTTTATTGGCGTTTTAAACGAAATATTGTCAACGCTTGCCGTCATGCTCGGTCCTTTGCAATGCTTGCTGGCAGCCATCGCGGCAGCAATATCCATCCAGTACATTAATCGTCCGCCCATGAGGTTGCCATAAGTATTGGTATCGTTGGGCAACACAATTTCATTCATCACTGTAAAGCTTTCTGCAACACGTAAACCTTCCATATTTTTATTTGCGGGCAAAGATAAGCGCAGGGCTGTTCAGCAATTGAAACTGATAAGCGACTTATAAATCCATTTCATATTATCAGCGTTACTTTGCACAAGGTTTTTATAAAGCAAACAATCATCAATAATTTCATCATTTCATAATCGAAAAAACTTCTTGTCATCCATCAAAACAATAAAAAAACACAAGCTTGCAGTCATCACCATTGCTTATTGGTTCTTGCTCATTTATATTGTTGTTGCGCTTGTTTTTTGGTATAAGGAATTGCAGCAGCAAAACCAGCTGATGTACGAATATCGTGTTGAACAATTAAAAAAAGATCAGCCCCATTTCCTGCAAAAGTCGTTGTTAATAGAAGATGCCAAACGCCGCAAAACATTGCAGTATATTGGCGAAGGCGCAACGTTTTTATTATTGATTTTGGTAGGCGCTGTATTTGTATATCGCGCAACACGAAAGCAGTTGCGGTTGTCGCAACAGCAGCAAAATTTTATGATGGCGGTTACGCACGAATTTAAAACGCCCATAGCCGTTACGCGCCTTAATTTAGAAACGCTGCAAAAACGCAAGCTGGAAGAAGCGCAACAGCAAAGGTTAATTAATAACACGTTGCAGGAAAACAACAGGCTTAACACATTAACCAATAACATTCTTATTGCTTCGCAATTGGAAGCCGGCGCTTACGAAAAAGGCCAGCAGCGAATTGATATAAGTGCGCTAACAGAAGATGCAATGAAAGAATACATCAGCCGCTTTCCGCAACGCTGTATTCAATCGCGTATTCAACCCAACATCGAAGTAAATGGTGAAACTACATTGCTGCAACTTCTCATCAGCAACTTAATGGATAATGCCATTAAATATTCAGGAAAAGAAACGATGGTTGAAGTGAAATTGCAAAAGGAAAACAATCGTATTCTGCTATCGGTATCGGATGAAGGCATCGGCATTGCTGATGCTGAAAAAAAGAAAGTGTTCGATAAATTTTATCGTGTGGGCAGCGAGGAAACACGTACTGCAAAAGGCTCTGGCTTAGGTTTGTTTATTTGCAGGCAAATTGTACAAAGCTTGGGCGGAACAATAAGCATTGCTAACAATATACCAAACGGGAGTATTTTTACAGTGATATTTTAAGAGAAACATAAACAATTGCACAATGCTGAAAGATACCAAAGGCAATATTTTATTGGTAGAAGATGAAGAAAATTTACACGAGGCCTTAAAGCTGAATTTAGAACTGGAAGGGTATGGCATTACCTCGGCTTACACCGGATCGCAGGCTTTAAAAGCTATACAAAATGAGTATTTTGATTTGGTGATTATGGACATTATGCTGCCCGAAATAGATGGCATTTCCATCACCGAAAACATACGCATACAACATTTGGATGTACCCGTGTTAATAGTAAGTGCGAAGAACACCGGTGCCGACAGAGTGCTGGGTTTGAAGAAAGGTGCCGATGATTACATGACGAAGCCTTTTAATTTAGAAGAACTCATTCTTCGTGTAAACAAATTGATACAAAAAAACAAGAAGCTGCAAACCAAAGAACTCATTGGCGACACGTATGAATTCGCTAATAATAAAATTGATTTTAAAGCGCAGGAAACTATAACATGGAATGGCAGCAAAGTTGAGTTGAGTAAAAAAGAAGCGATGCTGTTAAAACTATTAATTGAAAACAAAGGCGAAGTGGTTACGCGCGAAAAAATCTTACAGGTTGTATGGGGCTACAATGTGTACCCAACAACCAGAACCATTGATAATTTTATACTCAATTTCCGCAAGTATTTTGAGCCCGACAGCCGCAACCCTGTTCACTTTCATTCAGTGCGGGGCATGGGTTATAAATACACCGATTAAACTGTTGTAAGCTTGTTAATTACATCGCTTATTCCTTCGATGATTTCGTTTCTTATTGCTTCATCTTCTACCGGCGAATACAGGCTTTGGTTGCATACCAGCAATATGTTTTTGGCTTTGCCTGCAAGCGCCTCATTTTTACTTTTCAACACATTTATCAATATCATTTCGTCATCCTGCTTTGGCGATACTGCAAACTGCAAAGCACTTACCAGCAAAGTTTTTGCGTTGGTAAAAAAAGTGGCATTGTCTTCCACTTCGTTCAAAGCTTGTAACAGCAATCCATAATCTGGTTTTACAAGTGTGTTTTCTTTTACTTCATTTTCTTTTGCGGGTTGTTTTGCAACAGGAATTTCAGCCTTGACAACCTTCTTTTGTTTTCGGTTGGTTAGCAGCCAAACTGCAATAACAATTACCGCAATAGCAGGCACAAACCATAAGTATTTCTGGTTAGAAAGATTATCGGCAACCAACGCAACCGGGTAGTTTGTTTTTACTCTGGTTTTTATCAGCAACGGAATTTCTTTTGTGCTAACCGTTTCAAATTTCTTTAAGTCGGTATTAAAATAAGTAAACGAAATTTCAGGTATCGCAGTCCTTCCTTTCTTTGTAATAAGGAATGGAAAAATAAACGTTTTATCACCGCTTTCAGGGAAGTTCAAACGGTTAATATGCTGGCTGTCGATGGCATCAAAATGCTGACTGTGTTTAGGCCAGTTTACTTTTGGTTCGGTTACCGCCTCAATGTTTCCTGCGCCGGTAATGGTAACCTGCAAACGGTTGTTTTCGCCCGCCGCAATTTCGGTGCTGTCGGTTTTGGCAGAGATGCTAAACTTGCCGGTGATGCCGCTAAAATTATCCGGCTGCTCATCGGGCAAAGCGTTTACAACAACTGTGTTTTGTACGCTGCTTACCTCGGCTGAATAGTTTTTTTCAGCATACGGATTCTCAACCGTAGAAAAAGAAACCTCATTGCTTATAGTTGCCGGAGGAATAATTAAATCGCCCGCTTGCAATGGAATTAATTGCACTTTTCTAATCAGTTGTACGCGGTAAATAACACCGTTTTCTTTTACTGTTTGTTCCGGCTCGTCCAGCGATGTCATTTCAATCACGCTGCAATTGCCGAACGCCACTTGCCTGGTTACTTTTGAATGACACGAAACCGCCGTGTACAATTGATACGTTACCAATATCGGCTCGCCAACAAAACAATTTTTTTTACTGATGAATGTCTTAATAAAAATGAGGTTACGAATTTTCGTTTCCGGGCTTTCGCCCCGTTGCAATACCGAATTTTTCTGATATTCTTTTTGCGCTTCCGGCTCATCAAACAACGAAGGCAACTGCGCAGGTTGCGCTATGCTTTTTACACAACACAAGCCAATTAAAAATGCAATAAAAACAAATGCCTTTCGTCCGGTTCGCATAAAAGCAAATTACTCTAAAATTGTGAATGGTGAAAAGTGAAAGTGAACGGAGAGCAGAATACAAATACAGTTTTATGGTACGAGCTTTTGTAACTCCGGTTATACATCGTTGCGTCGCACTCTTGTACGTTCAGAGAAGAATTGAGCATTTCAGCGAGTGCTATTTTCAACCGCAGAAAAGTGAGTACGCAAAGTAAAACCTGGAAAGGATAATGTTGATTAAAATTGCCGCACGCATCCTTGCAAGGCACGAAGCAATCTGTGTTAAACAATAAAATCTTTTTTGTATGCCGTAAAGCTATCAGCATTATTTACTCATCGTTAACCACTTACAATTCATAAACTCGTTTGGCATCAGTCAACAGATTGCCGCGTTCCTCGCAAAGACGAAAAACATTCGCAACTCACCCCTACATTTGCCTCTTACAAAAAACGATTGAAAACATGCCGAACAAAATACGCTGGGGCGTTTTAGGATGCGGTCGCATTGCCCGAAAATTTGCTGCCGATTTACAATTGGTTGATGATGCCATTTTAGTAGCCGCAGGTGCGCGCAGCATTGAATCTGCCAACGCTTTTGCGAAAGACATTCCGGTAACTTACACGCATGGCAGCTACGAAGAATTAGCGCAAAATGAAAACGTGGATGTTATTTACATTGCCACGCCGCACAGCGAACATTATAACAATGTGATGCTTTGTTTGGAACACAACAAAGCGGTGCTGTGCGAAAAAGCGTTTGCTGTAAATTACCGCCAAGCCAAAGCGATGATTGATAAAGCAAAAGAGAAAAAAGTGTTTTTAATGGAAGCGTTGTGGACGAAGTTTTTGCCCAATTATCAAACACTGCAAAGCCTGTTGAACGAAAAGAAAATCGGCAACATTAAATCGGTGCTTATCAACTTTGGTTTTGCACCGCAACCGCCCGTTCCGCAACGTTTGTTCGATCCTTCATTGGCTGGCGGAACCATGCTTGATATTGGTATTTACAATGTGTTTGCCGCAATGAGTGTGCTTGGCAAACCGGCTACCATTAAGGCTTTCATGACGCCTGCCAGCACCGGCGTAGATGAGCAATGCACAGTAACATTTTTGTATGAAGATGGCGCGATTGCACAATTGTTTTCAACGTTTGCTTCTAACCTTGCCACCGAAGCGCACATCAACGGAACGAAGGGTCGCATCAAACTCACGCATCGTTTTTATTCGCCCGATGCAACCATTGAATATTATCCTGGTCAGCCCGATTCAAAACAAATCATTCCGGTTGAAAGAGGTGGCGGTCATGGCTACCAATATGAAGCGCAGCATGTGTGCGATTGCCTGGGCAATGGCTTAACAGAAAGCCCGGTGATGACGCACGATGACACCTTGCAGCTGATGGAAGTGTTGGATGAAATTAGAAGACAAGCCGGGATAAAATATAAAGAAGACGAAGAGACAGCGTAATGAAAATTGCTTTTATAATATTATCCGGCAAATATAATTTGCTCTATATTGCGTCAAACTAATTCTTCTTTCATTTTATACCGATTGCTTACAATTAAAAATTTATTTTGATGAACAAGAACGTTAATAAAAGCGCTTTGTTTAACGGAAGCTGCTTTGCACTCATCACCACTGCTTTTACTTTTTCTATCCGCGCAGGCATCCTGCCTCAATTGGGTGAGGCATTTCACATTTCTGACCAACAACTTGGATTTATAAACTCTATGTGGTTTTTAGGCTTTCCTATTTCCATGATTCTCGGCGGATTATTTTATCATACCATTGGTCCCAAAACCATTATGTCTGTTGCCTTTGTCTGCCATACCATCGGCATCCTGTCAACCATTTTTGCTGGCGGATACACTACTTTGTTAGTCTCCACACTTTTTATTGGTATTGGAAACGGCTGTACCGAAGCCGCTTGCAACCCGATGATTGCCGACATGTATTCGGGCGTGAAGATGCAAAAAATGCTGGGCCGGTTTCACATGTGGTTTCCCGGCGGCATACTGGTAGGCTCACTCATCTCCTACTTCATGACTAAGATGGGAGCCAGCTGGCAGGCGCAAATGTGGATAACGTTGATACCCACTGTTGCATATGCGGTTTTATTTTTTGGCAAAACGTTTCCAAAAGCGCAAGTGGCAGAGGCTACTTCTTTCAAGGAAAACTTTAAGGCAATGCTTACTCCGGTGTATATATTCCTGTTTTGCTGCATGGCGCTTACGGCTATTTCGGAGTTTGGTCCCAGCCAATGGGTAAGAGTGGTATTAGGTGCCAGCGGTGCCAACGCCATGCTCATTTTGGCGCTTACAAATGGCATCTCTGCGGTGGGCAGGTTTTTCGCAGGCCCAGTGGTGGGGCGCTTAGGACAAACCGGTGTGTTGCTGATGGGAGCCATCTTAGCAACGGTAGGCATTTATTTGTTTAGCAGCGTAACAGGCCCGATGGCTTATGTGGCGGCAATTGTATATGCGCTTGGCATTTGTTACTTCTGGCCGGTAATGATTGGTTCGGTGGCATACAGGGTACCGCGCAGCAGTGCGTTGGGCATGTCCATCGTGGGTGGCGTAGGCATGTTTTCTACCTCCATCTTTCAACCTATTATCGGCGGCTGGATTGATACTGCCCGCGCAGCCAACACCGCCAAAGGGCTTACTGGAAATGCATTGGAACTAGCCACAGGGCAACAGTCGTTATTAAAAATGATATGCTTTCCTGCCATACTAATCGTGCTGTTTATCATCTTCTTTATCTGGCAGAAAAATGCGAAGACAGCCGCTACAGAAAGCGAAATGACGATGGCTGTACATTGATGATGGAAGCTTTGGCATCAACATTATTCCAGTGTTTTAATTGTGGCTTTTGTTTTTACTCATTTTTTACATGCGCGGCAAGCCGTTTGCAAAAACGAAAGGTAAGTGTAGTGGCATAAGAAAGGTAAGTTGACCGATGTTAGTTGACAGACTTTAAAAAATGAGAGATAACGGAGAAGAACTTATAGCAACAATAATAAAAGGCTTCACAATAATGCTGAAGTCTTTTATTATCTGCGCTTCAATGTTATAAAAGAAAATGACAGAACAACTCTTTCTTTTATTTATTGATGAATGAAAAGAATCATGGTAAATCTGTCAACCGTCATCCAACATCAGTCATCTCTCTCACTTTCCCCAACGATAACTTTCAACCTCCAGTCCTGCCAAATCAAGCATTCTATCAACCACCGTTGCAGCTACTTCTTCAACGGTTTTGGGTTTGCTGTAAAAGGAAGGCGTTGCAGGGCAAATAACGCCGCCAGCCAGCGTTACTGTTTCCATATTTTTTATATGAATCAAATTGTAAGGCGTATCACGCAGCATTAATATTAGTTTGCGCCGTTCTTTCAACATCACATCAGCCGCGCGGGTAATCACATCATCACTCGTTCCGGCAGCTATTCTTCCCAAAGTTCCGGTGCTGCAAGGCGCAACAATCATGATATTATACTTAGCCGAACCCGAAGCAAACGGCGCCGAGAAATCGTATTTATCCCAATAACGAAAAGGATAAGAATTATAACTTTCGTTCTCCAACTCTGTTTTCCAGATTTCTTTAGCGTTGGCGCTCATTACCACGCTTACTTCCTGCCATTGGGTTTTGTTTTGCACCAATTTATCCAACAACAATTTTGCATAAATACTTCCACTTGCGCCTGTAATGGCAACTACAATTTTGTTGGTCATGTTGTAAAGATAGTTGGAGATGCGGGATGACAGATGTTAGTTGACAGATGACAGAATAGAAATACAAACCAGGATTATACTTTGTAATTATTAACAGAGGTATTTTTATCTAACATCTGTCAACCTTCATTTCTCAACCGTCATCTGTCAACTAACATCTGTCAACTAACATCTGTCAACTAACATCTGTCAACATCATCTAACTTAACAACCCCTACTTCCCGCTTCAAACATTACCTTTGCGGCTCAAATTTTTTTTAGTAGATGAAAGCGGATAAAAACACGATCATTGGTTTTGTGCTTTTAGGGGTTTTATTCTTTGTTTATTTTTGGTACACAAGCAAACAGCAGTCGGTATTAAAAGCTGCTGAACAGCGCGCGCAGGATTCTATTGCGCGCGTAAATGCTATCAAAACAAAACCGCTTGATCCGGCTGAAGCCTATAGAGATTCTATACATACCGATTCTTTGTCCCGAATATCACAGGCAGGTTCTTTTCAAACGGCAGGCATTGGCACTGAGCAAACCACCGTTGTTGAAAACGATTTAATGCGTGTAACCTTCAGCAACAAAGGCGGGCAAATTAAAAGCGTTCAATTAAAAAACTTCAAATCTATTGACAGCTTGCCGGTAACGCTTTCCGGTGGAAAAGCTGATGCGATGGGTTATACCATCAACACCGGAAATAACCAAAGTGCAGAAACCTCCAATTTGTTTTTTACGCCTTCGGCGATTACTAAAAATAACGATGGCAGCCAAACCATTTCTTACACTTTAGCAGCCGCTGACGGGCAAAACATCACACATCAATACACCATCAAGCGGGACAATTATATGATTGACTGGAACATCGGTTTGAATGGCGCCAACCAGTTGCTTACAAATAATACGCTTAATTTTCATTGGAACATCTCTGTAAATCAACATCAATATTCCGGCAAGTACGAAAAAGAACAATCGCGCATTTGTTTTTATGGTGCTAAAGATGGCTACGATTTTGAACGTGCCACCGGCGGCGTGAGCAAAGATTTTGATAACACAACCGATTGGATTTCGTTTAAGCAGCAGTTTTTTAATACAACAATTGTATCGAAAGATAAATTTAAAAACGGCGGCAAAGCGCAGATGAATTCGCAACCCGATAGCTCGCGTTTGCTTTATCTTGCCAATGCCAATTTACAAATTGCCACACCTGCCGCAGCTAATGTAACCGTGCCTTTGCAACTGTATTACGGACCCAATGCTTATTATACCTTGAAGAAGTACGATAACCACATGGAAGAAATTGTGGATTTAGGTTCGGGCATTTATTCATTTGTAAAATACATTAACCGGTGGATCATTATGCCGGTGTTCGATTTCCTATCTTCTTTCATTAAAAACTTCGGGTGGGTAATTGCATTGCTCACGCTATTTATCCGTTTGGTAACATCGCCATTAACTTACTCCAGCTATTTAAGCGGTGCCAAAATGAAAGTGCTGCGACCCGAACTGGCTGAATTAAAAAAGAAGCATGGCGATGACCAGCAGGCGTATGCTGTTGACCAGATGAAAATTTTTAGGGAAGCCGGCGTAAACCCGCTTGGCGGCTGCATTCCAGCCTTGTTACAGATACCTATTTTCTTTGCGTTGTATAGTTTTTTCAGCAGCAATATTTTGCTGCGAGGGCAAAGCTTTTTATGGGCGCACGATTTATCAACGTACGATGTAATTGCAAAACTTCCTTTCAGCGTTCCGTTTAATTATGGCGATCATGTGAGTTTGTTTACATTAACGGCTGTATTAACCAACTTCCTCATTGCATTTTACAACATGAGCATGACGCCCGACCAAAGCAACCCTGCCATGAAGTATATGCCTTATATTTTTCCTTTTGTTTTGCTGTTTGTTTTTAACAGACTTCCTGCGGCGTTAACATGGTATTACACAGTGTCTAACCTTATTACATTGTGCATTCAATTTGTAATTCAGAATTACATTATCAACCACGATAAAATATTAGCCGATATTGAAGTAAAACGAAAGAAGCCAAAGCAGCAAAGCAAGTGGCAGGAACGGTTTCAGCAAACGGTGGAAGCGCAGAAAAAAGTGCAACAGCTGAAAGACAAAACAAAGAAATAAAACCTCATCCCAACCCTTCTCCACGGGTGGAGAAGGGCAAAAAAAATTTCAAGAACTATTATTCAAGATACAATCTTACTTATACAATCTTACATCATCAATGAATATCCAACTCTTCAAGGCAGGCAAACGCTTTAACAGAGATTGGATTTTTCGTAACGTAAATGCTTCATTTGAAAAGGGTAAAAGCTGTGCTATAACAGGACCCAACGGCAGCGGCAAAAGTACCTTACTGCAAGTAATTGCGGCAAATATGCAGGCAAGCGAAGGCAAGGTAGAATGGAAGGAAAACAATACTTTGATTGATGAAAACGAAGTGTTTAAACATATCTCTGTTTGCGCGCCTTACCTTGAAGTAATTGAAGAAATGACGGCAAGTGAATTTCTTCATTTTCATGCGGCTTTCAAGCCTTTGTTATCATCAGTTACTATAAAACAAATTATAGAAATTGTTGGTTTGGAGAAAGCGGCTGATAAACAAATCCGGTATTACAGCAGCGGCATGAAGCAGCGTATTAAACTGGCAGGAGCCATCTTCTCCGATGTGCCTATTTTATTATTGGATGAACCTTGTACAAACCTTGATAGTGTTGGGTTTGCACTGTACCACCAACTCATTGAAAACTATTGCAAAAACAAACTGATTATGGTTAGCAGCAACGATGTGAATGAATACGATTTTTGTGAGGAGCGATTAAATATATTAGATTATAAATAATTATTTGCGAAAGTATAAGCCAAGAATCATAAGTGCAAGCGCAAAGAAAAAACCAAAAACCCATTTTACCATATCTGTTTTTGTTTCTGATATTTTAGCGGAAGGTTTTAAAATATCTTCTTTAAGTAAATGAATATCTTCTTTAGTAGCCAGTATGTTTAAATTACTTTCATTACTTTCTTTTATTTTATAATCAACAAAATCTACCAAAGCCTCTGCTTCTTTTTCACCAACCTTTTGTTTAAGAATCTGAAATAATTGTATGCCTGATATGTTGCTAACCATTTTTAAAGGAACATTTGTTTTGTAAAAATAAATCTTCTTTCCCAAATCCTCTTTTCTTCAATCCATAAAAAACAAATGCCTCTTGCGCCAATTTGTTTTTGCTGTAATTTCACGGCTCGTTCGTAACCATGAAAAACAGGTTTGTTGACAACGATTTTTTCTCTGCAATTATTAAATACAAAGTGAAAATATACCGATATGGCTGAAGAAATTTTAATGCCCCGATTGAGCGATACGATGACCGAAGGTGTAATTGCCACCTGGCATAAAAAAGTGGGTGATCTTGTAAAAAAAGGAGAAGTGCTTGCTGAAATTGAAACCGACAAAGCCACCATGGAACTGGAAAGTTATAAGGACGGAACACTGCTTCATGTAGGCGCGGGAGATGGTGGCAAGCTGCAAGTGAACGATCTGCTTGCCGTTATTGGCAACCAGGGAGAAGATGTAAGCAGCATTGTTTCAAAACACAGCGGCGGTAACGGTTCCAACGTTTCTCAACCTACAACCAATACACAGCCGCCGCAACAGACAGCTGCAAGCCCTCAGCCGCAAGCTGCAAACAGTAAACCATTGGCAGCCAACAGTCAACCGTCAACTTCTTCAAAAGATTACAGCAAAATGGAAGAAGTGGTGCTGATGCCGCGATTGAGCGATACGATGACCGAAGGCGTAATTGCCACCTGGCAAAAGAATGTTGGAGATGATGTAAAAAAAGGTGAGGTGCTTGCTGAAATTGAAACCGACAAAGCCACCATGGAACTGGAAAGTTATAAAGATGGCAAGTTGTTGTACCAGGGGGCAAAGCCGGGCGAAAAAATACAGGTGAATGAATTGCTTGCCATTATTGGTAAGGATAGTTTAAATGTAAGCGAAATTGTAAGCGGAATTAAGGGCGGAGCCGGCGCTGGCGATGCTCACGCAGGAACGTTAGACAGCTCGCCGAAAGATGAAGCGGACACACAAAAAGGGGATGGCGATGTTGCACCAGCAAACCCGCAAGTGCAGAACCTGCAACCATCGCAGGTGCAACCCGCTGCTAATGGCAAAGCAGCGCAACCACAGGAAGTGATTAATGGAGGAAGAATTTTCGCTTCACCATTAGCTAAAAAATTAGCAGAAGAAAAAGGCATCGATTTAAAGCAGGTACAAGGTAGCGGCGATAACGGAAGAATCACCAAAACAGATATTGAAAATTACAAACCGCAGCAACAGCCGCCAGCTATCAGCAGTCAGTCGTTAGCAGAACAGCCGGCTGTTCAAAAACAACCAACCACCAGCAACCAACCATCAACTGATTTTGAAGAAGTGCCGGTTTCGCAGATGCGCAAAACCATTGCACGGCGGTTAAGTGAAAGCTTGTTTACGGCACCGCATTTTTATATCACTATGACCATTGATATGGATGCTGCCATTACGGCTCGCACACGCATCAACGAATTGGGTAAAGTGAAGATTTCATTTAATGACATTGTGCTGAAAGCCGTTGCGGTTGCACTTACTCAACACCCAAAAATTAACAGCAGTTGGCTGGGCGATAAAATACGAATTAATCATAACGTAAACATAGGCGTTGCTGTTGCGGTAGAAGAAGGTTTGCTGGTTCCTGTTGTACGCAATGCCGATAGCAAACCATTAAGCCAAATTTCTAAAGAAGTAAAAGAGTTTGCGCAGAAGGCAAAAGATAAAAAATTACAGCCTTCTGATTGGGAAGGCAGCACGTTTACCATTTCTAATTTGGGTATGTTTGGCGTGGATGAGTTTACGGCTATCATCAACCCGCCCGATGCTTGTATTTTGGCAATTGGCGGCATTTCGCAAATTCCTGTGGTAAAAAATGGCGCAGTTGTGCCTGGCAATATTATGAAAGTAACATTGAGTTGCGACCAC
This sequence comes from Ilyomonas sp., assembly GCA_965214235.1. Classification (GTDB taxonomy): domain Bacteria; phylum Bacteroidota; class Bacteroidia; order Chitinophagales; family Chitinophagaceae; genus Ilyomonas. The sequence continues at coordinate 934,789 of CBDCBH010000003.1, forward strand.
CGAGTGGTGGATGGTGCAACCGGCGCAACGTTTTTACAAACGGTGAAAGCCTTACTGGAAGAGCCTTTGCGGATGCTGGTATAAAACAAAAAAAGATTTGTTTCGTAAAAAAGCCTTGTTGTTTGTTGATACAACAAGGCTTTTGTTTTTACTTCACTTTGAAAAGAATGTATTCATTCAGTTTACACAGAAAATTTATCTCTCTGGCAACCTCTTACAAACTGAAGTAAAAACAAACGCTATTGTTTTTAGTAAGAATTAAAATTTTTTAATCCGGCAAATAAAAGTTTATTTTACATATCCAAATTAAGGGTCTTTATCCTGTGAAGAATCTAAGCCTCGCACACGATGTGAGGCTTTTCTTTTACACTAATACCAACCGCCTGAAATATTTCTAAACGGCCATGGAATGGTTATTAACATGATTAAAAGAGCAAGTAAATAAAACAGCATGGTGCGGCTGTGTTTGCGCTTGTCGCTCATGGCTTTTCTGCCCTGCGCTTTGCCAATGTGCAACAAAACAATTGCTATTATCATCCCGGTAAGGTGTTCAACACCGTAAAAGCGTGTAACAGGGTCTTTCATTGCATTGGCAAAACCACCGGCAGCTACAATTAAATTGTATCCCTTTGGTCCCCAATACCACAATGCCAAACCAATCAGCAGCATCGTATCGGCAACAATGGTAAGCAGTAAACCCGTGCGGGCATCGCTTTTAATAAAGGGCCGGCTGCCTGCAATTAAACTGTTGAAAATGGCTATCAGCAACAGCAACAATAAAATCCATCGTCCAATGCTGTGTGCATGTAATAAAATGTTGTACAGGTCTCCGTTCATATTTATCGTTTCTTTTCAAATCAAAACTACACTTGCAGGCTATACTTTTGCATCATGAAGAAATATTTTTTTTATTTATTGTTTCTGATTACTTTTTTTATTTCCTGTAACAGCAATGAAAAGAAAGAAAACAGCAACCACAATAAAAAAGAAAAAGAAATTACGCCTGAAATAGAAGCATTACAGCAAGCGGTTCAGCAACATCCCGATAGCACAAGCTTGCGTTTGAAATTAGCCATTGGATTAGACAGTTTAAATTTGTTCAAACCGGCATTGGCGCAAATGGATTCTTTAGTAAAAAAAGACAGTGTAAACTATGGCTTGTGGTACACGCGCGGACAAGTGAACGAACATGCAGGCGATACAATAAACGCGATGAAAGATTATGCAACAGCTATTAAAATATATGCGTCGCCGGATGCGTTGCTAAGTCTTGCTAACCTATATGCAGAGCAAAAAAATGCACGTAGCTTATTAATATGCAACCAAGTAAAAAGGATGGGTTTAGGAAGAGATTATGATGCTTCTTCTGCGTTTGTGGCGGGTGTGTACAACGCACGAACCGGGCAGAAACAATTAGCCATTAACTTATTTGATGAGTGCATTAAAAACGATTACACTTACATGCCTGCTTACATTGAAAAAGGCCTAGTGTATTTTGATGGAAAGCAATACAGGCAAGCGCTTGACGTGTTTTCTTTTGCAGCAAATATAAACCATCTCTATCCCGATGCGTATTACTATATGGGTCGTTGTTATGAGCTAATGAATAAAAAAGACAGTGCCGCTTTTTACTTTAAACAATCGTTGGCATTGGATAAAGAGGCATTGGAAACAAAAGCGGCATTGGAAAGAGTAGAGTAACACACCTCATCCCAACCCTTCTCCACCGGTGGAGAAGGGTTGGGATGAGGTGTGTTTTTGTATGTAAGAGTTTCTGATTCGAAAACTTAAAGATGATATAGCTCATTCAGAAATCACAAATCATAATTCAAAAATCATTTTTATGCCGATTATCGCGCCTTCATTTTTAGCGTCTGATTTTTTACATCTTGCAGAGCAGGTTGAATTGATTAATAAGAGCGCTGCGGAATGGTGCCATCTCGATGTAATGGACGGACGTTTTGTACCCAACATATCGTTTGGTTTTCCCATCATTGAAGCCATCAGAAGTGCAACAAAAAAGCATTGCGATGTGCACCTGATGATTGAAGAACCGGAACGTTATGTTGAAGAATTTAAAAAGGCCGGCGCAGACAGCATCACGGTTCATTATGAGGCTTGCCGGCACTTGCACCGCAATATTGAACAAATCAAAAACTTAGGTATTAAAGCAGGTGTTGCGCTCAATCCGCACACGCCCGTTGAGTTACTGAAAGATGTATTGGAATATATTGATGTGGTACTAATCATGAGCGTAAATCCTGGCTTTGGCGGACAACAATTTATCGCTCACAGCATTGATAAAATAAAGCAACTGCGGCAGATGATTGATGAAAAAAATTATCCTGCATTGATAGAAGTAGATGGTGGCGTTTCGCTGCAGAATGCGAAACTGATTGTTGATGCCGGAGCGAATGTATTGGTAGCTGGCAGCAGTATTTTTAAATCGGATGATGTGGCGGGAACGATTGAAAAATTGAAATTGGTGTAAAAGAAAATGCAACTAAAGGAATGAACCACAAAGACAGAGAGAATACAAAGATGCACAAAGCATTATTTATTATTCTTTATACAACTTATTCGCTTCGCGGCTTCGTGGTTTCAGCTATAATGAAATGTAAATAGCTTCTAAAGCTTTTATTTATATTTGATGTATGAAAGCTTATAAGATTGAAATACTAAACCCCAAAGCCTTACGACTGATAAAAGGAATGCAAGACTTGAATCTTATTAAATTAAGCGATGAACCAACCACTGCTTTGCGTATTTATTTAAAAAAAATACGACGCCGTTCTTCTTCTGCGCCAAGTTTAGATGAAATTACTCAAATGGTTGAAGAAGTAAGAGAACAGCGATATGCAAAAAAATGGACCCTTAAAAATTATTATCGATACAAACCTTTGGATAAGCTTCATCATTTCTAACAAACTTCATCTACTTGACTCTTTATTATTTTCAGGAAAAATAAGATTGCTTTTTAGTGCAGAATTGGTTACAGAAATTAACGCAACTATACAAAAGCCAAGATTAAAAAAATATTTTGGTAACAATGCTCTGGATGAAATGTTGACTGTATTTGATTCATACATAGATTTTATTAAAGTAGTAAACACTGTTACCGTTTGCAGAGATAGAAAAGATAATTTCTTACTTTCCTTAGCTCAAGATGGAGAAGCAGATTTTCTGCTGACAGGTGATAATGATCTACTGATTTTAGAAAAAATTTGAAACAACAAAAATTATAACCATTACGCAATTTTTAACGGCTGTATCTATATAATAAGCATCTTTTTACCAGTTCATGTCCACCTTCTCCTTATCTTTCGCATCCATAACTACGCAGGTTTGAGAAAGTATTTCACAGTTTGGTTTTGCCTCATTAGCTTATCGCTTTTTGCACAAAAAAAAGCAACGGTTTCGGGTATTGTTTTAAATGAAGATGACAAGCCGTTACCGAATGTTTCCATTCAATTATTAAACAACAGCAAAGGCATTACCAGCAACGATTCCGGCTTCTTTTCCATCTCTTTATCTTCAGGAAAGCCGCTGGCTTTGGTGTTCTCTTATACAGGTTATAAAAAGGTTCAAAAAAATTTCTTTTTAAATGCCGGTGAAGATGAAAAAATAACGGTGAAAATGGAACGGTTTATAGAAGAACTTCATAACGTAACCGTAACAGATAACAAAGACAGAGAGCAAAGCGGATTGATAAATGTTGACCCGACAAGAGCCTTGGTAAATCCATCGCCGCTAAGCAACATTGAAAGTTTGATAAAAGTATTTGTTGGCAGCAACAACGAGCTTACATCGCAATACAGTGTGCGTGGCGGCAGCTACGATGAGAACCTTATTTATGTAAACGATTTTGAAGTGTTTCGTCCTTATCTGGTTCAAAGCGGGCAACAGGAAGGCTTAAGTTTTATCAATCCTGAATTAACCAGTGGCGTTAAGTTTTATAACGGCGGCTACCAGGCGAAATATGGCGATAAAATGAGTTCGGTGTTAGATATTACTTATAAAAAGCCAACCACATTCGGCGGCTCGGCTTATGTGGGTTTGTTAGAACAAGGCTTGCATTTGGAAGGCGCGGCAAATAAAAACAAAGTAACCTATTTGTTTGGGGTACGCAACCGAAGCAACCGGAATTTATTAAGCAGTCAGGAAACCAAAGGAAATTATATTCCATCCTCATCCGACATTCAAGGCTTGCTTACCTGGCAGCTATCACACAAATGGCAGCTTGAAGCGATGGGTAATTTTTCAACTACAAAATTCACTTTGTTTCCTGAAGAAAGTAAATTAACAGCATCTGTTTTTTCTCCTTTGTATTCTCAAAACGTAGGTGCCGATATTAATTTTTCCGGTGAAGAAAAAGATGCTTACAACACCAATTTTGTTGGGCTAACGGCAACAAATCAAATCAATAAAAAGCTGCGTTTAAAATGGATGCTTTCTTATTTTGAAGACAATGAAAAAGAAAACAAAGATATTACCGGCGCTTATATTTTCGGCGACAGAGATATAGACCCCAACAGCGCTTCGTTTGGCAATATCACCAATCCGTTAGGCAAAGGCGTGTATCAAAATTTTTCGCGCAACACATTAAACATCCAGGTTTATAATGCACAACACAAGGGTTATTTACCGGTTGGTAAACATTACCTGCAATGGGGCAACAGCATTGAACAGCAGCGCATCAACGATTATCAAAATGAATGGCAGTATAACGATTCGGCTGGTTATTCATTGCCTTACAATGGCAACGGAAATTTATTGCTGAGCGATGTAGCAAAAAATAACGCAAACTTCTCTATTACCCGCTTTAGTGGCTATGTTCAGGACAATATTCAATTTAAAGATTCATCTGATTTTACATTGCAAGCCGGTGTGCGCTACAACTACAATACATTAAACAATGAGTTTCTTCTTTCACCACGATTGGGCTTTTCTTTTAAGCCAAAAAACTGGGTGAAAGATGTGGTGGTGAAAGGCTCGGCAGGTATTTATGATCAGCCACCGTTTTACCGGGAAATGAAACGTTATGATGGCTCGTTAAACAAAGACTTGAAAGCGCAAAAAAGCTGGCAGGCAACGGCTGGCTTTGATTATAATTTGAAGCTGTTTGACCGTCCTGCACGCTTTACTACAGAAGCTTATTACAAAAGTATGTGGGACGTTGACCCTTACGATATAGATAATGTGCGCATCCGATATTATGGCAATAACAATGCAAAGGCTTATGCGTATGGCATTGAAGGAAGATTGTTTGGTGAAGTGGTGAAGGATGCTGAAAGCTGGATTAGCCTTGGCATTATGCAAGCAAAAGAAAACATCGGCAACAATTTTTACACTACTTATTATAATGCCTCGCATCAAATTATAACTTCAACTACAGCAGATAAAGTTGTAACTGATAGCAGCATAAACCCCGTTGGCTGGCTGCGCCGGCCTACGGACAGATTGATTACGTTTGGTATGTTTTTCCAGGATTATTTAAGCACGAATAAAAACATAAAAGTGTATCTCAACACGCTGTACGGAAGCAACCTGCCGTACAATATTCCGGGTAGCATTCGCTACCGCAATTCACTAACCATTCCTTCGTACATCCGCGTTGACATTGGCTTTAGCGCATTGTTGCTTGATGCCCAAAAGCAACGCCGGAGCCATTCTCCGTTTAAAGAGTTCAAAAGCATCTGGGCAAGTTTAGAAGTGTTTAATTTGATTGACAGACCGAACACCATTAGTTATTTGCTGATTAAAGATTACCAAAACAACACATTTGCCTTGCCGAACCGTTTGACACCGCGATTGGTGAATTTTAAGATAGCGGTGAATTGGTAGAAGGTTGTGAATAAATACCATTATTTTGTTTGAAGTCTTACAACTTTCATTTGGATATTTGTATAAGAAGTATGAAAGTAAAAGAACCAATAACCGAATTTGTAAACTTCAATTATCCGGCTGGATCTGAAGTTTATTGTGGAGATACTTTTCAATATTTAAAAAAGTTTCAACCGGCTAAGTTTGATTTGATTATTACCTCTCCTCCTTACAACGTTGGTAAATCTTACGAAGTAAAAGAAACCATTGAAAAATACCTGCAAACACAGGAAAGAATCATAGAACAATTAGTAAAAGTTTTATCTGATAAAGGAAGCCTTTGCTGGCAGGTTGGTAATTATGTTGAAAAAGGAGAAGTGTTTCCGTTAGACATTTACTATTATCAGATTTTTAAAAAGTTTGGATTAAAGCTTCGTAATAGAATCATCTGGCATTTTGGTCATGGCTTACATGCTTCAAATCGCTTTTCAGGGAGATATGAAACCATACTTTGGTTTACAAAAAGTGATGACTATATTTTCAATCTTGACAATGTAAGAGTGCCATCTAAGTATCCTGGCAAACTTCATTTCAAAGGAAACAAAAAAGGGCAACCTTCCGGGAATCCGCTCGGTAAAAATCCATCAGACATTTGGGAGATTGTTGTAAAAGATTGGGATAATGAATTGTGGGATATACCCAATGTAAAATCAAATCATCCTGAAAAAACAGAACATCCCTGCCAGTTTCCGGTTGAGTTGGTTGAGCGTTGTGTATTGGCACTTACGGATGAAAATAGTTGGGTGCTTGATCCTTTTGCCGGTGTTGGTTCTTCATTAATTGCTGCTATTAAGAACAATAGAAACGGCATTGGGATAGATAAAGAAGAAGCATATTGCAAATTAGCAAAACAAAGAATTAAACAATTAAAAGAAGGCACACTAAAATTACGTCCAATTAATAAACCTATACATAAACCGTCAGCAAACGATAAAGTAGCGCAAGTGCCTGCTGAATGGCTTTTACCATTATGAAAATTGCTCAGAAATACTCGCACTTGAATGGTGAAGAATATCTAATTGTCCATCATAAAGAGTTATACGATGAATTAACGCATGTCATTGAAAACATTGATGCTTCTCAATTAATGACTAAAGAAAGCAAAGAGAAAACTATGATGGGAAAAATGTTATTTAATCCCATTGCATTAAATCGTGCATTTATAGAAGCATTCAGGAAGAAAGGATGGAATGAAAGCCGTTACAGATACTTTCTTACTACAGACAGAAAATTAATGCAAGAAATTGTTTCTCTGCCTTATGAAGAACAACGATTGCATTTACAAGCTAAGGGTATTGCAAATCCGCTTTCATCTTACAAACAAACTGATTTTGTAAAGAATGAAATTGCTATTGAGGTACAGTTTGGCAAATACGCCTTTGTGGCTTTTGATTTGTTTGTAAAGCACTTGCTATTTTATTCTGGTGGTATTATCAATGTAGGTATTGAAGTGTTGCCGACCAAGATTATGCAAAGTCAAATGTCTTCTGGTGTTGATTATTACGAAGGAGAAGTATATAATGTACTAAGACATGGTAGAGGTAATCCACCAGTGCCTTTATTAATTTTAGGAATCGAACCGTAAAATTTCTAAAATTAAAATCCAATTTCCTTTCTAACCTTGTTAGCTGAAATCAATAAGATTTTTCTTTCACACCTGCACACCATCATACAATAAATACTTTTTTTCTTTTGGATGATGAATGAAACTTGCCATAGTAAACCGTTCTTTCACCGTAAACCATACAATCATTCCAAAGCCAAAGGCTAACATGAGGTGGTACGGGAACATCGAAAAATCGTGATAATAAAAAGCCAGCGCAGCGCCAAATAAAAAGTAAATCATCAACATCATTTCCATAATAAAAAAAGGCGTAAACAATTTTGCTGATGAAGACAAAGAGCTTGCTTTTTTGTTATCCAAAGCATTAAATTTTGGTGTTCGCACAAACGATGATTTGATGCCCAGCCAACCTTCGGCAACGGCCACTGCATTGTTAAACGCCATACCCATACTGAATGATAAATACAAAGGAAATGTTTTGAAAAAATATTGTTTCGCATCGTTGCGGATGAAGCCGGTGTAAACGGTGGCGATGTAATGAAACACACCCAAACAAAACAAGGAAATCAATGAAAATGAAGCATACCGAAACCAAACTTCCAACTGCGGAACATGCGGCTTTAACATTAACAACGGAATGCTTACAAACGAAGCTAAGAACGCGCTGACAAAAACAAAACCCACCATCAAATGAAAGAAAGCATGAAACTTTTTTAAGGGCGATAACTGCGAGCGCAATATATTTTTTACATGTTTCCGGGCTGTTTCGGCATTGCCTTTTACCCATCTGAATTGCTGCGCTTTTAATGCACTTATCAAGGGCGGCAATTCAGCCGGAACGGTTACATCTTCCAAATACAAAAACTGCCAGCCTTTCAGTTGCGCACGATAGCTTAAATCGAAATCTTCCGTTAAGGTATCAGCATTCCAGCCGCCGGCATCCTGCATACAACTCTTTCGCCACACGCCGCCTGTGCCTGAAAAATTAATAAAACAACCGGCTTCATTTCTTCCTTTTTGTTCTATTGAAAAATGAGCATCTAACAAAAACGCCTGGAAGTGCGTAAGCAAAGAATTGTTTTTGTTCAGGTGCGTCCAGCGCGTTTGCACCATACCAATGTTATCGTTTTGAAAATGGAGAATTGTGAATTGCAGGAAATCGGATGTTGGAACAAAATCGGCATCAAAAATGGCAATGAATTCGCCTTTGGCGGTAGTCAATCCGTTTTGCAAAGCACCGGCTTTATAACCTTCGCGGTTGATGCGATGAATGTGATGAATTTGCAAACCTGCTGCTTTGTATTGCTTTGTTTTTACTGCAATTATATTTATAGTTTCATCAGTTGAATCGTCCAGAACTTGTATTTCCCACCTGTCTTTCGGGTAATCAAATTTAGCAACAGCATCTATTAATCTTTCTACAACAACGCTTTCATTATAAACGGGTAGTTGGACTGTTACAAACGGATAAAAATCAAATGATGTATGTGTAATTTGTGGCGTGGTTTTCTTTTTATTTTTGAGGTATTGATACACCAAATGCAGTTGCACAAAACCATAAAAAAACAAAAAAAGAAGCGCGATAGAATAGATGACCAAAATTGCTTTTGTGGTTATCTCATAGTTGAAAGTCATGCCTATGTTTTTCAATTTTCATCGCGGCATAAACTGCACCAATATTTTTCTTTTTAAAAAAGAAACGAAAGCGGTTTTATTTTTTTATGGTAATGAAAATTGTTTTGCTGCCCGCCAACCCATTGGCTGTGTTGCCTTGTACAACTACCGCAAAATTGCCCTCCAATTCAGATGTGTAAAAAATAATGGTTTGCTTTTGATTGCTTTTTACATTGATTTGCGGCGACCAATACAAAACATTTCTAAAATCGGGCAGACGGCTCTCTGCTTGTTGCGGCGATTCGTAAACCGGCGAATAAAATTCTCTTTCCAATTGCAAACCTTCATATTCAAGTTGCAACGAATTAGGGTTTATTTCTATGCCGCCCATGTCGCCTTTGTAAGTGGTATAGCTAACAATACCATCGTAGGTTTGATTGCCCAAAAAGTATTTGCGTGTAACAACATCCAACTGCCTTACCTGCAAAGGGTTAAAAGCTACAATGGTGTTGATGTTCCAAATAGGAACACCATCTAACAACACCAGAGGATTGTCTTTAAAAAAAACGTTGTAGGGAAGATTATTTACGGTATAATGATAATCATCTCCGCCCTTGCTTACCCTTACTTCGGTTACATACTCGCGCATCACTTCTTCCATTGTTGGAAAACGTGTATAATCATCTAACAAATAACGCTTATCCGGCTTGCCATAAAATACAGTTGTATCTTCTTCATTCGATAAAATAAAATGTTGCCGTTCATCTGCTAAATACGCATTTTGTGTTTGTACGCCAATGCTGTTTTGGAGCAGTTGATGGCTCCATTTTTCAGGAAGATGAAAGGGCAAAACCGGCGTGTGAAAAGAGGTTTCTGAAAACGGATTGGAGAGCGAGATTCGGTAATTGTTTTTTACACTATCGGCGGTTTGAACAACAACCTCACCGGCGCCGTAAAAACGATTGACAGCCCATTTTACATTACCGTTTTCATCGCTTGTTGCGCTGCTTAACCGAAACTTTTCGCCAGGCACGGATAGATAAGTTGTAACACCAGCCGCTGGCAATCCGGTTGCTTTATTTGTTAACGTGGCGGTTATAATCTGGCCTTCATATTCAGGAAGAAAATGAAAATCCGGCTTTTTGTTTCCTAACACATCATCCCACTGAAACCTGCGCCAGCCTTGGGTTAGCATCAAATTATCCAACGCTTCCTGTGCATCTGCACCTGTATCATTCAAATAAAAATCAGGCGATTCAATATTGCCTTTTATTTCTGAACTCAACCATAAATAATTAAAAATATCAGAGGGATCAATACCTTGTAATGAATCTAACTTAAACACCGATAACGACAAATTGGCTTCCGATGGTTGCGCCGATTGATTTTGTGCAGCAATTTGTAACTGAACCTTTGTTTTTACTCCATAAATCTGTTCATTTGTTTTTACATCAATTAATAATTGTTGTTTGGGTTGTTTGCAAAATAAACGTTCGCAAAGCGGCTGGCGTGCATCATTAAAAATAGTAAGCTGCGATATGCCTTCGCTTAAACTGCTTTTATCCAATATAAATTCAGTTTTGTTATTGTTGAACTGCTTTGCCTGAACAGCCTGAACCGATTGTTGTGAATGAACAAACAAGTAAACAAAAGACCCGCTTGTAATGATGTTTGTATGTATTGAAACGGAAAGCTGATTGTTGCTAATTGCAGCTACTTTCATTACATAACCCTGCTCATAAATTTTGGGTAATGGTTGTATAAAAGTTTGATTGTTTACACGTATTACCGCTTTATATGTTTCATTGCTAAATGGAGTAAAAACAAACTTTCCCATGCCGAATTTGAATGGCTGAAAACGAAGCAGCGTATCATTGTTTTTATTTACTATAAAGCCCGAGAAACTGATGTTTTGCCCGTATTGATTTACGCCTTTAAACGCCACCGTACTTTCTATTCCATTTACTAAATTACCGCCTTCGGGAAAGAATTGAACGCTGTAAGCGGCTGTATCGTTATGAGCTTGCAAATCTATTTTCTTCAAAGTATTTACAATCGTTAGTCTTTTTTCAAAGTAAAAATCAGAACTAAAATTTTTCATCCATGCCGTATAAGCTTTTAAAATGTAATTATCTGAATGGATAGAAAATGGAATCAAAAAAGAACCGCTTCCACTACCGTTTTGCATGTTGATTTTGGCTTGTAATACCGGCATGTTTTCTTTGTTCACAATTTCTACATAACTCACTTTGCTTATGCCGAGCGGCTTGTGCGTAGCGGCATCAACATCATATACTTTAAACCAAACAATTTCGCCTGCTACATAAAAATTTTTATCGGTATGAACAAATAGTTTTTCCTGAATTGTTTGTGATTGAAATTCATTGAATTTGTTTCGTAAACTATCGCTTACGTTAGATTGTGCAAAAACGGTTGCAAAAACAAAATGCAGTAAAAACAAAAGGATGAGTTTCATCATAAAGTATAAAAAAGGCAGGTTATAAAAAGCGTCAGTTTCATGCTACCAGAACGGCGGTTTTGTAGTAGTTCCGCCGAGTTCCGTACAATCAACGCAAGACCGTTTTGCAATAACAAGGCAACACATACCGCTATAATAATAAGGTGCATAGGACGTATCTGGATAAGTGTATAAATAAGGATTGTCAGGATTTCTGTCCAAAGTTCTTAGGCTACAATCTACCCCTGGAAATAGTTTTTGCCAGCCTGGCAATTCACTGTTTTGTATAAACAATCTTTCCTCTGCAATATTATTTACACTCACATATCCTAATACAGGTTCAGCAGGGTTAGTAATACACTTAACATTGCCTGTTAACTGTGTGGGTTGTGCATCAAAAAGAGATCCCAACTGTTGCGTATTTTTTTGCAATAAAAGCCAATATTGATAAGCCTCTTCGCTGAGTGCATATTGTTTTAATAATATACTGTATCTCACACCCATCCTAATATCATTCAACGGTATATTAGTAAGTGAATCTTTATTGATGATATCTTGAGATAGTGCAATAGAAGTACCTAACAATATATTAGTAGAACTATCGGCCTGATAACAGATATACCTGCTATTGTAAGGCACATCGTAATAAATGATGTCGTTATTTAAACTAAGCTCTGCGTTATCAATAGCATGATATTCCCATGTTTCCACATATTCCCAACGGTAATACCGGGTATTGTTCCGGGCGTCGTGAGTGTTAATATAAAAAGTAACGCCATTCCCATTAAATATCCATTGCAAACTATCAATAGCAGGCGTTATTTTAGCAGCCACATAAGGCGATAAATATCTACTATTATTTGAAGTGATAACCTGTAAGGCATATTCATCAGTTGGGTTTAATGTTAAGGCATCTGATGTATAAACGCCATTGCCCTGCTCGTGCAGCGAATAACTGGTTCCGCTCTTTCCTAAAATATTTACCTGTGCGTGTAATTCGGGCGAAAAAACAACGCTGTCAGTTACATTGCGCGTGCGCGATAATTTAATGGTTGTAACAGCGTTAGCACCTGTGTTAATAACACCATCAACCACCAAAAAATTTTTATTGGCTTTGATAACAGCCGGCTCATAAGCTTGCTTACAGCTGATTGTAAAAACAATGAAAAACAAAAACGGTATAGGATAAAAAACGTTCTTCATTTTTAAAACCGGATATTATAAGTGATAAAAGGAATGGCGGTTCCAAAGATGGATAGCTTGTATCCTTTTATCGCGCCGTTCACCTCTGTAAAGTAAACCGAATATGCGTTTTTTCGTGCCGTAAAATTGTACACGCCGAACGACCATGAGTTGTGTGTAAGCTGCTTTACTTTATGATTACCTTCAATAGTAAACGAAACATCGGTTCGGAAATAATCGGGTATCCGGTACCCGTTTCTATCGGAATAATACACCCTTTCGCCTCCGCCTAAATCATAAATAGCAATGGGCAAAGTGATAGGACGGCCGGTGTTGTAAACAACATTTGCCGATAAAGAATACCGGTGCGAGAACTGGTAATTGGCAATCATGTTTGCATTGTGCGGCTTATCAAAAGAAGCCGGGTAATAAGCGCCGCCATTAATTTTTTCACCCGCTAAATTATCATCTGTTTGCAGAAACGTTCTTGAATACGTATAGCTAATCCAACCATTCAGTTTGCCTGTTGTTTTCTTGATTTGAATTTCTGCGCCATAAGCTTTTCCTCTGCTGTTAATAACATCAGTTTCAATATGATGATTCATGATTAACACAGCACCGCTTTTATAATCGAGATAATCTTTTATCCGTTTATAATACACTTCAATTGATGTTTCAATCGTGCCCTTTTTAAAATTGTTATACAAGCCAAGCGATACCTGATTTCCCAATTGCGGTTTGATGTTCGGGTCGCTTAATTTCCAAACATCGGTTGGCGAAATAATGGTTGTGTTGGATATAAGATGAATGTATTGCCTCAGCGTGTTGTAGCTCAATTTTATGGATGTATTATTGGTAAACGCATAACGCGCTGCCAGCCTGTATTCTGGCCCCTGGTAGGTTTTAATAACTTTGTTTTTGCTATACTTTATTGTATCCAATATTGTACTGCTGCTTCTTGGCAAACCGGGCACATAAGTAAAAACATCATGCGCACCCAAATAGTTATAAAAAGAATAACGCAAGCCCGCATTGAGTGATAATTTTGACGTCATGGAATACTGGTCGCCAACATACAAGGCGCTTTCCAAGGCTTGTTCTTGCTGCAACACGTCAGGCGCAACCAACGACTTTGCATCGTTGGGTTTGAATGAACCCGGATGCAAAACATAATATACTGAGTTTAATCCGAAGTCTATTTTATTTTTATTATTGGGTGAGTAATTAAAATCGGCTCTGAAAGTAGCCTGGTTAATATCGAAACGTAGCACATAAGCATTCACCGGATTGTAACTTGTAGAAACCCCATATTGATAATGATCGAAGCCTGCCGTAATCACATCATACAACTTGTTGTTGAAGATGTGCTTCCATTTAATATTTGCATTTTTATTGCCGTATTGATAAAGCGTATCACTGTTCAGCTTGAATTTATCAAAGCTCATGTAGCCGGTAATATACACTGTGTTTTTTGTGTTGATGTTATGTGTAATCAACGCATTGAAATCGCTGAACGCAGCCCGGCTGTTTTTATATTCACCATTCTGAAGTGCGTGAAGCAACCAGTTGGAATATGTAGTTCGTCCGCTTATAATAAAAGTGGTTTTGTCTTTTACAATGGGTCCTTCCAGGGTAAGCTTGCTGGTAAGCGGACCAATGCCTGCGTTTCCCGAAAATTTTTTACTGTTGCCATCGCGCGTGGTAACATCTAACACAGATGAAAGCCGCCCGCCATATTTTTCAGGGATAGTGCTTTTGTACAACTCCACGCCTTTCACAACATCAGGATTAAACGATGAAAAGAAGCCAAACAAATGTGTGGGATTGTAAATGGTTGCATCGCCAAAAAGGATTAAGTTTTGGTCGGTAGCGCCGCCACGTACATTGAAACCCTCACTTGCTTCGCCAGCCGAAGTAACGCCTGGTAATGTGAGCACTACCTTCAACACATCTGCTTCGCCAAAGGCAACAGGCACGTGCTTTATGGTGTTAATGCTTAATCGTTCCAAACCCATCTGCAAGCCTTTTATATTCGATCTCCGCTCTGAAAGAACCACCACATCTTTCAAAGTGGCAACATAGTTTTGCAGTTCGATATTCAGCTTGCCATCCGAGTGTAAAACCACCTGCCGTTTTGTTTCTTTCATTCCTAAACTATTGATGTGAAGCACATGATCGCCTTTGGGTAAAACAATGGAATAATAACCAAATCCGTCGGTGCTGATTTCAGCAGGCAAGCTATCAGCCGACACCACTGCGCCTACAATCGCTTCGCCGGTTTTGGCATCGCGTACATAGCCTGCGATGGTAGCTTTTCCGGCTGCACTAATGTTTGTTTTTGTTCCGATTTGATAGACCCTAGTTTCATTGGTGGCAACCGTATCACTCCTTTTATTTGGCTCGTTTAAAAACGATAGACTGATGTGAGATGTGTCATTACCGGTTTTGTTTTTATTAAAAAAATCAAAAGGCAAATTGGTAAGTATCTGTATCCTTTTGGTGATAAAAACCCGGCTGATCGAATCAACAGAAAAATGAAAAGAAGTGTTTTGAAAAACAGTAGTTAAAAGTTGCAAAAGTGTACTATTATTAGCCTGTGCGTTCACATTAAAACTGTCTAACTCTGTAGAATTGTAATAAAAAAAATAAGGAGTAGAAGCTTCTACTTTTTGTACAAATTGAGGAAAGCGAAGGTTTGAAAAATCACCGTTAATAAGCGGCGACTGTTGCCCGAAAGCAGCCATCACAAACAATAAATGAATGCAACCAATCAGCAGCAAACGATGGCAACTTTTCAGCATGAGTTGTTTACTTTTTTATCTGTGCATAATAAGCCGCCGCTTTCAGCAAAGCAGCTTCTGCATTTCTCTTAAAATTTAAATGATTCTGATGCAAGTAAGTTTTCATTTCGTCCTTTTTATCATCAAAAACAATTAGCAATGCATTGCTGTTTTTCACAGCAAAAAAATCATTGTTCTTTTTAATAAAATAATAATCATATCCGGTAAAATAGTCAGGGTCGGCAGCGTTTGCCGCTTGTTTCACTATCTTTTCATGCTTGATAAAAACGGAAATTGTTCCATAATCATACACTTCATAAATGCCTGGCTCTATCGCCTTGTTTTTTACTTCGCCTGAAGATAAAGAAACGAAAAAATGATGTGGCAAGAGAAACCAGCTTAGTTTTTCCCGCTTCAATTCTATTAAAAAATTGCTTTTGTTTTTTATCACTACAGCATCGCTTATAAGGTCGTAAGCAAGTGGTATGTTTTGATACAATACACCATCATAAACAACAGAACTTTGCTGAAAGGTGTCGGTTAAAAAGAAAGGATGACCTGTAGTATGCGGGTAAGAATGAGCATATTCAACACCATTATAAAGCAATAAATTTTCGCCTCTGTTATGTGTGTATTGTTGTGTAAGATAAGTGAGCGAAGAGTCGCTCCTACTCATTTGTGCATCTGCGTTAAAAAAGCAAATAAAAACAAACAGTATTGAAAAAAGCAAGAACAATTTAGCAAGCATCCTTTTTCTTTTACAGCAAACTTCTGCTTTTATAAAAGGCAGATAGTTATAAAAGACGCATTCTTTCAATATAACGCTGCTTTGTTATCCATTATCTTCAAAACCCGGATATAACGTCATGCCGCCATCAATAAAAATAGAAGCGCCGGTAATGTAATCGCTGTCATCGCTGGAGAGCCACACGGCAAGCTTGCCTACATCTTCTGGCGTACCAATGCGTTTGTACGGAATCAATTTCATCAGGCTATCCAGGGCTTGCTGCGTATCCCACGCATTCTCATTGATATGTGTTTTGATTGCACCCGGGCAGATGCTGTTGATGCGAATTTTTTGCGGCGCATACTCCTGTGCAATGGTTTTCATCAGCATCATAATGCCGCCTTTTGAAGCCGCATAGTTTGCATGACCCGCCCAGGGAATGACTTCGTGTACGCTGCTCATGTGAATGATTTTGCCTGCCGCAACAGAACGCTTTTCATCAACGCCTCTGCGTAAAAATTCTTTAACAGCTTCGCGTGCGCAAAGAAACTGTCCGGTAAGATTAATGCCGATAACGGTGTTCCATTCATCGAGTGTCATCTCATGAAACTTAGCATCTTTTTGTACACCCGAATTATTTACCAAAATATCAACTGTTCCAAACTGTTTGATGGTTTCGGCAAACATCGTTTGCACTTCATCTTCTTTGCTTACGTCGGCTTGAATTACAATGGCTTGGCCGCCTGCATTGATAATATCAGTTTTTACGGCTTCGGCTTCGTCTTTCGATGCATCTCGTGAATGATTCACTACTACAATCGCACCTTCCTCTGCTAAACATTTGGCAATGCCTTCACCAATGCCGCTGCTGCTTCCTGTAACAATGGCAACCTGGTTTTGTAATTTTTTTTCCATAATAAATTTGTATGATGAAGCTTCCCAAATATTATTCCAAGAGAGCTGCAGTTTGTCTCGCAGCAAAGCAATGCAGCTATATATAGCTAAAAAAAAATCAATGGCTTTCATTTGTTTTTAGGCCAATTCCAGTGAAGCAAATCGTTGCTCCACGCAATACCTATGGAGGCATTTTTATCAAAGTCGCCTTCTTCTTCTGTTAATGTACCCGAACCATGAAAAAACATGAGGTATTTTTTATCGGTTAATCTTTTATCGGGATGTATCACAACGCCAGCCGTTATTCTGCCCCTCGCCCACTGCCATTCTTTTTGCCCCAGCGTAATCAGTTTGCCCCAGTCTTTCCAATGCAATAAATCGGAAAATCTTTTTATTGCAATTCCGTTTTTAGGCGAATGAAACAAAATATAACTGTTGTTTTCCATCAATACACAAACGTTTTCACCCGATTGGATATAACCGGCGAATCTCCAGTTTTTAAAATCATAGGTAAAAGACATGCTTACGCCGTTTTGTTTATAAAAACACCACCATTTGTTTTTGTTCATTTTATCTTGTAACAAATAAGGATCAATCATTCTACCCATCTTTTTAAATGAAGTATCGGCACCTTTTACTTTTAATAATTCGGGTAAGCTCCATGTTTTTAAATCTTTACTGCGCATTAGATACAGCCTTGCATTACCATTACCAAAACGCGGCATTTGCGCTGCTGTATAATCGGGACGCGGATAAGTTTGCAAACACAAAATCCATTCGTTTTTATAGCGAATAATATTACCCGGACTGCTATAATCTAATGATTGATTTTTAGCTGTTAGTATTTTAACGGGCGACCAGTTTTGTAAATCTTTAGACATACTCAGGGCAACGTAAGAATACACTTTACTATCTTCTTGTGTACGGATATAAGTAAAGAAAAGAAAGAACATTTTGTTATGATACAAAATAGCCGGATCGCGATACGCTGTTGTATCATTACCGGCAAACAGAACCGGCGAGTGAAGGCGTGAAAGAATATCGGGTTGCGCTGATGCCATCTTCATCAAAGAAATAAACACCAGCACAACGAGCGCCTTTTTATATAAGATTCTGAACATAAATTTAATGATGATTGTGCGTGGCATTGGTAACTCTTTTTTATAAACCGCAGTTAACAACATTTTAATTTGCTGCAAATTGTTGTAAACGTTTCTGCAAATATGAATTAATTCATACTTGCTGTTACAAAAATATTGTTACTCTTTGCTTCCTTTTATGTTTTAAAAATTTAGTTTTCGTTGTAAGAAACCTGTTAGCTAATTACTGATTATCAACAGCGATAAAACCCCTATTTTGCAACCCTATGCAAATGGAGTTACAACAGCTTGTTCCAGTGCCATTGAAGGATAAATTTGTGCAACGAAAATCTGA
Organism: Ilyomonas sp.; assembly: GCA_965214235.1. Taxonomy (GTDB): domain Bacteria; phylum Bacteroidota; class Bacteroidia; order Chitinophagales; family Chitinophagaceae; genus Ilyomonas. The sequence goes on from CBDCBH010000003.1 coordinate 953,325, forward strand.
TGTATGGAATACAACAGCAATTTTCAATCAAAAAGAATGGATCAAAATAAAAGCCCCGAGCGGCACCGGCAAAACCACGCTAATTCATTTGTTGTACAAGCTGCGCAGCGATTATGAAGGCGGCATTTTTTGGGATGATAAAAACCTGCAAAACATTAACGGCAATGAGTTGGCGCAATTCAGGCAAAGCCGCATCAGCATTATCTTTCAGGACCTTCGCCTGTTTCCCAATTTAATGGCAAAAGAAAACATAGAATTGAACCGTGTGCTGCAACAACCGTTTTATCCATCCAATAAAATTGATGAGATGGCAGAACGCCTTGGCATCGCACATATTCTCCACCAAAAAGCCAGTATTTGCAGCTATGGCGAGCAGCAGCGCATCGCTATTATTCGCGCTTTGATGCAACCGTTCGAGTGGCTGTTGATGGATGAACCCTTTAGTCATCTTGATAAAGAAAATACCGCAAAAGCTGCAATACTAATTGCGGAAGAATGCAGTAAAAGAAAAGCAGGTTTTATTGTAACCGATTTGGACGAAGACAATCATTTTACTTATACAAAACAATTGCTGCTATAAACAATTATGCTGAACAATCTTTTAAAAAAATTAATCAAAACCGGAAGCGGCAGAACACGGTTTGTCATGGCTATCATTGGGCTTTCCATTGCCATGATTTTAATTTTATCTGCCGTGCAGTTGCAGGCTAATTATAACGATTTGCTGCACAGTAAAACCAACCAGGATAGCATTGCCAATTTTTTAGTAATTCACAAACCCGTTACCGAAAAAAGTATGGATGGCGCAACGTTAAGCGACCAGGACATTGACGAAATAAAAAAGCAGCCTTTTACGCAAGCCGCAGGCGTGCTTACGCCAAGCCGTTTTAAAGTTTCGGCAAGTGGCGGCACTACCATTCCTTTTTATACAGAAATGTTTTTTGAAAGCGTGCCCAATGAATTTATTGATATAAAAAATAACGACTGGAACTGGGGCGAAAACTCGCAATTTATACCGATGGTTGTTCCCAATGCATTTTTGGATATGTACAATTTTGGCTTTGCCGCTTCGCAAAACCTGCCGCAATTATCACAACAATTGGTGATGAGCCTGCCGATACAAATTAATATTACAGGAGCGCGAGGTATTGTTCATTATTATGCAAAAGTGGTTGGCTTCAGTGACCGCATTTCATCTGTACTGGTGCCGCAAAATTTTATGAATTGGGCAAATGCAAAGTTTGGAACTGATAAAGAAGCGAAACCATCTCGGGTTGTAATACGAACTGCCGATGCCGGAAGCCCTTTGTTGGTAAAATTTTTAGAGCAGCACGGCTTGCAAACCGATGCCGAAAAAACACGCTTTAGCAAGTACCGGCAAATTGTAGATACGGTGGTGAATATTTCGTGGATAACAGGCGCGTTGATGCTTTTGTTTGCACTTCTTATTTTTACTTTGTTTATCCAGCTTACCATTGCATCAAGTAAGGAAGACATCAGTTTATTAATAACGCTTGGCGCGGCACCACAGCAGCTTTCTCAATTTTTAATGAAACAATTTTTCCCTATCAATGTTGTTATTATTTTTGCAGTGCTCGTTGCTGTTGCCAGTTTACAATTGCTTTTGCGAAATGCGCTGGCTGCACAAAGCATGTTTATTTCACTTTATCTTTCCTGGTTTACCATTGCCGCGGCCATTTTAATTTTGCTTGTTTTGTGGCTCGTGAATCGCGTAACCATAAAAAAATATATTGCATAACTAAGTTGCCTTTATAAAAAATCATATCATTTATCAATAAATAAAAAAGGTTATCCAAACCAATAAACCATATCATAATATGCCATCACCTTCATCACAAAAAATAACGGCTATTGGTAACGCAGTTGCTTTTATTTTTATGATAACAGCCAATTGCCTTTCCATTTTTTTACCCCTGAATGGAAAAACACAAATGCAGTTGAGCGAGCAATATCCCAATTTGTTTACACCGGCAGGCTTTACCTTTTCGGTGTGGAGCATTATTTATACGCTTCTTTTTGGCTTTATTATTTATCAGTTTTATGTTTTATTGGTAGCGCATCATCGCGATAAAACCCGCGTTCGGCTTATCTCACCGCTGTTTGTTGGCGTTTGCCTGTGCAATGCGGGCTGGCTGTTTGCCTGGCATTACCAGTTCACAACAGTAAGTGTAATTATCATGCTGGCGCATTTATATTTCCTCATCCGCATACACGAGCGTTTGAAGCTGGCTATCGCCTGGAGCCCGCTGGCACCTAAGCTTTGGTTAGAAATTCCATTCAGCATTTATTTGGGTTGGATATGCGTGGCAACCATTGCTAACATTACAGCCTGGTGCGTAAGCAAAGGCTTTACATTTTCTTTTATTCCACCGCGGCTATGGACAATTATTATGCTGCTGGCGGCTTTGCTCATCGGTATGTTTTATGTGTTCACGCGCAACAATAAATTTCTTGCTTTAACCATTGTTTGGGCGTTTTATGGCATCATTGCCAGGCAGAAAGAAGTAAGCAGTGATGATTCACATATTATTGTACTGGCAGCAAGTATTGCACTAAGTATTTTATTGCTTATCATTGTTCTCAACTCGTTGCGCAGGCGTGTGCCGGAATACACGCCCAATTTACCGGCATAATTTTTTTCATTACCACATAATCATTTATTATGGAAAACAAGCAAAAACAAAACACAACCGTTTCTGATAGTAATTTTAAAGACGATTTACAAGATTCGCCCCGCGATAAAGAACATTTGCAACCAGAAAACACAACGATTGACATGCCGGATGTAAGCGACATTCCAGGGCAGGAAAATATTGTATTGCCGGGTTTGGGAGAAATGAGCGACACTACCATTGCCAGCGGTGATGAAGAAGGTGATGAAATTTGGGATGTGGATATTGACACAGATGAAGATGCGCTGATGCCTGCTGATGAAGAGTCAACCGTTTCAAGAGAAGAAAAAGATACGTTGATGCGTACCGAAATGGATGTACCATCAGAAGATAACAACAGTTTACGCACCGCTGCATTGGATGCGTATGATGACGAAGAAGATCCGTTGAACGAAGCGGCTGGCGCAACCGATGTATCGGGAAAAGATTTAGACACAACCATTGTGATGAACGACGATGCGATGGAAGATATTGGTGAAGAAGATGAAGAAAACAACACATACAGTTTAGGTGGCAATGACAAGGATAATATTGAAGACTCAACAAACGGATAAAGTTTTGTTTAACAACATAAGCGCATAAAGATTTTCTTTTTATGCGCTTTTTTTATGCAGGCAAGAAATGTTAGGTATGAAAGAATGGATGAAACGCATTAGCAAAACTATTATTGGCTTTATTGTATTTTTCATTATCAGTTGCTTTGTTTTTGATGCATTTGTACAGTTTAGAATGAGTGATGAAGAATGGCTCAATTTATTTTCGTCTCACCATATAAAAGGCGAAGTAAGATACTTTACCTCGCAAGGCAGAAACATACGTTATATTGTTGGAGGTAACGATAGTTTACCAACTATTGTTTTTATTCATGGTGCGCCAAGTTCATCGAGTATTTACAAAATTTTTTTCACTGATAGCGCTTTTATAAACACGTTTCATGTGCTCGCTATCGATCGTCCGGGTTATGGTTATTCCGGTTTTGGAAAACCGGTTACCTCCATACAGCAACAAGCGGCTTTTATAAAAAATATGCTTGATGAAACCGGCAACACAAAGCATCCTGTTATTGTAGTAGCAGGTTCGTACGGCACTTCCATCGCCTGCCGTTTTGCAATGGATTATCCGCAGCTGGTAGATGGCTTGGTGCTTACAGGACCTGCTTTAGGACCCGGTTTAGAAAAAATATACTGGTTTACGCCTTCGGTTGAAAATCCTCTTATTAACTGGTTTATTCCACGCATGTTTAAAAGTGCAAATAAAGAAAAAATAGCTCACAAATCAGAGCTAACCCAAATGCTTCCCTACTGGAAAAACATTAAGGTTCCGGTAATGTACATGCAAGGTGAAAAAGATGAGTTGATTTATACAGCCAACGCTTCATTCGCCAAAACACATTTGATAAATGCGCCTTATTTATACATTCATTTTTTTAAAGGCAAGCCGCATTTCATTCCTTTTTCGGAGCACGGGTTTATTGAGAAGAAAATTTTTGAAATGCTGGCTATCGTTCAGCAGCGTAACAGCAATTATACTTCTTGCAATAAAAAATAAAATGACTGACCGCATGTATAAACCCATACTATCAATTCGGTGTCTTCACCATAGCTGTTCGGAAGAAGTTTACTGTTTGTTATCCTCTTCTCTTACTTTTTTCTCTTGATAGAAAAAAGTAACAAAAAAGATCAAGGACGGCATCATCGCTCCGCGCATCCGTCCTTGCCTCCGCACCTTGCGTGTAACGCAGTAACAAATTTGTGGGATGATTAAGCACAATCTTTCTTCCCAACACCTATTGGTAAAGACACCAGTTGTTGGCCGTTTTATAACAAGGTGATGATAAGCGGATACTCATTAAAAATAAAGTATTGTATTTAAAAACCTGTTTCGCCCGCTTTTTTAAGGTGCCAACAAAATTAATTTTTTACAAAGCAGCAATATATTTTAAAACTTGTCTATTTTTATAGGGTAAATGTTGCCTAAGCATGAGTTATGAAGTGTTGATATCAGGTTGCCTGCAAAACGATCCGGCGGCACAGCGAGAATTGTATAATCGGTTCAGTCCTAAAATGCTGTCTGTATGCTATCGCTTTGCGCAAAGCAGAGAAGATGCAGAAGATATGCTGCAGGAAGGCTTTATTAAAATCTTTACCCAAATTCACACCTTTGAAAACAAAGGCACGTTTGAAGGCTGGGTGCGCCGCATTATTGTTCATACCTGCATTAATTTTTTAAAGAAGTATAAAAAGTTTACTGATAGTGTTGACATTGCTTATGCAAGTACCGTACAGGTAAAAGAAGAAACAATGCCATCTGTTATGCAGGCAAAACAAGTGATTGAATGCATCAGGCTGCTTCCTATTGGTTATCGTACAGTACTAAATTTGTACGCTATTGAAGGCTACAGCCACAAAGAAATTGCAGTAATGCTTGATATAGAGGAAAGTACCAGCCGCAGCCAATACACACGTTCGCGCAATATGCTGGAGACGATCCTGATAAAGAAAAAAATTCTTGAAAAAACAAACGATGACACCGATTGGCTGGCATCGCTTACTGCCACAAACTGACTGTAATGAGTAATCCTTTACATACAAACGAACTGGAAACCTTCCTGCAAAAACAGGTGAGCAATCATCGTATGTATCCTGCCGACAAAATATGGAGGAACATACAAAAAGAAATTCATGGCGAAGGCAGATGGCCCGCACTTACCTTTGTTTCTATCTTTATTATTACTGCTTTGGTTGTAAGCACACTGATGGTAAAGCCTGAAGACCGGTTGCATAAAAACACCATTGTTTATCCTGCACAGAAAGAAGAGATAGGTTTTGAAAAAACAAAATTGAATACAAAAGATGCTGTGGCTGCGGCGCCGGTGCAATATTCTTATACCGAAAAAATAACGCAGCAAACCTTGCAGCAGGTAAGCGAAGCTATTATTGCACGCAACGAAAAACAAAACACATTACAACCTGTATCTATCACCAACGAATCGTTGTTTTCTGTACAGGATAAATCAACTCAAAATATAAATGCTGATATTTTAGCGGCGGCAAAAACATCAGCCAAACAAGAAACGGTACAACATATTGCTGATGCAGCAAAAGATGATAAAGCAACTGACATTAACCTGCAATACAACATTGCCAAACCTGCCTCGCATTACTTCAATGCATTCGCTTTGTTGAATGTTGATGCGTTAAAAAAGCCTGCATTCGATCTCTCTTCTATTTATAACAGTGATGACGTTTGGAGAAACTTTCCCTTACTGAATGCGCATGATGTGTTGCGGAAAAAGTTGTCGCATTTAAGTTTTCAGTTTTATCTAACACCTTCAGTGAGCTATCGCGAACTGAACGATGCCAATGGTAAAACAGCGCATTCTTATGCTGCTGTTTCGCGCGCCAGCAATTACCAGTTAGATATAAACCAGGCTATAAAACATTTGCCTGCTTTAGGTGCAGAAGTTGGTTTTGCCTTAGGTTATAAATTAACAGATGCGCTTACTTTAAAAGGCGGCTTACAGTTTAATATGCGGCAATATGGCATTAAAGCTTATGGCACACAAAAAAGTAATGCCGCGCTTTCGGCAAGAACAACCGATAACATACTTAACAGTGCTTTGCCTGATAATACTAATGATGCGTATGCAAGCTCTGTAAACGTTGCTTCTGCCAGCAGCGAGCAACAGATATTGCTATACAACCGATATTATGAAATAGCCGCTCCCGTTGGCGTTGACTGGCGCATTTTTTCTTCGGGCAACGGAAGACTTACGCTGAATGCAGCCGTTTCGGCACAGCCTACTTACACATTCGATAAACAACCTTTTGCTGTTAGTGTTGATCATAAAGGTTACGCCGATGGCACATCTATCATGCGTAACTGGAATTTAAATTCCAATGCGGAGGCTTATGTTAGTTATAAAATGGGTGCCTTCCGCTGGCAAATTGGTCCGCAGTTCCGCTATCAGCATTTTTCTACTTATTCCAACTCTTATCCTACCCGCGAGCATTTACTTGATTATGGTGTGAAGATTGGTTTTACCAAATCACTGGATTAGCGTTTTTTAATTACAAACACGCTAGGCTATTTGAATATCATTTTAGTAAACACCAATACATATTTTAAAATCGTATCAGCATTTGTTTTTACAGGTATTTTCCTCCGTTGCTTAATGATTATTGAAAACAACATTCGCTTACCTCTTCAATTTGAGTTCAAATGTTGATCCGCCGCGACGTAAATGAAAGATAACCAAACAGAGTTACAAGAAAATAAAACATAAGTTTCGGCGGCAATTTTTTGACACCATGAAATTTGAACCTTTTTATCCCAAAAATCTACTGCTTAAAGACCTAATAGAGTACTATTATTTCCAAAAAACGGATTCAGACAACTTCAGCACCGAATACTATTCGTTTCCTAACACTCTTCTTCCTCTAAACATTCACAAAAATGTTAGTTGTAACATACATGGTCATCAGGTTAATGTTACTGGAGGACGTCAAGATGGTTATCTCATGATTTTGAATTCTGTTTCTGATGTTCCACTTCACGTTCATCAAAAAGGAAAAATTGATAAAATAACCATTGTTTTTAAGCCGCTTGGCTTAAATCATTTCATTGAAGCACCTTTTAACGAAGTTGTTCAAAAACCTACTCAAATTTTTACACAGTGGGAAAAAAGCAGTAATGAAATATTTTTAAACAATTTTTTTAAAGAACCGGATTATCGTAAACGAATTTTGATTCTTGAAGATTACTTATTGTCACTATACAAGCCGTTTACAGAACATTTGTTTTTGAGTAATATTGTGAATACTCTTTCTGATTTTAAGAAAGAACTTTCTATTGAAGATATTGCAAAGCAGTTTTCATTAAGCAGCCGAACACTTAATAGATTGTTTAAAAAGCATCTTGGTATTACGCCAACTGAATTTAGGAAAATAGTACGTTTCAGGCATTCTTTGAAAAATAAATTATACAACAGTAAATTCAATACGCTTACAAAAATTGCTTACGAAAGTAATTTTTACGACCAATCTTATTTCATTAAGATTTACAAGAATTTGACCGGACAAAACCCAAAAACATTTTTCAAATCAATCGAAAAGCTTGCCGATGATAGGTTGCTTTTCAAATTCATTCAGAAATAAAACTTGTCTGAAAAATACAATTTTGTTTCATCATTCTTGTTTCTCTTTACGCTAACTTAAGCATCCCACATGAAAAAGATTTTTCTTAATTTCTTTATTCTTCTTCTGTTGTTACCTGTAATTTCAAAATCACAAACTTTAGAAACAAAGAAAATATTTTCGACTTACGTAAATGACAGCATACCTATCAAAATATGGCTTCCAAAAAATTATTCAAAATCAGAAAAGTATCCGGTTATTTACGAATTCATTTATGACCATTCCAATTATATTGCTGCAACAGCAAGCAACATGTGGGATCTTCCTAATTTAATCGTTGTTTGGGCGCAAATAGAAGGAGGAAATGAAGATTATAAAAGTCCTAACCTTACTAATGAAGGCATAAAATATTATGCGTTTATAAAGAATGAACTTATTAACTACGTTTCTCAGGAATACAACACAACAAACATTAGAATAGCTGCTGGTCTTTCTCAAGGAGCAGATTATATCAACTACATATTACGTAATGACCCGTCGCTATTCAGTTCTTACTTAGCATTTTCACTTGAATATCCAATTTATTATACTCCCAATTTTGCATCTTATACTGCAAAAATAAAAGATACAACTTCCTACTTTATTGCGATTGCAAATGATGAAGATGAAAGAATGAAATTTGCAAATCAATTATACGATTCGCTAAAACTTTCACCATTTTTAAGAGTTAAAAAACAAAGTTACCCTAATACTTCCCATTCATACAGTATTTTATATGCACTGCCTGATGCGTTACTATTTGCTTTCGATAGTTACAACAAAATAGAATCGAAACTACCTGGCGAATCTTTGACGTCATATTTCACGACTACTTTTAACGCTAAGAAGAAAATGTACGGTCAGGTCAATTTTCATCAGTTTAGTTATCAAATTTTGCAAGCAATTGATATAAACTCAATATCAGGTAATGACTTAAACAGTTTTATTGACAGTGTGTATTCTTTAAAAGAGGCAATGGATATTGATTTGGTCAATATTGGTTATTTTTTAAGAACAAAGCAACTGTATCAATATGCTGAAAAAGCATATCAATTAGCTTTATTAAAGAAACAAGAAACCAAAATTACCGCATTAGATAACCTCACTATTTATTTTCAACTCTTTAAAGTTTATGACTTAGATGGCAAAACAAATGAAGCGCTAAAAACATTACAAGAAGGCTATGAGAAAACAAAAGCGAAGAATGAAGGTTTGCTTTATACGATTGGCTACTACTATATTGACAAAAAAATCGATGTTAATAAAGGCATTGCAATATTGAAATCAATGCTGTATGATAAGCATATAGTTTTAAGTATCTGGACTAAACCAAGCGATGAAGTTTTTGCAAAAATTGCCACAGGCTATTTGGAATTAAAAAATAATAAAGGCGCTAAAATATTTATAGATAAATCATTAGCAGTAAATCCTCAAAACAACGAAGCTTTGAAGTTAAAAGCATTGATAAAATAAAACTACCGTCAACACGTGTATTGCCAAAAGGCAGGCTAACATAAAGTATTTTCAACTTTTGTTTTTTTATAGTTCCGGCTTAACGGAATTCTACTTCCTGCAGTTCGGTAGTAATTTTCTATAGTTTGTATTTCTTCTTTTTATCAAAAAATAGTAGTGGGTAAAATTAGTGTCCACTGGTTGGGCTGGCTACCTGTGGTTTTATAATCAATCAAACGCGAGTAACGAAGCCCAAGCGTTATATCTTGCTCATTCCACCAACGGGTATCAATAAAAATTTCAGTGCCTGCTGATCGAAAATCATATTGGTAATGATGATTGTTTACATTGCCTTCTATCCTTGCATAATCGTAAAATAAATTTGCCCGTAGTCTTTTAATATAGATAAGATTAGCAACACCAAAATCGGGGTAAGCCAATGGCAAATGATAGTTGATACCAGCTTTGTACATGTTTGGAAAATCAGGAGAAGAATAACCGCGCGCAAACGGAAAGTTATTGGGCAAGCTATAATTAAATAAATTGTTTGAATGTTGGAAGGTTTGCGTTTGGTAAGCCCCATCTAATACAATGCTGTGATTGGTTGAAAAGCCTGGCAAATACAAAGAGCCGCGAACCAAAAACTGATCGGCAGAAGGGTTGCTGGTTAGCTTGCGATACTGCACCAGTAAGCTTTGAGCCCAATGCGGATAAATGTTCTGAAGGGCTTGCTGCTTTTCGCCAGCATACAACAATTGTGTTTGCAAATATCCATTGGTAAAATTTTTGGCAACTTGTTTTGCAGCACCTGTAAACTGCGGGTTATCAAAACCAAAAGCCGCCGTTGCAGTAAGGTATCGATACTGGTTGCCACCACTCAAATTATAAGGGAGTTGCAAGCCGGCAATGCCATTCAATTCGTTATAAGAAAACTTATCGCCGCGTGAATTAAAAGTGCTTCTTCCGAAAATTTCCGACACATCAATAAATGGCTGAATGTACGACACTCCGTAAGTGATAGTATAACCAATCTGGTTATAGTTTTCGTTTTGGTTGTAGTTATAATAAATTTGATTTTGAATGGTGTTTAAAATATTTTCACCATACAATGTGAGCGAAAAAACAGGATTGGAATAATTGGGTTGAAGCGAATGAAAGTTGAACGGATTGCTCAATCGTGAATATGGTTGCGAAGGATAATTTTTTGATGCTGGCACATCCATCAACGTTTGATTAGCAGAAGTGTTGAACGGTTTTTTTACATACAATCCTATTAAAGTATCAGCGTCTAAATCCACAGACTGCCATTGCGGTGTAAACGTTCCTAACCGGTAACCCGATGATGTAAAAACAGAAGCAACAACCCGTTTGTTTTTAATGATGGCGCCGTACAATCCGGTTTGGTAATTGGCAAGCCGGTAATGCTTTTGTTGAGAAGATACATATGCCCAGATTTCATCGCGCCCGTTGTTGGAACAAGTGTACAAAACAGTATCGCCCTGTACTTGCGGAAAGCCAATAATGCGGTTGGCAAACGGCAGTAAAACCGTTGTTTGCAGCGTTTTAAAACTCCATTGCTGCAAACTCATTTCGCCGTTTGTTTTTCGTACCATGAAGTAGATATTTTTATCATCAAAAGAAAACTTCGGGTACGAATAAATTTCATTTTCATTGTTAGTTAATGATGCTGTTTTCTCTCCTTTTAAATTCAAAATATCAAGAGTAGAATGTTGTTGCGGCGAAAGTGAAACAGCAGCAATTTCTTTTCCATCGTGAGAAATATCAGGTGAAAAATAACGGCTTTTGCTTGTGATGGTTTGCTGTAGTTTGGTAACTACATCAACTAATTTTATAACGCTGTATTCGCGGTATCCCCAACGCGCATCAGGTTGGTAAATGGCATATACAATTTTGCCGTTGTTATAAGAAAAATAATTATCATTGGTTATGTTTTGCAATGCAATTTTTTTCTCTGTTCCGTTTGTATCAATCCGATAAAAACAAGGCAGTGTTTTGTAGCTTTCTTTTAATACAATTATGCAGCCATCGCCATCAAAATAAGGGTAGCGGTAATTAGTTACATTTCTTTTTTGCTTTTCTGTTATCCATGAAACATTGGTTTGTTTTTGCGCCTCCCATTGTTGTTGATAAAAAGAAAAGCCATCATTTACAAACTGCCTGAAAGGAACGCCTGATGCGGCTTTCACGCTTCCCTGCAATGGATAAAGTAAAGGCTTAAAACGAACGGCGCGATCAGTAACCGTCTTCCAAAAATCATCACCATAGCGTTCTCTTCCATAACTCACCAACATATATCCCAACGGGTAATGATCAGGCACATAACTTTTATACGATCCATTGCGCAGCTTCATGTAGCTGTACCGCCTGCCTTCGTAAAACATGGCTTTATAACCATTAAAAAAAAGGGGCAATCTGCCTCTGCCCTGGTTTGATAACAGCGTTTCATTGTACACCGCATCACCTTCAAAAAACCAGTTGGGAATGGAAGCATCGTTTGCCAGCGCCTGACCATCCTGACCAAACAAATTGTACGCAATTTTTGAGAAGCCTTTGCGAAAATTATTGTATTGCTCAACATGCCTGTACTCGTGAATAGAAAGCAAATCGGTAACGCTTTGCGCGCCTACTTCAAACGCGTTTTGCGGTGTGGTGAGATAATACTCGCTGCGAAACGGACCCAAACCTACATAGCCGTTGAAATACGTTAATTCGTTGCGAAGAACAATGTTGATACGGTGTACTTCGGCACCAATGGTTGGGCTGAACGTTCGTTGCTGAAAATGAATTAAAGCTGCTACCCGTTGCGCCAGTGAGTCTTCACCTTCGGGATAAATAATACGTGCCGTATCGGTTTTAATTTGTTTCCAGTGAATGTTTGCCGGCGTGCCGCTAAACTGCTGTGCAAATGAAAAGGTAGTTATAAAAAGAAAACAAACACCGCAAACAAACTTTCTCTTTCTCATAAAAATAAAAGTAAGAAAGCGGTTGGATTGTGAAGAAAGAAAAATTGGATAGCATTTGAATACTGATTTTACAGTATAAAATAATTACGAATTTATTTTGTTAGTGAAGATGAAAAAACACCCATATTATAAGCTTGTTTTTATAACAACATATCAACGTTCACTAAAATAAAATTGTGACCAAACCTATCAATCTTGCCCGGCTGCTTTGCGGTTTTGTTTTTACTGCATTTTATTCCTGCAATAAAGAGTAACTATTTTTTGTTGCAAGCCTGTTTGTTTTTATTTTTAATAGAAACAAATACAAGGTTTGTATAAATTTTTATGCGCAACATCTTTTCGGCCGATTGATTAAAAACAAACTTGCCTGCCCATGCTTAACACTCCTCTCATTCTCACGATTCAGCTTGATGAGCAAGCGCAACTTTTCTTCAATCAAAAACGAAAACAATATTTTCCGCCGGAACGAAACTTTATAGAAGCGCATCTTACTTTGTTTCATCATTTGCCAGATGATGAAACGAAAATTATAAGCGATATTAATACCATTTGCCATCAACAAAAGGGAATAGAATTGCTGGTAACGCAACCCGTAAGCATTGGCAAAGGCGTGGCTTATAAAATAGAAAGCAAAGCATTAACATCGTTACACAAAACGCTGCAAAAACAATGGATTGATTTTCTTACAACGCAAGACAGGCAAGGCTTGTGGGCGCATATAACAGTTCAAAATAAAGTATCGTCTCAACAAGCAAAACAAACATTGCAAAACATACAACATGAGTTTATTCCATTCACAGCTTGTGCTGTTGGGCTACTGCTTTGGAAGTATGTAAACGGACCTTGGGAAGAATACAGGCAGTTTACATTTCAAGACTAAATAAAAAAGTTCAAGATTCAAGAAGCAAAATGTAAAATCTAATATTGCTCTTCCGTTTTTTCTTGTTGCTTCTTGAATCTTATTTCTTACTTCTTTAATTTTTTATTGGAAATCGGCATCTGTTACACCTTCATTCACTTTAATATCGGTAAGCATAATATCAATAGATTGATTCATGCCACCCGAAGCTAACATCAGGCTTAATTTAGAAGGAAGCATTACATCGCCTGCTTTTTTATAATCACTAAACTCGTAGGTTGCCATTGCATTTTGTCCATTTATCGTTCGGGATACAATTTGCTTTACCAACAGTTTGGTAGCAACATCATAAAATTCTGTATCCGCTTTACCGGAAGGCGTTGTAATCAACAATTTATAAGCATCGGCGTTGTTTACTTTTTCTGTTCCCAGCACACTCAATTTGTAAGCGCTGTTGGTAAGATAATCTGCCTGTGGAATAATTCCTGTTTGCAGCTTCATATCAGCTACCTGGTCATCCGTCATATCAGTATGGTTGCCCATTTGTTCCTGGTAACCTTTTGTGCCGTTAAACACGGTTTTACCAACAGTTTGTCCGTTCATAATTACGGTTTGCGCGGTTTTGTTTGGCGTCATTCTTTTTTGCGTAACATCTAACGACATGCCCTGTACTGATAATGTTCCGGTGGCATTGGTACTGTTAACTTTTTTAATGGCATCGATGCCGCCAATGGCATTAATGTAGCCGCTTACAATGGCTTTTGCATCGGCGTTAATAGCTTTTGCAGGTGTTGAATCGAAATGCGGGTTTCCGGCTGCTATAGCGTTTGCACAAAGCATCATGTTCATGCAAATGAGGAGCATAAAAAGGACTAATAAATTTGATAATCTTTTCATGAATTATTTTATTGAATTACAAATCTATTATGTTACAGGAAAGATGAAAAACAATAAATGTTATTATTTAAAAAGAACCCTTGTTTAAAACAAAGTAACTGTTTCTAAAATCGGAATATTTTTTTTAATTGATTATTTGTTTAACATATAACTTTGATAAACATAAACAAACTATACTATTATGAAAAAGGTTGTTCTCTACACATTTGTTTTTATCTTCTTTTCATCTTCTTTGGTTACTATTACAGGTTGTAAAAATAGCAACACAACAACTGGCGCCGATTCCACATCTACCACAACAACCGACACTACCAGCACCCTGAACAAAATGAGCGATACAACATCGCGCATGATGGCTGATAGTACAAAAAAAGATACCGGTGGAAGGAATACCCAGAACGTACCACCTCCTAAAAAGTAAATTATAGATTTTTACCAGTTGTATCTTTCATTGTTACTTGCAAGTGCTTTTGCAATTGATGCTCATGTATTTTGCTTAGTCTGTGAATAAGCCACTCTTCAATTCTATGATGAGCGGGCGTTAACAGTGAGGCTATGGCAACGAATATAATAATCTCGAGAAACGGAGAATGGTCGGTTTCACTTGCTATCAAAGGATGGATGAGTAAAAGGATGTACTCAAACAACATTAGTAACGAAACGATGCCCGAAAATTCAATTACTTTTTTGTGTACTTTTTTTCGGCTTAAAAATACACTGATAAAGAACAAAACCGGTATCATAATACCAATCGAAAGCAGTTGCAATTTATATTTCCTGTCTTCCGTTTCCTGCCGCCGGGCTTCAGCCAGTTCTTTCTGGCGCAACTGTTCAGCAATGGTTATGTTTTGCAACTCCCTTATTTTTTCTTTATTGTCAATCGAATCTTTCAGGCTTGTTTTAATTTCCTCATAAATAAAAGCGCTGTCAATTTTATTTTCTTCTTTAAAAAGTTGTACAAGTAAAGCGCTTGCATCGAAAGCCCGGGTTTGAAATTGGTTTTTTAAAGCTAAATCAAACACCTGCTTTGTATAGTATTTGGCAGAATCGTTCCGGTTGGTTGATTGATACACTTTTGCCATTCCGAGTTTGCATTCTGCAAGTGTATTTTCATCCTGCATTTTCAGCAAATATGGAATGCTGTTTTGATAGCTGGTCAAGGCTTCTGCAAATTTTTTTTTCTTTACATAAATGTTACCGAGGTTATTTAAAGTTATTCCGGTTATCAGGTCGTTTTTTTGTTGCAGCGATAATGCGTAGCACCGTTGTGTATAATACAATGCAGAATCAAGTTGATCGGCTTTTTCATAGATGTCGCCTATATTAAGATCCGTGTATAAAGCCAATTCAGTAAGGTGATATTGCTTCATAATAGAATCTGCCTGTAATATATAATACAAGGCTTTGTCAACATCGTGCTCGCTGTTATAAACCGCCGACATGTTAATGTAAACGCCGCTGATATTTTCGGGTAGGTTTCGTTTTTCCTCTATCTTTAGTTCTTCAATATAATATTCAATGGCTCTGGGATAATTGTCTAAAACCTGGAACGCATTTGCCATCGTGCTTAATGCACCCGATTCGCCTTTTAAAAACGCATGTTTTTTCGATAAGATATAAGCTTGCTGCCCCAGCAGCAATGCCGAATCCGGTTTGTATTTTTGATAGTAGTAGCTAAGGTTATATAAGATTATGGCTTTGCCGGTATCCGTTTTTTCTTTATTTAATTTTTTATACAAACTGTCCATCACTGCAGTTTGCGCAAAGCAGCAAAAAGAAAGAAGTATTGCAATGATGCTTACTAACCATTTCATTAGAAAAAATTTATTGTTAGATTTGGTTCTCTGAATAAACAACCATGCGCAAAACTCTGCAATTTATACTGCTTTTTGTTTTTTGTTTGCCCATGCTGATTGCCTATTCGCAAAGCAAGTATGCCATTGTAATTGGCATCAACAGTTATTACAACGCACCCGGGCAGTTAAGTCCGTTTTGTTTAAAGGGTTGTGTAAACGATGCCAATTCCATCAAATCGTTACTTGTTAACCGTTTTGGTTTTGATAAGAAAAACGTGATTTCGCTGTTGGATGAGAACGCCACGCAAACAAATTTATTAGCTACTTTTCAAGCCATTTTAGATAAGTGTCAACAAGGCGATGCAGTTTTATTTTATTATTGCGGACATGGTATTTGGATGTATAACGATGGCAATAAAAACGATTCGGTAAAACAAGGGTTTAACCAGGCAATTTGTTTAAGTAATTTATATGCGCCAAACTTTGAATGCCTTGTAAAAGACAATACGCTTAAAAAAATATTCAACCAGTTTGTTGATAAAAAAGTTGTAGTTACTTCCATTTTCGATTGTTGTTTTAGCGGCAATCTTGCCATGGATCAAATAATGTATGCTCACAACAATTATTACTATCCGCAACTATCGTCGTTCGAGCCCAAAAGTCTTTTTTTTGAAAATATAGAATCCTCAAGCCGTTCCTTTAATCCGAAAATTACACTTACCATTACTGATGCTGAAAAGGTAGCTCGTCCTTCGGAGCGAAAAGACTCACGTTTTCTTTCCATTTCTGCTTGCGGTGATAACCAAATAGCCATGGAGATTTACGACGAAGCCAACCTGCCGCATGGTGCTTTTACCAAAGCACTGTTATCGGTTTATAACACTCATTCTGCCAGCCTGCCGCTTTCGCAAGTATTTAATGAAATAAAAAATGAACTAAAAACAAAGCAGTTGTTTCTGCAACAGCCTGCCATCCGTTTGGATAGTTCCCGCTTCAATAGCAATCTCATTGGTATTTCAAACAAAACATTCAGCGATGCCGTTAGCGTACAGTGCAATGCAAAAACCGGCGATACTGTTGTTATTAATGCTGGTTTTAATGCAGGAATGATGAAGGGAAATATACTTACCGCCAATGGAAAAAAAATAAAAATAGTAAGGGTGCAAAAAGATAGCTCAATTGCTGTTGCCATAACTGGTGCCTCAATAATAAAACAGAACGATACGTTTATACTTGCCGATAGCTACATTACTTCCGAACCGCTGTTAAAAATTTACATACCGCAATCCAATTATTCATCAAAAGAATTTACTGATTTTTTCAACAACAAAATACTTCCTCTTACAAAAGAAAAAGGATACAGAGATTACAACAACTGGGATGTTGAAAGTTTGAGTTACAACTATGGATATAGAAACGCACTAAGTAATGCAACGCTTGAAGAAATAGCAAAACAGCAAAATAAATTTTATATTTTTCTTCCTGTGCCATCCGATGTTGCGGCTGCAATAAAAAAAGAGTTGCAAAAAAACCAGAACCTGCAGTTGGTTACAACTGATAAGAAAGCTGATTTGGTTTTGTACCTCAACTATGCAAAAGCGACTGATAAAACCAAAGCGGGCTTTGTGTTCACGTATCGCAATCCTATCAGTGCAGATGTGAATGTGTACGAATCGAGGATGTTTTATATTTACAACACACAAGTACCTCGTCTTCTGTTTACAAAAAATAGTTTGCTGAACCTTACCCAACAAATTACTAACATGACGTTGCCTCTCTTGCGTGCCACCGGAACGCATTGGCTGAATGATTATGCAAGAAGATAATAGTGCAAAACGAAAGAGAGGCATTGGGTTCCGAACCTTTCAAAGGTTCGGAACCCAATGCCCCGGCGCGTGAGGACACGAACCTTGGCAACAAAGAAACGATGCTGGAACCCCAATGCCCCGGCGCGTGTCCCCACGCACCGGAATAATAAGAGCGGTCATCTGTTTCGTGGAGACACGAACCTTGGCAACCTTGAGACGAATTATTTACTTTCTTTATTGAATATTCGGCTCCGCTGGAGCCGGTGGCTTCATTCTACTCTCTTGCTATAAACATGTTGCTTCCAGGCTTTTCATCTTCCAAACATGCATGGTGAAAACATCAACCGATAGATAAAAAGCAAGAGATAACGGACAATAACCATTATTAGTTTTGTCCGTTATTTCTTGCTTTCCTTATGCATTAATAATTTCGCCGCCATTCGGATGCAGGAATTGACCCGACATATACGAGCCATCATCGCTTGCCAAAAACAAATAGCAAGGTGCAACTTCTACTGGCTGACCAGGTCGTTTCATAGGGGCTTTTTCACCATGTTTGGCTGTTTTTTCTTCATTAAAAGACGCGGGAATCAAAGGCGTCCAAATCGGTCCGGGAGCCACACCATTCACTCTTATTTTTTTATCTTCCAAATTCATCGACAAGCTGCGCGTGAAGGCAACAATTGCACCTTTGGTAGATGAGTAATCCAGCAACTGCGGGCTGCCGCGATAAGCCGTAATAGATGAGGTATTGATAATGCACGAGCCTTCTTTTAAATGCGCCAGCGCATACTTAGCCATCCAGAACATACCAAAAATGTTCACTTCAAATGTGTGTACTAAATTTTTTGTTTCCAGTTCTTCCAAACTTTTTGCTTCTATTTGTTGCGAAGCATTGTTCACCAAAATATCCAGTTTACCATATTCTTTCACCGTGTTATCAACAGCCATTTTGCAAAACTCTTCTTTGCTTACATCGCCCGGCAATAACAAGCATTTGCGATGATAGGTTTCTTCCACAATTTTCTTTGTGTCCTCTGCATCTTCTTTTTCTTCAGGCAAAAAAACAATCGCCACATTGGCACTTTCTTTTGCAAATAAAATAGCCACTGCTTTGCCAATGCCGCTATCGCCACCTGTGATAAGCGCAACCTTATCTTTTAACTTGCCGCTGCCTTTTACTTCGGGGTTATCAACTATGGGTTTCGGGTTCATATCCTTTTCTTTGCCGGGCAATCCGCCCTGTTGTTGCGGCGGCACTTTTTGCGGTGCTTCTTTGGGTGTTGCGGTTTGTTCTTTTTCTGTGTTCATAGGTTTTATTGTTTTAAAATGCGAAGAAAGAATTGTACCGAACGCAAAGCGAATGTTAAGAGATGATGAAAGAAAGATGTAGAATAAATTTCACAAAAAAACATCATTCACAAACCATTCATAACCTATCATCAAAGTGCGATAAAAACAAACACTATGAAAAATAGTTGTGATATTGTTTCTTATTCATCAATTAAAAAAGGAGTGGCATGATTTTATAACTGATAAAATCATTACTAAAAAATAATTTTTATGGCAACAACAACGGAAACAACATCAGTTGTAAAAGATTTGATTAAAATTAATAACGACCGTTATAATGGATTTACAAAAGCGTCTGAAGATGTAGATGATTCTTCATTGAAAGATTTATTCACCCGTTTAGGTAAACAGAGTAACGATTTTAAAAATGAGTTAACGCCGTTCGCTTTAGGTACTGATCTTGAAGACACTACTGATACATCGGTAGGCAGTAAAATTCATCGCACATGGATTGATATTAAGCAAGCCATTACAGGTAAAGACAGGCACACTATTTTACAATCGTGCGAGTGGGGCGAAGATCAGATTTTGCATACTTATAAAGACACACTTGAAAAAGACAGCAACGATTTGCCTTCTGATTTGCGCAGTGTAATTCAACGTCAGGAAACGCAATTGCAACAAGCGCATGATATGATTAAAGCTTTGCGCGATAGCAAGATGAATTAGTTTCATTTTATTTGAAGATAGATACTTAAAAGGCTTCTCTTTACAGAGAAGCCTTTTGTTTTTACTCATCTTTTTAGGCCTTATCTGCACTAAGTTTTAATGCTTTGCAAATATTTTTCTTTGCTTATTAATGATTGAAAATCACAAATGGCACAAATTTTATCAATTAAAAGTATAAATAAATTAATAATTATGAAAAAGACCTTTTTATCTGTTCTTGTAATCAGCTCTGCCACATTATTTTCCTGTGGCGGTTCGGGTACAAGCAGCAACAGTAGCGACTCAACTAAAATGGGCGATACAAGCAGCAGTACCATGAACAGTTCTACTACCGATTCAAGCATGACAAGCACAAAGGATACCGGTACAAAGATGGCGTCATCAGGACCTGCCAGCGCTATGGACAAACAGTTTATGATGGATGCAGGCGCAGGTGGCAACACCGAAATTGCAGCATCGCAACTGGCATTACAACGCTCTTCAAACGACCGTGTAAAATCGTACGCTAACATGATGATTGCAGACCATACCAAAGCAGGCAACGAATTAAAGTCTCTTGCTTCGGCTAAAAGTGTTACGCTGCCAGATTCAGTAATGGAAAAACAGCATAAGGAATTGAATGATTTAAGAACCGCATCAGCTAAAAACTTCGATAAGGCTTACATTCAAATGATGGAGAAAGACCATAAAGAAACCGTAGCTAAATTTGAAATGGCTGCTCAAAAATGCGATGCAGGCGATGTAAAAGCTTTTGCTTCTAAAACATTACCTACTATAAAGATGCATACAGATTCAGTTATGGCAATTCAGAAATCTTTATAATTTGTTTTTAATTGTAGTGAAAATCCTGCGCCAAAAGCGTGGGATTTTTATTTGCTGGCATCGCCGCGAAAGAAGAAAGCTTTGTTTTAAAAACTTTTTCTTTCGTTTATCTTCAATAAAAGAAATCTACTTTCTCAACATGAAGAAACTGCTGCCTGCAGTGTGCTTGTTTGTTTTATTTAAAAATAAAAGCAACGCGAAGCCCTTTGCCGGTGCAGCTTTCAACGCTTTTTAATTAGATTGTGAACACTTACAATACGACAAACAATAAATAGAAAGCGACATAATAAAATACATCATTTATAACCGGAACGAGGCTAAATATATTTTCTGGATATGCATATGCAGCATTATAAATAGCAGAACACAATCATTATAAAAAGCCCCGCTTGCATCGAAACAAGCAGGGCTTTTGTTTTACTATAAAATAATTTTACAACGTTTTCAATACATCATTCATACTTCTTACCGCATCAGCGCTTTTATTAAAGGCTGTTTGTTCCTCTTCGTTCAAATGGTAATCAATAATTTTTTCCCAGCCACTTTCACCAATTACAACCGGAACACCAAGGCAAATATCTTTCTGCCCATACTCGCCTTCGAGCGACACACAACATGGAAATAGCTTCTTCTCATCGCGCACTACCGACCGCACCAACGCTGCCACTGCTGCGCCAGGCGCATACCAGGCAGAAGTGCCAATAAGTTTTGTTAGTGTTGCGCCGCCCACCATTGTATCGGCAACAATTTGTTTTTGCTGTTCTTCTGATAACAGGGTTGCTACCGGCAAACTGTTCCAGGTTGCATACCGGATTAAAGGTATCATTGTAGTATCGCCATGACCGCCGATAACGGTTGCATTCAAATCCTGCGGGGAACAGTTCAAAGCTTTGCTTAAATAAAATTTAAACCGTGCGCTGTCTAAAATACCGCCCATTCCAATAATCCGGTTTTTTGGTAAACCGCTGCTTTGCAAAGCGAGGTACGTCATTGTATCCATGGGATTCGATACTAAAATAAAAATCGCATCAGGCGAATGTTGCAGCACATTTTGCACCACCGTTTTAATGATGCCCGCATTGGTGCCAATTAGTTCTTCACGTGTCATACCGGGCTTGCGCGGAATGCCTGAAGTAATCACCACTACTTTACTGTTTGCCGTTTGCTCATAATTGTTGGTGCAACCTGTAATGCGTGTGTCGTAGTGCAGCAGGGCTGCCGTTTGGCGCATGTCCATCGCTTTACCTTCGGCAAGACCTTCTTTAATATCAAGCAATATTAATTCTTCGCAAAGTGCAGCGCGACTAATGTTGTCGGCGCAAGTAGCGCCCACGGCTCCGGCGCCAATAACTGTAATTTTCATATTCGGTTTTTGTAATGAAGCAATTTGTTTTTATTACGATTTCTTTATTAACTCTGCAATGGTTTGAGGGTTGGTGCCGCCTTCATAAACTTTTAAAAACCTGCCTTTCTTATCGTACACAGCCATAAACGGTGTTGAAGGAATTTTATAAAACGGAACAAAAAAATAATTCACATCTCTCCCAAAAATAATGTTGCTAAAGTGGCTTAACCCGTAAGTATCTGCAAAGTCTTTTATTTGCTGCGGTGTATGGTAGCTTACCCAAACCAACTCAACATTTTTCAGCTTGTCCATATCAGTTACCCATTCTTTCGCAGTCATCTGGCAATGCCCGCAATCAGGACTGAAATAAATAATAACCGTTGGCTTTTTTTCGGGCAACTGATTTTTAGTAAACCAGCTACTGTCGGGCTGAAGAATTGCGAAGTAAGGAATTTTATGTGTTTTTTTATAAGCCGGAACGGTGTCAAACTCATTGTTATCCTGCGCAAGAAGCGCAGTAAAACTCATCAGTAGCATCATTATAAATATCAGCTTCTTCATACCTCTTTTCTTTTGTCAAAGATGTGATGAAATTATGAATAAGTAAATCGGCAATTGTATTTTAAGATAATTGTAAGCTATCATTATAATCTTACAAACAAGGTAGAATAACTATACTACTTATAAATTTATTCACTTCAGCAAACTTTTAACTTCATTCAGTTTCAGCAAAGCTTCTACCGGTGTTAGGCGATTGATGTCTATCGTTTTTAAAAGCTCTCTTATTTCTGCAAACGTTTCGCTGTGCGCATCAAAAATAGAAAGCTGCATTCGCGATCCCGATAATTTTTTCATATTGTTTTCAAGTCTGCCAACTTCCGGTCTTCCTGTTTTTCTTTCTTCCCAACTTTCCAACTCGCCCTCATCCCTGCTCTCTAACTGTTTTAAAATTTCATTCGCGCGATTCACCAACTCCGGTGGCATCCCCGCCATCTTCGCTACATGAATACCAAAGCTATGCGTGCTGCCGCCGGGTGCCAGCTTGCGTAAAAAAATAATGCGGTTATTAATTTCTTTGTTGGTGATGTGATAATTTTTTACACGTGGCAATTCCCTTTCCAATTCATTCAACTCGTGGTAATGCGTGGCGAATAATGTTTTTGGCGCCATAGGCGAATTGTGCAAATACTCGGCAATGCTCCACGCGATGGAGATGCCATCATAAGTTGATGTGCCGCGCCCGATTTCATCCAGTAAAATCAAACTACGTTCAGAAATATTGTTGATGATGCTCGCTGTTTCGTTCATCTCTACCATAAACGTGCTTTCGCCGCCGCTTACATTATCGCTTGCACCAACTCTTGTAAATATCTTATCGGTTAGCGGAATATCCGCTTCAGCCGCAGGCACAAAAGAACCGATATGAGCCATCAAAGTAATCAATGCAGTTTGTCGCAGCAACGCGCTTTTCCCGCTCATGTTCGGACCTGTTAAAATAATAATTTGCTCACCATTCGGATCGAGTGTTATATCATTCGCAATATATTGTTCACCCGCAGGCAAATTGCGTTCAATTACAGGATGGCGGCTTTCTTTTAATTGCAGTTGCAAGCCATTGTGCAGCTGGGGTTTTTTATAATTGAATTGAACCGCATTAACTGTAAAGCACAACAAACAATCGAGCGTGGCAAGAATGTTTCCATTCACTTGCAATGGTGCGATATAATCCTGCATTTCCAGCAACAGCTTATTGTATAATTGGGCTTCTATTGCTAATATTTTTTCTTCTGCGCCGGTAATGCTTTCTTCATATTCTTTTAGTTCGGGCGTAATGTATCGTTCGGCATTAGCAAGCGTTTGTTTTCGTATCCATTCGGGCGGCACTTTGTTTTTATGCAAATTGGTTACTTCCAAATAATAACCAAACACATTATTGTAACTGATTTTGAGTGATGCAATGCCTGTGGCTTCGGCTTCGCGCTGCTGAATGTTGATTAAGAAACCTTTTCCTGTTACAGCAATGTTTCTTAATCTGTCCAGCTCTTCATTCACGCCTTTGTTAATCACAGCCCCTTTGGCTGATGACACCGGCGGATCGGGCGTTATATCATGAGTTATTTTTTCAACAAGATAAGAACAGTTGTTCAGCGCATCGCCCAACCGTTTTAAATAATCATTGTTCGATGATGAACATAACTGCTTAATAACTGCCGTGTGCTGCAAGCCTTTGGCAAGATGAAGCACTTCGCGCGGATTAATTTTGTGCGATGGAATTTTGCTTGCTAAGCGCTCTATATCGCCGCATTGTTTAATAAAAGATTGCAGTTGTTTTCTTTTATCAACTTCTTTAATAAAATAACCCACTGCATTTAACCGCTCATTTATTTTATTGATGTCTTTTAACGGCATTACAATCCAGCGGCGCAGCAAGCGCGCACCCATCGGGCTTACTGTGTTATCCAACACTTTTAATAAACTGTTGCTGTTTTCTGCTGTGCCGATAATTTCTAAATTGCGGATAGTGAACCGATCCATCCATAAAAAATCATCGCGCTCAATGCGCTGTACCGTTGTAATGTGTTGCAGGTTGGGATGCTCCGTTTCTTTTAAATAATGAAGCACCGCGCCGGCTGCAACAATGCCATTTTGCAAACCTTCAATACCAAAGCCTTTAAGCGAGTGCGTTCCAAAATGTTTCAGCAAATTTTCAGTAGCAAAAGCTTCTTCCCAAATCCAGCTTTCCAAAGTGTAAGTGTACCATTTTACACCAAAGGTTTCTTTAAAGTGTTTTTGCAGATTGCGTTGAAAAATAACCTCTGCCGGTTTAAGGCTTTGCAACAGCTTATCGGCGTATTCAACATCACCTTCGGCAGCAAAAAATTCACCCGTTGAAATATCAAGAAACGCAATGCCAATACCGCTTTGCGCAAAATGAACGGCGGCTAAAAAGTTGTTGCTGTTGTGCTCTAACAGCTTTTCATTTGTTGCAGTTCCGGGTGTTACCATTTCGGTTACGCCACGCTTCACAATGCCTTTTGTATTTTTCGGATCTTCAAGCTGATCGCATATCGCAACGCGATAACCTGCCTTTACCAATTTATGCAGATATGTATCTAACGCATGATGCGGAAACCCTGCCAGTTCGCTTGATGATGGCGCGCTGTTGTTGCGCTTGGTTAATGTAATTCCCAACACTTGTGAAGCCTTGATGGCATCTTCGCCGAACGTCTCATAAAAATCGCCCACCCGAAACAACAAAATGGCATCCGGATATTTTTGCTTGATAGCCAGATGCTGCTGCATCATTGGTGTTTCCGAACCCGACTTTGCCATAGAAAGCAAATATAAATGTTAGATGATAGATAAGGGAAATGAGCCGTGAGAGTTGAGCTTTGAATAGAAGAATGCAAACCAAAACCTTTTATAAAAAACCGAAATCATATTCCTTAAAAACGCATAAAAACAAACCCTTGCGCAGGCTTGTTTTTTAATATGCAACGGGCTTACATTAATTGCGCTTAACTTATGCTTAAAGATAATCAAACGTGTTTTATAACAACAGCTTCCGCTTTACCTTAGTGCTGTTATTGCTAATGAAACAGCTTGTTTACAAAGCATAACATCAACATTATATAGTTCTCATGTGTTATAAAGCCGGATGCAGTTTCTACTGTGTCCTTTTTTATTTGTAAGAGAAGAAGCCATACTTTTAAACCGTAAATCAATAACGATATGCGGCTGTTTTTTCTCTTCTTTTTTTATTGTTTTTGTTATTTGTTTTCTTCTGCGCAAAACGAAAATAAGTTGTGGTACGAACAGCCCGCTAAGGTGTGGACAGAAGCGTTACCCTTAGGCAACGGACGCGTTGGCGCTATGGTATTTGGAGGTGTGAAAGATGAATTGCTGCAACTGAATGAAGCCACACTTTGGTCGGGCGGTCCGGTAAAGCACAACATCAATCCTGAAGCAAAAAATTATCTTCCCAAAGCACGGGCTGCTTTGTTCTCCAACCAACTTGACAGCGCAGAATACTACACAAAAAAAATGCAGGGAGTTTTCTCCCAAAATTATTTGCCGCTTGGCGATGTTACCATTCATCAGCAATTGCCGGAAGCCACGCCCACAGCCTATTACAGAGATTTAAACATAGCGAACGCAACTTCAATTACAAAGTTTACAGTTGATGGAATTGAATACAAAAGAGAAGCGTTTATTTCGGCTCCCGCACAAGTGATGGTGATGCGCATTACAGCCAGCCAACCCAAGCATTTAACACTGGATATTGGCTTGAAAAGTTTGTTGCATTATCAAACTAAAACCGTTGGGAACGATGAATTTATTCTACATGGCAAAGCACCGGCACATAGCGATCCTTCTTATCATGACGGCGCTAACCCAATTGTGTATGAAGACACATCGGGCTGCAACGGAATGCGGTTTGAACTGCAAATGAAAGCCTCATTAAAAGATGGAATCATAACATGCGACACAAGTGGTTTGCACATTCAAAACGCTTCGGAAGTGGTGCTGATATTCTCTTCGGCAACTTCTTTTAACGGCTTTGATAAATGCCCCGATAATGATGGTAAAGATGAACATGCCATCACTGCTAACTACTTATCAAAAGCATCTGTAAAAACATACACCCGATTGCTGAATGAGCATCTTGCCGACTATCATCATTTTTACAATCGTGTATCGCTTCGCATCAACGATAGCTCTGTTAATTCATCAAATTTACCAACCGATAAAAGGCTGGCTGCTTACACAAAAGTCAACAACGATAACGGTTTGGAAGTGCTGTATTTTAATTACGGTCGTTACTTATTAATTTCTTCTTCCCGCACGCCCGATGCGCCTGCCAATTTGCAAGGCATCTGGAACAAAGACATTCAGCCGCCATGGAGTTCTAATTACACTACCAACATTAATGTGCAAATGAATTATTGGATGAGTGAAGAATGCAACTTGTCTGAATTGCATCAACCTTTGATTAACCTGATTGAACATTTATATAAAACAGGGCAGGCGACCGCCAAAGAATTTTATGGCGCGAATGGTTGGGTGGTACATCACAATTCCGATATCTGGGCGTTATCCAATCCGGTGGGTAATAAAGGCGATGGCGACCCAAAGTGGGCAAACTGGAGCATGGGTGCAAACTGGTTGTGCCGAGATTTGTGGGAGCATTATTTGTTTACGGAAAACAAAACTTTTTTGCGCGATACCGCTTACCCGTTAATGAAAGAAGCGGCGCATTTTACGTTCGATTGGCTGGTGCCGGATAGCAGCGGTCATCTGGTTACAGCGCCTTCTGTATCGCCCGAAAATGTGTACTATTATGATGGCAAAAAACAATCAGGAATATCCGTTGCTACCACAATGGATATGAGCATCATCCGCGACTTATTTCATCATCTTATTGAAGCAACAAAATTGTTGAATGTAGATGCGGCTTTCCGCGATTCCATCATACAAAAAGAAAAGAAATTATATCCTTTGCAAATTGGTGTAAAAGAAAACATCCAGGAATGGTATAAAGATTATGAAGATGTTGAGCCGCATCACCGCCACACTTCGCACCTGTTTGGCTTGTACCCGGGAACAGAAATTTATCCGTCAACCACGCCGCAACTTGCCGCGGCAGCAAAGAAAACACTCGAGCTTCGCGGCGATGACGGAACAGGCTGGAGCCTTGCCTGGAAAGTGAATTTTTGGGCGCGATTGCTCGATGGAAATCATGCTTATCTTTTGTTCAAAAAATTATTACGGCTTACTGAAGAAAGCAAAACCAATTACAGCGAAGGTGGCGGCGCCTATCCTAATTTGTTTGATGCGCATCCTCCGTTTCAGATTGATGGAAATTTTGGAGGAACGGCCGGCATTGTTGAAATGATTTTACAGAGCCAGAATAACGAATTGTTTTTGTTACCTGCCTTGCCCGATGCGTGGGAAAGCGGTGCTGTAAAGGGTTTGCGGGCGCGCGGCGGTTTTGAAGTGGCAATAAAATGGAGTAAAAACAAACTTACAAATGCAACCATCACTTCATTAAACGGTACTGTTTGCAACGTGCGAACAATGGTGCCGGTTGCTATTCCGTTATTGCATCTTCAGTCTATAAAATCAAACATTGGTTATACGTTTTCTTTCAAAACAGAAAAAGGAAAAATGTACGAATTGTTAGCAGATAAGTAAGTATTGATTTTCTTTTTGCAACCGCATGTATTTTCATTTTATCTTACGCCAAAAACGAAGATTGATTATGTTGAAATCATTTATTAGTGTTGCTTGTTCGCTGCTGTTGGTAACAGCTTTCGCACAAAAAGAAAACGCCAGATCGTTTTACCAAATTTCGGTTTATCATTATAAAGATTCTTCACAGGAAAAAATTATCAGCCAATATCTCCAAAATGCTTTAGTGCCTGCGTTGCATCGCATGAATATAAAAACAGTAGGTGTTTTTACCTCACTTGCCAACGATACTTCAGCAGATAAAACCCTGTACGTTTTAATGCCCGTACATTCATTAAATGAAGTGGCTGAATTATACTCAAAACTCAATGTGGACGCTGCTTACAGCACAGCAGGCAAAGCCTACCTGGATGCTGCTTTTGATGCTGCGCCTTACACACGTATGGAAACCATTTTATTGCAGGCTTTTCCTTTGGCGACCAGCATTCAGAAACCGGAACTCAAAGCTCCAAACAAAGAGAGAGTGTATGAATTGCGCAGCTATGAAGGTGCAACCGAAAAGCTTCATGCCAGCAAAATAAAAATGTTTAACACCGGCGATGAAGTGGGCATTTTTAAACGTCTAAATTTTAATTCGGTATTTTATGCCGAAGTGCTTGCGGGCAGCCACATGCCGAACTTAATGTACATGACTACCTTTGAGAATATGCCCGACCGCGAAGCGCATTGGAAACAATTTATGAATGATGATGCTTTTAAAAAATTGCTGGCGATGTCTGAATACGGGCACAATGTTTCAAAAGCTGATATTATTTTTGTACGACCTGCCAATTATTCGGATTTGTAAATAAATATCTTATTAACTTATTTCACAGCAATCTCCGGGCGTGTATTTGCGTTATAAACCAAAATTAAAAAGACCGCAAAAGCGAATGCGGTTTTCTTTTTTATAATTGAACATGAAATATATCATCATGCTCGGCAGCTTACTGTTGCTGTTGATAACAGGCAAAGCTCAAGACAACCAAAACGCAATTATTGGCAAATGGATGTACGAAGAAAAAGACCTTATTGTTGAAGTGTATAAAGTGGACAACGACTATAAAGCGAAGGTAATTTGGTTTCATGATAGCAATGACACATTAACGCCAATAGATCAAAGATTGGATGTAAAAAATCCGGACAAACAATTGCGCAAAAGAAAATTATTAGGCATGGATATACTCTCTGATTTGACGTATGACCCAAAAGAAAACAAATGGGTTAAAGGAAAAATTTACGATTCCACATCCGGCCGCACCTGGGATGCT
The DNA here is from genome assembly GCA_965214235.1 of Ilyomonas sp. GTDB lineage: Bacteria > Bacteroidota > Bacteroidia > Chitinophagales > Chitinophagaceae > Ilyomonas. The sequence continues at coordinate 982,679 of CBDCBH010000003.1, forward strand.
ACCGTTTGGCTCAACGATGCGCAAACATTGGAAGTGAGAGGTTATTACATTTTTAAATTTATTGGCAAAACCATAAAGTTTACAAGAATTTCATAAGCGTATATTTTGTTCCATTCATCGCTTTGGGCTGTTACAAAATGTTCGCTTTATCCTGAGATCAGGGTTTGTTTTTATTCCATTTTTGCCTACTCCGGTGTTTAAAATTTACATTTAATAAATGGTTCCAATCAACAAAATTATTTGGCTTCCGGTTCTTTTTCCGGTAAAAATCTCCAGTATCTTTTTGGCATATGCTGAATGTGCAATTTTGTATTTTTTCTTGCTTTGATATTTACACTTTGGAAATAGTGCTTCCACAACGATTGATACAACGCTTCATCTTCACTAAACACAATTTGCACACCGTTTTCTTTTACTTCATTATTAAAAGATAACTCAATCATATCAACCGTTTCCAAATTGTAATATATTCCAAATCGCCGCTTGCCGTCATAAATCAGCCAGCGCTGATCGGCATAACGGTTTTTAAAATGGTTAACAAGCAAAGGCAGCACATTAAAATCGGGTTCTATTACTGCATAAAACAAATTGTCTTTGGTTAATTGAAAACGAACAAACGCTTCCATCCGGTGCCTCTCGCGATGAACTTTTTTTGTGGTTTGTGCAATTTTTAAAACGGCAGCATTACTGTAATCCAAGTGAATAGATTGCTTTTTTAAAAACAAACATTGAACGTATTGCAGAAGATATTTTTCAATATTAGGCAACTCACTTAACCAGGTATGATACAAGCTTTCTGCAGAATCCAAAGAGGCGTATTTTAGTAACCCTTTCCATACACGCAAAGCCTTGTCACTATTGGTTTCTACAATATGATCCTGCCCGAAAACAGAAATATTGTACAGGTTATCTTTTACAAGTTTTACATCTTTACACTTATATTCATACACTTCAAAAACTGCGGTTAAAAAGCCATTGAATGTGCCATCGTACACCATCATCCGCATCATCTTAAAACATCTTTATTTGTGCTGAAAAATTAGCAGCGTATTTACTGTTTTGTATTGAAAGAAGTTGCTGTTTAATTTGCATCGGCGAATAATCGCGAACTACAAAATCATCGCTTTTACAAGTGATGAAATACTTGGCGCGGTTATAAGCGATGCCTATCTTTTTTAAATGCTCCCAATTTAATGTGGCAAACTTTCTTGCGCCAACAATCTTCTTTGCCGATGCCACGCCAATACCCGGAACACGTTTAATTAAAGCTTCATCAGCCTTATTAATATCAACCGGAAACAAGTGAAGATTGCGCATAGCCCAGCTTAATTTCGGGTCGATATCCAAATCAAGATGAGGATTTTCCACATCTACTATTTCGCGTACATCAAAACCATAAAACCGAAGCAGCCAATCGGCCTGGTACAATCTGTTTTCGCGTATCATTGGCACCGGCGTTCCAATGGCTGGCAACCGGTTATCATGGCTGATGGGAACATAACCGGAATAATACACACGCTTTAAATTCATTTTTTTATAGAAGCCATTAGCAAGATGCAGGATTTGAAAATCTGTTTCCGGCGTAGCGCCAATTACCATTTGCGTGCTTTGCCCTGCCGGTGCAAAATGTGGCGTGTGTTTATGAACAAGTTTATCTTCTTTATATTGAATGATTTCGTTTTTCAAAAACTTCATCGGCTTTATCATGTCTTCGCGCTTCTTATCGGGAGCCAACAATTTGAGACTTTGCTCTGTTGGCATTTCAACATTTATACTTAACCTGTCGGCATACAAACCAGCCAGTTTCATTAAGTCGTCACTCGCGCCGGGGATGGCTTTTAAATGAATGTAACCATTAAAATTATGCTCGGTACGCAGCTTTTTGGCAATGCGCACCAACCGCTCCATCGTATAATCGGCATTTTTAAAAATACCGGAGCTTAAAAACAAACCTTCAATATAATTTCTTCTGTAAAAATTAATGGTTAAATCCACCACTTCCTGCACCGTAAAAGCGGCGCGTTTTATATCGTTGCTTTTGCGGCTAACGCAATAGGCGCAATCGAAAATGCAATGGTTGGTAAGCAATATTTTTAAGAGCGAAACGCAACGACCATCTTCGGTATAAGCATGGCAGATGCCGGTGCCGGTATCGCCCAAACCTTTGTTGACATTCTTGCGGTTGCTGCCGCTTGAGGCGCAGCTTACATCATATTTTGCAGCATCAGCCAATATCTGCAGCTTCTCTGTTACCCGATCACTCAACGCTTATAATTTAAAAGCAAATGTATCTATTCTGCTAAATAAATTAGCCAATACTTATTCACAAATAAGGCACAAAAAATCTTTGAATATTTATTAACAATGGTATAAACATGAGATGATAAAAAACAAACAGGATGTTTACTTTGCATTCATAAAATAGTATTCATTATGCAGCGAAGACATTTTATAAAACTTACCGGAGCAGGCGTTGGCAGCTTACTGATAACGGGCTGGAATAACGACAAAAAAGAACCGGCAGAAAAAGTTTCGTTACCACAAAAAGTAAATATAAAACTTGATGATGGCATTCATGAAATGACATCTGGTGATAAACAAACCTGGGTGTATAAAGATATTATTGTAACGCTGAAATATGGAAAGGATGATGCGCTGCAAACCTTTATTCAATCGCCATCCGCTGCATTGTATGAAGTGCAGCTGCAATGGCAATACAATACATCTTCCAGCACAAAAATTTCCGGCGACCATTGGGAAAGAACGTATGGCGATGGTGCATTTGAAGCAACCGATGCAAAACGAAAAATGCCCTGGTACTGTATTCAAAGTGATGATAACAACACCGTTTGTTTTGGTGTAAAAACAGGCTGCAAAGCTTTCTGCTGCTGGAGGGTTGGCAATGGCATTATGCAGCTTGTGATAGATACCCGTAACGGCGGCAATGGCGTTCAGCTTCGCGAGCGAACTTTACAGGCTGCCAACATTATTACTACAAAAAATAAAAAGGATGAAAACACCTTTTACACAGCACGCCGTTTTTGTGCGATGATGTGCCCTTCACCACTACTTCCAAAGCAACCGGTTTATGGCATTAACGACTGGTATTTTGCTTACGGAAATAACACACCGGCTTTAATAAAACAACAAACGGCATTGTTAACCGATTTGGCTATTAATACGGACAACCGTCCTTTCTCGGTAATCGATGCCGGCTGGGCAAAATACTCGCCTTTATTGCCGGGCGATTGTTGCTGGATGGATGATTTTTCGCAGCCGAATGAAAAGTTCCCTGACATGCAAAAGCTGGCTGAAGAAATTAAACAACTTGCAATGCGCCCGGCTTTGTGGACACGACCTCTGTGTGCGCCGCATGATAAAAACAAAAGCCTTTTATTGCCTTCTATTGCTGGCAGAGACGATCCTAAACAGCCCGTGCTTGACCCAAGTATTGATGAAAATATCGCTCTCATTCAACATAATTTTTCCGTGTACCATCAATGGGGTTACGAAATGATTAAGCATGATTTTACAACGTATGATATGATGGGAAAATGGGGATTTAAAATGCAGGATGAAATGACGGCTGCGGGCTGGCATTTTAACGATACTTCAAAAACAACAGCAGAGATTATTTTACACTTGTATCAATCTATTCGCGAAGCCGCAAAAGACATGTATCTAATTGGCTGCAATACCATCAGTCACTTATCGGCAGGCTTGTTTGAGCAATGCCGCATTGGCGATGATACCAGTGGAAAAGAATGGGAACGAACAAAAAAAATGGGTGTAAACACACTGGCTTTCCGAACAATGCAGCACAATACTTTTTATGCCGCCGACGGCGATTGTGTTGGCTTAACCAAAGATGTGGAATGGAGTAAAAACAAACAATGGATGCAGTTGCTTGCCGAAAGCGGAACGCCATTATTTATCTCCACACAGCCTGACGCTTTGGGAGCAGAGCAAAAACAAACAATAAAAAACTCTTTTACACTGGCTGCAAAAAAATTGCCTGTTGGCGAGCCGTTGGATTGGCTCACCAATCCGTTTCCAACGCAATGGAAGCTGAATGGAAACAGGAGGAGTTTTGAATGGTAGGAAAATGAACCCTGAAAGGGTTTGACTATGAATAACCGCCGGTTGCACTGAAGAATAGAAAATGCAATAAAAACAAACCCCGAAGGGGTTGAACAAACATCATTTTGAAGCCTCTCTCTTTTTATTTTTATCACATAAATAATTTGCTTGTGAGCTATCGCCAAAACCAAAAAGAACATCATCAAAAAGAAAACTTTTTTGATGAGTATAAACAACTGCTCCTTGAGAACAGAATTGCATTTGAAGAAAGTATTTGTTGTGAAGCGTTCAACCCTTGGGGGTTTGTTTTTATTGCATTTTTTTCACCGGTTACACCGGTGGTTTCACGTTTAACTCCTTCGGAGTTGAGCCTGGATAAACATAAGGTTATAAAAAGATGACAGATCTATTATTAGGTTTTAAGCCTTATCATCTTTTTTCTTGTTACTTGCAACCTTGTATTCTGATGCCTTGCATTTCCTTTAAACTTGCAACTTATTCCTTAACATTCACATCTCCTCAATTATTCGCAACTTTGTGGCTACACTTAGTTTTAATTTTTTATGCAATTGTATTGTAATTCGCTTACTGAATATTCAAGATTAAAAACCCGCGAAGTTAAAGTTGGCGATTTGTTGCTGGGCAATTTTCATCCTATCCGCGTGCAAACGATGACCACTACTGATACGATGGATACACTTGCCACCGTTGAGCAAAGCATCCGTTGCATAGAAGCTGGTTCAGAACTGGTGCGCATTACCGCGCCAAGTAAAAAAGAAGCAGAGAATTTATTACCTATAAGGAACGAACTGCACCGGCGTGGTTATACAACGCCATTGGTTGCCGATATTCATTTCACGCCTAACGCCGCTGAAATTGCAGCCCGCATTGTAGAAAAAGTACGCATCAACCCAGGTAATTATATCGATAAAAAAAAGTTTGAGTTAATTGAATATTCCGATGCTGATTATGCCGAAGAAATCGAGCGCATCCACCAACGGTTTACACCATTGGTTACCATTTGTAAACAATATGGAACGGCGATGCGCATAGGCACCAACCACGGTAGCTTAAGCGATAGAATTATGAGCCGCTACGGCGATACGCCAATGGGCATGGTAGAAAGTGCAATGGAGTTTCTTCGTATTGCACGATATGAAAGCTATCATAACATTGTGTTGAGCATGAAGGCAAGCAACCCGCAGGTGATGGTGCAGGCGTATCGTTTGCTCATTCAAAAAATGGAGGAAGAATTTGGCGAATGTTATCCTTTGCATTTGGGCGTAACCGAAGCCGGTGATGGCGAAGATGGCAGAGTAAAAAGTGCAGCCGGCATTGGAACATTATTAGAAGATGGCATTGGCGATACCATTCGCGTAAGCCTTACAGAAGACCCCGAATTTGAAATTACGGTTTGTAAAGATCTGGTGAAGAGGTACGAGGGAAGAAGCAACGAGTTGCGAGCTGTGAGCTATGAGCAAGAACCATGCAACAAGGAAGAAAATACTAATTACGAGAAGGATAGAAATAATAGCTTACTACATAGGCAGGTAAATCAAACCGCATCGTCTGTTCCCTTCTCCACTCGTGGAGAAGGGTTAGGGATGAGGTATTCTCCCTTCTCTTACAAGCGCCGCGAAACCTTTGCCGTTGATAATATTGGTGCACATCATGTTCCGGTTGTGATTGCAGACTTAAGTAGAATAGAACACATCACGCCATCGCACCTGCAAAGCGTGGGTTATACTTACGATTATGTAACCGATAAATGGAACATCAGCGATGCCGCCGCCGATTATATTTTTACGGGTCATCAGCTTCTTGATTTTTCTTTGCCAGGCACGTTAAAGGTCATCGTATATCCTGCAACATGGCAGTTGGCTGAAGACAAAACAAAATACTTCCCTATTTATGAAGACAGTGGTTTTGCCCTTGCTGATGTGATAAGCAACGATATCAATTTTGTAATGATGGATTGCTTTAGCAATAACACTCCAATTAATGATTTTACTTATTTAGACGCCGTTGCCAACAAGCCCGATGTAGTATTGTGTTTGAGCAGTAAAAACAAACATGCAATGCTAAACATAAGACGCATGTTTATAGAGCTGATGAATCGCAACATCAACAATCCGGTTGTTTTAATTTGCGATAGCAATTGGCAAACGGCTGATGAGCATCTCATTCATTTTGCTACCGAATGCGGTGCTTTATTGTTAGATGGTTTTGGCGATGGATTGTGTTTGGGAACAACGAATGAAAGCTATCAGCAATTACAAACTATCAATGCAAGCGGTCGTAATTATCTGAATAACGCAACGGTAGAACAATTCATTAATAATACTGCCTTTACTATCCTGCAAGCTACACGTACGCGCATTTCCAAAACCGAATATATTTCCTGCCCTTCCTGCGGCAGAACCTTGTTTGATTTGCAGGAAACCACAGCAAAAATCCGCTCGGTTACCAGCCATTTAAAAGGCGTAAAAATTGCCATTATGGGTTGCATCGTTAACGGACCCGGTGAGATGGCAGATGCCGATTTTGGCTATGTGGGCAGCGGCGTTGGAAAGATTACTTTATACCGTGGTAAAGATGTGGTAAAGCGCAATGTGGACAGTGCTATTGCTGTTGAAGAACTGGTTACTTTGTTGAAAGAAAGTGATGCCTGGGTTGAGCCGGTACTGCTTGCGCAATACGCTTCATAAGTTTACAATTTTCTTCTTTTCGTACCATCATACATCATCTTTGTTGCAGCCATTCTTTTTGATGGCTGCTTTTTATTTACTGCATATTACATTTGCCATAACAATTGTTTGTCTATGAAAAGTAAATACTCACTGTTTCTTTTGCTTTGCTTTGCCTTTATCAACTCGTTTTCACAAACAAAAACCAACGCTGCCGATGCGAAGATGAATGCTTACATCACCAACCTCATGAGTAAAATGACGCTGGATGAAAAAATCGGTCAGCTTAACCTTGTAACGCCTGGCGGAGCTGTTACCGGCTCTGTTGTTAGCAGTGATGTGGATACCAAAATTCGTAACGGCGCTGTGGGTGGCTTATTCGGTATTACGGGTGCAGCCACCGTTCGCAAAGCGCAGGAAATAGCAGTGAACAATTCACGCCTGCACATTCCGCTTTTCTTTGGGTTAGATATTATACATGGTCATCGCACTATCTTTCCCATACCGCTTGGTTTGGCTGCCAGTTGGGATACAACATTGATAGAACAAAGTGCTGCCATTGCCGCCAAAGAAGGCACAGCCGATGGCTTGAACTGGGCTTTCTCGCCCATGGTAGATATCGCCCGCGATCCACGCTGGGGGCGCGTTGCAGAAGGTTCGGGAGAAGATCCGTACCTCGGTGGAAAGATAGCGGCGGCGATGGTACGCGGCTACCAGGGAAAGAACTACGATAGTGTAACCAAACTGATGGCTTGCGTAAAACATTTTGCTTTGTATGGCGGTGCAGAAGGAGGCAGAGATTATAACACGGTTGACATGAGCCGCATTAAAATGTATGAATATTATTTACCTCCTTACAAAGCTGCGGTGGATGCAGGCGTTGGCAGCGTAATGACTTCGTTTAACGAAATTGATGGCATTCCGGCTACAGCTAACAAATGGCTCATTACTGATTTGCTGCGTAAACAATGGGGTTTTAAAGGTTTTGTGGTATCGGATTATACAGCCGTAAGTGAAATGATTAACCATGGTTTGGGTGATCTGCAAACCGTATCTGCCCTGGCTTTAAACGCAGGTCTCGATCAGGATATGGTTAGCGAAGGTTTTCTTTCTACCTTAAAAAAATCATTAACCGAAGGCAAAACAACACAGCAACAAATTGATGCCGCCTGCCGCCGCATACTCGAAGCAAAATATAAGATGGGTTTGTTTGATGCCCCTTACAAATACATGGATGAAAGCAGGGCAGCGAAAGATGTGATGACGCCTGAAAATCGTGCGGCTGCCCGCAACATTGCAGCCCATAGTTGTGTGCTTTTAAAAAATACAAACAACGTGTTGCCATTAAAAAAAAGAGGTACGATTGCTTTAGTGGGACCATTGGCACAAAGCCAGCGCAACATGCTGGGCACATGGGCAGTATCGGGTGATTATACGCAATCGGTTGACATTGCTACCGGCATGAAAAACGTTGGTGGCAGCGGCGTGAATATATTATATGCAAAAGGCTGCAACCTTTCTGATGATAGTGTTTTTGCAAAAAGAGTGAATGCTTTTGGAACAGAGATAGACATTGACAAACGCACCTCGCAGGAAATGCTGGACGAAGCGGTAAACCTTGCAAAGAATACAGATGTAACCGTTGCTGTACTTGGCGAAGCGGCTGATATGACCGGCGAATCGAGCAGCATGACGAACATTGCTTTACAAGCCAGTCAGCATAAATTATTAGAAGCTTTGATTGCAACAGGCAAGCCGGTTGTGGTAGTTTTGATGAGTGGCAGACCCATGATATTAAACTATGAAGATAAAAATGCAACTGCCATTTTAGAAACCTGGTTTCCGGGAACAGAAGCTGGCAATGCAGTGGCTGACGTGTTGTTTGGGGCTTATAATCCTTCGGGAAAATTAACAATGAGCTTTCCAAGAAATGTGGGACAGATACCTGTTTATTATAATCATAAAAACACAGGACGACCGTTTCATGAAGGCGATTATCCAAAGTTTAAATCGGATTACTTAGATGCACCCAACGATCCGTTATACCCGTTTGGTTATGGCTTGAGTTATAGCAATTTTACTTACAGTGATGTTACTCTTGATAAAACAAATGTAAGCGGCAATGGCACAGTAAAAGCTACCGTTACTGTTACTAACAACAGTAAAGTAGCCGGTGAAGAAACGGTACAGTTATACATCAGCGATCCGGTAGCATCTGTTACGCGCGCTGTTGAAGATTTAAAAGGATTTCAAAAGATTATTCTGAATGGAGGCGAAAGCAAACCCGTAACGTTTACTATCACTACCAACGAACTAAGCTTTTACAACAGCGATTTGAAATGGGGCTGGGAAGGAGGTGAATTTATCATTCGCATTGGTGGTAATTCGAGAGATGTAAAAAGTGCAACGGTGAAGTGGAGTAAATAATTTTTTGAACCACGAAGGCGCAAAGAAAGGAAGTTACACAAAGTTATCTCTATAAAGGTTTTTGTGTCTTTTTGGTTTAATATATTTTACAAACAATATCTCTCTACTGCTTTAACAGCCATTTGTAAACGCGCGTCATCATTGCCTTTTACTTCTATCCACGGCACGTTTTGATTTATCAAAATATCTTTATAAATGTGAAACAACTCCAGCCTTGTTTTTTCGTCAGGATATTCACGCAGTTCATCTTTCACCCAAGGCAGATCTGTATTGCATAATAAATACAAATCGTATTGGCGCGATACAATTTCATTCAAAATAAATTGATGGCATTTGCCAAACACATACTCGCACCAAACCTTCATTACATACATATTAGTGTCGATAAAAAGCAGTTGGTGGCTGGTAGTTGGTGGTTGGTAGTTAGTGGACGGTTGACGGTTGTTTTCTGTCATCTGCCATCTCTCATTTATCATTTTATCTTCCAATGCCAACTGTCCTTTGCTAATTATTTCCAAAGATTCAAATGTGTAATTCATGCCGTGTTGCAACAAATATTCTCTTGCATATTCAGGGCACCATAATGTATTAAAATGCTGTGCCAGCAAGGTGCACAGTGTGCTTTTGCCAGTGCTTTCAGGACCGATGACAACTATTTTTTTAATCTCTTGCATACAGAGGACGTTCCACTTTATATTGCTTTGCTTTCTCCATCCACGATAACAAACCGGCAACAGCCAAAATTAATAATACAATGTACTGAACACTTGTAAACGCATAGCCTTTAATATAGTACAAGGGAATAGAAGCTATGTTGGTAGCCATCCACCAAATCCAGCTTTCCACTTTCTTTTTCGCCATCAGCCACATGCCGGTATAAGCGGTTGCCGAAGCGAAGGCATCGGCTAAGGGAATGGTTTTAGAATCAAACACGCTTTTTAAATAAATGAGTGCAAAATAAATGCTGATATAAAATGCTGCAAAAAATAACAACTGATACATCCATTCTCTTTTATTGCTGTACCTGATTTGCAAAATAATCTCGCGCTGTTGGTTGCGTTTGCTCCATAATATCCAGCCATAAATGCTCATAACGGTGTAATAAAAATTTACGCTGGCTTCACCAAATAAGCTGCCCTTAAGGCTGATAAAAATATAAATGATAGTATTAACTAACCCTACCGGATACACTAAAATATTTTCCTTTCTTGAAAACCATACACTGGCTATACCGGCTACAACACCAATAAATTCAAGAAGGCTTGTCTCTTTTAAATTATTAATTAACTGCTGTAAAAAATAATGCATAGTAAGTGCGTGAAGATACTATGGGCTATCTTTATTTTTGGCAGGTATCAAACGTTTTTAAGTGTCAGATATTTATCAATCATCAATAACCATGAACAACAAAATAAAAGTAGGCTTGGTTGGCTGGGGCATTTCGGCAAAAGTATTTCACGCACCGTTTTTAAAAGCTTCGTCGCATTTTGAGGTAACGCATATTTTAGAAAGACATAAACAAGAATCGAAGGCGGTATTTCCCAATGCTGAAATTGTTACCAGCATTGATGATTTATTACAACGGGAAATTGATCTTGTTATCATCACCACACCAAATGATACACACTATCCTTACACTTTGCAGGTACTGCAATCGGGCAGGCATGTTGTTGTTGAAAAGCCTTTTACTGTTTACAGCAAAGATGCCCTTCAACTGGCAAACATCGCGAAGCAAAACAATTTGCTGCTTGCTGTTTACCATAACCGGCGATATGTATCGGATTACTTCACCATAAAAAAAATAATAGATCAGCATGTATTGGGTGATGTGCATACGTTTGAAGCGCATTACGACCGTTACCGCGCAGAAGAACGCCCAACTGCCTGGCGCGAAAAACCCCTGCCGGGAAGTGGAATTTTGTATGATTTAGGGGCGCACCTTATTGACCAGACACTTACCTTGTTTGGCTTACCAAAATTGATTACAGCAGATGTAAGAATGCAACGCCCGCATGCTAAAGCGGTGGATTGGTTTGAATTGAATTTCGATTATCATTTTTTACAGGCGAAATTGAAAGCGGGGATGTTAGTGCGCGAACCGGGCCCGCGATACCTGGTTCATGGAACGAAAGGTTCGTTTGTAAAAAGTGGCGAAGACCCGCAGGAAGCGAAGTTGCGTGCAGGTGAAATGCCTGACGAAAATTTGGGCAAAGAAACAGAAGAGACATACGGTTTGTTACATACTGAAATAAATGGCACTGTTATAAAAGAAAACGTACCGTCTGAAAGGGGCGATTATGGTTTGTTTTATAACGATGTGTATAATAGTTTGATTAATAAAAAACCCTTTCCCATAAAGCCGGAAGAGGCTTATAACGTGGTAAAAATAATTGAGCTGGCAGAAGAAAGCAGCCAGAAAAAATGTACAATCAATTGTGAAGGATTGATTGCTTAAAATTCGATTCAAAATTTATCATTCATAAATAACAAAGCCTGCTCATTTTAATAGCGGGTCAGTTTGAATGAAAGCAAATTTCCTAAGAGAGTTCCGAACCTTTTAAAGGTTCGGAACTCTCTTAGGAAGGAAGATGAACATATGCACTAAAGCTTATTTGTTTTTGCTCTCTTTTGCCATAATTGCTTTTGCCTGTTTTATCTTACTTATTTTGTTTTTGATTGTTTTTTTATCTGCCGCAGACCTTGAGAGTTGCAAGGCATTTTGCAAACAAAGTATCACTTTTTTATCATCAACGTTACTGTACAACTCGCCCAATAACCAATGGTACAAATAATGGTTGGTGAGTGCAAGTTTTTCGGCTTCCCTGATGGCTTCGCAATTACCATAAACTTTAGAAAATGCATACGTTCTGTTTAACGCTGCAACCGGCGAATAAGCTATTTGTAAAAGTTGATTGTACAATTGCAAAATGTTTTGCCACTTTTCTTTGTTATCTGCTTTTTTTGTGTGCCAGTAAGCAATGCAGGCTTCCAAATGATACTTGGAAAGATGATTTCCTTTTGATGCTTTATTTAAAAAGAAAATGCCTTTTTCAATCAGTTCGCTGCTCCAAAGCGATTCGTCCTGATCTTCATACAAAACAATTTCACCGGCTACATTTATTCTGGCATCAAATCGTGAAGCATGAAAACACATTAACGAAAGCAACGCATTTACCTGTGGCTGGTTGGTTAGTTCGTTTTCTAATAACAGGTAGGTTAGCCGCATAGCTTCCAGGCATAAATCTTTTCGCAGCACCGTGCTTTTATTGGACGAATAATAACCTTCTGTAAACAACAAGTACAAGGTTAGTAAAACAGCATCAAGACGTTTTATAATTTCTTCTTCCTGTGGAAGCTCAATTTTTACTTTTTCAATACGCAATTTTTCTTTCGCTCTGAACAAACGTTTCTTAACCGTTTCCTTGTTCGTTAAAAAAGCATCTGCAATTTCATCAATTCCAAAGCCGCAAAGAATGCGTAATGATAAACAGATTTGCGCTTCGGCAGAAATGGATGGATGGCAAATAGCAAACATCATTTGCAGCTGGCTATCGGTAATGGATTGGTTCGATAAATCAATGTCAAATTCATCCTCATTATCATTTCTCTTTGTTAGTTGCGGGGCAATTTTTTGGGTGAAGATTTGATTGTGTTTATAATAATCTTTCGCTTTATTTTTTGCAACTGTATATAGCCACGCAGTTGGGTTTTGCGGTACGCCGCTGATGCCCCAAAACTCTGCGGCCGTAACAAATGTTTCACTGGCAATATCTTCTGCAATTTCAATGTGCGCAATGCCAAACAGCCTGCATAATACACTTACAATTTTTGTGTATTCGGTACGAAATAAATGCGGCAACAATTCTGTTTGCATGAATATAATAAAGCCTTTGCGTTGTAACACAAAGGCTTTGTTTTTACTTAATTATTATCCTCCATGGCAATAACAGTGCGCACTTCAACATTACCGCCGATTTTTAAAACAGGGCAGCTCTTCGAAATCTCTGCAGCCTCATCAATAGAAGCGGCTTTAATAATAATGTAGCCGCCTATCGCTTCTCTTATTTCAACATACGGCCCGTTGGTAACCATCGCGTTTGTATTTACCACGCGACCTTCGGAAGCCAGCCTGTTGCCGGGGCTTACCAGTTTGTTTTGCGCTGCTATACTTCCCATCCAGTTTTGCCAGTCGGGCATCATGCTTTGCATTTGCTCGGGCGATGGCTGTGCTTCTTTGTTAATAAAATCTCTTCTGAAAACCAATAAAAACTCTTTCATAAAAATGTGTTTTAATGATAAAAACAAACAACGATTGAGTAGTGGAAAAGAGGACAGAGAGAAAATTTTTTATCGTTTGGTAACAAACCGAAAGCCTGTGTGAAAGAGGATAGTTTTCTTTTACTTCATTTTTAAATCATCAACGCTACCCGACGTTTTTTTTGCAGGTTTAAAAAATGCGCCAAATCGTTTTGTTTGCATTTAGATTTCCGCTTGATTTTCCAATAAAAATTTTTGGCAAATATTGATAGCACCGGTTAATGCCATCAATAGTTATATGAAGGGTTTTTGATTGCCACTTTTTTATGATAAAGCATTATCAAAAGCATAGATTTTATTATGAATAAATGCAACAAAAAAAAGTAACATAAAAAAGATGCCGTATTTTTTAGTAATAAACTTAGTTTGAATACTGTTTGTTTTTGTTCTGGCACAGCGAAGTTTTTTATAAAGAAAGAAAACAAAAAACACTGAACAACAGAGCTGCGCTTCAATTCAAACAATTGTATTGTTCACACCATAGCCTCTTTCCCGGCCAATCTCCTGCTCAATTCGGGAAAGCGAATAACAGCCGTAATCCAAACCAACGCTTCAATAATCATAGGCGGTAAAACAGGTATTCCATGTTCTAAATGCGTGGCAATAGCGCCACCCAAATAAGCCGCCAGCAGCAAGGTTCCCAGCAAACCCGTGCGTGGAATTGCAAACAATACAAAAGAAATAATTTCTACAAAAGCGATAAATTTAATAGTGCCTGCTGAAATGCCCCACAAGCCTGCGTTCTTTAACACCTGTTCACTGCCTGATAATTTCATAGCGGCACTTCCTAAAAATACAACTGCAAGCAAGGCTGTCAGTATCCAGCCAATAATGTTTCTTGTTTTTGGTTTCATAGCTTTGATTTATAAGTAAAGAACGCAATAAAAAACCTGCTTTGTTTTTATAAGCAGGTTTTTTAAGTAATTTAATTGTAATATTTATATTTTAAAACCAACGGACAAGAGTACGTTGCCACGGTTATTTTTATACGTTGCAAACGTATTGGCTTTATCTTGTAAACGATACGGAAAGTTTACATCTTTGTTGAAATATTCGGCATAAGTAAGATCAATAAAAATGCCTTTGCTACGATAGCCCAAACCGCCGCTTACTTGCGTAATGCTTGACGATAACGCTGCATCGCGATATGGATTACCATAGTACGCGCCGCCTAATCTTACCGCAATGGTATTAAATTTCACCTCGCCGCCAACCCGAAAATTAAAGGCGCCTTTATAATAATTTTTAATTACGCTGTTTACATTAGTGAAATACGCGTCATCGCTGCTTTCTTCTAAATGCCCATCACTTTTATAACGGGCAGAACCATACGTTACATACTCCGCATCTGCTGTAATAAACCCGCGTTGCCGGCTCACATCGTTCACTTCGTGTAACACATACGAGCCACTTACAATAAAGCGCCAGGGTGTGTTAGTAATATACCTTGTGCTGCCAACGCCGCCATCTGTAAAAGTAGCGCTGGACACACTTAATGCAGTATCCGGATTTTTAAAAGCCGTTGTCATGTTGCTGCTTTCTTTATCGGTAAGTGTGTAGTAGGTAGGCGTGTGGATGGCTAACCCCAACCGTACAAAATTGGTGGGCTTATAAAGCAAGCCCAGTTTGGCATTCAAGCCATAGCCATTTGTTTTTAACTGATCATTCCATTCCGAATAAGCAAAGTCGCTGGTAGCATCGTTGGTAGCAGATTGTTCTCTGAAAAAATTATTCCGGCGATAAGAAACAATTGGAATACCCAGCGTAAATCCATAATAAAACTTATCGTTGGTATTGGCTGCATAAGAGAGCGCAACTTCGTAAATGCCGCCGTTTGTTTTTACTGTTTTTGTTTGGTTCAACGCGCCGCCGGCATCTAAAATAGATTCTGGCGTTCCTTTTATAATCGTTTGTCCGTTTACGGTTGTAGTATCAACCAAATATGTATAAAATGCAGGCGAGCTTCCAAACGGCGCAGGCGATGCGTTGCTTAGCAAATCGTTCAAACTATAACCGTTCTTGGCTATTTCTTCTGCAAACTGTTCGGAGTAACTGCTCAAATTATTTTGCCCTGAGTAAGTAATGGTATTGTTGAAATTGGCGGTTTGATTTACCGCAATACCAAATGCTTCGCTTTTGTTTTTGCTATACTGGTTTTGCGAGCCAAACACAGCACCGGTTAAGCCCAAATCGAAAGCCGTTTTGTTT
Source organism: Ilyomonas sp. (assembly GCA_965214235.1). Lineage (GTDB taxonomy): Bacteria > Bacteroidota > Bacteroidia > Chitinophagales > Chitinophagaceae > Ilyomonas. The sequence continues at coordinate 998,398 of CBDCBH010000003.1, forward strand.
GATGATAAATCGGTTCCCCGAAAAGCCGCTTTGTTATTATTGAACTGAAAAGCAGGGCTAATAACCACTTCCGATGTTTTATACAAACCCAATCCGGCGGGGTTTACATACATACTGGTAATATCGCCGCCCAGCGAACCCATTGCGCCGCCAATGGCAACATTTCGTGCAGAGCCATGTTGCGGAAAATAACTGTACTTTAAAATGTCGTCGGGCGACTGTGCAAACGATTGAAGCAAAAGAAAACAAAGAAAAAAAATCAGGATGGCTTTTTTCATAGCAAGATAACGATTCAAAAAACAGCCAGCCTGTGCGGGCTGGCTGTATAATAAAGTAAGAAAATGGAGTAAAAGAAAAAGCAAACAAATTAATGCCTTCCGGGTCTGCTCATGCTTGCACCGCTGCTGGAAGAAGGTGTGTAGCTCCTGGCAGGTGCAGAAAAGCTATTGCTGTTTGTGTTGTTATACCGTAACGAATTATTATTGGTGTTATTATAACGATTGTTCAAGCCATTGCTTGCTGGCGCGTAACGGTTGCCAACACCGTTGTTATAATTATTGCGATTGTTATAACTATTATTTCCATAACTGCCTAATAACGGGCGGGATGTGTGAGCACGTGCAGCCGAATTTACCACCACAACAGCAGGTGAATATCCATAATAACCATAGCCACCACCATGACTGTAAATGCCGCTGGTGTAAGGCGAGTAACCAAAGCCGAAACCGTAGGAAGGATAAAAACTATTAAACCATCCGTAAGGCTGTATGCTGGCAAACGGGCTGTAATAATAACTCAATCCCCAACTGTTTAACAAGTAAGGATTAAAGCTGTTAAAGCCATAAAAATTGTTGTACGCATAATTAGGGCTGTACCAGTAATCATTGTTATCCAGGGCATCCCACTGATAGTGGTTTTGCGCTTTCATACGCAGATAATTGTCTTCACTGCTGGTATAATTATCATAACCGCTGTTGTTGCTTGTACTGTTCACACTGGCATATTCTTTCGATTTACCAGGAGAATAATATACATCATCAGGCGTTTGCGTTGTTCTGTAAGCTGATGAGCAACTGGCAAAAACAGCCAGCAACATTATTAATGGCAAAATATTCTTGTTCATAAACCTCGTTTCTTTTAAGGCACTAAATTACTACTTTTGCGCCGCTTAAAAAGTCTTTTTTATAAATAATATCTTAATACTGCAAACATGCTTCCATTTTATTTTTTCTTGAAAAATAATTGTCGGAAGTAAATGTTTCATCTCTCCCTATGAGCAAAGAAATAACACCACGCGCCACCGATTATTCTCAATGGTATAACGATTTGGTTTTAAAAGGTCAGCTTGCCGATTACAGTGCCGTTCGCGGCTGTATGGTAATAAAACCTTACGGTTACACGCTGTGGGAAAATATGCGCGATGTGCTGGATAAAATGTTTAAAGATACCGGGCACACCAACGCTTACTTTCCTTTGTTTGTTCCTAAAAGTTTGTTTGAAGCAGAAGAAAAAAATGCAGAAGGCTTTGCCAAGGAATGCGCCATCGTTACACATTACCGCCTGAAAGCCGACCCCGATAAAAAAGGGAAGCTGATTGTTGACCCCGAAGCGAAGCTGGAAGAAGAATTGATTGTTCGCCCTACCAGTGAAGCCATCATCTGGAACACTTATAAAACCTGGATACAATCGTATCGGGATTTGCCCCTGCTTATCAATCAATGGGCGAATGTGGTGCGTTGGGAAATGCGTACACGTTTGTTTTTACGCACCGCAGAATTTCTATGGCAGGAAGGTCATACCGCACATGCCACGAAGGATGAAGCTGTTGCTGAAGCAAGGCAAATGCTGGAAGTGTATGCCGATTTTGCCGAGAACTACATGGCAATGCCTGTGATAAAAGGAACGAAAACCGAAAGCGAGCGTTTTGCCGGTGCCGAAGACACGTATTGCATTGAAGCGCTGATGCAGGATGGTAAAGCGTTACAGGCTGGCACCTCGCATTTTTTAGGACAAAATTTTGCCAAGGCCTTCGATGTAAAATTCAGCGATAAACAAAACAAATTAGATTATGTGTGGGCAACCAGCTGGGGCGTAAGCACACGTTTAATTGGCGCTTTAATAATGGCGCACAGCGATGATAGCGGCTTAATTATGCCGCCTAAAATTGCACCGTTTCAGGTTGTTATCATTCCTATTTATAAAGGCGAAGAGCAGAAGGCGATGATTGATGATAAAGTAAAAAATGAATTGATTCCTTCTTTAAAAGAAAAAAATATTTCAGTAAAATACGATGATAACGATAACAATCGTCCGGGCTGGAAGTTTGCCGAATACGAATTGAAAGGCGTGCCTGTTCGCATTGCCATCGGCGCAAGAGATTTAGAGAATAATGTTGCAGAAGTGGCACGGCGTGATACAAAAGAAAAGCAAAGTATCAGCTTGGATAATTTAGCACAAACAATAAAAACTTTATTGGATAATATTCAGCAAAGCATGTATGAAAAAGCCAAAGCTTTCCGAGATGAGCATATTACCGAAGTGAATACCTGGGATGAATTTATGGAAGTGCTGGATAACAAAACCGGATTTGTTTCTGCGCATTGGGATGGCACTGCTGAAACCGAAGAAAAAATAAAAGAAAAGAGCAAAGCCACCATCCGCTGCATTCCACTAAACAATGAACAAGAAGAAGGCAGGTGCATATTAACCGGAAATGCATCAAAAGAAAGAGTGTTGTTTGCAAGGGCGTACTAAGTTAGAAGTGCAATAGTTAAGATGATTGAGATTTGCAGGATTTTGATGAAACCTGAGTTGATAAAACGCATGGTATTACGAAAAGAGTATGATAAAATATAGCAATCATCCAATGCCAGGCATCCTGCAATCTTGAACATCCCAATAGTCACAGTTCAGACAATAGCGCAAAATCAATATTTTCGCCATAAAATCAATCATCATGCTGAAACCAAATTATACTTCTGTTACCTGGCTTTTACTGCTTATCGTATTCATCAGTTCCTGCAAATCATCAACACCCAAACAAACCAAATACATCCCTAAAGATGCTTCGGTTGTGTTAGGCATCAACCCTAAAAAATTAAGCGATAAATTAGCCGATAGTAAAGTGAGTTTAGACTCCATCATGCGCTCGGCAGTTAGCGGTGATACTTCGATGATGATAACATCGAAAGATATTCAAAATTCAGGCATTGATCTTTCCAAAGACATCTTCTTATTCGTTAACCAAAGCGGCAGTATGATGAGCGGTTCATCCGTTACCACAGGCATCGTTGCTGTGTTAGACAAGCCTTCTCAATTTGAAGATTTTTTAAAGAAGAAAATGCCATCAGCGCAAATAAAAAAAGAAAACGGTTACAGTTATGCAACTCTGAAAAATGGCTTTGTAGCAGGCTGGAATGATGATGTTGTTTTAGTTGATAATGTAACCGGCTACAATGCGCAAAATGGCGCACAAACCGGCACGCCCGATGCTGCACATCAGCAATTAACTTCTTTGTTTTCTCAAAAAGAAGATGCTTCGCTGGCGTCAGTTAAGCAATTTAAAGATGCCAACGATGGCAAGGCAGATATGTTCTTTTGGTCAAGCTCCAACGGTGCGTTATCCACTATCCCTATGTTAGGCATGAGTAAGGCTTCGGATTTGTTTAAAGACACTTATACTTCCGGAGCCATCAACTTTGAAAATGGTGAAGTGGATATGGATTTAAAATCATATCCCAATCAAATGTTTAGCGATACGTTAAGGAAATATGCCGGGCCCAAAGTAGATATGGATTTGCTTAGCAAATACCCGGGCGCGGTAAACGGTTACGCACTGTTTTCTTTTGATCCGAAATTGGTTGTTGCCATTTTAAATTTTACAGGCGTGTTGCAAACCGCCAATCAGTTTTTGCAAAATCAAGGCTATACTTTGGATGATATAGTGAAGGCTTTTAAAGGCGATTTTGCCATCATATTTTCAAACGTAGGAACACAGCAAAAAGAAGTGCAGGGCTATAAATATTCTACACCCACGGCACACCTGATTGTGGATGCCGCTATCGGTGATAAAAAAAGCTATGATAAAATTATTGCACAGCTTGCGAAGCAGGGTTTAATGGTACAAAAAAACGGACAGTATCAACCTGCTATGCTCCAGGACGATCCTCATGGATATACAATGTATTCCGACAATAAAAACATTGTGTTTGCAAGCGATTCTGCATTGATGAAACAATACATTGCAGGTTCAGGAAAAATATCATTGCCATCTGATGTTACAAGCAAAACCAAAGGAACTTCAGTTACTTTTTATGTTGATATTGCAAGCATTTTAAATGCTTTGCCAAAAGATTCAACAACAGACGAAGAGATGGATGAAGCAAAACAAACATTTAAGAATGTAATTGCAACAACAGACAATTACAGCAATGGTGCAATTAAAGGTCATGCCGAGTTGCATACGATGAACGATAAAGAAAATAGCTTAGCCACACTAACACGCTATTTTGGCTCCTTATCACAAACTATGAAAAGAATAAAAGAAGCGACGGGAACGGATGATACCAACCTCAATGCTCCTTTATCAAACCTGCCTGATACTTCTGCAATGATGGATTCAACCCGAAAATAAAAGCAGTAAATAAAAAGCAAAGCCTCCCTCCGGTGAGGCTTTGCTTTTTGGAAACAGTTGTTTATTTTTCAATACTTATTTTTACATAAATATCGCATACATGGAAATTACGCCCGGCGCATTACTGCAAACCATCAACACGCCTGCCGATATAAAGAAACTGGATAGAACACAGCTTCATCAACTGTCCGATGAATTGCGGCAATACATTATTGATGTGGTAAGCGTGCATGGCGGGCACTTTGCAGCCAGTTTGGGTGTTGTTGAATTAACCGTGGCATTGCATTACGTGTACAACACGCCTTACGATCAGTTGGTGTGGGATGTTGGTCATCAGGCTTACGGGCATAAGATAATAACCGGGCGCAGAAATGTGTTCGCCACCAACCGCAAATACAAAGGCATCAGTGGTTTTCCCAAGCGAAGTGAGAGCGAGTACGATACGTTTGGTGTAGGTCATTCTTCCACCTCTGTCTCGGCGGCATTAGGCATGGCGATGGCGGCGAAATATAAGGGCGAGGATAGAAAATCGGTAGCCGTAATTGGCGATGGCGCGATGACGGCAGGCATGGCTTTCGAAGCTTTGAATCATGCCGGTGTTGCCGATGCAGATATGTTAGTAGTATTGAATGATAATGGCATTGGCATTGATCAAAACGTAGGTGCATTAAAAGAATATTTAACCGATATAACAACATCGCAAACATATAATAAACTGCGCGATGAGGTTTGGCATTTACTCGGCAAACTGCCTGTGGGCAAGCGTTTCACGCGCGATATGACAAGTAAATTAGAAGCCGGTATAAAAGGCCTGGTAAGTAAAAGAAGCAACCTGTTTGAAGCCCTGAATTTTAGGTATTTTGGACCGATAGACGGGCATAACATTACCAAGTTGGTTGATATATTACACGATTTAAAAAACATTCCCGGACCGAAATTATTGCACATTGTTACCGTAAAAGGAAAGGGTTATGCACTGGCTGAAAAAGACCAAACCAAGTGGCACGCGCCCGGCTTGTTTGATAAAGTAACAGGAGAAATTTATAAGAAGAAATTTGATACGCCGCAACCGCCCAAATACCAGGATGTGTTTGGAAAAACCATCATTGAACTGGCAAAAGAAAACAAAAAAATCATGGGCATTACGCCGGCTATGCCGAGTGGCTGCTCTTTAAAAATGATGATGGATGAAATGCCCGACCGCGCTTTTGATGTAGGCATCTGTGAGCAACATGCGGTAACGTTAAGTGCTGGTCTTGCCACGCAGGGTTTGCGCCCTTTCTGCAATATTTATTCATCATTTATGCAACGCGCTTTCGACCAGGTAGTGCATGATGTGGCAATACAAAAATTACCCGTTATTTTTTGTTTGGATAGAGCCGGCTTGGTAGGCGAAGATGGACCAACACATCATGGCGCTTACGACATATCTTATTTTCGTTGCATTCCCAACATGATTATCAGCGCACCGATGAACGAGCAGGAGTTGCGCAACCTTATGTACACAGCCCAATTAGATGAAACGAAGCTTCCGTTTGTAATTCGTTACCCGCGTGGCGAAGGTGTACTGCAAAACTGGCAAATATCTTTTGAAAAAATAGAAATTGGAAGGGGACGAAAACTAAAAGAAGGAACTGATATAGCTATTTTATCCCTTGGTCATCCGGGAAATTTTGCAACGTCAGCGATAAGGCAATTAAAAACAGAAGGCATTGATGCCGCGCATTACGACCTGCGTTTTGTAAAACCTTTGGATGAAGAATTGTTGCACCAGGCGTTTGCCAAACACACGAAAATAATTACTGTTGAAGATGGAACTATTAAAGGCGGCTTTGGCAGTGCTGTGTTAGAGTTTGCAGCAAAACATAACTATACCGCCGAAGTAAAATTATTAGGCATTCCCGACAGAATTATAGAACATGGAACTTTAAAAGAACTTCATGCTGAATGCGGCTATGATGCAGTTGGAATTGCAGATGCAGCAAGAGAAATGATGAAAGACAGCGTGCAGGTAAAGATTGGATTGCTGGGATGACGTAAATTTGAATACATGAATGAAGCCCTTAAATTATTGCCGCATTATACTTACGATGATTATATTCATTGGGAAGGGCAATGGGAAATCATTAAGGGAATACCGTATGCTATGAGTCCGGCGCCTATCCCTGCCCATTAGCGCATTGCCAATGCAGTAAGCGCAGAATTTCATTTTGCTTTGAAAAAATACAAGCAATGCAAAGTGTATCAGCCGCTGGATTATAAAGTACAAGAAGATATTGTTTTACAACCCGATATGCTTATTGTTTGCAAGCCTATTAAAAAGAAATTTCTTGATTTTGCGCCAAACCTTGTGATTGAAGTTTTATCGCCCGCAAAGGCTGAAAAAGACAGGTTTGTAAAATACCCTATTTATCAGTCGCAGCATATTCCTTACTACATAATAATCTCTCCCGAAAACGAAGAAGCAGAAGTGTACGAGTACAAAAAGAAGGTTATCAATTAATGCAAAAAGGAAAACACATCTCCTGCTCTTTCACTTTTATAAACGATTGCGAAGCGACGATTAATTTTAATGAAATCTGGTAAATAAATTTCTTTCTTTTATTCCTTCAATTCCAGCTCCTCAAAAAATTCTTTCCTCTTTCCAAATAATTTTACTTTTGTTTATTAGCGCACAGTAAAATTTTGCGACTAATAAAAACAAACTTTCTTTCACGGTTCGCTTGTATTTGTATTCTTCATTCTTTCTTCACCAAAAAATCAATCTATGTCATCTCTGTGGGGTTCATTGGAAAACCGTTTCAGCACCGTTCAGCCACGCAAAATATTAGCACTTGATGGCGGCGGCATTCGTGGCGTAATTACGCTTCAAATATTGGCCGAAATGGAAAAACAACTAAAAGAAAATCTGGGCAAGGGAGACGATTTTCGGCTCTCCGATTTCTTCGATTACATTGGCGGAACCAGCACGGGTGCTATCATTGCAGCAGGTTTATCAATGGGTATGACTGTGCAGCAATTGCTTGACTTTTATATCAATAAAGGCAAAGCTATGTTTGATAAAAACTGGTTATTGAAAGAATGGCAATCGTTGTATCAATCGGGTCCTTTGTTAGATGCCTTGCAGGAAACGTTCGGCGCCAATACAGATATGCACTTTGATAACGGAAGTTTTAAATGCTTGTTAATGATTTGCACTATGAACCGCAGCACCGATTCTCCCTGGCCTATCAGCAATAACCCATTGGCAAAATATAACGATAAGTTGCGTGCCGATTGCAACGCTAACATCAAGTTGTTTCAACTGGTGCGCGCCAGCACTGCAGCGCCGGTTTATTTCCCGCCCGAAACTCTACAATGGAATCCTAATAATCCCGACGAAACGTTTGTTTTTGTTGATGGTGGCGTTACGCCTTATAACAATCCTTCTTTTTTATTATATCGCATGGCAACACAACCTGCTTATCAACTCAACTGGGAGTTAGGCGAGGATAAGCTGCTCATTATTTCGGTTGGCACCGGCGCTTCGCCTTCCGGGGGCGAATATCATAATATTGCGGGAACACTTACCAATCTTCCTACCAACCTCATGTATGCCACGCAAACGGATCAGGATATTAATTGCAGAACGGTTGGAAGATGCACCTATGGCGCACCGTTAGACAGAGAATTGAACGATATGATACCCATGGATGCGGATGGCAATGTGATAGATTTATCGCAGGATACCAAACGGCATTTTTTATACGCCCGCTATAATGTTGATTTAAGCGTAGAAGGCTTATCGGCACTGGGTTTAAGCAATATCAACTCCGATCATGTGCGGCAGATGGATTCGGTACAATATATTGATGATTTGCAAACTGTGGGCAAAGCCGCAGCCGGGCAGGTTTCAATGAAGCACTTTGGTTCTTTCGTATAAACAAATGATGCCACGAATACACAAAGAATACAAAGCATTTGCTATTCTTTTTTCCTATTGTCTTCAAGCTTTTGCGGTAAATCAAATTGCAGTAAAAACAAACACTCATGTTATTCAACGCATTTATTGTTCGTCCGTTTGGTGTAAAAAACGATGTGGATTTTGATAAAGTTGATGCAGAATTAATTCAGCCTGCGCTACATCAAACCGGTATTGCCGGCAGCACCACAGCTTCTATTTTTGAAGCAGGCAACATACGGGAAGATATGTTTGGCAAACTGCTTACCGCCGATATTGTAATTGCTGATGTTTCTATTCACAATGCCAATGTGTTTTATGAGTTGGGCATTCGCCATGCGCTACGCGATAAAAGAACCTATCTTATCCGTTGTAATAAAGATGAAATTCCTTTCGATTTAAAAACCGATCGCTATTTAAGTTACGATGCCGATAACCCGGCAGCTTGCCTTACCGATTTAATTCATGGCTTAAACGATACATTGCTTGACGACAAAAAAGACAGTCCGGTGTTTTATATGCTACCCAAATTAGAGCCGCAAAATGCAGAAGTCTTCCTTGCAGTGCCTTATGATTTTGATGAAGAGCTGGAAGTTGCCAGTACATGCAAACAGGAAGGCAAGCTGGCGTTGCTGGCTGCAGAAGCCGAATATTTTGAATGGGAAATTCCGGCGTTACGGCTGGTTGGTGAAGCGCAATTCAATATTAAATCGTTTGATGCCGGACGCCTTACCTGGGAGAAGATCAAAAACTATAATACTGATGATTTGGATGCTAATGACAGGCTGGCAACTATTTATCAGCGTTTGGGCGAAGATATCATCAGGCAACATTATGAAGAAGCCATTGAGTTAATTGCACTTTCAGATGCCTGTGTGCACCGCATTTTAAAAAACTATCACCAGCTTGATAATAACAAGCGTGCAGAAGTTCAGGCATTAAAAGCCCGCAATTTTAAAAGCCGGTGGATAAGCACCTGGAAGCGCTGCAGTAAAGCCAATGATATAACTGATGCGCTGCAATCGGCATATTTATATGAATCTTATGAAGGCTACGAACAGGCTTATACCGAAGACCTCAATCATTATTATTCAGGGTTGAATGCATTGGCAATGCTTACTATTATTTTGTCTCTTATTACACAGTTACCTGACGTTTGGGAGTTGATGTGGGACACAAAAGAAGAAGCCGATGGAAGGTTGAAGCAATACCAGGACAGGCGTACGCAACTTGCAATTTTAGTGAAAGCCGCCCTGGCAGCGCAGGAGAAAAGAACAGTTATGGATGAAACAAAAGATGTATGGTTAAACGTATCGGAAGCCGACTATGCGTTTCTGGTTCTTTCCAATCCCAAACGGGTTGAAAATTTGTATCGGCAAGTAATACAAACCTCTACCGATTTTAATTTTGAATCGAGCCGCAAGCAATTGCTTCTTTATAAAAGTATCAATGTGCTGCCGCTTAATACTGATGCGGCTTTGAAAGCTTTTGAAGATGTGCATGCTACTCACAAAAGTAGTAAACGCTACCTTCTTTTTACTGGCCATATGATTGACCAGCCTGACAGAAAAGAACCGCGTTTTCCACCGGAAAGAGAAGCAGAAATAAAGGATAAAATTAAAGCCGCCGTTCAGCAGGAATTAACGAATGATGATAACGATAAAGATAAAATTACAGGCATTGCAGGCGGCGCTTGCGGAGGCGATATTTTGTTTCATGAAGTTTGCAAAGAACTGGGTATTAAATCGCATTTGTATTTAGCCGTTCCGGCAGAACAATTTGTTATTGAATCGGTGGCTTTTGCAGGCAATGGCTGGGTGGAGCGTTTTTATAGCTTGTATCATACGTTAGACCGTCATGTGCTTTCGCAAAGCATGGATTTGCCCAACTGGCTGCAGAAAAAACAAGGCTATACCATTTGGGAACGCAATAACTTATGGATGCTGTACAGCTCTTTGGTTTGCGGTGGCAGCAACACCAGCCTGATTGCGGTTTGGAACGGCAAAGGCGGTGATGGACCCGGCGGTACACAACACATGATTAATGAAGCCAAAAGCCGCGGTGCGGAGATTGATGTGATTGATATTTAAAATAAGTAGCCAGCGAATTAACACAAACTGCATACACAGATTAAGAAGGTTTGTTTTTAATGCAGTTTGCTTGCCCGTTTGTTTTTACTATGATTTTATAAACAACAAAGTTGAAACAAGGTAGAGTTGAAAAATAGCACCCGCTTAATTGCTAAACTATCTACTACTCACAACTCAAAGCTTTCCTCCTTTACCCGCCGAGCAAATAAGCAAAAATCAGGGGCGCAACAATGGTGGCATCGCTTTCAATAATGTATTTAGGTGTGTGAATATCGAGCTTGCCCCAGGTGATTTTTTCGTTGGGAACAGCACCGCTGTAAGAGCCGTAGGAGGTAGTGCTGTCGCTGATTTGACAGAAATAAGTCCAAAACGGAATCTCGTGCATTTCTAAATCCTGGTACATCATGGGCACTACGCAAATCGGGAAATCTCCGGCAATGCCGCCGCCAATTTGAAAGAAGCCAACACCTTTCCCGCTACTGTTGTTTTTATACCAATTGCTTAAGTACATCATGTATTCAATACCGCTGCGCATGGTACCGGGATTGAGTTCGCCTCTAATGCAATACGAGGCAAAAATATTACCCATCGTACTGTCTTCCCAACCAGGAACAATGATGGGCAAATTCCGTTCTGCGGCAGCAATCATCCAGCTATGTTCAACAGGTATTTCGTAGCTTTCTTTCATCACTTCACTCAACAATAATTTGTACATAAACTCGTGCGGAAAATAACGCTCGCCTTTGTTTTGCGCATCGCTCCATATTTTATAAATATGCTTTTGAATACGGCGAAACGCTTCTTCTTCAGGTATGCACGTATCGGTTACGCGGTTGTAGCCGTTTTCAAGCAAACTCCATTCTTCCTGTGGACTTAAATCTCTGTAATTCGGAACGCGCTTGTAAGAATTGTGCGCTACCAAATTCATAATATCTTCTTCCAGATTAGCACCTGTGCAACTGATAATATCTACCTTATTTTGTCGTATCATTTCGGCAAGCGAAATACCTAATTCTGCGGTACTCATGGCACCGGCAAGCGTTATCATCATCTTGCCGCCTTCTATTAAATGTTGCTCATAACCTTTGGCTGCATCAACCAGTGCGGCGGCATTGAAATGACGGTAATGATGTTGTATAAATTGCGAAACAGGACCTTTATTCATAGCTTATTTGTAAAGCCGCAAATGTAAACGAATGCTTCATAGCATAGTGCATAAAAAAACCTTTCTGGTACCAGAAAGGTTATCATTTTTTAAGGTAAGGGCGATTACTTATTACTTTTGAAAATCGCTTATACGACCTGCTTCATCGGATTGCAAAATGATGGTTTTACCTTTGTTGCCATCAAGCTGAATATAGTAGCTTTCGTTACCGTTGGCATCTGTAAAATCAATTACAGAAACTATATTTTGATTACTGTATTTTTTATTAATCACTTGTTTTGCAGCTTTCGGTAAATCCTGAACGGTGATGTCTCTTGAAACAGCAATCAGGTCGTTATCCGTGTTATAAAATACTGAAGTTTTATCACCTTCAAGCATAAAAGTTGCAGATATAAAATTGCTGGTTGTTTTCCAGGTAACATTAGTTGCGTGTTGAAACTGTTTTTGAAACTGCTTCACTAAATATTTGCTAACATCGTTGGGTTTTGCAAAAGCGCTCATCGTAAAAGCGATGAACATAAAAGCGGCAAGAGCGGTTGTTTTTACAATTGTTGTTTTCATAAAATGATTGTTTAGATTGATTATTATTTTATTTTTTGTGCCTTATTTGACGATGTAAAAGTAGAAGCGGAAACAAGCGTTGAAAAGCGAATTGTGATTAAGGGTAAATTTTACAGAGTTGATTATGATAAGTGGCAAAAGAATATAGAATGATGAAACGGATGCAGTAGATGAAACGTAAGACAGATAGGGATTACAGCCGTTTTATGTTGAATTACTAAAGCTTTGCCAAAACAAGGATGAATAAAAACAACAATCATTTATTGAAATGATAAGTGGTAAAACAAAAAGAAGATGAATTACCTCGCACATGCTTTTTTATCGTTTGAAAAGCCGGAAATTCTGGTAGGAAATATGATAAGCGATTTTGTAAAAGGCAAACAAAAATTCACTTATAGCAACAGCATTCAAAAAGGAATTGCTTTGCATAGAATGATAGATACTTTTACCGATGCGCACGAAGCCACACGCCATGCGAAGCCATATTTTAAAACAGCCGTAGGCTTGTATTCGGGCGCATTTGTAGATGTTGTGTACGATCATTTTTTAGCGCTGGATGAAACACAACACACACCGCAGCAATTAGAAATTTTTGCTGCAAAAACATACAGTATATTAGATGGATTTGTTGAAGCGATGCCTCAAAAATTTGCGCGTATGTTTCCTTACATGAAAGCGCAAAACTGGCTGTGCAATTACAAAACCATTGATGGCATTAAAAACAGCTTTGAAGGTTTAGCGCGCAGGGCGGTTTATTTAGAAAGCAGCACTGCCGCATTCGACGCCTTTATTAAATATTACAATGAATTGAAAGTATGTTACGAAGCATTTTTCCCGGAAGTAAAAGCGTATGCAAAAGAGCAGCTTCAATTACTCATAGCTGAAGGCTGATGGCTTTCTTATCTTTACACCATGTGCGGCATTGCGGGTATCATCTCTCCTCATTCGTCTTTTATCCAACAACACCAATTGCAACGCATGGCAGATGCGTTGCAGCATCGCGGACCTGCAAGCGAAGGTTTTTGGATGAATAAAGAAAGCACCGTTGGTTTTGCGCACCGCAGGCTTTGCATTCTCGATTTGTCAGATAACGCCAACCAGCCATTTCACTACCTGCATTACACTATTATTTTTAATGGTGAAATTTATAATTACATCGAATTAAAAGAAGAGTTAACCAAACAAGGCTATCGGTTTATCACAACAACCGATACCGAAGTAATACCCGCCGCTTATGATTATTGGGGCGAAGATTGCCTTCATCACTTTGATGGCATGTTTGTTTTTGCTTTGTTTGATAATAAGATGCGAACGCTGTTTATTGCCAGAGATCGCTTTGGTGAAAAGCCGTTATATTATCATCCGGTTTATGCAGAAAGAGGCAAGTTTCAGCAGGTTATTTTTGCAAGCGAAATCAAGGCTTTATTTGCGGTGGATGTGCCCAAAAATTTGAATGGTACGATGATGTTGAATTACATCGCGCTGGGATATGTACAAAACCCGATAAAAAAAACAGCAACATTTTATAACGACATCCTATTGTTGCCGCCGGGCAATTGTTTATCTATCATTCCATCGAGCGGAAAAATAAAAATGCGCAAATGGTATCAACCCCAAATGAATACTATTTTGATGAATGAAAAGGATGCTATCGAGCAGTTTGCAAACCTCTTTTCTTCATCCATAAAAAAACGCTTACGAAGCGATGTTGCAGTGGGCACAAGTTTAAGCGGCGGCTTGGATAGCAGCAGCATTTTGGCAGCTATTCATCAACAAAAAACAAAAGGCGCTCAATGGCGCAATGCTGCATTTACAGCAGGTTTCAGCGGTTTTATAAAAGATGAAACGGCTTACAGCAAAGAAGTTGCAAACGCGTTTGGGGTTCAGCAATATTTGATACAACCAACGGCGGAAGATTGGGTAAACCATTGGCAGCAATTGATGTATTTTCAGGATGAGCCGGTGCAAAGCAGCAGCGTGCTTACACAGTACCTGGTGTATCGTTTGGCAAAAGAAAAAGAGATCACTGTTTTGCTGGACGGGCAAGGTGCTGATGAAGTATTGGGTGGCTATAAAAAGTATGTACACTGGTTTTTGCAGCAGTTATTATTGAGTGATGTTTCATTATTTAAAAAGGAAAAAAAATTGTTGCGGCAACATCAGTTTATTGAGCAGTGGAACATTGCCAATTATATCGCTGCATATTATCCTGAACAAACCGCCAAACGATTGCAGCAGCGTGCGCTTGCACAAGTGAAACATACAAGTGATTTAAACGAAGAATTTGTTTTGCGTTACACCAATGAAGACGCTTTATATAAGCCGGTAGTAAAAGGGTTAGAAGACATTCTGCATTACAATACTTTTACGTTTGGATTGGAAGAATTGCTTCGTTATGCAGATAGAAATAGCATGGCGCATTCGCGCGAAATCCGCCTGCCTTTTTTACAACATCAACTTGTAGAATTTATTTTTTCGTTGCCATCAACCATGAAAATAAAAGATGGATTTACAAAATGGATTTTGCGTAAAAGCATGGAAGATATTTTACCTCATAACATTGTTTGGCGAAAAGAGAAAATAGGTTACGAGCCGCCGCAACAACAATGGATGCAAAATAAAATGATTGGGGAAATGATAATGGAAAGCCGCAAAAAACTAGTAAAAGAAAACGTGTTGAACAAAACCGTTTTGAATGAAAAAATAAAACCAAGAGCCGCACATGAAAAAGATAATTTTGACTTCAGATACATGAGCGCAGCAGCGGTAATAATTTGAACCGCGATTTATGAGGAGTTTAAGATAGGTGAGATTGCAAATTATAGAAGAAAATAAAATGGCAGAATAATATTCAATTAACCATATTCAATTTACAATAATTATGGGCTTAGGAACAAAAATGATTCATGCAGGTATGGAACCGGATGCTTCAACAGGCGCAATTATGACGCCTATTTATCAAACTTCAACTTACGTGCAGGAAGCGCCTGGTAAAAACAAAGGCTTTGAATACGCACGCTCGCAAAACCCTACGCGCTTTGCTTTGGAGCGTGCGGTGGCACAAATAGAAAACGGTAAGCACGGCCTTGTATTCAGCAGTGGAGTTGCAGCAACCGATGCGGTGATAAAGCTATTGCAGCCCGGCGATGAAGTGATTGCCGCGAGCGATATGTATGGCGGCACATATCGTTTGTTTAGTAAAATATTTCAGAAGTTTGGAATCCATTTTCATTATGTGAACATGCAGGATGCAAATAATATCAAACCTTTTATCAACGAAAAAACAAAACTGGTATGGACAGAAACGCCTACCAATCCGTTGATGAATATAACAGACATTGAGGCGGTGGTAAATCTTGCAAAACCAAACCATGTTTTAGTTTGTGTTGATAATACATTCGCTTCGCCTTACCTGCAAAACCCATTGGATTTGGGTGCCGATATTGTGATGCATTCTGCTACCAAATATTTGGGCGGACACAGCGATGTGATACAAGGTTGTTTAATTGTAAACGACGATAAGTTGCGCGATGATTTGTATTTCATTCAAAAAAGTTGCGGGGCGGTTCCTGGCCCGCAGGATTGCTTTTTGGTTTTGCGCGGCATTAAAACTTTGCATGTGCGTATGCAGCGGCACTCTGAAAACGGCGAAAAGGTTGCGCATTTTTTACGCAATCATAACAAGGTTAAAACCGTGTACTGGTGCGGGTTTGAAGACCATCCCGGTTATGCCATTGCTAAAAAGCAGATGCGCGGCTGGGGCGGCATGATGAGCTTTACTTTAAAAGACGACAGCACAGACGCAGCCATGAAAGTGCTGACTTCAACAAAGATTTTTGCATTAGCAGAAAGTTTGGGCGGTGTGGAATCGTTAATCAATCACCCGGCTTCTATGACACATGCTTCGATACCCAAAGAAGAGCGTTTGAAAAATGGTTTGACGGATTCTTTGATTCGATTGAGCGTTGGAATTGAAGATGCGGAAGATTTGATTGAAGATTTGAAAGAGGCGATTGGGTGATGTTTTTTTAATTATCGCTTGTTTTTATTTATTCATAAAAAAGAAATTGAATTTTATTAATTTAGTAAAAATACTGGTATGATTAATAAAGATGAACTTTTTGCATTACCTGCGCAAGAAAGAAGGCAGTTAGCAGTTGACTTGCTGAATAGCATCGACGAAGAAGTAGCACAACAAATTCCTGATTGGAAAAAAGAATTAATTAAAGAACGACTTCAACATCATAAAGAAAATTCAAAAGAACAAGTTGAATGGAAAGAGTGGAAGAAAAAGTATGAGCAATGAGTTGGCAGGTAATTATTGAAGCATCGGCACAAACTGATATTGATGAAGCCTTTGTTTGGTATGAAGAACAATCAATCGGATTAGGATATCGGTTTATAAATTCTCTAAATGATGTTATAATAAAAATTGCTCGCAATCCTTATTTTACTTCTATTTTATTCGAAGAGGTAAGAAGTGCTTCTTTGCCTGTATTTCCTTACGAGGTTTTATATTTAACTGATTCTGTAAAACAGGTTGTTTTTATTTTAGCAGTAGGACATCAGCATAGAAAACCCGGCTGGTTTGCTGAGAGATTAAGATGAAATTTGTGTTCACTTCATCTTATCATTACTATGCTAAGAATTTTTGTTCGTCTGCTAAATTTATAAACCAATTTTAATTTACTCTTTCACCATTTCCATTTTCCAACCTCTATTCATCAAAAAATACCATCCTCCAAACAGAACAGCAGAAAAAGTTACCGTTGCATACAAACTATTTGGGTAAAACGGCAACGCATCATTATAACATTGCAACAAACCTTGCAAAGTTTTAGGTCGTTGCAAGCCGCCGCCGCCAAGCCATACAATAAAATTTGATAACAAAAAATAAACAGTGGGCGAAGCCAACGAGGCAAGAAAAACTGTAACAACATTTATCTTTCTAATTAAAAAACCAATGGTGGTTAACAAAGCAAACAACAAATAGTTTTCCCATTGCCCTGCATAGAAGCCTTGCCGGGTGGTGATGCCTGCATGATATAAAATTTCATAAAAGCCATCGCTGATAAACATTGACAACAGGGGCAGTAAAAAAGCCCAGGCTTTGTTTTTACGAAACAGGGTGCCCCCAAAAATCGCCATCGCCCATTGAGGAGCAAAACCATCCGGACGACCCGGAATTACGCGGTATAAAGAAGCTACAACAATCAATAATAAAAGCGGTACTACAACAGAGCGGTTTATCTTCATTATTAAAAAATATAAGCAAAGATAAAACTTACAATTCAGGAACAAAAGCTTTGTACAACAGGGCATCTTCGGTTGCTGCAATGGTAAACGTTTCATTCGGTAACACGGCGAATGACTGACCTTTATGAACCAGTAACGAGTTGCTTCCTTTTATGCCGGCACTGCCATGTATCATCGTCCATATTTCTAAAGAAGAAGTGGTTACTTCTACTTTCTCATTCTTTTTTACATCAAATTTATGAACGCCGAAATCAGGCACCGGGCAAGGATATTTTTTTTCGTTTTCATTTATTTTTTCCCCTTTCATCACGTTGGGAACAATGCCTTCAAAAACCGTATGTTTCATCAGTTCGGGCACATCAATGTGCTTGGGCGTTAAGCCGCCGCGCAGCACATTATCACTGTTTGCCATCAGTTCTACATTCTGCCCTTCTAAATAAGCATGAGGCAAGCCAGCACCCTGAAAAATGCCTTCGCCTTCCTTTACATTTACAATGTTGAAGAAACAAATAGAGTAAATGCCACGGTCGATATCTTCAATTTCGTTATCATTTTCGTACAGTTTCGCTATCCACCAGCCCGGTTCGTTTTTAGAAGTTTCGTCCTTTTGTTTTCGTTCCATTTCTCTTTTCACCAAAGGCATTAATTTTTGGTTCACTTCGGCTTGCGGCAGGTTCATTACATGCTCATATAAAGCTTTATAATTTCCCTCATCAAACATTTCAATCAAATCGGCAAATTCAGGCGTAGCCCGCAACACAGCTTGCAGCTTTTCTTTTTGTAAGAAGCCATGCAGCAGCCAGAAATCGCTCAACGCTACCATCACTTCCGGCTTGTGGTTTTTGTCTTTGTAATTGCGATGCGATGCACCAAGCAGCACACCTTCGGATTCTTCTTTTTCAAAACCCACAGAAGCCGCTTCTTTGGTGGGATGCACCTGGATGCTTAACATATCACGCACATCCAATATCTTCAGCAAATAAGGCAATTCATTGAAATGCTGCCGCGCACTTTGACTTAAAAACTCATGCGGATAATCGCTGATAAGTTGTTGCAGCGATAGCTCGCCGTTGCGGGTTACCACCTTTGCAGATGCCGACGGATGCGCACCCAGCCAGTATTCGGCAAATGGCTGATGTTCCTTATTTTCGATGCCCAGCCAGGAAGGAATATAATCGTATCCGCCCCAGGCATAATGCTGAACTTTACCTTTCAGCAACAAAATTTTGTCCTGCATAAAACTCATGGCTGCAATATTAATCATTTAGATAATGGATAATAAAATTACAGGAAACAAAGGTGAAGATTTGGCAGTAGATTATTTATTAAAAAGCGGTTATGCAGTTTTGCATCGCAACTGGCGGTTTAAATACTGGGAGGTGGATATAATTGCATCGAAAGGAAAATTTTTGCATTTTTTTGAAATCAAAACACGTACCTCACATGCGTTTGGTAAGCCCGAAGAAAGCATCGGCGCCAAAAAAATGAACAATTTAAAAAACGCTGCCGAAGAGTATCAGTATCTCTATCCGCAATGGCATTATTTGCAGTTTAACGTGCTTGCCATTACGCTGTGGTATAACCAGGATCCGGAATTTTTTTTAATTGAGGATGTTTATTTTTAGATGATGAACATTGAATAGTGAAAGAGTGGAAAGTGAGTGATGAACAGCCAATACAAAATACAATTTTGTGGAACGAGCTTTTGTAACTCCGATTGATTGCCTCTTACAATCGTAGATTGTTGTTTTTTTCTCTTTAACTAAAGAGAAAAAAGAATCACTCTTCAACGTTCTGAAAATAATTGAACTTTTATGCGAGTGCTATTTATAAACGCAAAGTGGTATAAAACAAAATAAAAACATCTTCGTGTAACTTCTTCACTTTGTTACTTCGTGGTTCAATTGAAGCACTTCTTCAAAGTTTTATACATTTGACCGCGCAAAACGCAACACGAAGCATGAGTAAAATTAAAGCAGCCATCACAGCCGTAGGCGGCTATGTTCCACCTGATATATTAACGAATGAAGACCTCTCGAAAATGGTGGATACCAACGATGAGTGGATATACGCCCGAACCGGCATAAAAGAACGAAGAATTTTGCGCGGCGAAGGCAAAGCCACCTCTGATTTAGGCGCACCTGCCGTACAGGAAATCATTATAAAAAAGAACCTCGATCCCGCAGATATTGAATGTATTATTTGCGCTACCGTTACACCGGATATGTTGTTTCCGGCAACGGCTAATTTGATTTCAAAAAAGGTTGGCGCAACCAATGCTTTCGGGTACGATATCAGCGCAGCGTGCAGCGGTTTTTTATTTGCCCTAAGCACCGGCGCCGCGTTTATTGAAAGCGGGCGTTACACTAAAGTAGTTGTAGTAGGCGCCGACAAAATGAGCTCAATTGTTGATTATACAGACCGTACTACCTGCATCCTGTTTGGTGATGGCGGCGGTGCGGTTTTGTTAGAGCCTGCCACCGATGGAACCGGCTTGCAGGATAGCGTTTTAAAAACCGATGGCAACGGTGCCAACTATCTTCGCATGGTTGCCGGCGGCTCGTACAAACCGGCTTCCATTGAAACGGTAACAAGTAAAGAGCATTATATTTATCAGGAAGGAAAAACAGTTTTCAGACATGCCGTTAAAGGCATGGCCGATGTTTCGGAAGAAGTTTTAAAAAGAAATCACCTTACGGGAAATGATATTGCATGGCTCGTTCCCCACCAGGCAAATCTCCGCATTATTCAGGCAACAGCCGACCGCATCAATCTGCCAATGGAAAAAGTAATGATAAACATTGAGCGGTACGGAAACACAACAGCAGCCACCATTCCGCTTTGTTTGTGGGATTGGGAAAAAGAATTAAAAAAAGGCGATAACTTAGTGCTGGCGGCGTTCGGCGGCGGCTTTACCTGGGGTGCAACATGGCTTATCTGGAATTATGACGGTAAATAAATTTGGCAATCGCTATAAGCAAAGCATGTTTTTATATAGAAAGATATTTGCCGTTTTTATTTACTCCATTTTATTGCTATCCTGTGGCAATAACAAAGCAAAAGAAACTACCGAAAAACCGGATGGCGCTTCTGTTTTTTATCCCATCAACAACTACATCCGCCAGCAAATAAAAGATGTGGATACAACGCCTTATTTTTTATACCGGCTTTCCCTAATCAATCATAAAAAAGATTCTTCGGTAATTGACAGGGCAACGTTTGATGCGCAAATGAAAGCCTTTTTATTGCCCGAATTAGAAGATAAAAATTTTCGGGCCAACTTTACCGAATCGGTGTTTGACGATGAAAGCACAGGCAGCATTACACTTACCTATTCGGCTAAAAATAAAAACGGCATTGTGCAAAATGCAAGTGTGTTGCTGGATAAAGAAACCCAAAAAGTAAAATGGATTTTCATCAATACGTTAAGCAGTAATGCCGATAGCACAGTAATTCAGCGCATTGGCTGGAAGGGCGATAAAAGCTGTTATATCAATCAGGATATTACTTACCCAACCAATCCTGAAACCCAACGCCAGCTACGCTTTGTGTGGAACGATAAGGAGCAGGAATGAGTAACTATTTTTTAAATTGGGCAAACCAATTTTAGCAATTGCATTCTTTGCTCCTGCACTTTTTCGGGGAACAGAAGTACATTGCAATACTTGTTAAGTCTTGTATCAATAACTGCCTGAGTAGGTTTGTTTTTACTCATTTTTTTAAGTCTTCCTATCTCAAATTCAAATAAACCTTTTGTGTGTTTGCGCTATAAAGTTGTAATACTTTTAAAAGACTTCAGACGTTTATATCCTTTTGCATCCCTTGCTTTACTTTTATTATTCTGTCATAAGTTACTTTTTAGCTTCTTTTTTGCTACAAATTTTCGCAAAGAGAAATACATTTGTAAGCATCTATGACACCCGCAGAATTTCAAAACATTGCACCTACTTTGCCCCATCAACCTGGCATTTATAAATACTTCGATGCTGCCGGAACTCTCTTATACGTTGGCAAGGCGAAAGACCTTCGCAAGCGGGTATCGTCTTACTTCACCAAAACCCTGGGCGTTAGTTATAAAACGCATGAGTTGGTGCAACGCATTCATCGCATTGAATTCACGATTGTAAATAGTGAACAGGATGCGTTTTTGTTAGAGAACAGTTTAATAAAACAATTTCAGCCGATGTTCAACATCAACCTGAAAGATGATAAAACGTATCCTTACATCGTCATTAAAAAAGAACCTTTTCCACGCATTTTTTTAACGCGAACCAAGTATCATGATGGCTCAGAATATTTGGGTCCGTTTACTTCTACCGGCAAGGTAAGAGAGCTGTTAAGTTTTATCCGGCAAAACATTCCGTTGCGCACTTGCAAGCTGCCGTTAACGCCAACAAATATTGCCAAAAACAAATTCAAAGTTTGTTTGGAATATCATCTTGGCAATTGCAAAGGACCTTGCCAGGCATATCAAACATTAGAAGATTATAACCATGGCATTGGGCAAATTAAGCAAATACTAAAAGGCAATGTATCGCCGGTAATTCAAACTTTTAAAAGCCAGATGGCGAACTATGCAATGAACATGCAGTTTGAAAAAGCAGAGCTGATGAAGAAGAAGGTAGAGCATTTGGAAAACTATCAGGCGCGTTCTGTTGTGGTAAGTTCGCACCTGCACAATGTGGATGTATTTTCTATTTTAAAAGAAGATGCAACGGCTTATGTAAATTACCTGATGGTGCAGAATGGAACCATTGTACAAACTCATACTGTTGAGTTGGATGTGAAGCTGGAAGAAAGCGATGAAGAAGTGCTTTCTTTTGCAGTGAGTAACCTTCGCGAAACCTTTAACAGCTTAGCTTCTGAAGTGGTGGTGCCATTTGAAATTGATTTGCCTAACGATATAATCATTACTGTTCCAAAAGCCGGTGATAAAAAGAAGTTGCTTGAACTGTCTTTAAAAAATGTAAACTATTTTAAAGATGAATTGCGCAGGAAGAAATCGTTGCAATTACAAACCTTTACCGAGAAGAAACGAAAAGATGTACTGTATCAGTTGCAGGAAGATTTACAACTGTCCGAACTGCCCGTGCACATTGAATGTTTTGATAACTCTAATTTAGGAGGAAGTTATCCCGTGTCGGCAATGGTTTGTTTTAAAAACGGCATTCCCAGTAATGATGATTACCGGCATTACAACGTGAAAACGGTGCAAGGCATCAACGATTTTGCTACGATGAAAGAAGTGGTGTACCGGCGTTATAAACGTTTGGTAGAGGAAGAAAAAGCGTTACCGCAATTGGTGATTATTGATGGTGGAAAAGGGCAGTTAAGCAGCGCAATGGAAAGCATTAAAGACCTGGGTTTGATTGGTGCAATGACGGTAATTGGCTTGGCAAAAAATGAAGAAGAAATTTTCTTTCCCGGCGATAGCCAATCTATCAAACTGCCCTGGGATAGCGAGAGTTTAAAACTCATTCGCCGTGTGCGCGATGAAGTGCATCGCTTCGGTATTACGTTTCACCGGAAGAAGCGTTCTATTGGCACATTTAAAAACGAACTGGAAGATATTAAAGGCATTGGCAAACAAACGGCTGCCGACCTTTTAAAATCATTCAAATCGGTAAAAAATGTAAAGCAAAAAAACGTTGACGAGCTATCGGAAATAGTTGGAAAAGCCAAAGCAAACATTGTGTTTAACCATTACCATACAGTATAAAATAAAAAGGGGGCCAGGATAAAAATCCAACCCCGTTTTAAAATCCAATATCCTTTGAAAAACCGCTGCAAATATAGAGGTTCTAATCTACTTTCCATTTTGGGGAAAGCAAATAATTTTACTCGGTTTTGTTTTTATGATAATCTAAACGATTGGCTTTATTTATTTTCTTCTGCCCTTCAAACTTGCCGACTTACAGACTTTCTATCTGCCTAACTATCCTTTAAACGTGTAATACGAATTTGCCTGCGCCAAACAGGTAACTACAACATCGTCAATGCAAACATGCGGCGGCAAAGTGGCGCAATAGAAAACCACACCGGCTACATCTTCGGCTTGCAAAGGTTGGTAGCCTTCATAAACGGCAGCCGCTTTTGTATCGTCACCTTTAAACCGCACGTTGCTAAATTCTGTATCTGCCGCGCCGGGATGCACGGCGGTTACTTTTATTTTATGAGGCAATAAATCTATTCGCTGCGCTTTGCTAATTGCTTCCACAGCCGATTTTGTAGCGCAATAAATATTTCCGTTTTGATACACTTCTTTCGCCGCCGTTGAACCAATGTTGATGATATGCCCTTTCTTGTTTTGTATCATAAAAGGAAGAACGGCTTTGGATACATACAGCAACCCTTTTACGTTGGTGTTTATCATGGTTTCCCAATCGTCGAGCGAGGCTTCATCAAAAGGTTCTCTGCCCAATGCAAGACCTGCATTGTTCACCAGCACATCAATGTCTTTCCACTCATCAGGCAGCTTTTGTATTGTTATAAAAACGGCTTCCCTATTTTGCACATCAAACACTAATGGCAACACTTTTACGCCGTGTTGCTCAGTTAGTTCTTTGTATAAATCCTGCAGGCGGTCGGCTCTTCTGCCGGTGATAATACAATTCCATTTTTGCGAAGCGAATGCTTGGGCAATGGCTTCTCCAAATCCTGATGTTGCGCCGGTGATGAAAACTGTCATAGGTTTTTGTTGAGGTTCATTTTTTATAAGCAAATCAATTGTGATCAATCATCGTGAGCTTTACACCATATCCGTTGTAAAAATAATTGGTTAACAGAGTATCACAAGTAATGGTATTCCCTGAAATTTTCATGATTGAATCACAATTTTGTGTATTGCAATCAATAGAAGTTGTGTCACACACATTGTTTTTACATTGAATCCGTTGGCAATTAGTTAAGGTTATAGAAGGCTGATACTCCCAATCTAAAATATCCTGATAAATTTTACCAATATTCTTTGCATATACTTCATATCCTTTAGCATAAGTAGCATATCCATATTTGTAAAAAGGTTCATTTTTTAATGAATCAAAAGACATAACAGTTACCGTACTATCAAATGTTTGGTTATTAATGGCAAAAGACTTTTGTAAATCTTTATAAGAATATACCCATTTCTGAAAATCAGAGTTAACGAAATAAGGTGGGTAACTTAAATAACTATTACCCATCCATGTTTTTCCGGCAACAACAGGATTTACCATTTTTACTATTCTAAGATTGTTTTCAACAAATTCAAAATCATTCTCCGCAGGTGTAGCCATGAATGTATTGATTGGCATCCACTGATTTCCGTCGAACTGATAACGAACAACCCGGTAACTAAGCCGGTTTAAATTATCAGTAATCTGTGCTTCAACAGAATCTTTAACTGTGTAAGTGTGAATGTCAAATCCGGTTCCAAAACTTTCAAGAACGGTTGAATCTAACCTGTAAGTAATATACTTTCCAACACTTAATGCTGCATAGTTTTGGTATTGATTATAATGCTCTTTCTCAACCTTTTTTTTGCAGTCAAATAGAAATGTGCATATCAAAAAAAGAAAACTCAATTTGATGATTCGTCTACTCATTAATAAAAAACAGTTATAAATAATTTGAATGTAATTGAATAACTATTTTTCTTAATTTTTATTTGAAGTAACAAAAACATTTGTTGCATCAGAAAAGAATCAACGCTTTTACACCCGCACATAAATCTTTCTTTTGTCTAAAAAGTATCCAACACTCCAGCAGACGAGCATGTAAAAAACAGCTTGCAAAAACGAACCTAAATAAGGTGTTGCATAACTAAAAACGTTTAGAAACAACCAACCGTACAAGGAAACATGCGGTTGCGGTTGTATCATGTACATCATGGTTACCAACAGTTCAGACAACAGATAGATGAAGAGCGGGTTTCTGCCAAACACCTGGAAAAAGTAAGTCCACTTTTGGTTGCCGCGAAAGTCAACAATGTAAATGATGAGGGATAAAATCATGCAATCCAAAGCCACGGTATGAAGCACAAACGTGCTTGTCCATATTTTTTTATTGATGGGAAATACATAGTTCCAGAAGTGTGCAATAATGAGCAAAACAAAACCTGCCAGCAGCAGTTGAGTTAAGCCTTCGGAAGTGTTGCCTTTGCGGCGAATGAACTGCCCTACCACATAGCCAGCCACTATGTTTCCGATTGACGGAAGAGTGCTTAAAAACCCTTCAGGATCGAACGGAAAACCTTCGCCCCTGTACAAATGATTGGTGCCAATGAGCCAGGTATCTAATTTTAAAACGGCATTGTTATGAATGCTGAACGGGTCGCCGGCATCTCCAAAATAATACATCACAATCCAGTATAAAAACAAAATGATGCAAGTGATGATAACGGTAGTTCTTGTTTTAAAAAAATACAACATCAGCGAAGCAAAACCATACGCTAATGCAATGCGCTGCAACACGCCAAAAACACGGGTATTAGAAAAAGGATTTGCTACAAGATGCCCCGTTGCATCGGCATGAAAAAACGGGAACCAGTACATTAAAAAGCCAAGTAGAAAAATAAGAATCGTACGCTTGAAAATCTTACCCAGCACATATCCTGTTGATTTATCCTGCCATTTTATCATTGCAAAACTCATGGCATTGCCAACCGCAAACATGAAAGAAGGAAACACCAAATCGGTTGGCGTAAAGCCATCCCACACAGCATGTTTCAAAGGCGCAAATGTGGTGGCACCATTGCCGGCTGTGTTCACAATAATCATAAAACAAATGGTAAGTCCACGAAACACATCAAGCGAAGTAAAACGTTGGTGAGGAGCAGTTGTAATAGCAGCCATACAATGTAAATTGAAGAACCAAAGTAACGGAAAGGCTTTATGTTATTGATAAAGAGTAGAATATTTTTTACCAAATAAAAAGCCTCTGCAACCAGAAGCTTTTAACAAAAATGATTTGAACCACAAAGAACAATAAAAGAAAACTTCGTGTAACTTACTTTCTTCCTGCCTTTGTAGTTCTTCATTATAAAAAAGGAAACAAACTCATTAATAGCAATATTTATTCTCTTCAATCATCTTATCAGTAATTCTTCTTCTTGCGTCTTTGGTGTTAAAAGGTTCCATTTTGGTAAAGCGTTTTAAGCCAATGTGCATCATGCGCAGTTCATCGCCTTCGGCAAAACTGTTGATGGCATCTTTACCTGCTTTGTTAATGCGTTCAGCAGCATCGTATAAAAACGTGTGAACAATGTCTGCCTGTAATGATACCGCTTCTTCACCTCTTGTTTCAGCAAGCTTCATCAGCCGCAGCAAAGCGCTTTCTGCCATGAAAGTTTCAATGGTCATATCGGCAATGTTCATCAATACTTCCTGTTCTTTATCTAACTTCATCATCAATTTTTGCACGGCTGCACCAGCTACCAAAAGAATGGCTTTTTTAAAATTGAGAATGTACTTTTTTTCTTTTGCAAAAGGAGCTTCGTCTTCATTACCAAAATCAGGAATACTCATTAGTTCTTTCGATACGTTGGTAGCAGCCGCCAGTAAATCCAGCTTGCCTTTCATGGCGCGTTTTAAAGTCATGTCAACAATCAGCAAACGGTTGATTTCATTGGTGCCTTCAAAAATGCGGTTGATGCGGCTATCGCGATAAGCGCGACTGATAATGTACTCCGCGCTAAAACCGTTGCCACCGTGAATTTGCACACCTTCATCCACACAAAAATCAAGCGATTCCGAACCGAATACTTTTAAAATGGCACATTCAATAGCGTACTCTTCAGCAGCCCCAAGCAAAGCATTGTTGGCAGGTGTTCCGCCGCTCATCAATTCCTGCTCTTTATCATCAATCCATTTGGCTGCCCGGTACACGCCCGACTCCGTTATCCAACTACGAATTGCCATCTCTGCCAGCTTGTGTTTGATGGCTCCAAAACGGGAGATTGAAATTTTAAATTGCTCGCGCGCTTTGGCGTACTGAACCGACATGGTAGTGGTGTTTTGCGAGGCGCCCGCAACACCTGCCCCTAATTTTAAACGACCAATATTCAGGATGTTGAAGGCAATGATATGACCTCGTCCAATTTCGCCAAGCACATTTTCAACCGGCACTTTACAATCCTGAAAATACAGTTGCACCGTTGATGAGCCTTTGAGGCCCATCTTATGTTCTTCGGGGCCGTTGGTAAAGCCTTCGTAGCCACGCTCCACAATAAAGGCGGTAAACTTATCACCATCAATTTTTGCAAACACTACAAATACATCGGCAAAGCCGCCGTTGGTTATCCAGCATTTTTGCCCGTTCAAAATATAATGCCTGCCATCATCACTCAACTTAGCATTGGTTTTTGCGCCCAAAGCATCGCTGCCGCTGTTGGGTTCGGTAAGTGCATACGCACCCATAAACTCGCCGGTGGTAAGCTTAGTAACATACTTTTGTTTTTGCTCTTCGGTGCCAAAGTACAAAATGGGCAAAGTGCCAATGCCTGTGTGCGCGGCAAACGCTACAACAAACGAAAACCCACTCCCTAACGCTTCGTTTACAATGGTTGCGGTAGTAAAATCTTTTCCTAAACCGCCATATTCTTCCGGTATTGATACGCCAAGCAAACCTTGTGCTCCGGCTTTCTCTAAAATGCTTCGCATTAAGCCAGGCTCCATGTTATCAATGCGGTCAACAATGGGCAGCACTTCTGTTGAAAGAAACTGGCGGCACATGTCTTTTATCATCAGTTGCTCTTCGGTAAAATCTTCGGCAATAAAAGTTTCAAAAGGCTGCGATTCTTTCAACAACCATTCGGCTCCTTTTATAGCATTGGTTTGCTTGATTTCAGTATTCATATCGTTATATATTTTCTGGATAAAGAAGAACAGGTTTTGTTTTTACAAGAAAAAATAGCAATTAAAAAGTGATGTAAAAACAAACGTTGTACTTCAAAGATAAAGCACTCTTCTCCTTAAAAAATGAATTGTACAATTTTAATTAAACCTTCAGGTTATCGTCCAAACAAGGCTCAACTGTTGCAGCAACATCAGTTGCAAATTCAGGTTTGTTTTTACTGATGAATGGTTAAAATCAACCTTCATTTTTTTTTCTTCTATATTAATATTTTGAATGATGATATTTTGTTTGAAATCAATTTTGCCCCTGCCCCACCATTTGTAAACCGCTTCCTTGGCACACCAGCATAAGGTGTACAGTTGATGATGCAAAAACAAACGTTTATGGCTGTTTTGAAATCCATTCACATACGTTAATTCATCATTGCTTAAATACTTATGTTTTACTGTTTCTGTTTTTGGTGAAAACAGCTCAACATCAATCCCACAGGCATTTTCGCGACTAATGATAACCGCCGCATAATTGCCGCAATGCGAAATGGAAAATTGATATTGGTTGGATAACAAGTACGGCTTTCCGGCTTCATTCAGCAATATTTCTTTGTAAGGAAAATCAAAACATAAAACCGACAACAAATATCTTCCTGCTAAATGCTGAAGTCGTTTGTGCGGATGATGAATAGTTTGCTGAAGCCTGATTTTCTTCAAAAAAAAATCTTCATTTTCCTCTATTTTCCACACACCTAATTTTGTGCTGCCGGCTATATGTTTTTGAAAGAGAAGAGACAAAAGAATTTACTGTTTGATTTGCAGATTTACAATTTATTTGCAGAAACAGAGCTACATGATTTTATCAGACAAACGAATATTGGAAGAAATAAACAAAGGCAGCATAAAAATTGAACCTTACGACCGCGAATGCCTTGGCAGCAACAGTTATGATGTGCATTTGGGCAAATGGCTCGCCACTTACCGCGAGCATATTTTAGATGCTAAAAAGCACAACGAAATTGAGTATTTTGAAATACCCGAAGAAGGCTTTGTTTTGTATCCGCACATTTTTTATTTAGGTTCAACATTAGAATATACGGAAACAATGGAGCACGTTCCTTTTCTCGAAGGTAAATCTTCGACCGGTCGTTTGGGCATTGACATTCATGCCACCGCAGGAAAAGGCGATGTTGGTTTTTGCGGTTACTGGACACTTGAGATTTCGGTGAAACAACCCGTTCGCATTTACAAAGGAATGCCCATTGGGCAGCTCATTTATTTTCCGGTTGATGGTGAAATTGAAGTGAAATACAACGAAAAGAAAAGCGCCAAATACAGCGGGCAAATGGGCAAGCCGGTAGAAAGCATGATGTGGAGAAACAGCTTTTAACGCTGAAATTCTGCTCTTTTTTCTTCATCATTTTCATGCGCTTCTTCAACTGAATGCGAGGCTAATAAATCTTTTTCCAATTTGGCTTTTTCTGAAAGAATACCGTAAAATCTTTTCAATGTTTCTAACTCCTGCCCCGTTAAATCTTCCGAAGATATCAGGCGGTTGCTGGCTCCTTTTGCCGAAGCTATCAGTTCATTCAATTTTAAGTGCAATGCAGTCATATCTTTATTTGCCGACTGCTGAATTACAAACACCATTAAAAAAGTAATAATGGTTGTTCCTGTATTAATTACCAACTGCCAGTTTTCGGAATAATGAAAAACAGGACCCGTTGTTCCCCAAACCAACACCGTTACAAATGCGCCGATAAAAGCGGCCGGGCTACCACTTATCTTTGTTATTTTACTACTGAATTTTTCGAACCAGCAGGCAAATACATTTTGTTTTTTTTCGATATCCATAATTGGAGTTTTATTTTATTATGTATTGCAAATTAAATATTTTATTCAAACAGTTTCTATACAATGTATGCACAGTTACGAAGGCTTTTGTTTTTATTAGATGCTGAAAGAGCGCACTACACAGCCATGAACTTACTGAAGTACACACCGGCTGTAAAAACAATTACAAGGTTATTATTTCAATATAAAAATCCATCACTTCACAAAACTATTTTTGGTCTTTCTTTTCAAAACCCGGTTGGTTTAGGCGCAGGCTTCGATAAAAATGCAAACTACCTGACAGAGTTGTCCACATTGGGTTTCGGCTTTGTAGAAGTAGGAACGGTAACACCTTTGCCACAGCCGGGAAATGAAAAGCCGCGATTGTTTCGTTTGCTAAAAGATGGGGCTTTAATCAATAGAATGGGTTTTAACAATGAGGGTTCAGAAGCAATCAAAAAACGATTGATAGAATGGCGACACTCACAGCTCACGGCTCGTAGCTCACAGCTTATCATTGGTTGTAATATCGGCAAAAACAAAAGTACGGCTAACGAAGATGCCTGGAAAGATTACAACATTGGCTTTACCAAATTGAATGATTGCGCTGATTATTTTGTGGTGAATGTAAGCAGCCCTAATACACCCGGTTTGCGGGCTTTGCAAGACAAAGATGCGCTGCATAAAATACTTTCCGAATTGCAGAACATAAACTATGGTTTGAAAGAAAAAAAGCCCTTGTTATTGAAGATTGCACCCGACCTTACGCAACCGCAATTAGAGGATATTGTTGCACTGGTTGAAGAAACAAAGTTAGATGGCATTGTGGCAACCAACACCACCATTAGCCGCGATGGTTTACAAACATCAACACAAACAATTAACAGCATTGGTGCAGGCGGATTGAGCGGTAAGCCATTGCAAAAACGCTCAACCGAAATTGTTTTGTTTTTGCATAAAAATCTTCCTGCAACGATCCCCATTATTGCAAGTGGCGGAATTTTTAATGGTAATGATGCAAAAGAAAAAATAGATGCCGGTGCATCGCTTGTTCAGGTGTGGACTGGCTTTATTTACGAAGGTCCGTCTATCGTAAAAAACATTTGCCAACATCTTGCTACAACAGAATAAAATACCTTTAAAAAGCGGCCAATATATTTGCCAAAATTAAACATCCCTCATGCACGATTTGTTTTCTGCTGAAAGTATCGTTTCGTTTTTCGTTTTGGTGATTTTAGAAATTGTGCTGGGCATTGACAATGTGATTTTTGTAAGCATTATCATCAGTCGGATAGAAAAATCAAAGCAAAAAAAAGCCCGCCTGGTTTGGATGATTGCAGGCATGATTGTTCGCTCGTTGTTGCTGCTGGCATTAACCTGGCTGCTGGCGCAAAAAGGCAAGTACATTATCCCTGAAAGCTGGTTTGGCAAAGGGTTCGACCTTGCCAGTTTGGTTATGTTGGGCGGTGGTTTGTTCCTCATTTATAAAACAGTAAAAGAAATTCATCACAAGCTTGAAGGCAAAGACGAACATGCCGAAGGCGGAGGTAAACCCTTGGTGTTTGGGAATGCAATAGTGCAAATTATTTTAATTGATACTGTGTTTAGTTTTGATAGCATTATCACTGCCGGCGGCACGGCAAAGCATGTTGAAATTATGATTGCTGCCGTTATCATTGCGATGATAATTATGTTTTTGTTTTCGCCCAAAATTGCGGCTTTTATTGAAGTTCATCCAACCATTAAAATGCTGGCGTTATCGTTTTTAGTAATGATTGGTTTTATTCTTTTGGTAGAAGGTTTTGATAGCGAAAAAGCCGAATCGCTTCACTTAAAAAATTACGTGTATTTCGCGATGGCGTTTTCATTTTTTGTTGAATTATTAAACCTGCGGATACGAAAGAAAAATGCGCCACCGGTGCATCTTCGCGATACGGGAAAAGATAGCTTTTAAACATCACCAATTATAAACAAACAACATGAAATTATCCAT
The DNA here is from genome assembly GCA_965214235.1 of Ilyomonas sp. GTDB lineage: Bacteria > Bacteroidota > Bacteroidia > Chitinophagales > Chitinophagaceae > Ilyomonas. The sequence goes on from CBDCBH010000003.1 coordinate 1,030,692, forward strand.
TGCTTTGCTTATGTTTATCACCGTTTTCTTTTCGTGTAAAAATGAAACAAAACAAAACGTATCCTCCATTTTCGGAACCTGGCAACTAATTGCCGCTACATCAACTGAAAGCGGAAAAACCACTTCTACCTTCGACTCTACACACACGATGATAAAAATCATTAACGACACGCATTTTGCTTTTTTAAATCATAGCAAAAACAAAGACACAACGGCGGCTGCATTTGATGCTGGTGGCGGAACGTACACTTTGCAGGACAGCGATTACACCGAGCATTTAGACTTTTATAAAGATAAGAACTGGGAAAACAACAGCTTTCATTTTACCATAAAAATCAGCAACGATACGCTTGTACAAAAAGGCATCGAAAAAAATGAAAAAGCCGGTGTTAATCATATTATTATGGAAACATACAAACGAGTGAAATAGCAAAGTGAACGAGAAATTTTTTTATAAAAAATTCTACCTTTATAAAAAAGCTATATGAAACCAATATTCACTATGCTGCTTTTTACAGTGATGTGCCAGTACGCCCAATCACAAACCGACATGAGTTATCAGGAACACAGTTATTACATGGATGTGTACGATAATTCCGGTAAGAAGATAGATGCCAATGGCCATGCTTTTTTATCGGGTAGCCCGATGCTGAACAACAACTGGGGAACGGGCTCGGTTGCTTTTACCAATGGCAGGCAGCTTTCTAATTTGCCTTTGCAGTTTAACGTGCAAAAAAATGAATTGCACTTTAAAAGAGATTCTACCGTGTTTGGTTTTGCCGATAAAGTGGCCGCTTTTACGATGATGTACCAAGATGATGGTGGAAACAAACAGGAAGTGTATTTCAAAAGCGGTTATCCCAATAACCGTGGCGAAGCCACTTCTTTTTTATACCAGGTGATTAATGATGGCCCAAATGCGCAGTTTTTGAGAGCCCTGGAATCCAATATTGACCAGCATTATGTGTATGGCGCGGCAGCCAAAGAAAATTATGTGGTTTCTGCAAAATGGTACATTTATAACGTAAAAAAGAACATCTTGTTTAGCCTTTCCCGCAACAAACGGTCTCTTGAAAGAGCGCTTCCCGAATATAAAGAAGAGATAGAAAAATATGCAGCTGACAACAACGTTTCTTTTAACAGCGAAAAAGAAATTAATCAGGTTATTACGAGCTTGAATAAGGTGAAGTAGCCAACGCTGACAGGGTTTGAAACCCTGTCAGCGTTGGTAGATTTTGGACCCTATCAGCGGTTGCGTAAGAGAGTCAGTCAAACTCTATCTCAAACGCTTTATTGTATTTAGCCTCTGCCATTTGCATATCGTGAAAACAAACGAACTGCTGTTTGCCACCAAACCAGTTCAATCCCTCTTCGCGCTTTAGCTTGGTTGATCCAAAACTTATGTATGCTTGATAAGAAGAGTAAGTCCAATTCTTAAAGTTGTTACACAAACCGTGTTTTTGAGGATTGTAATGGATGTAAAAAATAAGCTGTGAAAAATAAGAATCCTCTGTAATTTCAATTCTTCGAAAAGGCGAATCAAACAAAGCACCTGTACGTTCATTCGCTTTATTAAAAGCTTGTGTATAACCATTGAACAGATTAGAGAATTGCCTACTGATTATTTCTTCCGCTGTGTTCTTTTCTTTGTGTTGGATAGCTTTTACAATTTCTGATTCAGATTTTGTTTTAACCAATAAATGAAAGTGGTTTTTTAGTAAACAATAAGCATAAGTCTCTGCAACTGTTGAAATATAGTGGCTGTATTTCTTCAAGAAATAAAAATGATTGTCAGAAGTAAGAAACAAATTTTCTCCATTAATACCACGATTGTAAATGTGATAATAGGTGTCAGTTTGAATGGGTGAAGTATTTGATTTCATATCGTTTTTACACGTTTATCAAAACCGCTGACAGGGTTTTAAACCCTGTCAGCGGTTGACTTTTAATGCGCCTCCAGCCAGTTCACTCCCACACCCACTTCCGCTTCCACGGGAACGCCGTTGGGTAAAAGCAATGCGGTTTTCATGTTGTCTAAAATAAGGGGCTTTAGCGTTTCCACTTCGCTTGCCAACGCATCAAATACCAACTCATCATGAACCTGCAAAATCATTCTTGAACTTAAATTTCTTTCTTTAAAAGCAGCATGAATTTTTATCATCGCCAGTTTTATCATGTCTGCCGCAGTACCCTGAATGGGCGAGTTCACAGCATTGCGTTCGGCAAAGCTGCGCACCGTAAAATTGCCGGAATTAATATCGCGTAGCCACCGCTTTCTGCCCAATAGAGTTTCGGCATAACCACGCTCGCGCGCCAGCTTTACCATATCATCCATATACTTTGTAACGCCCGCAAATTCTTTCTTATAATTCTCAATAATCTCCTTTGCTTCCGCCCGACTGATTCCTAAGTTATCCGACAAGCCAAACGCTCCCTGACCATAGATAATTCCAAAGTTTACGCTCTTGGCTTTGTAGCGCATTTCTTTGGTTACTTCATTCTCTGGCACATTAAAAACTTTGGCTGCGGTGGCGGTATGTATGTCTTTGTTTTGTGCAAATGCCTCGCACATATTCACATCGCCGCTGATGGCAGCAATGATGCGCAATTCTATCTGCGAATAATCGGCACTAACCAACACATGCTTCTCATCTCTTGGCACAAATGCTTTGCGAATTTCGCGACCGCGCTCTGTGCGAATGGGAATGTTTTGCAGGTTCGGCGCATTGCTGCTTAACCGGCCTGTAACCGCTACGGCTTGTGCGTAAGAGGTATGAACACGTCCTGTTTTTTTATTGATCATTAGGGGCAACGCATCTACATACGTTGACTTTAATTTGCTCAACTGCCGGTAAATTAAAATGTCGTTTACAATAACGTGTTCGTGTGCTAATTTCATCAACACATCTTCGCCGGTTGCATACTGGCCGCTTTTTGTTTTTTTCGCTTTTGGATCGAGCTTTAATTTATCAAACAAAATTTCACCCAACTGTTTCGGTGAGCCGATGTTAAACTTCACGCCCGAAGCATCGTAAATGCGTTGCTCGGCAGCCCCTGATTCTATGTCTAATTGCAGGCTGTAATCTTTTAAAAAGGTTTCATCAATCCTCACACCATTAAACTCCATTTCTGTAAGCACTTCTACCAACGGCACTTCTGCTTCGGCAAACACTTTTTCTACGCCGTTGGATTTTAAAAGAGGTTCAAATTTACTTTTCAATTGCAAGGTTATATCGGCATCTTCGGCAGCATATTCTTTGATTTTTTCAAATGCCACATCTCGCATATTCAACTGTCCCTTTCCTCTCTTGCCAATCAGTTCTTCAATGTGCACCGGCTCGTAGCCCAAATACTTTGCACTTAACAAATCCATGCCCCGCCTGCTTTCCGGCTCTATTACATAATGCGCCAGCATGGTATCCCATATTGCTCCTTTCAGTTCAACACCATACCACTTCATGATGAGCATATCGTACTTTATATTTTGCCCAACCCATGTGATGTATAAATTTTCAAAAAGAGGTTTGAAGTGTTGCAGAATTTCTTTTGTCTGCTCGCCTTCAAAGAGGGGAACATAATAGGCTTCGCCTGGCTGATAACAGAAACTCATGCCAACCAATTCGGCGTTGTTCGCATCAACGCCTGTGGTTTCGGTATCAAAACAAATTTGCTGTTGGCCGGATAATTTTTGAATGAGGTTGTGTGTTTTCTCATCCGTATCAATCAAATGGTATGTATGCGGTGTGTTGCTGATATTTTTATCAACCGCCAAACCCGCCGATACCTCCGCTTCTTCACCTTCTGGAGAAGAGGGCGGAATCAACTCGATCGCATCTTCTGCATTACCAAATAAGCTTTGCTGCAGAGGCTGTGGTTGCGGTGCGCCAAACGCATTAAAATCATCACCCAAAATGCGTTTACCCAATGTTTTAAATTCTAGCTCGGTAAACACATCTGCCAGCTCTTTATTATCCCAGCCTTTTAGCTTGTAATTTTCTTCATGAAACTGAACCGGCACTTTGGTAATGATGGTTGCCAGTTTCTTACTCATAATGGCGTCCGCCTTTCCATTCCTTATTTTTTCGCCCAGCGCACCTTTAATGTTATCTGCATTTGCCACCACATTTTCCAACGTATCATATTCTTTCAAAAGTTTCGCTGCCGTTTTTTCGCCAACGCCAGCAATGCCGGGAATATTGTCCACTGCATCGCCCATTAAACCAAGTATATCAATCACTTGCTCTACGCGCTGTATGTCCCATTTATCACATATTTTTTTCGCGTCTAAAATCTCCATCGGTGCGCCCATATAAGACGGTTTGTAAATGCACACATGCGGGTGAATGAGAAGCTGTCCATAGTCTTTATCGGGCGTTACCATATATACGCTATACCCCGCATCGGCAGCCTGCCAGGCAAGAGTTCCTATCACATCATCGGCTTCATAACCATCCACTTCTACAACCGGAATGTTGAAGCCGCGAATGATGCGTTTGATGTCGCCAATGCTATCGCTTAAATCTTCCGGTGCGGCTTGCCGGTTGGCTTTGTAGGCAGCAAAATCAATATGCCTTTCCGTAGGCACGCCGGTATCAAAACAAACGGCTAAGTGCGTGGGTTTTTCTTTATTTATTAAATCGTACAAAGTATTGGTAAAACCAAACTGTGCATTGGTGTTGCGGCCTTTGGAGGTGATGCGGGGATTGCGGATGAGCGCATAATAAGCGCGATAAATGAGGGCAAGCGCATCGAGCAGAAACAATTTTTTTTCCATCGAAACGAAGATAAGGAAAGCGATGGGATGGATTGGTTGAATGATGATGCTTTGGATTTCAAAAAAGTTGATGAAAAACTTTTATTGCCATTTCCGGAATATGATTTCAGAAAGAATTTTTAGTTCTTTATCCGAAATGGATGATTGCTCGCTTTTGTCGTAGATGGCTGCCAAAATCACTTGCTCTTTCATTACTTTCACCAAAGTAATTACACGGGCTCCACCACTTTTTCCTTTTCCTTTACTTCGGATTGAAAGCCTTATTTTATAAAAATCGCTACCTATCGAAGTACCTTGCAGTGGATCGCTTGTTAAAGAATCAACAAGCCCCAATAAATCATTTTTGAGTGAAGGATACTTTCGATATAACTTTCTAACTGATCTTTCAAAGGGCTCAATCGTTTCTACACTAAAGCTCATTTAAAAATGATTTAGCAGGCCGTGTAGCAATGGCTCCTTTTGCTGCAAGTTCTGCCATTTGCATACCTTCAGCTATCTGCTTCAATAAGTTTGTTTTTGCCCTATTTTCTTTTTCTATTTTCACAAAATCAAACTGTTTTAAAACTTCAATAAGAAAAGGGTACTTGTTATCTTCTACACTTATTATTACTTGCTTCATAACCATATTTTATTCTAAAACGAAGTTATTAAAATTGAACTGAACGATTGGTAAAGCTTGTTTTAAACAATCTATGATGGACTGAAAAATATCCATAATTCACTTCAATTCAAAATATGATAGCTTGCAGGGCACGCCGGGCGGGCGACCATCTACCACCAACAATACGCCTTTTTTATATGGCAGAATGCCTTCCCAGTTATCGGATGAATAACTGATAATTATCTTCACCTGCCAATCTATTTTATTGTTGCGAAAAGAAAGTTGCACAATGCGCGTGAAGTTTGTCTGCTGCGGGTTTGCGCCCATTTCTTTGATGGCTTCATCTAAGCTATTCTCTACATAATAGCAGTATTCATTCTTTAACGTATTGGCGCCTCTTGGTATCACTCCGCAAGTTAGGGTATCAACATAATCTCGGTAATAATGATTCAATCCGAATAATGTATTGCCGCTCACAGAACTCATATCGGTTAAGCGAAACAGCAATGGCTTTGTAAACCTTACCGCTTCTTTGTTTTGCAAATTTGTAGTAAAAACAAACGCAGTAGGTGCAAAGGTGATGGCGTTGTTTTCGTAAGCTGCAATCAACCTTCGTTGTTGCGGCAAATAAGCAATGCTTTCAAAACCTGCATTTCCAAATGTGTAATCGGGTTTAGGTAACGACATTGTATCGGAAGGTTTGAAATGCATTTGCATTGTATTTCCATCAATCGTTCCTTTTACCACATAACACAAACTATCCGTTTCTACAGTAAGAAATATATTATCGTTCACCACCACAGCGCCTTCAAAACCACCAAAATCGGTGCGTGGTAAAATAGCCTTTTTGATGGCATTGTAAATGGAAATAAGACTGCTATCGAATATTAGTTTCGATGTTTTTTGAGCAAATAAAGTTTTGAGATTGATAACCGAATCGATGCTGCTTGTATCCACGCAAACAATATGATACTTGTCGTTTGCAGAACGATGCTGCGGAATGAGCAAAACATAATTTCTCCATTTTGTTATGCCCGAAAATTCGTAGTAAGAATTATTACTGCTATCCGCCAGATAAACGGGATGTTCGGTTGGTAAAGAAAGAGTTTGCCCATAGCTTTTATTTATACAAAAAAGAAAGAGTGCAAAAACAAAAAAGTATTTCATAAAATGAATGTGTTTATTCTGCAAGTGCTTGTTCTATTTGTGCATAAAACCAATTGCCTAAGCTTTCGGTAATGGTAGTTATTTCTTCTTCGGTTAATGGTTGATGATAGAATTTGCTTATCTTATTTTCACTGCTGGAATAGCTAATCTCATAATTATTTTGGTTGAAAGAAAAGATAACATCTCCTGCATTTATGTTAATAGTATTTTCTTTTGCTTTTATTCCTGTAAAAATTACTTTTAATTTTATTATTTTAGGAAGTCGTCCTGTAGATAAAATAGTTCGCAATACAGCTTGACTTTTAATTACTGTATCATGTACGTTGTTATTTGAATATTGAGTAATGTCGTAAAAAATTGTAACCTCTCTCGAATTAAAGAAATTGTCAAACTTAATAAGTGTTTCTTCCCATTCTTTTGAGAATGGAAGTATTGAACTGGCCATTATTTTTTTGAGGTTTTCCTCTCCATATTTCATTTCAATCTTCGCATCTACATCTTCTCCCAATTTCTTCTTCAACAAAAACAACTTCTTATCCAAATCTCTCGGCTCATCCAGGCTTTCGCCTTTAGCTGCTTTTAGGTACAATTGCAGACTCCAAACCAATTGTTCAGCTATGTAATTGATAAACGCTTCTATGTCGCCTGTATCGGCCTGATTCAAAGCAAATAAGTAATTCTTTTTATCAGACGACTTGATAATCACCGGTGGAAAATTGTTCTTTACTAAAACATAGTTCATCAGCAAGCGGCTGATTCTTCCATTGCCATCATCAAACGGATGGATGCGTACCAACTTATAATGCAACAAGGCAGCCAGCACCACCGGATGCAATTCTTTCTTTTCTTCTTCGCTCCTGTACCAATGTATCAGTTCACCCATTTGTATCGGTGTATCGGCTGGCGAAGTATAATAAAATATCTCACCGTTTTGCAGTTGTACATGATTGGGGAATTGTTTATAGTCACCCACTTTTATTTCTCGCCGTGTAGGTTGTCCATCGGGTGTTTTTGCCTCTTTCCAATAAGGTTTTACCAATATTATTTCATTCAGGTTTTTAATGGTCATTTCAGTTAAAGGTCGTTCCTCATCGGCTGCCCATTCCTTAATCATTTTAAAAGCAACATCATGCGCTTCCATTTCTTCATACTCACGCAATTCGTGCTGCCCTTGTGTTTTGCCAAAAATCAATAACAATTCTGTTTCACCATAGGTAAGTGTGTTGCCTTCAATGTGGTTAGAGTTGTAGTTAAATTCCAGCCGTATCTTTTTATCCAGATTTCGCTGGTCCTCTTCTTTTATCTGCAAGACATTTACCTGTGCCGATAGTTCATCTATAATGCGTAATATCTGTTGCATGGTGTTGTAAAAATAAACGCATTCTTGTAAACAGTACAGCCTTATGCCGCAGCAACATTTTTGTAGCACCACTTTATAGAACAAACCACCAATCACGCGTTCAAAACATCCAGTCTGTTCAGCACAAAGTTTTTTCCATTTTCAAAAAACAGTTGGTTAGAGAATGTGTTTATATCAAAGCCATTTGGCAAAGGCACATCAGAGTTGTTGGCAAAGCGTACAAAATTGCTTTCAAACTGAACCTTGAAATCCTGCAGAGAAACAGCCGTTTCGCAAAACCAAACAGGGTTTATCAATCCATCGTAATCACTTCCTAAGCAAAGCTGTTGCAAGGCGGCCATTACATCGTAATTGTTTTTTTGGGCTACCACCATTACATGCACCACATGAGCCATAAAATGCTTTAAATGATATTCGCTCAAAGCAGGGTCAACAACGCCGCCACTTTCCAGTTCATCCCATGTCATTACGTTAGCGCTGTCTTCAGTAAATGCCCCGCTTATCTGCACGTTTCCGTCTCCTAAAAAAATATTTTCTTCCTGGTTAGAGATGTATTCGGTTTCCAAAGGAAAATCATCTCTGCCGTTGGTTTCCTGTTCAAATTCCTGGTAGCCTAAAATGCGTTTGTCTAAACTAAAGCCAATCATCCCTCCCGAAGCCAGTATTGCCATTATATCTTCATCATACAGGTTAATGCTCGAGGCATTAAAAGCTGGCTGCGGGCTATCGCCGTATTTCATTGGCTTGCCCTGCCACAGCACCGTATAGCCTTTTGCATCGAAGCTGCGCATTGCAAAAACGTAATCCTTGGAATTTCTGTTACCGAGATACCGGTAAAGCCGGCATGTGTGCAAACAATAGGTTGATTGATGCCCGTAAAATCGGGCGTAGTTCTTAACTGGTACAAGTGCTGCCTTGAGCCAAGACTCAGGTGCTTAATGTCAATCATGATTTTGTTTTCATAACAATGTTTTACAACGGCAATGCCACCATCCGTCAAGCGAAAACCGGTTGGACGAAAGCCTTCATTGCTTAAAAACTGCATTCCAAAAGCATGATTGCAAAGCGGCGACTGCTCCATGTGTGTAATGATTGATGGACAGCAGCGAAACATTCCTTCGCAGGTCATCAATATTGGCGAGAATAGTAGGCAAATCAAAATTCTGCAATTGTGAAGAAAGCGTATGACAACCTTCTACACTAAACACTACATGAATGGTGGAGAGTATCAGTCTCATCATAATCGCTGCGTGTTTTGATGGGCTTTATCCTTCTTATTGGTGATTCCAAACTGGGTTGCATTGGTCAGCGTTAGCCCAATCCTCGGTTCGTAATATCTGGTAAGGGTTGCCGTTTATAAGGTTGGTTATTTTGTCGGCTTGCAGGTACACACCTAAGGGTCCGTTGGCTACTGCTTTGAATGAGGTCGTCGGTAAGCATGTCTTTCTCGGGAATGTACAAGGCAATGCACACCAGATTGCAATCGCTGCCAATGAGTTCGGCTAAGTTGCCCTGCGATTGCAAAATGTAAGAAAACTCGGTGCAGCATCGAAGCAAAAATGGTATTTTACTTTTGTCGATTGGCGTCCACGGACTTAATTTTTTAGCACCTGTTGCAGCATTGTTATCTGAAAACAAACTTTTTAAAGTAGGATGCAAATGAAAATCGAAGAATGGCATAGAAGGGGTATTTTGTATTGTTGAAGAATATGAAAAAAGGGGTAAAAACAAAAGTAGAGCCATTTGTTTATTCTACGAAAGTTTTGTGGTGTGAGGTATGTGAGTTTGTTTATGAAGATTTTGCTGTGATTGGAATATATTTATCGCAAGGTTTCATCCTATCGCAAACGGCTTTGCCATGATGACGATACTACGACAGTATCATTCATTATCACAACATAAAAATAAGACGTTTTACTCCAAACGGATGATAACATAAATGAGTGCAAAAACAAACCTGCCGTTCCCCAAAATTTGTTCTGCAATCAGGCTTAATATTTTTACAGAAAGGAATATATTTACTCCATCTATCATTGTACAACTTTTTGAACATGCTCTCCCTTCTCAAAAAACCTGACGATCCGGAGTCTATCATTATTTCTTACGTGACGCTGCGCAAGGTGATTGGCTTTTTTGGTATTCTACTGATGCCTGTTCTTATTATTGGATCGTGGATTTTGGCTTGCCCGGGAGTGCAATACAGGTTTCAGTAAGTGCATATTACTACACCTGCATGCGCAATTTGTTAGAAGGTGTGATTTGTGGAATAGCCTTGTTTTTGCTTTCGTATCATGGCTACAAATGGTACGATTCGGTAACCAGTAAAATAGCCGGCTTGTTTGCGCTTGGCATCGCCTTCTTTCCTACTTCCGAAAGCAGCGATAAGACTGATATTATTAGTAAGCTGCACTATATTTCTGCGGGTATTTTCTTTGCAGCCCTCGCTTTTATGTCAATCTTTTTGTTCACCAAAAGTTCGGGTTATAAAACACCGCAAAAAAAGAAAAGAAACCGCATTTACAGGGTATGCGGAATCATTATGATTGTTTCCGTTATCGGTATTCCGATAGATAATATTAGTGCGGTAAACGAACGCATTGGCTTTCTTAAACCTACATTAATTTTTGAGACTTTGGCTCTGACGGCTTTCGGTTTTTCATGGCTAACGAAGGGGGAGTTTTTGTTGAAAGATGAGGTGGTGAGTTGATAAATTGGCTTTAAGAAACCGAATAAAATTTGAAGTAAACAAAGAGCATCGTACCTATGGCACATACGTCGCAGCAGGGTCTTCATAGCTGGGCTTTGTGAGGCGGCATGAGCCCCTGCGGTAGGATTTGTAGGTGTATATTTGAATCATGTCAACACGCAAATGGAACAGTGACGAAGCCCCTCTTTACTTTGTTACCTTTACTTGTTACGACTGGCTGCCCCTGTTTCAAATTAATTCCTTTCATCAAAATGTTAGCGTAGTGCATTTTGATGAAAGGAAGATGGTTAAGTCCTGGACTTAATTCTTATATTTTGCCTGCTTTGATGATTCGGAGAATCATATTATTTCCACTTCGAGGTGCGCTGCGCTAACACCTCGAAGAACATGGATTTTTATGGGTTATTTTATATCGTTGAAAGACGATGCTCGAAGCGGAAATGGCGCAATCAGCATCGTCTTTTAATTAAAATGACGAGTTGGTGGTAACCTCAATATAGTCTTTTGTTGAAAATAGCCTATTGAATGCAGCGTTTGCATGGTAAAGAATTTTTGGCGGTAATGAGTGGGGTGGGCATGAGGTTAGTTTGCTTTTATTTTTTGATTAGATAGACCAACCTTAATACCAAATAGCGATACAATATTATTTACATTTCCAAAATTTTTCCCGAAAGATGCAACTGCTGTTAACGATTCGGTTATTTGATAATTAATAACAAAAACCAATCTGTCATAGTTGGCTTTTGTTATAAAATCTTTTCTGTTTAAATATTCTCCCTCCAAATCAAAATTTTTCTTTAAAAAAGAAAGTCCTACACCAAAATCAATAAAAGAAGAATCTGAGCCTGTTTTAGATATGCTTCCAACAACCTTTGAATAGCGGGCCAGCCCTAGAATATCTAAAGGAAAATTTGGCGGCGAAATACTCAGGTTAAGCCATACACCCATTTTATTTGCACCAAGATCCTTATAAGAGTTATTTGCAGCATTTCCTAAATAGGCACCTGCTATTTCTAAGACAATTAATGGTTTTGATAGAAGCGAATCATACTGCACAAGGGCTTTTTTTATATCATCCGTATCTTTAGGTAGTTCTTCTCTAGGAACACTTAAAAGTTGTTCTATAGTTTTAATTTTGGACTGTATAGTTTTAATTTGAGATTTATTTAATAAGCGAAATATTTGAGTTCGGAAACCAACCGATAATGTAGAACTCGTGTCTGTTTTTGTAGTTGCTGTAGATAGCGCAAACGTGGGTATTACTGGAAATTTTTGATTATTAAGAGCATCAATTGTTAATGCTTTATGGTTCCAAAACCAATATGGGGCTACTTCGACTGCACCACCTTGAAACAAATTGATCAAGCTTAAATTAAATGCCTTGGGTGTGGTGGGTTTTTCAATAGATGACGGAGATTGGTCGGTAAAAACTAAAGCTGGTGAAGTTGGTATGTTTAAATCGTTTAGTTTTAAACTATCGAATGTTTGAGAAAATATATTAGCACAAAAAAGCGTTGTTAAACAAAGCAAAATTGACTTTTTCATTTGTAATTATCTTTTTTATTTAAAATTGAAACTTACCATAAGAGAGAAAATATCGCCGGGATTATCAACAGTATCATTAAAAGATGAAATAGCAGGTGTACATGATTGAAAATTGTAAGTTGCAACCACCTTGTTCGTTGAAGTATTTGAATCAAGAATGTTTGTTGTTACAACCAGCGTTTTGCCGATTAAGGCAGCGCCATTTCCTAAATCAAGATTACTGACGTCGCCTTTGGCAACTATAGTTCCGGGATCATTTTCAAATATGATGTAATTCCCTCCAATCTGCGCGTTTCCAATAACTATTGTTAGAGTAACATTTTTAGTGGATGTTGGATCAATTGTTAAATCCACTGATTCGTCTCTGTCTTTAATACTCATAAAATAAAATTTAAAATTTTTACCTACTTTATTCCCTTTTCGGCTTACCTGGTGCTTACCTTTTTTAAGGTGTTCAGCTGTTATTCCTTTTTAATTTTCAATTGTTGTTGTTTTGCCGTTTCCTTTATCCCACTTACAATAAACTTTATTGAGTGGCTTTAATCCATTATCATTAATTACAGTATCAATATCACCTTTCTTGTTTGATTGAACTTTAAGATCAATAGACTTCATAAGAGAATCTTGAAACTTACCTATCAGTGTTATGTTAGCAGCTTTGTTATTTAAAATTTTTCCTTTGATGAAAATCAAATGATTACTTACAACTTGACTTACTTTAATTGAATAATTATCATTTAGACCTATTTTAAAAATAAATAGGGCTACCCCAATATTTAAAACTCCAATTGTAGCAATCGCTAGTGCCCATTGAAATAGTTTATGCTTTCTGTTAATGACTTTACTGTACAGATCATTAATAATACTATCAGGCATGTCGGGAAAATAACTTGCAAAAACGGGCAATTGCACACTAATGCACAGAAATTTTGCTATCGGAATAATGATAACCGGTAAAGCCATAATAATTCTCGTAGTATAATCGTCAGTTACGAGATTGAGTATTATTGCTACAGTAAAGACAGCCGTATATATGCCCCAAGCCCATGTAAGAAAAGTATCTAATTTATCTGCACCGGCATTTACTAAATCAGTTGCTTTTTCTGTATGATCTTTTGCATACTTCAGCCAAAAATTATCATCAATCATTTCTATATCCATAACTCAAAATTGTATTAGATACGGGTTAGTATGAGGGGTAGCAGGGTTATCACAGGTAAGATAAACTGTCCTGTTTGTTTCCAGAGAAGCAACTTGTCCGAACCCAGGTAAGGGCTTTTTGGGTTTAAAGTGAACGTGATAAGTACAGTTAGGAGAAACACATGATAGTGTTTGTTCAGATTTAGCATCAGTTATAACGTTATTCATTATTTTTAATTTTTCGCCTACTCTAATATCCCGTTTTCGGCTTACCGGTGCTTACTTTGTTATGAAGGTGTTCAGCAGTAAATTCCTTCTTTATATTTTAGCTAGTTTTTGATTTAATTCCCTCACTTAGTTTATTAAAACTATATGGTGCTATACCTACAATCAAGCTAAGTATAACTGTGGACAAACCGGTAAAATCTACTGGCTTAGCGGGGTTTTTAATATAACTATACATATAAAACATAATCATACATATTGCTATTATCAGAGCTGTAAAACCTGTTATTACAGCCAAATAGCGGCTGCTGCTTTTTAGCTTTGCATCTCCACTTATAGTGAGTGTGGGGGGCAATAATGTAGCAATTTGAGATGCAAGTGCAGCCTGTGTCCCAATAGCATTAATGTTAGCTATATTGTATTGCTTATTTTCAATTGTTTTTGTTATTAAGTCATTTTCAGAAAGCGCATCGGCTAAGCTAAACTTATCTCTTAAGTTCCAGTTAAGTATCAATAACATAAGAATAAATAAAAGACAAGGCAATAAGCATATAAACACTCCCCAGTCATTATCTTTATCAAAAGATTTACCTGCAAGAAGTGTTATTCTGTTTTTAATACTATCAATATTAATCCTTAATGTATCTACTTGCACGGTTAATTTTTGTATTTGCGTTGTGTGAGTCGCTATCGCTAAAGAATCTGCACTTTTGTAAATTATCTGGGCAGTTACACTACTTGTAATAAATAATATAAAGAAGACAATAAAAGTGAAGTTTTTCATTATAAATATGTTTTCTGCCTACTCTATTATCCCGTTTTCAGCATTCCGGCATAGAAGAAATAAATATTGTAAAAATATAAGTCAACACCATCCCATCACAACGGGAAAACCCCGTTTAACACACCGTATTTTCCGCAATAGAAAAACAAGCATCACAAGTGCAAACACACAGAAGAAATCAGAGAAATTAAAAGAAGAGAAAACGACTATCGTTTACGTCGGGGTCGGTCTATTGATTCGTTGAATCGTCTTGAATAGGTACGTTGCTAATAATGAACTAAGGTAGGAATGTTTTTATATTCCGTACAACAATTTGAAAAAATATTTTTTCTTCCATCAACAGGGAGATAATAACAGTGTTAATAACCCTAATGAACAGGACAATTTACAATCAACCATAAACGAACAAAACAAAACATCCTTCACGCACAGTAAAAACTCATGTTTGATCGTTGCTATTGAAAATGATATCAACCTTTTCTTTTATCCTAATTTTCAATACGCAAACCGAATTATGCATGTTATAAACAACAAAAAAGCCGCCCTTTTATCAGGCGGCTTTTCTTTAAAAAGAAAAATATATTTCTAATTTTTTACAGCTTGCTTTTCCGTTTGCTTTGCAGCATGTTTATCAGAATGCTTTTTAGCAGCTTCTTCAGCATGTTGGGTAGCATGAGCGTTGTGGCCGCGTGCAGCGTGTGCATGTGAGGCAGCTACATCGTCTTTTCCTTCCTGGTTGGCTTTGTGCGCTTCTTTGTGATGTGTAGCAGCCGCTTCGTGATGTTTAGCCGCTTCTTCGTGATGATTGTGTTTCATATTCAAACAATTTAGCACCAGAGGTTTCAAAGTATATGCCATGTACCCTCTGCTAACACAACATTACCATATCATACAGTAACTACTGTACAGGGATTGAGTACGTTTATAGGTATTTATCTATCGGTAGTTTTACTTACTAAAGATATTGAGAAGAAAAGTAAGAAGCTAACCATTATTCCGTTGCATGAGGACACGCACCGGGGCAGCAGTGGAATGTTTTTATATTCCGTACAACAATTTGAAAAAATATTTTTTTCTTCTATCAACATGTGATTTGAGAAGAAAAGTAAGGTAAATAGAAAACGGTACAGCTTGCGTCAAACCCTTTGGTGTCGGTGGTTTGTAAAGGTTCCACTGTTTTATCTACACATACATTTCACCTTCCTCAAACAAACCACAAACAACAGCCACGCTATCACTTACCGGTGTTAACTGGTAATGCGGGTTGTCAACAATGGAATGCCAGTTGCCGCCCCATTCTATATTGTTCATTGCCGGTAACACCTGTTGTGCAACTGTTATGTAATCAGCATCGTTTTGGTTATAGCTGCCATCGGCAATAAACAAACCAATATCCCACGCTATACCAAAGTTGTGATTGCTTTGTCCGCCACTTGCATGAGTTACAATAAGCCCGGGTGCGGTTCTTCCCTGCGCATACAAAACTTCTTGTTCGGCATACGTGCGGGTGCCGGATACAATGCGCACATCGAAGCCGGTGCTTTGACATTGAAGTAAAAACAAACGGGCCTGTTTCTGTGCTACGGGCAACAGCGTTACCAGGTTGCTTTCGCTGCGTGCATCAAACCTGCCAAGCTGTTCAGCAATGGAAGCGCTTTGAGTAGTAAAATCTGCATCAGCTTTGTTGGTACTTGGTCCCATTTGCCATCTAAAACATCTGTATAAAAGCCGGCGGCTTTTAAAAAGCGTTGGTAAAATAAAACATCTCCCGTTAATAGTTGGTAGCTCATAAATGAAAGGTTTGTTTTTGTTATGATTATGATTTTCCCTGCCTGTCCTGTGATGATTCATCGGGGCTTTTTTCGGTTGGCTTTACGGTTGATCGTATCACCATAACACGGTTCAACATATCAAACCAAAACGGCGCGCCTAACGAAATAGCCAAAGCCGTAATAAGCCAGCCCAATACTTTCAAACCCCACATTTCTGCAGTGTATTTGAACCGATTGGAAAGATCGAAAACCGGAATGGCTTTGGGGTTGGAAATAGCTGCTTTATCATAATTTAAATCGCTTTTCCAAACCCAGCCGATGGGCAAACCCAATTGCGATAAACTGTTTACATTGGCTATGGTTTTTGAAAACGATGGTGTATCAGTTGAGGCAGCCGGTAATCGCTGTGCGGCATCTACAATAGCAGCACGCAAAGGGCGGTCGTTTACAAGGTTATTAAAAATGGCAATTGAGTCAGCATTCATGGCGATGACAATTACTATCCCTAAAACAAATAGTATTTTTTGCACCCTTCTTTTATACCAGCCCGATACGCGATCCATAGCACTGTTGTACCAGTTCTCAATGCCTTCCTGCATTTTATTCATGTCATCGCCTGCAGCCGTAACAATAGAAGTAAGCGCTTTTTTTACATATTCATTTTCAATTTTATCAATGTTTGTTTTTATTGCATTTACATTGTTATTGAGGGGCGCAGGAAAAAGGATATTGATTAGTGCAACTGCAAAGTTTTTAGCAGGAATGTATGAAGGAAGTGTAGAGCCGCGCGAATAACGGTTCTTGTCCGTTCGGATGTCTTTCACGTCGTACTTACCTCTGAAAAGCGAATCAACCAGCGGATGATTGTAAATTTGTTGGGTTAGGTTTTCATCGTTATTTAATAATCCCCTTATACCTTGCTCAAGGTCCACTGCCCGCAGCTTTAATTTGGCTTCCACCATTTCGTTGGTTGCTGTGCAGATGAGACTTGCAAAAAGAAAGACGAGAATCATACCTATTGCTACATCGAGCATTTCAAGACTTAGCATAAAACTATTTTATTTGCCTACTCTATCATCCCGTTTTCGGCTTACCGGTATAAAAAATATATGATGTAAATGTATAAGCAACCACGCCCTTTCAATACGGGATAAACCACGAAAGCACACCGTATTTTTACAACAGAAAATGGAGTTTACAGGTACAAGTACACAAGAAAGAGAGAAATGTAACAAATTGTAAAAAGCTTAGCAGCGGAGTATCGGCACAAAATCGTATATATGAAGGTTCGTTTGCTAAACCTTGTTTAAAAATAAAAACATTTTTGTTTTGCCGGAATTATTTTTTCAAATCAAGATAAAACAAAACGGTACAGCCGGAGCCATACCGTTTTTGTTCATTGATTGATGAGACGTTATTATCAAGCCCAATGAGGCAACAAGATGACATGCGAGTTTGTGCATGCGCTTTGCATCGCTTTTTGGGTTTTGTTTTGTTTCAATGAATTAAAAGTTAGGAGCTGTTTGCCAGTTGTGCCATACAGCACCGTCTCCTCCTCTTGCAAATACTTCAATTCTTCCATCCAAATTGTGGCTAATAAAAAGCCTGTCAATCCAGCCGCCCAATGATGCCCAGTCGCCCCATCCATTGCTTGGCGCGGTCTGCCATAGATGCCATACGGCAAGGTCACTTCCTCTTACAAATACCTCCATACGACCATCCTGGTTTTGCTCAACAGTCAGCATATCAATCCATCCGCCTAGCGAAGCCCAGCCGCTCCATCCATTGTTGGGTGCTGTTTGCCACATATGCCATAAAGCAGCATCGCTGCCTCTTGCAAATACTTCCATTCTTCCATCAGCGTTTTGACTGACTGTTAGCATATCAATCCATCCACCTAAAGAAGCCCAGCCGCTCCATCCATTGCTTGGCGCAGTTTGCCACATGTGCCATAAAGCAGCATCACTTCCTCTTGCGAATAACTCCAATCTTCCATCCTGATTCTGACCTATTACAAGTCTGTCTATCCAGCCGCCCAAAGAAGCCCAGCCACTCCAGTTTCCGTTGGGAGCTATTTGCCAGTTGTGCCATACAGCTCCATCGCCGCCTCTGGCAAATATTTCTAACCTTCCATCTGCATTTTTCCCAACTGTTAGTATGTCTATCCAGCCGCCTAAAGAAGCCCAGCCACTCCAATTGCCATTGGGTTCTGTTTGCCAGTTGTGCCATACAGCTCCATCACTTCCACGGGCAAATATTTCTAACCTTCCGTCAGCGTTTTGACCAATAGTCAGCATATCAATCCAGCCGCCTAAAGAAGCCCAACCACTCCAATTGCCATTGGGTTCTGTTTGCCAGTTGTGCCATACGGCACCGTCACTTCCACGGGCAAATATTTCCATACGTCCATCCTGATTCTGGCCGACTGTTAGCAAATCTATCCAGCCGCCCAAAGATGCCCAGCCACTCCAGGGTGCGGGAGGAGGATTCGAATAAAAAATATCTACCTCTCCACCCGGTGAAGCATTGCTTACAACATTGCAATGTTGTCCGCATTCAGTAAATGCGTTTACAGGTTGCCAGGTGATACTGGCTTCTGTGTTTCCGCCAACTATAATTTCAATGCCGTTCATCGTGGTTTCATCAGTGGCAGGATAGTCGGAACATTGTGTAATTCTATACACTTCCAGCGTTTCACAAGCCCAGGTTAGCTCTTCAATATTGGTTACTGCTACAGTGGCAGATGGAATGTTTGTAAAAGCAGATTGATAACTGAAAGAAGATCCTGACTGGGATGTTAAAGTCATAATTCCCTGCAAAGAATCTCCTGGATTTACCGTTACTAAAGAAGGTCCTACCACGGCACTGCCGCCTTGACCATCAGCATACCAGTTTGTAACAGCCCAATAATTGCCGCCACCTGCATACGAGGGACCCCATTGTAAAACCGGCTGAAGAATAAATCCTGAGTTTTGAATGCCGTTAAAAAGGAAAATAGTTTGACCGGAATCTGTTGCCGGAGCCGGTGGTACAACCCAATTGGTAGTGAATGAACTTATTGGCTGGCCGCTGTTGTTTGTCCAGTCAGAATAAGTAATCCATCCTGATCCATAATCAGGTACTACTGAGCCTGGCACTGCTCGTACTTTTTTATAATCCGGTACATACACATTTTTTGGCATGTTCGGCTCTTTTCCATCTTTCTTAGGTATTTCGCCTAAATCTGCAACCACCTTTCCGCTTTCAGTATGAATTATTTTTAGCCTGTTACCTTCCCCGCTAACATGATGGCCGGCTTCTAATTTATGCACTTTTGATTTGGGCCGCCATCCTCCGGGGGTAAGTACAAGTTCTTCCTCTTCTGCAGCGGGAGCTTTAGTTTGATGACCTGGCCCGGTAGTAGGGTGAGTCATACTAAACTGGGGCATATTCCCTGTTGAAGATGATTTCTTTGTACCTGCTTGCATATCAGGCGCTTTCATATCAGCAGGTTGTTTCTTACTTTCCATTTCCGGAACAGGCATTGTTTTTTTCATACTTGCGCCTGGCATCTTTTGTTTCATACTTGTGTCGGGCATTGTTTTTTTTGGTGTTCCGGCACCGGGCATTTGCGATTTTTTTTCATTATTTTCCATTTGTATTCATTTTGTTTATGCTTACTCTTTGATCGGATTTTCAGCTAACTCCGTAGGGTACCATGATCTTCTTTTTAAAGTTGTTTCATTTTGTATGATTTTTATGATAGGATACTTGTTATGGCGGTAGCACAGCTTCGATAGCCCTGTTCTAAAAAAAATTAGTAACGAAGCATTGTGAATTTGACACTGCATCCGGGCACGGGAAACAGCTGTCAAATAATAGCACGAATTAAGATGCTTAGAAAAAATTAAATTAAGGTAAAGCGAAGCTATCGTTGAGAAAGAATATTACAGATACCGATATTTTGTCTGGTACCGTACGGAAAACAATACGTATTTATATTATGCAATAACAGCAACAAAATGCGGATGTAATGATGTTACCGGGGTTCGTACATCCTACGAAAAGTGCATTAAAAACAAACGTGGGTTTAGCAGATATATAAACGTTAACTTATGAAGGTGCGTTTGCTAAACTTTAATAAAGGTATATACAATTTATACTGAAATAAAAAGATTTACTATGCACGATAAATAAAACGGTATAGCCGGAGCCATACCGTTTTTGGCTTATAGTCTATGAAGGATACGCTGCTTGTTTTATAAAACATACAGCAACAGGTAATGATTGTTTATGTGTTTGTTTTTATTACAAATTGTTCAGTACGCCCCAGCCTGTGCAGGCATCCCAGCCGGCGCCGGCGGTATATCCCTGCTTAGTAGTAGTCGTAATATTATCGCCCTGGGTAATATCGCGGCATAAATTAGGGGAAGTATATAATTTAGGATTGATGAAGCCTGCGCTGCTTCCATTTTTTTCATTTACCAAAGCCATCAACCCAGCCATTAAAGGAGCAACCGCGCTGGTGCCGCCAATTACCATATCTTGTCCATCCACCCTCACATTATAACCCGTGTTCGGGTCGGCATCCCCCGCTACATCGGGCAAGCCTCTGCCTTTAAAGCCGCTGCTTATTGAAAGCGGAACGTTTGCATTTGCCTGATAATCGGGCAGCGGAAAATAATCGCTCACGCCACCGCCGGTAGCCGAAGAATCGGAATCGTGCCAAACCGTTTCCGAAACAATTTTGTTATTGCTTACCTGCAATGAAGTGCCGCCGCAAGCCAGCACATACGGACTTGATGATGGAAAATCGGCATGTACTTTTCCATCGGTTTCGTTATCGCTTGAACCCTGATCGCCAGCGGCGCAACATATTGTAACACCCAGTAAAGATGCAGCTTTGAAAGCTTCATTGAAGTTATCGAGCGATTGCGGCGTCCAGTTTATTTCTGCCGATCCCCAGCTGATAGAGATAACAGAAGGCTTGTTTTGTGCATCGTGTATTGCCGTGGTAACAGCATCTAAAAAGCCTTTGTCGGTATTCGGTGTAAAATACACTACAATTTTAGCATCGGGCGCAATAGCACCGGCTACTTCAATGTCAAGCATCACTTCACCATCAGCGCCATTAGCATTGGTAGGGTTGTTTTTTCCATGGTCAACGGCATAGGCTTTTACAGAAGGTGTTTTTACACCAATGGAAGCAAAATATTTTTTTAAATCGGCAGTGCGATAGCCGCCGCCCAATTCAATAATACCGATAGATTGCCCTTTTCCCGTAACGCCGGTTGGAAAGCCGTAAATGCCGGCTAAATCGTTGGGGTTAAAGCTTTGCGATGCATTGTGTGCAACAATGTTTCCCTTTCCGTTTTTCGCTATTTGAAACATAGGGCGCAGGTGCGGGCGGTCATCCAAACCAAATACGCCATCAACAATTTCTTTTAATTCTGCAGGAATATGAATGTCGCCTGAACGACCGCGAAAGGTATGCCCGTCGGCGCTTTGGTAGCAGGATAATTTCACCTGAAACGCTTTTTCAAAATCGCTTACTTTTCCGCGCAGTATTACGCTCCTTCTACCCTTATCTGCCTGTGCAATTGAGAGTTGATGCTCATGAGCGAACTCTTCTATTTTGTTTACATCTTCATCAGATGCGCCGAAAGTTTTTTCATATTCCTCGCGGCTGTATTGCTTGCCGCTGTTAAGTTCTGGTTCGATAGAAGCTTTGCGGCGCACACGCACCGTTACTTCCATCGTTTGGTTAGGATCGAGATTTTTGGTATCAGTTGCATCAGGCTTTGTTTTTTTACTGCCTGCTAACGGCACATAGGCAGCTTTGTTTACTTGCGACATAGTTTTAATTTTTTAGGAGCCGGTTTATTTTTTCGGCATCGATGAGTAATTAAGAATTTAAGAGAGATAAGCGATTGATAAAGTTTTCATTTTAAAAACAATCAGTCGAAAAAAATATTAAGTAAGATAACAACCGGAGAATTAAACAAGCTATTGGTTCGATGAAGTGTGCTATTGAGTTGCTATGATAAAGGTAGAAATGTTTATGTTGAAATGCATATTAATATTTAGAAATTTTTTTAAAAATCTGAATTTTTGTTTTTATTCATTAATTCTAAAGATGGTATTATCAAACAAAGCAAGCAAATACAAACATGCGTAAATGTATAGGCTTTGCAACCCTTTGCGCATCCGTGGCTAACCCGCTATTTCTTTCTAAAAAAAATTCTTACCGGCACACCTGTGAAGTTGAAATTTTGACGAAGCTGATTTTCTAAATAATTGCGATAAGGCGCTTTAATATCATCGGGGTAATTAGCGAAAAAAGCAAACGATGGCACACCGGTTGGCAGTTGCGTTACATATTTTATTTTGATAGAGTTGCCACGAACCACCGGCGCATGATAACCTTCAATGGCTTTCAGCATCACTTCGTTCAGCTTGCTGGTTGGCACTCTGCGCGTTTTGTTTTGATACACTTCCAAAGCCACTTCCATGGCTTTGTAAATGCGCGTTTTTTCATGAACCGAAATAAAAATAACAGGTACATCGGTAAAGGGCGCAATCTTTTCTTTTAATCGTTTTTCATAATCGCGTGCAGTGTTGGTTTCTTTAGCCATTAAATCCCATTTGTTCACCAAAACCACAATGCCTTTTCCTTTTCGCGCAGCCAAAGAAAAAATATTTACATCCTGTGCCGTAATGCCTTTTTCTGCATCTAACAACAACAAACAAACATCGGCTTCATCCATCGCTTTAATGGCGCGAATAACAGAATAAAATTCAAGGTCGTCTTTCTCTTTGTTTTTCTTACGAATGCCAGCCGTATCAATCAATACAAACTCTTTTTGAAACATTTTGTAATGCGTATGAATGGTATCGCGCGTGGTGCCCGCAATGCTGCTAACAATGGTGCGCTCCTCGCCTATTAAAGCATTTAATAAAGATGATTTACCAACATTGGGCTGACCGATAATGGCAAATTTCGGTACCTCTTTTTCTGCTTCTTTATCTTCTCCATCATCATTTATATTTTCCTTTTCTTCATTTGGAATTAACGAGGTAACTGCATCTAACAACTCACCCGTTCCACTTCCCGTCATGCTACTTAAAAAATAAATTTTATCAAAGCCCAAACTATAAAATTCAGAGGCTTCCAACAGGCGGCTATTGTTATCAACTTTATTCACAATAAGAAACACAGGTTTGGTAGCGCGGCGTAATAAACTTGCCATGGCTTCATCCAAATCGGTAATGCCAATGGCGGCATCGGTCATAAACAAAATGGCATCGGCTTCATCAATAGCGATGCGCACCTGCTTACGAATTTCTTTTTCAAAAATATCTTCTGTGTCGGGCACAAAACCGCCCGTATCAATTACATTAAATTGCTTACCATTCCAGTCTGTAACGCCATATTGCCGGTCGCGCGTAACGCCGCTTACATCATCAACAATAGCTTTGCGCTGCTCCAGCATCCGGTTAAAAAACGTGCTTTTACCAACATTAGGTCTGCCTACAATAGCGAGTGTGTAACTCATAGACGGCAAAAGTAAGTTTTAGGTTGTAAGTGGTAAGTTATAAGTAGGAAGAGAGATGTTAGTTGTTAGCCGATAGAAGGGTAAATGAGATGCAGAACACAAGTTGTAGTGAAAATAAACGAGTATAATAAAACCAGGTATTGATTGAGTTCTCGCTTCTTAACTTTCATGTTTAATAATACCCGTATTCTTTTAATTGCAAATCGTTGTCGCGCCACTTAGGACGCACCTTTATAAACAATTGCAGAAATACTTTTTGCTGTAAAAAATTTTCAATGTCGGTGCGGGCAAGCGTACCTAATTTTTTAATCATGCTGCCTTTCTCGCCAAGCAAAATTGCCTTTTGCGATTCACGATGCACAATTACATCGGCGCCAATTTTTATTAGCGTTTGTTTTTCTTTAAACTCATTTATAACTACGGCTGTCTGGTAAGGAATTTCATCAATAAACAAGTCATACACTTTTTCGCGTATTAACTCGCTTACAAAAAATTTAGTAGGCAAATCGCTAATGTCTTCTTCGTTATAAAAGGCTTCGCCTTCGGGTAAAAAAGAAAGAACAGTTTGCAGCAATTCATCAATGCCTTTGCCTGTTTTTGCAGATACCGAAATTAGTTTTTTGCAATACGATTGCCGTAAAAAAAAATCGCTCAAACCTTTTACCACAGCGTCTTTCACGCTGTCTATCTTATTAATAACAACAATGGCCGGCACTTTTAATTGCAATGAAGAAAACAAAAGATGGTTTTCGTCCGCAGGCACTTTTGCATCTGCCAGCAAAATGGCAACATCTGCATCTTCCAAAGCGCTTTTTACGCTTTGCATCATTCGCTCATGCAGTTTGTATTTAGGTTCGATGATACCGGGTGTATCTGAAAATACAATCTGGTATTCGCCGGGCTTTGTTAGAAAGCCTTTAATGCGATGCCGCGTGGTTTGCACCTTGCCTGAAACAATGGCAAGCTTCTCGCCCAGCAACGCATTTAACAATGTGCTTTTGCCTGCATTAGGCTTACCGAAAATATTTACAAAACCTGCTTTCATAATTTACAAACGAAACAAAACCTGAAGTGAGCGAACTACAAATTTATCCGCTATTGTATTGGACGATAAAGAAAATTAAAACGAAGTACCCATTAAAGAAGAATAAAACCATTTATTGTTTTGCAAGCAACGTTTTTATTTGCTCCAGTAAATCGCCTACATCAAACGGCTTTTCTATGTAGCCGTCGGCACCGGCTTGCAGTGTATAATTCCGCAAATCGCGGGCTGCGCTAAACATCAAAATCGGGATGTTTTTACTGTTGTTTTGTTCTTTAAAATACTTGCACAAAGTAGTGCCGTCAATCGAACCAAACCATACATCCAATATAATTAAATCGGGGCTTTTGGCAACCATGTTAACAGCCGTTTGTGCATCGTAAGCTTGTAACGTTTTATAGCCATTGTATTGAAGAAAAAGAGAAACAACTTCTACAATTGATTCCTCATCATCAGCAACAAGAATGGTTTGTGCCATTTGCAAATTTTAAATGTCAAGTTAAAATAGTTAGCGCAACAAGTAAGCGCAAATCCACTTCAATAACCATGCTTATTTACCGTTTTGTTCACACATTTTTTTTTACATCAATTTGCAGTAAAACAAAAGCCATTCAATGTTTTATTGAACGGCTTTTGTTTTACTGCAGTTTTCTTTTATTGACCCGACTGTTGCTGTGCATCTTTCTTCATCTTATCATTCGCAGTTATTAAAAACTCAACACGCCGGTTTTGAGCTCTTCCTTCGGCAGTGCTGTTATCATATTTCGGAGCTGTTTTTCCAAAGCCTTTGGTAGTAATTCGCAAAGCATCGATGCCTTGCGCCTTTAAATAATCGGCTACAGATTGGGCTCTTTTTTCAGATAACACCTGGTTGTATTCCGGTGTGCCTGTACTATCGGTATGCCCCTGCACTTCGATGTTGGTATTGGGATATTTGTTTAACACTGTAATTAAATTTTGTAACGTTGGATAAGCAGCCGAGTTTAACTCTGCACTGTTAAAAGCATACAACACGCTGTTGCTAAATTCTACTTCAATGCCTTCGCCTACGCGTTGAACTTTTGCTGACGGAACGGTGCTTTTTATTTCATCCGCCTGCTTGTCCATGTTCTTACCAATAATAGCTCCGGCAGTGCCGCCAACGGCTGCACCAATAATAGCACCCAGCGCAGTGTTGCCAGATAATTTACCAATTACACCGCCAAATACAGCGCCGCCGCCGGCACCAATGGCGCCACCTTTTTGCGTTTTGTTAAGGTTGCTGCATGATGAGTTTATAAGCAGGATAGCTGTTGTAAAAAGCAGCATCGAAGAACGAAGTAGTTTCATATAAACGTTTACAGCCCGTTTGCCAATTTTTATGCCACTGTAAAAACAAGTGGTATTTATAAGAATTTACAGCAGTTTTGCGAAGCGAAAAATGGAGTAAAAACAAACTAAGATTTGTACCCTTGTTTACCGGCAATGCAGATGATTTATGTTGAAGACATACTTTACAAAAATTACTTTGTTTACTGTAATGGCGTTTGTTTCATTGCTTGCCTTTACCGTTGTTGCCATCAGCCGCCAGCCCGAAGAAATAAAAAGCGAAATTCTGTATCGCCTCATCATTGCAACACTTTTATTTTTTGGAATTGATGTGTTGTTAAAACAAGTGTTGAAACTAAAGACGCTTTGGATATGGATGATACAAATTTTATTGCTGCTGGCTGCCGTTTATAGTTGGATTGTCAGTGAGTAATTCATCTTTCTTTTGTTGAAGTTTTTTATTTGCAAACAGCCCGTCTTTTTTTATGTAAGAGGTAATAAAAAAAACAATCAAACCTAATAAGGCAACGCCCAATCCATACCACATTTTTTCTTTTGTTGATAAAAAAATAAAAAACCAAACTGCAATGGCAAGAAGCACCGGCAACGGATATAATGGCATTTTCCAGGCAATAAAACGCCTTCCTTTTCTGCGGCTTAACAACAACAATCCAACTGCCTGGCTAATGAATTGAACCAATATGCGCATGGCAAGAATGGCTTGAATTACATCTCTTAAATTACTAAACAAAATACTGAACACAAAGGCAATACCGCCAAGCGTTAGCAGCGATACATGCGGGAACAGTTTGGTTTTATGAAGCTTTGCAAATACGGAGAAAAAAGAACCGTCTTTTGCTGCGGCATAAGGTATTCGGCTATAGCCCAGCGTAGCTGAAAAAACAGAAGCGAACGCCACCCATAAAATTAAAACGGTAACAATGGTTGCAGCTGTTGAACCGGCTAATACGTTTATAAAATCGCTCACTACAAAAGAGCTTTTTTTTATTACATCAAAAGGAAGTACAGAAGCTACGCTGATGTTCATCATCAGATACAAAACCGAAATGCCTGCAACAGAAATAAACATGCTGCGCGGAATGTTACGCTGCGGATTTTTTATATCGCCGCCCAAATGACAAATGTTGTAATAGCCCAGGTAACTGTACACCGTTTGCACGCTTGCGCTGCCCAATGCCGCTGCAAAAGCAAAGTTGAAATGCAAGCCGGTGTTGATGCTGCGCAGCGGTTGCAAAAAATTGCCATGCGCAATTCCACCGTAAATAATAATAACAATGGTAAGTAAAACGCCAACCCATAAGGCAACTGTTATTTTGCCAATGGTTTCAATTCTTCTGTAAAGAAGCAGGATGATTACGATAATTAAACCGCCGCTTATCATCTTACTTTCTATTGTATTCAACGGTGTTAAAAATGAGAAATATTTTGCAAAGCCCAATGAAGCGGAAGTTAATACCAGCGGGGCTTGTATCATAGTTTGCCACACAAATAAAAAGCTCATCAGTCTGCCCCATTTTGGTCCAAAACCTTCCTTTAAAAAATTATAGCTCCCGCCTGCCAGCGGGTAAGTGGCTCCCAATTCGCTCCATATTGTGGCATCAATAAAAGATAGCAACGCACCGGCAATCCAGGCATATAAAAATGCAGGACCGTTCATAATACTTACTACTGTGCTTAACACCACAAACGGACCAATGCCAACCATATCGGTCATATTAATGGCGGTTGCCTGCAGCAGGCTTAACTTTTGTTGCGCGTTGTTTTTATTCATAAAAACAAAAAGTAAACGGCACAATAATAGTGTTTCTTTGCTTCAAAAATTTGTATTTCGATGAGTGCATTGTTTAAGCAATTGGATTGGGCGAACGGCGCTAATGTTTATGAAGTGAACACACGCCAATATACACACGAAGGCACTTTTAACGCCTTTGCAAAACACCTTTCACGATTGCAGGATATGGGTGTTGAAATATTATGGTTCATGCCCACTACACCTATTAGTTTAGATGGCAGGCAAGGTACGCTGGGCAGCTATTATGCGGTTGCAGATTATACCGCCATTAACCCGGAGTTTGGAACGATGGATGATTTTATCAGCATTGTACAACAAGCCCACAGCCTAAACATGAAAGTGATTATTGATTGGGTTGCCAACCACACCGGAAAAGACAATGGCTGGGCAAAGCAACACCCCGATTGGTACAAAAAAGATGATCAGGGAAACTTTACAGAAGCCAATGGATGGACGGATGTAATTGATTTGAATTATAACAACAAAGACATGCGTGCCGCTATGATTGCAGCCATGAAGTTTTGGATTTCGGAAGCTGATATTGATGGTTTCCGCTGCGATATGGCGCACTTGGTTCCGCTTGATTTTTGGCAGGAAGCCCGCACTGAATGCGATACAGTAAAACCATTGTACTGGCTGGCAGAAACCGATACAGAAGAATACCTGCAAGTGTTTGACGCCACGTATGCGTGGGAGTGGATGGTGGATAGCACCGCTTTGGTAAAACAAAGAATGACAGTTGAAAACATGATGAGCGTGCTGATGAAATATGTGAACCAATGCAGCGATCATGCGCAAAAGTTAATGTTCACCGCCAACCATGACGAGAATAGCTGGAACGGTACGGAGTATGAAAAATACGGCGATGCCGCCAAAACATTTACTGTTTTCACCAACACATGGCTTGGTATTCCTCTTATTTACAGCGGACAGGAATTACCCAATTACAAACGACTGAAATTTTTTGATAAAGATGAAATTGAATGGACGGATGCGAAACCTGCATTACACGATTTTTATAAAGCCTTGCTCTTGTTGAGAAAGCGTTGCAACGTGTTTCATTGCAACGCCGATTTAATTCCGTTGAACACCAATGTAAACGATAAAGTGGTGGCTTATGTTTGCAAGTACGAAGATAAAAAAGCATTGGTGCTGTTTAATTTTTCTGATGCCGACAGGGTTTGTTTTTCCATTTCGAATGATGAATTGAAAGATAAATATCAGAACCTCTTTTCCAGCATAACATACAATTTTGATACAAATATTTCTTTTGAATTGCAACCCTGGCAATACATCGTTTACGAGAAAATTTAATTGCAATATCATCCAAACAAAAACATTACAGGTGCAATGGACAACGAAATAAAATGGCCTTGCAAATATTTTACAGAATTATCAGTTGATGAGTTGTACGACATACTACAATTGCGTAGCGAAGTGTATGTTGTAGAGCAGCAATGTATTTTTTTAGAAATGGATGGAATAGATAAACACTGTTACCATTTGTTTGGCTACGAGCAAAATAAATTGGTTGCTTGTTGCCGTTTAATTGCGCCGGATGTTGTGTATAAAAACAAATCTTCTATCGGGCGTGTAGTAAACGCGGCTTCTGTTCGCGGAAAAGGAATTGGCAAACAAATGATAAGCATGGCAATAGAAAAATGCAAAGAATTGTTTCCCTCATCAATCATAAAAATCGGAGCGCAATTGTATTTGAAAGATTGGTATGGCAATTTTGGTTTTGCACCTTGCGGCAAAGTGTACCTGGAAGATGGTATCGAACACATTCACATGGAATTGTTTTTTACACCAAGGCACGCATCCTGAATCTGGCATAAAAACAAACGTCCTTAAAATTTATTAATTGGTTATTTCACAAATAAACCAAATATTTGTATAAATACCTCACAATAAAATACTGTGTAAGCCCATGACTCGGCTGACTGAATTTCATATATTTGTATTTACCAAGGCATTTTAACCAACCAGGATGTTGAACAAACAACTACTTACAATGAGTACAAAAAAAATTATCTCTGCCTTACTGCTATTATTAATTTGTTCTTTATCGTTCGCGCAAAACAGTTTTAGAAGAACGCAAATTAAGCCTGTGTACAGTTCGCTGCAGAACACTACCGACATCAGTATAAACGCTGGATTGACGGGTTTTTTAGGAGATTTGGGTGGAACGCGTGGTAAAGGCGAACCTTTCTCCAAAGACCTTAACGGCGTTAGTATGCGCCCGCTCATTGGAATATCGTACGGCTATTACCCGAAAAGCTGGCTTAAAATAATGGGAACGTTTAATTACACAACTATTACAGGTGGCGATAGTGTGATAAAAACAAGAATTCATCAATCATTAGGCAGGTTTGACCGGAATTTAAGCTTCCGTTCCCGACTTGAAGAATTGTCGGTAAACGGCGAATTGTATCCTTTGCAGTTACTCAACAAAATGCATCGCGAAACATTATTAAAGCCCTTTGTGGGTTTAGGTTTAGGTATTTTTCATTTTAACCCGAAAGCCGAATTAAATGGCCAGTGGATTGCATTAAAACCGCTTCATACCGAAGGTGAAGGTTTCGCAGAATATCCCGATAGCAAAAACTATAGTTTGTATCAGTTTTATATTCCGTTTACATTTGGTTTTAAGTACCGTCTCGACGATCAAATGTCGCTTGCATTCAGTGCCACTTTCCGCAAAACATTTACCGATTATTTGGATGATGTAAGCAAAACATACATTGATCCTACTTTGTTTGATAAATATCTTTCTCCAGGTAATGCAGCGCTTGCAAAACAACTTTATTATCGTGGTTTAAATCCTACACCGCCAAAACCCGGCAGCCCGCGCGCCTTTTCAAACAGTAAAGATTCGTACACAAGTTTGTACATCACATTCAGCTATAATTTCGGCGAACGCAAAAGCAGGGAAGACCGCATTAGTGATCGTGTAATTAAAGTAAAACGCTTCCGCAAAAAACAATAAGATTATTCTATAAAAAATTATATAGATGTTTTTATAAAAAAGTTCCGGATTATTTCAAAATGATCCGGAACTTTTTTATATTATGACAATAGGAAAGAAGATTATTGGAACGCGGTTGATTTCCAACAATCAAAAATGATAAACAACACCACCCAAAGCCTGAAAACCTAACACTGTGTATTGATTCCATCGTTGGTATTTATTGTTGAACAAATTGTTGAATTGCAGCCATGCACTAAATGCTTCATTAATCTTCAATTCGGCACCGGCATTCAAATCAAAAGCACCACTTAATCGCTCTAACCGGCGGCTTTTTGTGGTGAGGTAACGCGCTCCATCCCAGGCAAACAAATCGGTTGTAAACAATAAATCTTTGGTAACATTCCATCGAAGCGAGCCGTTGATTTCTATGGGCAGCAAACCCCAGGCTTTTTCATTATTTGTAAGGTTGTTGTATTGATTGATGGTGGCGCCGGCAAGTAAGGAAAACTTCTCTTGCACGGTGTAACCAATTTCTCCATGAAGCTTAAAATTCTTCATGTCACTTTCGTTTATAATATTGAACGATTGACCAGTAACAGTATCATTTAAAAACAAAGGCTGGTTATACATGTGCTGAATAGTAAGTTGTGCGTTGTAAGTAAAATGGCTGCCAGCGCTTCCTTTGAAGCCTGCATACGCATCAATAATGCGTGTGCTTTTTAAGAAGGTTGGCTGTTGAATCCAGGGATTAAATTGCGCCAGCGATTGATAATTGTTTTTGTTGTAATACCCTTTCCAGCCCGCCATCAGCACAAATTTTTCCTCGTTTATTTTTGCTTCAGCGGTAACGTTGGGCAGCATGTGAAAGTTACTATTATCCCACGATGGAATGATGCCGCCAATAAGCGTTAAGTTATTGCTTTTGTATTGCAACGAAGGTGATAAGTAAACCAGGTTATTATTGATTTTACTTACCGTATCGCCTTTATAGCCTGTAAGGTTTGCTGTGATTCCAAAGTTAAAAGCCACTTCATCACCGAAAGTTTTTGAAACCGGCGCATCTAAAATAAAATTTGTTTCCTGCGCATTGTGGTTGTCGGTAAAACCATCAATATAAATACTTGGGTTGTAGGATACTCCAATGCTATTGATCGTTTTGTTGCGCAAGCCAAACTTTGCACCAATAGTTGTGTAACGCCGCCGCAAATCTTCTTTGGCAAACTTCAATGTATCCGGTTGAAAGCCGTACTCGTATTGTGTATTGTTATCAAAAAAAATCTTGCCCGTAATTTCATTATTGCCGTTGGTAAAAATGCCAATGGCACCGGCATTAAAACGACTATACTGTTGATAAGGCAAACTGCCTTTTGAAGATAAATATTTTGCATTTACATTCACTACCGAATTGGCGCCATCGCCAAACGATAAACCTGTTTGTAAATACGGTGTTGAATAGTTGCCGAAACCCGCTTTTACATAGTTTTTGTTTTGCCAGTGAATACCGGTATCGATAACAGCAGCCAAGGGCTTTAATGCACCGGGTTGATAACTGAAAAACAAATTTTGTGCAGGCACATTGTATTGCAAGGTTGGTAAGATAGAATCGGGCAATGGCGCCGCCGCACTGAAGTTAATTTTGGCAGACGGCTTTAGCACCGGCTTGTAAGATGAGGTTACTGTTACAGTTCGGTTGGGTATAGTTGTATCGGAAGATGCTTTTTCTTTTACTCCACTTTGAGGTGTTGTTGCGATTTTTTTTATATTCTTTTTGCTTCGTTGTGCATTAGCAAACGGCGTTACAGCAAGAAGAAGAATAGTGCAAAAAAGAAATGGTTTCATTTGTTCTGTTTTCTATTGTTGTTCTACTTTGCTGTATTTTTGTTTCTCCGAAATTACAGTGTCAAGCTTCTGTTGCGCTTCGCTTTTTAAAGCGGCGTCCTGTGCATTTTCCACCACACTTTTCAACGTAGCTTCTGCATTAAAATAATCCTGTTCTTTAAAATATACATCGCCCAGCAAAATGTAAGCTTTGGTTATCCAGTAATCATAAGAACCGGCTTTGTTAATCACATCAAAACCTGCTTTCTCTGCCAGCTTCAATTGGTTTTGCCCAAAGTAGATAGCAGCAATTTGATAGCGAGCTTCAGCGGCGTATTCCGATTTGCCAAGGGCAACAACATTACTGTAAGAAGATAGTGCATCAGAAGCTTGATTATTCGCTTGCGCCGCTTTTGCTGTTATCATATTCGCAATCATTTTATCATCAGTAGCGGTTCCCTTTTCAGTTAATAAATCTTGCGCGTTGGCAACGGCAGTAGCATCAAACTGCGATAGTTTATATTGGCAGCGAAGCAAGCCTCTCATGCTTTCTAACTTTGTATCCTGGCTTGTAGCGATGGTTTTTAATTGTGCAAAATATTGCTCTGCTTTTACATAATCTTTCAATTCAAAATAATTGATGTGCGCAGCACCTAACACCGCTTGTTCAGCCCACTTGTTCGGTGCCTTATCGGCAACGCCACTGTAATAATTAAAAGCGTTTTTGTAGTCTTTTCTATCGTTGTAAATTTGTGCGGCTAAGTAACCTGCATCAATGGAATAACGTCCGTCGGGGAACTTTGTAAGGTACGTTTGAAAGCCTCCTAAAGCCTTATCAACTTCTTTATTATTGTATTGATTAAAGGCGGAAATATAAGTGAGTGAATCTTCTTCGGAGGTGCTTACTTCCTTACCGTTTTGCCGCATGAAAGTTACAAACTGCTGCGGCTGTTGCCCACTGATAAAAATGTTTCTTACATATTCTATTGCATCGTTGCTTTCATCGGAGTTGGGATAGTTTGATAGTAACGCTTTGAAACGGTTCAACGCCTCGATGTTATTGTTCAAATTAAAATAACAAACGCCTAATTTCAGCAATGCTTCAGGTTTATAATTTACTGCATTTTTATCATTCAAAATGTTGTTCAACGGGGCGATAGCAGTGTTGAAATTTTCGCTTGCCATGTACGTGTTTGCAGTTTCCATATTGGCATCGGGCGCTAACACAGATGATGGATATTTTTGTAAGAAAGAACGAAGCAAAACCAACTTTTCCGACGTGTTGTTCGCCGCACCGGCAATGATGGCTTTTTGATAAGAAGCATAATCGGCGGCAGGCAAATTAAGCGCGATTGCTGTCTCATACATTTGAACAGCTTTACTGTAATTTTTCCGCATAAAATAACAATCGGCACTTCGCAAATACGCATCCTGCTGAATATTAGATGATGCAGTTGTAACTGTTGTGGTTACAGCTTCAAAATAATGTAAAGCAGCATTATAATCCTGTTGTATTAAATTGCTGTAACCTAAAATATAACGGGCATCCTGCGGGTTTACTTCGCCATAGGAAACAGGAGTTTTCAAATAATTTTGAAGATAATAAATAGCTGAATCGGCTTTATTTTTCCGGTAAGCAATTTCACCTTTCCAAAAGAAGGCGGGTTGCAATTGCGCTTCGTTGTAAGGCGCAATAAATATCTTATTTAATAAATCATCCGCACCATCAGTTTGCTGGTCGTTTACCAGCTCAACGGCACGCCCATACAATATGCGCGGATACACGCGTTGCGCGGCTTCGCTTTGCTGCGGTAAACTTTGAATTAATGTTAGCGCATCTTTATAATTGTTTGTGTTGGCAAGCACTTCTACCAACAAATCACGCGCTTCATTACTATTAGCAGATTTTGGGTACGTTGCATTAAAATTTTGCAACTCGGTTAATGCCACATCGCGATAGCCTAACTCGTAAGAAAGTTTTGCATACAAAAACTGCGAAATTTCTTTTTGCGCTGCGTTGCTGCTGTTTAGTTCGCAAAATAAAAACGCACTTCTTGCGCTTTGTTTTTGCTCGGTTTTTAAATACGCATCGCCCAGCAAATACATACTGTTTTGAGCCAGCGAATCTTGCTTGCCACCCAACTCTTTAAAGCCTGCAATGGCTTTGCTCCATTGCTTTGCAGCGTAATAACAAAAGCTTAGTTCGTACAAATCTTCGCGCCGTACTTTTTCTGTGCTTTGCACATACTCTTCCAAATAAGGCAGGGCTTTGCTAAATTGTTTCTTCTCAAAATATGCATGACCTAACAATTGCTTTAACTGCATTGCGTAATACTGGTTGCCTTTTTGTAAAGCCTTTTCTGCCGATTTAATGGCTTTATCTTTATCTCCGGTTAAATAATAAATTTCGGTTACATAATACGGCACTATGCTTCCATAATTAGGCTTTTCCTGCACAATGGTAAAGGCATCCAATGCGCCCTTATAATTCTTCTCACTAAATAAAATATAACCATAATAATAGTTTGCATTTATGTAATTAGGGTCGCTTTCTATTTGCCTTATATCATTAAACAAAGGTTTTGCTTCAACAAATTGTTTCATAGTAAAATAACCATACGCTTCATGAAATTTCATTGTTGCAATTTCGCTGTTGCTCAGGTTATCGATACCTGCTTTTTCGTAGTAAGTAATGGCGTTGGTAAAATCTTTTTTTCGATAAAAATATTCAGCCAGCTGGTAGCTCATCATTTGCGTGCGCGGTGCGTTGTGTTCCGCATCAATAAACGTTTTTGCATCGCTTACGGCAGTAACATCGTTCAGTTGAAGGTGGCAGGTGATAGCGTAATATTTTGCTTCCAGCGCGGCTGAAACAGGAAAGCCGCTACCATTGTAATTATACTTTGTGCTTAGCTCGTTAAACAACGGATATGCAAGGTTGAATTGCTGTTGCTGATACAGTTCTTTCGCCTGCTTAAAATCTGCATCGGGGTCGTTATAAATTTTGGTAGCCTGTGCAGATACATAATGATGTGCAGTAAGTGCTATTGCACAACAAAACAATATTTTTTTCAACCGCATAGTTGTTGGTGAACGCCAGTAAAGCGTAAATATTTTATAGCTCTTCTTAATATAAATGCAAAAGCTGGGCGAAAGTAGGTGTGCCTTTTATGTGCAAAAACAAAAGGAAGGCTTTGTGGATAAAGAATAAGAAACTTATACATTTGTACAAACCTGTTGAATGAAAAGATTTAGTTTCACCTCAATTACTTACAGCACCACTTCGTTCAATATTGCCATGCTTTTACTTCGCATTTGCTTTGGTGTGATTTTGATGTTGAAACATGGTTTTGATAAGGTACGTAACTTCGATAATCTCCAGCATACGTTTTATAATTTCATTGGTATGGGCGCAAAAGCTTCGCTGATAATCGCTCTTTTTGCCGAAATTTTTTGCAGCCTGCTGGTAGTGATGGGTTTATTTACGCGATGGGCTTGCCTTCCTCTCATCATCACATTTTTGGTTATCATTTTCGGTCATGATGCAGGTAAAGATTTTATGGACTCGGAGATGGCTATTTTTTATCTCACCGCATTTGTAGTGATTTTGTTTTGCGGACCAGGACAGATTAGCGTGGATGGGATGATAAACAGGAAGTGATTTTTATTTACCTTACAGAATGACGTCTGCATTAAAAGAATCAATTATTATTTTAAAGAGAATTAGTAATCAATTGAATAATGTAAATAATGCTTTAGCATACACTATTGATAAAAAAAGTCAAGTTTACAACACCAACTTCGATAAAAATGAAATTTATAAAATCAAGACTTGCATGTTGTCATTAATTAGTTATTCGTTTGTATGGTACACATCCTTTACAGATGAATACTACGATTATTTTAAATCAACAGAAGTTATTGAAAAACAAAAGATCTTAAAAATATATGCGCCACAGGCGGAAAATTAAATGTAAAACAGAAACATCATTAATTCTTATCGCCTTACCTTCTCATACCAAACCTTTCCCTTAATTTCAACGCCGGAAACACACGGTTGCCTGCCACAAACCACATAACACAAAGAATGTATGGATGCCTATGCCAACAACAGTTTGCAGCAGTTTAAAAACCTTGTCGCTATCCGGTTCCAGTTGTATAATAGCTTGTTCACGTCGTTGCCATTTCATCGCATTGAACGAACCGGAGTGTTGCTGTCTTTGTTTTTAATTCATTGCGAAGATGGCTTTAAAAAGAACGAAAGTCCAACGGAAATTATTGATTCGTTTTTATCGCAATACACATCTTACAATTTGCAGGAAGGCCTGGATTTGCTGTTCCGGTTTGTGCAATACACCGAACGGCAGGTGGTGCTGTTTGATGCGCTGGAAGATGCAGCGTTTACGCACATTAACGATATGAATGGAGCCGGCACCTTAAAGCAATTGCAATCTATTATAAGCAACGCCGATAAAGAAAACGCGCTGGAAGAAAAGCTGCACGATTTTAAAGTAAGGCTTGTGCTTACTGCCCACCCCACGCAGTTTTATCCGGGCGAAGTGCTGGGCATCATTCATGATTTATCAAAAGCGCTGATGAATGAAAACGCGGCACTCATCAACTCGTATTTGCAACAGCTTGGCAAAACACCTTTTTTGCGTAAACAAAAACCAACGCCGCTTGATGAAGCCACCAGTTTAATCTGGTATTTAGAGAATGTTTTTTATGCCGCTTCGGGCAAAATTATCAGTGCCATGAAGTCGTTATTTCCTCATATCATACACAGTAACAACCCGGTGATACGAATGGGTTTTTGGCCTGGCGGTGATAGAGACGGAAACCCGTTTGTAACGGCTGATACTACGCTGAAAGTTGCCTGTGCCTTGCGCGAAGCCATTATTAAATGTTATTATTTAGATGTGCGGAAACTGAAGCGCAGATTAACTTTTAAAGGCGTGGAAGCTCCTATACAGGAGTTGGAAAAAAAGATTTATAAAAGCTTGATTGCGCCTGATGAAACACATCTTTTGAATAAAGACGAAATGCTGCAAACGTTACGGAAGGTACAGCAAACCATCATCAACGAACACAATGGTTTGTTTTTACAATCGGTAGAAAATCTTATCAATAAAATTGAAATTTTCGGTTTGTATTTCGCTTCGCTCGATGTAAGGCAGGATAGTTCTGTACATCAAAATACAATCAGCAGCATTGTTGTAAAAACAAACGCTTTACCCAAAAATTATAACGGGTTAAATGAAGATGATAAGACGCATTTTTTATTAAACATAACGCAAACGGTTGACGTTGCTGTGTTGGAAGATGCGTTGCAGCAAGATACGTTAGCAGCAATGCAAGCGATGAAAACCATTCAGCAACGCAATGGCGAAGAAGCCTGTAACCGTTATATCATAAGCCATAGCACCAGCGCCTTAAGCTTGCTGGAAGTATATGGTTTGTTTTTATTAAGCGGCTGGAAAAAGGAAGAACTAACTGTTGACATTATTCCTCTGTTTGAAACCATTGACGATTTACGAGCCGCCGCTGCTACCATGGAAAGCCTGTATAACAACGAGCAATACAAACAGCATTTGCGACTTCGCAACAATACGCAAACCATTATGCTTGGCTTTTCCGACGGCACCAAAGATGGCGGTTATTTAATGGCGAATTACAGCATTTATAAAGCGAAAGAAGAACTGACAACAATAAGCGAACAGCATGATATAGATGTTGTATTCTTTGATGGCCGTGGCGGCCCGCCGGCGAGAGGCGGAGGCAAAACACATCGCTTTTATGCTTCTATGGGTGATAATATTTCTAACAAAGAAATACAACTAACGGTGCAGGGGCAAACCGTGAGTTCAAATTTTGGAACGGTTGATACGGCACAATTTAATATTGAGCAACTGATTCATGCAGGCATCTCGAATGATATTTTATCAAACCGAAAAGCTACCATGACCGAAGAGGA
This sequence comes from Ilyomonas sp., assembly GCA_965214235.1. Classification (GTDB taxonomy): domain Bacteria; phylum Bacteroidota; class Bacteroidia; order Chitinophagales; family Chitinophagaceae; genus Ilyomonas. The sequence goes on from CBDCBH010000003.1 coordinate 1,069,228, forward strand.
AGAAGCTCTGCTGGCGCGCCTTTCCGAAATTGGCTACGATGCTTATACCGAATTAAAAAATCATCCTTATTTTATAGAATATCTTACTCACGTAAGCCCGCTTCGCTATTATGCCGAAACCAATATTGGCAGCCGTCCTTCCAAACGTGGAGGTTCATCCAAACTATCTCTGAACGATTTGCGCGCCATCCCTTATGTTGGTGCCTGGAGCCAAACCAAACAAAATGTAACCGGCTATTATGGTGTGGGGGCGGCTTTAAAAAAAATGGAAGAAGAAGGTAAATGGAAAGAAGTGCAGCAGTTGTATAAAAACTCGTTGTTTTTTAAAACGCTGATAGATAACTGCGAGATGGCAATGAAAAAATGCTTTTTTCCTCTAACGGCTTTTTTATCGAAACACGAAAAGTATGGAGAGATATGGAGGATGACGTTTGATGAGTATGAACTCACGTTAAAGTACATTCTTCGCCTTTCCGGCAATACCGATCTGATGGCGGATTATCCTGTTGAGCAATTGTCTATCCAGATGCGTGAACGCATTGTGTTGCCGCTTGCGGCAATACAACAATATTGTTTAAGCAAGCTACGTGAAAGTGCAGAAAAAACAACTTCCCTGCCTTTGCAGGATGTGTACGAAAAACTCATTATCCGTTGCTCGTTTGGAATTATTAATGCGGCAAGAAATAGTGTGTAAATAAAAAGCTTTAAGCAATAATAAGTTAGTTTTAAATTCTTCGTTTATTCGTTTTCTTATCCTTCTATTTAACAACAATTGGTATTCTATTACTGATAAAGAGCATTAGCAAGAAGAGTAAAACGAAGTAAAAACAAAAGGCTGATGAATCTTGTTCATCAGCCTTTTGTTTTTACTGCAATAATAGCAGACAGCAGAGTTTAGCAACGGCTCTTTCATACATTACCTTTCACACTCATCATTAATTATAATGCTCGGTAATGTAAGTTACCAGTTTGGCATCATCCATTTTGTTAGAAGTGCTTTCTTTGGCAGAGGTGTTTTTAAACTGCGGCGTTTCGGAAAGATACCGGATAAACTGTTCCTGCTCTTTGCCGGTGCCGGTTACATATACTTCTTCCGCATTCTGCATGAGAGAAGTAATTTCTTTAAAGAACTTGTGTTGCAAAGTCTTCTCTAAATTGTTCGCTTTGTTTTCGTTGGAATTGCTTCCGGCGCCTTCGTTCTTTATATGACCCAGCACTTCAAAGTCGCTTGCTTCGGCATCTTTCCTGCCTACAATGGTAGCATGCTGCGAATCCATCCAGATACCAAATTGCTTTTTGTTTTTATCAGACATGGTTATGTATTTATCTGCTCAAGAGTCAAATAACATACCTCAAAAGAACAAGGAAAGCATAAAGAAGTTGCTTAGGTGATAAGAGCATTGCACAATGTTATATTGCTACAAAAGATGCAGAACCTTAAAAAGGGTAAATAGTACATCAGAAGTGGTGGTTATACTATTTATTTCTCCATCTCTCTTATCTTCGTCAGCAAATTGTTTAGCTATGAACCTGCACGAATACCAGGCAAAAGAATTACTCAAAAAATATAACGTCCCCGTTCAGGAAGGCATTGCTGTAGATACCGTAATGGCTGCCGAAGAAGCGTACCGGCAAATAAAAGGAGAAACGAATAATAGTTTTGCTGTTGTAAAAGCGCAGATACACGCGGGTGGCAGAGGCAAAGGTAAAATTGAAGGCAAGGAACAACGCGGCGTTGCTGTTGGTAAAAACGTAGATGATATTGCAAACATTGCAAAGAACATTTTAGGCGGCACATTGGTAACGGTACAAACCGGACCTGCCGGTAAAAAAGTAAGCAAAATATTAATTGCACAAGATGTTTACTATCCCGGGCCCAACCCGGTAAAAGAGTTTTATTTATCTATTTTATTAGACCGTTCCAAAGGTGAAAACGTAATTATGTACAGCACCGAAGGCGGCATGGACATAGAAGAAGTAGCGCACAACACACCCGATAAAATTTTTAAAGAATGGGTGCATCCTTCAGGCGGCTTGCAAGGTTTTCAGGCACGCAAAATTGCTTTCAATTTAGGTTTAAGCGGTGAAGCGTTTAAGAACTGCGTAAAGTTTGTAACCAACTTATACAATGCTTATGTGGGTTTGGATTGCGCGATGCTTGAAATTAATCCTTTGTTTAAAACAAGTGATGAAAAAATAATTGCGGTTGACTGTAAAATGAGCGTTGACGATAACGCGCTGATGCGTCATAACGATGTGGCTGCGCTCCGCGATACAACCGAAGAAGACCCAACCGAAGTGGAAGCTGGGCGATACAATTTAAATTTTGTAAAATTAGATGGCAATGTAGGTTGCATGGTAAATGGCGCTGGCTTGGCAATGGCAACAATGGATATGATTAAATTAGCTGGCGGCGAGCCTGCTAACTTTTTGGATGTGGGCGGCACTGCAAACGCGCAAACCGTTGAAGCTGGCTTTCGCATTATTATGAAAGACCCGAATGTGAAAGCCATTCTCATTAATATTTTCGGTGGTATTGTGCGTTGCGACAGAGTAGCTGCAGGTGTAATTGATGCGTACAATAAACTCGGCAATATCAACATTCCTATCATTGTTCGTTTGCAGGGAACCAATGCCGAAGAAGCAAAGAAATTAATTGATGAAAGCGGGCTGAAAGTAGAGTCGGCTATTCTCTTAAGTGAAGCTGCAGAGTTAGTAAAGAAAGCGGTGGCGTAGAGATTTGTGATTTTGGATTTATGAATTGTGATTGATAGAGAAGCGCAAACAGGATTACACTGTTTGCGCTTTTTGGTTTTGCTATAAAAGCAATCAGCGTTTTGCAATATTTATTTATGAAGATACAAACCCACAGTAGCCGCCATTTGCGCAATCCAGAATCCAATTATCCATTTTATCAAATCTACCTTATCGTCTTTTGTTAGAAGAGACTGAGGCTGATATAAATTCTTTTTTCGCTGTAACATATTTATATTGGCGTAGCTTTTCTATCAACCGACAACTTATTTATTGTCTGCATTAGCTGCTGTGCGAAGTCTGGAGACCATAGGTGTACAATATATGAGTTAACACTTAAAACGCGATGCAAAAAAAGGAATAGGTTACACAGGAAGGCGCGCTGGCTTGGACGGATGCGCGGAGCGATCATGCCGTCCTTGACTTTTTTGTGTCAAGACAAAAAAGTTGAAGAACACAATAGCATCTAAGGAATAGTTTTTTAAGGTTTCGTACACCTGTGTATGAAGACCTCGTAAAGTATTCAATTATCAATCAAAACTCCAACCTCACTTCCACCGCTCTCGCATGTGCCTGCAAGCCTTCTGCCATCGCCATTTGCGTAACTGTTTCAGCAATGTTTTGCAAGCCTTCTTTCGTTGCTTTTTGAAATGTAATTTTCTTTACAAAACTATCTACACTCACACCGCTGTACATTTTTGCAAAGCCGTTGGTTGGTAACGTATGGTTGGTGCCGCTGGCATAATCGCCCACACTTTCCGGTGAATAATGCCCGATAAAAACAGAGCCTGCATTGATGATTTGCTCCGCCATTTTATCTTCGGCTTTGCAGGAAATAATCAAATGTTCCGGTGCATACGCATTCACCACATCAACCGCATCGTTCCTATCTTTCACCAAAATAATTTTGCTGTTTTCCAACGCCAGTGCAGCAATGGTTTTTCGTTCTAACTGTTGCAATTGATTGCCAATTTCAATAGTTACTTTTTGTATCAATTCTTCACTGGTGGTTACCAAAACTACCTGGCTATCGGTTCCATGCTCAGCCTGCGATAATAAATCGGCAGCTACAAACCTAGCATTCGCTGTTTCGTCTGCCAGCACACACACTTCACTTGGTCCGGCGGGCATATCAATGGCAACACCATCTTGTTGTATCAATTGTTTTGCACAGGTTACATACTGGTTGCCTGGACCAAAAATTTTATAAGAAGAAGGCACCGTTTCAGTTCCAAAAGCCATGGCGGCAATTGCCTGCACGCCGCCAATTTTATAAATGTTGGTAATGCCTGCCATTTGCGCCGCATACACAATTGCCGGATGCAAATTGCCCCATTTATCGGGCGGCGAACACAAACTGATTTCTTTACAACCGGCTATGTTTGCGGGAATGCCAAGCATTAAAATGGTTGAAAAAAGCGGCGCCGTTCCACCGGGAATATACAAACCTACTTTTTCAATGCCTACCGACTTTCGCCAGCACCACGTGCCCGGCATCGTTTCAATCTCTTCAGGCGGGATGATTTGTTTTTGATGGAATTTATGAATGTTTTCCGCAGCGGTTTGAATTGCTACTTTTAAAGCATTGGTAAGCTGATGTTCTGCGCTTTCTTTTTCTTCATCGGTAACAACAAAATTATCCAGCCAAACGCCATCGAATGTTTGAGTAAATTTTTTTACCGCAGCATCGCCTTTTGTTTTTACTTCATTTATTATCGCTCTTACTTTTTCGTTCAGAGAAGCCACATCAAAAGAAGGCCGTTTCAACAGTACTTCCCATCCTCCGGCAGGCAGCGTAGCCAAATCTCTTGCATCTATCAGTTGCATATTTTTTCTTTTTAAGCCGCAATGCACCAAGGCGCGGAGAAGGAATACAATACATTTGTTTTTGCCCTAATTCTTGCCTCTGGTTTATTATTCCTTGTTTCTTGTTCCTTGATTTCTTGTTCCTTGATTTCTTGTTCCTTGCCTCTTGCTTCTTATATAATCATCTTCTCAATCGGCACCACCAAAATGCCCTGTGCACCTTTTTCTTTTAATTGTTCAATAATATCCCAAAACTCATTTTCGCTTAACACGCTGTGAACGCTGTGCCAGCCTTGCTCTGCCAATGGTAAAACGGTGGGGCTTTTCATGCCGGGCAGGAGTGCAATGATTTCAGCTAACTTTTCGTCGGGCGCATTTAATAAAATATACTTGTTGTTACGGGCTTTTTTTACCGCTTTTATGCGAAACAGCAACCGTTGTAAAATGGCTTCTTTCCCTTCATCCAAACTATTGTTTTTAATTAATACTGCCTCCGACTTCAGGATGATTTCTGTTTCTTTTAAGCCATTCATAAACAGGGTTGAACCGCTGCTTACCAAATCGCAAATGGCATGAGCCAAACCAATGCCCGGCGCAATTTCAACACTGCCGCTGATTTCATGAATGTCGGCGTTTATAGTTCTTTCCTGTAAAAATTTTTTTACTAAGATTGGATAGCTCGTGGCAATGCGCTTGCCTTGTAAAAAATGAGCATCTTTATAGTCGGCGTTTTTATCAACCGCTATCGAAAGCCTGCACTTACCAAAACCTAATTTCTCAACAATATCTACTTTCTTTTCTTTTTCATACACTACGTTTTCGCCCACAAAACCAATGTCTGCCACGGCATCTTCCACGTACTGCGGAATATCATCATCACGAAGAAAAAAAACTTCCATCGGGAAGTTGGCAACTTCACTTTTCAGCTTGTTTACGCCGTTGCCAATGTCGATGCCGCATTCTTTCAACAGCTTAATCGAATCGTCATACAAACGACCTGATTTTTGTACCGCTACTTTTAAAACCGCCTTTTTATTTTGTTTGTTCAAAGTGTTCACAGCCTTTTGTTTTTATGAATAAAAAATAAAAAAGGCTTACTGTGCAGTAAGCCTGAATGATATGATGATGCCACAAACATCCCGCTTATGCAACGAAAGCTTTATGATGATGCAGGTGGCGTAAAAGTTTCACGCCGCAAAAATAGAGCGATGCAATCATCAGCCAAATTATTTATTGGTGATTAAAAAAATGAATAAAACAAAGAAGTACATGCATACCGTCGTTTTTGCAATTGCTCTAACATCATCACTTTATTACAATTGGGTTTGCAGCAGGTTTGTTTTTACTCCAAAATGTTTGGCAGGAATGGAAAATAACAAAGAAGATCAAGTTCTGTTTATACACACAAACATCTATACATAAAACAAAGTAATCCACACCTATCAACAGGATATGCACACCTGTAACGGGCTTTGTGGAAAAAGAAAATACTTTTGCTAACGCTTTTAGTAAAAACAACTTTCGTAATATTGATTTTAGAAACTAAGAACTATTTTATTATGCCAACAGAATTGAAGTGTCCGGGTTGTGGTCATCAGTTTGAAGCCACTACGGCTATGCGGGAAGAAGTAGAGCGCGAAGCCAATATTAAAGCCACAGAATGGCAAAAAAAGAAAAACGAAGAATTTAAACAAAAAGAAAACGCCTTGTTGAAACAGTTGCAGCAAGCTGAAGAAGAAGCAACACGAAAGATTGAGCGGGAAAAGAAAATTTTTCAGGAAAAATTAGAAACATCGCTGCGCAAAACCATTGCCGGTGATTATGAAAACCAGCTAAGCATTTTAAAGGAATCGTGCAGCGAAACAGAAGAAAAACTAAAAAACGCCCGCAAAAAAGAACTGGATTATCTGCAAAAAGAGCAAGCATTAAAAACAAAAGAAGCCGAACTGGAAATAGAAATACAGCAACGATTGATAGATGAACGGAACAGGCTGTCAGTTGAAATCAGGCAGGTGGAAGAACAGCGCATTAACCAGATGCAGCTTGAATTTCAGTTAAAACTTGCTGAAAAAGAAAAACAGCTTGACGATCAAAAACGCCTTGCCGAAGAAATGCGCCGCAAAGCCGAGCAAGGAAGTATGCAACTGCAGGGCGAAGTGCAGGAATTGTTGCTGGAAGAAATTTTGCGCAACTCGTTTGTTTTTGATAGGATTGAGCCGGTAGGGAAAGGTGTGCGTGGCGCAGATTGCATTCAGGTGGTGTGCAACAACTTCGGGCAGGAATGCGGGAAAATTATTTATGAAAGCAAACGCACGCTAAGTTTTGCCGCCGACTGGATTGAAAAATTAAAAGCCGACATGCGTTTGCACGGTGCTGATGTGGCGATAATTGTTACGCAGGTAATGCCAAAAGACATGGATAAGTTTGGCGAGCGGGAAGGGGTTTATATTTGCTCGTTTTTAGAAGTGAAAAGCCTGGCGGCGGTGCTTCGTTCAGGCATTATAAAAATATTTACCGCAGGCAAAAGCCAGGAGAACAAAGGTGAGAAGATGACGATGATGTACGATTACCTTACCAGCAGTGAATTTACAGAACAATGGAAGGCAATGCGCGAAGGTTTTATGCAATTAAAAATAAGCATTCAAAAAGAGCGCGACATGATGGAAAAATTATGGAAATCGAGAGAAAAACAATTGGAAAAAATAATGCTGAATGCGGCGCATATCAAGGGTTCTGTAGAAGGCATTGCAGGCAATGATGCAGTGAACTTAACTTTAATTGAAGATGAAATTTTAGTTGTTGTTGATTAACAACATTTGTATTTTTTATAGTTCTTACATTGTAAAACTCTTTGCTTTTGCGAAGAGTTTTTATTTGCTTTTGTTTTTGCTTCATTTTACTTCTGCCATTTATAAATTGGCTTCCTCGTTCAAAAGAAAAATGGTAAATAGCAGTTATGTTTGAAGCATTTGATAATACAAAAACAGCTATCCGACCTTCGCGTAAGAAGCCCATGTTCGCCGTAAAAGAAAAGCTGCGTTTGTATTTGGCTAAGTATGGCAGAGAAACCAAACTACCGGTTTCTTATCAGGATTTGCTTCGTTTTACTTATTCCATTCCACTAAAAGATAAGCGGGAAAGAGATACGTTTTGGGAAACTGTAACCTACGATATGCGTGAATGGGAATACCTGCGGGATGGCTTGGTTAAAACGTATGCCATACTAAAAACGGAAGGCGATTTAAGCTTTACAAATCATTTGGATGTGCAGCGTATCGATTTTTGCAGCTTTGGAAATAGCCAGCCGTTTCGTATCCGCATTATTAATAAACTGAATGATAATTACGATCATTACTACATAAAGTTTGCCGATGCAAGCCGTATTTACGGATTAGAGTTAGAGCACCTGTTATCGCCCGACCGCATTACATTTTTTACCAGCAATAATACTTTGGTTGAAGAACATATTGCCGGTGTGCCCGGCGATGTTTTTTTAGAGCAATATCTTACGAATCCTACCACCAATACTGTTCGCTTAGCAAAAGAATTTGTGAAGTTTAACGAGCGTTGTTTTGTACGATTATTGGGTGATATGCGCAGCTATAATTTTATTGTAAACATAACGCCGGATGTGGAAGATGTGCAATATCGCATTCGTGCTATCGACTTTGATCAACAGAGTTATGAAGGAAAAAAGAGTTTGTATTTACCGCAGTTTTTTAAAGAGAATTACCCCTTTGTTCAGCTTGCGCAAAAACATTTAGACATCAATTCTATCAAGCAATACCAGGCTGAAGAAAGAACGATGATGACGTTTCGTTTGGTGTCATCGCGCTATCGCGTAAAAGAGTTACTGGACATTATGACGGAAGATGAAATATCAATAAAAGAAAAAACAAATCAATTAAAAAACGAACTGGCGTTACACTTTCATCAACTTTTGTATTTGAAAGCAAAAACAATGGGACAATTGGTAAAAACACATTTAAAACAAACCTTGCGTAAAAGTTTGTTGCTGGTGCCAAAAACAAAAAGTAAGTTTAGCGATTAATCTGTACTGATGTTATCCAGCTCTTCTGTTAGCTCAACGTCGGTTACTTCTATTTTATAATAAGTAATGTGCAGGTTGATGACTTGTAAATAAGGAATAATAAAAAACTGTCCTGGTAAATAATAATATCGCTCATCCGTTTCATTATCCAAAGCCTCTCCCGTTTTATCATCCTTTAAATAACGGCGTTTTACATTGGTAAGGTAAATCCGGTCAATACCACCATCATGCGATAACACATAATCGGCAAGGATGCCGGTGTAAATAATTGTTCCCTGGTCGCTTTTTACCAGTGCATCAATATAGCGAATAGAGATGTCAGATGCATCGCCCGGCACTCTTGGAAAATCTAATATCTCACCGCTAAAAATATAATGCCATTCGTTTTGAAAACGGAATAGCTTGAATTTTCGATCCAGCTTCAGTTTGCGAACAATATATTTTGCTGCCAGCCCAGCTAACGCTGCTACCATACTTACCGCAATAAAGTAACTGACAATGCCTGCTGCATGAGCATAAATACTTTGAAAGGCTGCCGTAACTTTTACGCCATCGCTGGTGCCGCTAAGTAATGTGCCGATGGTAGTAATGTCAATCCTGTAGTGATGCCTGACAAACAAATAATAGCCTGCAATGTGCAGCAACGCACTTGGCAGAATTGCCGCCACTAATAAATCGGTAATAGTTTGTTTAAAATATTCTCTTGAAAATTCTTCGGTGTAATAAAACCGTCTGAAAATAAATCCGGGATAAAGGAGAACAAGAAGGAAGAGGGTAGCTAACGCAATGTTCATTGAATGAAGAAAGAGTTATTTTTTGTAAGCGCCTACGCGCACTACGGCAATTTGCCCGTTGAGCGATCTGCCGGTATCAGTTAAATGATTATGACGCTCGGCTTCAATTGCCTGCAACACGTCTTTCAGCTTGCCTGCTTTCGCCAGCTTTAATACCGTATCGCTAATGATGATTGGTGCTGTGCTCCACTTCATAAATTTTTGAATTGTGAATGCAAGTTAGTGAATAAATTAGCATTTACTTTTTATCGATATTATAAAATGCTGCAACGCTTTGCAGGCAAGGCTTTCAGTAATTATCAATAAAAGAAAAAGCCTGCTTTATAAAGTAAACCTTTTGTTTTTAGTAATAAGATTTAATTTAATTTTATTTATCATCCAGCAACGAAGCAGAAAAATATTCTTTGTTCAGCCGTGCAATGTTTGCCAGCGATATATCTTTCGGGCAAGTGGCTTCGCACGCACCAATATTGGTACACGCACCAAAGCCTTCTTTATCGTGCTGTGTTACCATGTCAATCACACGCGTTCTGCGTTCGGGCGCGCCTTGCGGCAACAAAGCCAGATGAGAAACTTTGGCTGAAAGAAACAACATTGCCGAACTGTTTTTACAAGCTGCTACACAGGCGCCGCAGCCAATGCACATGGCGGCACCAAACGCGCTATCTGCTTTTTCTTTTTCTACCGGTATTGCATTGCCATCAACCGCATTACCTGTGTTTACAGAAATATAACCACCGGCTTGTATAATGCGATCAAACGCCGAGCGGTCGGTCATCAAATCTTTTATTACCGGGAAAGCCTTTGCACGCCACGGTTCTACCACAATGGTATCGCCGTCTTTATAAGCCCGCATGTGAAGCTGGCAAACGGTGTTGTGCTGCCACGGACCATGCGGCTTGCCATCCACATACATCGAGCAGGAACCGCAAATACCTTCGCGGCAATCGTGATCAAATGCAATGGGTTCTTTCCCTTCTATCACCAATTGCTCATTCAATACATCAAACATTTCGAGGAAACTCATTTCGCTGGAAATATCCTTTACAAGATAGGTTTCAAAGCTGCCTTCTGATTTGCTGTCTTCCTGTCTCCAAACCTTTAAGGTAAGGTTCATGTTATAGTGTTCCATGAATAACTTTCTAATTTTTTACTTATAATTTCTCTGGCTCGGCTTAATCACTTCATAATCCAAATTTTCTTTCTCTAATTCCCAATTGCTCTCGCCGTTGTACTTCCATGCCGCTACATACATATAATTTGCATCATCACGAAGCGCTTCGCCATCGGGTGTTTGATATTCTTCTCTGAAATGCCCGCCGCAGCTTTCGTTTCGGTCAAGCGCATCTTTACACATCAATTCGCCCAATTCTATAAAATCAGCAACCCGACCCGCTTTATCCAATTCATTATTCACACCAACAGAACTGCCGGGTATTTTTACATCGCTCCAAAATTCTTTTTTCAATGCCTGAATGTCCCGGATCGCTTCATTCAATCCATCTTTATTACGAGCCATGCCGCATTTGTCCCACATAATTTTACCCAGCCGTTTGTGAAAGCTTTCAACGGTTTGTTTCCCTTGAATATTCAGCAACTTATCTATGCGGTCGCTTACTTTCTTTTCTGTTTCTGCAAATGCCGGATGATCGGTAGGAATCACTTTAGTTCTGATTTCATCAGCGAGATAATTACCGATTGTATAGGGAATCACAAAGTAGCCGTCTGCCAAACCTTGCATCAACGCGCTTGCACCCAAACGGTTGGCACCATGATCGCTAAAGTTGGCTTCGCCCATACAATACAAACCAGGTATTGTTGTTTGCAATTCATAATCTACCCACAAGCCACCCATGGTGTAATGCACAGCAGGATAAATGCGCATTGGCACTTCGTATGGGTTTTCGCCCGTGATTTTTTCATACATATCGAAGAGATTGCCATACTTTTCTTTTACTACATCCAAACCATAATGACGCAATTGCTCTTTGGTAGGATTATTCAAGCCATGTTTGCCCGCTTCAATTTTACCATAACGTAATACTGCATCAGCATAATCTAAATACACCGCTTGTTTGGAAGTGCCAACGCCATAGCCCGCATCGCATCTTTCTTTGGCGGCACGGCTTGCCACATCGCGCGGAACAAGATTGCCAAAGGCGGGATATCTTCTTTCTAAATAATAATCTCTTTCTTCTTCGGGAATATCGTTTGGCTTGCGCGTATCGTTTTGTTTTTGGGGAACCCAGATGCGACCATCATTGCGCAGCGATTCAGACATCAATGTGAGTTTACTTTGATGATCGCCACTCACCGGAATGCAGGTCGGGTGAATTTGTGTAAAACATGGATTGGCAAACAAAGCACCTTGCTTATGTGCTTTCCACGCAGCCGTTACATTGCAACCCATGGCATTGGTGCTTAAATAAAACACATTGCCATAACCGCCGGAACACAACAATACTGCGTGACCAAAATAACGTTCCAACTCACCGCTTATTAAATTACGTGCAATGATGCCGCGCGCTTTACCATCAACCATTACAACATCCAGCATTTCATGGCGGCTATACATTTTTACATTGCCTAACGCTACTTGCCGTTCCAAAGCCTGGTAAGCGCCAATCAATAACTGCTGACCGGTTTGTCCGGCTGCGTAAAACGTGCGCTGAACCTGCGTTCCGCCAAAACTGCGGTTGCTAAGCAAACCGCCATATTCGCGGGCAAAAGGAACCCCTTGCGCTACGCACTGATCAATAATAGCAGTACTTACTTCAGCTAAGCGATGCACATTGGCTTCGCGGGAACGATAGTCGCCGCCTTTAATGGTATCGTAAAACAAACGGAACACGCTGTCACCATCGTTCTGGTAATTTTTGGCTGCATTAATGCCGCCTTGCGCAGCAATCGAGTGTGCGCGGCGCGGCGAATCCTGGTAGCAAAAGGCTTTTACATTGTAACCCAATTCTCCTAAAGAAGCGGCTGCACTGGCACCTGCCAAACCGGTTCCTACAATAATAATTTCCAGCTTGCGCTTATTGGCTGGATTCACCAGTTTGCAATGCCCTTTATAATCAACCCATTTTTCTTCTAATTTTCCTGCCGGTATTTTTGAATCCAACATAGTTCTTGTAAATTAATCTTTCTTTTTAAAGAGATGTTTTCCCGCAGATTGTACTGATTTGCGCAGAACCAAATATTTATATGCAATCATTTGCGATATCTGCGGGAAGTAAGCTTTGTTTCAACATTAAATCATCAATCTTACTGATTACTTCACCCAGCCCAAATACATGCTGATGGGCATGGAAGCAAAACCAATAGTAATAATAACAGAAAACCAATTGCCGGCAACAATTAACATGCGCTGGTATTTGCGGTTGTGAACGCCCATAGTGCGAAACGCGCTTTGAAAACCATGTGCAAGGTGATAGCCCAATGAGATACATCCAAACACATATAAAATAACAACCCAGGAATGCGAAAACACTTCCACCATTCTGCTAAATAAATCATGCACTTTATCGCCGTTTTGCACCTGCACTTCAGGCAACTTTCCAAAGCGCGATGGCACCCAGAACTGCGAAATATGAACGATTAAAAACAATAAAATTAACGTGCCCAGCAAACCCATGCTGCGGCTATACCAGCGGCTGCCGCGGTTGCCATAAGCGATGGCATATTGCGTGTTTCGTTTTTGCAAGTTGTAATTGGCCAGCAGTAAACCTTGTATGATGTGAATAAAAAACATGATAAACAAACCAATCTCCATCACACGAATTAAAAATGTAGAACCCATGAAATGCGCTGCGCGATTGAACACAATACCATGATCGGTTTTATCAACCACAGTATTAAAAATGCAGGCATTAATGCTGATGTGAACGATAAGAAAAGTGATGAGAAAAATTCCGGTAAGCGCCATGACTATTTTTCTGCCAATCGAAGAGGTAAACACCCGTTTCCACGTCATAATAAATGCAATTTCTTTTAGGTGAACCGGACAAAGGTAAGTCACAAAACGGTAAAATATAATTTGTGAACGTTAGAATGCAGTGCTTTTATAAAATCATTTTGGTAAACAAATCTGCAAGCTTGTTCGTTTGGTTTTGCATACAATCATAGTTATAAATAATGCTATTTTGCAAACCGAATTTTTACCAAATGAAAATTGTACAAGCCCTTTTGTTTTTGCTTCTTTTTTCTTTTACTGTTAGTGCACAATCTTTTTATACGGCTTCTGCTGATGTACAACATTGGGTAAACAACACGTTTAAAAAGCTATCAAAAAAGCAACGCATTGCGCAACTCATGGTGGTTCGGTTAAGCGAGAAAACAGCTACTGGTGTTTTGTTTTACGATGATAAGGTGGAACATGAAATCAGGAAATATAACATTGGTTCTGTTTGCCTTTTCCAGGGAAGCCCGGTGCAACAGGCTGGCTTTATCAATCGGTTTCAAAGCATTGCCAAAACGCCGGTTATGTTTTGCATTGATGGCGAAACCGGCCTTGGAATGCGGCTTGACAGTGTAGGTAAATTTCCCGACCAGATTACTATTGGCGCCGTGAACGATTCGGCACTCGTTTATAAAATGGGTGAAGCCATTGGCAGGCAATGCAAGCGCATTGGTATTGAGGTAGATTATGCGCCGGTGGTGGATATCAACAACAATGCTAACAACCCGGTTATTAATTTCCGTTCGTTGGGCCAGGATAAATATAAAGTCGCGGCTTATGGCATTGAAATGATGCGCGGCATACAAAGCCAAAACGTAATGGCTTGCGCTAAACATTTTCCGGGTCATGGCGATGTGGCTGTTGATTCGCATTTGGATTTACCGGTAATTAATAAGTCGCTTCAGCAACTGGATTCATTAGAATTGTATCCGTTTAAACAAGTTTTTAATGCAGGTATTGGCAGCGTGATGATTGCCCATCTTTCTATTCCGGCAATTGACAGCACTCCACATTTGCCAACCTCTTTATCGCAAAAAAATGTAACCGGTTTGCTTCGTAACGAATTGCATTTTGAAGGTATCTCTTTTACCGATGCTTTAGAGATGAAAGGCGTTGCCAAATATTATCCGCAAGGTGCAGCCGCAGTGCAAAGTTTGATTGCCGGAAATGATATGTTGTGCCTGCCGGGCAACATAAAAGATTGTATTAAGCAAATTAAAAAAGCCATCCATAAAAAACAATTACAGCAGAGCCAGATTAATAACAGCGTAAAGAAAGTATTACTGGCAAAATACAATTTGGGATTGCACCAAAAACAAACTGTCAATACTAATAATTTGACGGCTGATTTGAATGCGGATGTTAGCAACTTGCGCAAACAAACAGCGCACAAAGCCATTACTTTATTGCAGTTGCAGAATCAAAATTTATTGCCGTTATCCATCAACAAAAAAATTGCGTTTGTAGGTTTTGGAATTACAAAAAATAATACGTTTGCCGATTCTATACAAAGCCGCTACAAAGCTGATGCTTACTATGTTTCATATAAAGACAGTACACAAAAAACCGATTCGGTTTTGTATGCATTGCAGAACAATTATGATGCAGTTGTTATCGGCATTCACGGGCTTACAAAATATCCTTCCAATAACTTTGGATTAAATAAAACAGCGATTGATCTGATCAATAAAATAGGGGCAAAAACAAACGTTATTACTTTATTATTTGGCAACCCGTATGCAATAAAAAACCTGTGCGGCGCAAGCAATTTATTGGCTTGTTATGAAGATGATGCTATCTTTCAGCAAGCGGCTTTTGAAGTATTAAAGGGAAATATAAAACCGCAGGGAACTTTGCCTGTAACGGTTTGTGATAAGTATGCATTTGGAAGCGGGATAGTGATGAAGTAAGATGCAAAAAAGTGTACAATTTTATTCGGTTTTTTCATTTACATAAGCCAGTATAGTTTTAAAATCGTCCGGCGAAAACCAGTTTATTTGTTCATCTTTTTTAAACCATGTCATCTGCCGTTTGGCGTAATGCCGCGTGTTTTGTTTTATTGCATTTATCGCATTTTGTAAGTTTATTTTATCATTCAAATAATCAAACAATTCTTTATAGCCAACAGTTTGCAAAGCATTTATGTTTTGATAAGCAGCAAGGCTTTTCACTTCATTTACTAAACCTTCATTCATCATTTCATCAACCCGAAAATTGATGCGTTCATACAAAATATCTCTCCCTAATTCCAAACCAATTTTAATAATGTTAAAAGGTCGCTCAACACCGGTTTTATTTTGATAATAAAGAATGGAATTACCGGTTGCCTGCAACACTTCCAAAGCCCGCATCAGCCGTTGCGGATTTTGTTGTTCTGCCATTTTCCAAAATTGCGGATCGTTTTGTTTTACTTCATTTTGCAAAAAAGAAATGCCTTGTTGTTTATATTGATTAATGATGTTATCGCGAACATTATTTGGAATAAAAGGAATGGCATCTAAACCTTCACAAAATGCTTTGATGTACAAGCCGGTTCCACCGACTAAAATTGCAATGTTATTGTTTGAAAAAATTTCATCGGCGCATTGTAAAGCAAATTGCTCAAACGTAGCGGCGTTTACATTTTGAATGATAGAATGCGAGTTGATAAAATAATGATGAACCGCTGAAAGCTGCGCTGCTGTTGGCTTTGCAACACCGATGTTTAATTCTTTATAACACTGCCGAGAGTCGGCAGAAATAATTTGCGTGTTGAAATATTGCGCAAGCTGAATGGCAACTTTTGTTTTACCAACCGCCGTTGCACCGGCAATAACAATAATTGTATTTTTATGATCGGGCAAATGAGAAAATACATTTACTTATTAAAAACATAAGTGGTAATATCTTCCAGCATAATGGTAGGTCCGGAAAGGATCATCAACCGTTCAACCACATTGTTCAACTCGCGAATGTTGCCCGTCCAGTTGTGATGAAGCAGCGCATCCATTGCACGGTTGCTGATTTCTTTAATAGGTTGATTGTACTCTTCTGCAATGTCTGCCAAAAATTTATTTACTAATAAAGGAATGTCGCTTCTGCGTTCATTTAATGAAGGCACATGAATTAAAATTACGCTTAAGCGATGATACAAATCAAGCCGGAAATTTTTTGTTTCCACTTCTTTCAAAAGGTCTTTATTGGTAGCGGTTACCACGCGCACATCCACTTCAATTTCTTTATCGCCGCCAACGCGCGTAATGCGTCCTTCCTGCAACGCACGCAGCACTTTTGCCTGCGCGTTAATGCTCATATCGCCCACTTCATCTAAAAATAAAGTGCCGCCGTTTGCCTGTTCAAACTTGCCAATGCGTTGCTTAATGGCAGACGTAAACGAACCTTTTTCATGACCGAACAATTCGCTTTCAATTAACTCACCGGGAATAGCTGCACAATTCACTTCTACCAGCGGACCTTCGGCACGGTTGCTTTTGTGATGAATCCATCGCGCCACCAATTCTTTACCCGAACCATTTTCGCCCGTAATTAAAACACGGGCATCGGTAGGCGCCACTTTATCAATGGTTTCTTTAATGCGCGTAATCCCTTCCGATTCGCCAATCATTTCCTGCACACGGTTTATTTTCTTACGCAGTGTCCGCGTTTCTTTGCTTAATTTGTTGCGGTCCATCGCATTGCGAATGGTAATGAGCATCCGGTTTAAATCGGGCGGTTTGCTAATGTAATCAAACGCACCTTTTTTCACCGCATCAACGGCTGTTTCAATGTTTCCATGCCCGCTTACCATAATAATAGGCACATCGGGGTTAATAGCTGTTGCTTTATCTAAAAACTCAATGCCATCCATGCGCGGCATTTTAATGTCGCACAACACCACATCGTAGTTCTTTTCCTGAAACATTTTTAAACCTTCTTCCCCGTCAATAGCTTCTTTTATTTTGTAGCCTTCAAACGAAAGAATATCGCACAGGGTTTTGCGAATGGCGCGCTCATCATCTATTAATAAAATATTCAACATTGTTATCTTTCCTCATTAACGTAAGGCGGCAAATCTAAATTACTTTTGCTGCTTCCGTTTCGTTAAAAAGTTATTAAGAATGGAATTGACAGATACAGCCTTTTATTTTACTGATACGCATTGCCATTTGTATGCAGATGAATTTAATAATGATAGAAATGAAGCCTTTGAAAGAAGCGCAAACGCGAGTGTAAAACAATTTTATTTACCAGCAATCGACTCGCATACTCATGATGCAATGATACAGGTTGAGCATCAGTTTCCGCAATGCAAAGCTATGATGGGTCTGCATCCTTGTTCGGTAACTGAAAATTATAAAAACGAATTGAACCTTGTTGAAGAATGGCTGAATAAAAGATCTTTCATCGCTGTTGGCGAAATTGGTTTGGATTATTACTGGAGCACCGAATATAAAATGGAGCAAAAACAAACCTTTACTACACAAATGCAATGGGCGTTGGAAAGAAAACTGCCAATAGTTATCCATTCAAGAAACGCGATGCAGGAAACCATTGATACAGTGAAACCTTTTGCCGATAAGGGTTTGCGAGGTATTTTTCATTGCTTTAGCGGCAATGCAGAAGAAGCAAAGGAAATTGTGGAGATGAATTTTTATTTAGGAATTGGTGGCATTGTAACCTATAAAAATAGCGGCTTGCCGGAAGCGTTGCAAACAATTTCTTTAGATACAATTGTTTTAGAAACCGATGCGCCATATTTATCGCCGGTGCCTTATCGCGGCAAAAGAAATGAAAGTAGTTACCTGCCTTTCATCGCCCAAAAATTAGCCGAAGTAAAAAGTGTTTCGGTTGAAGAAGTGGCGATGATAACAACTAAAAATGCAGAAAAAATTTTCAGTCGCAAGGTTTGAAATACTTATTTTGCGAAGCATAGTAAAAACAAACGAGGAGACGTGTCCGAGTGGTTGAAGGAGCACGCCTGGAAAGTGTGTATACGGGAAACTGTATCGCGAGTTCGAATCTCGCCGTCTCCGCTAAATAAGTATTGATAATCAATTATTTACAATGCTTATGTTCTAAAAATCCCCTATCCGCTGACTGGAATCAAATTAAAATTGTTTCTATGCAGTTAGTGTTATGCAAATAGTAGTAAAGCAACCTCTTACCATTATCTAAAGGCTCAGAAAACCGGTAAATAAGAACAATTAATGCTGTATTCATTTTTAAATTTTTCATACCGTGTCTCTTTAATAACACAAATTTGAAATTTCCACTGTAAAAGATTACAGTAACAGGTAAATAATTATTAAAATAAAAAAACCACCCGCGTTAATGCTGCCTGCTATTATTACACGTATTTAATTTGGGTAAAAAACTTTTGGAAGAAGTAAAAAAATAAGAAGGAGACAAGGTTTGAAAATTGTACCGGATTCCGAAGCGAGCATGTGTACATAATAACTTTTCTCACGCCTGTCCCCAAAAGCTTATCAAAATCTTCAGTTAATGTACTGTATGCAGATACAAAGATAGAAAGAACAATAAACAGAACGGATTAAAATAAAAAAGGGGCGGTATAGAAATACCTAAGCCCCGGAATCCAATATCGCGCAATGAGACGCAATTGGAATGCCAGAAGGAAACATTGTTGATAATCGTATGATTGAGCAATAAATAAAAGAGTATAAGTGTCAAAAACGGAAATTTGAAACCATAGTAAAACAAAACCATTACTAAACGGCACTTTATGAATATAATGAAGCCAGCAACCGCCTTCTTTTGTAATAATGCATAGTATAACTGTAATCTTACACCTGTTACCGGCGCGGTTGGTTTTATAATAAAGAAGGGCTGAAAGATTTCATCACTAAAAAACCATCTTTGTTGCGTTTGTTTTTATTGCATTCCTTTTTGTATGCCATTCGTTCCATCACAAAAGAACAGGTTGTAAAAACCTTCCTGCACACGTTGGGTTTAGGGTTTGGAGCTACCTGCGGATTATAGTATTATTGACTGAAAAGTTTTGCGGCAAAAAAGGCCGCCGCCGCTGCCAAAGCACCAATTACAGTAACTTTTATAGCGCCCCGCAAAACCGGCTGACCTGTTACTTTGCTTTTAAAATACCCAAATATAAAAAGGCAGATAATGGTTATAACCGCCGATATTTTAAGCCCTTCGTTCGGCTCTGTTGTAAAAAAATAAGGCAGTAACGGTATAATACCTCCAATAATATAAGAGATGCCTATGGTTAGCGCGCTTTTACCGGCTCTATTGGCATCAGGCTCATCCAAACCCAATTCATATTTCATCATAAACTGAACCCATTTGTCTTTATCTTTTGCCATTTCATCTGCTATTATAGTTTGTGTGCTTTTACTCAATCCAAATTCTGCAAACACCTGTTTTATTTCTGCCTTTTCCATATCAGGCACTCGTTCCACTTCTTCATACTCCCGTTTTAATTCTGATGTATAGTGATCCTGTTCTGTTTTGCCTGCTAAAAAGCCACCTAAACCCATTGCTATGGACCCTGCAATAATTTCGGCGATGCCGGCTGTTGTAACAATATGATTATTGGATACCGCACTACTCATGCCTGCTGCCAATGCAAACGGAACGGTTAATCCATCCGACATGCCAATCACAACATCGGTTATAAAATCGGAGCTTTTTAAATGAAGTTCTTTATGAGATTTTGTATGCATAAATGTATTTTGGACAGACGCAAAAATAAGTATCAAAAATTGATGGATTCATTAGAATAAGCAAAGCGAAATTGCCTCTGAAGGTTGGCGCAAATAATAATATATCAGTAAAAAACATCTTATTAAAAAACATCAAAAAAGAGTTTAAAAAGATTGCTGTGTAATTTGATGGGAATGCAACCCTGTACTTCTGATGTATACCCGAAGCGCAGTTCAGCCGATTTAAATTCCTGTAATTCCAATACACTTTTTGGCGGTGCTATTTTAACATTCAATCCAAAATAATTGTTGTGCAGCGTAGATAAATCAGATTTTTTGCAAACTTGTTTAGTTATTTTACGCGGATAAATTTTCTGGTAGAGTTCCGGAATGTATGATGAACAGAGTAAGGAAGCGGCGGCACTATCGGTTTGTGTTTCCATCATAGGTATCGGGAAGATGTGTTAAGAGGTAAATCGAACGTCATTGCGAGGTACGAAGCAGTCTTTGGTGAAGACAAAAATCCGGTTTATCATTCAGAATCATGATGAAAAGCAAG
The DNA here is from genome assembly GCA_965214235.1 of Ilyomonas sp. Lineage (GTDB taxonomy): Bacteria > Bacteroidota > Bacteroidia > Chitinophagales > Chitinophagaceae > Ilyomonas. The sequence continues at coordinate 1,089,809 of CBDCBH010000003.1, forward strand.
ACACAGATTGCTTCGCAAAGCTCGCAATGACGTCTTAACTTTTCTTTCCGAACAGGTATGGTGAACACACCGAACCAATAGAAAACTTAGCTATCATACATGTAAGAACACAACCAATTTTCTTTTACTCTCTTTTTGTAAATGATAAATAATGAAACGTAAAATTCTGATTGTTGTACTGATTCTATTATTTTTTATTCAGTTTATACGCCCGGCAAGAAATAATGGAGCAGAGGCAACACCTACTGACATTACGCATTATGTAACCGTGCCGGATACGGTAATGCATATACTGCAGCGCTCCTGTTATGATTGTCATTCCAATCATACGGTTTATCCGTGGTATGTGAATATTAATCCTGTTGGTTTGTGGTTAAAAAATCATATTGATGATGGCAAACGGGCTATTAATTTTTCAGACCTGTCTTCGTTTGACAAGCGCAAGCTCAACCACCGGCTTGGCGATATTGCAGAAGAAGTAGAATCTGGCGACATGCCTTTATCTTCTTATACTCTCATTCATAGATATGCTAAGCTTGACAGCAACGAAATAAACCTCATAAAGCAATGGACAGTGCAGGCGAAAACCGAATTAGGAAGTCATTAATAAAAACAAAAACAAACAATCTTATAAAAATTCTTCTACTCATCACAAAGTATTGAGCATGCAATACCCGCAAACATTTATTATCTGGGTAACCGTATTTAAAATATCAATACATCACCATTTTACCTTCAATTAATTTTTCAACTGAATTTTCAGATTCATTAAAAATCAAATCCAATAAAATACGGGTTGCTTCCTCGCCTTGCCGGAAAGGAAACTGCTCAACAGAAGCCACAGGTTTATCATCCAGGTATTTACAGAAAGGAAGGTTGGCGTAGCTTGCAAAAACAATGTCTTTGTTTAACTGCAAAACGGTTTGCGTTTTTATAAACTGAATAGCGTCTAAAGCTACCCAATCGTTAAACACAATAATGGCAGTGGGTCTTTGTTTTTGCGATAATAAGTTGCCAATCGCGCTCCAGGTTTGTTCTTTGGTAAAGTCGGTTTCAACCACATAGGCAGGGTTTGCTTTTAATCTTTTTTTAGCCAGCCCGTTAATAAAGCCCTTCATTCGTTCCGTATTGGCGGTTATAGATTGCGGACCTAACAACAAGCCTATCCTTCTGTGGTTGAGTTTGTGCAAAACATTAATTAGTTGAATGGAAATATTGTAGAGATCACAAGTAACTTTATTGATGTTTTTAAAATTGGGCGCCCTATCGAAAAACACAACCGGAATTTTGTATTCTTTTAAAATATTAAAATGACCAACCTGCTTTGTTTCTTTTGAAACAGATACCAACAAGCCATCAATGCGGCGTTTTGTAAACGCTTCTATAATTTGTTCTTCTTTTTTTATACTGTCGTGGCTTTGCGCCACAAAAACGCTGAAGTTGTTTTCAAATGCAATTTGTTCAATGCCGCTAACCGCTTGCGCAAAAAAATCTTCGGAGAGCGTTGGCACAATGACGCCTATGGTATAAGTACGTCGTTGCTTAAAAAAAATAGCTGTTTGTATCGGTTCATATTTCAACTGCTTGGCAAGTTCTTTTACTGCATTTTTTGTTCGTAACCCAATGCTGGGATGGTCGTGAAGCGCCCTCGAAACAGTGGAAGCAGACACATGCAGTTGCTTTGCAATTTCTTTTATAGTGGGCAGGTTTTTCATAAGCTAATAGTTGTGTTACCTAACAACGCAAACGATTGACAGCAATAGTGTAAGGAAATCGTTTTATTTTTCGTTTTTATTTACCGCTTTTTTGCTTCGATTGTTTTTATATGATGATACAAAATGTTTGGGACAAGTTTAATCTCCCATCTATACAAGCCAGTCAGCCCTTAACCGGCGGGCTCATTAACCATAGTTATAAAGTTACTTCAAATAATGGCAACTCTTTCTTTCTGCAAAGAATAAACACTTCTGTTTTTACAAACCCAACGGCACTTCAAAATAATTATAAACAGATACAAGCCCATTTGTCGCTTCAAAAAGCAATGAACTTGCCTAAGCTTATCCCTGCCACGTCCGGCGATCTTTTTTATAAAGAAAATAACGAGGTGTGGCGATGTTTTGAGTTTTTGGATGATACCTACAGCCCGCCATCGGTTCAAACCGTTGAAACAGCTTACGAAGTAGCCAATTGCTTTGGCTTTTTTACTTCTGCATTGCAGAACTTCGATAACAGCCAGATAGCCACTATTCTTCCTCATTTTCACGACCTAGCTTTGCGGTTTCAGCAGTTTGAAGCAGCTTTTAAAAAAGCTCCGGCAAAAAAAATAAGCGAAGTAAAAAGCCTGATTCAGAGAGTTGAAGAGTACCGTTTTCTGATAAGCTGGTACCATTCCATTTGCTCCGATAAAACTTCGTTCCCGCTTCATATCCTGCACCACGATTGTAAAATTTCAAATATTCTTTTTGATATAAAAACAAACCTCATTCGTTGCCCTATTGATTTGGATACAACGCAGCCCGGTCTCTTTTTTTCTGATGTTGGCGATATGGTGCGAACCATTGTACCCAATAAAAATGAAGAGGCGACAGAACTGGCGGATATAGCGGTGCGACCTGATTTTTTTAAAGCTGTTACAGAAGGTTATCTGGATGCTATGGCATCATTTCTTACGCCGGAAGAAAGAAACAACATTCATACTTCGGGCAGTATTATGATTTATATGCAGGCAGTTCGTTTTTTAACCGATTATCTGAACGGAAATATTTATTACAAAACCGAGTATGGTGAACAAAACAAAAACAGAGCCGCCAACCAGTTGCGCTTGCTTTTTTTGCTGCAGGAATATGTAAAAGATAAAAAACAGGCTTACACTTTTGTGCTCTGATATTTATGCAATAAAAGAAAACCGGCTGTTCTTTTATTACCATTAGTTTTATTGGATGATAATAAAGCAATTTACCAGTTGAAGCATCGCTGTACAAATTAATCATACAACTAACTTTTCGCTGTTGGCGCTGCTGTAAGTAAGGTTGCTTAATTTTAGTTGTAATGTATGTAGCAGCGCATCCTGCGGCTTGCGTTTGGCAGCATCTTCCGGTGTTTGTTTTAATTTTGCTTCCTGCTTCCATTGCTTGTTTAGCAACGAATACATTCCTATTTTATCTCTTGTTATTGGCTCATTTGTACATGGAGGAAACTGAAGCTGATAACCCAGCGCAAGCAACGTATCACCGGCAACGTTTTCAAACAATGCAATCTCATCCTGCGATAATTCTGTGCAGTATTTATTATAATTATGAGGCAATACGTTTTGCTCAACATTCTGCCACATTGCGCCGGAGGAAGCCGTATTTTTTGCTTCATCAGAACGATAATACTGAAGACATTGGGAATGATATTCAGCACCGATAAATGAGCATATTTTTTTTAATTCTTTTTGCGGATCGGCAATCAGGTTTTCATAGCAAACGGCAATGATTCGCTCGTTGCCTAAATAGTCTTGCAAGGCAAGGCATTTGTCCTGCTCTTCTTTCCATTGCTTGGCAATGTTGTAAATATGTTTTTCGCCTACCACCGCTTTTTTAAAGGAACAGGCAACATCTCTTCCATCGCGATACAGGAAAATATAAAGCGGTTGCAAATCAATTTCAAGTTCATCTGCAAAATGGATATTGGTCATGCTTTTACACATCCAGATGCAGGCGCCTTCGCTCTTTGCTTTTTCTTCATAAATCACTCTTGTAATTTCAATAAGCGTATTCTCTTTGCATTGTTTACAAATGGCTTCCGGGTTTAGTTTTACGCCATTCCACGGAACCGGATTAAGAGCCACAAGCCTGCAAGCATCATTGATGAGGTTTTTGAAATTTTGAGGGAAAGTTAAATCTCCGTACAGAGGCAACAAAGGCATAAACCGTTCTAAAATATGCGGCGGATGCGGGGCTGATACACCTAATTGATTTAGCATCAGGCGCAGTAAATTAGAGCCTGAACGTTGTGTGCCTATCATTTGAACAGCAGTAAATGCCATAGCTATAAAAGTTTAAAAAAGATTGCACCAGCCACACCGGCTAACGGAATAAGAATTACCGGCGATACTTTATATTGATAAGAAAAAAATGAGCAAATAATAAAGAGAATGAGCAAAGGAAGCAGGGCGGTTTTTGCATTGTACAACAGCAAAGCAGCCGATGCCCCAATCATACCGGTAACTGCCGCGCCGATACCTTTGAAAGCAGCCGTTATTGCAGGCGATTTGGCTATTGTATTCATAAATTTTGCGCAGAAAATAGTAAGCAGCGCAGCCGGTAAAAACATAGCGATGGTAGCAACAATTGCACCCGGTATGCCCAGCAATTATAACCAATAAATGCTGCGCTGATATAGATTGGTCCTGGTGTGATTTGCCCCATTGCAATAGCATCTGTAAACTGCTGTTGCGATAGCCAGTGCAAGCCATCTACAATTATTTTTTGCATAGAAGGTATCACTACATAACCGCCCCCAAATTGCGATAAGCTAAGCCCTGAAAAGGTAAACACAAGGTTGCTGTATAAATGAAGAGAGGCATTTTTTTGAATCCATAAAAAGTAAAAACATCCGGCTGTTATCAGCAACAGCAATGCATAAACTGCATAAGTTGAGAGTTGTTTTTTATTATCTTTTACAAGCAAATTTTTTGGTGCAACTATGTTGGTTGTTTCTTTACTTCTATAAAAAAAATAACCTGCCAAACCACTAATCAGAACAATATAAACTGTTGTATAAAATGAATGTAAAAACAAAACAGCCGCAACCGAAGCAATGGCAATAATAACCTGATAGCTGTCTTTTATATTTTTTTTTGCCATTGTAAAAGCTGCCGTGGTAAGTATGGCTGCAACGGCGGGTAACAAGCCCAGAAAAAAGTGAGTAAAAGAAAGAGCATTGCCATAAGTAAAATAAACATAACACAATACCAGCATTAACAAGAAGCAAGGCAGCAAAACGCCAATTATACTGAACAAGGCACCTTTCAAGCCTCTTACTTTATAGCCGATATAAGCCACCACATTCACTGCCATAGGTCCGGGCAGCACAGAAGCAAGCGAAACGGCACGCACAATTTCTTCTTCCGCTATTACCTTGTCTATTTCGCCCGCCTGCTTTTGTATCACAGCTATCAGTGCCATAAAACCGCCCCAGGAAGTAGCCCCGATTTTCAGGAATAAAAAAAACAGGTAACGGTTGGTTGGTTTCATAACTATGATTGCCTTGTTTATTGAAACATCAATGGCACGATATTATTAAAACGGTTAACAGCCAATATCTTTGCTACAATTGGTTTTCATTTCTTCCATTCTTTCTTTTATTGCACACACTATTATTCTTCTACAAGGTAATTGATTTCACTGCTGTAAATTTTACGCAATCGTTTCCGTAAAAAATGTACACTATAAGTGTTTAAGTTTAGCAAATTATTTCTTGGTTAAGCAAAACAAAACACACATGAGAAGCCTTACACTAATGCTTTTGGCAGTTAGCTGCTTTTTTTTCTTCAACTCTATGGCACAAGCCGGTTCTCGTCTCATCTCCGGAAACATTACCGACTCTTCAGGCACCAAAATGCCCGGTGTTACAGTAAGCGTTAAAGGAACCAGCGTTGCCACCGTTACAGATGACGCCGGTCATTTTTCAATCAACGTTCCTAACAAAAGCAAAACATTAGAGATCAGTTCTATTGGTTATGCCACGCAGGAAATTATTATTGGCGCACAAACATCGTTATCCATTACTTTACAAACCTCTGCCAACAAATTAGATGAAGTGGTGGTGGTGGGTTACGGCACTGCTAAAAAGAGAGATGTAACAGGTTCTATCGCATCTGTAAGCAGCGATAATCTTACTTTGGGCGGCGTGGTGGCTAATGTGGGTCAGGCAATACAAGGCCGGGCTGCCGGTGTGCAGGTACAGCAAACCAGCTTCGCTCCCGGCGCGGCTTTATCTATTGTAGTGCGCGGCGGCAATTCTATCAATACAACCAATGCGCCGTTGTATGTAGTAGATGGATTTATTACCGATAACGGCAACCTCATCAATCCGAATGATATTGCTGATATACAGATTTTAAAAGATGCTTCGGCGGCAGCTATCTATGGTGCGCGCGGTGCAAATGGTGTAGTACTGATTACTACCAAAAAAGGTGTTGCCGGTAAGCTTACCATTGAAAGCAATCTATCTCACGGTACACAATATTTAACGTATAAGCCTTCACTTATTAACGGCCCTCAATATACGGCTACACAAAATGCCATTGCTGCCGAAGATGGCAACCCGCCACCGTTTCCGCCTTCTTTCCCAACAACCAATACTGATTGGTGGAAGCTGGCTACCCAAAACGCTTCGGTAGATAACCAGGGTGTAAGTTTGAGCAGCGGTGATAAAAATTCTAAATTATATACTTCGTTTAATCATTTACAACAAACCGGCGTTTTAAAACATACCGGTTTTGAAAGATATTCAGGACGAATTGGTGCCGAAAAAACAATCGCCAATAAAGTAAAAATGGGCGGTAATTTTTATGGTTCTGTCAGCAGCTCAACCTTACAATCTTATACCGGCGATATCACAGCACCGTTGTATGGAATTATGACGGCGCCACCTAACATTCCGGTGTACAATGCCGATGGAAGTTACTATAAATATCTGGGTAAAAATAATGCCTTGGCAAGCCTGCTGGAGCCAACCAATAACTCAAGCAACCGGCTGGTTAATGCAAATATTTATTTAGATTATGACATTGTAAAAAACCTTACTTATCACATTGATGGCGGCGCCGAATTTTCTCAAACAACAGCCGGTCAGTACACACCAAAAACCCTGGTGGCAGGCGCTGCCAGCAACGGCATTGCTTCGGAGCAAATGTTTAATTCTTCACGCTGGCTGGTGCAGCAATACCTAACGTATAAATACAACAAAGGCTTTCATTCGTTCACGGTTGTTGGCGGTTATTCCAACCAGCGCGATGCTTATGAAAGCTTAAGCGCGGGTAACAAAGGCTTTTCAACCGATAACTTTCTGTATTATAATCTGGGCGCAGGCTCACTGCCTACCAGCCCCGGAAGCAGCCAGACAGAGCCTTTAAAAGCGACTTCTTTTTTCGGGCGGGCTAACTATGCTTTTCAGGATAAATTGTTAGCCACATTTACATTCAGGGAAGATGGCTCTTCTAAATTTCCCGGCGGCAACCGCTGGGGCGCGTTTCCGTCCGGCGCATTGGCTTACCGTTTATCCGACGATCAATTTATTAAGAACCTGAATGCTTTTTCCAGCTTAAAAGTAAGATTGGGTTACGGCTTAACAGGTAACGACAGGGTAAATCCGTATCAGTATTTAACTACCTTCTCCAACTATAGTACGGTGTTAAACGGTTCCGGTGCATTGCAGGTTGGCATTGAGCCTTCTGTTCTTTCTAATAACAGCCTGAAATGGGAAAGTACGGCGCAGGCAGATTTGGGTATTGACGCCGGATTTGCAAAAGACCGCATTACAGCAACCATTGATTTGTACAGCAAAAAAACAACCGACCTGTTATTAAATGTGCCGATTGGTCAGTGGTGGGGTTTCAATACACAGCTGATTAATGCAGGTTCTGTTCAAAACAGAGGCATTGAACTATCGGTGAATACAAGCAATATCACATCAAAAGATTTCTCCTGGAACAGCACTTTTAATATCGCTTATAACAAGCAAAAATGCCTGACATTAGCGCCCGGTGTTCCGTTTATTTCTACCAACACGGCTAACCCAAGCGGCGTAGTATCGGGACGTGAATTTACAAGATTAGCACCCGGTCAGGAGTTAGGCGAACTGTATGGATATGAATATATTGGTGTTATTAAAACCGGTGAAAAATATAACGCAGAACCCAACGCAAAACCAGGAGATCCAAAGTATGCCGATTTGGACGGAGATGGCATTATCACACCAAACGACAGGAAGTATCTTGGCAATACCAACCCGCGTTATACAGCCGGTTTCAGCAACCGCTTCACTTATAAAGGCTTCGATCTGAACATTTTTTTCCAAAGCAGTTTTGATTATTACCTGTACAATATGAACCGTTTGGTATTAGAATCAACAACAGGAACTGATGTGCTGAAACGCTTTGTAGCCGGCACAAATGAAAACACAAATGTTCCGAGAGAAGGTTATTTTTTAAGCACCTATGGCAGTTATGTAAATTCAAAATTTGTTGAGAATGCTTCTTACATCCGTTTAAAGCAGGTGTCGTTAGCTTACAATCTTCCGCAAGCTTTGTTAAGGCATCTGCGCATTGTAGAGAATTTACAGGTGTTTGCCAATGCGCAAAATTTATTAACCATTACCAAATACACGGGTACCGATCCTGAAGTAAATGTGCACAGCAGTAACCTTGGCGGCGGTCTCGATTTTGGTGTGTTCCCTGCTTTCCGCACCTTTGAATTTGGCGCCAGGCTTAGTATTCATTAATCTAATCAAAAAACTTATTTTTTACGATAAAGAAATACAACATGAGAAAGATAAAATTTTTATGGATTGCGATTGCCGGACTGATTATCGGTTCCTGTAATAAAACATTAGACCCTACGGTGTATAGCAGCCTTACCAACACCAATGCTTTTAATACCGTATCTGATGCGATGGCTGCCGTAAACGCCGTGTATGCACGTTTGAAAGGTCCGGTAGTAGGCGACAATTTTGACTACTGGACGGTGCGCCACTTTGCCCTAACCGACTTAACAACCGATTTAGGTCATTGCAGTTATGGCGGCGATCCGGGTCAGTTATCATTGGCGCAATGGAATTCAAGCAATGGCTTGCTTGCGGAAGACTGGCGGCAAATTTACAAGCTGGTTGCCGATGCCAACAATGCATTATACAACTTAGGAAATATGAAAGTGCTTACCGAAGCGCAAAAGGCCCAGTTCTTTTCTGAAATCAGGTTTTTGCGCTCCGTTGCGTATATGGATTTGACCGATGCCTGGGGACCTGTGCCTATGCTAACCGAAACCGATGTAGCCAATGCAACGTCATCTTCCTACACCAGCCATCCGGTGCCGGCATCAGTGGCAAGCATAGATTCTTTAGTAATTAGCGACCTTACCTTTGCCGCCGCTAACCTGCCGGTTGATTATAAAACCAACGCTATTTATTCAAGCAACGATTTTGGTCGCGCCACCAAAGGCGCTGCGCTTACTTTATTAGCCAAGCTTTATTTGAGAGAACATCAATGGCAAAAAGCAGCCGATTTTTGTAAGCAGGTAATGGACTTGAATGAGTATTCGCTATACCCGAGTTATCTGGGTTTGTTTACCGAAGCCAACAAATGGTGCCAGGAGAATATTTTTTCCGTGATTTCAGATGCCAATGTAAATGGCACAGAACTGATGAACCACTTTGGTCCGCTTAACCATCCGGTGGTGCAAAATAGGTGGCAGTATTATTCCGTAACCTGGGATTTTTATAATTCATTTGAAAATCAGGATGAGCGCAAGCTTTGCTTTTATCCGCAATACACCGGTGTTGATGGACTGATGTACACACAACCGCCCACCTTAGGTGCAACGCCGCCAAGTGGTTATAGTTATATGCCGGATATCGCTACAAAAAAATATGCTGATTCTTTAGGTTCTGTTACCTTGTATTATGATGGTCATAGCGTGGACATTCTTCGCTATGCCGATGTACTATTAAGCCGGGCGGAAGCTTTGAATGAAATCAGCGGACCTACCGATGAATCTATTGGTTTAATCAACCAGGTTAAAGGGCGGTCAAAAGCTACATTGCTTAGCGGCGCTTATTCGCAGCAATCGCTGCGCGATGCTCTTTTGCAGGAGCGCGGCTGGGAGTTTTTTTATGAAGGCAAACGCCGCGCAGACCTGATTCGCTTTGGTAAATACGATACCATTGTGAATGCTTATCTTGTGCGCATTGGTCAAACACCGGCTATTGTAATGCCTAAAAATCAGTATTTTCCATATCCTTTAAACCAGGTTACCATCAATCCAAATTTAAATAACTCCGGCAGATAAAATGTTACTATAAAGAACAAGCAGGAAAGATGCCTGCCTGTTCTTTTGGTTTATCAATACTATGATCAGAAAGCGCAATTCACCGCCGGTTTTGCTTGTTTCATTTATCTTGTTTATGGCTTCGTGCAGCCATTCGGAAAACATCATTAAAGACATTCATATTGGTTTACACAATAACAATAAGCTGCTCATACAAATTGATGTAAATACAATAACAACAGCGCAGGTATATGCCGGGTATTGGGCGGACAGTGCAAAGAACGAAACGCTGGTTACAGACACAACGAAACTATCCTTGTTTCATTCCCTGGTGTTTACCAATATTCTTCCGGATACCAAGTACAGCTTTCAATTGTTTACGTTAGAAAATGGAGTAAAAGAAAAAAGCAAAGTCTATCATTTTCAATCAGAAAAATTACCACTTTGGCTGCAGGATCAGTTTAAAGCAACCACTCCGGTTCCTAATTTGTTGCCGCAAAATTTTACCACAGGTTTTCTTTTACTTAACAAACGTGAGTCGCCCGGCTTCTCTTATATTGTTGATACGAAAGGCAGGCTTCGCTGGTACCAAACTGTAGATAATATTGGCATTAAAGTAACTCATTTTACAAAGGACAAAACGATACTTTCGATTCTGGGAACCAATGACGATCCAACGAGTTACGGCAGAGAAATTTTAGAAGTAAATTTAAAAGGTGATACGGTTCTTTATCTTAAAAAAGGAGAGGGCGATTTTCAATATATCATTCATCATGAAATCATTAAAAACAACAACAACCAGCTTGTTACTTTATATGTTGATAAACGAATACTTGACCTGCGTTCAGTGGGTGGCGCAGCAAAAGATACCGTTGCCGGCGATGGTATTTTAGTGATGAATAAAGAAGGAAAGAAGATATGGCAATGGAGCGTGTTTAGTGTTGTTGATCCTTTGAAAGATATAACAATCGTAAAAGACAAAAAAGACTGGATGCACGCCAACAGCCTGAGCTTTGATATCGATGGCAATTACCTGGTATCTTTTTACAACAATGGGCAGATTTGGAAAATCAATAGTAAAACCGGTGAAGTAATGTGGAAGTTTGGTAAGGGCGGCACTTTTGCCATGCCAGAAGATTGCCAGTTTTCGATGGCACATGCGGCGCATATTAATAAAAACGGCGACCTTATGTTTTTTAATAATGGCATTGATAAACACCAGTCGGAAGTGTATGCAGTAAAACTAAATGAAGCAAAACAAACAGCGCAAACAAGCATTCACATCCGGCTTCCGCAGGAAGTATATAACGATAGAATGGGAAGCGCTTACTTAGTGAATGATTCAACGGTTTTGGTTTGTTGCTCCAAGCGGCATATCTCTGTTTTAATAAACAAAAAAGGTGTTTTGTTGTGGTCGTTAGATACAGCCATTCCACCTTACCGGGTTGAGTTTATTAATAAAGAAGAATTGAACAAATGGTTATTGCCTTAACTGAAAAAGAAGTTTTACAATGAAAAAAATTGTTTGTTTTTTAATACTGATGAGTGCAATAAACAGCCTCTTTGCGCAAGAAGTAAAATACACCGTTGCAACCCAAAAATGGAACACCGATTCGCTGGGCAATCACCGTGTTGTGATAATGGTGAATAACAATGTGCCGGTGGCAAAAGCCACCATTATCTGGCGCAGAAGCGACAAAAATCCGCAGGCCAAACGCATCATTGTTGAAGACGCGCAAACGCACCAAAAAGTAACGAATGTAAAAACGGAGAACATAACCAATTTCAGTGGCGATGTTTATTTTCAGCCCGTATCAGGCAAAGGCATTTATTATGTGTATTACATGCCTTACAAAAATGAAGGTCGCTCCAACTATCCAAAAGGCGTTTATCTACAACCCGAAACTACGGCCGACAACAACTGGCTGCAACAAAATAATGGCAAAAACAAACCCAATGCAACAGTGCAGGAGATTGAAGCGATTGACAGTCTCAACAGCTTTTACCCGATGGAAATAATTGCTACCAAAAACGAAACGGATGCGGTAATAAAAAAGGGCAAAAACAAAGATTACATCGTATTTCCGGAAGACAGGATTTATCCCATAAAAATGAGGGATTACCTGCCGTACCGATGGATACAAAAAGGCTTTAGCAACACCTTTAAAGGCGAGGCGGAAAAGGGCGAAAACTATTCTTTCCAAATCGGCATTTATGCTTTACAAAACATACAAAATGTAAACATCAGTTTTAGTGATTTAACGGGTGCAAACGGCAGCCTTATTCCGGCTCATGCCATCAGTTGTTTAAACAACACCGGCACGCAATACAATGGTTTGCCATTTACGGCTAAAGTAAACATTGGCGCCGATAGCGTGCAGGCAATGTGGTGTTTGGTTGATGTGCCTCAAAACATTCCAGCGGGCGTGTACAAAGGCAAAGCCACTATCAACAGCAATACCGCTTCGCAAATAGTAAACATCGAAATTACGGTAAGCAACAAAGAAGCCCTGAAAGGCAATATTGCCGAGCCCTGGAAACAAACAAGATTGAAGTGGTTAAATTCAACAATGGCGCAGGAAAATACAGTGATTGCGCCTTACACGCCATTAAAAGTTGCCAACCATACCATCAGTTTATTGGGCAGAAAAATTGAAGTAGGTGAAGATGGTTTTCCGGCACAAATACAAACCTTTTTTACTTCTGAAATGACGGAGTATAAAGACGCGCCTAATAATCTTTTGACAGCGCCAATTCACTTCAACATTACCACCGTTTCAGGTAAGAATATGAACCTGAAAAGCAAAGGTTTGCAGTTTACAAAACAAAGCGAAGGAACCGTAATCTGGAAAGCAACGAGCAGCAACGATTCAATGCAAATGGATGTTACGGCTTCTTTGGAATTTGATGGTTTTATCAATTATACCGTAAAGCTAAAAGCCTTGCAGGACGTGCATTGTAAAGACATTGCCATGCACATTCCCTTTGCTAAAGAAGCGTCAAAATACATGATGGGTTTGGGTGAAAAAGGCGGTTATCGCAAAGAGGTTTTTGAATGGAAATGGGACGTGGCGCATAAGAACCAGGACGGTGCCTGGATTGGCAATGTAAACGCCGGCTTGCAATATTCGTTGCGGGATGAAAAATATGTTCGTCCGCTCAATACCAACTTCTATTTACAAAAGCCTTTGTTGCTGCCAACTTCATGGGGCAATGATAATAGGGGCGGCATTACCATTAGTGAAAAAGAAGGTTTTGTTTTAGCCAATAATTACAGCGGCGAACGCGATATGAAGAAGGGTGATACACTGTATTACAATTTCACTTTACTCATCACGCCGTTTCATACCATCAATACTGACTTTCAGTGGGCAAACCGTTTTTATCATAAGTACAATGCCATTGATTCCATCAAAGCAACCGGCGCAACGGTTATCAACATTCATCATGCTACGCCTATCAATCCGTGGATCAATTATCCGTTTATTGCATGGCAAAAGATGAAAGCATACATTGATAGCGCACACCAAAATGGCTTAAAAGTAAAAATATACAACACGGTGCGCGAACTGTCCGATCATGCGTATGAAACCTTCCCGATGCGCAGCCTCGGACATGAAATTTATTCGCCGGGCAAAGGCGGTGGTTATAGCTGGCTGCAGGAGCATCTTGACAGCGATTATATAGCTGCCTGGTTTGTGCCGGAAATAAAAGATGCAGCCCTTGTAAACAGTGGCATGAGCCGCTGGCACAACTACTATGTGGAAGGCATGAACTGGCTGGTGCAGAACGTGGGCATTGATGGTATTTACTTAGATGATGTTGCCTTTGACCGCGTTACCATGAAGCGCATCAAGCGTGTGTTAACGGCAGACGGTCATCCCGGAATTATTGATTTGCATTCTGCCAATCAATACAACAAAAGCGATGGTTTTAACAACAGCGCCAACCTGTACATGGAACACTTCCCTTATCTCAATCGTTTGTGGTTTGGTGAGTATTTCGATTATGAAAACAACAGTCCTGATTTCTTTTTAACCGAAGTAAGCGGCATACCATTCGGCTTAATGGGCGAGATGCTGCAAGGCGGCGGCAATCCCTGGCGTGGCATGGTTTACGGCATGACCAGCCGTATGCCCTGGAGTGATAATGCCGACCCAAGACCGATATGGAAAGTATGGGATGAATTTGGAATGCAAGGCACGAAAATGTTTGGCTACTGGAGCGACAATTGCCCGGTAAAAACAAACAATAACAAAGTGATGGCAACGGTGTACAAGAAAGAAGGCAAAGCCTTACTTTCTATTGCAAGCTGGGCAGAAAGGGATACCGCAATTCAATTGAAAATAGACTGGAAAGCATTGGGTATTGATTCTTCTAAAGCTACCCTTACAGCACCGGAAATAAAGAACTTTCAGGAAGCAAAAACGTTTGGTTTGAACGATGCCATACCGGTTGCAAAGAACAGAGGCTGGTTGTTGATTATTCAATAAAAACAAACCTGCTGCTGTATGAAAAAGTTAAGTGTTTTGCTTATTCTTATTGCGCATTTTGCAACTGCAAAATCAGGAGACAGTGTTACGGTTAAAGAGTATTTAAAAACATTTCCTACGTATCCGTTTTCCGATCCAAATCCAATTCCATTGCTTACGCCGGTGTATCCTTATTTCCGCTTTGATGGCTTTACGGATAAGGCAGTAAACAAGCGATGGAAAGTGATAGAAATAGAAAATGCCTATCTCAAAATTTTAATTCTTCCCCAAATTGGTGGCAAAATTTGGGCGGCGATTGATAAGAAAACGGGCAAGCCTTTTTTGTATTACAATCATACGGTAAAGTTCAGAGACATTGCGATGCGCGGCCCCTGGACGAGCGGCGGTTTGGAAGCTAATTTTGGTATCATGGGTCATACGCCCAACTGTGCAACGCCTGTTGATTACACAGTGCAGCATGAGGGGGATGGCAGCATTACCTGTACCATTGGCGCATTGGATTTATTAACGCGCAGCAACTGGCGTGTTGAAATTAATATGCCCAAAAACAAAGCTTTCTTCACCACGCAAGCTTTCTGGTACAACACCACGCCTCTTGAACAGCCTTATTATCACTGGATGAATGCCGGTGCAAAAGCAAGTAACGACCTGGAATTTATTTATCCCGGGAACAAATACATAGGACACAATGGCGAGTGGGCTTCCTGGCCGGTGAATGCACAAAACGGCAAGCTCATTTCGTGGTATAAAAACAATGATTTTGGCGGCTACAAATCGTACCATGTGTTTGGCAAATACACCCATTTTTTTGGTACGTATTATCATGATGAAGACATGGGTATGGCAAGATATAGTACGCATGATGATAAGGCTGGTAAGAAGATATGGATATGGGGCTTATCAGGCCAGGGAATGATATGGGAAAAATTGCTCACCGATACCGATGGGCAATACGTGGAAGTGCAGTCGGGACGGCTCTTTAACCAGAATGCAGAAGCCAGCAGTTATACGCCATTTAAGCACATTGCTTTTGAGCCCTATGCAAGCGATAGCTGGAAGGAATACTGGTACCCGGTTAGGGGAACGAAAGGCTTTGTGGAAGCCAACCAGTACGGTGCATTCAACATGAAACAGGAAGAGGGCTGGCTGAAGCTGTATTACTTTCCGGTGCAGGCTTTACAAGATTTATTGGTGGTAAAAGAAGGCAATAAAATCGTTTATAAAAAAGCATTGCAGCTATCACCCGAACAAGTGTTTCAAGACTCAATACAAATTGATGTAAATACAAATAATTTAACAGCAACAATTGGCGTTGATAAGCTGCAATACAATGCCGATTTAACTGCCAATGATGTAAGCCGGCCTGTTGTAACACCCAAAAATTTCAACTGGAATGGCGCATATGGATTGTACTTGTTGGGAAAGGAATCGATGGACGAAAAATTATATAGCAAAGCAGAAGAAAAGCTGGCGGCATCCTTACAACAGGATTCTAATTTTTTACCAGCATTAGTAAAGATGTCTGAATTGCTGTATCGCAATCTGCGTTACAAAGAAGCACTGCAATTAGCAACGCGCGCAGTAAGTATTAACTCTGTAGATGGCAATGCCAATTATTATTATGGGTTGATTAATGAGCAATTGGGAGATACTACAAATGCGAAAGACGGATTTGATATCGCTGCTTTAGACCCTGCTTACAGAAGTGCAGCTTATACAGAGCTGGCTTCTATTTATCACAAAGAAAAAGCGGATGATGAGGCGTTGCAGTATCTACAAAAAGCACTCGTTTACAATGCCCACAACATCGCTGCTTTACAATTACTTTCTGTTGTGTACCGACAGAAAAATAATAGGGACGATGCACAAAAAGTATTGGCCACCATACTGCAGTTGGATCGGCTCAATCACTTTGCATTGTTTGAAAAATACCAATGGAATAAAACAGAAGGGAACAAACAGGAATTTATACAATCTATCAGGAATGAATTGCCGGCAGAAACATATATAGAGCTGGCAATATGGTATTACAAACAAGATTGTAAAGAAGAAGCAAAGCAATTGTTTACAATCTCGTTGCCCTCGCCTGAAAGTATGTACTGGCTTGCTTATCTGAATGGTGAAAAAGTGGAGGTAAGTAAAATAGATCCCTCTTTTTATTTTCCTTTTCGTTCTGAAACAGCAACCGTTATAGAGCAATTAATGGCAAAACAAAACGACTGGTTGCTCAAGTATCACCTGGCTCTCATTTATCACGACAGAAACCGACTTGCGGAATGCAAACAGTTGTTGCTTTCTTGTGGCAACGAGCCTCAGTTTGCGCCTTTTTATGCAGTAAGAGCCGCAGTAGAAAATGATGATAATAAAACGAACGTGGAAGTAGATTTGCAAAAGGCATTATCGTTGAGCAAAGACTGGAGATATTATAAATTGTTAGCAGAGCATGATGTATCAACTGCTCAGTATAATAAGGCTTTGGCTGTGATTGAGCCTTATGCAAAAGCGCATCCTGATCATTATATCATTGGATTGTTATACACAAAAGTGTTGCTTTATAACAACCAACTTGCGGCAGCAGATAAATCAATCACTCACCTGAATATTTTGCCTTTTGAAGGCGCTACCGATAGCCATGATATATACCGCGAAATCAAATTAAAAGAAGCCATTGATGCGGTAAAAAAGCATGATTATAAAAAGAGTTTGACATTCATTGACGAAGCAAAATTATATCCCCAAAACTTAGGTGTGGGAAAGCCTTATGAACAAGACATAGATAACCGTTTGGAAAACTGGCTTGCTTATATAAACGATAGCAGCTTAAACAACAAAACGGCAGCAGAAGATGACCTGAACAAAATCATCAGCTTCCATCCTTTTATAAACAATGAAAGAAATGTGCAATCTTCCAATGCGGTGGTAACCGTTTGGACTTATAATAAATTAAATAAAGGCGAAGCAGGAAAACAATGGCTGGAGGAACAAATACAATTGCATCTGGAAGATACTGGATTGGCCTGGGCAAAATCAACATTGAATAATACAAGCGATCATTCTAAAATGATTGTAAACAGCAATGCCCGAATCTTGCACTATCTGCTTTCTAAGCCATAGCAATCTATAGTTTGTTTTTGCTGCTTTATTTACAAAGCAGCAAAAAGCGTATCAGGATAAGTAGCTTACAGCAAAGCCATACTTCATTCTGCAATCACTAAATATGGGCAAAACCAAACTATGGTGTTATTGCAGAATGACGGCTTCGATTATCATAACTCAGTTTTGCCGTATCTTTTAGCAACAGATAGCTGAACTTTCATGTAGCATTATTTCTAAATTGGTAGCATTGTATCATTTGTGCCATGAACGCTGACAGGGTTTTAAACCCTGTCAGCGTTCATGGCATGCAAGTCAATTGAAAATAGTTTAACACACAACTACAAACTGAGTACTACCTCTTTACTTGCTAACTTCAATGGCAGGCATTAAAAACGTGCTTACTTCCGGTGTATGATGTTCTCTTTTCATTATATCCTGTATCTTCTTTACAATGTCAGGATGCTCGCCTGCAACATCATGCTGCTCCTATATGTCTTTGTTTAAATCATACAATTGCAGGGTGGTATTATTCTCTTTTTTGATGTTCAGAATAACGCCTTTCCAGTTGCTCATTCGCAACGCCTGCTGCCCGCTATATTCAGGAAATTCGTAGTACAAATGATTGTGTGCTCTTCTTGTTTTTTGTCCAATATTTGGGGCAAAAGGCTGATGCCATTAATGCCTTTTGGCGCATCCACATGCAGCAACTCACATATCGTTGGCATCATATCTATTGTTGCAGAAACCATAATGTAAACAATGTTAGGTTTGTTTTTGTTGATATTTTGAGAAAAGCTAGTAGCTGTCATGATAAAAAATGAGAGAAATGCCCAGCATGTTTTCATAACAATGAATGACGCGAAGTTGAAATTATTGTTGTGGCAAATGCGCAAAATCAATGACTGGCTGGTTGTCCGAAGCTTTGCGTGTGAACGATTGATTTGGCTTTACAAAATCGTCAAAAAATCCATCGTTCCGCAAAAAGAAATGCTCGCCATCAGCACCTCCTGCATAATCTTTCCGGTAACCGCCTTTTGCGGTTGCATCGGCGGTAAAGATGGCGTTGGTTAGTTCGTGCCATTCTTCTTTGCCATCTCTTATCCATTGGTTTTTATAAAAGCCCATTCTGGTTTCATCACCGGTTTCAGGAATAAAATTTTCAAGAAAAGAATACAAGTGCGTTAAGTAAGTAACGGTTTGCGGACGTTGGAAAGAAGCAATTAAATACCATTTGTTTTCGCTTATATCTTTAAAGAAAGCGGTGTAGGTAGTTGTATGATGAAGCGAATCGGGCTGCGCGCCTAACAGAAAGGCGTAGGTGTTACCGGCTTTCCATAAAAAGCGCATATAGCTTTGTCCGCCCGAGCCTTCGTTTCCAAAATCGTTAGCTTTTACTTTTGCCCCTTTTTTCAGCAACTTGATGCGCAAGCTGTCAGGAATGTTTTTTGGATTCTGGGTTTCAAAAGGGCTCCAAACCGAAAACAAAACGCGCCGCTCTGTATCGCTGTTTACCTGCATTCCAAAATAGCCTTCACCAAAACCATCTGCCATGAAATAAGAGCCTAACTTATCATCACCAACAGGCACCATTATTTCGTTGTAAAACCAATGCACATCTTTTTTAAATTCATCCGGTGGCGGATACCGCAAATGCACCGAAGGTCCTCTTCTGCCAAAATGAAATGAACTTCCCCTCTTTACATACACCAAAGCAGTGTCGGGTTTCTGGTGCTGTAAAATAAGGTCGGATACGTTGGCGAATACAGCGCCCGTTTTGCGGATGCCTTTCAAATCAATCTTTACATATCCCTGCTTTGTAACGGATAGTTTGCCAAAAGAAACAAGAGCAAAATTGGCATTGCTAATTTGTTTTGTAAACGAAGTGTTGCCTGATGAAACGCTTATCTCACTGTTGCCTTCCGGCACCTTCAAGCGTAAATAAAGATTGAATTCCTGCAGTCTGTTTACTCTGAAATAGATACTTATAATTGATGTTGAATTTGACCAATGAACTAAGCTATCATCTGTTATCGTTGCCGGTTCGTTTACCCAGGCATTGCCGCCTAAGGGAATCGTGTCGTAATAAGCTTCGTTTTGCTTTTTTATTTGCTGCGCTTTACCCGATACATTAAACATGGTAAAGCCTATAATTGCAATGAGCACAGATAATTTCACAGTAAAAAATTTAAGGAAAGATAGCCCGTGTACTGACAAAAAAATAACGCAAACACTTGCCTTATTTATCAGGTTGCTTTGTAAATATTTTTAGCGGTTCTTTTTACACTCTTTTATTTTTAATAGCAACAAGTAAAAAACTTTACGATAAGAAAATACATCACAATAAAAAACCTAATTGGAATGCGATTTGAAATCATTTAGATATTGTTCATCTTTACAAAGCTAATTTATGCGTACCCGCATCACGCCTTTGGCAGCTATTGTATTATTATTCGCTTCCTGTACCAAAAGTACTGATATAGTAAATGGTATGTTTTCGCATCAGGCGCAAAATAAATCAATAACGCCATGCAGTTGCAGCATTGATTCTGTAGAATACATCCGAGGTGTTTTTAATGGAGTGAGCATGTGTTTTAATACCACCTATGCAAGTCCTGATTCTTCGGAGAACATTAATTATTATACTCCCGGCGAGGAAGATCAGGTTAATCTCATCAGGCAAAACAAGGATGCAAGCATGAGTTGTCAATTATATTTTATTAATAGCGACATCTATCATCAAACGCTTCCTTATTTTGTGCCACGCCAAAACCTTGCTTATTGCGAACATGCAGAACTTCACCTGCTGGATTATAACCAGCGTTGGGCTTCACAATGCCAGGATTGCAGTACAGATAACGCGGATTATTTTGGAAATACAACAAATAATAATTTTTCTGTAACGATAACTGATACAACCGGTGGATACTTAAAAGGAACTTTTGAGGGAAGCACTTATACCGGCACCGGCTTGAATATGTACGTTACCAATGGCTCATTTAATATTCGCACGTATAGGTTAATTACTCTGCCAGAGTAAAATGCAATAAAAGAAAAAGCGGGGCTAAAATTTTAAACAATGATGTTGCAATAAAAATCAATAAAAAAGAAAATCGATAATAACATTTACAAGAATCAAACAAAAAAAGCAGGTGCGTTATGCAGCCTGCTTTTTTGTTTAGCGTATATGTATAATAAGAAGAATTCGCTTATATAAAAAGTTCAACCATAGTTACTCTTTAATTACTCTGATGGTTTTAAAAAACTTTCCTTGCCTTACAGTTAATAAATAAACTCCGGAAGTGTAACCGCTGGCATCTATATCAACAACACCGTTGGATTGATACAACATTTTCGATTGCAACTTTTTTCCTTCTGCGCTGTACAATTCAACCGTAGTTGCTTCTTTACCTGCAAGCGATAAATATAGTTTGAACGATTTAGAAGCAGGGTTTGGATATACTTCTGCCGTGTTAGCAACTGCGCTTTCTGCTTTAATCATGTTGCCAGCTTTTGTTATCATTTCATCACTATTGTCTTCAGAAATATTATCCACTCCACACCTGGCTCTTGTACTGAATGCTATATCCAACCGCGTTAAGTTGAAATTATCTTTCCAACTCAATACAGCAACATTAGGAACAGGATAGTTTTCGAAAGTAACGGTGCGGGTAGTAAAAGAAGTATCGCCAGGAAGCAGGGTGATTGTTCCGCTTTCACTGTTTCCTTCAACAAACCAGTGCGCCTCTACAGGAAAAGGATTGGGGTTACTGATTTTCCAGTTTCGTTCTGAAGAAGGGTCAGTGGAGCAAAGCGGTTTTAATTTTAAATCTTTCACATACAAATTAGGAAAGTGAACTCTCTCAACCGCTTTTTCTGCATTAATAAATCCGTGGCCGGAATTGAAATCATAATAGGCGGTATTATACTCCGGGTAATAATCAGTCATTTTGCTTGCAGTCGCTTCCAGTTCACCTTTTATCTGGTCGGGTGTAAGGGTATGAAGCCTTTGAGCTTCAATCATCAAAGCGGCTACACCGGCAGCATGAGGTGTTGCGGCAGAGGTTCCGAAAAAGTTGGGAAATGTATCAGCATCTTCCGGAATATCCTGGTCGGGATAATAAGAGAAGGAAACATTGCCTCCATCAGGCGCAACAATTTCTGGTTTTTTGCGAATGTCAGTCAATATCCGGTTACCTTTTGTGTCAAAAAAATTAGGCACGCCACCTACTGAAGAAAAAGGCTCTACCAAAGCGGTATCAAGCCCGTAAGGTGGTGTATTTAAATAAAAAGCGGCTCCTGTAGAAATAGCTCCTTCTGCTTTGGTATGACCTACCAATGTGGGTGCGAGAATACCGGGAATAGGAGGATCGGTAAGATAAAATAACGCATCGCCATATAAAATGTATTTTAAAAGGCTTACATCCGGTCCTGCATATTTTACAATGGTGAGAAAAAAAGTGTAGTTGCTTGTATTATTTAGGAAACTTACTAATTCAATAGGTTCGCCACTGGCAATGTTATCAGAAAACCCACCTGTAACAATGTTTCCATTAATGTCGGTTAGATAAACATCAAAATCGGTAGTGGCGCCCACGCCACTGGCTGCAAATGATGATTGATCCCATTGAAAAGATATAATCATTTGTCCGCCAATTGGCACATACAAAGGCTGAAAAAAAACAGGCGCATCTTCGTGCCCCACGAAATTATGCGCAGTACCTGTTCCCAGACCAAACGGTTCAACAGAACTCGGGCGATATATGCTTTGGTAAGATTTAATGCTTTGATTGCCGGCAGCGGAAAAATAGGTTACACCTCTTTGTTTGGCTACGTCAACCGATTGTGCAATAATTCCATCCTGAAAAAAAGGCTCATCATAATAAAAAATATCATCTCCAATTACTTTACAACCTTTATCGGCAAGGGTTTGAATTCCCTGTGCAAAATCGGCTTCTCCATCATAAGCGGTATAAAAAGCAAGGTGCGAACCAGGAGCCACATCATGCACAATTTCTAACATCTGCCTGCCTTCATCGGTTCCGCCGCTATCCAAATCCTTTACTACCTGAACAGGATTTTTAAAACCGTAAGGGTTATCTCTGCCCGGAAGTTCTCCATGCCGAACGCCTACATCTGCAGTACCTAAGTTGTTATAACTATCTGATAAAATGCCCACTTTTACACCTTTGCCGTTTACATCAAATTTTTTTCTGGCTTTGTACGACAGCATCGCCGTATCGCCCTGGCTCACAACACCTGTATTAGATGAACCTTCACATGGCGAAAGCTTCAAATCTTTATGCAAAGAAGCAGATGGTTTTACTGGTTGATGCATGGGTTTGTAAGAAGGTCTTGCATACCGTATGCTTTCTACTGTTTCTATGTTTTGTAACGCATTAATGGGTGCATAACCAGAGATTACACGACCATAAACGGCGGTAATGGTTACGCCTGCTTTTTCCAATTCTTTCCTTGCAGTGGCAACGTTATCTTTTACCGTAAAATCAACAAGCACTTTGTTACCCTTAATCTGCATCAAATTTTGAAGGCCATCCATCGAGGGCAATGGCTTAGTTGCTAACGCCCTGATTTGCGGCTTCGCTTCATTGCTTTCTTTTAGGGTTTTTAAATCAGGACTAAGTTTGGATGCAACTTTAGTGAGGTTTAGCTGCTGTAGGTTGCCTTGCATTTTAGGATTGCCTTTTATTTGGGCATAGCCGGCAGTTACTAAAAACAGGCAGGCAATAATGGGTAAGAAACTTTTCATAGTTTTTATTTATAATGAAGAAAAAAGAGAACAATAGAAAGGTTTGTAGATAGCTTTTGATAGTCACTCATAAGCTTTTGGAATCAAAAGAATAAAACATCTTACTCTTAATTCATTTTTAAAAATAACTGCCTTTAACAAGGTGGCGAAATAATTTTTTAATTATTTTTTAATTATTTTTTAATCCATTAAAAAAGTAAGTAAAAACAAACCGTAAGGCAGCAAACTAAAAAGCAGCCGTTTAGGGCTGCCCTTTATAATTCTACATCTTTAAGAAGAAGTAATGTATTTATTTAAGTAAGAAGAAGTGTAGTAAAAGAAAACCTCTGTAAATTTTTAATGTATTCATAAGCACGAACATATTGTTCATGGCTTATCATCTTCTGTAAAAAAATTATTGAAATGTATTGTAGAAAGTATAAAGAGTTGAGTGGATATTGATTTTAAATACGATTGCTGTAACGGGGTTTTATTTTGTTGTATTATTTTTTATTATGAAAAACGATATTTTTTGCTAAATGCTGATGCTGATAGTAACTCGGTAAACGTAGTTTTTATTTTACCAATCCAGTTTTGTGGTTTTTCAACGTCAGCTCCAAAGTATTCGGCCTGCATAATTTTCATTTTCAGCAATAATAAACTATTACTATCTATGGTAGCAGCATCCGCACCACAGCCTTCAACAATGCATGTTCTTCCACTAATTCGTAAACGTGTATCTCTCCCTTTTTGATAGTAATCAAGGTATGCAAAAAACTCTTTGTCAACTTCGTTCGCATACATACCGTTGCATGATGTGTAAAACCAGATATAACCCTCATCATCTACTTTTAATGTATTAATAATGTTGTTTGGTAGCCGCAACACTGAAGCGATTTCTGCTTTGAACAATGCAATTCTAATCTCTTCAATTTTTTCTTTTAGAAAAGATAAAGTAGTATCGCCTGGCTGCATAAAAATTGTTTTATACTATAAGAAATTCAAATGATGTACCAGTTAGCATTATTACCAAAAAATATTTTTATTGTTTGTTTTTGCTAAATTTTGTGGAACATTTTCCTCAAAAGATAAGACCCTGTCATATAGGCTCTCACTGCTTTCCCATGAAGTGTACATATTGTTTTTTCAACATGGGAAAATCGATATAAAATCTTCTTTATTTAAGACGAATTTTTCTCTAACCAGGCAACATTTTTACAAGATAAGCAGCGTAGTTTTTATATGCCTCTTTATTGGCTTGCTATATATTTTACTAAACCATTCTCCTATATTATCACCCTTTTTATTTATAAGTTCTGTAACCGTATAAGTTGCTATAAGCAAAAATTCATTTATTATTTTTCGTTTATAAAAAATGTTTACCCAATAGTTTAATCTTTCTTTTGAAATGGTTTTAAAATTGTTTTTATCAACTTATGGAAACAGATGTTGAGCAAATACTTCGCTTGCCGGAAAAAAAAATAAAAGCCATTGTTCACGATGCCGAAAAAGCCGCCAAAGCAGTTAGTCTGGTTTACTTAAGTGATAGTGCGGAAGGCATTCAACGCATAAAAAAAGGAAAGTCGTTTTCTTATCTTTTACAAGAAAAAACAGTTGATGATGAAGCAACATTACAACGTATTAAAAGCCTTGTAATTCCACCGGCCTGGGAGAATGTATGGATAAGCCCGATTGATAACGCACACTTGCAAGCCACCGGTGTTGATGCGTTGCAACGCAAGCAATATCGCTATCATCCCTTATGGAATGCGTTGCGCAATCATACAAAGTTTTACCGTATTCATGAATTTGGAAAAATATTACCTGCCATTCGTCTGCAGTTGGAAAAAGATGTATCGCTTCCTGGTTTGCCGGTTGAAAAAGTGCTGGCAACAGTGGTAAGCTTAATGGAGCGTACCAGCATTAGAGTTGGTAATAATTTGTATGAAAAATTATACGGCTCCTTTGGTATGACAACTTTAAAAGATGAGCATGTAAAAATAGAAGGCGCGAAATTGCGCTTCACATTTAAAGGTAAGAAAGGCGTACATCACGACATTAATATTAAAAGCCCGAAGCTGGCGAAAATTGTAAAGCAATGCCGCGACATTCCGGGTAAAGAATTGTTTCAATATTATGATGAAGAAGGAGTACATAAAAGCATTGATTCGGGCATGGTGAACAATTACATTAAACACATTAGCGGCGGCGATTTTTCGGCTAAAGATTTTCGTACCTGGTCAGGCACCGTGCAAGCTATTTTAGCTTTTAAGGAACTTGGGTTTTTTGAAACACAAACCGAAACAAAAAAGAAAATTGTTGAGGCGTTAGACATTGTTGCAAAGCATTTGGGTAATACAAGAACAGTATGTAAAAAATATTATGTGCACCCTCTCATTATATCTTTATATGAAAGCCAAAACCTTAAAAATTATTTGAGCGATTTGGAACAAATTGAAGTGAATGATAACAAAGCCGACCTAACAGCAGCAGAAAAAATATTGATGAAAATTTTAGAAGCTGCGTAAGTTTTAAAAGTCTCCATCCTGTAAAAAATAATTTTTGCACAGTTTTTTAACACTAAAAAATCATGGCATAATGTTCTATTAATAAGGTGCTATTTTTTACTCATAAAAAAAGGAACTGATAGAAGAACAATTATATAAACATGATGAACGGAACACTTATTCAATTCTTTCACTGGTATATACCTGATGATGGCGGCCTATGGAATCAACTAAAAGAACAATCAGATTATTTAATATCGCTTGGCATTAATGCAGTGTGGTTGCCGCCAGCCGAAAAAGGCATTGATGGCAGCAAATCAGTTGGCTATGATGTGTATGATATTTACGACCTTGGCGAGTTTGATCAAAAAGGTTCGGTACGAACTAAGTATGGCACTAAGCAACAATTAATAGATGCTGTAAAAACCGCTCAGAGCAAGGGATTACAGGTGTATGCAGATATTGTGGTAAACCACATGGGCGGCGCTGATGAAAAAGAAAAAATAAAAGTGCGTAAGGTTGATCCTGAAAACAGGAATGAATATATAAGCGATGAGTTTGAAATTGAAGCTTATACCAAATTTACCTTCCCGGGGAGAAAAGGAAAATACTCACAATTTGTTTGGGATTATCATTGTTTTACCGGTGTAGATTATGCTGCCGACACAGGCGAGAATGGTATTTTTAAAATAACAAATGATTTTGAAGGATGGGAAGAAATGGTAGATGATGAAAAAGGCAACTACGATTACCTGATGTTTGCTGATATTGAATTTAGAAATAACGCTGTGCGTGAAGAATTAAAGCGCTGGGGCAAATGGTATTACGATACAATTGGTTTTGATGGTGTACGTTTAGATGCAGTAAAACACATTGCGCCGCAATGGTATAATGAATGGCTGTTTTATATGCGTGCCGAAGTAAATCCAGATATGTTTGCGGTTGGCGAATATTGGGCTCCCGGCGATCTTCCTTTATTAAAAAAATACCTGGATGCAGTGAAAGGTAAGATGAGTTTGTTTGATGCTTCGCTGCATAAAAACTTACATGAAGCTTCAAAGGAAGGTAAAGACTTTAACATGACAACCATTTTTGATGGTACACTTGTAAAAGATGCACCCACTTTTGCCGTAACTGTTGTCGACAATCACGATACACAACCTTTGCAATCGCTGGAAGCGCCGGTGGATGAATGGTTTAAAGGCATTGCTTATGCGCTTATTTTATTGCGCGAGCAAGGTTATCCTTGCGTGTTCTATCCCGATTTGTATGGCGCACATTATAAAGATTATGGACGCGATGGAAATGAATACGAGATTTGGCTTAATAAATGCGAAGACTTGGAGAAGCTGCTCTTGGCAAGAAAGCAATTTGCTTATGGCGCAGAACATAACTATTTCGATCATCCTAATTGTGTTGGCTGGACACGCACAGGCGTTGATGAAAACAAATATTCCGGTTGCGCCGTTCTTATTTCTAATGGCGAAAGCGGCTTTAAAAAAATGGGAATGGGCAAACAGTTTACAGGCAAAGTGTTTGTAGATTATTTAGGAAAGCATCCGGCTGAAGTAACCATTGATGAAGAAGGCTGCGGTGTGTTTGAAGTAGTGGCAGGCTCGGTTTGCGTATGGGTTTTAAAAGAAGCAATAACAAACTAAAAATCAAATACCATGAACAACAAACAGTTTCTTTTTTTATTATTGAGCATTGCCATTACATTCAGCAGTTGCCAGGCAGTTGGCGATATTTTTAAAGCTGGCGCTTGGACGGCTATTATCGGCATTATCATCGTAGTTGCCATTATCTTTTGGATTGTTAGTAAAGTGCGTGGCGGCGGTAGCGGGAATAGCTAAAAAAGTAAGGTAAAAACAAATAAGCGCAAAGCATTTTTGTAGGATGTTCAATATTGGGTTATGGAAAGGAAAGAAGATGAAGATAATAAATTGCCGGATGTAAATGAAGAAAACAAATATAGCCGGCAATTAAATAAGCATATAGAAGAATTATACAAAGCCAACGAAGAAAACATCAGGCTTAAAAATGTTGAAAAATTTGCGGCTGCCGGTAGAATGGCGCGAAGCCTTGCACACGAAATACGCAATCCACTCACTAACATCGGTTTGGCTTTAGAGCAGTTAACCAGTGAATTACCCCAAAACGAAGACACAATCTTGCTGGTTGGCATGATTAATCGTAACACGATGCGCATTAATCAAATCATTACCGATTTAATTAACTCTACCAAATTTGCTCAGCTTGATTTCTCTAAAGAATCAATCAACGAAATATTAGATGGAGTAATTGAACAGGTCAGGCATTTTGCAGAAAACAAAAACGCTGAAATAAATGAAGTATTTGCAAATAATCTTCCCCAGCTTTTTATTGATAGAGAAAAAATAAAAACAGCTTTTGAAAATCTTGTTATCCAGGCTGTTGAATCGGTGCATCCGAATGAAGGCAAAATTACAATTACCACTGCCAATGAAAATAACAAGTGTGTGGTTACGGTTCAAAGCAATGGCGCTGCTATCAGCGAAGAAAAAATTGAACGTCTATTCGAGCCGCATCTTACCGGCAAGCAAGGATCGGGGCTGGCATTAACACACACGCAAAACATTATTCTCAATCATGGCGGAAGCGTTTACGTGGAAAGTGAGCAAGGTAAAGGAACCACGTTTACGGTAATACTTGAGTTTGCATAAGAGGGAGCCTTTACTTTGCCGTTATATTCAACGAAATTTCCACATTATCACTCATCACCACACTGTTGCCACCCACACCAAAATCTCTCCGGTTAATAGTGAATTTTCCGCTAAACAAATACCCGTCCGGCTTTTTCAGTGCTGTAAAAGGAAACGAAATATTTTTTGAAACGTCTTTAATGGTAAGTGCTGCATTCATTGTAAAACCATCATTGCTTTTTGCAATGGTATTGCTGGTTATTTTTATTTCAGGGTAATGGTCTGCATCAAAATATTCATCTTTTTTTAAGTGACTATCGCGTGTATCAATGCCAGTGTTAATGGTACTTACAGCCACTGTTACTGCCATCTTGCTATCGGTTGGGCTCTCTTCATTCCACTCAATTGTTCCTTTCAATCCGCTTAGTTCTCCTTTGGTGTTGATTCCTAAATTTTTAATCACAAAAGTTACTGCATTTTCTGAATCTACCGGCTTTAGCTGCAACACAGCAAAGGCGCTGGCGATAACAAAAAGAAAAAGTAAAACCGGAATATGATAAAGAGATTTTTTCATAAAGAGGCAAAGTTAGTAACCGAAAAATTGTTTACAAGCAGCCGGGAAAAATATATGTGCAGGAACGCTGTTCATAATTTTTAATTCTTCCGTTATGGTTGTTTCGTTGTCTAAGAATTTAAAAATGAGCTGCGGTTTATTCTGTTTAAACAAAGCACCAAAAATTTGAGATGCCGTTTGTTTTTTATTGTAAAGAACCTGCAGCAACGTATCATCATAAATTTTAAACCGCTTGTTAAATATATTGCCTTGCCTGCCGGGATGTTCATTTTTCAGCAGCGCGTTAACAATGGCATCTGAATGTTTTTGTATGAATTGAAACGTGTATCCGCTGCTGCCTTTGGTTTGCCCGCCTGCTGTGCCTATGGTGATGAGTGGCAATGAAGTTTGGTTCGGAAAGGCGTAATTACTCATTGGAATTACGCCAAACTCTTCTTCCTCAATTGTAAAATTGCTGATGTTTAAAAATTGGGAAATGTAAGTTTGTAACCCTTCATTATATTCTTCATTCTTTAATAATGAAGCCGACAAAACAGTGTATTCAACCAATGCTTTTTTGTTGGTTAGGGGCAACACATAAACAAAGGCATTGTTTTTAGAATCGCCCATTCTAAAATCCATAAAAGTAGCAACCTGGCTGTCGAACTTTTCTTCTTTTGTTGTTATTATCCAGCCTTTAAAATGTTGCAACAGGCTGCCTTTTTGCTGCAACAAATCGGGCTTAAAAACGATGCTGTTAAACACATACTCTGCACCGTAAATTCCGGTTGCTGTTTGTACATACGCTCGATTGTTTCCGCTGTGCAGATGTTGAACTTTATCTTGTAAAAAATGAACGTTGGGATGAGATGAAATATGATTAAAAACAAACTGGTAAAGGTCAATGCCGCGAATCATTTTGTAACGATACGGAGCAATCTCCCACCTGCCCGAAAACGTTGAACTATAAAAATCAATGCCTTCCCATTCTTTACAAACAACGGGTTGAAAAGGGCCCGGCTTTGTTTCCCAAAAACACCAGGTGCGGTCATTCTTTTTTTTATCATCAGCATCAATCAGCAGTATTTTTTTTTCTTTAAAAAAAGAATGCTTCATCATGCGCAACAGCAAGCTTAAACCGGCGCAGCCAGCACCTGCGACAATATAATCGTATGATGTTTGTTTTGTAATACTTTACCTGATAAAAATGGGCAAAAGTAAACCATTGCCTGCAATCCATATCCGAAGTAAATTCAAATAAAATATCGTTTCAAATCAACAAATAAAGAAGTTTTGCAAAGATGAGTTCTGAAAAAAAAGAGTAAAAACAAACCTATTTATCGGCACTGATAACCAATGCGCTAAAATCAAGTAACAAGCCTTTATCAGTCCAATGCGGCATTACCATTTGCTCCAGTTCATTCTTTATTTTTTGCTTCGTAGCATCATCTGCTTTGCTCATCGCACCAACAACCGGTGCGGCTACTTCATTCATCTGTGTCCACATGTCAGCAAAATCTTCATAGCGGTTCTTTCCCGTTATTTCTTCTTCCTGCACATTGGTAAATCCTGCATTTTGAAAGATCGACTTCATTAATCCCGGCTGCGCACATCTAAACATTCCGGGCGCGCCGGGTATTGGTGGCGTGGAAGGAATGTGTTTGTTGATAACACTCATTACACTGCCAATCCAAACATTTTTTTGCGGATTGTACCAAACGCTGGCTGCTATTTTTCCGCCTTGTTTCAGCACCCGGAACATTTCGTTTGCCGCAAGCTGCATATCCGGGAAAAACATAAAACCCATACGACAACTTATCTTGTCAAAACTTTCATTTTTAAAAGGCATTTCACAAGCATCGCCTTGTTGTGTAGTAAAATTTTGAATGCCTTGTTGCACTGCTTTTTCTTTTGCTGTCCGGAGCATCTTATCCGAAATATCCAACGCTGTTACGCTTCCGTTTTTAGTAATGCCTGCAATGGTTAAGCCCGGCTCGCCAGTGCCTGATGCAATATCAAGTACGGCATCGCTTTCTTTTATTTGCAATGCCTTGATAATGGCATCGCCCATAGGTTGCAAAAAGTTCATTGTATTCTCATCCCATTTTTTCCATCCGGGCGAAAAGGTATTCCAGGTTGTTTGTTGCTGATTACGGATTTCGGTAAGTGCAGTTTCCATATATGAAGGTTTAATTGTATAAAAGTAAGTTTTTGTTTATGAAAATGTGGTAAAAACAAAACGGCTGGAACCAAGCCTGATAAGCGCTTCGGAAAAGTTGGAAATTTTTTAATTGTAAGGAATTTTTAAAAAATGTAGATATATTCGTTTTACGATTCTCGCCTTTTTATTTACACATGAATCCAAATTATAAATATTAACTAACCGATCATTCCATTAATCACTAGAATAAAACAATGCTTATGAATCACAAATTTTCAACCAATGCGTTAGGCTATCTCACGCTATGTTGTTTTGTTATAGCATCATGCTCTAAACAGTTCGATAAAACATCCCAGCAAGCGGTGCAAATTACCACCCACGATTTTAAAGACGGCGCTACTGGTGTAACCCTATCGCAAGCCACGGAACTTGCTTTGCACTTTTTACAAAGTCAAAATCCGGCTCAAAACATAACGGTAAAAATGCGGTAACCATTGAGAAAGATGGTACACCTTATTTTCACATCATCAATGCCAGCAAAGGTTTCGTGATTGTTTCGCCGGATAGCAACTATGTGCCCGTATTGGCATATGATAATCTTGGCAATTTTTCGTATGCCGCAAAAGATTTGAACCCGGGTTTGACAATGTGGTTCAACAAACATGCACATGAAATGGATTTTATTCGCAATACCCATACACTTTACACAGATAGTATTGGCAAAGTGAACCGCTCTTTATGGTTGGCTTACGGCGCAACAACCAAAGTGGCAAATTTCCCCAACGCTACACAGCAAAAAAATGCAACACCCAATGTAACACCGCCTGTGTTGGTTGGTACACAACCTGCATCGCTTACTACTCGTAGCACAGTTGGTCCTTTGTGCCCTACATTTTGGGGACAAGATTATCCGTTTAATTATTATTGCCCGATTGATCCATCGGCTGCAAATACTAACTATGGGTCTCACGATGCTGCTGGCTGCGTTCCTATCGCCATGGCACAAGTGATGTATTTTTGGGGCATTAATAATCCTTCTTGCTTTCTTAATTACAATTTGGCGAGTATGCCGCTTACAAAGCAGGCTTACCTGTTTTTACCTGCTGCTAATGATTGTGCAAAGTTGACACACGATATAGGGGCAACAATAATTCCTCCTGTGATTGTTAATAATGCATTCGTAACGCAAGCATATCAGTTTGCATCTTATGGCTCCGCTACACCTCCAAATCAAGGTACTGGTGCCGATAACGAAAATTGTTCGATTGTATTTTCGAAGTTCGGACTCTCTGCCACCCAAACCCAAAATATTGCAGGTCAAATAATAACGGGTAGTAACAATGGAACTTACTTCGGAAGCTTGATAAGCAACGAAATACAAGCTAACCACTGGCCCTGTGTATTAGGTGGCTTTACTGCCAGAACAGCAATTATAGGCCCTTCGGGCGACGGTCATGAATGGGTATGCGATGGTAGTGATGTAACAACCACCCAAGTGGGTACTACCAA
Source organism: Ilyomonas sp. (assembly GCA_965214235.1). Taxonomy (GTDB): domain Bacteria; phylum Bacteroidota; class Bacteroidia; order Chitinophagales; family Chitinophagaceae; genus Ilyomonas. The sequence continues at coordinate 1,122,586 of CBDCBH010000003.1, forward strand.
CATTTATAAAGATTTTTGGGGACACATTACTTATGTAACAACATACACAAACACGTATGTAACTACGTTGTTACACATGAATTGGGGTTGGGAAAGTTCAACTGGCCAAACCGATGTGAATGGCAACTCTCTACCCAATAATGGATGGTATGACGCCAATGTGAATTACACACAGGCAAGCCCATCCACCGAAAACTTCACTTATTATCAGATTGTAACTCATAATATTCATTAACGTCTTCTAAAAATATTTCCTGTTATGAGAAGAGCATACAATCAATCGATAAGTCGATTGTTCAAGTTTAAACACTGGTTACAATCATTAGGCTATTTCTTAATTTTAATAATTCCTATATCCGGTACGATTTCATGTAAGAAAGCTTGTTATGGCTGCGGTGATGTCTCGTTCGGTAATCTATCGGGAGTTCTAATTAGCTCCAAATGGCAATTGGTTTCTGCCACCCAATACAATAGTTCGGGCACAGTAACCAGCGTTTATAAAGGTGTTGCAGGTGATTCTCTTTTCTTCCTATGGCAACCAGACGCTAATTATAATGCAACTTCAAGCGATATCCTATCATTTATTGGTGGAGACTCTACTGCGTTTGGGTATTCACTAAAACAAATAACAGCACCTACCAATGATGGTAACTACATTGTTTGTTCGCAGCCTTGGAAAACTGGGTATTCTGATACATTATTAGTTCGGGCACGCTCTGCTTATAATAGCCCTTATGTTGTACTTAAAATCGGGACACCCGACAATAGTTTCAGCAATGGTTATGAAATAGATTCCTTAAAAACAAATGGAGAGACAGATAGATAATTAACAAAGCCATTAAAACATTCCTAAAAAAGCGCAAACCACAGAAGTTGTTTGTGCTTTTTGTTTTGCTTTACGTAAGATTCATTCCTCTTTCTCCATCACCAAACTTTCAAAATATGAAAAAGAAAATTAACCAATTGCTTACTTCAAGTAAAAAGTTAAGGGGTAAACAAAGTGCATTCATTATCATTCTATTGTTCTGCCTTGTTGCAGCACAATCCTACAATTGTAATAAGTGTTGCGGTCCTGCTCCTGTATACGATGATCTATATTCTATTTTGCATGATTACAAATGGCAATTGATGTCGGCAACCACTTGCGATGGCAGTGGCAATGTAACAAGCGTTTACAAAGGAACACCAGCCGATTCTCTTTTCTTTATGTCGCACTACGACAGCAGTACCAATCTTGGTACTACCAACATTGAATCCTTTGTTAGCGGCAACCACATCCTGCTTGGTTTTATACAAAACTTGGATGCAAGAACAATAGACACAGGCAACGTTCTGATTTGCGCACAACCCTGGAAACCGGGCTATTCTGATACGGTGCAAATCATGCCTGTTTTGGATCCACGACACCAACAGTATATTGTTTTTAAAATTGGCAAACCAAACAACAATTCAACCGATGGCTATGAAATAGATTCTTTGCACATGAACGGAGTAAACGATAGGTGGGGACTGTAAACAAACCTGATCTTTTAAAATTATAAAAAAGTGCAAACTATGGAAACCGTTTGCATTTTTATTTTTTGCAGTAAAAACAAACTTACACCGCAAACGAACTACCACAACCGCACGTACTGGAAGCGTTCGGATTTTTAAACATAAATCCCCGGCTTTTCAATCCGTCCTCCCAATCTACCTGCATTCCATACAAGTACAATTCATGGTTTTTGTTCATAACGCAAGCAATGCCATCAACCTCAAATTCAACATCGTCGGGCTGTTGCTCATCAAAGCCAAGCACGTAGCTTAAGCCGCTGCAACCGCCACCTTTTACACCAACGCGAAGTTTTTTAGTTGTATCGAAATCAGGTTCGTGCATCAATCTTTTTAACTCGGCAACGGCGCCTTCGCTTACTGTTACCGGCGTAGTTTCAATCATTTCCATACGTCAAAATTAATAAAAAAGAAAATGAGGATTGTGAACGCAAATACTATCGGGCAAAACATGACGTTTTGTTTACAATTACAATTTTATTTTTATCGGCTTATGATGTCATCTTCTAACATTGCTTTGGTTGTTATCGCTTTTGTTTTTATTGCAGTGGCTTATTATATTTTCAATTCAAAACCTGCTAAAAACGATGATACAGCCAGCCTTTCAGCCGGTACGGTGCAAATACAACTGAACGCTTATGAGCGATTGATTTTATTGGTTGACAGGATTGCCTTGCACAACCTTATCAGTCGTTTAAATCAACCCAATGCTAATGCGCGCGAGATGCAGCAAATGCTTACGCAAAGCATTAAAGATGAGTTTGAATACAATATTACACAACAAATTTATGTGAGCGCCGATGCCTGGAATGCAGTGAAAAATTTAAAAGAACAAAACATGCTGGTGGTGAATCAACTTGCCGCAACGCTGCCCGCAAATGCAACCGGATTAGACCTGAACAAGTTTATACTTGAATATTTGATGCACGATAAAAAAGGCTCGCTGCACGAAGTAGTAAGTGAAGTGTTGAGTTATGAAGCGAAAAAGCTGTTGAAATAAAACCAATAATTACTACATTTTTATATGCGGCCATTTTGCTTCTTCTGATAAGCAATGAGCAGCCTTATCACCTGGCTGTAAGTTGCAATACCTTCGGGCTGGTTATTTGCTTTTAAATAATTTCCATACAATTTTGTAACCAGTGGCTCTAACGGATTTTCATATTGCCGAAGAAATTGCCGGTATGTTTTTATATCCAGCTTTACCAACGTATCTAACCGTTTATAATTGGCTCTGGCTGCTACACTATCCTGCAAAAACAAGTCGCTATTTGCATAATTAAACAAGTCGAAATAAACCGAATACCGAAACTGAAAATTTGAAGTTGAGGTAGCGGCAAGGTAGCCCACAAAATTAGCCTCATCTTCAGTTGCATATCCCAGTTGATGCGCCATTTCATGACAAGTTACATAAGGTAATAAAAAACGCGGCGTGCGGGCGTTGACTTGTGCTTCGCCACTGAAAGGATTGTAATAACCTGAAAAGCCAAGATAATTGCCGATCAAATTATACAACGATGGCTTAACGCTGCTGCTTTGATAATTTAAAAAGGGATACTCTTTTTCTATGCTTTGATAGGTTGCAATGGCGTGAACAAAGTTCTCTTTGTTTGATAAATATTGCACCTGAGTCGGAAGTTCTCTCCTCGATCTATTTACTTCTGACAGAAGCGAATCTGTAAGCTCATACAAATCCCGTTTTAAAATATATTCCGGATGAAGTCCTAACTGGTAAGCAATGCCTCTGCGGTTGTAATTCAATCCCCATAAGGCATTGAATACAATATAAACAACGAGTGCAATAAAAAGAAGATTACGAAAGGCAGCACCCAATTTTTGTTTGGTCATTTGTTTTTTAATGAGGACACGAACAAAGCGAAACACTTTTATGAGCAACCACAAAGCCGCAATAAAATACAGTACATCACCAATGCTGAACGGCAACCAACCAAACAAAACTCGCAGTGTACGACTGATGAAAATATAAACGCCGTTGGAGTAATATTCCTCAACAAAGGTGCTGTTAAGTGAAAGCAGTTTGATGAGCAGTGCAACAATAAAAAGTATCCCGATTTTTATCCATTTCTTTTTTGTTTTCGGCTGCTTCATTATCAGCAAACTTATACCGGACTGTGATTTGTTTTTACACCAATATTGAAATTTATTTTCAGCAGGTAATTACTTAGGCTTTGTTTCGCCGGTATCTGCATCTTTTACCTGTTTGCCATTCTGATTTTGCAAAGAACCTTGGTTTTCTACTTCCACCTGTTCAATAAAAACAGCATAATCATTAGGGTAAATATGCCGCCCGATGGCTTGTGCATAGTTCTTGGTAAAAGCCGCACCAAAATATAAAATAATAGAAGAATAATACACCCACAATAAGATAACAATCATGGAACCGGCAGCCCCGAAAGCCGTACCCGGCTTGCCTTTGTTGAGGTACAGACTAATACCAAACTTGCCTATCATAAACAGAATTGCGGTGGTAACAGCACCCACACGAACGTCTTTCCATTTGAGTTCGGCATCGGGTAAAAATTTAAAAATAATGGCAAATAAAAAGCTAACAGCAAGCAGGGTAATTGCCACATTAATGATGTAACTGATATACAAAGTATCTTTTGGTAAAAACCGTTGAAGCTCTGCCGAAAGCGCATCCACCAAATAGTTGATAAGCAACGATACCAAAGCAACAAAGCCAAGACTTATGATGAGAGAAAAACTCACCAATCTTATTTTCAGCATTTTTAAAATGCCGCTTTTGGTTGTCTTTATTTTTAGATTCCACAATAAATTGATGGACGATTGTATTTCGGCAAACACACCAGTTGCTGTAAATAAAAGCACAATGATACCCGCAACAGAAGCAAAAGTAAAACTAGGCGAAAGAGAAGCTTTGCTGATAATTTCCTGTATGGCTGCTGCCGAATCGCTGCCGACAACAGATTTGATTTGTCCATAAATTTGTCCTTGTGCGGCTTGCTTGCCGTAAAATATGCTAACAACAGTAATCAATACTATTAACATGGGAGCTAATGCAAACACAGTATAGTAAGCCAATGCAGCACTAAGTTTTAAAATATTATAGTCGTTAAAATCGCTGGCTGATTGTTTAAAAGCTGTCCAAATATTTTTTATTTTCAATTTCATGCTACTTTAGTTTTTGATTGTTTTTGTGCCGGTTGGCATCGCGTGTATTTTTCTTTTCAAAATTTTGTTGTAGCGCTTCTGTCAGGTTCACACCAGTTTGGTTTGCCAAACAAATCAACACCCATAACACATCTGCCATTTCATCGGCAAGGTTTGTTTTTACATCACTTTCCTTGCTGCTTTGCTCTCCATATTTCCGCACCATTATGCGGCTCAACTCACCCACTTCTTCCATTAATATGCCAAGGTTGGTAAGCTCGGTAAAGTAACGAACGCCAACGGTTTGTATCCATTCATCTACCTGCTGCTGGGCCTGTTGTAAGGTCATATTTATAGATTATTTATGATGAAGGTGCGTGATATCAAACAAAGTAAAATGCAAACAGATGCAACGAAGGCAACGAAAATCCTTTATGAAATGTTTACAATATTTCCTGATGCATACACGATGATGACTGCATTATATTTTTTCCGGCCGCATTTGCGGAAACAGTAACACATCTTGTATGCTTTGCTGGTTGGTTATCATCATCACAAGCCTGTCAATGCCAATTCCGATGCCACTTGCAGGCGGCATACCATATTCCAATGCACGAAGAAAATCATAGTCGATATACATGGCTTCTTCATCGCCGCGCTCCAATAATTTGGCTTGTTCTTCAAATCGGTTTCTCTGGTCAATCGGGTCGTTCAATTCGCTGTAAGCATTGGCAATTTCTTTTCCATTTACCATTAATTCAAAACGTTCTACCAAACCTTTTTTGCTGCGGTGTTTTTTGGTAAGCGGGCTCATCTCCACGGGATAATCAATAATAAAAGTAGGCTGCACATATTTCGCTTCGGATGTGTTGCTGAATATCTCATCAATCAACTTTCCTTTACCCATGGTTTTATTTGTTTCTATATTCAGTTGCCGGCAGGTTGCAAGCAATTCTTCTTCATTCATTTCACTAATATCAATGCCTGCGTTTTCTTTTACTGCATCAAAAATAGTGATGCGTTTAAACGGCGTTTTAAAAGAAATAATGTTATCTCCAAGCTGTACATCAGTAGTGCCGTGAAGCGCAATAGCAATGCGTTCCATCAGTTGTTCAGTGGTTTCCATCATCCAGAAGTAATCTTTATAAGCCGTGTACCATTCCAGCACGGTAAACTCCGGGTTGTGCGTTCTGTCCATGCCTTCGTTGCGGAAGTTGCGACTGAATTCATACACCCAATCGAAGCCGCCCACAATCAATCTTTTCAAATACAATTCATTAGCAATACGCAAATAAAACGGCACATCCAGCGCATTGTGATGCGTGGTAAACGGTCGGGCTATGGCACCACCCGGAATGCTTTGTAACACCGGCGTATCCACCTCTATCGCGCCCTGCTCATTTAAAAAATCACGAATGGTATTAATGAGTTTAGTGCGTTGCAAAAACACAGCCTTTACATCAGGATTGATGATTAAATCTGCATACCGCTGGCGATATTTGAATTCAGGATCGGTAACAGCATCGTACACATTGCCCTGCTCATCGCGCTTTACAACCGGCAGCGGTTTTAACGATTTTGCCAGCAAGGTTACCGTTTGTGCATGAACCGAAATTTCGCCGGTTCGGGTAATAAAAACAAACCCTGTAGCGCCAATAAAATCGCCCAAATCGGCACCTTTTACAACGGCATCAAACAAAGTTTTGTCATCGCCGGGGCAAATGTCATCGCGTTTAATGTAGAGTTGAATAACGCCTTTACTGTCTTGTATCTTAATAAAAAAAACTTTGCCTTTATCGTTGATGCTCATAATACGACCAGCAACAGTAACCTGCGCAAACTGCTCTTTGTTTTCTTCACTAAACTGTTGCTTAATATCAGCCGAATAATGCGATACGGGATACAATGCTGCCGGATAGGCATCAATGCCTTTTTGTTCGAGATTGTGTAGCTTCTCTCTTCTTACGCCTTCCTGCTCGGATAATTGATGATTCATAATAAAAATAAAAGTTGGCAAAGATAACTATTAGAAAAATCAACAAGTGAAACCATAAGTTATAAAAACGAACTGTTGTTTTATTGTTGTTTGTTTTTACTTCATTCTTATATTCTTAATTCTTCTATCTTTTATTTTACTTCTTTTTCATAACATTGTTCACGGAGTAATATCACAATGAAAAAAGTAGCCTTAATTCCTGCACGCTATGCAGCAACGCGCTTTCCGGGTAAGCTAATGCAGATGCTGGGAAACAAAACTGTTATTCGCCATACTTATGAAAATACAGTTGCCACGCAGTTGTTTGATGATGTGTGGATAGCAACCGACAGCGATATTATTTATAAAGAAATAACAAGCCACGGCGGCAAAGCGGTGATGAGTAAAAGAAAACATGAAAGCGGCAGCGACCGTATTGCTGAAGCTGTTGCCGACAGGGATGTTGATATAATTTTGAATGTGCAAGGCGATGAGCCGTTTGTACAACGCGAGCCATTGCAAAAACTATTGCACCTTTTTGAAGGTGAAGAAGGCAAGGAAGTACAGGTGGGGAGCATGATGCAAATATTTGCAAAAACAAATGCGGTAGAAAACCCCAACAACGTAAAAGTAGTGGTAGATAATAACATGAATTCATTGATGTTCAGCCGTTCTGTTATTCCGTATAACCGGGCAGATATTCCGGTGAATTATTATCATCATATTGGCGTGTATGCCTTTCGCAAAGCGGCTTTGATGAATTTTACAAAATGGAAAATGACGCCTTTGGAAAAGGCTGAAAAAATTGAATGCCTGCGGTATTTGGAACATGGAATTCCTTTAAAAATGGTATTGGTCAATTTTAAAGGCATAGGCATAGATACACCGGAAGATTTGGAACTGGCAAAACAATATTTGTGAGCAAGCTGCGAGCTTTGAGCTACGAGTGTTAAAAACAAAAAGTTGAAAGATGCAAAAAGAAATCGGGTTATTACTGTTTTTGATGCTGTTTAATTTGCATCATTGTTTCGCTCAATTGAATCATAAAAACAACTCTTATCAATCTGATGATTCTTCTAAATTGGAAAATAAAATTTTAGATACAATAATGAATTTATCTGAAGTGAAAGCACGTGCTAAGTATGTAAGAACAAAAACAAATGGGAAGAGAAAATTACAATACACCATTTGGGAAAAACCAGCAAAACAAAACCCTTATTATTGGGTAAAAGTAATGGAGGACAATGGTACATCTTACTACACTCATTTCAATTTTTATGTTTATCCAAAAAGCTTTGCAATTCAATATTACGATGTAGTTAACGATACCGCAATCACCTTGTTGGAATGGAGAAAGAATTATAAAGAATAAAAGATTAATTGTAATTAATAACTTCAAAAAAGTAAGAAGAGTTCAAAACTTATTCATGCAATCATCGCTCACAGTTACTATCATACAAACTCATTTGCATTGGGAAAACAAAGCTGCCAATCTTGCCATGCTTTACGAAAAAATAATGGGTATTCAAGAAAAAACAGAAGTAGTGATTTTGCCCGAAATGTTCAGCACCGGCTTTATTATGAAGGCTGAAGAATTTGCCGAAACGATGGATGGCGAAACCGTGCAATGGATGCGAAACATCGCGCAGCAAAAAAGAATTATTCTCACCGGAAGCATCATCATTCAGGAAGAAAATAAGTATTATAATCGTTTGCTTTGGATGCTGCCAAATGGTTCGTTTGGCTATTATAATAAGCGTCATTTATTTGCCTATGCCGAAGAAGACAAGCATTATACTGCCGGCAACAAACGATTAATCACTTCTGTAAAAGGCTGGAAAATCAACACACAGATTTGCTACGATTTGCGTTTCCCCATTTGGTCGCGCCAGGCTCCCCTCTCCACCCGTGGAGAGGGGCGGGGGAGTGAGGAGTACGATGTATTGTTGTATGTAGCCAACTGGCCCGAACGCCGCAACAGCGCCTGGCAAACACTATTAACCGCACGCGCCATCGAAAACCAGTGTTATGTAATTGGCGTTAACCGCATAGGTTTGGATGGCAATAACATCGCTCATTGCGGCAGCAGTACCGTGATAGATGCATTGGGAAATATATTGTATTGCAAAGCAAATGACGAAGATATATTTACTATAACACTGCAAAAAAAACATTTATTGGACATCAGAAATAAGTTTCCTTTCTTAAACGATAGAGATAATTTTACCATTCATCCATGACTATAAAAAAAGCTTACATAGCCGGTACCATTTACACCGGAACGGATTGGCTGCGCCACCATGCCGTTTTGGTAAATGAAGGAACCATAGAAGGTTTGGTGCCGTCTATAGCCGTACCTGAAAACTATGCAAAAGAAAACCTTGGTGATGATGCCTCTATTGCACCAGCGTTGATTGACCTTCAAATTTATGGTGCTTATGAAAGATTGCTGGCTTTGCATCCAGATGCATTTACAATAAGTGAAATTGTACGCTATTGTAAACAAGGCGGCGCTGCATGGTGTATGCCCACCGTTGCTACCAACCCTTACCCAACCATTTTTAAATGTATTGATGCGATAAAAAACTATTGGCAGGGAGGTGGCAAAGGCGTGCTGGGCTTGCATGTGGAAGGTCCTTGGATTAGCTTAGAGCAACGGGGTGCGCATAACCCCGACTGGATATTTTCCCCAACCATTGAGCAGGCAAAAGAGCTATTGGAATACGGTAAAGATGTTATTAAAATCATTACGCTGGCGCCGGAAGTTTGTTCGCACGAAGTGATAGAAATGGTGCAATCTTACAACGTAATTGTTTCTGCCGGTCACAGCAATATTACTTATACAGAAGCGATGAATGTATTTGATAACTGTGGCATTGATACTGTAACGCATTTGTACAATGCAATGAGCCCGTTGCATCATCGCAAGCCGGGGTTAGTTGGCGCTGTACTCGATCATACAATAGTAAAAGCAGCCATTATACCCGATGGTTATCATGTTGATTTTGCTGCCATTCGTATTGCTAAAAAAATATTGGGCAACCGTTTGTTCGCTATTACCGATGCGGTTACCACCACTACAGAAGGCTGGTATCAGCACCACTTTCAAGGCGACCATTACACATCTAACGGCATCTTAAGCGGCTCGGCTTTAAACATGCACAAAGCGTTTGTAAACCTTGTTCAAAAAGCGAATATTAAGATTGAAGAAGCTCTGCGCATGTGCAGCTTTTTTCCGGCTCATGCGCTAAAGAAAAGCGATGAAATCGCGATGCTGAAAAAAGATTATCCTGCAACGATGATTGTGCTGGACAAAGAGTTGAATCTGGTGAAGATGATTGAGTAGGAAGCTACGAGTTATGAGCTTTGAACTGTGAGTACGAAGCCAAAAGCTATTAGCTGCAAGCCTCAAGCTATCAGTAAAAACAGAGAAAGAAAAACCTTTCAAAATCTACCACTCATAGTTCGCAGCTTATAACTTGTAGCTTTAGGCTTGCGGTTTATTTGTATTCCATCACCGGATGCCGTTCAAACGGATGTTTTTGTTCATCAAAAACAAAACGGTAAGTAATTAAACGGCGGCTTTGGTGTGCACCTAAGCTTTTATAAATATTAATCATTTTCGGGTTCCAGTCGCCAGCCCATCCCATTTCATAAGTATGGTACCAGCCTTTGTATTGAATAAGGTTAGCACCTTCCTGAATCATGAATGAATCAACGCCTAACGACTGATATTTGGGTACAATGCCAAAGGCAACTCCAGTAAAAATTTTGCATTCGCCCCGCCACTTCATCCACAGCAACCGCAGCTTTTCTTTCCAGCCAAACTTGCCGTCGAAGTGTTTAAAGTATTCATTCAAATCAGGTATGTTTATCCACATGGCAATGGGCTCTTCTTTATAATAAGCAAACCATATCAAACGCACGTCCATTATGGGTTTCATCTTCATAAACAACTTCATTACTTGCTCTTTGGTTATCTCTTTTGCTTCGCCATGCTGTGCCCAGGCGGCATTGTAAACAGTAGCAAAATCCTGCGCATGTTTGTCGAGGTTTTTTATAGAAATATGCCTCGCGCTGTAATCTTTTTTAGCTTTAAATTTTGCATAGCGTTCGGGAAATTTTGCGGGCAACGGATCATCAACACCCATAGCAAAATAATATTGGTTGTAGTAATTTTTAAATCCGTAATCCTCCATTAACTTTTGATAATATGGAGGGTTATAAGCCAGCCCGTATATCGGCGGCTTTTCATTGCCTTCAATCAATAAGCCCCACCATTTATCACGGTCGCCAAAGTTAATAGGACCATCCATTGCTTCCACGCCTTTTTGCTGCAGCCACTGTTTTGCAGCATCAAATAAAAAAGCGGCTGCTTCTAAGTTATCAATACAATCAAAAAAACCAACGCCACCAACCGGATACTCGGTTCCTTTATTAATATATTTTGAGTTGGTAAAAGCAGCAATGCGACCTATGGGTTTGTTATCATCGCTTAATAAAATCCAGCGTTTGGCTTCACCGTATCTGAAGGATTTGTTTTTGTTTTTATCAAACACTTCATTAATTTCAGCATCAAGCGGACGAATGTAGGCTGGGTTGTTTTTATTCATCATCGCATTCACTTCCAAAAACACTTTTTCCGTGGCTGCATCAGTTACTTCCGTTAGCTTCATTAATCGTTTTCTTTTACACGAATGTAAAGAATGAGAGGTAATGTTTGATGTACGATGTTTTGATTTTTGAATTGTGATTTTTGATTTACCATCGGCTGATAAAATGCTGTAAAAACAAAAGCTATCTTCAAGAATTAAATTATTTTACATCTCACATCGTCAGCTTCCCTTCTACACCATCATCCATTGTTTTGCCCGTTACAGCACCTGCAATAATTTTTAAAAAAGAAATCATTTTGCCGTGCCTGGTATCCCAATAATAAGCATCATCGGGTGTTACTTTTATTATACTAATGTTAGGATCGTCAACGCCACCCTGAAACCATGTTTTTACAATTGGGTTCCACAATTCTTTTATCACTTCTTTATCAAACAAAACCTGACTGCTGCCGTGTACCGAGATATAATTTTCGTTTGCCGGATCGCCAAAAATTAAATCGGTGGTCGGGTTACCTGCAAGGTCTTCGTTTCGCTTGCTGTTCTTATCGCTGATGAACCAAATGTTACCTTCGTCATCCACTTTGTTTGCCGACATGGGTGCGGTTTGTAAACGATGGGCTACATCGTAAGTGCAAAACATACAAACCTTAACTTCCTTAGCCATGCTCTGCAATTTTTTTACAGCATCTGTATCAGCCAGATTTATTTTATCTCCCATAAAACTTTTTTCGGATGAACTTCTAATTGTATGCCAGTAATGATTTATAAAGATGAATTGGATCGATTGCTTTGTTTTTATAAGAGAATAAAATGAAGTTCTTTTTCAGGGTTGATAAAATAAAAAAGCAGCTTTTTGAAAGCTGCTTTTTGGAGGAATATTCTGATTGGTTATTTTTAATTCACCACAATTCTTGATTGCGATACATTGCCGCTTGCTGAAATTAATTTAACGGTATAAATACCATTTGTTAAGCCAGCCGTTGCAACACTAAACTGACCGTTTGAAGTAATACGCTGTTGCTTTACCAACCTTCCGGTTGCATCGAAAATATGAATGGTTACATCGCCATTTTCTGATGTTTTAACCGTAAGGTTCTGACCTGCTTTTACAACTGTCGGATACAACAGCAATTCGCCTTGTCCTTTAATAAGGGCGATAACAGAATTGGTTGTTTTTGCAGAACCATCTTTATTGATAATTACAACACGATACAAATAGTTTCCATCAACCGATGCGTTATCGGTGTATCCATAATTAGTAGCCGCATTGGCGTTGCCTTTAGCCGATACAATTGCAATAGATGAATACGTTGCCCCGCCGTTACTGCTTCTTTCAATGCGATATTTTAACACATTGGTTTCGGTGAGCGACTGCCATGATAAGTTTACGTTTTTGCCCGATACGGCTGCTTTAAAATTGGTGATTTGCGCAGGTAAGGTAGCATCGTTTGTAGCGCCATAAGCGTAAAATACCTGAAAAACAAAATTGTTATTTAGTTGAATGATTCTCGGATCAACCGATAACTCAAGATCATTCAATGGTTGGGTAGCTTTAAAATGAATTCTCCAGGTTATCCCATTCTGCCCCTGATCTAAGCCTTGCAGCGAATCGCCGGTTCTGTATTCCTGAAAGGTGGCATTGCGTTCTGCATCTAAAAGATAGGTGCCGATAACTATGTATTTACCTAAACTATCCGGACTGATGCCTGTTGGAACTTTAATTTTAAAACCTACATCAACTCCTGCATTTAAGTAAGGAACATTAGAAGGAAGATTCAGATTGACATTAAATTTATAGTTTCCGGTACAGGTGTAAGGCATAGTAATATTATTTGCTGAAAAATATGCGTATGAAGTATCAAGGTCATCACTTCCATAGTTATCAGCAACTCCAACTGAATTTTGAATAGGCGTTGCTATACAACCATCCCCGGAAGGATTATAAGTTGCATAATTATTACTTGTAGGATTGGGAAACTGCGAGTAATAGGTTTGCGCATACAACACATTCGATAACAAAAAACAGCCGGCAGCACAGCCGGTTACAGTAAGAAATCGTAAAACAGAAATGTTTTTGGTAAAATAATTTTTCATACACTTTGTGGTTCTTTTTTGTAAAAAATAAGCATTCTATAAAATAATGAACAAATAAAAATTTTGGTATATAAAAGTAAACTACACTCCGGCAACTTTGGACCCCTCATTTTTTGAATAACCTTGACTACTTTTTCCCAATAATGGATTCCCAAAAAGCAATATTAGGGTTTTTAAAACAAAAAATAATGGCTGCTAATATTTTTTTTATTCGTTCCAAAATATTTTGATTGTGTAAATAAATTTACTGCCCAATTAAAATTTATAAAGCACATTCTTTTTGTATGAATAGTATTTATAACTTTAGAACAAGTATTGTGTAAGCGCAGCAAAGATTACATCGGTGACTATCTCCATGCGGGTTGCAACCAATTTTCCGGCATTGCGCTCTCCGCCTTCCATAATAAGCGGCATCTACTCGTTCAGCTTATCAAAATCTTCCGAGTACTGCATTTTTTCATACAATGGATAAGCTTATGTGAGGCACGCGCCTGATGAATGTTTCCGGCTTATCCAAAATTCCTTTTTCCGTTAAATAACTCCATAATTGCTTCGATACTTTAAATGAATCGGCAATTTTAAAGCCTTGGTGGTATTAATCGTTACGCCGGGTTTTTCCGGCGTATAATTCAGTTCGCAAAATGCCCAATGTTGCACTCATCATTCCTGCACCGGCAAGCACAACACCGGTAGCTTTTATTCTATCGATATCATTCATTTTTTATTATAGTCAATAATAAAATCAGCAAAGCAAATGTTATACTTAACCTGCATTATGCAGTAAAAACAAACCTGATAAAAACTTCGGGCTGCCAACCTTTTGTTTTTACTTCAGTTTGCCTTATTGTTTGTTAAGAGTGCGCAGCGCAGCGGCTGTTATTGCTTATACTTCACAACTTCCTCCGCCGGCGGTAAACAGGTTTGTTTTTACTTCATTTTATTATTTCCCTCATGCGATCAGCAATTGTATCTTTCAAAAAAAATCATCAATATTTGTTATCATCACATTCAAATCTCAACTTTATTTTCTTTTATTAATCGTAACCAATGAAACAAAACGCTTTCCTTTTTTTACTGCTGCTCAACTTTGTTTTTGCATACTCGCAAAAGGATACAATGCAAACAAAATTCACTATTCAATTGCCCAAAACAGAAGGCATTAGCATCGAAAAATTAAAGATAATATCAACGCTTGCCAACGATGCTATTAAAGCTCATGCGTTTCCCGGTTGCCAGGTGTTGGTGGCACGCAATGGCAAAGTGGTGTATTATAAAACCTTCGGCTTTTTAAATTACGATAGTTTGGAACCCGTAACGGGCAACACCATTTACGATTTGGCTTCTGTTACCAAAGTATCTGCCACGCTAATGGCGGTAATGCACTTGTATGAACAAAAGAAATTTGATTTGAATGCAACGCTGGGAACGTATTTGCCCAGGGTAAAAAATACAGATAAAGAAGGCTTGCGCATGGAAGATATTTTGCTGCACCAGGCTGGCTTGGCTGCTTTTATTCCTTTTTATAGAGAAACGATAGACACCGCAACAGGCTTGCCTTTGAGCGGTTTTTATAAGACTATTAAAGACGATTCATTTTCGGTTCGCGTAGCGGATAATATGTACTTGCGCAACGATTGGAAAGACACGATTTATAAACGAATGGTGGAAAGCAAATTGTTACCATCGGGCAAATATGTGTACAGCGATAATGACTTTATTTTTTTGGCAAAAGTGGTAGAACAAATTACCGGCGAACCGTTAGATAATTATATAGCCAAGCAATTTTATCAACCACTCAACATGCCATCAACCACATTCAGACCAAGAGAACATTTTGTTCCTGTTACCAACATTGCTCCCACCGAAAAAGAAAAATACTTCCGGTTGCAACTGCTGCGTGGCGATGTACACGACCCTGGTGCAGCCATGTTTGGCGGCGTTGCCGGACATGCAGGTTTGTTTAGTAATGCGTATGATTTGGCGAAGCTGTATTTGATGTTATTAAACGGTGGCGCATGGGAAGGCAAGCGTTATTTTAATAAAACAACCGTTGATTTATTTACAGCCTATCACAGCAACGTGAGCCGCCGCGGTTATGGCTTTGACAAGCCAGAAAAAGACAATCGAACCAATAGCGATCCATATCCTTCCGCTTACTCATCGCCGGAAACGTTTGGTCATACCGGCTTTACGGGAACTTGTGTGTGGGCTGATCCGAAAGAACATTTGTTGTTTATTTTTTTATCCAACCGTGTGTGCCCCGATGGCGGTGCGAATGGTTTGTTGAGTAAATTGGAAGTGAGAAGAAATATGCTGGATGCAGTGTATAAGGCGATAGAAAAGTGATTTGTTTTTACTGCTATTTTGCTGATGAAGAATGCTGGCAAAGGCGTAAAATTCATTTTACAAAACCAGCAAATTCATACTTTTAAAAAAAATTACTTATGCGCATTCTATATGCAGTTGCAATTGCAGGAATTTCTATTATTATAGCTGCCTGGTTACTGTCTTCGGCTTTTAAGTACAAATCAAAAGCCATGGAAACAATCGTGGTTACCGGGCTTGCCGAAAGAGATTTTACAAGCGATCTTATTGTTTGGAACGGCTCTTATTCAAGAAAATCTATGGATCTTAAAACCGCCTATGCACAGTTGAAAGAAGATGAAGCTGCCATCAGAAAGTATTTATTATTGAAAGGAATTTCAAACAACGAAATACTTACTTCTGCTGTAACTATCAGCAAATAATTTAACAGCAAAACAAGCGAAACCGGTGCGCAGATCAGCCAGGAGTTTACAGGATACAACTTAACGCAAACTGTTACGGTTCAATCAAATGATATTGATAAAATAGATAAAATTTCAAGAGAAGCAACGGAATTAATTGAAAGCGGAATTGAGTTTACTTCGCAACCTCCTCTTTTTTACAATACCAAATTATCGGAAGTTAAAATGGATTTGCTGGCGCGTGCCAGCGCAGATGCAAAACAAAGGGCACAAACCATTGCAAAAAATGCAGGTAATAGTTTAGGCAATTTAAGAAAAGCTACCATGGGTGTATTTCAAATAACCGGAAAGAACAGCAATGAAGATTATAGCTACGGTGGCGCTTTTAATACGTCAAGTAAAATTAAAACCGGTTCGATTACAATAAAAATGGAATTTGCTGCCGAGTAAGGTTTGAAAATGACTGTTTTGGTATCGTCTGTTTATACTGAAAAAGAAATCATAAACCATAACAAAATGAAGAAGCTAATTGTTTATTACTTTCTAATTATAACGCCCTTTGCCGTTCTTATTTATGCAACAAAAAATGGTTTAATAAACAGTTCCTGGTTTGTTGCACTGCTTTTTATTTATGTTCTTATTTATAGAACTTTGACAGACTATGTTAGATTAAGAAGTAAAAACATTATAGGTAAAAATCAATTCTGGAAAATTCTAATACCTGGCGCAAGAATCAAGTATTTTAGAGAGCTGTATTTTGTGTAAGAGTTTTAAGATGTGTTGTTGTTTTTAGTGTTTTTCTTTATCTGTCCGGCGTACGCACCGCACGAAGCAATTTTACCTACTGGCGGGTGAAGAACACCCGCCAGTAGGTAAAATAAGATCGCTTTTTTAGGAAAGAAATCTGTTTTGTTTGAAAGCGATTTCTTTTTGTTTATAAGTGAAGAAACGTAACCTGCATTAAAAAACTTTGTTTACGGATTTTTTAAGTTTTGAGAGGTTTTAAATAACTTTATGTGTCGGGTTAAAGATGTAGATAACCTTCCTTCATTTCATAGTTCATTAAACGCAGAGCCGATGCTAAAAAGTTTACATTTTATTTCCTTGTATATTCTATTGCAAATTCCATTGCTGCTTTTTTCGCAAACGCCTTCGGCAATCTTGAAAGGAAAAATTGTTTCGGCTGATGGTAAACCGGCACCAAATGTAACTGTTGAATTACAAAAAGCAAAGCGAGTTGCCATTACAGATGAGCAAGGAAACTTTATATTGAATTACTTACCGGCACTGCACGATAAACTTATTGTTAGCTCGGTTGAAGCAATAGAATATAATAAGAATATTGTGTTGATTGTTGGGCAAACGCTTGATGTAGGAACCATTAATTTGCAATATAATGTTGCAGAATTGCAAAACGTAGAGATAAATGGAAGGATAAGCCATTCTTATAAAAGCGACTATTCGTTTTTTGGAAATAAAACCGAAACACCATCGAAGGATATTCCGCAAGCTATCTCTACCGTTACTAAAGAATTGATTAAAGATAAAATGGAACTGACCCTGAAAGATGCTATGGATGAAGTGGCGGGAGTTAATCAATATTCCGGTTTCGATGAATATACCATCAGGGGGTTTAGAGCTGAAAATTCACGCGATATTAATGGGTTGCGGGGTTATAATACCACCTACACAAGTTCGATGCTTGTGAACATTGAACGGGTAGAAGTAATCAAAGGCCCTACGGCAACACTTTACGGCAATTGCGATCCTGGCGGAACGATTAATCTTGTTACAAAAAAGCCATTAGAGAAACCAGAATCAGAGATTGATATTTATGGAGGAACGTGGAATCATTTTCGAGCACAGGGCGATGTTACAGGTCCTTTGAATAAGAGTAAAACTCTGTTATACAGATTGAATATGGGATATGATAATACCGGTTCTTTCCGTAACCAGCAGCATTCAAAGTCTTACGAACTTGCTCCTTCATTTTCTTTTATTCCCAACGATAAATTTCAATTCAATCTTGATTTTTCTTTGTCTCACATCAATACCGTATTGGATTGGGGACAACCCGGTTTTCAGAATAATAATAATTTAAAAGCAACGCCAATTTCTCTTTCGGCAAGCCAACCTGGAGATTACCTGCGTGAAACAGATATTGCTTCTATTGCAACAATGTCTTATAAAATAAGCAAGCACCTTAGTTTCAGCAGTGGCTTTCTTCACTACACTACAAGCCAGAAGGTAGCTAACCATGGTGTGCAAAGCTATATCACTCCAGACTCTGTTAATTTGTATTATACGCAGTGGAGTTATCCAACTGTAACCAATACCAGCAGCAGTTATTTTACTTATAAATTCAATACCGGTAAAGCCAGTAATGAGCTGGTGTTTGGATATGATTATGTACGCAGCAAAGTGAACCTGAATCAACAATATTATAAACTTCCCGATCAGTTTGGCGCAAGCAGTGGCATTGTTGGCACTTTTAGTTTGAAAAACCCGCATTATGTAAACAGACCAATTAGCACTTATCAGGTTTCTAATTATGATGCCGATGCTACTGATGTGGATGATAATATTTATCACACCCAGGGCGTATATGTTCAGGATCAGATCAGCCTGAACAAATGGAAATTGTTGTTCAGCCTGCGGGAAGAATTTTATAAAGGAGATGATGTTGGCGATAGCGCCAGTGATTTGGCAGAAACCGTATTTCTGCCAAGGATAGGTGTTGTGTATGAAGTTACTCCTAATGTCAGCCTGTATGCGACCTACAACAAAGGCTTCGATGCTTTTGAAGCATCAACCAGCACACAAGTATTCAATTCGCCTTTTAAGCCGCAGTTAAGTGATTTGTTTGAGGTGGGAGCCAAAGGTTCTTTCCTCAACAATAAGCTTTCAGCTTCTTTATCAATCTACCAGTTAACGGTTCAAAACGTAGCTGTAAGTGCCAACGATATATCGAATCCAAATTTGTTTGTGCAACAAGGGCAAAACCGTTCAAAGGGTATTGAAGGAGAAGTTTCTGGCAATATCTTGTCTAATCTAAGTGTAACCCTTTCTGATGCTTATAGTGTAGCCAAGGTTACAAAAAGCAAAGTTCCATCAGAAGTAGGTATGCTGGTAGAAAATGCTCCTCGCAATACAAGCGGTTCCTGGATAAAATATATTTTTAATGAAGGTGGCAGTAAAGGCTTTGGAATTTCGGTGGGTCATTCCCAAGTAAGTGCCCGTAATACACTTGATCCTGATGTTATGTTGCCTGGTTATTTTATACTAAATGGCGGTATCCAGTACAAGTACAAGCATTTTACTTTAGCGATGAATGTATTTAATATTACGAACCAAACCTATTGGATGGGCGCTTACAATAACGTAAACAAATGGCCGGGAACGCCAAGGAATTGTATGATAAATCTTGGATTACAGTTGTAGAGCTAAGACGAATGTATAGATTTGCTTTGCACTTCTTCCTGCAACCGTAAAATTCTTCTCTATCAACAAAAATTTATGAATGCAACCTACAACTTCAGCTTCTCTATGGCTAATTGTGCGGCAATCTGGCTGGCGTCTTTCTTATTAAATCCTTTGCCTTGAGCAATGTTTTCGCCGTCAATCACAGCAGCAATTACAAACACACGCCTACCGCTTTCCAGTCGTTCTTCTACCGTTTCAAACTCAAGTGCTTTGCCATTTTTGGTTGCCCAGCCAATCAATTTATTTTTCAGATTGATGTCTATCAATTCCAAATCATCCACATACAAATGCGGCATTACCATGTGCTTCAGCACCCAGTTTTTAGTTTTCAAATATCCTTTGTCTAAATAGATAGCGCCTACCACAGCTTCGAGAGTGTTGCCAAAAATCTGGCTGCCTTTTAAGGCATTATCAAACTTGTTGTAAATGGTTATTTTTTTAATGCCCATCTTCAACGCCACATCGTTCATCTTTTGACGGTTTACCATTTTGCTGCGCATCTCGGTTAAAAAACCTTCGCCTTTGTAAGGGTAACGTTTAAAAAGATAATCCGCCACAATGGTACTCAACACAGCATCACCCAAATATTCCAAACGTTCATTGTTTTCATCGGTACCTTCTTTCACCGAGCGATGGCTTAGTGCTGTTTGGTACAAAAAAATTTTGCCGGGTGTTATACCCAGCACGTTGCGTATGTTATCCTTTAAAGTGGGCTTCTTTGGCTTAAAATATTTCCGTAAAAGCTTGCTTACTTTTTGCACTGCGTTAAGCTACGAATTTCTTTACAATTACTGCGGCATTGTGCCCGCCAAAACCAAATGTATTGCTTAAAGCAGCACGCACCGTGCGACTTTGAGCGGTATTGAAAGTGAAGTTTAATCGGGGATCGAGTTCAGGGTCGTCGGTAAAATGATTAATAGTAGGCGGCACTATATCTTTAAAAACCGCCATAATACAGGCAATGGCTTCTATCGCACCGGCAGCCCCAAGGCAATGCCCCGTCATGCTTTTGGTAGAACTGATATTAAGATGATAAGCATGATCTCCAAACACATTCATAATGGCTTTTACTTCGGCACCATCGCCCAGCGGCGTTGATGTTCCATGCGTATTGATATAATCAATTTCATCTGGCAGCATACCGGCATCGCTAAGTGCCGCCAGCATCACATTACGGGCACCCAACCCTTCCGGGTGCGGGGCTGTAATATGAAACGCATCAGCTGTAGCACCACCACCGCCAATCTCACAATAAATTTTTGCACCCCGCGCCTGTGCATGTTCCAGCGTTTCTAAAACCAACACAGCAGCCGCTTCGCCCATTACAAAACCATCGCGGTCTTTATCATAAGGGCGGCTTGCTGTTTTAGGGTCATTGTTACGCTCGCTCATAGCTTTCATAGCATTAAATCCGCCTACACCGGCTTCGCTGATAACGGCTTCGCTGCCGCCGGTTAAAATAATATCAGCCTTGCCCAAACGCATTAAATTAAAAGCTTCAATAATAGCATTGGTGCCGCTCGCGCAAGCGCTTACTACGGCGAAGTTGGGACCGCGAAGATTATGTCGCATTGATATTTGCCCCGCTGCAATATCCAATATCATTTTGGGTATGAAGAAGGGGTTAAAGCGTGGCGTACCATCGCCTTTGGCAAACTCTATCACTTCTTGCTGAAAAGTAATTAAGCCACCAATGCCGCTTGCAAACACAACCCCAATTCTATCAGGGTCAATCGTATCTTTATGTAAGCCTGCATCTCCCATTGCCATATCGCTGGCTACCAGCGCCAGTTGTGTAAAGCGGTCAATTTTACGGGCTTCTTTCTTTTCAAGAAATTGGGTAGGTTCAAAACCTTTTACTTCGCACGCAAAGCGGGTTTTAAATTTAGAGGCATCAAACTGTGTAATGTAATCCGCCCCCGAAACGCCGTTCTGCAAACCATTCCAGTAATCGGTTACGGTATTGCCAAGCGGCGTAAGCGCACCCAAACCTGTAACCACTACCCTTTTTAATTGCATGTACAAAGCTGTTTTTATTGAAGAATAAATCCGCCTTTGCACGCTTTTTTAAAGTATGAACAAAGGCGGATTTCTGTTATGTGAGTAAAGTTGCTGTCAGCGCTTATTTGGCGTGTTCTTCTAAATAAGTAACTGCCTGACCCACGGTAGTAATGGTTTCAGCCTGCTCGTCGGGAATTGAAATATTAAATTCCTTTTCAAATTCCATAATTAATTCTACGGTATCTAATGAGTCGGCGCCTAAGTCGTTGGTGAAAGATGCTTCATTGGTTACTTCGGCTTCATCTACGCCTAATTTGTCAACAATGATTTTTTTAACTCTTGTTGCGATGTCTGACATTGTAAATATTTTTTAGTTACAGGCGCAAAAATATACTTTTTGTTTAATCAACAATGAACTGCTTTGTTTTTTTGCAGGTTAGGGAAATTATTGTTATCCTGTTTTTTAAAAGCATTCTTTGCATTGATATGTACGCTTTATCATTTCAAATTTTTCGGGATAAACACTTTATTTTTGAGTGGTTGCATTGCCCTGTAATAAACGATTGAACGCTTGCAATATCTTTTTCTTCAATTAGAAATTTACTTGTTTTACCAACTAATGACCACCGGTTATGGCACTTAAAATTATTGATCACATGTCACCCGAATACAATGATATGGTGAAGCTGCGCTATGCCATTTTGCGCAAGCCATTGGGTTTGGAATTTTCGCCCGAAGAACTGGAGAATGAGAAGAACGATGTTTTAATTTGCTATTTTGATGATACGACTTTAGAAGGCTGTTGTTTGCTCACAAAATCGGGTGCACATGAAGCACGACTACGGCAAATGGCTGTTATTTCTGGCTTACAGCGGAATGGCATTGGCAAAGCCCTGATGCAGTTTGCCGAAAACATTGCGCGCGATCGGGGCTATAAAAAAATTTGTATGCATGCCCGCAAAACAGCAATGGGTTTTTACGAAAAATTAGGCTATAACAAAACGGGTAATGAATTTATAGAAGTAACGTTGCCGCATTATAAAATGGAGAAAGAGTTGTGAGATGACAATTTTCATAACACTTCATTTCCGCTTAATATGATGGCTCAACAGCGTTCGTATAGACCGCATGGTTTCGGCATCTAAGTTTTCTTTTGGCAATAAAAAAAAAGAACGTGTTGAAAAATACAAATGAAAGAAGTCGGGGCTTTCAAAAAATGTTTGAAAATCGCTCCAGTTCCAGTCTACATATCCTCTTGCATTCTTCAATCTTACCTGTCTTTCAAAAAAGAAAATGGTAAAGCTTTCTTTAAACGTAACCGAGCGCCTGTAAATAGTGTAAGGCAACAAATACCAAAAGCTGATCATTAAAAACACCCATACTACGCTGCTTACTAAAAACGGTTCGGGGCGAATTTTTTTAGTGTAAAAAAGAACGGCTGATATGATGGCAAACACATTTACCAGTATAATTAGAACCTTTATTTCCTGCCGTGTAATGAAGTGATAGCGCAAGCCTTGAAGCACTTTCTTTTTATCATAAGAAAAACTAAACTGCATACTTCAAAAGTACAGGTATTCAATCGTGTTTATCAAAACAGAAAACAATGAAAACAGAAAAATTGATTTCTCTTTTTTTCTTTGGCAAGAAACTTGAAATTGGAATGATAAACAATTTATATGAGCACCGATTTTAATTTAGAACCTAAGGAAGGACCTGTAGCAAAAGCTATCGAAAAACAAACTTCAAAAATTCCTTCTGATGTTTTCCTGTGGGCATCTTTCGCTTCTATGGCGGCTTCAGCTATTTTGCAATTCACTACAAAAAAGAAAGAAAGTTTATTTGTGGGTCAGTGGGCAGCACCTTTTTTATTGCTGGGCATTTACAACAAATTGGTAAAACAGCTTGGACACGATCAAGAGGATAAAAACGTGTAATCTTATTTTCCGATACAATAAAAATCCTGCAAGTGTACCATTCACTTCAGGATTTTTTGCTGTAAAAACAAACCTATTGTCCCACCAAAAAAACGGCATTGGTAAACAACAATTTTCCGCCTTCCCAAAACGCCCTGAACAAGGGATCATCTGCCATAAAAACAAGGCTTCCTCTGCCCATATCCTGCACACCAAACACAACGCCATCCTTAATTTGCGGCTTTGCCTTACTGCCTACAAAACCAGCCACATAATTGTGCTTTTTAAACACGCCAACGTTCCATCCATCTTTTAAAAAAGAGTACACATTTTTATCTTGCTTCAGTGTGTAATAATAATCGGGATAACCATAACCGAGCGGATGTGTATTATCCATATCCAACTTATAAATAGTGCCGGGAACAAACGTGGTTAACTCGTCCTGATCCCGATCACCATATTTTTTTAATGCAGTGTATGTGCTGTCGGATAACGATTCAGGTTTATCTTCTTTTTGTTTCATGTACCAGTCGCCATTCGCCATTTGTGTTACCGCATCCTGCATTGCAATGATTTTGCCGCCGCTTCTTACAAACGCTTTTAGTTTTTCGGATAGTGCATTATCACTAAACACTTTGTAATTGCCATCAGGAAAAATAAGCACATTATAATCGTTCATATCCACAAAATTCAAATCATCTGCATTCAGCAACGTGATGGGGTAATGAAGCGATTGCTCAAAGAAATGCCACACTTCTCCGGCTCCCAGCGATGAAGTTTGCGCCCCGGTTATCAATGCTACTTTGGGCGGATGAATAAAATGTACGTTTGAAGAACCGAAGTCGTAACCTTTTTCAACAAAACCGGTTTGTGCGTCATCTGCCTGAACGGCGAATGTGTCGCAGGCTTTGTTTACAATAACATTCCAGTTGGCAACATTGCTGCCGCGCAAAACAATAAGCGTTCCGGCATCATAGTTCTTTTTGTTGTAGGTAAACGCTTTATCGCTGAACCGAACTTTTACATGGTGAGATAATAAATAAGCCAGCACTTTGCCTCCATTGAATGAAGTGTATGGAATGATAACGCCATAATTGCTTTGCACCGGTGTGATGGTTGTTACTGTACCGCTTGTTTGTACCGGCAGTTTTTCTTTTACTCCATATGCTTTTACGTTGTACACATACGGCAACGACCATGCAGTAATATCGTATGTGGCAGAATCCTGCAAAAAGCTTTTCGGCTCAAATAAAACGCGTACCAATGTGCCTCTCGGCTGGTAAGCCGATACAGCAAGCTGATAGCCTTCATCGGCATAATCTTCTTCTTTTCCTGTTAAATAATTATAACCCCGAAATGTTTTGGAAGAAGTAATGCCGTACTGAATATGATTGTTGGCAAGCAACGTTGCCACCGCGTTCAATTTGTTTTTATCAGGAGAGGTAAGCACATAGGTTTTGTAAGGCGCATTTACTGCATTGGCAGCATCGGTAAAAAACTTTTTATACTCTGTTACAAGTTTATTTGCATTGGCAGAAGCCATTTCGATGGTTGACATGCCGGTGGTAAAATGATGCGTGGCTCTGTCAAGCAAAGTCAAGGTATCGCCATCTTCTTTTCTAACTCCCAGTCCCGATGCAATGCCGCCCTGTTCAAACGTCATCCCGATGGCGCCATTATACATCGGATAAGTATCGCCATAAGATGGATACAATAAATCAAACACCTCCTTCGTAAAATACAACCATCCGTTGGCATCGAAATATTTGGCGTTGTTTTTACCAATGGTTACCTGAAAGTCGCGCTGCCATTGCGTTATAGCCTGGTGGTAAGGTTCTGCCGCAGGCGCAAAGTAGTAAGGCGCATTGTATCCCTGCTCATGATAATCCACATGAATTTGCGGCATCCAGTCGTTGTATTTTTTCATACGCTGTTGCGTCTCAATCTGCGTTTCCCAGGCCCAGTCGCGGTTTAAATCAAAATTATAATGGTTGCTTCTTCCGCCAGGCCAGGGTTCGTGATGTTCGCGCGCCTGCGGAGCCGGATTATAATTTGCGCCCACTACAGAATTAAACCAGTTAATGTAACGGTCTCTGCCATCCGGGTTCACGCAGGGATCCATAATAACTACTGTATTTTTTAACCACTGTTTGGTTTGCGTGTTGTTATCATCAACCAAAGCAAACAAAGTTAGCATTGCCGCTTCTGACGATGATGTTTCGTTGCCATGCACGTTATAACTCAACCAAACAATTGCCGGAACAGCATCAGTTTGCGCAGCTACGCCATCTTGCAATGAACCTGATAAACGAAGATTGTTTTTGCGGATGTCTTCCAGCCTTTGCAGGTTTTCTGGTAACGCAATATACGCCAGCATCAGTTCTCTTCCTTCGTTGGTTTCTCCATATTTTTCAACCTTCACCATCGAAGGTTTAGCAGTGGCAACGGCTTTAAAATAGTCATCTACTTTATAAGTTGGCGTGTAACGCGTTCCTATTTTATATCCCAAAAATTGCTCGGGCGAAAGAAGCTGCGAATGACTAACAAAAGAGAAACAAAAAAGTGCAGTAAAAACAAAAGCGTATCTCATAAGTGGTGTGATCATATTATCCGGTGAAAATAAATTACAACCGGCTTGCAGCAATAAATTTTATTGCGTGTGAGAGTCGTTTTTATTCATCAGAATAAAATCATAATTTCATTATTGCTATAACCACTTATATTATTTGAGCAACTCTTTTTTCATTTCGCAACGTTTTACTGAAGATTTATAGGTTTCAAGGTTTGCGTTGATAAGTGTGTACCGGATAGCTTCTTTAAATTTTTTAATTGCATCATCGTAATAGCCCTGCAATTCGTACATAATACCATATTCATTATAAATAGAAGCTTTGTCAACGCCAGGTACATCAAGTGCTTTAATTAAAAGCTCTTCAAGCTCTTTCCACTTGTTCATGTTTGATAAAACAGATGCATAATTCAAATAAACAGGCGTGTATTCAGGTTCATAAAGCAAACACTTTTGATAATATTCTGCAGCTTTGTTCAGGTTGCGATATTTAGTATCGTATAACCAGGCTAAATGGTTATACGCCTTTCCATATTCGGGAGATTCAGCAAGGATAGCTTCCAGAATTTGCATTGCATCGGCATAATTGCGTTCTTTTATTTTATTATCTGCTTCATAAAACAAATCGTCTAATTTCAACTTGTCGTAAAATTCCATACTTCTTTTTTAATTGAATTGGTTGTTTATTTTTTTATTTGATTGTAAAGCAGGTATAAAAAACTAATCAATTTCAGCACTCTCTTCCTTTAAAGTTTCAAATTAAAATCATGCCATTCTAGGTTTCCTTCGTTGGCTGACTTTTTGAACAAACAAACCACCTGATTTCTTCTTAAAAAAGACAAAAGCTGATGGATGAAAATACATTGTACCTGTCGAACGAAACTATTGAAAAAGATTTTCATTTACTAACGATAGCGTTACACTCATCGAAGTCGGGTATTATTATAACCGATAACCAGCAAACTGATAATCCTATCATCTTTTGCAACAAAGCATTTGAAGTGATGACAGGTTATAACCGCATTGAAATTATTGGGAGAAACTGCAGGTTTTTGCAAGGAACCGACAGGCTACAGGAAGCTCGTTTTCAACTGCATGATGCAATTAACAAAGGACAAAGTTGTATGGTTGAATTAAAAAACTACCGTAGAAACGGCTCTATGTTTTGGAACGAGTTGTACCTGTCGCCCATCATCAACAGTCAACAAGTTATCACGCACTTTATTGGCGTGCAAAACGATATATCAGAAAGAAAAAAAGCAGAAATTTCTTTACAGAAAGAAAAAGACAATCTTGAAAAAAGAGTACAAGAAAGAACAAAGTACCTAAAAGAAAATGAAGAGTATTTATCAACCATTATTGAAAACATCCGCGAAAGCCTTTTGGTGCTTGATAAAGATTTAGTGGTGATAAGCGCCAACGATTTTTTTTATAAAACGTTTCGTATCAACGATGAAGAAATTGTTGGCAAGCCTTTTTTTAGTTTGGTTGATGGCAAGTTGAATATACCTGAACTGAAACGGTTGTTAGGGATGGTGCTGCCTTTAAACAATTCTTTTGAAAGCTTTGAAGTAGAGCAGGAGTTTCCGTTTATTGGCAATAGAAGCTTGTTGCTAAATGCGCGGCGCATTGAAGCTGAAGGCGCTTTCAAAGACCGCATTTTATTAGCGATAGAAGACCAAACCGAAAGGAAAGCCAGTGAAATGCGTAAAGACGATTTTTTAAGCATTGCCAGCCATGAATTGAAAACGCCGCTTACTACCATTAAAGGCTATATTCAATTGATAGAAATGCTGATGCAGAAAGACCCGAATGAAAAAGTAAAAGATTTGCTTCGCAAATCAAGCAATTATATAGAGAAGCTAAACCGCCTGATTATTGACTTGCTGGACGCTTCTAAAATTCAGGCAGGCAAAGTGGGATTGCACTATGAAGATTTTGATTTTGATAAGATGATTTATGAGTGTGTAGAAAACATACAGACCGGTACAAAAACACATAAAATTAAAACTGTTGGAAAAACCGGATTGTTTTACAATGGCGACCCTGAACGCCTTGAGCAGGTTTTAATTAACCTGCTTACCAATGCAATTAAGTACTCGCCCGATTCAAAAGAAATAACGGTTGGGGTAAGCAAGGTGAGCAATTTTATAAAAGTATCGGTTACTGATAAAGGCGTTGGCATTAAACAGGAAGATCATAAAAAAGTATTCGAGCGTTTTTACAGGGCTCAAAGCGTTCAACGCGAGTTTCCGGGAATGGGCATTGGCTTGTATGTATGCGAACAGATTATTAAAAACCATTCCGGCAGTTTGTGGGTGGAAAGCGAAGAAACAAAAGGCTCAACATTTAGTTTTACATTACCAATAATTGCAGCATAAAAAGCAGGATGAATAAGATAATGGCAAGCGATGATTACAGAATTTCGGCTTCTGTTATATAGTGTAAAAAAAGGCGCGGCTTTTTTACACACGCATGTAATCTCCCTGCCAGTGAACGATGGATTTTTTTATGTCTTTAGAAGATAATTTTTCCTGAACGGCTCGCTCAATTAAAGCTATCAACTCTTCATCCGATGCAAAGCGCAAAGCCGCAATCTGGCTAAACGATAATTTTTTTTCAAAAGGTTCAAACCGGCTGTTGGTAAGCTGGTAATATCGCAGCCGCATTTCTAAACGCACAATGCGGTTTTGATTGCTTAATGAATAATGCTGGCGAAGCATATATGCAATCCAAAACAAAAACAAAAGCACTACTGTAACCCAAATATGAAGAACCCGGTTAAATGGCGAATGAAAAATCTGGTAAGCGCTAACAACAATAGTGATCATTAAAAGTGGCAATAAAATAAAATGATAAGGTTCGTAAAACCTTATATGGTTATTATAATTCTGCTTTTTCATGCTGTAAAAATAAGTTGCCGCTGCCATATCTTTTAAATAAACACATCCAAACATGCAATGATTGTAAATGGATTAAAAACAAAGCAGGCATTATTCAACCAATTAATTTTTAGTTATCATTTCGCCCTCAACACATCGCACACTGCAGCTGCGAAGTTTATTTTTATGATGGCGGCTTTTGCAACTCCCATTAAGCATTGTTGCAATTGTAGATTTATTCTTTTTCTCTTTATTTAAAAGAGAAAAAGAACCGCCCTTCAACGCTTTGAATTTAATTGAGCTGTTAACAGCCAACTCTCATCAACACTAACCGCATTTCCATCTTCTCATTTTCGCAAAACGAAACATTCTACATTTATCTTCATCAATTCTCTACCTTTGCCTTTCATTATTTTATCATTTAAAAACACCATCTTTTTTATGGCATTTACACTACCGCCTCTGCCGTATGCACCCAATGCGTTGGAGCCATACATTGACGCACAAACCATGACGATACACCACGACAAGCACCATCAGGCTTATGTTGATAATTTAAATAAAGCCATTGCCGGCACACCCAACGAAAACAAAAGCTTAGAAGAATTGGTAAAAAATGCAGGCACCATTTCACCGGCTGTTCGCAACAACGGTGGCGGACACTGGAACCATTCATTCTTCTGGAACATTTTAGCAGTGAACGGCGGCAGCGCACCTACCGGCGAACTGGCTGATGCCATCAACAGCGCTTTCGGTTCGTTTGATGCATTTAAAGAAAAATTCAACACCGCAGCCACTACGCGCTTTGGCAGCGGCTGGGCCTGGCTTGTTATGAACGGGGGCAAATTAGAAGTAACATCAACTCCTAACCAGGACAACCCTTTAATGGATGTTGCCGAAGTAAAAGGCACGCCAATATTGGGTGTTGATGTGTGGGAACATGCTTACTATCTCAAATATCAAAATCGCCGCCCTGAATATTTAGCCGCATTTTGGAATGTGATTGATTGGGCAAAAGTATCTGAACTGTATGCTTCATCTAAAAAATAAAAATAAATTGTTCACCTGCCACCGATGATTTGATATCGGTGGCTTTTTTATTACCCGAATATGAAAACAATACTCGCCTGCTTAGCTTCCGCCACCTTATTTTTTTCGTGCGGTAATGGTGCTGATAAAAAAATATTAGTAATGTCGAAAGGAAAAGCCACTATAAACAAAGAAGCCAAAACCATTACTGTTGAAAGCGGCGGCACTAGCCATGAAGAACAAACCGTTGATTTTGGTGATGCGGGCAATCTTACTTTGCAGGTATCAACCGACAATGGGAAAAGTTCGGTGGATATTCCTGCCAATGGTTACTATGTTTTAAATGCAAAATTGGATACCATTATTGGCGCCAATGAAAACTATAGCGCGCCATCCGGCCAAAACAAAACCATAACTCAGGAAAGTATGAAACACAGTATAGATTCGCTGCAGCAACTGTTGCAGGGCAATGCCAGCGCAGCCAACAAAACGTATTATATATTGCCTGGTAAAGCCGTGAAAATTACCGATAACATGGATGCCACTTTGGTAGGACCTTTTAATTCGTTAACCACATTAGAAACAAACAACGGCAAAACGCCCGAAGTGTATAAGTTTTATACAAGTAAAGATGTAAGAGCAACGCTGGCGCATTTGCAAAACTTAACGGTGGCACCGCCATCGCCGAACCAGTAATTAGAAGACAGGAAGTCAGTAAGAAAGAGGCTTGTATTTAATTGCTTTCTTTCTTATATATTTTGGTTTTCTTTTCTTCCAAAATTTTTGATTTATAGTCTTTCAGACTTGCTGACTTTCTAACTTTTCCAACTTAGTAACTATGGCACCGGATCGTAACCGCTTCTGCCCCAGGGATGGCAACGGGCGATGCGTTTTATTGAAAGCCAAAACCCTTTGAATAAACCATATTTTTTAAATGCTTCTACTGCATAATTAGAACAGGTTGGAGTGTATCGGCATTTTGGACCGATGACGGGTGAAATAAAGAGCTGATAAATTTTTATCAGGAAAATAAAAGGATAACTAAGTATGGTCAGGAGGCGTTTCATTCAATCGCTTTACTAGTTCACGAATAAGGGAAGGCATTTTGTTTTGCAGCACTTTTTTTTGAGGAAGTGCTTTATCAATATATAAAAAGAAAACAATCGCCTGCTGATTGTGTTGTTCAAGATACTGATGCAAAGGTAATTTATGCAACCGGTAAGCCTCTCGCAGCAAGCGTTTGATGCGATTGCGATGAACCGCTTTTTTAAAATTACGACTGTTTGCGCCAACGCCTGTTTTTATAAGAAAATCTAAGGGTTGAGATGGCTTTTTATAAAACACTTTTATAGGAAAAAAGAGAAACGATTGGTTCTTTTCAAACAGTTCTGTAATCTGTTTGCGCTTCTTTAGTCGTTCTTTTCTCCCGTATGAAAATGTGGTACTCATTACTATCAAAACAAAAAGCCTCGCGAGGGAGGCTTATAAATATTAGTTCTGCTTTCGCTTTACAAAAGCAAAATTCTATTTTAATTTTCTCTCATCAGAAACCGTAAGTTTATGACGACCTTTCGCGCGGCGGCTTGCCAATACCCTGCGACCGTTGGCAGTTTGCATACGCTGCCTGAAACCATGTACTGATTTGCGACGGCGATTGTGCGGCTGGAATGTACGTTTCATGTTATAATTCGTTTACGAATGCTTGTAAATGTAATTGTCTTATTCAGGCAACAGTTACCATTACTGCTGCCCGGTGAAAGGGCGGCAAAAGTAAAGAAAAAATAGATTTGAAGCAAGATTTAAGAAAGGAGTAACAAGCAACAAGAAACAAGAACGAAGCAACAAAGTTCTGACTTTCAGAAATTACCAGATTGATTATACTATCAGAAGTTACAATTCTACAAACTCTGACCTTACCTTTTCGCCATAAAATTTTTCTGCCTGTGCGTCAAAATCAGCCGTATCATCAGTTGTATAAAAATGACGTTCGGCAAACTTGCTCAGTTTCATTTCTATTTCGGGATGGCGAAATAAGTAATTTTCTAAGCTATTGGCAACAATTGTTCCCTGCGAAATTATTTTTACATCAACCGGCATGTACTCGCAAATTTTTTTCATTAATAACGGATAATGCGTGCAGGCAAGCAATACGGTATCAATTTTCCTGTCTTTTTTTATCAGTTCATCTACACATTTCTTCACAAAATAATTGGCGCCGTGATGCTCGTGCTCGTTGTTTTCTACTAACGGAACCCACATTGGGCAAGCCTCCTGAATTACTTTTACGGCCGGAAAAAATTTATTAATTTCAATTACATACGATTGCGAAGCAACCGTGCCTTTGGTTGCCAGCACACCAATTTTTTTATTGCTTGTGAAAGTGCCAATTACTTCTGATGTTGGACGGATAACCCCCAGCACGCGTTTGGAACCATCCATGCTGGGCAAATCATTTTGTTGGATGGTTCGTAAAGCCTTTGCCGATGCGGTGTTGCAGGCAAGAATCACTAACGGACAGCCCCGTTCAAACAGCCACTTCACGCATTGCAAAGTGTAGTGGTACACGGTTTCGAACGAGCGGTTGCCATAAGGTGCGCGGGCATTATCGCCAAGATAAATGTAATTGTATTGCGGCAGCTTTTGTACAATGGCTTGTAACACTGTAAGACCGCCAAAGCCGGAATCGAAAACGCCAATTGGAGAAGCATTGGATACAATCTGGTTCATGATAGTAGCTTCAAAAGTAAGTAAAAGAAAAAGCTATGCTGAATGTTTTTGATCCTTTACAACAATCGTTCTTCAAGCATAACTTTTTATTACTATAAACTAAGAAGCCAACTCCTTTTGCCGTTCTTAAAAAGAGCAAAACAAGCCAACAAATTTCCTTACATTTCTTTCGGTTGCGTCATACTAAACCAATTGCCGCAACTATCTGTTATCAACGCTTCAATGCCATAAAATTGTTCTTTTGGCTCGCTCTTAAATACAACTCCTTTTGCTTTCAGTTCTTCGTACGTAGCGCGGCAATCAGGCGTATATAAAACACCTGCGCCTAAAGCGTTTTTATTTAGCAATATGCTGAAAGCGTTTCGTGTTTCTTCGTCGTAATTCATACCTTCATGAAGCGGCGATAGCAGCGCAATTTCTACATCGGGTTGCTCTGGTGCAGTTATCGTAAGCCACCAGAATCCGTTGTTCATTTTTGCGTTTGTTTTTACTGCAAAACCAAGCTTGTTTACATAAAAATCGTAAGCTTTGTTCTGGTCGGTTACAAATAAAGTTGTGTGAGATACTTTGGTAATCATAGTTTCTATTTTAAAACGAAACTACTTTCTGCGCAGAATACTTATTTATCGGAAATTGCTGAATTGCCAGCCATGTTTTGGATTATACAATTCGGAATGAAACAAGCCGGTTGTTTTTTTGCCAGTTCTTTTTTAAGATAAGCAAGATTGCGGTAATACTGGGGTGCAAAACCATTTTTCTTTTTAAAAAGAAGACTGAACGAAGCTAAACTTTCGAAGCCTACGCAATGGCAAATTTCCTGTATGCTGATGCCTTCCTGTTGCAGCAACAGCTTGGCTTGTTGCAATCGTTTTGCTGTAAGATATTGGTGCGGCGTTCTTCTATATACGCGAGTGAATAACCTATGAAAATGAAAGCGTGAAAGAAAAGCCTGCTGTGATATTTTTTTAAGACAAACAGGCTCGTGATAATGGTTATCAATAAAACATTTGGCTGCAACAATTCTGGTGTATAAATCTGTATCTGTTTGCATACCTAAAAGTAATGATCAATTCAATAAAAAGATTATTGAATCTTGCTTCTTTTACAAAAATTAAAACACAATCATTATAATTGTATTCAATGCAATCGGCTACGCATTAATTAAAAAAGCGCATAAAAAAAGCCACTGTAAACAGTAGCTTTTCTTTTACTGCAATGTTTTATTACATCGAATCTTTCTTCATTTTCCATTTGCCTTTCATAGGCATTTTAGCCATAGCTCCATCCATGTAAATACAATCGCCATCCTTCATGGTTTTTGTTGTGCCGTCTTTGATTTTTACAGTTCCATCACTCATTACCATAGTACCGTTTGATAGTGTCATCGTTTGGCTTAACGGCATCATTTGCCCGCCCTTCATTACCATTGGCGATCCATCTTTCATCATGATGCAATCTTTCATTTTATGCATTCCGGTGCCCATACCGCCCATATCGTGATGCATACTATCACCGCCCATCGGGCGCGTGGTTGATGAATCTTGCGAAAACGCAGAAGCGCTAATAATTAGAGCCGCTGCAAATACAATTGACTTTTTCATACTTTATATTTTTTACAAGTAGGCAAATTATGAGCCAAGGAAAGCATTAAATATGTTTTTTATCTAACAATTAAATACCCAGTTGCTCTTTTAATTTACTGTATCCTGTTTTGCTTACCGGCAGTTTCTGACCCGTTTTTAAAGACACCACATGACCTTCTTTTTCATACAAATCAATGCGTGTTATCAGTGCGCTGTTCACTAAATAAGAGCGGTGAATGCGAACAAAGCTTTGCGTTGTTAACAGGTTTTCGTAAAAAGCCATTGTTTTATTTTTTAAGAAAGAACCTTCTGCCGTTATCAGTTTCACGTAATCATCAGCCGCTTCTATATATTGAACTTGAGGCACCGGAATGATTTTTATTTTACTGCCATCTTTTACCACAATGCGATGATTTTGCTCTTTTTCCACTGCATAATCAAGCAACGCTTTTACAGGTTGCGTTGACGAAGACGTTTGTTTTTGATGCAATAATTTTTGCACAGCTTTATCAAACCTTTCTTTATCAAAAGGCTTTAATAAGTAATCAACCGCGTGTGTTTCAAAAGCTTTAATAGCGTACTCGTCAAACGCTGTGGTGAAGATAACCGGCGGCGCAGGTTCAATTAGTTCCAGCATTTCAAAACCATTAATTTTTGGCATCTGAATATCTAAAAAAATCAAATCAGGTTTGTGCTCGCCAATGGCTTTTACACCTTCAAAACCATTGTTGCATTCCTCAACCACTTCTATGTTTGGATAGTCTTTCAAATACTCTTTTACAATACTTCTTGCCAATGGCTCATCATCAATAATGATTACTTTCATAAGCTATCCTTTTGCGATATTGAAGGAATTAAAATGGTGATGGTAAATATATTTCCGTGATGATGCGTTTGCAATAAATCCTGCCGCGCAAATAATAAATACAATCTTCTTTTTATTGATTGCAGTCCGAAACCCGTTCCCTGTGCGGGTTGTGCCGTTTCGGCATCAAACGGGTTACTGATACTGATAAACAAATTGCCGTTTTCTTTTATTGCATTTATTTCAATGGTTACTTCGTCAAGCGTATCATACAAACCAAACTTAATAGCATTTTCAACAGCAGGCTGCAACAGCAAAGCAGGCAATAACAATGGCATCGCTTCTTCGCTGCATTGAATGTTAGTTTGCAGGCGATGACCAAAGCGAACCTTTTCAATATCAAGGTATAAAATCAGTTGATTCAATTCTTCGTTCAGCGTTATCATTTGCTGTTCGTTGCGCTGCAAAGTGCTTCGCAAAAAATCCGATAACTGCTGAATCATGTGCCTTGCTCCTGTTGCATCGCTGATGGTAAGCGCGCTTATCGAATTTAAACTGTTGAATAAAAAATGCGGCTGCAGTTGTTCGCGCAGCTTAAATAATTCGGCTTCTTTCAGCATTTTTTCTGCATGGTTAGAGCGGAGTTCCGCTTCTTTTTGTTCCTGTAACGAGTACCATAGCAAACCAATAATTCCGGTACACGCAATTAACAAAGTTGATAACGCAAAGCGCAGCAAACCCGAACCTACCAACAATGCCATATAAGCAATATTGTTGTGAAAAATAAGGTGCAAAATAAAAGTAGAAATGCCCGTTGCTACGGCACTTAACGCAATGCTGATAACAGTTACATACCAAAACTGCTCCTGCCGCGGCAGGTAATATTTAAAGTTATTAATGATGATTAAACACGCAGCGGTAATAAGGTTCATGCTGATGACTGCATCGGCAACGCTTACCGGAAAATTGTGTGTGTATTTGTTGAGAATGAGAGTTTGTAAAACAATCCAAAGCAGCGACCAGCCGGTAAACCCGAATACCGTTTTGTTGTTAAAAAAAGATTTTGCAGCCAAAGGAATTTAGTTTTGTTGAAAGCATTTGTTGCAGCTATCTGCCAGCAGTTGCGATGATTGCTTCCTGATATTTTTTAAATACGCTTTTGCGCAAACAGGTTCATTAATTTGCGATGAAATTTCAGCGCCGTCAGCCATGGAGTTAATCATCATCAACTCACAAACATCTATAAATTTCCATTGTATGAGGGCTTCGTTTTCGTTATACAAAGTGCTTTCTTCCTTATGCCCCAACAGTTGCGCTTTGGTAAACGCATGAACTTCATCTGTAGCTTCCACAATGCGAAGCTGCTCGCTAAACTGCGCGTTGTATAAGCCATCGCCATAAATAATTTGGTAAATTAGTTTTGCAAGATACCAGTTCATTGTATTTAGAATTTGGTTATGAGATAATAGCAAAAAAGATGAATAAAAACAAACGACTAATAACTCTTTAATTCGATGCCGCCAAATACAGCAGCGCCATCAATAATTAATAATTTATCGCTGAACGAAGCCGGCATGTTGCGTTTATCTTCAACGCCGCCAAACACAGCCGTAGCTTTGTTTTGCACTTTCCAATCGGCAGGAATAATTAACTTTATTCCGCCAAATACGGCTGTTATATCAAGCACTGCAGAGCTTTGTATATCGGCTCCGGTAAGGTCAATTTCGGCACCACCCATGAAAGCCGTTATATCGCCGCCGCGAAATGTTTTTGACACCAGCTTTTTTTTCACACCGCCAAAAACGGCTGTTACATCCAACACGCTTTCGCTGCTTACCGTTGTATTATAATCTTCTACCGGCTGAACTGTATTTGGTTCATATTTATTTTGCACATCGTCATTCATCAACAACAATTTTTGCCGTTTTGTTTTATGAGGTCGAAGGATAAAATAAACGCCGGTTAAAATAATAAGGATTGGCCAGATATAATTCCGAATGTTTAGTTGAGGAAAGTGATTATCAATAAGCGAAGCGCCTCCAATGAACAAAAGAATAAAGGCAGCCGGATTGCGAAATTGCTGGCGAATGCCAATTAACAAACCCAATGCTATTAAAAACATTTCCCAGCCTATGATCCAAGGAGGAATAGGCGCACCCATTTTAGAAGCCAATAAAGTAGTACCGCACGCCAATAAAAAAATGCCCGTCCAAATGCGGCTGTTTTGATTCAGGTTATTGATGTTGCTGTCTCGTTTTGTAATCTCGTTATCCATTGTTTTCTTTTGTTACACAAATCTATGATGGCTGTAAAGCGTTGAAAAGAAGAGTTAGGCAAACGAAAGTAAAACCGCCGGTAAACAGCATAAAAAAGCCGGTAAACTATTTACCGGCAGATAAATTTATGAATGATGAATGGTGAGTTGTGAATGGTGAGTTGTGAATGGTGAGTTGTGAATGGTGAGTTGTGAATGGTGAGTTGTGAATGGTGAGTTGTGAATTGAATACTTCTGATGTAATGAGCAAACGTACCTATCGCATCGTAGATCACAAATCATAAATCATAAATCCAAAATCATAAATCTTTTATGCGCTTACATTAAAATCGCGTAGCGCATCATTCAAACTTGTCTTCAAATCAGTGCTGGACTTGCGTTTGCCAATAATGAGGGCGCAGCTTACACCAAAACTTCCGGCAGCAAAATCTTTATTATAAGTGCCTGGAATTACAACGCTGCGCGATGGAACAACACCCCGATGCTCAACCGGCTGGTTGCCGCTAACATCAATAATTTTGGTTGATTGCGTAAGCACAACATTGGCGCCCAGCACCGCTTCCTTTTCAACCCTTACACCTTCTACAACGATAGAACGGCTGCCAATAAAACAACCATCTTCAATAATTACCGGGCTTGCCTGCAATGGCTCTAACACGCCGCCAATACCAACGCCGCCGCTTAAATGAACGCCTTTACCAATTTGTGCGCAACTGCCAACCGTTGCCCACGTATCTACCATGGTGCCTTCGTCAACATAAGCGCCAATGTTTACATAGCTGGGCATCAGTACAACATTCTTTGCTAAGTAAGCTCCATAACGTGCTACCGCATGTGGAACGGCACGAACACCTAACGATTGATAGTTTGTTTTTAGCAGCATTTTATCGTACCATTCAAACGGCGGCACGTTAAACGTTTGCATGGGCTGAATGGCAAAGTATAACAGGATGGCTTGTTTAACCCACTCGTTTACTACCCATCCGTTTTCGGTTGGCGATGCGGTGCGCAGCCTGCCTTTATCAACTTCTTCTATAACATGCTTTACTGCATCTGCATATTGGTTTTCTTTTAATAGTTCCCTGTTATTCCAGGCTTCGAGAATGAGGTTTTGCATAGTTATTTTTTAAAGAAGATTTGTTTGTTTTTGTTGTGAAACAGAGCAAATATAAAAGGGTTGGTTTGTTTTTATTGATGATGAAAAAAGGGTAATGAAGTATTTTAAAAATGATGCTTTTTAAAACTGCTTTTTATTCTTATTCGAGACTGTTGTTTCTTATGTATTTATCTCTTATTTTGTTTTTTGTCTTGACACAAAAAGAAACAAAAAAAGTGGAGGACGGCATGAACGTTCCGCGCATCCGCCCATGCCTGCGCTTGCAAGTGTAACAGGTTTATCTGCTTTGTTTATTGGTTTATGTGTGTGTTTGTTTTTGCTTCATTTTCAGAATGTATTTATGAAACTCTATGTTCTTTGTATCTCTGCGGTTTAAAAGAAAGCTTAATTATATTCAAAGCGTACAAGTGTATTTTGATAATAATGTTTAATTACTATCGGGCTAAAGTAACCTGTATTGTCACTGAGAGGCACGAAGCAGTCTGCAAATTGTATGTACTGCTATATTCCACTTATCAACCTGATGTTGTGTGGTGTTTAGATTGCTTCGTGCCTCGCAATGACGGCTTTGCACAATCCTAATAATAAGGGGTTACTATATACGGATAGCCATTTACTATTTTTTAAATGCTCAATTAATTTCAAAGCGTTGAAGAGTGCGACGCAACGAAAGATCAACCGGAGTTACAAAAGCCTGGTACATAAAACTGTATTTTGTATTGACTGTTTTATTTTACTTGTTTTTCGTTGCATCTTTTTTATTGTTCCATAAGTTTTTCAGCTTTTCAAAATCTTTGGTGTAGCTTAAACTTACGCCTTGCCGCGTGCTTCTTCCTAAAGAGCCTGTTGCGCTTGTGCTTCCGGCAACGGTTAAGCTGCTGCGGTTAAAAACAACAGCCCGCAGCTTTCTGTCTTTCGATAAAATAATTTGCACTGAAACATCGGGAAGCCATTGGAAGTTGCTGGTTTGCGAAGCTGCTGCGCTGCTAATGCCAAAATCAAAATCGCCGCCGAAAGTGATGATCACTTTGCCATCCAGCAGGCTTTTATTAATTTTTAAACCTATCTGCTGCCGGTCCAACGTGCTGTTATTGCCATTGTAAGTTGTTCCTCCAATGCTGGAACTGCTGTAGGTGGAAGCCGCAATATCGAGCTGTAAGTTTTTATCGCCGGTAATTTTATAAAGCACGTTGCTGATGATTTTATTCACCTCTGAAGTTATTTTTTGCGACAACGTATTTACGCCGAGCGAATAGGGATTGGTAGAAGCGCCGGTAACTTCGCCGTAAGGCGCAAAAGAATTAAAAACGATGAGATAGGTAACCTGCTTTAGCATCTCATTGTCATCGCTTTGCAAACGCGCAAGAAAGAGGTTAAAATTGTTATCGTTTTTAATTGCGCTACCCTGCGGAAAATCGAGACGGAAGGTGATTTTAGGCTGTGTTAGTTTATCGCGTAGCTGGGCAATTACATACACATCGCCGCGGTAGCCGGATATATTACTGAACGCATTGTTAACGCTGCCTGCGCCCTGGTTGCTGATTAAGTCGTTTATGCTCACACGCTCGGCTGTGTATTGTGCATCTATGTGAATGTCGGCATCGTAAGGGTCGCCGCTCCATTCCATATAGCTATCGGGCAGCAATTGAAAAGGGCGGTGCAGGAACGATTGAAAATTAAAATCGTAATCGCCGCTTTCGATATTGTACCTGCCTTTCATACTCATGCTTCCTGTTGCAGGAACTTTTATTTGCATCCTGCCATTGCCCGTTGCTTTAATCACATCACCGGTTACGGGGTCAAGTATCACATCAATTTGCGCCTGGTTGTTGGCAGTTAAATCAAGGTCAATGCTCAAGTTGCTTTGCTCGCTGTTTGTAATTACCTGTTGTAATGTGCCATACTGTTTAAACACCACAAAATCGGCAGCCGAGCTTTTGCTGCTGTTGCCGGTAGGTATGTAAATGTGCGTGGTATCGTTCACAAAACCGGTGATGCTTAACTTCATATTCTCTTGCGGACCTTTCAAACTCAAGGTGGCTCTGCCAATGGCACGACCATAAAACTGCTGATTATCTTTTGCGGTAGTGTTTAGCAAAAGCAGTTTATCAGTAGCCATATCAAAGTCGTACTGCATGTTGTTGAAGTCGTGCTCAATCAACTTTCCTTTTACGGTTGCGGTGCGGTTGCCGTTATCTTTTATGTTGAATGTTCCAAAGTCAATTCCGTCATCAGTAAAAACAAACCGGGCGCTATCAATCGTGTAACGAACCTGTGTATAATTTACCGTGATGCCTGCATTTTCAAGTGCAACCATGCCTTTTAAATTCAGCCCCGATTTATTGCTGATAACCGATAAATCGCCGGTTGCCGAACCGGTAATATTGCTGAACAAATCGCTCAAAAACATGTTCACAATTCCAATCTTGGTTTTATTTAAGTGCAACGCAACGTTCACGCCTGCGCCGCTTGTATCTTTTATATTTACTCCACCACTGATATCGAAGTTATAAGCTTTGTTTTCCGATTGCGCAGAAAAATCAACGTTACCATTTGCATGGTTGTAAGCCGCGTTAGCGCTTACCACACCGATCGAATCATCATTCAGCCGAAACTGCTCTGCTTTTATATCAGCTTCTGCTCTGAAGTTGCCGTAAAAATCACTCAAATAAATATTGCCGTTGGCAACCCCTTCCATGCGCGGCTCCTTAGTAAAAATGGGCGTAAAGTCGCCAATGTTCACATCTTTTAAACGCACCACTAAGCTATTGCCTTTGCTTTGTTGCGTTTCATCCGGCTCAACAGTTATCTCCTGAAAACCTTGCATGAATTTTACATTTTGCGCCGTAGCAAATCCTTTTCTTACTACAATTTCACCTTCTTTTTCCAGGTCCCATTTTTTTTCATTGATGACGAAAGAAGAAGGTTGAAAGTCAATCTTCACGCCATCAGCCAAAGTATAAACATCAGCATTCAGTTGCGCATCATTCAAGGTGTTATTGGCACTGGTCTCAATGTGAACTACAGAGTGATCGCTGGCAGATTGAATACTCAATTTGGTGTTAGGAAAATACGTGCTGTCGCTCAATTGCATCTTATCAACAGTTCCCGTAACGTTTAACGAAACAAAATTGCCGGTGCCGCGAAGTGTGGCATTTTCAACGCTTACATTATTCCAGCCAAAATTGGGCACATAAGCTGAAACAGCAAACTTGCCGGAGTCTTCCGTGTTTACGCTTCCAGTGATTTGCACATTATCCAAACCATGCAAACGTGTATCAATTACCTGCGCATAATTATCAAACTCTCTGGTGTTGATGGCAACAGAAAAATTCTGATTCTTTGGTGTTGTTTTTGGCTTGTTTATGTAAGACGGATAGTAATGATTTAAAAACGATTGAAAACTGTTAGGCAAATCGAGAATGTTATATTGACCGGAAATCATAACATCAAACTCATTACTTTGTGCAAACAACACGCGTTTGTTTATGCTATCATCATAAGAAGAAACGGCTAACGAATCAAAGCTCAATCGTGTAGAATCGTGCAACAAAACGGCGTTTAATATTTTTGCGTAACCTCTGAATTCATCAATGTTTTTTCCCACAAAATTTAAGTCGAATAAGCCAGCCAACTGGAAGTTTTCATTAATAAAATGCAAGGCTTTTAAATTTGATTTGGCAAGGTCGCCCAGTACGTTAAATTTAGGCTGCGAGCCGGTTAGGTCAATTTCAATGTTAGATGTAAAATCAAAATTCGGATCACTGATTTTTAAATCGCCATTGAAAAATTTGTTTTGAATAGTGCCGTTAAAATCTATATCAGAATAGTCGTAATTGTTGAAGGCGAACCGGCTGAATTTTCCGTTGAGCGCCGTTTTAATTTTATCGATGTTAAAGCTGCTGCCCGATACGGAACCATTAAAACTTACCTGCCCAATGGATGATGTATTTATAAACTTACCAAGATCGAATTGTTGTGTAACAATTTTTCCGTTGTAACGTGGCTCGCCCTTATTAGGAAGCTGCATTTTTATATTTGCTGCAATGCTGCCGATGGCAGAACTGATGTTGCCATTGGCAGAAAAATTATACAGTGTTCCGCTAAAATTTCCTTTGTATCGAAACAAACCTAAGGCTGCCAGGTTCGGGCTGGTTATCTCTTTCAACTGTGGCACAATGGTGATGAGATCCGGGTACGACATCTGCACATTGCCATCCTGTAAAGTAATGATGGTTTTATTTATATCGGGTAAACCTTTCATCTTAAAATCGCCCGTTGCATATAGGCTGCTGCCGCTGCGAATGAACAAATCAGGTATTGAAAAATCAACCACTTTCCCATAAAAATGCCCGCTAATTTCGGCTTGCCGCTTCCAGTTTTTGAGCTCGGGTGCAAAAAAGGCAATGTCATCACTGCTAACGGTTGAGTTTTTAAAATTAACATCCATTATCACGCTGTCAACATACTCATTCATATCGTCAATAAAGTCGTCATACTTCATTGCATAATAATCGCTGATGCGGCTTTTAGGTGTACGCAAATCCATTTGTTTTAACTCCATTATTTGCGGAGTTAGCCTGAACAATGCTTTTAGTTTTTTCAGTTCGAAACCGCAACGTTCGTGCGCCGAAATATCAATGCTGGCAGTAATGGTATCCCGCAAAAAAGAAAAGTTTTGGATAGTTCCATTCAGTTTACTAATGCGAATGTGCTTGCCATCAAAATATGTATTTACCGGCAAACTATCTTGCGCCTCACTAATAAAAGCGCCGTTTGTAAGATTTATTTTTTTTACAACCAATTGCAAGCCGCTGGCATTAAAATATAAACCTGTGTCAACGCTTTTAGGTTTCAAACTATCAGGTCGCAAACCATTAAAATCGTACAAAGAAAATAATGGTTTATCCATATCAATAGATGAAATAATAAAACGGTTTGTATCAACATTAACCGAATCTGCCTGAAGCAAAAAGCTAGCTGCTTTTACCTGCATTATTTGCCCACGCCATTCATCATTTTGAATGAAGTTCACATTTTTAAAATCCACTTTTTCAAGGCCGAATTTGATGGGTTGTAAATGGGAAGACGATGCATTATTTTTTGTTTTTGATGTATCTGAAGAAGAAAA
Source organism: Ilyomonas sp. (assembly GCA_965214235.1). GTDB lineage: Bacteria > Bacteroidota > Bacteroidia > Chitinophagales > Chitinophagaceae > Ilyomonas. Next base: position 1,166,198 of record CBDCBH010000003.1, read on the forward strand.
ATAATCGGCAATGAATTGATAATTCCAAACGGAATCTTTGCGATGCAACTTAATAAGCGCATCTTCCAAACCGAAGTATTTAATAACGAGATTTTTTCTTATAAAAAACCAATCGGTAATGCGCACTTTAACAGCGCCTGCATACAATAAAGTATCGTGCTGACGGTCTTTAACAAGCGTGCCTTCAAGGTTTACTTTATCAAACAAAGAAAGGCTGATGTGTTTGATGCGAACTTCGGTATGTAAATCTTTAGAAAGTTTCGCCGTTATTTTTCCGATGATATAATTCTGTACCGGCGTAGTTTGAATAAGTAACCAAATAAATAACAGCAGCGCAAAAAGAGATAGCAACACGCGCCCTGTTATTTTTAAAATTTGTTTGGCTGTTTTCATTCAGGCAATAAAAATAAGTATATATGGCAAAGCACGTTGCGCAATGTATAAATTGTGTGTTTGGTAGCGCAAATGTTTGTTAAAGAGAATGCAGATTGTGGAAGATGTTTAATAAGGGATTTAATTTTCCAAATAAAATTTATTAATTAAAACAATATGAAGTCAATTATTAAATCAATCGCAATATGCGCTTTGCTGTTAGCAGGCACTTTATCTTTTTCACAAACAAGAGTTACGCGTCATCATAATATACATCATAAGCACCACAAAAAGCATCACAGGCATACTCATCGTACCAGAGAACATTAGTTGTATTGAAGATTAACCGTCTTTACTGTATAAGACTGTGTTGAAAGAAAGCAGTGCAGTTTAATAAATAAAATTACTTTATAGTAGAGCCTGTTTAAAAATAAATACATGAACCACAAAGGCATAAAGAACACAAAACTTCACAAAGAAAATAAGTAAAAAACCTTGGTGCTACTTCCTCTCTTTGAGGCTTAGTGGTTCTCTTTTCTTTCATTTTTAAACAGGCTGGTAATAATGTGTAATGTGCAGTAAGCCCTTACTTCTTTGTAAAATTTAGCACTACATAAGCGGTGGTGTTGTTATCAATCTGGGTTGGCTCGCGCAGCGTAAAACCGCTTTTGGTAACATTGCTTAACTCCAGGCTGTACCCTTCTTTTACCTTTGCGGCTTTGGCAGCATCAATGTTTTTAAATTGAAAATATTGCACGCCGTTGCTGTTAAGCAAACTCCAGTGAATGGGTCGTACGCCGCCTGTGCAATCGCTGCTTTGCGTGATTGTGTAAGTGGCATTGCCGCTTTCGGTTAAAAACCATTCGCTGCCTGTTAGGCACGCACTGCTTACATCATCAAACAATGTGATTTTATAATTTGAAGAATTGTTTACACCATCAAGATGCACATCAGTAACAATCCACTGACCATTTAAATTTACACCATCGGTTTTGTGGCGCGCACATGATGAAGCGAAGCAGATTATTACAAGGCTAATGATAGACAGACTTATTTTCATAATAAAATTTTTTGCCCGTACGACAATTGAAATGCCAAATTGTGGAAGAAGTATGAGCTATCAGGTATCAGCTATGCGGTATGAGCAACCTTCTGCCATCTTGCATCTAACATTGAATTACCATTTGGCACGCGCCGTTGGCGATACATCAAGACTTACAAAATCTTGTTGTAAATATTTATAATAAGCCGCTATAGCAATCATGGCAGCATTATCAGTACAGTATTGAAACTGAGGAATGAAAGTTTGCCAGTTTAGCTTCTCTCCCATTGTAAGCAAAGCTTTGCGCAAGCCGCTGTTAGCGCTTACACCACCTGCAATGCACACCTGTTTGATGCCTGTTTGCTGAACAGCTTTCTTAATTTTTTTTAGTAAGATATTAATAATGGTATGTTGAATAGAAGCGCATAAATCGGCTTTGTTTTCATCAATAAAATTCGGGTTGAGTGCCGTTTGTTTTTGCAGGAAATACAACACCGATGTTTTTAATCCGCTGAAACTAAAATTGAGGCCGGGCACATGCGGCTCGGCAAATTGAAAGCGGGCAGCATCGCCTTCTTTTGCATATTTATCTATCAAGGGTCCGCCAGGGTAAGGCAAGCCTAACAGCTTGGCAGATTTATCGAATGCTTCACCGGCGGCATCATCTATCGTTTCACCTAAAATTTGTAAATGGGCAGGTGATTTAGCAAGAATAATTTGCGTATGCCCGCCGCTTACAGTTAAACATAAAAAAGGAAATTGCGGTTTAGGTTCATCAATCAAATTCGCCAGCACATGCGCCTGCATGTGATGCACGGCAATGAGTGGTTTGTTTAACACCAATGATAACGATTTTGCAAACTGTGTTCCCACCAGTAAGCTTCCAATTAAGCCGGGCGATTGTGTAAACGCAATGGCATTTACAGATGACAGTTGGCAGTTGGCAGATGATAGCGCAACATCAACCACAGGTACAATATTTTGCATGTGCGCACGGCTTGCTAATTCGGGTACCACGCCTCCATACTGCTCATGCACTTTTTGCGTGGCAATATAGTTTGATAAGATGCTTCCATCAACACAAACGGCAGCGCTGGTTTCATCGCACGACGATTCAATGGCTAAAATGGTAATACTCAAAATAATACATGTTGAACCGGCAAAAATAAATCAATGTACGATAAAAGGTGCAGGATATAAAGTGGACTTGGGTGCTGTGTAAGGGGTTGTTATTTCTGAAGGTTTGTTTTTACTTCAATTTAATCACTCTACATTTTTATTCGCTATCTCAACATAAAATGTAGTGCCTTTACCAAACTCTGAGCTAATGGTAATTTCACCGTCCATGCGGTTCACCGCTTCTTTTACAATGTATAAGCCAATGCCTAAGCCGGTTGCATTTTTGGTACTGCGGAAAAACATGTTAAAAATACTACTAAGGTTTTCTTTTTGAATTCCAATGCCATTGTCTTCAACACTTATATTGGCTTTTTCTTTTGTTACATTTATTTTAATGGTGATAAAAGGATCTGGCTCGCCGGGCTTTTGATATTTTACTGCGTTCGATAATAAATTATTCAGTACAACCGATAAGCGAAACACATCGTTTTTAAATGGCACGAGTTGCACAATATTTTGCCGGAAAGTAATTTTTGTATTCTGCACGCTACATAAATCTATTGCTTCTTGCACTTGTTGCGCAAAATCAATAAATGAATACTCCTCATTCAACCGAACGCTTTTATAATATTCAACGATCTTCAAAATATAATCGTCCATTTTTTCAGCGCATTTTTCAATCAGGTTAAAGTAGTTGTCAATGTCATCATCAAGCGAATCTAACTTGGCTAAATTTACAATGCTGATAATGGAAGCCAACGGTGAGCGCAGGTCGTGCGAGGTGCTGTAAATAAGCCGGTTCAGCTCGTGATTGGCTGTTTCTAACTCATTCATTTTTTGCTGCAATTGCTGGCGCATGGTGTATAGCTCATAAGCGTTACGAATAGCATTGTGCATTTCAAATTCGTTCCAGGGCTTGGTAATGAACCGAAAGATTTCGCCTTTGTTAATAGCATCTACAATTTCTCTTACATCGGTATAACCCGTAAGCAAAATGCGGATGGCAATGGGATACGTTTTGCGTACGGACTGAAAAAATTCAACGCCGGTTACTCCGGGCATACGCTGGTCGGCAATAATAATATGAAACGAATGTTGCTTTAGCAGCTCGGCGGCATCTTTTACCGAGATGGCGGTTTCAATATCATAGCTTCGCCTGAAACTGGCTTTGAAAGCCGTTAAGTTTTTAGATTCATCATCTACATACAGTATCTTAATTCTTTCTTCATGTATATCCATTGCAATCGCGGTTTTTATAATGATTGGGTTTCTTCTTCAAGTGGTTGGGCTTGTTCATCAAATGGCTGGCCTTGTTCACCAGCCAAAGCAGCTACCGATTTTAGCATGTAAGGAATGCTGATTATAAAACTGGATCCTTTACCAGGCGAGGAAATAACTGTTATTTTACCATGATGCAATTCAATAATTTTAAACACGATGGACATACCCAGCCCGGTTCCTTCGCCCACATCTTTTGTTGTAAAAAAAGGGTCGAATATTTTACGCTTCACTTCTTCCGTCATCCCGGTGCCGCTATCCGAAATTGTAATTTGCATGTATCCATCCTCTTCAATTACCGATATATCTAAGTATTCTTCTTCATTTTTTTCCGGCTTCGCTTTAATAGCATGTATGCCGTTGGTTAAAATGTTCATGAACACCTGGTTCAGTTTACCCGGGTAACATTCTATCTGCCCCGGTGCGTTATAATGCTTTCTTATTTTTAAATAGTGCGGCGCGGTATTGCGAAGTAAAACCAGTGTACTATTAATGTTATCGTAAATGTTCGCTTCCTTTACTTCGCTTTCGTCAAGGCGGCTAAAAATGCGCAGTCCGCGCACAATTTCGGCGGTTCGCTCTGCACCTTCTTCAATACCACCAATCAGGTTTTCAATTTCTTCTTTCAAAAATTCGGGATCAAGTTTGTTTTCAAGGGCTTTTATGTTGTTTAGTTTAGGCAGCAATTCTTCTGCATCAGTTCCATGCAATTGTTGGTATTCGGTAATGAGCTCAAACAAATCGTGCACATCCATTTGCAGCGGGCTTACATTACTTTTTACAAAGTTGATGGGGTTATTAATTTCGTGTGCAATGCCTGCGGTAAGCTGACCTAATGAAGACATTTTTTCCGACTCAACAAGTTGTATTTGCGTATCGGTAAGATTTTTTAAAGTTTTTTGCAAATCATTGTTAACTACTTTCAATTCGTGAGTTCGCTCTTCAATTTTCGTCTCAAGAAAAATGTTTTGATCTCTGGTAAGTTGTTCATTTCGCTGTAACATTAGCAATGCCTGCGCTTGAGAAGCGTCCTTTTCACCTCGTAAAACATTTATTTTACTTGCCAAAGCAAATGACAACAATACTGTTTCGATAGCCGAACCAATGTAAACAGTAGAAGCCGTTATGCTATTGTAAGGAATGATATTGAGATTGCGCAGTGCCAGTACAATAACTGAAAGAAATAGAAAAGACCAGGCTATTAAGTACAGAATGGCCGGACTAAAACCTTTTCTTGCAACAAGAATAGAAGATGTCAGTAGCAGAAGGCATGTAATAATAGTAACATAGTTGTGCAGCTGGTAGCTTAGATTATGAAGGTAAAATAAATCAAGAATAATATCTATAAAACAAAAGCTTGCAATTAGAAAAAACATCCATCGGATTTGTGGTAAATATTTTTTTATCTGCAAGAAGTTATAAGAATACAAAGTGCCAATAATAAAAGTAAAATTGGTAGTTACAACAACTGAATAATCGTTAATCTTAGGATAGTTTGTCCAAACATATTTGTACATGTAACCTGCTGCGGTAAGCTGCGCTAACAACAAGGTAAATGTGTAAATAGAATAGATTAGATAGTTTTTATCTCTTACTGATACAAACAAAAACAAATTGTAAATGAGCATGGTTCCTATAATGCCGCAATACAATGCAATAATGCATATTAATTTGATGTCTGCTCTTACTAAACCATCTTCCGAACTTATATAAGCTGGTACTATGATGGGATGAATGCTCTCGACTTCCAAAAAGAAAATATGTTTTTCCTCAATAGGAAGGTTCATAGGAAAAACGAAGTTAGGCGTGAGATTATCATTTTTAGATAAAGGCAAACTGTTTCCCTGGCTTTGTATAAGTACAGCCTCGTTATTTATTACTTTGTATAAAGTTACTTTTGAAAGGTTCGTATATTTTAGGTTTAAGTAACACTCGGAACTTTTTGTATGATTATATACTAAAAACCGAAACCAAACTTTGTTTACGCCTACATCAAAAACCGGGACCTTGCCACTTTTATCTGTAAAACGCTTATTAAGTATTTGTGATGATGATATAGAATGAGACGAATCTATCAGGTAAGAATAACTGAATGACAAGGGCAATTCAGGTTCTTTGTCAGATAAGACAATAGCTGTTTGCGCATGTACATGTATGCAAAAAAGAAGAAAAATAAATAAAAAAAAAGCGGTTGCCTTACTTTTATTTTTTATCAAATTAAGCGTTTGGTAATTATAGTTACACATCAAATGTTAAGTTAGATCATTATTGATATTTGCATTTTTCTATCAGTGAGTAAACATATCAGTTTTGGGTGTTGATAAAAGTAAAGGTAATTGCAACATCTTTATTATGGTTTTTTTCAAATTAAAATCACCTTAATATAAAATTGGTTTGCCATTTCTATGTTAAATGGAATCGTACAATCGAAGGGTTTGATGTTGATAGCTCAGACGGTAGATTGTTTTGATAACTTATACTGCTAAAGATGCCGGTTCATTACAAGTAAAGTATAAGAAGTTGGCAGAAAAATTATAATAGTATATAATAACCTAATATTCAAAGAAGTAGTATATTATTCTTCTACTTTATCGATAATTTTGAATTCGTTTTTGTTTGCAGATGCTATATGCAAATCATAATAAACATTTACATATAAATTTTTAAAAGGAGACTTTTCTTTTACAAGACATTGTGGATTTTTCCGAAGATAAAACATTTTGTCTCTTTCCCGTGGATGCGCATTCTTTAATTCTTCTACATCAGGTAAGAAACAGGCCGTTGCCAACAAATCTAATTTTGGATAATAAAATATACCGTTATTACCAACTGACGTTAATACTGAACTTCCTATCCATTGATTAAAACGGACTGTAGCGGGTGCACAAAGAGAAAACATAGTACTTAAGCCGATTTGTTCAGCAATTACAACAGAAGTTCTTGATGGGAAAAAACTTCCAATACCTAAACCAGCCACTTCTTTTGAATTCCATAAACCAGATAATTCGCCGGTGCCAAATTGAGCCTGATATTTTACAATTTCATAAATTTTATTGTCCATTTCACCTGTTGCTTCTTCTATCGGCAACGGATTAATTCCATTTGCTGCCTGCACTCTTGCCCCACCAAATAATTTTTTTCCATCGAGAGACTCTACTACTACTACGAAAATGGCAGGATTATACATCCACCCATCTGTATTCGTAGTTATATTTTCTATACCGTAAATGGTTAAAACGCGCCTGTGTCCTTCAATAAATTTTAAACATGTTTCCGGATCATCAATGGCTCTAAATGCTCTGATACGAATGTCTGTAGTTACTTCCATGCTTTAGTTATAATGCCATTAAAATAATATAAAACAGAGAATAAATTTAGCTTAAATTTCTAAGTTTGTACTTTTCGAATGCCAAAATTAATTTGGTAACAGTTAAGTTTGTAAAGCATTCTCGTGATCGATTTATGCAATAATAGATGATAAGTGCAAATCAAAAAACACTTTAGCAAAAGAATGCTAATAGCTTAATTGAAATTTAATTGCAAACAATTATAACCAATCCAAAATATCATGGTAAATGTACTGTATGTTGACGATGAAAGGCACAACCTCACTGCCTTTAAAGCTGCCTTCCGCAGAGACTTTAATGTTTTTATAGCCGAATCGGCTGATGAAGGTATCCGTATTCTGCAACAAAATATCATTCATGTTATCATGAGTGATCAGCGAATGCCGAAGATGACAGGCATTGAGTTTTTTGAATCTATCCTGTATATCTTCCCTGATCCTATCCGTATTTTAATTACAGGCTATACCGATATTAATGCTGTGATAGACGCCATTAACCGCGGGCAGGTGTATAAATACCTTACCAAACCCTGGCATGAGCAGGAGATAAAAATATTTATTGATAAAGCTTACGAGGTGTATTGCCTGCGTAAAGAAAACGTTGATCTTACCACCAAGCTTATTAATGCCAACCAAAAACTTGAATTTTTAGCACGGCAGGCTTTATTGTCATAGTTACATCAAACTTTACAGTTGTTGTCAGGTCGTTTCAGCACATCCGTTGCTTTGGAATTATCTTTGCCCTTCATAAAACATCATAAAATTACTTAGTTATGGCTTTAGAATTCACCGACTCAAATTTTCAGACCAATGTGCTGGAAAACGATAAATTATCTGTGATAGATTTTTGGGCAGAATGGTGCGGGCCTTGCCGCGCTATCGGACCTGTTATTGAAGAGCTTTCCAAAGAGTATGAAGGCAGAGTGAACATAGGAAAAGTAAACGTTGACAACAACCCCGATATAAGCGTAAAATACGGCATTACTTCTATTCCGGCTATTTTGTTTATAAAAGGTGGTCAAGTAGTTGATAAGCAAATTGGCGCTGTGCCCAAATCGGTTTTGGATAAAAAAATCGCCGCCAACCTGTGATTTGTTTTTACTTCATTTTTAAAAGACCTCTTTATGTAAAGAGGTCTTTTTTATTGCACATGCCTGCTAAAAATTAAAATATTCATCATTCCTGTTTAATAACACCAAATAAACAAGAGGTATAAAAAAACAAAAAACTTTACTTTCGTAATGTTGTTTTATTAACCGATTGCTTTTCTTAATTTTCTTCTCATGGCTTTAGCAGAAAAAACTGCCGGCATACCACAAGAAAAAAAATGGATAGAAGATGTTCATGCGCTGGTGACATCTTACCCTTGCGTACCCATTACGGTTGACTGCGTGATTTTTGGGTTTGATGAAAATGAATTGAAGGTATTGCTCATACGCAGCGACCTTCAGATTTATAAAGATAAATGGAGCTTATTAGGCGATTTTGCTGCTGATAATGAGGAACTTACAGGTGCCGCTTATCGTGTGCTGAAACAACGCACCGGCATGGATGATGTGTACCTGGAAGAAGTAAGAACTTTCAGTCATCCCAACCGCCATCCCGGTGGCCGTGTGCTTACTGTTGCCTATTGTTCATTGCTCAATATTAAAGACCACCAATTAAAAAAAATGGATAACGAGCTGCACTGGCATAATGTGCAGGGCTTGCAAAATATGGCTTTCGACCATAGCCTTATTATTCATGAGTGTTACGGGTGGCTGCAAAAGCGCATTCAGGAACATCCGCTGGGTTTTAATTTATTACCCGAAAAATTTTCGCTTCGCCAATTGCAACATTTATATGAAGCCATTTTAAATACTAAAATGGACCGAAGAAATTTCAGAAAGAAATTCTTCAACATGGATTTTTTAATTGATACGGGCGAATATGAAAATGATGTCTCTCACCGGCCTGGAAAATTGTATCAGTTCAATTTTAAAAAGTACGAGAAAAACAAACGCAATTGGATTGGCATTGATTTTTGATATTTCTGTTGATGGTCATAAGTTAACTTCCAATTCATAATGAAGCGGTTTTTATGCTTCACTCTTTGTGAAAAACATTTCAATAAAAGTTCCGAACCTTTTAAAAGGTTCGGAACTTTTATTGCCGGGTTGTTTTTGTAGTAAAAAAGTATTGTATTCCAACATTATCTAATCTTTTCTCCACAATTCTTCCTGTGAAAAACATTCTCCAAAAATAGGTTTACTTATAATTTATTCACAAATAAGGCGTTCCTATACCGTTACCAATTACTTTAGCGCAAACCAAATAAAGGCATGGGAATTTTATTACAGGTAGCCGATAGCACAGTAACTAATATCACGCAATCATCACCTGAAACATTAGTTAATTTGCTGAACAAAGGCGGATGGATTATGTATCCGTTGTACCTGCTGTTTGCCGCTTCTATCTTTGTTTTTTTTGAACGGTTGATTGCTATTCGCAAAGCTGCGAAAATTGAACCTAACTTCATGAATATTGTTCGGGATAATATTCTTACCGGCAATCTTACAGGCGCACGCAACCTTGCAAAAAATACAGATAACCCTGTTGCGCGCATGATTGACAAAGGCTTGCAGCGTGTGGGTAAACCTATTGATAATATTGAGAAAAGCATGGAGAATGTTGGCAAATTAGAGATGTATAAAATGGAGCGTAACCTTTCTATTTTATCTCTTATCGCGGGCATCGCGCCTATGTTTGGCTTTTTAGGAACTATTGTTGGGATGCTGCAGTTATTTTCTGCCATTGCCTCGAAAGGCGAATTGCAATTGGGCGAAATTGCCGGTGGTATTTATACAAAAATGATAACTTCGGCAACAGGTTTAATTGTTGGTTTGCTGGCTTATGTGGGTTATAATTTTTTAACAGCGCAAATAGATAAAACCGCAAACAAAATGGAAGCGGCAAGCGCCGAATTTTTAGACGTGTTGCAGGAGCCAACAAGATGATTTGTGAATTAAGAATTATGATTTATGAATGGTAGCAAATAAGTTACTACCAACCATCATCTGTCAACCATCAACTACAAAATGAACATTAGAAAAAGAAATAAAACGCACGGCGAAATACATGCGGGCACATTGAATGATTTGCTTTTTATTTTGCTGTTCTTTTTTTTAATTGTTTCTACGCTTGCCAACCCTAATGTAGTAAAGGTGAATAACCCAAAAGGAACAAAGGATACCAAAGCAAAACAAAACATTGTTATTTCAATTAACAAAGAACAAAAAATATTTCTGGGTCAGCGCGCTATTGATATTAGTCAGGTTGATTCGTTGTTGAAAGAGGAAATAAGCAAAACACACAGCACCATTGATACGCCTTCGGTTGTTATTAATGCCGATACATCGGCTTTTTATGGCGAAGTATTTCACATTATGCAAAGCGCAAAACGAGCCGGTGCAAGGGTTGTAGCGAATGTGAAGTAATTGATAGATGACAGTTGGCAGTTGTTGGTTGTTAGATGATAGACAATTAACTGTTACTCATTTTTTACTGCTCTTATCATTCGGTTTTTATTTTGCAAATCTTTTTTTAGTTCGATGTTTTGATAACCTTTCTTTACTAACAAATCAGCAACTTCATTGCCAAACGATTCATTGATTTCAAAAAACAACTTGCCACCGTTTTTTAAATAATGCCAACCAAACGTGCTGATGGCGTTATAAAAAAACAAGGGGTTATTATCCGGCACAAACAAGGCAAGATGTGGCTCAAAATTCAACACATTATTATTCATAAACCCAGCTTCACTTTGCGTAACATAAGGCGGGTTACTAACAATGTAATCCAATAGGGGCAAGCCTTTCCATTGCTCTTTATCTACGGCATTCATCTCTATAAATTCTACTTCCGCTTTTTCTTTTACTGCATTTTGTTTTGCTACGTTTATAGCTTCCGCAGAAATATCGGTTGCATACATTTTTATTTGAGGCAAACTTTTTTTTAAAGCTATAGCAATGCATCCGCTGCCTGTTCCCACATCTAACATCGTACCTCTCGCATCGCCTGCCGCCTGCTTTGCATCTTCAATTATCCAGTTAACTAACTCCTCTGTTTCCGGTCGCGGAATTAAAACACGCTCATCAACATACAATTTCATTTTGTACCAATGCACTTCATGTAACACATACTGTACTGGTTTGTGAGTTAGCAATTCGATAGTTGTTTGTTGAAACAACTCTTCCTCATTAACACCTAAATTTTTTTGTTGATGAATAACGCGCTCACTGCTCCTGAAACCTGTAATATGCTCGGTAACCAGGTTTGCAATATTCCTGGCTTCGCGCGGGTCATAAATCGCCTGCAGCACAAGCGACAAATGTTTATGAGCTTCCCCTATCGTCATAGTGCTGCAATGATACTTATCTCTCATTACATTTGTTTTAATGATTTACGAAACATACATGCAGCGTTGCCTTCAGCTTGCAAAATCAGGCGCAGGAAATGTGGCTCCTAACCCGATGGTTGGCGCAGTGCTGGTGCATGATGATAGAATAATTGGCGAAGGTTATCATCAACAATACGGTAGTGAACATGCAGAAGTGAACTGCATTAACAGCGTGAAAAAAAAAGATGAACATTTGCTTTCGCTGGCAACAATGTATGTATCGCTTGAGCCTTGTGCGCATTGGGGAAAAACGCCGCCTTGCGCCGATTTAATCATCCGTAAAAATATACCTCTCGTTGTAGTTGGCTGCCGCGATCCGTTTGAAAAAGTAGATGGTAAAGGCATCGAAAAACTAAAAGATAAAGGTGTTGATGTAATCATCAATATCCTTAAAAAAGAATGCGAGCAGCTTAACAGGCGCTTTTTCACATTTCATACAAAACATCGCCCATACATCCTGTTAAAATGGGCGCAAACAAGCGATGCAAAAATAGCTTCAATAAATAAAAACCGTTTGCTCATCAGCAACGAGTTCACCAATATCCAAGTACACCAATGGCGCAGCGAAGAAGCTGCAATTTTGGTAGGAACCAACACAGCATTACTGGATAATCCAAGGCTTGACAATCGTTTTTGGAGCGGCAAACCACCGGTTAGAATGGTGTTGGATAAACAGCTTCGCCTGCCATCATCACTACATCTTTTTGATAATACAAACCGAACAATTGTTTTTAATTATTTGCAGCAAAAACAAGAAGGCAATGTGCTGTATTATCAAATTGATAAAGAGAAAAATACAGCTCTTGCAATATGCGATGCCTGCTATCAATTAAATATACAAAGTGTATTGATTGAAGGCGGAGCGCAACTGCTGGAAACCTTTATCAGCGCGGGTTTGTGGGATGAAGCAAGAGTAATTACAAACGAGAGATTATACGTTGGCGAAGGTTTGCCTGCACCATCTTTACAACATCATAAATTGGTAAAAACAGAATTTATTTTTTCGGATCGAATCAATTATTTTCTTCATACCGGTTAATTCATTCAATTAAACCAACCAATTGTTTTTATACATTACGATATTTATAAAACGGTATTGCTTCGCTGATGGTTAGTTAACTATTTATATTTTTTTACTATTGATAATGGCATGATATTGTTTATATATGCTTCTGTATCAAAAAAGAATTTGCCATGAATATTATTGAAGAAGTACAGAGGGCAGTAGGTGGTGAAACTGTACAAAAAATTGATCCTAACATACAGCAACCCGCAGTGAAGTATGAAAGTCAAAGTTCTCAACTGTCGCAGGCAGCAATTCCGGTAATGCTTACCGGGCTTTATAAATACACGCGTAACGAAGCCAATGCACAGAATATTTTGAGGGGAAATAATTCTACAAATACAACCTGGACAAATGAAATATTTGGCGATCAAAGCGATGCGGTTGTAAGCCAGGTTGCTTTGTATGCGCATGAGAGTAACGACAGTGCAAGAACTGCAATGAACGATGCAGCGAAAGGTGCAATGAAAGTAGTAAAAAGTAATGTAGGTACAGATGCAACGGCTGCACAAGTATCTGATTTTTTTAAAGAAAACCGCAACGAAATTTTAAAGCATTTACCTCCATCTTTGCAGCTTGGTTATTTAATAGATGATAATACAATTGACGACCGAACCAACAAAATGGAAGGACCCATGTCGGGCATTATGCACACGTTTGAACAAATATTTTCCGACTCTGATGCTAACGATTCATCCAAACAATAAACTTTACTTATGAAAACAATCGGGATTATTTTAATTGTTGCAGGCATACTTATGTTTGTATTTCATAACATAACTTTTACACAAGAAAAAAAAGTGGTTGATTTGGGTCCGCTGCAAGTAAATAAACAAGAAGAAAAACAATTGGATGGCCTATTTATGCAGGCGGAATTGCAGTAATAGCGGGCATTGCCATGATTGCCTTAGACAAAAAAAGAACCTGATATAAAATGTTTTTTACTGCAAATGTTCTGAACTTATAAATAGGTTTGGAACTTTGTTTTTATGGCTGATGATACATGATAAACCTTTTGCCTAACGATGGTGTTGCTCATTATTTTGGAAGAATTTTTATGGTTGATGAAGCCAATTATTTTTTACATCAACTGCTTACCGGTATTGCATGGAAACATGAAGAAGCGGTTATTTACGGCAAACGAATTATTACCAAAAGGAAAGCTGCCTGGTATGGCGATAAGGCGTTTGCGTACACTTATTCTGGTATCACAAAAGAAGCTTTGCCATTTACAAATGAGTTGCTACAAATAAAACAAGCGGCAGAAAGAACAACAAATGAAACCTTCAATTCGTGCTTGCTAAATTTATATCATAGCGGCGAAGAAGGCATGGGCTGGCACAGCGATAATGAATCTTCTATTCAAAAAAATTCTGCCATTGCATCGGTAAGTTTAGGAGCAGAAAGAAAGTTTATATTTCGACATAAACAAACGAAAGAAACCATTTCAATTTTGCTTGAACATGGCAGTTTATTGGTGATGAAAAGTATAACACAAACGCACTGGCATCATAGCTTACCAAAAACAAGTAAAAGAAAAGATGCCAGAATTAATCTTACATTTCGCAGCATGAAAGAGTAAGTAACCGCAATGTATTCCTTCATAAAAAACGAAATCTGATATGCGTAAAACAGTGTTTGTTTTTATCGGCTTTTTTATTGTTGGCTTTTCTTTTCCGGCATCTTCACAACAAAAAACAAACTTCAAAGTCATTGCTTTTTATACAGCAAAAAACGATTTGGCGCATATTTCATTTGTGCACGAAGCCAACCAATGGTTTTCAAAAATAGCTGCTCAATATCATTTTACTTACGATTCAACCAACAACTGGAGTAACCTGAATCTTTCGTTTCTTCTGCATTATGATGTTGTGCTTTTTTTAGACACACGCCCCGATTCTTTACCGCAACGAAAAGCGTTTGAAACCTATATGAAAAACGGCGGCGCATGGATGGGATTTCATTTTGCCGCCTTTGCATTAACGCCATCCGATTATCCGCAAAACTGGAGTTGGTATCACAATGATTTGTTAGGCTGCGGCGAATACAAAGGCAATACCTGGCGACCAACTTCAGCCATTCTTCGCGTTGAAGACAGTTCTCATCCGGCAACAAAACATTTGCCCCCAATATTTGCATCGGCGCCTAATGAATGGTATAGCTGGAAGAATGATTTAAGAATGAATAAAGACATTACAATTTTGCTATCGATTGATTCTTCTTCGTTTCCCTTAGGTACCGGTCCAAAACCTTATGAGATATGGCATAGCGGATATTATCCGGTTGTTTGGACGAATACAAAATACCGCATGATTTATGTCAACATGGGGCATAACGATATGGATTATGAAGGCAAAACCAACCAACAATTATCATCAACCTTTAGTAGTTCGTATCAAAACCAACTTATTATAAACAGCTTATTATGGTTGGGCAAAAGCAAGAAAGCAAAATAAGCCCAGGCTCTCCTTTTACTCCCGCCTTTAGACTTTTTTTCCGGCTTTGATTTTATTTTCTCTTGTTCTCAAAAAAACAATGTAATTAAACTATAATTCTTTTTGCGCTCATTACAAGTAAGTTACTTTATAAAAAAGAAAACAGGCACACCAAATTTTTTGTTGGTACAACGCTTGCCTATTAGTAGCCGCTTATCAACAGGAATGGCAACAGCCGAAAAAGTAAAAAGATTAATAGTTATCTTTGTTTTGTTCTGAACCGACTATTATTTTGATACTTTAGTTGTAAAAATTATAACCGGCTATTTGGGTACTGAACAATTTATTAACTTACTTAACACCAACAACTCTTATGGTTTCAAAAATATCAGAAGGTGTACAAATCAGCGTTGAAACGTTTTATCAAACAGAATATAGTAATCCTGTGAACCATGAGTTCATGTTTGCTTATCGCATCACTATAAAAAACCACAACCCGTTTTCGGTAAAACTGCTCGACCGCAAATGGAACATTTTTGACAGTGACGGGCAAACGCGCGAAGTGGAAGGTGAAGGCGTAGTGGGTGTGCAGCCTGTAATTGAAGCCGGCAAACAATTTCAATATGTGAGTGGCTGTAATTTGCGCACCGAAATGGGGCGTATGCACGGATATTATCGTATGGAAAATATAAATAACAGGAAAACATTTACTGCAAACATCCCGCCTTTTGAAATGATAGTACCGCTAAAGATGAATTGATCGGTTTGTTTTTACTTCATTTTTAATAAATAAAAAAGCCATCTCTACTATTGTAAGGATGGCTTTGTTTTTTTCTACCTTTTTTACTCGGGTGTATTGTTTGTAGTGTTATTATCAGCACTGGAAGCCGGCATATCGGTTGATGTTTCCATGGGCGATTCATCCGTATTTGCCGATGAAGTAGATGGCATATCCATATCCATTGGTGCTGTATCAACCGGTGTTGGCGGTGCCGCTTTTTTAGCCGCTTTTTTTGGTGCTGCTGATTTTTTAGCCACTGCTTTTTTTGGTGCTGCCGCCTTCTTGGGTGCCGCTTTTTTAGGCGCCGCTTTTTTGGGTGCTGCTTTTGCCTTCTTCAAGTTCTTTAAAGCCACTGCTTTCTTAGCCGCTTTTTTAGGTACTGCTGCTTTTTTAGCCACTGCTTTTTTTGGTGCTGCCGCCTTCTTGGGTGCCGCTTTTTTAGGAGCCGCTTTTTTGGGTGCTGCTTTTGCCTTTTTCAAGTTCTTTAAAGCCGCAACCTTTTTAGTTGAGGTGGCTCCTTTTTTAGCAGCCGCCTTCTTGGGAGCCGCTTTTTTTGCAGTATTGGCTTTCTTTAAGTTTTTTAAAGCCACTGCTTTTTTAGTTGATTTTGCCATGAGATGGGATGTTTAGTAAATAATAATGAAAGTTATAACAATTTATAATTTCAAAAAGTATTCCGGTAAATTTTTTATTCATTTTATGTAAACCCAATGCTTTTGTAATTCGTAGCTCAAAGCTTGTAGCTGGCAGTTTATAGCTTATATTTATTCTTATTTATGCAAACCTTTCTCACCGCATATTGGAAGAACTTAATCTTTATTAATTATGAAGTAGATGCTGCTGTGTTGCTGCCTTATTTGCCAAAAGGAACAGAGCTTGATAAATACAATAACAAATGCCTCGTAAGCCTTGTTGGCTTTTTATTTTTAAACACAAAAATTAAAGGAATCGGTTTTCCTTTTCATCGCAATTTTGAAGAGTTCAATCTTCGTTTTTATATCAAAAGAAAAGAAGGCGATTTATACAAACGCGGCGTTGTGTTTGTGAAAGAAATTGTGCCGCGAAGAATGATTACGTTTGTTGCTTACTGGTTATATGGCGAAAGTTATTTTTATCATCCCATGAAGCATTACTTAAAAGAAACAAAAACAAGTTTTGAGTTAAGTTATTCTTTCTTGCTAAATAAAAAATGGAATGAAATAAAAGTGGTTGCCGGTAAAGAAAAGCATCCGATTATAAGTAACACTGAAGAAGAATTTATTACCGAACATTATTGGGGCTACACAAGGCTTAAAAATGGCAACACATCAGAGTACAATGTGCAGCACCCACGATGGAATATACACCCGGTTAACAGCTACGAAGTGAACGTAGATGCAACGCAATTGTACGGCCAACAATGGCACAAATATTTATCAGGTAAACCATCATCGGTATTAATGGCGGACGGTTCGCCGGTTTCTATTTTTACGCGTAACATCATAACATAAAAACATGAACAATACCATAAGAAAGACTGTTGTTTTAGGCGCATCTGACAGCCCGATGCGATATAGTTTTCTTGCCGTACGAAGATTAAAATCTTATGATCATCCTGTAATTGCTATCGGCAAAAAAGAAGGCAATATTGATGATACAAAAATCATCACCGAACATCCGCCAATGAATGATGTAGATACGGTTACATTGTATTTAAATCCAGCGCACCAGCAACAGTATTACGATTATATTTTGTCGTTACATCCCAAGCGTATTATCTTCAACCCAGGTGCCGAAAATGCAGAGCTGGCAAGGCTTGCAGAAGACAACAACATTAAAGCCATGAACGCCTGCACGTTGGTGCTGTTAGGAACAGGACAGTATTGAAAGATTGAAGATTTAATAAGGAAGATTGAAGATTTGTTTTTGTATAAAAAATCAATATTCAATCTTACATCTTACTTATTCAATAGCTTTCTTTATCCACCGCTTGTTTATAATATTATAACATCGCAATTGGGAGCGTATAAAGATTGAGGCGTAATTTTCAAAAAAAATTATTGTATGCGTTGGAGAAAGTTTAACGGTGAAACCATTACACTTCCTATTAAAGATGCAGTGGAAGAAACCATCAAACACGAAACGGAAAAAGGTGTTCGCTTAAAAGTTTGCATTGGCACTGATAGCCAGGTAAAAGGTGATGAAACCGAGTTTGCCACCGTAATTGTGTTTTTACGCGAGCACGCCGGCGGCTTCATGTACATTCATAACGATAAAACGCGGCAGCAGTTTCACATCAAAGAACGAATGCTGGTAGAAGTTGCTAAAAGCATTGAGATTGCCTACGAGCTGTGCGATTTATTTATTGAGTATGGCGTAGATATGGAAGTTCATGCCGACATTAACACCAACCCGCAGTTTAAAAGCAACGATGCGTTGAAAGAAGCGATGGGTTATATTTTAGGAATGGGCTTTGCCTTTAAAGCCAAGCCAGAAGCCTTTGCCAGCAGTTGTTGCGCTGATAAGGTAGTAAATTAAGCTGCCTTTTTTTATGCGCTTATTTTTTTGTGCTATCTCAAATAGTGCACGTTATATTTTACTCTCTTTTCTTTAAAAGCAGCTACAAATTCTTCAGCTTCTCCCAGATTTCAGGGATGCGTTTTATCCATACAATCTCTTTCTTTTTTACAACCGCATCATCAACAGGACTTCCAAAATAAATTTTATTTCCTTTCAACGAAGCAGGAACTCCGCTTTGCGCAAGCACTACAGCGTTAGCACCAATGGTTAATGTTTTGCTGATTCCAACCTGGCCCCACAACACAACACCGTCTTCAATATTAACTGCGCCAGCAATACCTACTTGTGCAGCAAACAAACAGTTTTTACCAATGATGCTATCGTGCCCGATGTGCACCATGTTGTCCATCTTCGTTCCTCTGCCAATTCGTGTTGATGCTGTAACGCCGCGATCAATAGTGCAGCCTGCGCCAATTTCCACATCGTCTTCTATTACCACATTACCGCAGCTTTGCATTCGCTTGTACCAAACATCACGGTTCTTTTTTGTGTTATAATAAAAAGCATCGCTACCAATTATAGAACCCGCTTGTATCACCACGTTACTTCCAATTTCTGTGTAATCGTTAATAGTAACATTTGGGTGAATAATGCAGTTGTTTCCAATCTTCACATCTTTACCAATAAATACATTGGGCATAACAAAAGTTCCTTCACCAATTGTAGCACTCTCACTAATATTTTTTGTTGCCGGAGTAAAAGGACGAAAATGATTAATTATGGTTAAATACGCTTCAAAAGGTTGTTCGGTAACCATCAAAGTTTTGCTTCCCCGCGTAACATTTTTGCTGTTGATGATAATGTGCGAAGCTGCACTTTGCAAGCAAGTTTCGTAGTATTTCGGATGGTCAACAAATACTACATCGCCCTGTTCAACTTTGTGTATTTCATTAATGCCTTCGGCTTGTGCATCTGCATCGCCAATAACTTCTGCATGTATCAAATCGGCAAGCCATTGTACCGTTACCGGTGCAGGAAATTTCATTTGCTTTCTTTTTACTTTTATCAAAGGTAACAGTGATGAAAGAGAAGAGTGGTGCAAAAAATTTTTTCTTGTGATGATGATAACATCTTGTTATAAGCAACAAGCAAACTATTATGAAATAACCTCTGAAACTCTTACTGGCAAAGCGTTTCAAAGGTTGCTACCATTTTTGTTATGATGATTTGTATGATGCGCAACAGACCTTCATCAACGCAATGCACACTTCATTGTTTAATTTGTGTATAAAAAATATGCAAAAAATTTTTGCATTGGTAAAAACTATTTTTAATATTGTGATGGGAATTACATTCCCGGTACTTACTAACCCATCTACATAGTAAATCCCGCACTTAACTGCGGGATTTTTAATTACATGAATCGGTACTTCATCATTTATAAACCATACCTGGTATTGTCTCAATTCACATCAGAAAATGAGCAGCCAAACTTATCGCATTTCTTCACTGTTCCAAAAGATGTGTATGCTGTTGGCAGGCTTGATTTTGATAGCGAAGGCTTGCTGATTTTGACAAATGATAAAACACTCAATTATCGCCTGTTAAATCCATTATTTCAACACGAAAGAGAATATTGGGTGCAGGTAGATGGAGCAATCAATGATGATGCAATTGAACAATTACAAAACGGCGTTGACATCAATATTGATGGTAAACTGTATCGAACAAAACAATGCAAAATAAAGCGATTGAATGACGACATTATTGTACCTCAACGCAACCCGCCGATTCGCTTTCGCAACAATATTCCTGCGCCCTGGATTCGTATGATTTTGCAGGAAGGAAAGAACCGGCAGGTAAGAAAGATGACAGCCAAAGCTGGCTATCCAACATTACGGTTGATACGGCAACGAATTGTGAATATTGAGTTGGGAAATTTGCAGCCGGGAGAGATGATTGAAATGAACAAGAAAACAATTTATGCGAAGCTGGGATTGAATCAGTAAAACAAAAAGAAAAGAAGAAACACAAACTTTATAAACTGAAAAAGGGAAGCTTTTATTTTTTTTCATTCTTCTCGGTGAAACTTTCTGCTCTTCGCGCCTTTGTAGTTTGAAATTGCATTGCCTCATCTCGCTTTACTTTCTGCCAATATTTTTTTGCAACAAATAAAAACCCGAAGCTTTCACCTTCTTCTTTCTCCAAATGCTTGTGGTGCATTTTATGCGCCCAGCGTATCACTTTTACATAGCGGCTGTTGCTGCGCGTAAACCATTTAAAACGCTGATGAATAATAATATCGTGTACCAAAAAATAAGCAATGCCATACAACGCCAAACCAATGCCGATGCACACCACCCAATAATGTTCGTACATGCTGCCAAGCATTATGCACAGCCAGCTTGGAATGGCAAAAATGAAAAAGAACGCATCGTTTTTTTCAAAGAAGCCCGGGTATTTTTTATGATGATCTTCATGCAAATACCAAAGAAAACGGTGCATCACATACCGGTGTATCAACCACGTTGCACCTTCCATTATGAAGAAGGTAATAAGCACGATGAGTATATACCAAAGCCATGTCATAAATTCATTCTTAACAGTAAAAAAAACAATACTTGGATAATGAACAAATGTACTGCTAACCGGTTGCTTTTATCGAATGGCAACAGCCTGAAAATCGTTAATAATACAACTGAGATTATAAACCAGCAGGCATAATTGTAAACCGGAATGCTGCCATTGCCAAGCCATTCCCAATAGCCCAATTTTACAGCAACCGGCTCGATAACAAAATCAAATAATGTAGCTAACAGAGCACCATCGGTTACAAATGAAAGTAACTGCATAGCAGGCTTTACACTGGCTTGTAAACCCTCCAGTTTAGCATTCGCCCAACTGTATAATTTGTAGGCAATAACACCGGCGCAATAGATTGTAATAAACCAATTTACGCCAATTAACAACGGCACGCCATACTGTTGCCTACCCAACACTTTGCCGTATTGATAACTGCCAAACAATGCGCCTGTATTCACACCAATCCATTCAACAAAAAAACCAACCACATAACAAATAAAAACAAACAAAAAAAAAGCCTTGTTTTTTTGTTTTTGTGTGATGATGAGCAGCAATGCCATCAGCAATAAATTCAATGGCGTATTTTGAACAAACCAATTTTTATAAGGCGAAAACAAAATGCCGATGACACCGCTAACATGAAACAGCAACACAATGAACAAACACCCCTTTTGAAGCGTAGAATTACGGATGTTCATGTTTCCATTTTTGTTTGTCTTCGGCTACTAAACCGCTCATAATTTTTGCACTCCGTAAGCATAGTGGAATGCCACCGCCCGGATGCACGCTGCCGCCTACGAAATATAAGCGGGACAAGACTTTGCTGAAATTGGGATGACGTAAAAAAGCAGCCGCTCTGCTGTTGGAACTGGTGCCATACAACGAGCCGGTATAAGATGATGTTTGGCTTTCAATCATTACCGGATTGAGGATGCGTTCTGTTTCTATCAAAGGTTCGATATTGGTGTGTAACAAACGGTTTATTTTGGCAATGATATTCTTCTTTAATTCAATTTTCCATTGCTCTGAATACTGACCCACGTTGGCTGGCGCATTCACCATCACAAACCAGTTTTCCTTGCCTTGCGGCGCCTGCAATTGCGGCTCGCATTTGCTGGTGATGTTAATGTAAACAGTAGGATCGCTGTATAATGTTTTCGTAGTAAAAATGTGATCAAATTCTTCTTTATAATTTGCACTGAAAAGTATGTTGTGCAGCTCTAATTGCGGAAATAGTTTGCTGATTCCCCAATAAAAAATAATCGCGCTGCTGCTCCGCTCCTGCTTTAGTATTTGTTTTGCTTTTTTATCATCGCGCAGCAAATGTTTGTAAGTAAAATACACATCCATATTGCTTACTACCACATCAGCAAAATGGTTGGTATCATTTGCCACAACACCTCTCACCGTATTGCCTGTGCTGATAATATTTTGCACCGGAGTATTGAAATAAAAACGAACACCTTTTTTAATTGCCAGTTTGTACAAAGCATCGGCAATACTAATCATGCCGCCTTTAGGATAATACACGCCTTCGTTGTATTCCAAATGCGGAATCACACTTAACATACCCGGTGCTTTGTAAGGATTGCTGCCATTGTAAGTAGCATAACGATTGAACAATTGTACCGTGTGCGCATTGTTGAAACTTCGTTTGTTTATGTTATGAAACGATGACAGCAAATAGAGTGGAGCCGTATGCAGCAAGGCTTTGATGATAGGCGCTTTGTAAAGCGTGCTTCGCTTGTGCAACGAATAATTTAAAAAAATGCTGCCCGTAGTTTGATACAATTGTTGAGAGCGGGCAATGTATTGCTTTACTTTATTTTCATTTTCGTTCACCTTTTCTGATAACTCTTTAGCAAGCAAATCAGCATTGGCAAAACCGTTAATGACAGTTCCATCTTCGAAAAAATATTTACAGGCAATGGGCACTTGCTGGTATTGAAAATAATCTTCTATCGGTTCGTTGGCAAGCGCAAACAATTCTTCAATATTGTGCGGCTGCGTAAACAAACTGGGACCGCCATCAAAGCAATATCCTTTCTCGGTAAAAAAATTAATTTTACCGCCGGCGCGTTCATTTTTTTCAAACACCGTTACCGCAAAGCCTTGCACAGCAAGCCTTACAGCACTTGCCAGCCCTGCAACACCGGCGCCGATGATAATAGCTGAAGGATGATGATTCATAGTTACCAACAAGGCTCAAAGATAACGCACGATAGAAACCGCATGTTTCTTTTTGCTTTATAAAAAGCCAGCCTGCAATGTTTAAAAATTGTATTTTGCACAGTAAGACGATTTATAAATTGTTGCCGTTTACCATGAACATCTTTCAAACTTTATATGATGAAGTGTTTTCTTTTTTTGGCATCGGGCATGTGGTGGATGTTGTAAAAAGCGGCGATTACAGCAGCCTGCTTACGTTTGATGGCATCCTGTCGGTTATTGCGCCGTTCCTGCCTTTTTTATTGATTATTGAATTGATAAGAGCTGCCGTTTACAAACGGTTTAAAATTGATGATTACCGAATACCATTTTTTATTTTCGTAGCCAATCGTTTTGTTTCGCGCTTCATTTCCATTGCGATGGTTGCGCTTTGTATAGGGCTGTTTGAAAAGCACGCTATCTTCACAACAAAATTTACCTGGTACTGGTTTATTTACGGTTATGTGATATGGGAATTTGCGCATTTTATTTATCATTTTTTAGCACACAAAGTGAGGATATTATGGTGCCTGCATTCCACGCATCATGCGCCTCAAACCATGAACCTTTCCGTTACTTATGCGCACTTCTTTTTAGAAGCGCCGTATGCCGATTTCATCCGCACTTCTATTTGCATTTTGCTGGGCGTGAATGCGCCGCTCCTTTTTTTTATTATGTTTATTGATGGTACCTGGGGTGCATTTATTCATGTTGGCGAAAACATACTAAAAGATGCACGGCTTGGCTTTTTGCAACGCATCATTTTAACGCCTTCGCACCATCGCGTGCATCATGCAAAAAACATTCAATACATAGATACCAACTTTTGCAATCTGCTAAATATTTGGGATAGAGTGTTCGGCACACATCAATACGAAATAAAAGAATTGCCCATAGAATATGGCATTATGCGCAAGATAAATCCGCGCAATTTCTGGGATGTTTATTTTGGTGAAATTTATTATCTCGCCAAAGATGTAAAAGGAGCGCCGGGCTTAAAAAATAAACTGTTGTACATCATTATGCCGCCCGGCTGGAGCCATACCGGCGACCATAAAACAGCAAAACTGGTAAAAAAGAAAATGGAAGAAGCGTTACATACATAAGTCTTGCTTCACGGCTGTTTTTATTCTTTTACTTTGTTGCGGGTTACCAAAATTATTATTGTATAAACAGCTTTTGTGAAGTATTGTAAACCGTTGCTCTGTTGTTTTTTATTCGTTTGTTTTTGCAGCAATCAATTGGCTGCACAATTGTCCTATCAATGGTTCAAAGGCTGGTGGAAGCATTACAACATCAATCCTAATACAACAAACAACAACTCTGTTGAAAGCGATTTGGAAATCACTGATGTCAACAAGAATATTTACAATGGTTTCCAAAAAATAATATGCAGCAACGATACAACTGCACAAGTAAAAACACTGTGCAGCGGCTGGTTTACCAACGGCGAAATTCATTATCAAAAACAAAAAGAAATGTATCGCAAAGAGCCGCCGGATGATTTCATCTGGAATGCCTACACGCAGTACGTTGTTGATACGGCTTACTTTTCTATCCGCGATGAAAAATTAATTCTTCACATCAAAACAAAACCACAACAAAAAAACGGTGTAAAAGAGTTTGCTTATTACCGTGATTTGTTGCCGTTAGATTTTTCAATTCGATGGCAGTTGGAAAAACGATATGGCACTCCGCAATTGATTGATGACAGTGTTCCGGTTGTAAATAACAATGATAATTTTGCTGATACTTCTCTATCCAATTCATCGTTGCCAAAAGAAATTATTACACGACAAAATACGCTCATAAAAACGTTGACCCTAACCTCGCCCGACATTCAAATTATTTTGCTGGATGATGCCGAAATTGATGGCGATATTGTTTCGCTTTATCACAACAACGAGTTGGTAGTTGACCATAAAACGCTGGGAAAAGAAATGATAAAATATACATTGAAAGCCGATAAAGAACACGCGCATCACCAGTTTGTTTTGGTAGCCGAAAACTTAGGTAGCATACCGCCAAACACAGCACTGGTGCGCATCAGAGCCGGTGAAGACAAGTTTGAATTTATTGCCCATTCCAACCTGCACGAGAACGTAACTTTTGTTATTAATTATATTGGCAACAACAAAATTGATGTTACAGCTTCGCCTAAATAATTGCATCAGATAGTGAAAGGAATTGCACTTTGTTTTTGCCACAGTTACATTTGCGCAGCAACATGCAATCTATGAATCACACTATGTCTCTTGCCAGCGAAAACTATGCAGGCGTGCATCCTCTTATTCTCGATGCCATTATAAAAGCCAATGTTGGTCATGTAACATCGTACGGTAACGATGACTATTCTCTGCGGGCTATTAAACAAATCAAACGTCATTTTGGAGATGATGCCGAAGCGCATTTTACTTTTAACGGAACAGGTGCAAACGTGTTTGCATTGAGTGCGATGACGCGTTCGTTTCATGCCATTCTTTGCGCTGATATTGCGCATGTTTATGAAAGCGAATCAACGGCAGTAGAAGCTTTTACAGGTTGCCGGTTGATAAAAATAACCACCGAAAATGGCAAAATAATACCAGATGCGTTGGAACAATCCATCATCCGTACCGGCGATATGCACTATCCGCAAACAAAAGTTTTAACGCTCACACAACCTACCGAATACGGCACCGTTTACACGCCCGAAGAAATGCAAACGCTGGTAAATATCGCGAAGCGAAATAACCTTTGTGTTCACATTGATGGTGCCCGATTGTTTAATGCAGCCGCAGCTTTGGAAACCACATTGAAAGCGGTTACCGCAGGTGCGGATATAGTTACTTTAGGAGGAACAAAAGCGGGAATGATGTTTGGCGAAGCGGTTGTTTTTTTAAACAAAGATTTGTACAACAACAGCCAATATTTTTTAAAAAGAAGTATGCAACTGGCTTCTAAAATGCGGTTTATCAGTTGCCAGTTTGAAGCCATGTTAAACAACGATTTATGGCGTGATATTGCGATGCACACCAACCAGATGGCGCAGTTGCTGGCGGGTCGGTTGCAGCCGTTTCATCAAATAAAAATTACGCAGCCTGTTGATACCAACGCAGTGTTTGCTACAATACCAAAACACTGGAATGCATCGCTACAAAGCGTTCTGCCGTTTTATGTTTGGGATGAAAGCATCAACGAAGTAAGATGGATGTGCTCATTTGATTTACAACCTGAACACATTGATCAATTCATTGCCGCCATTGAACAATTGTAAGAAGTGATGAACCCCGCTTTACAGCTTGCATTTAAGTGCGATGGTTGGATAGACCTGGAAAATATTATTAGAAGTCAAAACATGATAATACATATTGACCTTAGTGCCTGCACTAAAACCAGACTTTATTTTGTGCCAAAACTGTGGCTCGGAAAAAAAATAAAACCGCTTCCCTTTTAAATTTATTGTGTAATCATCCCCATGATTTTTATTTTCTGTCCAAATAGAAAAATCTCCCGATAATTCAGCTTTATAATTCCATAAACCTTTCCACCAATACAACGAAAACGAAAAGTCCTGGCTGCTTTTATCGTAAGACGAATATTTATAATTCATCGCACTGGATAAGTAAGCACTTCCCCATGCAAACGGATAGCTTACACCCAGTAAGTATGTATTGGTAATGTAATAGCTGTATTGTGCTGGTTGCGTAACACCTAAGCCGCCGCTATACTGTAAATTAATAAAGACTTTCGGCTGCCAGCAGCGGAATGATTGCGATACCTGCATATAAAATTGGCTCATATTATTTTTCTGTCCCGAAAAATCTGACTGCATTTTTAGCAGGAACGAACCGGGTTTGATGAAACATTTGCCGGAATCCTGTGCTTTAAAATATTCAAAATAAAGAGAGGAAAAATTTCGGCTGTTGTGTTTTGGGTCAAGCGTGTGGCGAGCATCATAATATAGCTGAAGCGACTGTGAAAACACAACATTGCAAACGATGCAATAAACAAGCAGGTGTAAGCATTTCATATATATTTGAGTTTTAGATTTAGGAGAAGCGATAATGCAAAAAAAATGAGAGGTAAAATTGGATAATTGGGAAAACGATGTGCGGAAGCGGTATGGAATTCTGCAGAATTATACCGGAAATGATATAAAAATGAAAAGACAACGCTGGAAATAACAACTATGCAGGATGCAACAAACGAGGCTTTTATAAGATTGTTTAAAGAGGCATTTAAAAAATGCTTTGGTGCTGATTTACACACCACACTTTCTGAAACTGAATGCAAACATTTCAGCAATCAAATATTAGAAGAAACGGGTTTGGTAATTGGTGCAAAAAGTTTGAAAAATTATTCTTCCTATACACTTAATCCCGACGAAGCAAAACCCGAGAAGCCTTCTGTTGCTACATTAGATACATTAGCCCGGTATGTTTTGAATGCGCCTTATACTAATGAGATAAAGCGAAAAGAAAAAGAGGCGCATTACCCGTATTGGTTTCAATATCGCAACCAGTTTGCGGTTACGAAAACATCAGAACTCAATACAAAAGAAAACATCACGCAGCCAACCCAATCCTTTGTAAAAGTTAGCAGGAGAACAATAGTTTTTACGTTTGTTTTTATTGCACTTGTTGTGTTATCAATTATTTATTTTCTTTCAGTTAGAAAAAGCGAAGTATTCACAGATAATTTTCATTCTGTTGATAATGATTCTTTGCAGGCGAATGGCTGGTTTTTGCAATCGGAAGACAAACTGTGGTGGAACAAACGAAATGCGATACCATCACATCTTACCTTATATACTTTACAGGGAGATAACTGGACAGATTCTACTCATGCGCCGGTGATTAAGAATTTATTGGTACGGAAAATACCTTCGGATTGTTTTACGGCTGAAGTTCATTTTGACAGCTTCGTACCTATGCGCAGATGGCAGCAAGCTGGTATTTTGTTGTTAGAAGATACAAGCCTTTCGAGTAAAAGTTTACGGATTTCTGTAGCTTATAATGATTTCTTTGGTGGATACAATAGGCCTAAAGAAATCATTGTACAAGCCATTAGTTCAGCAGGTGGAACAAATACAAATCATCCTGAAGAAATTATTCATTTACCGATGTTCAGCATCGAACCCGGACAGGATTCATTAGTAGCAAACAATCTTCGAAAATCTGCCTTACGCATTGAAAAAAACGGAGTTCATTTTCGGTTTCTGTACGCAACAGGAGAAGTAGAAAACTTTGCATTCAAGGAAGCATTGAGCAAAGACTTATTGTTTCAACCTAAGTACATTGGCATTTTTGCTTTGGAAGGATTTGTAGATGAAACCAATTACATTCCTGCCTTTTTTAAATACTTCAGTTTGGTTGCTAATCCTTGTGCGGAGTAAATTTTAATTCAAATAGTTGTTTCGTTGACTATACAAATATTGTGTGCTATCAAAAATCTTATTTCCGGATACATTTGTTATATTCTTTTTACATCTGTTTAACCACTAAACAGTGCGCTTTATCGTATATTTATTGTTTCACAAAATGGAATAAAAACAAACTATAATTATGCGATACCGATTTGTTATTACTGCAATATTTGCGGTTCTATTATTTAGCCAGTGCAGTTTGGCGCAAACGAAAAATGCAAAATATCCTAATCCGCAAACTCAAAATAATGAAAATAATTTCCCGGTGAAACATACCGATGCTGAATGGAAAGCAATGCTTACGCCGGAGCAATACAACATTCTGCGCGAGCAGGGAACTGAACATGCTTTCACCGGCAGGTACGACCATTTTTATGAGCCGGGCACTTATTATTCTGCCGCTTCTTTGCAGCCGGTTTTTACCAGTGATACAAAGTTTAACAGCGGCACCGGCTGGCCTTCTTTTTATGCACCCATCAACCCGGATGCAGTGAAATTAGTGAAAGATGAAAGCTTTGGCGAAGTGCGTTGGGAAGTGGTGGATAGCAAAACCGGATCGCATTTAGGGCATGTGTTTGATGATGGTCCGGCACCTACAGGAAAGCGTTATTGCATGAACAGCGCCGCGCTTATTTTTGTACCGAAGGGCGGTAAGCCGCCGGTAAGTGCAAAGCAGTAAATAATAAAATTTAAAGTTGCAAAACGCCTCTTTTATATGAATAAGAGAGGCGTTTTTTATTAGAGCAATGCCATTATTTAATATTATCAATTCATAAAAAGGTTTTCCCCAACTTTTTTCTCACGGCAAAACAATCATCATATTATATTAATGAAGTAAAAGAAAACAGGTATGTAAGTATTGTGTTACCATCGTTTTAAAAAGCTTCGATGAAACTATATTTTTAAATTAAAAGTGGATATAAAAATTTGAGGTTTCAAGCCATTGATTAAGCGAATGCCGGATGACTGTAAACTACTACAAAACAAAAAAGACCGGCTTTGTTGCGCCGGTCTTTTGTTGGTTGCTTTAAAGGATGGTTGGGTTATATTATTTGTGATAAATTAAATTGCTGTTGCGGTATCCTGCTGTGTTTTTATACCAATCCTGATACTGGGTGCCGCCAGATTGTGCCCATTGCAGGAAGTGGTTGTAGGCTTTGTTAATTGCAGTACCTTCAATAGGATAATCGAACGTTTCAACAAAGCTTAATGCCCATGGCCAGGCGTTTCTGCTCTTATAGTAATAGTTTTGTGATGGACGCGTGTAATCTTGCTGCGTACTAAACAATTTTATATTAGCCAGGTCGGTTGGCAGGTTACCGGGCAGATGTATTTCATAGCTTCTGCGCAGGTTGCTGATAAGGAACGGATTGAACGGCGCCGTGCCAAATGTAGATAAGGAAAGCGGCGAGTTAAAGCTTACATACACATGCGCTGTATCGCTGCTTACAACAGGTGCAGCCTCCTGCGTATTCACTAAGAAACCGCTTGGCTTGGTAACGAGTGCCTTGTAATTATCAAACGGAATAATAACAGCTTTGCTTTGTGAAGCTTCGGTACCATTGGCGCTTTGCGTAATGTAGTTTGAAACAAATCTTTGTCCTGTTACCTGCTTAACGGCACTGGGGCTGAATGGGAATTGCACGCCAAAGCCGTTAAAAAATTCTGCACCGGCAGCTCTCACATAATAATCGCCATACAATTCTACTACTTTGCCTTGCCCGTTGGTAATATAATTGTACCGGTAGTTTACAACCAAATCATTCATATCATAATCACCTGTTGTAGGCCATAAATCTTCGTATGCCAGTGTGCCGTAAGAGGTTTGTGATGGATAGTAATTGTTGAAAGCACGCAAAGGATCGTTAGGGAATTGATCGAATTGATCACTGATGCCATCATGGTCAGAATCTTTTGACGAATCCACAACCTGTACGTTTGTAGTAGAGATGGCAGTAATCGGGTTAGAGGTTGCATAAATAACTACATCGTTAAAATCATGATCGCAGGAAGGGCTTTGGCGGTTCTGATCTTCCCAGCCAACCAGAAAAAGATTTTGCTGCGGATAAGATAAGAGAACTGTATGTTGCTGAAGACTGGGAACAGTTTCAGGATTTAAAACAGGATCGGTAAACAATTTCATAGCCGAACTATTGATACTACTGCCGTTCCAGGCATTAGAAAGCAGAACAAACCCAATTGTAGTACCGGCATTAAATCTTCCCAGCTTTATTTTGCTGCCGGGTTGCAGGTTGCCGCCTGAATTGGGCATAGAAGCGTTGGGAAAAAGATAATGAATGGTATCTATATCACTCATTTTTTGTGGTGGGTTATTGGTAGGATAAGTATAATATCCAACAGAGTTACGATAACCTGCGCCTTCACTTAAAAAAGTAATCCATATATCCGCTTCTGCTGTAACAATTACGTCTGTAAGATTGCCAGGTTTTAAGTATTCAGGATGTGTAACAGCTACATTTTTAGTTTCCGGAAGTGAGGCATTTAAATAAGAAAGCAACTTCGAACTGATAACATCTTTTTGAGGCTCTAAATAATCAGGAACGCCATAAGTGTCATAAGAACCCATGTATGAATAAACCGTATTGCCCGTAACGTTTGATGATAAACTTTTAAATTTAGATTCAGCAAGCATGTAGCTGCTTTCTAAAATATTTACACCGTTGTTGCTACCACCAATGGTTGCTGTAACGGCGCTGTTTGTGATAAGTGTTTTTGCATAACGCATCAATCCTACATATTGAGGGTCAATGGTTAAGGTATCAACGTATTGCGGCACTGTAAGGCTTCCGGTAATGGTACCATTGGCATCGGATATAGCAGTAAAAACAGGCGAAGTTGTTGTAGCATCACCTAAATAAAAACGCACCGGAACACCGGCAATGGCGTCATCATTGTAGGCAGCCAGCTTTACGTTTATAGATACTGTTTTTGTAGTGCTGAAATCGAACGACACAGGTGCAATACTGCTGTCGCCCGTTACTGGTGTTGGATTTGGATTTGCATTACGTTCGCCATATTTGTTACAAGAAATCGCAATGAGAGCAATAAAGACAGTTAGACAGGAAACATATTTCTTCATGATATTGAATAGTTTGCCTTGATGGTAACGATTTCAATACCAGTTTTTTGTTATCTGATAATCAATTGCTTGCAGAAAGAAATTTTAGCAAACCGTCCACCGTATGGACGTTTGTCTATGTGGCGGACAATAAACAGAAAACTACCAGCCTCTTTTAAAAATTTGTTGCCCGTAGGTTAGATACTGATTGTTTTGAATTATAAAAAAAGCCAGTGTAAAAGGCTGACTTTTGTTTTTATATCAATATTGAATTACCTTTTGTTTTTGCTTCACTTTTACATCTTGCCTTTTGTTTACTTACATCTTATTTACTGCACCAGCGTTTTATCTACTGTAATGTTTGTGTTCAACAGTTTGCTAATGGGGCAATTGGCTTTGGCATCTTCCACGCATTCCTTCCATTTGTCTTCTGTAATGCCGGGTACTTTGCCTTTTACAATAAGATGAGATTGCGTAATAGCGCCGTTATCCAATGTTACTTCGGCGATAGTTTCCAAGTAATCCGGAGTAAAGCCGGCAGCACCAATGGAAAAGCTCAATTTCATGTTGAAGCAGCCCGCATGAGCCGCCGCAATCAGTTCTTCAGGATTGGTTCCAACACCTTCTTCAAACCTCGATTTATAAGAATATTGCGTGTTGCTTAATACACCGCTTTGTGTGGAAATACGACCGGTTCCATCTTTACCGGAGCCGTTCCAAACGGCTGTTGCTTTTCTTGTCATAATAAAAATGTTTTAAATAATAGGTTGAAAGTTTCAGCTAATTTTATACCAATGACAAACATTTACAATGCATATTATAAAAGTCCGCTTGGAATTGTAAAGATAACGTCTGATGAACAATTCGTAACCGAACTTTGTTTTACTGAAGAAAACACGGCTATTGTAAACAACAATGCAACTCATCCTTTACCATTAACACAATGCCTGCAACAGTTACATGAATTTTTTGAAGGAAAAAGAAACCACTTTACAATTCCTGTAAAGCAAGCTGGCACCGCGTTTCAGCAAAAAGTGTGGAATGAGTTAGTAACCATTCCGTTTGGAAAAACGGTTTCTTATTTACAACTTTCCAAACAGCTTGGCAATGCAAAAGCCATTCGTGCTGTTGCGGCAAGCAATGGTAAAAACAAAATCAGCATCCTTGTACCTTGTCATCGCGTTGTGGGTAGCGATCAATCTTTAGTTGGATATGCCTGGGGAAACTGGCGCAAACAGTGGTTACTGCAGCACGAAGCCAAATGCGCAAACGGAGTTCTCACTTTATTTTAAAAGATGATTGAAAACAAGTATTTTGCAGCCGATGCTACTTTCTTTTCTCCATAGCAACCTCGACTTTCTCGATCATCCGAAAGGTTTTTAATATTTAATATCGTTAATGGTTAATTGAATATTCAATGTTCAATTGAGAGCCTCTAATCAACCATTAACAATTAACAATCTTCAATTTTACATCTTACCTATTACTTTATTATGCTTACTCATACTTTGTCTGGAAAAACGCAACGCTATTTAGATTTAGAAGAACAATACAGCGCCCACAATTATCATCCTTTGCCTGTTGTGTTAGAACATGGTAAAGGCGTGTTTGTTTGGGATGTGGAAGGCAAACGCTATTACGATTTTTTAAGCGGTTATTCTGCCATCAATCAAGGTCATTGCCATCCGCGCATTATTCAGGCTTTAATCAATCAGTCAGAAAAACTAACACTTACCTCTCGTGCATTTCACAGCAATTTGTTGGGCGAATATGCAAAGTACATCACCCAATATTTTGGATACGATAAAGTGCTGCCTATGAACACTGGCGTGGAAGGCGGCGAAACAGCCATCAAGCTGGCGCGGCGCTGGGCTTACGATAAAAAAGGCGTTGCTGAAAACGGAGCTAAAATTATTTTTGCCGAAGGTAATTTTTGGGGCAGAACTTTAGCTGCTATTTCCTCTTCTACCGACCCGAGCAGCTATAAAGGTTTTGGTCCTTACATGACCGGCTTTACCATCATTCCTTACAACAACTTATCTTCTTTAGAAGAAGCTTTACAGGATAAAAATGTTGCCGCTTTTATGGTAGAACCTATACAAGGCGAAGCGGGCGTTGTGGTGCCGGATAAAGGGTATTTAAAGGGAGCGAAAGATTTATGTGCCGAATACAATGTGTTGTTTATTGCCGATGAAATACAAACCGGTTTAGCCCGCACAGGTAAAATGCTTGCCTGCGACCATGAAAACGTGCGCCCCGATATTTTAATTTTAGGCAAAGCGCTAAGTGGTGGCGTGCTGCCCATAAGTGCGGTATTGGCTGATGATACTGTTATGCTTACTATTAAACCCGGCGAGCATGGTTCAACATATGGCGGCAACCCGCTGGCTTGCGCTGTTGCTATGGAAGCCTTGCAGGTATTGAAAGATGAAAACATGGCTGATAATGCAGAAAGGATGGGTAATTTGCTGCGCGATGAACTGGCAAAATTACAATCGCCGTTTATTAAAACGATACGCGGTAAAGGCTTGCTGAATGCGGTTGTAATTGATCATTCAAACAAAGAAGCCGCCCTGGATTTATGCCTTGCATTAAAAGATAACGGCTTGCTGGCAAAGCCAACGCATGGCGATAAAATTCGCTTTGCACCGCCCCTCATCATTAAAAAAGAACAGGTAAAAGAATGCGTTGACATTATTGCTAAATCGCTCTCTGTTCTGGAAACATTATAAAGTTGATGGGTTGGATATCGGTCTGAAAAATGGAATAAAAAGAATAGATAATAATATTATTATTCGCTTATCCCGAAGAATGTAAAAAGAATAACTCCCGATGAAATCCGGCGAAAACAAAACTTAATTTTGCAGAACCCTGAAAAGGTTCAATATAAACCAGCGCGAATCTCAAAAAAATACACTATACAATACTTCATCATTCTGTAAAACAAAAAGAGCTAATAAAAAACATTTGGCTCTTTTTGTTTTTGCTATACTTTAAACTTTTATTTTACTAACTCATTCGCCTTTTGTTTTTGGCTCATTTTTTATACAATTGAACGCATGAGTTTAGGATACGCCTGCATTAACATCGGTTTGAATGAAGAAGGAATTTCATCAACGCGCAGCATGATAAAGCGCACATTTCAGGAAAAAGGAATTCAGTACGCTTCGCAGGTTGCCTTATCAAATGTTGCCGGTTTGTTGAAGATATTACAATGGAATGTTGAGCATGGAGTTACCGTGTTCCGCGTAACATCCGATTTATTTCCCTGGGCTTCGGAATACAAGATAGAATCGTTGCCCGATTTTACTGAAATCCGCGCCCTGCTCCAGGAAGCGGGCAAGCAGCCTGTGCGCATGAGTACGCATCCGGGACCTTTTAATAAACTTGCCGGTAGCGGCGCCACATTAACCAACACAATTAAAGATTTAGAGATTCATGCACAGGTTTTTGATTTGATGGGATTGCCGCAATCGCACTTGCATAAAATTAATATTCATGTTGGCGGTGCGTATGGCGATAAAGAGGAAACCATCAAACGTTTTGGTGAGAATTTTGGCTTGTTATCTCAAAGTGTACAGAAAAGATTAACGGTTGAAAATGATGATAAACCCGGTTTGTACACTGTTGCCAACCTGGTTTCAATACACAAGCAAATCGGTATGCCCATTGTGTTTGATTACTTCCACCATAAATTACATCCGGGTAATCAAACCGAAGAAGAAGCGTTTATGACGGCTTACAACACGTGGGATGTAAAACCGGTTTTTCATTACTCCAGTTCGCGCAGAGAAACAGAAGATGCTACCTGCAAAAAAGAAGCGCACAGCGATTGGGTGCATGAAAAAATAAACACCTATGGCAAGAACATCGACATTGTTTTAGAAACGAAAATGAAGGAATTGTCCCTGATGAAATACCGCGAACAATTCGGGCACGGAAACTAACCGTTAACCATTGTAAGCCTGTTGCAGTTCAGCAATGTTTAGCTTTGTCATTTTCAGTAAAGCCTGCATCATAAGGTTTGTTTTTACTGCATTTTTGCTTTGCATCAGTTCGCCAATAATAGTGGGAACAATTTGCCATGACAAGCCGAATTTATCGGTAAGCCAGCCGCATTGCCCTTTCTGTCCGCCTTCCGAAAGCTTCTCCCAAAGGGTATCTACTTCCTCTTGTGTGGTGCAATTTACCAATAAAGAAATGGCAGGTGTAAATTGATATTGCGGGCCGCCGTTTAACGCAATAAAGTTTTGATTTTCCAACTGAAAGGTAGCAATCATTACGCTGCCTTTCGGTCCGGGTCCGGCATCACCATAACGGCTCATGCTTACAATTTTAGAATTTGCAAAAAGGGAAGTGTAAAGATTTACCGCTTCTTCCGCATTGTTGTTGAACCATAAATAGGTAACAATTTTTTGTGTGTCGTTCATAATAAAATGATTTGATTGTTGCTGCAAACATATTTTCTCTTTGTAAAGAAGAGAGTGTATGATAACGACAATTAAGCAGGTGGTTTACGGCGAAAAACTTTTTGCAGTAAAAACAAAACGCCTCGCAATTGCGAGGCGTTTTGTTTAATATCATCAACTAAACCTTATATTTTAAAATGCGAGAAAGCTTTGTTCGCTTCTGCCATACGATGTGTGTCTTCTTTCTTTTTAAATGCAGCGCCTTCGCCTTTGCTGGCAGCTACAATTTCGTTGGCTAATTTATCTGCCATTGTTCTGCCGTTTCTTTCACGGCTGTAACGGATAAGCCACTTAATGCTTAATGAAACTTTTCTGTCCTGTCGTACTTCTGTTGGTATTTGAAACGTTGCACCACCAATGCGGCGGCTGCGTACTTCTACAGCAGGCGTAACGTTTGATAAGGCGCGTTTCCAAATTTCATAACCATCTTCGTTAGTGGTTTTTGCCACTTTATCAATAGCATCGTAAAAAATATTAATTGCCGTGCTTTTTTTGCCTTCCCACATCAGGTTGTTAACAAAGCGCGTTACGAGCTTATCATGAAATTTTGAATCGGGTGCGAGCGGAAGCTTTTTAGCTTGTGATTTTCTCATGGAGAGAGATAATTATAGCTTGAATAATTTATTTTTTACCTTTTGCTGGTGCAGGTGCTGCGCCGGCTTTTCCTTTCTTGGTGCCATATTTAGAGCGGCTCTTTTTACGGTCTTTCACGCCGGCAGTATCTAAACTACCGCGAACAATGTGATACCGTACACCCGGCAAATCTTTCACACGACCACCGCGTATCAAAACAATAGAGTGTTCCTGCAAATTATGACCTTCGCCTGGTATGTAAGCGATCACTTCTAGTTTATTGGTAAGCCGAACTTTGGCTACTTTACGAAGCGCAGAGTTTGGCTTTTTTGGCGTAGTGGTGTAAACCCTTGTACAAACGCCGCGACGCTGCGGACAAGCATCCAACGCTCTGGATTTGCTTTTTGCCCGAATAATTTCGCGACCTTTTCTAACTAACTGCTGTATGGTTGGCATTCTTAACCCATTAAATTTTAAGGACGGCAAAGGTAAGTGGCTGAATATAAACTTCCAAGAATAAAAGTTTAATTTTTGTGAATAGAAAAGAAAGTAATAAGTGAAATTTACTATCTGCTACTACTTTCAAATAAAGAAACTGCTTTTATTCGCAGCTTATTATTGCTCAATAGTAAATCATAAATTTCTCTTTTCAATTTCACACCGGCATCATCCAGCCCCATTTGTCTTCAGATCTTCCTTCGCGGATGTCGCTTAAACGTTGTCTCAATTCAGGTGCTACTTTCCATTTGGCAGTATCAAAATACATCGAATCATCTTTATAACGCAGTTCTTCTATGTAAGATACAATAGCTGCTGTGCCGGTGCCAAACGCTTCTATGTATTTTCCGGCTTCGTAAGCAGCCATCAGCTCATCAATGCTTATGTTTCGTTCTTCTACTTCCCAACCTATTTCGTTTATAATTTGTATAGCGCTATCACGTGTTACGCCATGCAATATGGTTCCTTCATCAAGCGACGGTGTAATGACCGTATTATCAATTACAAAAAAAACATTCATACTGCCTACTTCCTGCAGCCATTTGTGTTCAAAAGCGTCGGTCCACAACACCTGGTCGTAACCCATTTCTTTTGCTTTTTGTGCAGCTTGTAAACTAGCGCCGTAATTACCTGCATTCTTCGCAAAGCCAACGCCGCCAGGCGCTGCACGTGTGTAAGTTTCTTCTACCAATATCTTCATGGGCGCACCATAATAAAAACCGGTTGGGCTTAATAAAATTAAAAATTTATAACTGTTAGACGGGCGCACACCAATCGCTTCTTCGGTGGCAAACATTACCGGGCGGATATATAAAGAATGATCGGGCTTCGCAGGAATCCATGCTTTTTCTAATTTTACCAATTGCTTTAAGCCATCCATAAAAATTCCTTCGGGTACTTCGGGCATCTGCATTCGCTTTGCCGAAGTATTGAAGCGTTTAAAATTTTCGTACGGGCGAAATATATATGTACTGCCATCTTCATGTTTATAAGCTTTAATGCCTTCAAAAATTGCCTGCCCGTAATGCAGCGCCGCCATCGAAGGAAAGAAAGAAAGAGGCCCGTACGGCTTAATTTCAACATTCGTCCATTCACCATTCATCCAATCGGCTTCCAGCATATAATCGGTAAAATCTTTACCAAAAACAAGACTGCTAAAATCGGTGCTCTTCAGTTTACTTTCTAAAACTTTTGTAACGGGGAACGTGAATGCTGTTGTCATAACTTACCTTTATTTGCAAAAGCAAAAATAACAAAACAAGAGTTGTTTACTTATAATAATTATGAAAATAAAGTTGCCTCCTTTTGTGCTTGCCGATTTATATAAAAATTCCTTGGTGATTACGGATGCTGTTTCGGAATTGCAACCTGCCGTGAATGAAACGGATACAGAGAACACAACTTTTTTTTGGGGAAATAACAATAAACAAATTGCAGTGCTGGTAAATGATGCAAACAAGCGTTTTACAGACGATGAAAGCTTGCATTTACTAACCAATATGTTGGCTGCTTTGCACATGAATGCAGAAGATATTGCATTAATAAATGTTGATAAAACCAACATAGATTATAAAGAGATGCAGGCTACACTTGAAACCCGCGTCTGCATTTTGTTTGATGTGCCTACACAGCGCATCGGGCTTCCGTTTCAAATGCCCGGTTATAAAGTGCAGGCATTCAACAATTGTAAGTTTTTATGCAGCGCTTCATTACATAAAATGAAAGGAAACAGCAAAGAAGCTAAGCTTGAAAAAACAAAATTATGGATGTGTTTAAAAACCATTTTTGAATGAATGAATTAAAAACAAAACAAGCTGTTACCCTCATATTCGCTACCAACAATCAACATAAAGCTGAAGAAATAAAAAACATCATCGGTAATCAATACCGTATCATTACTTTACAGGATGCCGGCATCAGCATAGATATTCCCGAACCGTTTGATACACTGGAAGAAAACGCAAAAGAAAAAGCAAGAGTGATATATGAAATAACAAAACAAAACTGCTTTAGCGAAGATACCGGACTGGAAGTAGAAGCCCTTAACGGCGAGCCTGGCGTGAAGAGTGCGCGCTATGCAGGTGATGATAAAAATGTTGCTGCCAACATAGATAAACTGTTGCTGAAAATGCAACAAAAACAAACCCGCAACGCGCAATTTAAAACCGTTATTTCTCTTATTGTAAACCATGAATTTTACCTGTTTACAGGTGTTTGCAAAGGTGTTATTGCCAAACAGCAAAGCGGTGATGGTGGCTTTGGTTACGATTCTGTTTTTATTCCTGATGGCAGTAATAAAACATTTGCCCAAATGACGGTAAAAGAAAAAAATACATTCAGCCATCGCCGCAAAGCAACCGATCAATTAATTGAATTTTTAAAAGGTTTGAGCGATGAGGTTTGATGTATTAGCGATAAGGTGCAAGAAATAAATATTCAATCTTCAATTAACAATCATCCATTAACAATATTCCATCCTTCGTTCCTTATTTTTGCCGCTGCTAAACAACTACGAATGAATTTTAACCTGGCGCAAATTCCGGAACGCACACAGCAGCCGCGTACTCATGGCATCACAATGGTAATGGACAAAGGATTGAGTTTGAACGATGCCAAAAATTTTTTAAGTATTGCGCATCCTTATGTTGATTTAATTAAGCTGGGCTTCGGAACTTCGTTTGTAACACCCAACCTGCGCGAAAAAATTGAAGCTTATCAATCTTATAACATCCCTGTTTATTTTGGCGGAACTTTGTTTGAGGCATTTTTAATTCGCAACCAGATTGATGAATACATTGCGGTTTGTAAAGATTATAACATTACCTACATTGAAGTGAGCGATGGCTCTATCACCATTCCTCATGCAGAAAAATGTGGTTATATAGAAAAGCTCACCAAACATGGAACGGTGTTAAGTGAAGTGGGCAGTAAAGATGCTGCGCACATTATTCCGCCTTACAAATGGATTGAATTAATGAAGGCTGAATTAGAAGCAGGTTCAACTTATGTAATTGCCGAAGCGCGTGAAGGCGGCAATGTGGGCATTTACCGTGGCAGCGGCGAAGTGAGAGAAGGTTTGGTGAACGAAATTTTAACCCAGATACCCGGCGAAAAAATATTGTGGGAAGCGCCGCAAAAAGAGCAGCAGCTTTACTTTTTAGAATTGCTTGGCTGCAATGTAAACTTAGGCAATATTGCGCCTTCTGAAATGATTCCGTTAGAAACCATGCGCATTGGCTTGCGTGGCGATACTTTTCATTTGTATTTAGATGCTGAAACAAAACAAAGAATGTAACTATGCGCACATTTGGCATTATCGGTTTTCCATTATCTCATTCTTTTTCGCAAAAATATTTTACCCAAAAATTTATAGATGAATACATTGCTGATGCGTTGTTTGTAAATTTCCCTATTCAGTCAATTAAAGACCTGCCTAAGCTTTTAAAATTTGTATCAGAATTAAAAGGATTAGCTGTTACCATTCCTTATAAAAAGCAAGTATTGCCTTTTTTACAACAAGCAACAAATGAAGTAAAAGAAATAGGCGCCTGCAATTGTATTAAAATCATCAACAATAAATTACACGGTTACAATACTGATGTTACGGGTTTTGAAAAATCATTTATTACACATCTGCAACCTCATCATAAACACGCTTTAATTTTAGGCAGCGGCGGTGCATCGGCAGGGGTAGAATTTGTATTGAAGAAATTAAAAA
This sequence comes from Ilyomonas sp., assembly GCA_965214235.1. Classification (GTDB taxonomy): domain Bacteria; phylum Bacteroidota; class Bacteroidia; order Chitinophagales; family Chitinophagaceae; genus Ilyomonas. Next base: position 1,207,106 of record CBDCBH010000003.1, read on the forward strand.
TAAATTACACCATCGTATCCCGCACCGCAACTTCGGCTAACACCGTTTTGTATGAAGATATGGATGAAAAACTGATGAAAAAAAACAGCGTAATTATAAACTGCACGCCATTAGGAACTTATCCGAATGAGGATGAATCGCCCATCATTCCTTATTCTTTTCTAACCTCTGACCATTACTTGTTTGATTTGGTGTACAACCCGCCGCTAACAAAATTTTTATTGTTAGGAAAAGAAAGAGGCGCAACCATTCAAAACGGTTATGATATGCTGACGATACAAGCGGAAGAAAACTGGAAAATTTGGAATGAAAATGTTTGAAATATAAGAAGGTTCCGAACCTTTTAAAGGTTCGGAACCTTCTTATTATCCCGATCCCGATTATCGCAAAAACAACATCTCACGATATTTTGGCAATGTCCATTTATCATCATCTACCAAATGTTCTAACTTATCAACGTGGTAGCGGATTTCATCAAAGTACTTGCCTTTTACATCATCGCAGTAAGCAATGGCTTTTTCGCGGCTATCGGTCATAGTGTTCGCCACTTTGCGCGCTTCTACCATTTCATTCACTTTGCTATAAATGATTTGTATATGCTCTGATACTTCTTTCAAAATTTCTACCTGGCTGTTAAATGCAGATTCGGGCAAACCGGCATCTTTTAAACCCTTAATGTTTTCAGCCAATGTGTTTTGATAATTGATAGCCGCCGGAATAATATGATTCAATGAAATATCACCCATAATGCGGGCTTCAATCTGCACCTTTTTAATGTATTTTTCCAGTTCAATTTCGTGGCGCGCTTCCAGTTCCAGATGGTTGTAAACGCCATTGCTTTCAAATAAATGCTTGGCTTTATCGGTAAGCATGGCATCCAGCGCAAGCGGTGTTGTTTTTACATTAGGCAAGCCGCGCTTTTGGGCTTCTTCTGTCCATTCTTCACTGTAACCGTCTCCTTCAAACAATACCTTTTTGCTTTCAACAATGTACTTCTGAATAACGTGCATAATAGCAATTTCTTTCTTCTCATTTTTGTCTATCAGGCTGTCAACTTCGGCTTTAAAATTCTTAAGGGTTTCAGCCAGAATAGAATTTAAAATAATCATTGCATTGGCGCAGTTGGCAGAAGAACCTACCGCGCGAAATTCAAATTTATTTCCTGTAAATGCAAAAGGCGATGTGCGGTTGCGGTCGGTATTATCCAACATCAATTCAGGTATGCTGCGATGCAAATCGAGTTTTAAAATCGCTTCATCCTGCTCATCAAATTTATCGCCCACACGGGTTTCAATATCAGATAAAACTTTGGCAAGATACTGACCTACAAACACCGAGATGATAGCCGGTGGCGCTTCATTCGCACCCAAACGATGATCGTTCGGCGCAGACGCGATGGAAGCTCGAAGCAAGTCGGCGTAATCATTCACGGCTTTAATAGTGTTTACAAAAAAAGTAAGGAACATCAGGTTTGTTTTTGGCGTTTTACCCGGTGCCAGCAAATTCACGCCTGTATCGGTTGCCATACTCCAGTTGTTATGCTTGCCGCTGCCGTTAATACCGGCAAACGGTTTTTCGTGCAACAAAACAACAAGGCTATGACGCTTGGCTACGCGCGACATTACATCCATCAGCAACGTATTGTGATCAACTGCTAAATTCACTTCTTCAAAAATAGGCGCACACTCATACTGCGCCGGCGCTACTTCGTTGTGGCGTGTGCGTAGCGGAATGCCCAATTTATACGCTTCATTTTCATAATCGCGCATAAACGCATACACACGCTCGGGTATCGAACCAAAATAGTGATCTTCCAGTTGCTGACCTTTTGCAGGAGCTGCGCCAAACACGGTGCGACCGCATTGTACTAAATCAGGTCGTGCATTTGCCATGCCTTCATCAATTATAAAATATTCCTGCTCCCAGCCTAATGTGGGTGTTACTTTCGTTACATTTTTATCAAAAAAATTGGCTACTTCAACAGCCGATTTATTTAACGCTTCCAACGCTTTTAAAAGTGGCGCTTTATAATCGAGCGACTCACCTGTGTAGGACACGAAAATGGTAGGAATACAAAGCGTTTTGCCATTGCCTATTTCCATAATAAATGCCGGTGAAGAAGGATCCCAGGCAGTGTAGCCGCGGGCTTCAAACGTAGCACGCAAACCGCCGCTGGGAAATGAAGAAGCATCCGGCTCCTGCTGAATTAACGCCGCACCATCAAATTCTTCGATGGCGGTTCCATCGCTTTTTATAGTAAAAAAAGAATCGTGCTTCTCCGCAGTGGTTCCGGTAAGCGGCTGAAACCAGTGCGTGTAGTGCGTTACACCCATGGCTTCTGCCCAGGTTCTGATACCGCTGGCAATTTGATTGGCCACATAACGGTCTATTTTTTTCCCGCCTCTTACACTGCCCGATAAACTTTTATAAGCTTCATCACTAAGAAATTCACGGGCTTTTTTTATGGTGAAAACATGGTCGCCGAAAATAGCGGTAATCTTAGCAGATTCTTCAGTTGGTGTTTGGAGATGGCTTGTCAAGTTGTTGATTGCCTGAAACCGTAATGACATAGATTTGAAAATTTTTTATAACGACAAAAAAAATGATTTTCTCTGAATATTATCATTCTAATTTTATATTAGAATAAGTTATTTTTAAAAACAGGAATAAGATTTGCAAAACAAGGGAAAAATTATGAATGATTATTTTTTTAATTTTTGAAAAGTAAATGTTTTGAAATCGATTGTTAAGAAAAGAAAAGCAATAAAAAGCGGTGTTGTTAAACTTTTATACCGCGCAGTTGCGCCCGAAAAAGTAACTGTATAACCGCAAAGCAGCCATACCGAAATGCTAAAAAATAAAAAACAAATAAGCAGCGAATTTATCTTTTTTAAAGATTGATGAAAACAAACCCAAACCAACATCACAACCATAACAAAAGTGTTTTCAAGAAAACTGAACAGGTAAAGAATACCTTTTACATCGCTCCAATGCGGGCGTAAAAAAATAAGGTCTAACGCATACGGAAAAAACCGTGTAAGAGAAAACAATGTTGGTTGTAAAGCGGGCAACACAATTTTTGAATTGCCGGGCAACGCATTGAACTCTGTTTGCTTGTTAATAATGTATTGCGGGAAGTTGAGTGCAGGCGAAAGATGAGGCAATACAAAAAAAAGAAGAAAACCAACAGCATAAAAACAAGTAAAAACAAACCATTGATAGTGCGGCTTTGTATTACTAACATAAAAAGCGGTTAAAGCCGGTAGCAATAGTACCAAAACAACATTGCGCAAAGCGAATAAAACAGCAAAACAAAACAGCATCAGCAAACTATGTTTCCACAAAAAACGATGTTGAATTATTTGTTGATGAAAGCAATAAACACTTATCATCAACGCAGAAAAGAGGAGCCCGTCTTTATGAACGCCGCTACACCAAAACAAAAATGAAGGCATTAAAAAAGTAAAGGCTATCAGCCACCATTTATTGTAGTTCCACAGCGGTTGAACCAGCCTGTACAAAGCAACCGGACCGAAGAAAAACAGAAAATTAAAGACGATGATGTTGGTGTAATAACTTTTGTTTGTAAACACATTGATCACAGCCATCAGCTTGATGAAAACATTATCTTTTAAATCGTTCCAGTAAGAAGAACCGCTTAAAAACAAATTGCTGGTTTGATTGTATGGCGAATAAAATAAATCTTTTATAAAACCAATCGGGTCGCGCAGCAGCCAGTCTGTTTCTTTCAAACTGTCGTTATAAAAATGCCAGGTATCTGCCGTTGCAATGTATTGGGGCGAAGCGTACAACCAGGCATACGCAAAGCCTGCAACAATTTTAATAACGAATAAAAGGATCAACCCAAACTTACCAATACCCGAATTTTTAAAGAACGGAATGATGGTGATGAGCCAGGCAAACAAAAAAAAATAAACTATGAAAATAAGGCTTTGCAAACAGTTTGTTTTTGCAGCAAAATAATAACATTTCCAAAAGCATAACACGATTTTAGATTTGTGATTTGTGATTTGTGATTGCTGTTAGCCGCATCAGTAATGACTTGCAGTGAAAAGTGATGTACGCCTGAAAATTTTAAAAGGCATGAAGTTTTACATTTTTGGTTTTGCAATAAAATCACGAATCAAAAATTGTATTATTCCGCGTCATCCAGCATCGCTTCATCAGGGTTGGCAATTACCTGTTCGCCTGCCTCTACATTACCAAACACTTCTGTTTTGCTATCGGTTTGATTGCCGGTGGTTACGGTTATCTTTTTAAATTTACTTTTCTCGTCTTTTACTAAAATATATTTTCCTTCGGTTGTGGTAAGCACCGCCGTTTTGGGAACGATAAAAGCGTTGGCGCTGCCGCCGGACGACAGCATCACATCTGCATACATGCCTGGCGATAATTTCGCATCCTGGTTGTCAATATCCGCTTCTATCAATTCACTTCTCAACTGCGATTGAATGTTCATTGACTTTCGGCTCACGATGCCCGCAAACCTTACACCGGGCATTGCGCTGGTGGTAAAATAAATACTGTCTTTCTCTTTCAGCGATGCGGCTATATTTTCAGGCACCTGCACCTGTAAACGTAAGTGTTTGATCGTTTTTAATTCCAGCATCGGCGAGCTTTTGTCAACAGCATTTACCAGCGCGCCGGGGTGAACATTGCGTTGTGTAATTACGCCTTCAAACGGTGCGGTTACATTCAAATATCCCTGCACCGTTTGCTGCATTTGCCAGTTTGTTTTTTGCGCGTTGGAAAGCGCACTGTCGGCCTGCATGGTAGATTTGGCAGAAGATAAATCGTAAGGCGAAATGGCGCCAGCCGTTGCCGCTGCCACTGCTAAGCGTTGGTAGCGTTCCTTTGATATAGCGAAATTGGATTGCGACTGCAAATATTTTTCTTTTGCTCCAATGGTTTGCTCCTGCATTTCGGGGGCTTCCAATGTCATTAACAATTGTCCTTTTTTCACTTCCGAACCAATGTCAACCAACACCGTTTTTACATAGCCATTCACTTTAGGAAATATGCTTACTTCTTCGTAAGCCGCAAGTTGCGCAGGCAGTTTTAGGGTAGTTGCCAAACCGCCTTTTTCAACCGTTGCCACCTTGTACTGCGTTGTTGTTTTTGTTGATGTTTGCGTTGGTTTTTGTTTTGTATCGGAAGATGAACAAGCGGTCATCATCACTATTATAAAAATGAATAAAAAGAAGAAGCGTATCATATAAAAGAATTGAAAGAAGTTGAATAAATATTGAGAATCTGTTTACAATTTTTACATTGGGAACCACTAAGCCTCGAAGAAAAAAAGTTGCACAAAGTATTCTTTCCTTCTTCGTGTTCTTCGCAACTTTGTGGTTCAAACCATTTCTTTTTCAACAACATTGAAGTTTGTTTTTGCACCTTTTTCATCGGGCAAAAGTGATGGTGACCCAAACCCTTTTTTCTGTTGTATCCAACCATATACCAGGGGCACAATAAACAAAGCCGCTACAGTGGAAGCTGCCAATCCGCCAATCACAGCTCTGCCCAGCGGCGCCGATTGATCGCCGGCTTCGCCCAAGCCGCTTGCCATTGGTATCATGCCCGCAATCATCGCAAGGCTCGTCATTAAAATAGGTCGTAAGCGAATACTCGCACTTACTGTAGCGGCTTTGAACGGATCTTTATATTCCAATCGCAAGGCTTCGGCGTTGGTAACAATTAAGATGGCATTGGCAACCGACACGCCGGTTGACATGATGATGCCCATGTACGATTGCAGGTTCAATGTTGAGCCGGTGGCAAACAAGAGCAGCATTGCACCGAGCAACACCGCAGGCACCGTTGCCAGCACAGAAATTGCCAACCCGAACGATTGATAATTGGCTGCCAGCAATAATAAGATAACAACAATTGCCGCCAGCAAACCGGTTTGCAATGAGCTAAGCGTTTCGTTCAGTAATGATGACATACCGCCAATAGTTGCCACCAAACCTTTTGGTTTTGCACCGATTTCATCAACCGCTTTTTCCACTGCATTGGTAGCAGACCCTAAATCTTTTTTATAAATGTTGGCGCTTACAGTTAGGTACCGGCGCGGACCTTCACGGTCGTATTCTCCTGGCATTTCTGCGGTTGAGAGTTCAGCAACATCAGCAAGCACCGGTCTGTCCTGCCCTTTCACTAAGGGTATGTCATTCATTTGTTCGGTAGAGTTCATCATGTATTCCGGAACCTGCACCTGCACCTGGTAGGTGTAAGCATTGCGCTGATCGAGCCACAACACTTTCTGCGTAAAACGGCTTGACGAAGTAGCGTCGGTAATGCTTCGCGAAACATCAGCCATATTCAGTCCCATTTGCGCTAGCCGGAATCTGTCCACATGAATGTTGTACGTCGGAAATTGCAACGGTTGCTCAATTTGAACATCACGTAAAAAAGAAACCTGTTTCAGTTTGTCTTCCAGCTTTTGAGTATAGTTTGTAATGTCTGAAAAATTACGCGCTGCCACTCTTATTTCAATGGGTGTTTCTGCGCCTTGCGCCATTATTTTTTCGGTAAGTTCAATCGGTTCAAATGAAATGGCAACATCCGGATATTTCGCTTTTATCACACCCCGTATCTTCTCTTTTAAATCATCCATTTTTACTTTGTAATGTTCATCCAGGTTGATTTGCAAAACTGCTTCGTGCGTGCCGCTGTTGAATACATACAAATTGCTGCTGCCAAACGAACTGGGCACCAAACCAACATACGCCGAACTGATGGCGATGTTTCCGTTTACTGTAGAATCAATGGTATGTAAAATGCTTTTTACAGCCCGCTCGGTTATTTCAAGCCTTGTGCCATCGGGTTCTTTAATGCGCAATTGCATCTGGCCGACATTGCTTTTTGGTAATAAATCTTTACCAATTGTGGCAAAACAAAAAGCAGCCGCCCCAATGGTTGCAATGCAGTAAATGGAAACAATCCATTTCCGCTTTGGCATCCAGCTTTGGAGCCTTTGCAAAAGCTTTATTTTTAAACGCTGAAAAAAATCATCTTCCTTAGGTTGTTCTGTATCTTCTTTTGTATGAAGATTGATTTCGTCCTCTTCCCGTTTATTCAAAGCTAACCCTGCATGAGCATGTTCAGGAGCGGTATGATGATATTGAAACTTCTCTTCTTTCAACAACCAGTTACACATAATCGGCACTAAAGTTTGCGCAGCCACAAACGATACGATCATGGCAAAACCAATAGACAACGACAGAGGAAGAAACATAGCTTTGGGCACGCCCGTCATAATAAACGATGGCGCAAACACAGCCAGAATGCAAAGCAGAATCAACAACAAGGGAAATGAAATTTCCTCGCAGGCATCCAATATTGCCTGACGTTTGTTTTTGCCCATTTCCAAATGCTGGTGTATGTTTTCGATGGTTACGGTTGCCTGGTCAACCAACACGCCAATGGCCAAGGCAAGCCCGCTTAACGTCATGATATTAATGGTTTGACCAAAAAGGCGCAAAAACAAAACGGCGCTGATAATAGCCACAGGTATGGTAATGATAACAACCACACTGCTGCGCCAGTCGCGCAAAAAAAGAAGCACCATTAAACCCGTTAATATCGCGCCTAAAATGCCTTCCGTCATCAGGCTTTTTACGGCGTTAATAACAAACACCGACTGGTCGAATTCATAACTTACATTCACGTCATCGGGCAGCAAGCTTCGCATGTCGGGCAGCTTTTGTTTTAGCGATTGCACCACATCCCAGGTGGAAGCGTCAGCCGTTTTTACCACCGGAATATATACCGAACGCTTGCCGTTTACCAGTGCATAATCAACCGTTATATCCGCAGCATCGGCAACGCTTGCCACATCGTGAATAAACACAGCACTGTTGCCCGAAGTTGCAATGGGTATGTTTCCAAACTGCTCAACATTTTGTTCTAACGAATTGACTGTGGTTACATACATCAAACTGTCCACGCGAAGATTACCCGATGGCGTCATCGCGTTGTTTTTGGTAATGGCATCCACCACCTGGTCGGGCGATACATTGTAACGCCGCAACTTTTCAGGGTCAACATTCACCACTACCGAACGGGCATTGGAACCAAATGGCGGCGGTGCCGATAAACCCGGGATCGTAGCAAACATAGGCCGGATGCGGGTTGCAGCCAGATCGTAAATATCTTTTAGTGATTTGGTTTTGCTGCTAAACACCAGTTCACCTACCGGCAACGAAGAAGCGTCGAAGCGTACCACCTGCGGCGGCAATGCGCCTGGCGGAAAAAATGCCGACGCACGGTTTACCTGCAAAGCCACCTGCGCCGAGGCTTCTGCCATGTTTGTTTTTTCGTAAAAAGAAAGCTTGATGAGCGTTAAGCCTTGTATGTTTTTGCTCTCAATATTTTTGATGCCATTTACATATAAAAACTGGTCTTGCAACCGCGTGGCAAAAAAGCCTTCCATTTGTTGCGGCGACATGCCGCCGTACGATTCAATTACATAAATGGTGGGCAGGTTTAGCTGCGGAAAAATATCAATGGGAATAGAACGGATAGCGATGATAGAAAATAAGAGTAAGCCCCCGAATAACACCAGCACGGTGATGGGTCGCTTCAATGCACCTTTTAACATAGAAGGTCATTTATTTAATGATTGAATAAAAAGATCGAGCCTGCCGGTAACGGCGGCTTTATCTACGTTTGCCAAAAACCAATGGTTCAAAGCCTGGGCGTATTCGGTTTGGGCACGATACAAAACATAAGTAGCCGTGGTAAGATCAACCAAGTTGCTGATACCCGCTTTGTACTGCGCCGTTTTTTGATTGAAAGCATCGCCCGCAGCCCTTAACTGAACCGGCAACTGAGCTAAGTTTTCCGAAGCAATGCGGATGGCTTCATCCGCCTCGTTGTTGATGTTTTGAAGAGATTGTTTTTCCCCCTCCAATTCCTCCGCACCTGCTTCGCTGTTGTAGCGGCTGGCGGCTACGCGACTCTTTTTTTGAATGCCGCTGAACAGGTTGTAAAATATACTTACGCCCGCTAAATAATTGTATCGCTGGTTATCGAACACAGAACCCAACGATTGAAATTTATTATTCGCATCAATGCTCGAACCTCGTGCCCATGCCATTCCGGTAAGCATCAGGTGCGGACGAAAGCTGGTTTGCACTACCGCTTCATTGCTTTGCAACAATTGCTGCTCAGCCGTGTAATAAGAGAGCAAAGGATTGGCTGTGGTATCGGCACCGTTTTGCAACAGGCGTGTGATGGTTTGCTGATGTTGTTGCTCTGAAGTATCTATCAAAATGCTGTCGGCACGAATGCCGGAGAGATAAGCCAACTCTTGTTTCAGCGTTAGCGTTTGCTTCACTGCATTGTTCACATCTACCTTTGTTTTGGAAAGCTCTGCCAAAGCCTGCGATGAATCGGCGCCAGGTTTTAAACCGCTTAACGACACTGCACGAACCACAGTAAACAAATCTTCATACCGCTTTGTATTTTGCTCTTCTATGCTTTGCTGCAACTGTTGCTGCAGCAGCGTAAAATACAGTTTACAAATACGCCATTTTAATAAATAAGACTCACGGTTCAAATCGCTGTTGCGCAAGCTTACTTCGGCTTCTACATTTTTGATTTGAGCGTTTTTATAACCGAATGAAGCAATCTCGTACTGGCTCATAAAAAGAGCAAAATTGCCAGAGGCAGCTCCTGCTGTATTGCCTGGGCGAATGCCCGATGAAGTGGAAGGAATAATGCCCATGGAAAGATACGAGCCCGGCAACGAATTGTCTGACGCAATCAGGGCTTCATCGCCTACAACTGCGGTTGGCAAGTAGGCATTTCTTGCGCTAATAACATCTTGCTCCGAGCTTTTTATATAGGCTTGCCTGCTTTTCAATACAGGAGAATATTGCATGGCTGAAGCCACCAGCACCTGCAGCGAAAGGGCAGGTTGTACTGGTTGTGCATAAAGAGATAAATGGCACGCAAACAACAAAGCGGTTGCGCACAACTTCAAGGTTGTTTTTACCAAACGTTGGTTCATAACATCTGCTTAAATGAATGGAGGTTACAATTTGTTTTTGTTGGTAATTGTGTAAGAAGAAAGGGAGCAACCGCAACCCATTAGCTGAATTGCAAAGCCTTTCATTGAGGTATAATCTCTATCAACAACAATCAACAAAAAAGAGAAAAATGGAACAGAAAAAAATGGACTAAAACAAAAAGAGGATGCTAACAACAAGAAGAAGGTGGACCGCGAAGTGAAAAAGTATGTTTGTAAGAATTGTTGAGAAAGGGTGTATGATAAATTAATTGGGGAGAAGCAGAAACAGGATAATGATGAATGATGTCAGGAGCAGTGGATACAACAAACAAACTGCTTAACGGGTAACGCTTATTGAGCTTTGTGTAAGAAGTTGAATGGGTATTACTACTTCGTACGATTTTTGGTTTTGCCCTATTTTGCGTTGCCTCATTTACAACTGTTGTTTTGCCATAGTCGTTGCCATAAGCATATTCAATAAATTTCAACTGAAGCTGTGCAAAAAACAAGGCACCAATCATTATTGTGTGCGCTAGTTTTAACCAGCTTTTGTTATCCTCTTTTTTATTGAACATATCTTTTATCAAATAAAAGTGGCTGCAAAAGTAAGCCAGTTTATATAGTTCTTTGCTTTACAGAAACGATTTCACAAATGATTGAGTTGGTGGCAACCTTAACCGACGCTCAAACTATTTTTTACTAATTTTCTTCCTATGATTTTTACCCCATTCTTCCATTGACTTCGCAACATTCTGAATACTTGAACAATAGTCTGTAAGAGCATATTCAATTTTAACAGGATAATCATCAATCACAGTTCTGCTAATCAACAAATTTTCTTCCAAATGCTTGAGTTCTTTGGACAATACACGATTGGTAATTTTGGGAATAGAAGTCGTAATGTCATTAAACCTCTTGTTTCCACTATAAATGGAAAGTAGAACAGGTATTTTCCATTTACCACCGAGTACAAACATAGTATCTTGTATTGCGTTGATTTTATTTTTGAATCTTATTTCTTTCGCTGTCATTTAAGTATCGTTTTGTATACAGGTATCAAATGTATACTTTGTCCGTTTTAGCTTTGCACATAAACAATAAAAAGAATTCAGATGCAAACAATTTTCATCACCGGTGCCTCGTCTGGCATTGGAAAAGCAACCGCAAAACTATTTCAAACACAAGGTTGGAACATAATCGCCACAATGCGAAATCCTGAAAAAGAAACGGAACTAACGCAACTAAAAAACGTAACACTTTTGCCGTTAGACGTTACAAACGTTAAGCAAATAAAAGCAACTGCAGAAAAAGCCATTTCTTTAAGTAAAATAGATGTAGTGCTGAATAATGCGGGCTATGCATTGATTGGTGCAATGGAAGCACTCAGCGAAGAACAAATAGTGCAAGAAATCAACACCAATCTTTTGGGAACAATGCTTGTAACGCGGGCATTCATCCCTTATTTCAGAGAGAAGAAAAATGGCTTGTTTATCAATATAACATCAATAGCAGGGCTTATCGCTTATCCACTTGGCAGTATTTATCACGCCACCAAATGGGCATTAGAAGGATGGAGCGAAAGTTTATCATTTGAATTATCAATGTTTAATGTTCGTATTAAAACCGTTTCGCCGAGTGGAACAAAGACAGATTTCTATGGTCGCTCATTGAATGTAGTTTCTCACCCAATATACGATGAAGTAATACAGAGAGTATTTGGCGTAGTTAATCCTGCTTCTACGCCCGAACAGATTGCAGAAGTTATTTATGAAGCAGCATCTGACAATAAAGACCAGTTTCGTTATGTTGCAGGCGAAACAGCGAAAGCCACGTATGAAAGACGTTTGGAAATAGGCTCTGAAGCTTTTAGAAAAGAGATTAACAAGTGGTTTTCGGGCTTACAAAATGCTTAAAACAGTAATTAAATACCAATTCGGATAAGCCAAAACAGATAGAAAAAGAGCAGCCACCAACAAATGCATTTGTAATAGTGTGGGTAACGAAATAAACTTCATCTACAAATCATTTATCCGCTTTTGTTTTAGCAGACATTATGTTATTGAGCTTTAGTTCTTCAATCACAAATCAAATATTGGGAAGCAGATACAAAACCAACAAAATGCTGCCGATAATAATGCTTGCTGTAACTACCATTAACAGCCATTGCGAAGAAGAATAAGAACCGTTGTTCAATTGCCTTTCTACAGTGCGATAACGCACAAATGACAATGCCGCTATTACCGCACCAAACGCTACCATGATTACACCAATAACCGCTGAGAAACTTTTGTTTGCGTTTATATTGGGTTGATGCAATACCGCTGTTATTTGCCGGATAAACAAAGCGAACTTTACAATTACAAAACCGAAGCCCATCATGGCAATGCTAGTTCGTATCCAGGCTAAAAATGTTCGCTCATTGGCAAGATGATCGGAAGCGCCGGCCTGCTTTTCAGAAGATTTTGTATTTGATGAATTGGTTTCCAATGATTTTCTTTTGTTGGGGCAATTATAATGCCTGTGTAGGAAAATAATATGATGGCGTTTGAGCTAATGTTCCCAAATGTATGTTGGTATTGAATGTTGAACAGGACTAGAACTGCGGAGCGCGTGAGGGATAGAAGCGGTTACCCCGGTGAAGGTTTTTGTGCGTGGGCTTTGCGCCGGAGTAAAAGCGGATAGCCCGACCCAAAGGGGCACGCCATTCTTCTTTTATTCGTTTAAAAACATCATCACAGTTGGGCTTATTAAAAAAACAACCTGTAACATTTTGAAAGACACATCGTTTCAACTCAAAAAATAAAACCAATGAAAACTTTTCTTTTGTTTCTCGGCATATTTATCAGCGCAAGTTGCATAGCTCAATGGCACACCATAAAAGGAAACGATGTTAATAAAACGGAAACCCGCGAAGTAAGTGGTTATACGTCGTTGGCGGCTGGCGGACCTATTAATGTACAAATTGAGTATGGCAACAGCAACAGTATAAAAATTGAAGGTGAAGAAAACCTGTTGCCTTACATTGAAACGGAAGTGAAAGATAACATGCTAACAATTAAACTAAAGCAAGGATATAATGTACAAACACATAGGCCAATAAAAATTTATGTAAGCATGACAACCATTGATGCAATTGCACAAAGCGGCAGTGGCAGCATAAATGGTGATGGCGATTTTAATAATGGGGGCAACACTTCGGTAGCTGTTTCTGGTTCGGGCTCATTAAAACTAAAGTTTACTTCTTTTGGCTCACTTTCGCTGCGCATGTCGGGCAGCGGCAACATTGTGTTGAAAGGCAAAGTGAATGAGGAAACAGATGTTAAGAAAAGCGGTAGCGGCAACGCCAGTCTCGAAGAAGTTATGTGCAATATAGCAACAGTGCAGCAGTCGGGCAGCGGTAATCTTACCATCCATGTTGAAAAAGCATTAACAGCACAAGTTAGCGGCAGCGGCAGTATTATTTACTCGGGCGATGCAACGGTAGCCAGTAAAGTAAGCGGCAGCGGGAGAGTGAAAAAGGCATAAAAACAAAAGACTGCTTTTTAAAAGCAGCCTTTTTTAACTTGCATACTAGTACTTGTATTCTTGAAACTTGTACCCTTGATACTTGTATCTTTTTAGTTATGCTTCCACCTTTTCTTCCTGCATCAATTCGATGTTCCGGCTGATGAAATTGGTTAAATCGGTTCCTTTTAATAAACCCTGCGAAAGCAGGGCCATATCAGCCAAAGTGCGGATTTGTTTTTGCACTCTTTTGTCATCGCCTTCTTTTAGTAAGGTTTGATAAATGGGATGATTGCCGTTTACGGTGAGCGTTACTTCATCGGGCATGGTTGCATAAAATGCTGTCATACCGCCGCCGCCCATGTTCGCCATGTCTTTCATGCGGCGCATAAATTCAGGACGCGTAGCCACTACCGGCGCAGTGTCTGTACTCAATCCTTTTACTTCAACAGATACATGCAATTGCGGCACTTCAAACGTGAAGAGTTCTTTCAGTTTTCCTTCTTCATCTTTGCTCAGTACACTTTCGGTTGCGTCTTGTTTGTCAATTAAATTATCAATGATGTCAGCGTCAACACGAACAAAATGAACATCGTTCCATTTCATCTCCATATTGTTAATGAAAGCCGCATCTATCATGGTTTCCATCTTCACCACAATGTAACCTTTCGCTTTAGCAGCCTGCACATAAGCATCCTGCTGAACAGGATCGGTTGTGTATAAAACCACATGCTTACCTTCTTTGTTTTTCTGCAAAGTTTCAGTAGCCATTTTATATTCATCAATTGTATAAAATTTATTGTAGGCTACATTCTGCAAAATCAAAAATTTGGCTGCTTTATCCAGAAATTTATCGTCGGTTATCATTCCGTATTTAACAAACAAACCCAGGCTGTCCCATTTTTCTTCAAACGATGCCCGTTCATTTCTAAACATTTCATCCAGTTTGTCGGCAACTTTTTTGGTGATATGTGCATTTATTTTTTTCACATTCGGATCGCCTTGTAAGTAGCTACGGCTTACGTTTAGCGGAATGTCAGGACTATCAATCACACCATGCAATAACATCAAAAATTCGGGTACGATGTTTTTTACTTCATCGGTTACAAACACCTGGTTGCTGTACAACTGTATTTTATCTTTTTGTATTTCGTAGCTCTGTTTGATTTTAGGGAAATACAAAATGCCGGTTAGGTTGAACGGATAATCAACGTTGAGATGAATCCAGAACAGCGGTGTTTCGCCAAAAGGATACAGCTCGCGATAAAAGTTTTGGTAGTCTTCAGTCGTTAATTCAGATGGTTTTTTAACCCAGATAGGATGTGTATTGTTGATGGGTTTTTGTTCTTCTTCCTTCTCGTCTTCTTTCTTTTCTGCTACATCTGTAAAATAAATGGGTATGGGCAAGAAGCGGCAGAATTTTTCCAAAATGCCTTTAATGCGCGAAGCCTCTAAAAATTCACTGCTGTCTTCATTGATGTGAAGAATAATCTTTGTACCACGGTCTCTTTTCTCTACTTCATACAATTCAAATTCAGGGCTGCCGTCGCAACTCCAATACACCGTTGAGGCTTCATCATTGTAGCTTTGCGTCAATACTTCCACACGGCTGCTCACCATAAAAGCACTGTAAAAACCAAGTCCGAAATGCCCGATGATATTGGCATCTTTATATTTATCCAGAAATTCTTCTGCACCACTGAATGCAACCTGGTTTAAATATTTATCTACTTCTTCTTTCGTCATTCCCACACCGCGGTCGGTGATGGTAATTGTTTTTTCTTTTGCATCTACAACCACATCAATCCGCAGTTCACCCAAATCACCTTTTGCCTCACCAATAGAGGAAAGCGTTTTTAGTTTTTGTGTAGCATCAACTGCATTACTTACCAGTTCTCTTACAAAAATTTCATGGTCGCTGTACAGAAACTTTTTTATAATTGGAAAGATGTTTTCCGTTTGCACTCTTATCTGTCCTTTTTGCATAATTGGGTTTTCGTTTTACTTATTTTGAAAATTTTGAATTGATTTCTCAACACTTTGTGCAGTAAACAAAAGCAATACCAGAGCAGTTTTACCTGTCATGTTGGCAAGAAAATTTCTTATATAAAAAAGCCGTCCCGCTTTAAGCGGGACGGCTTTTTTATATAAGAAAGCAAATTTATTTTTTCTTATTCTGATACTGCGGATGTGGAGCCGGAACATTGTTCGGACCTTCATCGGTAGTACCTTCCATATCTACAACGTTAGGATCACCATCCTGACCTGATATAAAGATAAAGCGGCTTTCAGAAATACCTTGCTGATTTACCATGTACTGAATAACAGCATTTACTCTATCCCAGCTACGTTGTTGTGCACGCTTATCAGAAGCGCCATGACCCGTTACACGAATTCTGCAATTAGGGCTGTTCTGAATTTGTTGAGCGATAGAAGCTAAAGAAGCTTGTGCTGCTTTACTTAAAACAGCAGTATTACCTTTAAACTGTACACTTGGTAAACTACTAATGTTGCAAGTATTAGCACCTAAGCGATATTGATCTAAAGAATCGCAACAAGTTGGAGGGCATTTACCTACACCATCAGCATCAACAGGGAAACATTTTTGCGGAGTCAGTAGTTCTTTGTCTTTATAGTCAGGAACACCATCACCATCTGTATCTCTTGCCACACCATGAGAATCAACCGGAGCACCAGCAGGTGTATTCGGCTCTTGGTCAAACTGATCAGTTACACCATCACCATCAGCATCTGGCAATACTGGTGTTGGTATCTTCATGTGCTGCGGAGCATTCAACTCATTATAAGCAAAGTTCAGCGGGTTTTGGAACCACAATGGTTCTGTACGTTTTGCTTTGTTTCCAAGGTTAAATCCGAAAGTTACATCACCTGAAACAATATGGTCGTTATTTGATGTTAATGAACCATCCGGTTGGCGATATACACCATCTAAGTAATCATCGCTGATAAGATAGTATTTCGCTTCCAAGCCCAAAGTTACCGCACTTCCTAATTTAAACTCGTAACCACCGCCAATGAATGCACTGTGGCGGAATTGCCATTTTCCGTCAGCTTTATCAAAGTTCTGGCTACGGCCTCTAACACTGGCGTCAGTTTCATATTTTCCATCCAGTAAAGCCTTAACATCTTTTTGAACATCTGTACGCTTCTGGCCATAATTAATATTCGTAAAATTATAAGGCTGACCATTAGCATCCAATGCGTCAATCGTTGTATGATAAACAAAAGGTGTATAACCAGCTGTGAAATAAATGTTGCTCTTTGGATTACCATGATGAAAAAGGATATTGCCAAATGAGAACATCATTTCAACCGAAGGTATAACTGCCTGCATCTTATAATTAGGAAGCCAAGGTAAGCCAGCTGCCGAATACTGTGCAGCTAAAGCCGGAGGAAGATTAAGTATAGAAGCTCCAGGTCTGTATTCATAACCTTTTGCTTCTCCGTATTCAGCACCAAATTTAATAGACACTAAATAACCTAATGATTTTCTTAAATTTAAACCGGCATGCCATCCTGGAAACTGTGCATTCGGAACATCAAATAAAGGCACCAATACGCCACCTGTTACACCCAATTGCCACATGTCGCGTGGTTTTGCGGGGTACGGATACTGGTTGTTTCTAAACTCGTTGTACTGTGCCATGTTCTTCGTGGAAACTTTTGAAGAATCATTCCAGTAGGATTTTGCATCGTTCATCCTGTTCATTGAACTGTCTTGTGCAAATACCCCATGAGCTGCGAAGAGCAAACTCATCATTACTGCATACTTTTTTACCATAGTTGGTGTGATTTAATTTTTTGTTTAGGCTACTTTTTAAAGTTAATCCTGGTAAAGACCTTAAATTTTCAGCAAAAGTAAATATTGATATTTAATTCACAAATATTAATTACCCGCTATTGGATAAGGTTAAAAAATTTGTGAAGTGAAATAGCAATTGCAATGCCAACGCTTTATAAACCAATAACAATCTTTACACAAGCAACCATTAGACACTGCTTGCCCTATAAACGATGCCTGTGCTTACTACTATTTTTTATTTTACCCTATTACTCTTTTTTATTTTAAAATTTATAAGTGAGGTTTGCACATTTACATTTGATGTGTGGCAAGTGAAATGTGGAAATTACTACCACATTAGTGAACATCGTAAATTTTATGCAACAAAAATTGCTTCGGCTAACTATATGCCTGGCAGTAGGTGTAATGGAAAAAGCAAACAAAATTATCGGCAGGCAGATAACAGAATTTGAAATGTATTTCAAAGAAGCCGTAAAAAGCAAAGTGCCCTTGCTTGATAGAATCATGAGTTATATTGTAAAGCGCAAAGGAAAACAGTTGCGCCCTATGTTTGTACTATTATGTGCCCGGTTAGGGGGTGAAATTAATACAGCTTCTTATCGTGCAGCGTCATTGGTAGAACTGCTGCACACAGCCACTTTAGTGCATGATGATGTAGTGGATGAAGCTTTTGAACGGCGTGGATTTTTTTCCATCAATGCGCTTTGGAAAAACAAAATAGCCGTTTTGGTTGGCGATTACTTATTATCAAAAGGCTTGCTGCTTTCTCTTGATAACAACGATTTTAAAATACTCCAACTCATGTCTCGCGCTGTAAAGATGATGAGCGAAGGAGAATTGCTGCAAATGGAAAAAGCACGTAATTTAAATATTGATGAAAGTATTTATTATAACATCATTAACGGCAAAACCGCATCGCTTTTGGCTTCGGCTTGCGCTGCCGGCGCAGCCACAACTTTTGCTGATGATAATGATATTGAACAAATGAGATTATTTGGAGAAAAAGTAGGTATGGCATTTCAAATAAAGGACGATTTGTTTGATTACGGCAACCAGAATGTAGGAAAGCCAACCGGTAACGACATTAAAGAAAAAAAGCTAACCTTGCCGCTGATTTATACCTTGAATCATGTGGAGGCTTCTTTGCGAAGGCAACTAATTAATATCGTAAAAAATGAGAATAAAAACAAACAAAAAGTTCAGTTTGTAATTACTACAGTACAACAAACCGGCGGCATTGCTTATGCACAACAAAAGATGCTTTCGTTTCGGGATGAAGCGTTAACTATCTTGTACCGGTTTCAGCCTGGCGAAGTGCGCGATGCGCTGGAAGATTTAGTAAGATATACAACTGACCGTATATTTTGATGCAGAAGAGATGGAACATATTAAAAACGGATAATAATAAAACCTGTCATTTACAACAGGCTTTAAAAATTAATTACACACTTTGCGCCATACTTGTGCAGCGCGGTATTACAACATTTGAAGAAGCGAAAGATTACTTCCGCCCGCAGCTTTCCCATCTTCACGATCCATGGCTGATGAAAGATATGCTGAAGGCTGTAAAGCGCATCTTGTCTGCAATTGAAGAAGGCGAGAAAATTTTGGTGTATGGAGATTATGATGTAGATGGCACCACATCGGTTGCCAGCATGTTTCAATTTTTAAAAAATGTTTATCCGCAGGTCGATTATTATATACCACATCGTTACAGAGAAGGTTATGGCGTGTCAAAAGCTGGAATTGAGTATGCAAAAGAAAATCATATTTCTTTAATTATCTCTCTCGATTGCGGCATTAAGTCCGTTGAATTAATTCGCTTCGCGAAGAGTCAGGATATTGATTTCATTATATGCGATCATCACATGCCCGACGCGGTTTTACCAGATGCGGTTGCTATTTTAAATCCAAAACAAATTGATTGCTCTTATCCATTTAAAGAACTGTGCGGCTGCGGCGTTGGTTTTAAATTGATGCAGGCGTTAAGCGAAGAGTTACGTTTGCCTAACGAATCGTATCTTCAATACCTCGATCTTGTTGCCACTGCCATTGCTGCCGATATTGTTCCTATCAACGGCGAAAACCGCATTCTCGCTTTTTATGGTTTGCAAAAAATAAACAACAACCCTTGCATGGGCATCAAAGCCTTGCTACACCTTGCCGGAATGCAGGGGGAACTTTACATCAACAATCTTGTTTTTATTGTAGCGCCGCGCATTAATGCCGCTGGCAGAATGGATGATGCAAAAAAAGCCGTGCAGCTTTTTATTGAGGAAGATTATGATAAAGCTATGCAATATGCTGAAGCTTTGCACAACGATAATACTTTTAGAAAAGAAGCAGATAACACTATTACCGAAGAAGCCATCCACATGATTCAAAGCAACAACACAATGGTGCAACGCAAAACTACCGTTGTGTTTCAGGATCACTGGCACAAAGGCGTAGTGGGCATTGTGGCTTCGCGGCTGGTTGAAAATTATTATCGTCCAACTGTTGTTCTTACCAAAAGCGGCAATGTGGTTTCGGGCAGCGCACGCAGCGTGGCAGGTTTTAATTTATATGAAGCTATTCATGCCTGCCGTGAACATCTGCTGGGTTATGGCGGACACTTTGCCGCTGCCGGTATGACGATGCTGCCCGAGAACGTAGATGCCTTTGAAAAAAAGTTTGAAGAAATTGTTTCTGCCACCATTGCCGAGCACATGCTTACGCCCGAAATTGTAATAGATGCTGAAGTAAATTTTTCAGAACTTTCTTTTTCTTTTTATAATATTCTGCAGCAAATGGAGCCTTTCGGTCCGCAAAACATGCGACCCCATTTTATTGCCCGTAAAGTTTATGAAAGCGGTTATTCTAAAATTGTAAAAGAGCAGCACCTTCGTTTTGTAGTGAAGCAAGGCAACGTAATGCTTACCGGCATTGGTTTTGGCATGGCTGATAAGTTTTATTTATTGCAAAATGGCGTACCGCTTGATGTTGTTTTTACCATTGATTTGAATGAATGGAATGGCACCCGAAGCATTCAAATGAAGGTGATTGATGTGATGCCTTCCGTGAATGAAAATTGAAATGATTAGTGTTGAATGATCCAATATTAATGCGATCTTATTCAATGTAAACAACGCCTTTCTTTACATCGCTTGATTCAAGATGTACATTCACTTTTTCACATAAAGGTTGCAATACATCATAGGTATTGATAGAAGCAATCAAAACAAAAACGGTTATTGGATATTTTTCAAAATTTTACTGATGCAGTATATTCTGATAGAACGATAGCAAAGCATCAAATTTATTTTCTAACATCAGGTTTAGCAATGCGCCATTCTTAATGCCATTCCATTTTAATTCTCTTACCGTAAAAACTTTATGTACCGGAAAATTTATCTTTAGTTTTTTAGGCAAATTTTCATCCAACAGAAGTTTCATAAATGTTCTTAAAATCAGGTATTGAAAACAGTTTGCCGGATAGTTGGAGCAACTGAACGGCCTGCTCGTGGCTAACGGTAGGAAAATCATCTAAAAATTCATCGATTGAGATGCCTTTTTCTAAATGCCAGAATAAAGATTGTACAGGAACACGCGTATTTTTAAAAACAGGTATTCCGTGTAATATTTCCGAATCAACCGTAATTAAATCGCTGTATTGCATTGAAGATTTTTGCTAAAATAATAACTATCCGGCAAATGAGGATTGATTCTGCAATTACAACAGCATTCAAACAAACCAACTCAAATATCTTCCTAAAAATAAATTTACCTCAAAAGTAAAAATGGAGTAAAACAAAACATTGCAACTTCACTCTCTTGTGGCTATACTAAAACAAAACCTATTGCTTCACAAACGATGAAAAGTCTTTGTGTTCTTTTTTATACAAATCATCCATTGTTAACGATTTGAAGTATTCATACGTTTTTTGCAAGCCTTCTTTTCTATCCACTTTCGGCTCCCAGCCTAACAGTTGCCTTGCTAAAGTAATATCGGGTTGCCGTTGTTTCGGGTCGTCGGTTGGCAAGGGTTTATAAATTATTTTTTGATTGGCTCCGGTTAATTTTAATATCTCTTCCGCAAACTCACCAATGGTAATTTCAGATGGATTGCCAATGTTTACCGGCGAAGAATAGTTACTGTGCAGCAAGCGAAAAATACCTTCCACCAAATCATCAACAAAACAAAACGAACGTGTTTGCGAACCATCGCCAAACACCGTTAAATCTTCACCACGCAAAGCCTGACCAATGAACGCAGGCAGCACGCGGCCATCGTTCAAACGCATGCGCGGACCATACGTGTTGAAGATGCGGATGATGCGCGTTTCCAAACCGTGATACGTGTGATATGCCATAGTAATGGCTTCCTGGTAACGTTTGGCTTCATCATAAACACCACGCGGACCTACCGGATTTACATTGCCCCAATATGTTTCTTTTTGCGGATGAACGCTGGGATCGCCATACACTTCCGATGTAGATGCTACAAGGATTCTGGAGCCTTTATCTTTCGCCAAACCCAATAAATTATGCGTGCCGTGCGCACCTACTTTTAAGGTTTGAATGGGTATTTTTAAATAGTCAATTGGGCTGGCAGGCGAAGCGAAGTGTAAAATATAATCGAGCTTGCCGGATACATGCACAAACTTGGTTATATCGTGATGATAAAATTCAAAATCTGCGTTGGGAAACAGGTGCTCGATATTTTGCAGGTTGCCGGTTATTAAATTATCCATGCCGATAACATGATAACCTTCGGCAAGAAACCGGTCGCACAAATGAGAACCTAAAAAGCCAGCGGCGCCGGTAATTAAAATTCGTTTTTTCATTGGTTGATTTTAGAAAAGATTATCCCGCAGATAACACTGATGAACGCAAATTGTATGATTTGTTTTTGCGCTGATCGGCATCATCTGCGGGCTATTTTTATAGAATTATCGCAGCGTTGCTTCTTGCTGTTCCTGCAAACTTTTAATACCATGCGCATGACGCCCGATACCAAAATATTCAAAGCCATGTTCCTTCATTTCATCAGCGGTATAAATGTTTCTGCCATCAAAAATTACATGCCCTTTCATGTTGCTTTTTATTTCATCCCAGTTTGGCAAACGAAACTCTGGCCATTCTGTTATTAACAACAAAGCATCAGCGCCTTTTGTGGCTTCTTCCGCTTCATTAACAAACGTAATTTTATCACCAATCATGTGTTTGGCTTCCGGCATCGATACGGGGTCATAAGCCTTTACCTGTGCGCCGGCTTCCAGCAGCATATCAATAATAACCAACGATGGCGCTTCGCGCATATCATCGGTTTTTGGTTTAAAAGAAAGTCCCCACATAGCAAAAGTTTTGCCCGCTATATCGCCATTGTAGTAATTTTTTATTTTGGTAACAATCACTTTCTTCTGGTCTTCATTTACTTCCTCCACAGCATTTAAAATACGCAAATCATACCCGTTTTTCTCACCTGTTTTAATTAATGCTTTTACATCTTTTGGAAAGCAGGAACCGCCATAACCAATGCCAGGATAAATGAAGCGGTTACCAATGCGCAAATCGCTGCCGATGCCTTTGCGAACATGGTTTACATTGGCGCCCACCAGCTCGCATAAATTGGCAATATCATTCATAAAAGAAATCTTCGTAGCCAGCATTGCGTTAGCTGCGTACTTCGTCATTTCAGCCGAAGGCACATCCATAAAAAGAATCGGGTGACCATTTAATAAAAACGGGTTGTACATCTGCTGCAATACGTTCTTTGCGCGGTCTGATTCTACACCAATCACAATTCTATCAGGCTTTAAAAAATCATCCACCGCAGCGCCTTCTTTTAAAAATTCCGGGTTCGATGCCACATCGTATTCTATCTCTTCATCCCTATTCTTCAATGCCGATGCGATGGCGGCGTTTACTTTTGCTGCAGTTCCCACCGGCACTGTGCTTTTGGTAACCACAACTAAATAATCGGTTATGTATTTACCAATGGTATCGGCTACCTGCAACACATATTTTAAATCGGCGCTGCCATCTTCGCCGGGCGGCGTTCCCACGGCAATAAAAGCTACCTGCGCACCGCGGATAGAATCGGCCAAATCGGTGCTGAAATGCAGCCTGCCTTTTTTGTAATTGCGCTTTACAATGTCTTCCAAACCAGGCTCGTAAATGGGAAGAATACCTCGTTTTAAATTGTCGATTTTTGGCTGGTTCACATCAATGCAAACCACTTCAATACCCACTTCCGATAAACATGCGCCGGTTACCAAACCCACATAACCGGTACCTACAACTACTATTTTCATACTTTGTTTTTGATGATAATTTTAATAAGATTATTTATAAACCGCAACGTTTGTTTTTGCTTCATTTTATAATGATGCTTTTTGTTATTGATGATGTATAAATATCACTCATCAATTTTATAAAAAGTTGATGATTTGAAACATTGCAGAATAAGTGAGTAAAAACAAATCATATTGGTAATGCGTTTACCGGCAACAGAATTGATTTGTATTTACCGATATTTTAAAATCCTTTTTCGGGGTAAAAATATTTCAGAATTTGTAAACCGATAACTTAAAATAATATTAGAGTTGATTAAATTATAAATCCTTTTGTTTAATAAAGAGTCGAAAGCTGTTAGCGGCAAGCTATAAGTTACGAGCTGTGAGCTGCGAGCTATGAGAAGAGAAAACAAATACAAAAGGAATAATTTAGTCTTCAATTCTTATGACTAATGACTCGAAGCTCAAAGCTCGAAGCTCATAATTTTTGTTTTACTCCACAATCATTCCAGCAGCCACCGTTTCATTTGTGCTTTCATCAACTAAAATTAAAGAACCGGTTGAACGGTTTTTACGGTATGGATCGTACGCCAACGGCTTTGTGGTTCTAATCTTCACGCGGGCAATATCATTCATACCAATTGTGGTTTCCTCTTCCATGCGGCGCAGCGTGCTGATGTCCATTTTGTAAACGATTTCTTTTATTACACATCGCACTTCATTGGTAGTTTGCCGCAAATAATACTTTGTTCCCGGCTGCCATTTTTTTGCGTTCAGCCAGCACATCATAATGTCCAAATCCTGGCTTACCAACGGTTGATTGTTTTCTTTTACAATCATATCGCCACGGCTCACATCAATATCATCTTCCAGTGTAATGGAAACCGACATGGGTGCAAAAGCTTCCTTTACCGTTATATCAAATGCGTTAACACTTTTTATGGTTGACGTTAAGCCCGATGGCAGCACCGTTACTGCATCGCCGGGGCGGAAAATACCACCTGCAATTCTGCCTGCATAACCGCGATAATCGTGGTACTCGGTTGAGTGCGGGCGAATAATAGTTTGCACCGGGAAGCGCGCATCAATATGGTTGTAATCGCTGCCAATGTGTATCGTTTCCAACTCGTGCAGCAACGTTGCGCCATGATACCATTTGGTGTGTTCCGAATGATTTACCACGTTATCGCCGTTCAAGGCAGAAATTGGGATGTACCGGATATCGTTAATGTTAAGCTTGCTGGCAAACTCGGTGTATTCCTCTACAATTTTATTAAATACCTCTTCCGAATAATCAACCAAATCCATTTTGTTGATGCAAACAATAATGTGCGGCAACTGCAGCAGCGACGCGATGTAAGAATGACGGCAGGTTTGCTCAACCATACCTTTGCGGGCATCAATTAAAATGAGCGCAAGGTTGGCGGTTGATGCGCCCGTAACCATGTTGCGTGTGTATTGAATGTGCCCCGGCGTATCAGCAATAATAAACTTGCGTTTGGGCGTTGCAAAATAGCGGTATGCAACATCTATGGTAATGCCTTGTTCCCGTTCGGCACGCAAGCCATCGGTTAACAAAGAAAGATCAACATGATCTAAACCTTTACGCTCGCTGCTCTTTTTTACAGCTTCCATCTGGTCTTCAAAAATAGATTTGCTATCATACAGAAGCCTGCCGATCAATGTGCTTTTGCCATCGTCCACACTGCCGGCTGTTGTAAAGCGTAATAATTCTCTTGTATTTAACATGATTGTATTAAGTATTTAAGTATTAAGTATTAAGACTGATATTGGTTGCTAAGTAAAAGGCGTGCTTTTTAAAGAGCTGCTTCATTCTAATACTTAATACCTAATACAATTTTCATTTTAAAAGTATCCTTGTTTTTTGCGGTCTTCCATGGCTGTATCGGAGCGTTTGTCATCGCCGCGGTTGCCACGTTCGGTACTGCGTGTAGCAGCCACTTCCTCTACAATTTTTTGGAGCGTATCGGCATCCGATTCAATGCCGCCGGTGATAGTAATATCGCCCAGGGTTCTGAAACGCATGTATTTTGTTTCAACCGTTTCACCATCGCGCACGGTTACAAATTCCGACACGGGCAGCCAGGTGTTATCCCGATAAATGGCTTCGCGATGATGTGCAAAATACAATGATGGAATATCGATGTTTTCTTTTACTATATAATTCCACACATCCATCTCCGTCCAGTTTGAGATGGGAAACACCCGAAAATGCTCGCCCTGGTGTTTGCGGCCATTAAAGATATTCCATAGTTCGGGTCGCTGGTTTTTCGGGTCCCATTGCCCAAAATCGTCGCGGTGCGAAAAGAAGCGTTCTTTAGCGCGGGCCTTTTCTTCATCGCGCCGCGCGCCGCCAATGGCTGCATCAATTTTATATTCTTCAATCGTATCTAATAAGGTAACGGTTTGCAGCGCATTGCGGCTTGCGTTTAAACCGGTTTCTTCTTTTACACGACCTTTGTTAATTGATTGCTGCACGCTGCCAACAATCAATTGAACGCCTAAATTGTTTACAAGCTGATCGCGAAATTCCATCGTTTCGGGAAAGTTATGACCGGTATCAATATGAATTAACGGCAACGGAATTTTAGCAGGATAAAATGCCTTTTTTGCTAAGTGTGTAATCACAATAGAATCTTTACCGCCGCTGAATAAAATAGCCGGACGATCAAACTGCGCAACCACTTCGCGTATTACAAAAATGGCTTCCGCCTCCAGTTCCTGCAAATGATCGAGATAATATTTATGCATGTAGTTAAATCAATTTTATTTTAGATAACACAATATCGAGAACCGTTTGCGCACTTTCGTTTATATCTTGTTTATCGGTATGAAGATGAACATCGGGATGCTCTGGTATTTCAAAAGGCGATGAGATGCCGGTGAAGTTGCTGATTTCACCCCGGCGCGCTTTTTTATACAAGCCTTTTACATCGCGCTGTTCACAAACTTCTATCGGCGCATCAACAAAAATTTCTACAAAACTATTCTCCATTACGTCTTTTAAAAGTTGCCGGTCTTTTAAAAACGGAGATACGAAGGCAGCCAGCACAACAATGCCTGCATCAATCATCAGCTTTGCTACTTCGCCAATGCGGCGAATGTTTTCTATGCGGCTTTCTTCCGTAAAATTTAAATCTTTGTTTAAGCCTTTGCGAATGTTATCGCCATCTAAAATGTAAGTACGAAAATTATGATTGTATAAATATTGTTCTACCGCGTTTGCTATCGTGCTTTTGCCGCTTCCTGATAAACCTGTGAACCACAAACAAACAGCCCGATGACCGTTTTTTTGTTCACGTTCCTCTTTTGTTATTTTATAGTTGTGCGTTATGATGTGCAGGTTTTCTTTCATTATCATTTTCAATCAATACATAAATGATAGCTTATGATAAATTTAATTTCGATAAAAAAATAAATGCACTCATAGTGTTTTCCATCTTTTCAAAACGAAGAACTGAACAGGTTTGCTGTTATGAATCAGATATCAGGTAATTTTTTGAGATGCGCAAGATACAGCAATTGACGAAGATGAAAAGCTAAGTCTATCTGGTTAATAGTTTTATAATAAAAACAAACACTATTTAATTGCAGTTCATTCCCTTTTTCGCTTCATAAGGGATAGCTTTGTTGCGGCAACATCCGATTTTAATTTATGAATAAATACAGTCAGTTCAAGGCAATGCTTGCCATTACGCGGGGAAGTTTGCGGGCTATCTTCCGAAGCCCGTCAACAGTAATTTTCAGCCTTGGGTTTCCTATTATTTTTATACTTGTTTTTGGCTCTATCGGCGACAATGGTTTTTCTATGAACATTGGCTTCAGTACAAAAAGCGATACGCTGAACCCTATTTATAAAACCTTGCAAAACATAAAAGGCTTAACCATTTACAACAAGCTTAGTGATAGTTTATTGGATGTGAATTTAAAAAGCGCTTCTATTACGGCTATTGTTGATATTCAAAAACAAAGCAATCATTCGTACAACATTAATTTAAAAAGCTCCGACATTGTAAAGCCGCAGGATCTGCAGATTTTGCAAGCTATTCTCAACTCGGTTATTATAAGGAATGATACCAGTTATCATATCGCACGCATCAACCCGAATATCCAATTTATAAAAGGCAGAGAGTTTAGAGAAATAGACAGAATTTTACCTGGTATGCTGGGCTTTTCGTTGTTAGGAACCGGCGTTTTTAGTGTAGCGTTTTTGTTTTTTAATTTAAGAAATCAACTTGTTTTAAAACGCTTTTTTGCAACGCCCATCAACCGAAGCACCATCATTTTAGGCGAAGGTATCAGCCGCATTTTGTTTCAATTGTTAGCCGTTGTTATCATCATGCTGTTTGGTTATTTGTCTTTTCATTTTACGTTTGTAAATGGCATCATAACGTTTATAAATATGCTGTTGCTTTCGTTTATTGCCTGCGTTATTTTTATGGGTTTCGGGTTTGTGGTAAGCAGCATTGCCAGCACCGATAATGTAATTCCGGTTTACTCCAACATCTTTGTATTTCCGCAGTTTTTGTTGTCGGGCACTTTTTTTTCTACTTCTGTTTTTCCAGGTTGGATGCAAAAAATTTGCAGCCTGTTGCCGCTTACGTGTTTTAATAATGCCATGCAAAAAGTATCGTACGAAGGCTTGGGTTTGTGGAGCACCTGGAAAGAGGTAAGCATATTGCTGGTTTGGGGAATTGTGATTTATGCCATTGCAATAAAGGTGTTTAAATGGGAATGATAATTTGATTTGTGATTAAAAGCTTGCCATAAGTGTCTTGGTTCTTGTATCTTGTTTCTTGAACCTTGTAACCTAATTTTTTTATGAAACGATTCTTTTGCTTCTCTTTGTTTTTACTTCATTTTTTAATTATGAGATTACATGTTGCTGCGCAAACAATAATGCCGCTTTATACAGATAGCATTCCCAACAGCCGGGCAACGCCCGATGAAGAAACCACCAGCAACAATGGTGTTTTGATCATTAGCAAAGTAAGCCGCCCAACACTCACCGCTTATCTTCCACCAAAAGAAAAAGCCACCGGCACTGCGGTTATTATTTGCCCTGGTGGCGGCTACGCTATTTTGGCTGCGGGGCATGAAGGAAGCGACGTGGCAAAGGAGTTTATGAAACAGGGCGTGGCAGCTTTTGTATTGAAGTACCGCATACCCGATGATGCTACCATGGTAAACAAAGAAATTGGTCCGTTACAGGATGCTCAGGAGGCAATTAAAACCGTGCGTGAAAGAGCGAAAGAGTGGAACATTGATACAGGACGCATTGGTATTATGGGCTTTTCGGCAGGCGGGCACCTGGCATCAACGGCAGGCACACATTACAACAATGCGGTAATTGCAAACCCCAATCATACAAGCCTGCGACCTGATTTTTTAATTTTGATTTATCCTGTGATTTCGTTTGATGACAGTATCGGGCATCGGGGATCGAGAGATAATTTATTGGGCAAAAATCCATCAGAAGAAAAAAAGAAATATTACTCAAACGAGTTGCAGGTAACCAATCATACACCTCCTTCGTTTTTGGTTCATGCAAGCGATGATGATGGTGTAAAACCCGAAAACAGCATTCGTTTTTATGAAGCTTGTTTGCAGCATCTTGTACCGGTTGAGATGCACTTGTACCAGCACGGCGGACATGGTTTTGGAATGCACTTACCCAAAAGTAAAGACTTATGGATGGAACGTTGCCTGAACTGGATGACGGCCAACGGATGGGTAAAAACAAACGGCGTGATGGTGCCTATTAAATGATAAAAGAAACCTTCCATGCTAACGCTCGAACCCATTCTCATTGATGAAGACCCGAATAAGGAAATTTATGCAAATGATTATTGCAGGGAAATATTCAAATCCTACCCGGCTTATTATTATAAAACCGGCTACAACCCGCCGTGGATTGGTTATGTTGTGTTACGTGATGAAACTGTAGTTGGCGTGGGTGGTTTTACAGGTGCGCCAAAAGACAAGAAAGTTGAAATTGCTTATGGAACGCGAAAAGAATGGGAAGGGCAAGGCATCGCTTCGTTTACATGCAGGCAATTGATTGTTGTTGCAAAAGCAACCGACCCAAACGTTATCATTACCGCCAAAACAGCACCGGAACAAAATGCATCAGTAAGCATTCTAAAAGGCAACGGGTTTGTTTTTACTGGCATTGTGCAGGATGATGACATTGGGGATGCATGGGAATGGATATTGATTGAAAATACTAACGACTGATTTTTTATAAACAAAAGCCGAAGCATAAAAAGATGTTTTTATGCTTCGGCTTTTTACTTCAATTTTTAATTACTGTTTTATTAAACTTGTTGTTTGCGGTTTGCCATTTTTGGGCAACCACTGAAGCCCATACTTGCCTGCTGCAAGCCCGCTTACCGTAAGTGTTTGGGAAGCCGTATTGGCATTGATTTGTTTTTGCATCACTTTTCTTCCCTTCATATCAAACACGTTCACTACGCTTGCTGATTCACTCAATGGCAATATTAGCACAACCGTATTTTTTGCCGGATTTGGATACACACGCAACACGTTCTCGCCATCATCAAAAACAACTTGCGGCGCAGTAAAATAGCTGCCTATTCCGCCATCAGGATTCGCTGTTTGATGAATTGCATTGCTACCGGAATAAGTAGCCTGCTGAAGTATATAATTACTATCAGAAGAAAAGCCGCTGCTGGCTGGCTGATATTGTAATGACAGTTAACTGTTTAGAATAATGGGATTACCCGCGTAACCTGAAAGCGGACCGCCTACATAAGCAAATATATCCGGTTGATCAGGATTGGGAACCGCCTGAATGGTTTGCGCCCGAAGCGAAAACGCAGCACTGCATAACGAAACAATAAAGAAAGTGAAATAAAGTAGCTTTAGTCTCATAGCTGATGTGTTTATTTTTCTTACAAATGAATCTGTATCTTATCATACAGCCAATACTCAATTTGTATTATCACACACAGCCGATGGAAAAACAAACAGCTAAAGGGCCGTTGTTTTCCATCTTCAAAATGCAGCAAAAACAAACACCAAACAAAACAAAACCTGCAAACAGGTTACTTCTTTTTTAATCCTTCCAGGTATTCTAACAAATTCGCCAAATCTTGTGAAGACATGCTTTGATATAAACCTTCCGGCATCATGCTTTCTTTCATTTGTGTCATGGCTAATACATCAGCGGTTTTCAATTGTTTGCGATTACCGCCGGGCATTTTCAAATCAATATCCGTTTCGGTTTTGCTTGCCAGGATGCCAGATAAATTTGAGCCGTCTTTCATTTTTATCGTCCAGCCTTCATAGCCATAACTAATGCCTGCCGATGGATGTTCAATGGCAGCCAGCAACCCTTCTTTCGGCAACTTACTTCCGATTTCAGAAAGCTTCGGACCAAAATCATTGCCTGTATTATTCACCTGGTGGCAAACACTGCATGTGCTGACAAATATCCTGGAACCTGCATCAGCATTGGGTTTTAAAGCTACCAGATCTTTCATCGCCGGGGCAGGTTTTGCATTTGTTTTTGCTCCATTTTCGGGCAGGTAAGTAGCCGCTTCGGCACGCACCGAACCACGCCATGCACCACTTACACTGGCAACTACATCGGGTATTAAATTAGCCGGAACTTTCTTTTCTTTTAGTATCTGCAACACCCTGTCTTCACCACTATTGCTATTACCAATACTGTGCGCCGCTTGTTTGCGTAAAGGCAAATTGTATTGGTTAGATAAGGCAACCGTTTGCAGCATGTTTACCGATTCTGTGCTGCCAACGCCAGCAAGCGATTGTATTAACCGCAATTGTTGTGCGGTATCGTTTCCGTTTAATACTTTCCAGGCTAAAACATCGCCATGCAGTTGCAATAACAAACCTGCTGCATTTTTACCAATGTTCTCGCCAGATTTGTTTACAGCCAATTGCAGGAGGTTTGCATTTTGAGAACTCACTTCGTAACGGTTCACCAGTTCAATGTATTCATCGGTTCCGTTTATCGAATGAAGTACATTGGCTAATACTTTTTGTGCAACCGGAGATTGTGCAACCGTTCTGCTCTTTAGCGCATAAAGCACAAGTTTATTTACTTGCATACTATCGCCTGTGTTGTTGGTCAGCATAGACAACAATATTCTTTCTTTTAGTGGATCATTAGTAAAATCAAAGGCGCGGAAATATTTCAAACGATTGGATAAAGCAACGCTTTCATCTGATGCTA
Organism: Ilyomonas sp.; assembly: GCA_965214235.1. Taxonomy (GTDB): domain Bacteria; phylum Bacteroidota; class Bacteroidia; order Chitinophagales; family Chitinophagaceae; genus Ilyomonas. The sequence goes on from CBDCBH010000003.1 coordinate 1,238,989, forward strand.
ATTTTGCCAGATAAGGCAAGGCTTTTTTAGTTCTCGCACGCCACACAATATCGCGCGAAGCTTCTGTTGCTAACGGGTCTTTTATTTTATTAAGATATGCTGTAAAAAAAGCGTCCCACTGTGTATCGGCACCGATGCCCAAGGCTTCCAGGTACCATCGGTCTTTACCATCGTATTGTGCCGCTAAAGAAGCCCACAACGCAGCCGATTCGGGCGAATGATTGTGATGCAATGCCAGCGCACATTCGCGTCTTACCCCTGCATCGGCATCGTTCTGTAAGGCAGATACAACGCCGGTTACGTTATTTTTTAATTCAACTGCGGCTCTTATTCCGGTAATGCGCAAGTCGGGGTTGTTATCTTTAATGGCTTCGCTGATGTATGGCGAAGTATTCATGTCTTTCATCTTTACTAACACCCAAAAAGCTCTTGCCCGCATACGCGGATCGGCGTTGTTATCGTGCCATAACTTCTCTAATTGGGGCACTGCATTTTTGCCCATGTTTTGCAATGTTGTAAACGCATGATAACGCACCGATAAATTTGGATTTTGCAATGCTTCTATTGCGCCTACCGGCGTTGTATAATCTTGTTTAGAAATGTTGTATGATGAAGAAGCTGAAGGCGGCGCTACGCGATAAATTCTTCCGCGCACCTGGTCGCCCGCCTGGTGCCCGCCAACGCCGGGATCGTACCAATCGGCAACCATGATAGAGCCATCGGGCGCGGCGCATACATCAGCCGGACGAAACCAACGGTCTTTTTCTCCTTGTAAAATATTAATGATGCTTGCCTTGTAGCCGGCTCCGTTTTTATTGATTGTATAACTGCGCACTACATTCGGACCGGCATCGCAATGGATTAATTCATCGTGAAATTCCTTTGGCAATAAAGCCCCTTCATACACCAACATTCCCGTGGGCGAACCAGCGAAGGTTTGTAATAAATTCGGCACTACACCGGGGTCATTCAAATGCCAGTGCCGCAAGGGAATGGAGTCTTCAATATTGGTGCGGTTCGCCTGCCAGCCTGCGCCTGTCATTTCATCGGTATAACCATAATTTCCGTGTTGCATCACGTAGTTAATTCGTGTGCCGCGGTTGCCATCATCGTCATTATCGCTTTGCCATAACGTGCCGTAACTATCTACTGCCACTTCGTAAGGATTGCGAAAATTCTGACCCAAACATTCCACATGCGAACCATCCACATCGCAACGAAACACCAAACCCTGCCTGTATTTTTTCTGACTGATTACATCGCCATCCTGATCAAGTACAGGCTTGTTGTTTTTATCGCGCAACTGCATTCCTGCATTGCCCATGTTAAAGTACAATTTACCATCTGCACCAAATGTAAACGCATGTACGCCATGATCGTGCTGCTCGCCGCTGATGCCTTGAAAAAGAATCTCTTTGCGGTCGGCTTTATCATCGCCATTATCATCATAAAACACCCACACATAAGGGCTTTGCGATACAATTACTTTATTGCCCAGCACACAAATGCCAAGCGGCGCATTAATTTCAGGACCCTGGTAAAACACCTTTGCCGTATCGGCTTTACCATCGCCGTTAGTGTCTTCTAAAATCATAATTCTATCACCCAACACATTTACCGGATTGCCGTTAATGGCAGGACGATAATTGTAAGCTTCGTTCACCCAAACCCTTCCCTTTTCATCTACATCAATATTGGTTGGATTCTTCAGCATCGGCTCTGTTGCATACGTGTGTACTTCCAAATCTTTTGCAACGGTTAAACCTTTCAATGCATTTTCAGGAAGATGTTTTTGCGCATCGGTTAAGCTATCAGGCGATGCTGTTGTATTGGCATGATTTGCCTGTTTGCCGTTAAAGTTGTTTTTGCAGGAAAGAACAAAAAAAAGAAGCAGTACATACGCAGAATATGGAGTAAAAGAAAAGCGATAAGTAGTCATAGAATATGGCATTTAAAGGCATGAAAATACAGCAATATATTTTTTGTTGAATATAGAAATAACATGGGCTGTAAAAGATAATGAGAAATGAATACTTAGTAAAAGAAAACCTGTTGTGGCATTACCAATTTATTCTGCAAATTATTATAATAACAGCTTTTCAAAAGCTGCATGATAATGTTCAAACTGAAAGCTCTTTATTATTTGGTGCATGTTGGCTTCTATTTTATCATTACATAAGTTGCCGATGCTGCCTTCGTGCGTGTGATGGATTTGTGTTGAATAATAAAACCTGTTTTCTTCAATATCAAGCCCTACTTTTTTATACGCATCCCGAAAAGGAACACCGTTTAAAACAAGCTTGTTCACTTCTTCTACGCTGAATAAATACTTATACTTTTCATCACTTAAAATATCTTTCTTCACTTCCATATTGGTTATCATCAACCCAATCATATCCATGCAATTATGCAGCGTTTGAAAAGCAGGAAACAAATGCTCTTTTAAAAGTTGTAAATCGCGATGATAACCGGAGGGAAGGTTGGTTGTCATCAATATAATTTCGTTAGGCAAAGCCTTGATGCGATTGCAATAGGAACGTATGAGTTCAAATACATCGGGGTTTTTTTTGTGAGGCATGATGCTGCTGCCGGTAGTAAGTTCGGGCGGAAAAGAAATAAAGCCAAAATTTTGGTTGAGATACAATGTTGCATCCATACTTAGCCTGGCTAACGTATCTGCCAGGTTTGCCAATGAGGACGCAACAATGCGCTCGGCTTTTCCGCGTCCCATCTGCGCATAAATAACATTATAATTTAGATCGGCAAAACCCAATAGCTGCGTGGTTATTGTACGGTTAATGGGAAAAGATGAACCATAACCAGCCGCCGAACCCAAAGGGTTTTTATTTACTACATCGTAAGCAGATTTTACTACAATCATATCATCTACCAAACTTTCTGCATAAGCACCTAACCACAAGCCAAATGAAGAAGGCATAGCAAGTTGAAGATGTGTGTACCCAGGCAATAAATCATCTTTTAATTTATCGCTTTTTTTAATTAATAATTGAAAGAGAGATTGAACATTGAGAACTATTTTTTCTATCTCACTGCGTAAAAACAATTTAATGTCAACCAACACCTGGTCATTGCGGCTGCGGGCTGAGTGTATTTTTTTACCAACATCACCCAGTTTTTTTGTAAGCAGAAATTCAATTTGCGAATGAACGTCCTCAATGGAATTGTCAATGGTGAAGGCTGAATTATTAATTGGTGAAGGCTGCGTGGTTTTGTAAATTTCTTTAAGCTCATTGGTAAGTTGTAAGGCTTCTTCATTGGTAAGCAAGCCAACCGTTGCCAGCATTTGTGCGTGAGCTATGTTTCCTAAAATATCGTAAGGTGCTAACAGTAAATCCCATTCACGATCGTTGCCAACAGTGAAGGTTTCTACTTCTTTAAGCGATTCAATATTCTTTTGCCAAAGCTTCATGGTGGTTGAATTATTTATACAATCATTGGTTCTTCTATTCAATTTTAAATGGGTTGTATCAAGTCCCAAAGATTACCATATAAATCTTTAAATACAGCTACTTTTCCATAGCTTTCGATTGAAGGTTTTCTTATGATTGATATATTATTCGCCAGCAGGTTTTGATAATCTCTTTCAAAATCATCGGTATATAAAAATAAAAACACACGTCCGCCGGTTTGATTTCCAACTCTGCTTTTTTGTTCTTCCGAAGCCGCTTTTGCCAATAGCAAATGGCATCCCGGCGAACCTTGCGGCTTTACTAAAACCCATCTTTTTATATCGCTTACAACCGTGTCTTCAACCAATTCAAAATTTAGCTTCTTAGTATAAAATTGAATAGCTTCATCGTAGTCATCAACTACAAGAGCTATGTGTGCTAAATTCTGTTTCATCGGTTTTATTGTTTACTGTATTCCATCAGCCATTTTATACAGTTGCGCGATATACGTTTTAATTCCTTCTTTAATTTCATCTAAATAAATAAACTCATCGGCTGTATGGCTTCTTGCACTGTTGCCAGGACCTATTTTTAATGTTGGAAACGGCATCAATGCTTTATCGCTTGTTGTGGGTGAGCCGTAATAAGTTTTATTTAAAGATAAACCGGCTTTTACCAACGGATGATCTAACGAAATAGAAGTGCTTCGCAAACGAAAACTCCGGGGTTGTATATCGCAAGTCGTGTTTTGTTTTATGATGCTTAGCACTTCATCAAACCCATACAATTCATTCACTCTTACATCAACAGTAAACCTGCATTCATGCGGCACTATATTGTGCTGCGAACCGGCGTTGATAATGGTTACGCTCATCTTCATTGAACCTAATAAATCCGATACCTTATCAAACCGATAATTACTAAACCATCCGATGTCTTTTATCGCTTTATAAATAGCGTTCTCACCTTCTTCGCGGGCTGCATGTCCTGCTTTGCCATAAGCTGCGCAATCCAATACCAGCAAGCCTTTTTCAGCAATTGCCATATTTAATAAAGTAGGCTCGCCAACAATACCGCATGTTATGTTCTGCTGTTTAAAATCTTCTTGTTGTAACAGTGCTTCGATGCCGTTTTTACCGGATATTTCTTCTTCGGCTGTGGCAGCGAACAGTATATTAAATGGAAGATTATTTTTATGATAAAAATAAACGAACGTGGCGAGTAACGATACCAAACAACCACCTGCATCATTGCTTCCCAAGCCATATAATTTACCATCTTTTTCTGTTGGTAAAAACGGATCGGTGGTGTAAGCGTTATTTGGCTTTACAGTATCGTGGTGTGAGTTAAGAAGAAGGGTTGGTTTGTTTTTACTATGATTTTTATTTATCGCCCAAACATTGTTTAAGAAACGATTCGGTATAATGCTTTTTGAGCCTAAAAAAGTTTCGATTGCGGTAGCCGTTTGGTGTTCCTCTTTACTGAACGAGGGAATTGAAATCAGTTGTTTTAAAAGAGCAACAGCATCTTTATAAAGTGTATTTAATTCTGAATAATTCATTGAGTAATGGTTGTACCGGCTGTACCCGAAATTAACTGCTGCAACTGCTCCGCCTTACCAATGATTACGCGGTGAACACCTTTGTTTAGAGCCGCAAAAGCGTTATCAAGCTTTGGTATCATGCCAGCGAATATGATTTGTTTTTCTTTTAAATTTTTATAGTATGAGGGAGTGATAGAAGAGATAAGTGTTGCATCATCATCGGCATTCATCAGCACACCACTTTTTTCAAACGAATAAATAAGATGCACTTCATAAAACGCACTCATCGCCTGTGCAATTTCCTGCGCAATAGTATCGGCGTTGGTGTTGAGCAATTGCCCTTTGTTGTTGTGTGTTATCGGGGCAATAACAACACTTATTTTTTGCAACAATATGCTTTGCAATAAAGAAGAATTGATAACATCAACATCGCCAACAAAACCATAATCAATGGAAGGATGAACTCTTTTGTGTGATTGTATCAGGTTGCCATCAGCTCCGCACAAGCCAATGGCAGTGCAGCCTTCAGCCTGTAATTGCGCTACAATGTTTTTGTTGATATAGCCTGCATATACCATTGTTACTATCTTTAATGTTTCGGCATCAGTTATACGTCTGCCTTCTATTAATTGCTGTTTAATGCCTAACTGTTCAGCAAGTTTTGTTGCCAGTTTCCCTCCTCCGTGGATAAGAATTTTAGGTGATTGTATTGATGAAAAAGATTGAAGAAAAGTAGATAATTTTTGTTCGTCATCTATAATATTTCCGCCGATTTTTATAATGTAGATTTTATGCATTATAAGCTTTTTAAAATCTCACTGATCACCGCCTGCGCTGCCCAAACACGGTTAGCTGCTTCCTGTGTAACAATGCTGTGTGAGCCATCCAGCACTTCATCACTCAACTCAACATTTCTTCTTACCGGAAGGCAGTGCATCACTTTCGCATTGTTGGTTAATTCTAATTTTTTATTTGTCAGCATCCAGCGCGGATCGTTCTCATAAATCTTACCATAATCATGATAGGTACTCCAGTTTTTTACATATACAAAATCGGCATCTTTCAATGCCTCATCCTGGTTGTGTGTTATGGTTGCACCTTTTGTAAACTGTTCTGCCAATTCATAATCTTCAGGATGCGTAATAACAAAACGGGCTTCGCCCCAGGCGGTAATCCATTGCGCAAAACTGTTAGCAACGCATTGCGGTAAAGCCTTTACATGTGGCGCCCAGGTAAGAACAATTTTAGGTTTTGCGCCCTCCTCAACAAGTTGAGAAGGGTTACAGATGAGGGCTTCTTTTATAGTTATAATATCTGTAAGCGATTGCAGAGGATGCAGTGTTGCACTTTCCAAACTAATAACCGGAACGCCGCAGTGTTTTACAAATTCACTGATGTACAATTCGCTGTAATCATCTTCCCGGTTTTTTAAAGATGGAAAGGTGCGAATACATAAAATATCGAAATATTTACCCAGCACCGGCGCTGCATCTTTTACATGCTCAACGGTATTGCCGCTCATGATGGCGCCTTCTTCAAATTCAATCGCCCAGCCTTCTTTATCAACATTAAAAACAATCGCTTCCATGCCCAAATTATGCGCAGCTATTTGTGTGCTTAAGCGTGTGCGTAAAGAAGGATTGAGGAACAATAAGCCAATGCATTTATCAGCGCCTAAGGCTCTGTCTTTATATGGAGCCGCTTTATAATCTAATGCTTTTGCTGCTAAGGCGTTGATGTTGGTAACATCGTGTACGGAAAGGAATTGCTTCAATGTTTATCGTTGCTTATTTATGATTTATAACTGTTATTAATTAATCAACTTCTGCTTCCTGTTCTACTTTTTTTGCTTCTGGTTTCATCTCTGCAATGGCTTCCTGCAAAGCCTCCAAAAATTCATCCGATTGCTTACGCGATAAAGCCAAGGATGGCAGCAAACGAATTACATTAGGTTTCGCTTCGCCTGTGAAAATATTGAAATCATACAACAGTTTTTTACGCAAGTCTTTCAACTCTTCGGGCACATCAAAGCCAATCATCAAACCTTTGCCACGCACGTTTTTAATGCCTTCAATTGTTTTCAAACGGTTCATTAAATACATGCCCCGTTGCTTGGCAAACTCAATTAAATTTTCTTCTTCCATTACTTCTAACACAGCCAGTGCTGCTGCGCAAGCCAAATGGTTGCCACCGAATGTAGTGCCTAACATACCATGCTTAGGTTTGATGTACGATGCAATAAGCAAACCGCCTATAGGAAACCCATTGCCCATGCCTTTTGCCATGGTATAAATATCTGCATTTACACCGGCATGATCATGACTGAAAAACTTACCCGTTCTGCCATAACCACACTGTACACTGTCAGCAATAAACACTGCGTCATTCTGATCGCACAGTCTGCGAATCAATTGTAAAAAGCTTTCGCTGGCAACGTTAATACCGCCCACACCTTGTACGCCTTCCACAATTACAGCGCAAACATATTTACCGTTGGTTTGAAAATATGTTTTTAAAGCTGATTCATCATTGAATGGCAAAAAATCAACGTTATCTGTTTCATTTACCGGTGCAACAATGGCTTTGTTATCAGTAGCTGCAACAGCTAATGATGTTCTGCCATGAAAGGCTTTTGTAAAAGCAACAATCTTCTTTTTCCCGTTGTGGAAAGATGCCAGTTTGAGTGCGTTTTCGTTAGCTTCGGCACCGCTGTTTACTAAAAACAATTGATAGTTTTCCTTGCCCGATACTCTGGCTAATTTATCAGCCAATTGTTGCTGAATAGGAATATGAACCGAATTGGAATAAAACGCAATTTTTTCCAACTGTTCCTCAATTTTTTTCACCCAATGCGGATGCGTATGCCCGATGCTGATGACGGCATGACCGCCATACATATCAAGATATTGCACGCCATTGTCGTCCCACACATAAGAGCCTTGCGCTTTTGTAATTGTTATATCGTTCAACGGATATACATCGAAGAGAGTCATAAGTTATAAGTTTTAATTGATACGTTTAGATTAATCATTTTCTAAGTTTTTCCGATTAAAGAAATCAGCTTTTCTTTTACTTCATTAATAATTTTAAACAGTTCATCAAAATGGTTTACTCATAGATAAAGTAAGTCTTTAGAAAGGATAAGTAAATATCCGGCTTCATTTGCTGAACGTAATGCTATGTTTGAAAAATATGCAAATTCCCCATTTGAATTTTTTGCCCATCCTTCTGCAATATTAGCAGGTATAGATGAAGCCGCTCATTGTAGCTGCTTTGTTAAGCGTATAATTCTTTTTAGAAAGTAATTCTGCTATTTCCTAAAATTTTCTAAGTAACAAATGTGCTTTCCAACACTTTTAAATCTTTATAATTCTGCATTCTTAACTTATTACCTACACTTATCACTTAAAACCCAATTGCTTTTAGCTTCAATCCTGTTGTTTCCTCTAACCCAAACATCAGGTTCATGTTCTGCACTGCTTGTCCGGATGCGCCTTTCAGTAAATTATCAATGATAGAATGCACTACCAATTTGCTGCCTATTTTTTCTAATTGAATAACACATTTGTTGGTGTTGATAACCTGCTTTAAAAAAATAGGTTCATCGCTCATAAATGTAAACGAAGTTTCATCATAAAAGTCTTTGAATATCTCTTTTAAAAAATCAAGTTTTTTTTCGCAATGAATAACAGAGCTAACAAAAATGCCGCGTGTAAAGTCGCCACGCCACGGAACAAAGCTAATGCCGCCGCCCCCGGAAGAGGAGTTTGTGAACCTGCTCTTTAATTGTAAAAGAGACTGTACAATTTCGCCAAGATGTTGATGGCTTAATGTTTTATAAGCTTGTATGTTATTAGCACGCCAGCTAAAATGTGAAGTTGCACTTAAACTTTGACCGGCACCGGTACTGCCGGTGATGCCTGTGGTATGAACTTCTTCTAACAAACCGTTTTTTGCCAACGGCAACAAACCTAATTGAATAGCCGTTGCAAAACATCCGGGATTGGCAATGTTGTGTGCTGTTATAATTTGTTCTTTGTTCAATTCGGGCAAGCCATAAACAAACTGCCTGATAAATGTATGATGGCTTTCGGTTGGCTGTTGAAATTCTCTATTTTGTTGTAAACGAAAATCGTTGGAAAGGTCAATAATCTTTACATGAAATGGAATAGGATTCGCTTGTAAAAACTTTCTTGCTTCACCATGACCAATACAGAGAAAGAGAACATCAATGTTGGCTAATCTTTCTGTTGATAGCGCTTCGTTTCCGCTAAATGAAATATCCGTATCGCCCAGCAAATCCTGATGCACCTGATACAGATATTTTCCTGTGTTACTATTGCTATGCACAAAAGCAACAGCAGCCTGCGGATGATAAAGCAACACTCTTATCAACTCTCCGCCTGTATATCCGGCACCGCCGATAATGCCTGCATTAATGCTCATGCGAATGGTAATTATTTTATAAAAGATTGGTCAATCTTTTCAAATCTTCGTTCAATACTTTAGGCTTATTCAGATGCGCTGCAATAGCAATGTTATTTAATCCCATCACCAACTGATAACACAACAATCGCTCATTCATGTTTTCGATTGTTATTTTTTTTTCTCCTAAAAATTGCAGCCATATTTTTTTGTAATTGATAGAAGAAGCATTAAAAATTAAAGATGCCACATCATATAAAAAATCACCGAGCCTTGCTTCTGCCCAATCTATCAATCCGGTAATTCTTTTGCCATCGGTAAGTGCATTGTCAAAACCAAAATCGCCATGCAGCAAATATTTTTTTGTTTTGCAAAAAGGAAGCAACCGACTTATTTTATTTATTGCTTTTTCAATCACTTCTTTCGGTAACGCTTCCCTGCTCACAAGGTCTTCAATTGTATAATCCATTTTGTGATTTTGGAAATCAAGCAGTCCATCCTGCCAGCCATTCAGTTCATCTTCATCATCTTCATCTATCAATTTCCATCCGGGCAAATGGCTCATGTTAAATTGTTGAAGTTGCCACAAACATTCATACAAACGCAGAACATCATTTTCATTGATGTTTTCGTCAATCATAGTATATCCTTCGCACCGTTCACTGATGGCGTAATGCAAGCTTTCGTATTTGCCCAACGCCAAAATATTTGGAACGGGCAAACCGCTTCCCTGCAACAGTTGCGATACCAGTTTATCTTTCTTAAAATCTCTATCATCACTACCAGTTCTGATAACATAATTTTTACCATTGCTTGTAAAAAAATAAGCGCACGACCACATGCCTTTTGCTAATTCTGTGGGAAGGCTATCAACCTTGAAACCAGCTGCATTGCAGAGCTCTTCAGGTGTTATAATTTTTGATTGATCAGCCATGCAAAAACAAAGTTTTATTTCGTTTCCGGTAATGATGCAGATTGCGCTTTCATTTGATGATACATTGCTGTTTGGTTACCAAATATTTTGCTGAAGCCACGCACATCTTCGCCCGTCCAGCCACTGTTCATTTCGCCATACTTACCCCATTTACTGTTCATTAAATCATGTTCACTTTCAATACCAATAATCTGAAAACGGTAAGGCATCAGTTGCACAAATACATCGCCGGTTACATGCTGCTGCGAGCTTTCTAAAAACGCTTCTATGTCGCGCATTACAGGGTCAAGTATTTGTCCTTCGTGAAGCCAGTTGCCGTAAAAATTTGCGATAGTATCTTTCCAGCTTAATTGCCATTTGGTAAGTACATGCTTTTCCAACGCATGATGCGCTTTAATAATGACCATTGGCGCTGCGGCTTCAAACCCTACGCGACCTTTAATGCCGATGATGGTATCACCAACATGAATATCTCTGCCAATTCCATACGCACCGGCGATGCTTTGCAAATGTTGTATGGCTTCGGCCGGATGATTGAATTGCTTATTATTTACTTCATTTAACTCACCCTTTTTAAAATGCAGTTTTACTTCTTCGCTATCATGCTTTGAAACCTGTGTAGGCCAGGCTTCTTCGGGCAGTATGCCTTTGCTGTTTAGGGTTTCTTTCCCGCCAACAGAAGTGCCCCACAAACCTTTGTTTATCGAATATGCAGCTTTTTCAAAATTCATCTCAATGTTTTTGTTTTTGAGATAGGTTATCTCTTCTTCCCGGCTTAATTTTAAATCTCGTATCGGTGTGATGATTTCAACATCCGGTATCATAATATGAAACACCATGTCAAACCTTACCTGATCGTTACCCGCGCCGGTACTGCCATGCGCAACAACTTTTGCATTTAGCTTTTTTACGTGTTCGGCAATGTGTAATGCTTGTACCAACCGCTCGGCGCTAACGCTTAACGGATAAGTATTGTTTTTTAAAACATTACCGAAAATAAGATACTTGATAATGCGGTTGTAATAACCGTTTACAGCATCAATTGTAGTATGTGTTTGTACACCCAGCTTATAAGCATGTTGTTCTGTTTTCTTCAACTCATCATCGGTAAAACCGCCGGTATTTACAATGATGCTATGTACTTCAAAGCCTTTGTCTTCGGTAAGATATTTTACACAAAATGTAGTATCCAACCCGCCGCTGAAACCGAGAACTACTTTTTTGTTTTGTTCGTTTGAAGAACTGTTGGTGTTTTGCATGAATGATAAAAAAATTTCAGTTGATAGCTTTACAAAATGCTAATGCTTATTGCTCAATTTATTTCCGAACGTACAAGTGAGTGACACAACCGGCGATGCCATGAAAAAAACTGCTTGTTACCAACAACTGTATTTTGTATTATCCTCTTGCCCTTCTCAATAAGTGGGAAGAGTTGGGATGAGTTTATGCAAACAATGTGAACAACATGCTTACTAAGGATCGTTTTTGACGTTGCTCTTTTTCGGCTTCTTTTTTCTTTCTAAATACGTTTAAAAATCGGCTTTGTTTACTTTCAAGCAAACGGTTATAGGCTTCGCTTTTTTCTTCAAAATGCTCTTTGGTTTCTTTTGGTTCATAATGATCGGCAGGATCGTACAACATTGCTGTACATAAACAATTTTTACGTTCCTTCAGGGTCAGAATATCATAATTTACACAGCTTTTGCAGCCAGCCCAAAACGCTTCGTCCTGCGTAAGTTCGCTGTAAGTTACAGGCTCGTAACCCAATTCGCTGTTGATTTTCATAACTGCCAAACCTGTTGTTAAACCAAATATTTTTGCAGCCGGATACTGCTCTCTCGATAAATTAAATACTGCCTGCTTAATGCGTTTTGCTACGCCGCTTTTTCTGAATTGGGTTAAAACAATCAAGCCGCTGTTGGCAACATATTCTCCATGGCTCCAGGTTTCAATGTAACAAAAACCAACCCATTGGTTTTCGGTAGTTACCGCAATTACAGCTTTGCCTTCCAGCATTTTATTTTCAATGTACTCGGGCTCCCGCCTGGCAATGCCGGTGCCGCGTGCTGCTGCGCTGGCTGCCATTTCATCGGTAATGATTTTTGCAAAACGTATATCGCCAATGTTGGCTATGCGAACAATAATATTATCTGATTGCTGATTCACGGTAAAAACAAATTAAAAATTGAAACGGTTTAATGGCGGAAACGATGCCTGACTTGCTGAAAGTCTTGCCTATCAATCTAACAATAATGATGTAGGAAAGACGATTAAATGCGCGGTCGTCGTGCCGGTCGGAAGCAGCAGGGATTAGATAAAATAACAACACTCATCAACAAAGGATGGGAAGAACTATGAGCGGTATGTGTTGTACAATGTTTCAACTTTAGTTCAAGATAAAAATGAAATGAAACTTGATTGCTTTAGAGACGCAAAAGTAATAAGGTTTATTATTCTGCAGATTAATTTTTTATAAAATTGATTTGAATTGAATAAAGTGATTGTTTTGATTTGATGAAAGATGAATGGGAGCCGGTATCTTGCCTTTCTATTTTGTGCCATGAGCAATGAAAATTACATAGAAGTAACTTTTGATAACGTAAAAGAAAATGAAGCCGATACCATTGTTGCGATGCTTGCCCTGATTGGGTTTGAAGGCTTTGAAGAAACAGGCGATTCGGTGAAGGCTTATATCATGAAGAAAGAATTTAATGAAATTGGAGTAAAAGAAACAGCCGAACAATTTTCTTTAATTTATCAAACGAAAGAGCTGCCTTCACAAAACTGGAATGCTGTATGGGAAAGCAATTTTGAACCTGTTGTAATTGATAATTTTGTTGCGGTACGGGCAAATTTTCATTCGCCTGTTTCTTTCGTGCAACACGAAATTGTTATTACGCCAAAAATGAGTTTCGGCACCGGTCATCACGCCACTACTACAATGATGATTCAGCAAATGAGGCATATTAATTTTGCAAATAAAAAAGTTCTTGATTTTGGTGCAGGCACCGGCATTCTTTCTATCCTTGCAGAGAAGTTGGGCGCAAGTTATATTTTGGCAATTGATAATGATAACTGGAGCATTGAAAACAGTAAAGAAAACATTGCCCAAAATGGATGCAGCAAAATAAGAATTGAATTAAAAAATAACGCGGACGTTGATCAGTTTTCCGATGTGATTCTGGCAAACATCAACCGCAATGTTATTATTGAGAATCTTATGTTTCTTTCTTCTCAACTTACTAAAAACGGATGTTTGTTAGTAAGCGGTTTGCTGGCAGAAGATGAAGAAGTGCTACTTACAGAAGCGGCACATTACCCGTTACAACACAAAAACACTCTGCACTTACAACAATGGATTTCGCTGCTTTTCAGCCGTTAAAAATTTCTTGATAATCGCTCAATATCATTTTTTTCATTTGTGAATTGAATATATTTGCCCCTCTTAACTTTTTATCTGTTAATGCAGGAAGTCATTTTAGTTATCATTGCTTACCTTATTGGCTCTATCCCAACAGCTGTTTGGATTAGCAAATATTATTTTGGAATTGACATTCGCGATTATGGCAGCGGCAATGCCGGTGCTACCAATACTTACCGCGTGTTAGGCTCAAAATGGGGCACTATTGTGATGGTTGTTGACATGCTGAAAGGCGTACTTGCTACTTCACTTTACATTGCCATTCCTTTTTATGTTGTAGCTTCTCACGACTGGGACAGAACGAATATGATGATTGGCTTAGGGCTGGCGGCTGTAATTGGTCATATCTTTCCTATCTGGGCAAATTTTAAAGGCGGTAAAGGCGTAGCAACCTTGTTTGGAATGGTGGTGGCAATGCAGCCCAGCGTGGCGTTGTGTTGTGCGGCTGTGTTTCTTTCGGTTTTGTATTTAACGCGTTTTGTTTCGTTAAGTTCTATCCTTTCCAGCATTGCGTTTGCAGTGTTTATCCTATTTGTTTTTAATGATGATGTAACGCTGTATCGCATTTTTTCAGTTGCCGTTGCTTTGATGGTAATTCTTACACATCAAAAGAATATCAACCGCCTTTTAAAAGGCACTGAAACCAAAGTTCCTATCTTGAAATATCGCGATCGCCGCAAACAAAGAAGACGCGATGCAACTAACGATTAGTTCGCCATCCGCCAAACCTTATAATTTATTTTCTTTCGTTTAGGAGTTTTTATTTACTCCTATTTAGGGTTAAATTATTTTTATTTCTGAACTATCTTAGGGTTACAAAGAAGATAAAAAGATCAATAAAAGAAAAGGTGAACGATAATGAGATTTAAAAAAAAGGGGCATGCATAGAAATGCGCACCCGGAATCCAATATCGCATATATTACTTCAATCTAAATGCCACGCATCAAATTATTAAAAACAATGCGATTGCAAATAATTATAATTTATATACTTCCTATTATTGGAAATAATAGTTTCAATTAAGGAAATAATGGAGGAGAGAGATATTTAAGTTATACCAAAAAGAAAGTGCCCGTTCTGTTTAAGACGGGCACTTTCTTTTATAAGCTGTTCAATTGAATTTATAATTGAACGCCAGCCGGAACACCATGACCATTTTCGTGAATCTTTACCGGCACATAATCTTCTACCATCAAATCATCCATTGATTTTTGCTGTTTGTTTTTAGAAAACCGTGCAATCAGTTTATCAAAAATGGAGTACACCACCGGAACAATTACCAGCGTTAAAAACAAAGAGCTTAACAAGCCACCAATAATCACCCAAGCCAAACCATTCTTCCATTCGGCACCGGCACCTTTGGCAACAGCAATGGGTATCATCCCAAACACCATGGCAATGGTAGTCATTAAAATTGGGCGCAACCGCGCATGGTTGGCATCAATCAACGCCTGTTGGGTGCTTTCGCCTTCGGCTTTGCGCTGGTTGGTAAAATCAACTAATAAAATTGCATTTTTACATACCAATCCAATCAGCATAATGATGCCCATAATGGTAAACAAGCTCAACGATTCGTTTGCCAAACCCAATGCCAGCAAGCCTCCGATGAATGAAAGCGGGATGGAAAACAACACCACAAATGGGTACACGAAACTGTTGTACAACGCCACCATCACCAAGTAAACTAAAATAATAGCCGATAACAATGCAATGCCTAAGGTGCCAAAACCTTCGGTTTGGTTTTCCATATCGCCACTCCACACGTAACCTACGCCGGTTGGTTTTCTTAATTTCTCAAACTGGGCTTGCCATTCGGCTGCAACAGTACCTGTTGGGCGACCAATGGTTTGCGCATTGATGGTTACAGATGGGCTTTTATCGCGACGTTCCAACTGGCTGGGACCGCTGCCTTCTACCACATTGGCAAACTGCTGTAATTTCACTTGCTGATTGGCATCGTTTACAAATAATAAATTGCGCACATCTTCAATGCTTTTGCGGTTAAAGTTTCCAAAGCGCGTGTTAATATCATACTCATCATCGCCTGCGCGAAACTTACTATCGGTATTGCCGCTGAAAACGGTTTGCATCGTAGCACCCACCGTTTGTAAATTCAAACCCAAAGCCGCCATCTTATCACGGTCAACCTGCACATCAATTTCGGGGTTTCCGGCTTCCACGGATAGCTTTAATTCAGTAGCGCCTTTTATTTTAGAAAGCTGGTTCATGGCTGCATTTGCAAAAGCCATTGCGCTATCTAATGTGGGTGCGGTAACCACCAACGAAAGCGGAGCCATGTCGGCAGTGCCCATAATATTTACCGGCACTGTTTTTACTTTTAATCCGATTAAAACTTTAGCTAACTCGCTTTTTATTTTGGCAGCATATACGTACGAATCATCATCACGTTTATCGCGCGGCACCAGCTTTACATCAATTTCCGATTTGTATTCGGTTGCCTGTGTAGCGCCAAAGCCTTCGCTGGTTTGCCCAACAGTGGTAATTAAATCGGTTACTTCTTTCTTTGTGCGGAGATATTGCTCGGCACGTTGCGTCATCAAATTGGTTTGTTCAATGGCAGCATCTTTTGGCATTTCAATTTGCACTAAAAATTCTCCGCGATCACTCTTTGGAAAAAATTCAGAGCCAATGTATCCGCCGATAATTAAATAAATGGAAGAAACAAACAGAACTAAAACCACAAGTAACGTCCAGCGTTTATGACCTAAACACCAAACCAGCAAGCCAGTCATCCAGTTAGTGAATTTGGTAAGACCTCTTTCAAAAGAAAGAATGATTCTGCCGAACAAATTTTTGCCCGTTATCACTTCTAATTTGCCAAAGCGGGAAGACAACCAGGGAACGATGGTAAAAGAAGATAGCAACGATAAAGAAGTTGCAATAATAACCGTTACGCAAAACTGCCTCAAAATGTTTGATACCAAACCCGTGCTTACGGCAATTGGGAAAAACACAACCACAATTACCAACGTGATGGCAGATACTGTGAAGCCTATTTCTTTCGTGGCATCGTAAGAGGCGCGCACACGGTTTTTACCCATTTCCATGTGCCGATAAATATTTTCCAACACTACAATGGCATCGTCAACCAAAATACCAACTACAAGCGAAAGGGCAAGCAGCGTCATTAAGTTTAAGGAATAACCAAACAGCTTAATACCAATGAAAGTTGCAATTAACGATGCCGGAATGGACACCATGACAATTAACGAATTTCGGATGCTGTGCAAAAAGAAGAGCATCACAAAGGCAACCAGCACAACCGCAAGAAGAAGGTCATGAATTACAGCATCGGCAGATTCTAATGTGAACACAGAGCTATCGTTGGCAATGGAAAGATGAAGACCATTGGCTGCATAATCTTGTTGTAATTTGGCAACTGCTTTTTTGGTTTCATTACTGATAGAAACCGCATTGGCATCGGACTGTTTTAAGATTTGCACAGCGATGGCGCTTTTGCCATTTACGCGCGCTATTTTTGCCACATCTTTTTGCGCATCCTGAACATCGGCAATATCGCCAAGCCGAATCTGGATGCCGTTTTTAGACGAGATAACTAAGTTGCGAAGCTCATCAACCGATCTGTATTTTCCCTGCAACCGAATGGTTATATTTTGCTGCCGTGTTTGCACGCTGCCGGTTGGAAAATCGAGATTGGAAGTGGCAATAATTTGTTGCACCTGCGGCACGCTTAAGCCGTAACCTTGTAATTTATTAGCATCTAAATTTACTTGTATTTCTCTTTGCTGACCGCCAATTAAATTCACTTGCGCTACGCCTGCAATGCGCGATAAAGCAGGTGCTACGCGGTTGTCCATCAAATCGTAAAAGCGGGCTTCGTCCATGTTGGCAGAAGCCGATAAAGTGATAATAGGTAAATCGTCCAGCGAAAACTTATTTAACGATGGCGTTTTAGTATCGGTTGGCAAAGTAGAAATAATGGCGTTTATTTTTCGCTGCGCATCGTTTAGCGAGTAATCAACATTGGCATTATCGGTAAGCGTAATCACAACGTTGGAAAGACTTTCATACGATTTCGATTCTAACTTCTTTATATTTTCTAAAGAAGAAACGGCGTCTTCAATTTTTTTGGTTACTGTGTTTTCAACTTCACCCGGCGAAGCACCAGGATATATAGTTGTAATAGAAACCACATTTTGAGAAAACTTTGGAATCAACTCATAATTTAAAGAGTTGTAACTTAACAAACCACCTAAAATTAATATGGTAAACAACACTACATTATCAAGTGTTGGTCTTTTAATGGATACTTCTGCTAATTTCATGTATAAAAAGTTTACTTTATCACTTCTATTTTACTGCCATCGGTTAAGTTTACCTGGCCGCTGCTAATCACCAAATCGCCTTCATGTCAAGCCGCTAACTACTTCTACTTTATCGCCCGCAATTCTTCCGGCAACCACTTTATGCAAATGAGCCGTATTGTTGTTTTCGGCAATAAAAACCTCGTTGCTGGCTAACGCCGCCAACAAAAGCCGAACGTGGAATAGCAATCAGCTGGTTGCGATTTCGGCATAGCAAACACAGCCGTGCCGTACATGCCTGCTTTTAGTTGGTTATTCGGGTTATTTGCTACTTCAATTTCGAGCGGAAAGTTTAATGAATTATCTGCCTTTGGCGCAATGAAAGTTATCTTGCCGGTAAAGCTTTCATCAGGAAAAACGGAAGCCGTTATTTTTACATTGATTACGCCTAATTTTAAAGTAGCCACCTGGCTTTCGTTTACCGTTACTTTTAGTTTAAGTTTCGATACATCAACAATATTAAACATCTGCGTGGCAGCAGCAAGAACAGCACCCGGTTCAATATAACGTTTGTTTACAATGCCGTTGATGCTGGAACGAATGTTGGCATCGCCAATATTAATGCGGGCTGCATTGATGCGCGCCTGTGCATTTTGCAGAGCTAAGTTTGCCTGGTCGAGTTGCTGCTGCGTAACGCCGCCGGTTGCAAACGCATTTTCGTAACGCTCTTTATCTTTTTGCGCGTTGGCATAAATGGCTTCCGCGTTTTGCAAATCAACCGATAGCTGATCGGTTCTTATCGTTGCCAATACCTGACCTGTACTAACATGATCGCCTTCATCAACAAAAATCTTTACTACGCGCCCGGGCTTTTCTGCCGAAAAATTCATTTCGCGGTAACGGCGCAAAATTTCCGTTCGCACTGAAGTCGAGGTTAAGTGTTTGTTTTTGCACCGTATCAATGCG
Organism: Ilyomonas sp.; assembly: GCA_965214235.1. GTDB lineage: Bacteria > Bacteroidota > Bacteroidia > Chitinophagales > Chitinophagaceae > Ilyomonas. The sequence goes on from CBDCBH010000003.1 coordinate 1,257,975, forward strand.
CACGGCAATAGCGTTGCTATCCTGCGCCGCAACAACCGCCGTTTTTGCATTGTTCGATTGTTTGTTTTTATTCAGTACAAAACCAATTAAAGCAATGATGCCGATGATAAGTAAAATAGTGAGTATGGTTCGTGTTGCTCTGTTCATAGCTGTTATTAGTTAAGAAGCGTTTTCAGTTGCCCCTGCGATTTTATCAATTGTATTTGTGCCAATTTATAATCCAGCAATGCTGATGAATAATTGTTTTGCGCCTGCGTTAATGAATTTTCAGAATCAAGTAAATCAGTTAAAGGTGCAAGACCGTTATTATAATTATTCTGTGTATCGAAGAAAATTTCCTGTGCTAATTGCACATTATCTTTTTGGTTATTTACTGTAATGATGCTGTTGCGGATTTGCGTTTTTGCATTCTCGTAATCGAGGCTTAACGAAAGCGATGTGTTGTGCATGTCTTCCCTGTTTTTTTCAAGGCTAATATTGGCTTGCCGAACCCTGGCACGTGTGGCAAAGCCATTAAAAAGAGGCACATGCAGATTGAGCCCGATATTGCCATAATCAAACCAGTAACCGTAATTTTTTCGCCCGCGAAACAAAACAAATTGGTTGCTCACACCATTTAACGAATGCGCAGCCGTGAGCGATAAAGTTGGATAATATTCTGCCTTGTAAGCATCGCTGTTGTATTGATATAGCTCATCCTGCTTTTTTAAAATACGATACTCCGTGCGTCCCGTAATATCAAGTGAATCCTGCAACGAATAATCCTGAAGATGAATACTGTCTAACTGGGATTGTTCTATTTTTATCGGCGCAGTAATATCCATTCCCATATAAAATTTCAAAGCATTTTCCTGTTGCGAAACGGCATTTAATAGTTGTTGCCTTTGCGCTTTTAAGTTCGATATGGTTACGCGTGTTCTGTCCACATCAATCTTTTTCGCCAGGCCATTTTGATATTGCCCGTTAATGATGTTGTACACCTTAGTTGTGTTGCTGATGTTGCTATCAATCACCACTGCATTTTGCCGCTGCACCAGCACCTGGTAATAAGCCGTTGCTACCTGTTCGATAATCTGTTCATCGGTAAGCTGCGCAGCCAGTTGATAATATTGTTGTGTTGATTTAGCGGCTTTCAATCCGGTAAAAACAGATTGGTCAAATATTTTTTGTTCTAAGTTAACGCTGCTTAAACTGTTCCATGTAGTACCGGCAGGTACAAGGATAGTGCCTTTTGCGCCGGGCTTAACAAAAGAACTATCAAACACAAAGCTTTGCTTTTTGTACTGGTCGGTCAAGGTGCTGTTAATGCTAAGCTGCGGCAAAGCGCGGGCACGGGTTTCATCAATTTTATAATTGCCGTTTTGTATATCTAAGGCAGCTTTGCGCGATGCGCTGTTGTTCTTCAAAGCGTATTGCAAAGCATCTTTCAGGGATAGTGGTTGCTGCGCTTTTGCATTTGCAAAATGGAGTAAAACAAAACCTGCTAAAAGATAAGTGCAATAAAATTGTTTGCGATAAAATTTCATTTTTATAAAGCCTGTTTGGTTATCAGTAGTCAGTTATTATTTAATACGTTTTAATTTACAACAGAAAGATGCAAGGTTAGTTGCAACAAACATTTCTTCATTACTTTAATGCCTTTTGGCGTAACAATTCCGCTTAAAAAATGGGTAACAATTTCGCGTTCCGTATCTGCCAGCTTAAATTGATGAGCCGGAAACAATTCAGTATTGGTAGAAAACAGAATACTGGTTAACCGCAATTTTGTTATAATTTCAATATTAATGTCTTTGCGGTACAATTCTTCATTTATCCCGCGTTGCAAGTTCCGGAATATCTGTTTGTAAAGAAATTTATTTTTAAAGTCGGTAATCTTTTTAAAAAACATCGGGATGATATTTTTCAAGATCATACAAAATATTCGGATTGACAGATTGCATAGCAGCACAAAATGTTTCTGAAACCATATCAGCACTTCATGAATTGCATTTTCTGCTTTCTTTGCGCTTTCCAAACATTCGTACTGATTTTGACAAAGGTGTTTGTCAAATATTTGCGACACCAGTTCATTTTTATCGGCAAACGATTGATAGATTGTTTTTTTAGAAATGCCAAGCCTCGCTGCAATTTCGTCCATTGTAACGCTTTTGATGCCGTATTTTTTTAAATAGCTCATCCGCTTTTTCTAAAATCCTTTCCTGCACATCCATGAAGGCAAAACTATGGAAACTTTTTTTGTTGGCAGAGTTTCTTGCAATTAAATGATAATTAAAAAAGTAGGTTTTATATGAGCGGTAAATTTGGAGTAAAAACAAACCTATCCTGGTTAGCGAAACAAATTAATCATCAAGTTAGTTTTGTTTCTGTTTTTATGTTATATCCAACCCACAAAATGCTTATTATTTGTTCAGACGGTAAAGAATAAAGGACTAACCTTTTCCCGGTATTTTTAAAAACCATAACCGAAGTGATGTTTTTAAACCTAAACAATCCTACTTTTATAAAAACTTCATAAAATGAAAACACATCTACGCTTATTGCTTGTTATTTTATCAGCCTTCATCCTTCATTCTTCTTATGCCCAGGTAACTTTAGTTTCTAACAACACCAATCTTTCACAGGGTCTTGTTTTGCCCAATGGTATTCCTTTATTAATAAGCGATTCAGGGCAGATCTATATAACCAATGGTACCAGTGCTTCGGTATTAACCACAATTGTAACCTCGGTCAGCGATTCGGGTTCAGCGGCTATTTATAAAAATCAACTTTACTTCACTGGTAAAAATACTTCCGGTGATATTGAACTTTGGGCAACTGATGGTACTGCCGGCAATACAAGATTAATTAAAAATATATCTGCTTCAGGTTCTTCTGATCCCAACAATTTTTTTGTATTTAATAATTTATTGTATTTCACAGCCGATGATGGTGTGCATGGTCGTGAACTTTGGGAAAGCGATGGTTCAGCAAACAATGGTACTCTTGTTGCCGATATTGATGGCGCTTCTACAAGCAGTATTGATGCCAGTAATGTAAGCTTCTTTCAAAATGGAAGTTATGTTTTGTTTCTTGCCACTAATAACAATGTAGAGGGATTGTATAAGCTTACAACAGGTGGCGTTGCGCTGGTAAAGAATGATTTTGTTGGCAACATAAATTTGGATGCATTATTAAATACCGCAGCCATTGGAAGCAAAACTGTATTCACGGTAGATACCAGTAAGGAGGTAATAAATACAAGTGGTGGTAATGTTAGTATTAGTGATAGTACCGCAGTGCAGGTATGGGCAACAGATGGTACTACCAATGGCACGCAATTGCTGCATACTTTCATTTCAAACTCCCCTATTAGCGGGTTTATAACACCTTTATTGTTTAAAAACCTTCTGTATTTTAAATACTCCGACACTACAAGTTCATCCCTCTGGACGACTGATGGTACGCCGGTAACACGGTTTTATTTAAAAGCTTCGATGTTGATAAAAACGGTAGCTCAATCTTTGGTTTGCTATTCTCGGTTGTAATCAATAACAAGTTATATTTTAACGGTTATTCCAACGAAACTGGCAGCGAACTATGGAGTACTGATGGCACAGCAGCGAATACGGCACTTTTTAAAGATATTAATCCAGGACCCGGAAGTTCTGAACCTATTCTCTTGTTTAATACGGCTGCTCTTACAAAATATTATGCTAACGGTAATAGCACAGGCTTTACATACCAACAGTTTTTTACACCCTTCAACGGGAAAATTTATTTTACAGCAAACGACAGCACACATGGCAATGAACTTTGGAGCACAGATGGAACGGCTGCAAACACAAGTCTTGTAAAAGATATTAACCCGGGCAATGGTAATGGAGTAACTGATGGGTTGAGTGCATTTTACACCACTTCAGGTATTTATTTTACAGCCAACGATGGAACTACCGGCAACGAACCTTGGGTTACCAATAGCACCGCCGCAGGAACCAACCTGGTGTATGATATTAAACCTGGAGTGGATAGCTCCTCTGATCCTTCTTATTTATTCATTTACAACAGCCAGCTTTATTTTAATGCAGATAACGGTACCGGCGGCGGCGCAACCAGTTTATACAAGATTAACCAAGCGGTTGCTTTACCTGTAACTCTCCTCACTTTTACAGCTTCCAAACAAACAGAATCTGTATTGCTGAACTGGATAACCACTAACGAAATCAACACGCATCATTTTGTTGTTGAACGCAGTATTGACGGCATTCATTTCAGCGAAATAGGAACACTGACAGCATTGGGTAGCAGCACTTCAAAACATACTTATCAATTGAACGATTTGAGTGCTATGCAAGCCGGTTCATCTATTTTGTATTATCGGTTGCAAACCGTAAATAAAGATGGCTCACACAGCTATTCGGGCATCTTAACTGTACAGTTGCAAAACGGCGTGTTCACATTTACATTGTCGCCTAACCCGGTACACAATCAGCTTACCGTTTCGTTCAGCACAGGCAATATAACCCGTGCGGCACTGCGCATTTCTGATGCCAACGGAAAACAAATTTATCAGCAGGTTTACAGCTCATCAGCGCAATCCTCTATTCAGCAAAACATCAGCGTAGCTAAGTTGGTAAGCGGCACTTATTTCATTCAGTTAATCACGGATAAAGAAACAAAAACACTGAAGTTTATCAAACAATAAAATTGCTAAATCTTATTCTTTATAAAAACATCCGGCAGAATTGAGTTTGTGCCGGATGTTTTTATTTTATTATTTATCAAACAAATGGATAAGATGTATTACTCAATTCCAAAAATCCTGAATATCCCATCAATCCCAGTTTAGATTTTATTATCTTCATTTTTCTAACCAGTCAACACATGATAAACAAACTGTTACTCTTTGTTTTTACTTCATTTTTTATTGTTTCGTTGCAAGCGCAAAATGCCGACAGCGCCTGGATGAGAGAACACTACATTAAAAAAGAAATATACATAAAAATGCGTGATGGAGTGCGTTTGTTCACTTCGGTTTATATGCCGAAAGATACAACCGAAAAACACCCGGTTTTAATGACGCGAACGCCGTATTCCTGTGCGCCGTATGGCGAAGATAAATGGTTGCCGTACTGGAAAAGCTATGTGATGGCTTACCTGAAAGAAGGATTTATTATGGTACGCCAGGATGTGCGCGGACGGTGGATGAGCGAAGGCATGTTTGAAGATGTGCGACCTTTTAATGCGGCTAAAAAAGGAACCGAAATTGATGAAGCGAGCGATACTTACGATGCCATTGACTGGCTGGTGAAAAACCTGCCGGGCAACAATGGAAAAGTGGGCGTGTTTGGCATTTCGTATCCTGGTTTTTATTCAACTATGGCAGCGGCTTCAAACCATCCTGCATTGAAGGCGGTAAGCCCGCAGGCGCCGGTTACCAATTGGTTTTTGGGCGATGATTTTCATCACAACGGAGCCTTTTTTTCAATGGATGCCTTTTCATTTTATTCATCGTTTGGAAAACCTCGCGCGCAGCCAACTTCGGTTGGTCCAACAGGGTTTAACTATTATACGCATGATAACTATAAGTTTTATTTAGAAACCGGATCGCTGAAACAAATGGCAACAGTAATGGGTGATAGCATTGCGTTTTGGAAAGAACTATACCAACACCCGAATTACGATGCGTGGTGGCAGGCGAGAGACGCGCGCAAAGCCACGGTACACCTGAACCCTGCCATGCTTTGGGTAGGCGGAAATTTTGATGCCGAAGACAATTGGGGTGCTTGGAATGCCTATCGCGCAGCCGAACAAAACAACCCTGGCAAAGCGTTTAATAAAATTGTGATGGGACCCTGGTACCACGGGCAATGGGCAAGCAAAGATGGCACGCATATGGGCAATGTGCAGTGGGGATCGAACACATCCGAATGGTATCAGAAGAACATTGAAATTCCTTTTTTCACTTATTATTTATTAGGCAAAGGCGATGTAACCAACCTTGCTGAAGCCACCATTTTTATCACCGGAAAAAATGAGTGGAAACAGTTTACTGAATGGCCGCCGGCTGCGGCGCAAAACACTGCTATCTATTTACAGGACAGCGGTAAATTAGGCTTCAATAAACCCAGTAACAACAACAGTTTTGATGAATATACAAGCGACCCTGCCAAGCCCGTGCCTTACACTGATGAAGTGCATTTTGAGCGCACGCGCGAGTATATGACCGATGACCAGCGCTTTGCTGCACGCCGCCCTGATGTACTCGTTTTTCAAACCGATACGTTAACGGATGATATAACCGTAACTGGCAATGTAGTGGCAAATATTTTTGCCGGTATTTCAACCACCGATGCCGATTTTGTAGTAAAAGTAATTGATGTGTTTCCCGATATGTTTTCGTATAAAAGCGATGAAGAATCTGCAGGCAAAGCATTATCTAAAAGCTATCCTGTTGGCGGTTATGAAATGCTGGTGCATGGCGAAATTTTTCGGGGTCGTTACCGCAACAGCTTTGAAAAGCCTGAGGCTTTTACACCCAATAAAATAGAAAAAGTTAGTTTTAAATTGGCTGATATTGCACATACCTTTTTAAAAGGTCATCGCATAATGATACAAATACAAAGCAGTTGGTTTCCATTGGTGGATAGAAACCCGCAGAAGTTTGTAAACATTTATGAAGCATCGGAAAAAGATTTTCAAAAAGCGGATATTAAAATTTATCACAGCACAGAATATCCTTCTAACGTAGTGCTGCCAATTTTAAAATAAGATCAGGAATGTAAAAAAATGTATGCGTTGATAACGTTTGTTTTTACTTCATTTTTTACTTCATTCTTTACTTCATTAAATAAAAAAAGAAGCGCAGAAATAGTTACCCTGCGCTTCTTTTTATAAAGCCATTATATCTTTCTATCTTGCCCTGTAAAGCCGAGCATCCAGCCCGGATATTCAGCATGCAGCTTGCTTACTTCATCTATCTTTTTTAATTCTTCTTCTGTAAAGTTTACATTAATTGCATTTAAGTTTTCATCCAGCTGTTCCATTTTGTTAGCACCAATAATTACTGTTGTTACAGCCGGTTGTTTCAGCAGCCAGGCTAACGCTAACTGTGCTACGCTGGCACCTTTGCTTTCCGCCATTGGGCGCAGTACGTCAACCACATCAAACGCTCTTTCTTTATTTACCGGCGGAAAATCAAAATTAGCACGCCTGCCCTCTTCTTTCTTTTGTTCATCGCGGCTGTACTTACCGCTCAACAAGCCGCCGGCCAACGGACTCCATACCATCAATCCCAATTTTTGATCGGTAAGTAATGGGATGATTTCCCGTTCCAAATCGCGACCCGCAATGGTATAATATGCCTGCAACGAAACAAACTTTGCAACACGGTCGTAGGTAGAAAAATCAAGAGCCTTCATCAGTTGCCAGGCAGCCATATTGCTCGCACCTATGTATCTTACTTTGCCGCTTTTTATTAAATCATCTAAAGTCCAAAGTGTTTCTTCCAATGGCGTTAACGGATCGAAACTGTGAATTTGATAAAGATCAATATAATCCAATTGCAAACGCTTTAAACTGGCCTCCACCTGTTGCACAATGTGCTTGCGTGTAAGCCCTGCATCGTTAGGACCTTCACCCATTGTACCACGCACTTTGGTAGCAATTACCAGATCGTCTCTATTCAACCCGAGATTGCGGATAGATTGCCCTGTTAATTCTTCTGATAAACCCTCGGAATACACATTTGCGGTATCTATAAAATTGATGCCTGCCTCAACGGAACGTTTTACCAATTGGTCAACGGCTTCCTGCCCTAAACTTCCCATTGCTTTAAATCTGCCCTTACCACCAAACGTCATGGTGCCAAGGCATAGTTCCGATACTTTTAATCCTGTATTGCCCAATACATTGTACTTCATTTGTTTTTTTTAATAATGAAAAAAGATTTTGTAAGAAGTGATACTGCAAAAACAAAACCGCAGTTGTTTACCAAGATACTATGCTTCTGTGTCCCACTGAAAGTGATTACCAATGAATATGATGAGAATAAAGTGTTTGTGGTTGTCCTATAAGATTAATATCGAATTTTAAAGATGGTTCAACTCTGCTGCTTGCATTATGAATGCGAAATGAGATTTGCCAACCTTCGTCACAAGTCAAAAATAAAGTGTCGGTTGAATTTGGTTTAAATGAAAGTTCAATTATTCTTGTTGGAAGCTTAACCCGATTTACTTTAAATTTTGGTTTTACTTTATCTGCTGGTTTATTTAGAGTACCATGCAAATGAAAACCATAAATTTCAGTTTTGTTAGGTCGTTTTATTACTTTATAAAAATCTTTATTACCAATCAAATATTTCAGCAGCGCTGATGGAACAGTAGTTGGGTTTTCGTTATCAAGTTTCAGCATTTCCGTTTTAAATGCTTCTAGGATGGGAACATAAAAACGTTTATGCTTGTCTTTAAGGTTACGCCACAATTCATTATTTTCTCTTATTAATCTTAACTCTGAAAAAATGGGAATAACTGAATTGAAATAAGTTTTATTGCACGCCAATTGAAGCCACTCTTTACCAAAATCAATTGTTTCTGACAACTCTATATCCCAGCGGTTTTGTGTTTGTAAAATATATCCAAAGAGCGGTGATGTTTTATTTAAAAAAGATATGTACATGCGGCTTAATTAATTTGACTTTCATACTCTCTTCTAAATTCATCATAAATAATTCGTAACACTTTCATTCTGTCCTCCAAATCTTCAAATTGAGAACAAAGTTTAGTGATTTCAATCTTACTTAATATTTGCACTCGCATGTCAATCAAATAATTTCTTACTTCTTTTGAAATGTCATCTATTATAATTACAACTTTACCATCATTCATTCGCTCATCATCAAAATTTAATTTAATTTCAGAATAAATATCATCAGCAGCTTTTTTGTTTAATAGTTTTAATTTTTTGATTTGATATACTACACCAAAATTTGTTGATAAATCAACTCCTTGGTCATGTGCTGATGTTCTTGTATCACGATAAATTTTACAAGCGAACTTTTCAAGATGGACTTTAATAATTGCAAAGCTAAAAACTTCAAAGTTTGATGGGTTAAGAGATATGTTTTCAAAAATAAACTTTGAAAATGATGGAATTTCAGAGGCTAATTCTACTCTAAAATTAGCTTCAGATAATTTTGGTATAATTCCTATTTTATTATCAATATAAAGTTTGATTTGTTCAGGTATCCATTCTTCTAAGTGTTTTGCATTCTCTTTAAAAGGTTGCGTCAATTCAAATCCATTTTCTAAAACTTTTAAAACACCATATTTTGGGAGGTTTCTTACAGGATACGCGTCATAATATTTTCCGCCAATATGAAGATTATGTTTTAAATAAAATTTTAAATAATTGACAGTTTTATTATATCCTTTTCTTATTTCTGCATCCGTAAAAAAATCTTTTCCAGAGTTATTATATTCTTTTACCAGAGCTAAAGTAATTATTGGAAAAATTACTTTAGTCTGCGATTTCTTAAGCATTTTTAAAATACTTGCTTCATATATATTTTCTATAAGAGTTTCTTTCATTATTTAAATCGTTCCTTTGGCTGCAACAGATAATTCAATTGAACCACCGCCAAAGAAAGGCGATAATAATTTGTCAAGGTTCTTTGGAAAAAATTGAGTTATAAATTCAACTCCTCTTGTTTTGCCTCCCGGATAACGCAGAGGCGAACGAATGCTATAATTTAAATCAATGTTTTCTGTCGGGTTTTCAGAATAGTCAAATAAATTTTCTTCAATGTTTGGAGAAATTTCATCAACCATTTGCTCTATGTATTTTTTAGTTTTCTTCATTACAAGTTTTATCAAATTTAATTTAAGAAAAACATTTATCAATAAGAAGTTTTAAACAATTGTAAAGCATCCAAATAGCATACAACTCTCTGATTTGATAACACAATGAAGTAAAAACAAACGCAGTAAGCTTATTAGTAAATGCAATCAATTATTTATTACCTCAACTGGTTGCAACGCCTTTCGCACAGCCGGTGCAACAACATTCCCGTACAACTCAATCGAGCGCATCATCTTATCATGCGGAATAGCGCCAATGCTCATTTGCGCAAGAAAGCGGGTATGACCAAACAATTCGTGTTCGTACAAAATTTTATCAATCACCTGTTGCGGGCTACCTACTAATAAATAACCTTCTTCACTACGCATGTATTCAAACTGCTGGCGTGTTGTGGGCGGCCAGCCGCGTTCCTTGCCAATCTGCGTCATTATATTGGCATAAGGAGGAAAATAAATATCAGCAGCTTCCTGTGAAGTATCGGCAATAAAAGCCTGCGAGTTGATGCCTAACTGAAACGTTGCAGCATCGTGTTTTGCTTTTGCAAAAGAATCTTTATACAATTGCACATGCGGCACAAAACGGTCGGGTGTTCCGCCGATGATGGCAAGTGCTAAAGGCAAGCCCAGCCTGCCCGCACGGGCGATAGATTCAGGCGTGCCGCCAACCGCAATCCATATCGGCATTTTGCGGTAAGGCTGCGGATAAATACCCAGATTATTAAAAGAAGAACGCTGCTTTCCCTGCCAGCTTACTACTTCGCTTTCATTCAGTTTTAACAACAGTTCGAGCTTCTCTGTAAACAAAGTATTATAGTCTTTTAAATCATAGCCAAAGAGAGGAAACGACTCGATAAACGAACCTCTGCCAGCCATGATTTCGGCTCTTCCTTTTGATAACAAATCAACGGTAGCAAACTGCTGAAACACGCGCACGGGATCATCGGAACTTAACACCGTTACGGTGCTGGTGAGTTTAATTTGGTTTGTTTTTACTGCAGCCGCAGCCAGCAATATTGCAGGTGAAGAAGCTAAAAATTCGTGGCGGTGATGTTCACCAATTCCAAACACATCTAAGCCCAACTGGTCGGCCAGCTCAATTTCTTCCATCAGGTTTTTTATGCGCTGATAGTTGCTTATTTTTTCGCCGGTAACTACATTGGGCATTGATTCTACAAACGTGTAAATTCCTAATTCCATAGGTTATAAAATTGAAGTAAAAACAAAAGCAAAGGTAGGTTGGATGATTACCTTTGTTTGTCAGGGAAGGTTCATTTTTGTTTGGGTGTTTTTATTTAGTTTAATTGATAACAAAGCGTACAAGAGTGCGACGCAACGATGCTTAACCGGAGATATAAAAGTTGGTAACATGGAAATGTATTCTGTATTAAGTATTAAGTATTATGTATTATTGATTTACCTTTCAACTCTCACTATTTATAAGATTGCGTGTAATGTAAAGCTTACCAGCCAATACCGTAATCTTCTCCATTGTTACTGCTGCCGCCCCACAAAGTACCGTGCTTCGTATCCAAATAGATAGCATTGATAGGACCGCTGGTGCGCCTGCCAAAACTTACATGATACCCCATTTTTTGCAATGCAGTTTTGGTTGTGTCGGGTGTGTTGATGTCAACTAAAATACTACCCGGATGTGGCGCTCTGTCGCTGATTTGCGTACCGCCCAGCGATAGCCACAACTGATCGGTATTGATGTTAGGCGCTTCGGTAGCTTCCTGTACCGTCATGTTAAATTCAACCATATTTAAAAAGAATTGTAACAGGTTTTGATCTTGCGTATCGCCGCCTTGCACCGAAAAACAAGCATACGGTTTTCCGTCTTTCATAGCCAGCGATGGCGTAAGCGTAACACGTGGTCGCTTGCCGGGTTGCAAAACATTAAAAGGATCAACAATAGAATCAAGCACAAAACTTTGCATCCGCTGGCTCATGCCTACGCCTGTGTTGCCCGCAATGCAAGCCGGCGTCCATCCACCGCTGGGCGTAACCGATACCACCCAACCGCTGCTGTCGGCCGCTTCTATACTTGTTGTGCCACGCCACAAACGATCCATGTATAAACTATCTGATGTTGAAGTGTTGGTGGCATATAAATCGTTTCCTTCTTTATTATTCATTGAAGTTTTTTGATCGTGCTTTGGCAGGAACTGATTGCTTCGTTTGTTTTTGCTTGTATCTGTTATATCCTTTCTTTTTTGCAATAAAGAAAGATATGGGTTTTGTTTTCCTTCATATTGATACGGGTCGCCCGGCGCGATGGTAGAATCGTTATAATTCGGATTGATGAGCTTGGCTCTTTCTTTTGCATACTCCTTACTTAACAAGCCTTTAATGGGTGGTTGCGTGAAGTAAGGATCGCCGTAATAAAAATCCCTGTCGGCAAACGCAAGGCTCATCGTTTGATAAATGGTATTCATGTATTGCGGCGAATTATAACCCATCTTTTGTAAGTCAAAATTCTCCAGTATGTTCAGGCTTTGCAGCATGGCAGGCCCTTGCGTCCAGGCTTGCAATTTATATACATCAATGCCTTTATAATTTACGTGTTCAGGCTCTTCTTCAACCGGTTTCCAACGGGCTAAATCCTGCATTGTTATCAAGCCGCCTTGTTCGTTGCAACCCCGTACAAATTCCTGCGCAATATCGCCGGTATAAAAACGGTTGTAAGCCGCCATGATGGCTTCTTTGCGGCTCTTGCCCTGCTTCAACGCCTTTTGCTCTGCTTCCACCATTTTGGTTAACGTGTTCAGCAAATCTTTTTGCACAAAAATTTCTCCGGCTTCAGGTGCTTCGCGTTGTTCGCCCAGATGCGGTAAAAACACAATTTTACTGTATTGCCATTCTTTAATCATCTTTTTATTTCGTTCAAAACTGTTGGCAGTTTCGGCTTCTATCGGGTAACCTGCAGCCATTTCCATTGCAGGTTCTAATACTTCTTTTAAACTCATCGTTCCATAATTCGCCAGCATCAAACACAAGCCACCCGGCGTGCCGGGCGTAACGGCTGAAAGCGGTCCGTATTCAGGCGGGAAGGAGTAGCCTTTGCTTTTAAAAAACTGTACCGTAGCGCCGGTTGGCGCCATGCCCAATGCGTTAATGGCAATTACTTTTTTGGTGGTTGGATTATAAATTAATACTTGTGTTTCGCCGCCCCAGCTTAGTACATCCCACATGGTGCAAACAGCGGCTAACATGCCACACGCGGCATCTACCGCATTGCCACCACGCTCAAATATTTTGGCACCTGCTTCGGCGGCTAAAGGCTTGCCGGTAACTGCCATCCAATGCCTTCCATGCAAGGGCGGCTTCTGTGTTTTTTGTGCGATGATTTGAACGAATAAAAACAAAAACAGTGTTATGAGTGATGAGGTTTTTTTCATAGTGATTGATTTGAAAGAAAGAAGAAATTGGTGTTGTAAATATATGACGCGATGCTTGTTGTTGAGATGAAATTTCGATAGCAGAAACGTATGATTTTTTCTATTTGTGCTGGTCGATTCTTTTTATTTATGTTGGTCGGGATTTACAATCCACACCAGCGCAAAACAAAAAGCAATGTGTATATTTAAATTCCAAAACTTTCGTTCATGGCTTTCAAATATGCCGTTAAAGACCCCAACGACATTTACTTTATTACAACCTCTGTCATTAAATGGATTGATGTGTTTACCAGAACCGAGTATAGTGAAATTATTATTGACTCGCTCAACCATTGTCATCACAACAAAGGTTTGTGCATTCATGCCTGGTGCCTGATGTCGAATCATTTGCATCTGCTGGCTTCAACGCCGCAAACGCCTCCAACGCTACCAGATATCATGCGTGATTTTAAAAAGTTTACTTCCAAGAAAATCATTGCCACGATAGAAGCTACTAACGAAAGTCGCAAAGACTGGCTGCTGGATAAATTTGAGTTTGCCGGCCGGTACAATCCGAAGATTAAGGATTATAAAGTTTGGCAGGATGGCTATCATCCGGTGGCTTGTTTTTCTCACCTGTTTTTACAACAGAAGATGGATTATATTCATCACAACCCGGTAAAAGCTGGCCTCGTTTGGGAGCCACAGGATTATGTATTGAGTTCTGCCGTTGATTATTATGAAGACAGAAAAGGAAAGGTGGAGTTGAAAATGCTGGAATGAGAGAAAGAGGTTTGTTTTTGGGTTGTTTGGTAGATTATAAATCTACTGTTCATGGGTCGGGATTGGAAATCCCGACCAGCAAGAAAGAAAGAGATTCTGACCTGCAAGAGATGTGCATTACTTATAATAAGCACCAATGCAATTCCGTTTCACTGGTGAGCCGTTAAAATCAAACCTGCCGACATCAATCTTAAACAACCGCTGTAAGTCAATGCCCAAAAGGCTTAGCGGTGATGAAGATTGCAATTGATAATTACTAAATGATGATAAGCTGCGAACATCCTTCACAGTTGTACTACCTTCTTTTTTAAATAATGGTTTTATATTTATGCCCAGCAGCTTACCGTTGAGTTGTTCTTTGTTGTGCTGCGCTGCCCACTTTGAAAAATTTAAAATGCTATCAACATTAAATTGATGTTGAAGACTCCACCAATCGTTCGATACAAAAACATCTTTGCTGTAATCGCCTCTTAACAATGCATTATTCGCAATAAAAATATTGTTGTAAAAACAAAAGTTGCTGTGTTCACTTTCTGTTGAATAGGCTAAGGCAGCATTCATTTTGTTATACAAAGTGTTGTTGTAAAACAAAAGATTTTTAAATTGCGATGAGTCGTGTGAACTGTTCCAGACATAAGCGTTGGCGTGTGCTGCGGACGTGTTGCCATCATCTTCGCTGATGCAGTATCGAATCACATTATCGTGCCACGGGCTGGCACCATCATACTGAAAAATACCAAACGCGCTGCCTTCATTTCCGTAAGACAAACAGTATTGGATGACGGAGTTAGTAGTGCCTCCATCCAAATCAAAACCACCACCATCTTCACCGCCTTCAGACGTTTTGTTTTTGCATGAAATGCAGTGCTGGATAATGACGCTATCGGCTTCAAAACACCAGATGCCAACAGGTCCGTTACCTTGGCGCGGCATATCCCAACCGTTATTAAAAGCAACGCAGCTATCAATGAAAACATCGGTACAAAAACCCGCTAAAATGCCGTTGCCGCTATGGTTGTTTAGCATGGTTGGGTCGCCGGGATTGTTGTAAGCTGTGCAATTAGTAATGCGTATGTTTTTGCAATGCAATTTGTCTCCGTATTCGCCGGAAACAGAAATACCGGCAAAGCCGTTATCGTGTGCTGATACATTTTTTGCAATAATGTTTGTTGAATTGTGTATCAGCAAACCGGCTTTTTGAAAGCCTGAAATATTGATGTTATCAATCAGAATATGGTTACTGTTATTTATAGCCATTCCATCTTTTATATTGCCGTCTTTTCTGCCTGCGCCAATGGTTGTAATGTTATGAATAGAAACATAAGAACAACCATCTAAAATAATGGCGGAACTATCTTTTGCATTGATGATGGCAGGTTTGTTTTTATTGCATTGAATGATAATGGGCGCATCTTTTTCGCCGTGTATATTTTTCAAATAAAGTGTTCCTCCGGAAGATACATTTTCTTGCAGATAAACATGATCACCAGGTTGCAACCGCACTTCATTCAACTTATTGATTGTTCTCCACGGATGCTGCAGCGAGCCATCGTTATCATCGTTTCCATTGGCATTGATGTAATAATAACGACCTAGCGCAAACGCAGTGTGGGCAAGCGATTGAGAATGAAAAACGAATAAAAACAAACCAATGATAAGAGTAAAACAATACGTTTTCATAAGAATGAAATTACAGCCGCAAAGGCAGTAGCCTGACAAAGAAAAATTGTTATGCCGATATGCCAATCTTAACCCGGCAAATCTAACTTACATTTGAACTTTTCCATTACTCTATGAAAAAAGAAGATAAAAGTCCGGGCATACTTTCACTGCTGAAATCGTATTGGGGTTTAGTGTTGCTGTTACTCTTGTTTACGCTTGCAGGCAATGCATTTAATTTGTGGTTGCCAAAGCTCATTTCAAAAAGCATTGATGCGTTTAACAACGGGCACTATGCAACCAAAACGGTGATGATAGAATTCATGTCTGCCGTAGCTGCAATTTTTGTTTTCAGCTATCTGCAAGGCATCATTCAAACTTATGTATCGGAACGTGTGGCAAGAGAGTTAAGAACACGCTTATCATCTCAAATTTCAAAGCAGAGTTATTTGTTTATCGAGAAAGCGAATCCATCTAAATTACTTACCAACCTTACGGCTGATGTTGATTCGATCAAGCTGTTTATTTCGCAGGCGATTGTATCGGTTATCTCATCTATTTTTATCATCATCGGGGCAAGCATTTTACTCATCACTATCAACTGGAAACTGGCGTTGTGTGTTATCGCTATCATCCCCATTATTGGCATTACTTTTTTTGTGGTTCTTCGCAAAGTAAGAACCTTATTTAAGCAAAGCCGCGAAGTGATTGACTGGCTGAATAAAGTTATTAACGAAAGTATTTTAGGTGCAGCTCTGATACGCGTGGTAAACTCGCAGCAATGGGAATACGATAAATTTTTAGGAGCAAATACAAAAGCTAGAAACCTTGGTCTGTCTGTATTGCGGCTGTTTGCTATGCTTATTCCGGTCATCACATTTACAGCCAACATAGCGGCATTAACCATCCTTGCTTTAGGCGGACATTTTGTTATCAACGGAAGTATGACGTTGGGAAATTTCGCCGCTTTTAATAGTTACTTAGCCATGCTTATCTTCCCGATTTTAATAATTGGTTTTATGAGCAATGTTATCGCGCAGGCAACCGCTTCGTTCGAGCGCATCAGCGGTGTGCTGGCAACACCTGAACCTCCACAAACCGGAACTCTTATAACATCTTTACAAGGCAATATCGAACTGCAAAACATCACACTTTTATATGCACAAAAACCTGTTTTAAAAGAGGTTTCATTTACTGTACAACCACATTCTAAAACCGCCATTATCGGACCTACAGCAGCAGGAAAAACACAGCTTTTGTATTTGCTTACCGGTCTTACAAAACCAACATCAGGAACCATTTTATTTGATGGTTATGAGATAAAAGAATACAACAGCGAAAGCTTTTATAGCAATGTTGGCTTTGTGTTTCAGGATAGCATTTTGTTTAACATGAGCATCCGCGAAAACATTGCTTTCAGCGATGCCGCAACTGATGAATCGCTGGCAAAAGCGATAGACACCGCAGAGCTATCGCAATTTATTGAAGGTTTACCGCAAGGTATGGATACCATCGTATCGGAAAGGGGGTCTTCGTTATCAGGCGGGCAAAAGCAGCGCATCATGCTGGCACGCGCGCTGGCAGTGAATCCTACAGTTTTGTTGTTAGATGATTTTACGGCAAGAGTAGATAACAATACAGAGCAAAAGATACTGAACAATCTGCAACGGAATTATCCCGAGCTAACACTCATTTCGGTAACGCAAAAAATAGCATCGGTTGAGCAATACGATGAAATTATTGTTCTTACGCAAGGCGAAGTGGCAGCCCGCGGCACGCACGAAGTGCTGATGCAAACCAGCCCCGATTATGTACAATTGTTCAACTCACAGCAAAGCACCAGCCACTATGAATTACAATCTTAACGCACTTACACAGGGGCAAAAGAAAACGTCCACTTTAGAGGCGCTGAAAAAATTGTTAGACCTCATCTCCAACGAAAGAAAAACCCTGTTGCTTGCGCTTGGTGCTATCTTAATCAACTCTGCTCTCAACTTAACCGGGCCGTTCCTTATCGGCTATACTATCGACCATTATGTTCAGCCTAAAAATTATCATGGCGTGCTCACTATGTCGGGTATTCTTCTGGCTATGTATATTGTTGCTTTATTCTCTTCGTATGCGCAAACAAGGTTAATGGGCGGCGTGGGTCAGCGCATGTTGTTTACACTTCGAAACACCATCTTCAGTAAGCTGCAAGCCTTGCCGGTGGCGTTCTTCAATGCCAACAAAGCCGGTGATGTTATCTCGCGTGTAAACAATGATACCGATAAACTCAACACGTTTTTTTCGCAATCGCTCATGCAGTTTATTGGCAGCATTGCCACCATGTTGGGCGCAGGTATTTTTTTATTATCTATCAATATTAAATTGGGTGCGGCTTCATTGCTTCCGGCGGCAGGTATTTTGTTGTTTACCGGGTTAATTTCTCCGTGGGTAAAAAAGCGCAATGCAGCAAGTTTGAAAAGCACCGGCGGGTTAAGTGCAGAGATACAGGAGAGCCTGAACAATTTTAAAGTAACTATCGCCTTTAACCGCCGCGATTATTTCAGGAAGCGTTTTAATGAAGTAAATCAAAACAACTATGCTATTGCGGTGGCAGCGGGTTTAGCCAACAACCTGTTGCTGCCAGTGTATAATTTCTTTTCGGGTGCCGCGCAATTAATCGTGCTGTCGTTTGGTATTTATTTAATTTCACAACATCAGTTTTCAGTTGGCTTATTGGTAAGTTACCTTTCGTATGCCACCAATTTTTATAATCCATTACGGCAATTGGCAACACTGTGGACAGGCTTTCAAACAGCATTGGCAGGCTGGGATAGAATCTCGAATATTTTATCGTTACAGAGTGATGTAACCGTAGTGCAAAGTGATGTAAAAACAAACCCTTCTCCTCACCTGATGGAGTTTCAAAACGTAAGCTTTTCTTATGTGGAAGGAGAAGAGATTCTGCACAATATCACTCTGCAGCTGGAACAAGGAAAAACTTATGCTTTGGTAGGACCCACCGGCGGTGGTAAAACCACTACGGCATCGTTAATTGCACGGTTGTACGATCCGTTGAAAGGCAAAGTTTTTTTGCATGGTAAGGACTTGCGAAGCTATGAAGCAGGCGAACGCACGCAGAAGATTGGTTTTATTTTACAAGAGTCTTTTTTATTTACCGGAACCGTGAAAGACAACATCATTTATGGCAACGAGCAATATCATCATTACACGAATGAAAAGTTGGAAGAAGTAATCCGAGAAGCGCATTTGGATAGGTTGCTGGATAGTTTTGAACAAGGCTTGCAAACGCCCGTATCGTCCAGCGGCGATGGCGTTAGTTTGGGGCAAAAACAACTCATTGCTTTTATGCGTGCCGTGCTTCGTAACCCCGATGTATTGATATTAGATGAAGCTACTGCCAACATTGATACCATCACCGAACAGCTTCTTGAAGAAATATTAAACCAACTGCCTTCGCACACTACACGCATTACCATTGCACACCGGCTGAATACCATTCAAAACGCCGATGAAATTTATTTTGTAAACGGAGGTGAAGTAACCCGTGCCGGCTCGTTCAACAATGCGGTTGATATGCTGATGAAGGGAAGAAGAGTGAGTTGAAAAACATTATCAAAAGTTCATCATCCAGCCAATTATTTTTCAAACATAGCTTCATCGGCTATTGCGCCACGTTCACGCACAATCATCTTCAAAGGCTTGCCGTTCTGAAGTACAAATTCAAACACTAAATCACGTTCTTTGGTAAAAAATAAAGTATCCGCTTGCGGGTACAAAGTAAAACTGTTATTGCCTGCGGTAAGTATCAAAACACCGTTTCCTTTTTGCACATTCATACTGCCCTGTTCTTTACTAACATACCTGCCCGTTAGCGCACTCAACCTTACTTCAGGCAGTATAACTTCTTTTCTTTTATTGATATAATCTGCCGGGTGATGATTGTAACTTAGTATCCGCGACATCTTCCACACGCCATCTTTCAGCAACCACAAATGCGTAAAGCTGGCTTGGCCGTCAAGGTATTCGGGTTTGCTATTTGCTGTGATGTAAAACACGTGCTCGCCCGAAATCACAGCACCATACAACTGGTTATCTTTTTGCATCGGGTACACATGCACGGTGCCTGCCACAGCTTCCCTGCGCAACCGGTAATTGGCATTGCTGCACAGGTTTTTTGCAAGCGATTGGCTCAACGCTTTTGCACCATCTGTAATGCCGCCTTTATCGTGGTAAAACTCCACATCATCCCAAATAAAGTTGGTGTAGGCAGCCGTATCGCAATTGTTATATGCCTTCCAAAAAGCGCTGTCTAAATGCGAGATGGTAGCGCTTACATTTTCTTCTGTTGCTTGTGCAAAAAGGGTGGCTGTGGGTACAATAAATAACAGGCAAATCATAGCCGTAAACATGTATTTTCTTTTCATAGCATTTTTGTTTTTAGTTAGTTTTTCAAAAGGTTTTTTAATCCTTCACCTAATGTTTTTATATGATGATAAGAAGTGATTGAGTTCCTATCTTTATTAAACATAATGGCAAGATTACCAGGTTCATGCTTCATATAAAAAGTAGTGCTGTCGTTCAATGTTAGTTCTGCATCTATATGCGTGTTAATGAAAGAGACATTGCTTTCGCTACCTAATTTTCGGGTTAAATAATCTTCCACTTTCCTTGTATCCACCTGCGGATAATGCGCCAGTATTTTATACTCGTGTTCCGACTCGCTAAGCGTGATGCTGATGTTATGATTGTTGCCAAACATTGAGCAGGAAGCGCAACCAACCATGCCTGCTATTATACAAATAAAAGCCAGTGTACGTGTTTTCATGTTTAACGATTGAATGAATGAAAAAGCAGTTTGAACGAGCGCTGCAAAGAGCAGTCTCATCCGCTTACAATAACAAAAAATAATAAAAATTGAAAAGTAAAACTGACTATTGTTGGTACACGAAAATAAGGCGAAAGGAAAGCCTTGCTGATGAGTTTATACAAGCGGAAACAAAACGAACATCAGCGGAATAAATTTTTATGAACGATACCTCCACCCAACCGCTTTCTATATTTATTTCACAATCAACAGGAGCCGGTGCTGGTAAAATAACCTTTAATCCTGTAAGCATTGTAAAACGCATGGATTCTGTTTCAGGCTGCCGCTTCCTACACAGCTTTTAAAACTGCAGAACTGTTTTTTGCAAACGAACAAAACAACATTGTTGCCAGGAAAACTTACAAGCTGGTAGCAGTAAAATCGGTAGGATAGTCTTCACCGTTTGCAAATGATGAGGGCATTATGGAAACAGTTAGTTTTTGAATATGGCGAACAATTAATTAATTACCATCAATATGATGAATAACAATGGCGCGTAAGTTTAGCCACGCACAAGAGGGATGGAACAGGATAAAAACATAGCCGATAACGACCCTAATAGTGTAGTGATGTAAAAACAAACCTCTGTAATAGTAACAGCATTATCAATTGGGTTGCAGCCATAACGCTTAACCCTATCTTTAGTTAATAAAAAATAGAATGATAAAGATGGTAGGTTTTCTTTTACACCATATTGTAATAAGCAAATCGGTTCTATTTTTCAATCACCAGCTTCTTTGTAGCAACCGAACCTTTTGCCGTAATTAACTGCACAACATAAACACCGCTTTTCATGTTTGCCGGCAAGCGCACATCAATGGTGTTAGCTGCAGGGTTAATTATCAGCGGCTGCTTCTGCACCACCTTACCCGCACCGTTCATAATCATAATTAAGCTCTTTTGCGGTTCGCTTTCTTTGCTGTTAAAAGCAAGCGTAACGTGGTCGTGTGCCGGGTTAGGAAACATATCAATAGTTGCATTGGTAACGCGGGTTTCTGCAATTGATTTAATAACAGTCCTGTTGTTAGCATCGGCATTTTTAGGCAGCAGACCATATACCACCAGCTGATTTGAAAAAGTTGCCATATACACTTTTCCATTGGCAACGGTAGGAGAAACAAACTTTGCAAAATTGCCTACGTTATCGCGAGCCGCATTTTGCTGGCTGTTCCATAACTCATGCGTAACATCATCGGCAGCAAACGCCTGCAGAATGCCGGTAACTGTTTGACCGTTGGCATTGCCCAATAATGGATGAGAAGCCCAAACGATACCTGTATTTCTTTTGGTAACATTAGACGATACAGTAAGTATAGCGCCCGGCATTCCCGGAGGCAGAATGGTTGTACCGGAAATGGTATGGGCAGTATCAAAAATTTGTTTTTTGCGTATAAATGGCAATTGCTTCAGCAAAGCATCTTCTGCCCAAACATAAACGTATTCCTGTTTCAGATTGTTTTTATAATAAACCGGCGTGCCATGAATATGCTTCTCTCCATTAAATTCTGCATTGATGTCTATAATTTGTTTTGCACCCATATCATTATCCGTTGTTTGCCCCATGCCGTTTGTATTTACCAGATAAAGATAGCTTTGCTTACTGCCGGAAAGAGAGAGTGTGGTGTTAGGTATGATCATTACACCGTCTGAACCGTAATCCAAATCACCTTGTTCAAGCTGGAGCCAGTTGTGCGGTGTAAAAAAATCCATCACTGCAAGGTTGCCCGATTGGGTGGATAGCTTTATAATGCTTTCACCACGGTTAATCGGATTGTTTGGATTGCCGCTTGTACCTACTGCCCCGTTTCCGGTAGCGGCATAAATATATCCCTGGTTATCAACCGTAAGCCCTTGTCCGCTCATCCAAATGCCACCGTAATAGCCATCCGGCGTATCGTTGTACACATATTTTTGTTGAAGCGACTGGGCATCATAACCCATAATCCAGCCGTGATAAGGTCCATGGTCGCAATGAGAAGCCCAGGCAATATAAACAACGTTGTTATACAGTAATAAGGCAGGTCGTTGGTTTTCTTTTTGCTGATCGAATGTAAGTACGCCATTCACCGCGTCCGATGCCGTGCCGGGATAAGTTGCATTAATGAAAACAGGACTATTCGACTTTGCAGTACCGGTTGTAATGTCTATTGCATGAAGGTATTGCACGAAAACTCCGGTAGTGGTGCTGATGCTGCGCACTACGACATAAAGTGTTTTGGTAGTAGGGTCGATAACCGGTGTACCCACAATGCCAATGTTGCTTTGGAAATCGCTATAGGCACCCCAATCACACACAAAATCACTGTACCTGATAGCACGAAAACCATCTGGTGTAAGGTTCAGCTGCCAAAGCACGGAAGCGTTTGGATCATCGGCATCAAAAGCGTAAATGGTGTTGTTTACGGTGGCGGCATACACAACGTTGCGGGTTTTGCCACCTACACTGATGTTGCTAACCACAAGTGGCTGCGCATAAATTTGATCATCAACACTCTGCGAAAAAATTTTACCGAATAAAGAAGCGTTTACATTCGATTGGTTAAGCGAAGTTTCATGGTTGTTCCAGCCGGTACGCTGCAAATCGTTATGCTGTGTTAGCACACTGGTTTGTGCGGAAACATAGGAAACAGAAAAACAAAATAAAAAAAAACTAACAATGAAAATAGTAAACGAGGAAGGTAAAAATGCTTTCATAGGTGGTTACTTTTATCGGTACGAATATATACGAATATATTTGATAAGAAACATAATAGAGAAAGAAAGCTATTAATTCATCACAGAAATTAAAATTTTTAAACTTTAGTAAGCCTAACAAGGCAACTTTTAATTAGAATACTTAACAAACAATAATCATTATAAAAAAAAGTATTGCCCTAAAGCAATACTTTTTTCACGCTCTTTGCATAAAGTTTACAAAGAAAAACGTTTCCAACATTCCGTATAAAAAACCTATTCTTCCGTTTTCACTTTCTTCTTGTGCATTTTGCCATTTTTTTCTGTTTTAATTTTGTAGCCATTGTGTTGTTTGTGTTTACTGAACGTGTTATGAACGCTTTGCTTTACACTTGAAGTTGGTTTTATTTTTTGTTCGGTTTGCGCCTGGGAAGCAAGGCAGAAACTTACTGCCATAATAGCCAATAATAATAATTTTTTCATCGTAATGTTTTTACAAATATAAATACATATTACTTCAAATCAATGTGGTTTACCAAAAACAAAGTAGCCATACATAGCACACCTGGTTTGTATTTACATCAGTTTATAAACCCAACAAATATGTATCGGCAACCGGCACGATTTCAGTTGTATTTTTCAGCATCAACCAAACAATCAATGAACACAAGTAACATAAAAACAAAAGCAATCGCACGCATTTTATTAGGCGCCTTTCTGGTTACAGCGGGTATAAGTCATCTCACATTTGCAAGAAAAGCTTTTCGTGCGCAAGTTCCCGATTGGGTGCCGATTAATGTTGATGATACGGTTGTAATATCAGGCATTGCAGAGATAGCATTGGGCGCCGCTCTCATCGCACCGGGCAAATACAAAACAACCATTGGAAAAACCGCTGCCTTGTTTTTTACAGCCGTTTTTCCCGGCAATATTTCGCAGTACGTAAACAAGCGCAATTCGTTTGGATTGAATACAAACAATAAGCGATTGATACGGTTATTTTTTCAGCCCCTTCTTGTTTATTGGGCAGTAAAAAGTACAGAACAATAAGCAACCGGGTAATTGGTTTTCTTTTACTCCACTTAACTTACTGTAATCCATAATAAATACGGTTTACCAGAATGAACAACTATGAATGATAAAGCTTCCGCTTTCATTCCTGATAACTGTGTTTACATTTTCATTGGGAGCAGTTACAATTTTTCAATTTATTTTTTAATAGCATCGTATAAAAACGGCGCGGTATAAGTTTTGTATCGGTTTATAAAACACACAAAAATTTTAGTAAAAAAAGTTACCTATGAATGACGAAACACAACAACCAGAAGAACAGAAAGGAATGAGCCGCCGCAAAGTAATTGGAGGCTTGGGCGCTACCTTAGCTACTGTTATTGCGGCACCGGTTTTTGGATCACCATCAGCACAGCATGATGCACCTGCGCCACCGCCGGGTTTGATTGATCCTACTACCAAATATCCTAAACCACCGTTTGAAAGCCAGTTGCAGCCTTGGCCTGGTTTGGCAAGCAAAATGAACCCGCGTCCCGACCATGGTGAGCAGAGTTATAAAGGGTCGGGCAGGTTAGCCGGAAGAAAAGCTTTGATTACCGGCGGTGATTCAGGAATGGGTCGCGCAGCCGCCATTGCTTATGCCCGCGAAGGAGCTGATGTTGCCATTAATTATTATCCTACCGAAGAGCCCGATGCGCAGGAAGTAGTTGCTTTAATTAAAGCTGCCGGTCGTAAAGCGGTTGCTATTCCAGGTGATTTACGCAGTGAAGCATTTTGCACCAAATTAGTGGCAGATGCCATTGCCGGTTTAGGCGGGCTGGATATTATTGTAAGCAACGCAGGACGGCAGCAATCGAAGCAATCTATTCTCGACATTACTACAGAGGATTTTGATGCTACCATGAAGACGAATATTTATGCGCCTTTCTGGATTATTAAAGCGGCATTGCCGCACTTGCCGCCCGGTTCGGTTATCATTGGTACAACATCAGAGCAGGCTTACGATCCGTCTCCCGATTTGTACGATTATGCACAAACAAAAGCGGCTACTATGAACTATGTAAAGTCGCTTGCTAAACAGCTTGCACCAAAAGGCATTCGTGTGTGCGGCGTTGCGCCTGGCCCTATCTGGACTCCTTTACAGGTAAGTGGCGGCGCTTCCCAGCAAAAGCAGGTAACTTTTGGAAGTGATGCTCCCTTAGGCAGACCTGGACAACCCGCAGAATTAGCTTCTATTTACGTGCAACTGGCAGACCCAACCGCCAGTTATGCAACAGGTAATATTTATGGTTCGGGCGGCGGAAAAGGACAGCCGTAAAAGTTTTGTTTGATAATGAATAAAGCCGTTACAGTACAAACATCAATTGTTGCTGTAACGGTTTTTTTACGTTCTTTTTTATTTATTGCATTTTTATGCTGCAATCGTTTTATTACACCGCCATTTATTTAAGCAGCCCCTTCTTTATACAACTCTTTTACTATAAAAACAAAGTAGAAAAATCAGACCAAAAAGTAAGTTTGTTTTTACTTCAAATTTACTTGCAGCAGTTATTATGATAAGTGCAAGATGTGTTGTTATAAAATAAATAACTGCCTCTGTTTTTGATAAGATTATCTAACCTCTTTTTAAAATTTTATCTTTATTAAAATCAAGATGCACATGCAGATGATTGTGTTCCTTCAAGTTTCCAATAACCATTTAAAATATGATCAGGCACAGCAAATAAAAAAGATGATAAGCGGCGAAGCGAGTGCTTTTACATTCTGTACAAACAAGGTTGTGTTCTATTATTGCTAATGTAAAACAACGTCATAAACCCTTATAGTTTAAAAAAGATTCTCTTTCTATACAACCAATAACAAATGCCCCATTCTAAAAAGAAAACAACTAAAGAAGCCATAAGTAAATTGAACAAATGGGGTGTATGAATATAACCGAGCAAACCCGTTACAATTGTAGTAATGTATTCTGTAAACCAGCGATGACCAACAATCTCAAAAAAGAGATAAATGAATAATGAATTCATTCCAATCACCAAAAAAAATGTCAGGTATTTTTTATGATTGCGAACATCAATCCACCAGTAAAACAAAGCCAGTATTAGCAGCACCCAGCCTAAAGAAACAAGTACAAAAGAAGATGTTGCAATGCGCTTGATAATGGGCGTAATGCTACTCCAATCCAATACATAACCCGCCAGCAAACAAACCAATGCCCAAAACAAAATGGGCTTTGTTTTTTTATTTTCTTTCAATAAAAATTTTCCGGTTAACGCACCGGCAATGGTATGCACTGAAGTTGAAATACAGTTAATGGTAACCCATCCGCCTTTGTTAATAACATTCATTAATTGCAAATCAACGTAGTTGCCAAAATTATGCTGGTCGGTAAACGGCTGATCGAAATTAGGAACATGCGTAAAGCGATATAAACATTCGGCAAGCAATAACAAACCAGCACAAAAAATAACTTGCGCTGTAAACGACCAGTTGAAAATTAAAAAGGCTACCAGTGTAGTAAAAGATAACTGCGTAAGCACATCCCAATACAAAAAAGATATTCCTTTTTCACTTACAGCATAATCAAGCACACCCCAAAAAAACAGCCACCAGCAACGCTTCAATATTTTTACAAAAGATGCTGCCCACAACATACCTTGCACTTGTTGTTTATGCAAAGAATAAGCAAGAGCAACACCCGCCATAAACATAAAAGCAGGTTGCACCAAATCCCAAAAATGCAGCCCGTGCCAGGGATGATGAAAGAATTGCTGAATGAATATATTAATAGCAACCCCTTTTGTAGCTTCATCTGAATAATCGTACAAACCGGCGCTTTCTAAGGCTAACAATACCATAATAAAACCACGCATAAAATCTAATGAAAGCAAGCGCTGATAAGACGGTGTTGATGACGGCATGATTGGTTTATTTGGGAAAGATAAAACGAAGAAAGAACAAGTGCAGCAATGAAGAAAAACAAAATACAAACAAGATATTTACTTCGGGTTCCGGCATCGTTTCACAACATGAACGATACGATAGAATAGATAAAGCTCATTATAAAGTATCGTCTTTTCGGGGAGGCGATATAGAAACTGTATGAGAAGTTATAGCGCAGGTAAATGGTAACTTTTGTGTGCTATATTTTCAGGTTCTTTTTATTTATATTTTTTTTCTGAGATATTCAAACACGATAAAGCCCATAACCGCCAATGTAAATGCAATATAAAAATTATTAATCGTAATCATATCCCGAGCCGCCCACCATATTCCCTTTTTAATCGCTCTTCCTGAATGGGTATATTCACCCATTAAAAGATTGGCATAAAAAAGAAAAATAATAAACAAAATTTCTACAATTCCTCTTAATATTTTTTTCTTCATAAATACCCATTGGTGTTGTTAGCCTGCCTTAATTGTATATGTTTTCTTTTATTACAGTGAGCCGCATTTATTTATTGTATGAATAATAACAACATGAATACAATAGTGAACGATTGTTTTGTTTTATGCTGCAAAGATGGAATAAATAGAAAGGAAATGGATATAAATCATAACAATAAACAGGCTGATAGTCATTTATAAATGATTAGCCGCTACATAGGCGTTTATTGAAATATAGCTAATGAGATTATGAAAAATAAGCAGCAGCAAGCAATGGGCGAAACAGTTGTTGAACAGAAGAGGAAAACAAAGAGATGAAAGCAATATGGAATGATATCGTGCTGGTGAAAAGCAACAATACAATAGTGGCTGAAGGCAATCATTTTTTCACCGGATACTTTCCACAAAGAATATTGTAAGCCGTAGAACAAACACACTACCTGGCCCCGGGAAGGTTAAACTTCTTATTTACACTGCGGGTTAATGGCAAAAAATATGAATGCTGCCTGGTTTTATTTTGCCCCCAAGCAAGCTGCTGCAAACATTACCAATTATGTAGCTTTTTCGGAAAGAATGAAAGTGAGAGAATGATGTTGTAGTTTATTGTTGTGTTACTTCCTGAGTGAGTATTTCTAACTGTTTAGCATCAGCAACATTGGAATAAATCACATTCCTCATTACAGAGGCAATGACTGCTGGCGGAACAACTTCATTGGCGCGGGCTTGTTTTACAAGTATTTTAGATTCTGGTTTATCATGCTTATAGGTAATATGACTACCATTAACTTTTGTAGCATTATAACCCAACTGAGTTAGAATATTATTAAGCTGTTTATGATTAAGCTTACTATAATTATACTGCGATATCATCTATTAATTCTTTAAAAGTACCTATTGCATAAAATTACGAAACAACTGAAAACAATCTTTGTCAACTATATTTGATTTTGAGATTCGAATTGATAAGCTATTCTTCATTTTATGACTATCAAAATTAGGTAAACTTTTTAAATACTGCTGGATATAAACCCAATATCCAACTTCATTTTTAGCATCATATAAAATAAAGATTACCGGATAAGGTTCGTTGTACCATGTATTGATGTCTTTCTTATCAATGGAAAATGAAACTTCAGAGTTATTATTTACGCTCTTTAGTTTATCAGTTGCTTTTAGCTGAATAAATATGCTTCCGTTTTCAAATTCACCTTTTTCATTAAAAGTGTAAACGTTTAAATCATAGCCATAATCAGAATAAATGCGTTCAACAGAAAAGCCATTTAAGAGTGCAAATTTTTCAACATAATTCACGCTTAAATCAGCAATATTATGTTCACGGGTTCGTCGTTTGCGTGAGTAAGTAACTTTGGTTTTTTGTTTTGGTTTGCTGGCAGGCATGAAGTTTTTACTTGTAGGTAGTGTAAATACAAAAGAGTAAAATTAATTGGATTTCTGTTTTCTCCTGATTAGATTTTGGCGCAAGTATCCACTTATGCTTTCTTATTATTCGTGTAGCGAGTGAAGGGTCTGTAAGAACCGGCACAAGTGGACACGTGCATCAGCAAGTGAATAACAATAATGAAGCAAATTCATTTGAATTCCTTTTTAAATTTTGACTCTAAAAATTGAACTGAATAACCAAGCTTTGCTTGGATTAGTTTTGAACCAATATCAATAATTTGTTTTGTTT
Source organism: Ilyomonas sp. (assembly GCA_965214235.1). Taxonomy (GTDB): domain Bacteria; phylum Bacteroidota; class Bacteroidia; order Chitinophagales; family Chitinophagaceae; genus Ilyomonas. The sequence goes on from CBDCBH010000003.1 coordinate 1,287,261, forward strand.
TTATTTCGTTCACATTATATCCAACAATGACTTGTTTCAATTTTAAATGAGGAAACTGATTAAAATATTCTTCAATATCAAGCCCTTTTGATCTTAATTGCATTTCTTCTCCGGTCGCTGGTAAGTTAAAAGGAATACAGGTAAAAGCTCCTTTCTCACCTCTCTCTGTTACATAATGATTCAAATTTGTCCATAAAAAATAATTGCACAACGGAATGTTCTCAATAAATGTTCTGTCATTATACCATAGGTTGACAAAAAGTCTAAATTCATTTTCTATTTTCCACACCTCGTGCTTATATAGCATACACATTATAGGAATAAATGAAGGAAGAGAAACTCCGGCAGTATTATCTTGATTATAATAATATTGAGATATTTTTTTTAGATAGCCAAATGGCTTGTTATCTTTTCCGTAATGGACTTTTCCAAATGTAAAATGGTTCCATTCAAAATTGTAATTTTCAATTTCAAATACTAAAGCAGCTCCAAAACCATCTTTGCCATACAGACGCCACATGTTATAATCTTCATTTTGCAAGTTCACATCATAACCACAAAATGAAGTGATAAACATGTATTGCTTTTCTCTATTGTAGACATCATCTAACAGACTAAAATCAAATTTATTTAAAGCAAATTTCAATTCATGTGGATCATTTAAATTAAAAAGATTGTAAAGCCTCAATTGGCAGGAATTCAGTATTCCAAATAAGCTATCACAACTCGTATACTGAACAAATTGTTTTGGCATATCAGAATTATAAAGGCGCTTTATAATTTGATCTGAATCTTCTGGCACAGACCAACTTTTACTTCCTAAATCTCCATTATCTAATGTAACGGTCATAGACGGTTTTGAATCGGGAAATATTTCATAAAATAAATTATCAGCTTCCATGTTGTAATATTCAAATCATCACACTAAACTCTCTACTCCAACTCCCACCACTTCACCATGCATCTTCTTCAAAAAATCATACATCGAATTCATGTTTTTCACATCATCACCAATTAATAAAAAGTTCTTGCCGGCTTGCTTTAATCGCGCTTTGTTAGTGCCGGTTTGCAGATAGTCAATCACACGCTTAAACAAGTCACTTTCAAAGTAAGGCGAATCAGGACGATTGATAAAATAACAACGAAGGGTATTATCTTTCAAACTCATTTTTTCAAAGCCTAAATCAATAGCTAAACGGCGGCAGCGAACAGTAGCAAACAAGTCTTCTACCTGCTTTGGCATCGGGCCAAAACGGTCTTGCATTTCAGTATGGAAAGCCCGCAGATCATTTTCATTTTCGCAGTTATCCAACCGTGTGTACAACGATAACCGTTCGGTAATGCTTTCTACATATTCATCAGGAATCAGAATTTCTAAATCGGTATCAATGGTGCAATCGGTTACAAAATCATCCTGTTGGCTGATCTCTTCTTTAAACAAATCTTTGAACGAAGTTCGCTTCAGCTCGCGCACGGCTTCTTCTAATATTTTCTGGTACATTTCAAAACCAATCTCTGCCATAAAGCCGCTTTGCTCGCCGCCCAATAAATTGCCTGCGCCACGAATGTCTAAATCGCGCATCGCAATCTGGAAGCCGCTTCCCAGATCGCTGAATTGCTCTAAGGTTTGCAAACGCTTGCGGCTATCGGTTGGCAACGTGCTCATCGGCGGAGCCAGCAAATAACAAAACGCTTTCTTATTGCTTCTGCCCACACGACCGCGCAATTGGTGCAAATCACTCAATCCAAAATGATGCGCATTGTTCACGATAATGGTATTTACATTCGATATATCCACGCCGCTTTCTACTATATTGGTACAAACGAGAACATCATATTTCTTATCAATAAAATCAAGAATCTTTTCTTCTAACTGATCGCCTTCCATTTGCCCGTGTGCATACGAAATACTAAGGTCGGGACACTGCGCTTGAATCATGGCAGCCATCTCCGGCAAGCCCTGAACTCTGTTGTGAATAAAGAATACCTGGCCACCACGTTCCGTTTCATAATAGATAGCATCCCGGATAGCTTCGGCGTTAAAAATTTGCACTTCGGTTTGTATCGGTTGCCTGTTTGGCGGTGGAGTGTTAATGATGCTTAAATCGCGTGCGCCCATCAAGCTAAAATGCAGCGTGCGGGGAATCGGAGTAGCCGTCAACGTTAAGCAATCCACGTTTGTTTTTAATGTCTTTAATTTCTCTTTATGCGCAACGCCAAACTTCTGTTCTTCATCAATAATCATCAATCCCAAATCTTTAAATTTTACGTCTTTACCAAGCAACGCGTGTGTGCCCACAATGATATCAACTTTGCCATCAGCAACTTTTTGATACGTTTCTTTTTTTTCTTTGGATGATTTAAAACGGTTCACATAATCAACCGTTACCGGGAACTCTTTTAAACGGTCTTCAAAAGTTTTATAATGCTGAAACGCAAGTATGGTTGTAGGCACTAAAATAGCCACTTGTTTTCCATCTAAAACAGCTTTAAAAGCCGCCCGTACAGCTACTTCCGTTTTACCAAAGCCAACATCGCCACACACCAAACGGTCCATCGGCGCAGCTTGTTCCATATCTCTTTTTACATCTGCTACCGAGCTTGCCTGATCGGGCGTATCTTCATAAATAAAAGAGGCTTCCAACTCGGCTTGCATATAATTATCGGGAGCGAATGCAAAGCCGTGCTGCGCCTTGCGCTGCGCATATAATTTAATGAGGTCAAAAGCGATTTCTTTAACCTTCGTTTTTGTCTTTTCTTTTAATCGGTTCCATACATCGCTGCCTAATTTATTGATCTTCGGAATTGTGCCTTCCTTACCTGTATATTTACTGATTTTATGTAGCGAATTGATATTGACGTACAGAATATCGCTGTCTTTATAAATGATGCGCACCGCTTCCTGGATTCTTCCGTTGACATCAATTTTTTGCAAGCCGCTATATGTTCCCACACCATGATCAATGTGCGTTATAAAATCGCCGGGTTGCAAGTCCCGCAAGGTTTTCAGCGTAAGGGCTTTGTTTTTATTGTAAGCTTGTTTTACCCGATATTTATGATATCGCTGAAAGATTTGATGATCGGTATAACACACCACTTTCAAATCTTCATCTATAAAACCTTCATGAATGCTGGTAGCAACGGGAATGAATTGGATCTCTGTTTTGAGATCAGTAAAAATGGTGTTGAGACGCTCCAATTGTTTTGCCTGATCAGCAAAAATATAAAGCGAATATTTGGCGGCTTCATGGGCTTTTAAATCCTTTATTAATAAATCAAATTGGCGGTTGAAAGAAGGTTGCGATTTGGTGTTGAAAACAACCTCATCCCCAACAGGGCTACGCCCGTAAGTTTCGTTAAAAGCATTGCTTTTTTCCTCGCTTACTCCACGGGTGGAGAAGGGGCTATGTGCAACCCCTTCACCCTTCTGCGAGTGGCTGTTTTTCAAAAGCCCCTCTCCACCCGAGGAGAGGGGTTGGGGTGAGGCGAAATATGGTTTGTAACCAAATTCAACAATGTGCCGCTGCTGTATTTGACGTTCAATTGTTGCCGCCGGAGAGAAATCTTGTAAGCCCACTTCTTTAAAAATCTTTGTTTCATCTTCATCATCGTCTTCATTTTCCAGCAACGCAGCCGCTTTCTTTGTCATGCCTTCGGCTTTCAGCTTTTCGCTTTCGGCCAGTATTCGTTCTTCGTTCGCTTTTGTTCTTTCCAAAAACAATCCCAGGTCTTCTTCCTCAATTTCTATTTTTTCTTTTATTACATCCCAATCTTTCAACCAAACAATTGTGTTTTCAGGTAAAAATTCTAATAAAGAAACTTTATCGCCGGTGTCAAATTGCGTTTCAATATTCGGGATGATAGACACCTGCAACAGCTTGCGTTCGCTCAACTGCGATTCAGGATCGAAGATGCGGATGCTGTCCACTTCATTGCCAAACAACTCTAAGCGATAGGGTTTTTCGTTACCAAACGAATAAATATCTAAGATGCCACCACGCAGTGCATACTGACCTGGTTCATATACAAAATCGCTTCTTCTAAAACCGTACATACCGAATAATTCCAGCAGGCTTTCCAGGTTGATGGTATCGTTTACTTTGATGCTGATAATGTTGCCGCTCAGCGTTTTTGGCAGCACTACTTTTTCAAATAAAGCTTCGGGATAAGTAACAATAATTTTCTTCCTCACTCCTACCTCTCCACCGGTGGAGAGGGGAGTTGACAGCTTGGTTAACGCTTCTGTTCGCAGCATTACATGCGAGCTATTGAGCAGTCGGAAGTTCTTTCTGTTTTTGAAAGAAGAAGGAAAATAAAACAGGTCTAATGCACTGGTTAAGTTTTCCAATGTATTTTGAAAATATGCCGCTTCTTCCGCATCATTTAACACCACCAAATGGTTCAATCCCTGCGTATTGGGATGCGCAAACACAGCTGCCACAATGAATTCTGCACTGCTGCCTTGTAAGTTTTTTAGAAAGATTTTTTCAGATGAGCCATCGGTTGGAGCAAAAGATAACCTGTGCGTTAACTGTAAAACGCGCTCATTATTTTGATACTGCTGAAGCAGTGTATGTAGATTCATAAATGCGGCTGCAAAGATACGACAGGCGCGGGTTTTAATGTAGTTTGAAGATGAAAGGGAATGTTAGAAAAGATCGCTGCTTTGCTTTTCGATAAAAAGATTACCGAATTCACAGACAATGTTGCCATATTCAAGTTTCATTCCTCACACTAACAGATGAATCAAGACTTTTGAATTTTATAAAATGAAGTATCTATGAAAATTATAAAGCTGATTTACTACACAGTACGAGAAATTTTTTTGCTGATGCTATACTTGTGCATTAGCTACAATTTATCAGCACAAATTAAATGGCGCAATGATTCCATTCCGTTTTCAGAAGTTGCGTGGAATAATATGTCAACTTCCTACTTTGCTGACAGTGCTGATAAAATGATTGCTCTTGTTACAGCAATTCCTTACAATGGAGTTGATCTAATCAGCGATAATAAGGAACTGGATTTATTTTTTACCAGTTCCTACTACAGGTACCAGTCAAACCTTACTAATCACTTTCAAAAGCTGGATACATACGATTCAGGTAATGTATATTTTGTAACGCCCGGTATCTTCAAAAGCAATGCTGATAGTTTTGAATATCGCATTTTGAAAGACGGTGATTCAGTAATGAAAGACTGGAGCAATATTACACAGTTTGCCGACAGCAATTTTCAACTCAATATGTTTAAAAAGTATTGTGGCTTTTTAGGCGGTTATCATACCATATGGGATCATTTTGTTACCGTTCAATTGCGAAGAAAAAACAGTTCCGGGAATATCGCTGAATCATCCGTGTACTGGAAACAAATTCATCCGAGGATAGCGGGTATTTATACATCGGATGACATGAATGAATTTTTACGAAGGCTTAAAAACTCCTACACAACAACAGAAGAACAGAACAAGCAAAAGAAGTGGAAAGAGGTATATGAGAATGAAGATGATAGTCTTCATCATCGCCCTAAAACATTTGTATTTAGAGCCGGAGAAAGCAGCATCATCTTCTATTTAAATGCTTCTATTTATTGGAAAGAAGCAATTGAATATTCTTTGGAGAAAGACGGCGAAACGATTGTTAACTGGAAACCGAACGATTATGATAATGACTTCATCTGGCTGCACAATTTAACGCATGGCGATTATGTACTGAAGATGCGGTTTAGCAAGCAACGGCATAATGTATCGTCTTACCCGTTTCAAATTGAAGCATATTGGTATCAGACTTCGCTATTTTATTTTGCCTTGGGTTGCCTGACAGGACTGATGATTGTATTCGTTACTTATTTCTTTATCAACAAACGGAAACTAAGTAGCGAAAGAGGCAAACGGGAGAAATTGCAGCTTGAGCAAAAAACCATTCACTCACAGCTCAATCCGCATTTTACTTTCAATGCCTTAAGCTCAATTCAAAGCCTGATGAATCAGAATAAAATCGAGGAGGCTAATTATTATTTTACAGAGTTCAGTTCCTTATTAAGAGATTCGTTGCGCAATAACGAAAAAGAAATGTTGCCCTTACATATTGAATTGCAAACGCTGGAAAGCTATATAAAATTGGAACAGCTTCGGTTTGATTTTACTTACGAAATAAAGGTTGATAAAACTATTAACACCAGCACGGTTGAAGTGCCTTCTTTACTGCTGCAGCCATTGGTAGAAAATGCCATTAAACACGGTGTTTCGCAGTTGCAAAAGCAAGGGAAAATAATAATTGAGATGATAGCAGAAGAAAACAATCTTATCATAAAAATAATGGACAACGGCAAAGGATTTTCTTTAGATAAAGCGAGTTCAGGATTTGGTTTGCCGCTCACAAAAGAAAGAATCAGCTTAATCAACCGAAGCCTGAAACAACAGGAAATCGGGCTGACCATTAATAGCCATGCAGCCGGAACAGTAATAACTTTACAATTCACCAACTGGTTATAAAACATGACGACATGCGTTATTATAGACGATGAGCCAAACAATATTCTGAACCTGCAAATGCTGCTGCAAAAACATTGCAGCGGAATCAGTGTTTTGGCTACGGCAACAAGCGCAGAGGAAGGAAGTCAAATCATTTTAAAACACCAACCCGATGTTGTTTTTTTAGACATACAAATGCCTGATAAAAATGGTTTTCAGTTGCTGCAATCGCTACCGAAGCTCAATTTTGAAATCGTCTTTGTAACGGCTTACGATCAGTATGGAATACAAGCTGTAAAGTTTGCTGCGCTCGATTATTTATTGAAGCCAATTAAGGTTGAGGAACTGCAAATGGCAGTGAATAAAGCAACAGAAAAAAGCGTATTGAAAAAACAAAATATGCAATTGCAAAACCTGATTGAAGTATTGAAGCAAAGTAATAAAAAAGAAGAGCAGCGCATAGCATTGCCTTCGGCTAAAGAAACAAGATTTGTACAAACCGGCAGCATCATCCGTTGCAAATCGCAGAACAGTTACACCTTTTTTTATTTGAACAACAATGAAAAAATACTGGTATCAAAACCTATTTATGAATATGAAGAATTATTGGAAGAATATGGCTTTATCCGTTGTCATCAATCGCATCTGGTAAACAAAAAATTCATCAGAAGCTGGATAAAAAATGACGGTGATTTTTTGTTGCTGGAAGATGGAACCGAAGTGCCGGTATCGAGGCAAAAGAAAGACTTTGTAAAACGTTTACTTCTTTAGTAACCCCTCATATTTTTCCCTTCCATAAAATTAATAAACGCTTTGTTCACTACGCGGTTGCCGCCGGGTGTTGGATAGTTTCCGGTAAAGTACCAGTCGCCCGTGTTGGTAGGGCAGCTATCATGCAAATCCTCAATGGTTTGATAAATCACCTGCACAGGAACATTCAAATCAGCAGGTGTAATCAGTTCAGCAATTTTATCTGAAATCTCTTCCGTAGCAAACGGTTTGTAAATTTGTTTTACCGCATTTTCTGTATGCAGTTGGTTGTTACGCTGCATCTCTTTGCATTGCTCGTACAAGCATTGCAGTTTATTGTTCATGCCTCGCTCTTTTAATAAAGCGATGGCGGCACGAAATGCAATAAAATCGCCCAACTTACTCATATCAATGCCATAGCAATCGGGATAGCGAATTTGCGGAGCAGAGGATACTACAACTATTTTCTTGGGCTGCAAACGCGATAGCATTTTCACAATGCTTTCTTTTAACGTAGTGCCTCGAACAATTGAATCATCAATTACAACAAGTGTATCGCTATCCCGCTTTACGGTACCATAAGTAATATCGTACACATGCTGCACCATCTCATTACGGCTCACATCTTCGGTAATAAATGTGCGCAGCTTTACATCTTTAATAGCAATCTTTTCCTGCCGTATTTTTCTGTTAATTAACTCGCGCAGGGCTTCTTCATTCACATTGTTTCCCCAACTCATTATCTTTTGCACCTTTCGCAAATTCAGGTAATCTTCCATGCCCTTTACCAAGCCGTAAAAAGCCACTTCCGCCGTGTTGGGTATATAAGAAAAAATGGTGTTCTTTAAATCGTAACTAATGTTTTCCAGCACACGATTGCTTAAATGATAACCCAACGCAATGCGCTCTCTGTATATTTTTTCATCACTTCCACGACTAAAATAAATGCGTTCAAACGAGCAGGCTCTGCGCTCTTTTGGCTCCTGCACTTTATCTAAAACATAATTGCCTTTATCGTCCACAATTAAAGCGCAGGCAGGCATCAGTTCATGCACTTCATTTTCACCCACATTAAATGTTGTGCGAATACTGGCACGTTCGCTTGCGGCTACAATCACTTCATCATCAATGTAATAATAAGCCGGACGAATGCCATGCGCATCGCGCGTTACAAACGAGTAACCGTTGCCCAGCAAACCGCCAATGGTGTAACCGCCGTCAAGTAGTGGCATTGCCTTTCGCAATACATTTAAAATATTCGGTTCGTTAGGATGCAGTTCATCTTCTTTCGATAAAAAATGATGGATCACTTCCAGCATTGCGGCTAAGTCGCTCTGCTTTTGAAAATCGCCCGGATCCATGTTAATCAAATCAAACAATTCATCGGTATTCACCAAATTAAAATTGCCTGCCAGCGCCATGTTTTTACTTGGCATTAAATCGCGTTTAATAAAGGGATGGCAATATTCAACCATGTTTCGCCCCTGCGTTCCATAACGCAAATGCCCCAACAACAACTCGCCCATAAACGGCAGATTTCCTTTCATTAAACCCGGATGCTTTTTTAATTCGGGCAGGTATTTTTCTATTTCATGAACTTCTTGCCCGATCTTAAAAAAGATGTCGGCAATCGGCTGCGGCGCATTGCTTCTCATGCGATACAAAAACGGATAGCCTGGCTCTACATTCACCTTAACGGTGGCAATGCCTGCACCATCCTGCCCGCGGTTGTGTTGCTTCTCCATCAGCAGATACAGCTTATTTAAGCCATACATAGCGGTGCCATACTTTTGAAGATAATACGAAAACGGTTTGCGAAGGCGAATGAAGGCTAAGCCACATTCATGTTTTATTTCGTCGCTCATTGTTGTGTAGGAAGGCGCAAATGTACAACACTATTTTTATGGCAGGATAGGATGTGCGCAGTGTGTTGATTTTTTACAATGTATAAACATTCAACTTATAAAACGCGCAGTTTTTATTCAAAAGGCATGATAAGTAAATATAAATAAAAACAAAAGGCATTTCATAGCTGAAAAATTACCGTTCGTATCTTTTCCGGTAAAACAAAGCAATGCACTTTCTACTTTTACATTAGCATAAGCAATTGATAAAATTGCAAAAAAACACGTCCTTTCTTTTTAGAAGGGACTTTTTTTGATTGGTTATTTTGCGCCAAACGCAGCTAAGTTACTACTGAAAATTTTTACCGCAATGGCAATTAAAATCACTCCGAAAAATTTACGTACAGCTATCAAACCGGCTTTTCCTAATAACCGTTCAATGTGGTTAAGAGAAAGCAAAACAAAATAAATAATAAGGAGGTTAATACCGATGCCAATGAGAATAGGTAAATCGAGATAGTTGGCTTTGAGCGACATGATGGTGGTAAGCGTTCCGCTGCCCGCAATGGTTGGAAAAGCAACCGGCACAAAGATGCTGGCGCCGCCGCCACTATCGCCTTTAAATATTTCGTGCCCCAGCACCATTTCCAATCCCAATAAAAAAATAACTATGGAGCCGCCCACTGCAAACGAATGAACATCCAAACCCAAAACGCTTAAAAATTGTTTGCCTAAAAAGAGGAATAAAATCATCAGCGCACCAGATATTACTGTTGCCTGCAAGGCGTTAATATCACCGGTTCTTTCTTTTAATGAAATCAACAACGGAATAGAACCAACAACATCTATCACGGCGAATAGTGTAAACGTTATTGTTACCAGTTCGTTCAACTGAAAGTGCATTCGTTTGGTTTTGCTGCAAAGGTAGCAATAACGCTGTCAGGATTTAGTAACGCTATCAGTGAATAACGCTGTCAGGGTTTTAAACCCTGACAGCGTTATTTATCAAAACGAAAACCGAACGCCTCCATTTAGTAAAAAAGGAATAGAATTGTATCCGTTCACATCGTAAAACACAGTATTGAAAAGGTTTTGCGCCTGCGCAAACAACTTTATATTTTGCTTCAAATTATATTCGGCATACGCATTCAAAATGCAATAAGGCTTTAGTAAAACATCGGGTGATAAATAACCGCCCACATCGTAACGCCTGCTTACGTATTTTGCCGAAAGCGAGATGTACAATGGCTTTATGGGCTTCACCGCTATCGTTGCATTGAGGCTGTTATCAGGTCTGCGCAATAAATAATGGTACGTGATGGTGTCTTTATCCGTAAGCCGGTTTTGCGAAGTTTCGCGCGGCGATAACAATGTATAGTTCGTACTGAAACTTAACCAAGGCGTAGGTTTCAGAGTTATTTCCAGTTCAGCGCCATTCACTTTTTGTTTTACATAGTTGAAGTATTGAAACGAAATATAATTGTAATCGATACCGTTTTTTATATCCCGATAAAAATAATCTGCCCGCACATTGAAGGTTTTCTTTTGCACCAAAATGCCGGCTTCGTAATTGGTTGATGTTTCTGCTTTTAAACTTTTATTTCCGCTGTACACATCAAACAACTGAAAAATGCCCGGCGCTTTATAACCGGTAGATGTACTGGCAAAAATTTTAAAGTTATTATTAATTTGATAAGAAGGATTGAAGGTGTAAGTAGTGTTGGTTCCGTAGATAGAATGATGGTTGATTCTGCCGCCGGCTTCAATGTTCAGTTTATCATTCATTCCTTTAAAAATAAAGGAAGCGTACGCTGATGTTTGATGAACGGAACGCGAAGTAACCGTATCGTTATAAGGACCAAAATCGCTCACCGAAATATACAGTTGATGATAAGCCGAAAAACGGTAATCGGCACCGGCAATGAGCGTAATGTTTTTAGTTATTATAACGTTGCCATACAATTCAGCAAACTGGTTGAAGCCTGCATAATGATTGTTTTCAAAAATGATATTTGTTTTGTCTAAGCTATCATTCAAATAATGCCTTCTCATTTCGCTGTATTGATAGTTTCCTGTAACACTAAAGTTTGTTTTTTTAAAAGTAAAGCCACCACCGCCCATAAAAGATTTGTTGTGAAGCGAATCGTCTTTATCATCGGTAAAAGCGCCGGCGTCAATGCCAGCCTTGTAACGACTATACAAAGCGAATGTTTTAAAACTTAAGGCTTGTGTAGCCTGATAAGAAACCTGCGCATTTACAGACTGGCCACTGTAACCATCGCTATCAAATTTTTTATTCGGATTGTGCAAAGTATCGGTTGCCGAAGAAAAGCCGCTGGTATGCATTTGCGAGTATCGTGCGGTGTAACTCCATTTGTTCCATTTTCCATACAACTGCGCACTGCCGTTGATTGTTCCATAGTTGCCCCCGCTTACCATTGCGTTGCCGTTAAAAGGCTTGGTAACGTTTTGTTTTGTTGTAATAATATTAATAACGCCCGCCACTGCATCGCTGCCGTATAGTGTTGATTGAGCGCCTCTGCAAATTTCAATTCGTTCTACATCGTTTAGTAAAAGCAAATTCAAATCAAACTCATTGTTAATCATTGAAGGGTCGTTTACAGGAATGCCATCTAACAAAATTAATGTTCTTCCCGAAGCTGCGCCACGCATATAAACTGTTTGCACGGAACCTTGGTTATTCAATGCTCCGTTAATAATAATGCCCGCTTGTTCGTTTAATAATTGCGATAGCGTTTTGCCGCTGCTTTTCTCAATTACTTCTTTGTTAATAACGGAAACAACTTTGCCGGTGGTGGTTTGTTTTTGCTCCATTTTGTTAGCAGTAACAACAACTTCATTCAACCGATTATAAACCGTGTCCTGTGCAAAAAGTAAGTGTTGAAATAAAAGAAAAGAAGATAGAAATAAAGCAATTTTTTTGTTCATAGCTCACTTGTTTTAAAATGAATGGTGAGCTTTCAGAACGAAGAAAGAGATGAAAATGAACCGCATTGCTATAAGTGTTTCGCATTTATAAAATGGTCAACAACTTACTAACAGAAGGCAGTTACATCTCCGGCTTTTCGTCCCGAAAGCGAAGAAATTATGTTCACCTGGCAGGTCTTCTGGCTTGTCGCATTTTCAAACTGCCTTCCCATGAAATATACTTTCGCAGTGGCAAATAAATATTTGAAAAACTTCCCAAACGCAATGGGAGCGCGACTTACAGCTACGGGGATAGCGCCGGATTTTCACACGGACTTCCCTTTTAATCAAAGCAAAAATTACTTCCTGCTTCAAACCAAATGAGGCACAAAAGTGAGGTTAGTATTCTATTGCATCCAAATTATTTTTGAAATCATTTTTTGATAACTAAATTATTTAGTATTTATTTTGCTAAATAATTTAGTTATTTATTTATTCACCAATTAAAAACTATTGTATGCAGATCGTTGAGGAGAAGACGCGTAACATCACCATTTCCAAAGTGCTGGCTGGTTATTCTACAGCCGAATATTTATTAGTGGTAACACCGCGTCAGGATTTGTGGCAAACCATTATGGATATTAAGTTTGACTTTGCCAATAAGTACAAACATCCGATGGCTTCTTATACGAAGCCGCATCTTACTTTACTTAAATTTTATCAAGCTGAAATTAATGAAGGTTTATTTGTAAGAAAATTTGATCGCATTTGTGCAAGACAATCTTCGATTAAAATAGAGCTAAAAAACTTTGGAACGTTTATATCGCATACTATCTATATAAATGTAACTACTAAAGTGCCGATTGTGAATTTAGTAAAAGCTTTGAAAGAAGCGCAGCCATTGCTGAAGTACGATGCCAACATTAAACCATATTTTATTAACGATCCTCATATAACAATTGCCCGGCAGTTGGTACCCTGGCAACATGAAAAAGCATGGCTCGAATACAGCCATTCTTCTTTTACGGGTCGTTTTATCGCTTCTAAAATAACGTTGCTGAAACGCAGGGTTGGCAACAAAACTTACCAAACCGTAAAAGATTTTCCCTTTCAAAATCTTCCGCCTGATGCAGTTCAGGTATCCTTGTTTGGATAACTTATCTATTCACTATTCACCATTCACTATTCACTTTTCACCATTCACTATTCACTATAAAACCAACTACCAATGAACCAGGATGAAGATGACATTCAAAGCTCGGATACCTATAAAAAGGGCAGAGGAGCACAGTTTAATACCACAAATAAATTTATCATCAATGAGCGAACACAAGAACATACAGAAGGCATTGATGACTGGCTAGAATCAACGGTTCGCACGCAGTTTATTGATATAGATGCAAAGACGATTGTAAACAAAGTAGAAAGCCCTGATGTGGGCATGATGTTCAGTATGAATCCTTATCAGGGATGTGAGCACGGCTGCATTTATTGTTATGCAAGAAACTCGTTTGAATACTGGGGTTACAGCGCAGGTATTGATTTTGAAACCAAGATTTTAATAAAGAAAAATGCGCCCCATTTGCTGCGCAAATTTTTAATGAATCCGAAGTGGGAATGTGTGCCGATAAGCCTGTCTGGCAACACCGATTGTTATCAGCCGGCCGAAAGAAAATATCGTATTACAAGGCAATTGCTGGAAGTGTGTTTGGAGTTTAATCAACCGGTTGGCATCATTACAAAAAATGCAGGGATTTTAAGAGATAAAGATGTGCTGGTAAAAATGGCGAAGAAAAATTTAGTAAGCATTTTGGTGTCCATCACTTCGTTTCAAGATGACTTGCGCCGCGTTATGGAACCACGCACCACAACCGGAAAGCAACGATTAAAAGTAATACAAGAATTGAGCAATGAAGGTGTACGCATGGGTGTGATGTTAGGACCCATGATACCCGGTTTAAATGAACACGAAATGCAGCGGATTATGAAAGCAGCCAGCGAAAATGGAGCTACATTTTCAACTTATACTTTCATCCGTTTGAATGGCGCAATTAAGCTATTGTTTCATGACTGGTTGTATAAAAATTTTCCTGACCGCGCTGATAAAGTCTGGCACCTGATTCAGAATGCCCACGATGGTAAAGTGAATGATAGCCGCTGGGGCGTGCGAATGCGTGGTGAAGGACCGATAAGCGATTTGGTGAGGCAGCAGTTTATTAAATATAACAAGCTGTACCATTTGAATGATGAACGTTGGGACTTGGATTGCACGCAGTTTAAAAGACCAGGTGACCAAGGCAAATTGTTTTAAAAAGATGTACGATATAAAATGTTTGTAGTATCATCTTATGATCGGTTAGCTTTAAGAACTTACTGCTTTAATTGAAAGGTTTGTTTTTATTCCAAAATTCATTCTGTTCGGTTTTCAAAAGCACGCTTTTTTATTCTTTACTTTGCCTCTTTAAAAACATTTATTTGCTGTATGAAAACACGATATCTTCTTTCTTTTTTACTCCTGCTAAACGTCTTCATCATGGCTTGTAATAACGGCACTACCGATAACAAAACAACGGCATCAGCCGATAGCACACAGGCACCTAAACCTGGTATTACATCAACCGGTTGGGGAACGTTTGATGGCAAGCCGGTTCATCTCTTTACACTAACCAACACTAATGGTGTGCAGGTAAAAATTTCTGACTATGGCGGTACTATTACATCCTTCATTGCACCTGATAAAAATGGCAAGAATAGCAGCATTGTAATTGGTTTTGATAGCTTAAGTAAATACACAGCCGGCGTTCCTTACTTTGGTGCCACAGTTGGCAGGTACGGCAACCGCATTGCTAAAGGAAAATTTACGGTGGATGGCAAAACCTATTCTTTAGCTGTGAACAACGGGCAGAACCATTTGCATGGCGGAAAAAAGGGCTTTGATAAACAAGTGTGGATGGTTTCTGATACTGCATCGGGCAAGCCGCAGGTAACACTAACTTATGTAAGCAAAGATGGTGAAGAAGGCTACCCTGGTAATCTTACCTCTCACGTAACATTTACACTTACCGATGATAACCGTTTGCGCATTGAATACACGGCAACTACCGATAAAGCAACGCCGCTCAATCTTACTAACCACAGCTATTTTAACTTAACCGGCGATGTAAGTAACACAGTATTAAATCATTCGGTAATGATAGATGCCGATCGTTATACACCGGTTGATACAACGCTGATTCCAACCGGGCAATTAGCGCCTGTAAAAGGTACACCTTTTGATTTTATAACGCCGCATTTAATTGGTGAGCGCATTAAACAGATACCGAGTAAACCGGTTGGTTACGACCATAATTTTGTGCTAAATAAAAAAGATACCAGCCTTACCAAAGTAGCAGAAGTAACCGATAGTATTAGCGGCAGGAAGCTGGAAGTGTTTACCACACAGCCGGGTTTGCAGTTTTACAGTGGCAATTTTTTAGATGGCTCTATCAAAACATCGGCAGGCAAGCCTATTAATCAATATGCGGCCTTTTGCATGGAAACACAGCATTTTCCCAACTCACCCAATACACCGTCTTTTCCAACAACCATATTGCAACCCGGGCGAACGTATCATAACATAACCGAGTATAAAATTTCGGTGAGCAAGTAAGCTGCAAACCAACTAAGCAAAAGCGGGTAAGAAAACTCTTACCCGCTTTTTTCTACAAAAGAAATTTGAAGCAATAGCTATATTCTTATCATCAAAACATCAGAATTGCTTTAGTAAGGTAAGCCTTGGCTAATTATTGTATTCTATCTTATCTTTTACAACTAAAAACCATTACTTTTATTTACTGATTATATTTGATTACGTTCCTTTTTTTATGACAAACATACCATATCTAAATTCTTCCCAACTCATTCCATTATTACCTAAAACAGCCACCGGCATTAGCGGTTTGGATGAAATTATGTTAGGAGGCTTACCCACAGGTCGCCCAACGCTGATATGCGGCAGCGCTGGTTGTGGAAAAACTTTGTTTTCGTTAGAGTTTATTGTGCGCGGCGCTTTACAGTTTAACGAACCCGGTGTATTTATGGCGTTTGAAGAAAAGCCGGAAGACCTTGCTGCCAATGTAGCTTCGTTGGGTTTTAACCTTGAAAAACTTCAGCAGGATAAGAAGATTAGAATAGATTATATTCATATTAACAGCAGCGAGATAGAAGAAACCGGAGAGTATGATTTGGAAGGTCTTTTTATTCGTTTAGGTCATGCAATAGATAGCATCGGCGCAAAGCGCGTAGTGCTGGATACTATTGAAAATCTGTTTTCGGGTTATAATAACCAACTCATTTTGCGGTCAGAAATACGCAGGCTTTTTCAGTGGCTTAAAAACAAAGGCGTTACGGCTATCATCACCGGCGAAAGAGGCGACAACTCGTTAACAAGGCATGGCTTGGAAGAGTATGTTTCCGATTGTGTTATTTTGTTAGATCATCGCATCATCAATCAAATTTCTACACGGCGGCTTCGTATTGTAAAGTATAGGGGCTCTGTTCATGGCACCAACGAATATCCGTTTTTAATAGATGAAGATGGTATTTCGGTTCTTCCTATAACATCGCTGGAGTTAAATAAACCTGTATCTTCTGAAAGAATATCATCCGGCATTCCTTCACTTGATACCATGCTTGGTGGCAAGGGTTTTTTTAAAGGCAGCAGCATATTGGTTTCTGGCACCGCAGGCACGGGTAAAACCAGCATTGCCGCAAGCTTTGCCAATGCTGCCTGTATGCGGGGCGAAAAGTGTTTGTTTTTTGCTTTTGAAGAATCGCCGCACCAAATTATAAGAAATATGCAGTCAATCGGTATCAATCTGCAGACGCATATTGATAAAGGTTTTTTGGTTTTTCAGAGTGCCCGCCCCACTATATATGGGTTGGAAATGCACCTGGTATCAATACACAAATTAATCAGGAAAATAAAGCCTGATTTTATTGTTCTTGACCCGATTACCAACCTGGTTACAGTGGGTTCGGTTAGTGAAGTAAAATCAATGCTGGTGAGGGTGATAGACTTTTTGCAGCTGGAACAAATTACGGTAATGTTTACCGCTCTTTCACTAAACACAGTGGTAAATGAGCAAACTGATGAAGGAATATCGTCTCTGGTAGATGCCTGGCTTATGGTAAGAGATATTGAAAGCAATGGAGAAACGAACCGGGGTATGTATGTAATGAAATCGAGAGGTATGCAACATTCCAACCAGGTGCGCGAATTTGTAATAACAAGCGAAGGTGTTGATTTGATAGATGTGTATCTTGGTCCGGATGGCGTACTTACCGGCTCGGCTCGCGAGGCGCAAATTTTGCTGGAAGAAACAGGCACTGTGCTGCACAGTAATGCAGTGAGCCGCAAAGACCGCGAATTGCTGCGCAAACGCAAAATGCTGGAAGCAAAAATTGAAAGCCTGAAAACGGAATTTGAATCAACAGAAGAAGAACTAAACAAAGTGTTTACAGAAGAAGAAATCAGAAAAGGCGTAATGGAGCAGGCGCGACAGAAGATGACAGAGCAAAGAAAAGGTAACAACCCAAACAATGAAAGCAAAAATCAAGAATAGTAAATAATGCCGGACATTAAATATGAATTGAGATTGTATGTGGCAGGTAAAACACCCAAATCGGTTACTGCGCTGAATAATTTAAAAAAGTACTGCGAAGATCATTTAAAGGATCAGTACACAATTGAAGTAATTGATTTGCTCATTCATCCGCAACTGGCAGAAGGTGATCAAATATTAGCTATCCCTACGCTGGTGAAAAAAGTTCCGGAGCCGGTTCGTAAAATCATCGGCGATCTTTCTAACAAAGAAAAAGTATTGGTGGGTTTAGATATCCGTCCTCTATAAATTTATAAATATGCAGGACACCAACACCGGCAACATGCTTCCGCACTGGAAGGGAGAAGATGAATTTTATAACCTTCGTCTTTTTGTTACCGGCGCCTCACCTGTATCGGTACGCGCTATCAGCAATATTAAAAAAATTTGCGAAGAACATCTTAAAGACAGGTACGAGCTGGAAATTATAGATGTTTATCAACAACCAATGCTGGTAAAAGATGAAGATATCACTGCAGTTCCTGTTCTTATTAAAAAACTTCCCTTGCCCAAAAAACGAATGGTTGGCGATATGTCGAACAAAAACAAAGTATTAAAGGGGTTAGGATTATTATAATTTACGGTAGATTGGAAACAACAAAAACATACGAGGAACTGCTACTTGAGTTAACCGAACTTCGCCAGCAACTGGAAGAGGCGAATGATACCATAGATGCTATTCGTTCCGGTGAGGTAGATGCGCTGATAGTAAAAGAAAAAGACGGGCATCAATTGTACACCTTAAAAAATGCCGACCAAACCTATCGCATTTTTATTGAGCAAATGACAGAAGGCGCCGTTACGCTTAACGAAGACGATATTATTTTATATTCCAACTCGCAGTTTGCTTCTTTGGTAAAACAGCCGTTGGAAAAAGTAACAGGGCAATCTTTTTTATTTTTTATTCCACCCGAATGCAAGGAAGAATGTAAACAACTCATCCAAAATGCCTGGAACGAAAATGTAAAGGAAGAACTGATGTTATGTGCAACCGATGGCAACCGCATTCCGGTATTAATGTCGTTTAAAACGCTGCATCTGGATGAAGGCTTGTCGATGAGTATTATTCTAACCGATCTTACCAAACAAAAAGAAACCCAGCAACTGCTGAAACTGAAAAACGATTTGCTGGAAGAAGCGCAGCAAACAGCGTTGCAATTAAATACCAGCCTTGAAAACAAAGTAAAAGAAAGAACGAGAGAATTAGAAACATCGGTATTTGAAAAAACAAAAATTAGTGAAGAACTGCGCAGCAACCAGGAACGTTTAACGCTGATATTAGAAACCATGGCGGAAGGTGTTTGTATTGTTGATATAGAGGGAAATGTAACTTATACCAACCCGATGGCGCAAAGGATTTTAGGCTTGCCGAAAAACGAACTTTTAAGCCGTAGATACAACGATTCTAAATGGATAAACCTGCGGATAGATGGCACCATTTTGCCCAAAGAAGAACACCCGATGATAGTTAT
The DNA here is from genome assembly GCA_965214235.1 of Ilyomonas sp. Classification (GTDB taxonomy): domain Bacteria; phylum Bacteroidota; class Bacteroidia; order Chitinophagales; family Chitinophagaceae; genus Ilyomonas. The sequence goes on from CBDCBH010000003.1 coordinate 1,306,369, forward strand.
GATGAGAACCGGAATGCCGGTTTACGATTATGAAATTGGAGTGCAGCCGCCCGGTAAAGAAAAGATTTATATTTCTGTTAATGCAGCGCCCATCCGCAACAGCAACGCAATATTAATTGGCGGCGTTGGAACTTTTATGGATGTAACCAACCGCCGCAAATCCATTCAGCAAAAAGATGAATTTATAAGCGTGGCCAGCCACGAATTGAAAACACCAATGACAACTTTGAAGGCTTCGCTGCAAGTGTTAGAAAGGATGATTTCTATGGAGAAAGACTCGCCTCTGGTGCCTGTTTTTTTAAACAAAGCCAACATCAGCCTGTCGAAATTATCCGGTTTAATAGATGATTTGCTTAACGTATCGCGTTTAGAAAAAGGGCAATTGGTTTTAAAAAAGTCCTTTTTCAATGTATATGATGTAGTAAAAGAAAACGCAGATAACCTGCAATTCGTTAATAAAACTATTGAAGCAGTTACCATAAGCGGAGAGCAGGATGTTTGCATTATGGCTGATAAATATCGCATTGAGCAAGTGCTTACCAATTTGCTGAACAACGCGGTAAAGTATTCGCCACCCCCGCAACGCATTTATCTGACAATAGAATTATGCAACACCAATAGTGTAAAAGTATCGGTGCAGGATTTTGGTATAGGCATACCGGCAGAAAAGCAGGAGCAGTTGTTTGACCGGTATTACCGGGTTGATTACTCTGGAAACCAATACTCCGGTTTAGGATTGGGATTGTATATTTCTAACGAAATTATTATAAAGCACAACGGACAAATAGGCGTTGAAAGCGAGTTTGGGAAAGGAAGTACCTTTTGGTTTGCGTTGCCAATATCGTAAAGGAATAAATGCGCGGATTCACAGCTTTAAAACTGGGTAAGTTTATTTTAAAATCACGCTTACCGTATCGATACAACTATACTTCTTTGTTTTTACTATTATTCTTTTTAGAAAAACCTCTTCTGTTATCTACCAAACACTTTGTAATTTAAAAAAAAGGGAAGAGTGATAAGCGTTTTCTTTTAATGATAAAATAACAGTAAAAAATGAGGTTGTAGTACTATCCGCTGAAAGGAATAAGCCGCTTTATTATGGTTAACTAACTACAATGGAAGAAGGTTAGAATGATACATAATTTCTTATAGAGTTGCTGCTTGCAATATAAGATAACGGTATCTTTATTTTACAAATACGCTATGCCTTATGAAACCAATGCGAAAAAATCAGTTGTATTTTCTTTTTTCATTTTTATTTTTACTTGCCTGCAGTAAAAACAACAATGCAGGCTCAACTCCTGTTCCGCCGCCGACTGATACTACCTCAACAACAGCAGTTATCCCTGGCATTAGCTACTGGCTTACCAATGCCGATGGCAGCTCATTACTGCAAAAACAAACCACCGTTCTTACTTATAGCAATAGCGCCGGCAACAACGCAACTATAAAGGTTGATACAACACAATCTTTTCAAACTATAGATGGCTTTGGCTTTACCCTTACCGGCGGCAGCGCGTATGTGATGAACCGGTTAGATTTGGCAACAAAAAATAAGTTGCTTGCTGAATTGTTTGGTAACGATAGTTCTTCGGTTGGCATAAGCTATCTGCGCATCAGCATAGGCGCTTCAGACATGGATGATAATGTTTTTTCGTACGATGATATGCCCGCAGGGCAGACGGATATTAATCTTGCGCATTTCAGTTTATCAAACAGTGAAACAGATTTAATTCCTCTTTTGAAAAACATTGTAGCTATAAATCCTAATATCAAAATCATTGCAACGCCATGGTCGGCACCCGTGTGGATGAAGGATAGCAGTACCACCATAGGCAGCAGCTTACAGCCTGGATATTTTGGAGTATATGCAGCCTATTTTGTAAAATACATTCAGGCTATGCAGGCAAACGGTATTACCATAAACGCTGTAACACCACAAAATGAGCCTTTGAACCCGAACAATAACCCAAGTATGTACATGACGGCTGCCGACCAGGCTGCTTTTATAAAAACAGCTTTAGGACCGGCTTTTAAAACGGCAGGATTAACTACAAAAATTATTACTTATGATCACAATTGCGATGCGCCCAACTACCCCATAACCGTGCTTACCGATGCGGATGCGCAACCTTATATTGATGGCTCGGCTTTTCATTTATATGCAGGCGATATTAGTGCATTGAGTATCGTACACAATGCGTTTCCTGGTAAGAACATTTATTTCACAGAGCAATATACTTCTGCTACCGCCAATTTTGACGGAGATTTAAAATGGCATGTAAAAAATGTAATTATTGGCAGCACGCGAAACTGGAGTCGCAATGCACTGGAATGGAACCTTGCCACTGATGAAAACTTTGGTCCGCATACAAACGGCGGCTGCACCACTTGTAAGGGAGCCATAACTGTTGGTTCTTCTGTTACAAGAAACGTGTCGTATTATATTGTTGCTCATGCTTCCAAATTTGTAACACCCGGCTCTGTGCGCATTGCTTCCAATATTACCGGCAGTTTATACAATGTAGCTTTTAAAAGACCTGATGGTAAGAAAGTGCTGATTGTAGAAAACGATGGTGATAATTCAACTGTTTTTACTATTGCATTTGCAGGTAAAAAAGTAACAGCCACATTGGATGGAGGAGCCGTTGCCACCTATGTGTGGTGAGAAAAAAGGCATTGTAAGTCTTGATGGTAAGATAAAGAAACAGGATAGCGAAAGTTTTTTACTGTCTTTGGTATCGGGTTTGTTTTTACACCAAAATTATTTACAGAAGATAAAGCTGGCGCGATGAACAAAAACCCGAACCTGCAGGATGCCATCAACACGCTGACGTTGAAATGCTTTCCAATAATTGTAACAGCAATCCTTGGTTAAGTCAGTCCTTGGTTATCTTCATTTTCTAACATCTTGTTGCTTTCTTCTCTTCCTACCTTTGTATTAAACCACATTGATAGAAAGGGAACAATACGCTATGAATATCACACACACTTCTATACCGGTATCTATTTTAGATCTCGCTCCCGTAGTACAAGGCACTACGCCGGAGCAAACGTTCCGCAATAGCTTACAACTTGCGCAACAGGCAGAAAAATGGGGCTACCGCCGTTACTGGCTGTCGGAGCATCACAACATGGTAAGTGTTGCCAGTTCGGCAACCGCTGTGCTTATCGGCTTTATTGCAGGCGGCACTACCCATTTGCGCGTTGGCTCGGGCGGCATTATGCTGCCCAATCATTCGCCCCTGGCGGTAGCTGAACAGTTCGGCACATTAGAAAGCCTGTATCCCAGCAGGATAGATTTAGGATTGGGACGCGCACCCGGCACCGACGCGCTGACTGCCATGGTGCTGCGCCGGAGTAACAACCTTGGCGCAAACGATTTTCCGCAGCAGTTACAGGAGCTGAAAACTTATTTTTCCGCTTCCAATAGTGGAGCGAAAGTAAGAGCTATTCCCGGCGAAGGCATCAACATCCCGATGTGGATATTAGGCTCCAGTACCGATAGCGCTTATCTCGCCGCCTACTTGGGTATGCCTTACGCATTTGCCGGTCATTTTGCTCCGCAGCAAATGAGGGAAGCCTTTGCCATTTACCGGCAGCAGTTCAAACCATCGGCACAGTTAGAACAACCTTATATGATGGCGTGTGTAAACGTAATAGCGGCAGATACTGATGAAGAAGCTCATTACCTCGCTACTTCGGCTTACCAGGCTTTCCTGGGCATTATCCGCGGACACCGCGAGCTATTACAACCGCCTGTAAAGAACATGAACGCAATATGGAATGAATATGAAGAAGCCCATGTGAAAGGGATGCTGTCATCTTCATTTATAGGCAGTGCGGCTACCATAGAAGAAGGTATTCAAAGCTTTATCGCCCAAACCGGCATTGACGAACTGATGGTGAATGCCCATATTTTTGATTTGGGCGCCAAACTGCATTCTTACGGATTGCTGAGCGAATTGATGGAAGCGAACATAGTGTATTCATAATCGTAAAACACATACCTGGAAGAGTGTTGGGCTGAATAATTTTTTTATTTTATAATGAACTTATTTATTCTTCGTTTTAAAGCAAACGATACTGCCACGCAGGCTAAAGTTTATGGGAATAATAAAACGAATCATTGGTTTTAATCAGCATTAAACTTTGTTTATTATTACTTATCTATTTTTGAAATCAGGAAAACAATGAATCTCTATACAATGAAAAAGTTAGCTTTCTTGTCCGTATCAAAAACTTTTATGAAACTAATCTTAAGCTTTTTTATTGCAGTTATGTTGTTGTTTGCATCGTGCACAGCTACATATCATGCCACCGTTGCACCGCCGCCGGTAAACCCTCCGCCTCAGCAACAGAACGAAACATCGTTCCAGGTATTTTACGATGAGTTAGGTGCCTATGGTAAATGGATGGATTACCCGGGAGAAGGTTATGTTTGGTCGCCTGGTGTAGATCCTTCTTTTCAGCCTTATTCAACCAACGGTCATTGGGTATATTCCGACCAGGGATGGACATGGGTATCGGATTATAACTGGGGATGGGCGCCGTTCCATTACGGTCGTTGGTTTTATGAAGATGGATATGGATGGTTATGGCTGCCCGGTCATGAATGGGCGCCCGCCTGGGTTACCTGGGGGCATTCAGGAAATTACTACGGATGGGCGCCGTTAGGTCCTCATATTGCTTCTAACCAGCAATGGACGCCGCCTGAAAGATCCTGGACGTTTGTGCCGCAGGAGCATATCGCCAAAACGAATATCTCTCAATATGTTGTTGACAGAAGCACCAACAATACCATCGTAAAAAATGTTACTATTATTAATAACAACACTTCGGTAGTAAATAAAAGTGTAGTAAATAATAACACTGTAAATAATACCAACAATACTAACAATGTAGTGAACAATACGAACAATACAAGAAACAATACTACCAACACAAACAATGTAAATAATAACACTAACAATATAAAAACCAATACAACGAATACGAACAATGTAAATAATAACACCAACAATGTTAGAAACAATACAACCAATGTTAACAATAACCATAACGTTGTTGTTAACCAGGGTCCGCAAATAAATGAAGTGGAAAAACTAACCAATATGCACATTCAAAAAGCCGCTATTGTTGAAAACAACAGACCTGCACAAACACAGATAAACAATAATAAAATTACCATGTACCGGCCCATAATAGCGCCCGCCGGTATGCAGAGAAACGGTAACAAACCTGCTCCACAAAAAGTGGAAATTTACAATAAAACAAAACCATAAGGCAACAGTATATTCTGTAAAGAATCAGTTATTTTAAAAGCCCATGCAGATAGTATCTTAGATGGGCTTTTTTCTTTTTAAGAAGTGGTTTGAATATTTTAGTTCTCGTGAGTAAGGTATTCAAACCTTTCAGCAGTTCTGATTGTTGTTCGGTAATCCGATTATCTGCCAAACCTTGCAGATGAAGCGCGATTTATTTATTCTTCCGCAAATACTCCTGGTATCGATCCAAAAACTGTAGCTCTTTATTGGCTTCAATTGGTTGCATGGCTTGTTCATCATCTTTTAAAACCATCACTTTGTTTTCCGATGATTGATACGCCGCCCACGCTGGAAGCGAAGCTCCGTTTGGGTTCCCGGTTTTTGCAAAGTTTGTCCAGTAGTCCGACATTATATCAGCCAGCTTCTTATCGGCATCACTCCAGTTGTTCTTCCAGGTGTATAAAGTGTTCAGTGCATAAGGAATTTCTGACGAATGAAAGGCACCGTATTTTTCTTCGCCCGGCACCGTTTGGCTAAACAAATAAAGATATATCGGGTGATGACCTTTTGTTGTTTGCAACCTTGCCCAAGTGTATGCCTGCCATGCAAATGAATTATCCCTGTTTAAAGCAAATAATGAGTTGCCAATAACCTCTTTCGAACCACCGGGAAACGCTTCCAAATACGCATCTGCCAAAGCACCATATTTTTCTTTTGCTTCAGATAGGTAAGTCGCGCTATCAACTGATGCAGAACGAAAGCCATCCTCTTTATTCCATCCGGTTAATACAGGCACATCGTTTTGTTCATCGTTAGTAAAGATGGAATAAATATCTTTTGGCAGCACATAACCGTCAATCACAGGACTTGCGGTGAAAGAAGCCGAAAGTTTTTGCAAGGAGTCGGCAGGCAGTTTTCTCAATTCATCTATTGAAGCTGCGCCTGTTTTTTGCGCCCAGGCTTTCCCTTTTTGTTCAGCATCACGCAAGCTCGCCGCTCTGCCATCCGCGCTAAACATGCCACCGCTTTCAGCAATGGCTTTGCTGAATAAACCTTTCGCCAGCGGCGATGCTACCAAAGCATTTACACTAAACGCACCAGCCGATTGACCGATAAGGGTTACATTGTTTGGATCTCCGCCAAAGCCGCTTATATTTTGATGCACCCAATGCAAGGCTGCCAAAAGATCGAGAAAAGCATAATTACCGGATGCTTTTCCATCCGATTCTTTTGATAACTGCGGATGCGTCAGGAAACCAAACACACCAACGCGGTACGGAACAGAAACAAACACAACGCCTTTCATTGCCATGTTTTCGCCATCATAAATAGGGCAGGCAGTTCCTCCCGAAACAAAACCACCGCCATAAATCCAAACCATTACAGGTTTTTTTAAAGATGATTGAACTGGCGTCCAAACATTCAAATACAAACAATCTTCGCTAATGGGTGATGGCGGAATCAGGTATGGCGCCGTGTACATGGCAAACGGCACCGGTTTGTTTTGCATTGGGCTGGCTGCAAAAGCATCGCATTGCTTCACACCTTGCCAGTGTGTTACAGTCTGCGGCGCTTTCCATCGCAACGCTCCCACCGGAGGATCAGCGAAAGGAATGCCTTTATAAATACGAACCGTTTTATCGGCATTGGTAGTTCCGGATATTTTTCCATCCTCAGTTTGAACAATATTGGTTTGTGCGGAAAGTGAAGTAAAAACAAACGAGATTATAATAAACAAAAGCAAGCGTTTCATGCAGGATGATAGTATTTTTCGGAATGAAGATAAAGAAAGATGTGAAGCGAATAAAACAGCCGCCTGTTGATTGACCGAAGAAATTCTGTTGTACCCATGCAGAATAAAACTTTCGTGCATATTGGTTAGGAATAATTTAATTCAATACATTGTATCATTTATTAAAAACGATTGTATGGTTTACCTGAAATTTGTTTTTACAGCAATTCTGTTGTTGGTTCTTATCATCCATAGCAATGCGCAGCAAAGCACTTTACAACATAGCACACCTGAAGCAGAAGGTGTTTCTGCTAAAGATATTTCAGCATTTGTTAATGCGGCTTCCGGCAGCAAAACAGAGTTCCACAGTTTTATATTATTGCGTCATGGCAAGGTGATAGCGGAAGGCTGGTGGAACCCATACCGACCTGATTTAAAGCATACTTTATACTCGTGCAGTAAAAGTTTCACTGCCACCGCCATTGGTTTTGCTTTGCAGGAAAAGAGGCTTTCGTTAGATGATAAGGTGGTAAAATTTTTCCCGGCCGATTTGCCCGATACGGTAAGTAAATTTCTTTCTGAACTATCGGTGCGGGATGTATTGATGATGTCCGACGGGCAAAGCCCCGACCCTACTTCAACCGTAAATACCAGGGATACCAACTGGATAAAAGGTTTTCTGGCAACGCCGATTATAAACGAGCCGGGCACTACGTTTTTATACAACTCGTTAGGCACTTATATGCTGAGTGCTATGGTACAAAAAGTAACAGGACAAAAAACAATTGATTACTTAACACCACGATTATTTACACCGTTGGGCATACAAGGCATAGATTGGGAAACTGATACCAAAGGCATTAATACCGGCGGCTGGGGATTGCGGTTGAAAACAGAAGACATGGCGAAGTTTGCCGAATTGTTTTTGCAGGGTGGCAAATGGAACGGCAAACAAATCATTCCGGCTGATTGGGTAAAAGAAGCCAGCACCATGAAGATTATGCAAGACCCTTCTGCGCCGCAATCGAAGAAAGATTCAAGCGACTGGCTGCAAGGCTATTGTTACCAGATGTGGCGCTGCCGGCACAATGCGTTTCGCGGAGATGGTGCTTTTGGTCAGTTTATGATTGTGATGCCGGATGAAGATGTTGCGCTGGCTATTACCGCAGAAACAGCCGATATGCAGGCAGAAATTAATTTGGTATGGCAATATTTATTACCCGCTTTTAAAAAAGAAAAATTGCCTGCAGATGCCGTTGCCGATGCGGCTCTTACTAAACAATTACAAACACTTGCCTTGCCAGTGCCACAACAAAACAAAGAAACTTTGTCGGCAAGTTTAGAGGGTAAGACGTTTACTTTAGATACAAACAAATTACATCTTCAGAAGCTTTCGTTTCATTTTGTAAACAACAACTGCTCTGTAAATTTTGTAACCGATACGGCTTCGTATGCCATCCCGTTTGGTGCCGGAAACTGGAACTTCTCTCAAACCAACAAACCCGGCCCCTCGCTCACTGCCGGTGCTATTGAAAATACAACCATGCTTTATCCTTCAAAAGTTGCGGGTGCTTATACATGGAAAGATTCAAATACATTGCAACTGGTGTTGCGATACATTGAAAGCCCGCATACCGAAACTTTTACCTGCCATTTGAACGACAATAAAGTAACGATAGAAGAAAGCAAAAGCGAAGACTTCGGGCGCACGAAAATTATAGCAAACGGCCTACTGGCAAATAAATGAACGTAACCTTTTCTTTTACTTCAATTTGTTTAGTTCCTAATTATAACCGATGCAAAAACTAAAGTATTTTCCGTTTGGCGAACAGTTTGATTTGCGCATGGGCACATCGTTAATCACCGAAAAGGATAGGTTGATTGATATAGATGATGCTCATTATCTGCACGAAATAAAATCAAAAAGAAAGTTGCTGGAAGATGATCATCGTTATTATTATCAATCCAACAAAAACACGGAACTGGCGCAGTGGGACGTGGTAGATAAAGTATTGAATGATTTGGTTGTAATTGATTCTTCGAACTTTATTTTACAAAAAGAAAACAACAACTGGCACTGGATAAACAAACGGTTGAATGAAGAAGTAACGTTTGTTTTTACTGATGCCAATACATTGCCTTTAGAACCTTTGGATTGGGTAGGAAGACAAGTGCAGGAAGACCTTGTAATATTGGGTAATGATAACAGCGCATCGCTTGTTGCCGGGCAGCTTTGCTTTGCCAACGGATGGTCGCTGGATGATAAATTCAACCAGCCGTTTGTAACCATTCATGCGCCTGCGCCGCACATCATTGCGCCTACGGTGCAAACCGCGCAAAAGCTGATGGAAAAGATACAAAACACCAAGCCTGTATGGCGTTGCAGCTGGAATTTTAAAACCCGTGGCGATTTAGATTTATCATCAAAGCATAATGCAAATTATAATTTTGAAGTAAAAGAAAAAGCACCCAAACTAACGCCTGAAAACATCGGGCAGCATTTGTATTTGCGTATCGAAAGGCAAACCATCAGCCGGTTGCCGCGTTCGGGTTGCGTGCTGTTTGGTATTCATCTTTATCAAAACAAATTGGATGATGAAAACCTTACGCCGCAACAAGCGAAAAATATGTATGATGTGCTCACCACAACTCCGCAGGCGATGCTCGGTTACAAAGCCATCACTCCGTTTTATGAAGCGTTGCTGGGGTATTTGAAAGATAGATTTAAGTAAGTAAAAATGTTTGACAATAGCCTTCACTTTCTATCTTTTATGAACTTCGTAAAATCAGCTTATTTCTTTTGTATTTTTGAGGATGAAAGCCCGCGACATAATTAAAATGATTGAAAGAGACGGTTGGCTTTTGGTCAGGCAAAAAGGAAGTCATCGGCAATACAAACATCCAACAAAGAAAGGATTGGTTACCATTTCTGTTCATAAAATGAATGATGAAATTGCTCCTGGCACTTTAAGCAGTATGTATAAGCAAGCACAAATTGATAAACAATGAGAAAGTATTTGGTAGTGTACGAAAAGACGAAAACAGGTTATTCAGCTTATGTTCCTGATTTACCTGGTGTGATTGCTACCGGCAAATCAAAAACAATTGTTGAAAAAAATATTTTTGGTGCTATTCAATTTCATTTGGAAGGATTAAAAGAAGAACATCTTAGCATACCAAAAGCTAAAGCAGAAAGTGAAGTATTGGTTTTTGCATTGTAAGATTTGAATCCGCTTTCTTACTCTTTAAAATACAACTTTCTTTTACTTTATTTCTCCCCCCACATCAGCCACCAGCTTTTCACTGTCAATTCCTTCCGGAACAAAGAAAATAATAGCAGGGATAGCAAACAAAACATACGCTATATAAACGTTCACGTAAGCCAGCGGAATAGAAACAAGATACACAAACGAACCAATAATACCTTTGGTACGACCCCGAAAGGATACCCGATAAACTTTTCGCCGGATTTCGCGGTCTTTATTTTTGTGAACCAGCCCATGACGGATGCTGTAGCTGCGCATGACTACAAACGAGCCGGTGGTTAACAACATCACAAACCCATAGATTGCCGGAGATAAAGGAAGGAGCGGATTGGCGCCCACCAGCGCGGTTGCAAAAGGTATTAAACTTAGCATGAACATAAACAAAAAATTTTGCCACAACAACGTTTCATCTGTGGTTTCCAACAGGAAGAACATGTGATGATGGTTCGTCCAGAAAATGCCAATCATCATGTAGCTAAACGCATAGGTAAGAAAGTAAGGCAGCAGGTCGTGCAGGTAGCTTACAATTTGTAGTTCAGAAGCATGCTTGCCAAGGGCTGGCAGCTTCAATTCCAAAATCATAATGGTAATAATAATGGCAATCACACAATCGCTGAAAGTTTCTAATCTTATGGTGCTAATCTTCATAATATTCTATTCTTTTTTGCGGACTTGCAAACCCAAGGCTGTAATGTAAGATTTGTTGATGATGCAATTTTGAAACCGGCAGTTTTCTAAAAAGCCATCCAATGCTTTTTGTATTTGTTCAACATTTTTGGGACGAAACTTTCTGATATCGGCGAAGTTTGTTTTTGCAGTATCTGCATACGCCATCACACTGTCGTAATATTGAGGTATTGTAAAAGTAACAAAGCCACTCTTGTTATCTAACTTTTTATAGGGCCAAAAGTGCCAGCCAATGTTGTTTTCTTCTAATGTTTTTCTAAATTTCAGTATCCAGTCATCATCGTTTTCACCGGTTTCACCGCAGTAAATAGGAACATTGTATTTGTCTCTGAAATCAATGTATTCCTGTATCACGTCTTTGGTGGTTGCCGTCCAGTATTTATGAAACTGATACACCAGTTTTGAATCGAACGGCGCACCGAAAGGTTTAAAATTAGAATCCCATTGCGCACCGCCAAGAAACAACAAATGATTTGCATCAACGGTTCTGATTGCGGCTGTTATTTTTTTATACACCACTTCCAGCATCGGGTTTAGTTTTTCTTTGTTGAAATAATGCGCGATGGGTTCGTTCAGCAAATCATAACCCATAACAGTGGTTTCGGCCGCATAATGTTTGGCAATGCGCTGCCAGATGCCGGCTGCTTTGTTTTGGTCAGCTTCACTTTCAAATAAAAATGGGTAGCCATAGCCATCGTCAATATTATCGCCGGTTTGTCCGCCCGGTGCGCAGTGCATATCCAGCAACACATACAAGCCTTCCCGCTTACACCAGTTGACTACTTTATCAAGATACACAAAGCCGCGTGTTGAGTCGTTATCGCCCATATAATTTTCGGCTGTGAACAAGCGATAATTAAAGGGTACACGGATGGAGTTGATGCCTGTTGTTTTTAAAAAATGAATATCATCCTGCGTGATGTAAACGTCAAGATATTTCTTCCAAAATTGTTGCGTAGCAAAGGGTCCAACCAGCTCTTTAAAAGTTTCATCAATCAATCTTGGCGAGCTGGTATTGGTAAACTTAAACATATATCCTTCGGGCACAAGCCAGTTGCCAAGGTTGGTGCCTTTTATTAAAAACGGTTTACCATCAACACCCATAATTTCCTTGCCTTTTGAAGTGATGAAACGAGAGGTTTGCGCTGTTGTGGTAAACACGAATGATATGAAAAGAAAAAGAAAAAAGTTGGATTTGTTCTTCATAGAAAGCTGATTTACGTGTTGTGTTTTGATTTGCTGTTATACGATGTACTTTACCTTAAAACCTGCCTGCCCAACCAACGCGTTAAATTCACTATCCCCGGTAAGCAATACGCCGCTCTTTTGTATGGTAAGCGCAGCAGCAAACGCATCGGCATAAGATAGCTTATGCTTCGCTTTTATTTTTGCAGCAGCCAAACAAAATTCCGCATCAGCATTTACAACGTGCAAAGGCAATTGTTTGATGGCTTCCCAGGCAAGCGCAGCTTTGGTTTCGCCATCTTTCCGGTAACTCATATACCATACTTCACCGGCGTTGATAGCTGTCATATACAATTCGTGCTTATCGTTGGCAGCTTCATGCAATATCTTTTCTACTATATCAGCGCCAGGCTCATCTCTAAAAAAAGAAAGCAAGGCAAAACTGTCTAAAATGTAAATGGGCATTACATCGCTTTTTTCTTTTTTGAATGCAGTTGCAGCTTTCTTTTCTCCTTTCCCTTTTCATCTTCTTTATAAGCCTTTACTTCTTCTTTTAATTTTCCATTTGACGACAATATTCCTCTAAACGATTTAACGTATTTCTCATTTACAGGACGTATCATTACTCCGGATTCCGTTTCTTCGAGCAACACTTTAGAGCCTGGCTCCATGCCATACTTTTTTCTAAGTGAAACGGGAATAAGAAGCTGTCCCTTAGAAGTAAGCAAAGAAGTTTCCATAAATCGTAATTTACAACAAAACTAAAAAGTATTACTCATTGTAAAAAGTATTACTTTTCAAATTTTTATTACTTTATTCATTTTTACCATTTTGCATCATCGCAATTTCTTCGGTTAAATAAGTGATTAAAACAAACCAAAAGCACCATTGCCAATTGTACTACTTAACTATTCACACATCATTTTCCATATCTTTATCTTTCTAAAAACCAGTTATGAAACGGATCTTTGCATTGTTTGTTTTACTGCTTTTTGTTTGCCTGTTTTCGTTTTGCACCAAATCATCTTCACACAATGATCCCGTTACGCCACCTTATGTTCCACCAATAACTCCTGTTGATACTTCTACCTACCAGTTGGTTTGGGCAGATGAATTTAACGGTACTTCCATAGATACAACGGTTTGGACTTTTGAAACCGGCGGCAATGGATGGGGCAATCACGAAAAGGAATATTATCAATCCAACAATGCCACTGTTGCAGGGGGCAACTTAATCATCACAGCAAAAAAAGAAACAGCAGGAGCCAATTATTACACTTCATCGCGCATGAAAACACAAGGCAAAAAACAATTTACTTATGGTAAGATAGAAGCCCGCATGAAAATACCGGTTGGGCAGGGCTTCTGGCCTGCCTTCTGGATGCTGGGTTCTGATATAAATACTGTGAATTGGCCTGCCTGCGGCGAAACGGATATTATGGAACATATTAACGCTGATAGTATTATTTATGGTACTATTCACTGGGATAACAATGGGCATGTGCAGGATGGCGGTAACACAAACTCAACACCTTCCGGCTATCATGTGTATGGTGTACAATGGGATGCAAATTCTATTCAATGGTATATTGATAGCGTTGTGTATCATCGGTCAGATATTACAGTTAACAGCACTGAAGAATTTCATCTGCCTTTCTTCATTTTGTTTAACCTTGCTGTTGGAGGAGACTGGCCCGGACAAACGGTTGATGACAGCAAACTACCGGCAAAAATGTATGTGGATTGGGTAAGGGTATATCAAAAGAAATAGCAGTTATCATCGTTTTTAAAAATGGCATAAAAACAAACCTTTTCACAGAAAATTTATTTCTCTCTTTTTACCGACCTTGCTTTCTCTTACTTTTCTTATGCGATGTTTTTATTTTTTGCTTTTGTTTTTAATGCTGTGTGGCTTTCAATTGCGTGCGCAATACGAGCTACTACCTACCGATAGTTTGATGCACATGCTAAAGCATCAATATGCTGCTATTTCTAAAAATAAAATTGATGTTGTGTTTGAAATGCTGGCGCGCGGATTGCCTGGCCAGCCCGTGTTCGACAGCTTAGAAAACGGGCTGATTGCCGATGCGGAAGCCAGCCGCAACCGCGAACTAATGTGCGAAGTGTACAGCCGTTTGGGTCATGTCTATTTCACCATGCCTAACCATAGCAATTATGTAAAAGCAAAAGGTTACATAGATAAATGTTTTGCCATTGCCAGCGAAAGCGGATTGAGTAAATACAAAGCCGGCTCGCTCTCTTTGTATGCTACCTATTACCGGCTTGGCAACGACAATCAAAAAGCGCTCAATTACAACAACCAGGCAATTGCCATTGCTACCGACTTAGGCAACGATAGCCTGTTGTGTCAAACGTACTTAGGCATTGCTGCAACATGGCAGGCAATGGCAAACAAATTGTCGCAGTTTCAATCATTGCTAACGGCAAGAAGCTTTGCCGAAAAAGCAAACAAAAACAAACTGCTGGTTTCCGTCAATATGGGTCTTGGACAATTTTATACCGAAACAGAGCAGTATGAAAAAAGTAAAGATTATTTTTCGCTTGCCATTCAGCAGGCACGGGACGCTAAGGATTGGTATTGGCTTGTGATTGCGGTGCAATACATGGCACAGGCTTACATTAGCGAAGGTCAGAAAGATGTGGGTGTAACCTGGTTTAACAAAGCCGGTGCTTTGTGCGATTCGCTTCATTTCACTAAGCTGAAAATAGTAGTCAACTTATCCTTGCTGAATTATTATTTTAACTACGAAACACCGCAAAAAGGATTGGCTTATTTAAACGTTCATCCCGAACTGGTGAAATTTATTACTGATGTTGGACTTGGTTACCAGATGAATAAATTGTACGCTGCCGTAAGCACCGAAAAAAAGCAATACGATTCGGCTATTGATTACATGAAGATTGCCGCGCCTTTTGAGTATAATCAGCAAAATAATTTTTCAGAAAAATATTCTTTCACTTTGGAATGGGCCAATATTTTAAAAGACAAAGGAAGCCAGGAGGAAGTAATGCAAAAGCTGTTGTATGCAAAAACGTTTGCCGATTCGTCGGGAGATTTAGAAGCTTTAAAAAACATCAGCCAGCAGCTTGATTCAGCCTATCAAAAAAGAGGCGATTATAAAAACGCATTTTATTATTACAGCCGTTACAATCATTATAAAGACACACTGGAAAACTTAGGCAAACAAAAAGATTTATTGAATGTTGAAATTGCCAATACTAACAAGCGTGCAGAGCAACAAAAAGAAGCTGATGAAGCGGCATTGCGCAAACGAAACGATTTGGAATACATGGGCATCACCGCTGCCATTGCTACTATTTTTATTGTGCTGGTTTTGTTTGGCGTGTTTAGAATATCGCCAGCGGTAATTAAAGGTTTGGGCTTTTTTGCCTTTATATTTTTGTTTGAATTTATAACCCTTTTGCTGGATGAACAAATACACCAAATTACAGGCGGCGAACCCTGGAAAGTGCTGGCGATAAAAATTATATTGATTGCTTTGTTGCTGCCTTTACATCATAGGCTGGAAGAAAAAGTGCTGCATTATCTTACTTCCAAAGCGCATAAATTAAAGCCTGGCTTTAAGTTTTTAAAACGGCAAACAAAGGAGAATATTTCTTAGCGGAAAGGCTTTGTTTTTGCTTGTAAAAGATTTGATAAATGAAATTACTCAAACCTTTATTTCTGGTCCTTACTATCCAATATCACCGGCGTATTTCCGCCTCCCATAATAATTACTTTAGAGTTGGGCGATTTGGCAATTTCCAACTGCGCTTTAATGCGTTCGTATTGCAATTGCTTGTCGGTTAAGCTTTCGCTGATGATGCGCTGATAATCGGCGATGCCCTGCGCTTCTACACGTTTGCGTTGCGCTTCCTGCTGTTCTTTCTGCAACACAAACTGCATCTTCTGCGCATCTTGTTCAGCATTTATTTTTTGCTCGATAGAAGCCTTCACACTGGTGGGCAGCGCAATGTTTCTAACCAATAAATTTTCCAGCACCAAACCTCTGGCTTTAAAGTCCCTTTCAATAGTAGAAAAAATGCGTTGCTGAAACTCATCGCGCTTGGTAGAAAACAAAGCCACCGCATCATAATAAACAGCATTGTCGCGGATGCGCGTTCGTGTAATGGGACGCACAATTTTATCTTCATAATCCACACCTGTTTCGCGCAATAATTTGGGAGCTTCCGAAGGAACCACATGATACAATACCGATAAATCAATTGTTACTTCCAGGCCATCGGCTGAAAGCACACGAATGGCATCATCACCGGTTTTGTTGCCTTCATTGGTGGTACCGCTCATGGTATAGTTTTGTGTTCTTACATCCAGATGCTGAACTTCAACCAACGGATTAATGAGGTGCAACCCGCTACCGAGTGTATTATCCTGAATCTTGCCAAACAACTTTTGTACACCTACTTCACCGGCATCAATTTGCACAGTGCCTGCGGCGATAAAACCCAGCACCGCAATTAATATCCCGATGCCCTGAACTGTTTTTGCATATCTGTGAAATGCAGGATTGGTGCGGCTTACTCCCAAACTGACAAAGAAAATGATAAGACCTATAACAAGAAGAATCATAACATATAATATTCGTTAGTAGATAGATGAAATAATTATTAAGTTCAGAACAAATGTATATCAACAATATGGAGGCATGATATTTTATTATTGCTTGTTAAATGAGGCAATCTGAATGAGAAGTAAATCTATATTTCTGCTTTTTGCAGCAGAGTTCATTGGTACGGCTTTGCTGTTGGGTGTAGGTCTTAGCTTTGTGATTTTAGATTGGGGAGACGGCTCGTTTGTAGCACGGTTGATACCATCGCCTGATGCAAGACGATTGCTTACAGGCTTTTTATTTGGTTGTACCGGTTGCCTTATTACCCTTTCACCAGTGGGCAAAATAAGCGGCGCACATATTAATCCTGCAATGTCGTTTGCATTTTGGCTTCGTGGTAAAATGAAAACAAAAGCACTCATTGGTTATATAATTTCACAAATGCTGGGTGCTGCTGTTGGTTGCCTGCCGCTGCTGTTATGGCGCCAACAGGGAAGAAGCATTCAATATGGTATTACATTGCCCGGCGCGGCCGGTATTACCGCTGCATTTATAGGCGAGCTTATTACCACAGCGGCTTTGGTGATTGTGGTTTTTGTTTTTGTGGGAAGTAAAACGCTGCGCAATTACACACCATTTACAATGCCTTTTTTATACAGCTTTATGGTTTGGGCCGAAACAATTTATTCGGGATGCAGCACCAACCCTGCCCGCAGTTTTGGACCTGCTTTGCTTGCAAATAATTTTACTGCTTACTGGATATATGTTGTTGCCCCTTTGCTGGCTGCGTTTGTTATTACTGCTTTTTTTCGCTTATTGCGATTAAACCAATTGCTTCGTACTAAAGCAGCAAGAATTAGTTACCACGATAGCGATACGCACGAAAGCATCCGCAGTGGAGATGCAGTAATGGATGTTGGCTGGTAGATGGTAGTTGGTAGATAGTATTGCTTGCTTCTTTCTTGAATCTTGTCTTCTTATTTCGTTGCTTCCTGTTTTCATCTTGCTTCTTGTCTCTTCAATCTTCTTTCTTGAATCTTGTTTGTTTTTATTTCATATTTTTAAAGCGCAAGCAAATCAAACTTATGAAAAGAATTATCCTCACTACTTCTGTCGTATTCTTGTTCCTTACCAAAAGCAATTCACAATCATCATCCATTACCGGCTTTACGAATGCGGATGCGCAGCAACAGCTTTCCATCGAAAAACAATTCGATCAAAACCTCAATGCCGCACACATTGGCAGCACCATTAAAGTATTGTCATCGCACCCGCATCACCTCGGCTCGCCGGGTGGAAAAGTAGTGGCAGATACCATTTACAATCGCTTTAAACAATACGGCTGGGATGTAAGAATAGATGAATACACAGTGCTGTTTCCCACACCCAAAACGCGCGTGCTGGAAATGACATCGCCAACATCATACAAAGCGATATTGAAAGAGCCTGCACTGGCAGAAGATGCTACCAGCGGGCAAAGCGGGCAATTGCCTACTTACAATGCATGGAGCGCCGATGGCGACGTAACCGGCGCATTGGTTTTTGTAAATTATGGTTTACCTGAAGATTATGATTTGCTCGACCGTATGGGCATTACCGTAAAAGGAAAAATAGTAATTGCCAAATATGGAAGAAGCTGGCGCGGCATTAAGCCCAAAGTTGCGCAGGAACATGGTGCTATTGGCTGTATTATTTATAGCGACCCGATAGATGATGGCTATGCTGCCGGAGACATGTATCCCAAAGGCGCTTACCGTAACGAATACGAAGTGCAGCGCGGCAGTGTGCTGGATATGCCCATTTATCCCGGCGATCCGTTAACACCCGATGTTGGTTCAACAAAAGATGCCAAACGGATAGCGCAAAGTGAAGCCAAAAATTTATTGAAGATACCTGTTATCCCTATCAGCTATCACGATGCCACTCCATTGCTCAAATCGCTGACGGGTATGGTTGCGCCGCGCGAATGGGTGGGCGGTTTGCCATTTACCTATCATGTGGGTGGAGACGGCATTACAAAAGTGCATTTGAACATGGCGTTCAATTGGGATCAGGTGCCTTGTCGTGATATTATTGCTACTATCAAAGGCTCGCAGTATCCTGATGAATGGATTGTGCGCGGCAACCACCATGATGCGTGGGTAAATGGCGCCGGCGACCCCATCAGCGGGCAGGCGCCCATGCTGGAAGAAGCGAAAGCCATTGGTGAATTATTGAAGACCGGTTGGAAGCCCAAACGCACGCTGGTGTATTGTGCATGGGATGGCGAAGAGCCTTCCTTAATGGGTAGTACCGAATGGGTGGAAGACCATGCAAAAGAGTTACAGCAAAAGGCTGTTGTTTATATTAACAGTGATGGAAATGGCAGAGGCTTTTTTGGTGCAGGCGGCTCGGCGGCTTTGCAAACATTAGTGAATGAAGCCGCAAAAGATGTAACCGACCCCGAAACAAATAGTAGTGTAAAAGAAAGAGGTATTGCTAAAACCATAGCCGATGCAAAAGGGGCAAAAGCAAAAGAAGAAGCGATAAATAAAAAAGAACTGGAGTTAGAACCTTTGGGTTCCGGTTCCGATTTTTCGCCTTTTTTGCAGCATATTGGTGTGCCTTCGTTAAACGTTGGTTTTGGCGGTGAAGATGGCGGCGGCGAGTATCATTCTATTTATGATTCGTATGATGATTATCGTCGCTTTAAAGATCCTTCTTTTCAATACGGTGTGGCATTGGCAAAAACCGCTGGCAGACTGGCTTTGCGCATGGCAGATGCCGACCAGGTTCCTTTCGATTTTACTCTTTTGTACAAAGCCATCAACACTTATACAAAAGAATTGATTGCGCTTGCCGATAATATGCGCGACAACACAAGGCTTGAAAACAAAATGATTGCATCACGTATCTATCAACAAACAACCGATACGGCTTCTCACTTGTTGATGCCGCAAGTAAAAAGCGCAGTTCCTTATCTTAATTTTGCGCCGTTGCAAAATGCTGTTGACAGCCTGCAGAAAAGTAGTGATAGCTTGCAGGTAATGTTGAATAAAAAAGAAACGCTCTCTTCAAATGATAACGTAAACAAAGCTTTATTTACCGCAGAACAACAGCTTCTTTTGCCCGATGGTTTGCCGCGCCGCGAGTGGTACAAACATGCTATTTATGCGCCTGGTTTTTATACGGGTTACGGCGTTAAAACTTTGCCCGGCGTACGCGAAGCCATTGAACAGCGTAACTGGGCTGAAGCGCAAGCCCAGATTGGGTTGGCGGCTGATGCAATACTCAGGTTCAGCACTTATTTGGAGAAGATAAAGCCGTAAAATAAATGATTAATCTTTTCTTTAAAAAAGATTACTCATTCACCACCTGCACGGCGGTTCCATAGCACAACACTTCGGTTACTCCGTTCATAATTTCGTTAGCATCATAACGTAGGTTGATGATGGCGTTGGCGCCTCTTTCATTGGCATGTTGAATGAGATGATCGTAAGCTTCCTGCCTTGTTTTCTCACACAGATCTACATAGATAGAAAGCCGTCCGCCAAATATGGTTTGCAAGCCGCCGGCGAAGTTTCCGAATATGCTTCTGGAACGTACTGTAATGCCGCGAACAATGCCTAAGTGTTTTGTAATTTTATATCCTTCCAAGCCGTTGCTGGCTGTAACTAAATAATGATCTACCATACATTTATCTTGTTTTTGTTGTATAATAAGGCTAAGCTACTATAAATTTTTGTTGGCAAAACGGCGCTTGTAAAGCAATGCAATAAAAGAAAACCCCTGGAAAAAAAACCGGCTGCTCTTATTTAGCAAACAATATTTTTATCAACCTTATAATTTCATTAAATATTTATACTAAAAAATGAAAATCCCTTTAAAATTCAATATTGGTGCGTGTTTGAGCAATATCCTTTTTTAAATTTGCGCCCGGTAACCGCTATTCGTTTTATACTAATTGTTTTTGAAATTAATTGTGCGCTGCCAGTAGAATTTGCTTTTGCAAAGCAACCTTTCACAGCTTTATTTATTTTTTGAAGTATTGTATATACAACATAATAAAACAAGCTTGTTGAAAGTTAATTACAAAAATCCATAACAAGTGAATCCAATAAAAAAGATAAAGGTTTTGCAAGGCATTCGTCAGGGAAAAATTGGTGGTGGTGAAAGCTATTTGCTAAGTCTTATTGAAAATTTAAACAGAGACGAATTTGAGCCTGTGGTGCTTTCTTTTACCGATGGACCAATGATTGACAGATTGGAGAAAATGGGCGTAAAAACTTATGTTGTTCACACTGAAAAACCTTTTGATGTTAGAGTTTGGAAGAAAGTAAAACAGATTATAGAAAAGGAAAACATCGATATTGTTCATGCACATGGAACAAGAGCCATGTCCAACATGTTTAGCGCAGCTAAAAACAAACGTCTTCCCTTATTATACACTTGCCATGGATGGTCGTTTCATAAAGGTCAAAACCCCATTATAAAAGCGCTTCGCATTCAAAGTGAAAAATATCTTACCCGCCAATCAAATGTGAATATATGTGGTGCAAAAACAAACCGTGAGGAAGCGCAAAAAATATTCGGATCGTTTGATGCTGAAATTATTTATAATTCTATCGATTCTCAAAAGTTCAATCCTTATGGAAAATACAAAGATGTAAGGCGCGAATTGGAAGTGCATGAAAATGAAATACTCATTGGTTCTGTTGCCAGGTTCACTTTACAAAAACAACCTTTACAACTCATTCAATCTTTTGCTGAAGTAAGCAAGCAAGTACCGAATGCAAAGTTGGTAATGGTTGGCGATGGCGAACTGAAACCAGCGGTAAGTAAGCTGATTGAAAAATTACAATTAGAGCAAAAAGTTATTCTGCAACCTTTCCGGCAAGATATACCAGACGTGCTGGCGGGCATAGATATTTTTGTGTTGCCATCGCTATGGGAAGGTTTGCCAATTGCACTGCTTGAAGCCTTATCAATGGGCAAAGCGGTTGTGGCAACTAACGTTAACGGCACACCCGAAGTGGTAGAGCATAATAAAAACGGTATTCTTGTTGACGTTGCACAATTAGAAAACCAATTGCCGGAAGCCATGATAAAATTGTGTTTTGATAAACCGTTGAGAAGCAGGTTGCAGCAAAATGCAATTAAAAGCACTTACAAGAAATACAATGTTGAAACACTGGCAAATAAAAACCAATTGCTGTATAAAAGGCTTGCCGGAAATAAAAATCATTCTTTGTTTTGTAAGGAAACAGTTGAGCTTGCAAAGATTTTATAATTCTTTCTTTTACTTTTTGAAGTAAAAACAAACGACACACTTTTCATCTGCTGGTGTAAAACAAAGTCCCGATGGTTATAACCTATCGGGACTTTGTTTTTATTGTTATTTCTGAAGATTAATTCAACTGATTACCTTTTGTTTTTACTTCATTTTTTATTATTGTTGATTGCCAATACCATAATCGTTTTAATCTATATGCACCGGCATTTTAATCACCATTTTTTATGTTTGATATTCTTAACAATTGCAGGATTAAAAATCCATTGGTCTTTGGTTTTGTTAATAGAATAGGGCTTTATAAAATTGCCATCAATGTAATTATTTATAAAAACAGAGCCGTTTGTATTTGCTGCAGGCGTTGAATTATTAATACCATAACGTCCGCTGCATGCTGTAATAATGTTGTTTTGAAAACGCATGTTTAAAGGAACCGGACCTTTGCCATTGCAATAAATAACATCTTCATAAAGAGAAGCCTGACCGGGAATATTGCTGAACGTGCAATTGGTAACAATAAGGCTATCAGTTCCAAAAGCCGTCATACCAATACCGCTACCGCTGTCCACTATAACGCTATCAATGGTTGCGCAAGTACCTTGCCCAACCTGTATCCCATTATCTTGTTGCGCTATGTGCGCCATACCATAGTTGCGTACTGTATCTCTTCTTATTTTAAAATCACCATGCCCTACCTGGATGCCATCGCCGCTAAGATTTTCCATGTAGCAATCTTCAATACGGCAATTGTGAAAATCATAGTTTGCGTGGTAAGGCACAGTATCTTTTGTGCTGCCTAAATAAAACGCTTCGGCTCGTCCCTGCGGATTTGAGTTGGGATCATTAAGATCATGAATATAAAGATGATGGTAGAATATATTGTTCATAGCTCCGCCATAAGTTGGATTTTGCAATACGCCTGTACCGGCATTCATACATTCCACATGATGCACTTCAAAATCAGATGAATTATTCGGACAGAATCCAAAGCTGGAGCCCACCACCGTTGTATCATAATTCAATAGAAAACCATATGTGTGTGAAGAATCGCCACTGCCATTGATGATAAAATGCTGCCCCTGCACCTGGAATGTGTATGGTTTGAAACCACCAATGCGAACAAGACCTTTATTAATAAAAACAATAGGACTGTCTGCCGTTCCCTGCACATTAAACACTTTGTAATAAAGGTAATCGCCTTCCAATTGAACAACAGAACCGGGTGGTATCAGTTTACTGGCATCAAGTACATAAACGGTATTGTTTTTAGCGCGTTGTAGCCGTATTGTATCAGCCGAAAAAGCATGTATACAGGAAAATAAAAACAGGGAAAGGAAGAAAAATTTCATAAGAGTTATTTTGTAGAATTGTTATAAAATCATAATAAGATAAAAGTGAATTGTTTAATTTACTCTTAGATGTTTAACAGCATCAACGGAGTTTACACCTTCATCCATTCTTTTTTTTCAAAACTGTATTGCTTCAACAGCTTTGCCGGTGTACCTGCAACAATGCTGTACGGTGGAACATCTTTCGTAACAACAGAGCCTGCTGCCACAACACTATGCCTGCCAATGGTAACACCAGCGGTAATAACTGCATTGGCGCCAATCCAAACTTCGTCTTCAATTACAATAGGTGCGGTGGTTACTTTCTGCAAACGAATAGGAATGTTAATGTCAGTATAAGTATGGTTCAACCCGCTCATTACAATGTTCTGCGCAATAATTACCTGGTTGCCGATGCTTACCGGACCAATTACTACGCTGCCAATACCCACGCGCGAATTATCGCCGATCAACACGTCGCCAACGCCATTGTTTACGGTACAAAAATCTTCGATGGTAGAATGCGCGCCGAGGTAAAATTTTTTAAAGGGAAGCACATCTAACCTGGCTCTTCTTCTTATCACCGCGCCTTTGCCTCTATTGCTGGTAAACGGTGTAACCAACAAACGCACCCACCGGCGCGGGCGTGCGTTTGTAATTAATAACGAATGCACAAACTGTTTTAACCGTGCATCGCTTTTTATAGTTGCTGCTATGTTCATTGTTGTAAAATTTGTTAGGCTTGTGAAGCTTTTTAAAACCTGGCGGGTTACTTAACTATGATAAACTAATTAGTGTTGAATAACCGTTTTTCTTACGGCTTTATCCCAGGCTCCGGATTGCTGTTTTTTCAGGTATCGCTTCAAGCCTGCTATCACGCAGGCGTTCATCATACAAAAATAAAAAGGCACATACAACAGCTTTATTTTTATGCCGTTTATCTCTGCTATATAACCTCCAAAAGCACTACCATAAAACAAAACCTGCAACACAAAAATGCTTTGCTGAAACACATTGCCGCCAACACTTAACAAGCCCGATGTAATGAACATAAGGATCATTAAAAAAGGCGTAACCGTCCAGCGCAGCACGCGATGCGAATAATACTGAAACGCAAGCCTGGCATCGTTTACAAAGCCAATGCGTGGTTGCAACCTGGCAATGCTTTGCCAACCGCCGGCGCAAATGCGTACTTTTCTTTTTATCTCTTCTTTTATATTTGCTGAAGGCACTTCCATAGCATACGCTTCCGGCTCGTACACAATTTTATAACCTTTGGAAGCTATCAGCATACTTTGTATAAAATCGTCCAAAATAGTATCGTGCGGCATTTCTTCGTACAACGATGTTTTAAATGCAACCAACTCTCCGGCGGCACCCACAGCCGTGTACCAATGAGAGT
Organism: Ilyomonas sp.; assembly: GCA_965214235.1. Lineage (GTDB taxonomy): Bacteria > Bacteroidota > Bacteroidia > Chitinophagales > Chitinophagaceae > Ilyomonas. Next base: position 1,331,097 of record CBDCBH010000003.1, read on the forward strand.
CTTGCTTTTTTAAAAACGATTCGTATTTCCAGTACACGCCTTCGGTTGCGCTGGCGCCGTCATCGCTTGCCGTCATCACTCTTTTTTCGCCCGAAACACAACCTACTTTTTCATCATAAAAATGACGAATTATATTTTTTACAGCTTCTTTATTCAAGCCCGTATTGGCATCTGTAAAAATAACAACCGGAGTAGTAACATGTTGCATCGCCCTGTTTTCAGCCGCGCTTTTACCGCCGCGAATTGGTGAATGAAGCAGTGTGATGTTATTGTATTGCTGAATAATTTGCGGCGAGTTATCGGTTGAGCCATCCGTGATAAAGAGGATGTTTAATTTCTCTTTTGGATAATCTAACGCAAAGCAGTTGCTTATTTTTTGGGATAAAACATCAGCCTCATTATAGCAAGGCACAACCAATGTTACCGGCATCCATTCAGATGGTTCTTTTATAACTGTTTTGCCTTTTAGTTTAGCCAATAAAGTAATTACAATTCCATAGCCGATGAACGCATAAAACACTATGAAAAAAGATATCCAGAAAACGATAGTTAGTAGTTGCATGATATTGGTTTTTAAATGATAAATTATATTTTATTCGGGCTTGTATCTTCATCGCAACATAGCCGGCAGATAAATTTAATTACTATTGCAACAAACTTTTATAAGCAGTTTTTATTTACTGCAAAAAAGTGGTTTGTTTTTATTGCACTTTTTTATTAATAATCGTAAACGGCTTTGTGCTTCGCAGCTACGGTAATGTTGTTTCTTTTTATCTGCCGGATTATTTTTGCAGGCACGCCGCCAGCCAAAGTGTAAGCCGGAATATTTTTAGTTACCACAGCACCCGCAGCCACCACCGCACCCTCGCCAATGGTTACGCCTTTTAACACCGTAACACGGGTTGCCAGCCAAACATTATCGCCAATGATAATAGCTTTAGTCATTGGCATTGCATTCCGGTTATCAACACCATGAAAATCGTTATCCATCAAAATCACACCATTGGCAATCTGGCAATTCCTGCCAATTTTTATGTGCGTTCTTGCCGAGATAATTGCGCCTGTATTGATGAATGAATAATCGCCAATTTCAATGGTAGCGGAGGGTCCGGCTGAAAGCTGCGTTATGCCGAGATGCGACCAGATGCTACAATAATTGCCAATTATAATTTTGCCTCTTGCCATAATTTTCGCTTTGCCTTTTACCATCACCATCTTGCCAATAATGCATTTGCGCAACTGCCATTTTGCATTGATTATATGTAGCGCACCTTGAAGTACAGATTGAAAAAGCAATAGGCACAACTTCATTTTTTCTAATGAGGTTTGTGGCGGGCGACCATAGTGTTCCCGCGATAAAGCCATTGCTTTATCACTAATGCGTTTGGTTATATTCATGCTTTATATCGTCTGTTCTGCTTCGTTGTAAATATTCACCAATAGCTTTGCTGCATTCTCCCAGGTAAACAACCTGGCTCTTTCTTTTCCTTTTTCCGATAGTTGCAAGGCAATTAGTTTATCATCTAAAATGCGTGTAGCTGCATGTGTGATGGTTTGCGGATAATCGGGGTTGATGTACAAAGCGGCATCTCCTGCTATTTCGGGCATACACGATGTATAAGAAGTAACCACAGGCACTCCGCCTGCCATGGCTTCTATAATAGGTAAGCCAAAACCTTCTCTGAAAGAAGGAAACCAAAGCATAGACGCGCCCTGGTAAATAATGGGCAAATCTTCATATTCAACATAGCCGATAACGTCGATACAGGTGTGTAGAGCCTGTAATCCTTCCTGCCTTAAAATTTGTTGCAGCTGCTCTTTGGTTAAGCCTTTTATCACTAACCTTGGCGATGAAGGAAACTTGCTTACCAGCATTGCATAGGCTTTTAACACACCGGAAGTATTTTTTCTGGGATCGGTGTTTGCCATGAAAAAAATATAGCCGGGTTCAATACTATATTTTTCAAGAGTTGATGCAATTTCATTTTCTTCATAAACAGTAAAAAACCTGTCGTCCACACCATTGTGAATAACGCTTATTTTTTCTATTGGAATAGATAAGCGTTCTGCAATCATATTTTTTTGAAATTCTGAAACGGTAATAATATGTGTTGCTTTTTTTGCGATAGAAGGCACAATGGTGCTACGATACGTATTACCCAACCGCTGATACCAGTTTGCATTTACACACGATTTCTCTAAAAAAATAACATCGTGTAAAGTAAGTATCAATGGCTGCTTTAATTGCAAGGGCGCTGTGTTGGCAGTACAATGCAGCACATCGGCTTTTATTAAATTGCAATAGTTGGGCAGCAAAGCCTGCTCCCACACGGCATAAGGTGCATCATGCGTTTCGTGTACCGTTCGCGAGCCGGTTTGACCAATACATTTATCTTTCCCGTCTTTTACCAAAACATGATACTCATGTTCATCTCTTTGCAAAGGCAGGCGGCGTAACAATTCATACGCTACTACATCAATTCCATGCTTGTGCGGGCGAAACAAACGTTGCGCTTCAATAGCTATTTTCATATTTTTTGTGTGTTGATTTCGCCATGCGGCGTGTGAATAAATGTTGTGTTGGCACCTTTTAATTTAAAAAAAAGTTTTGCCATACTAAAAAAAGCGGCGGGCAATAACAATACCGCTTTAAAAAACTGGTTGCTTATGTATTTAACCGGTATTGAAATGAGAATAGCGGCACAAGTAACCGCCCATAGTGAAAGCCAGTAAACAGCAGGTAACGCCGGACCATGCAATAAAGACAACAATGCGGTTATTAGTGTAATGCCCAGCATCAAAATACGAGGCAAAATCAGCATTTGCAATACTTTGTCGAAGAAGTCAAAATTACCTTTAAACAGTTGAGATAAACCATCAAGCCAATAGCGCCGCATGTAATGAAACTGTGCAGAAAGCCATCGCCTGCGCTGGTTTTCAAAGTGGGTTTTCTGCGTTACTTTTTCATCATAAACAATCGCTTTTTGCGCGTAGCCAAAATGTATGTTTCTGCGCAACAAACGAAGCTCCATTTCTTTATCAAAACCGCCCACCGCTGTTATTTCGGGCATGATAGTTTTAAATAAAGAAAAATCAATTGCCATACCCGATCCAATAATAGAAGCCGATAAGCCAAGTACCCGATGAGCCTTCCGGAAAATGTGATTGTTGATGCCTTCGCTAATAGCATCGAGCAACGCAAAAGTAGTATTGGTGTTTTTTGCCACACGCTGACCTTGCACTACCTTAAAGCCGCTTTGCAGCACATCGTTCATGCGGTATAAAAAGCCTTTTGTGCAAATATTATCGGCATCTAAAATAAGAGCATAGTCATAATCGCCATTCGTTTTATTTAAAGCAGTATTAAGCGCTTTCGCTTTGGTGCTTTTATCAAATGATACTTCAATCACTTGTATTGGCAATGCGCGCAAAGATAACAGGGTTGCGGGTTGCAGCGAGTCGGCAATTACTACAATGTGTTTTCTGTAGGCAGGATAGTTTAAGGCTAACGCCGCCTTTGCAGTATCAACAATCACTGCATCTTCTTTATAAGAGGGAATGTAAATTACAAAGCTGCCTTGCCGGTGAGCCGCTTTGTATTTCCGTAACGAAATTAATCGCCCGGCAAGCGCAAAAACAAACAAGTACACACTTTGTAACGAAAGAAAAAGAAACACAAGCAGTGTTAAATAATAAATGAATTGGTTTACATAATTCATAATTGATGTTGGATTTAATATTTAAAATTCCAAAGTAAGCCTTGCCAAATTTTATGAGCGAAGCTCCATTTGCCTTGTAAACTATATTTAAGGATACCTACAGGAGCCGAAACCGTTATAAAAAACAAACGGCAGATAAACCCTTTTATCCCAAAGATGTTTCTGCGGATAAACAGTAACCTGTTTCTGTTTTGATAATACACTTTTAAAGGGCTTGTTTTACCCACGCTCATGCTTTCTTTATGAAGCACCACCGATTGCGGCTGACACCATATTGTAAAGCCGGCGCGTTGCGCATGCTCGCTAAAATCAAGCTCCTCGTAATACAAAAAATACATCTCCGGCAGTAAGCCGATTTTATCAAACACCTTTCTATGAATCGCCATGGCTGCGCCATGTGCTAAATGCGTTTGTACCGGTTGGTTATATTGCCCGTTATCCTTCTCTCCGCTGCCTATAAATTTGCCCCGTGATGTAAATGGATTAAGGGCTGTGGCGCCCGCATATTGAATGGTTTTATCGGAATGATAAAATATTAATTTTGAACTGACGATGCCTATGTTTGCATCATTAGTAAACAACTTTACCACTGGTTCTATAAACGAAGATTCTACTTCGGTATCGTTGTTTAATAAAAATATAATTTCACCCTTTGCTTTTTTAATTCCGCGATTGTTACCACCGGCAAAGCCTTCGTTCTTTTCGTTTTGAATGAAAACAATGTTGGGATACGCATTTTGTATGCAGGAAGCATCTTGCACGGAAGCATTATCAACCACAATAATTTCAATATTCGGGTAAGTAATGTTTTGCAACGATTGGAGCAATTGCATCGTTACTTCGGCCGTATTATAATTTACGGTGATGATGGAAATGAGTGGTTGATATGTTGTATTAGTTTTCAATGGTTTCCTCTATTAATTTTTTATTGTTGATTCTTCTGTCCCAACGGTAAGCAAGCCAGATAAAACCTATGCCCATAAACACAACCACACTCGATGGCGTTTGCCCCAAAATGGCATTGCCATAGCTGGCGAAAGCAACGCCTACAAAACCAGCAAACAAAGCAGCGCTAATTTGCCGTAAGCCCGCATCGTTCTTCATTTTAAAAATTAAAACGGCACCGGTTATAATAAATACCACTAACATGGTTACGTGCAAACACAAACCAACAATGCCTGTATCTGCCCATATTTTTACATACCAGCTATCGGTTGGTGTTTGTGCAAGAAATGAATTGGGCGAAAAACGAAGCCCCCAGTAACCCGAAGAGCCGATGCCGCCGCCTAAGGGTCGTGAAGCTAAATAAGCTTTTAGCTTTTCTTGATTTTTTAACCGTACCTGTAACGAAGGATCGTTAGGATTAAGAGCGCTGCGCATTCTTTGTATTTGATAGTTGCTTTGCCCGATGGTAGTAAATTTTAATAAGCAGAACAGTGCAGCTACAGCGATGACACCAACAGAAAGTATTTTAAAATTCTTACTTAAAAACAAATACACCATAAAACCGGAAAGCGGCACAAACATGGCACCGCGCGTACCCGATATTGCCATTGCCCAAAAAAACAAAACACTTAAGCCCCAAAGCATCATTCGTTTTTTAAAAGAAAACGGTCCTAACGCAAGGATGATGCACATCAAAAGAATATGACCCATTGCCGCACCAAACTGTCCCGCATCGGAATAAAAAGAAAAGGCGCGCAGCCTGCCAAACAGCATGTGCGTTTTGTAAGCGCCTGCTGCCATCCAGGCTTGTTCGGCGCTATTCAATCCAATGTATGATTGCTTTATCGCCCACAAAGCTGCAAGGACAGACCAGACAATCCAGATGCGTAAAAACGTTTTTAAACCTTCTCTGTCATTCAACAATAAGATAGTAAGAATAATGAGTTGAATCATATACAAAGAAGTGCCGCGCACGGCATAAAACCAGGCTGCTGCACTCCTCGATTCGGGGTTTACAACTTCAAAAATTGTAAAAACAGTCCATACTGCAATGCCATATACAAACGGGTTTTTTAAATACTTATAATCCCGTTTCGGCAGCTTAATGAAGGTAATAATCAGGGTAAGCAATAACACAACATCAATACTTAAACCTATGGGTGCATCGGTATAGCGACCAATACCATTTGAAGTAAAGCCAATGTACATTACGGTATATAAACCAATGCGCGGATTTTTTGCCAGCAAAACCATGTAAACAATAGCAAAAGGCAATGCCAGTAAGCCTGCTGCCCCGTTAATGCCTGTAACAGCAATAGTATAACCCAACGCCAAAGCCACCGCTGTTATCAGCAGAAGCTGTGTAATTGTTGAGTGATATATTGTTCTTACCGTTGTCATTTATAAAGGTTGCGGTTTGTTGATGAATGTTTGGTATGAATTAAGAACGCCTTCTTTCCACAACAAGTTGGCAGAGAAGCCGAGCAGTATATCTTTTAATTGAATCCAGCCGATGATAACGCCAAGTAAAAAAGTAATTGTTGAACAAGCTGCCACACCATAAATACCCCATCCGCTGAATACAGAAATTAAATCGCCGGCAACGTTGATGAGCAACATCAACATTACTTTAATAGTGTTTTTATGCGGTCGGTTGCTGGCATCCAGCAGTACGCCACAGTAACGATCAAGCGGTAATAAAACGGCATAAAAACAAAAGATCTGCAACACCATTGATGACTGATGGTACTTGCCGCCGCCCAACAATCCAACAATAAAAGAAGGAAATAAAAGAAGCGTTAACAGCAAGGGTAAAATTATGGTTGTTAGCATACCGCACTGGCTGTAAAAAAACTTACGAAGCTGTTGTGTTCTTTCATTTTGCCAAAGCGATGTTGCATTAGGAACGGCAACCGATGCGAAGGAACGCACAGGTATCTCAATGGCTTCAATCAGTTTTTGCGGAACCGAATAAATAGCTACCGCAGCAGGTCCTAAAAACGATGCGATGATAAACTGATCCGAGCTTCTTAACAAGCTTGATGTAACCATGGTAAGCATACTGAATTTGCCAAAGCCGGAGAGTTGTTCGCGCTCTTTTTTTACATTTTTTTTCCAGTTACCAAAGTGCAGCCAGCCGGTAACAAAACCAATTAATCCTGCGGTTAACTGAAGCATAGCATAAACAAACGCAAGTGTTCCAATGCTTAATTTTAGTTTTAGCTGAAGCAATAATAAAACTGTAAACGAAAGCGGAAATATCAGCCTGATAACAGCTAATTTTTTGAATGAGCTTTTCGCCTGCAATTGCCATTGCAAAAGCTGGTAAGGCAAGGTGGCAAACAGCCAGACAATGGTTAGTTGGGAAGCCAGTGAATAAGCAACAGATTGCGGGTTGATGAAATAAAAAATAACACTTGCAACTAATGAAAGAATAACGGTAAAACCCAACAGCAACTGCCATGATGCGGCGGTTAGCCGGCTGCGTTCCCCGTTACTTTTTGCTACCACAAAATAGCGCACAAATGGTGTTTGCACCCAGCCGCTGCGCAGCATTTCAAGTAAGGTGTAAATGGTAAGCAGCATAAACCATTTGCCTGCATCGGTTTGTGAAAACTGGCGGGCGATAAAAGCAAGATTTACAAAGCCCAGCACCGCCGTTGTGCCGTTTGATAATAACGACCATGATGTGTTGCTGTATAGTAATTTTTTTATCACGATATTGAATGTTTATTGTTTTTATCAACCTTTTGCCGCTTCCTTTTTTGCTTTGTATGTTGTAATGATATTTAATAATTGTTGCGCTCTGATTTGCCAATCCGCCTTCTTCGCAATACTAATTCGTTCCTGTTGCAGTTCGGTGCTGTTTTGTGCAAAAGCATCGCGAATACTACTTATAAAATCATCGCTGCTGCTGGCGCGATAAGTTACTTCATCGGCCTCGCCGATGGACGCAAACGGCGTCATCACAACAGGCAAACCCATCGCTAAATATTCATTGGCTTTTAAAGGATAAATAGCAGCCGTTAGTGAGTTTAATTTATAAGGAATAATGCCTACATGCATGTCGCTCATCAGCTTTGGAACTTCATCAGATGTTACCGGCGGAATAAACGTTACATTGTTGTAATGAGACAAGCGGCTGTATACCGTTTCATCAAAAATTTTTCCTGCGAAATTAAAGTTGATATAAGGCATGTTTTTTATAACCGGTTCCAGCAAATCAACGTCAATACGGTTATCAATGCTGCCGGTATAGCCAATTGTTTTTGGTTGCGTTGCTGCTTCGGCAAGTTTTCTTTTATGCCGATAAAATGAACTAAAATGAACACCATTATAAACAATTTCGGTTGGTACGTTCGCTTGTTGTTTTCTTCTTTTCAATTCATCCGATGTAACAATTAATAAATCAACCCGGGTTATAAAATTTCGTTCTGTTTCTTCTGCAAAGCCTTTAAAATAAGGCACATTGATGAAGTCGTCGTAACAATAATAAACTGTAAAATCTATATTGTTTATTTTCCACCATAAACCCAAAAAAGGTTGAAATGAATTGAAGCCGGTAATGTTTTTCATTCCTAATTTCTTCGCCGCTTTATTAATGAAATAACCTGTGATGGCGGCGTTGAATTGATTGGCTTTGGCAAACATTTTTTTTGAAGTAAAAACAAACGAAGGAAATACAGGCGGCAGCGATAACAGGTATAAGCCTTTGCTTTCATCGCCGCTTATTTTACGCAAGCGTTTTTTAAATCCTAAAGCCCGTTTCCATTCTACTTTCGCGTTGCCCCGCATCGCTTTTATACAATCGGAAATGGTGTAAGCATAATCAACATACAACACCAGGTTATCATTCGCAACGCACTTCATCAGCTCAACTGTTGAGCGCAGATAATCGGCTTTCCATGCAGGCAAAGCAAAGCAGATAATATGTTCCGGCGCGGCTGATGTTTTCATATCATCTTATATTAAGCGTTACTGTTTTTTTTACTTTCCGGCGTAACCAGCTTCTTTTTTTCGGTATCTCTCCCACTACGCCATCAATGTTCACATCTGATGTGTTTACTAACCATGTGTAAAAAGGAATACTGCGATCAATATTTTTTGTTTTGGCTAAAAATTCTTTGTCGGCTGGTTGCCAAATGGTTCTTGCATCAAACACCAGTAAATTTGCGGTGGATGATTTGACAATGGAATGAGGCAGCGCATTGCGCGAAATGTTTGGCGAAACATACAAGATAAGCCGGTGTGATGAAATATCCTGCCTGATTAATTCGCACACACATTTATAATTTAACTGTTCGGTTGAAGGTGTGTAAACTGCAAATGAATGTGCTGGCAATGCTTCTGAAAAGATGGTTTTATTTTGTTCGGGAATTACCCACAACACATCGTTATACAATGCGCTTAATTGCTGATGCAACACCAAAATATCTTTCGCTTTGTAAACATCCGCCCGCGTTGCGATGAATGAAATTTGCGCTTTATTATTCGCTTCAATATCGCTGGTTATAAAAGGAAGCAGTGTAGTTACCAATTGCTCGGTTAATATCATGGCGAGCGACGACTTGTACAACTTGCCTTCTTTGGTTAAATCATCGGAAAGCGCAACACCGCCAAGCGGCAAACCCATTAATTTTTTTGCACGTTCCGGTGTGCGAACCGAAGCATCGGCAACATCTTTACCAATTACTACGGAGCCAACGGTAAGAAACCCTACCAAAAATGCGGCTATAATTAACAGTATCCGTTTGGATGCCTGCGGTTCCAGCGGAAAGAAAGGCGCATCAATTACAACTAAGTTAGAGCTTAATGAAATACTGCTTTGGCGCAATCTGGCTAAGTTCAAGCCATGAAGAATAGAAAGAAATTCCTGCTCGTTAATATCAATTTGCCGGTCAAGCCTTTTTATTGATGAACCTAAGGGTGCAAACTGGCTGTATTCGTCCAAATAATTTCCACGTGTGGTAGTTAAAACATTGATGTTTGCATTGGCTTTATCATAAGCGATGGCGTTGCTTACCCACTCCTGAATCAGGTCGGTACGCGGTACAGTTTCAATACTATAGCTAAGGTTATTGTAGTTGCTGGTTTCGTGTTTAATGGAATCTTCCACCAATTTTCTTTTATCGGTAAGTTCAGCTACTTTTTGCGCGTTGTTGTACACGGCAGCTACTTCAAGCTGGGCATTGATGGAACCTAAATTCTGACGCAACCGCATCAGGGTAGTGCTATTGGTAATTTGCTTTTCTCTTGAGTTCAGTTTGCTTTCTACCAGTTTCAATGCTTGCGAACTGCCATCGCGCTCTTCTTTCATTCTGTATATTTCCTTCTCAACTTCTTCTTTTGATTGCGCGATGTATCTTGTTTGCTCATAATAGTTGATGATCTGGTGATCTTTTCCAAACGTTTTCAAATCATCCTCCGCTGTCTGCAGCTTTCCTTTTACTTCGTCTAATTTTCTTTCAAAATAATCAACTGCCGAACTGGTTTGATCAACCTTTAAACTTTTGTATTTACTGATAAAAATTTGAGAGTGCAACTCCAGTGTACGCATACAAACGGCAGGGTCGGAACAGTCGTAAATTATCTGCACCATATCACTGGTATTAATGCGCGAAACCGTAAGACCTGTTGTGATATTATCAATGCTGTAAAACGATTTCTTACCATCTAATATTCGTGCAATGGGGTTATCGGCTTTAGAGTGATAAATGGTTTGCAGATAATTGTAAACACTTTGCGTATCGCCTAAATGCTGCGCCTGCAACATTAATTTTTCGCCGGCATATTTTTCTAAATCTTCAAATCCCTGGCTACCTAAAATTTTAAAATCGGGCTTGCGTAATAACAAGTGTTCGGCAAGCAAATGAATCGCTACCTGTTCAATGGTTTCTCTCGATTTTGCAGTAGCTAATAAATTATCAAACGCATTGTTTACAGCAAAATAATCAATGCGCTGGTCATCATCGCTGGTAATAGAATAACCGCTGGCAACGCCGGTGTACAATGTTGTGTTGCTAATGTAATCATGCTGCATATCGCGTGTGAAATAATACACCGCGCCAGCGCAAATGAGCGGAACTAAAAGCACCCACAATAGCTTTCGGAGCAACAATCTTATATAGGGGATGATTTTCATTTTCTCCGTAGCATAATTTGTGACATCGGCACGCCAATGAGATTCTGGAACTGAAAATAATAAATTGAGAATTGTCTTTTTGAATCTTCGTAATCCGCTCTGGCATTCACTTCTATCTCTTTTAAACGGGAGAGTTCGGAAGCCGGTATGATGCCATCTTTAAACTCTAACGATGATACCTGGTATTGATTTATAGCGGCTTGTTTGGCATCGCTGCGAATGTTCATCAGGTTGCGGTAAAAAATAAGATTGTAATAAACCTGAATTAAAACCTGTATAGCCTCTTGCTTTACCTGGTCTTCTTTATCAAGGCTGGATTGCAGCTCGGCTTTGTACAAATTAATCCTTGCTTTTCGGCCAACCAATTCGTACAGCGGCAAAGTAATTTGCACACCGGTACGATAGCCGTTGCTGATGTTAGAAGAAGTAACACTGCCCGGCACCTGGTTACCTGCTGTAAGAAGGTTTTGATTGCCTAAGGAGTAATTAAAAAAACCGGAAACGTCGTTCGTCCACTGCTGTTGCATGAACTTTACCTGGTAGCGGGAAGCATCCACACCATCGTGTTGAAACCTGATGGCAGGTGAATTTCTCAGTGCAATGGTAATAATGCTGTCGAGCGGCACCAGTTGCTGTTGAAGATCGGCTTCTTCATCTAAAAATACAGAGTCTCTGGCGGCTGCCAGTCTAACTTGTGCAAAGCCGTTGCCATGAAGCAGCAGGAGGGCTGCTATCAAAGCACATACATGCTTGCTTATCATTGATTATACGTTTTCTTTCTGAAATAATGCCGGAACAGTTTTAAAAATCAACTTCATGTCTTTTAAAAAACTGTAGTCTTTTGCATACACATTGTCCAGCATTAATCTTTCTTTTTCCGACATTTCGCCCTTGCCTCTTTTTTCAACCTGCCACAATCCGGTAATTCCTGCAGGTGCTAAAAAACGAAGCACATACTCATCGGTGGTTAGTTGTTCGGCTTCATACAAAGGCAGCGGTCGGTTGCCCACAATGCTCATGTCGCCAATCACAACATTCCAAAGTTGTGGCAGTTCATCAATGCTCATATTGCGAATGAAATTGCCTACTTTGGTAATGCGCGGATCATTCTTAATTTTTATAAACGCCGAGCCGCCTGCCGCTTTTTTATGGCTGATGTATTGCCGCTCGCACCATTCTATTTTATCAGCATAAATAAGGCTCTTGCATCCTGTTCCGGCGGTTGCGCACTCGCTGCAAAGCGTAACGTTGCTGGTGGTTGCGCTTTGTGAAGCAGTTTCTTTTTTTACATCATTGCTATTATACTGGTTCAAATGTTTTAAGTCTTTCAGCTTCTGATCAGCATTCACATACATAGACCTGAATTTGTAAAACTTAAACAGCTTATAACCAGTGCCCACACGAAGCGCGTAATAAAACACCGGACCTTTTGATTCGAGCTTTAATAAAATAAAAATCAGTAAAAACAAAGGTGAAAGCAGTATCAATACGCTGCCGGCGAAAACCACGTCGAACAAGCGTTTGAGCAACGGAGTGCGGTATAGTTTTAGTTCATTGGCTTTGGTTGCCTGTTTTAAAAACTGCCAGTTTTCAATTAAAAAACAAAGCCGTATTTCCAGTTCGTTTTGAGAAGGAGCGTTAGTAAATATTTCAGCGATACCTACGCGTAATGATAGCTTCCGCAAGTTTGGCGTAACGCTAGATGTGCAAATAACAAACGGCACATCGGGAAACTGTTTTTCTTTTAAATTCTGAAGCAACGAAATGCCTGATGAACTCATGATTTCGTTGCAGGAAATAACAACAGAAACCTCAAACTGTTCAGCTTTCCATTTTGAATACAACTCATATCCATTCTTAAAATTTATTGCCTGATGACCAGGAATATTGCACTTGTTCAACGTATGAAGCAACATCTCACTGCTGTTAACAACCGCAATTATTTTAGGGGAAGAAGTATAGGTAGCTGTCTGCATGTTATGCGTGCTTTAATGAATATAAATTGCCTGCGCGTTTTAAAACTATGTTCACCCTTATCTCCAGTTCTTTCGGGTTAAATGGCTTTAAAACATAATCATCCGCACCTTCCGATAAACATTTAATTCTGTTATCAGATGAATGATCGCCGGTGAGAATAATAATGGGAATAGAATTAAAAAAGCCGCTTGCTTTTACTTGCTTTATCAATTCCAAGCCATTTAAAAAAGGCGTGTTTAAATCGGTAATAATTAAGTCCGGTACAGTACCATTTTGCATGGCAGACATTGCCGCCATACCATTACTAAAAATGGAGGTAGTGTAATTTTTTGCAAAACAATAATTTAAAACACTTTGCATGTACAGGTCGTCTTCAATAATAAAAATGTGATTGTCGTTTTCTGATTTGTAATTCATCGGATTTGTTTAATACTGGATGAAATAATATTGGATTAACAGAACAAAAATAATTTCTCTTGCCCATTAAAAACTGTGTTTAATCACATTTTAATCGAAGTATAATATGCCTGCAAAAGAAGTAACAATTTTGGTGTTTATAAAAGCAGCAATAGGTAAATAAATAAACACTTTTCTTTCATAAGCAATCAGCCTGGAAGTCTTTTGTACATTGCATTTGAGCAGTTTATAATTGCTTTACTTTATCGGTAAAACAAAAGCAATTCTTTGCCTTAAAATTAACTGATAAAACAAACAGTACAATTAAATTATTTTAAGGTTGATGAACATATCCTTATGCAAAACTTATCTTTACCAAAAGAATGTTTTTACAGTAAAAACAAAAATAAAAACTACAACAATTTAAGTGCATTAGTAAACTTCCAACGTTCAATATCATGCAACCATTTCAAGTATTTATAGTTGAAGACGACGATTGGTACAGCGAAATTTTAGGGTATCATCTTTCATTAAATCCCGACTATCATGTAACACGCTTTGCGAGCGGCAAAGACGTATTGTGTGCATTAAATAAAAAGCCTGATCTGATAACGATTGATTTTTCGATGCCTGAATACAAGGGTGATAAATTATTGGAAAAAATAAAAGAGTTCAACCCCGAAATTCCGGTGATTGTTATTAGCAGCCAGGAAGATATTTCTGTTGCAGTAAAACTATTAAAAATGGGCGCAACCGATTACATTGTAAAAGATGACAATACTATCGATTTGCTGTGGAACGCCATCTTAAAAGTAAGAACAAACAAAGAATTGAAAAAAGAAGTTGAACACCTGCGCAATGAACTTGGGACGAAATATTCTTTTAACACAAAGTATTCTTTCAATACTATTTTAAAAGGGCAAAGCGATGCTGTGAACCGTGTGTTTGCATTGATGGAAAAAGCCATCAACAACAACATTAATGTTTCCATTACCGGCGAAACCGGAACCGGTAAAGAACTGGTGGCAAGAGCCATTCATTACAACAGCGAAAGAAAGAAAAAACCGTTTGTTGAAGTGAACATGGCAGCTATACCTAAAGACTTGTTGGAAAGCGAATTGATGGGACATGAGAGAGGCGCGTTTACCGGTGCGGTTGCCAGAAAAATTGGCAAGTTTGAAGAAGCGAACGGAGGCACTATTTTTTTAGACGAAATTGCTGAAATGGACTTTAGCCTGCAAAGCAAAATACTGCGTGTGTTGCAGGAAAGAGAGATTGTAAGAGTGGGTGGCAATGAAAAAATAAAACTGGATATACGGTTGATTGTTGCTACGCATAAAGACCTGCATGAAGAAGTGCAGGTAGGCATTTTCAGGGAAGATTTGTTTTTTAGAATTTTAGGTTTGCCCATAGAATTGCCGCCTCTGCGCGAACGTGATAACGACATTTTAATTCTTGCTAAACACTTTGTTGATGAATTTACAAAAGGCAATAAAATGCAAGGATTAGAACTAACGCAGGATGCAAAAGAAAAGCTTATGCAATATAATTATCCGGGTAACGTGCGTGAGCTGAAAGCTATGATAGACCTGGCTTCCGTGATGTGCAATGGAAAAGAAATTAAAGCGGATGATATTGTTTATACAGTAAAAAAAAGGACTCAAAAAATAGCTGCCGTTATTGATAAAACTTTGAAAGAACATAACAGCGAGATCATTAGTTTTTATCTTAAAAAATACAACAACAATGTGCCGTTGGTTGCTGATAAATTAGACATTGGGCGAAGCACCATTTATAAAATGCTTCAGTTAAAAGAGATTGCCGTTTGCTGATTCAAATCAGCAACTATCCTTTTTCAATCCATCACTTCTTCATTATGAGTTTTCATTCCCTGTTGCAAAAACAAATCGAATATTATCTGTCTGAATGTTATTTGCAGGATAAGAAAATAGAAAAATTTCTTTTTGCAGTTAGCAATTCGTACCAGGCTTTTGAAAAAAACAGCCAGCGGGATGAATATGTTTTTACAACAGGTGAAGAGGGCTTTATGTGCAGAAACAATACAGAAAATAAAAAGCCGAAAGATGATATACGCACGGCTCTTGAAAAGATTGGCGATAATGTTTGGGAGCACGATTATATAAAAGACCGAACCACTTTTTCGAAGGCCAGCATTGAGATGATTGATTACAAAGCTGGCATTGATAGCAAAATAAGTGAATGGTGGATGAACCATATTCATCCTGATGATAAGCACATTGTGTTAAGGCTTGATGAACAATACCGTAAAGGCGAAATTAATGATCATGAAGAAGAGTACCGTCTTATCAATAAAGAGGGTGCTGTGCATTGGATTTTAGATCGTGGAATTATGGTTGAACGAGCCGCCGATGGCTCACCCTTAAAAACGTCGGGCACACATACCGATATAACCAAAATAAAAGAAACAGAACAGGCACTTCGCCAAAGCGAACAGAGCTTGCGTTCCATTGCTGAAAACACGCCGGGGTTGCTTTTCAAATATCATTATTACAAAGATAGAATCGGATTCTTTTCTTACATAAGCCCTGATGCCGAAAAAAAGATTGGTATTACTGCCCAACAGCTTCAAAATTTTTACAGTATCCTGCACCCCGACGACATTGCACGTGAAAAAAAAACCAGAAAAAATGCTATGGGAAATAACTCTCTGTATCATTTTGAAGGACGCTTTGTTGTTCCTGATAAACCGGTTATATGGCTGCGCATTGCTTCGTCATCAATGCTTGTTATTGATAAAAGATCGTTGGTTTATACCGGAATTATTACCAACATCACAAAAGAAAAAGAAGCGGAGCTTGCAGTGCAATTGAAAGAAGAAAAATACCGGAGCATTATTGCCAACATGAACCTTGGCATGATGGAAGTTGACAATAACGATGTGATAGGCTATGTGAACCAAAGCTTTTGCGATATGTGCGGTTACAGCCACGAAGAATTGATCGGACAAAAGGCGGCTTCGTTGTTTTTAACGGATGATACGTTGCCAATGATGAATGAAAAAATAAAGCAACGAAAAGAAGGTTATTCTGATGTTTATGAATTGGCTGTAAAAAATAAAAATGGACAGCCGAAATGGTGGCTGATAAGCGGCGCCCCTCACTTTAATAATGCCGGTGAGATGATAGGTACAATTGGCATTCACCTCGATCTAACAGAACAAAAAAAGCTGCAGAGCGATCTGATCCTGGCAAGGAAAGGAGCCGAAGAATCTGCCCGCAGCAAGCAAGTATTTCTTGCCAACATGAGCCACGAAGTAAGAACACCGATGAATGCTATTATCGGCATGAGCCATCAGCTTGCCAAAACATCGTTAACGGAGCGGCAGCGCACGTTTTTAGAAACCATACATTCTGCAGCTGATAACTTGTTGGTTGTGGTGAATGATGTGTTGGATTTATCGAAGATGGATGCAGGGAAACTAACGCTTGAGAAGATTGGCTTTAGTTTGAAAAATGTGATTGACAGAGCCATTCATGTGGTGGAACATAAGGCAGAAGAAAAGGGTTTGCTCATTATTGTTGAGCATTACGATGCCAGGATAGCACCTATACAATTGGGCGATCCGTATCGCATCAATCAAATCCTTTTAAACCTGTTAAGCAATGCTGTAAAGTTTACAGAAAAAGGTTCCATCAACCTACGCTGTTTTGTGCAAACCGAAACCGAAGACAGCCAGAAGATAACCATTGAGGTAAGAGACACCGGCATTGGCATGGAAGCCGAGTTTGTAGATAAAATTTTTGAAGCGTTTTACCAGGAATACAGTTCGGTTACGCGTAAGTACGGCGGCACCGGCCTGGGTATGCACATTTGCAAACAGCTGGTTGAAATGATGGGTGGAACTATTGAAGTGCAAAGCCAAAAACGTGTAGGTACTAACATCAGTATAACGCTTGAATATCCAATAGGAAATCCGGGCGACATTCAGCGAAATGAAATACTGCCTTATGAAGCCAAAATGCTAAAAGGAAAGAAAGTTTTGGTAGCAGATGACAACGATATGAACCGCTTTTTATTAACTGTAATATTTCAAAATTATAGTTCCATTGTAAGCGAAGCGAAGAACGGAAAAGAAGCGGTTGACATTATAAGAAATGAAGAGATTGACGTGGTGCTGATGGACATTCAAATGCCCGTAATGGATGGCCTGCAGGCAACAAAAATAATAAGAGAAGAACTAAATAATAATGTACCTGTTATTGCACTTACGGCAAATGCCATTAAAGGCGATCAGGAAAAATACTTAGAATATGGAATGAACAGTTATGTGTTGAAACCGTTTAATGAAGATGATTTAATAAGAGCCATCATTAAGGAGCTGGATGGGAAAAACAACGTTAATGACATTATGATTGAAAAAGAGATGGAAACAAATAAAGATGAGCATTTGTACAACCTTACGCAGTTAATAGAGATCAGCCGTGGCGATACTATTTTTGTTTCAAAAATGATTGACATTTTTATACACCAGGCTCAGATTTTTATGGATGAAATAAAGGAAGAAATCAAAAGTAAAAATTTGACGAAAGTGGCTTCGCTGGCGCACAAGTTCAAGCCAAGCGTTGGCAACATTTGCCAGCCTTTCATGTTTGATGACATCAAACTTTTAGAGAAGATGGCTTTACAAGATGAGCCATTGGAAGAGTTGGTTCACATATCAAACAAATTCCTGAACAACGTTAATGAAGTAGTGCTTCAGTTAAAGGAAAGTTTGTGATTTACTATTGCAAAAAACAATATTGCAGTAAAAACAAAAACAGATTTTTCTATTTTTCATGTAGCGGTTGAACCTTATAAAATTCATTTTAAAAACAAAAAGAGGTTGTATGTTACAGCCTCTTTTTGTTTATTTTACAACACTGTAAAACATTACAAACAACAACACATGCAAGCTACCGCAATAGAAGCCAAACAATTCATGCCATCATTCAGTTTGTTAGATGCCACCATGATTGTTGCCGGTTCCATGATTGGCTCCGGTATCTTTCTCGTAAGTGCCGATATGACACGCACAGTTGGCTCGGCTGGCTGGCTTATTTTATTGTGGATATTCACCGGCGTGCTTACACTGATTGCTGCCTTAAGTTATGGCGAGTTAAGCGCCATGTTTCCTAAAGCCGGCGGGCAATACGTGTATTTAAAAGAGGCTTACAATTCTCTTATTGCGTTTCTTTTTGGCTGGAGTTTTTTTGCCGTGATACAAACGGGAACCATTGCTGCCGTTGGCGTGGCGTTCAGCAAGTTTGCGGCTTATATTTTTCCTGCGTTAAGCGAAAATCATATCCTTGCCAATTTGGGTTTTGTAAAAATCAGTGCTGCGCAAATCACATCTATCTTACTCATTGTTTTTCTTACCTGGGTAAATACGCGGGGCGTAAAAGAAGGTAAAATCATACAAACTATTTTTACATTAACCAAGCTCGCGGCTTTGTTCGGCTTAATTATTTTCGGTTTTATCACTGCCGGTAAAACAACCTGGAACAATAACTGGAGCACTGGTTTTGCATTTGGAAAAATGGATGGCAGTGTGTTAATCCCATACAGCGGCGCAGCTATATTAGGTGCTTTCTCCGGCGCAATGGTGGGCAGTTTGTTCAGCTCGGATAGCTGGAACAACGTAACCTTTATTGCAGGCGAAATTGAAAATCCAAAACGCAACATCGGCGCCAGTTTGTTTTTAGGAACGCTCATCGTAACGCTTATTTATACCGCTACCAATTTGATGTATTTAGCCGTAATGCCATTGCAAAGCATTGCTCATGCCGGGAACGATCGTGTAGGTGTGGAAGCCGCCAAATTAATTTTTGGAAATGTTGGAACAACAGTAATTGCGCTGATGCTGATGGTGTCAACATTCGGTTGTAACAATGGTTTAATTTTATCCGGCGCGCGTGTTTATTATACAATGGCCAAAGACGGTTTATTTTTTAAAGGGGCAGGCACATTAAATAAAAACGCAGTGCCTTCAAAAGGCCTATGGATACAGTGTTTGTGGGCTTCTGTTTTATGCCTTAGCGGCAGGTATGGCGACTTGCTGGATTACATCATTTTCACTGTTCTTATTTTTTATATTCTCACCATTGCCGGCGTATTTATTCTGCGCCGTTCGCGCCCCGATATTCCGCGTCCTTACAAAGCGTTTGGCTACCCTGTGCTGCCACTTTTTTACATTATTGCAGCCAGTATTATTTGCGTTTCGCTGCTTATTTACAAACCGAAATTTACCTTTCCGGGCTTAGGTATTGTGCTGTTGGGAATACCCGTTTATTATTTGTTTGGAAGAAACAGGCACGTGATAGAGGAAGCACCTGTTGATAACACAACTACAATTCAATAACAACGTCAATTATCATCGTTTTTAGAAATACAATTTTGTGGAACGAGCTTTCGTTTTTCATGGCATCGCCTCTTGCGTCGCACTCTTGTACGTTCTGAAAATAATTGAACATAGAAGTAAGTGTCATTTTTCAATCATATAAAATCATAGAAACAGAGTTAAACACATAGCTAACATCTTTGTAAAACGTTTTCATTACAGCTTCCTATCGTAGTCATTCAAATTCCTTATCTCATAAATTCTAAACATCTCATCAATTTAAGTTCAGATAACTTTTCCTTTCCATCTTCCGCTTTTCATATACAAAAACGAAGGTGTGAACATAATGATCCAGTAAATCCATTCCGACATCCACGCAACGGTTATTGGCAGATGAAGTACTTCCAGCACAAGCCACACATAAACGGTGTAAACAACAATTGCCATTGCTTCGGTTTGTAAGTTTTTTTTACTGTTGCCCGTGCCCACTACTGCGTTCAGCCAAATGGTTGCCGCAGGTTGCATAACCAACACCACCGATACAATGCGCAACACCGGAATGCCTTCTGCAACAAACAAATTGCCTTGCCCGTAAACCAAAAGAAACAAACGGGGAAACAGGTTGAGAACCAAAAAAAACAAAGCGCCCATAGAAACAGCGATTTGCAAAATGCGTTTAATTAACGGAATAACTTCTTCGCTTTTTTGTTGCCCGATTACATTGCTTACCATCGCATTGGTTGCGGCTGCCATCGCCCATCCGAAACAGCCAAACAAACCAAACACATTGCGCATTGCATTGGACACGGCAAGATCAACAATGGTACAGTTTCTCTCAATCAAAATATAAAACAACTCCCAGCTTGCCAGGCTGATGGCGAATTGTAAAATAAGTGGTGAAGATTGAACAAGTATGAGCTTGATTTCATCTTTATTAACCTGGATATTTTGGAATAAAAACAAACGATGGCTTAATCTCTGAAAGTGCATGATACCAAAAATGGCTAACAGCCCGGCTACTTCGGCAAACACCGATGACAATGCCGCACCCTGAAAGCCCATGTTAGGAAAGCCTAACGAGCCGCTTAGCAAAGTGTAATCAAAAAAAATGTTGGTAAGCGTTTCGGCAAGTGTGCCTATAATGAGTAAGCGGCTGTTGTTGGTGCCAACCAGTAGCGCATTGCGCATTTGATAGAGATATAAAAATGGCAAGCCCCATATACGCATATACAAAAAGCGTATGGCGATGCTGGCATGTTCGGGCTTGTGCAAAACCAAATGCAGCAACGGCGGTGCAACTACATAAGTAACCGCAATGCATAACAAACTAATAATGGTTGAAATAATAACTGCGTTTTGAAACAAACTGCCAATGGCTGATAAACGATTTTCGCCGGCGCGGCGTGCAATAAGCGCCTGCAGGCCGTTATTAAAACCTAAACCGATACAAGCGAAGATGAGATAATACACGCCGGTGATGGCGGCAATGGCAAGATATTCGGAAGTTAGAAAATGCCCGATGAAAATATTATTGATAACAAAGTTAAGCTGCGGCACTACCAGCGAAGCAGCAATGGGCAAAGCCAGTTTTAAAATGTGCCGGTAACTTGTAGAAACCTGTAATTGCAATGGTGCAGTGGGCGCGGTGCTCATAACGCCGCGAAGCTAAGCGGAAAATATCTGAACTGAGATGAATGGGATACTTGGGATTTATGAGATGTTGATGACAAGGAGAATGTTTGTTTTTACACACATACTCAATCTTACTTATTAAACATTTAATTCCTCAAATCCAAAACATCCCATCTATCCCATTCATCCCGGTTCAGACTAATGATTTCTTACAAACATTAGTACCACATAAGCCAGCACGCACAACAATAAAACAATTACTGTTGCCATCACAATCCATGAAGGGTGAATGAGTTTTCTTTTATCCTGTTTTTGTTTTTTAATAGCTAATTGCTGATGCAAATTTTGGTTCAGGCTTCTTACATAGTCATCTAATTTTTTGTTGGATGAAAACTGCTGCAAGCCATCCACTGCATCTTTTACAAACGCATCATCGCCAATTTGTTTTTGCACCATTTTCCATTCGGCATCCGATAAATTTCCCTGCAGGTAATTCATCAGTTGCTCATCAAATTCTTCGCCGCCGGGTACTATGTTGTTTTCATCAGCCATTGTGTTGTTGCATTTTTTTGTTGATGAAGAGTTTAAGGTTTCGTTTGCCGTTTTGAATGCAGCTTTTTATATGTTGCAAACTTAGCCCCGTTGCTGCACTGATTTCGCTGTACGATTTGCGATGCAGATAAAATAAAGTTACACATGTTTTTTGTTCGGCATTTAATTGCGCAACCGCTTCTTCCAAATACAGCAAAATGGTTTCTTTATTCATACTTCCAAAAGCCGGTTCATCGGCTTCTTCGTTCAGCCATTCGTCCGCTTCTTTTATAATCATGCGCTTATCGCGCAGCTTCATTAAACAATGGTTGCGGGCAATCATATACAGCCAGCTTTTCAGGTAATCAACTTTATATTTTTGCAGTTCTAAAATAGCTTTTACAAACACCTGCTGCACGGCATCTTTTGCTTCTTCTTCATTTTTTAAATACTTCATGCACACACCCAAAAGCAGCAGCGTATAACGCTGCAACAAGGCGCCGAGAATATGGTTGTTGCGCGTTGCATACCATTGCTCTAACAATTGCCCTTCGGTTATATGTGCATCGTTACCCTGGCTCACACGTGAAAATAATTTTTTTATTTTTTGTAAGATGCAACAGCAGTGAGATTCCATACCTTTTGCGCAAAAATTAAGGATGTCTTTTGTTATCTGTATAGTTGCGGTTAGCCCGATGCGCAGTGAAGCCTCTCACCGCAGCGAAATGGTGAGCCAACTTTTGTTTGGCGAGGCTGCCGAAGTGCTGCAAAAACAAACCGATTTTATTAAGATCAGATGTTTGTATGATGATTACGTTGGATGGGCGCAAGCCTCGCAATTAATTGAAGTAAATGAAAATATGGCAATGAGAAATCCAGCCAGCTTTACTTTTAAACGGAACACAATTGTACAGATTAATGGAGCCGAAATGTACGTTTCTGTTGCCACACCAGTGTTTCAAAACAGCAGAATTGGCAGTTATAAAATTGACTATAACGAAGAAGAAACATTGTTATTTGATCCTTTGTTTTTTAAAGATGAAGTGATAAAAATGACTGCTCTTCTTTACGAAAATGTGCCTTATTTATGGGGTGGAAAAAGCTCGTTTGGTATTGATTGCAGCGGCTTTGCACAGCAGGTGTTTAAGTTGTTTGGCAAGCTCTTGCCTCGCGATGCTTACCAGCAGGCAACTGGCGGCGAAGTGGTTCATTTTTTAGGGAAAGCGCAATGTGGCGATTTGGCTTTTTTTGATAATGAAGAAGGTAAAATTGTTCATGTTGGAATTTTATTCGGTGAGAATGAAATCATTCATGCTTCGGGAAGCGTGCGCGTTGATACCATAGATTCATTCGGCATCATCAATCGAAACACAGGGCAACGAACGCATAAGTTGCAGGTAATAAAAAGGGTATGATAAATTCCTAATGTTTTTTTGCATGGTTGGCATAAGCGGACGCTTGCGCCAGATGGGTTGGCGGATGCTTACGCTAAATGGGATGTTATGCACAGGGCTTTGTTTGCGTTTCTAATTTCCTTTTATTGAAATAGTCAACAATTTCGCTTTTTGTCATCTTAGCTAATTTTTCGCTCAATTTCTCGCGTTGCTGACGCATAAATTTCACTGCATCAAATTGCTTTTCAGTCATTGTCTTCATAATTTACAAAGTCTCTGGGTGAACGTATTTCTAAAATCTTATAACCACTTTTCAAATTAATAGCATTGTACCCTCTTATTCTTTGAACGTTTACAATGTGTTTAAAATTCCAACTTATTAAATAGTCAGCACGGTTAATTGTTGCCAAAGCTATATGTAAACAGTCTGCAAAGCTGGTTTTCCCAACTACTTTTTCTTCAATATATCCAGTTGCCAAATCAACTGATTCATCAGAAACTTCAAGGAATTCCGTGTCTGCAGCTTTAAGGTTTATAACTAAATTGCGCACTCTTTCCGGTGCATTTTCAAGTTCGTCTTGAGTTACGTTTGAGAACAGAAGTTTGAATTCTCCAGTATTAAGTCTGTCAAATAATGGAATAGTAAATTCGGCGAATTCTTCATCGTAAAATCCGCCAAAAACAGAGGTGTCAATATAAAGTCTTTGTCGTTGCACTTTGGTTTTAAACTTTTTTGTCCGCTAATTTACTGATATTATTGTGAGTGACGTCTGTCGGTGGTGCCTTGTGCATAACGGTTTAGGCTTCGTGGCGGCGCGATGCAGTTTCGGTCAGCCTGTAAACGAAGGTGAAAATAGCACAAAAGAAACAAACAAAAACTGATGTTCGATAGCGTTCTGTCGGGCCGATAACCGAAGATGAGCGGAGTGTGATAAATATGGTTAGCACAAGCGGACGCTTGCGCCAGATGGGGGAAGAACGGGAATAGTAGCTGGTCGAGCCCGAAACAAATGCTGATGAAAAAACTTTTGATGAAGATAACAACAAAAAGCTAAATAGTAAATGTCCAGCCCCGAACCAAAGCACAACAGAATTACCGCTGCTAAAGATAACCAGGTCAAGCCCGTATTTTGCCAAACCTTTTGTTGTGCGTTCGCCCTTGTCCACTTAAGTGTTGTCAAATGTAATAATAACTGGAACATGGTCGCTGTACTTTGTCCAAAAATCATAGTCGCCAATTTCTACCGATACAAGTTTTTCTGCCATGTCTGCTGATACAAAACAATAGTCAATATGATATGGTTTGTCCTTGTGCCGGTACATGTAAAGTGTCGGATGTTCTTCTGTGCCTTGTGTCTGTTTGTAGTACAAATGGTAAGTGCTAAATATTCCTTTATCTTCTAAAAGTTTTACAACGTTTGAATGATTGCTTGCTCGATGTTTTCTGTCCCAAATTTTATTGCTATTGAAATCGCCAATAAGTATTGTTTTTTTATCTGTCAATAAAGTGTCGTAATAATTAACAGCTTTCCAAACCTGCTCAATATATTGTCCTTCTCGGTCGGTTGGATTGTTAGCCCAGATTGCAAAAAGGTTAAAGTCAAATTGTCCGCCCGTAACAGCAATTGGAATTATCATTTGTAGCTCATGGTTATGATTGTCAAGAACTGTGAAGCGATAGTTGCTGTATGAAAATATTGCAAGTCCTTTATTTCGATTTTTTCCAAACCATAAAGTGTCGTTTGGCTTTGGTGTGTCAACTGGGAATAATAATTTGTCAGGATGTTCACATTCCGGAACAATTAAAATGTCTGGCTTATGTGTCAGAATAAAGTCGGCTTTTTTTCTAAAAGCCATGTTACAATTCCATGTGATAATCCTCATATTGCAGGGTGTCCAACAGGGTGACGCACAACTCAAAAATATACGCAACTCCTCAACGATCATTACGCAAATACAACCCTATTCTGTTGTATTTGCGTAATAAAAAACAACTCACAACCCAATCAATTCATACTTCACGTTCAGCTTTGCAAATGCTTCTTCTAATCTTTCTTTATGCGTATCGGTAATAAACACCTGCGCCTGTTGCTGAACGCAAACTTTGTACAATAAATTATGCATCCGTTCGGCATCTAATTTTTCAAACACATCATCTAATAACAATAACGGCGCAAAGCCTTTGTGCTGTTGAATAATAGTAAACTCGGCTAATCGCATAGCAAACAACAGGCTTTTCCGCTGCCCTTGCGAGGCAATGCTTTTAAAAGCCTGCGCGTGCATGGTTATCTCCAAATCATCTTTATGAATGCCTGCGCCGGTGCGCTGTAAATACAAATCGCGCCCATGGTTTTCTTTTAATACAGTTTGCATGTTGCTGTTGTGCAAAGGGCTGTAATACGCTACATTCACCTCATCATCTTTGCCCGCAATGTTGTTGTATTCTTCATACACAAGCGGTAAAAATTCCTGCATAAATTTATTTCGCCAGTCATAAATTTTGTTTCCTTTTTCGCTTAACTGTTCATCCATAATTTGCAGTAAATCTTCATCCGGTCGGTTGTGTTCAGTGGTTGCTTTTAATAAACTATTGCGTTGTTGTAAAACCTTGTTGTATTCAATTAACTTTTGTAAGTAATCGGCGTTAAGTTGCGATAAAATCGTGTCGATAAATTTTCTTCTTTCTTCGCTGCTGCCGGTTATCAGTTCTATATCATCAGGCGCAATCATCACGCAAGGGAATCTGCCGATGTGTAAAGAAAAACGTTTATAAATTTCTTCATTTACAATTACTTCTTTTTTATTGTTTTCACGAAGAATACAAACAATATGAAAAGGTTGCAAAGCTTTATCCAGTGTGGCTTCCAGCCTAAAACCCTGTGTGCCGTAATGCGCATTCAATACATCGGCACGGGCAAAATAACTTTTAGTAAAACAGAGGTAATGAATGGCATCAAGCAAGTTGGTTTTGCCACTGCCGTTTGCACCGTAAACGCCAATCACCGGCTCCTGAAAAGAGAATGATTGAAAGGCGTAATTGCGAAATTGCGTGATGGTTAATTGCTTTACAAATAACATAACTGCAATGTACACAGGCATTACATTCCTATGAAAATTTATTGCCTGCTAACGCTGTAAAAACCTGGCTTGCAACGCTAACTTTGTTGTAATTTTTTTATATGAAAAATGTAGGTATCGGCACAAGAGTATTGATTTTTTTAGTTGATTTCAGTATTATCTGTCTTATCACAGCGGGCATTAAAAGAGGATGGGATTTCTACGTTTTTTATTATCATCTTTTTTTTATGCCGGTGTTTTATTTTTTGGCAATTATAGGTTTTGTGTATTACCTTTTTTTTGAAGCCATTTGGAAACGCACGCCGGGCAAATGGCTAACACTTACAAAAGTGGTGAGTAAAGCCGGTGGTAAACCATCCTTTTTTCAAATTTTTACCAGGAGCGCGGTACGTGTGTTGGGAGTGATTATTATTGACAGCGTTTTTATTTCATTTCTTGATAAAACTTTACACGATTATGTTAGTCAGACCGAAGTTGTAGAAGTATAAATCTCTTTTACAAATTCAATTCATATATGAAAAAGCAATTTATTAACTGCATTTTTATCGCTGTAAGTTTGTTATTAACCAATTGTAAAAAACAGAATGATACATCATTTTTAAATTCACGGCTTTTACTTGCACCTGTTGAGTTTGTGATACCAGCAGATTCAATAAAAGTAAATCCTTACGGTTACACGCCTTTATCTGCATTACTTTCTTTTTCCACTGCAAAACAAGGAAACACGTTTATAAGAGTTCATGGAAAATATGGCGCCTTTAGCGATGTAACGCATCTGTTTAATGACTTTGGAACAGTTCATTCTATACCGGTAATCGGCATGTATGCCGATACAATAAATACGGTAGACATTCGCATTTTGGATAACAGTGGTGATACACTTGAAAAAAGTACAGTTGCCGTAACCACACAGGCTTTACCTGCCAATATGCCAAAATTTATTGTTGCCAGCCCTTTTGATGCAAGCAAAGTTGAGCCAGGAATGTACTTGGTTAGTAATTACAGTACTTATAATGTTGGGAAGTTATCCATCCCTTACTTATTGGACAATTATGGAGACATCAGATGGGCGTTGGATTTTACGACTAATGCAGAGCTATCTAATTTGTTGTATGAGGATGGAATTGCAAGGTTAAAAAACGGTAATTTTTATTTTGGAAATTCAAGCAACAATGAAATTTATGAAGTCGATCTTTTGGGTAACATACTTAATACCTGGTTAATGCCAGGCTATTTATTTCATCACGAAGTGCATGAAGAAACAAACGGTAATTTTTTGCTAAACGCTACCAAGAAGGGCAGCACATTTACTGATGGAAGCCGCGCGGTTGG
Source organism: Ilyomonas sp. (assembly GCA_965214235.1). Lineage (GTDB taxonomy): Bacteria > Bacteroidota > Bacteroidia > Chitinophagales > Chitinophagaceae > Ilyomonas. The sequence continues at coordinate 1,358,601 of CBDCBH010000003.1, forward strand.
AGACTTTGTGATAGAAATTGACAGAAATTCAAAACAAATTATAAATACATGGGACTTAAAAGAATCGCTGAACGAATACCGGCGTGTGTGGGGCGAAGGTCCTAGTGGCGACTGGTTTCACGGTAACGCTGTATTGGATGATTCTACGGATAATACCATCATTGTATCCGGCAGGCTTCAGGGTGTTATAAAACTGGACCGTAGTAATAATGTGAAATGGATTTTAGCCCCGCATAAAGAATGGGGAACCAACCGCAGAAACGAAGACCTTACTAAATTTTTACTAACGCCGCTTGATGCTGCAGGCAATGTGATAGCCGATACAACCGTTGCTTATGGAAGTACGATAACGCCTTATTTTGAATGGAACTGCTATCAGCACTCGCCTATTAAATTACCCAATGGAGATTTGATGGTGTTTGATAATGGCACGAACAGAACACTTGATTCTGTTGATGGAAACTCTACTTTTAACAGTGCGCCCGGCAAATACAGTCGTGCGGCTGAGTTTAAAATAGATACAGCAAAAATGACTGTGCAACAAATATGGCAATACGGTAAAGAAAGAGATGTAGAATGTTACTCTTCAATTGTTAGCAGCGTGCAACTTTTACCTAATAGCAATCATGTAGTTTTTTCACCAGGATTTTATGTACAGAATAAAATAGGGAGAGGAGGAAAAATTATAGAAGTAGATTATAATACCAGGCAAGTGGTTAGCGAAATCAGCATTTCATCAGCCAATAGCTGGAGTGCGCACCGCGCAAAAAAAATAAGTGTTTATCCTGATAACTTATAAACTTATTCAATCATTCTTTTCGGCTCTCTTGTTTTTACTTTTTTCGCTTTTATTTTTTCCTGTGTTTTGTGTTCTGCTTCTTTCTTGTTATCACCATGTTGCAGCACCCATTCATAATCCAGCTGCCGCTTATCTAAATTAGCTGCAATTACTTTTATCCAAACTTTATCGCCCATGCGAAAGCTGCGGCCGCTGCGCCGTCCAACCAAAGCATAATCACTTTCTATCAGCCTGAAATCATCAAAATCGCTAAGGCTGCTAATGCTTACCAAGCCTTCGCATTTTTGTAAAATCGTTTCTACAAAAAAGCCAAACGAAGTAACGCCGCTAATAATGCCTTCAAACTCTTCGCCCAAATAATCGCGCATGTATTCTACTTGTTTGTATTTGTTGGCAGCCCGCTCACATTCCATTGCGGCACGTTCGCGTTCGCTGCTGTGCTTGCATTTTTCATTCATCTTTTTATCAATCATCGGTTCGTTTTGCAGGCAGGAAAAAAGAACACGATGCACCATTACATCGGGATAGCGGCGAATGGGCGAAGTGAAGTGGCAATAGTTATCAAAACCCAACCCGTAATGACCGATATTTTCTGTAGTGTAAATGGCTTTTGCCATGGTGCGGATGCCCAATTGCTCCAGCACATGCTGTTCGGGTTTGCCCTGCACCTCTGCCAGCATAGTGTTGAAGGAAGCAGCAATTTTAGCCGGTGTGCTGATGTTGAATTGATGCCCGAACTTTTTTGCAAAATCAATAAACGGTTTTAGCTTTTCTTCATCCGGCTGGTCGTGCACGCGATAGGGAAACGGTACAGGCTGCTTATTCACTTTTGTTTTTGCTACATTTTCAGCAACAGTTCGGTTGGCAAGCAACATCAACTCTTCAATTAATTGATGCGCTTCTTTGCTTTCTTTTATTTCAATGCCGATGGGCTTTCCTTTCTCATCCAATTTAAAACGAACTTCCTGCGATGAAAAATTAATGGCACCTTTTGAAAACCTTTGCCCGCGCAGGTTTTGGGCGATTTCATTTAATAACAAAACCTCTTTTTTGTGTTCGCCTTTTTTGGTTTCAACAATCTGCTGCACTTCTTCGTACGTGAAGCGATGATTGCTGTGAATAAGAGTTTTGCCTATCCAATATTGCTTTACTTCTCCTTTTTTATTGATTTGAAAAACGGCAGAAAACGTAAGCTTGTCTTCATGCGGACGCAACGAACACAACACGTTTGAAATATGCTCCGGTAGCATAGGGTTTACTCTATCAGGCAAATAAACAGAAGTTGCTCTTTTGTACGCTTCATCGTCCAATGCAGTGTTGGGCACCACATAATGGCTTACATCGGCAATGTGAACGCCTACTTCGTACCATCCGCCTTTTAATGAACGTAACGAAATAGCATCATCAAAATCTTTAGCATCAGCCGGGTCGATGGTAATGGTAAAAACGTCTCTGAAATCGCGGCGCGCTTCAATATCATGTTGTGTAATCGTTTCGGGAATGCGGGCAGCTTCTTCTTTTGTTTCATCCCCAAAAGAAAGCGGAAAGCCAGCTTCTGCCAGCAGGTTTTTCATGGCAATATCATTCTCATCTTCTGCCTGCAAAACAGCGGTTACTTTGCCTTCCGGCTTGCGGCTTTCTTTTTCCCACATTATTAATCGAACCGATACTTTGTCCCGGTCAACCGCACCGTTTATATTATCAAGCGAAACATAAATATCGGGCATTGGTTTATCGCTGTCGGGCTTTACAAAAGCAAAGTGTTTGTTCATTTGCAATCTGCCAATAAACTCGGTTTGTTTTCGCTCTAAAACCTTTATAATTCTACCTTCTTTCTTGCCGGTGGTGGTGTTTTGTTTTACCACTTTTACTATTACTTCATCGCCATGTAAGGCTGTATTAAAATCGTGCGGGCGCACCAATACATCGCCTTTGCCACCGGCAATTACCACATAGCCAATGCCTGATCTTGTAACTTCTAAAACGCCTTGCAGGGTATGATCATCATGCGTAGAATGATAGGGTTGCTTATTATTTTTCTTCTTTTTTTTATCGCTCATTTGTTGTGAATAGTGAATGGTGAGTAGTGAATAAAATTGTTTATGCGCTAATTTTTACCAACCCGAGCGAGCCGAATTGCATCCGCCGCAGCGCATCAACTGCAGAATATGAATTGAACAATTAAAAGGTAACAATATTATCAATGTTTAAAGGTAGAGAAAGATTGAATTGGATGGAAGCCGGCATATTTAACTGCAATAAAAACAAACACAATTTATATAGGTACGTTCATTTCTTCCACTTCGCTTCTCTCCTCGTTCCATGCAACTTCAAAATTGTTTTTGCCTTTATTCACTGCAAGATGTAAATAGTTTAATTGTACCAGTTCAAGTATTGATAAAAACAAAAAAATGGCATGAATGCGGTTTTCGCAATGCTGAAAAAGATGTTTAAAAGAAACCGTTTTATAAAGCTTTACATCAGTTATAATTTGCTCACGGCTTTCTTCCATCGTATAATTATAACCAATTACAGTATGCACCGGCTTATTATTTTTATCGTACAACCGTTGCATTACCCGTTCAAATGTTTTTGTTAGCTTATACAAAGTTACCGTTTGTATTTCGGTGCCTTCGGCAGCTTGTTCGCCAACGGCAGTCATCTCACTTTGTATATTACCGCGTTTTATCATCAGCATCCGCATCGCTTCCTGCTCTCCCATTTGCCGCGAGGCTTCTTTATACCGTTTGTATTCTAATAATTTGTCAACCAGCTCTTTACGCGGATCTATTTCGTTGCCCGAAGCATCAGTATCTTTCCGTGGCAGCAGCGTTTTGGCTTTAATGCGCATGAGGCTTGATATAAACAAAATAAACTCGCTGCTTAACTCAATGTTTAATTGTTCCTGCTTGTGAACATACGTTAGAAAATCGTTAATGATAGTGGTGATGGGAATGTTATAAATATCAAGCTCATCACGTTCTATAAAAAAAAGGAGCAGATCGAAGGGGCCTTCAAACTGCTCTAATTTTATTTGGTACGAAGTAGCATTCAACACATAAAAATTTTGTGCAGGTTATACGTGCGGGCGGCTTCTCAGTTCTTCTCTTATATCAACCAGCAATTGCTCGGAAGCGGTTAGGGGCGGCACTTCTACCACAACGCCTTTTTTTCTGCGGCTGGCATTAATGGCTTTGATGATAAGAAATAAAGCCAGTGCAACGATAAGAAACGAAATAACATTTGATAAGAAGTTACCGTATTTAATGCCCGTGCCCGGAACCACTAAATCCTGAAGGTTTTGCAGGTTGGCTCTTTTCAGTGCAGGCGTTAAAATAGCAGGCGTAATAATATCATCAACCAGCGAAGTAACAATTTTTGTAAAGGCGGCGCCAATGATAATACCAATAGCCAGGTCGAGCACATTGCCTTTTAAAGCAAACTCTTTAAAGTCTTTAACAACGCCCATGAGAAGTGATGTTTATAGGTTATAAAATGAAAATAAAGGTAATAGAAATTGATATGCATTTATATGGCCATCATTTCTTTTTCTTTTGCTGCTAAATGTTTATCAATAAGAGTGATGTAGCGGTCTGTAATTTCCTGCACTCCATTTTCGGCATCTTTGGCTTCATCCTCACTCAAACCCTCTTTTTGAAGCTTCTTTATTTGTTCGATAATATCGCGGCGAATGCTGCGCACCGCCACTTTTGATTGCTCACCTTCGTTGCCTGCTTTTTTAAACAATTCTCTTCTGCGTTCTTCTGTTAAGGGTGGTAAAAACAAACGAATCTGGTTGCCATCATTTTGCGGCGTGATGCCAATGTTAGCAGCCATAATGGCTCGTTCAATGCTTTGCAACATCTTTTTTTCCCAGGGTTGAATGCTGATGGTTCGGGCATCTAAAACAGTAAGGTTAGCTACCTGGCTTATAGGCGTTGGGGCACCGTAATATTCTACCGTAATACCATCAATCATAGAGGGATGGGCTTTGCCTGCGCGTATTTTGGTTAGCTCCGTTTCTAAATGGCTAATGGCTTTTTTCATTGATGATTCGGCATCATCCAATAAAAACTCAACATCTTCCGACATATAATTTTTAGTTTAACGAGGCGCAAATTTAAGTAATCAAACAGCAAGATGCTGTGAAAGTATCGCAATATCTAAGCAGGCAGAAGCGGGTTACTCTGTTATTCTATACACAACAATGCCTGAATAAAATACTTCAGGCATTGTTGTGTAAATGGTTTATAGATAAGCTATGCTTCTTGTTTTTCTTTTTTATAAAACAAAGTTTTCAACCGCAATCTGCGCGGCTCTTCTATTACCACTTCGCCATCTTCGTTCTTTTTTACACGCATAGTTGCCGGTTCGTAAAGGTGCAATGCAGAAATAACACTAAAAAACAAAACAGCTTCCAACGCAAACACAACCGTAGTATTGAACGATGCCATGCAAAAAAACAACAGCGAAAAAACAATACTTAATATCACCAGCGTAAATGTGGTTTGCACGGAAGAAAAACCTTTGTCGAGAAACAGGTGATGAATGTGGTTGCGGTCGGGCGCAAACGGCGAAGTTCCGCGCGAAAGGCGAATACAAAATACGCGTAGCGTATCCATCAACGGAATTAATAATAAACCAAAGCCAATGGCCGGCGAAGCAGGCACGGCTAATATATGAGCCGCCGGTGCTAAATTTATAAAGCGGATTACGAGAATGGCATTAATTAAACCCATCATCATAGAACCGGCATCGCCCATAAAAATTTTTGCCGGATGGTAATTGTAATATAAAAAAGCCAGTATGCTCCCAAATAACGAAAAGGCAATTAACGAGTAAGCCAAATCGCCGTTCAGGTATAGCCAGCTTCCAAACAAAAAGGTAGAAATTAAACTTAAACTGCCGGCCAAACCATCAACACCGTCAATGAGGTTCATGGCGTTAATAATAACAATTATGGTAAAATAGGTAAGCAAATAACTTACTGCATCGGGTATTTGCTGAATGCCTAAAAAGCCATGCAGGTTGTTAATAAGCAAATGACCTTTAAAGATAAGAATAAAGGAAGCTACTAACTGACCAATAAATTTTTTAAACGGCGACAGCACCATAATATCATCGCCAACACCCAGGAAGAAAATAATAAGAAAGGCAGCCAGTAAATACTGAAATTCTAAAAACTGATTGTTGATACTTACATTGAGAAGGAGGCTGAAAACAAAGCCTGCAAATATGCCAACACCGCCAAAACGAGGAACCGGATCAGTATGAATTTTTCTTTCGTCGGGTACATCCACTAACTTCTTTTTTTCAGCCAGATGTATTAAAACAGGAATGAAATAAAAGCTTATAAAAAAGGCGACAACAGCGCCAAGGAATATATACTGCATGTTTCTGCGTTAATGGTTTAGCCCAGTCTTTTTTCCGTAATGTAGTGCTTTATACAGGACACAAAAATATTGGTTTTGCACCAAAGCCGTTGATAAAAAACAAACTTACTACTTTTATCTGCGTTTCTGTATCCGCTATTTTTTTTAATGTAATAATGTTCATAAACAAAATAGGTTACAATTGGTAAGTTTGTAATGCTGGATTCCAATAAGAAGCTTACACTGCGCACACTTTATGCCAAACAAAAAGTACTTAGCCTTTTGTATCATTTGTTTTTACTTCATTTTATAAATAAAATTGCTTCTTCGTTTGTTGTTTTCATAGCAATAAAATGAATTATCTTACTGGCACACAATTTACACTAAACAAAACTTATAAAACCGCTACCGATGGAACCCGAAGTTGTTGCTTTTTTAAAACGTGTCGCGCTCTCCGTTTTTCTTATGTTTTGCTGGCTTGCATTCAATGTTGCTATCGGTTTAAAATTCAATCTGGCGTTTGCTGATGGTTCCGTTTCTTTGGGTAATGTGCTATTTTATGTATGGATGACAGGTAGCTTCGTTTCGCTGCTTCTCTACCTGATAAAAATTTGGAAAAACGCGGAGAGATGGTAAACTGAAAATGCCTTCTACAGTTTCAGCTTTATAATTACTTCATTATTTACTCTCATGAATTATATTTCTCACTTATCAAAAGATAAAAAATTAATTCCGCTGCTTTCGCAATCTTTATCGCCCCTGCAGTTGCATCGCAATATACCTTTACGTTTGATGGCAAGCATTATGAGCCAGCAATTGAATACCAAAGTTGCCAAAATTATTTTTCATCGCTTCCTGCAACTTTTTAATGGCGATGAACCTACGCCGCAACAAGTTTTGGCAACCGATACTGAGACATTAAGGGCAATTGGCCTGAGCTATGCCAAAATAAAATACATACACAACGTTGCCTCTTTTTGCATTGAAAATAATATTGATGATACGATGCTATTGGCAATGAACAATGAAGATATTATTGCCTTATTTACACAAATAAAAGGCGTTGGCAGATGGACGGTTGAAATGCTGTTGATGTTTACGCTTGGCAGGGAAGATGTATTTGCTGTGGATGACCTTGGCGTGCAAAACGCGATGATAAAAATTTATAGTCTTACAGCAGAAAACAAAAAAGAAGTAAAAGAAAAGATGCTGAAAATTTCGGCACGCTGGAAGCCTTACCGAACCTATGCCTGTATGCACCTTTGGCAATGGAAAGATAATAAGCCTGATGTGGATACGATAAATAAAAACAAATAAAAAAATCCTGCGGCTTTCGCACACAGGATTGTTCACTTACACAATAAATGCTTCTTTTATTGAGCATTTTTCACCACAACTTCTTCTACAGTTTTTGTAGTTGTAGTAATGTCGAATGTTTGTTTAATGTTAGCTGATGACGACCTGATAATGAAAGTAAGACGTGCATCACCCGGCTCTTTTGTCAACAATACTTTTTTATCGAAAGTTTTATCGTTGTACTGTTGCTGATACACCACATCGCCAAATTCATTTTTAATGATAAGGCTGAAAGGCGCGGCACTGGCGTTATCGTATTTTACATTAAATACAACACCCTTGTCGGTAGTGCCTACATACTGTACGGCTGATGCAGATTCCTTTCCCCCTTTGTTGGCGGCTGCAAAACCTGAGAAAGAAAGGGTGCCAACTAAACTTGCGAGGATAATCATCCTGCGAATTCCAAATTTCAATACTTGCTTGTTCATAACATTGCTTTTTTAATTGTTAATTAATAAAAAAGGCATCAATCGGAAAAACGTGCTATGGCAGGAATCGAGGGCAAACCCATCAAAAAGTATAGCAGCAATGAAACGAAATACACCGGTTATTTTTAAACCTGTCATCAGATTGAAGTGATGAGCGAGGTTGTTTGTTTAAACGATAAAACAAAAGTAGAACCTTTTTGTTTAAACGATACATTAATTTTCATCCGTAACAATTTCTTAATACTGACCTGTTTTAAAACTGGTTTCATTTTTGAACCTTTTATTGCTAAAAATTATAGTATGGCAAACAAGACAGAAAAAGAAAATGAAGTAAAAACAAACCCTAATGCTGCACAGCAAAACTTAGATGCAGCCAATTCAAACGTTGAAAAAAATCCTGATGAATGGACAACCGGCGGCGAGCCGATGACCGGCGCACAGAAGTCGTACTTAAAAACATTATCCGATGAAGCCGGTGAAGAAATGAATAATGATCTCACCAAAGCAGAAGCTTCCAAACGCATTGATGAGTTACAGCACAAAACAGGACGGGGATTGAATAATTAGATTGGATTGATTACAAAAACAGGCGGCTGAAGTCATCAGCCGCCTGTTTTTATTTATTGCAAAAATTTATCTTCCTTTCAGCCAGCCTTCCGGGTTTAAAAAATTTCCTTGTTCATTCGATACCATAAAATGCACCATGCCGCCGCCATCATCGTTCACTGCTGCTTTGCCCACAATGGTTCCGGCTTGTACCACATCGTTCTTTACAACGCTCACGGTTGACAAATGGCTGTACGTGGTAAAATATTTACCATGCCTTACCAACACATATCTTTCATCGCCCAAGTCTACTACTGCCAGTACCACTCCGTCGGCAACCGCTTTTACAATAGCGCCAACCGGAACGCCAATATCAATACCATCGTTGTTATCCACCAGTTTTCCAATACTATACTTGCCAAAAGGAATTAAAACAACACCACTACTTACCGGCCAAGGCAAACGACCTCTGTTGTTTTCAAAGTTAACGGAAGCGGTGAGGTTTTCCGGCGTTGATTCTAATGCGCTATAAGTACGGTTGCTACGGGGCGTTGCTGTTGACGCAGATGTAGTTGCACTTTGCGTTGCTGAGGTGTTATCGGCAGTTCCGTTATTATTTGCCTGTTGTTGGGCCAGTTTTTTCTTTCTATCTTCATCCTGCTGGCGGGCAAGCTGAGCCTGCCGTTCCTGATCTTTCCGTTTGGCTTCTGCAATTTCTCTGGCAATAATAAGTTTCATTTGTCCTTGCAGCTTGCGGCGTGTGGCTTCGCGGTCGCGTATCTGCGTGCTTAATTCTTTTTCTTTTCCCTGCAAGCCATGCACTACTTCATCTTTCTCTTTGCGGTCAAGTTCCATTTGTTGTATTTGCTTGCCTTGCTCCTGAAGTGTTGAGCTTTTTTGCAGCTTGGTATTGGTAAGGTTGCCCATTTTAACCTGCAAAAGATTTTTTGTTTTGATGATGTTATTCGCCTGCTCTTCGCGGTACTGACGATAACTTTTTAAATAAGAAATTCGTTTGATGGCATCATTAAAATTTTCAGCCGAAAAAATAAAATTCAGATAGTCGTAATTGCTTCTGTTTTTATAAGCGAACACCAAATTTTTTGCATAGCGTTCTTTCAGCGTATCCAGTTCTTTTTTATAACGATAAATGTCAAGGTTATTCAAATAAATATCATCATCAATTTTATGCAGTTCTTTATTAATGCTGCCAACCAGTTCTTCACGCGCTTTTATTTTCCGCTGTACTAAAGCCAGTTGGCTGATAGAATGTTTTTTATTCTTTTTTATGTCACTTAACGTGTTGTTTAAATCTGCCAGTTCTTTTTGTAATTGTTGTTGCTTGCGCTGAATATCTTCTTTGCTTTCCTGTGCAAAACAGCTTATGCCAAGGCCAAAAAATGCAATAAAAACAAACGCTTTCGTTATCATATTTTTTATTTGATAGAAGAACCAATAAAATTAGTGGATGAATAAGATAGAGTACGTTTGCGCGGTGTTAATTATTATCTTCTGCGATAGTTTTTTGGTATGTTGAAAGGAAAGGTTTGCGGCTTATCAAAATCGTACTGCTTAAACAGGAGGTTAACATCCAGCTTCGATTGTTCGGCAACCAATATTTTCCGCGAGGTTGAAAAATAAAAGTCATTCACCTTATCGTAATCATCAAATGTAATATCAGCCGTTCGGTTTTTTAGCGGGTTCACATCATCCAATTTGCTATGCAACACACGAAGATCATCTTTGTTTAGTGTCAAAAGGTTTTTAAACATTTCGCCTGCCATCAATATCAGCAAATTATCGCTGCTTTCTTTGTACGAGATAATATTGCTGTCTAAGTAAACCGGATTGCCAATTAATATATCCTGAAGGTTTTTAAAATCTACGGGCACCTGGGTAAGTTCTTGCAGATAGCCAATGCGGCGGTATTGAATAATTTTTTGCAGCTTATTCATAATTTTTACACTGTCGGGCGTTATCATCACCCGAAAGCCTTCAATGCCCAAAGCGCCGGTGAGCGATAGCCAGATTATACTATCTTTTTGCATACGCAAATACACTGTTGCCTGCCCGTTGCCTTCGCTGCCATCGTAATCCATTTTTACTTTGGCAGTGAAGGTTGTAAAATGAATGCGCTGCTTATCAAGCCGGCTTATAATGTTTTTTACAATCATCGCCGAATCAATCATGGCAGACTGTGTGATTACTTTCGAAATAGTATCTTTTGTGGTGATAACGTTACCAATACGCTCTATTTTATTTACCGGTCGGCATGCACCGAACAGAGCAATTACAAACAGGTTTACATAAAGCAATCGCAGCAAAAGGTTCGTTATTTTCATTCTTCTTTTTTACGTTTTGTTTTGCAACACTTATTGTTTGCCTGTATGCCCGAAACCACCGGCACTTCTTTCGGTTGATTTAATTTCTGTTACTTCTATCCAATTTATTTGTTCAACCGGCGATATCACCATTTGAGCAATCCGATCGCCGGGTTGTATAGTATGTTCTTCGTTTGATAAATTGATTAAGATAACTTTTATTTCACCACGATAATCGGCATCTATGGTTCCCGGGCTGTTTAAACATGTAATGCCATGATTAATGGCAAGACCGCTGCGCGGACGTATTTGCGCTTCGTAGCCATCGGGCAGTTCTATGTACAAGCCGGTTGGCACCAATGTTCTTTGCAAAGGTTGCAGAACGATGGCTTCTTTTATATCGGCTCTGATATCCATACCGGCAGCGCCGGTTGTTGCATAATGCGGCAACGGGTTGGCAGAACGGTTGATGATGTTAACAGCGCAGGTTTTCACAGCGGCAAAACTAAGAAACGAGAAAATAGCGATTGTGTAAATAAAGAAAAGATGTTGGGGCTTGTTGTTCACATGAGCAAAAAGCACTCTTTTTATTTACTGCAAACACTACATTTGTTTTCCTTTTCGATGCGCTTATAAACGTAATTGTTTCTCTTATCATCTGTCTAAAGAGGTTAGTAACATTGATATTTTGACTTCAAGTAATTCAACCTCGCTTTTAAAAGTTTAGCTGACAAAACAGCTAATTTAGAACAATGCAAGCCCAAAAAAGCCCAGCATAGATGAAGTGCTGGGCATTGCAGTGAAAATACTGCAGATCATTCAAATTGGAGTAAGTATCTATCACATATTGTGGTAAGATACCAGCGGTTAGGGATAGTAGCCCAGCCGCCTTTTTGTTACACAAACGTACAATATATGTGTAAACTAAAACGAATTACACTTCTTATCGTACTTTCTTTACTTAATCTTTAAATATGAACAACTACTCCGCACATCCATCTTCTTACATTGATGAGCCTTGCGCTATTGGCAACGGCACGCACATCTGGCATTTTTGCCACATCATGCAAAACTGTGTGATTGGAGAAAACTGCAACATCGGGCAAAATGTAATGATTGGTAAAGGCGTAATCTTAGGCAACAATGTGAAAGTGCAAAACAATGTTTCTCTGTATGAAGGAGTGGTATGCGAAAACGATGTGTTTATCGGTCCATCGGTTGTGTTTACCAATGTAATTAATCCTCGCAGCGCCATTTCGCGAAAGCATCAATTTAAACAAACGCTTGTAAAACAGGGTGCATCTATTGGTGCGAATGCAACCATTATTTGCGGCATTACCATTGGCAAATTCGCTTTTATAGGAGCCGGTTCTGTGGTTACAAAGCAGGTTGCCGCTTATGCATTGGTAAAAGGAAATCCAGCCAAACAAAGCGGCTGGATGAGCGAACACGGACATAAGCTTTTGTTTGATGAAAATGGCATTGCCATTTGTGCAGGTACCGGAGAAAAATATATTTTGAAAGAGGGAATAGTAACAAAAATTGAGAAGTGAAATGTGTAGCGTTTGTTTTTATTGCAAAATAAACAAAGCCTTTTGTTTTTACAACAAAAGGCTTTGTTTATTCAGACTGATTGCTAAAGGCTTACCGCTTTTAATTATTCAGCATCAGCGGCATTACCAGCATTAATAAATCTTCGCCTTCTTCCTGCTCAATAGGCTTTACAATGCCTGCTTTTGTTGGTGTTGAGAGTTCTACCTTCACCTCATTATTATCAGCCGCATTCAGCATTTCAATTAAAAATTTTGCGTTAAAAGCAATTTGCAAATCTTCGCCATCGTACTGGCAATTCATCCGTTCATTTCCTTCAAAACTAAAATCAACATCCTGTGCAGTTAGCTGCAATTCGCTTCCGGTAATGGCAAGTGCAACCTGGTTGGTGCTTTTGTTACTAAACACATTAATGCGGCGCAACGCTCCCTGAAACTCGTTTTTATTTACCACTAATTTGTAAGGATTATCAATTGGTATTACCACTTTATAATCGGGGAACCGGGCATCTATCAACCGGCAAATTAAACGTGTAGTTCCATGCGTTACAAACAAATGATTGCTGTTGTAGCCAATGGTAATTTCATCATTGTTATCAGGCAGTACGTTTCGTAATAAATTCAAAGGTTTTTTAGGAACGATGAAGTTGTCGTTTTTAGGAGCGCTTACATCGGTTCTTTTATAACGAACCAGGCGATGCGCATCGGTTGCTACAAACTGAACATATTCTTTATTCAATTCAAAATAAACACCTGTCATGGCAGGTCGCAAATCATCGGTGCTTACGGCAAATAACGTTTTGTTTATTGCAGTTACCAATGCACTGCTCATCATGGTAAAATTATTGGTATCATCAGCCACGGGCTCTTTCGGAAAATTATCCGGGTTTTCGCCCATCATTTTATACTTGCCGTTGCTGCTGGTTATTTCAATACCAAAATTTTTATCAATCGAAAAAGTAAGTGGCTGATCAGAAATATTTTTTAAAGAGTCCATCAAAATTTTGGCAGGCACGCAAACCCGTCCGTTTTCATTGCTTTCCACATCCATCTGCACACGCATTACGGTTTCTAAATCGGTAGCGGTGATGCTTAATCTTTTATCGGAAATATCAAACGAAAAATCTTCTAAAATAGGCAACACGGTGTTGGCATTAATAACGCCGCTGATCTGCTGCAATTGCTTTAACAATGAAGAGGAAGAGACGATAAATTTCATTCGTATAAATATTTATTTTTCTGGTAAAATAAAATTTGCTGTAACAATACAGGACAACAAACGTACTGTAAAATATGGAGAATCTGCCATGACGTGCAAACTGTGTTAGCAAAAAAACAATACATCTTAGAAAGGATTTCGTTAAAAAAAATTGAAAAAGAAAAAGCAGTTTCTTTCGATTACGAAACACATCGTATGTTTGCTACGAAGTAATTCGTAATTAAATATTCTTCAAACTTAAATTATGAAAAATGTACGCTCTGCATCTTCGCTCGCTAAAGTGGCTGGCTTGTTTATTTTTTTTGTTGCTGTTAGCGCCTGGCAACCAAAACAAAGCAACACATTACAAATCAAAAAGAACAATGCAGCCGGTGGAGATACCTTGGTACCAAAACCGGCCGATGCTGATGAAATTAACCTTCAACTGAACCTTAATTCCATCATGCAACAGGTTAACCTTGCATTGAAGCAAATTGATTATCAAAAGATAAACATTGACGTACAAAAAGCAATAGCGCAGGTTGATTATAAAAAGATAAACAAAGAAATAAACAATGCGATGAAAAGCATTGACTGGAGCAAAATGAAGATGGACATTTCATCATCGCTTGACAGCGCAAAAATGGCAATTGATAAAATTAATTGGGATGAGATGAAAACAGAAATGAGCAAAGCGCAGGATGAAGTGAAAAAGGCAATGAAGGAGCAAAAAATAAACAGCGAAGAAATTAAAAAAGAGGTACAGAAATCGTTGAAAGAAGCGCAGAAAAATTTGCAGTCGGCAAATATTGAACTAAGAAATTACAAAGGCTTGGAAACAGCTTTGCTGAACGATGGAAAGATAAGTAAAAACAAACCTTATTCCATTGAATTAAAAGAAGGAATATTATACATTAACGGCGTAAAACAAAGTAAGGAAACCACTGATAAATACAGCAAATATTATTCAAGCAAAAAGAATTTTACATTGAAAGAAGATGGCGGAACCGATTTGTAATTTTTTTGTTTTGAACCACAAAGCAGCAAAGAAAATGAGATTCACCAAGGCTTTGTGCAACTTCTTTACCGAATGTTTTTGTGGTTTAAAACTTACGCTTTTGCAAGCGCCTGTTCAATGTCTGCAACAATATCATCAACATGCTCAAGCCCTGCTGAAATGCGGATTAAACCGGGTGTAATGCCTACCACAAGGCGTTCTTCTTCCGTTAGTTTGGAATGCGTTGTGCTTGCAGGATGAGCAGCGATAGAACGCGAATCGCCAAGGTTGGGCGACATAGAAATCAACTCCAAACTATTTAAAAAAGTCTTGCCATTTTCGATGCCTCCTTTTATTTCAAAACACAAAATGCCACCGCCCGCTTTCATTTGTTTTTTTGCAATTTCGTATTGCGGATGCGAGGGTAAAAAAGGATATTTTATCCAGCTAATTTTTGGATGATTTTCTAATGCTTTCGCCACGTGTAATGCGTTGCTGCAATGGCGTTCCATCCGCACATCCAACGTTTCTAAACTCTTGCTTAACACCCACGCGTTAAAAGCAGAAAGCGTGGGTCCGGTGTTGCGGCAAAACAAATAAATTTCGCGTATTAAATCTTTCTTCCCCACAATAACACCACCCAGCACACGACCTTGCCCATCTATCCATTTTGTTGCCGAATGAACAACAATATCGGCACCATACTTTATAGGTAATTGCAGCAATGGCGTGGCAAAGCAATTATCAACATTCAATATCAAATTGTGGTTTTTTGCAAAGTTTCCCATCCATTCTAAATCCAACACTTCCAACTGCGGGTTGGTAGGTGTTTCGATGTAAATCATCCTGCTGTTTGTTTTTACTGCATTTTCCCAGGCTGCTTTATCATTGGCTGCAACTAAAGTGTATTCAATGCCATACTTAGGAAGATATTTTGTAACAATGGTAAACGTGCTACCAAACACCGAACTGCAACACAACAAATGATCGCCCTGCTTCAACAAAGGAAAGATAGAAGCAAACACCGCAGCCATCCCTGAAGCGGTTGCAAAGCCTGCTTCTGCCTCTTCCAGCGCAATCATTTTATTGGTAAATTCATCAACAGTCGGGTTGCTGTAACGGCTGTAAATGTTTGCATCATTTTCTTCTGTAAATGCGCCGCGCATGGTATCGGCATCATCAAAAGTAAAAGAACTGGTAAGATAGATGGGGCTTGAATGTTCGTGCTGCGCCGTTTGCTCTCCACGCAGCCGGATAGCCTGGGTTTGCGGGTGCCAGTTGTTTTTTTTCTTCATCAATTATACTCTTTCTTTTACTGCATTATTTACAATTACTTTCCAACTGATGGTGGCTCCGGCGGCACGTAACGTTGCTGCCACGGAGCAATATTTTTGTATAGATAAATCGGCTGCCCGTTGCGCTTTGGCTTCATCAATATCGCCCCACAAGTGAAACTCAACCTCAACCGTTTTCCAAAGCGATGGTTCTTTGCCGTGCTCACGTTCGCCATGCACTTTCATTTTATAATCGGCAATGGTTTGGCGTTGCTTGTTTAAAATGCTAATTACATCAATGGCACTGCAACCGGCCAGCGCCATTAAAAGCAATTGCATAGGGCGCGCACCAAAATTTTTTCCACCCGTTTCAGGGCTGCTGTCCATCTGCACATTGTGGTTGTAAGCATCGGTGGCAACAAAGCCATAATCGAGCTGCTCTCTTGATAATTCTACCGTAATCATGCTATTCAAATTATGAGTACGCAAAGGTACTGTATTTGCTATATTTTAGAAGTGATGAACGGGCAACTATACTTTTGCAAAACAAAAAAGTGACCGTTATATGAACTGGCTTTTGTTATTCATTGCAGGTATTTTAGAAATTGGTTTCAGTATTTCGATGGTTAAAATGAAAGAGACAAACGGATGGCTGTTTTGGGAATGGACGGCTGCGTTTTTGTTCTTTTTATTTGTTAGTTTATGGTTGATGTACAAAGCGGTTGCCACCATACCGGTAGGAACCGCTTATGCAGTGTGGACGGGCATTGGAAGCGTAGGAACCGTAATTGTAGGCATTGTATTTTTTAAAGAACCGGCTGATTTTTGGCGCTTGTTTTTTATTTGCACTTTGATCATTTCATTGATTGGATTAAAGCTGGTTTCGGATTAAATGAACTATTTATAGAGAAGTAAATTTATCATTGATTCTTTACTCTTTCCTTTATCGGAATTACTAATTTTAAGCCCGACCATATTTCATCTATCGCGCAAACCTTTACATCAACAAGACCATTTTTTAAAGCCACTTCGCGAATTATGTTTTCTGTTATATCCGTAGGAATTTTAGACGATTTTTTATGCCACGAAATCCAAATAATACCATTTTCAGTAATCTCATTTCTTAAAGAAAAGATGTTACTGTAAAGTTCTTCAGCTTTGGTAACAAAACAGTGAATGAAATTCTTTTTTGCTTTTCCGTCTGTAACAATTGAAATATTGCCAGGCATATCGGTAAACAACTGAAAATAGTAAGGAGGCTGATTGATAAGCTTAATAATAAAGCCATCCCTGATGCCTAACTTTTTGGCAAGTGGCGTTCCTGAATAGCCGGATGGTTTCATCATTTATATGATAGTTTAACTCAACATCAATTCAACTTAATTTCATATAGAGATGGCCAGTTTTTACCGGTTATATAAAAGCTGTTTTTGGTTGAATCGTAAGCAATGCCATTCAATACTTTCTCGCGGTTTTGTGCCTCTTTTTCATCAATCTGTTTTCCGGTTTGCGCTAAAATATCTCCAATGTTTATCACCCCAGCTACCTTTCCGCTTCCTACATCAATTTTAATAATTTTCTTTTCGTGCCACACATTGGCATACACATATCCGTTTACATATTCCAGTTCGTTAATGCTGCTTACAGGCCCATAATTATCGGTAACGCCAAGTGTATTTTTAATTTGAAAATTATCGGGATTGACAAAATATAAATTGCTGCTGCCTGTGCTAATGATAAGCTGCTTTCCATCGGTCGTCATGCCCCAGCCTTCATACGGAAAAGTAAACTCATTCAGCTTTTTAAACGTTGCCAAATCGTACACATAAGCCTTATGATTTTGATAAGTTAACTGATAAATTTTATTGCCGATAATGGCAATGCCTTCGCCAAAATCGGTGTCAGGCAAATTAACTTTTTGCTCTTCTTTGCCCGTTACCAAATCAGCTTTTATCAGCTCGCTTTGCCCTTCGTTGCCGGTACTTTCATACAACGCATTGTTGTGCCATATTAAGCCTTCGGTGTAATGCGTGGTATCGTGCGGGTATTCTTTTATTAAACGATAAGAAAGCGTTGGTGGAGGCGGATTGCCTGCATCGTCAACAGTGCTGTTATCGTTAGTATTGTTGTTACAGGAAATGAATAAAAACAAAACGATTACCGCGATACATTTTTTCATAAACAAAAAAGGAATAGAGTAAAAATAAAGGTGCGAAGTTTAATAAAGTGTTGGAAAAGAAAAAGTCAAATGCTACTTCATTTTCATCTGCGCAAAATAAGGATGATCGGGGTTTACAATTAATTCCTGCCGTTGCGGATGAATGAGCACATCCATGTCTTCTAAAGGAATCGCTCCAAGTAACACCTCACTATCACCTGGCAACACCATAGCACGACAAGTAGTTTGCCTGTTTTTAAAACGCACTTCAACAGGTGCAACTACATTGTATTCAGCAATAGAGCCATCTGCCAATTGTGCTTTTCTTGTTTCAACCACCTGTAGTTGCAATTGTTCCTGAATATTTTCATTAATGGCAAGCATATAACTTCCAGTATCAACCAATGCCGTTACACGCATTCGCTTTACTTCTTCTTCACCAATATAATGTCTTCGTACCATTTCCAAATCACCACCATTAATCAATTCTATTTCAGCATATACCAAACCCATAAATTTTGTTTTATTATTAAAGATAAGAAAGAATATACCTACGGTTCAGGATGTTTTTCTTTCTTCTTCGCTGTTAATAAAGTGATACTTACATTCAATTCGTAACCTACCAGTAACATCATTGAGTTTAAAAAAATTAAAACCATTATTATAATTAATGAGCCAATAGAACCATAAATTTTATTGTAGGTTGAAATGTTTTTCGCCCAGTACGAAAACAAACCCGTTATAACAATCATTAGCACAGAAGCTATTACAGCACCGGGCGTAAGCAATTTGCTTTTGGTTACCGATGTGGGCGCGTGCTTATAAATGTAGCCGATGGCTAATACGAATAAAAAAAAACTTACCAGCCAGCGCGAGTTTTGAATGAGTTTGATAACCGTTTGGTTTTTAATGTTTGCCCACTGCATGATTTGATTGAAAAAATAACCTTGCCCAACAGAAATTAATACCGTTCCCAACAGCAGGCTTACTAACGTAATAATAAGGCGGATAGCACGCAATCGTTTCTTTAAAAAATTTGTTTTTCTTCTTTCTATAACCGATCTGTCGAAGGCACGGATAATCCCCATCATAGCATTGGACGAAGTGAACACAACAAGCAAAAAACCGATGGATAATAAACCCGTTGTTTTCTTATTAAAAAAATCGTTTAGAAACTGTGTTATAATTTTTTTCGTATCGCTGTTGGGTGTAAAATCTCTAACAAAAATAATAAGCTGATGATAGACTTGCTTTGAGCCCGGAAGGTAAGGAACCAAGGTGCATAAAAACAAAGTAATGGCAGGGACAGCTGTAATAATATTGAATGAAATAGCTGCTGCGCGAATGTTTAATCCATGCTTTTGTATTTGCGCCATCAACGCATGAAACACATCGTACAAAGCAAGCCGCTGAAAGCCCGGCAACGTTATTCTTTTACTAACTGCACGAATGCTGCTAACGGGCGATGCAGTGATTAATATGCGTTCAAATTTGGTCATTGCGCTGGTTTCATTTGACGGCTTTTGAGTAACGAATCCAATGCGTGCTGATACAGCTTTGCATATTGTTCATGCTCTGCATACGTGCTGCTGAAATGGCTATAGCCGCTAAAATCACTTTTGGCAACAAAGAAAAAATAATCGGTTTTTGGCGCGTTTAAAACAGCATCAATCGTTTTTACCGAAGGCGTGCAAATCGGTCCGGGCGGCAAGCCTTTGTTTTTATAAGTGTTGTAAGGCGAAACCACGTTTAAATGACCGTATAAAATTCGTTTCAAACCAAAATTTTTTAAAGCGAATTTAATGGTTGGGTCAGCGCCCAACGCCTGCCCTTTCCTGTAGCGATTAATATAAACGCTGGCAATGTTTCCTTTCTCATCGTTCTTGTTCGTTTCTTCTTCCACAATAGAAGCAAGCGTTACAATTTGTGCAGGCGTAAAGCCCATTGCTGCAGCTTTTTGCGTACGGTTGTTTTCATCCCAAAAATTATTTTTTTCATCTTCCAATCTTCGCATGATTTTAGGCAGCGAAGTATTCCAGTACAGGATATAAGTATCAGGGATCACTAACGTCATTAATGTATTGGTATCAACGCCCAATGGTTGCAGCGAATCGTTATTGCTGAAATAAGATAAGGCATGAAGCGAATCGGTTGAAAAATTTTTACCGATGAGCTTCGCAAAATCATTCGCGGTACGCAATTTATTAATCACCAGATGCGATGGCGATTGCCGGTTGTTGCGTAGCGTTTTTATAATATCCAACATGCTTTCACCACGCTTAAGTTCAAAACGCCCGGGTTTTAATTTATGCCAAATATTCAACCTGTCAGCCAGTATATTAAACCACCAAACGTTGTTAATATAGTTGCTATCGGTTAGCTGCTGCTGTGTTTGTTCTTTCACTGAACGATTATCGTAGAGGTACAAATATTTTTGTTGAGATAAGAAAGAAGTTGCGTCGCCAAACGTAAGCCAGGCAATATAAACAGCGATGATAGCAACGATAACAACAATTGCAGAAATCAGTTTTTTCATCAAACAATCTTCAAAGTAAAAGTTGCAAATTATTAATAAGATTTTGAACTGTTCAGAGGTGATGGGTTTGTTTTTGCTCTCTTTTCAAATTTCGATTCGTAGGGTTTTGTTTTACTCATTTTTCTATCGGTAAAATCATCACCGTTAACCGGCTGATGCAAACCAATTTTTGCGTAGATTCTTCTTTAATCTGAATATCCCACACATGCGTTTGCCTGCCAAGATGAATGGGCTTGCAAGTGGCAGTTACAAAACCTTCCTTCACGCTGCGGATATGATTGGCATTGAGTTCCAGCCCTACGCACCGGTGCGTTTTATAATTTATCACAAGCGCGCTGGCAACGCTTCCTACCGTTTCTGCCAATGCCGCCGAAGCACCGCCATGCAAAATGCCATAAGGTTGCTGAGTGCGTTCATTTACCGGCATAGTGGCGCATAAAAAATCATCGCCCATTCGGGATAGCACAATGCCTAAATGCGCGCTCATGGTATTTGCATCGCGGTGTTGCAAATCTTCAACCTTTATATCTTTTGTAAACCAAATGGACATAGAATGGATTTGTGATTTGAGATTTATGATGTTTGAAAACAGAGCAAAAACAAACAATCGTTTTTATGAAGCGTTTATTACCACTTATCAATCATAATTCATAAATCAAAAAATCACAAATCAAACTATTTTTTGGTTGTAAATAGAAACCTTTACCGGATCGGGCAAAAACATACCTGCATTTGCGCCATGGCGAATAATATCGCGCACCAACGTTGAAGCCACCGAAGTGTATTGAGGTGAACAGGTAAGAAAGATGGTTTCGATGTGTCCATCCAAACTGCGGTTCATATCGGCAATTGTTTTTTCATACTCAAAATCGCTCACATAACGGATGCCGCGAAGAATATAATTTGCGCTAACGCTTTTACAGCAATCTACCGTTAAGCCTTCGTAAATTAACGAGTCAACACGCGGCTCATCTTTATAAATTTCTTTCAGCCATTGTAGCCGTTGCTCATCGCTGAACATCGGTTGTTTATTGGCGTTTTTACCAATGCCGATGTACAATTTATCAAACAAGTTCAGGCTTCTGTCAATAATGTCGGTGTGCCCTAATGTAACCGGATCAAACGTGCCGGGAAACAAGCCGATGCGCAACATGCAATTGATTGTTTATTGATAATTTTGAATAGTGAATTTATGAAAACGATACCTCTTAAATCAGTTCTCTCTTCCGGCTAATAAATATAAAACCGCCATCCTCACCGCAACGCCATTTTCAACCTGGTTTAAAATAATAGAATGCGAACCATCGGCAACATCACTATCCAATTCAACACCGCGATTAATAGGACCCGGATGCATAATCACAACGTTTTTATTTACTTCATCCAGCAATTTTTTACTGATGCCATAAGCGAGGTTGTATTCGCGCAGCGAAGAAAAAAGAGGCTGGTTTTGCCGCTCTAACTGAATGCGCAACACATTGGCAACATCGCACCATTGCACCGCTTTTTTAACACTGTATTCAACCTTAATTCCAAAGGCTTCATGAATGTATTTGGGCAGTAATGTTGGCGGGCCGGCAACCATTACTTCGGCACCCATCTTTGTTAGTAAATGTATGTTGCTTAATGCAACGCGGCTGTGCATAATGTCGCCAATAATGGCAACCTTTAAACCTTCTAAACTTCTGTTTAATCTTTCCTGCATAGAGAAGGCATCTAACAAAGCTTGCGTAGGATGTTCGTTAATGCCATCACCTGCATTAATAATCGCCGCCGGAATGTGCTTTGCCAAAAAATGCGGTGCGCCGCTGGCGCTGTGCCGCATCACCACCATATCCACCTTCATGCTCAAAATATTGTTCACCGTATCCAGCAATGTTTCACCTTTGGCAACTGATGAAGCCGAAGCTGTAAAATTAAGCGTATCGGCACTCAGCCTTTTTTCTGCCAACTCAAATGAAATGCGCGTGCGGGTTGAGTTTTCAAAAAATAAATTTACAATGGTTACATCGCGCAGCGAAGGCACTTTTTTTACGGGTCGTTGCAATACTTCTTTAAAACGGGCGGCAGTGGAAAGAATTAAATGAATGTCCTCTTTAGTAAGGTTTTTAATGCCCAGCAGATGTGGCGTGGATAGTTTCATTAAAAAGCAAATATAAAAGATTAGAAGGTTATAAGAATACAAGATTCAAGAATCAAGAGGCAAGAATACAAGAATCAAGAATGCAAGAATCAAGAATACAAGAATACAAGGTTCAAGAATACAAGAATACAAGAATGCAAGAGGCAAGAATACAAGATACAAGAATACAAGATGCAAGAATACAAGAAACAAGGTTTGAAAAAGAATGTGGCGTTGTTACTGTAGCTAAACTGTTTTAACGAAGCTTGTTAATGATGGCTGATAAAATTCTGTTGATTTGTTCAGCTTCATCTATCAATAGTAAGCGTTGTTGGTTAAGCTGTATATTATTATCGGTGAGAATGAGTTTAAGCCAGTGAACAGTTTCTTTTGATTCGCGACGCGAAATTTTGAGTTTCATCTTTTCATCAGCCAATCCCAGACTGTCCGATGCTTCGATGTAGTTAGCACCGACAGAAGCGCTTGACCGAATGATTTGTTTAATATACTCTGCATTAATCAAATTCCATTTTATCAGTAAACACCAATCTCTCACGTCTTCAGCAAATTTATAAAACCGGTTTTCCAATTGCTGAGACATGAAGTTGTTTTTATAAAACGGAGCTGTACTTTTTCTATCGGCTGTTCCTTGTATTCTTAAACCTTGAATCTTGTATTCTTGAATCTTGTATTCTTGTATTCTTGTATTCTTGAATCTTGTTTCTTGATTCTTAAATCTTAAATCTTAAATCTTAAATCTTCACACCAACACCACTTCATCCACTTCGCTTTTTTCTTTCCATTTCACAATTACTTTTTGCGAGGCAAAAGTGTCAATGGTTCTGCCAACGTAATCGGCTTGTATAGGCAGTTCGCGGCTAAAACGGCGATCAATCAGCACACACAATTTTACCTTTGCGGGTCGTCCAAAAGCCTGCAATGCGTCCAGCGCAGCGCGTATGGTTCTGCCCGTCCACAACACATCATCAATAATAATTACATTTTTATTTTCAATACTAAAATTAATGTTGGTGGTGTTGGCAAGGTGCAGGTTGCTGCGCACATCATCGCGGTAAAAAGTAATGTCTAACTGTCCGTATAAAATGGGGGATGACGCTACCAACGGGCGCAATTCATTCACAATCCGATCACTCAAATAAATACCGCGTGGCTGTAAACCAATGAGGACCGTATTGTGTAAATTCAAATGATTTTCAAGTATTTGATGAGCCAGCCGCTTTACGCTTAATGCCACTTGCTGACCAGTAAGAATTGATTTCATCGCTGATAATTTGAAGCGATAAAAATAATGCGCTTATTTGAACCGCGAAAAGGAGAAGAAAAGAAGGCGTATAAAGTGTTTGCATCTTAACTGCTTAAACTTGTGAAATTTTTTGGGCATTATTTGTATGCCCTTTCATTATCTTTAAACAAATTATATTAATGAAACATCTCCTTCATTTAGTTGCCTGTTTGCTGCCTTTCTCCCTTCTTGCCCAAACAAATAATGAGCAAACGCCACCTCATAACGATACCGGCATTCATTTTAAACATGGGCTTACCTGGCAACAGATACAGGCAAAAGCTAAGGCGGAACACAAATACATTTTTATGGATTGTTTTACCACCTGGTGCGGACCTTGCAAATACATGAGTAAAAATATTTTTCCGCAGAAAGCCGTGGGCGATGCCATGAACGATAAATTTATTGCTGTAAAAATGCAAATTGATACATCAAAAGAAGATAATGAGGAAGTGAAAAATATGTATGCCACAGCACATGCAATTGCAGCCGATTATAAGGTGAAAGCGTATCCTACTTATTTATTTTTTAATCCTGATGGCAAGCTGGTGCACCGGGCACTTGGTTCTTCCGAAGCCGATGTATTCATAGTAAAAACAAAAGATGCGCTGAACCCCGAAACGCAATACTATACCTTGTTAGATAAATACAAATCGGGTAAAAAAGATTCGGGCTTTTTGCACAAGCTTACCACCGCAGCCATGGAAGCGTATGACATAGAAAATGAAAGAAAAATTTTGAACGATTATTTAATTACGCAGCCTGATTTATATACAAAAGAAAATCTCTCTTTGTTAAGAGATGCTACGCGAACCAGCAAGGATAAAGGTTTTCAAATCATGCTAAACAATGCAGATAAAGTAGATGCCGTAATGGGCAAAGGAACGTCTGATGCAGTGGTACAAAGTATAATTATGCAAGAGGACATTTATCCGATTTTGTTTCCCCAAAAAGTAGCTTCTCCAAAAGAATTTGTTGAGCCAAACTGGAGCGATGTTAACAAGGTTTTACAAACCAAATATTCAGCTCGTGCAGCTTCTGTTTTGGCTTATTCAAAAGCAACTTTTTATATGTACAAACAAGATTGGGATAAGTTCGGTCCTGCCGTAGTTACTTATATGAAATCGTATGGCGAAAACATAAGCGAAAACCAGTTGAATGAATTTGCATGGAATGTGTTTCAAAACTGTAATGATGAAGCCTGTTTGCAGAACGCTTTAGAATGGAGCAAACGTTCATTTGAAAAAAATCAAACACCAGGTTTCATAGATACTTATGCCAATATTTTGTATCGGTTAGGTAAGAAGGATGAAGCGTTAACATGGGAACAAAAAGCAAAAGATGTTGCAGCAGAAAATGAAAAAGCCGGTTATCAGCAAACGATAGATAAAATGAAAGCCGGTGAGAAAACCTGGAACTAATTCAGAAAGAAAAACAAGATTCAGGAATACAATTAAGCAGAATAAAAACGGAGTAAAAACAAAAGCTGATTCATAAAATTGAATCAGCTTTTGTTTTTACTTCACTTTACTACTTGTAGCTAACAGCTAATAGCTTTCAGCTTTGTTATTTCTAAGGATTGATAACATAATTTACATTATTGGTAATATTACTGATGATTTGTGTTTGCTGATCAAAACCAACCTGGTTAAACACTAAATTTTTACTTCCGTTTGCCGCTTGTATGCGCACTGCCGAAGTGCCTGAATACAACTGCGTATTGTTCATGGTTACATTTTGCACAATGCCAACGCCGCCATAATATCCAAATGTAAAAGCGCTGCTGTTGCCGGTGGCGGCTCGCGTATCTAACGTGCCGCCGGTGATGGTTACGTTGCTTAAAATTAAACCATTAAACGAACCCAAAGCCAATGCACTGTTGTTGGATGCGCCACTGGCAACAGTAGGATATAAAATGCTGATGTTACTTGCATTTTGAGCCGTTACCGAACCGGTTGATATAGCAATGATGCCACGCTTTACAACGGGATGATCAACAGTGTTGTTGCTGCCAAACAATTCATATCCCGAACGCTGGCTGCCCACGCCGCCCGTCATGTTGCAATAATAAAAATTTGCGTTGGTAAAATAACCCGAAATGCCATTGTTGCCTGCGTTGGTATTATCGGTAAAACTGCCGTTGGCAATGTATACGCTGTCAACATTGGCAGCTGCACTTTCAATGGCAAATTGTGTTCCTTCGTAGCCATTGGTTACGGGCGATAATATCTGCACGTTGTGGCTGGCAACCGATTGAAACTGTATTGCCGCCGAGGCTGAATTTTGCTGCCCCCAGTGTTGCAAATTCGGGTTGCTGATAACAATATTATCAACGCCGCGGCATTCAATCACTGTTCTTCCTGTACTGGTTGATTTGATATTGGTAAGCTTAATGTTGCGGCATAACGAACCAGTTGCACCTTTAATTTGTATCGCCCCATAATCTTTTGCATTGTTTACCGTAACTCCGTTAATGGTAATGTTGTAACAGCCCCCATCCATCTTAATACACTCTAACTGGCTGCCACTTGTATTGCTTGCCCTGTTCGCATCCAAAGTGCCGCCTTGTATGTACACATCGTGCGTGCCTGAGGGAAAATATAAAATAGGTTGCATGGTTACTGCCGGGTTCAACAACATTTTAAAACCACTTTGCATAATAATGGTATCGTTAGAATGCACAGTAAGCTGGCTTGTAAGGTAAGTGCCGCTTAACGTAATTGGGTTTGCGCTTTTGTTGTTGATGAGCGATTGCAGTATAGAAGTGTTATCTATCAGGGCGCCGGATATAGACCGCTTCTTTTTTTCGGTTGCAGAAAGCAACTGTTTATTATTATCATTACAAATGTCTTGCTTATTGCAGAAGGTAAAAAAAAGCGAGATCAATAAAATTAAGATCATGTGCCTGGCTTTAAATAAATGGTTTCTCTTTACAAATAAATGCTTCATACTGTTTTGGTGTTATAAATGTTTTGGTAAATATTTTTTATTCTCTTGCTTATAGCAGTCCTTTCAACAACCTTTTATAAACGTTTTGTGCCAGGTTATGTTTCGCTGCATGTATTAAAATGCGCTTATAAAAATCAGGAAATAGTGTAACCGGTTAACGAATTTTTAATGCTTGCTTTATCAATATGCCCGTTAGCTTTTGGTAGAAATTTTTTGCGCAATTAGCAAAAATGATGCTCAAAAAAAAGAAAAGGAAAAAAAAGTGGAGTAAAAGAAAAAGCATTTTACCGCTTTGTAAAATCAATTATAGTCTCTCATTTCAGCAGCCGTAAACTTTGCCATAAGTTCGTGTTTAAACTGGTGATATGATTCCATCTTTTTTAATTGATGTATTTGATAACCAATCTTACGATAGCGATAGCTTTTTTTTAATTGCCGGTCCCTGCGTTGTGGAAAGCGAAAATCTGGTAATGGAAGTTGCCGAAAAGGTTTCAACCATTTGTAAACGCCTTGCTATACCTTATGTTTTTAAAGCCAGCTACCGAAAAGCCAACCGTACCAGCGCCAATTCTTTCACCGGTATTGGTGATGAAGCGGCAATGGAAATTGTGAAGAAAGCAGGCGCCGCTTTTGGCATTCCTACAACCTCCGATATTCATGCGCACGATGAAGCTGCTGTTGCGGCAAAATATATTGACATTTTGCAGATTCCGGCGTTTTTATGCCGCCAAACCGATTTGCTCCTCGCCGCTGCCGAAACAGGAAAAATTGTAAACGTAAAAAAAGGTCAGTTTGTAAGTGGCGAGGCAATGAAATTTGCGGTTGATAAAATACAAAAAGCGGGCAATAACAAAGTGATGCTCACCGAACGCGGCAACAGCTTTGGCTACCACGACATGATTGTTGATTACCGCAATATTCCAACCATGCAAAAGCACAATGTGCCTGTGGTGATGGATTGTACGCATAGTTTACAGCAGCCCAACCAAACGGGCGGCGTAACCGGCGGAAACCCGCAAATGATTGGCACCATTGCCAAAGCGGCCATTGCTACCGGTGCGGACGGTTTGTTTATTGAAACGCATCCAAACCCGGCTTGTGCGTTGAGCGATGGTGCTAACATGCTGACTCTTTCCTTGCTGGAAGGCTTGCTGGAACAGTTGGTAAAATTGAGGAAAACGGTGGTTGAGATTTCTTAATTACCAACTGATCTTTTTAAAAGATGAGTAAAAACAAACGAATTTCGGGTTGGCATTGTTTTCTTTTTTGCTGTAAAAACAAACCATTCAAAATAAGCATCGTGTATCTTCGTTCTAATTGTTTTATATGAGAAACCAATGGCTGCTTGTAGTGTTGTGTGGCTGCTTTTTTGTTGAGCGCGCCAATGCACAATTTCGCGTTTACTCCAACGAATTTTTAAACATTGGCGCAGGTGCCCGTGGCTTGGGAATGGGCAGCACATCAGTGGCTTCTGTAACCGATGCGTATGCAGGTTATTGGAACCCCGCAGGGCTTACCAATGTTACGGATTATCCAACCGTTTCGGCTATGCATGCAGAATATTTTTCAGGCATCGGCAAGTACGATTTTATTTCGGCAGCGTTTCCTATCAGTGGCGAAAAGCCGCGCACACTGGGCATTTCAGCCATTCGCTTTGGTGTGGATGATATTCCCAACACTTTGTTTTTAGTACAGCCCGATGGCAGCTTAAATTATAACAACATCACTACGTTTTCTTCTGCCGATTATGCTTTTTTGTTATCGTATGCGCAAGCTGTTATTAACGATGACGACAGAAAGTTAAGCTTCGGCGGCAATGCAAAAATTATCTATCGGAAAGTCGGTTCGTTTGCCAATGCAGTTGGTTTTGGTTTTGATGCCGGTGTAATGTATCGGGTTGGCAAATGGCGGTTGGGCGCAACCGCACGCGATGTTACCACCACGTTCAATGCGTGGAAGTTTAGTTTTACGGATGAACAAAAACAAGTGCTGTATTTAACGGATAACGATATTCCTGTAAAATCAACCGAATTAACTGCGCCGCGATTGGTGCTTGGAGGAGCTTATGATTTTGAGTTTACCGATAAATTTCATTTGCTGGCGGAAGCCAATTTTGATGTAACGTTTGATGGTAAACACAATACGGTTATCAGCGCAAAACCCATCAGCATCGATCCGAAAATGGGGTTGGAAGCCAACATTAATAATGTTGTTTTTATCAGGGCGGGCATCTCTAATTTTCAGCAGGCGTTAAAAGATGGCGATACATTAAATCAAAAAAAGGTTTGGATTTACCAGCCCAGCATTGGCGCAGGTTTTCATGTAGGTAACGTAACCATTGATTATGCGTTTACCAATCTTGCCAACCAAAGCAATCCTTTGTACACGCATATTTTTTCGCTGAAGGTAGATTTGGTGAAGAAAGAGAGGTAAGCTGTGAGCGGTTAGCTATGAGCCACGAGCCTTAATAGCCGCTGTCTTTCAACTTGTCAGGTTCTTGAACATGACAGGTTAGCTTAATGGTTGATTGTATTTGCCGTCATGGGGAACGAAGCAATCTGTGAATTTGAAATTGATGAGTTATGATTTATGAATGCTATTGATAAAGTGATTTGTTTTTATAAGCAGGATCGTTTGTAACATATAGATTGCTTCGCGTTGCTCGCAATGACGGTTGGTTAGGATTGCTTTGAAACGCTGACAGGGTTTAAAACCCTGTCAGCGTTACTCAATGGATGTTGAATTGCTGATGGGCTGCGGGATGGAAGTGGAAAGTCCGCAAAGCGCAGCGAAAGAAAAAGCTGCGAGTTTTGAGTTATGAGCTTTGAGAGGGAACAGCCGCTGCGCTGCGGACTTGCAACGGACAGCCCGGACAAAAGATCAATTGAAAAACGGAAAGATGAAAGCCTCAAAAATTAATAAGAAATATTTGAATAAAAATATTTGCATTTCCAAAAGCAAAACCAAATTGAAGATGAGAACATGGCTGCTGCTTGCGTGTTTTTTAAGTTATTTTATTGCTGCTTCTGCGCAATATAACAATGAATGGATCGACTACTCGAAAACGTATTACAAATGCAAAGTGGGGCAAACGGGTTTGTGCCGCATTAGTACGGAAACCTTATCTGGATTGGGTTTGAGTAATGTGCCTGCCGAACAGTTTCAATTATGGCGCAATGGTAAAGAAGTGGCTTTGTACACAAGTGTTGCATCGGGTTTGTTGCCAGCCGGTGGTTATGTAGGGTTTTACGGGCAAATGAATGATGGCTCGCTGGATGATAAATTGTATAAAAATGTAGCCAACCACCTCAACACAACGTACAGTTTCAGCACCGATACTTCGGCTTATTTTCTTACAGTAAATAATAACGGAAGCAACCTTCGCTTTGCCGATGTTGCCAATAACATTCAAAATAACGCGCTGCCTGCAGAGCCTTATTTTTTATACACTTATCAAAACGATTTCAGGCAAAAAATAAACCGCGGAATCGGGTTTAATTATGGCGAAAACATTTACTCCTCCACGTATGATGTGGGCGAGTTTTGGAGTTCGAACGATATTTCCGACAATCAATCGCAAACCGTTACCATGAGCAACCTTAATGTTGCTGCGGGCGGTCCGGCAGCAACGCTTGCTGTAACGGCTGCAGGCAACGCGGCAGGCGGCACCAACCGCAAACTGGCTGTGAGTGTAAACAACGTCTCTTACATCAATCAATCGCTGCCCAATTATAACGCTGGTTTGTTTACGGCAACCAATATTCCGTTATCGTTACTCAGCTCTAATACCGCAAACATTGTAGTTACTAATCAAAACAGCGACAATAGCCAGTACGATTATCTCGTTGCCGGGATGGTACATCTTACTTATCCGCATTCGTTTAACATGGGCGGAGCTAAAACATTTGCGTTCGGGTTGCCTGCTAATGCCAACGGCAATTATTTAGAAATAACCAATTTTAATAGTAGCAGCCCGCCGGTTTTGTATGATGTAACCAATAACACGAGATATACCGCCAACACAGCCACAGCAGGCGTTTTAAAGTTTAAATTGGTTGGCAGCAGTGTTGACCGTTCATTAGTTTTGGTAAGTGAAGATGCAGCGAACATTACGCAGATTACATCGCTCATTACAAAGAATTTTATTAATTACGGAGCCGCGGGAAACGGGGGGGATTATCTCATCATTTCCAATGCTATTTTAATGGCGGGCGATAATCCGGTTGAGCAATACAGGCAGTATCGCGCCAGCGCAACCGGCGGCGGATACAACGCAAAAATTTATGATGCCGATGAGTTGATTGACCAGTTTGCCTGGGGCGTAAAAAAGCATCCGTTAGGAATAAAAAACTTTTTACAGTATGCACGAAATGTATATGCCGCAAAGCCAAAGTTTGTTTTTATTATAGGCAGAGGCGTAGAATATGATACTTACCGATACAATGAGTCTTCGCCGTTTGCCAACCAATTAAATTTGGTGCCCACTTTTGGCTGGCCTGCTTCTGATGTTTTGCTGGCTTCAGCCACATTTGATCCGATACCCACCACGCCAATCGGAAGATTATCGGTTGTGCGGGGAAGCGAGATAAAAGATTATCTGCAAAAAATAAAAGAGTACGAGCAGCAGCAAGCCAACACAACGCAAACGATAGAAAACAAAGCCTGGATGAAAACAGTAGTGAATGTAACCGGCGCCAACACAACTTCGGAAGACTTGCAGTTGACAGGTTACCTGAACAATTATGCTGCTATTTTAAAAGATACTTTGTTTGGCGGCGATATTCATAGCTTTAATAAAAGCACCACCGGCGAAGCCACTCCCATTACGGATGCCTCATTAACGCAACTCATTAACAACGGTGTTAGCATTATTAATTATTTCGGACATTCATCATCCACAACATTGAATTATAATTTGAATGATCCGGCTTCGTACAGCAACCAAAGTAAGTATCCGTTCTTCATAGCCAGCGGTTGCGATGCGGGCGATTTTTTTGAATATGATACCACTCGCTTCAGCGTATTAAGTTCCATTGCCGAAAAATATGTGCTGGCGCCCGAGCGGGGTGCCATTGCGTTGCTGGGCAGCACCAACTTTGGCGTGGGCGATTATTTAGATACCTATAATTCCGGATTTTACCAAACGTTTTCAACTACCGGTTATAATAAAAATGTTGCTGTGAGCATGGCAAGCGGCACCAGCGCTTTGGTTTCACAAACCTTTGGTTCTTTCGATTCTTCAACCCGTTATCTTCATGCCGAGCAAGTGGTTTTGCATGGCGATCCTGCATTAAAAATTAACGCTTTTGCAAAGCCCGATTTCGCCATCGAAGAGCCGCAGATTGTTATCAACCCAGCAGTAGTTTCGGTTGCCAACAGTTCGTTTACAGTGAAGGCTTATTTTTATAACATTGGAAAAGCCACAGGCGATTCTGTTTCTATCAGCATCAAACACCAGCATCCCGATGGCACAATAGAAACGGTGTTATCAAACGACATTCGTTCGGTTCGGTTTATGGATTCTGTTTCGCTTACGTTGCCCGTTGTAGCTGCACGAGATAAAGGTCAGAATACAATTATTGTAACGATAGATTATTTAAATCAATACGATGAACTGAGCAAGAGCAATAACACAGCCAGCAAAACATTTTTAATTTATGAAGATGCGCTAACGCCGGTGTATCCTTACAATTATTCTATCGTAAATAAAACAGGCATCAGGCTCGCGGCATCTACCGCCGATCCCACCTTGCCATCCCGTCAATACGTGATGGAAATTGATACTACGGCTTTGTTCAATTCATCTTTTAAAACATCAAAAACTGTTACCTCGCTGGGTGGCCTTGTTGAGTTTGATCCAGGTATTTCTTTTACCGATAGCACGGTGTATTACTGGCGTGTTGCGCCCTTGCCTGCTGCGGGAGATGTGTATCGCTGGAACAGCTCATCGTTTGTTTTTATTGCAAATTCATTGTTCGGTTACAATCAATCGCATTTGTATCAACACCTGGCATCAACAACCAACGGAATTAACCTGGATAGCAACAGCCGTGTATGGAATTTTATCAACCGGCAATCTTCTTTGCAAATCACCAATTCGGTGTATCAAATCAGCGGAACATTGGATGGCGATTTTGAAGTTCGTGTAAATGAAAACATCATTACGCAAAGCGCTTGCTTAGGTGCTTCTGTCATTTATGATTTGTTTGATCCGGTAACGCTGAAACCGTTCATTAACCAGACGGTTCCTTCCACAACAGATGCTGGCGGCATTCATGGCGGCTTTTTGGGAAGCGCGCAGGTATGCGGTCATCTTGGCAATTTATACAACTTTGAATTTAGTTATTTAGATACCGCCGGCCGCCGTAAAATGCGCGATTTTATGGATTGGATACCATCAGGACTGATAGTAACGGCACGCATTATTTTAAACCCGGTGAATGGCGATTATAACCAAAACCCATTTGCTCCCGACTATAAAAAAGATCAGCAAACGTATGGTGTTGGCAACAGTTGGTACGATAGGTTAATCTCTTCCGGATTCACGCATATTGATTCGTTTACGTACCCAAGAATTTGGGCTTTGATTTATCAAAAAAATACACCATTGTTTGCAGCTACACAAGTGCTTAGCGCAGGATTAGCCGACCGTATTGTGGTAAACCGCGACATTGCTTCGCCTGATAGTTTAGGCTTTATTACTTCGCCCGTTTTTGGTCCGGCAAAAGCCTGGCATTCG
The DNA here is from genome assembly GCA_965214235.1 of Ilyomonas sp. Lineage (GTDB taxonomy): Bacteria > Bacteroidota > Bacteroidia > Chitinophagales > Chitinophagaceae > Ilyomonas. The sequence goes on from CBDCBH010000003.1 coordinate 1,392,249, forward strand.
GTAAAATGGAGAGGCAAATCCATTGATAATTCTGCAGGCGATAAAGCCACCGTTGATGTGATTGGTGTAACGGCAACGGGGCAAAAACAAACCCTTTATACGCTTTCCTTTTCGCAGCAGGATTTTGACATCAGCAGCATAAGTGCCAGCCAGTATCCATCTATTCAATTACAAATGCGCAATGCCGACAGCATTCATTACACACCTTATCAACTGCAGTACTGGCGCGTGTTGTACGATCCGGTGCCCGAAGGCGGTTTGAGCGCAACCGTATCTTATGCGTATAAAGATTCTTTATCGTTAGGCGAAGTAATGAATGGGAAAATAGGGTTTAAAAATGTGAGCGATGTTGCTTTTTCCGACAGCATAAAAGTAAATGCGGTTTTGTATAACAAGAGCAACGTGCCCACCACAATAACGGTAAATCCAAACCCATTAAAAAAGCTTGCGCCCGGCGATACGGCAACCCTTAATTTTACAATAGATTCAAAACAATTCAGCGGCAGCAACACGTTTTATTTAGATGTCAACCCAAATGGTGCACAGCCTGAACAAACGCACATCAACAATTTCTTTTATAAAGGTCTTACGGTAAGTTCTGATACCTACAATCCGTTGCTGGATGTAACGTTTGATGGTGTGCATATTTTGAACAACGATATTGTTTCGGCAAAGCCATATATCATTGCCAAACTTACCGATGAATCGAAGTTTTTGTTGCTGAATGATACCTCGTTAATCACGGTACAACTTCAATATCCTGATGGCTCGTTGCACCGGTACAATTTTAATAGTGATACGCTTCGGTTTACACCGGCGACAACAGGCGCCAACAATGTGGCCTCGGTTGAATTTTTGCCGTATTTACAAACCGATGGTCAGTATAAATTAATTGTTAGCGGCAAGGATAAAAACGGCAACACAGCAGGCAACACACAATACAGTGTGAGCTTCCAGGTAATTAATAAACCGATGATTTCGGATATGTTCAACTATCCCAATCCGTTTACTACATCAACCGCTTTTGTTTTTACTGTTACGGGCAGCCAGGTTCCGCAAAACATACGCATTCAGATACTCACCATCACAGGGAAAATTGTAAAAGAAATTACGAAAGAAGAGTTGACTGATATTCACATCGGAAGAAACATCACAACTTACAAATGGGATGGTACCGACCAGTACGGGCAAAAGTTAGGCAATGGTGTTTACCTGTATCGGGTGCTTACCAACTTGGATGGAAAATCGTTAGACAAATTTAATGTTACTGATGTCAATGGAAATACCGTGAACACTTCGCAGTATTTTAATAAAGGTTATGGAAAGATGTATTTGATGAGATGATAGTATGATTTGTAGCGAGTATCATGTAATAAGTATTATGAAGTAATTGTATTGTTTTATTATAGTTCTTTATCTTATTACTTAAAACAAACTACAATTATAAATACTTCTCCATCATCAAAACCATCGCTTCATTTTCCTGTATTACTGCATGATCAATCGGGCTTTTGCCACGTACGTCTTTTACATAAATATCGGCACCTTTTTGCAACAGCATTTGAGCAATGGATAACTGTCCAAAAGTAGCTGCAAAAGTAAGCGCCGTTGCTCCTTGAAAATTGCGTTGGTTAACATCAGCACCGGCAACTAACAATCTATCAATAATTTCGTGATAACCTTTAAAGCAGGCTCCCATTAAAGCTGTGTTTCCGGCGGCATCCTGTGCACTCACATCAGCACCATTCTGCAATAAAAATTCTGTGGTTTGAACTTGATTATTATACACTGCAATAATTAACGGCGTAAAACCTTTTACATCCTGTATATTAATAATGCCAGGCTGATTGTTACATAAATTTTGTGCAGCGGCAACATCGCCTTTGCGGCAAGCATCAAAAAAAGAAACCTGGTTATCAAGCGTCATACATCTTTTGTTTTTACTGCACTTATTCCTTTTTTTATAATGAAGTTTCCCTTTTTGAAACGAAAACAGAGAGTTCGCTTCTCTAAACCTCTCATTTACAGTTCTTTTTCTTTTGGCATCGCGATTGGCTATTGGTTACGTCCTTTTTCATGTGATTCTTTTTTGTTTTATACTTAAGAACCGCAACCAAAATTACTACTGCTTTATTTTTTAAAAGCCTGTCTTTTTCAAGATGGGTTTTTTTATTGGATGATTCTTAATGGATAATTGGAGATGTAATAAGTTATATGTAAGACTGAATATCAGGAATACAATCAGGAATAGCAATTCAACTAATTGATTTAGATTTCTGTACTTACCGCTTTTGTTTTTCTTCAATATTTATCATTCTTCTATCCAACTAACAATTAACAATGCCTACGCTATCGCAATGTCAAGTACCTGCTGCATGGTTTTTACATAATGAAAAGTAACGCCTTTAATAAACTCGCTGTCAATTTCATTCACATCTTTTTCGTTCAGGTAGCACATTACAATCTCTCTAATTCCAGCGCGTTTAGCAGCCAGCACTTTTTCTTTTATGCCACCTACTGGCAACACTTGTCCGCGCAAGGTTATCTCGCCGGTCATCGCTAAATACGATTTTATTTTTTTGCCTGTAAATGCTGAAGTCAATGAAGTTAGCATTGTAATGCCGGCGCTCGGTCCGTCTTTTGGCGTAGCACCTTCAGGTATGTGAACATGAATATTTTTTTTGCTGAATAAATCAGGATCTATATTATATTTCTTTGCGTTCGCTTGTAAATAACTATAAGCCGTAGTGGCGCTTTCCTTCATCACGTTACCTAAATTGCCCGTAAGTTTTAATTCGCCTTTACCATCGCTCAATGCCGTTTCTATAAACAAAATATCGCCGCCCACATACGTCCAGGCAAGCCCCACTGCAACACCAGGTATATTGGCTGTTTTGTAAATTTCATTGCTGTAACGTTGCGTACCTAATATATCCTCAACGTCTTGTGCAGTTAATGGTGATTTCACTTTACCGCCTCTTGCAAAATCTCTCGCCTGGTTACGCATTACTTTTGCAAGCTGCCTGTCCAGTTCCCGCACACCGCTTTCGCGTGTGTAACTTTCAATCATTTTTTCCAGCACTTTATCGCCGATGCGCAGAGAAACACTCTTCAGTCCATGCGCTTCTTTTTGTTTCGGCACCAAATGTCTCCGTGCTATTTCTATCTTCTCTTCTACTGCATAGCCGCCCAAATTAATAATCTCTAAACGGTCGCGCAAGGCAGGCTGAATGTTTTGTAAATCATTTGCTGTTGCAATAAATAAAACCTTGCTTAAATCATATTCCAGTTCCAGATAATTATCGTAGAAAGTATTGTTTTGTTCAGGGTCTAACACTTCCAATAAAGCAGAGGAAGGATCGCCGCGAAAATCATTTCCTATTTTATCTATCTCATCCAAAATCATTACCGGATTGGATGATTTTACCTTGCGAAGATTCTGTAAAATTCTTCCCGGCATTGCCCCGATATAGGTTTTGCGATGCCCGCGAATTTCACTTTCATCGTGCAAGCCGCCCAAACTTAACCGAACATACTTTCGCCCCAGTGCATGAGCAATACTTTTACCTAATGAAGTTTTGCCTATGCCCGGCGGACCTACAAAACAAAGAATAGGGCTTTTAAAATCGCCTTTTAATTTTAGCACCGCCAAATATTCTAAAATGCGTTCTTTAATTTTTTTCATGCCGTAATGGTCATCATTCAACACTTGTTCAGCACGATCTAAATCGTAATTGTCATACGTGTATTCTTCCCAGGGCAAGTCCAACAACAAGTCTAAATGGTTATAAACAATAGAGTAATCCGGTGTACTTGGGTGCATCCGCTCCAGCTTGGCAACATTAGCTTTAAAAGCAAGCTTCGCAGCTTCAGGCCACTTTTTGGTTTCAGCTTTTTTCTTCATTTCCGCCACTTCGCGGTCGTTACTTTCACCTCCCAATTCTTCCTTAATACTTTTTATTTGCTGCTGCAAAAAATATTCGCGCTGCTGCTTGTCAATCTCTGTGCGGGTTTTGGTAGTTACTTTATTTTTCAACTCGGCAAACTGAAGTTCATTTTGCAGTAAGCCTACCAGCTTTTCAGCTTGCTTTCTTACTTCCATAATCTCAAGCAAAGCTTGTTTTTCTGATAAATCGCTGTTCAGATTGCTGCTTACAAAATTGATGAGAAACGAAGCGTTTTCAATGTTGCGAAGAATGATAGAAGCTTCAGCAGGCATATTAGGAGAAAGCTGAATAATTTGTGTAGCTAAATCTTTAATGGTGCTGATGTAAACTTCAAAATCTTTTTCATCCGGTATTTCTCCTTCGTGCAAAATTTGAATTCTGGCTTTAAAATAAGGCTCTTCTTCCACGATGCTGATCAACTCAAATCTTCTCTTGCCCTGAATAATTATTGTGGTTCCGCCATCCGGCATTTTTATCAGTTTCACAATCTTTGCTACAATACCAATTTTAGCTAAATCATCAAAGCCGGGGTCTTCTACATTCGCATCTTTCTGTGCAAGAACGCCAACCAGTTTATCGGCTTTGTAAGCGTCCTGAACGGCTTTAATACTTTTGTCTCTGCCAACTGTTATGGGAAGCACTACGCCAGGAAACAGCACAGTGTTACGCAACGGAAGCAAGGGGAGAATTTCTGGAACAACAAGGTCTTTATCCTGTTCAAAATCGTTTTCATTAATGGGAATGATAGGTAAAAATTCAGAATCTTCATCAGTGCCAAACTGCATTATATTTTTATTCATGATAATAATCGTGTGATGTTGAAAGTCAAACTGTCATTACTCTTTTTTTATAAACAGATAATGACAACGGAACCTCTATTAGTCAATACAAATGCCAAAGGGCGGCAAGTTAGAGGAATTGCACAAAATGTCGGATGAGTATGCGGCTGGCAGCGCATTATGTCTTTTATCATTTATCCTTCACAACAAAGAAATGGTTCCTGAGCTAACAAATAAAAGTGGTTTTCCTGCTCATGTTAGTAAGCGAAGCAGCAACAGTAACGGATTCTGCAACGGCAGAATAAAAATAACAATTTGCAGTAAAAACAAAGCCTGCTCATAACAAAGTAAGCTTTTGTTTTTACTGCAAATTTGTAAACGAAACATTTGCTTCTATCTTACTTAACTCAAGTGGTTTTGCTGCTTATCTGTAATCATCATCTTGCAAAAAACTAATCTGTATTTTAACATCACACAACAAATAGAAACCATACTTGCATTGTACCTTTACTATCTACTTTAATAGTTATTTTATGGCAACAGCACAACAAATTCAGGATGGTTATATTGATTATGTTTTAACCAATAATGAGCAGCCAAAATCGGTGTACATTTTTGCAAAAAACTTAGGCATTACCGAGCAGGAATTTTATGCGTTTTATTCTTCTTTTATTGCAATTGAAAAAGCAATTTGGGCTGATTTAACAACCAAAACCATTGCCGAAAGTGAAGGGCAGGAAGTGTGGGCAAGCTACTCGGCACGCGAAAAAGCGCTGGCATTTTTTTATGCTTATATCGAGCTGCTGAAAAGCAAGCGCAGCTTTATTGTTTTTAGTTTGAATTCTTATAAATATGCTGGCAAATTACAAACGCCGGAAGTGCTGCGCGATGTAAAGAACATCTTTGAAAATTTTGCAGATGCAACCATCCGCGAAGGCTTGGATAAAGGTGAACTGGCAGATAGAAAATTCTTTTCCAAACGATACAAAGATGCGTTGTGGGTGCAGTTTGGCGTGATACTGAATTTTTGGATTAACGACAGCAGCACCGGCTTTGAAAAAACCGATGAAGCGATTGAAAGAGGCATTAATGTAACGTTTGATTTGTTTGAACGCTCAACGCTTGACAACCTGATTGATTATGGAAAATTCTTTGCCCGGAACAACAGGACTTTTAAAGAGAAGATGAGATTTTAAAGATTGATTTTAATTATGAAAGAACAGGAAAGCATTCCTACCAGCAAGGTGGCGCGTTCAGCTAAATTTGTAAAAACAGGCATTCAGGTAGGCGGTAATTACATCAAGCATTATTCTAAAAAACTATTCAACCCGCATTTAACCCGCGATGAATTAAATGAAGACAATGCGGCAGACATTTATAATTCGTTAAGCGAATTAAAAGGCAGCGCTTTAAAAATAGCGCAAATGTTAAGCATGGATAAAAATGTTTTGCCGCGTGCTTATGTTGATAAATTTTCGTTGTCGCAATACAATGCGCCCCCGCTTTCGGGTCCATTGATTGTACGCACATTTACGCGAAATTTTGGCAAAACGCCGGATAAAATTTTTGATACATTCAATTTAAAATCTACTCATGCGGCATCTATCGGGCAAGTGCATGAAGCAGAACTGAACGGAAAAAAATTGGCTGTAAAAATTCAGTTTCCCGGCGTTGGCGATAGCATTTCATCCGATTTAAAACTGGTAAAACCGTTTGCTTTTCGCTTACTGGGTATGAGTGAAAAAGAACTGGAAATTTATATTCAAGAAGTAGAAGAACGTTTGCTGGAAGAAACCGATTATATACTGGAGATAAAACGTTCCATTGAAATATCAAATGCCTGCGGAGAGCTTCAAAACACTGTATTTCCGCATTATTATCCTGAATTGTCGGGTTCGCGCATTATTACTATGGATTGGATTGAAGGCTTGCATTTAAAAGAGTTTTTAGCAACGAACCCATCGCAGGAACTGCGCAATAAAATAGGCCAGGCCTTGTGGGATTTTTATAACTTTCAGCAACACAAATTACGCAAGGTTCATGCAGATCCTCATCCCGGAAACTTTTTAATTACCCCGGATGAAAAGCTGGGTGTGATTGACTTTGGCTGCATTAAAACCCTGCCCGATGATTTTTATTATCCGTTTTTTTCGTTGGTATCTGCCAATGTGTTGGCTGATAAACAAAAAACAATTGCAGCGTTTCGGAAATTAGAAATGATATTACCAACAGATACACCAAATCAGGTTGAATTTTATTACAGAAGTTATAAAGAAATGATCCAGATGTTTGCGAAGCCTTATGCCAGTAAAACATTCGATTTCAGCCGCGATGAATTTTTCAATAACTTGTATGAATACGGTGATAAAATTGCAAAGACGCCCGAGTTTAAACAGGCGCGCGGTGTAAAGCATTTTATTTATGTAAACCGCACCAACTTTGGATTGTATAACATTTTGCACGAACTAAAAGCTACTGTAAAAACAGATAAATACAAACCTGATTTGGATTAGTTTGAGAACAAAAATTACTTGATAAAACGAATTGCGACCGGGTACTTATACAGCTTTCCATCATTGGCACGAATGGTTGCAATAATTACAAGCACCAACGCGAGTATAGCAACAATCCAAACAATAAAAATACCGATGACAGTAATAAACAACCCGAAGATGACAATGTACAATGTAATTTGAAAATTCAGTGATTCTTTAGCATGAGCAGTTATAAACACCGACTCATCTTTTTTAATCAAGTAAATAATAAGCGGAGCGAGGAAACCAACGCCTGGAGCCAATGTTAAAATATGCGATAACATAGCCATTGTTTTTTCATCGCTGGTGGGTGCCAGAAGCGGCGTTTCTTCGGTGCCGAGAAATGAATTTTGCCCGTTCATAAGTTTTGATTGAATGCATCAAATATAAAACAAAAACCTCTACATCCTTTCCGGCACTTCAATTCCTAACAATTGCATGCCTGTTTTAATAACGGTTGAGGTTAATAAACAGATTTGTAAACGCAGTGTTTTCTTTTCTTCACTTTCTGCATTAGTTACCGAATGTTCGGTGTAAAAAGAATTGAATGTTTTGCAAAGATTGAAAACATAGATAGCAATTTTAGAAGGATCGTACTCCTTAGCAGCTTCTGCAATAATGCTTTCAAACTGCTCCAACGATACAATGATTTTTTTTTCTAAAAACAATAAAGAAACATTTTGTAACGATGCCTTAATGGTGTAATCGTTCTTCCTCAAAATGCTTTTAATTCTTGCATGAGTGTATTGAATAAACGGACCAGTGAAGCCATGAAAATCTATGCTTTCTTCGGGGTTAAAAACCATGCGTTTTTTTGGATCAACACGAAGAATAAAAAATTTCAACGCGCCTAATCCGATAGTGTTATAAAGTTGGGTAAGCTCATCGGTTGTAAAATCGTTCACTTTGCCGAGTTCTTCCGTTTTTTGCTTCGCGATGTTTATCATCTCATCTATTAAATCATCTGCATCAACCACTGTTCCTTCGCGGCTTTTCATCTTGCCGGAAGGCAGTTCCACCATACCATAACTCAAATGATGAATGCCATAAGCAGAAGGCAAGCCTAACTTTTCGCAAATCAACTTCAATACCTTAAAATGATAGTTCTGTTCATCGCCCACAACATATATGCTTTGCTGCATTCCATACTCCTGTTGTTTTTGTTCTGCCAGCCCAATATCCTGTGTTATATAAACAGAGGTTCCATCTTTCCGTTGTACCACTTTTTCATCTAAACCATCTTGTGTTAAATCAACCCAAACACTACTATCTTCTTTGGTATAAAATACGCCTTTCTGCAAGCCTTCTTGTATCAAATGTTTGCCCAATAAATAGGTGTTGCTTTCATAATATACAGTATCAAAATGGCTTCCAATGCGTTGGTAAGTTTCATTAAAACCTTTATACACCCAGCTGTTCATTGTTTTCCAAAGTTCAATCACATCCGGCTTGCCCTGTTCCCAATCAATCAGCATTTGATGTGCGGCTTCCATAATAGGCGCGCTTCGCTCGGCTTCTTCCTTTGTTTTTCCTTCATTAATTAATCGCTCTGCTTCTTTTTTATATTCCTCATTAAACTTCACATAATAATCGCCAACAAAATGGTCGCCTTTTGTGCCGGTGATTTCCGGCGTTGCGCCGTTGCCAAAGCGGCGCCAGGCAATCATGCTTTTGCTGATGTGAATACCACGATCGTTCACCACGCAGGTTTTAATAACATCAGCTCCTTCGGCATTTAAAATTCCGGCAATGCTCCAGCCTAAAAAATTATTGCGAAGATGTCCTAAATGTAAAGGCTTATTGGTGTTGGGCGATGAATATTCAACCATCACACGATTGCCGCTTTTTTCTTTTACTCCATAAAATAAATGATTGTAATGATGAGATAGAAATTGTACCCAATAGGTTTCAGAAATAGTAAGATTTAAGAAGCCTTTGATAACATTATAATGGCTGATGACGGATGGATGTTGTTGCACCAAAAACTCACCGATTTCTTTGCCTAATACCTCCGGCGATTTTTTTATTTGTTTGGTAAAAGAAAACAAAACAAGAGTGTACTCGCCTTCAAATTCAGGCTTGGTTTCATTTATATTGATAGACTTTTTTTCAAGATTAATATTGTATAAAGAATACAAAGCTTCAGCGGCTATGGTTTTTATTTGCGTAACAACACTCATATAAAAAATTGAGGGCAAAAATAACTGATGATACCGTAATGCATCAACTGCAACTCATAACTAACCTGTAATAACCACCAATTGCCAGTTACCATCTGTTAACTTAACGCTTACCTTCGCCGCTTCGTAAAAAAGGCATGTACGCAGTTCATAACAGCATTAGAAACATTATTTTAAAAACGGTTGATTTTTTTTATCCGCCGTTTCGCAAATTTATTCCTTTGCAAACCTTTCGCTATGCGGCTTGCGGCGGCGCCAACTTATTGTTTGATATTACAGTATTTGCGTTAAGCTATAATTTCATCTATCATAAACAAAATGTTGATTTGAGGTTTTATATTCTCAAGGCACCCACGGCTTCCTTGCTTACGGCTTCCTTTTTTTCATTCTTCACCGGCTTTTATCTAAGCCGTTATGTAGTATTTTCCCAATCGGCATTAAGACGCAGAACGCAATTGATCCGGTACTTTTTAATTGTACTGGTTTGTTTTTATCTCAATTATATTTTACTGTGGTTTTTCATTAAGTTTTTAGGTTGGTATCCAACACCGTCAAAAATTGTAACCACTGTGTTTGTAGTAACATTCAGCTATGTAAGTCAAACGTACTTTTCGTTTAGAATAAAAAAGAAGGAATCGCCTTTATAAACAAGAAAGTTAAGAGGCTTGTTTGGTAAAGAAGGTTTGTTTTTATTCTGAATTCTTTCATTGAGAACTGTAAAAAAGGAATCGTAAAATAATCTTAAAGTTTCCTTTTTTACTCTCAAAGCATTATCTTTGCGCTCCCAAAAATATGTCTAAACAACCGCTGATTAAACAAGATGGTGTTATTCTGGAAGCCTTGAGCAACGCAATGTTCCGGGTGAAGCTTGAAAACGGACACGAAATATTAGCTACCATTTCTGGAAAAATGCGGATGCACTATATTAGAATTTTACCGGGCGATAAAGTAGGTGTTGAAATGAGCCCGTACGATTTATCAAGAGGCAGAATCATTTTTCGATATAAATAAACAAATAGCTATAAGCCAAAAGCTGATAGCTACAAGCGAAATAAATAAGTTATGAAAGTAAGAGCTTCTGTAAAAAAAAGAAGTGCAGATTGCAAAATTGTTCGTAGAAAAGGCAAGCTGTATATCATTAATAAAAAGAATCCCCGCTTTAAACAGCGTCAGGGATAAGTATTGTTAATTGGCTCTTGGTACGGGTCAATTAAAAATTAAAAATTAAAAATCAGAAAATAATTATGGCTCGTATTGCCGGTATTGATTTACCTAAAAACAAAAGAGGCGAAATCGGACTCACTTATATTTATGGTATCGGTCGTTCAAGGGCGCAGTATATCTTAGATAAAGCCAGTGTGGATTACGATAAAAAAGTAAATCAGTGGAATGACGATGAGCAGGCGGCTATCCGTAACATCGTTACTAATGAGTTTAAGGTAGAAGGTCAGCTTCGCAGTGAAGTGCAGATGAATATTAAGCGGTTACTCGATATCGCTTGTTATCGTGGTTTGCGTCATCGCAAGGGCTTGCCCGTCCGTGGTCAGCGCACGCGTACCAACAGCCGTACTCGTAAGGGTAAACGTAAAACGGTAGCAGGTAAAAAGAAAGCACCGAAAAAATAATTATCGAGCATTACGGGCTAAGTGCGTAATGCTTTGTTATATCTGGAAAACGCCGGATGTTATCAATAAAAAAGGTAACGGAGGGTTTGCCAGGTCTCGCTCTATATTCGGGCGGGATTTTGTTTTATAAAACAGCGTCCGCCTTAGGCGAGACAAGATTACCTATTTATTTTTTATGGCAAAAGCACAACAACAAAACAGCGCAAAAGCCGCTGCAAAAAAAAGAATTGTAAAAGTAGATGCTTACGGCGATGCCCACATCAGCGCTACTTTTAATAACGTTATCATTTCTCTTACCAACAAGCAGGGTCAGGTAATCAGTTGGTCGTCTGCGGGTAAAATGGGCTTCAAAGGCTCCAAGAAAAACACGCCATACGCTGCGCAGGTAGCTTCGCAAGATGCCGCAAAAGTGGCTGTAGATGCAGGTTTGAAAAGAGTAGATGTATATGTGAAAGGCCCCGGTGCCGGTCGCGAAGGCGCCATTCGCGCACTTACGCAAAACGGTATTGAAGTAACCATGATTAAAGATATTACACCGCTGCCACATAACGGCTGTCGTCCTCCTAAAAAGAGAAGAGTATAAACGGTTTTTGATTTGTGATTGCAGATTTTTGATTTTCATACCCGCAATCATACTTCATAAATCCAAAATCATAAATCATACTGGACACCTGATTCATTTTAGATTTTTATCGATCAGGTGTCGTCATTAAAAAATCAAAAAAAGAAGATAACAAATGGCACGTTACACAGGTCCGAAAACCAGGATAAGCCGCATATTCGGCGAGCCGATTTTAGGCAATGGAAAATGGTTAACTAAAACCAGCAATCCGCCCGGTCAGCATGGCGCAACGAAAAAGCGAAAAGCGCCCGGTGAGTATGCATTACAGTTAAAAGAAAAGCAAAAAGCAAAGTACACCTATGGAGTATTAGAGCGCCAGTTTAGAAATACTTTTGTAGAGGCGTCCCGTATGAAAGGTGTAACCGGTGAAAACTTAATTAAGATTTTAGAAGCCCGGTTAGATAATGCTGTATTTCGCATGGGCATTGCCCCTTCTCGCCCGGCAGCCCGCCAGTTAGTGAGCCATAAGCACGTAACCGTAAATGACAATGTTGTAAACATTCCGTCTTACCAATTAAAGGCCGGTGATATTATTGGATTAAAAGAAAAAGCGTTGAATAATACTTCCATCACCAGCCAGATTCGCGGACGCAACCCGAAGTTCTCATGGCTTGATTGGAATGATGCTGAAAAACGCGGCACGTTCATTACTTATCCCGAACGTGAAAGTGTTCCCGAAAACATCAAGGAACAATTAATTGTGGAGTTATACAGTAAATAAAACCCTATCCACTAAAAGGGAGTTTGAAAAATAGTTATAAATTAATAAATCGTCCGAAAGTCCCTTCAGGGATTTAGGGCTTCATACAGCTTTGAATATGGCAATATTAAACTTTCAGAAACCCGACAAAATTGTTCTGCAAAAAGTAACCGATTTTGAAGGTCAGTTCGAATTTCGCCCGCTTGAACCCGGCTATGGTTTAACCATTGGCAATGCATTGCGCAGAGTGTTATTAAGTTCTCTCGAAGGCTATGCGATTGTAGGCATTAAAATAGAAGGCGTAGATCATGAGTTTGCAACCATTAAAGGCGTGACCGAAGATGTAACCGAAATGATTTTAAACCTGAAACAAGTTCGCTTTAAAAAGAATAGCGACCAGGAGGTTCAGAGCGAAAAAATTTCTCTTTCTATCCGCAATAAAACCGAATTTACCGCAGCAAATATTGCTGAAGCAACGCAAATGTTTGAGCTGATGAACCCCGAACTGGTGATTTGCACATTGGATGGTTCTGCTAAGTTAGATATAGAACTAACCATCGCAAAAGGTCGCGGCTATGTTCCTGCAGAAGAGAATAAAGTAAAAGATTCTTTATTCGGTTATATTCCTATTGATTCTATTCACACACCGATTAAGAACGTAAAATATGGTGTTGAAAATTATCGTGTAGAGCAACGCACTGACTATGAAAAACTAATGCTGGAAGTTTCTACCGATGGTACCATCAACCCTGAAGATGCGGTAAAGCAGGCATCACGTATTCTCATTCAACATCTCATGATCATAACAGATGAGAATATCACATTTGATAGTAAAGAAGACAAGAAAGAAGATGTTGTTGATGAACAAGTGCTTCAGCTTCGAAAAGTGTTAAAAACTCCCCTGGAAGATTTAGATCTTTCCGTACGTGCCTTTAACTGCTTAAAAGCTGCGAAGATTAATTCATTGAGCGAATTGGTTCAATATGAGCAGGAAGACTTGATGAAGTTTCGCAATTTTGGTCAAAAATCATTAAGTGAGATTGATCAGGTACTTCACGAAAGAGGCTTGCAATTCGGGATGGATTTACATAAAATGGGCTTAGACGATATTGATAAATAAATAAAAGCCCCCGACTCCTAAAGAGAATTGGGGGCTTTTACTATATAAACATTTTTATTCATAAGGAAAAGTTTTAAACTCCCCTTTAGGAGTTAGAAGCTTATTTCTCTCTTTTGCAATTCCCGGCACGGTGCAGAAGAACTTTAAATTAAAACAGCCATGCGTCACGGAGACAAGATCAACAATTTAGGTAGAAAAAAAGCGCACAAAGATGCGTTACTTGCCAACTTGGGCAGCCAATTAATCGTTCATAAACGTATTGTAACCACACTGGCAAAAGCAAAGGTGTTACGTACATACATTGAACCTTTAATTACCAGAACAAAGCATACTGATAACGAAACGGTTATCAGCCATAATCATAGAATTGTGTTTAGCTATCTACACGATAAATCAGCCGTAAAAGAATTGTTTACCGTAGTAGGACCGAAGGTAGCCAGCCGTCCCGGTGGTTATACGCGTATCATTAAACTTGGTATTCGGGTAGGCGATAATGCTGAAAAAGCTATGATTGAATTGGTTGATTTTAATGAGATATACGGCAAAAACATCGCTGCTGCTTCCGAACCAGCACGCAGAACACGTCGTGGTCGTGGTGGTGCAAAAACAAACGCACCTGCACAACAACCAACAACAGAATCGCCAATGGTTACAAATGAAACAGCAAGCGGTGAACCCGCTACTGATGTGGCGCCAACGGAAGAAAAGCCGGCAGAATAAGGAATATCAGATGTAGGATAATAGAAAGGCAAAACCATTTATTGATTTTGCCTTTTTTAATGATTTTTAAATAGTCTCATTAAAAAAACCACAAACTCCAGACTTCCAGTTGAAAATTCTCTATCAATAATGCACTTTGTTTTTTCAATAATAAATAAGTAGATTAAATAGAAATTAAAATGAAAAAAACCAAACCAAAAATTTGCGTATGTAAAAAAATAATTTATTTTCGCACCAGAAAATAATGATTCTACCGTTTTTTCTTTTTTTACGCACACGCACCGAGGGGCTGCAACCAAGCTGACTAACTTATCACTATTAGCTGTTATCTGGTTTTAGCTGCCATACTACCCAAACTATACTGATACCAAAATTATTTCTCCAACCAAGTTGTGTTCTTACTATACTTTCTTGTAAGAACACAGCTTTTTTTATAAAGAACACCTTTGTATTATTCAATCAAATGCCAAATAAAGTGTTCGGGCTGTTTCCTTTATTTTGATAGCCTTCTTTTTTTAAATGACTGTAAGCTTTATAAGTTACTTCTCTGCCACGTGGTGTACGTTGCAAAAAACCTTCCTGAATTAAAAAAGGCTCATATACTTCTTCCAAAGTTCCCGGCTCTTCGCCAACAGCTGTTGCTATGGTTGTAATGCCAACAGGCCCGCCCTTAAATTTTTCAATAATAGTGCTTAAAATCCTGTTGTCCATTTCATCCAAACCATACTCATCCACATTTAAAGCGTGTAACGCATGTTGGGTAATACCAATGTCTATCTGACCATCATTTAACACCTGCGCAAAGTCGCGCACGCGGCGCAGCAAGCCATTGGCAATGCGCGGCGTACCACGGCTTCTGCCAGCAATTTCCATCGCTGCATCAGCTGTAGTGCCCGTATTTAAAATACCTGCACTTCTGATAATAATTTTTTGCAACACATCTGCCGTGTAGTATTGCAGTCTTGCTTTAATGCCAAAGCGCGAAAGCAGCGGCGCCGTTAATAAACCACTGCGTGTTGTTGCTCCAATTAAAGTAAAAGGCTGAAGATTTAATTGAATGCTTCTTGCATTAGGACCGCTATCAATCAAAATGTCTATGCGATAGTCTTCCATCGCGGCATATAAGTATTCTTCTACAACGGTGCTTAAACGATGTATTTCATCAATAAACAAAACATCATTCTTTTCTAAGTTGGTTAGCAAACCGGCAAGGTCGCCGGGCTTTTCAATCACTGGTCCTGATGTTTCTTTTATATTCACACCCAGCTCATTTGCAACAATGCGGCTTAGCGTGGTTTTACCCAAACCCGGAGGTCCGTGAAACAAAACATGATCGAGTGCATCACCACGCATTTTGGCAGCTTTGATAAAAATGCGCAGGTTTTCAATAATAGTTGACTGCCCGGAAAAGTCATCAATTTCCGTAGGACGTATTGTATTTTCAAACTCTTTTTCTACTGGCGAAAGAGTTTCTTTTTCTGATTGTAAATTAGGATTTGCCATAACTAAAAGAATTAGTAAAACTACGAAATATAAAAGTGCAGTAAAAACAAACCCTTTATTTTAAATATTCTTTTCAATGAATAAAAACATCTTTTATTTAAGTAAATACGGCTCTAATACTTGTTTCCAAATGGCATAACCTTCGGGTTTCATGTGCAGATGATCGTCTTTATACAGTTCAGGTCGCAGCTTGCTGTTCGCATCTAACATAGCATGAAACACATCTGCAAAAGAGGTATTTTTTTGTTCAGATACATATTGTTTGATAAGTGCATTTGCAGCAATCATCTTAGGTAATAAATTTTCACGGCTCGGGCTAGGTTTGATAGAAACATAAACAACATTCACCTTGTTACCCAAATGATTTCTTACCATTTGATACAAGGTTTTAAAACGAGCAAAAACAACTTTACTTGTAACAGAAGTATCGCCAGCCAAATCATTTTCACCGCAATAAATTACCACTTGTTTGGGTTGATAAGGAAACAAAATAGCCGGCGCAAAATGAATAACATCGGTTAACGAACTGCCACCAAAACCCCGGTTGATGATGGTATATCCTGGAAAATAACTTTGCACATCTGTCCAAAAACGAAACGATGAACTGCCAATAAAAAGAATGGCGTGTTTGGGCGGAAAATGCAGGCTGTCTTCTTTTTTAAATGTGTTGATTTCATCCTGAAATGGTACGGTTTGCGCATGAATAACCTGAACAAAAACAAAGCAGCTAATAAGAATCAGAATACGATAATATTTCATGAGAATACAGTTTTATTTTGATAGATACGGACTTTCGAAACCTAATTTTTTTAAACCGTTTTGTATCTCGGGTATGCTCATAAAAAGCTTCCACAACAAGCCGGTTCGGTAGTTTTCAATCATCACAATTTCCGGTCCCTGATCAATCGCTAAATAAGAGCCTGCAACCCAGTTTTTGCTTCCGTTAAACGCATCTTTAAAGCCGTATTCACCCCATAGCTTATCACCCAAATCATAATAAAAATGCTTCAGCGCTTTCATTGAATTTTCCGGTGTGTACGGCATAGCTGAAAGGGCTGCTGTGGGCGCAATGGTTCCAAAATCATTGGTTGGCGAAAAAGCATTGTAGCCATCATACGTATCGCATGCCGTTAGCCCCCAGCAGTTCTCGCCATAACCAACAAAATGAGCCGGATTTACTACACAATGTTTATAGTTTATTAAGGTATGATTATAATTCTGCTGCCAGTAATCGGCATACTGGTCTTTCAATCCATGCGGATCTAAACCCAAGAAAGAATAATGCGTAAAAAACAAAGGTCCGCCATAATCGAAACCCAACGGCAATTTCACACCATAATATTCTTTTCCGTTGATGAAATGATTGCTTTGCGCCCAGCAGTTATCATACACTTTTTTATTTATAGAGTAGGTGGGCGATGAAGCGGCAAGGATATATGTAATCAACGTTTCGTTCCAGCCGCGCAGTTCAAAGTTCATTGCCCAGCCGTTGTTCGGGCTCCAGTGCCAGTAAAGTAAATCTAAACCATCGCGCGTGTGCCAGCTCCATTCCACTTCATTCCACAGCCAGGTAATACGGTTGCGCAGCTCCTCTTCTTTCGCGTTACTGGCAGAAAAATATTGCCTTGCACACAACAACCCTTCAAATAAAAAAGAAGTTTCTACCAAATCGCCGCCATCATCTTTTCGTCCGAAAGGAATGGTTTTACCGGTTGCGCCGTCCATCCAATGCGGAAATACACCATGATACGAAGCCGCTTTAGCCAGAAATTTCACGGTTTTTAATAAATGATTTACGGCGGTATCTCGGCTTATCCATTTTCTGTCTGTAGCAACAATAATTGAAAGGATGCCAAAACCGCTGCCGCCAGTGGTTACCACTTCGTTTCCATAATCGTATGCCTTGTTGCTGCGCTCACGGGCAAGCCCGCTTACGGGATGCGCAAAATCCCAAAAATACCGGAACGTTTGTTTTTGCACCAAATTTAATAAGGCAGAATCGGATAAGTTTTTTGGGCGAGCTGCAGCGTTGAACGGAGTTTCAATTTTTTGTGCGTTAGCAACACAAATATCAATAAACATTAAAAAAAGGAATGCTTTTTTCATAGGCAATTGTTTACAACTGTTACACAAATGTAGGCTTGAAAAAGAGTTATTGTTTTTACTTCAGATTATGATTGTTTTTATTAAAGAAAAAAGTTGGTTAGCCAGGATGGCTGCCCGAAAATTACACTCGCAACAAGTTGCCCTGGTTATAAACAATACAGTTTATTTATGGGGTGCATCGCGCAAAGAATTTTTACAATCTCCGTTGTGGCTACGGCATGAAGTAGCGCATGTGCATCAATATAAAAAACAGGGTTTTGTTTTGTTTGTTTTTTTATATATCCACCAAACATTTATCAATGGCTATTATAACAACCGCTTTGAAGCTGAAGCAAGAAGAGAAGAAAACAATGCAGAAATATTAAACAACATCACGTTCCGGTAATACCCATTCAATTTCTCCAAATGCAAACTGCGGCTGCAATCCATCTTCTACTTCCAATAATCCTAAAGCATTTACTTGTCTAACAATGCCGGTAAAAACAATGTTCCCTTTTTTTAGTTTTACTTTTTGGTTTCGTTTGTATAACACTGTATTGTAATCATTCAAAATGCTTTCTTTATTTGTTTGCAATTGCTCATAACGCTGTTGCAAACATTCGCAAAGCTCTTTTGCTAAAGCAACAACATTATAGGTTTTGCCGGTAATTTGTTTAAGCGAAACAGGGTTTGGCAACGATGGGTGAAACGCCGTTTGGTTTATATTTATTCCAATTCCAGCCACGCTCCATTGCCAATGGTTACCGCGAAAATTGTTTTCAATTAAAATACCCGCTGCCTTTCTGTCATTCCAGTAAATATCATTCGTCCATTTAATCGAAACCTTATCTGCTGCATATCTTTTAAAGAAATCGTAAACCGATAATGCAATATATGCCGTTACATAAAAGCTATGCGACGGCAATAAATAGCTACCGGGCTGCAACAAAACAGATAAAATAACATTCTCGCTTTTGCCACTACTCCAGCTTTTGCCACGGCTTCCTTTGCCCTTTGTTTGATGATGTGCAAACCAAACTTCGCCATGTTTGGCAGCCCCTTTTTGTGCGGCTGCCATGGCATAGTTGTTGGTGCTGTCCACCTCTGTAAGTTCTGTGAAAGGTTTACCAATACTTTGCATAATTACGGTTAAGGTAAATTTATTACATACATTTGCTAAGATAGATTATCGGCAGCTTTTCTTACTGCAAAGCAGCATATAATCATTATTTTACAAAGCAAAAAAGCAACTGACATAATTTCTTTTAGGTTACTAACTTAAGAAAATAATAATCACATTTTTAAACTTCATTGTTTGTTGGCACCATTATCGGTTTTGGCTACGCGCACCGTTCAGAAAAGAGGAAAGCTTACCACAAATTCACGACTGTATAAAACAATTATCCAAGCTATTCAGGATAAGAAAGGAGAGAATATCATTTCTCTTGATCTTCGAAAAATACCGGAAGCCGTGTCGGACTTTTTTATTGTTTGCGAAGCTACCACCGGCATTCAAATTAAAGCCATCGCGGATCACGTACAGGAACAAGTGAAAATGCAATGCGATGAAAATCCTTATAAATTTGAAGGCTATCAATCATTACAATGGGTACTGATTGATTTTGTAAACATAGTGGTTCACATTATGCTGCCCGACACACGAAGATTTTATAAGTTAGAAGATATGTGGAGCGATGCTGAATTGAAAGATTATGAGTGAGAATAATTTTATTTAAACATTTTTTGGATTTATTGATATGGCACAAGAAGAGAAAAGAAACCGACCTAATTTTTTTGATAAAAACGGAGCAAGCGAAGACCGTAACGCGGCTAACAAGAAAGGTCCACGATTAAGTATTTACTGGATTTATGCAATTATTGCAGCTATCATATTAGGGTATGGTTATTTAAAACAAACTACGCCCGACCTTACATCAACTACTGTTCAGGAGTTTCAGCAAAACATGCTGGCACAAGGTGATGTGAAGGACATTGGACTTGTTACGAATAAAAACATTGTTCGTATAAATATCAAGGCTGACAGCCTTACGAAACCTTTTTATAGTAACAAGTTTAAA
Source organism: Ilyomonas sp. (assembly GCA_965214235.1). Lineage (GTDB taxonomy): Bacteria > Bacteroidota > Bacteroidia > Chitinophagales > Chitinophagaceae > Ilyomonas. The sequence goes on from CBDCBH010000003.1 coordinate 1,412,142, forward strand.
CGCACCCTAGATGCCTCTAAAATAGAAGGACCTTTGTTTGAATTTCAGGTAACAGACTGGACAAGTTTTCATAGGTCGATGGATGAATTTTATCAATCGCACGTTAATGTACCTCATGTGTCAGAAAATGTAGGCGATGAAGTGCAATGGTTTGGTCCGGTAGCTAATATTTTATTTACATTTTTATTGATGGCTGGTTTATGGATTTTACTGATGCGCAAAGTAGGCGGGCCAGCAGGCGGCGGCGGACCGGGAGGCATCTTTAACATTGGTAAATCAAAGGCGCAGCTATTTGAAAAAGGCACAAAAGTAAACATCACGTTTGCCGATGTTGCCGGACTTGATGAAGCTAAAGTAGAGGTAATGGAGATTGTTGACTTCCTTAAAAACCCAAAAAAATATACTGCATTAGGTGGTAAAATCCCAAAAGGTGCTTTGCTGGTTGGTCCTCCTGGTACCGGTAAAACCTTGCTGGCAAAAGCCATGGCAGGTGAAGCGCAGGTTCCATTTTTTAGTATGAGCGGTTCTGATTTTGTTGAACTTTTTGTGGGTGTAGGCGCCAGCCGTGTAAGAGATTTGTTTAAGCAAGCCCGCGAAAAATCGCCCTGTATTATTTTTATTGATGAAATTGATGCTATTGGTCGTGCGCGCGGCAGAAATGCAATTATGAGCAATGATGAGCGCGAAAACACATTAAACCAATTGTTGGTAGAAATGGATGGCTTCAGCGGTGAAAGCGGCATTATTATTCTGGCAGCTACCAACCGCCCGGATGTGTTAGATACAGCGCTGCTTCGTCCAGGTCGTTTCGACAGGCAAATTTCTATTGACCGCCCTGATGTGAAAGGCAGAGAGCAAATATTTAAGGTGCATTTGAAGCCTATCAAAATTTCTCAAACACTTGATATTAATAAATTAGCTGAGCAAACGCCTGGCTTTGCCGGCGCCGACATTGCTAATGTTTGTAATGAAGCCGCTTTAATTGCTGCCCGTAAAGGCAAAGAATCTGTGGATATGAGCGATTTTCAGGATGCGATTGACCGTGTAATTGGTGGCTTGGAAAAGAAAAATAAAATTATCTCTCCCGAAGAAAAAGAAATCATTGCCTATCACGAAGCCGGACATGCTATTTGCGGATGGTTTCTGGAACATGCGTATCCATTGCTAAAAGTAACCATCGTTCCGCGAGGCTCGGCAGCATTGGGTTATGCGCAATACACACCTAAAGAGCAATATCTTTATAATACCGATCAATTGAATGATCAAATCTGCATGATGCTTGGCGGACGCGCAGCCGAAGAAATTTTCTTTGGAAAAATATCTACCGGTGCCAGCAACGATTTGCAGCAGATTACCAAAACGGCATATTCAATGATTACGGTGTATGGCATGAACGATAAGCTTGGCAACATCAGCTATTACGATCCGCAGGCAGAAAATACGTTCACTAAACCATTCAGCGAAGAAACCGGAAAGATGATTGATGAAGAAGTAAGAAAGATGATTGACATCTCTTATGAAAGAACAAAAGCATTGTTATCAGATAAACGCGAACAGGTAGAAAAATTAGCTAGAGAACTTCTAACCAAAGAAGTTTTATTTAAAAGTGATGTGGAAGAATTGATTGGAAAACGTCCTTATGAAGAAAAAAGATTGTTGGATGTTGATGATGTGGAAGAACGCGAAAAAGGCACCATCGATGAAGGTGTGCCGCCTTACGACAGCAGCTTAAAAGCTCCAAATCTGGTGTAAAAATTATGGCATCGGCAAGAGAAAATATTTTAAAAAAAATACAACAGGCACTAACACAATCAGTGCCTGTTCCGTTTCCGCAAAGCGAAGGCACAAAAAATATTTTTAAACCTCAGCAGCAAGATCTTGATGTAGAGTTCGCTGAAAACTTTGCCAAGCTGCAAGGACGGTTTTCTTTTTGTGCTGATTTTGAAGAATTGGTTCAGCAATTAACTAATTTAATTACTACCCGTAACTGGAAAAATATTTATTGCCGTGAAGAAGTGGTAATAGATGCGTTACAACGAAATAACTTCACCCATACTTATACCGACGACCTTGCAAACTGCGATGTATCTATCACTTCCTGTGAACAACTTATTGCCCGCATAGGAAGTATTGTAATGAGTACAGCACAGCAAAGTGGTCGTACTGTGAGCGTATATGCGCCGGTTCATATTTGCATTTCCTATGTAAGCCAATTGGTGTACGACATTGATGATGCGCTGAACAATGTGCAACAAAAATATGTACAGCTTCCATCTTTAATAACCTTGGCTACCGGTCCGAGCCGCACCGCCGATATAGAAAAAACGCTTGTTGTTGGTGTACATGGACCTAAAGAAGTATTTTGTTTTGTGGTGCAGGATTAAGCAGGATTTCATTCGGTTTTTCATTTCCGCTGGTTTGTGTTGTTTAACCATTAAACTCCGGAAGTTTCACAGACTTGTTTTGCATACGTTTGTTTTTACTCCACTTTAATTGTGTACACAAATTCGTTGTGATAAGTTGCATTTAAAAATGCCACTCATCTAACTCCTCAATTTATTTTAAAGCGTTGAAATGTGATTTATTTTTCTTTAAAACATATCTTCAATGGCAACCAATTTCAAACAGTACAATGCGATTGAATACATAAACCAGTGTTTTGTTTTTAATCCATTTTTGTTTACCAGTGCTTAATCAGGCAAACTCTTTGTATTCATGGCTCAGGCAAAAAAATGCCCGCATAAAACTATGCGGGCATCACTTCTAGTTATCAACCCAAAATATTAAACAATGGTATTTCTTCTTGACAACATCTTTCTTTTTGAGAGATCCTGCGTTTTACGATTACGCTGAATCTTCCACAAATCAACAATGCTGAAAGATTTATAATGCTCTGTAAAGTTACTGTTGGCTACAGTTTCTTTTACTTCACTGGTTAAACTTTTAAGTTCTTCTGCACCTATGTTAATGATGGTGCTTTTGTTATTGCTGTTCATACAGTTTGTTTTTAAATGTTTACAAAATCAGCAAGCTTCGTTACATGCAATTCTATTTTTTATCTTCTGCAGAAGATGAAGAAAGGCTATTTATAATGTACCGCGGAACTAACTTTTCTTCTTTTTTCAGAATCACAATGCAAATGTATAAACGATTAAACAATTTACCAAATATTTTGTTTAATCGATAAAACAATTTGCGAAATGATAACATTCAACAGATAGTTTAATAAAGTATTGTTCTCAAAATACAATCGTAAAAACAAAATAAACAGGAGATGAAAACCGCTTTTCATGGAGCCGTACGCACCGTTACAGGCTCAAAACATACAGTAACAATAGAAAACGGCATACAAATTTTGTTGGATTGCGGCATGTTTCAGGGTATGGGTGATACCACTAACGACTTGAACTGCGCATTCGGTTTTGAAGCTAAAGACGTAAATTATATATTACTTTCTCATGTGAATATCGACTATTGCGGATTGGATGAAAGAAAAGCCTCTGAAGTAACAGACAATGCCTGAATGTTTAGTAATAAGTTTAAGAAAATGGTTGTAAAAAGATTTGCCTCTTTAGCGCGATGCTGTTACTTTTGCACTCCCAAATTAACATTATGGAGCGTTGGTCAAGGGGTTAAGACACCTCCCTTTCACGGAGGAATCACGGGTTCGATTCCCGTACGCTCTACCAGACGGGAAAGAAAGTTTTCAGACTTCTCTTTCTCGTTTTTCATTACATTTAACTCATTATTCATCAAATGGATTAGAGAAATAACTTCATTCATATTGGTGGTTCGATATTTGTTTCCGTCAAAACACAATTTTTCTGCGTAAATCGAACCGACCATTTCTTTCTTCTTTTCAACGCTCGCCTGGTTGTATATATCTCCTAACCTTGTTATTGTATTTACTGTTGAATCTAGCAAGGCATCAATATTCACCTTTTTCTTCTGTTGCTCCATTGCATCGGACATATCGGCTTCTAATCGTCTGAGTTTTTCTTCACCTTGTTCTTTAATTTTTTTATAATCAAGACGGTCAATGTCGCCCTCTAATAACAACTCTCTTCCTTTGGTTATCCGTTCTTCAATCTTTTTCATTTCAACCGTTATATTCTTGATATCACTGGTACTTCCGGCTTGCTTCTGTTCATAAATCATTTTTATTACAGACTTGAAAAGAGGAACGATGGCCGGTTTCATGATGAGTTTCTTCAGTTCTTCCAAAAATGAATTATTAACTAAATCGGCACTAAACCGGCAACCGCAGGAGGCAAGACAATGATAATAATAATGAATGCGATTACGTCCTTTAGAACCACTGCCAGTTAGCATACGGTTACATCTCGGGCATAGCAAAAAGCCTCTCAGCGGAAGGAAATCGTCAGATGTAACTGTTGTGCGAACACGGGTTTTCCGTTTGTTGCCATCCAGTATATCCTGCACTTTATAAAAAAGGGTCTCACTAATCAATGGTTGGTGAATCCCTTGTATAATCTGGCTGTCATCATCCTTAAACTTAGGCAAGAAAATTTTACCGCAGTATACAGGGTTGCGAATTGTTCTCCAAAAGTTACTCCTACTGCATGTTAGCCCCTTTTTATTCATTAGTTTCCTCACATGATCGGCTACTAAGCTGCCTTCAGCAAGCGACGTAAAAGCAAACTTTATGATAGAAGCAGTCGGTTCAACAGGTATGATGGTTTTCTTTCCATCATTGTCTTTACAGTTCTTATACCCTAAGGGAGCCGTTGACACCCATCGCCCTTCCTTACGAGCACGGCGCATTCCGTAGAGGATATTCAACGATCTTCTATCATTTTCCACCTCCGGTGCTGCCAAATAAAAAGCGAGCATCATTTTGTTTTCGGGTATGGATAAGTCCAAAGGTTGTTCAACTGCCTGCGGTTCAACGCCAAGGCTTCTTAGTAAATTAATCATTCCATAAGCATCACCTGCATTCCGGCTGAACCGGTCCCATTTCGTAAATATTATAAGGTCAGATTGAAACTTATTTTTCCGAAGGGAATTTAAGAGTTGCTTCCATTTCGGCCGTTCAAAAGTCTTGGCCGAATGGTCTTCAAAAATGACATGCCTGATCTGTATTGTATTTAGTTCGCAGTATTTCCGTAATCTTTCTTCCTGATCACGTTGGGAGTAACCTTTGTCCGCTTGCTCGTCAGTGCTTACCCTAATGTATAAATCGGCTGTTTTCATACGACTGTTTTTAATAATCCTGAATTAATTCACTACAGTGAATTCCGTATGAAAGTTACTGAATTTTAAGGTTTTATCATACCATTTGATAAAATTATTTCTGCTATCTTAATTAGAAAATTAAGCATCATTTCCGCTTCCTGGATGGTCACCTTAACCCCATTCTTTTCGAGTATTGTTCGAGCTTCCTCAACGGAAATCTTTTTATCGCTTTTCCCATTCATCTTACCCTCCTTAGCCTATGTCCACCCGTTTTCGCTTTGTTAATAGTAGTTGAGTTTAAGCTGTCAATAGATGCAAACCATGCTACTAACATCGGGATTGTAAGAAGGGATATACTTGATATAGCCCAAATCATGGAGCTGTTTCATGGCTTTGCTAAAAGTTGACCGGGAACTGATTTTACTCATCATCATCATTTCTCTGCGATGAATCTGAAAAGGATTGCTTTGATGATTTTTCAACCATGTTTGCAGCAGAGTGATGTAAAGGCAGATTTGCACAGGAGTAATTTGTGCATCATTTTCGATTCTTTGAAAAAATGCTAATAGGTGAGTTTGCAAATCCATAATCCGATAGCTATAGTAAGATCATTTTCCTTTTTCGCCTTTCTTCTTATTTTTCTGCGCCTTTCCTTTTGCCAGTAAATCCTTTTGCTCATTTTCAGATGGGGGATCAATTTTCTTTTTTTCCTGCGCCCGACGTTGCATCCATCTATTATTCAGAAATCGGAATGCTTCAATTGCTGTAATTCCTTCCTCACCAATAATGTAGAACCGTTGATTGAACTCAAACTTGCTTCTTTGATGGTAGAGGTTTGGTATCATATTTTCCAATGATAGGTCTATCCAATGTTTGTACTTCAAAGTATCGGCAATATTTGCCCCTTCGGTGGTGGCACCCAGCGTTTCTAAATGAAGCATAACCTTCTCTATAGCTGCCTGCTGCTTCCAGCTTTCCCTGTCAGACAAATTATATTCAGAAGTGGATCGAAATTCAGAAGCATCTTTCCAGTTAATCGCTTTCATTTCATCATCCAATTTCTGCATGTTAATTCCCTCAACGGTTGTTGGCTCAAGTTGAATTTCCTTACGCAAGGAAGCATCAAAATGCGCACAGATTAATTTTCCGTTCGCTATATTCTCTTTAAACAAGACTTGATAACTCATCATATCATGTCCGAAAACTTTTTGCTCCTTAATGCAAAATTCCTTTTGCCGAAAGCAGGCATTCCAGAATAGTTTTTCATCCATTTCCGCAGAAAATTCTAAAGCCTTTAACAAAGCCGACAGTGTCTCTATATTTTGTAGGTCCATAACTGAAAAGTGATTAATTAATTAATATTGCGTCCACTATTTTCATTTGTGCGTCTCTTTGGCAGTAAGATATTTTCGATCCCTGGTGCAGGTTTGTTTTCCGCTTTAGATTTGAGTTTTGTCTTTTTCTTTTTATATGCATCCAGAGTTTCTTTTGACGATTCACGCAATTCGTTTTTTATAACTCTATCTTTCCCATTTCCCTTTTTGTTGTAGTCAACCGGCTTTTGCTTAATCTGTATTGAAAGCATTTCTTCTTTCAACGAACGATTCTGGCGATAAGATTGAACACTTTCTCTGACTCTGCCCGCTATCCTAACCATTAGCCTTACAGCGGCATTCGGATAAATCATTTTATCCAACTTTCTTGTTTCGCCCTTAATCACGTTCAACATCACCTTTTCTTCTGAAGTCGCGTCTGTTTTACAAGATTTATAAAGCTTGTCAAAAAAATCTCGCTTGCTTTCTAAAAAGTTTTTTCCCTCAGTCACGTCGTTTCCGAAAACGGCTCTCAGCCTATTTTCTTTATCAGTCCAGTCCAGTAGACCCTCTGTTATTCTATTATCCACTCTATTCTCCATTTCCCTTTCTTTTTGCTCATGATGAATAATCAAATCAATTCTCTATGGTGTCAACCCTTTCTTTTTGCTCATGATGAATAATCAAATCAATTCTCTATGGTGTCAACCCTTTCTTTTTGCTCATTCGTTTCTTAGGAAGAAGACCGGTTTGTGGGTTATCGTCTGCTTTAGCCGAAACTTTTTTAGAACTCTTTTTTTTCGCAGTTTTACTATCGTCCGCTTTATCCATTCCGTTCTTCTGTTGTTTGAAGGAATTTTTTGATTCCTGAGTCTCTACGTTCTTTTTCATCCGCTTCATTTCATTATTATAAATATTCAGCGTTTTAAACTTCGGGTTGGCTTCAATAAACATCCGTTCATCCTTTCCATTTCCTTCAAACGTAACCGCCTGCAGGTTTCCTTTTTCTAAAGATTTGATGAGCTTCATTCTTTCGTCATCGCTTCCTAACTCTTTGATGGGTAAGGCGACAAGAGACTTTCCCAATTCGAAGCCGTAATTTGTATGATACTGCTTTAGGATATGGTTTCCGTTTTTATCTTTCGTTGTCGGATCAAGCTCCATCCACGCATGATAAGAAGCGCCGTCCTTATTAGTCAGTTCCTTAAAGACGGACCTGCCATCGAGCAGATTATAGGCTTCTTTTGCGGTAACTCCACTGCCTTTATTAATGTAAAATGTTTGCTCAATATTTTCTCTAACACCTTTGTCGAGCTTTGCCGTGTAACTATTGAAAAAGTACATTTCGTTCTTATCTGCCTTTCGGAAGTTGAGAATTGCATCGAACGATTTTCCGTTAATCGTTGTGTTGAATTGCAGTTGAAAATGAGGTACACCTTCCCTTAGTTTCTGTTCCATTTCGGAATGCAATGTTTCGCCAAAGCCGTGATACTTAAGTTTGTCTCTTAGATAAGCCGAATTCACCTCGTTCATAGTTCAATCATTTTATAGTTAAGAAAACACTGATATACTTTCGTTTTATAATTACCTTGCAGAAAGAAGATGCTTACTTTGAACTTCAATAGACAAGTTCCTTCCACCGTCCTGTTCCAGAATCTGAATAAATAAGTGTTTATTATCTTCTAAAGTGAATTTCGGCAAGGCTACCACCCACTTCCTTTGTTCATGCCCTCCTACTATTTCTTCCGTGCCATACTGAAACAAAGGCTCGATTGCTTTCTCCTGCGATGCTTTGCGCTTCATTTTTTTTGTGTCTTTTACGGTAAAGGAGATGCTTTCCAAGGAAAAGCTTACATTGGATCTATCACTCACTCTAAATGAAAAGTAGTACACATCGTTCTTGATGTAGATTGCCATAAGCCTGATAGACATCCGTTCATGGGAATCCTGAAAACGAAGCTCTTTTTTCTTCTTTCCCGCTACGAGTATCGCCACTGCTTGCAGTGTTCCTTCATCCGGGCGTTCACCGTTAATAAGCTTAGCTGCATTAGTTGCGATTATATGCGTTTGATTATTAAGCGGGAAAGAAGTGCTATCAAAAGAAATAGTAAGACGTTGCGGCATCGAATCATAGACAACCAGAAACGAATACAATTTATTATCGGCTGTTATGACCGTAACATTGGTGGGCGCAATACTTGCATGGTCTGCTTTCAGTTGCAGCACCGCGTCGGCTCCCGGTGATTTTTGAGCTAACACATCTAAACTTCCCCTATCAATACTTTTTATAGGAAAGGGGAAGATCACATGCGTTGTTTTATTACTTGAAATTTCGATTCTGTAAGGGTCAATAAATAATAACTGGGAAAATAGGGTAAGGCTCCTACTTAGAGACACAACAACGGCGATGATGCGAATAAACTTCATAAAATGATTTTTAAACAATGATTAATTTGAATGACTGTCTTTTAATAAAATGTGATACCCTGCGGGAATCGTAACTCTCACCAATTTTGCCTTTTTACCTATTAAGGATTTTGCTGCTTCGATGCTGGCACTCGCAGCCTGCGCACCTATGGACGGGTCGAGTGAAGTAAGTCCCATTCCGCTTATTGCTCGGTCAGCCGATTGCTTAGCTGTTTCCCTCCCTATTGAGCCAGGGATGTAAACACCTGTTAAGCCGTCCATATCATATACTTCCAGCGATACCGGATACACATTGTTCTTCCATTGCATTGAGTTAATTTTAATTTGTAAGCGTTCATTGCTTAATGAAGCCGTGCCAAAGACATAGCTTCCTTTCCCGATAGAAGTCCCATTCACGTCAATATCCTGGCTTAACTGTAGTTGTACGGTAGCGCCACTTGTTATAATCTGTGTTTGAGGAATAATAGCTTGAAATGTACTGGTCTTACCTGTATCACCTGCGCTAATGGCGGATGCATCGTTGTAAAATCCCGCTCTTTTTATCGGTTGATTGAGTGTTTGTTTGGCTTTATCTAATTTTGATTGAAGCAATGAAACAATGGCCGATTGCTTTTTGTTACGAACAGTCATCGTTTTCTTGTTGTTCAAAGAATCACCAGAAGGAAGCGAATGGTTCTCATCATCAGGATGCTGAATAGCAGCAATCTTATCCAGCATAGTATTGAGTTGTTCTAACTCAGGGTCTTTAGCCCCGCTTTCGTTTATACTGCGCATCATCGCTTCCAGCTTTCTTGTATCGGTTGCTGAAGTTCTGCTTTCTGAATTGTAATCGTCGCCTGTGTTTCTGGTCTCGTTTGATATGTTTTTGGATTGTGCCAAAGCGCTGTTCAGCCTTGCGAGTTTTTGATACACTTTTGCTTCATTCGCATCCACATTGTTTGACGAGTAAGGGGAAGGTGGCAACGGGTTGTAATGAATTGCGAAGTCTTTTTGCTCATTCCCATGAAGGGAATTTAGATGAAAAGAATCTTTCACTCCCACATTTTCTTTCCAAAAAGGATCATAGCGTTTCTCTTCCTCTCGTCTTAATGAATCTTTGGATGCCCGCTGATAAAAGCTGAGCTTATCAGTTACCTTGCCGTTTTTCATTTGCGCTTCTGGTAAATGCAGATTCAGTCCCATGTTGGCGGTATTTTGCGCCTTTGCCTCGCCTCCTTTTCCTCCGCCAGCTGCCCAAAAAAGTAGGGTGAGAAAAGGAAATAGAATTAACGGCAGGGAAAGAAGCATCATTCTGCCTTTTGTAGTTTGTGTTGATTGATTTAGTAAGATCATATACTCCTTATTTATTGTGATAAGAATAAGCTGTCGATAAGCCGAAGACTGTCCATGAGATGCGGTCGCGCTTTCAAAAGGCTATCATAAAGTAACCTGCCTGAAACATCCTGTTTTTGCCTTTTTAAGTACTGTTCGAACCGCTGAATCCTTTCGTATTGCCACGTTGTGATAATGCTATCTCCATTTAGGGCAGCATAAGGAAGACGAAAAAGATGGACAGGAACCTTGATGGTATGATTCCTAAAAGAAGGTTCAACATTTACAAAAGAATAAGCCATGACGCCCAGGCTGCATGATATACCCACTGCGCAAAATCCAATCAGCCATACACGCTTTGCTGAAGGTGATAACCGCTCTGATTTCGCTTTTAAATACGAGGCGATTTTGACTGCTATTCCTTTGGTATAAAGTAGTCCACTTCAATAAGACCGGGTTACTTTTTACTTTTCTAATATTTCTATCTTTTTGGTTCATAAAAATGTTTTAAATGCGCAGATGATTAACGCGAATCCGTTTTGATGTCTTTGTTCTCAATCGTATTCCATCTTTCAATTAGAAAGCCATGAGGATTGTTGTCGGAGCGAGATACTTCCCTTAGATACCCTTCTGTAATCAAATTGCGCGTTAGAATACTGGTAGCGCGGGTAATTTGTTCCGTGGCATAACATCTCCAATAAAAAGGATACGCACTGGTATTTACCTGAATGCTGTCTATTGAAATGGTCTGGCTGATATTGCCTGATATAAGACTTGAATAATAACCGCTCTCCTGCAGGTTATCATAAGCTCTTTTGGCAGATGCATCCGCGAGATAAAGCGCTTTGCTCACGCCGCTTTGGATTGCTTTGTCATCAGGATCGAGCGTGAAGAAAAATTGATGGAACATTCTGATGTGGTCGCGTGCCTCTACCGGAATATTATCCCTTCGGCTACCGGCACGGGCTTCTAACACTTTTCCATCCGCCAAAATATACATGACCTGGCTATTTTCCCTGACAGTTTGTGAAGTCTTATAGATGGCGTATGCACAAACTATCAAGCACAATACAACTACCATAGCGCAAAAACCCCTGACTAATTTGAACGCATTATCTATGTGTTTGAATTGTTGAAACATACTCTTAGTTTAGGCTTTCCCACTCAACTTGTCGTGCCGGTGATTGTTATTATTGTTTCCATCTTTAAAATAACCTGAGTTGGTAGCGAAACCCGACATGCTCTGTTGTATCCGCTCTGCCTTGTTGCCAAAGGCATCCGCCACCATCCCTGATGTGCCGGTTACCGTGTTAACTACTGAACTCGAACCGCTTCCCATCAAGCTGGTTACTTTGTAAAGAAGCGTATTGCCACCGCCTGCATGAACGATGTAATTCGCAACGGAAGGCACGGTGAAGTATCCGGCAATACCGATAATCATAAACACGAGGTAAGCCGTATCCGTGGAGCTAAAAAAGGTAGCCCCGTTATCGTTTATCTGGCTGATGTCCAATTGAAGCATCAGCTCCTGAATTTTACCGATGATGCTTCCAAAAATGTTAGCCACCGGCAACCAAAGAAATACGTTGATGTACCGGGCAAGCCAAACGGTGAGCGTATGTTGGAATCCATCAAACACAGCGAGACCAAATGCGAGCGGACCAAGGATAGCAAGGACAATCAAATAGAAGGTGCGAATGGTATTGATGCAAAGCGCTGCAGCTTGAAAGAGAATTTCGAGCACTTCCGACATCCATTGCTTGATTGAGTTTTTGAAGTTGTAAGATGCTTTCGCCATTGCAAACTTGATGTCGTTACCCACACCGTTAAGCATGCCTTCATCATCTGTGTTGGGATCGTCAGGATGCGAATATTGATACCATTTGTCTCTATCGCCGGAGCCATCTTCTCCTACATACATCTGCCATGCATCCGTCTGTTTAATCGCATCCTGTTTCTGCTTTAAAAGAAGCGTGATGGCTTCATCGGAATTTTGTACCATGCCTGCCGTTCCTTCTACCGTTGGTTGCATCACACCATTAATAATAGCAATGACAGAAGGAAAAAGTAGCACCAGCATGCCAATGGCGAAAGGACGCAACAGAGGATAAAAGTCAATGGGTTCCGCTGCGGCGATCTGGCGCCATACTCTCGCTGCGATATACCAGGTGGCGGCAAATCCGGCAATGCCTCTGCCCACACCAATCATCTGACTGCATAAGGGTAACATTTGCGCATATAACTGGTCTAATACAGCCTGCATGTTTTTAATGCTATCCGCGGTGCCGCCGGAGGATTGAGCTTTAGAAAGGAATGGCAATAAAAATCCCGTGACCACTGCGGAGGCGGTTTTCAAAAATCGGTTCATAGTGTGCTTATTTTATTCTGTAGAGATGTTCTAATGTATTCGCATCATTCTGCTCATGCTCCCGCTGAAGTGAAAGAATAGACGTGTTGTTATTGAAGTGTCTTAAGAAGGTAAGCTTGTTGCGCATATCGTCTGCCAGCTCATCAATTCTGCGAAGGCGTTCCTCATCATTCATCCTCAAAACACCTGGGCTGATAATAGTAGTTAGATCATCCAGCTTTTTGACAGTCTCGTCCATCAAGCTGCTGTATACTGTTCGGATGTATTGCAGATCTTCGAGTGTAAAGTTTTTGTCTTTGCTGATTCGTTGCCAGGCACTTTTATATTCCCTGACAAGTTTCATCTGATCACTTATCATTCCGGCTACTTTCTCACAGTTTCGTACCACCGGACTAACCTTCATTAAATCGTCCAGAAAAACCTGATGCAGATAGAAGTTTCCTTCTGAAATATCTTTCACGGTATTATACCCATTGGTGAGCAGTTGGTAACCCTTCTTCATATCGGTTAGAATACTCTTGAGTTGTGCAAGCTTGCTACAATCGAGTACAAGACATTGCGCCTCGTATGATTGTGCTTCGCATTTTATTCCTGCTATACTGAGTGCCAGCAGTAACGCCAGCGTTTTTAATCCTTTCTTCATTATTTTTATTTTAAGCCGTATAGTGAATGTATAGTTGATGCGTTTGTTTTCTCTTTCATTCGCAATTGAAGAAGCAGTTGTGTGCTTTGCTTCAGATGCACCGTAAAAGAGTATTTGTCTTGAGCCGATTGATAAAGGACATTGATTTGGTCCAATCGTTGTTTATCTTTCATTTGCACTTTGCCTGAAGTTGTCAAAGTCATAAGCTTATCCATATCCTCCAAACATTTCTGCATGACGTTATTGATAGTTGCTGTTATATAGCCTTGTTCGCATGGAAGAAGAAAGGATGAAGCGAACAACTTGCGGATTGCTTTACTGGTGCTTACAGTTTGGACTTGCAAATCCGCTATGGCTTGCACTTTACTATTTCCTTTTATGTTGGCTCTTACAACCGATAGCGAGCTAAAATAATCATGATGCAAATCGAAATCACAATGCTTTATATCGTCAATGACTCCCAATCCGTTCTTGACCGTGCGATAACCTTTCTTCAAATCATTTAAATACATCTGGAACGCAGCGACTTGCTGAACTAAATACCGAATCCGCGTTTTCTTTTGCTGAAGCCATTCCGCCGTTGTCTGTGCGTAAGAACCGGATATAACTATAACCAGAACAGCCAGTAAACCCATCCTTTTCATATACTTTGGTTTGGTCTGTAACTCTTAATTCAATCCATACAATGCCTTAACACCAGCAACTTCTCCTGCATCTTTCGAGCGATGCAAACTCAGCAGCTTATTTTCGGTATTGAATGCCTGCATATCACTATAATTATTATCAATCGCATCGCCGGCGGCGTCAATTATTTTAATTCGTTCAGCATCCGACATCTGTGTTGTCATTGCATTAACCACAAGGAACAACTGGTCAAGATTTTTTAGGCTTTTGTCTATCATACCGCTATACACTTTGCCCATATAATCCAATTCGTCCGGTGTAAAATGCGTATCCTGCCGGAACAAGCGATAAGCCTGTTTGTAGCTGTTGACCATCGCTACTTGCTTTTCGCCAATCTCTTTTACCCGATGATAGAGTGTTATGGCATTCTTCACTTTCCATAACTCATCAAAGTAATCGCCATACAAATCCTTTTGCTTTTTCACCCATCCTGATATGTCATTTAGCTTTGTCTTCGAAAGCACATTCTCCAATTCCTTCTGCGCATTTTGCAGCCATATTGTTTTGTTCTGCAACCGTTGCACTTTTAAATCAACTGCGACAATCACTTTCTTAATTCCCTGCTTGATAATTCCTGCAATCGGCAGTTGCGCTTTCGCTCTTCCTGTAGAAAGAACCACTACCGTCCCAACCAATACAATCATCCCTATTTTTTTCATACCCCAATTTTTTATTTAATTTTCACGTAGGCGCTAGTGCCAACCATTAATCTATTGCTGTCTGGTAGCGGTGTCAGCATCCGTTCGCGTTTTTGCTCATAAAGAACTTTGTCCTTGTAATCATATATGACCGTCCAGAGTTCTATTTTCTGTTCAGGCACATCAACCACTTTGTTTCTGATCCGGCGATAAGTGCTTCTGCGAGTAACTGTGTAAGTGTTGCCGCCATCAAGTTGACTAATATACAGTGTATCATCTCCCATACTGTATCGTGCTTCGAAATGCCGGGTATAAACACCAGGAACTGATTTTCTTACTTTGCCGCTTTCATCGCCACTGCAACCAATCATTATAATGGCGAAAAGGATAATACTCTTCATGCTTTTTATTTTTATTGATAAATTAATTTATTGAGAGCTTCTCATTTCAGCAGCAAGAACACTTACGGCTTTCTCGATACTACCATATTGTTTGGTATATTCTTGCACTTTCACTTTCTCCTTTTCCTCCGTTGTGTAAGCCAAATATTCTTCAGGTGAAACCTCAGTCCGATAGACCTTCGATAAGGTACCGCCTAATGAAACAAATACTTCCTTGTACTTTCTTCCCGGTTCATTTGCTTTGTTAACACTTAGCACCAATGCTTTCTCTTTATCTGTCAATCCAAGCAATTCCTGTATTGCATCAAACTTGTTCTGATACTTACTTTGGTCAAGCAGAATCTTGCAATCACTGTTATTTATAATGGCTTGTTTTATCACAGGAGAAGAGATAATATCCTCCACTTCCTGCGTTACGACAACCGCTTCGCCATAAAATTTTCTTACTGTCTTAAACAGGTATTTGATATACTCTGCCATGCCTTCCCGTGCAATGGCTTTCCAGGCTTCTTCAATCAGTATCATCTTACGAACACCTTTCAGCCTGCGCATTTTGGAAATGAACACTTCCATGATGATAATTGTAACCACCGGGAAAAGAATCGGATGATCTTTGATATTGTCTAATTCAAATACGATAAACCGCTGTTGTAGCAGGTCAAGATTTTCAGTTGCGTTCAAGAGATAATCAAACTCGCCTCCCTTATAATAAGGTCTGAGAACATACAGGAAGTTGCTGATGTCAAAGTCTTTTTCTTTCACTTTGTCCTGATGGATGACTTGTGTAAACTCATCTCTCACGAACTCATAGAAGCTGTTGAAACAAGGAAAGAGAACAATGTGCTTTTCTAACTTTTCATAGTACAGTTGCAAGGCATTAGACAGTGCCACATACTCACTGCGGTTGTATGCTTCGTTGTCTTTCTTCCATAAAGCCAATAGCAGCGTTTTTATACTTTCCTTCTTTTCTGTATCTAACCGTTCGCCGTCGCCAAAATAGAAAGGATTGAAGCGGATAGGATTGTGCTCGCTGTAAGTAAAATAATAACCGTTTACCAGGTCGCATAAGCCTTTGTAACTGTGCCCAACATCCACCAGTAAAATGTGCGTTCCCTGCTCATAATAACTGCGCACCATGTGATTGGTGAAGAACGATTTGCCGCTGCCTGAAGGACCCAAAATGAACTTGTTTCGGTTGGTACAAATGCCTTTGCTTACCGGCTCATCACTGATGTCCACATGTACCGGTTTCCCTGTCAATCGGTCGCCCAGACGGATTCCGAAAGGACTGAGGGAGGAACGGTAATTCGTCTCCAGATTGAGAAAGCAAACTGCTTGTTCAATGAATGTGTCAAATGTGTCATTCATCGGGAAATCACCTTCGTTGCCTGGCATGCCCGCCCACCAGATTTGCGGAGCACCAGCCGTTTCCTGTTTGGGTGTTGCATCAATTTGAGACAATGCTGAAGAAGTGATATTCCTCAACTCTTTTAACCGCTCGCTATCCTCTGTCCACACCAGTATATTGAAATGAGCTTTTACAGGTATCCGTTGCTCACTGATAGCTTCATTCAGGTAATCATTAACGGCTTCTCGCCCAATTGCATTCTCCCTGGAATAGGCAGATAAGGATTGTAACCGCAGCCGTTTGCTTTCCATTTTCTTCAATGTTTTTACTGCCTCATCAATGAAGATGTATTGATTATAGATATGGCTGCAGGGAAGAAGTTGGCCGAGAGGCGATGTAAAGCCAACGCTGAATTTTGTTTTATCGGTTGAGTATTTATCGTAAGATACACGCGAACCGCACAAGGGAGGCAAGTCGTTTACGTCTGCCAACGTATACAATAAGCAGTGTTGTCCGCCAATCAGCAATTCATCTTTCAAGGTGATGTCTTTTATAGCTTCTCTTTCTTTCTCTAACAAGAAGCAATAGCGTTCCGGCAAACCAGCTTTTTTGGTGGAGCTTGCTAACTCATCATTCTTTACTCTCTGAAGTTCAATAAAGCCGCTATCAGATAGAATCCTGGCAAACTGCCCTGTGCAATCAAAAAATTCCTGAATGATGGTTTTATTATTCGCCCCTTTGGGAAGAACGCTTTTTTTAAGTAAGGTTGAGAACAGGGAAGTAGAAGATTTTCTGCCCATTGGCTTCTTGGTAAGCATGATATAACAGCTATGTTCTAAATAGGGACGTTCGTTAAAGAAACGCTCACTACTGCGAGATAAAAAAACGCTTTCCTTCAAGAAATCACCTTTATAACTGGATTCGATAAACCAATCCTGCTGATGAAAGACAGTATATTTTGGCAGCACTTTAAGAGCTTTAATCCAAGCCTGATGAAACGTTTCATAATCATCATTGCTCAATGTGAACAGTTCAGGCAAGGTTACATTATACACGATAGTCACATCACCGCTTCGGGATAGAATACAATCCTGTTCAATGCCTAAAAGCGGCAGAATTTTGTTTAATGCTTTGTTCATGCGTTTTCTCCTTTTTTGTTGTTAATAAGTGTGAACCCTGCTATCTTCCTGGACCGGCAATACAATACTTTAGGCAGCCCTTTCCTGGCAGCTTTCTTCATCAAACCATATTCGCCGTACTTATTACTGAGCTTGCTTATCCACGCATACAAGCCGGTTCCTAAACCAATAATTACTATGAGGCTGATATAAGTGTTTACGCCTACCAGATACATAATGGCGAAGAAGATCAACAGCAGAACCAAACCCCCACCCAGATACCATAAGTATTGCGCTTTGATGCCTTTGAATTCAATAGGCTTGTTGATACCCTTATTGATTTTATATACACTGTTTGCCATACCCTTTTTTGAATACCCAGCTGTCTTTATAAGCCGAAGAATGATTTTAAAACTGTTGCTACAATCACAAGAAAAACGCAGCTTCCAAACCAGGCAGCTGCAACCTTCCCGGTATCATGGTCGCCGCCATTCCACTTTTGATATACTTTTACGGCACCAATAATTCCGGTTACGGCACCGATGGCATACATTAGGTTACAACCTGAATCAAAATAGCTTTTCACCTGAGTTGTGGCTTCGTTGATACCGGCATTACCGTTTTGAGCAATCGCCATTTTTACCATCACCAAACAAACGCCTACCATCAATACCTTTGCTGTCCTTTTCTCTTTTCTTAGTTTTCTTTCCATTGATTTGAATATTAAAATTTGCTATTAATTCAAAGAGTCCCAAGCAACTCTTTCCATTCATTATGTCATCCCTTTCTTTTGCATGGGACATTATTTTTATGCCCGCCAGAGAGCCGTTAGCTCTTCGTCAGTTATGCCGTCGTTATACTTTTGCAGGTACATTCTTTTGATTTCCTTATTTAAAGCTTCCTGAAAACGTGTATCTTGTAAAAGCGGGTGTTTTTTTATTATAGATGCCAACGAGAAGAGGATGTCTGATTTGAAAGTATCGGGTTCGGACGATTCCAGGAAAGCGGTGATTTCTCCACGCAATAATTGGTATGTTGTATAGTCATCATTGCTAACCTTCCGTTCCCAATCAGCTTCTGGGGTGCCTTTATCGACATCAGGATGATTATTGCACCTAAGCTTTATCATGTGATTAATTTCTTTCCTGAAAAACAGGAAAATAACTACGAGGTAATAGAGACCTGCAATAATTGCAAAGGCAATGAAGTAAGTTTGCCATGATACCTGATGAAACATAATTCCCCTTTTTTGTGTTGATGTGAATAATTGCTTTCACGACACAAACTTGGAGAGAAATGAAAATGTTTTTTCAATAGCTGTTCCTGAGTCGGGAGAAATAAATTTTAAATGACTGGGAGAAAGTAATTTATACGTGCTTATTTAGTACCCTGTTGCCTTATCTCATGTTTTCATCAGCTTCGTCCATTCGTTTTGTCAGCCGTTCTTTCAACTGATCCAAAAAGGTTGTACGGTTCTTTTTGCGAAGCCGCATTTCACCAAATACATTGTAATAGTTACCAAGTTCAATGTGGAAAGTTTGCTCAAAAAAATGGGCTAATTTTTTAAGGTCAGATGCACCATTGTTAAAAGCCCCAACCGACTGCAATGCATAAAGTAACTCGATTAATCCTGCTTTGGTGGCTGTCCAGTTGAGCGTTGTTGCAGAGGAAGAATCAGGGGTTTCCTTTACTTCTAAACTTAGTTGAGATATGCATTTGGACACATACAAATACAGTTTTTCGTTCGCTAATATTTTAGCAACTTTTAAATCATGACTTGTACAGAATGAGGAATCATAACTGAAATAATAGTCGTCAAGTTTCAAATAAGATTCTTCACTTTCACGCTTAAAATATTTGGCATCTAAGTAAGTATCGCCTGAACGGTAATATTGATAGAACTCTAAATTATTATCGAAAAAATATTGAAGTCTCTCAAGAACTCTGTTCAGGCTTGGCTCCCATAGCTTGCTGTTTCCTGTTGGCCGTCCCGCTTCTAAATTGAATAATTTCAGGTTGTAGATAAGATGACTGTAAAACGCTGGTTTAACTTCTTTAAAAAAATAAATCTCCTCCTCTGCAGAATAAAAGACATAATTGCTGACATGCTTTTTCAAAGCATCAACTGACAACCTGCAAGCAGTAATGGAATGCTTGATTTTTGTTAATAGATCAGTGTTATTTTGTTCAATATCGGTTAACTTTTCTTCCATGTTCGCACATAGCTCCTCCCATTGCTCAGGTATATTCTGGATTTTTGATGTTGGTAGCATACGTCTTTTTATTAAAATGAATCAAAGCTTAACTTACAGAGAGGAACGGATTTATGGCCAAAAAGTATAAGGCGTTTAAAGAGGGAACTACATACAAATGATCTAAATGTTTGAGGCATACCCTTACTGACGGTACTAAGCACGTTAGTAAATGGAAACTTTCTCGGCAGTAGATAACTAAAGCTTCTAATTAGGGAGCCTTTGCGTAATTAGATTCTTTACTTGATAAAGCGTAAAAACAGTGAGAACGATTAAAAATAAAATCATAACAACCAAGGGCACCGATTGATGAAAAGTGGGGTAGTTATAACTTGCCCCTGGCTGCGTGAAAAATCTAAACAATGAAAGAATAAAACAAATAGAGCCTAACAAATTAAGAACTGATACCAAAGTGGTTTCCCTTCTGTTTATTGTCATCAGCAGAAATATGATACCTGCTATCCCTAAAATAGAATGTAACAATCCATGAGACAGCCCAAGCATCAACAAGATCAAGTAAAAGTATCCGGTTGATTCTCCACTGATGATGATGAAACAAAACAGAACACAAACTGTTGCTGGATGAAATAAAATTCGCCTAATTAATTGCATACTATATTTTTTAATGAATTAATTGGCACATGATCCGTGGCTGTCGCCAACCCACCCTGAAACGCCTGGAATTTCTGTAGCTCCAAAGGAATCATTATCTGCAAGCTGCAGTCTTTGAATGGTTACATACAATGCTTGAAGAGTATTTGTATATTGGTAAGTTCCAGGTATGCAATATTGTGGAATAGTTAATGGGTTTGAGCTTCCAGCATTAAAGATGTCCAATGCAAAATCAGTACAATTCCATGTTGTGATTTCATAATCCCTTCCTTCTACAGCTTGTATTTCTTTAAGTTCTGCCTGAAATTGAGTACTACTTATAAATGTTGAAAGGGAAGCATTGAATTCATGGCCAGCATTATCAACTATTTTACCTCCTACATTAATGTTTGAAAGCGATTTCCAACCGGTTACCGGATAAAAACCAACATTTTGCTGTACTGTCATATTACCATTTGATTTGACAAGCTGAATAAAGCTATGACCTCCTGAGCCCGACGCGACATCAAACAATTGTGAAGGATCGCCATTCACAGGTAAATCCGAAAAGATTGAGATTTTATAGGAAGCGTTTGCGTCAGGTATGGTGGAAAAGCATTTAAGATAATCGTCTACTTTGATAGCCGAATTATCATTAGGTTCGACCTTAACCACAATCGTATTATCTTCGTTGCCAGCGGTTGACGAACCACCGCCACCTGAATAACCGAAAGTATAACCGCCACCGCCTCCACTATAGTCATTGTAAAAACCGCTGTAACAATACCAATCACCTTCATTGTTTCCTTCAGTTGAGTAGCAAGTAATTACACAGTCAGGCAGCGTTTGTTCGCCCACAGGTGCTTCTGCTTCTAATAAATCGGTTCCCTTGCTTACAGCTTTTAATTTTCCATTGACGATTGTTTTGAATCGTGTATTTATCCTATTCAAAGAAGCAATGGCAAAGCGACCTCCAAACCGTGTTCTGTTTCCGTTCGTCTTATCCTTGTCAACATGAATGATTTTACCTTCCCTGATTTTACCTAATGTATCGGTTTTGAGGAGGATAAAATCAATAGCGATCTCTTTATGGAGCAAACCGATTCTTACAAAACAACCTTTGCCTTGCGCGTCCTTGCTTTTATACAACCTGTTTATATCAATGCTCCTGTAATCATCCGCAGATAGACTGTCTTTCAACTCTGATTTTACGTTTTGAAAAAAGAGGCGATTATTCTTTGTATCCGGTAGATTCACGGGAGGAGCCAGTTCTTTTTTGCAGGAAAAGAAGAGAACGAATAAGAAAAAAATTGGTAAGGAACGCTTCATTATTTTTTGTTTTGACGATGTAAAAATAGAATGAAAGAAGGAGGAGGTGTATTGTGATAAGACAAGAAATTGCATTGTGAAAACAAAAGAAAACTAGCCCGTAAATTTTGCTTTGATCCTACTGAAATAAGCTTCCTCAATGTTGAGGTAGGAAGCTATGTATTTTGAAGGCAGGCGCAGGACAATTTCAGGTTGCATTTCTATCAGTTGGGCGTATCGTTCTGTGGCGGAATGGAGTGAAAGGATACGCTGCCTTCTTTCACTTTCCACGTAATACTTTTCAAGTAGCATCGCCCGGTGAAAATTGAATTCGGGAAACCGTTTATAAACGGTTTGTAACTCTGTAAAGCTGATTGACCACGTAATGCAATCTTCCAACGCCTGTATATATTGATAGCTTTTGATCTGGCGAAGAAAGCTTTCGACAGAGATGATGACATTGCCTCCTTCCATAAACCAGATATTGATTTCGTGTTCCTCGTTATCATAAAAGCATCTTGCCAAACCGGTTTCGAGAAAGTAAATGTGGGTGCTTAGCTGGCCGGCCTGCAACAGGTAAGAGCGCTTCTTGAATACACGGCGTTGTAAAATCTTTTCCAGGTAAGCTTGTAATGGTTCTGATAAGGGAGCCATTGAATTTAATAACTGAAGTAAGCGTTCCATAATCATTTCTTCCTTTTTACTTTTATCTCTCGCCGGTACAATATCATTTCTTTATATCCCTTCCAATGATCCATGCAGAAACGAATACTGTGTTTTTACAGTAGCTACCTTTGCCTGCCATCATAAACCATGCTTTAATAAACAGAAAATTATGAAATCAAGATAGAAAAACTTATGAAAACGGGATTAATTTTAACCGATAAGGGATTTTATTCCAGTTGCAGAAATTATGCAGGACCATACCCTTAAACAACCAGACCTGTATATGCGAATATGAAAATTTTTTGGTTAAGGAGGGATAAGGATGATCAGATCCGGGCTATGACGCACGCTATGGTTGACGCCAACTAACCGATTGGTAAGTAGGTGTAAAATTCCAGTCTTACCAAAGCAGTATCAATCCGAATTTTTGGAAAGCTGCAAGTGCAATGGGTTAACAGGGGTATTATAGAACTTGCTGCAAAAGTGTTAGAGTAGATCGTTGATTACTCAAGAAATGGATCAATCCCCCACCATTCCTAAGCAATGGAATCAGCTGCAATCCCAACACTTTCAATCCAGTGGCTTTGTTACCATGGGGGCGGTTAATATTTCTACACACCAAGCATTCCGTTCTTAACGAGCTAGACAATGAGTAAATACAAACAGGTTGTCCGATGTAAGGCCAATGGGGTAGACTAACAATAAAGTGTAATCATAGCATACCCTGCTGCTATTCTCGTTTGCGGTTACAGAGACATAATATTCTATCGTAGAACTGCAAGGAAAACAAAAGACTTTAGCAAAAAGGCATCGCAATTAGTTGAATTCTAATATAATAATTTGAAAATTTCTGAGGCTGTAAAATAAACTGTGTTTTAAAGTTCTGAAATCATTCTTGAACTTTTACTCACTTTATTTTACAGCCTCGTTTGATTGCTGATTAGAACTGTACTTGCGATAGTAGAAACATTCTATTGAAAGTATTTATTTGGAGGAAGAAAGCAACTCATGTTCACTCGCTTTGATTTTATGAACGTTCTCCAATTGCCAGTTTTTAGACTGCACTACTTCCAGCAACAAAGTGCGCATTTGTTC
This sequence comes from Ilyomonas sp., assembly GCA_965214235.1. Lineage (GTDB taxonomy): Bacteria > Bacteroidota > Bacteroidia > Chitinophagales > Chitinophagaceae > Ilyomonas. Next base: position 1,435,501 of record CBDCBH010000003.1, read on the forward strand.
GGCTGCTATTTTTGGTAATTGACTTTTAATGGCTGTAAGTTCTACCTGCTTTTTACCATTTGCCTGAATCCGCGTAAGATCTTCCCTACCTAATAAATTAAAAATATTTTCATCGAAATTATAGTACTTATAATTAGACTCGATGCTTATTATTTCAGGTTCGGGGAAAGAAACCAATTTGATTTTTCGATTTACTTCATCAGTTTCCCACACGCAATTCTCAAAATTATATCCTACCATTACTTTGGCTTCTATAATGACAAGCGCTCGCTTTGTAGAAGGTATAAAACCAAATAACTTTTTAGTTTCTTCATAATTGTATAATTCATTAAACTGACCTTCTGCAAAAACAATTTTAAAAACTTTTCGCATGCTTTCTACAACCGTGTGTGAGCTTTCTTTTACAATGTCCTGGTTACGAGATTTTATAAGCGTGTTAATCAAAAACATGATAATAGCACCGAGCAGTAATCCGATAAGCAAAAGCACTGTCATACTCGAAGTGTTTGCCTGGCTGATTGGAGAACAACCAACTACCGTACATAGAAACAATGCTGCTCCTGTTTTATAAGTATTTTTGGTTAATGAAATCATTCGCTTATGCCAATTGTTCTTATAAGCTTTTATAAGGTACACAAATTTCGCGCTCATAAGTATTAATAATTCTATGCCCTTGTAACATTACAATCGCCTGCTTGTAAGTTTACTTAATTTGTAAAGTAACATACAGTAGATGGTATAAGTCAGAAGACTTAGTTCTTGATTTAATAATCATACTTATCTGTATAATCAGCAAATTAAGATAAACAATAGAGACTGTGCCCTTTTGCAGGACGGGACGTTCAGATAAGGCGACAATGTATCGCTTTTCTTTATTATTCTGGAGAAATATGGAACGATAAAAAATACCTTGTTGTGAATCTGACGCTGGGTATAGAAGGAAGAAATGAGATGCCCAGGTGTGAGTTGTGAATTCTACGGGCTTTATTGCAGCTTATTAATTTTAATAAACTACAATGAGTTGAGAAATTGAGGATGTTAATCTTACCAAGTTCAGCGCTTTATTATTTGTGATAAACCACGATGAGTTGAGTATCTACTTTCTTGAGAGATTTGCTGAAATAAATAATTATAAATAATCTTTTTTATCTTTTACTTCGAGGTGCGCTGCGCTAACACCTCGAAAAACAGACAAGCTGCACGACAAGCTGGAATCCATTGCCTACGAAGGTCATTCGCTCGAACTCTATCTCGTACGCCTCCTCTTCTGTCTCTTTGCCGATGACACCAACATCTACAACGAGCGCGGGCTTTTGTTGGAATACATAGAAAACCGAACCCAGGAAGATGGCTCCGACCTCGCTCCCCATCTCGCCCAGCTTTTTGAAGTCTTAAACACACCGACCGAAAAGCGGTATAAAAACATGGACGAAAGCCTCCGCGCCTTTCCTTATGTCAATGGCAAACTGTTCGAAGAGCATCTTCCCACCGCCTCTTTCGATAGCGAAATGCGCAGGCTCTTATTAGATTCCTGCGCCCTCGACTGGGGCAAAATATCACCCGCCATTTTCGGTTCTCTTTTCCAAAGCGTCATGAACCCGCAGGAACGCCGCAACCTCGGCGCCCACTACACCAGCGAAAAGAACATCCTCAAAGTCATCAAACCGCTGTTCTTAGACGAGTTATGGAAAGAATTTGAAACCCTGAAAAGCAGCAACTACTATACAACGCCTACCGCACACACTGCCGCGCCATAATCCAGCATGAAGAAAAAGGAAGCATTACCGTAAAAGTAGAGGTGGAAGGAGTATGGGAAAGTGAGTAAGAAGTTTCGGGTTATATCAAATATCTACAATCTCAACACTAACAATACCTCTTACTAATGAACTTCCAGAAATTAAATAGTCAAGAGTCTTTTTAAAATTGCGAATCTCTCGATACTCCAACAAACTTTCCTTAACATCTTTTCCAAGGTGTTTCTTTTTTGAATACATCTCTACGGATTTATTTAAAGCATTCAACGTAAGAGGAATATCTACAAGGTGTAAAAGCCCATCCTCTGTTTTCGATATGTCTATAGAAAAATCATAGTCTCTTACTTCCTTTGGATCAACTTTCAATTTATGCCATCCGTCTTTAAGTCTTTTTGCTTTTACCTTTTTAAACATATCATCTGTAAGGTCATAAGGAATTAGGATTGTAACCTTTAGCTCTTTAATTTTAAATTGAGCATCATTTTGAAGATGGAACACTTTTCCATCCTGTTTATCTTCCAACAATCGTTCTACCGTTCTCTCAACAAAATTTATAAAATAGCCATATGCTAAAGCTGTTGAAGGAATAAAACTTAAATCAAATGTGTTCTCTTTACCTTGTATGTGTTCTTTTATCTTATTGGCGGAAACAATAATACTTTCGTCAAAATTGGAATCAGTCGGTTTTGCGATTTCTGGCAAACTGATGCCGAATAAATCGGAAGGAACTTTTGAGTCTTTCTCCACTACATAAAAAACCCGGCTTCTTCCAAGTCCACCAGCAAACAAACCAAACTCGAATAACACATTATCTCGTGCAGAGCTAGCCTTTTTTCTTCGTGAAATTGTAACGTCATCAGCCGTCGCTATAAGTATTGCATAATCATACAAAGCAATTTGGTTTGATAAATTTTCGTAATTGCTTTTGTTCAATTCAAAAACATCTTTCCATAATGTACATTCTGCAATGTCACTTAACAATTCAAACACTCTTTCAGCAACTTTGTAACCTTCGCTTGAAGAACCTATAAAAACTCTTGGTTTCATATCCATACTAGTAAACTTTTATCGTATATTCTTTTCTCCTTCGGGATGCACTTCAGGGTGCATCCATTTGCCCCGAATTTTGAAGAGTTCATAGAACAAAAACCATTCGTGAGTCCAGGGAATAATTGTATTATATAAATGCGATGTACTTCTCCAACTAAAATCCTTTGGGTAATACAGACACAAACTATTATCCTGTGGATACATATGAATCTCTTTCACGTAAGTAATTTTAGGAGAGATTGTGTATACAGAAGGCGGCTGATTGGGAGTATAAATTACCTTATAATTATAATCGATCGAATACTCGCTGGGAGTACAGATACCTTTACAGTTCAACGCTTTTCCGATAACCTTTACTTCCAAAAAATTGTAATTCTTGATAAGCAACTGTCTTTCCCAATTCAAACGAATTGTATCATTTATGTTTGACTTTGGTATAAAATAACTACCTGCCATAGTTTCTATGATTTTGATGGGAAACACCAGAGATTTCGTTGATTCTACCATGGGGATCAAGTTTCTTGTTGGTAGATAATACGATAGACGCACTTGCCATCAACGCTTTTTCTCTTTTATCTACATCTGCGTCTTCACCAAGAGGAAACCGGTTGCCAAAGTGTTTAATCCATAATTCGGATGCTTTAAGTTGATTTGTTTCATTGATCGCTTTCTGAGCATCTTCACAAAAAAGTTCCAACGCTTTTATAAACTTCTTTTTCTGATCATCATTTCTCTTCGCAACTAAATCATCATATGGTTCTACAGGACATGAACAATATACAAAAGAACCTATAGATGCTTTGATAGCTTGAAGTGTAAGCAAAAGCGATTCATCATCCCTGTCATTCTTCGCTCTAAAGTTATTGGCAGCCCAAACCGTCAGCGCAATTCCACTTGGCATTTTAAAACTGTTATTCAGATTAGAAGCCCAGGCTTTCATATACTTGATAATTCTTACCAGTTGTCCATTTGAATCCTTTTTGTCTTTAAGCCAATCAATCAATTTTGAGGGATCATCTTTAATCCACCCTTTTCCATTCATAGCCAAATAACTGTAGGATTCATTTTTAACTTCATAATAAGCTGTAAAGTCAATATCATAGTTACCCTTATAAAGTACACGCACACATTTTTGCTTGTTTTTCGCACCGCCATCAGTATGATCTTTTACTGCGTCATAAATGTAACTCTTGATCGTTTCGGCTGATACATTGGGTTTTTCAGACAAATAAACACCTCGATCTGCGTCGTAAGTACCGTCTACTTTGATAATTATGGTGTTGGCATCCCTAGCTGACGATCCCTGCGTAAAATATGAGGGAGCTGGCAATCCTTTTTCTAAAAATTTTGCTGTAACTTTCTTTTCAAGGCATTTGCGCGATTCTCTCATGCTTTCGAGCTGAGAAGAGTTCGGAGTGATTACATCTTTGAAATCGAGGAATAAATTGTGTGTGTTTGCCATTATTTATGTTTTTGTTAAAGGAAATTGTTCAAGGTTAATTTAATTAAGTTATTATTACTTCACAAATTTAATTAAATTTGTTTAAACGTTAAATTATTAATGTTAAGTATTAACTTATTATTAACTGATGAGATTATAAATTGCTTTATGGCTAGTGCATCGGAAGTTTTATTTGGTAAATTATATAATGGTAGATTTTTGTTCAAACGGCAGTTTGATTTGGTTCAGGATTTTTTAAACACTCCTGAATCCTCTTATTACATAGAGAAAACTGAAACAGAAAAGTATGAAAAGGAAGCTACCCGTCTTAAAACGCTAGTTTCACAGTTACTATCCACTACAGTTAATCGAAACATACCACCGGAGTTTCCTAACTCGCTTAGAGCTATAGTTCAAAAGAAAATAGAAAGTTCTGAGCTAGCAGATCAGATAGTTAAAGAAGTAGTAGCAGGCGTGAAGCTTAAAAATGAGAGCAACAGATCGAATTCCAAACAATTGCCAACCTTTGATCGCCTAAAAGCAGATTTTAATTCAGCTAATTATATTGCAATTATAACAGCCAACCCTCTGGAAATCGAATTAGACACTTCCAAGGATATGTTTTCTCTGCGAAAGCTTTTTGTTGACGACTTTCTTAAATACATTAGTAATCCCGATTCCATAGTAAAAAAATACCGCTTGTTACTACCCTTAGAATCAACGTGTCAATTGTTTTGGAAAGGATTAAAAAACATTGTATTTACATTTATTAAAGAGAATAAATATGATGACAACTTGATGAAGTTTCTGGGTGAACGATATTCAAGTCAATATAATCAGTTAGACTTATTTATTAATGATCTTCCTATAGATGAATACATAGAGCGACTAACATCTTCCTTAATTACATCATTAAACAACGAAGGAAATATTGTTGTATTTTCACATACGACACCTTTATTCAATTTACCAACAATAGCACTAAATCCAGCCGACTCAAGACGTTCAAAAGTTTACAGTTTACTAGATACCGAGAGAGAGGAGGCTTATGTACATACTTACTCAATAAATGAAACAGTCCTTTGGCGTTTATTCGTTTGGGACAGGATTAAAACAAAACAATACTCTGGAAAAAGAATTGATTTTATAACCGCAATGAATGATGTTGCTGACATCTAAAGCCTTCTTTTCTTCGTAGTTCATTTTAGTTTATCAATAATAAAGCGGCTTGCACTGGGCGTACGGCTGTGCCAACGCCCATCTTTACAAGTAGTTTTTAGCTACTCTCCATCAACAAACCCCGCATCAAAGTACAGGTAAAACACTACCCCGAAAACCCGGTAAGTGTAGATGCCATCCGCAGCCTCAAAGGTCTCATCAACCACAACGAAGAAGTTGGGTTATTCATCACCAGTGGTCGCTTTACCAACGAAGCCGAACGTTTTGCCCGCGAAGCCAACGTCCACATCAAGCTCATCAACGGCAAAGAACTCATTACCCTCTGGCAGCAATTCTATCTCAAACTCACCGACGACGATAAAAACATGCTTCCTCTCCAGCCAATCTATTTCCTCGGTGTCAACGACATATAAACATCACAAAACAATCAACCTTGCCCCGTCATTCCGCAATTGCCATCAACACCAATCCCAAATTATAATCACTCCCACGATGGCTTTGTGCGAAATCTTAACTTACTTATTCATCAACTGGCAGTCAATATATAACCACTCCTCCTTGTTCACTGTACTTTATCAAAAGTAACAGAGCATCACCACTGCCCGCAGAATGCTTCTACTGGTAACTTCTGAGGTAGTTTCAACTACCCAAATTCAGTGAATCTCCCAAACATTTATTAGCAGAATACAAGTTGCAACATCCTTACGATACCAAAACAAAATGCCCTGCCATAAACCGGCAAAGCATTTCCTATAAAAAATATGTGGCAATAGTTACTTCTTATGCTTTGCCAAATACTCCTTCAACACAAAATGGCACACACTCACACCTGGCTTTACTTTCTTTTGGTGATCTGCTTTCTGTTCTGCATTCCAGTTTATCGCCTGGGCATAAGCCACCGCTTCAGCAAACAAGTTCCTGCCTTCCTTCTGCTCTTCACTTGGTTTTACTTTACTCATATCCGGGTAGCTGGTTACCACCGTCTTATCACCGTACGTCTTAAACACCAGTTGCTTCCCAATACCGCCGCTAATATTCTCTAAAAGGCTCTTACTTAATCTTGCCATAGTTCATTTTTAGTTAGAGTTTTCTTATAACCAAAGCCGTACTTCCTTCGCTCATCTTACGTTCATCCTTCGTTCATGGTTCGTCTTTAAGGTGGTGATAATGGAAGATAAGCAGTGTAAGTAAAGGGGCAAAAAAGGGCTTTATAAGTAACCGTAAAAGTAACAAATGAAAGATTAGAAATATTCAATTAATCTTTTTTTAATCGGCAAATACTATTCATTATTTATAAAAGTTGGTAAGAAACAAAGAAAGGATATGGTTATTATTGGAACAGGTTTTTAGCATGTCAGTCTATTTTAAAATTCAATAAATCCTTTGGTTGGATAGCTAAACCTTGGGCAATCGCAATAAGTGTAGTATACGATAAATTTACTTTGCCTTTTTCAATTCTTTGAAGTTGACTGTATTCAAGCCCAGATGCAGCAGCTAACTGCCGTATACTTATGTCTTTCTCGATTCGGGTTTTGGAAAGATGTTCTGCGAATTGTAATAATAGTTTTTCTTTGTCATTCACCATGACAAGGTCAAAGTAATAAAAAAATATTTTGACGTATGATTATACGTCATATTGAATTTCTTTTTATCTTGCAGTAAATTTGTTTTTGACACATAGAAATTATGCGATACTTCACAAAATAGTTTGAAGCACTTCGCTTTGAGTCTTGTCTGGAAAACTGGTAACTTTCAAGGAAACAAGACGATAAGTTGAATGCTCACGCCTCCGGGCGTGGGCTCACTTATTCGTTTCCGGTATACCAGTACCTCCAGACAGTAAGTGACGACCTGCGCCTTTTTTTATTTTTTATTGTTGTTCTTTTAGCCGCAGTTCTTCAATTACCAAGGCTCAACCTTATTGTTCACCCATTTAATTGTTTATGGTATGGCAAGCAGGTTGTATGCACACCGAAGCATCACTTCGCTACAAAATCGGAAAAAGAAACAACAAGAGGAAAAACGTCCCCCTTCTTCCTCTTGCGCTTCTACTAATTCTCTGTCTCAACAGGAACAGCACCAATTCCTTTACCAGACCATTATGGAAAACATGGCTTACTATAAAGCCCTGGCTAAACACCAACATAGGGTGGCTACTTATCTTTACCACAGCTTCCCCGATCATAAAAACCATCACATCTTATCACGTCTAACCGAAAGCGGGCTGTCCATCCTGCAAATGCAGTTCGCCAAGAAGCCCAAGAACCCAGAATAGTATCATAGTTGGTAGTTGTTGGTTGATAGTGAATACAAGTTGACAGATAACGGTTGATGGAACTTCTGCATAAAGCCCCGAAGCTAATTGTTGAATTTGTGTTGAGAGCAATCGCGGAATGACAGGAGGCTTTTACTAACAACTACCAACGATCAACCACCAACGAATGCCTCCCGTTTCGAAATCCACTTCTTATTATAAAAATCTACACTGCAATGAACCTCCATTATTGCTTACGGGCACTACTATGCCCACTCCTCCTGGCTGCTGCGCTGGCAGCCGGTGGACAAGTGAGAACTCACGCTTCCCTCACCGGAACCGTTGCCGACGAGTCCACCAAACGAAGCATCGAAGGTGCTTTTATCACCGCCCTACGCAGCCACCGGCGCGTGATAACCGACGAGAACGGGCACTTCCGTTTGGCTGCCATCAGTAGTGACACACTCCTCGTTACGAGCGTCGGCTACCTGCCTAAGAAGGTGCAGGCAGAAGGAACCGACAGCATTCTCCTCATCGAACTGGCACCCGCGGACGGACAGCTACAGGAAGTAACAGTCAACACCGGCTACCAGCGGCTTCCCAAAGAACGGGCTACCGGCTCGTTCGACGTTGTGGACAACGCCCTCCTCAACCGGCGGGTGAGTACCAATGTACTCGACAAGATAGAAAACCTGACGCCGGGCATTCTCTTTGACCGCAATGCCGGCGCGCCGGATGCCCTCCTCATCCGTGGCAGGAGCACTATCTATGCTAATGCAGCACCTTTGATTGTTGTCGATAACTTCCCCTACGATGGCGACATCTCCAGCATCAACCCCAATGATGTAGAGAGCTTAACGGTACTCAAGGATGCCGCCGCCGCTTCCATCTGGGGCGCACGGGCAGGCAATGGTGTGATCATTATCTCTACAAAAAAAGGAAAGACGGCAAAACCCCGCGTGGAACTTAACACCAGCGTTACGCTGCAAGGGAAGCCGGACTTGTTCAATGTGAGCACCATTTCCTCTGCCGATTATATCGAACTGGAACAAGACCTCTTTGCCCAGGGCTACTATGCAAATGATGAACTGTATGATAGCTTTAACTTTGGGCATCCGCCCTTTACACCGGTGATAGACTTGCTCCGCAAAGAAAGAAAGGGGCAAATCAACCCCGGAGAAGCGAATACTCTTATCAATTCCTACAAGGGAGGAGATGTAAGAAAAGACATATCAAAATACCTGTACCGCCGGGGTGTCAATCAGCAGCATGCTCTCAATGTAAGCGGTAACACCGGCAACCTGAATTATTACATGAGTGCAGGATGGGATGATAACCAGCAAAACTTAGTGGGAGCAAACTATAACAGGGTGAGCCTGCGGAGCAGCAACACCTTTACCGTCACTAAAAGGCTCCAGGTAAGCCTGGGTATGACCTATACTGAGAGCATCAGCCGTAACGGTAACAACCCGGGGTTCTTCCTCAATAGCGGGGCGGGCAAAGGTCTTTATCCTTATGCCCGGCTGGTGAACCCTGATGGTAGCCCCGCCACCCTTGTCAAGGACAATAACAGCGGTTTTACCGACACGGCCGGTAGTGGTTTGTTGCCCCACTGGACCTACCAGCCTATAGCCGATATTGGGGCTGAAAAACACAGCACGACGGCAAATGATTTTGTAATAAACGCCGGTGTGCTTTATAATCTCCTCACAGGGCTGAGCTTAGAGCTGCGGTACCAGTATGAAACCGTTACAGGAGCCGCTAAGGACGACTATACGGCGTCTTCTTACTACGCCCGGAATATAGAGAATGGTTTTGCCCAGGTGGATTATGTAGACCGGCTCGTCACCCTGCCGGTACCCACTGGAGGTATCCTCGATTTCCGCGATGACAACACTTCTTCCCACCAAGGCAGGGCGCAGCTGAACTACGGCCACCGCTTTGGAGGCCGGCACGAAATCGCTGCCGTCGGGGGCTGGGAGATCAGGGACTATACGACAGAAGAAACCGTCGGGCGATTATACGGCTACGAGCCGGAACGGAGTACGGTGAACAACCTGATTGATTACCTCACTCCCTACCCCTTGCTCAACAATGTATCCCTTACTTCCCAGGTACCGAACCCTTCTTCCATCAGCCAAAAAAGCGACCGCTTTCTTTCTTACTATTTCAACGGCTCTTACACCTACCGCGACCGGTATATTCTTTCCCTGTCTGCGCGTCATGATGCCGCCAACCTCTTTGGTGTCGCTGCCAACGAACGGGGCACACCGCTGTGGAGCACCGGCGGGGCGTGGCTAGTTAATAACGAGCCGTTCTATCACGCCGGCTGGCTGCCCCGCCTGAAGCTTCGCGCCACCTATGGTTACAACGGTAACATTGCCCGGAACGCAACCGCCTATACGACCTCTATTTTTACCTACCCGTATTCTACGCCGCTGGATGCTGCACTCATACAGAACCCGCCCAACAGCCACCTGCAATGGGAAAAGGTGCGGATGCTCAACCTCGGGATAGATTTCGGGACAAAGAACAACAGGGTCAGCGGCACGGTTGAATACTACCGGAAAAAGGCGACCGACCTTTTGGGGCAGGCGCCGCTCGACCCGACGCTGGGCGTGAGCAGCAGCTACAGCAACGGCACGAGCTACTATTTTGGTAACGTGGCAGGGATGAAAGGGCAAGGCTGGGATGTCCAGGTAACCAGCCGCAATATCGCCCGGAAGTTTACCTGGACGACAGACTGGGTGTTCAGCAATGTCCATACCGCCATTACGGATTACCAATTGCCGGCAGGGTACGGCAGCCTCTACCTGACGCCCAATACTATCAACCCTGTGAAAGGTAAGCCGGTATATTCGGTGTATAGCTTTCCATGGGCTGGCTTAGACGGAACTACCGGTGCGGCGCAGGGTATCGTAAGCGGCAAAAAAAGCGAGGATTACGCGACTATTTTTTCGTCCACGCCGCTTGACAGTATGGTGTACAATGGTCCTGTTCAGCCGACGTACTTCGGGGCGGTGCGCAATACGTTCGGATGGAAACAGTTTTCGTTGTCTTTCAACATCAGTTATAAGCTGGGGTATTATTTCCGGCGCTCTTCGATCAATTATTCGGCCCTCTTCAGCAGCTGGACGGGCAGCGGTGATTATGCAAAGCGGTGGCAGCAGCCTGGCGACGAAGCGCATACGAATGTACCCTCGCTGGTCTACCCCGCCAACCCCATTGCCGACGCGTTCTACCAATACGCTTCGGTATTGGTGGAAAAGGGCGACCACCTGCGGTTAGAGGACATCACGCTAAGCTATGACTTAAACAAAGCAAGCATGCCTAAGCTGCCGTTTGCCCACGTAAGGCTCTATGCTTATGCTGGCAACCTGTGGGTACTATGGACGGCGAATAAAGAACATATCGACCCCTATTACAATAATGTGCCTTCGGCGGGAAAAACGCTGTCTCTGGGTGTCAATATCTCTTTTTAAACATTGACCCGGCAGCCATTTGCCTTTCTATTACTCATTCAATAACCAGATAATGAAACCGTTATTTTTTGCTTTGCTGTTCCTCCTAGTACTCCTCGTTACCCACAGTTGCAAAAAGTCTTCTTTCCTTGACGAACGGCCGGACAATGCCCTGGTTGTTCCGGTTACCTTACAGGATTTGCAGGCGCTCTTAGACAATGATTTTGTGATGAACGGAACCGGCAGCTACGGGCTGGTTCCCGGGCTGGGCGAAACAGGAGCCGATAATTATTACATCTCTGATGATAGCTACACCAATGTGCTGACGCCGCTGTACCGCAACTGCTATGTATGGGCCAAACAGCTATATGCTGGCGAGGATATTGAAGACTGGAATTATCCCTACCGGTGTATCTTTTATGCCAACACCGTATTGGAAGGACTGGCTAAGATTCAGCCCTCTGCTGCTGACAGGGCGCAGTGGAGTGAAGAAAAGGGAAGTGCACTGTTTCACAGGGCGCATATGCTGTATCAGCTGGCGCAGGTGTTTGCGCCGCCCTACGATTCCCTCACCGCCACCCGGGACTGGGGCGTTCCCCTGCGGATGAAATCCGACATTAACGAGCCCATACACAGGGCAAGCGTGGGGGATACCTATGCCGAAATCCTTTCAGACCTGGAGGAAGCTATTCCGCTGCTGCCCCTCACGCCCTTGTATAAAACGCGGCCCTCGCAGCCGGCAGCCTATGCCCTGCTGGCGAGAACCTATTTAGCCATGGGTGACTATGCCGATTGTTTGTTGTATTCGGATTCCTCTCTTGCGGAGCATAAGGGGCTGATAGATTACAATGGAATCGATACGACCGCCACCTTTCCTTTTACCAAGTTCAATGATGAAGTGATGTTCTGCAGTATGATGGATTCCTATGACAACTATCCCTGCCAGGCTTTTCTTAATATCATTGACAGTAACCTGTACCGCTCCTACGAAGCGAACGACCTGAGAAAACACCTGTTCTTTAAGCCTTCCGGCGGGGGTCTGACCTTCTGCGGCAGCTATGACGAGGAGTATTATTTTTTTGCGGGTCTGGCAACGGATGAAGTGCTGCTGATGCGGGCGGAATGCTTGGCACGGGAGGGTGAAGCGGCAGCCGCAATGTCAGATATCAACACCCTATTGGTTAAGCGGTACCTGACAGGGACGTTTGTGCCTCTTACCGCCGCTAATGTTGACGACGCCTTGCGGATTGTGCTCCGTGAGCGAAGAAAAGAGCTCCTCATGCGGGGATTGCGCTGGACCGATTTGCGGCGGTTGAATAAGGAGGGCCGCTTCGCAGTAACGCTGACAAGAGTAGTGAACGGGGTAACGTACACACTTACCCCTAACGATGACCGGTATGTGTACCCCATACCCGATAAAGTGATTCTTTTTAACAAAGGGATGCCGCAGAACCCGAGATAAGAAAAGGGCGGTAAGGAGAGGAAAACGGTACGTCTGCGGAAAACAGATTTCATTTTTTATTTGAGAGGAGCAACAACATGGATATGAAAAAAATAGGCTTTGCCCTGTTAGTTTCCCTTTGTATAGGGCGAATTTTCGGGCAGGAGAAAGCATTGATAGCGTTACGGATCGGCGATACCATGCCTCCTGTTACCCTCTGCATCGGGCATAGCGAGGACACCCTGTTTACACCAAACGACAGGAAAAGCCATCCTACAATACTGGGTTTCTGGACTCCGCAGTGCTCCTTTGCAGCGAGCCAGTTGGCTGTAATGGAAGAGCTGCAAAAGGAGTTTCCTGGCAATTTGCGTATCCTGCCCGTAGGCTTTGATGCTCATGAAGAAGGCAGCGTGCAACGGTACCTGGCAGACAGGACAAAAAAGGGAGGGGGCATCCGGATACCGGTCGCCATAGAAGGTGTGCAGGATAGTATTCTTTACCAATTGTTTCCTTTTGTAGGCCTGCCCCTCTACATTTGGATAGACAGTAACAAGGTGATCAGGGGCATAACCGATTACCTTTCGTTTTCCGAAATGAACATTCGCCAGTTTTTGGGTGGTGTAATGCCGGATCTTCCTCTGAAATATACGGACAACAGCTTTGATGACGGAGAGCCCCTGCTTCTAAACGGCAATGGCGGGAGGGACAGCGCATTTATCTACCGTTCCTTACTCCTGCCGTATAACCCGGCGGTTCAAATGCCATTTATAGAAGAGAAAACAGAAAGGTATGTCCGCATTGCTGCCGGTAACGAGACGCCTATTTCCCTGCTCCTGGATGCGGTATACGGCATAAACAAAAACAAGGGAACCTATCCTTATGACCCGATGCGGAAACGGCTGCAGAACAAGACGGTTAACCTTGAACTGTTCCGAACAGAATGGTGGTCATACGGAAGAAGCGATTACGATAAAGCGGAAGACATGAGGAAAAAACAATCATTCAACTATGAACTGATATTGCCCCCCGGCTATAGCACGGAAGAGGCGTACCTCAAGATGCTGGAAGATGTAAGCGCTTTCTTCAGGGTAAAAACAACCCTTGTGCCCCAAATGGTTAAAGGGTTGGCGTTGGTGGTACGGAAAGGGAAAGGCCCGGTAACTTCAAAAGAAGGAAGGGAATCCTTGTATATATCAGATGACGGGCTGGATTTTAAGTTCCAAAACTGTACGCTTCCTGGAGTGGTTCATGCTTTTAATTCCTGCCTGGCTATGCCATTGATTGCGGATCGGACCCATTGCCGCGAACGGGTCAGCTTCCTACTCCACCTGGAAAACAAAGGGAATGTTCAGGAACTTGCCCGGCAACTGCGTCTCCAGGGCTTAGACCTTACTCCTTCCGCCAACTTAGAAACCATGCTCGTCATTAAAAACAGGTAACCCTGTTCATGGGGTTACCTGTTGCCGGGTTTAGCTTTTCTTATGAACCGGGCCTGCCGTACCGGCTGCCGAGTAAGTAACCGGTGAGCCGGGAATGGTTGTGTAGCTGCTGAACCCTTGCGCACAATTGTTGGTGCTGGCGGTACAGCCATAGGGATCCGTAGACATAAGCGTTGGCTGTATAGTGACAGATTGCGGTGTTCCACCTGCATTTAAGGGGAACCAATAATAAGTCGTCTTTGGTGACCTGTCATCTTTTTCCTTCGTAAATGCGACAGCGCCGAAAGCAAGAAGCAAAGCGAAAAAACCAATTAGTAACTTTTTCATGTTTCATAAATTAATAAATGAAGAATCGCCTACTTTTTTCTACAGGTGTTCAGCATCATTCCTGCTTATTGCAATAAAGAACTTTGTACTAATAAATAAGGAGAATGATAAAGGGTAACTACTCAAATACAAGGATGCAATAACAGATCATCCCTTATTGACTTTTTTGTCATCCTGTTCCTACTATGTCTCTCATCCGCGCTCCCCTCTGTCGTGAGCCCCCCTTCCCTGGCTGTGCTAACCCTATCCCGGCGATGGTAAGGGCAATGCAAAAGAGATTGAAGACGATATGCTGTTGCCAGGACATATTTTGTATCACTCCCCCGCAGGAACAAGGAAGGTCATAGCGGGTAGCTATCATGAGGAATAAATAAAGGGTAAAGATCAACAACAACGCAAATGAAGTATACAAGCCTGCCAAACGGGTGGCCGGAATAAGGAGAAGCAAGACTGTTATCCCTTCTATAGCGGGCACACCCATAGCAATAGCCACTGCCCACTTGCCCATATAAGGATATAAGGAAAGCTGGGTGCGGAATAAACTAAAGTGGGTAAGCTTGTTTCCTGCTGTGTAGGCAAAGAGAAAGATCAGCAGAGCCGGCACCAGTTGTTGTGTATGTCTTTTTATCATATGATTTCCAAATTTATGAAGGGTTCAGGCGTTGTTGTAATTCAGCGTGCAAGCTATAAAAGAGGAATACGCTAATTGGAATAAAGAGTTATGAAAACGGGATTTTCTGGTGCTTCCTCCCTTTCTTCCGGTCGGTAAGGGCAGCAAAGCCGGTGGCTAACAATGGGGTTAGCTCTTCAGGGCTTACGGAGGTTGCTGCGGTAGCGGTAAGGACTTATCCCATATACCTTTTTGAAAGCGGCAGAAAAATTAGAAGCCTCCTTATATCCTGCCTGCCTGGCGACCTGCTGAACGGGCTTGGATGTTGTTTCCAACGCTGTTTTTGCAATTGAAAGACGTTGACGTAACTGGTAGCCGTAGACACCGATGCCATAAATGGCTTTAAAACCTTTCTTTAATTTAAACTGGTTGATACCTGCTTTCCGGGAAATTTGTACAATAGTAAGATGTTGCAGCAGTTGCCTGTCTATGTATTCCCTTGCCGCCCGGATGCAACCGATATCGTGGATACTGAAAGGAAGTGCAGGTTTTTCCTCAACGACATAATCACTAAAGGCAGCCCGTGCAATCTCTGTGAACAGCCGGGCATAAAAGTCTTCCATGAGGGGCGTAAAAGGCGTATGCAGCAGGCTATAAATTTTTTCTGACAGAACTACTGATAAACTTTTATCAAGAGAGAGGATATTCTGTCCCCTTTTTATTCGTTCTTTTAGTTCGTCCAGCAGGGGATAGAAAACCAGTACCGATTCAATAAAGGCTACCGGGTAACAAAAGACTATCGATTTGTATTCTTTTTGCCCCGGTAGCCTTATGTTTATAAAAGGGTCGGTAAGTAATAAAACCGAATAATGGTCCTGCCTGTTGAATGAGTATGACAGGGACTCTGCCATCATTTCGAACGTACCGCTTAGCTGAACGTGAATGAAGAGCAATGAAGCCACGCAGCTAAGATGAAGTGTCAAATCCCTTGGCAAAGCGCCGGTAATGTAATACATACTGATCCCATTGATCCGGATGCTTTGTGTAGCGATATCTCCAAATTTTCCTCCTGCACTTAGGACTGTACTTCCCGGCAACCAATCCCTTTTAAATTGATCCGGTAAGACGCTCGTGACAAAGGCAGGCGACTCTATTTGTATGGAAGGGAAGTTTTCCAACTGATGAGTAGTTACAATTCAATTAACAGACAATGAAAATTCACATTTTCCCCGCCAGTTGAATGGAAACTATCGTGTTATCGTACCGGCACATTGATTTTTCGTAGCGCTACGATTCTTTTTTCGTACCGCTACCGAGTTTTTTGCAAACTATTGGAAGTGTTAACGCAACAAATATTAATTACTATGAGCACAAACAATCACCAGATCACATTAGCAACAGCGGTAGCAATGACGCTTCGGTACCGTCAGAACCAACCTCTCAATTTACCCATCTGTGAAACATTTGAGTCAGCCATTGTTTCAAGCCTGCTGGCAGAACCAGGATGCGAGTTCTTCAGGATTTATTACGGTCGGGATGAGAACAATGATATACACGCTATTCTCGTTGGAGGTAATGCAAACAACGAGGACATTCTGCAACCCGACTCTTCCGTTATAAAAGGCGGAATTACGACAGATGGAGCTTTGTTGCTGGAGGACGGCTACCGCTGCCCGAAAGACTGTCCTACTTCGTCACCATTGAACAGTTAAATGAACGGTTATTATATCAATATCATACTCAACCATTCGATCCTGCTCCCTGCCACAGCAGGTATCATCAGGCGCAGGTCAACCCTAAAACCCTATTATCCTTTTCTCATCTTCATTTGGCTGGCTGCCATCAATGAAACATTAAGCCTGGTACTGATTTACACCGCTGGCAGTAACACCATCAACTCGAATGTTTATGTTCTGCTGGAGTATATTATTCTTTTATACCAGTTTTACCAATGGAACGATTCTCACAGGAAGAGGTTTGTTTTGTTTATTGCAACCGGAATCACAATATGGATATGGGATAACCTGATAGTACATTCGCTAACCAGCAGCAATTCCATTTACCGCAGTTATTATTCGATTGTCATTCTTTTATACAGCATTGACAAGGTAAATGGTATCATCATGAATGAAAAGAAAAGCCTTCTTCGAAACTCGGTCTTTCTGATTTGCATGACGTTTATGTTTTACTATGGATGCAAATCTTTCGTTGAGATTATAAATGTATTTGAGTTGCCCTACAGCCCTTTCTTTTACAGGCAGCTATGGCAAATTCTATCAGTTGTAAATTGCATTTCGAATATCATATTCACCTTTGCTATTGTATGGAGCCCGAAGCAACAAGAGTTTTTCTTACTATACTAATTGAAGGAGTCATATTTTGCCTGGTGGTCATTGTCTTTTTGGTCACTATTATCAATTATCGGAAGAAGAGTATAGCTGCCTATTTAGACAGGATGAAAGCTGATTTTTCACTGCTGGAAAGGGATAGAAATCGCATAGCGCTTGATCTGCATGACGAACTTAACTCGAGGCTTTCAGTAGCACGCCTCATGCTGGATGAACTTCAATCGACTAATGAGAAAATGAAGGTGCCGGCAGATAAGATGGCAGCCATTATCAGTGATATCATGCAGGTAGTAAGGCACTTGTCGGGTAGCTTGGTCCCATATGCCATTGAGCGGGAAGGATTGTTGACCAGTCTCGATGAGCTCATCGAGACTCTTTTTTCCGGTTCTGCCATCCAGGTTGTTTCAGAATGGAAAATCCGTGACGAAGATATCTGCGAAGGGAATGAGATTCACATTTATCGCATCGTCCAGGAATTAATGAGCAATATCATCAAACATGCTCAGGCCAGCCTGATCCGGATATCACTTCAAAAGAAGAACAGAACCATCCAACTGCAGGTGGAGGATAACGGTATCGGATTCGACCAGAAGCTGGTTCAAAAATCGCCGAAGGGGCTCGGATTGAGAAACATTCTTGCCAGGGTCAATATTTTAAAAGGAAGCATGTACCTTACTACGGAACCTGGGAAAGGAGCGATTTACCTGATTGAATTACCGGCTAAACAGTAGAGAATCCGGCACTGGATAGAGTTTGTTTTTACAAGCGTAAATGGCTAAGCCAATGGATGTTTTTACATTCATCTTCCTCAGAATTTCGCTTCGGTAACTTTCTATCGATCGTCTTCCGATATGCAATAAGCCGGCAACCGCTTCACTTGTTTTTTCTTCACAGATATAATAAATGATTTGCTTTTCCAGCGGGGAAAACAGTTCATTGTTCACTATCGGGTAAGGGTTGAAGCGACTCTTTTTAATCAGCCTGGCTAAGCTTCTCGTAGTCCGGCTGCAATAATAAGGGTCACCTTGGAGAACCGTTTTGATGGCATCAATGATTTCTATCTTTGACGCATCTTTCAGTATGTATCCGAGGGCGCCTGCATCCAGGGCATCCACAACCAGATAATTATTATCGAAAGTTGACAGAACGAGGATAGGAATATTCTTGTTTGTTTTTTGGATAGCAGCAATCGCTTCTATGCCATCCATTACAGGCATCCGGATATCAGTAACAACAACATCGGGCCGGTACTGATTTACCAGTTCAACCAATTTTTTACCATTGAGGGCAGTAGCGACCACATTGATTTCATCTGTTGCATTTAAATTCAATTCCAGACCATCTACATACATGCTGTGATCATCTGCAATGACTATTCTTATTTTGTTTATCATACTATTCTGTATAACGTGTTTAAATCACTTTTTCGATTAAAGTTATATATTTTGTTCGGGTTAAATTCACAATTATCAGCTACCCTTGATCACACCAATGGGCAATATAACTTAGAGATCAGAGGAGGAAAAATTTCTAATTTAATGGCATCATTTCCATGCGTGCCGCAATGCTATGAAGCGGCACTAATAAAAATGAACAATTAACACAAGTTGATTGTTAAGTGAAGCACCGATAAAAAATAATTTTGAGTTGCGAAACCTAAAAGATTAGGCTAACCTTATTAAGCGAAAATAAAATTATTGGCATTTTTTGTTTTGTGAATGATTTATTAAGAGTGATGAGCCATTAGGCGAAAATTTCGGCGGGCTTGACCTCCGAATTTAGTTAACGATTAACCAGTAAGTTGGTTGATAGTTAAGTAACATCCTGATTAATGTTTAGCGTGATTAGGTATTCTCTGACAGCGGAATTTCCAGACATGACACCTGACGAGGAATTAGAAGGTTTGAAAAAAGACTACATACTTAAAACATTATCGCATCTGAAAGCATTAGAGGACTTACAAGTGAAAGATTTTAAAGATGCTTCTGTAAAAGCAGAAGTTACATTACGCCGGGCATCCTCATCCAAAAGCTTTATGAAACTCAGTAAGTTTATCAAAGAAATAAAGTAAGCAAACGGCTACTTCTGATTCGCTTCTCTTGATTTGTCAACTATGAATTTTGATATGCTGCGCATAACAAGCCCTGAATATGGCTTCTCCGATCTCCGAGATAACATTGACTTGCATATCATTGAAGGAACGGTAGATTAACTGGTCATCTTCCTGTCTGCTTTCAAACACAAGTTTTAATGGGATAACACTTAGGTAAGGTGTAATGTCAGTAACGATAAACTGCACAGGCAGAACGGCAAGTTTTTGAACTTTGGCACAATAAGATTTGTTCAAATATCTAAATGAAATACTGAACATTGAATAAGATTTTGGTAAGGATAAAAATAGCTAATGTTTTTATTACAAAAATTAAAAGAACATTAAGTATTGATAAATTAACAGTTACAATTTAAATGATATATGGCAAAAATATTTTACTAAATAAATTAGCAATGCAATTAATTTTCCATTTACTTTTGTTCCATGCAAACTGACGAAAACAAACAGCCCGACCTACCAGATAATGTACTGGTAATTGACAATCCGTTAAGGAAAGAAGTAAGTGGAGACGATTATGGGTACGGCCCCGAAAGCATTTTTCCTGATCAGCAATTCAATGCCACCTATAAAATAAATGGCGAGCAACATAAGGTAGTCATTCAGTGGATGGGTGAAGGCAAAGGTGTAGCGCCTGGTTATTATGTGTTTGAAGGCGAACAGTACACTAATCAACCAGACTACCCGACCATTGATCCAGAGGTATTGGCGCAAATGACTGAGGAAGAATTAAGGGCAGCCTATCCTGATGATGAAGAACTAAACCCAAGTGAAGCTACCCGTGTAATTGATTATGTAGATAGTTTTGGCTGGAGTGAAAGAGGTGCTGGCAAAACAGAACATGCAGAAGCGATTGCAAAAATTATCGAGGAAGTGTTTTCTAAGTAAATTTGTGAAATGTGCAGACACAAAGGTTACACACCAGAGCAAGAAGTTCATTTAAGCCATTGGCATTTGGAAGAAGGAAATCAAAGCTATGCTGACCATTATGCTACTGAATATATGCAGTCTTCTCTCACTGCTGGTATTCCGATCATTATGCGGCATGAGGACGGAACCAACATCTCTGTAGATGCTTTTTGGGGCATATTGCCGCCCTGGAAGCCTACTAAGAAAGAAGCTATTACAGCCGCCGTAAACTTCGTTAATATACGGTCAGAAACGGTGCATGAATCAAAACTATATTCACCCTTACTAAAGAAAAAACAACGGTGCCTTATTCCTTGCTCTTACTATTTTGAACATCACCATTTTCATAAGTATAATAAGAAAACCGGTGAGCCATTAAAAGGCAAAGTGAGTGTGCCTTTTCTTGTTAAAGTGAACCGAAGAGCTTTATTTGCTGTACCGGCTTTGTTTTCTCACTGGTATGATAAAGAGAAGAAAGAAACGATTACTACTTACAGCATGATTACGATTGTTGCCAATGATTTGCTTACTGCGGTTCATAACGGCGGTGATAATCCTTACCGAATACCCTTAGTCATTGAACCCGACATGGAAGATGCTTGGCTCAGTTTGGATTCACCAGAAAAAGACATTAACGAGATTTTGAACTATCAAATTCATTCCGGGCAATTACGGACATATCCTGTAGCACCTCTTACAGGTAAGCAAGCGAAAACAGGTGAAGCAATTACCGAAGAAGAAGCCTGGACTGAATATAAAACAGAGATTGAAGAGATCAAAGATGCCGGAAAGCAAAAGACACGGGTTAACGCATTGCAGCCGGTTTGATTTAATAATGGGTATTAATGAAAGCTTTGTACGCTCGTTTTAAAGACAAGTATTCTTCTTCATACAATTTTACCTTACCTTCTATCGCCTGCTGAATTCTGTGATCTACGACTTTAGAAACATGTGCCAGATGAGTAATATCGAAATCCTTTTTTTTAATTTCAATTAATATTTGGGTTAATTGCTTTTTTTGTTCAATATTCATTCTTTTAATTGTACCACTTTGGAATTAAATTTTACGAAATGCCAAGTTATTTCGTTGGTATTGATTTGTCCAAAAGTACCATTGATTTTGCTATTTTGAACGACAATAATTTACTTGAATCGTTCAAAACCGAAAACACTGTTGCCGCCATTAAAGACCTTCTTTCGGAGCTTTTTGTAAAGTACAAAAGCTCTGTTAGGAACACTGTTTACTGCGCTGAAAATATGGGTTTGTTCGCTACCCATTTGTTGAATGTATTAGAGAAAAAGAAGGCTAACATCTGCATGGAATCACCTTTGCGCATCAAGTATTCGATGGGCATTCAGCGGGGAAAAACAGATAAGTTGGATGCCATTAAAATCGCTAAGTATGCTTACATCAACCGCGCTGAATTGCAGATGTGGCAAGGAGAACGGAACGAGATTAAAGAACTAAAACTATTGCGCTCTTTGCGTGACAGATTGGTAAACGCAAGAACGCTTGTAAAGAGCAACAGCGTTGTTCAAAACACATTTCTTTCTACTTCCTTTACCAAAGCTTTTTTTATTTTGAGTTCTAATACATTGAATGCAATCGGGAAAGATATTCTTGCAACGGAGGAGAGAATGCGGCAACTGATTAAAAATGATACGCGTTTAAATCGCTTGTTTGACATCGTTGCCTCCATTCCGCACATCGGAAGCGTAATTGCAATAGAAATAATAATTTGTACGAACGAATTTAAAAATATCACTACGGCAAAGAAGTTTGCCAGCTATGCAGGCATTGCACCGTTTGAATGGCAGTCAGGTACAAGCGTAAGAGGCAAAACAAAAGTATCCTCCATCGGTGATAAAAGGATGAAGAAATTGCTCCACATGGCATCTATCGGCTATACAAAGCGAAAAGATTCAACTCTTGGTAAATACTACGATAAAAAAGTAAAAGAAGGCAAGCACAAGATGAGTGTATTGAATGCCATCCGCAATAAATTGGTGCATCGCATCTATGCTTGCGTGTGTAAAAATGAGCTTTATACCGATATTGCAAGGTGAAAGCAGCCCTTTCTGTCTTCCATTTCCAGTCGTAAGGTACAAGGTTCATTGCCTATTAATTGTATTGGTTTACCAGGCAGAGCAATGTTGAGCCATGTCGCTATAGCACGGGTAGCAGGAATACAGATGTAATTTGTTGCGCCAGTGGTGACACAATTTATGTAATTTCCTAATATCAGTACGAGTTTGTGGTGAGTTGCGGGGCTGCTTTTTTAATTGTCTCAACAGTGTTGAGACAATTAATTTGTTTCAATTCGTAATTACTTGCAATCGTTACATACTCTCCAGCTCTTCGAGGCTCACAACGACAAACTGTTTTCCGTAAGTAATCTTCACCATCGGCTCTCCTACGACCGTTTCAAAATGCGCATCAACGGCATTGTGTTCGCTGATGATCCAATCGGGTTTGTGGGTGCGAACCCATGACCTGTATTTATTATAGTAATGCCGAAAAATAAAAGTATCAAGATAACGCTGGTTAAAAGTAAGCGATATGTAAGGCGCTTTATCTGTATTGCCATTACACAGGTTGACTAAGCGCGCGACCACACTGTTTTTATTGATGTCTGCTATTGCTGCCAGTTTATCACCTCTTACCTTCTGAAAATGCTGGCCGGCATCTTTTAGCTCTTTATACGGAGTGAAGAGAATCGGCGTTTGTGTGTGGTCCAACTCCTGTCTTGCCCTGCTATACACTTGCGATACCCAATAGAAATATTTATTCTTAGCAAGCTGTGAAATGTGTTGAGGTTCTAATTTGCGATATGGCTGTAAAATAGCTTGTGTCATTGTATAATTCTTAGTTCATTAATATTGGTAGTATATCGCCTGGAAAGATGATCACAACGCAGGGCAAACGGCTTGGTGAAACCTTGTGCTGCTGTACGCACGAAATCTCTTTTGCCCATGCCGAAATTGATTTTATCCATTGCTTTGTTCACGGCATCTTTCTTTGATGTTTCATTCCCTTCAAAGAGCGAAAATTGTACAGCATCCTGTGGCACAAGATCAAGCACCATACAACCGCATTTAACGTAATTATGCCCGGAACGGAAAATAATGTCAAGTCCTTTTCTGGCGTAGTGAACGAGTGTTCCCGTATCATTAGATGCGCGTGGCAGTTGTATTTTAATTGCACCGCTGTATTGCTTATCCTGCTGCCGGTGCCCGTTGGTATGTAAAAAGACTTCAAGGGTCTTCGCACAACTGTTTTGGCGTCTGAGCTTTTCAGCACATCTTGCTGTATAGGTACAAAGAGCAAGGCTGATGTCTTTCTTTTCAGTAAGCAGTTTGCCAAAGCTTCTGCTTGTGCAAATGTTCTTTTTAGCAGGCGTTTCAAACTCCCATTCAATTGAAGGATTGCCACGCAGTTCATTGAGTAGTCTTGCACCTACAACAGTCATTTTTTCGCGGATAAAATCATCCGGTGCGTTCACTAAATCGAGTGCTGTATGAAAGCCGTTAGCGTGAAGCATTTTCGCATATTGGCTGCCAACGCCCCAGATGTTTTCTACTTCTGTAAAATGAAGCATAGTTCTTTTGTTTTCCTCCGTATCAACGTGGTAAACACCTATCTCCCGATGCTTTTTCTTTGCATACCTGTTTGCCATTTTTGCCAACGTTTTGGTTGGTGCGATGCCAAGGCTCACGGGTATGCCGGTGTGTTGTTTTACAGTTGCTCTAACCTTACTTCCTAACTCAAATAAATTATGATGCGGCATGTCGTGCATATCAAGAAAGGTTTCATCAATGGAGTAGAGTTCCATGCGGGGTACAAACTCGGCTGCCGTCTTCATTACCCGGTTGCTCATGCTACCATACAGAGTGTAGTTACTGCTTCTCACTATTACACCATGTTGTTTGAAGAAATCACGCATCTGGAACTCAAGTGCACCCATTTTAATACCGAGGGCTTTTGCTTCTTCGCTTCTTGAAATCGCACAGCCATCGTTATTGCTCAGTACAATTACAGGTTTGTTATCCCAATCAGGACGAAAGACACGTTCACAACTCACATAAAAATTATTACAATCCATTAAGGCATACATAAGTTTACTTTTTTCCTAATGTGATAAATGATGTTGGTCGCGATGAATTTACCCAATGAATAACAACTCCCCACACTTCAAAGCGTATATCTGCATTCACTTCAATAACTGGATATTTGTCATTCGCAGGAATCAGCCAGCCTTTATCATCTTCTCTTTTGAAGTGCCTAAACGTAAGGTCCGCATCGACAATCGCCACAACAATGTCCATGTTGTTAGGAATAAGAGACCGGTCAACAATAAGGATAGCTCCAGGCAGGATGCCGGCACCACTCATACTATCTCCTGATACAATCATCAAAAATGTTGCATGTCTGTTTTTGATGAAAGTTTCATCTAAAGAAATCTCATCCTCCATATAATCCAATGCCGGTGATGGAAAGCCTGTTGGTGCAGGTCCACCCAACTCAGTGATTGGGATTATCGGAGCTTTACCTTTTAGTTGGTGAGTAAGTTGCTCCATAATACTAAATATGTTAGCAAAGTAAATACTAAATTATTTAGTCAGCCAAATTTTGTGGATAAGTCTGGAGGTTTTGTATCAGTAGACCAATCGATTTCGCTATTTTGTGACAAGAAAGCTTCTGTAACTCAATCGTTTTGTTGGTCAACGATTGTCGAAATTAAGCGATCAAGCCTGCGATAATTTCCACTATGGTGGCGGATGAGAAAAGAAAATGTGTTCTGGTTATGAGATCAAATCCTTTGCAAACATGAAATCAATAGCATAACACTCACAAATAACAATGGAAGTCAATTTATAGCACATGCGGTAAGGGATTATTTAAAAGACAAAGGGGTAGATCAGGAATTTATTCATGTGCCAATGCCGGTAGAGAATCGTTTTATAGAAGCCTATCATCGTATTGTTGAAAGAGAAGTATGGCAACCGCGCCAATTTGAAGATATACAAGCCGCCATCCAAACATTTAACCGGTGGGAAATCTTTTATAACAACCGACGCTTACATGGAAGTCTCAGAAACATTACACCCAAACAGCAATGGAATAAATGGCTGATACAGATCAATAGAGAACCAATGCCCATTGTAAGCACCAGTGCTTTATCCATAAACTGCGAAAGTAAATAACCAAAAATTGAAGAGAGCCGTTTGGTGGATAAAATATTTGAAAACCAAAAGCAGAAATAAACAATTGTTATTTTTAACCTTGCAAAACGATATTTGTTAACCAAAAAATGGTCTACTTATTTCAGGGCAAGACACACAAGTCAAAGTTTACCGCTCTGTTTGGTTGTAGTAGTTTAATGTTGACAAGTGCTGAGTAGTAACGATTTTTTTAAGCCACTTTTGTTCTTGCAGCACTTGCAGGCACGTTTATACTGACAAACTAAAGCAGCAGGTAACAAGTGGTTTTGTGTCAGCACGACTGACACAGCAAAGCAGCAACTTTAGCTTTTTCTCATCTTCGGTTATCAGCTCGACAGAACGCTGTTGAGCTTTGGTTTTTGTTTGTTTCTTTTGTTCTATTTTCACCTTCGGTTACAGGCTGACAGAACTTTCATCGTGCCGCCACAAAGCCTTTTCCGTTGCCTGCTATTCTGTTTGACACTTTCTAATCATTTAAATGACTTCAAAAATAATTTTAGTAGAAGGTATTCCGGGTTCTGGTAAGACAACTTTAATTAATGCGTTGCTTAAAGAACATATTCAACAAAAAAATAAAATAGGGACACTAATTAATTTAAGTCAATTACATACATATAAACCTGTGGTTTTCGACGAAGATAATTTTTATGCGGACAAGACAGATAATTTAAATCATCTTTCAAAAATTTTAAACCTACTTATTTGGTGTGTTTCGACAGCAAATAAAAGTAGCAAGCTTTTAATAACTATCGACACGCTTCACGTGACACATTGTTTTAGACCTGGCAATATTTCATGGACAGATGTTGACTTACTTGACAGGCAACTTGCTGAACTCGATTGTAAATTGATTTTTTTGAAAGCAATGCCGGAAACAATATGGGAAAGAGCCATTTTAAAAAGGAATGAAGCTGATGAACTTTATTTGCCAAAATATCAAAAAAGGTATGGAGATACCTTAGAACAAGTTCATCAATATTACATGACCGAGCAAGAAAAAATGGAAAAGCTTTTTGAAAACTCCTCTTTAAACAAAATCACATTATCTTCTGAGGATTCAATTTTAAAAAACCAAAAAGCCGCTTATGGTTTATGGCAACAATAATGAAAGAGAGACAAAGAACAGCAGGCAACAAGCGGTTTGGCAATATGGCGGGGCGACGAATATATTCTCAGCTTTTTATTCGCTGATCAGCTTCAGTTCCAGCCGACGAATAACGCCGAGCAATAGAATAAACAATGAACTTTTAGTTATAAATTTAGCTTTAGTTACGGACTGACGATTTTCAAATACCGCCACATCGCCAAGCTGTACCGTTGGTGGCAATGCGACCGTTGTGTTCCATTCGGACACCTCGAACATTGAAAAAATAAATGAAAGACACTTTACTAAAAGTTGAAAAACAATTATTGGTGGAGAACTATTTGGTCGACGAGGGCAACTTTATTACAACAAAAAGTATAATCTGCTATCTAAGTAAATGAACATACAATCTCTCTATGAAAACATAAATGCTAAAATCTCAATTTCATTGGTTGAGTTTGAATTGTTTGCCGATTGTTTCAAAGCCAAATCCATTAGAAAAAAGGGGAAATTAATTGAAGAAGGAAAATCAAACAATAAATTATTTTTTGTTGAAAAAGGTCTTTTGTATTCCTACAAACAACTTGACAATGATGCAACGCAGGTAATACAATTTGCAAAAGAAAATTATTGGATTTCTGATTTATATAGTTTCCTTTCTGCTTCAAAAGCATTATTTACACTTTTGACATTGGAAGATTGCGAGGTTTGGGAAATTTCAAAAACTGACCTTGATAAAATTTGTAATCAACATCACCTGGTGGAAACATTTTACAGGTTGAATATTCAAAATGCTTATGTAAGTACACTACTACGTTTGTCCAACGTTTATTCTGCCAATGCAGAAGAAAAATATAATGAAATCAGAAACGTCCAGCCGGATTTGTTACAACGGGTACCTCAATATCTCATAGCCTCTTATTTAGGCATTTTGCCCTCCTCACTAAGCCGTATCAGGAATAAAAATAAAAAAAGAATTTCTTAGCATAGGCTAACTGCTAATGAATTTTTATTGCTCTTATTTTGCATAATTAAGTAAAAAAATAAGCAATGAGACAAATACTTCTAATTGTTCCAACTGTAATAATGGCAATGACTGGTTTTGTCCAAAGCAGCAAACATCCAGTGGAACAATTAAACATAAACAATTTCCATCTTGTAGATTTTGTTGGCTGGAATACCAACATGGAAGTTTTAGCACACTACCATACCAGCGACGTGAAAGTATTTGGTGCCGGATGGAAAACTGTAGGTATGAAAGACCATGAAGCGGCGATGGAAGAATCTATCAAAAAAATGCCTGATGCCAAAGTGGTACAGCATACACCCAATGTAGCTAAAGGAGAATGGACCGGCGTTGTTGGCAGGTCACCCCAGTTTAATATGGCTACAATTGTAAAATGGAAGAATGGCAAAATTGATTATGAATACTTATTTTATAAACAACTATCTGTTGCGGAAGCAGCATCAATAAATCCTTCTGCTAAACCAATTGTAAATTTTGTAAGTCCTGATGATAAAGAATTAGCAGTTGAAGTGAATGTGCAACCGGGTTGGAGTTGTATTATGGATGAAGTGAATAATATTCGCACATCATACTTTATAAAAACGGTTGGAGGGAAAGAGGTAGAAAGGCTGGTATTTCAATAACCATATTATTTATTAAAACTAAAAGATACAATTATGACGACAATCGATAGCAATAAAAAAATCTGCACGCTTATTAATGTTTTCACAGCAGAGCCTGAAAAACAAAAAGAACTGTTTGAAAATCTTAAAGAAGCAAGTGAAAAAGTTATGAGTGAAACGCCCGGCTATATTTCGGCAAATATTCACCTTGGTGACGATGGCAAGACGGTGACTAATTATGCTCAATGGGCTTCATTAGAGGACTATAAAAAAATATTTACCGACCCGCAAGTGAAAACGCACATGGATAAAGCTGCAGCGCTTGCCATTGATTTTAAGCCTGTAACTTACACCACTATTTGTACTGACAATAAAAATGATTAAATATTTTATTATTTGTGCAAGCCGTGACCATGTTACAAAAGGAGTGAAAGGTGGTTTCGCACAGGCTGGGCATGGCAGAAAAGATTTGATGAGCAAGCCTTCAAAAGGTGATTGGATTGTATTTTATTCATCGAAGGATAACTTTGAAAACGGTAAATCACTGCAAAAATTTACTGCCATTGGGCAAGTGGTTGATGAAGAACCTTATCAACCTGATACTAAAGAAAATTTTAAACCGTACCGGCGAAATGTAGCATTTAAAAAAGTGAAGGAAACAGAAATCCGACCTTTACTTGAACAACTAACTTTTATAAAAAATAAAAAAAGTTGGGGCTTTTACCTTATTAGCGGCTTTCGTGAAATTTCGAAAGAAGACTTTAACGTTGTAAAAAGTGCAATGAAGTAAAGTTGAATGAATATTAGCATTTATTACGTTCTTTCATTTGCAGGTTTTACTTATCTCTTACATACTGCTGTTATAAAACGATTGTTTCCTTGGACAAATAAAAAACTAAATTATGAACTTAGCATCAATTCGCATTATTACTGCGAACATCAAAGATTTGGTAAACTTTTACGAACAGGTTACCGGACAGCCGTTAATACAATATACCCCGGACTTTGCCGAACTGCAAACCAGTTCAGCAACTTTGGCAATTGGCAGTACAAACACTTTACAATTCTGAGGAGATGAAGTTGCAAAAGCAGCTCAAAATCGTACCGCAATTATAGAATTTAGAGTAGATGATGTAGAGCAGGACTACAAGCGGCTATCAGTTTTTCTTCAACCTTATATTGTACAAAAGCCCACAACAATACCTTGGGGAAATAAATCTCTTTTATTCCGAGACCCGGATAGGAACCTGGTTAACTTATTTAGGCCTGTTGCACCAGAAGCAGTAAAAAAGTTTGGTGACCAAAAATAAGCACTGCCGCCAACATGGGGTTTGGCAATAGCAGGGCTGGACGTTGGTAGGTTCGGCTGTAGTCCCGCTATCAGCTTTGGTTCCAGCCTGACTTTAGTAATTTGGCTTTTACTTCTTATCTTCAACATTCGTTTTTCAATCGACTTCGGTTATGGGCTGGACGTTATAAAATCCCCTGTCCTCGCCAAGCCCTGTTCGTTAGCTGCGATTTAAATGAAAGACTTTATTACCAAATTAGTAAAACTTGACGAAACCGAATTAGAAACTTTTCTTTCATATGGACATAATAGAACGATTGACGCAAAAATTATTTTCATAAGTGAAGGTGAAATATTCGACCGATTATTTTTTATTCATTCTGGTATTATTAGGTCTTTCAGATTAATTGATGGTAATGATTATTCTTTTTTCTTTTATGCAGACAATGAGATTGCAATTGACTATGAAAGTTATTTGCTAAACATTCCAACCCCTCTATTCTTTGAAACACTTACAGAATATATTGTTACTGAATTTAAAAAGTCTGTTCTCGAGTCCTTATTTGAAAAAATTCCAAGGCTTGAAAAGCTGGGTCGGATAATAGCTGAACAATCCTATTTAAATGTTCATGAAAGACTTAAACAATTTCAAACCGACGATTTAGAAACACGTTATCTAAAACTCATAAATAGAAACCCGTATTTATTTCAGAGAGTTCCGCTATATCAAATTGCAAGTTATTTAGGAGTAAAAGCACAAAGTCTATCAAGAATAAGAGCAAAGATTGCAAATAGCAAAAGTTAACCTATGTGAATTTTTATTTTAATTTTAGTTGGCAATTTCGTTTTATAAAAAAACTTTTATGAACAACTTAATTGAACAAAAGATAATCGAACAAGCAAAACGCAGAATTGGTTTTAGAATTCATTTTGCAGTGTATGCAGCAGTTATTATACTTAACTGGGTTTCATGGGCTGTTACTTTTAATAATTATCCTAACATAAAATGGATTTTGATCTGGCCTGTATATGCAACACTGGGTTGGGGTATTGGTATAATTATACACTACTTGACAGTTTTCCATACAGACAAATTGTTTTCTGTTGACAAAGAAGTGGAAAGAATAAAAAACCGCAGTTAACAATAGGTTTGGCAATAGGCTGGCTGACTTGGTAACAATCGGCTATAAATCAATATCAGCAACAGTTTCAGCAGGAAGTTAGTAATTTAGCTTTTAGTTGTTACCTTCATCATCAGTAATTTTATTGAGCTACGGTTCCGGGCTGGACGTTATAAATTCCAGCACAGCAGCAAGCCCTAACGTTGGCTGCTACTTTAATTGACACCTCAAAATAATTAAGATGCAAAACAAAAACGTAAACATTTATATTATTCTGCTACCAATATTTTTTTTAGCTAGTTTGATGACAATTGCTTTGATAAACTATCCTATTATTTTTGATAAAGCAAAACTGACAGTTATTACTGTATTTGCTGCAATCATTGTTTATGTCTTGATTTGGGCATTTATTAAACCGGACAATTTTTCAAAAATCGGTGGGCTGATAATCGGCTTTTTATTTGTTGTAAATATTTCAATGGAGGAATTCATTAGCTGGGGGACACATACTTCGACACTGGTTTCAACCTTAACAATGATGTTCTTAATTTTTACTTCCTTTTCAATTATAAGTGCATTCAAAACACTTCAAACACACAGTATTCTAAAAGGGATCAAAAGCAGTTTTATAAGCGCGCTTTTAGGGACAATAATTGCTCTTTGCTTTGGATTTTTAATTGATTATGTTTTTTCGGACAAAATGGTTTCTGTTCTTAAAAATTATCCTGGCTACAATGATTATAGTAATCCAAAAGCCTTCACTTTTTTTAATTCGTTTGACAATGCTTCAAATCATATAATTATTGCGCCTATTGTTTCTTCAATCATGGGCTTATTAGGTGGTGCAGTTGCCTTAATTATTTTACAACTAAGAAAAAACAAACAAACAGCATTATAATTAAGACGACAAAGCAGCAGCCAACAAATGTGTTTATAAAACTGTGGCTGGACGTTAAGCCTTCGCCTTTAAATCATTATTTTGCTTTTGTGGTTAATTGAAACTGACGGTTTCCAATTGCCACAACTTCATAAACACTTTTCCGTTACAGGTAAGCGTATCGCGACCTTCCCCTAAACTACAAGCAGGACTAGAAAAAGACAATTTCTCAAAATATATTTCACTCTGACTGTGATATTTTAGCTTGTTGTGCGTATAATTAAAAAACAACAATCAACATAGTAAATGTAACAATTAGAGAGAATGACTAAAAATTTTAAGCCCAACCTTTTCCTTTTAGTCATTGAAACTAATAAAGGCATCATTTATAAAGTGGCTAATACATATTGTAAAGACACCGAAGATAGAAAAGACCTTGTGCAGGATATTGTTCTGAAATTATGGAAATCATTTGATAGCTATGACGAACATTTTAAGCATTCAACTTGGATTTACCGAATTGCTTTGAATACTGCTATTTCATTTTATAGAAAGGAAAGAACAAGAAAAGAAATTACTAACCCGTTTTCTGAAAGCTTATTCAATGTAGCCAATTTTAGAGATGACAAACAAATAGCGGAAAGTACCTTTTTTTTAAACCGGTTTATTTCAGAATTGAAAGAGTTAGACAAAGCATTAATGTTACTTTACTTGGAAGAAAAAAGTCATAAAGAGATGGCGGAAATCATTGGTATTACCGAAACCAATGTGGCAACTAAAATTGGAAGAATAAAAAACATTTTAAAACAACGGTTTTCACAAAGCACAACTTAAATATTATGGAAGAAACAAATTTTGTTCTTTTATGGAAAGAACAGTACGAAAAAATTGACCAGTCATTGGTAATTAACAAGCAACTTCTAAAAGAAGTAATTAGTCAAAAAGCTGAATCAGCCTTACAATCTTTAATTAGATTCAAAACAAGAGGTATTGTTGCTGCGGTTATCTATTTAATTTTATTAGGCATAGTTCTATTCTATGCAATTTCACATTATTCTTCTTCGGCAAATTATTTTATCCTTTCTATGATTGCAATATTTCTAATCAATGTAAAAGCTTTATACGACTACATTAAACATTTAGTTTGGACAAATAACATTGATTATAACGGAAGTATTACAGAGATACAGCAAAAATTAACCAAACTACAATTATCTATCTTACGACACAGTCGTTTTATGGTTTTTCAATTCCCCTTTTGGACAACATTTTACTTGAGCGACAAATGGTTTCCGCATTCTGTAAGTTGGGGTTATATTATCTTCCAATTTTTACTGACTGCTTCATTTACATTCTTGGCTTATTGGCTATACAAAAATCAGACAATGGAGAACGCAAATAAAAAATGGGTAAAGACCTTAATTGAAGGTTCAGGCGGAAAATCTATTATAAAAGCAATTGCGTTTTACAAAGAACTTGAAACGTTCAAACAAGTTAGCTAAAGACAAGTGAGAACGCCTGCCTGTAACATGGGGTTTGGCGTTATTGGGGCAGGGCGTTGTAACATCAACTTCAGCAACATGGCATCTTCAGCTCGAGCTTGACGTTTTTCAAACTCCCCAACATCGCCAAGCTCTTTTCCGTTAGCGTTAATTTATCGCCACTCAACTCCAAATGACAAAAAAGACAATCATATTAACCTGCTTTGTTGTTGCAAAGTTTTTGTTACAGTATTTTTTATATAATCCTGCTTATGATTTGCAAAGAGACGAGTATCTGTATCTTGACCAGGCAAATCATTTAGCCTGGGGATATTTATCAGTTCCTCCACTTACTTCCTGGATTTCCGCTGTCATTGCTTATTTTGGTAATACTATTTTTTGGGTAAGATTTTTCCCTGCGTCGTTTGGTGCACTAACCATTATAATAGTATGGAAAGCTATTGAAGAATTAAAAGGAACGCTATTCGCATTTATGTTAGGCGCAACGTGTATTTTATTTTCCTGCCTTTTAAGGTTAAACATGCTTTATCAGCCAAATTCATTAGATGTTTTAAGCTGGACAGCTTTTTATTTCATTCTTATTAAATATATCAACACCAAAAAAACAAAATGGCTTTTTATTGGCGCAATTATTTTTGCAATCGGTTTTTTAAACAAATACAATTTAGTTTTTTTATTGCTTGGTCTTTTTACTGCCGTTTTACTATCTAGGCAGCGCAGACTTTTTGCAACAAAAGAATTTATTCTTTCTGTTTTATTGGTGCTGGTACTTGTTCTGCCAAATTTATTATGGCAATGCAATAATGGTTTTCCAGTCTATTACCACATGAAAGAGTTGACAGAAACACAACTGGTAAACGTAAACAGGTTTGATTTTTTTAAAGATCAGTTACTTTATTTTATCGGCTCTGTTATAGTTATCCTTTCAGCTATTTATGCACTGCTATTTTATGCTCCTTTTAAAAAATACAAGTTGTTTGTTTTAGCGATGATTATTACGCTTGCCATTTTTGATTATTTAAGAGCAAAAGGTTATTACGCCATAGGGTTGTACCCGATTTATATTTCATTCGGTTCAGTTTTTATTGGTGATATTCTAAAAGAAGGTTGGAAAAAACATTTACAAGTTGTCTTGATCGCCATCCCAATTTTATTATTTATTTTCCTTTTCAACGTTTTCTTTTCAAATAAAAATCCTGACTATATTGTAAAAAATGCTAAAGCATATAAAGAACTCGGTTTACTTCGATGGGAAGATGGCAAAGACCATTCTTTGCAACAGGACAACGCAGATATGCTTGGCTGGAAACAATTGGCTTATATGGTTGACTCGATATATTTAAAGTTTCCAAAGCAAGAGCAAACACTTATTCTTTGCGACAATTATGGACAGGCAGGCGCAATAAATTACTATGCAAAAGATATTAAACATACTGCAGTTTCCTTTAGCGCAGATTACATTAATTGGTTTAATTTGAGCAAAAAATATGATAACCTTATTAGGGTAAAAGAGAATGATGAGAAAGAGGATGAATTAAAAACCTCAAGCCCTTTTTTTGACAGTGCTTTTATTGGTGGCATAGTAACAAATCCTTTGGCCAGAGAATATGGGACGACTATTTTTGTTTTTGAAAAAGCTAAGATTGATATTAGAAGCAGGATAGAAAAAGAAATTGCAAAGACCAAAAATCACCGCTAACATTGCATTTGCAATAGCGTGGCTGACTGAATAAGTTCATCTACAAATTATTTATCATCATTTGTTCCATCGGACATTATACTGTTGAGCATTTGTTGTTATCTTCATCTTTAGTAACAATATTTGGCTTTGGTTCCGGGCTTGACGAGCAATAAATACCAGCCCATCGCCAAGCCGTTTTCCGTTAGCGGTCATTGTAAAAAGACCACCCAATATAGACTAACCTATAATCAAACGTAGACTTTGACAATGGAGCAAAAGCAAAACGAACAGAAATCAATCGGACAAGGTTCTACACCTTTCGCTCAAACTTATTTTCACGGGACAAAGGCAGACATAAAAATGGGCGACTTAATCGAAGTTGGTTACAACTCAAACTATGGACAAAGAAAAAATGCAAAATATATATTTTTGTCAGCGACACTTGATGCAGCAATTTGGGGAGCAGAACTTGGATTTGGAGACGGACGGGAAAGGATTTATTTAGTAGAGCCTACGGGAAATATTGAAGATGACCCTGACTTGACAGATCAAAAATTCCCGGGAAATCCGACCAAATCCTATCGTTCGACAGAACCATTTAAAGTTGTCGGAGAAGTTATTAATTGGCAAGGACATCCACAGGAACAAGTTAAAGTAATGAAAGACTCATTAGCAAAACTTAAAGAACAAGGTATTGAATCACTAAACGACGACTAAATTTCATTGACCAAATGACAAAAAGAACAACGAACCGCCAACATGGTATTGCCAATAGTGGAGCTGACGGAAGTAATTGAGCAATAGTAATTCTATGAAACTTTTGTGCTTTATTTAGCGGACGTTTTTCAAATTCCCCAACATCGCAAAGCCCTGTTCGTCAGACTGTGAATAAACTTCAAAAACGCTCAAAAGTGTCTCATATACTATTCTGCAAAGCTGGCAGGCGTTAACCAAAGCAGTCTTTAAAAAAGGTGATGCGTAATGTCTGAAAAAACAGAGGGGCTTATTTGGGCTGTAAATCACTTGTATAAAGATGTTTTTTAGGGCGCCGACTACTTTTGTATAGTCTGGTTGCCAGTTTTGGATGGCCAGTAACATTTTATCGTAGCCGATGATGTTTTTGGTTCGCATAAAGTTGTAGCAGAACATAATCAGGTTCATTTCTCCATTTACTTTTTGTAATCCTTTCAGTAAGGTGTGAGTGTAACCCCAGTGGCGCTTGATGGTGCCGAAGGGATGCTCGCAAATGGCCTGTCGCCGCTTGTAATACTGCGGGTTTTGTTTGATGTTGTTGTCATTGGTATCTACGGCATCCCCGTACTCACTTCGCTGAATGATACGTTTGGGAAGCTTCGTGCATCGATCTTTTAGCAGGCACTTCTTACAGGCATCAGTACGGTAGGTTTTAAAGCGGTAGCTCGTTTCATGGGCTTCTCCTTTTTTATTGTGCCATGTGCCCAGTGATGTTAATATGGCACCAGCAGGACACCTATACGTATCGGTTGCCTTATCATAGTCGAAGCTTTCTGCTAAAAACTCATTGGCGATATGCTTTACAGAGGGTTGTTCTTTATAAGCTACATAGGTGATCATATGATCACCCTGGCACTGCTGCAGTTCAGCGCCGGTGTGATAGCCTTTATCTGCCAGTATCATTATGGTTTGTTCTTTTTCTAATTGCAAATTTTCTTTTGCCTGCAGGGCTGCTTTATGCAAAGCTTTACCATCATTGGAGTTGGTGGCCTCAGTATGTACGATCAGGTTATGCTTATCATCCACGGCATTCTGTATGTTGTAAGCAACTTCCACAATACTTTTTACTATGATGATGCTGCGGCTGTCGGTATCGGTGGTGCTGATCTGTTTATCTGCTGTGGCATTAAGTTGCTGCTGAAGGGTATCATATTTTATGGTACGTTCTTTTAATTTTTTAAGGCCTTCTGCTATCTTTTCTTTCTTTACTACAAAATCTTTACTTACTGCTTCCTGCTTATCCATCTCATCAAGCTCTGCTAAATACCTGGCTGTTTTATCTTCGATAAACTGCCGGTGCTTGTCATCTTTTTTTGGTTATAATTTTCTTCTTGCTGTTCACTGCTTTAAACTTGCTGCCATCTATACCGATGGTTGTCTTGCCCAGCAAGTCTGCATCTGCTGTACATAGATTTTAAACATCGATTGCAAAGGCTTTGCCTGCAGTTTGCGAAAACGGATATGGTATGATAGTAGGTTGCAGGCTTTGCAGCAAATCAATCTCCCGGTTGCGGCTAAGTTTGCGGCTGCTGCGTATCTTGTTTAGATAACCATACAGGTAAAGCTTTAAAAGCACGGCAGGTTACGGCGGACGGCCTTCGCTTTGCACTGTTTAGTGAAACCTAACTTCTGCAGATCAAGTTTATCAATAAATGCATCTATTAATCTTACCGGGTTTCTGCACCAATCATCTAAAGTTGCAAACGGTTGTGGCCTTCTATAAATTGCATGCAGTAATTTACACAACGTATATAGTGAAAGGGTGCATTAAATATCACAGAGTGTGTATATTTATAAAAGCTGAAGTTTTTTCACACTCTCGTTAGCGGTCATTGTAAAGCAACACCCTGCTAACGTCAACTTTTAGACATTTTAACAATGCAAATGCGACTTCAAAATATTGAACCACATGCTTTGCTTAAAAGTTACATTGAAAAAATGTGGCTGTTTGAAAGTAGTGGAAAAATGCCTGCTGATGATTTAAAATTGGTTGTTCCTAACGGACATATTAAATTATCAGTAGCATTTCGTAATGGTATTGTTGCAGCAGTAAATGGAAAATCATTTACTTCAAAAGAACAAAATATTAGCTTGACAGGATTGGTAGATGTTCCAGTTATAGTAGATGTTGAGAAAGATGTTGCAACAGGAACTATTGTAGTTGAATTTAATCCACAAGGTGCTTATCGCTTTTTTCATCTATCTCTTACCGAAATCAAAAACCAAATTCATCCGCTTACAGATATTTTAGGGACTATTGCCAAACAATTACAAGAACAAATTTCAAACGTTGAAAGTGTTGACGGCAAAGTTAGTTTGTTGCAACAGTTTTTGCTCAAACAATTTTCGTTACAGGCTGAGGATAATATTTTTGAATATTGCATAGAAAAAATAACTTCCTCAAAGGGAAAAATTACCATTCAAGAATTAGAAAAGAAAACAGGATATAGTAGCCGATGGCTCAATATGAAATTCAAAGACAAGTTGGGAATAAGTCCGAAAAATTTATCTACCATTATCCGTTTCAATCAATATTATAATGCAATAGCAAACAATAATGAAATGGATTTTATGCAAAACGCCTTTTACGACCACTACTACGACCAATCACATTTTTTGAAAGAGTTTAAGAGATTTACTGGGCTATCTCATTCGGGTTTTGAAAGCACTACAAACGATTTCGGGAAATTATTTTATAAAGAATAGCACTTCCGATTTTTACAATACAAAAAGAAAAACTGTTCCTTTCTTTGCTGGACATTTATAAACAATTAAAAAAAATAAAAATGGAAAGCAAGAATTATCACAGAACAATTACAGTTAATGCTTCATCAACAGAGGCAATGAAAAAAATCAGTCAGGTAAATAATTGGTGGAAACACGATTTCTTTGGCAGTGCCGAAAAGTTGAATGACAAATTCACCGTTCCGTTTGGAGAACTGAATGGTGAGAAATCTTTTGTTGATTTTGTTATTAGCGAATTTGTACCAAACAAAAAAACCGTATGGAAAGTTACTAACTGCAATTTGCCTTGGTTCAAAGACAAAACGGAGTGGAATAATACTGAAGTTGTTTTTGAAATTTCATCCAACGATGACAACACAAAAATTGATTTTACGCACATTGGATTAATTCCTGGAATTGAATGTTACGATGCTTGCGAAAAGGGTTGGGACGGACACGTTACAAACAGTTTGGTAACTTTTATCAATAAAGGGAAAGGAATGCCACAATAAATACGACAAAAACAACGAACCGCTAACAAAAGTATTTGCAATAGCAAGGCTGGACGATGTAACATCGGCTATGTGCAAGCATCAGCAGTGGTTCGGGCTTGACGTTCAATGTTAAGCTTAGTTCATAACTTCAACAACATATTTTCAATTCAGCATTTGTTCCGGGTTGGACGTTTAATGAATTCCCTGCTTTAGCAAATACTCAACGTTAGCGAAAATATATGCTTACCATTTTACAAAAAGATGTACCCAAGGAGACGATGAACAAACATGTAGGATTTCTATTTGTCCTTTTAGCTTATATTCTTACATGGTCTGTATAAATCCCAACGGCTTTAACCAAACATGGATATGCTGCCATAAATATTTCAAAAGGACTTCAGACAATTTGTACACTTTCTCCAGGAATAGTAGCCATCATACTAACAGCAATTTATTTTGGGGAAAACAGGCTAAAGTCTTTATTCAAAGCAATTGTAAAATGGAAAGTAAATTTTAAATGGTATTTTATAATAATTATTTTGGGCATTGCTTTATGTGGACTGTCATTGCTAATCTTTAATTGGATAGCCGGACAAAATATTAAGCCAGACAATCCATACAATTTTGTATTTTACTTTATATTAATTCTTCCTTTAAGTGCATTATGGGAAGAAATAGGTTGGCGAGGTTTGCTGCTTCCAATATTACAAGAAAAATATACCGCGTTAAAAGCCAGTTTCATAATTGGTTTTATTTGGGGTCTATGGCATTTACCTATCTTTCTCGCTTTGAATCCTTATGGTGATAAAACAATCATTTTTTTTCTCATTATGTTCATTGGTTGTTTTGCGCTTTCTATTGTTGCAACATGGCTTTATAATTCTACGAAAGGCAGCCTGCTTATTTGCATTCTATTTCATAATGCTATCAATACAAGTGCGGCTTACTTTTACGGTAACTTAAAAGGAGAAGAACTTAGGCCTTTGATAATTTTGGTTGTTTTATTAATAGCATCTGCTTTGATTATATGT
Source organism: Ilyomonas sp. (assembly GCA_965214235.1). Taxonomy (GTDB): domain Bacteria; phylum Bacteroidota; class Bacteroidia; order Chitinophagales; family Chitinophagaceae; genus Ilyomonas. The sequence continues at coordinate 1,475,231 of CBDCBH010000003.1, forward strand.
TTTAAAACAAAAGGAAGTTTAAATCAAAATGAACAATTGGTAATGACCAATACTACCGGTACCAAAAGTATTGCTGCAAGTGAAGCGGACGAATAAACAATCGGCTTATGTACGCTACCAGCAGTAGTTTCGGTTGGATGAATAAAGTCAGGCAAAATTTTCTATCTTCAAATTTATAAATTAAACCAAACAACAGTACCCGGCTTGAGGTTGTAAAATCACCTGCCTGCAGCAATTATGAACGTTGTGCGTAATTTTTTGTGGCATCCTATCAGTTAGAAAATCATTTTAATATAGTTTGATTCTCTAACTATTTATCATTACGAAATATTTCGTATGTTTGACATTTAATTATGTCAAGAGAATGTATATGAAAAAAGTAAAATTTTTTCTTGCAATGGTTTTATTCACACAAATAACATTTGGACAAAAAACATTGACAATACAAGACACTTTGCGGTTTACTTTAACGAAATAATGGTTGCAACTCAAAAGAATCAACAACTTTGGGATAAGGACTTATATGGAACATTTCTTTTTGTAAATCCTAATACAAGGCAGTTATATTCTAACGCCCCTGATTCTGCCGGGATATTAAAACACAACGGCAAAATACATTTAGGTGTATTACCAAATAATGTAAATATTGCCAATACGGTCCTGTCCGGCTAAAGGTTGACAGTTTTAAAAAAAAACTGGATGAAAAACTCAAATTTAGAAGCCTACTTAAGTCGTTACGAGTACACCCAAGCATTCAAAGAAGTAAATATTCAGTTAAGCGCTTTCACATACAAATTTGAGATTATAGACAACACCAATGACAGATTTGGAATTAACATGGAAATTTCGCGTTCAGTGATCACCTAATTCCGCAACCCGTGACAAGAAAGCCTTTCTTAATTAATCACTTTACTGCTCAACGATTTGAGAAATAAGGTGATCAAGGCTTCCGAAATCCCACCCTGATTTCTACCACAACACAAAGCCCTTACTCGTTGGCTGCTATTCGGGCGCCGACCGACTGCATTTTGGAAAAGATTTTACGGACATTTGCAATAGTGGACAGCACTAAATCAAAAAATGGAAAAAAATAAGTTTGGCAAGTTACTGTTACTTCTAAATTTAGCTCTTTGCTTTATGGGTGTGGGACAGATTTGGCTGGTGCAAATGTCATCATATCCACTTTGGGCTTATGTAGGTGTAAAAGAACTTCATGATTATCACATTGCATGGTGGCACAGCATCTGGCTTCCATTGTTTGTTCCAGCTTCCTTTTCAGTAATTTGCACAATTGGGCTGTTCTGGTTTCGACCTTCGACTATACCTCGAAAATTTATATGGAGTGCTATTGCTATAATATTCACTACTTATGGTTTGACATTTTTTTGGTGGGCACCTCTAATGGCATTAATTGGAGCGACACCTCAAGAGTTTAATGATGTATTTAATTGGGCATCGTGGTTAAATAGTTTAGGATTAAAAACCAAGTCCCAGCAACAATTATATAATCTGCTTATTATTACTCATTGGTTACGTTTTGCTTTGCTTACTTCTTATGGCATCATAATATTTTGGATTTCAATAATTGGTTTTGAACCTAAAAAACAAATATTTAGATTCTGATGGGAAAATTATTTTATTGCATATTACTTTTAAAAACATTTTTTATAAGCCCTGACAAGCTTGAAATTATTGTAAATAATATTCAAGTTGGAAAAGGTAGCGTTGTAGTTGACATATACAACAATGATAAAGATTTTTTCAAAAAACCGATTGCAATAAAGACGGTAAAAGCAACCAATAAAAGTTTAGATTTTTCTTTTGATATTTCGGAGGGAATTTATGCAGTAGCAGTTTATCAGGACATAAATGAGAACAAGCAATTAGACAAAGGATGGTTTAGTATCCCTAAAGAGCCTTATGGACTTAGCAATAATTACAGACCGCATTTTTCTAGACCTTCGTTTAACGATTGTAAATTTAAAGTAGCTCAAGAAACAACTGTAACAATATTACTAAAATGACAAATCAGTTAAATTAAAACAGAGCAGCAGCCAATACCAGGTTTGACAATAGGCTGACAGACAGAAAAACAATCAGCTACAAATCAATATCAGTAATAGCCCCAGCCCGACATTATAAATTGGACTTTAGTAGTTAACTTCATCATTTGTTTTTCAATCGGCTGTGGCTCCCTGCTTGACATTATAAAATGGCAGCCCATCGCCAATCCTTACCATTGGCGGTCATTGTAAACAGACCTCTAGAACTAATTATTTTCGTAGACAATGGACAACAGTTTAATAACATACAAGAAACTTAGTCACACAGACGTTCCAACCTTGACTGAACTCGTAAAAACATATGCAGATGTTTATGAGACAGAAAATTTTTCAATGCCGCACAAGGAATATCTTCAGACTTTGCTTGACAAAGACAACGTAGTTTTTTGTGTTGCGCTTTTGGACAATTTATTAATTGGTGGTTTGACAGCTTACATATTACCTTCAGTTTATTATGCATCAAGCCAAGTTTATATTTACGACTTGGCTGTAAAACAAAATATGCAACGACAAGGAATTGGGAAAAAAATAATTGCATTTTTAAAAAACTGTTGCATTGAACTTGGACATAAAGAAATTTATGTTCAAGCTGACTTTGAAGACCAATATGCAATAGATTTTTATAAAGCGACTGGCGGACATCCTGAAAAAGTAATTCATTTTTCATATGACTTAACAATAGCGAAATAAGAACAACGAACCGCCAACAACAGCTTTGGCGATACGCTGGCTGGCGGAATATCAATCGCCTGCAAATCAATATCAGCAATAGTTTCAGCACGACGTTATAAATTAAGCTGTAATTATTATCTTCAACTTCAGTAACAATATTTGGTTTTGGTTGCGGGCTTGACGTTATAAATTTCCAGCCAATCGCCAAGCCGTTCACGTTGCTGGCAATGTGATTTGACAGTTCTCAATTTCAAAAATTTAAACAATGACAAATCTTATTTATATATCACCTTCTTTTATTGTTGCAAACTTAAAGGCGTCAGTTTCATTTTATGTAGATAAACTTGGGTTTGAAGTACGGTTTATTGGACCCGATAGCGACCCCTTTTGGGCGATTATTGGGAGAGAGAATATTTCAATTTTTCTCAAGGCAATTGCCCCTGATGTAAAACCAGTTCCAAATAATACTCGTCATCAATGGGCACGATGGGATGCATATATTTCTACTGCAGACCCTGACATATTGTTTGAAGAATATAGTTCAAGTGGTGTAAGCTTTCGCCAAGCTGTCCAGGATGATGATGGTTTACGTGGATTTGAAATTGCAGATACTGATGGATATGTTTTATTTTTTGGACGACCTAAATAATAGCAAATAAACATTATGAACAAACTCAGAGATTTTAAGTTTAAAAAAATGAGTCCACTATTTCTTGTGACTGATATAAACCGTTCTATCGAATTTTATATAAAGGAACTCAGTTTTGAAGTGGACTTTCGGTATGAAGATTTTTATGCCGGTATCATTAAAGACGGTTATTCAATTCATCTCAAAATGAATAAGTCATCAATTAAGGAAAGAAAAAACGAAGACATTAATATTACCTTTTCGATTGACAATATTGAAGACTTCTATGAAGAACTCAAAAATAAACCCGTAGATGTCATCCAATCATTGCGAGATATGCCTTATGGAAAACAATTTTATGTAGCAGACCCTGATGGTAATATCATTGCTTTTTTAGAATAAGCGTAAAATTTTGATTTGTCTTTAAACTCGAAGCAGTGCCACCAACAAGATAATTGCCAATAGTGGGGCTGGACGTTGGAACAATCGGCAGCAGTTCGCTCTTTGGCTTTAGTTTGAACTGGAGGTTAGTAATTTGGCTTTTAGTTTTTAACTTTCATCTTTAAATCAAAACCCGGCAGCGGTATTCGCCGCGGAGGTTTTTCAATTACCCCACCTGCAGCAATACTCAACGTTGTGCGTCATTGTAAAAGATGTCTCATCCTGCATATGATTGACACAAAAGCAGCATGACAGACAAAACTTTCACAAACAACTTTAATACATTATGACAAGATTAGACACCATAATTGCAGTAAAAGACATTGAAGCCAGTTCAAAGTGGTATCAAAAAATATTTGAGTTTGAAGAAAACCATGGCGGTGACAATTTTTCAGTTTTAGTTTCTGACAATAACGAAGTCATTCTCTGCCTTCACAAATGGGAGGAACATAACCATCCGACAATGACAAATCCAAGTATAACACCGGGAAATGGACTATTGCTTTATTTCAGGACGGAAAATATGAATAAAATCTACCAAAATGCTTTGGAAGCAGGTTGTGTAATAGAAGAGGATATTCACTTAAACACAAATTCTTTTAGAAAGGAGTTTTCATTTCGAGACCTTGATGGTTATTTTTTGACAGTTACTGAATTTCATAAGTATGACGGATAACTGAAGATTTCAGCGGGCTTGATCCCAAATTCCGTTAACGATTAGCCAGCGAAAATTAATCTTTACAAAGCAGACGATTTTATAGAAAAGTCTTTCAACGCCAAGGAAGTTGTTACTACGATCCGTGAATACATGGCTAATACGGTTGCTTTTTAAACTTGGCAAACGGCTGTAAACTTGTAATTTGCGGACATGACACCTGACGAGGAATTAGAAGGTTTGAAAAAAGACTACATACTTAAAACATTATCGCATCTGAAAGCATTAGAGGACTTACAAGTGAAAGATTTTAAAGATGCTTCTGTAAAAGCAGAAGTTGTATTACGCCAGGCATCCTCATCCAAAACCTTTATGAAGCTCAGTAACTTTATTAGAGAAATAAAGTAAGCAAACGTCTACTTCTGATTCGCTTCTCTTGATATGTCAACTATGAATTTTGTGGATAAGTCAGCTAAATAAGCAGAAAATCAGAATGTAATTATTGGACGATTGTTTTTGAAAGAGTCTCGTATTTGTCATCACCCAAATACTTTTGCATTAGACGAACAATGATGTTGGAACCATTGTTATGAAAGCTTTTCCTGGCTTCATGCAGAGTATCGCAGACGTCCAATTCCAAAGCTTCATCAGGATTGATTTTGTAACGGGAATCGTAGATATAGTATGTATCTAACAATTGACTTTTTACCATAAGGCAGTAACTTTTACCAAACATAAATAAAAAAGCCGCTGGACGAAACAGCGGCTTAAAACTATTAACAATGATTCGATTCTATGCGATATAAAAATAATCCGGCGTTTCATTATTTCCCATGATTAAGAATATTCTAAGGAAATTCTAACCTCTTTTTAATAAGTTTGTTTCTGAAGTGATTATTTGCGAATGCAAATAATCACTCTGCTTTGACTGAAAAAACGACCTGTCTTCTCAGAGGTAATCTAAGTTTACTTAATTGATAAAGAAGGGATAAGAGAAGATAGAGAAGGGAGTCAGCTTTGCATAAGCAAGAAGGAACAAAACTTCCGGTAATGCAAACTCCTTACATGTTGAGCGACTCCCAATGGGAAGAAGTCAGGACAATCATTGAGCCTAAGGCACGAAAAAGAAAAACAAGTTTGCGTGTCATTACAAACGGCATTATTTACCTTTTAGAGAACGGATGTAAGTGGAAAGGCTTGCCCGCCTGTTATGGACATCACAAGACGGTATGGTATTATTATAACAAGTGGATGCTGTATGGTACACTGGAGCAATTACTGTATAAACTGACCGTAAAAGTGCATACACAAAAGCAGCATCGCAAAGGAGAACCCACGCTTGTTATCATTGATTCCCAATCGGTAAAGACAACCGCCGGCACCAGTGAATCAACAGGTTATGATGCCAACAAGAAAGTAAAGGGACGAAAGCGGCATATTGCTACAGATACGGAAGGAAACATAGTGGCAGCTGGTGTTACAGCCGCTTCGGTGCATGACAAGCCGGGCAGCAAAACGCTTGAGCAGGACATAGAAGACCTTGAGAGCATAAAGAAGATAGTAGCAGATGGTGCTTACAAAGGTGTGCCGCCGTTTACAGCCAACGGACGCATTGAATGGGAGATCGTAGAGAAGATACAAGGCAGTCCTTTCAGAGTGCTTCCCAGGCGATGGGTGGTTGAGCGCTCTCTGGCCTGGCTTTCTAATTTCAGACGACTCAGCCGGGATTATGAAAAGTCTGTGCTCATGTCCAAAGCTATGCTCCTCATGGCCTCAATTATTATAACTCTCAATAAACTATTCACTTAAATTCAGATTACCTCTAAGACGGGTCGTTTATTCTTTTCCCTTACACCGCTTCATCATTAATTGCAAACTTTAGTCACTCAGTTAATAACTAAAAGTCGTCAACTTATTTCACAATTTCCCAGTCAATGCCAAATGGATCAGACAGTCTTCCCAATCTCCAGCCAAAGTCTTCGCCAACAGGATACACCTCTGTAGCTCCTACTTTTATTGCATGTTGAAAAACAGCATCTGGATTTTCTACAACTAAAATCATTCTAATCACCTCTTGTCTTAAGTTTTTTGAAATGACATCGCCTACATCTGCCAGGTGTCCGCTTACCCAGAATTCAGCGCCATCTACAGAAAGCCATGGTTGAATTGATGTTGTAATACCTGTCACGTTGTAAGTTTTATTGTTTTACTGTTTTTCATACCGCCTTTTAAATAATTTGTGAATGACGGCTGACTCTCGCATTACCACTAACTTTTAAATAAACGAAACTAATGCTTCGCAATTCACGCATTACAAATATATGTTTGTGGTTTTTCTTAAAAGTTCCTCAACTATTCAGATGTTTTATATACAGATTTGAAAATGTCATATCAGCTTCTATGTACTGATGTAATATTGGCTGTTTTACATCCCGTCTGATTGAAAAATATTTCATTAATTATTCTAAGTTTTGGCACTTGTGTTGCATCTGGTGCTGTGATATTGGATTTTAGACGGGGCTTAACATTTTTATGTTGCCCCTTTTTATTGCTTTGCTTATTTCATTTCTTACCTTACTTTCTTGTTTTGTGTTGCAATATTCAATTCCATAATTTGTTCAGCTTTCCTCTTTTGAAATACAAGTAATTTTTTCATTTTCTTATCTGCCTGACAGTGAATCAAAATTATACCGGCATCTGCTTTGTCTTTTGTGTCACGATATTAGATTCCGGGGCTGGTATTTCTATACAGCCCCTTTTGTTTTTTAATCCATCCATTCTTTTTTGTGTTCTACTTTTGTGAAACGTACTATTTATCAATTGCATTTTTTTGATAAGTTTGGGAGACAAGCGGGAGAAAAATCATTGACATGCTCGCTTCGGAATCCAGTACGGTTTTCAATCCTTGTCTCCTTCTTGCCATTTATTAACTTGCCATGTTATTTGTGTTGTTTCTTTGAATTAGCAATGATTGCCCGACTTAAGCATCTGAAATAAGAGGTGATTCTTTTAATGATTTTTTTAAATGATAAACAACAAATAAACGCACAACATTATGTCTTACGCGAGAAGAGCCCGGCATCGTATTATCATCTATGTGCAAGCATTGACTTTATTTCCGTCCTGAGGGATAGGGATATACATAATAATGCCTCTACTCGGCATTTACATGCGCCTTCTTTCAATGATTATTTGTGTTTGGAACATTCTACTTAAAAACAAAATGCGGTAAAAAGAGAAGACAGGAAATTGCTATCAGAGCTTTTTTATCCCAGTTTAGATGCTTTGGTGGATAAAGCATTGGTGCTTACAATGGACATTGGTTCTCTGTTGATCTGTATCAGCCATTTACTCCATTGTTGTTTGGGTGTAATGTTTCTGAGACTTCCATGTAAGCGTCGGTTGTTATAAAAGATTTCCCACCGGTTAAATGTTTGGATGGCGGCTTGTATATCTTCAAATTGGCGCGATTGCCATACTTCTCTTTCAACAATGCTATGATAGGCTTCTATAAAACGATTCTCTACCGGCGTTGCCACATGAATAAATTCCTGAACTACCCCCCTTTGTCTTTTATATAATCCCTTACCGCATGTGCTATAAATTGACTTCCATTGTTATTTGTGAGTGTTATGCCATTGACTTCATGTTTGCAAAGGATTTGATCTCATATCCAGAACACATCTTCTTTTCTCATCCGCTACCATAGTGCATAAAATGGGTAAGAACCGCTACCTTTTTATTGTATGAGCTGGGTATGATAGCTTACTCAATGGTAATGAGTCAGGATATAAAAGAGAGTAGGCTGGTTAAAGCAATGCTTGTTGTACAAGCTGCGCTTATTATTTATGCACTGGTTCTTCCATACGAAAAGAATGTACCGAATGGTTTACCACCCCACAATTAAAACAGCGAGCGATGTGGGCCTCCTTATTTATGTCAGTTTATTTTACCTTACTTTTGTTGCAACTTCTTCCATTCCTCTTGCAAGGTTTGCAAATTTTTTTCAACCTGTTGTACAGCTTCAACCGTTCGTGGCATTGGTGCTACATCTGCCTCCTGTAAAACGCCGGTTAATGTAGCGAACTCGCCATTTAGTTTTGTAAAACTGAAGGCATTTTTTTCCGGATTATTTTGCAGCAAGGCAGCGGCAGAATCAATCTTCATAATGTCAGCAGAACGGCTTTTATTTTTTACAACAGTTCTAAAATCAGCAATCTCTCTCAGCAATTGCATACAGGTTTTTTGCCCGTTGTAGCATTGTAGAGAAAGTGCAAGCTGTTGCTGTAAAGCCGGCAGTGGCGTTTTTACGCGCGGATCCATTACAACGGTAAGAGATTGTTTATATGCGGTGCCATTAACCGTTATCTGCACGGTGTAGGTGCCGGGCATTACCCAGGGCGATGTAATTTGCGGAGGCGTGTTCATATAAACTGCCGTCATCGGAAACAAAATGCCCTCAGCTAAGGGCGTATAATGCAAATCCCAGATAAAGCGATGCGCACCCTTCTTTGCCGATAAAATTTGCTGAGGTCGTATCCAGTATAAAGGCACATTTACATCAGGCATTTTGTAAGCTGTATCGTTGACTGAATATCTTCTCACTACATTTCCTTTTGCATCTGTTATTTGAAGTGTTACTTCATTGGTTGCATTGTTACTTAAATAATAATCAATGATAGCGCCATCGGGCGGGTTTTGCCCGGCAGGTTCGTCCGGCGGTAAAGGTGTATCTGTATTCATATCCCAGCGAACACGATATACATTGGCAGGTTTGTACAAAACGGCATCTTTATTTTTATTGATTGAAACAATACCGCGCAACGGGTTAACATCATCCAATATCCAAAAACCCCGCCCGTGCGAAGCCACAACCAAATCATCATTCTTTATCATCAAATCCCGTATCGAACTGGCGGGCATGTCCAACCGTAAAGATTGCCAGTGTTCACCATCATCAAACGAAACATAAGTGCAGGTTTCCGACCCGGCAAATAATAAACCTTGTTGCTTTGCATCTTCCCGCACCACGTTAATGGGTTCATCGGGCAAGCCGGTTGTTATTTTTTGCCAGCTTTTGCCGCCATCGTGCGTGCGATAAAGATAAGGGTGCATGTCATCGCACCGGAAACGGTTAACGGCTGCATAAGCGGTTTGATTATCAAAATGGCCGGCATCTATAATGGAAACCTTGCTCCATGCCGTTAGTTCGGGCGGGGTTACATCTTTCCATATTTTACCGCCATCGTGCGTAATTTGTATCAGCCCGTCGTCGGTGCCGCACCAAATGGTATGAACGTCTTTATACGAAGGCGCCACAGTATAAATAACACCGCGTTGCCGTAGTGTTTGCTTTGCTTCTGCTGTGTACATGCCAATACTTTCGGGTAGCTGATCGTATGTTTTGCGGGTAAGATCAGGGCTGATAATGTTCCATGTATTTCCGCCGTTATTTGTTGTAAACAAAACGTTGCCGGCAAAATATAAGATGGTTGAATCAACAGGAGAAAACAACATGGGCGCAGTTCTTATAAAACGGTATTTGCCGGTGCGCAACACTTCTGGGGATACATTTTGTACCTGCCCGGTTAGCTTATTATACCGCGTAATTTTTCCGCCATACACAATGTTTGCGTGTAAGGGATCGGGCGCCACATAACCATACTCTTCTGCGCCAACCGGATGCCAGTCGCGGAAATTAATTTCACCGTCATTGCCTCTTGTTGCAATGCCTACCGAACCACTTTCCTGCTGACCGCTGTACACATTGTACGGAAAAGCATTATCGGCACTTACATGGTATAGCTGCGCGGTTGGCTGATTGTACCACGAGCTCCAGCTATTGCCACCATTTACGGTTACCAAAGCACCCTGATCGCCGGTTACCAGCATAATATCAGGATTGATTGGATTTATCCATACATTCTGATAATCATCGCCGCCGGGCGCACCGCGCAAACCCCTCCACGACTTACCGCCATCGGTTGATTTCCAGAAAACAATACTCGCTGAATAAAGGGTATTCGCATCTTTCGGGTCAACTTCAATAACCGGTGCATCGCCGCCGCCAATGCGGGCTTCCGGCCGGCCGTCGTCTGAAATTCTTTGCCAATGTTCGCCTTTATCATTCGACAGGTACATATCCATTCCGGTTCCTGTGCCATATTCATTTTCTTCGGTTGTGCAAATTACCAGATACAACTTGTTTGGGTTGGAAGGCGCAATGGCAATATGTGCCTGCACTAAGCTATCCGACAATCCCTTCTTTAACTGATGCCAGTTATTGCCGCCATCGGTTGATTTAAAAATACCTCCTTTCGTGCCTTCCCACTTCGCATTTTCCCAGGGACCTTCCTGCGACTGCCACATCGTAGCATAGATGGTGTTGGGATCGGAAGGATCAATGTCAACATCATCGCCGCCGGTGGTTTCATCTATATAAAACACCTTTTGAAAGCTGGTGCCACCATCGAGCGAGCGGTAAATGCCACGCTCTTCATTTGGTCCGTAAGGATGACCCAGAACGGCAACAAAAATGCGATCCGGATTTTGCGGATCAACTGCAATTTTTGGAATTTGCTGCCCATTTTGCAAGCCTAAATGCTGCCATGTTTTTCCGGCATCGGTTGATTTATAAATGCCGTTGCCCACAGAAAGATCAGGGCGATGCAAGCCTTCGCCACTGCCTACATAAATAACATTCGGGTTTGACGGCGCAACTACAATGGTACCGATTGAACCGGTTGATTGATTATCGAAAATGCTTTGCCAGGTGCGCCCGTAATCGGTGGTTTTCCAAACGCCGCCGTTGTTTACGCCAATGTAAAAAACATTGGGCTGCTGCGGCACACCGGCTGCGCCAACGGTTCGGCCGCCGCGATATGGACCGATGGAACGCCATTTCATTTGATTGAAATAAACAGAATCGTTTTGCTGTGAGGATGCCGTAACATAAAGACCGAATAAAATAACAGTCAGCATAAAAGTCTTAGGTAAATGAAATGTAATCATGGTAAGTGGATTGTGTTTGCTGTTGGTGGTGTTTACTAAAACAATTTTATACATTATATCTCATACCATAACCATTTTTTTAAACACAATTGTAGCAGTAGTGCATTAGTTCTACAATCAGATTGATGTTAAATATAAAGGAGAGTAAAAAATAATCATCAAAGCCCAAAAGTGGTCTCTTCTTCTACAAAATACATATCCATATCACCCATATTTTTAGCGTTTATTTTTCCGCGATGCACACAGGTAAAATTGTTTTTAACAAGGTCATATGTGGCATTGGAAATGTTCACTTTTCCGGGTTCTGAATTTTGTTCCATACGGGCAGCCAGGTTTACCGAATCGCCCCAAATATCGTATTGAAATTTAATGTTGCCTACCACGCCTGCAATTACCGGCCCTGTGTGAATGCCAAGCCTGATTTCAAAGAATTGCCTGCCTTGGTTTTTTCTTATTTCAATCAGTTCTTTTATAAAAGCCAGCATTTGCAAAGCGGCTTGCACAACGTTTGTTGGCGTTGCTAAATTATTGTCCGGCATACCTCCCACTGCCATGTAAGCATCGCCGATGGTTTTTATTTTTTCAAGATTGTATTTGAGAGAGATGTCGTCAAACTTTTTAAAAATGAAATCGAGTTCTGCAACCAAATCTTCGTGGCCAAGTGTTTCAGCAATGGCCGAAAAGTTTTTTATATCAGAAAACAAAATGGTAACACTGTTATAACGGCGGGCTGATGTTTTTCCAAAGTTCTTTAATTCGGTTGCGGTTTCAAAGGGAAGAATGTTTAAAAGCAAATCGTCTGATTTCTTTTTTTCATTTGAAAGCTCTACATTTTTACTCATTAATTCGGTGGTTCTTTCCTTTATTTTTTGCTCCATTTCGGCATACAAAAAAGCATTGTCTAACGAGATGGCCAATTGCGATGAAATGGTTTTGAAAAACTCAATTCGTCTGCCATCGAAAGCGGCTTCGGCAAGGTTATTTTCGAGATACAACACACCTAGCACACGTTCGTTGATGATGATGGGTATGGCGCATACCGAAACCGGGTGATGAATTTGATTATACACATCAAAAGCAAATTTTCGTTCTTCGAGAAAGTTATTGGCTACAAATACAGATTTTGTTCGGGCAGCGTAATTAATAACTGAAGCCGGAAATAATTTTTTACTTTCTTCTTCCACACTATCCAGAATGGTTACTTTTTCATTAAAACCGGTAGCCAACGGAACAAACTTTTCGCTTCCCGATTTTAGTATCACCACGCTATACGTTACACTTGCGTTTTGTATTACAATTTCAAGCATTTTTTTAAGCAACCTTTCCGGTGTGTTTTCCGATGACAGGGCATGGTTGATTTTGATAATGGTGTTCAAATCGTAAATGTTTTGCAATGCCGAAATATTCATGTCAGCATCTTTAACTGATACGTTGCTTAACAGTTCGGGAAACTTCTTTTTTAGCTGACTGCATTTTGAAATGGCCCCCCATTTTTGATAACATTCAAATGCTTTTTTTAGCATCAGTTCTCCAAATTCATTTTTGCCGGCTGCGAAATATAAATACGCAAAGTGTTCTCTTGCGAAGGCTTCTTCATGAATAAAATTACCTTTTTGCGATTGGGCGATTGACTTATAAAAAAGCGAGGCGGCTTTTTCAATTTGCCCTTCGTGCCCCGCAATAAAAGCATTAACAAGCGTATGTTTATTTTCAAAATTTTGAGGCGCATATTTTGAAAAGCTTTTCAATAATTTTTCTTTCACTTGTATCCGTTGCCAATTTTTTTTCTTTTCCGCTGCGTTCGCCGTTAAGCTTTGCAACTGCTTAATAAAAACGATGGCAGAAAATAAAATAAAAGCCGGGTAAGTAATTTGCCGCGAAGTTGTTTCTTCTTCATATTTATCGGCCAATTCAGAATTCTCAAACGCTTTATCATATTCATTAAACACGCAGGCGAGCGTCATTTTATAAAAATAAAAATCAAACTTACTGGCTTCATCGTTCGATTTTTCGAGCGTTTCTAAAAAAGCATCTTCATCAAAACCTTCGCTGTTCATAACCAGAGGGTTTGTTACTTCTCTTGCAAAATTGATTACAAACTGACGCTGGCTTTCCGAAATATTATACACCAAATCCTGGTTCATGGCTTTGATGGTAGCGCAATCGTCCGTCATGTTATCAAGGAGTTCAACAAGGTTATCGCCAGCATGTAAACGGATAGACGTATGAAAAGAAAGAGCGAAAGCCGCATAGAGATAATCGCCCGTTTTTCTACCTAATTCATACGCTTCCCGCAGCGGCAAAACAGAAGCCCGCAGGCTATCAAGCCAATACGAAAGAAAGCCGTAAAAACTAACCATCACTTTTGTTTTTACTGTTGTGGCATGTAACTGTTCCGTTAGCTGAAGCGACATTTTTCCAAAGTTGTAACCCTTTTCCAGATTGCCCACAAAAACAGATAACGCAAACCCGTAAAAGCAGTATGCAAACGGCGCATAAACCGAGTTGCCGTATTTAAGTGACAGTTGTACCTGCTTAAAAATAACAAGCGGAAGAATATCGGGCGCAGCACCAAAAATGCTGGCTAACGAATTTACGGTTAATCGTAAGAAAATTAAAGCTTTTTCGTCCTTCATCATCGGCATTAATGGAATTGTGGCGATACTTTTGTTTTTTAACTGCCATTTTACAACCGCATATTCTTTAAGTAAGGTTAGCTTGGTGGGATGCCGTTGAATAGGAAATCCAATTTCTTTTAGCACCTGTAGCAAGTGAGCAATCGCTTCGGGAAACTGATGATTTTCCGATAAGTGATACACTTTAATTTCATGCGCTTTAATGCTGTCTTGCAAGTTTTTTGCTCTTTTGGTTGATACGTCTAACAGCTTTTCCGCTTCTTCCGCTTTGCCTGTTATTAGCGCTACTTCGGTGGCTTCGTAATAAAGATTTAATACAAAATTATAATGCACATCCCAATCATCAGAATTCAAAAAAAGAATGGCGGCTGACAAATATGTATATGATTGTTCAAAAGCTGCGGCGCGTTTTGCTTCTAAGCCTGCTTTAAAAATATATTCGGTAACAGTAGAAACTTTGTCAGGCGATACGATGCTTCGGGCTGCTTCAAAATGGCCGGCAATTTCATATAAAACGGATGTAGTTCGGGTTTCGTTATATAGTGAAATCAATTCGGTAGCAATGGCAAAATGAATCTGGTCGCGCTTGTCGTCAGGTATTATTTTATAAATGGTTTGCGGTATCCGGTCGTGCGTAAATAAATAAACATCATTTCCTTTAAAATTAACCAGGCCTTCATTTATCAACCGCTTCATCATCTCATAAAGGCTTTCTTTTGGTTTGTTTATAATGCCTGATAATATGGCGATATTAAATTCACTTCCCATGCAGCAAGCATACATCAGCACATCCTGCAAATGCAATGGCAGCCGTTTTACTTTTTCGGCCATGTACTCCGCAACATTATCGGTTATATGCAAACCTTGTAACCGTTGTTTGCTCCATATCCAGTTGCTTTTATTGGCGTCGTAAAAAAGAGCTTTATCTTGTAAAGCAATGGTAAGCAACTGGTGAACAAAAAAAGGATTGCCCAATGTTTTTGTATAAACCAAATCGCTTAACTCTTTGATGTCGTTACACGAAAAACTATCTTCAATCATCACTTCAACCTCGTTCCTGCTTAGGTTGGCAACCGCCAGTTCCACCAAATTTTGCTTCGCTTCCCTTATTTTTTGAAGATTACTTTCTAAGAATTCATTTCTTTCTGTACTGTTGTTGCGGTAACAACAAATGAACATAAAGTTTGTAAGCCCTTGATTGTGTAAGATAGAATAAATGGTTTCCCACGAAGAAGCATCTGCCCATTGCAGGTCGTCGGCAAAAAAAATAAGCGGCTTTTTTATCGCTGATGTTTCCTGTAATATTTTTTGAAAAACAACATTAAAATTCCCGCTTTTTTTATTGTCTTTAAACTCATCAACCAATTCAGATTTTTCTTCATTACCTATCCATTTCAATTCGGGCACCAATTCAAAAATTAATTCTTCATTATCCTGTATCGCTTTTTTCAAAGCGTATTTCCATTCGGTGAGAACGTCTTCCGATTCCGATAAAATAACGGTGGCGAGTTCTTTTAAAACGCGAATCATCGACATGTGCGGCATAGCAACTTTAACCTGGTTGAATTTAACCGTTAAAATGATGCCTTCCTTGTCTAACACCTTTTTTCTTAATTGTTCAACCAATGATGTTTTTCCAATGCCGGCATCTCCGGAAATCAGATACAGTTCCGAGCTTCCATTGATTGCTTTTTCCAAGCCTCTATGCAGGTTTTCTATTTCGTTGGCGCGACCATACAGCCTGTCAGATAATTTTACTCGTTGCAACTCATCCTGCAAAGCAATTTTAAAAGGCGCCACCACTTCTTTCGCTTCATACATGTCAATACAAGTGTTTAAATCTTTTTCAAGACTGCCTGCAGACTGGTATCTTTCATCGGGATTTTTACAAAGAAGCTTATCAATCATATCGGAAATAACAGATGGAATTTTGCTGCTGATTGAAACAAGCGGCAACGGCATTTGCACAAGGTGCATGTGCACAAGAGTTGCATTGTCGGCGTGCGAAAAAGGAAGCTGTCCGGCAAGCATTTCGTAAAAAATAACACCCAAGGAATAAAGATCGGTTCTGTTATCAATAATCTGGTTTAGCCTGCCGGTTTGCTCGGGCGCTATGTAAGCAACTTCGCCGCCCCAATCCTGAAAATTAATACTGCGGTTTACAGATATTGTTCCGGCAAGGCTAAAGTCAATTAATTCAATAAACGCTGTTTGTAAGTTGTAAAGGATGTTATGGCTGTTGATGCGAAAATGACACAAGCCGGCCGCGTGCAAAGCGTATAATATATGCGTTATGTTTTTGGCAAATTTTAAAAACTCTTTGAGCGAAAATTTTTTATTCGCCATGACGTTTTTAAGCGGTACGCCATCAAAATACTGATACGAAAATGCCTCTTTGTTTTCATATACTCCTTTGCGCAACGGTCTTCTTATGCCCGGCATATTATACTGCCTGGTAATATCAAATTCATTTGCCAGATCGGCTGAAGTATTTTTCATATGACTGCAAACTTTCCAAATAACAAAATCACCATTTTTGCCTGGTTCTTTGTATAAGACCGACCTGTTACTTTGGCTTATTAATTCCATTGGTGTTTGTTTATTGCGCCAGTTTATTTGGTGAAAAAGGTATTACTTTTTCATGAAAGATTTACTGCCATTGCAATAGAACAACAAGGTAGATTGAAACTGAACTGCTGAAAGAGAGTAAATGTCTACGAAAAAAATAACAACTGCTGTGTTGTGCGTTATCTGTTTTGACCATCTCAAAACTTTGAAAAGTTGATAACCGCACCCTTAAATTTATCTTGCCACTGGTTCACTTATTCGTTATCTTTAAAGAGTGAATAGTAGACTCTTTATTTATGGAAAATACTTGTTTGAATTCTAAACAAGCTTGACAATGACGCGCAAAAAAATTGATTGGATGTTTGAGTTTATAAAGAGTGTTGACTATATTCCCAAAAAATAATTTCAACATCTTGAAAAGTCGGATTGGCTTTTCGAAGTTAGAATTGAGTTTGAAAGTAACAACTACCGGATATTCTGTTTTTTTGATGGAGGAAAATGAGGGATACTAAATAAATGCATTTTAAAAGAAGGCGCAGAAAACGCCAAAATCAAAACTCGAATTAGCCAAGAAGTTAAAGAAACAATATTCTATTGACAAAAAATGAAATGCAGAAAACGAAAAAGCAAACAGCAAAAATATCAAACAATTAAGTCGTTTCGTGGGACACCCGCTTACACAAAAAAATTGAACTTTACGGAACTGAGACAAGTTCTGAATTTGAAATGAAATCGCAGACTTTTATTCTGGGAGAACTGTTGAAAGGCAAAAGATAAAAAGCCAACTTAACACAAGCAGAAACGCCAGAAAGAACATGAACTAAGATAAGTGATATTTCACGAATTTAAAATGGCAGAGCGGACATTCAAATATCAACATTGTATAGACTTGTTGAACAAGGCTTAAATAGCAAACTCGAATTTTCAATGCGCTAAAGTAAGGCGAACACGCAACATAGGATGCGGTTTGCTGCAAGCCTGACCATTGGAGCAATTAACATTTTATCGGCTCTAGGATTTTTTCGGACGGGTTCAAGCGTTATTAAATGCTTTTCAAAGCAGTTACGAGTACTTGCTATTAGCCAAGCCCATTTTATTTTTGCCGCGCTAAAAAACTACAATGTAAAAAAAATTGTGGTTGTTAATATACTTGTTTATACATTAGCTTATTAATTCACCTTTCAATAAAACATTATGGCTGACAACTTAACCATCGGCGATGCACTGCCTGATTACATGCAAGACAATTATCCAGAAACCGTTTTAGAAGTACCCCTTTCTGAAGCTGTAAACATTGCCGTTTATGGCGAACCTCCTACGTCGGATCTTAGCCAGGATGACATTAACAGCGTTATCCAAATTTTTAATTTATATCAATCGCAAGGCGGACAGGGTTCCGACGCGGGCGGATCGGCTTATTGGAATAAATCGCCTGATGAAAACCAGGCTTACTGGAATAAGAGTTAGTGTGCTTTTTTTCAAGTAACTGCTTTTACTTACCGCATACGCAATAAAAAGTACCGAAATGTCTGCCCTTTCAATTGCAACTTTTGGAAACTCTTTTGCAGAAGTAATGGAGGAATATTGCAGTAGCCTCAAAGGAACTTTGATAGATGAGGCGTGTTTTAGCGGGCTGAAAAATCAGGCTGATTATTTCCCGCTTTCGTTAAGCGAATTCTGGTGTATTGAAATACCATTAAACGATGCGGAGGGAAAAGCTGATTTCCTGTTTTGCATCTCCAATTCGGATCTATGTTACCATTATTTTTTTGATGAGTGGCCTGAAAGCGGTTATGGCAAAGAAGCAGCCTTAACTTTTTTACCTGGTATTCTTACTTTTTCAAAAGCCTGGCGAGAGGCAAAAAATTTTTCTTTTAAAACACTTGTGAATATTTGGTTTGAATACGATTTTAATAATATCGAAAAAAATAACTTAAAACCCAACTTTTTTTATGCGCCAGCAAAAGGTGCGCATCCGTTTGCGGTAGCGGCTGCCACAGAAACGATACTGCATACGATTTCTGAAGAGTTCATTTCAAAAAAAGCATTACTTCATTTGTTGCATTGCTGCTGCGCCGTACCGCAGGGCGCATGGGTTTCCCAGATTGGAAAAATGTTTGCCAGAGAGGAAGATTCATTACGACTTTTTATTCAGCAAATACCAAAACACGGTATTAAAAATTATCTCAATAAAATCGGGTATGAGCCTGTTTCAAACCATCAGCTAGACGTGTTATTAAATGACTGCTATCAACTTGCTGACCAGGTTGACCTTGACATTGATGTGTTAAATATTACGGGAGACACGATTGGTATTGAATGCAGTTTTAATGAAACAAAGCGCGTGGTAGAATGTCTTGATTGTTTTTTTGCCAATGGGTTATGTACAAAACAAAAACACGAAGCGCTGAGTGTCTACTTAAGAAAAATGCAGGCAAGTAAAGAAGGAGAGTTTTGCCCTTTTTTTTCTCATTTCAAAATTGTATTTCATCCTTTGAAACCAGCGCGGGTAAAAGCTTATCTTGGGTTCGCCAATAAACAATCGGCTTCAAAAATTATCCGAACAAAACCTTCAAAAATTATTGTATGAAATTCACCGTGGTTATTCTGGTTTTTATTATTTGGGTTTATGCAATAATAAACGGATTTACTGGGCTGGCAAAGTCGCGGGATGGTTTGTCCGTAACATCGCAGGAAATGGATACCGTTGCTTATTCTTTGTGCAGCAATGGTGGCGCTTATCACATCCCTTTTAGTGTTGTGTTACCATTAGCACTCGATATACCGGGTTACCATAGCATTAAAGACACTGCCATCTTAATAAATTATTTGCAGAACAGCTTTGATGTTTTATCCTGGAAAACATTTATTGCTCTTAACTGGCCGGCTAAACCAACAGGAGAGCCCGATACTTTGGCTTGCTTTACCAATTATACCGGCATAACAGTATGGGAAAACTGGATGCCCAGTACAAAAATTTTCGTAGCGCCGGGGCAGCAACCAGCACTGTGGGAACAGGGCAGATACACGCTTCATAATTACCTTCGCTCTTTTCAGGGCCTTACAGCTGTGGTTGCCCGCGATTCAAACGTAACCGGAAACATTCATCCTCTCAATTCAGGTAATTTTTCAGTATTCAGAATTGGAAAAGTAGATAGCATGTTTAGTATTTTTAATGCAGAGCAATATCCTGTAATTGATAGCAACCATATGTACACTTTATACGAGAACTTTTACAATAAGCAGGCTTATGATTATATAGTAAAAAGTAAACTTTATAACAAAAGCGGGCAAACCGAATTTGTAAAAACATGGCCGTCTTATACAAAAGGCTTAACGGTAACAAACGGGAACGATACCATGAATATCGAGAAACAGTATAGCAGAGCCTATTTTCCTGTTGGCAATAGTAAAGATTCCAGCAAAATGATTGTTGATACCACCTATCCTTCTGCCCCTGATTCGAGCAAAATGGTTGTTGATACCACAACCTACGCATTCTCAAAAAATGAAGGTGCTATTATTATTAAATCAGCCTGGATTATACTAACCAATATGAGCGAGTATAAAAATTATTTGACCCGAACGGTTATAGTTAAGGGAAAGAATGGGATGAATAAAATAAGAACGCTGGGCCTAGTAGGAATGCACATTATTCATAAGGTTGCCGAAGTTACCCAGTGGGTGTGGAGTAGTTTTGAACACATTAATAACGCGCCTTATGTTGATAATACCGGGCGGGCCATTTTGAAACCGGGGATAGATTATCTTTATTTTGATGAGCGTAACAGCGATACCAGTCTTTATAATAAACATCCCAATTCAATCTACCAGCCAAATCCGTTCAGCCGCAAGCCTTCCCAGGTTGTAAATTTGCTGACACCTTTAACCAGTACCGATTCTATAAACAATCAATTTCATGCGCTGATTGCAAAAGCAGATAAAAATTCGGTTTGGCTACATTACCGGCTTGTGGGTACACAATGGCCGTTTAACCCCGAATTATTTAGTTTTGGCAGCGATTACAAGCCCTCGCTTTTAGGCAACCCTATTATGGAAACGTATGTACAAAAAACATCCAGTTGCATGAGCTGCCATAGTGCAGCGCGATTTCTTCAAAACAATTCGAAAAATCATTTCAGTTATGGCTACAATGCAGATTTTATCTGGGGTTTGAATGATGCCAGATAAGCCTGCAAACGTTATTAATTGCACCAAGTTATAAGTTGCCCTTTTATGATTTTCCGGTTGAAGAATATCTTCCGGAAAGAGCAGAGATTCATTTTCACAATACATCTGCACAGATTTGCGCTATCTACGGAACATCTGACTTGTTCTGAAAAAATCTTAGACTGTTATTTAGATAATCCTAACTTTACACTATGATGTGTTGACATCTATAGATTTAAGTTAATAAGAAAAGCAGCCAGGAAACAAAGAGAAAAAAATGAACAAGCGGTCTTTTCATAACTGGTGGCAATTTTACGATACTGTTTGAGTTTATTGATGGTTCGTTCAATGACATTTCGCTTTTTATACGTTTCATAATCAATAGGTCTTTGTTGTAACCGGCTTTTCTTTGGCGGGATGACAGTTTCAATGCCTTCACTATCCGGATAATGCAGCAGCCATTCTGCATCGTATGCCTTATCAGCTATTAGTTTGCCTGGCTTCGTTGCCCGTATCAGATCCAAAGCTGCTTTTACATCTGCTGTTTGTCCGCCTGTCAATATCATAGCTTCGATTCTTCCTTTTCCGTCTGTGCTGACATGAATCTTTGTTGTCAGACTGCCTCTTGACCTGCCGATAGCCTGATCACCCTGTTTGCCCGTTTCCCTATTTTTTTAAAGCACCTGCTGCATGCTGATGTACCCTGATAGCTGTAGAATCAATCAGCAGTGTCCTGACGTCTTTATCTGCGAGGTCTTTGAATATTCGTTTCCATATACCTGCCTTAGCCCATCTTCTGAAGCGCACATAAACCGTATTCCAGTTGCCAAACCGTTCAGGAAGGTCGCGCCAGGGAATACCACATTTCGCTACAAACATAACTGCATTGATGAACAAACGGTTTTCAACACTCTTACCTTGATAACCCGGCTGGCAGGGTAGCTTCTGCCGTATCGCTTCCCATTGCTCATCATTAATCTCATAACGTCGCATCTCTCTTTTTTTTCCACTACCTCCTAAACTTCTATACCAATCTTTTCTTTCTTAAATGTCAACACGCTCTAAAGAATTTGTAAGTAATTTTTGTAAAATTTTTAATTTCACAAAAAACAGCAACCGCTAACAATAGGTTATTTGTTCCGGGCTTGACCAGCAACTATTCCCGTACTTCGCCAAGCTTCGAACGTTGTGCGCCATGCCTCAATATAATCTACACCAACGATGACCATCAAGACCTTGTTAACTACGTGTTGGATTTATGCTGCTTTAGGATTGGCAATTTGGAATGTTTATTTACATTTTAAAGTAAATAAAACTGAGCGAACAAAATCTTCATACAGTCTACAAGAATTGACTAACAAAATAGTTGCCTGTTTGAAGCCTAATTTTCCTTAACCTTATTGTCATTGCCATTATCGGACGCCTCCTTAGTTTTTCGGATTCTTTATCTTCTTCAGCCACTTTGTGATAAGGGCTGCTTCTGTTATCATTCTCTTTTTTTAAAACAAGAGTCGCGATGGTGTTTGCAAAACCCTTAGTTGCTTTATTTTGCATATTGATTATCAGACATTTATTAATGCTGCACTAAGTTATAATAAGGCAGTGATACACCTATACCACAGAAACCCGTTACATACAAAACATAAACCCCCGGTTCGGTAACATCTAAATAAGGTTTGTTTTGGCCAGGTAAAAGCTTATTATTTCTTTCCCAACTATACTTATATCTGTCTGAAGTAATAACATTCACTAAACGTGTGTCTTTAGTGTGGAAGGAATTTGAGATATGAACCACTTTAATAGCTGCAACGGGAGCAAGAGTAGCATAATGACCCTGCGCATCAAATGTTTCAGGCGAACCATCATTGTTCAAATCAACCATATTACTTGGCGCATTGCCCCAAAACACAGGTGCATTGGTTGTCGTTAACATAAAAGCGGGCGTATAAAGAGTGGCTTGCTCACCCTGATAATAAGAATTCTCAATAAAATAATCCATAATACCGTCCTTGTTCCAATCGTAATAAACCCGACGCATGTTACCAAATTCCTGTGTGTAAAGGGAAAAAGTTGCGTTAGTTAATGTGCCACTATTCAGATAAGCTTGTTCTATAGGGGGATCCTCATAAAGAGTGGTTAGGTATGAAATAAAAAAATCCGGGGTTTTATTATCGTCCATATGTCCGCTGTTCATATTTGCAAACGCAATTTCAGTGATCCAAGCCTGTGAATAAAAGTTGGGTTGAGGAACGGGGTTATGAGTTTGATCTTCTACGAACACAGGATTTTGGGCGGTGCCCTCGTTTCTAAAAAAATCAACGTATTCATACGGAAACATGTCTGGAGATAAACTGGTTACAAACGCATCATAGTCGCCATCACCATCTATATCAACAAAAGCAAAAGGTCCATTGCCGGCAGCGGCAGGGTTGACAAAGCCTGTTGTTGTGCTTAATTCATATTGAGGTCTCTTCGGTGTACCAATGTTGCGATACAACCTCATTACCTGATCACCTGGGTTGGTTGCGCCAAACGTTCCGCCAATGTAGCAATCTAAATCGCCATCGCCATCAATGTCAACGAAAAATAAGCCATTGATGTTTTGCGGAACCGGCTTAGCGTGTAAAATGGGGTTCGCAGCATCTGCATTGACAAATGTATTACACTGTGCACCTGCACGCATAGTAAGAAAAAGAACCATCAGCAGTACAGTGATTTTAATGAGAGGTACAGCGATGCGATTCGTAAAAAGAAGATAAATAGAAACAGCCTGGTAAGTAACGATACCAGTGCTAAAAGACATGGCCACAGCGGGAGTAGCTTTTTTCATGATGAGATTGTTTATGATGAGAGTAAGGAATGAGTTGTTAATATAGTTGTTTTATTTACTACAAGAGCTGCCGCAAATAATAGCTTTGCCTCTCTTTTGGTAGCGGCTGTTAGTAACAAGCTGAGGGAAAGCCCAGGTAAAAGTAATTTTCGGCCGTTCTCCTTTAGCTTACCTAATAACAGCTAATTAGACGGTGTTGCAAACAGTAAGGAAACGGTTATCAATGAAAAAGGTGGCAGCCGTTACGCCGAACGAGGAGAGCTATCTTCTAACACTGCACGGGATGATTGCTTATAGATTTCTTGCTTTCTCAACACAATGATATTGCCATGTTTCCGAAGGGCTGCAAGCCGATGCGGCTGAATTGTTAGATAACCTCGTGGATTTCTTTCACATGATAAACCATAACGATACTCTTGCTTTTTTAGATCACGAAAGTTGCGAGTATATTAGTGACGACCAGAAAGAACTCAATCGGCTATTAAATTATTATGACTACGATAAACGCAGAGAGCACAAACATCACTCGCATTACTGCGGTGATTTGTCACGTGAGGAAGAAGTAGACCGTATTGTGTTTTGAGTTGCTAGATTTAACGTAAGAATCGCCGTGTAAGTTTGAGCAACCCAAAACACGAAAACCATTAGCTACCGGGATTGAACACAAAAAATATATTTATAATGCGTGAATTGCGAAGCATTTGTTTCGTTTATTTAAAAGTTAGTGGTAATGCGAGAGTCAGCCGTCATTAACAAATTATTTAAATGGCGGTATGAAAAACAGTAAAACTTACAACATGACAGGTATTACAACATCAATTCAACCATGGCTTTCTGTTGTTAACAGTGAAAAAGCCGGAACTTTTTATAAACAAGCATTCGGGGCTGTTGAAAGTTATCGCATGGAAACACCAGACGGCGGATTAGTACTCAAGCTTTCTGTAGATGGCGCTGAATTCTGGGTAAGCGGACACCTGGCAGATGTAGGCGATGTCATTTCAAAAAACTTAAGACAAGAGGTGATTAGAATGATTTTAGTTGTAGAAAATCCAGATGCTGTTTTTCAACATGCAATAAAAGTAGGAGCTACAGAGGTGTATCCTGTTGGCGAAGACTTTGGCTGGAGATTGGGAAGACTGTCTGATCCATTTGGTATTGACTGGGAAATTGGTAAACCAATGGAAATTGTGACATAAGTTGACGGCTTTTAGTTATTAACTGAGTGACTAAAGTTTGTAATTGATGATGAAGCAGGGTATGAAAAAAAGAATAAAAAGACCCGTCTAAAAAGACAGGTCGGTTTGAACAGAAACCAACTCTCTGCGATCGCAGATAGCCAGAGTTGAAGCAAACTTATTAAAAACTGGTTAGAGAAGATTTAGAATCTGCTTAATGAGCGAAAGGGTTGCATTCGCAAATTATTTTTGTAACCGCATGGATATGTGTTTTAAATAAAAAGTAAGCCGCTGTTTCGTTCAGCGGCTTTTTTATTTATGTTTGGTAAAAGTTACTGCCTTATGGTAAAAGGTCAATTGTTAGATACATACTATATCTACGATTCCCGTTACAAAATCAATCCTGATAAAGCTTTGGAATTGGACGTCTGCAATACTCTGCATGAAGCCAGGAAAAGCTTCAATACAGGACACGCCTTGCTTATGTTTTTGGCACATAAATCATTTGCAAACTTGCTTACCAATGTTGTGTCTCGTTTTGTGTATTCTTCCTGAAATTTTTTAATACTGCTTTTATCTGATTATCTGTCTGCCCGTAAGTTGCTAAACTATAAGTAAAAAGTAAAAAAGAAAAGGTCAATGTTTTGAATATCATAATCGTTAATTAGATTGCCCCTACCAGGCTAAAGCATTTGTTTATAATTTAATCTCTGTTTATACGACCTTCTGATCCATCGGCACAGAATGCAATCCCACTCTATTTCCCTCGGTATCTATAAATACAGCAATGTAACCATGTTCTGCAGAGACTTCTAATTTTGAAATAACTATTTTGCCACCTGCATCTTCAATCTTATCAAGAATCTTTTGAACATCAGGATTGCCGTTTAAATATACTAATGTGCCTGTTTGTGAAGGTGTATAAAATTCTCGATTGAAGCATATTGCCCCGTTGATGTTCCTCGAATTTTCTGTTGGAAAAATCCTCATTTGATGCGGAGAATCTATAGAGATCATGGTAATATCAAAAATGGCTTCATAGAATTTTTGCGCACGGTTAATGTCTGTTGCTGGAATTTCAAACCAACTGATCGTATTTTTGAATATCATATTAATTAATTAAAAGTTGATAATTATTATGTTGCTTACTTAATACTGGACAAACATCATTGGTATTAATCAACTCAACACTTATCACTGCAAGGGTAAAATATGAATAGTTGTTTTTGCATTGATCTTTATTTAGTACCTCTTTTTTTTAATAAAATATGGAATATTCTCTTTGAAAAAAGTGATCCGATAATTGTCCATAAAATAACTTGCCTGTTGTCAGTGAGAAATGTCATTAATAAAATTCCTATAAATATGATGGTTAAAAAAAAGGTATCAGAAGTAAGTCTGATCTTTTCCTCTTTTGTCATTGGAAAGGATAGCTCTTTATATTTTACCATTGACATCCAATAGAAAACGTATATCGTTAATCCGGCAAGAATGTGATTCAATAACAAAAACCTCAGTGCGAGGATAACAATACTATAATTCTCTATACTTTCTCCAAAAAAAGTTGTGGTAAAAGGGAAAAATATAATAGGCAATAAAATGACCAGGTTAGCAATTACTATCGGCCTGTTATAATTGTGAATGTGTTTAAATAAAAAATGATGCCTTATCCAATATTTCGAGATCAAGGTAAAACTAACCAATAAGGAAAAAAGATGAAATCTCAGATTAACCAACTGTTGCCAAACACTGTTATAAGTACTTTCTTTTGTTACTTGCGGAACTTTAAAATCTATTACAAGTAATGTAATTGCAATTGCAAAAACTGCATCACTAAAAAATGCCAGTCGCTCCACCTGGAAATCCTGCTTTGGATGTTTCTGTAAATGTGAATGCAACTGTTTCAATTTGCTCGTATGTATGTGTTATAAACCCAATCAGATTCCGCCTTCCTTAATTTTGTTAACACTGTGCCCAAGGTTTTAAATCGTTATTTGCTAATATTTTTATATGATGATATCGTCGTGATCGTTTTAATTGTACAAGATAAAACGAGCATAAAGGGCAAAAGTGTTAATAGACTGAGGAGGTATGTGTCACGTTGTAAAGTTGGATACATCCGGTACGTTTCGTCTCTCGCCTTTTTATTAAAAAATTTAATTATTCCTAAATCATTTTCTTTATGTATCAACGAACCCGCTGCAAAGAGAACAAATACGCAACAATTAAGGACTATACCTAAAGTAATTAGTGCATAAAGAATTTTGCCACGAAGAAAATAATAGATCATAAAAAACCCAATAACTAATATGATAAGTAAAAATTCTACCAGGCTAAATAAAAATCCATAAACGTAATTGTGCAGTTTAATTTTTTCTGTAATCATCTATAAATATTTTTTGAGACACATAATGATTGAAAAACTTACAAGTTGTTTTCAGTAAATAAAAGGCAATATTTTTTTTACCCTTAGTTTATAAGCAATAAAATGATCTGCAAATACCTGACTCATATAACTTTCTTCCTTAGCAATTTTTATAAATATGCCCGGTATTATAAACAGTAAAGAAAGGTAACCTTTTACTAATCCTTCTGTCATAGCACAACCTACAAACGCTAACAGGACACCAGTATAAATAGGATTGCGGCTAAGTGCATATGGGCCTGCCTGAATCAATTGATGTTCCTGCTTAATGGCAATTCGGCCACTCCAGTTTTTGCCTAAGTAAATACGTGCCCAAACAGCAAACAACAGCCCAATAATACAGAGTATCATACCGCTTATTTTAAAAATTGGTTGCTGTAAATAAAATGGCTGATTTAAAAACAGAAAGCTGATGTTGTTTGTAAACAACAATAAAAAAGCAACTACCCAAAAGCACATATAAACTATCCGTCGTAAATCATTTTGGCGTTTAAATGATTTTTTAACGTTAAAAGCGGCGACAAACCAATAAATTCCCGTTAAGAGCCAGAGGATTTTTTCAATTTTAATCAGTAACATAAAAATGGATCTCGTAATAAAGCGAAACTGCTCTATTTGTAAAACGAAAGTAGCGATATTGTTTTAATTGACAAATAATCAATATAAAACGGATTTGCTTTATTTTTGGGAAATGGAAAAAGAGGTATCAGTTGTTCCACTTATAGCAAAATGGGAAGCTTTCTACAGGCTGCACAAAGGAAAAGATATTTATGATTTTGCAAGCTGGTTACTCAGTGAAAAACATGAGCAGAGAGAGGCTTCAGAAAAAAGCATAAAAAAGGAAACAAGGGGCAACCACACCGAAACTGCTATACTTATTACCAAGCTTCAGCGATACCTCGGAATTTGTGTAAGCCCTCATGTAAAAAGACTTGGATTTACAAAAGAGCATGAATATAATTTTCTTTACCAGATCAGCAGAATGGACAAGCCAAGTAAAAATGACTTAAGCAAAGAAAATATGATAGAGCTATCAACTGGCCGGGATATTATAAAGCGCTTAAAAATGAAAGAGCTGGTTGAAGAAAAAGAAAACCCAAATGATAGAAGAGCTATGCAGGTAAGCCTTACTGCCAAGGGAAAAAAACTGTTATGGAAAAGTTTTGAAATAATGGCAGGGTCTTTCAAGGATTTTCTCGGTGATCTCACAGAAAAAGAACAAGGGGAGCTTATAAGAATATTAAAAAAAATAAATAATTACCATGCAGTAAAAAACAGAAAAGCGGTATTGACTTATTTGTAACTTAGTAATATTACCTCAGTTGTTATGTTTGTATTGATTATTCATTTTACGGGCGAAGATGTATTTACTTCAATGAATGAAACCCTTTTCTAAAGGAAGAAAGATTTTAATCTAATGAATATTCATTGGATCTTTCGTCCTGTTACAACTTAAACAACTTAAATGGGAGGGTAAGAAAAGGTTGGATGACTATTATCAATCTATTCATAGCAATATTAATATTTCGAAGTTTAAGCACTTGCAAAATTTGGTTTGTGATACAGTATCTTGTCAAACAGATTATTAAAAACTGCTTTGCGATGTTTGTCTATGATTTTAAATACGACATTGGTTCTCAAATACGCAAATTCTTCACTTTTATCCAATATAAACTTTGTCATTGTTTAAAAGTTTATATGGTAATAGTTACAGACGCAATCCGTGCCTCTTTTCCTTTTAAAAAGCGATTAAACCCCTGAACTCAATCAGCAGCTTTTTTGTGTTGCTATGCATTTTATGTAAATAGAGTTATTGTCAAGCCAACTACGCTGTGCTAGTAGCATTTGCAATTAAGGAAGTAGTATTATCAAAGCTTCCGTTGACGGTTATTTGGCAATTGCCAGGGAACACAAGTGTGCAAGTGTCTGTTAGCCCGATAATGTACAAGATGTTAGACACGTTTACAGAGTAATTGATCTGTCCAACCGGTCCTTCTAAACCGTTAACCGTAATACTAAAAGGCACATAGATGGGTTTCATAAGTTTCTTTCAAACGTAAGTAAAATACACTGACATAAATAAAGAGGCCCACATCGCTCGCTTGTTTAATTGTAACAGTATTTTTATATGGACATTTCAGATTCATCTTTCTGATAACCTTTTCCAAACGAATATAATTCCATGTTCTTCTCCTCTAAGAGCAAAGCATTTAAAATTAGTTATTGTTCACACTATTCTTGTGTTGCTTCGTTGAAAAAACAAATAGAAGACAGGCGGTAGGAGGCTCTACTGTAACTTTTTCGAATGAATACCTATCTTCTGCTGATAGCACGTTGTAAATATGCTTTCTCCAATAGTGCGTATAAACAGTGAGCTTCTCACATCAAAAGATTGATATACGAGTTGATCGGTAACAGGATGGCTTACAAAGACAAGCCTTTCAGGTAGATCATAGATACAGGGAGAAATTTCAAACACAATAAACTGTACCGGCTCGTATAATATTTTCTGCACGGTTGCAGAATACTTTTTGTTCAAAACCTCAAAATATATCTTGAACATAATAAAGTTTTGGTTACTAACATAAAGAGACAGAAACGCTTAGAAACCTGCATTATTATTCAAGCGTTTTCCCTTTTATCGAACTTTACTTATTCACAAAATTTCGTATGCTAGATATTTTAGCTTTTTTGTTTGCTAACAGATTTAGCATTGGGTATGGTTACATACCAACTAAAGAAACATTTTCCGGTGATTGAAATCAACCAGATCGGCGGAAACGTACAAGCAGCCTTTCTCTCATCAGGGTTTGAGTTCCACTAGGGAGTGAACAGCTTGGACAGGGAGTTAACAGAGAATCCCGACTATATTTATTTAATGCAGATGGCAGGTGATAGCATCATAAAAGCCTGTATGCCGGTCGGTGCATGATTGTTGGTTGATCGCTCAATGAGCCGTAAAACATAAGCCTTGTTGTCGGCATCATCAATGGCGAACTAACTGTAAAATATTTATGCATTGAAGGTAGATATGGTTGGCTTGTGCCTGCGAATAAAAAGTATCAACCTATTGAAATCATTGAAGCAATGGGCTTCACCGTTTGAGGCGTAATATATAAATCCAAATAAATTTGATCATACTACTTGACATGTCCCTTGGAGTTGTAATATCTTAATGACCTCCTGCTTCTGCCTGGTTATAAATAATCGCAAAGTCTTTTGCATACTCTTCGAGTTTCACTTTGCCTAATGGGTTTGGTTTGTTCAAATCGTAGTCTTCCCAAAATTTACCGCTGCGTATGCTGGCATACATTTCTACTAAGCCTTTAGCAATGTCAGGCTTAAGACCGGCTGCTTCCAAACCGCCTTGCGATTGCTCGTCTGTAATAATTGTCCATTTCAAATCAGGATTACCAATGGCAGCGCCTAACACCGCAGCGGTTTCATTTCCTGTGCGTTCATCGCTTGCTACGTAGCGCACTTTTTTGCCGGTAAGCGGCATGGCAATTTCATCGGCAATGGCAGCCGCAATATCCTTGGGGGATACCCAGATGATCTTATCCTCACCATAATTAGCGGCAATAAATCCTTGCTTTATCATACCTACATAACCCAATAAATTGTAGTAAAACGAAGTAGGGCGCATATAAGTAATGGCAACGTCTGAAAGCTTGTTCATCATCGCTTCTACTTCATGATAAATTTGAATGATGCCATTGCCTTTGGCTAAATGTGCACCAATGCTGCTGAGGAACACAACGCGTTTTATATCCGACCACTGAATAGCTTGCATATAATTATCGGCAATTTTGCGCACATGCTCCGTAAGATCAAGATTTGGATCCCGGTAGTTTACCGGTGGTATCATGCAATACGCAGCATCTGTGTCCTGAAGAGTCGCTGTAAGAAAATCAACGTCTTCCAATGAGCCAATGGCTGCCGTGGCGCCCAAAGCTTCAATTTCCTTTTGCTTTGCGGGATTGCTGCTGACTACCGTAACCGCATGACCCTTTTGTACCAATTCCTCTGTGAGTGGCTGGCTGATATGTCCTAACGACCCTGTTACTATTACTTTCATGATTCTAATTTTTAAGATGCAAAGGTTACTCGCAATTAGGAAGCCGAAGTAGCCAAATCTATTTTTCTTGTAGTCAAATCTGAGAGCTGTATCTGGAAAGTAGTAGGCATTGGTAATATTGCAAGCTTATAAGAGTTGAAATTTTTCGTAACGGCTCACTGCTTGCCGTCCGCAGCAGACTTCCTTGGTCCTATCTGCATAAATGTAGATCAAAAACTAATAGGAAACTGTTGCTGAATGGCTTGCGTTATCTACTATTGCAACGCCTGATGTGGTAAGGGTTAAAGTATGTGCAGTCACATTGCTAATAGCTTTTCAGCACATCGTCCACGAAGCAAGCCGATGCTTAACATTGAGTGCATCCGGATTCACAACATGTTCATATTTTTATGACTTGTCTAAATAATATTATAACCCAGTAATAAATATGAAAAGCCCATCTGCCAAAAATAAAATTTATTATATAGATAATCTGCGGGTGCTAATGACAATGTTCGTTGTATTGCATCATACCTTAATCAGCTTCGGTGCACCCGGTGGCTGGTATTTTATTGATGCAACAACCAATAAACCTGCATTAATTATAATGACCCTACTGGTGGCAACCAACCAGGCTTTCTTCATGGCGTTTTTCTTTTTCCTCTCTGCTTATTTTACTGAACCTTCTTACAACAAAAAAGGCGTCTCGAAATTTATAACAGATAGGCTAAAAAGATTAGGCGTTCCATTATTGTTTTATTCCTTCATTCTTGGGCCTTGTATGAACTTTCTTGTATACAGGTATGGATTGCATAAACAGGCAACTTTTATACAATACATAACAGGTTATGATGACTGGATTGACTTTGGTGTATTGTGGTTTGTTGGTGCATTATTGTTGTTCACGTTTGTTTATGTGTTACTGAAGCAAATTAATAAAAACAAGCAAAGCAAACGATTTGCTTTGCCGACAAGTAAACAAATTTTTCTTTTTGCAATTGCATTGGGTATGATAAGTTATGTAGTAAGAATTGCCTTTCCTGTAGGATGGGTATTGCATCCTGTAGGTTTTCAACTGGCGCATTTTACACAATACATTACTTTGTTTATAGCAGGCGTAATTGCATTCCGCAATCTCTGGATGGAACAGCTTTCATTAAATACAGGTAAAACATTTATAGTTATTGCGCTTGTAATGGTGCTTGTAATTTTTCCGCTCATTTTTATTTTAGTCAACAGCCCGTTGGATACTTTCCAGGGCAACGGCACTTGGCAATCATTAACGGCTGCAGTTTGGGAACAACTTACAGGCATATCTATCATCGTTGCATTATCAGGCTTTGCAAAATATAAATGGAATTATACCACAAGTTTGCTGAAACGTATGTCAGGAGCGGCATTTGCAACCTATATTTTTCATCCGCTTATCGTTATATCAATTACAATTATATTAATGCAATGGAACATTGACCCTGCATATAAAGTGTTGGTTGCTGCGCCTTGTACTATTACATTTTCGTTTTGTTTAGGATGGCTGATAACAAAATTACCGATTGCAAGAAATATTTTGTAACACGGATTGCATTAGCTATATGTGTTATTCGTAATTTAAGAATTAAGATCCTAAAATAAGCAAGCAAATGAATTCATTTTGCTTAACGCTTCCCTTACTGTCCCATTTAAATCATTTACATTATCTATCAAGGAACTGCTAACATACTCGCTCTTCGAAGGAAGGCACATTTAAAAGCTAAATAATGGCGTTATTATAGGGCGTTGATGTCGTCATTTAATGAATCGTCTTTAAAACTATGAATTTTACCCGTTTTACTTATTTCTAAAACTGTTCAGACTTGCAGGTGGACGTTAAACTCTATCAATGGGTTACTATACTAGGTTACTTTAAAGTACCTGAACACTGACAAAGATTGCCGTAATGATTCATTACGGCAAAGTATACAGCAATAAAATGCACCTACAAATGATGACCATAATCATGATGATAATGATCATACGGATAGTAAGGATGATAATAGCCGCTGTCTGGAAATCGAGCAAGCTTGGCCACGTTAGTTCGGTAATCGTTGAACAACAACAGGATTAACACAGGTTTTCTTGTCAATATGCGGAGGCATCGAACGATCACTGGACTCAGAATATCCACTTAAGTTGTTTACGATAAATCGTTTTATTAGTCATTTTTGAACATTTTCAATATTTAAAGCATTCGGAATGTTCTAATAATTTAAAATAATTACCTATGTGTACAATATGGAATGACTATTGCACGTGGCTTAAACACTAAAAAATTTAAACTATGAAAAAGAACAAAAACATTTTTGGCATCCTTATGCTAATTGCTGTATTAGGCATTAGCAGTCCTGTGGTAGCTCAAACGAGTGATAGCGCAAGAAACACAACTGCTTACGCAAATGACAACCGTGATGATAATACCGGTAAATGGGGATTGCTGGGGTTAGCAGGTTTACTGGGGCTTTTAGGGCTGCGCAAAAAAGAAGATAATTATAACAACAGAACTACTACAAACACAAACAGGTAGTCTTCAACCCGGCGAAGTTTGTAACTTCTTTTTATTGCAGATGCTTACAGAATTAAAAACCCCGCTCTTCGTACTCTCTGTGGACTAAGCGTAGCGGGGTTTTCACCATTACTTACTACTCTTCAGTAGAATGTGGGGTGGTAAACCATTCGGTACATTCTTTTCGTATGGAAGAACCAGTGCATAAATAATAAGCGCAGCTTGTACAACAAGCATTGCTTTAACCAGCCTACTCTCTTTTATATCCTGACTCATTACCATTGAGTAAGCTATCATACCCAGCTCATACAATAAAAAGGTAGCGGTTCTTACCCATTTTATGCACTATGGTAGCGGATGAGAAAAGAAGATGTGTTCTGGATATGAGATCAAATCCTTTGCAAACATGAAGTCAATGGCATAACACTCACAAATAACAATGGAAGTCAATTTATAGCACATGCGGTAAGGGATTATATAAAAGACAAAGGGGGGTAGTTCAGGAATTTATTCATGTGGCAACGCCGGTAGAGAATCGTTTTATAGAAGCCTATCATAGCATTGTTGAAAGAGAAGTATGGCAATCGCGCCAATTTGAAGATATACAAGCCGCCATCCAAACATTTAACCGGTGGGAAATCTTTTATAACAACCGACGCTTACATGGAAGTCTCAGAAACATTACACCCAAACAACAATGGAGTAAATGGCTGATACAGATCAACAGAGAACCAATGTCCATTGTAAGCACCAATGCTTTATCCACAAACTGCCAACCTAAATCACCAAAAATTGAAGAGAGTCATTTGGTTGCAAATTACGCTGTCAGATATCACATGATTACGCTAAACATTGATCAGGATGTTACTTAACTATCAACCATCTTGCTGGTTAATCGTTAACGGAATTGGGGGATCAAGCCCACTAAAATGTTCATGATGTCCTCAAAACAAAATATTAACGACTAATGGTAAACCCTACCAGAAAAGTAAGACTAGGCACTATTAAACTGTGAAGCATTATAAAACCGATGCCTGCCCCACCTGTCCGGCAAGAGCCTTATACACTAAGAATACCAAAGGAAGGCTGATAGAAAGTAGTTAATACGCTCCTTACATGGAGCGGAACAAACGAAAAGATAGAATCGCGGCCCGAGCTTTACAAGCAAAGACAATGCATAATCGAACGTCCTTATGGCACTTTCAAACGTCAGTGGAGATTTTATTATATCATCACCAGTAAAGGAATGAAATGGGCATCATCAGATGTTGGCTTTATGTTTATTGCCTACAATTTGCACTGGCTGATAAACATAATTGACAAAAAATAGATTAACAAAGTTCCTTAAGGAGCTTGTTGTGTTGTTTAATCAAATGGGTGTATCCATAAAAACGATTATCATCAAACCAAGTCATGCATTTTTTTATCCATTCGTTTTTCGTAATATTGAAGGTCTGCTTAGAATCGGTTCCAAATTGATTTAAATTTGATGAGCAGTAAAGGTTATTAGACAAACTGCCGTTGGTGGCAAATTTAACCGATTCTCCTAACTTTATTATGAGTAAAAAGAAATCTTTTACATAAAATCAACATCATGGGAATTAAAGTTTTCCTTCTCTTTTTTATACTACTTTTTAGTACAACCAACAACAGAGCACAACAAACAATTAAAAAGCAAAAGACAATCAAGATTACACATAGCAATGGATTTGACCTAGATTCAATTGCGCTTGGAGAAGATGTAAAAAATGAGACCATCCGAACCTGGAACGCTTATTTGAAATATGCGTGGCCTCACGATAATTTATTGCCCATTTCAAAAAAATATCATGATTGGTACGCCGAATCAATTAACATGTCACCCATTGACGGGTACAGCACCTTAAAGATTTTGGGATTTGAAGATGAAGCCAAACGTATTGAAAATTTTGTGGTAGATAGTTTAAGGTTTGATAAAGATATCTATGTAAAAGTGTTTGAAGTAGATATAAGGATTTTAGGCGGTCTGTTAAACATATACGAGATGACAGGCAACAACAAAGTACTGCAGAAAGCGCAAAATTTTGCTGACCGGCTGCTTCCTGCATTTAATTCGCCCACTGGCCTGCCTTATTATTATGTAAACTTAAAAACCGGCGCAACGAAAGGGAATATCGTAAATGTTGCCGAGGCCGGTTCCTATATCTTTGAATTTGGTATCCTCAGTTATTACACTCAAAATCCCACATATTATCAGGTCGCTAAAAAAGCTACTAAGAAAATCTATTCGATGCGTTCAAAAATTAATTTATTGGGCCGAGACCTTGATGTAGAAACCGGCAATTGGACGCTTACCCAAAGTATGGTGGGCGCTTATGCCGACTCGTATTTTGAATATTTGTATAAATCTTGGCTTTTATTTAAAGACCCAGAGCTAAAGAAAATGTGGGATGTACAAATTGCCGCGATCCAACAGTACATTGCCGAACTACACAACGGAATGCTATGGTACGGTAAGGTGGATATGAATACTGGCGAAAAAATAAATGCAGAAGTTACCCTTTGGGATGCATATTTTCCAGCTTTGCTTGCTTTGTCTGGAGATTTGCCAAGAGCAAAAACGAGCTTTAATGCGTGGAATTTCCTTTGGGACAAGCAAGGTCTCATTCCAATGGTATATGATTACAATAAAGATTCAATCATCAATCCTTTTTATCAGCTTAATCCGGAAGTTATTGAATCTGCCTATTATTTGTGGCACTATACGGGTGACAGCATTTATTATTATAGAATCAGGAAATATTATGAGGATATAAAAAAATATTGCAGAACTGAAATTGCATATTGCCATGTTGAGGATGTAAGAACCAAAAAACAGAAAGACGAAATGGAGACTTTCTTCATTGCCGAAAACATGAAATATTTTTACCTAACTTTCAGCCATAATAATAGCATTAATATCACCGATTATGTATTTAACACTGAAGCCCACCCTTTTAAAAAAAGTAACTTTACTGTTGATAAAGCTAAATCGAGATTAGGGTTCAGGTAATTCACAAACCTGCCTCCAATAAAGTGTGTTGCCATAATGCAGGCTGAAGTAACATGTTTTTCAACCATGGTTTTTTAATTTAGCTGCATATCCAGCTTAAAGTTATAACTTTAGCTAAGTGCAAATCATTAAGTTTAAAATATTAATATGGCTTCAGAGGCAAGCTTGACGCAATTCTTTTTCCTGCACTTCGCCAAGCTTTGCCCGTTACCTGCAAGCTTTTCGCCGGTTCAGTTTGATGCCTCAGCTATAGCAAACTATAATAACCCGTTGGCGGAGTTAATTAGCGAGAGTATGTTTAACTCTGCTTATAGGTTTGTTATAGATAAATTTGTTTAAGAACTGTAGAACAGTAAAGCCAGTAACTTTAGCAAGCACTCTGGATTTAAAGCCCAAAAAGGATTTGGCATAATTACGCTGTATCATAAACTGATCGCACAGTTGCGAGAAAACGGTTTCTATTCTTTTTCTTACTTTCTTCAGAATACGAATGAGTGGTTTGCCATCTTTCTGATTGTTTCTTAATGGCACCTCTAATTGTATGGCTGCCGTTTCAAACAAATCAATTTGCTGCTCTCTGCCGTTATATCCCTTATCGCCTGTTATAATGCAGTTGCCGAACATTTCCTGTACATCTTTTAAGTAATGAACATCATGCACACTTGCCCTGGTTAAATCCAATGATTCTATTACACCCGAAGCTGAACAAACGCTGTGCAATTTGTAGCCGTAAAAATATTTCTTTTGCGATGCACAGTATCCTTTATCCGGTGAGTGACGGGCAGATTCTTTTCCCATCTTGTTTCTTCCCTCCCTTGATAATTTACAGATTTCAATGGGCATGGAATCTATTGCAAATACATCTGCCCCACTGTTACGCCTTGCTGCCAAAAGCTTTCTCACATGTTCCGTCTTTTCAAACAATACCTTCCTGCGATAATTGTATTGCCTGCGGCTGATGATATTTTTGAAGTCATTGCTATACTCATTACGCAGCTTTACAAATAAATAATGTTCGCTGTCTATGCTTAAACACTCTGCCGTAAGGCTTAATGCAATGACTTCCATGTCTGAAAACCTCGGTTTTGTGCCCCGCCTTGCATAATTGCCTTGTGTGTCTGTTTCATCTTTTACAATTGCTTTGACCACTTCAAAAATTTTATCGAAATTTGTTTTGATGTTGTGCATCTTGTATTGGTAAGTTTTGTCACTCACTTAGACAATGCACAACATCTTTTTGTCTCATCAACTTATAAAAAACTCCGCCAACGGGTTAGAATACTTCAATTCTATGTTCTAAAGCTTAAGTCAAGATGGGACCGATACAATGAGTTATTTCATTCACTGCATTTGTTACGGCTCCATTATACTATGCTCACGCTTCGCCTGGTTCCGTTCTGCCTTCACAAACGTTGCTACCTCATAACACTTTCTACTACATACATTAGCGGCATAAGGAGGCAGCTAAGGCCTGACACCTTATCAATCTATTTAAATTCCACAACTTTAAATTTTAGTGATCGCTTTTCCTTGTGTTGAGTAGTAAGAATAACTCTTTACAGAGAATACATTCTGGTATGTGTTATCAGCTATGAATATTTACAAACGGATTGATTTATCCATGATTGGATTGGCTCTGTCTTCACTAAAATGCAATCATTTTTCTCTTTGCCTATTTACAATATCGCTAGAATAAAAAAAAGGTAAACCTTTTAGAATCCTCCATAAAAATGTAAGATGACTTCATCAAAGGGCTTATTAAAGGATATTTTCTAAACCATTGTAAAAAATAAACAAGCCTTTTTAAGCACTCTGTTTTGTCAAGAACAACGGATCAAAAGAGGCGCGAAGTTGGGCAGGCTGCCATTGTATAGCCTTCTGTAAACGCTGCCAAAAGACTACGGCATAAACTACTATAAACCTTTTCCTACATCATTGATTTTATTCCGTTTCCTTTTGGCTTTGTGGCAGCCTGCCCTATTCAACTGCTTTCTTTTTTTCCGTTTTTTCTTTTACAAAACAGTTTTTTTATGGTTTACCTCATACACTTTGAAGAGAAGCTGCACCATGCCCAACACTACATTGGTTTCGTAAAGCGCAATCTCAATCAGCGCATCAAAAAGCACAGGAGCAACAAGGGTGCAAAGCTGCTTGCTGCCGTCAATAACAAAGGCATCGTGTGGCAGGTCGTAAGAATTTGGGAAGAAGGCAATCAGGAGTTGGAGCGCAGACTAAAGAACCGCAAAAAATCGCGTTGCTTTTGTCCTCTTTGCAGGAAGCATAATTAATCATTTCATCACTTTTCTTTTTATTGTTTAACATTCAAACTTTCCATGTATGCAAACACAAACCTTATCTCGTCTCATGCGCCTGTCGTGGGAGATACAACGGAGGAAGCGGTGCAGCCGTAGCAAAGCCCTCTTATCAGCCTGGGCGATTCTTCAGAATGAGGACATTACCATTTATTATCTGGTAAAGAAACACTCTCATAACAACCTCATTTATCCTAATAAAGTAGGAGCAAATAACCTTTCTCTTTTTAAACAGCTGTAAACAAATTCTTATTCATTCACCATTAAAAATAAACAAGTATGGAACTCACCGGCAGACTAACCAAAGATGCGGTTATTCAATCAGTCAACGATGAAAAACAAGTGGTCAATTTTACCATCGCTATCAATGAGTATTACAAGCCCAAAGATGCCACCGAAGGCAAACAAACTACCTTGTATGTGTCTTGCGGCTACTGGCAAAATACCGCCGTTGCCACAAGGCTTCTCAAAGGTGCGGTGGTAGAAGTGGAAGGCATCATGTACATCAGAGTGTATGCAGGAAGGGATGGCGAACCCAAAGCCGCTACCAACTTTCGCTGCCGTCATATCAAAGTGTTTGGTGTAACCGCTAAAAGGGAAACGACAGGACAAGGAGAGCAAGTTGAAGGGGCAAACGGAGAAACGGGAAAGCTGCCGC
This sequence comes from Ilyomonas sp., assembly GCA_965214235.1. GTDB lineage: Bacteria > Bacteroidota > Bacteroidia > Chitinophagales > Chitinophagaceae > Ilyomonas. Next base: position 1,515,102 of record CBDCBH010000003.1, read on the forward strand.
TACAACAACCGGAACACATTGCGGCGATTACTGAGCCGATGGATGACATGCCGTTCTGATGTTTTCTTTTCACCAGCCCTTTACCCTTGAAAAACATATTTTTTACTTTAATTGATGAACAAACAAACCGCAGCAGGACCGCCCGCGGGATAAAAATTAAAGCATGGCAATAAGACTATAGTGGAAATTTCGCTGATAGTGACCAGAGGATATTGGAGTAAAATGATCAGTGATTCCTCGGCAAACTGAGCAGTCGATTCCGCGCTAAATTGACCACCTGCTTTTGGTGGATTCCGCGGCAAACTGACTGAAGATTTCGGCAGCGTTGATCACCAAGTGCCGTTTAAAAAATAACTACTAAAATAATTGATAGTTAAGTTACATCCTGATCAATGTTTAGCGTAATCAGGTGATCTCTGGCAACAGAATTTCCAATTTTGGTATGCGTTTGTTTAATTGTTTTTACTGTTGGGCACCTACCTCTTTTCTGATGGAGATATTAAGTTGTTTTTCCGCAATATTTATCATGGTATGCAAAGCCTCAACCCTCAGCTTTTCTCATTCCAGTTGCTTTTTTAAAGCGGCTATTTTTTGCTGTAGTACTTCTGCAGTTTGCAGCTCTTCGGTGTTTAATTATTTTCTTGAATTGTTCACGGCTGTAAACAGAATCTTTCTGTTGCATTTCTGTGAGCGGCAAGTTATGAATCGCCTGGTGAATCATTACCCATTTACAAATAATAGTGCGGCTAATGCCATTCTTATCAGCAAACTTTCTAAAACCGCCGTTGTGCGTTAAATACTCCTGAATCATCTGTGTTTTTATGTCCATAAAATAGTTGATTTTTAGTCAACCTATCTTAGGACGAGACAGGTAATAATCCTATCATTGGTATAGTAGGATGGAGATACTATCAGGCTTGATCACCTTATTTGGCCAATCGTTGAACAACAAAAGGATTGATTAAAAGAGGTTTTGTTTTCAAATGTCGGCGAAATCGGGTGATCACTGGACGCGGAATATCTATATACACCGGTTGCGGGCACAAATTGATAAGCCATAGCGGTTAGTCTTAGCAGTTGCATAAAGCCTTTCACAGTATTAGGCAACTTAGCATGTTGTAACACCAGTTCTGACGCCCGATTACAAATGTCAAGAGTATCGCAGGACACATCAATACCGCAATAGAGAGTTGTTTGATTCATAGAAGATTGTTTTAATTTTACAATAAAGAAAAAAGGGAGAACAATCTTACTGTTTGCTCACTATCCTGACACTTCAACCCGTTTCTTTCGGCGGAAATTATCAACTATGCCGCGCATCAGAAACACTTTGGAAATCGGCTTAGCAAAAGCAAAATCATCCGGTTACCGATTGCCAGATTTGATCCGCAAGAAGCAGCAGTGCAAATTGCTTTCGTTCAAATAATAAAGGTTTACTTTTCGATATGTTGTATCCATATAATTGCCTTGACCCACCGGCAGTCGCAAGAGCATATACATTGTGTTAGAAGTATTCTTTCATCAGCATACTATCAGCAGTGACGTGGCGTTCATTCTGGCGCAGATATTTTTTTGCCCTCAATTCATCTTCATCGTCCATTTCACCACTTTTAATTACTTTTCTCCAGTCGTCATAACGATGAAATTTCTTTAAGGCAAGTTGTGGATCAAATACTTCTTTAGAAGGAAAGACCATTTTATAAGGTGTGTAGTCAGGCTTACTGGTAAAAAAATCCTGCAATTCTGTTGCCGTTGCATCATACTGATTTACATAAGGCACATTCAAAAGGTTATAGATCATCTTTAGAATGGAACCAAAGTTGGCATGTTCGTGAGAAACATAACCGTGCTTTACATAAGGTCCGGCGAGCATGAGAATACTTCTATGTGCATCAACATGATCAACACCACCCTGCGGATCATCTTCTGTAATGATTACTAACATATTTCTCCAATAAGGTGTGTGAGATAAAAATTGCAGCATGCCGCCAAGAGCAAGGTCATTATCGGCAACAAAGGAATGATAGAATGGATATCCTTCTTCAGGTCTTGGATCTGCCGTATGATCATTCGGAAGTTGAATAGTAATAAGGGAGGGCATTTTTTGCTGGCCTGAGAGCCATTTTCTTTGAAATTCGGTTTCAAATTGATGTAGCCTGAACTGGTCAGGAATATTAGTATTGAAGCCTGCGTAATTGTGGCTGGTGCGATTGAATAGTGCTTTTTGAATCGGTACAATAACACCATGACCCGAGCCAGTTGCAGTATCTACCCAAGCTTCCCGGTTATGAGCCGTTTCATTGGCCTCGCCAAAATTATAAAAGGACACATGGCTCCTGTCTAACGCTTCCCAAAGGCCGCCTCTTTCTGCATAATCTTCAGGATCCATGCTGCCTGTTGAGCCAGGGAATCGCCTGCCAGGTGCTTTCGAAAATAGCTTGGCGGTTTTATTAACGCTCGAATTAGCCTCCACCCATTCGTTGGGAATGACACCCATCATCCAGTGGTGACCATGAATAGAAGCATCGCTGTCACAATAAAAATTATCAGAGAAGCCAAACAGTTGCGCAAGGTCAAGATGGTTAGGAGCCACATTTACATGAACGAGAGTTTTATCTTTTGCAATGATGGTAACATTATCACCAAATCTTGCCAAAGTTGAATCACCGATACCTGTTTTTAACTGTCCGAGCATTTCATCATAAGTGCGGTTTTCTTTTGTTATATATACTATGTATTTAATGGGGCTTTGCATTAATCCAGGTAAAACCGGTAAAGGATTTTTTGCATCCGCTTTTACATCAACAACTGAAAACGTATTGGATAAAACTTTCTCTGTCATGGCCGCAAGATGCAATGAATCTGGCAACACAATCTTTTGGTATGTTCCCAGTTGCACATCGCCAATATAGGTTCCCTGTACAGGTGCTACATAATTTTTGCCTCCGTTGGGTCCGGCTCCATAACCCCGGCATGAGGCAACATATAAAGTATTTCCGGCAGGAGAAAGTTTAAGTCTGGTGGGGCCCCATCCCGTTGGTATCAGTCCTTTTGTTTGCCCGTTTACAGGATCAATAACGGCGACAGCATTGAAACCAAGCAATGCCACATACAATGTTTTTTCATCAGGACTAATGGCAATACCAAAGGGTAACAGCCCACGATACTTATCAATGAGGGGACTCACTTTTATTTGGATATTATCAAGCAATTTGTGATTGTGATAATCAATTATGGAAACATTATCATTGGTGGCATTGGTAACGTATGCATACCTACTGCCAACAGCAAGCGAATTGGGACTTGAGCCACCGACGACCTTTGCATCTTCAATCATTTCTCCAACCAGAAAACCTGGCTTGAAACGATCAGTTACCCGGTTGGTTGTAAGATCAATGGCATAAACACTCATCGCTTCCGGTGCATTCGGGCTGCCCAAACCAGGAACATGACGACCGTTCCATGTATAACCATTTATAGATTCTTTTGTGTCATTTCCATAGGGATGCCAAGGAAGTAACAAGCTATCGTAATTTTGGGGTGTAAGATCAGGCATCAACGGGTAAGCGTACATACCAACATTTGCAACAAAAGCAAACTGATGATCAGGGCTTAGCGCTATGCCAAAAGGCAATCTTCCTGTTTGTACAGAAGCCTTTATTTTTTTGGTCGCAAGATCAATGCGGACCATCCTGTAATTCGCTCTGTCCAAGACCAGCAACTCATTGTTAGTTTCGTTGAAAAGAAGGTCTGAAGTAAAGCTGTCTCCATAATCAACTCCATTACTCAGTCCGTTTAGTGAAATTGAATCAAGCCTTGTTAAGTGATCAATGTCGTATTCAATCACACATCCATTGTCTCCCCCACTCAAATAGACTATATTGTTACTTTTTGAGAAGGCAACGCCCAGAAAAGAGCCATTGCTTAATGGCGTTGGGATAGACCGTTTAAAACTATCCAACACAAAGTGTGAACCGTTGCTGGTCGGTGCATCACCGACCCAACCTATAGTCGTCGTTTTAAAAGAATGATTATCAATGATAGTAAATACTCCATTGTGCAATGTAACGGTTCTACTGCCGTCCGGTGATACAGCGATCCCGAATGGATCATGCGAAATCTGCACCGTTTCCCCTGCGGGCGTAATATATCTTCCGCTCGCTAATACGGATACACCTGCGGTATTGATATGCGTATATTCGGTTTGTGCTGGTACCATTAAAACCTGTACTGACTTTTGACCCATTAATTGCTGTGTACGCAAAAGACAAAGAAGGAAAGCAATTGTTACAGAGAAGAATTTGTTCAACATGTAAAATATATTTGAAGAGAACGTCTAGGATAAATTAAAACATTCAGTCAATGAAATCCTTCCGCCTCTTTAGAGGATGACAAGATAATAATGAAACAGAAGGAACGAAAGGTACTTTTACAATCTAACAATAAGATAATGGACAACTGTTTCAAAGACAGCTTTTGCATGTTTGCTTTGGCGTAATTTAATTGACTTTGCTGGCTTTCTGATAAGGACAGAAATAAGACAACATGTATCGTAATGTCACGGAAGATTACTTTAGTTGAAAACATGTACATCGAATTGCAAGCGTAAGGAATAGTAAATGGAATTGAATTAAACAGGCAGGAGGTTTATATTATTACGGACAAAAATGGTTTTATTTTGTAAACTATTAATTACAAATATTTTACAGCCCATGAATAATTGCATTTGTTTTGTAATTAGTGAATAGTATTGTTGCTACAGTTGTGCCGCATGATAATTTAACATTATGTAATTAGTGAAAACTTAATAATAAGATTTTGTTCCCATAATATTTTCACTCTATCTAAGAGATAGGTTTGCTCTTTTTCTGATAACAACAATTTGTCTTTTCCTGTATCGGTGATCGGAGAGTAAATCCAATCAACTTCTGATAAACAGCTTATTCTTTAATAAAAAATAAAACACGGTGAAATCAATTCTACCCAACAGCCAAATGAAACTGCTTTTTTGCTTCATGTTCGTATTGTTCTATTTTTTGCCAGGCTATTGTCAGCAAGCTGATCTCGTTCTGCAAAACGGTCTAATTATTACTTTGGCGAACCCTGGCAATAGGGCAGAAGCGGTTGCCATAAAAAACAATGTCATCATTGCAACCGGGACAACTGATTCAATCAAACAGTTTATTACAAACAAAACAAAAGTGATTGATCTGCATGGAAAAACGGTGGTGCCAGGTTTTAATGATGTACATCAGCATCCTGCACCTGTTTATTCGTGGGACAAGCCCTATGCTTCCTTACGCCTTGATACTGTCAGTTCGATGAGTAGCTTAATCATTCTCCTAAAGCGTAAAGCCGCCATTACACCCAAGGGAATGATGATAACCGGTGTTGCCTACAATGAAGTAAAATTGGGCGGACAACCAATTCGCGATAGTCTGGACAAAGCCTCTACCGACCATCCCATATTAATCTCTCATGCCAGCGGACATTTATCGGCGGCGAACTCATATTTGCTGAATGCAAATCATATAACGAATGAAACCAAAGACCCGCCTGGTGGTGCGTTGGAACGTTATAAAAACGGAGTGCCGGATGGTATTATCAAAGAGTCGGCCAGACGGTTGCTTTCTTCATCTAATGTTATTCAGCCACCCAAACCCACTTTTGAAGAAGAGCTTGAGGGTTATAGAATTTACTTTCATAATTTGATAGCCAGCGGATTAACAAGTATCGGCGATTGTTGGGTTACCCCTGATAAAGTAAAAATGTATGAGAGGATGGTAGCTGACCACTTCCCGCTCAGGTTTAATTTGTATATCGGCGTTGATTATTTAGACCGATTGATTAGTGGACAGATCAAGCGCGTAGAATCCGATTATCTGCGCATCAATGGTGTAAAAATTTTTCATGGAAATTCACTAAGCGGCAAAACCTGTTGGTTGTATGAACCTTATGATACCATCAATCCTGTCACTGGCAAACAGGATTATTACGGTATTCCTCCCGCACGCAATCAACAATCCTTGGATAGCCTTGTTTTAAAAATACATAAAGCGGGACTACAGATTGCTTGTCATTCGAATGGCGATAGGGAAATTGATATGATTATTCTTGCTATTGAAAGAGCGCAACAAGCTTACCCGCGCCCCGATGCGCGACACCGGATAGAACATTGCAGCATAACCAATCAAAGTATTCTTGAAAAAATAAAAAAGGATAGCATTGTTCCCATATTCCATTGCTATATCAACGAATTAGGAAAACAGTTGATGGTATATGGTGAAAAAAGATTAGCCATGATATTGCCGACTAAAACGGCTCTGGATATGGATATACCTTTTGCCTTGCATTCGGATTACCCTATCTCCCGGTACGAACCTATGATACGCTTAGAAGGAGCCGTTAATAGAACTACCAAAGATGGAATCGTGTTGGGAGAAAACCAAAAAATAAGTGTTGAAGAAGCCATCAAAGCGTACACATACGGTGGTGCTTATACATCACATGAAGAAAACAAAAAGGGAAGGCTTTTGGCGGGTGAACTTGCCGATTTGGTGGTAGTTGATAAAGACCCGACTTCAATTGATTCAAAAGAAATTGGTTCAATCCAGGTGTTGATGACGATTGTGGGTGGACAGATCGCCTTTCAAAAATATTGAAACGCTAAATGCAAACGCATCTTCCAGCTTCCTAATCACGCATTATTAATCGGATTTTGTAAGCGCCCAAAAAACAATTGCTAACATGGGAAAACATTATCTTATAAACACAATCATTTGCCTTTTTATTTAAAGATTGATTAAGCCTCTTTAGCTTTCCTGAACATGGTAGAAATCCATAACAGGGTACCAAAGATTATGAAGCCAATTGGCACGAGGTCGGCAAGTGAGTTATGTGAACCATACGAATTTGGATCAGTTGTATAAGCACCGTGAATGATATTCAAAATATTTACAACAAAAGAAAGTATTGAAAATATATTGAGCGCAATTACTGACCAGTTGCGTTGCTGTCTTTCATTTTCATTTATGCCTAAATATTTAATGGCTGCTATCAGTATGAAAGCAATTACAATAAATTGAAACCAGTAAGCAAGCAAGGGAGAATTTGCCGGAATATAGTGACCGCCTGCCCATCCATAACCTGTACTGATCGAAATGATGGCTGCGATCCTTATTCTAATTTTCATATCGTTAAATATTTTTCTTTCGTAAAGCTGGAGTAAGCCTGATCCCTTTTATTATTCGAATTGTAAAAAACAAGGACCAGATCAATCTTGTCAACACAACAAGTCGTTCATATATGCCCGCCGGCCCATTGTGGCTTTTTGCATAACCAAACTGGCCAAGAAATATCATCATTAGAACACCAGAAATTATAGAAAATAAAGTCCATCCTTTCCAGCGCGGATCATGATAAAATTTTGCTGCAAAAACAAAAAAGCAAATGACGAGCGAAATTAAGGATAGCATAGCACCCATAGTGTGTATAGGATTATAAATAAATATGCCGGAGATAACTAAACCTAACGCAACAAGTGTTTGTAAAAATGGAAGCCAAAACGCTGCAGTTCCACTTTGCAGTTCTCTGCGTAAGCCTATACCGAAAAGAAAAACAAATATTCCAAAGATGACGAAATTCAAAGACTGAATCCATCCATAACGAAGCAGTTCAAGGTCGCTTATAGCTGAATAAATGCCGCTGTAACCCTGGTGTAAAAGACCATCAAAGGAATAAATAAATGTGAACAACAAAGAGCCTGATATGCCACACGACAACAAAATATTGTCTCCCAGTGATCTACCATTTGTTTTGTTATAAAATGTTTGTGTAATCATTTCATTTGAGTTCATTAAAAATCTACCATTCTGACATGCTATTCATTACAAGATAAGATGCATTAGCCGGCAGGTTAACTTTATTAACAGCAGAAGTAGTTACTTGCCTTGGTCTTGCAGAAGGCACATTTGCAATTTACCAAACTGTTGCAACTACCTGTCAAACAAAATAATTAAATAATATTTTGTTCCAAAGGCCAAAATCTCTGCAGCAATTGCATTTGGTTTCGGTAAAGGCATAAAATAGAAAGGTGTAGAAAAATATGTTGTAAGAGCAACGTTTCCGATGATTCCGCTTAAAGAGTTTAAGACAAAATATCTCCTTTTAGCCATAATCTTTGTTTAGATGTTTTATCTTCAATTTTGTTTCGACTGTCTGAAGAGATAGTTTGGGCATCTGCAAAAGACTTTCAAGTAAGAAGAGGCCTTCAGTTACAATTTGTTCCGCTGCTGCACTGGTTCTGATTATTGCCATATTCCTCTTGTCACTATAAGGTTCGATACCTATGAGTTCATGTCTCGTAATATATTTATCCATTAAATCTTATGCCTTGGGTAAGCACTCATAATAGTTTCCATCGTTACTCCTGATAGCTCTCCAATTACTACTGTTTTCCATAGTTTTTTTGATTTAGTATTATTCGAATGTTGTAGTTTAACATTATAATCTTCTTTTTTGTATAAATGGTTATGAATTGATGGCTAAGTCACCCTATTTTACTGTCGAGTCCGTATTATCATTCACCTAATGCCCGTATCAAGACGTCAGCCGTTTCGCTACCACTGAAATTTTGCTGGCCGGTAATTAGGTTGCCATCCCTTATGGCAAAACCTTTCCATCGGCCCGCCTGTATAAAGTTGGTGCCGATCTTTTTTAATTCATCCTCAATTCGCTAGGGCATGACATGTTTATCTTTTGAAAGCAATCCCATTGACCAAACAGCTTCATCAGAAAAATCTTCTTCAGCGTTTGAAAAGCCTGTTACCGTTTTATCTTTCGCCAAATATTCACCATTTGAAAGTTTTGCATAACGGAGAATCGCAACACCATGACAAAGCGCCGCTACAATTTTTCCTGCTTCATAAAACTCAGTAAACTTTTGCAACATATCAATTGCCTTTTCAATAATAAACATTGGGCCTTGTCCGCCTGCAACAAGCAAAACATCAAATTTATTGATGTCTATATCTTTTGCCGGTTTTGTATTTTCAACCATCTTCATAAATTCCGAATCATGAATATATCCACGGCTGATAACATCTTCCGCCTGCCATTGAGTAACATAAGCCGGATCGCTCATAGCGTCGGCTTCGCATCTGCCACCGAAGTAGCTGAAGATTTCTACCTCATGGCCAATTTCTGTAAGCTTAAAATAAGGATGGCTAAGTTCACTCCACCAAAAGCCAACAGGCCAGCCGCTTGTGGTTGAGATTGCCGGATTTGAAATAACAATAGCAACTCTCTTTGGCTTTGCCGGGTTAACAGGATTACGGTTTTTGTGTGACATAATTAATTGATTTTTTTATGATTTGAAGACAAAGCTTTACTGCTTTTGCTGTTGTAAAAATACCTGACGGTTTAAGAAAGGAATTGCCTAAAACGACAAAAGAATTGTGTATTCCGGTATTTTAGTTATGTTTTCTGCAAACCAGTTTTTTTGCATCTTAATTTTCCGGTTAAGACTTTAGGGAAAGCGCCAAAGAATAATAATTTGCTTCATTTTGACTTTGAAGCGGCATTCTATATACCATAAAAAAAAATAAAAATATCCTTCTTATAAAACCTATTGGTTATAATGGGGTAATAACTATTCTTACCTAAAACATACAACTATGACGGGTATTAGAACCCTAAACAATTTTAGTGATTGCATTTTTAACTTGAAAGGCGATGGATTGGCCAATGTCATAAGTGACAATGTGACTTTTAACCAAAACAAATTTAATTTTGAAACGGTAAACAGAAATCTGTAAGGCTTGCTTTAAAAAAATGAATATGATGGTTGTGAGCGTTTTTTGAATTTTTTTGGAGTGATACCATGGTATTTTTCAAATACTTTGGAAAAATGGCTCATGCTTACAAAGCCAAGCTTATAGGCGGTTTCAGAAACAGATAATTGGTGAAGTAAATTTGCTGCCTCATTCATTCTTGCAGTTTGATAACAATTGTAAATGCTCTTTCTAAATATTTGGCGAAATAGCTGTTTCATTTTTGATGCACTTATACAATTCATTTTAGCCAGATTAGAAAGTTTCGGAGGTGCACCTAAGTTGGCAAGAATGGTTTCTTTTATAAAGTATATTTTTTGAATGTCTGCACGATTGAAAGAATGATAAGGTGCATTTTCTTTTTTTAAAAGCTCTGTAAAGAAAAGATAAATTAATTCCTGAACTTTTATCCTGTAAAAAAATTGATTAAGAAATTCTTCTTCGCAGGCATTATCAATTTGTTGCAAAACATCTTTAATCTCCGGTGTCATGTCGGCATCAAACCAAAAAGACTGGTTGCCTGAAGTAATACTTTTTAATAATAAGCTGTCCAGTTTTGTTTTTAAAAATTCCAGCAATAATTCTTCTGAAATAATTATAATCGTTGAATGAATATTTTTACCCGGCGGGAAACAAGTTTCAATTTCCATATTGGTAGAAGTAACATGAACAGAAGATAAGTTTATTGCTGCACCGGCACCAGTATTTCTCAGATACACTACCGGTTTATCCAATAAATAAAAGCCAATTGTTACCAAACCAGGCGCATGGTTTGATGATTGGCGTTTAATGATTAATTCTTCTTTTAAATTAATCCGGTGAATAGTCAGCTGAAACCCTGGTGCAAGATGCATCACTTTGATAAATCCTGAACCTATGTGGCAAGGCAATTGGATGCAATTATTAACCGACACAACACCCATTTTACCTGCGAGTGCTTCAATAAAATTAAAATTGCGGCTGGAGACAAATTCAAGTAACATAAACGGTATAATTTTTTTGGGTTAAATTATTTTGCCATTTGAAAATTATCACATTAAAGCAATGTTAATATAAGCAATGTATCCCGGCCGCTATCATTGGTTGATATAGGCTGCTACTATCTTTCGGTAGTTCTTGCCTACAGTTAGATTTTTGTTTCCAATTGTAAAATTGTTTTTTTGAAAAATTTCAATCTTTTCCAAATTAACAATATAGGAACGATGTATCCTGATGAAATTAGGTGGTAATGTTTCTTCAAGACTCCTCATTGTGTTTAAAGAAATAATCTGTTTATCTTTTAAATTGACTTTTACATAATTTTCCATAGCCTCAAAAAAATAGATTTGGTTGTAATCTATTTTCACTAAACCTCTATCAGTTTTTAAAAGAAGAAAATTTCGTTTATAAATATTATTACTGGCAAGGTCTTTTATACTTGGGCCAATGTTCATTGCTTTATTAACGGCTCTTAAAAACCTGTCTATCGAAATGGGTTTTAATAAATAATCTGCCGCATCCACATCAAAGCCATCAGCGGCATAATTTCGATAGGCGGTGGTAAAAATTATCACCGGAGCTTTTGTTAGCGACCGTACAAAATCAAGTCCGCTTATGCCGGGCATTTTAATATCAATAAATAAAATGTCAACTTTTTCTTGTTTTAAAATGATAAAAGTTTCCATAGCATTTCTGCATTTTGCAATGAGATTTAAGCCTGGAACCATATTTATATAATCTTCCAGAATCTCAAGTGCAATTGGCTCATCATCTGTTATAACGCACCGCATATTTATCAAGATTTATTTTTAATAATACACCAAACTGATGGGTACTATTATCAATGGTTAAATGGTGCTGTTCCGGATAACAAAGTTCAAGCCTTCTCTTTACATTTTGTAAGCCGATTCCTATTTTTACTCCCTCTTTGTTATTTCGTTCCAAAGTGCTGTTTACGCAGCTAAAAAACAGCTTGCTTTCCTTAATCTTAAATTCCACATTTACCCAGGCTTTTTCCGGATCGTAGTCAATGCCGTGTTTAAAGGCATTTTCGATAAATGGTAACAAAAGCATAGGCGCAATGTGCTGGCCATTTATATCGCCATCAATTTTGAAATGGACATTATCCTTCTCAAATAGTCTCAATTTGGCAAAATCAACATATTGTTTGATTTATTCAACTTCTTTGCAGACGCTTATTTTTCCATTATCAGCTTCGTACAAACTGTGCCTTAAAATATCAGACAATTGCATTACGGCATTTGCTGTTTTCTGGTCTGTTCTTCGTGCCATTCCATAAATGGTGTTCAGGGCATTAAAAAGAAAATGCGGGTTTATCTGCGATTTTAGGCTTTCTAATTCTGTTTGAATCTTTTGTTTTTCAAGATCTTCCAGGTGTCGCTGGTGCCGAATAGCATCACTTAAAAATTTTCCGAAAGCCAGCAATGCAAACAGAAGTACTACCTGAAAAATATGAAATGACATACCCATATTTATCATCATTACATTGGTGCTTTGTAGTGGTAATAATTGCCCGGCCCATCTGTTCATGTAGAATGTTTCCAAAGTGGCAACTACGATCAATGCAAGCAAAAAAATGCTGTAAACAAAATATTCTCTTTTTAAAAGATAGCGTGGAATCAGCAGCACATTATTTATGTAGATAGGTAACCCATAAGTAGCTGTTATAACGAAAACGGTTATAAAGTATGATGTGAATTTATTTGCAGGATTATTATGAAAATACGCAAACAGCAACCAAAACAGAATATTTCTGCTGATTCGGTTTGTAAAAAAATAGGCTATTTTGGTAAGATTCATTTTGTATTCTTCCTATAAAATTCGCTTTTAAAAATTCCTTTTTTCAAAAAAACTGACCAGGGGTATAATTTAGCGGATGAAAGTATTTTTTAAGCGTACCAAAGCTATTATTCAGGCTATTTACCTTCGAAAGATTTTAAAGGCTGTCTACAATCTTCTATTAAGCGTTAGTCAAAAATTGGATCAATCTATAAATTTCAGGATTTAGTTTCAAATTCTATATGGCTAATTATGACCAAAAAAATCCATCCTTTAAGAATTTTCCTTATTACGTCTTTATTTTTGCTTCATGTACAAACTTTTGCTCAAGTTAAAATAACTGGCAGAATTGTAAGTAAAAGAAATGAGCCGGTGGCAGGGGCAAGCGTCTTTATAAACAATTCCCTGGATGGCTGTACGTCTGATAGCCTTGGGTTTTTTTTACTTAATACTACGGAAAAAGACTCAGTAATGCTTATCGCAACCGAAGTAGGTTTTGACAATACTTACCTTCAAATGAAAGTATCGCACGATACCTGCGGAATTCTTCTCGCAATGAAATCAAACTTTGCCGTATTAAATAATGTGTTGATCACAGCGGGTTCATATTCTGCTTCCAATAATAATAAAACCATATTACAGCCTATGGATATTATGACCACTGCCGGCGCCAATGCTGATATTGCCAAAGCTATTGAAACATTGCCCGGCACACAACAAACTGGTATCAGCAGCGGTTTATTCGTTCGGGGTGGAGATGCTGCAGAAGCAGCGGTTATTATTGACGGAATGGTAGTTCAAAACGCCTTTCAAAGCAACGTTCCGGGTGTTTCACAACCAAGCAGGTTCGGCCCGTTTGAATTTAAAGGGATATCCTTCAGCAGCGGAGGTTTCAGTGTTCGATATAGCCAGGCTTTATCTTCCGTTCTTGAACTAAATACGAAAGATATTCCTGATAAAAGTAACATAAGCATAGGTGCGAATATTACCGGAGTCTTTGCATCTGGAATTTATCGTAAAAAGAATTATAGTTTTGAACTTGGCTTAAATTATAATAGTGCGTCACTCTTCTACAATCTTGCTAAAACTAATGTATTATTTTACAATCCTCCTTTTGATGACGGAGTAGTTTTAAAATATACTTTTGAACCGAATCAAAATGAAATAGTTAAAGCAGTAGCAAGATATTCCAATTACACGGCAGGAGTAAAAACACCGGATCCTTTTACAGCAGGAGACACCACCAACTTCAGCATCAAAAACTTAGTGTTTTACAGTAATATATCTTACCAGAAAAGGGTTAAGGATAGATGGGTATTTTTTACCGGTGCATCGTATAGCCTTAACCGTGATAACATTAATTGGGTTGATAAAAGCTTGGAAAGCATTCCCAATAAAAACAAAGATGAAAGAACACAATTTCGCATAGAAGTAAAAAATAATATTGCACAAAACCTTAGCATCCTGACTGGTTTAGAGATACAAAATTTTAAATACGGAGAAATATTAGATACTGTAAATAATAGGTTTTCTGAAAATATCCCTGCTGCTTATGTAGAAGCAAATTGGGCGCCCCTTAAATTTCTTGCTCTTCGTCCGGGAATAAGATATGAAGGCAGCCGGTTAATTAAGGAACAATTAATTTCACCTCGTATTTCGCTTGCAATTAAAACTTCAAAAAATATCCAGGTATCAATAGCTTCTGGCTTTTTTTACCAGGATCCTGAGAATATTTATTTACTCGAAGGATACAAACCCCGCATGGCTGAGGCAATCCATTATCTTATCAATTACCAATGGCAGCACGATGGCAGGACATTTCGCATAGAAGGTTATTACAAAGACTATGAAAAACTGGTAAAAGAATATGCTCAGGTATATGATCCTAACAGCTATCGTGTAATTCCGCGGGGGACCAAAATAAATAATAGCGGTTTTGGATATGCAAAAGGCGCTGAATTATTTTTTCATGATAAAAAGTCAATTCACGATTTTGACTACTGGGTATCTTACAGCTATATTGATACAAAACGTTTCTATAAAAATTTTCCTACCGAGGCTACTCCAGATTTTGTTTCTGCACACAACTTAAGTATTGTTACAAAATATTTTGTAAATACATGGCAAACAAACTTTAGCATTACTTATTCGTACGCAAGCGGAAAGCCTTTTTATAATCCATCCGGCAATGCATTTCTTTCAGACCGGACACCTCCATATCAAAATCTTGCTCTTGGGATTGGACGATTGCAATCGGTTAAAAAATGGTTCACGGTTATATATGTCGGTATAGATAACATTACAAACCATCATAATATTCTTGGTTATCGTTACTCGGCTGATGGTACCAGAAAATATCCCATGCTCCCAGCATTATACAGGTCAATAATAATAGGAACAAGTTTTTCTTTAAGCCAGTTTAGTAAAACGGAATTATAGTAATTATTAAAATTAAAAAAATGAAAAATTTTCTTTTAGCAGTGCTCATTCCTTTAGTCATTCACGCTAACGCACAAAATCAAAATGCGAAGGCCACATCAACTTCTTCCAGTAATTTCAAAGAGCCATTGCAAAAAACATTCAATACATTTGATTCAAGTAAAGATTTTAATTTAAAAACCAATCTTAGTAACCGGCTTGGTTTAATAGCAATGAAATGGCCTAATGAATGGTTAACACATTATTATTTATCATACAGCAAAGCTATACTGTCATCACTTGAAAAGGACGATGACAAACGAGATGATTATTTAGATGAAGCAGATAAAGAACATGCCAAAGCAGTTAATTTATTAGGAAAGGAAAACGATGAAACTTATGTGTTGGCGGCTTTAATAGATAACTGGCGAATTGGTGTCAGTCCGATGGCACGTGGAAGTAAATATGGAAGCATGTTTGATGAAAATATGGAAGCAGCTAAAAAGATCAATCCCAACAATCCAAGAATTTATTATTTGCAGGGCTTTGCAAAATACGAGATGCCAAAATTTGTTGGCGGTGGTGTTGATGCCGCATTACCTTTTTTAAAAAAGGCAAATTCTCTCTACCAAAATGAAACGGACACCAATATTGCAAAACCATATTGGGGTAAAAAAGAAACAGCTTATTATTTGAGCCGATCTAAAACAAATCAATAAGCAGACTGCAGTTTATAAGATATTTATGTAGCAAAAGGAATAATAAGAAACGAGATTACTTATGCCAAAGATATGCTTGAAACAGTTGTACGCCCTTTTACTTAACCATAATTCGATAAATTATGACATGGATTATTTGGCGTAGTCGTTAGTGCCCAGCTTACATCTGTCTAGTCCTAAAATAGCTTTACAGCAATCTAATTTAGGATTAAGGAAAAGCAAAAACAGAAAGGTAAGCGTAGCCCACCCAGTAAAAGACCTTGGGTACGACGTAGTAAAGAAGAGATGGAAGTAATCATTAGCGAGATTGGCACCGGTTCACTATCCATTTGGTCTGCATTTAAAAAGTATGGACTCAACAGGAACACATTAAAATTTTGGATGACTCGATTGAGCGTCGGAAGTTTGACGGACAAAACGTACATAACGGTGTCATCAAGTAGGGAAGAAGACAAAAACTCCCAAGAGTATAAACAACAGATCCGACAACTGCAGAAGGCGCTTGCATATGCAAATCTGCGGATTGTAGGCTTAGAGACAATGATTAAAGTAACAGAAGAAGACCTTCAAATTAAGATTAAAAAAAAGCCTGGTACCAAACGGTCAAAACAATAAAGCAAGCTCATCCATCTATAGGCCTGGAGAAGCTTTGCGGACTGTTTGGTGTAACCCGGCAGGCTTACTATGAAGCATATAATTATGAAAAGAAAACCAATATTGCACACATGATTGTACTACGACTTGTGAAAGATATAAGAGAATCAATGCCGATGATTGGTACCCGTAAAATTCATTTTAAAATTGAAGCGATGCTAAGAGATCATAGCATCAAAATGGGACGTGATCAGCTCTTTGATTTGCTGCGCTTTCATGGATTGCTGATACGGCGCAGAAAGCGTGGTATCATTACGACTAACTCATTTCATAGGCTCAAAAGATACCCTAACTTGGTTGAAGGATTAACCGTATATGCTTCAGGAGAGATATGGGTAGCTGATATTACCTATACCAAAACGGTAGAAGGGTACAGCTATTTATCGTTGATAACAGATGCTTATTCCAGAAAAATTATTGGCTACTCTTTATATCACAGTCTTGAAAGTTTGGGATGTATTGAAGCCCTAAACATGGCTTTATCGAACCGGTTATTCAAGGATAGAAACTTGATTCATCACTCAGACAGAGGCGTACAATATTGTTCAGGCAATTATGTAGATATCTTAACGTCTGCAAACATCTCAATCAGTATGACGCAAAACGGAAGTCCTTATGAAAATGCGTTAGCAGAGCGAATGAACGGAATTATTGAATCTGAGTTTATGCCACGAGGATGTTTTCAGAGTCATAATGAAGCAAGGAAAGCCATTGACAGAATTGTAGCTACATATAATCAACATAGGCCACATGCAAGCTTAAACTATCTAACACCAGACGCTGCTTACCCAGCAACCGGTCAAATCCGAAAGAGGTGGAAGAATTATGTAAAAACCAAATTAATTGAACCGAATGACATATAAATTTGAGTGTAAAGTAAGAACCAGGATTATCTAAAAACATTGTAAAGTTTTTTCAGGACGAGTCACTTTGCTTTTGGTGGATTCCGCGGCAAACTGACCACCTGTTCAGGAGTGATTGTGATAGCTGTGTTAAGCAACCTACTTTTAGATGTTAGCCCCGAAAGGCTGGCACTATAAACTATGGTAAGCACACTTATCAGCATGAGCAAAATCCGTTAGATCATCCGCCTCCATTCGCAGGGCTGCAGCAAGCTCTCCATCGCAACCTGGACAGACGTATCCCGCAACACGGCAAAGAAGTACATACATCTGTTGAGCTAAACAGGATGGGAGCAGGTGGGAAGTCACCTTCTTTTCTTATGTGAAACATCATCAGAAACGAAATAAATCAACAGTTATGACCATTCATCTCATTGGCAAAGAAAGGAGCCGGTAACGCTGAAAGAAACATGGGAAACATAGCGGCAGTTAAAAGCAAGATACAGGGATGCGATAGTGATCCTACGAAAAGAAAACGAATACTTCACTTTTGAAGAAGATGCAGAAATTATTGGTGTTATCATGGAAGTCAATCTTCATACGCTTTGGAAGGAAACGAAGGTCTGCATTCTTCCTTGCTTTTAAACCGATATACTGTTATGCAAAGTCGTTCAGGCAGGCTACCGGAAGCCTATATGCGAACCCATTTTTTTCAGCCTTTATCAATAGCTTTTATGTGAAGTGGCTCTCATAAGGGAGCCGCTTTCTTTTACCAAAAGAAAGCGGGGGCAAAGAAAAAGTGAGCCGGAAGGTAACTGTTGGTCGGGTTGTTTGTCTCTTCAAAACCACTTGAAAAGGAGTATTTTTCTTTATTTATTCTGCTACAAAGTTAGCCCGCGGTGCTGCTGAAGCGGCAAGGGAATTTCCGGCATAAACCTGCCCCAAACGCTTACCCACAATCCCGATTTTATTCCGTTCCTCCCTTGCCTCTGTTGCGCCGGGGCTGATAGCGCACCATAATAAATTTTAAACTATGAAAAAGGTTATGGTTAGTGCAGTGTATAATGAGATTGATGGAATGAAAGTAAGTGAAGTAGAACTGGTATATAAGACTACCGTTAAAGCCTCCGAAAGACCAATTGTAAATGCTTCCAAAGAAGTGTATGAACTTCTCAAAAGAAATTGGGACTTATCTAAAATCGAATTGGTAGAACAATTGAAAATATTGCTGTTAAGCCAAGCCAATAAGGTATTGTGTATCTCCGAAGTGTCAAGCGGAGGAATGACCGGAACCATAGCGGATCCTAAAATCATCTTTACGATTGCACTGAAAGCCGCAGCCTGCAGCATCATTCTGGCGCATAATCATCCATCAGGAAACCTGAAACCAAGCCGGGCAGATATTGAATTGACAAGAAAAATAAAAGAAGGTGGAACCTTACTTGAACTCGGCGTATTGGATCACCTGATCATTTCAAAAGAAGCCTACTATTCCTTCGCAGATGAAGGATTGATGTAACGTTATTTAATCACTTTAAAACATAAAAATATAAGCTACAAAAAAATGATAAAATGGAGTAAGAAACATCGTAAAGGAATTAATCAAAATATGATCTTTCACACAGAAGGCGCCTTTACTCCTTCAGCTTCTTTCTTAGATAAATATTTTAAGTATAGAAATGAATGTAAAAAGGACAATGTCGAGCCTTTGTCTTGTGAAGATTATTATCGAACCGGACTCAGATAAAATTTTTTAATTTTTTGGCAAGCATTACGGAATGCAAAATGATGCTTGCCATTTGTTATTCTCGTTCGATGAATAGCTACTCAATATCATCCGATAAGCATAACGCTCAATTCCAGAAAGATGTAGTTAACAGCTAAGGTTTCAATCGCGTTTCCATCCTATCTTTTTCTGAATAATTTTCGACCCCTTTGAAAAGGGAATCGTACTCAAAAGTCCTGCTTTTTATCCCCTGAGTCAACCCGACTGAAATATGGTCACCTATTGCCTTCGCAACTACCGGAACCTACCTTTATTTTATAAAGTTGGAAAAGAAGTTTTGCAAATGGCAAGATGTACAAATGGGCCACATCTGACGCCAGGCATGGGACGTACTGGGAAGTGTCGGCTCTCTTCGCAAAGCTTTAAACGATTGAATTTTTTAAACAGAATGGGTATGAAAAAGAATGAACAAGAATTGAGGCATCGCTTTGTCAAGATGCGGATGAATGACGAAGAATTTCAAGCGCTTCAAAAACTTTGGAAAGCAACAACGGAAAGGAGCCTAAGCAACTATCTGCGGAAAGTTATGCTATGCAAGCCGGTGATTGTGAAATATCGAAACGCTTCGGCAGATGATTTTTTGAGTAGCATGCTGCAGTTGAAAAAAGATTTACACCATGTGAGCAGCAATTTCAATCAGGCAGTAAAAAGGCTCAGTATTTTAGAGCAAATTCCTGAATTTAAAACATGGCTGATATTAAATGAATCGTTGCAGCGGAATGTTGTCGCCAATATCGAGGAAATCAGATTGCGTATCGCTCAACTCTATGACGAATGGTTGCTAAGATAACAGTTCCCCGGTCGGCGGAGAGAACGCTTGCTTACAACGAGAGAAAGGTAGAGAAAGGAAAAGCGATTTGCCTGAGCGGAGAAAATTGTTTAGTTGATTTTCAACAATTATCAGCACAGAAGAAGCGCTCGATTTTGGCACACAGAAATGCGCTGAATGATCGAGCGACAACGAAAACACTTCATGTATCACTCAATTTTAGTGCTGGTGAAAAATTATCGGAAGGCAAGCTCATTCAAATTGCCGCTTTCTACATGTCGAAAATTGGGTTTGGAGAACAACCTTATTTTATTTACCAACATCATGATGCCGGGCATCCGCACATCCATATCGTCAGCACAACCATTCGGGAAGATGGCTCTCGCATCAATACGCACAACATTGGTCGCAACCAATCAGAGAAAGCAAGAAAAGAAACGGAACGTCATTTCGGCTTAAACCAAAGCAACCGTGAAGACAAGAAGGTAAGAAAATCTTTTGAAGTAACCAGTCCAAACAAGGCGACTTATGGGAAGGAAGAAACGAAACAAAGCATTTTCTCAATCCTGAATGCAGTTATACCAGAATATAATTATACATCTCTGTCTGGCTTAAATGCAATATTGAAACAGTTTAATGTTGTGGCTGATACAGGAAAGAAAAGTGGTCGGATTCATGAGAAGGAAGGATTGTACTACAGGATGATGGATGATAAAGGAATCAAAATCGGTGTGTCAATCAAAGCCAGTTCGTTACCTGGCAAACCCACCTTATCAAACTTAGCGCAGCGATTCAAAAAAAACGAAAGCAGCAGAGCGGGTCTCAAACAAAAACTTGAAACAACACTTGCCAACACGATAAATAAAATTTCTGAAAAGACGGCAGATTTTAGAAGCCTTTTAATGGAGCAACAAATCATAATGTTCACAAAAGTCATTTCCGAAAGTATGCAGCAAGAAATCAGTTTTATAGACAATAAAAACAAGTCCGTTTTTAACGAAAAAGAAATTAATGAAAAGTATCTAATGACGGATTTACAAAACCGATTAAAAAGTGAAGTGCAAGAATTAGACCTCTCATTGTGTGGAAGTGTTAGTATTAAACACCAAAAAAATGGGAAAGATGAATCTCAACAAGAATGTAATGCGATAGATAAATCAGTGAAGCCAATTTCCGCTTCGCAAAAACTAAAACATCAAGAGCCTTTTATTGCACAATCAACGCTAGCTCCATCTCTAAAAAGTGGGAAAGCAAAACAAAAGAATTATTCACCTAAAATTCAGTCTCATGTCAACAGGAGAAAATGAAACGGGATTGAGGAAAATAGCCGACATGACCAGGCTGATCAGCATTTTTATTTTGCTGCTGCATTTTTATTATTGCTGTTACACTGCGTTTCTGTCTTGGCAGCTTACTACACTTTTGACAGACCGGCTACTCACGAATATTGAAAACACTGGCTTGTTCAGAAACTTCAATAATGCAAAGCTCATTTCTCTTGTGTTCTTGATTATTTCGTTATTTGGAGCGAAAGGAAGAAAGGATGAAAAAAAGAGATTGACTGAGTTAATCTATATTATGGTTATTGGCTTGGCTTTTTACTTCGTCAGTCAAACCGTTTTATACTTCAACTACTCATCGCAATTACTTGCAATTGTATATATGTTTTCAACAGGTGCTGGTTACCTGCTTGTGTTGAATGGAGGCACCAAGCTTAGCCGACTAATTAAACTAAGGCTAACGAATGATATTTTTAACGAGCTCAACGAAACATTTCCGCAGGAAGAAAGACTACTTCAAAACAATTACTCTATCAACCTTCCTGCTCGCTACCGTTTAAGAGAAAAAATTCGGAATAGCTGGATTAATATTATCAATCCTTTTCGCGGTTTGCTCATTGTTGGCAGCCCCGGTGCCGGCAAGTCGTGGTTTGTCGTGCAGCATGTGATTAAGCAGCACATCGAGAAGGGCTTTAGCATGTTCATCTATGACTTTAAATATGATGACCTAAGCAAGATTGCCTATAACTGGCTGATGCGAAATTTGGGCAGCTATAAAGTGAACCCGGAGTTTCATGTCATTTCATTCGATGACTTATCTAAATCCAGCCGGTGCAATCCCTTGGACCCGGCTTCCATGCACGACATTACCGATGCGACCGAATCGGCAAGAGCTGTTCTTTTAGGATTGAACCGGGAATGGATTAATAAGCAAGGGGATTTCTTTGTAGAGTCACCTATCAGTTTTCTCACGGCTGTCATTTGGTTTCTTCGTAATCATGAAGGAGGTAAGTATTGTACCTTGCCCCATGTAATTGAGTTGATGCAGGCAGACTATGATAAGTTATTTCCTGTTCTCAATACGGAACCAGAAATCGAAGTGCTCGTCAATCCATTCATGAGCGCTTATCAAAATGATGCCATGGAGCAATTGGAGGGACAGGTGGCATCTGCAAAAATAGGCATGGCAAGATTAGCTTCTCCTCAATTGTATTGGGTTCTTTCCGGTAACGATTTCACGTTAGACATCAACAACCCACAGCAACCCAAAATCGTTTGCGTGGGCAATAATCCTGAAAAACAACAGATTTATGGCGCTGCGTTGTCTCTCTACATCTCGCGTATGGTGCGGCAGGTAAACAAAAAAGACAGGCTTCCCTGTAGTTTGGTATTTGACGAATTCCCGACCATTTTTTTTAACCATATGGATGCAGTGATAGCAACCGCCAGAAGTAATAAGGTAGCTACTACTTTAGCCATGCAGGACTTTAGTCAGTTAAGAAAGGATTATGGCAAAGAGCAAGCGGATGTGATTATCAACATAACCGGCAATGTAATTTGCGGACAGGTAATGGGTGACACAGCGAAAACATTATCCGAACGATTTGGAAAAATTGCACAGGAAAAAGAAAGTATCTCTATCAACCGTATGGATACTTCAGTAAGCCGTTCAGTTCAACTTGACTACGCCATTCCCAGCTCAAAAATCAGTGCGCTGTCTTCGGGTGAGTTCGTGGGTATGGTGGCAGATGATCCTAATAGCAAAATTAGGTTGAAGGTCTTTCATTCGGAAATTATAAATGATGCAAACAAGTTGAATCAAGAAATCGAAAAGTTTGTTCGGATACCTTCTATTCAAAATATAACTGAAAGACAGGTAAAACATAATTACTATCAAATAAAATTAGACGTGAAGAACTTGTTGGAGAAAGTATTAAACGCGCTTAAAAGCGATCCGTGATTGCACATTGGACACGTCAGGTTTAATCTACTTAAAATGCGTCTGACATATGAATTTGCATACGATGCAATTCATTCCGAATTTTACTTGATTTCAATGGCGTTACAAAAACAATTCATCCGATTTGTCAAACATCTCATAAGGCTACATGCAGCAAGCAACGATGCATAGCCATCTATCTAGCCAAGTGATGACTGTTATAAAACCTTGATATAACTGCTCCGTTCATCTAATCTTAAGAGATTATTACCTGCTTTATAAACCGAAGAATTAATTGTTTTAAGGGGATCGAGGGACAATACAACAAAAGAAGCATCAACAACTTTATTGCTTTTGCTGACCAGAAAGTAGGAATAAGTATTCAAGATCTGTTGGGTCTCAATGATATCAAAACGACGTTGAGGTACACGCATGTCAGTATCAAGCAGCTTCGAAAGATAGAAAGACCCTTCGACAAACTAAACATCCGGAGTATAACAGATTTAAAAACCGGGAAGTAACTTTTTGGCGTCAATACAAAAGTGGATTCTCCCACTTGCTTTACAAAACATTTACAGTCAGTCCAGTTTAAAATATAGCAGATTTGCTCAAAATCTAACTTATGGCTACTATATTTGAGTTGTACGCAAGCTGACCGCCAACCGTTGACAAAAATGAAAGAATGAAAAAAAAGATACTAATATTGATTATAGCGACAACAGGATTTCTTTCTTGCAAACAACCTAATAAATCAACACCAGATATTGTTGCGACAGAAATTCTAGACTCGAAGAAAAATATCCAAAACAAGAAAGCATTTAATGGCAACGACATTTACAGTGAATATAAATTCATAGATTCTGACGGAAAGAACATCACAATACAAAACGGTTTTCCAAGAGGTGGTGTTAAGTATACGAACAAAAAAGGTGATGACTATAATTATGCTGTTTTTTGGACAGAATAAATTAATGAGACAAATAATCCTCTTGAATTAAAGATAGACTTTCCTTTATATTCATACGATGTTCCGTCTTTGCCTGGCAAATACTATGAAGTGTTAATCCCTGCCGACACAATGACTTTTAAAAAATTCCCATTGTTTTTTTACGGGTTGACAAATTTAGAATCTTACTTGGATAATAATATTCATAAATCAGCATCTTTAAAAAGAACAATTCAACCAAAAGAATCGAACGGTTTTTATGCTGTAATACTTTGCTTAACTGAAGGAGCACACGGAACTACGAGAACAGAGCTGAGCTTAAAAGGACAAAATCTTTTTTATAGAATAAAAGTTGATGGTTTAAAAAGTAACAGTAAATCAAGCGACCAAGAAATTCATTGTGGTAGTATAAATTTAAAAAATCTGATATTACAGAAATAAAAAGCCAGCGTACAACATTGGGTTTTATGCAAGTTGGGCTCGACATTGTAACAACAGCTAAGTGCAAATCCCAGCTTTAGTTCCAGAAGACAAATATCTATCAGCTTTTGTACTTATCTTCATCAGCAGTTTTTCAATCAGCAGCGGTTATGGGCAGACGGAATACTAATTCCCAACCGCATAAAGCCCTGCTCGTTAGCGGTCATTGTAGAGTGACAACAAACATATCATCGGCATACAAAGAAAATCAAATTTTAAACCAAAATATTAAGTGGAAACTTCCTTTTACTTGGACAAATTTCAAAAAGCTGCTGACAAGCTTGACAAAAGACTTCTTACCAAAAAGCAAGTTGAAAGTGCAGTTGTCATGTATGGGATAAACTGCGTTGTTTTGAAATTATATAAAAGGTCATGGACAAACCAATTTCAAGACCCATTGTCTTCTGAATCGCGAATTTTCTTTTCTGTTTGGATAAGCGATTTATCAAGTAAAGAACAAAAACTTTTATACAATATACATGCACTTAAGCTGAGAAAGCTAAAAGGTTATTCCATAGAAAGCAGAAAATTTGCAGACATTTTTAGGGACAGTTTTAAGGCGTTTGAACATAAATGGAAAAATGTAAGTGTAGATTTTGGACCATTGACATTAATGGAGGGTTGGCTAAAAATAGACGTGGGGAATTTCCAAGATGACATTTTAGAACTTGCCAATGATTTTTTAGAAATAGAACATTTGGTCGACGACACTCTTGCTCACTTTAAGTAGACAAACGACACGAAGAAGAACAACGAACCGCTAACACGAACTGTGTAAAAAAACAAATAATTCAAGCCACATTTTTATAATAATCATCTCTATACAAGACACCGGACGTTACTACTGCAAAGACCTGCTTTAAAAGTTTGTTACATACAGCTATCAGTGCCAGTTTTTATTTTTTCCTTTGGCTACCAGCCGGTCAAAAAGCGCTTTGCAGGCGGGATTGGTTGTTTTGGCATTGAGAGCGCATGTACAAGACATGGCGCAAGAGTTTGCCCCCGGTTTTACTGATGTGTACTTTTCCCTTTATACTTTTGCCACTTCGGTATTCTTTAGGGCTGAGTCCTGCATAGCTGATCAGTTGCTGATAACTGTGGGTATGTTTAAATCCCTGTGTAGTTATAATCAAGGTGGCGGTGGCTCTGCTGCCAATGCCTTTCACGCTGCTTACCTGCCTGACCATTTCTGGTTGCCAAAGCAACATTTTTTGATGCAGTTCTTCTTTGAGCGTTTTGAGTTCAACCTTGAGCAATTTAATGATTCCATTGAAGGATTTGCTCACGGCAGCGCTGTCTGCTTTTTGCTTTTTCTGTGCGTATAGTTTATTGGTAAACGCGGTGATTTCTGCCGTAATGGTTTCAATAGCGTTATTGAGAGTATGACATTCAAAGTATTGCTGGTCGGGCATTTCATACTGTACAGGTCTGCGCTCAATACCATACTGGCAAAGGTGCCATGCATCTTTTTTGTCCGTTTTGTTTCGCTCCAGGCTCATTTGTATAAACCGTTTTACCTGCAAGGCATTTACAACGCTGTAACTACACTTTTTTTCATGTAAAAAGAAGCAAAGCGGCTGGTGAAAGACGCCGGTGGTTTCCATCACAAAATGATAGCTGCCGGGGCATAGTTGCACTAATTGTTTGAATCCGTTTGTGTCATTGGACAACTGGTGCCAGACACTATCTCCCTCGGGCTGTTGCATGCAGATGTCGAAGCCATCCGCAGAGATATCAATGCCGCAATAAAGAGTTGTAATACTCATTTTTCATCGATTTAAAAATGACAAATTTCATTTACCTTTATATCGCAAAACAAAAGAGCAAGAACACTCTTGCTATTGTTTTCATCCTAACACAAGCTCTCGGACTTATCGAACTGTACAACATCAAGCAAGAAAGGAGGCAGTGATAACCGTGTTAGACAAGCTATATGCTTTTGAGGTTTGACTACCTTATTCTGCCTCTGTTCTTTCTGACTTTGAGTGTTTTGAAATACAGCATAAATTTATTGAATTGTAAACATGGGAAGTGGTTTGTGCAAGCATGGCTTGACAAGCAGCACTTGTAAAGAATTAATTCTTATCATCGTTCGTTCAAGCTGACATTATGCTATTGAGCATTAGTTCTTATCTTCAACTTAAGTTTTTCAATTAAGCATTTGTACCAGGCTGACCAAGCTCTGTTGCCATGCCTTCACAAATGCTTCAAAGTTGGCTGCAAGGCGCGCTGACAGACTTAACTTTTAAATTTAAATACAAAATATGCTTAAAAAAGGTGAACATATTGAGGGAGTACCTAATGAGCTCCAATTGTTATTAAATAAAGACAAAGAAGCTAATGGTTTTTTTGAAACTTTAGCAAAGTCGCACAAACAAGCATACTGCGATTGGGTCGGTTCTGCAAAACAAGAAGCAACAAGAACTATAAGAGCTGAAAAAGCAATGCTAATGCTTAAAAACAAACAAAAGACACTTAAAACGGTTTAATAAAAACAAATACACACGGCATGAAAAAATTATCTTTATTTTATTTTTAACAACATTTAAGGTCGGACTCTTTGCACAGACTGACACTGCAAAGCAATTTATTTTAACTGTTCGTTACAATCCTAAAATGCAGCAGCCATCAAAAGAAGCATTGGCAAAAAACATCAAGCATTGGAATGAGTTTATGGGCGGACTCGTACAAAACGGACAGATCGTTAGTGGATACAAACCATCACCTGAAGGCAAAACAATTACAAGTAACGGAACTAAAAAAGGTGCATATTATAGCAACAATGAGTCAATTAGTTCTTTTATTATTATTAAAGCAGCCAGTATGGAAGATGCGCAGACTATAGCAAAAAAGTGCCCTATATTAGAGTTTGACGGAAGTGTTGAAGTTAGACCTTTATTGATGACAAATTAGGCTGATTGTCTAGCCCTGCAGCCAACAAGAGTATTGCCAATAGTAGGGCTGGACATTGGAGCAATCAGCAGCAGTTCGCTCTTCAGCTTTGGTTCGGGCAGGAGATGAGTAATTTAGCTTTTTGTTTTTAACTCCCATCTTTAAATCAAAACTTGGCAGCAGTTGTCCCGGCGGAGGTTTTTCAATTCTCCCACCATCGCCGAACCTTTCACATTAGCAGTAACCGTTATAGCAGACAAAACATAATAAGAGTTACAAATTTTCATGTATTAAACATAAGTAAATGAGAACAATGACTTGTAAACAATTAGGTGGAGCATGTAACCTGGAATTTCATGCTAACACTTTTGAAGAGTTATCAGAGTTAAGTAAAAAACATGGTATGGATATGTTTCAGTCAGGTGACGTTGCGCATTTGAAAGCAATAGGTGACATGAAGGAACTTATGAAGTCGCCTGAAGCAATGAATGAATGGTTTGAAAACAAGAGAAGAGAATTTTATGAAATTCTGGAAACCAAATAAAAGTTATAAGCAAGAACAATCATTCAAAAAATTATGCTGACTGCTATCAATCCGAAATTACCAATGCGTAACAAATCTGTAACAAAAGAATATTATATAAATAAGTTAGGCTTTCAAGATTTTGGAAGTGCTGACTATGATGGTTACTTCATGGTGCAAAAGGACAATATTCAAATTCACTTTTTTGAATTTAAAGAACTTGACCCGAAAGAGAATTACGGGCAGGTTTATATACGAACAGATGAAATTGAGAAGCTTTATAATTCAATGCTGGATAAGAAAATAAACATACATCCAGCAGGACATTTGCAGACAAAACCGTGGGGCCAAAAAGAATTTGCATTGCTTGACCCTGACAATAATTTACTGACCTTTGGCCAGAATGTGTAACAAAAGAGACGGCCGCAGCCAACAAGTGCATTTGTAATAGCATGGCTTGAGGTTGTAAACTTCGGTAGCAAATCTTTATCAGCTTATATTCCAGTTTGACAATAACAATTTAGCTTTTGTTGCTATCTTCAACTTTGGTTTTTCAATTAAGCATTTGTTCCGGCTGACAAGCCCCTATTGCTATGCCTTCACAAATGCTTCAACCTCGTGCGTCACTGTCACGAACCGTCTGCGCAATTTTACAGTTTTTTGCTTAGTGGACTTTAACTAAGACAAAAGTTATTCTGTATCGACAACTCGACATACTTTTTTTGCGGTAAAATTCTAATAACATCAGTTCGAAGCGGGAAGATTTTCTTAAGCGCTAATTTCAAGCTTGTAGCCTTTGCCGCGTATAACAGCAATTTTGACGTTCGGATCAAATTCCAGTTTTTTTCTAAGTTTTGATATGAACATATCAAGACTGCGGCCTACTATAACACCATCATCTTCCCATATCTCTTTTTGTAGCCGGCTTCGCTCTATAACCTCGTTAGGAGACAACGCGAAAATGCGTAGTACACGCGTTTCAGTTTTGGTCAATTCTGTGGTATTTCCATTTATCATGAGCTTACGATTCTCCGGGTTGAACAACATTGACCCCAAAGTGAATATACCACCAGTAGGCTGATCACCTGGTAAGGCTCTCCGCAGCTTGACAGATCTCAAAAAAATAAATCCAATAAATGCTAACGATAACAGAGAACCCAAAAAATATTCATTCTTTACGGTAGCTAAACCCGTTGGTTTAAATTTAATATTGATCAGGTAACATCCTATGGGTTGCCTTCTTCCTATACAGGCTACAATATCATCTTTCTTATTTTTTGATATCGCATATCCATAGGCTACACTGGCATTGGCACAGTTCAGTACGTTAACAACGTAATCACTTGCGAGCGGGTCTTTGGCTAACAAACGCTGAGTAGTTTTTACCAGAAAGTCGGGTTGAAAAGTAAAGGCATTCTCAAAACTGATCTGGTATTCATTGTCAGCGATCCTTTTTACCGGAAGTACCCGTGATGTACTATCGCCCGACTGAAGGAGTATTTCATGCCCGATTTGGCGAAGCAGAACTTCCCTCCTGGCAAAGTCAAAGTCATCATTGCCGGTGATGCTAAAAGCCACGCAAATGATAGAGATAAACAAGAGTAGTAACGATACGCCCATGTACTTCCGTCTGACGGGCAGAAGATTTCTTTTAACAAGCATTATGTCAATATATTATTTACAAAGTTTACGCTCTTATTTACAATCCAAGTTCCTCAGGCTGAAATAAACCAAAGTATTTTTGTTGCACCAAGTTTAAAAGAATATGAAAAATAAAAGAAATGCCTTACCCGGATCTGATTTACCAGGAGATAGTTCTATGGCAATTAAACCTACAAAAAATATGAAAAAAGTTATATATGCGCTGATCTTACCGCTGGTTGTGGTAAGCGGACTCATATTTGCCAATCGCGAAATCAAAAATGAAACTTCTAAAAAATCAACCCCAAAGCCACTCTCTGCGGCTGAAATGAAAGCCGCATTGAAAATATGGGAGCTTACCCCAAATGGTATTATGTACAAAGAATGGGAAGCGTCTCCCGCAGGTAAAAAAGTGTACGCGGCTGAAGCTAACATAAAGAAGCACATTGAAGATTATACCAATATGGAGGCTGTAGTAACCTCTCTTTCTCTTCCGCTAGGCTCACGATTAGGTTTCGGAGTAATGACCAGGATTAATGGTGATGATTATATTGTAAAATTCGAGCCGGAAAAGTCTCAACTTGAGCCATTGCATAGCCTGAAAGTAAACGACAAAATAATTATAAAAAGCCATGCCGTATCGCACGCGCCCAAGTATTCATATCCAATCGTATGGGGCGACTATGTAGAACGAGATAGTAAAGTAATTTTTAAACGTGTCCCTCGCAAAGGCGGTTGCTGAGTAAAAAAATTATGAAATACGAACACGTATATGCGTTGCTCTTGATGGTTGTTTATTTCGCTTCCTGTGGAGGACAAAACAAAACAGACCTTACAAAAGAAAAAATCAAGTCTGAAACAAAAGACGCATCCACTTCCAGATGGATGGTCTAACAGATTTAGACTCTTTTTTAGATAATAGTATGGATATTCCGCGTCAAGTGATCACACGATTTCAGCGACATTTGACGAGAAAACCTCTATCATTCAATCGTTTTGTTGTTCAACGTTTGGCGAAATAAGGTGAACAGGCCTCCCATTATCTCCACAATAAGTACCGAAATATCTATATAAAACTATCCTGTCCGCCATTGACTTATTTCTTTTCGTGCCCTTGCTATTTCGTCAAGTTGCTTTTTATTAAAGGTTCCTGCGTTCATTACAAAACTAAGCATGTCTGAGGGTGTTTCAGGCTGCTTTTATTACCCTAGTGTTCACTCTTCGCATCCCTAAGAAGTTGAACCATGTGCCTGGTACCGGCTTTACCGTGCTGCTCCTGCGCTTTTTCATCTGCCTGGCTTTGCAGAGAAGAAAACACTCACTAAATTCTCCGCCTTATTTCGGTGCGTGAGGACACCATACGTGTCGGGAAGAAAAGTTAAAGGGGTGCAAGGTCAATGAAATAAGTGAGAACTTACGGATTATGCGAGTAAGTGAGATACTGGCGCTTTTACCTGATAGCCTCCTGGATGAACTGGCGGTTGAGACAAAGGTGAACCGTTACAGCAAGAAGTTACAGGAACAACTGATGTTTAAGCTGTTGCTCTACTCGATTCTTTCCTACAAAGACAATAGCCTGCGCATGATGCAATGCGCTTATGAGTCGATAGCTTTTAAACTGCTCAACAAAGATGTTTCCAAAGCAAATGCCCATCATAGCTCCCTTGGTGAGCGGCTGAACGCAATGGATGCCGCTTATTTTGAAAAGCTGTACCAGTCTTGTCTTGCCATTTACAAAGACAAAGCAGGTGCCCTGCTACCATCACCCCAAAGGGTAACCCGCTTTGATTCCACAATTATATCCTTGTCAGCCGCTCTGCTCAAGACAGGTTATCATCTGAAAGGTGGCGATGCTGACCACCTCAGACAGGTGAAGTTTACGGTCGGTCTGGATGATTTGCCCCGGTCAGTCCGCCTGTTCACCGGGCAGGCATACAGCAGCGAGAACACAGCTTTGCGGGAAGTAATCCTGGACTCACTGCGGCAGGAAAAGAAAGGGTCTGATCGTATCCTTGTCTTTGACAGGGGAATTACCAGCCGCGCCACTTACGATGAATTAACAGACAGCGGAAGTGCCCGCTTTATCAGCCGCTTAGGTAAGCAGAATAAGCAGGAGGAGTATAAGCCGAATGCACTTACAGAGCCACTGCATTCGTCCACCCTCACGATACTCTCTGACAGTTGGGCGTATCTGTTTGCCATGGGTGGCAGGCGCACGAAGCATCCTGTTCGGCTTATCCGGGCTGTCAGCAAAAAGGAGGGCAGGGAACTGCTTTTCGTCACTAACATAGCCGATCTGCCGGCTGAGGTGATTACCGAACTTTATAAAAGAAGATGGGACATTGAAGTGTTCTTTAAGTTCCTGAAAGGAGAACTGAACTTCTCACATCTGGTAAGCAGAAGTGAAAACGGCATCAAAGTGATGCTCTATGCCACGATGATAGCTTCTGTGCTGCTGCTGGTGTATAAAAAGACCAACCAACTCAGTGGTTATAAGATTATGAAGCATCGGTTCCTCAATTAACTTGAAACAGCATTGGTAAAAGAACTGGTTATGCTTTGCGGCGGCAACGCTGATTTAATTGATGCCTTGCTCAAACCTCCCCTTTAACTTTTCTTCCCGACACCTATGGTGCGGACACCAACTGGTAGAGAGAATCAATGAGTAAAAGCTATTTATTTTTTGGCAGGGTTTTTATTTATAAGTTATCACATAAATTTTTAACAATAAATTTTAGTAACATGACAAACCTTTTATGGACCATCGCAGTAATCTGTGTCATAATTTGGGCTATCTCTTTTTTAGGAGGATTCTTTACCGGTGGAATAATTCATATCTTATTGGTAATAGCTGTTATAGCTATAATTTATAACCTGGTGACCGGGCGCAGGGTGTAAGGCCAAAAATCTGCGGGCTATCCGTAACAATTTCAAATAATAAAAAAATGCCGTCCTCAGTTTGAACAATGATGACGGCATTTTTATCTTCCGGCCAATGTCCTCACCGAACGGGATAATAAAGTTCCAATTAAAGCAAAAAAAGCTTGCTGAATTCTCCAAAAGGCTTAGGTTGCTGTCGACAACGACCATTAGAGGAATAAGACTTCGCCAGTTAATTCTTTGTCCATTCCATAAGTCTATACTATTAATAAAATAACTGTGGATATCACATCAACATTAAACCTGAAATTAGCACCGGGCGGCGGCGCAGCGATAAGTATTTTACCTGCCCGCTAATAACGGGGGTAAAGAATAAAACTGCATGGGATGAACGAAAAGAAAGACTATACAGACAAAGAAGTTTTTATTCAATTACAAACAAACTACAAAATATGATTAACCGAAATACAAAGCTTTTATTTTTCTTCCTTCAAAGGGGAATTTTCCTCTTGTTAGTTATTCTTATGTCTAACGGCATCTTTGCACAGCCACCCATCCGTGTTGTCGTGGCGGGTTTAACTCACAACCATATTCATGGTATTTTAAACCAGTATAATAAAGGCGTAGTAGATATAGTAGGTATCGCTGAGCCAGATAAGGAATTACAAAAAAAGTATAGCAAACTTTATAACATTCCAGACTCTTTATTTTTTACAGACCTCAAAACACTGGTGCTGCAAAAAAAACCTGATGCTGTGTTGGGTTATAATGCGGTAGCACAACATGTGGACATTGTTGAGATATGCGCTCCTTTGGCGATTCCCGTGATGGTGGAAAAGCCTTTGGCAGCAACCTTGGTGCAGGCGGAGCGGATTGAATTATTAGCTAACAAATATCAAATAAAAGTATTAACCAATTATGAAACCACCTGGTATGGTTCCTACTTGGATGTTTACAACACAGTAAGCAAAGACAGTATCGGGCCAATTAACAAAATGGTTGTCCATGATGGTCACCAGGGACCGAAGGAAATCGGTTGTACTCCGGAATTTTTGAACTGGTTAACCGATCCGGTTTTAAATGGAGCCGGTGCACTGAATGATTTTGGCTGTTACGGTGCAGATGTAATGACTTGGTTCATGAAGGGTATCAAGCCAATTGCTGTAACTGCCATCACCAGACATTATAAACCTGATGTTTATCCTAAAGTTGAGGATGATGCTACCGTTATTTTGGAATACCCAAATGCAACTGGGCTGATTGAAGCTTCGTGGAACTGGCCTTTTTCTATAAAAGATCTGGAAGTGTTTGGAGAAACAGGTTATCTGCATGCATTAGATGGACAGAATATTATGAGCCGTATGCGCGAAAATAGTAAACGCGAAAAAGTAGCCGAACCGTTGACTGCACCTATCAATGATCCGATGAACTATTTAACGGCAGTGCTTCATCATAAAATACTCGGAACCGATGATCAGTCGTCTTTGAAATACAATATGATTGTAATGGAAATATTAGATGCCGCAAAGCGGTCGGCGGCTACGGGTAGAAGAGTTGTGTTGTAAATGGCTGTTGTCAGACTTAAGGGTGATGAATCACCCTTGCCTTCTCCGCTTTATAGATACGCATGTAAAAACGGTTTGCAGCAAAACTTGCATTACCGGTTTTGTCTGCCCGTTATTTTTTTCCGTTCCTGACTACCTTTATAGGCGGCAAGAGCAATACTTTACTTTGTCTTGCTTCACAACTTACAAAGTTATTTTGCCTCGCTAGTTTTTTCTCTTTTACATTCATCATAAATTGGATAACACTATCTCATAGTTAAAGAGGAATAATATCTGCAATTTTTTTTAAATCCTCAACAAAATGGTTCGACATTTGTTCCGCAGGGACTACAAACAACATTGATAATCATAATGTTGTAAAGATTACACACTTTTATACTCAAATTATTGAAGTGTATAGATAAGAATTAGAAAGCCTGGTATATATTATCAGGCTTTATTATTTCCTATTGTGATTTTCATATCCTTTTTGTTCCAAACCCTTACTGCAATCATTCAACAACCCAACTTAATTTAAGGCAACTACATATCAGTTGCAACAAGGGGTGAAAATAAGTGTACAGTTGTATATTGCAATTATGACACCTGACAATGAATTTGAAATGTCCATATAAAAATACGGTTACAATTAAAACGCGAGCGACGTTGACTACTTTATTTATGTCAGTTTATTTTACCAACGTTTGAAAGAAACTTATGAAACCCATCTATGCGCCTTTCAGTGTTACTGTTAACAGTTTAGAAGGACCGGTTGGACAGATAAATTACTCTGTAAACCTGTCTAATATTTTGTATATTATCGGGCTAACAGATACCTGCACACTTGTGTTCCCTGGTAATTCCCAACTAACCGTCAACGGAATCTTTGATAAAGTTATCGCCTTAATTGCAAATGCAATAGGTGTGGCTTAATTGGTAGTGGTTAAATAAAACATATTAAAAAGTCGCTATTTCGTCCAGCGGCTACTTTTTTCAATTTTTATAACCACTGGTAAAAATAACCTGCTTTGTAGGGTGTTTTCTTTTTTAATGATTTTCTAATCCTTTTTTAATTTCGCCAGTGAGTATGTAACCCTGATAAAAACATAGTATTGTTGTATAAATTCTTTGTTTCATGATAATATAGTGAACCAAGATATGGGTGTTTTTGATTGCTTTCATTGAAGTGCTTTTATGGATTTAGAAATGGCGGTTCTTTTCCGAGCTGCCTTTTTTATTTATATTTATCTCATAAAATGAAACGTTCAGTCTTTCTTCTTGTAACTGCACTTGCATCTTTTGCATTTGGTGCAATGATGTTTTTTATTCCAAACTTTACAACAAATTTTTTAGGCATTACAACAACACTCCAAACAGTTTCTGTTTTGAGAGGCATGGGCGGGCTAATTATTGGCAGCGGTGCTATAAACTACTTCTTGCGCAATCAAAACGGTACCGAAGTTCTTAAAGGACTTTTACTAACCAATATGATTACTCATTTGCTGGGTTTGTCCGCAGACATATGGGGAGTTGCTGATGGTGTATTAACAATTAGTAAAATGGCACCTGTTGAAATCACACATTTGTTTGTAGGTATTGGTTCTTTACTTTATTATCTAAAGTTAGAAGGAGATTGAAATATTTTTTCATGTCATGGTAGGGGTAAACTGACTACTTTTATTTATGACATTATCAAAAATAATAAAGGCAGATACTTCAAACTGCGCCACTACCCAGATTAAAATAAAAAAGGGTGGTATAGAAATACCAGCCCCGGAATCCAATATGACTTTACATTTGGCAAAGCAGATGCCGCTATAAATATCATTTATTATCAACTCCTTAAACCGAAAAATGAAAACAATGTGAGACCAAAGGGAGAAATTAGCTCTCTTTACAAGAAACAAAAAAGTCGCTGTATGAACCAGTGGCTTTTTTAATTCATTCATGCATTTCTGCGTTATTAGTCTATATAACTCAAGTTGTTAGATAATCAGCAAAGTTTATTGAGAGTAAAGGCAAAGAGAAAGAGGATAAGTTTGAGAAGAAAGCCTTTGAAGGTAACGGCATGGATGGTTCTGAGAAATAAAGTTTTGATTTCGCTGAAGGTGGTTTCAATACCCTTTCGCATTTGTTCTTTTAAAAACGTTATCCAGGGTTCATCCTTTCGTTTCGCATTGCTTCTGCGTGCAATCATCAGTTCTATTCCCTCCACCTCTTTCATATCATCTTCTATCTTGTAATCGGTGTAAGCGGCATCACCATAAATCCTGCTTTCTGCCGCCACTGACAATGGCAGTTTTTTGAGCGTCTGCACATCACTTTCACAGCCTGGCACAAAACAAAACTCTACCGGAATGCCTTGTGCTGTAACAAGTACCTGAACCTTTACGCCGTAAAAGTATCGTCTCATGCTTGCCTGTTTTCCGCGCCATTGTTCTCCTTTTATGATTTTAGAGCGGCTGATGCGGATGTTATCACACACTGCCACCGCAAAGGAATCAATGATGTATTCTGATGCGCCCGCTGCCGTCTTCAACAGATGACCCACCTGACAAAATAAACTGAAAAGTAACTCCGATACCTGATGCAGACGCCGGTTGAACCGGCTCTTATCAAGCATAGCGGGAACGAGCTTTGTCATCTTCATAAACTGCCGGGCATTGTCGTGATGACCGCCAAAGTAAAGCGCCGATACTAGTGCTGTTGTTATCACTTCGCTGTCACTTACTTTTCTTCTGCCGTCCTCCTGATGACCAATTCCTTTCAATAAATCATCTACAATACAATAAAGAGCTATAATTTTATCCTCGCAGAGCATCGGTGTGTAATTTTAAGTGTGGTAACTCAAAATTATTATTTATCCCTTGCTCTGCTCCTTTTGCTGATAATTAACAACTTGGGTTAATTACATTTCTACCATTCACTTAAAATAAAATGACTATCCGAATATAGTAACCTGTATTGTTACTGCGAGGCACGAAGCAGTCAGTAAATTGTATATAATGCTATATTCCACTTATCAACCTGATGTTGTGTGGTGTTTAGATTGCTTCATGCCTCGCAATGACGGCTTTGCACAACCATAATAAGGAAGGGGTTACTCTATACGGATAGTCATTTTTCATTATTTTATCGGGTGAAGCTGGTGTTGGCTGCTTTGTTCGTAGATAAGAGAAACAAGTAATCATGCGCCTATGTGACTGGAATTAGAATAACAATAAAAACAAAGAGAGACCTTCCCTAACGGGAAGGTCTCTCTTTGGGATTTGGGTTGATGATGATCCGGTCAGTAAGAATACCTCCTCTCTATTGAGCCACTACTTTTACGGTGTTGGTAGCGGTGTTGGTAGCGGACGCGATTTTGATATAGTAAATACCGGCTGCCAGGCGGTTGTTCAGATTGATGATTTGAGAAGCCGTACCGCCGCTATGAGTAATGGCTTTGCTCAATTGCAGAGCGCCGTTTTGATCCATAACCGATACAGTGTAAGCGCCTTCTGCCAGGTTGGCAAGGGTAAGGGTGAACCGGGTTCCGGTTAACGGATTCGGATACACGCTTACAGAAGATGCGCCACCGGCAGAGGCGGTTGGTAGTTGTGCCTTTACGATGCCGCTATAGAGAACCTCGCCGTTTTTACCAACGCTTTTTACGCGGTAGTAGTTGATGCCGGCTGCTGCAGCGGCATCGGTAAAGCTGTAAAGAGAAGCGCCTGTGGCTGTTACCTTGCCCCCTGCGATGAAGCGAATGCCGTTGGCTGATTTCTCTACTTCGTAATACAGGACGCCTGTTTCGTCAGCCACTTTCCATTCTACCGTAATGGCTTTTTCTTTTGCATACGCTTTTACATCTGTAAATAAAACCGGCAGCACGGTGTTGGTTATTTTTGAAGCCAGCACCACAATGGTGAAGCGGTCAGCCGCTTTGGAAGCCGCTACTGCATTGTTAACCATGAACGTGATGCGGGTAGTATCGGCAGAGCTGATGGGTGAAAACGTGTTCAGGTATTTATCATACAAAGCGAACGACTGGTTGTTGAGTGCGGAAGGCACGATTTCAAACTGGTAAGAAGCAGATTTGGTCTTGGTAAGAGAAAGGTGAAGAGAATCACCCTTCTCCGGCATCGTGCGGTCATCAATGGTAAGAAGAGCGTTTCCTTCTTTGATGCCTAAGTTTTCACTTATGTTACCCAATTTAACAGCATCGTTGTTATCAACAGAATCACTGTACGCTGCGTTAAAGTTGAACAGAACGCCATCAGCTATAGACGTGGTGCTGTCGGGGTTAAATACTTTGAGATTAATTTCCAGCGACGTATCAGCCGCAACATCATCGCCCGTTCTGTCGGCGCTGGTAGTAGAAACCGTTGGGTCTTTCACATCTTCGGTAAAGCTGAGAGAGCCTGCATTGATACCATCGTTACTTTCAGCAAAGAAGCCCTGACCCGCCTCTAAAACATTAGCTGTATAAGCGGAAGGAGGCGTAGCCCTGTAGGTTCCGCTAGAGCCGTCAACCGTTACCCAGGCGCCTGTGCCGTTGGTGCCGGCCAAAGAAGGGTCCCACACATGGTAGCGCGCTTTAACGTTGCTGCTAAGGCTGACGATTTTTGAAAAGTCAACCGGGCTGGCATAAGGGTTCAGCATCAGAGTAAGACCGGTTGCAGCTACTGTTTTTGCAGCCAGCGCACCCTGGTTAACGTTACCTGTAACGCGCAGGATAGTAGTCATAGGCGTTGTGCTGTTGGTGGTGGTGGTAATGTTATAAGAACGATTGCCTCTGATAAAGATGAGGTATGCCGGGTAGCTGGTGATAGCGGTGGTTTTGGTAGGAGGAACGCCTGCCCATGATGCGGTTGTGCTGTTGTACACCCTCATGCTAAAGGTCTTCTGCGGGTTCTGGTCAAAACCATCCGATACCAAGCCATAAGTGACGTGCGTGCCATAACCAGGATGCGGATTGTCGGTAGAGCTGGCGGCACCTTCCTGCCAGGCGGCGTTGATGCTGGGGGCATTGGTGCTGGTAACCGGTGCGCCCAGTAATCTATAAGCTCTGCGGGCATGAATGAATTTTTCGATGGTTACTTTACCGCTGATTGCGCCTGCTGATTTTGCAATGCTGGCTGTGCCGTTGATATCGCTTTTTAAGGTTAAAGAATCAGAGGTGTTGAAAGTGCCGCTGTTTACCTGCAAAACGCCTGGCGTTGCACCGGCTGTAAGGTTAAGAGCCGTGTGAAGGGTTACGGTCTGGGCAGCTATCGTTACGTTTTTAATAGTATCGTTAACCGCATCAAAGTAAAGGTCAGAATTGCCTGAATAAGCAACCGTACTGATGCCATTCAAAGTTAAATTAGAAGAAGAAGAGCTCACGATCACACCCGTTGATAACGACCTGATGATGCGGCCTGCGCTTAGTGTTGTGCCCGGAGTAAGGGTGACCGCTCCATTGGCAACATCTAAGGTACCGGCGATGGTTAAGTTACTGCCGGTGGCAGCCGTAGAACGGTTGGCTACTATAAAAGTGTGCTCGTCTCTTGTAAAGTCAACGGGTGAGCTTCCGCTGCCATCTGTCGCCACGCCCCAGGTAAGGGGCAGGTTTAAGTTGCCTGTAGATTTAGAATACAGAACGATAGAAGTTTTCAATACAGCCGCATTGCTCGTGCAAGTGCCGCCGTTGTAGGAAACCAAAGCTGTATAATTTCCTGAATCGGCATAGTTGGTAACAGAAAGTGCGTAGCTGCTTGCAGTGGCGCCGCTGATGTTGCTATTGTTTTTCTGCCATTGCCATGCGGTAGCGCCTGAGGTTTTGATAGAAAAAGAAGCGGCATTGCCGGTGGCAAGGTATTGCGTTACCGGAGCGGGCTGGGCAACGATGATATATTTTACTGATGCGCTGCTGCTGGTAGTAGTTCCTACGCTGTTGGTAACGCCTACTGTAAAAGCAGAAGCGGTATCAGCCAAAGTAAGAGATAAAGCAGTATAAGAGCTTGCCGTAGCACCGGAAACAGCCGCTCCGTTCTTATACCACTGGTAAGTTGGAGCGTTATTGCTGGTAGCCGTTACACTAAAAGTGGCTGATGTGACAGAACTACTACACAGCATTTGTTTTTGCGGTTGTGTTGTGATTAGGGGCAAGTTTTCTACCGTAAGTGTAGCAGCGTTACTTGTACAGGTTCCGCCTGAATAAGAAACAATTGCTGCATAACTGCCTGCATCTGTAAGAGCGATGTTTATTTTTGAATAAGTAGCCGAAGTTGCGCCGCTGATATTAGCGCTTGCCTTTTGCCACTGGTAAGCTGTTGCACCGGAAGCTTTAATAGTAAAAGAAGCGCTTGAACCGGTTGCTAAGTCCTGGGTTAAGGGCGTAGGTTGAGAAAGGATGATATATTTTATAGAAACGCTATTACTGGTTGTTGAACCAACTCCGTTAGTTAACACCGCATAGTAAGTGCTGGCAGTATCAGCGAAAGTAAGATTGTTTACATTTAAACTGTTAGCAGTAGCACCACTTATAGCAGCGCCATTCTTATACCATTGGTAAGTCAGGTTAGAAACACTTTGGGCTGCTGTAACGCTAAAGGTAGCGGATGTTATGGAACTACTACAAAGCATTTGCGTAGATGGCTGCACTGTAATTAGGGGTAATTTTTCTACTGTAAGTGTAGCAGCGTTGCTTTTACAGGTGCCACCGCTATAAGAAACAATTGCTGTATAACTGCCTGCATCCGTAAGAGCGATATTTGTTTTTGAATAAGTAGCCGAAGTTGCGCCGCTGATATTAGCGCTTGCCTTTTGCCATTGATAGGCCGTTGCACCTGATGTGCCTACAGTAAAAGTAGCTGTTGCCCCCACAGCCAAATATTGTGAGGAAGGCTGACTGACAATTACATATTTTACATAGGCATTATCACTGGTGATTGCACCTACGCTGTTGGTTATGGTAACGGAATAGGCACTGGCGGTATCGGCTATTGTAAGACCTGTAGCCGTATAAGAAGACGAAGTGGCTCCCACAATATCAGCTCCGTTTTTCTTCCACTGATAAGTCATAGCGGTTGTACTGAAAGCATTTACACTAAAAGTAACCGAGGAAGAAGCCGCTGCACTGCAAAACACTTGCGTGGCCGGCTGCGTTAGAATGATTGGTACGTCAAAATGAATGATGTTGGTATTATAGGCAATAAATGCCTGGTCGCTGCTGCCGCATGGATTAATTTGCAAGCCTTTGACTTGTGCAGCAAGCGTTGCATCGGTAATTCCGAATTCAGTAATTAAAAAAGCCACCATTCTAATATCCCTTGTTCCGTTTTGCTGGTACAAGCTATTCATGATAGAAGTATTGCAAGTCATGTTCGGTGTTAAGGAGTACAAATCCAACTTATAGGTTCCTAGTTTGCT
The DNA here is from genome assembly GCA_965214235.1 of Ilyomonas sp. Taxonomy (GTDB): domain Bacteria; phylum Bacteroidota; class Bacteroidia; order Chitinophagales; family Chitinophagaceae; genus Ilyomonas. The sequence goes on from CBDCBH010000003.1 coordinate 1,556,418, forward strand.
TACTGCGTTCCAGTACACCAGTTTTTTGTTTCCTACCACATTATTGTTTGCATCAAAAAAGAAAATAGTATCGGGCTGGTTAGTGGTTGGTTCAGCGATTTGTGTAAATACAAAATCAGGCACAGTGTCGTTCGGGGTTTTTATGCCTAAGTTTTTTACCGGAAACGAAATATGTGCCCCCTTGGGCAAGTTGGTAACACCAGTGCCTAAGTCAAGTCCATTTTTACCGTCGGTTAATACATCAGCGATGTGAATAATCGGATAAGGTGACTGATAAGCTGCTTTAGTCGAATCACCATCATCTTTAATCGCAAAGGCGAGCGTGTTATCACTACCAATTGTTTTACCAGCAATATTGCTTACAGGAAGTGATCTGAAAACCTGTGCTGAGTAATTGCTGCTACCCAGTTTTGCCGTTAACATGTCGTCGTTTACTCCTGTCGAGTAAGTTTTACCTCTGAAAGTAAAAGCCAGAAGGTTATGACTCGTGTCAGGGTAAACTGCATTATTAGTTTTCGTGCTTGTTGACCAATAACTTTTAAAATCGGTATAGATGCCGGTAATGGTCGAGTCTTTAATTTGCGCGTAAGTTGATTGTGTTGCTGCTAATGTTGAAAGTGTCAAAAGAATACATGCAATTCTTTTCATAATGGATTTTTTTACAATGATGAATATTGGCTGTTTTGATATTAAATAATGTCGGATTTTAATTTTTAAGACAATACTTAGCGGTATTTCTTACAGCGTTCCCAAGTGAAAGGAATATAATGCCATTGCTTAAATACTTTGAAAACAAAATATTTACAAATGAAGATTTTATTCGTTTGTTCTCGTTTTGAAAATAAATTCCGTTTGGAAGAGGCAGTTACAAATTTCGTAATTTCGTAACCGCGTAATACAGCAATGTCATTTCATTGGTATTTAGAGTTTATCCGAAGAATAGAGATGAATGTTTCCGGAGGATATGAAGGGAGCAAAGATGGAGCATGGCTTCATAGTTTTGTTTTTTCTTTTGCCATCTTATCAGCAGGCGTATAAACCTGTTAATCCATGAATGTATATGTTCATTGACCCACCTTCCGGCTTGGTAGTCAAGGGTTGAGGAGGTTTCCGGCGAACATGGCAAAGCCTTCCATTGAATACCGGGTGCGCAGTACATAAAAAATAGCTACAAACATCTTATAATCAGAATAGGGCGGACGACCCCGACTTCCTCTTACCTGCTTTGAAAGCGGAAGTAAAGGTTCCCTAAGAAACCATAGCTCATCGCTTGGCAGAAATGAAGGATTTATCTCACCTTCGCATCCGGTTGCAGACAGCATGATAATTAAGTGATTCAACACCACAAAATTCTATGTTACTCTGCAACTCCTATTTTTTGGATAGCCTTTAAATCGTCCTCTAAAAGAAGTTTTTTGCATTTTTAATGCGTTCTTCAACTTTTTTTATTTTGCAGAGAAACTGCTAATTCCTAAATAGTTATTGTTAGAACTTGAGGAATAAACATTGTTGATGATGTATTTTACTAAAGGGGTGACCGCCGGCTTGAAAACGAATTGGTTTAGTTGTGTTATTCATAAGCAAGTGTGGTTGTGCTAAAGTGCTGATTGGAGTGCTATTTTAATAAGCAAGCAAATAATCCTGCCCTATCACCCTTCTATTTCATTTATAAGCTTACCGATCCGGTAAAACAAATTGTGTCAGATCATAATTTTAGTATCATAGTAAACAGGCTATATACTGAAAGCAGTATTCTTTGATTTGTGGCAAAATTTGATAGTCGTATTATAAAATGTAGTTGTAAACTACATTAGAAGTGCTGCATAGATACAAACAACAAAGGATGGGTTGTAGAAGCTGCAAACTCCGCTTAGAGATTGGAAAAAAAACTACTGCTGCTTACAGCAAGCGATAACCAGAATTGTATATCTTACCCATCTTTAATTGCCTGCCTATGATTCAGAAAACGATTGGCTTCTTTTTGGTGCTTTTTTATTGTCATATTTTATTTGCACAATCTGTCAATACATTACTACTAAACAATTACTGGAAAGCAAGCTGGATTACTTGCCCGAATGTATCGCAACGTGCCTATGGTGTGTATCATTTTAGAAAAAGCTTCCTATTAAGTAACAAACCGGATACCTTTCTCATTCATATATCGGCAGATAACAGGTATCGTTTATTTGTAAACGGCGAACCGGTATGCAGCGGACCAGCCCGGGGTGATTTGGCTCACTGGAATTTTGAAACCATTGACATTGCAGCATACCTGAAGCCGGGCAGCAATACAGTAGCCGCAGTTGTGTGGAACATGGCAGAATTTGCAGCCGTGGCGCAGGTAACCAACCAAACAGCTTTTGTGGTGCAGGGAGATAATGAGGCAGCACAAATCATCAATACAAACAGCAGCTGGAGAGTAAGTAAAGACAGTGCCTATCATCCTTGTTCAACCGATAACGGCAGCAGGCTTCATACTTATATGGTGGTTGGTCCGGGCGATTCAGTAAGAGCAGAAAACTATCCCTGGAACTGGCAGTTGCCCGATTATAACGATGCAACATGGAGTAAAGCGATAGCCATTGCTGCTCCTGTGCCCACAGGGGTTGGAAGTGATAATTTGTGGACGCTGGTGCCGCGAACCATCCCGCTAATGGAAGAAAAAGAACAGCGCATTGCCATCTGTAGAAGAATGAAGGGCATAACGGATGCTGATTTTATAAAAGGTGCTCACCCCGTAACCATTCCTGCCCATACAATAGCAAGCCTGTTGTTCGACCAGACTTATAATACCGTTGCCTATCCTGAACTCACAGTCAGCAAAGGCAATAATGCAGTGATAAAATTAACGTTTGCCGAAGCCTTATTTGATACTGCGGGAGGGAAAGAAAACCGCAATGAGATAGAAGGCAAAACCATCAACGGAAACTATGATGTGTTCGTGCCGGATGGTAGCAATAAAAGAACATTCCGATCTTTGTGGTTTCGAACGTACCGTTATCTTCAGGTTGATATCACTACAGGCGATGAGCCATTAGTAATAGATGATTTATACGGCATCTACACAGGATATCCGTTTGAGCCCAAAGCTTCTTTCAATAGCAATGATACAACGCTGCAACAACTATGGAAAGTAGGCTGGCGCACAGCCAGACTATGCGCAGGTGAAACTTATTTCGATTGCCCTTATTATGAACAACTGCAGTACGAAGCTGATACACGTATACAATCTCTAATATCCTTATACATAACAGGCGATGACCGGCTGATGCGAAAGGCAATCCTTGATTTTTATAACTCGCGTATTGCTGAAGGATTAACACAAGGCAGATACCCAAGCAGCAGGTTACAGGTCATTCCTCCTTTTTCTTTATTTTGGATAAGTATGCTGTACGACTACATGATGCACCGGCGGGATGATGCTTTTATTGAACATCAGCTACAGGCAGTGAAAGGGGTGCTGTACTGGTACGAACAACATATTGATACGAACAAGCAAATGCTGGGACCTATGAACTGGTGGAACTTTGTTGATTGGGCTTCCTCTTTCAACGGCGGTACGCCTGCCGGTGCCAATGATGGCAACAGCGCTGTTATTACCCTGCAATATGCTTACACCTTGCAGCAGGCGGCAGCCATCTTTGCTTATTACAAACAAAACGAAGAAGCGGCGCACTGTACAGGGCTTGCCGCTATGCTGATGCACGGCACTTATGCCAATTGTTTTGATAAGGTAAAAAATGCCATGGGCGATACCCCTGATAAAAAAACATTCAGCCAGCATTCGGGTATTATGGCGATACTAACCGGCTGCATACCCAAGCAGGATGAACAAAAAGCAATGAATGTTATTTTGTTCGACACTTCGCTTACACAAGCCACTTTTTACTACCGGTTTTACCTGACGCAAGCTTTAAAAAAAGCAGGCCTGGCAAATTTGTATTATAGCCAGTTACAACCCTGGCGCGACATGCTCCGCAAGGGGCTGACTACTTTTGCAGAAAATCCGGACCCGACACGCTCCGATTGCCACGCATGGAGCGCCAGCCCGTTGTATGATTTCTTAGCTACCATCTGTGGTATTATGCCTGCTTCGCCCAATTTTAGGAGTGTAACAATTCAGCCTGCACCCGGCGAACTCATCTGGATAAAAGGCAGTATGCCGCATCCTGATGGCACCATCTCTGTTTCGCTGAAACGAAAAGAAAACAGCAATGGAATTAAAGGAACTGTAACATTACCGGTTGCAGTAAAAGGTACATTTATCTGGAATGGTAAAACACTGGCTTTACATGGCGGCACGCAAGAAGTAGATTTATAACAGCTTTTATTTGTCATGGTTTTCAAGGAAGTTTAGAAAAATGAAAATTTGATTTTATTCAGTTCCGACAAAGTAAACCTGGTTGTTTTTCAAAAAGTAATAGTATCTCATTATCTTTTATTTGCAGCAGCGACGAAAAGACAGAATCATTCTTCAAAAAAACTTTCTTTTAGCAGAAAAATAAAATATCCTTTACATAAATTTTATACAGAAAACTCACCTCTTTATTTTTATAAATGAGTAAGCCTTAAAAGCTTTATTGTACACTACCTTCACAACTAAACTTGCTTATGAATAACATAACTAAAGCCGGGCAACTGTTATACGGGCTTGCTGTTACAGCTTTTGGTATTGAGTTTTTCGTATTTCATAGTTCTCTGTTGGGTCTGATACCATTGCCGTCCGCCTTCAATGTAGTTCCCTGGATTTACTTACTCGGTTTTCTTCTCATAGCAGGAGGAGTTTGCATAATTATTCACATAAGGCAAAGAGCAGCGGCTTTGTTACTGGCTCTTCTATTTTTTGCTTTATGCTTATGGCTTCATGTACCTGCGGTAATTGCTAACCCATCCAATGGCAGTGAATGGACAGCTGTATTTGAGTTAATTGCATTGGGCAGCGGAGCTTTACTGTCCGCAGCAATGGAAACAAAACAGGGTAAAACAGGCGGTAAAACAAATAATTTGAGCAAAACTATATACCTGACAGGTAGCGTTCTGTTTGCCTCGTCATTAATTGTGTTTGGCATTTTGCACTTCGTGTATGCAAAGTTTATAGCTACTTTACTACCTGCCTGGATACCTGCACACCTGTTCTGGGCTTATTTTATAGGCGTTGCTTTTACCGCTACAGCCATTAGTCTTTTTCTCTCCTTTTGGGTAACACTTTCTGCTTCGTTGCTCGCCGCTATGTTTTTTTTGTGGGTATTATTACTCCATGCACCAAGAGTAATAGCAAGCCTTTACACAGAGCCGGAATGGACAAGTATGTTTGTAGCCCTCGCTATGGGCGCCATATCACTTCAGCTGGCAGGCATAGCAACAAAAAGGCATAAAAAATAACCTTATTAATAATAACACATGGCAGACTTAGCTTTCATTACCGCACCAACAGTTTCCGTTGGAAAGTATCTCTTTACTAATGTAGCGGTTATTCTGCAGGTAGAAGATACGCCTTTGATTGAAATGATACACAAACCGCAACCTGGGTTTATGATAAGAGTTTCTATTTATGATTCGCAGGGTAACTATACAGCAAAAGTTGTTGGAACAACCGTTACCGGAGATGCAGCCGTTACCATTGCTAAGCAATCGGATACATGGGTTTATAAACTGAAAGATGAAGTTGTTTTTCAAATAGAGCAAGGGAAAGATAGTGTAAAAATTACAGCAGAATTATATACACCGGCAGGTACTAAGGTTAGTATAAAAGATGGTGTTCTGCAATTTTTTGATCTCTATAATCAGATTATACCCATCCACGAAAACACAGAAGCAAATTCAATAAACCATGCTTTGGTTGGCTTACACTTATACAGCGATGGAACATTGGTTATAGGTGCGCCGCTTCTCTCATAAAAAAATATAGTTGAAGAGATTATCAACGAACAGCAGTTATCAAAACACACTTTTTTTATCCGTCTTTAAAATATTATATCGCCGCGCTGATACTTTTTATGGCAACCAAAATTGAAGTAAATAAAAATGAACAAATAACGGCAGCCGGTGCAACAATCCGCAATTTCAAAACAGGGCTTATAATAAAGCAGGAAAGCAACAAGGAAAAAAGATGAGTAAAAACAAACGATGTAACATATATACGCTGAATGCGCATCTTTACAGTTTGTGTAACCTACCGGAACGAATTACAGCAGATGAATCTGTGCTGAATGGATAATGGTTACAGCCAGACCATTTCTATTTTTACAATACTATTTTCCTGCTCTTTTTCTTTCGCCTTCGCTGCTCATAACCATGTCTTAAACATAAGAATCTTCCTGAACAACAAGATGAATAAACCCCAATGAATTTCCCTTTCATTTTCTTCTATAAAATAATAAAATGTAAAATATATGTGACCACGATACGGAAAGTGAAAACATGGGTTTGTTTTTACTGCAGTTTGGTGAGTAACAAAAAAGCGGTGGAGCTTACTTCATTATAAGCGGCATGAATATTTTAAGAAATCTATCAGAATAAATTTTTTTGTACTCAAAAAAGGATAATTACTTTTGCACTCATCAGATGATATGATGAGTACACATGATGAACCTGCTATTCGCTTCAGTTTGGCTGATGCAGTAGCCAACAAATTAAAAAGCCTGGTTAAGTCGGGAAAATATAAATCGGGCGATAAACTTCCTTCAGAACCGGAATTGATGCAACAGTTTGGTGTGGGTCGTTCCAGCATTCGCGAAGCGGTAAGAATTCTTACCAATTGCGGTTTGGTTGATGTAAAGCAGGGATTGGGCACATTTGTAAACCTGAATGAAGGTCTTAACGAGCCATTGCATCAGCGACTGAAGCGTGCAGGCAATGATGACCTGAAAGAAGTAAGGCAGTTGCTTGAATTAAAAGCCGCGGAAAAGGCGGCTTTAAACAGAACACAGAAAGACATTATAAAAATGTCGTCTCTTCTTAAGAAGCGGAAAGCAGCGGCTGAAAAGCAGGATACGGAAGCCTGTATAGAAGCAGATATTCAGTTTCATATTACCATCGCTGAAGCTTCAAAAAATGATATTCTGGCTGATCTTTATAAAACCATCGCAGTACAGATAAAGAAGTCTTTTGCAATGGTTCATGGAGATACTTCTCTCTTTCTTGAAAAGCAGCAATTGCATGAAGACTTATTGCAAAGCATCATTAACAAAGACGCAAAGAAAGCATGGAAGTGCATAGCCCGGATAACAGGGCAAACGGTTTTATTGTAACCATATTTTTATATAACAATTTGCAGCCGTAAGAGCTATATAGTTTTTATGAAAAAAAATTATTACACCACAAGTGCTTTTTATTTACTGGTATTTTTTTTAATAGCAACCGGTTCCACCCATGCACAACAAGCGCCATTACTTCTTTCTGATGCTATTCATAATGGAGTGAATAACTACCAAAGCATAGTAGCAAAAAGAAATTATTACAACTCTTCTGAAGAAATTGTAAAGAATGTGCGCAATGAATATCTGCCCAATATAACAGCCGGCGTGCAGGATGCTTTTGGCACTGTTAATGGTCAGTACGGACCCTTAAGTATTGGCAGTGTTGCAGGCGTGTCTTCATCAGGTCCGGCTTTCAGCAAACAAAGCTGGAATGCCGCTTTTGGTGCGCAATATGTGATAAATACAAACTGGGAAGTATTTTCTTTTGGCAGATTAAAATCGCGCATTGAAGCCTACCAGGCACGCGCCAATACAGATTCTGCCGATGTGGTTCAGGAACAGTTTATTCAAAGTGTAAAAATAGCCGATGCCTACCTGAATTTGCTCATCACACAACGGTTAATTGATGTAGCAAAAAAAGATTCTGCCAGGGTTGGTTATGTGCAGCAGGTTGTGCTTGCGAAAGCAAAAAACGGCTTGATAGCAGGTGTAGATTCGTCTATTGTGAATGCACAGGTATCAAGTGCCAGGATTGCGATATTGGATGCGGAAGCCAGGGAGCAGGAACAACGGAACAGCCTTGCACAGGTTTTGAATGCAGCGCCTGTTGAATATAATTTAGATACAGGTTTTTTCTTTAAACAAATTCCTTCTGTTTTCAACAGTGATTTTAAAGTAAAAGAAAACCCGCAGGTAGAGTTCTACCAAAGCCGCTTTGCCGCCAGTGAAAGGTATGCCGATCTTCTAAAGAAAAGCGTAATACCCGGCGTTAACCTGTTTGGTATTTTTCAAACAAGAGGTTCGGGCTTTGATTATAATTATTCTCCGGATTATAAAGATAGCTATTCCCAAAGGTTTTGGGATGGCATTAACCCCACACGCACCAACTATGTTGCGGGCGTTTCTATCGCATGGAATATTATGAGCTTAGCTAAAATAAAACATCAGGTAACGGCACAACATTTTTTATCGAATGGATATGCAGCGGAAACCGACCTGGTAAGCACACAATTGAAAGATCAATTGGTGTTGGCTGATCAGCGCATTACCAATACACTGCAACGATTTAATGAAGTTCCGGTACAATACAAATCTGCATTTGATGCTTATATGCAAAAGAGTGTGCTATACAAGAATGGCTTAACAGACATTGTTGACTTACAGCAGGCATTATTCGCTTTAAATAAAGCAGAAACCGACGTAAGCATTTCTTACATCTATGTATGGCAGGCGTTGCTGCAAAAAGCGGCTGCAAGCGGCGACTTTAATCTGTTCCTGCATCAGATACGATAGTTGTAACAAAATTTGAGAGTTAAATTTCAGGCAACAAAATATAAGCAGGAAGATATAAGAGTAACAAGTAACAGAAGCTAAGATTGATAAATAAAAACGAATGAATTTAATACGCTTTGCATTACGCAAACCCATTACTGTAGTAGTGTTGGTAGCTGCTTTGTTTTTCTTTGGAATTAAAGCCATCACTACAATAAAGATTGATATTTTTCCGAATATTGACCTGCCGGTTATTTATATTTCGCATCCGTATGGTGGTTTAACACCCGACCAGATGGAAGCTTACTTTGGTAAAAATTATGTGAACCTGATGTTGTATGTATCAGGCGTAAAAAGCATTGAAACAAAGAACATACAAGGTCTTACGTTAATGAAGCTTACCTTTTATGAAGGAACCAACATGGCGCAGGCCGCCGCCGAAGTAACCGCATTCAGCAACCGCGCGCAAACCATTTTTCCGCCGGGAACAACGCCCCCTTTTATCATTCGTTTTGATGCCAGCACATTACCTGTTGGGCAATTGATTTTAAGTAGCCCGATACGCAGTAATAACGAGTTGCAGGACCTTGCGAATGTTTACGTGCGTGCAGGTTTCAGTTCAATCCCCGGCTTGGTGGCGCCGGCTCCTTTTGGTGGCAATTCACGCACTATTCTTATCAAAGCCGATCCCGGGTTGTTACGATCACACAATCTTACACCCGACCAGTTAGTACAAGCTTTACGCATCAACAATCAAACAACACCAGCGGGCACGGTTCGCATTGGCGACAAAAACTATTTCACGCCAACCAACACAACCATTAAAACAGTAAAAGATTTTGAAAACATACCGCTATTTACCGGTGGCGTTCAAAACCTTTATATAAAAGATGTAGCCACAGTAGAAGATGGCGCCGACATAACAGCAGGCTACGTGCTGGTAAACGGAAGACGGTCGGTGTATTTGCCCATTACCAAAAGCGCTTCTGCTTCCACCTGGGATGTAGTGCAGAACCTTAAAAAATCATTACCCAAATTCCAGGCATTGTTACCTGATGATGTAAAGCTAAATTATGAATTCGACCAGTCAACGTATGTAATTAATTCAGTGAAAAGCCTGTTAAGTGAAGGTACAATTGGCGCTATTCTAACAGGTTTGATGGTGTTATTATTTCTGGGCGATCCGCGCGGTGCTTTAATTGTAATTCTAACCATTCCAACCTGTATTATTTCCGGTGTTTTGTTTTTAACGCTGTTTGGGCAAACCATCAATATAATGACGCTTAGCGGTCTTGCTTTAGCAATTGGTATTTTGGTAGATGAAAGTACGGTAACCATTGAAAACATTCACCAGCACATGGATATGGGAAAGCCCAAAGCGCTTGCCATCTGGGATGCGTGTAAAGAAATCGCTTTCTCCAAATTGCTCATCTTACTGTGTATCCTCGCTGTATTTGCACCGGCTTTTACTATGGGAGGCATACCAGGTTCTCTTTTTTTACCATTGGCATTAGCCATCGGTTTTTCTATGATTACTTCTTACTTCATGGCGCAAACATTAGTGCCTGTTTTAGCCAACTGGATGATGAAAAGCCATAACAAAAATCACAAAACAGAGAAGGTTTTTTTGAAGAAGGGAAAGACAGCAGATGATCAAACATTTATAGAATCGGAAATACCGGAAACATCAGAAAAAGATACCTGGCAGCAACGCGACATCCCACAGGCGCATCCGGGATATGGAGGCAAAAAAATAAGCCGCTTTGAAAAATTTCGATTGCGGTTCATGCTATTTATGGACAGAATGATGCCACGAAGAAAACCAGTTGTGCTGGTATATATTGTTGGCGCGTTAGTAATTGCCGCTTTGTTTTTAAGTATAATCGGGCGTGATGTATTACCCAAATCCAATGCAGGTCAGTTCCAGGTTCGTATCAGCGATGAAGACGGAACCAGAATTGAAAAAACAGAACTTGATGTATTAAAAGCATTGGATGTTCTGTATTCCATTGTTGGTAGAAACAATGTATCCATCAGTTCGGCAATGGTGGGTATGCACGGCTCGCAGTTTTCAACCAATCCTATTTACTTATTTATGGCAGGTCCGCAGGATGCCGTGTTGCAAATAGCGTTAAAAGAAAATGTAAAAGTAAATATGGATGATTTAAAAGATGAGTTCAGACGGAAGATGAAAAAGACTTTACCCAATGTGAAGCTGTCTTTTGAACCCATTGAATTAACAGATAAAATATTAAGCCAGGGATCGCCTACACCTATCGAAGTAAAAATTAGCAGTAAAAACAAAAAGCAGAATGAGGTGTATGCGAATAAAGTAATTGAAAAGCTGCAGCAAATACCTTATCTGCGCGATGTGAAGCTGGGCACTGCCATTCACGACCCCGCCATTGATATTAACATCGACCGGGTAAGAGCCGCACAATTGGGTACCAACCTGAACGATATATCACGGTCTCTTGTGGCGGCTACTTCTTCATCCCGCTTTACAGAAAAAAATATCTGGATCGACCCCAAACTGAACCTAAGCTATAACGTGCAGGTAGAAGTGCCGGTAAATGAAATGACAAGCGTAGATGATATTAAAGAGATACCGGTTACACCAAACGCCGCCAGACCTGTGCTGGGTGATGTAGCCGATATAAAAATGGATACCATTTATGGAGAGGATGATAATATCGGTGCCTTGCCTGTGTTATCGGTAACTGCAAATTTTTATAAAAAAGATTTAGGTACCGCCACTAAGGATGTAAGCAAAGCCATCCGAACAATTACTGATTTGCCAAAAGGATTAACCATACAAACCAGTGGTTTAACAAACGTTCTTACAGATACATTAGACAGTCTGCAGTCGGGGTTGTTGGTTGCAATTGTTGTTATCTTTTTAATGCTGACTGCCAATTTTCAATCCTTCAAAGTATCGCTGGTTGTGCTTTGCACGGTGCCTGCGGTATTGGTTGGTTCGTTAGGTTTATTATTGCTTACCGGTTCTACCCTTAACCTGCAATCTTACATGGGCATGATCATGTCTGTTGGCGTATCCATTTCCAACTCGGTATTACTGGTAACAAACGCAGAAGAATTAAGAATGAAAAGCGGCAATGCGTTAGCAGCCGCCAGGGAAGCCGCATCTGTACGGTTACGTCCCATTTTAATGACCAGCGTCGCCATGGTAGTTGGTATGATTCCAATGGCATCCGGATTGGGCGAAGCAGGCGATCAATCAGCACCCTTAGGACGTGCCGTAATTGGCGGATTGATTGCTTCTACTTTTGCCGCTTTGCTTATTCTACCCTTAGTATTTGCATGGGTGCAGGGCAAAACAAGCACACAATCCGTATCGCTCGATCCGGAAGACAAAGAAAGCAAACACTTTGTTGCCTCGCTGTATGCACACGAGAATTAATTCAAAACATTTTACAATGAACAATAGAACCTATTTCGTTTTTATAGCTGCAACCATTGCAGTAATACTCTTGCAAAGCTGCCATTCACCGGAAGCTAAAATGGCGCAAATAAAAGATACATCAACTGCACAACAGCCGGCAATACCTGTAGCTCTTGTTACCAAAGGAAAAATATCTTCCAGTATAAAAATTCCCGGCGAGTTGCAGGCTTTTCAACAAGTAGATTTGTATGGCAAAGTAAGCAGTTATGTAAAGCAATTGTATGCTGATGTTGGAAGCGAAGTAACACAAGGACAATTATTAGCAACGATGGAAGCGCCGGAAATCAACTCGCAATTGTCTGCCTCCGAATCAAAATTAAAATCATTCGAGGCGGTGTATATCGCCAGTAAATCCAATTACGACAGGTTGGTAGAAACCAGTAAAACGCCAGGCACTATTTCGCCTAATGATCTTGACTTCGCCAAAGCAAAACAAAGCAGTGATTACGCCCAATACCAGGCAGCCAAAGCGGCTTATAATGAAGTGGAAAACAATCGCGATTACTTACAGATAAGAGCCCCTTTTAGCGGCGTTATTTCTGCACGCAATGTAAGCCAGGGTGCTTATGTGGGTCCTTCCGGTAAAGGTTCCGATCTGCCAATGTTTACCTTACAAACACAACAAAAGCTAAGGTTAATTGTGTCTGTACCCGAAGCCTATACATCTTATCTTACTGATAAAAGTGAAGTTAGCTTTAGCGTTATTTCATTACCCAACCAAACTTTTAAAGCACAGGTAAAAAGATTAGCCGGCGCATTGGATCAACGCTTCCGTTCTGAAAGAATTGAAATGGATGTAATGAATACGGATAAAAAGTTATTACCAGGCATGGTAGCAGAAATCACCCTTTCTCTTCCTAACCAGGATAGTACACTTTTGGTGCCTGCAAAAGCGGTTGTAAGTTCTACAGAAAAAGTATATGTAGTGAAAGTGGTAAACGGGAAAGCGCAATGGGTAACTGTAAAACAGGGAAGAACAACAGATGAACAAACTGAAGTGTTTGGTAACCTTCATGTGGGTGATACCGTAGTGGCTGCAGCAAGTGAAGAAGTAAGAGATGGAATGCCGTTAGGTAAAATAACCAATAATTAGCCATTACTTTTATACTGATACTATAATCATTGCCGCTGATACGTTTCTCAAACATAAAAAATGTAACCTTACCGTATTATTTTATGAGTAAAAGAAAACCTTACTGTTTACGGAAAGCAGCAATGCCGGTAACCTAATTGCAATCAATTACTAACTTATATATTTTTAAGCCAACAGGTTTGTTTTTACTATACCTCCAGGTTTGTTTTTACTATAGTTCATCATGCGCTTCCATATTGTTTATGATAGTAATTTTTTAAATTGAACGTGCAATAAGCTTGCAGCAAAGTTGGTTGCTAACCTTTGTAAAACCTCATTGCAGCCACACCAGATTTTCTTCAAAATTGAAAAATAGCTTTGCCGTCTTATGTTGAAAAAAATGGTTCACAAGCTATTCCTGGTAACTGTGTTGATAATAGCCCAACAAACAATAAAAGCGCAGGAAAACAGCGAGGCTGGCGAAGGACGAATAAGCGGGAAAATAGTGGACTCACTATCGAAAAACCCTGTTGACTACGCAACAATAACGCTTTCTATAAGCAGCAGTAGTAAAGTAATTAACGGCACCACTGCAGATAGCACAGGCGCTTTTATTTTGAAAGGAATAGTACCCGGAACTTACAGGTTGTCAGTTGAGTTTATCGGTTATAAAGCCCGCATCATTTACAATGTTGTAATTAATAAAAAAAATTCATTGGTTGATGTAAAAACCATTTCATTACAAAAAAGCGAAAGCGCTTTAAAAGATGTTGTTGTTACCTCGCAGCAAAAACTGATTGATAACCGTATTGACAAGATTGTTTTTAATGCAGAAAGAGACCTTACCTCACAGGGCGGGGTGGCGACAGACATACTTAAAAAAGTGCCGCAGGTATCGGTTGATGCTGATGGAAATGTTGAGCTGGCAGGCGCCAGCGGCATCCGTTTTTTAATTAATGGCAAACCATCATCCGCTTTTGGTAGCAGTGTGGCAGATGTGCTGCAATCTATACCTGCAAGCCAGGTAAAAAGTATTGAGGTTATTACCAATCCTGGTGCTAAGTATGATGCACAAGGTTTGGGCGGCATCATCAACATTATTTTAAAGCAAAGCAAAGTCAAGGGCATCAACGGAAATATATCGCTCTCTGCAGGCACACGTATGGAAAATGGTTCGTTTAATTTTACAGTGCGTCATGGCAATTTTGGATTGAATGCGTTTGTAAGCGTCAATGCAAGACTTACAGCAGCTACACCCACAGTATCTGACAGAAATTCGATAGATACAGCCGCCAAACAAAATGTTTTATTTCACCAGGATGGCAGCAACCGCTTTAACAGGTATGGCTTACAATCGGGCATTGGCTTCGATTGGACAGTAAAGAAAAACAACAGCTTTTCAGGTAATATTAATTACAATCGTTTTGGTAACAATAGCAATGGCATCATCAACCAGGAGCAGGTAACAACACCATTCGGTAGTGGAAATATTATCTCTGATATCGCTTCTCTTAATAACCTGAACAACCGGTTTTCGTTTCATTCGGTAGAAGCCAGCCTTAACTATAAACGGACATTTGCAAAAGAAGATCAGTCACTGGAAATTGGCGTAAATACGTCTCCCGGCAACAATAGTATAAGAGGCGGAAATTTCCAAACAATGCTGCCGCAGGATTCTGTTTATTATGGCATCAACAACCACAATGCCGGGAAAGAAAATGAAACACAAATACAGGTAGATTATACACAGCCGTTTGCAAAAGATGTACAATTTGGGGCAGGTGGTAAAATTACTTTTAATGATATTACCAGTAACTCCAATGTATATTCGTTACAGCCCGATAGCAAGCAATATTTATACGATAGCCTGATCTCAAACTACCTTTCTTACCATCAAAAAGTATATGCGGTTTATGCAGAAATCAGTATGCCGGTTGGCAAGCTGTTCAATGCAAAAATCGGTTCCCGGTATGAGCGTACTGAAATTAATTCTTTTTATTCCAATGCACAGCAGCAGGTTAAAAACCCAGGTTATAATACCCTGGTTCCTTCTATTTATTTTTCAAGAAAAATAACGGATGATCAAACGGTAAAAATCAGTTATTCCAAACGCATTGAGCGACCCGATTATGGCGATCTCAATCCGTTTATCAATACAACCGATCCTAAAAATATTTCTGCAGGCAATCCGTATTTACTGCCCGAAATCGGAAACCGCTATGAGCTTTCTTATAACCGTGATTTTGGTTCTTCCGGTTCGTTTATGGCAACAGCTTTTTATCGTGAAAACAACCACGACATTCAGCCTTATACTTCATTTTATCCATCGCTGGTTATTGGCGATTCTCTTTATACAAATGTTTCGGTAAGCACAAGAGAAAATATAGGTAAAGAAGAAAACATCGGGGTAAATTTATTTGGTGATTTGCACCCGACACAGAAATTAAGCATCCGGGCTAACCTGTTCTTTTTTCACAGGCATATTATTAACGGGATTGATCTTGGTCGCAGCCCAAGCAGTTTTAATTATCGTACTAACATGAACATCAGTTATCAGTTCAGCAGTACGCTATCCGGCGAGTTTTTCGGCAACTTTAATTCGGCGCGAAACGAGTTGCAGGGCAGGTATCCGTCCTTCACATCTTATACCATTGCAGCCCGCAAGCAGTTTTGGAATAAGAAAGGAAGCCTTGCTTTAACTGCTACCAATTTGTTTAATGAATATGTAAGCCAGCCAACGGTTTTATATGGAACCAATTTTACCACCAACAGCCTTCGCAAAATTCCTTTCCGCTCCATTGGTCTCAACTTTACCTGGAAGTTTGGCAAGCTTGATTTTAAAAAGGATAAAGACGATAACAAAGAGGTAGCCTCACCGGAAGGTTGATACTGTTTTTGTTGCAGGTTTCTATATTCTCAAAGCGCATCATATCCGAACTATGGCGCAAAATGCAGATGGTTTTCTTTTACTCATCTTTATGTAAAAGAAAAAGGTTTTTTATTACTGCAAAATTGCTTTTATATAACGGTAGCAGGAAATATTTGACAGAACAACATCTCTTCTTATCGCTTTAACTAACTGGTTTACTCTCACCTTTAGAACTGTTTTTTTACTGCTTTTTTATTATAAACCTGCTTGTGGTTAATTGTATATTAACAAATAGTTATCAAAAATTAACTTTTTTGAAAAAACTTTTTAAATTTTTAGAAAAAGTTTCTCAACTTCACTCCATAATCTTATGAAGAACTATTTGCTTACTGAAGAAATAATTAAACAATTATACTTTAATAAGTTCCTGTCCATTACGGCATTAAGCAACAATCTGAATAAAAGTATCCCAATTGTTCTGAAAGGCGTAAATAAATTAGTTGAAGAAGGACAGGTTTTTGAAACAGGATTAGCCCCTTCCACCGGTGGCCGCAGAGCATTAACTTATTCATTACGGCAGGGTTTACAGTATATTATTGCTATTGCGATGGATCAGTTTATTACAAGAATCGGTTTGCTGGATATAAACAATAATATTGTTGGCAGTGTTGAAAAGATAGAAATTCCTTTGGCAAAAAACGACAAAGCACTGCAAACACTAATTGAACACATTAAAAGTTTTATAGAAAAAACAGGTATTGATGAAGACAAAATGATTGGCATCGGTATCGGTATGCCTGGCTTTGTGGATGTAAAGAAAGGATTGAATTATTCGTTTCTGGAATCGGGTAACAGAAGTATCTGCAACCTTATCTGCGAAGCTACCAACCTACCTACCTTCATTGATAATGATTCAAGTATCATAGCCCTGGCAGAACTGAAATTTGGTAGCTGCAAAGGAAAAACAAACGCTTTGGTTATTAATATGGGCTGGGGAGTGGGTTTAGGAATGATACTGAATTCTGAACTGTTCAGAGGAGATAATGGCTTTGCAGGAGAGTTCAGTCATATTCCTCTTTTCTCAAACAATAAACTTTGCTCCTGCGGAAAAATGGGATGCCTTGAAACGGAAACCTCGCTTTTGGTGATCATCGAAAAAGCAAAAGCAGCATTAACCAATGGCAGAACTTCCTCATTAAAGGATCAGATTTTTGACGTTGACATTGAAACAGCCTTTGAATTAATTGTAAAAGCGGCAAAGAAAGGAGATCAATTCGCCATTGAACTAATTTCAAAAGCAGGATACGAGATAGGAAGAGGAATTGCTATTTTAATTCATTTGCTTAACCCGGAAGCTATTATTTTAAGCGGTCTGGGTGCTATCGCCGGAAAGTTATGGAAAGCCCCGATAGAGCAGGCGATTAATGAATTTAGTATTCCAAGACTTGCAGCACATACCGAAATTGAAATGTCGTTATTAGATTATCAGGCAGAATTAATTGGCGCAGCATCACTTGTAATGGAACACTTAGAGAAAATCAATGCAAAACACCAGAAGCCTGTTGTAAATGCTGTGTATCAGTAAAATAAATAAAGAATCAAAACCAATTTTTTAATTACTCAAATCAAACTGTTATGAAGACACCCATGCGTCTCTTTTTGTTACTGTTGCTAACAACGGTAAGCATGTATGTAAAAGCCCAGGAAAAGAAAACCATTTCCGGCGTTGTACAGGATAGCGCCGGCAGAGGCATTCCCGATGTATCTGTGCTTGTGAAAGGAACCAAAACCGGAAGTATTACCGACGGGCAGGGAAATTTTAAAATTGCAGCCTCTGAAACCAACAGTGCTTTAGAATTTTCTTCGGTTGGATACGCCACTCAGGAGGTTCAGGTGGGAAACAATTCATTTATTACGGTTACCCTTCAAAGCACAAACAATGCGTTGGGCGAAGTGGTGGTAACAGGCTTTGGTACAAGAACAAACACTCGGAAGTTAGCTTATTCTGTAACCCAGGTGAGTGGTGCCGACATTACAAAAGCCAACAACGCAAATATGGTTGATGCCCTGCAGGGAAAGGTAGCAGGCGTTTATATTGCACAAGGTTCGGGCGGCCCTTCTTCAAGCGCACAAATCAGAATCCGTGGCAATGCAAGGTTGGGTTCAAACACACAGCCCCTAATCGTAATTGATGGTATTTTAATTGAGCCGCAAACCACTGGTGCCGATTCGTGGGGCGGAACACAGGATTTTGGTAATATCATTAAAGACCTTAACCCTGATGATTACGAAAGTGTTACCGTGTTAAAAGGCTCTGCTGCTTCTGCTTTGTACGGCTCAAAAGCATTGAATGGCGTTCTGTTAATCACAACGAGGAAGGGTTCTGCAAGAAAAGGTCTGGGTGTTTCTTTTAGTCATACAGAGTCGTTTGATAAAGCTTATAAATTGCCCGATTTTCAAAACGAATATGGCGCAGGCACTTCCACTACGTTTGCTACCGACGCCAGCGGAAACCGGCTGGTTGATCCAAACGCATCGGCATTAAACGCCCCTGATGGTGCCTTTTCTTACGGACCAAAATTCGATGGAAAACCGGTGAAAGATATGGACGGAAGAATCGTTCCCTGGGTGGCTAACAATCCGCTGAGCTTTTTTCAAACAGGAAAGTTTATCAATTCCAATGTAGCAGTTGAAGGCGGCAGCGACAGAGGTACGTTCCGGTTTTCTTATTCTAACCTTTACAACAGCAGTGTAATGCCGAACAATCATTTGGGTAGAAACAGTTTTGATTTGCGGGTAACACAAAAAATCTCAAAATTCATAAATGTTGATGCCAGCGTTAATTACACGAACACTGAAATATTAAATCCGATTATACAGGGTGGCAACAGTAGTCCTTTGTTTGCATTCACCTATCTTATGCCCAGAAATGCCGACATCAATTATTATTTGCATCATTACATTGATTCTGCCAATGGCGGAAGAAAACAAGTAACGCAAGCTGCCGACCCTTACTTGTTGGCTTATACATTCTGGAATTATTTTGAAGTAAATACAAAACGCGTAGAAAATAATTTGTTAGCCAATGTTGATGTTACCGCAACCATCACTCCCTGGTTAAATTTGTTGTTACGTTCCAATATCAATAATTACAATGACAATACAGAAACAAAATCGCTGGGAACCGGCGCTAATTTTACCGGCGGCTCGTATGAGTTAATTCAAAGCGCTTACAGGAACATCAGGGTACAAAGCTTATTAACGCTTACCAAAGACCTTGGTAAAGACTTTAATCTGAACGCTACTTTGGGTGGCGAAACATACCGGAACTTAACAGGGTTTAGAACCGATGCTTCTACCAACGGCGGCTTAAACGTTCCGGGCGTATTTACAATATCCAACTCTATCAATCAGGCCAATATCAATGTTAGCCAGGTGCCTTCCAAGATACTGTCAGCTTTATATACTTACGGCGATTTAACATGGAAAAACCAGCTTACTTTAAATTACAGTTTGCGCAACGACTGGTCTTCTGCATTAACGTATGCGAATGGCACAGGCGATTATAGCTATCTCTATCCAAGTGTTGGTTTGGCATGGTCGTTTACAGAATTGCCTTATTTTCAAAAAAGAAACTCTATCCTTTCTTATGGAAAACTAAGAGCCAGCCTCGGTTATACAGGTTATGACGCCAGCCCTTACATTACCAACCAAACAGGTAATTACGGATTGCAGGGCGGAGGATTTAATAATTCAAACAACAGTAACCAACAGGTTTATACTTTTAATGGCAGCACCTTACCTAACTTTAATCTAAAGAATGAATTATCGCGCGAAATAGAATTTGGTACCAACCTTCAGTTCTTTAACAACCGGCTTGGTGTAGATGCGGCGTACTATAAAAAGAATACGCACAACGAAATTATCAATTTGCCTACACCTCAGGAAAGTGGCGTTAGTTCAAAGCTTATTAATGCAGGTAATATTCAAAACCAGGGTATTGAAATATTGTTAACAGGCACGCCCATCAAATCAAGAAACTTTACCTGGAATGCAACAGTAAACTACACCAGAAACAGGAACAAAGTGATTTCTTTAGCGCCCGGCGTTGACAAGTATCATCTGGAATATGCATTTGGTGCAGACGTAGAGGCTTTTGCAATTGCCGGCTCAACGTATGGCACAGTGCAAACCGGTTCTGCCTTTGCTACTTACCAGGCAAAAGATGCCAATGGAAACAGCGTTGCAGATCCGAGTAATGGAAAGCGGGTAATTGGTACGCCTGATAATGCTGGTTCAACGGCCGGTGGTGGTGCTTACTATACCTACTTACGGTCATCAAAATATGATGGCTCTATCAAAACGCTGGGTACGATTATGGAAAACTACCTTGCTTCAACCACGCAGGAGTTCAATTACAAAGGCGTTAGCTTAAGTATTCAGGTGGATGCTAAAATCGGCGGTTTATTGGCTTCCGGTACCGACCAGTATGGCGGACAAACCGGTGCTTTTAAATATTCTCTTCATGGAAGAGATGCCGCTCACGGAGGCGTTAGTTATATGGATGCAAGCGGCGTAAGCCATGATGACGGAATCATCCCGGATGGTGTGCTTAACAATGATGTTTCTGTTACCACTTCCAACGGAAGTACAGTGAACCTGGGCGGTATGTCGTATGCGGATGCGGTACAAAAAGGCTATTTAAAACCAGTACCGGCTTATGCTTATTATTATAACTTAACAACATGGGCAAGCGGTATCAGAGCTTATTCGGTTTTCGAAAATTCATGGGTTGCTGTACGGCAGGTTTCCGTTGGTTATACATTGCCATCGCGGCTTGCAAAGAAGATCAGCTTTAACAACCTGCGCGTTGCTTTAACCGGACGAAACCTCGGCTATTTGTATAAAACCGCTAAGGACGGCATCAACCCTGAAGGCTTGTATAACAACAACTCGGCTGGCTTTGCAGAGTACGGCGGTTTGCCTTACATCAGAAGTTTAGGCTTTACCGTAAGTGCTGGTTTTTAAAATTCATTCAAAACAAAAAGTATGAAACTCAATAATATCGTCATAACCTTTTCTTTTTCGGCACTGCTGTTTACCGCCTGTAAAAAAGAATCTTTTGTAAATGCCAACATTGACCCGAATGTGTTGTATTCGGTTGACCCGGCAGACCAGTTTTTAGCGGCCGCCTCTTCAACTCAAAACAGCTTTGAATATTATTATGATGTGTATCGGAATATTAACGAATGGATGCAATACACAACGAGTGCCCAGGGAAACGGATATAATTTTACGGGCGTGGGAGCCGACCATTTTAATGCCCGGTACGGAACTTTTTACTCCCAGGTTGGATTGTATCTTTCAGACATTCCGGCGCTGGTTGCTAAAATGAATGTAAATGCGCAGGCGGCAAGAGTATATGAAGT
Source organism: Ilyomonas sp. (assembly GCA_965214235.1). Taxonomy (GTDB): domain Bacteria; phylum Bacteroidota; class Bacteroidia; order Chitinophagales; family Chitinophagaceae; genus Ilyomonas. The sequence goes on from CBDCBH010000003.1 coordinate 1,577,941, forward strand.
AAACATCGCTTCTATTTTCAAAGCTTACTATGCTTTTTATGTGAGCGATATTAACGGAAGCATTCCTTATACAAAGGCTTTTCAGGCAAGATATGGCGGAACACAAACGCCCGTTTACGATCCGCAACCGGCTTTGTTTGATACGCTCGATCAGCAGATTAAAGCAGCCGTAGCCACATTAGAATCAACACAAAGTGTTACACAAACTTTGTTTGGTCCCAAAGACCCGTTTTTTGGTTCGGCAACAGACGAGGTAGGCGAATGGATAAAAGCGGGTAACGCACTGCGCTTAAAAATTGCAATGCGCCTGATGAAACGTGCTCCCGATAAATTAAAATCAATTGCAACGGAAGTATTGGGAGACCCAAAACAAATGTCTTCGGTAGCCGATAGCTGGGTGTTGTTGGTAGGCCCGTCATACGCTGATGCTGGCGGCAATTTCAACCCTGCCGGCTTTTTAGCTGCAAAGCCAATGGTTGATTTTTTCACGGCTCATTCCGATCCGCGGCTGCCCATTTTTTTCCGTCAAAACAAAAACGGGCAGTATTTGGGAAGCTATACAAATCCTGACACATCGCATCTTCCACAATATGCCGCTTTGTATTCAGCAACCGATACGCTGTCTGCTATACAGCACAGGTTGTTTACTCCTAATTATGATGAAAACGATGGCAATGGTGTTGGCAGCGGCGTTGGTTTTTACCCGTTTCTTACTTATGCGGAGTATTGCTTTATCCGCGCCGAACTGGGGGCCAGAGGCATCACTTCTGATGTGGCTTCGGCCTGGTACATGCAGGGAGTAACGGCTTCTATTACTTTTTACGACCAACGGGCAACAGCAGCGAAAATTTCAGGTTATACAACAGTAACGCCTGCCCAAATCAGTGCTTACTTAGCTTCGCTGGGAGTGGCTTTTGATGCTACCAAAGCCATTGACCAGATTGTTTGCCAGGCTTATATTGATTTTTTCCGTCAGCCAAGTGAGGCATGGGCATGGTGGAAACGCACCGGTTACCCAAATACTACTTCTACCCTTGCGTGGGAGCCGCTAACCTCACATGGTTCGCCACTTACATTGCCAAGACGAGCACCTATCATTGCACTTCCTACAACCAATGCAAATTATGCCAACCAGGCGGCAGCGTTTGCGCAAATGGAGCAGGATCAGGGTTATGGCTCACCCCAGGATCCCAATGGTCGTGTATGGTGGGATGCACAATAAAATGAATTAACAGTAAAAACAAAAATCCGGATGAGAATTTTCCGGATTTTTGTTTTCATTTTATAACACGTGAGAAAGAAATGAGGAAGATAATTTTTTTGTTTTTAAGCGTTGTTATCGTAACTGTTCAATTCACAGCAGCGCAACCAAAAAGCAAAAGCAAAGAAAAGCTGATGCTGCCTTTGCTTTCATCTTTCCCGCTAAAACAAATTACCGACACCGGCACAAGCAACTTTCATATTTCGTATGCCGGTAAACGTTTTCTTTTAATCATTTATTTATCGCCAGATTGCCCGCTAAGCAAAAATTATACGCTCACACTCAACAAGCTCTTTCAGCAGTATGGTGAGAATGTACAGTTTTATGGTTGCATAGGGGGCTCATCTTATCATTATAAAGAAATACAATCTTTCATCGCCACTTACAAAATCTCATTTCCTTTCCTCATTGATGAAAATAAAAAATTTACGAGCTATATGGCGGCTACGGTAACACCTGAAGTAATATTGGTAAATACAAAAGGCAAGAGGCTTTATACCGGCGCTATTGATGATTGGGCGCAAGGCTGGGGACAACAAAAAATAATTGTTTCAAAACATTACCTTCAGGATGCTATTGATGCTTCGCTTGCTAATAAAGAAATAGCTGTAAAAAAAACAACAGCGTATGGCTGCCTGATTAATGATTATTGATATGCGAAAACTTTGTCTGTTTGTTTTTACTGCACTTTTTACATTGAATGGCGAGGCACAAAACCTCACGTATTATAAAGACGTAAAACCTATTATAGATGCCAGGTGCAGCAGTTGCCACAAGCCGGGCGAACCGGCTCCGTTTTCTTTATTAACCTATGATGATGTTGCCAAAAGAGTGAGCTTTATAAAAGCGGTTGTGCAAAAAAAATACATGCCGCCGTGGAAAGCTGATAACAAGTATGTGCATTTTGCTAATGACCGCTCTCTGTCGCAAAAAGAAATTGCTATCATAGTAAAATGGATAGATGATAAATCGCCAAAAGGGGCAGAAACAACAACTTCTGCCGATAAGCCTGTTGTTGCCGGAACGATGTACAACCGCAAGCCCGACATGGTGCTAATGGCAAAAGATACCTTTCATGTAAAAGGAGATAACTCCGAAATATTCGTCATCTATAAAATTCCTTTTGAATTAAAAGATTCGCAAAATGTGGAAGCGATTGAGTTCATTAGTAATGATAAAAAATTGGTTCATCATGCCAACTATGCGGTGCATCCTGTGTTAGACACCAGCGTTGATATTTACAACACAGCTTCCTTCATTAACCTGTCGGCAGACGACCGAACTAAAGCAACTCAATATCAACTGTATCAAAAACAAATCACGTATTATGGTGGTTGGATACCTGGTTCGGAATATGAATCTTATCCCAAAGGCTTTGGCTGGGTAATGCCAAAGCGCGGCGTTATTTTACTAACCGTTCATTATGGTCCTTCTGCCATTGATACGGGCAGCATTTCAGGCGTGAATCTTTTTTTTACAAAAACGCCTGTCCAGCGCAGGGTTAAAATTATCAGTTTTGGTTCGGGTGGCATTGGCGAAAAAGAAATTGAACCAACTTTCTACATCGAGCCAAACAAAATAAAGACCTTTAGGCTGGATGTAACCAACCCGGGAGAAGATTTTTCTTTGATGTATGTATGGCCGCACATGCATTATTTAGGCAAAGAATTCACGGCTTATGTTACCAAGCCCAATGGCGATACGATAAAGCTGGTTCACATTCCGGCCTGGGATTTTCGGTGGCAGGAGCTTTATAAATTTCAGCACCTGGTGCGGATTCCACAGGGTTCAACGGTACACATTGTAGGCACGTATGATAACACCACCAACAACCCATTCAACCCGCACAATCCGCCAAAATTGGTTTGGTCGTTTGGTGATATGTATTCAACCGATGAAATGATGACCCTGATATTTGTTTTTTTGCCGTATCAAAAAGGAGATGAGAACATTCGTCTTTAAATGCCTTTTTTATGAATAGAAAATGGCTTTTGTTTTTACTGCTTTTTGGGGCTTTTGCTCATTTTAGTTTTGCGCAAAAGAAAACCACATCCAATTCAAAACCTCTGATCTCTCTTCTCAACGCAAAACAAACTGGTGTTTCATTCACCAATTCTATCAAAGAAGATGATTCGTTAAACGTGCTGCGCTACGAATATTTGTACAACGGCGCAGGCGTAGGCATCGGCGATTTCAACAACGATGGATTGCCCGATATTTTTTTTTCATCCAATACTTCATCCAACAAATTGTTTTTAAACAGGGGCAATTTTAAATTTGAAGACATAACCAATGAAGCGCACGTTGGAGGCAATGGCACCTGGGGCACGGGCGTAAGCGTTGCCGATGTAAACGGCGATGGGTTGCTGGATATTTATGTTTGTCATTCCGGCAAATACAACGATCCTCAAAAGTTAAGCAACGAACTGTTCATCAACCAGGGCATCCAAAACGGCGTTCCACATTTTAAAGAAGAGGCAAAAGAATATGGGCTGGATGCGCCCGGCACACAATCTACGCAAGCTGCTTTTTTTGATTATGATGGGGATGGTGATTTGGATATGTTCCTGCTCAATCATTCCAACAATACCTACGACCCGTTTATCAACACGAGTAAAATAAGGGCAAAACCAAACTTGTATTTTGGCAATCGCTTGTTTAGAAACGATAAAGATGCAGCGGGCAACCCTCATTTTACCGATGTTACCCTGCAATCGGGCATCGTAAACAATGCACTGAACTTTGGGTTGAGCGTTACCATCAGCGATATCAATGGAGATGGCTGGCCTGACATTTACACCACCAGCGATTACACTGAAAAGGATTGCTACTATGTAAACAACCATGATGGCACATTTACCGAATCGCTTCAAAAATCATTCGCTCATATTTCCAAGTATTCGATGGGCGCCGACATTGCCGATTATAACAATGATAGCCGTCCGGATGTGTTTACATTAGATATGCTGCCGGAAGACAATCATCGCCAGAAATTATTAAAAGGTGCGGATGATTACGACCAGTATCATTTGCTCGTTGACAGCGGATTTTATTACCAGCAAATGCGCAATATGCTGCAATTGAATGATGGCGTGGATGAAAAGGGAAATGTTCGTTTTAGCGAAATTGGCCAGTTGGCAGGCGTATCCAATACCGACTGGAGCTGGAGCGGTTTGCTGGCAGATTTTGACAACGATGAATGGAAAGATTTGTTTGTAAGCAATGGTTACCTGCGCGATTTTACCAACATGGATTTTTTAAAATTTGCTGTGGCTGATGCTAAAATTGCCGCTGCTAAAAGAGGCAATCAGAACTTTCAAACTTACAACCTGGTTCAGCAAATGCCTTCCAATAAATTAAGCAATTATATCTTCCAAAACAATCACGATCTCACTTTTACTAATAAAACAAAAGACTGGGGTTTGTATTTGCCAACCGTTTCTAATGCGGCGGCGTATGCTGACTTTGATAATGATGGTGCGCTTGATTTAGTAGTGTGCAATAACAACGAACCTGCGCTTTTGTATCGCAACAATGCCAACGAATTATTGCATCATCATTACATCAAACTTCATTTGGTGGGCGAGGGAATGAACACAGGTGCTTACGGCGCGAAAGCAGAGGTTACAACGCCTGATAAATGCACACAATATGAAGAATTGTACCCGGTGCGTGGTTACCAGTCAACCGTATCGCAGGATTTATTGTTTGGATTGTCGCAAAACAAAACCATCGATGAAATTAAAATTATCTGGACGAATGGAAAACAAACCGTTTTAAAAAATGTGCCTGCCGATCAGACGCTCACCATAAAGCAAAATGAAGCAAAAGAAAACGTACAAAACAAAACCGCTCCAAAAAAAATATTTGAAGATGTAACCGCTTCTTCAGGCTTGAATTTCATTCATAAACAAAACGATTTTATTGATTTTAAATCTGAGCCTCTATTGCCGTATCAATTATCAAAACAGGGACCTGCGCTTGCCAAAGGAGACGTGAACGGAGATGGTTTGGAAGATGTTTTTTTAGGTGGCGATATCAATCAATCGTCCCAATTATACCTGCAAAACAAAGAAGGAAAATTTGAGCGTTCTTCTTCACAGCCCTGGGTGGAAGATTCGGCAAGCGAGAGTGTAAATGCTGTTTTTTTTGATGCGAATAAGGATGGCTTTTTAGACCTCTATGTTGTGAGCGGAGGAAATTCGTATGCAGACAATTCGCCCGAATACCAGGACCGGTTATACATCAATGATGGCAAGGGAAATTTTACCAAAGCAGCCCATGCTTTGCCTTCTATGCTAAGTAGCAAATGCGCGGTTGCCGTGGGCGATTTTGACAATGATGGCTACCCCGATTTATTTGTTGGCGGAAGAGGCGCTCCTGGTTCATTTCCGCTCTCTTCAAAAAGCTATTTGTTGCATAACGAATCTAAGAACGGCAGCGTTCATTTTTCTGATGTAACAGATTCCGTATGTCCTGCACTGCGCTTGCCAGGCATGGTAACGGCGGCTTGTTTCGCCAACCTTCACAACAATCATTTTCCCTCGTTATTAATTGCGGGCGATTGGATGCCGGTAATGCTTTTTAATAATGATAAAGGCAGGCTTGAAAACATATCAACAAAAGCAGGTTTATCAAACTTAAATGGTATGTGGGCATCTATTACACCGGCTGATGTAGATGGCGATGGAAAGATTGATTTTATTCTTGGCAACTGCGGGTACAATAACCAGTTTAAAGCAACTGAAAAAGAGCCGGTAACAATGTACGCCGCCGACTTTGATAATGATGGAATGATTGACCCGATAGTTTGTTATTACATTAACGGAGTAAGTTACCCGATGGCTTCAAAAGATGAACTGCTGGATGAAATTCCATCGCTTAAAAAAAAGTTTATTAAATACAGCGATTACGCAGACGCAAAGCTGGATGATATTGTATCAAAAGAAAAGTTGAAAGGGGCACAGGTATTTACCTGCAATCAATTTGCTTCAGGAATTTTATACAATAACGGCAATGACCATTTCGAGTTTCAACCGCTTCCTCTCGAAGCGCAGGTATCTAAAGTATTTGGAGTGATAGCAGACGATTTTGATAACGATGGCAAAACCGACATCTTAATCGGAGGCAATTATTTTTCTTACAAACCGCAGTTGGGAAAAGATGATGCAGGTTTGGGCTTGCTGTTAAAAGGAGAAGGCAACCGAGTGTTTAAACCTGTTGCGCCTTACCAAAGCGGTTGTTATATAGATGGTGATGTTCGTGCTATAACACAAATAAAAAATGCAAAAGAAAACCTGATAATTGCAGGTAAAAATGAAGGTAAAGTGCAGGTTATAAAATGGAATGTAAAATGAAAATGGCAGGTATCATTATAATATCTTTATTGCTATGCCATTGTGGCTTCACTCAACCCTTACAATGGAATGAAGACGCAACGCCTTTGCACCGCTCTGAAAAAGCATTGACAGATGTTATTGTGCATGATGTTTTTTCGCCTCCTGCAGCAAGCCGCATTTATGTGTATGCAAACATAGCAGCTTACGAAGTGCTTGCACATAGTTACGCCGATTGTGTTTCTTTACAAACACAATTGCATTCATTTCCTTTCATTCCATCACCTGCAAAAAATATTTCTTCTTCACTGGCAGCCGTATATTCTTTTTTGCTGGTTGGCAGGCAGTTGGTGTTTTCCGATTCTGCTCTGCAGGATTCTTTACACCATATTTTAGAATGGTATAAAAACAAACAAATGAATGCTGTTGTTTATACCAACTCGCTTCAATATGGCAAGCAAGTGGCTGATAGCATCATCAATTGGGCGGCCAAAGATCAATATAAACAAACGCGCAGTATGCGCCGGTATACTTATTTAAAAGAGGAAGGAAAATGGAGCCCTACGCCACCCGGATATTTTGCAGCGGTTGAACCTTACTGGAATAAAATAAGATGTTTAACAATGGACGCCGCCAATCAGTTTACACCAAAACCACCCATTGATTTTAGTAAAGATTCTGCCAGTTTTTTTTACAAACAGGCGTTTGAAGTATATAGTATAGGAAACCATTTATCAAAAGAACAAAAAGCAGAAGCCAGTTTTTGGGACTGCAACCCTTTTGACCTAAATACAAACGGACATTTATTTTTTGCATCAAAAAAAATTTCGCCCGGCGGTCATTGGATAAACATTACAGGGCTTGCCTGCCGGCAAACGGCCAGCAACATCGTCAAATCATCCCGCGCTTATACGCTTGTTTCTATTGCTTTGTTTGATGGGTTTATCAGTTGCTGGGACGAGAAATACCGCAGCAACTCTATTCGTCCTGAAACATTTATTAACAAGTATATTGATGAAGCCTGGCGACCTTTATTACAAACACCGCCGTTTCCTGAATATACCAGCGGACACAGCGTAATATCAACCGCCGTCGCCGTTGTGCTCTCGAAACTATTTGGTAACAAATTTTCTTATACCGACAATACAGAAACAGAATTTGATTTGCCGGTTCGTCATTTTAACTCATTTACAGAGGCTGCTAATGAAGCCGCTATTTCAAGATTATACGGTGGCATACATTACCGTTCGTCTATTGTTAACGGGCAGGAAGAAGGATATAAAATAGGTGAATGGGTGTTACAAAAAATTCAGCTTGCGAAAAAGTAAAAATGGGCAGCGGGCTAAGTTCTAAAACGTAAATCATACAATGTAATTATTATGAAAAAATTCCTTTTGCTGTTTTATTTTTCTATAACAGGTTTACTTAGTAATGCGCAGGTTACGCCTTTGCCGCCCGTGCCTTCTCAACGGCAACAGCAGCATGAAGAGATGGAGTTTTATTTGTTTGTGCATTTCGGTCCTAACACATTTACCAATTTGGAATGGGGCAAAGGCACAGAGCACGAAGAGGTTTTCAATCCAACAAAATTAGATTGTAACCAATGGTGCCGTGTTGCAAAAGCGGCAGGCGCAAAAGGCATTATTATAACAGCCAAACACCATGATGGCTTTTGTTTGTGGCCCAGCAAATATTCAACTCATACAGTTGCACAAAGCGGCTGGGAAAACGGGAAAGGCGATGTTTTAAAAGAGTTAAGCCAGGCCTGTAAAAAATACAATTTGAAATTTGGTGTTTACCTGTCGCCGTGGGACAGGAATCATCCAAAATACGGGACTGATGAATACAATAATGTTTTTATAAACATGATGAAAGAAGTGGTGGCAAACTATGGTCCTCTGTTTGAGTTTTGGTGGGATGGTGCGAATGGCGAAGGTCCTAACGGTAAAAAACAAAATTACGACTGGCATCTTTTTGAATCAACGATGCGTGCCATTGCCCCGAACACTTGTTTATTCAGTGATATTGGTCCCGACCTTCGCTGGGTAGGGAATGAAAATGGAATTGCAGCAAAAACAAACTGGAACCTGTTAGATACAGCCGGTTTTACCAGGGGAACGGGAGCGCCTTTGCAGGATACGTTAAACAAAGGAAACAAATTTGGAAAAGCCTGGATACCGGCTGAATGTGATGTAAGCATAAGACCCGGCTGGTTTTACCACGATAGTGAAAACCTGAAAGTAAAAACACCCGAAGAATTGTTTTCCGTGTATTTACAATCGGTTGGGCGAGGCGCTTCGCTGTTACTAAATGTTCCGCCCGATAAAGAAGGATTGATTAATGAACATGATAGCGCAGCGCTTATCAATTTTAAAAAGCTTCGCGATGAAAGCTTTCAAACCAACTTAGCAAACAAGGCAGTCGTTTATTATGGTAATCGCAACAATCAGCAAATAACAAAACTGCTTACCGATAATAAGAATACCAGTTTTGTCGCTCTTTCGCCAACCGATTCAGGATATATAAAAATCGCCTTTTCAAAACCAGAAAAAATAAACTGTATCGTATTGAGCGAGCCGTTGCAAATGGGGCAGCGTATCGACTCATTTACAGTTTCATTTACACACAACAACAGCATTGTAAAAACAGTTACAGGCACAACAATAGGGCACAAGCGTATCATTACATTTACGGCAACAACAGCAGAATCTGTTTACATTACAATAAATGATGCAAAAGAAAACCCTTTACTTAGCGAGGTAGGCGTGTACAACATGCAAAGCAATTTGGCAGAAGCAAACTAAAGCTTCAATTCTGTTTTGCTTACTGTTGTTATGCCATTATTGTTACCGGTATCTTTTGTTTTTACAACACTTTTCTTTTATGATAAAAACATCGTTGGTTTCTTTACTGTTTGTACTATTTACAAGCCTTTCTTTTGCACAGGCGAAACATACGTTTGAAATAAAAGATGGCAGCTTTCTGTACGATAATAAACCCATTCATATTTACTCCGGTGAAATGCATTTTGCAAGAGTTCCTAAAGCATATTGGCGGCAACGTTTGCAAATGATAAAAGCGATGGGATTGAATACCGTATGCACGTATGTATTTTGGAATTATCAGGAAACTTCTCCTGGTGTTTGGGACTTTACATCCGGCAACAGAAACGTAGCCGACTTTATTAAAATAGCAGGAGAAGAAGGATTAATGGTGATTATAAGACCGGGTCCTTACGCCTGCGCCGAGTGGGAGTTTGGCGGCTATCCGTGGTGGTTGCAAAAAAACAAATCGCTTGTTATACGTTCTTACAATCAACCCTTTTTAGACTCTTGCAAAACATACATTACCAGGCTGGCAGAACAGGTTAAAAATTTACAAATAACAAGAGGCGGACCTGTAATTATGATACAAGCCGAAAATGAATTTGGCTCCTATGTTGTGCAACAAAAAAACATCTCTTCAGACGACCATAAAAAGTACAGTGCTGCCATTAAGCAACAACTGATAGACGCAGGTTTTGAAGTTCCTCTGTTCACTTCCGATGCAAGCTCTTTATTTAAAGAAGGAAGCATTGTAGGCGCTTTGCCAACTGCCAATGGAGAAGATAACATTGACAATTTAAAAAAGACAGTAAATGAATACCATAACGGATTGGGGCCTTATATGGTGGGTGAATATTATCCTGGCTGGTTAGACCATTGGGGAGAGCCGTTTCATAAAGTAGATACTAAAGATGTTTTGCAACAGGTAGAAAAATATGTAAAAGAAAACGTATCGTTCAATTTTTATATGATACATGGCGGAACTAATTTTGGTTTTACCAGTGGCGCTAACTATAATAAAGAGCACGATTTACAGCCCGATATTACAAGCTACGATTATGATGCGCCAATTAGCGAGGCGGGCTGGGAAACGCCGAAATACAAGGCTCTCCGGGCATTATTTATACAACATACACATGATTCAATACCTCCTGCTCCTTCCTCTTTTCCTGTTATTAAAATATCTTCTATAAAGCTGACCAAAGCCGTTGATTTATTTGCAGTAAAAGAAAACATGAAGCCTGTAATTTGCGATACGCCTAACACATTTGAAGATATAAACCAGGGCTATGGTTATGTATTGTACAGCAAAAATTTTAAGAAACTCGTAAGTGGTAAATTAGAAATAAAAGGGCTGCGCGATTATGCAGTTGTTTATGTAAACAAAAAAGAAATCGCCCGGTTAAACCGCGCTGAAAATAAGTATTCATGCAGCATTGAAATTCCAGCAAACGGCATGTTGGATATTTGGGTTGAAAATATGGGACGCATAAATTATGGCGAAAAAATTACCGATAATTTAAAAGGAATTGTATCGCCTGTTACCATCGATAATACTGAAGTAAAAGAAAACTGGAAGATGTATAAATTTCCTATGGATATAGAGCCTGATGTAAAATTATACGCTAATAAATATGTAAACAAACATCCGGTAATTTACAGCGGTTCTTTCACGCTTACACAAACGGGCGATACATTTTTAGATATGCAGCAATGGGGCAAAGGAATTGTATTTGTAAACGGTAATAACTTAGGAAGATATTGGAATGCAGGACCGCAGCAAACGTTATACCTGCCCGGCTGCTGGCTAAAAAAAGGAACCAATACCATTACTGTTTTTGAACAGTTGAACGAAACACAGCAACAGTATATTCAAACAATTGAAAAGCCTGTATTGGATAAGCTGAAAAAATAAATATCCATCAACAGGTTTTATTTATTAGCCATTATAATCTTATCAATGTATTCTTTTGTTTCTTTTTGATACACTGCAATTTTATGTGTCCTAACAAAATCAGCCGTTGATTGCTGACGATTGGCAAGCTGCAAAAAAATTTTTTTTGAAGGTAACAGCGGCATGTGGCAGTCAATACAATTGTTGCTTAGCACAAGCCCTTTGCGCTGCTGTAACGTACAGGTATCGTGCGTAACTTCATTGTGGCAGGTGGCGCAGTGTTGCGAAAAGGTTTTCATTTGCCCCACTTCATTTTCATGCACGTTATGGCAAGATGAACAATCCATTTGCGACATCCGGAAGCATTTGCTTGAAGAGAGCAATCCGTACTGGTTGCCATGCACATCAAGCATTGCAGTTGAATCTTCATTATAAGCCGGTGTTGAAAAATCATCCAGCTTATCTCCTACCTGAAACGTAAAAGGAGGTTGCTTTTCTTTTCTTAATCCTGAATGGCAAAGCGCGCAGGCATCAAGCTTTTGCTGGCGGTGTAAGTATTTGGCTGTAATAATATATTTTGAAACAGTGTCTTTCGGATGCGCCGTATAATAAGCTACGTGCTGCAATGCCGCACCATGGCAACGTTCGCATTCAATGCCATAAACAATCTTGCTTTTATCAAACAAAGTTCCGTTGTCAGAGGATGCTTCTGTTTTGGCGTAAGTGCCATGGCATTCTATGCATTGCCCGTTTATTTGCCGGCTAAAACTGCTGATGGTAGAAGGATAGCCCGGGCTGTTACACCAGCTTTGTAAAGCCGTGTAATAGGAAACCGGCAACTGAAATAATTTTGTGTTGTTCCAATACAAATAGGTTTGTCCCTTTCTTCCCGACCCAACTACAATATCAAAAGGTTTGCTTTCAAAAGGCACACCGTTTATCATGGCTGTTTGATAAAAACTATCTTCCTCATTATTCATTTCCACATACATAAATTTGTTGTACACGTATTTGTTTTTACCCGAATCAAAACTCCCTTTAATAAATTCTTTCGATGCCGGACGTGATGTTAAATAATGAGCCGTATGCAGGTAGGATTCATAAATAGTTTTATGGCAAGACTGGCAGGAAGCCGAACCGGCGAAGCCGTTTTTATCAGTGTTTTCAAATGAGAGTTCAGATGTTGAATGATTAAGCGAATTGCAGAAAACATTTCCGAAATATACAATAGCCAATATTGATAAGACAATCCAGTTGCGCTTTTTTATATTTTGGAACCGTTGCTTCACTTTGCAAACTTGAAAAATGTATTGTGCTAATGTGTTTCAAATATACCTTTCCCTCATTCAGTAAACAATTATATTTGAAGTGAAAAACAGCTAACCTTTTTCAAAATCAATCTTCATTGTAAAACCCAAAAATAAACATGCACCAACAGGAAGATATTTTTGAAAACAGAAAACAGTTTCAGTTAGAGCGGTTGATTTTATTTAGCGATGCTGTATTTGCCATTGCCATAACATTAATGGTGCTTGAAATTAAAATTCCGGCTTCTGATTGGACGAAGCCCATCACCACTCAAAAACTAAATCAATATCTCGTTGAATTACTGCCTAATATTTTCGGCTTTGTTTCAAGTTTTTTTATTGTTGGTTATTATTGGACAAACCATCATCGCATGTTTGGGTACATCACCAATTTCGATGGTCGCGTTATCTGGCTCAATCTCCTTTTGTTGTTCTTTGTAGCCATTCTACCTTTTACTACCAACCTTGCTTCTGAATATGGTTATTTGAATGAAGTTTTCTTCCTTTATTATACGAACGTGAGCTTAATAGGACTAATTAGCTTTTTTATAATGTTGCACATCAGCAATCCGATCAGGAACTTATCTATTGGTTTGGAAGATGGAGAATTCCGGCGCTACTTATTAGCCAGATCATTAACGGTATCCGCTATTTTCTTTATAGGTGCTTTGCTTTGTTTAACCAATATTTTGTTTTTACAAATAGGGGGTAAGTTTATTTATGTATTGATTTTCCCTGCCATTGCCATTTTAAGAAGGGTATTTGGCATAAAGAAAAAAGAAGCAAAAACAAAGGTTTAGAACATACCATCACTTCACTTCCAACGCCGGACTCTGAACGATAGTAACATCCGAAGCACCTTTCATAACGTTTACGCATTGGCGATGGATGAGCATTCAATGAATTTTCAGCCGGAACTGTAGCCCAATAGCGAACCAAAAGCTGATAAAATGCACGTCAGGCCCAGCTATTGCCAATGCGATGTTAGCGGTTCGTTGTTTCCATCCGAGTTATGTCCGTTTTACTATTTTTCTATTGGTTTTATTGTTCCTTTTACATTGTTGAATTTCCCATTCGGTAAGGTCCAATTTGAATAGATTATTTCGTTTTCGTGGTCCTGAACTTGGGTTATGGTATTGCCATTTTTTTCCTTCCAAGTTGCCATAAATAAATTTGGTCTCAATTCGGTCAATTTAATCTTTACGGTTTCTGTTTCATCTGCTGGCTTTCCATCTTTTTCGATTATTTGGAATTGAAGCGATGTTTCGGTCTTAAAATGCAGAGTGGATTTAGCCATTCCAAAGTCAACTATAAATTTGTTTCCAATTATTTCCATATTCTTAATTACTAAAAGCTTTTGTTACTAATTCCGTGTCCATATACTCGTTTATCTCGTGTAATTTTCCATCTTTTACTCGACAAACCCAACAATAATTATTGATATAGGACTTCTCTGTGGTTGTGGTGTTTCGTCCGGTCATTTCGACTACTACGTTCTCGCCATCAGCAATGATTCTATGTACTATGACTTTGTACGGTTGCTTTATTGTTTCTCTCACGTTTTTCCATAAATCGTTGAGAACTTCTGATTTACCTACGAAGGATTTAGACCATTGCCCAGAACCCATCCAATTCCATTTCATATCTTCTGCCATTGATTCTAATAGAGGCTCGTCATTACCCTTGGATAATTCGTTGACGATGTGTGTTACAATGTCCTTATTGCTTTTCGTGTCCATTTTGTTTTTATTCTAATTCGATATTAAAAATATTTCGGTTATTCACAATGTTTTTTTCTAATGACCGCTAACCATTGGCTTTACACCTTCTGTTGTTTGCGGCGTTACATGAAACAGATACAAACCCTTTACATCCTCAAAACGAAGCGCTGCGCGGCTTTCAGCATTGGTGTAATGAAAAGACACATCGCTGATGCTGATGTTTTTTGCATGGCGAACCCATAACCCATAAACAGGATTTGCGCCAAACATCCCCGGCTCGGGATATTGATTTATTTTTTCAGGAAGCGTATCCGCCTCTACTATTTTGCCGCCGCCTTTTGTATAGATTTTTATATTGCTTAGCGTTATGTCTTCCACATCATGATCGGGAATGCCGCTGATGGTGCAGGCATAATTGCCGCTTGAATTGTATGAAACAATATTGCTGATAATTACTCTTCTGATTTCACCGATTGGCGTTCCGGCAGGTCCTCTCATGCGCGCACCAAGCCGGATAAAAATCGGGTCGTTCACTACATCGCGCATCGTAATATTGTTGATGGTTACATCCTCAAGTAAAGCACCATCCACGCTTTCTAAAGCTAGGCCTTTGCAATAATCAAACACGCAGTTTGAAATGGCAATATTTTTAAATCCACCATTCGATTCTGTTCCGAACTTAATTCTTCCTGTTGGCGAAAAATGATACTGCGGGTTATCGCTTCTTTTATACGTTCCGTCTAATAAACTGCCTTCATCATAACCGCTTACTTCGCAGTTGGTAATGGTTACATTTTCCGTGCTTCGTGCATAGCCCAACGCAAACGAGCTCTTCAAACAAATGCCATCATCATAAGGCGAATTGACATAACAATTGGAGATGCGAACGTTATGGCAGCAATCTACATCAACACCATCGCGGTTGGTATCAAACTTCACATTATCCAACGTAAAATTATCAACGCCGGTTGCAAGAATGCCAAACCATCCGCCATGCAGGATAGAAATATCTTTAATGGTTACATTATGGCAACGCACCAAAGCAATGGCTTTATTGGCACTTTGTTTATCGCCATGCGCCCAATCTTTATACAGGTTTTTGCCGTTAATCAAGCCTTGTCCTATTATCGAAATATCATGTATGCTATCGCCCCAAATAAGGCTGTTGTGCCAATGCTTGTGTCCTGCATCTTCATATTGATTATCCGGTCTGGGTTCTTCTTCATCATAACCATTGGCTGCACTAACCGGCGCAGCAATAAGCGTAGCACTTTGTTCTAAAAATAATGAAACGCCACTTTGCAAATGAATAGAACCCGTAAGATAATTTCCCGCCGGAAAATATACCGTGCCGCCGCCTTTTTGCGCCGCAGCATCAATGGCTGAATTGATGGCTTTACCATCAAGCGTTTTGCCATCTGCTTTGGCACCATACTCTTTTACATTGAAAAAAATTGTTTCCGGCGTAGCTAAAGTTTTTATAAATGTTGTTAGAAATATGGCAAGGATGAATACTGCTGTTATTAGAGAATGTTTGATTGATTTCAACACTGGTTTTTGTTTTATCATAATAAATGAATCTACTTAGAGCCTTTTTAAAAATGAAAGAAAAGAGAACCACTAAGCCTCAAAGAGAGGAAGTAGCACCAAGGTTTTTACTTATTTTCTTTGTGAAGTTTTGTGTTCTTTATGCCTTTGTGGTTCATGTATTTATTTTTAAACAGGCTCTTATAGGTGAAGCTAATTATTACCCGGAACAGATGGTCTTACCTGGGTAGGCGATGATTTTATTTTTACCGCATTTTGTTTTACTCCTTCTCCTGTTGCGGTAAGTGTAATCTCACCGGGTTCGTCTGTTGATTGTATAATTACCTGCGCCAGCCCGTTAAACAATTTGCGTTTCCAAACGGTTGGCGGCGTTACAATTTGAAAAATACCGGCGTTGGTATTTACGGCATCCCATGAGTGTTGTTTTAATAAGGGCGTAGCTATAATGACGACAGAATTTTTGCCGCTGTGCAAGATAGATTGATCTAAAACAAACGCTGTTTGGGAGCCTTTTTCTTTTATGCTGTCCGCGATTTTTTTTCCATTGATATAAATGGATTGTTCTTTACCAATGGGTTTGTATAAGAAAGAAATTTGCGCATTGCTATTGTATTGCGGCAACGTAAAATCTCCTCTATAAATAACTACTTTGGAAGCCTCGCCAAATGCAGATGTGCGCTCATTTGTAAACGCTCGATTCCATGTTGCATCGTTGTAGTCTGCCGCAATTTCAGCGGGATTGGTAAAGCTGCTTGCCACCTTTTCTTTCAGGTTTTCTATCGCAGCCGTTTGCACCGTTTCTATGTATTTGTCAGGCTCTGTTGAAGCAGGGTCGCCATTGCCAACGCCAATAATTTTTGCCCCTCCGCTGATGGTAAAATTGATTTCATTATCAGCGGTTGGCACCTGCAAATTGTTTTTATCATTTGCGCTAACTGTAATGATTGATATGTCTTCCTTATTTGCTTTGATGATATTTTGATCCGCAGAAAGATGAACAGCAACTGGCTCGCCGGTTGTTTGCACAACATCTGCCGCCACTTTTTTACCGTTTTTAAAACCTACGGCAGTCAAAGTGCCTGGCTGATAGTTTACTTTCCATTCAAGATGACCATTGCGGGGCATCGTTTGTTTTTGCAGGCTTTTTTTATTCAGGAACAATTCTACTTCATCGCAGTTGCTATACACCCAAACGTCAATTTCTTTTCCTTCGTTTCCCTTCCAGTTCCAATGCGGCAAAAGGTGTAACACAGGTTCATTTGTCCACCACGATTTAAGGTAATAAAAAATATCCTTAGGAAAGCCGCATTGATCCAACACACCCGTTTGTGCGCCTGTTGATGGAAACCCGAATGGCGTAGGTTCGCCACGGTAATCGAAGCCCGTCCATATAAACATGCCCGCTAAATATTTGCGTGCTGCATAATAGTTCCATCCGCCTTCAATGCTGTAAAAATTATTCTGCGGCTTGCGGTCGTAAGCCACCAGGTAATGCTTTGCAGAATCATCAAAATAAATTCCTCTTGTTGTATGCGTTGCGCCTTCTTCGGTGCCCCACATGGGCTGATTTGGAAATTCTGCATGATGCTTATCGGTGTTGATCTGCCCGATATAATTCACACCCATCACATCAATTACATTGGAGATACCTTTCTGCCATCCACCACTGATTGCCGCAGTAACAGCGCGGGTTGTATCTATTGATTTTACAAAAGCCTGCAGGGTAGAAGCAATCCTTGCGCCCAGTTCGTTGCCTTCAATTCCCCACTCTTCATTGCCGATACTCCAACTGATAATGCACGGATGGTTCCGGTCGCGCAGCATCACCGTTTTCATTTCATCCAAATGTGTTGACGAAACACCCATCAGGCGGTTTTCATCAATCACCAGCATACCCAGCCTGTCGCAGGCATCCAGCAGTTCGGGCGTGGGCGGGTTGTGCGAACAGCGGTAACCATTGCAGCCAAAGGATTTGAGTTGTTTGACGCGATATTCAATCAGCGCATCAGGCATGGCAACACCAACGCCTGCCGCATCCTGGTGGTTATCTGTTCCATGTATTTCGAGGTGTTTTCCGTTAAGAAAAAAACCTTCGTTCGCATCAAACCTCACCGTTCGTATTCCGAATGATGTTTCATACTTATCTATCAATTTTCCTTCTTCAAAAACAGAAGTTATTAATTGATAGAGATAAGGTGTATCCAACGACCATAAATGCGGATGGCTTACCTGCAAAATATTGGTAACCGGTTTTTGTTCATACACCTTCAACGCAATATTTGTTGTACTGTCTTTTGCAATCACTTTGCCTGAAGCATCAACAATAGTTTGAAGTACAGTTACACTTTCGGGTGAATTACTTTCATTCATTATATCCGCCTGTGCTGTTACACCAGCAACATTATTATTGAATGAAGTAGTAACAAAAGTTCCGTTTGTTGTCACATGCAACGGCGATGTTTTGTTCAGCCATACATGCCGATAAATACCGGCGCCTTCGTAAAACCAGCCTTCTTCCATTGTTGCATCCACACGCACGGCAATGGTATTTTCACCGCCATAGTTTAAGTATTCCGATAAGTTGTATTCAAAACTGTTGTAGCCGCTGGCTTTTGTGCCGAGATAAAAGCCGTTTACCCAAACGCTTGAGTTGCGAAACACACCATCAAACTGGATGCTGATGCGCTTTCCAAAATCTGATGCAGGAATGGTAAATGTTTTTCTGTACCAGCCAACGCTTGCATCAGGAAAGTTGCGACCAATGGCTTTAAAGCCGTGGCTTGTGCTGCCTCTGCCATCAAAAGGCAATTCTGCTGCCCAGTCGTGCGGCAGGTTTATTTTGCGCCAGCTGCGGTCATCAAAATCTTTTGCTGCGGCGCCATCGCCATAGCTTGCTTTTGCCAAATAAGAAAAATAACCAGTTCCTGTATTGAAATCTTTTTTGGTATCGTAAGGATGACCGAACGCAAACCGCCAATCGAAATCCATGAGCAGATGTTCACGAATTGTATCATTGGTTTTTGCTTGTGAAAAACAGGCAAAACAAAACGCTGAAAAAAACAATAACAATAGTATTTTATACATGGCTATTTTACTTTAAGGTATTCACTGTTACCGTTGCAGATCACCTTTTTCGGCAATCCCTTTTTCATCCAATAATTGTATGGCGGTTGCATTGTTCAGGTTGGGATTGTTCCATTGCGATAAAGCCCACACAATCTTTTTATCCGGCGTTACTTCAAAGAATTGGATGCTTTTGTTTTTCTCTTCATCCGTATGTCCGCCTCCAATCCAGTTTGATATAATGGTATTGCCGTTAGCGAGCCGGTCTGCTTCCTGAACGGTATAAATGGTTAACCAGTCGGGCGCATCAGCACGGGTATATTCCCAAACCGTTTTGCCTTCTTTATCCACTTCTCTTACAAAGCCATTTGAATTACCGCTTATTAACGTGTTACCATTTTGTAAACGCACGGCAGCCCACGGAGAAGGCGAATGAACCGACCAGATGGCTTTGCCGGTTGAATCGTATTCAACCACTTTATTCATGTCCATGTGTGCAATTAAAAACGTTCCTTCTTTCGTATAACGGCAATGCCTGAACATGCCGTGGGTGCCCGTTCTGCCGGTTGGCAAAGTGATTTGTTTTTCAACCGAATTTGTTTTGGTATTGATGATCATTGCTTTTGCAGGCACTGCATTTACAACCATAAAAACCTTATCTAACCCAATGGGCTGGCAGGTATGAATTTCTGAATTGGGCGGCGCATCATAATTCCAGATGATTGTTTTATCCGGCGTTATTTCGCTGGCTCCGCTTTTTCGTGAGAACACAATATTGCCGTTTGATAAACGGGTTGCATCACCAAATTCACCTTCCTGCGGCATGGTGTAACTCCAAACAATTTCTCCGCCTTTTACTACATACATGGTTTGGTTGAGCATGGATGAGTTTTGCCATTCACCGGCATATAAAAAATCATGTTGTTGCAGGCTGTTGCGGGTAAGTTGTTTTCTTTTATCATCATTTATCCGGTTGATGCAGTTCATCAAAGCCCGAAAGTTGTGATACGTACCTTTCCAAATCTGCGCTTTCAGTTTTGTTTTGTACTCCGGCGCTTTATCCAAACCTTCTTCATACCAATCGCCATGCTCACGGTCAATCAAATAAGTTTGAACATAATTCCAAAGCTTTGTAAAGCGTTGATCATACTGCATAGCATCGTTCGGATACATATCGGAAAACATCAGCAACGTGTTCAAACCTTCTGCCTGTGCCCACCAGTTTTTGGTTTCTAAAGTAATGGTGATGGCAGGTTTGTTTTTGTAGTAATATCCTTCATCGTAAAAGCCGTCAAGCGCACCGTCCCAACCATTGCGCAACGCATGATCAACCATTTTTTTACCGATGGCTAAGGTCTTTACAGAAGCCTTTCCATTCAGTGTTTCATCAGCTTCCTGCAACAGGTAAGCTGTTTCCACATCATGACCAAAAGATACATGATCTATATAATGATTTTTGGCAATTATAGCATCCGACGAATCCCGATAAGATACCGCTTTCCATTGCGGTGTAAAGTACAATTGCAGATAACCTTTTGGTGTAACAATGGTATCACGAATGAGCAATAGCATTTCTTCTAATCTTGTTTTTACCAAAGGGTCTTTCCATACTTTATACAACTCTGTAAATGCCTCTAATAGATGAATGGAACTGTTTTGGTCTTTATAGCCAACATCAGATGTAGAGGGCGTTTCAGCCGTTCGCATCACCGGCGTTCCATCGCGTTGCAGGTACTGATAATATCCTTTGTATTTTGCATCGTGGCTATGTTTTTCCAACCATAAAAAAGCCTTTTTTGCAAGGTTCAAAGCTGCCGTATCACCTGAGCATTCATAATAAGCCGCCAACGCATAAATACCAAACCCATTGCCATACGCCTGCTTTACAAATGTTTTGGGTTCGCCATTTCTTGTTACCAGATTATAAAAGCCGCCGTATTGCCCATCCCACATTTTATCGCGCAAAAAATAAAAGCCATGGCGCGATAAAGAGATGTACGAAGTATCGTGATAAAACATGGCTGCTTTTGCCGTTGACCAGGTGTGCCGCGCCTGTGTTACAATCATTTTATCCTGCCCGCCCTGCGGTTGAAAATCGTAAGTAAAAGTGCTAAGATAACCACCGTATAAAGTGTCTGTATTTCGTGGATAATATTTATCAAGCAAGCCTTGCTTAGCAGCCCACTTCATTTGTTGCAAAATACTATCCCGATTGGTAACAGGCTGCGCAAAAGATGCAGATGAAAGAAGCAGTGCAAACAGCAAAATTGATAGCTTCATAATTGTTATTGATATGTAGGCAAAAGCAAATCGTTCTTCCTTTTTCAAAAATAATCCACTCATTTAATTTCCATACACTTTCTTTCCGCCTAAATAAGTAGCCACGACGTTTGTTTTTATTACACTTTTGGCGTTAGCTTTCATCAGGTCGTTATCCAAAATAATAAAGTCGGCTTTCTTGCCCTTTTCAATGCTGCCAATTTCATTCTCCATAAAGTCAGCTTTAGCGGCCCAAATGGTCATTCCGCGAAGGGCTTGCTCTTTGGTTAGCGCATTTTCTTTTTGAAAACCACCATCGGGATAACCTTTTGCATCCACCCGAAATACCGCAGCTAAAAATGTTTTGAACGGACTAATATCTTCTACCGGAAAATCGTTTCCTAATGGCAACCACCCGTTTTGTTGCAGCAACTGTTGGTAAGCGTAGCCGCCTTTCAATCTTTCATCGCCCAACCTGTCTTTTGCCCAATACATATCGCTGGTTGCATGGGTTGGCTGAACAGAGGGAATAATGGACGCATCACCAAACAAATGAAAGTCGGAGTCATTGATAATCTGTGCGTGTTCTATGCGCCAGCGTTTATCGTTTTTTCCTTTTAAATATTTATTGTAGATGTTTAAAATTACGCGATTGGCAGAATCGCCGATGGCATGCGTGCACATCTGGAAGTCAGTGCCGGCAAGCATTGCAGCCACCGAATCAAAATGAGATTGCGAACTTAATAAAAAGCCATACCAGTTTTGTTTATCGTTGTAAGGTTGCAGTAAACACGCACCGCGACTGCCGAGCGCACCATCAGCATAAACCTTAAAACCTTTTACATATAGCTTGTCGGTTTTGTAAGGACCTCGTTTTAAATAACGGTTATAATTTGCCGTATCATCGCTCAGCATTACATACAACCGCATTAAAAGTTTACCACTTTTTTGAAGCTCATCAATGCCTTCTACAACATTGTACATAAGCCCGCAATCGGTAAGAGTTGTTAAGCCTTGTGCAAAGCAATTTTGCTGTGCCGCCATCAGCATTCTGGTATATTCTTCGCGAGAAGGTGAAGGTATTTTTGACGATACCAGCCCAACAGCATTGTCAATTAAAATGCCCGTTAATTTCCCGTTTTTTGTTTCTATCACGCCACCATTCATTTGCTGGTTAGGTTGCACACTTGCCATTTCCAAAGCTTTCGCATTGGCAAGCGCGGCATGGCCATCAACCCGGGATAGCATCACTGGTGTATTGGGATAAAGCCGGTTTAATTCTTCGTTGTTGGGAAAGGTTTTGTCCTTAAATTTATTTTGATCCCAACCGGTGCCGGTTATCCATTTCACATTTTGATGCGATGACAAAAATGCCTGTATGCGCTTTACCATTTCATCGCCGCTTTTTACATCAAATAAATTAACCGAAAACAAGCTTCGCGCATACTCAACAAAATGTGCATGAGCATCAATAAAACCAGGATAAACAGCGTTTTGTTTTGCATCATATTTTACGGTGGAAGAATAATGAGACAGTATGTTTTGATTGCTGCCAACGGCTATAATTTTTCCATCTTTTACAGCGATGGCTTCCGCTTTTGTAAACGCACTATCAACGGTATAAACAACGGCGTGATGAACAATTAAATCAACCTTTGTTTGAGAGAAAGAATTGATGCAAAAACAAATGCAAACAAAAACAAACATCTCTTTCATGCAATGATATTTATTGCAAACTTATTGTTCTTATCATTGAAAAGTATAATAAAAACAAAAGCAATACTATGCGTTTATGGAGTAAAAGAAAACGCTGGCAATAGTGGTTTGTGCATCTTCGTTTTAGTTTGCCTGCAGCAACCGTAAAATGTTTATCGCCCGCTCTGCCTGCGGCTCGGCTACCATTAGTTTAATGCCGCCGATGGCATTCGACAACATCGGGTCAATAGTAACGCTGTATTCATCTTTCAGCCAGCAGGCAATGTTTTCTTCCTGCAGGTTGCCCATCACAATATGCGCCTCTACATAATTATCAAAACTCGTTACCTGTACAAACTTCATAATAGTTGTTATTAAAAAAAGGGGTGATAAGTGTTAACTCTTGTCGCCCTCAAACCCATCGCTGCTGTGTTTAAACAATACATTGAAAGTAGTGAGGCTGCCATAAATGCGCGTGATGTATTGCTGAAGATCAATCTTGTCTTCGTCGCTTAATAGCTTGTGCGCATTAATGCGTTGTTCCATCACACGCAGCCTGTCGCGCAACATCACTATCTTATGAAAAAAGGTTTCTACCGGCACTTCTTTTTCTTTTAACGAGGCATCGCCGGGCTTTAATATCATCATCCCGTTCTTCCATTTTTCGCCCAGCGGCACAAGCTCTGTAATATCGCTGAAGGCCCGTAGTATCTTAATCAGCGCATCTTCCGCCTCGCTAAAACTTACACTAAATTCAGGCTCTATCTTTTCTATTACTTCCATCTCCATTTCTTTCAACACTGGTTTAATGCCGTTTTCTATAAAACAAATTTCATAGCTTCTTTTGTTGAGCCTGATAATTACGCCATTTCCAAACGAAGGATGTTTTACTCTTGAGCCAATACCTAATAATTCCATTGTTATATTTTGATGTAAAAATAAAAGACAAACTTTCTTAAGAACTTCTATTCCATAGTTTCCTTTTGTTATCGCTAATATTACAACACGTTTTACAAGCAAAGCAAATTAAAAACAATGAACGAAGAACAACAACGATTAAGCGATATTAACTGGAAACAATGGGGCTCATACGTTAGCGACAGGCAATGGGGAACGGTGCGTGAAGATTATAGTGCCAACGGCGATGCCTGGAATTATATTCCGCACGATTTCGCACGAAGCAAGGCTTACCGCTGGGGCGAAGAAGGCATTGGCGGTATATGCGATGATAAGCAGTTGCTTTGTTTTTCTGTTGCGTTATGGAATAAAAAAGATGCTTTTATAAAAGAGATTTTATTTGGATTAAGCAACGGTCAGGGCAACCATGGTGAAGATGTAAAAGAGTTGTATTATTATCTGGATGCCACGCCAACACACTCGTACATGAAGATGTTGTATAAATATCCGCAAAGCGAATTTCCCTATCAATGGCTGCTAGATGAAAACAAAAAACGCAACCGCTTTCAACCTGAATTTGAATTGATGGATACCAGCATTTTTAACAACGATGAATACTGGGATGTGTTTGTTGAATATGCCAAAGCCTCGCCAACCGATATACTGATAAAAATATCCGTTCACAACCGAAGCAACAAAGATGCAAGCCTCAACGTGTTGCCAACAATATGGTTTCGCAATACCTGGATTTGGGGTTATGATGATGAAAAGCCAACCCTAAAAAAAGAAAGCGATAACAGCATTAGCCTTCATCAAAAAGTATTGGGCGATTATCATTTGTATGTGCAGGAGGACAGCGACATTTTGTTTTGCGATAACGAAACCAATACTGAACGATTGTACAATACCTCCAATACATCTTCTTACCCAAAAGATAGCATCAACAATTATGTGGTTCAACAAAATGATAGTGCGGTAAATAAAGAAAACGGAACCAAAGCAGCCATCAATTTCGATGTTGTTATTCCTTCGCAACAAAGCAAAACGTTTGCACTCCGGTTGTGCAGAGAGGATAACGATAAGCCGTTTGATGATTTTGAAAACATCTTTTCAACCCGAATAAAAGATGCTGATAATTTTTACAACAACCTGCAAAAAAATATTCCCAATGAAGATGAAAAATTAGTGCAACGGCAGGCATTTGCGGGCATGTTGTGGTGCAAGCAGTTTTATTATTACGATATTCCGCAATGGCTGAACGGCGACCCTGCACAACCCACACCGCCGCCTGAAAGAATGAAAGGCAGAAACAACGACTGGCTGCATTTGAACAACGATGATATTATTTCAATGCCCGATAAATGGGAATATCCCTGGTATGCTTCGTGGGACCTGGCTTTTCATTGCGTTGCCTTCTCGGTGATTGATACCAATTTCGCCAAAAAACAACTGCTGAAGCTAACGCACGAATGGTATATGCAGCCCGATGGGCAATTGCCTGCTTATGAATGGAACTTTAGCGATGTAAACCCGCCGGTACAAGCCTGGAGCGCGTTTCGCGTGTATAAGATTGATGAAAAAAACAATGACTGCAAAGGTGATATTCCATTTTTGCAAACCATCTTTCACAAGCTGCTTATTAATTTTACGTGGTGGGTAAACCGCAAAGACAAAGAGAACAACAATGTGTTTGAAGGAGGCTTTTTAGGGTTGGATAACATTGGTGTTTTTGACAGAAGCAAGCCCTTGCCCGGCGGCTCTTTTATCGAGCAATCGGATGGTACAAGCTGGATGGCAATGTTTGCCCTGAACATGATGCGCATTGCTATGGAATTATCCATGTACAATCCCGTTTATCAGGATATGGCAACTAAATTTTTTGAGCATTTTTTATACATCGCTGCCGCGATGGACAACATTGGCAACGATGGCGCCGGATTGTGGGATGAAGAAGACCAGTTTTTTTACGACATTTTAAAAATGCGGGATGGCACGGTGCAAAAATTAAAAGTGCGCAGTGCGGTAGGCTTGATTCCGCTGTTTGCGGTGGAAGTAATAGAGCACGACTTCTTGGAAAAGCTCCCGCAGTTTCATGAACGTTTGAATTGGTTTTTAGACAACCGTCCGCATCTTGCCGATTTGGTTTCGCGATGGCAGGTTGAAGACATTACACAAAAGCATTTGTTGAGCTTGCTGCGCGGTCATCGCATGAAAATGATATTAAAGCGCATGTTGGATGAAACCGAGTTTTTAAGCGACCATGGCATTCGTGCGTTATCAAAATACCACAAAGATCATCCTTATGAAATTGACATCAACGGCGATGTATCGAATGTTGAATATACGCCTGGCGAAAGCACCACCGATATGTTTGCCGGCAACAGCAACTGGAGAGGTCCGGTGTGGATGCCCATTAATTTTTTAATCATTGAAAGTCTGCAACGGTTTCATCATTATTATGGTGATGATTTTAAAGTAGAGTGCCCAACCAACAGCGGCAATTATTTAACGTTAAATGAAATTGCAGAGTTCTTAACACAGCGTCTTGCCAATTTGTTTTTGCTGGATAAAGATGGCAGGCGTACTGTGTTTGGCGACTACGATAAATTACAAACCGATGCCAACTTTAAAAACTATGTTTTGTTTTACGAGTATTTTCATGGTGATACCGGAAGAGGTGTTGGCGCCTCGCACCAAACCGGCTGGACGGGCTTGATTGCAAAGCTGTTGCAGCCGAGAAGAGGAAATGAATGATTTGTGATTTATAAGTGGTGTGATTTAGAATCGTTATTGCGAGGCACGAAGCAATCTGTAAACTACATAATGAAACCGTTTGAAAAGAGTTATCCTGTTCTACAATCGTTAAGGAATTTTTTCTCGTTGCAGGGTCTCATGCCATTGCACACAAAGCTTTGTTATAAAGACCCGCTACGACAAAGAATACCTTTTATTACTCCTAAAATTTTATAGAAATTTGTTTTGATGTTGTAGATGTTGAATTTGTAAGTTTAGTCACTCACTTGGACAACTGTACAGCATATTTTGTTGCTAACTCCGTAAATTAACTCTGCTAATGGGTTAGGTAAATAAATATTTTTTAACGGATTTGCCAAAGTCTTATAAAGCTGGGGCATTACTATTTATAAATATTTGAGCAAATGCTTAGGTTTTAAGATAGTTATATCTGTTGTATAACTTTCAGTTGTAGATAAATTTTTTAATATTCTCTCCCTATTAATTTTAGTAGAGTTTATGAAATCGATATCTGTTTTTTCAATTCTAATATTCCTTATCAATTGCGTATTAGCACAAAGTGGATTGAAAAATTCAATATTAAAAAATACCAATAAAATTGAATCTATATTTATAAATGACTCGCAAGATTTTGACTTAAATATATTAGGCAAGGCAATCGGTAATTCAAGAGTGGTTATGATTGGTGAACAGGATCATGGTGATGCAATGACTTTCTCAGCAAAAGCAAGGATTATTAAATATTTGCATGATAGCCTTGCGTTTAATGTTTTGGCATTTGAGTCAGATTTTTTTTCATTAAATCAAGATTGGAAAAACGTCGAGAATGGTACAATATCAATAACCAATTATCTAAAGCGAAATATATATCCAACTTGGACTATGTGTTATGAATGTTCTGATGCTTTTACCTATATTCAATCTACATACAATAAAAAAAATAAGTTAATTATTACTGGATTTGATAATCAAATGTTGGGAGACTACAGTCAATCTCACTTCAAGATTGATATTGCTAATTTTCTCGATTCTACAAATATTCGATTTATTGATAAAGATGTTTACAAAAACATCTTTTTGCCTTATATCGATTCGATACTTTATTTCATTACGCAAACAACAATAAATAATTTCGAAAAAATTCATATAAAAAAAATTGATTCACTCGCGAACATCATTTTGAGTGAGCTTAAAAATCAAAATTTGGAATCAAAATTTGAATATATGGTATTTGCAAATTTTGAATCCGATTGCCGATGTCTACTTCTAATGAGTCAAAAAAAATACATAGATGCGATCCTGTTACGTGACATACAAATGTCACAAAATTTAATTTGGATTCTGAAATACAAATACCCCGAACAAAAAATTATAGTGTGGGCAGCAAATTCTCATATAATGAAGAACTCTATTGATTCATCCTATCCTTACAGTATGGCATATTTTATTAATAATACAAGTGAATTTTCAGATAAAATATATTCTTTAGGATTTACGGATTACTTGGTATCTGCAGGAAGAATATATTCAAAGCCATATAATATAATCTCTCCACAAAGTGAAAGTCTTGAGGCTTGGGTTAATGAAATGGGGTACGATTATGCATTCATTAACTTTAAAAATTTAGAAGCATGGAAAAATAGCAGTTTTGTAATGAGAGGTCAAGATCATTATCAAACTTCTGCAAAGTGGATGAAAATATTTGATGGGATTTTTTATATAAAAGAAATGAGACCATGTAGTATAAATAAAGAGAATTAGAATTGAATTCTTATAACGTCATTGAGATTTTAACTCTAAAATTTTTGTCGAAGCAGGGTCATCATAGCCGGGTTTTGTGCAGCAGCGTAAGACCCTGCGGTAAATAAAAATTTATCCATGCAGCAATCATTTCTTTCATCAAAAAATTTATATGTACAAAAACAAACCATAAGGTCTCATGCCATTGCACACAAAGCTTTGTTATGAAGACCCTACTAAGATAAAAATCATAAATCACAAATCATCTCACATCTCCCATCCACTTCTTCAACACCGGAAACAACAAGGTGCAACCAGCCGCAACCAAAGCACTTAACAAAGCCAGCTTGCCAAAGATGGTGCTGTAATAAGTAATGGTTTGAGCAGGATTGGTAATGCCCGAAGGCACCGTCATTAACGCACCAATTTTTGCAGCAATGTATTCTGCCAGCGCACCCGATAAAGCACCAATGCTCATAATAGTTCCCACCAAATGAATGGGCGATAAATTAAACGTTGCCGCAGGCATGGTAGGACCAATGCACACTTCGCCAATTTCCATAAACACATAGCCCAATGCCATAAATGCAACGGGCACCAAACCGCTCGTTTTATATTGATGGCAAACCAGCCATAAAATGCTGAAATAAACCCCCATCGCAACAATGCCAATGATCAGCTTGGTGAAGGTGTGTACCTCTTTGTTGCGTTTTGCAAAATGCTTCCACGTTGCCAATGCCAGCGGCGTAAGCATCACCAATAAAAATGAAGGAAAGAAGTTATTAAACGCCAACGCAGGAACAGTAAAATTGCCAATGTGCACATCTACATTGCGCAGGATAAATAAGTTTAACGCGCCGGTGCTTTGCTCGTACAATGCCAGCCAACAGGCATACATGACGAACACAAACAACAGGGCGAACAGTTTGTATTTTACTTCATTAGAAGAATGAAAACCAATGTAAATAACATACACAAACGATAGCAATGTTAAGGGCAATACCAGCACATCCATAATGCCGGTATGGCTAAATAAAAACAACGTGAGCAACACAGCTACAACCGAAAGAACATACACAATAATTTCTGGTGTAAAAACAAACAACACTTTCTTTTGCAAACGTTGTTTATCGGGTGGCGCACCAACGGAAGAAGGAATGCCATAACAAAAATTAATCAATCCCAGCACCATAAAAATTCCGGCTAAACCAAACCCGTAATGCCAGTTAATTTTCTGCCCAACATAACCGCACACCAAGCCGCCGAGTGCCATGCCGGTATTAATAATCATGTAAAAAAGAATAAAGCCATTGTCTTTTTGTGTTTGATCTTTTTGCGGATAAAACATACCAATGATGGCGGCATCAGGACCGCTAAAAAAACCGCTTCCCCAGGCGATGAATGACAATCCTGCAAAGAACACCTGCGGATAAGGCAACGACATTAATGCGTGCCCGCAAATCATTAAAATGCCACCCCAAATCATTGACTTGCGAAAGCCCAGTAACCTGTCGGCAAGCACGCCGCCAAATATTTGCAAACCGTACACCAGCGCGGCATACGTGCCTAAAACGGCATAGCTGTATTTTTCCTGCAGGTGCATTTGCGTTACCATGTAAGCAATGAGCAATGCCTTTACACCATAATACGAAAACCACACCCACATGCTGGCGAAGGACACATAAAACAGTTGTTTAGGATGACGTTTATTCAATGTGAAAGGAGGCAACGGCGAAGCAATATCCATACTAATAAACTGTGTTGTTTTCTTTTATCAATTATTATGCTTGTTATTGATAAAACATAGGTGCCAACTGATAATTTAGCAAGCATCAATTAACTGTATAAAGGTACCTTGCATTGCTTATTAATTAAGTAGTACAGGTTATCATTTATGAAATACAAAACGGTTATCGGTATAACGTTTATCTTTTTATTTATGGCAGCGGCAAAAGCGCAAAAGAAGCAAGACATGCGAATTACTTTTCAACTCATCTCCCTTGTTTTACCGGAAGACAGCACCGTGTTTATTACTGGCAGCATTGAACAATTAGGAGATTGGAACCCGGGAAAAATAAAGATGAAATACAAAGGCAACCATACGTGGAATGCCCAATTTACGCTGCCTGCGCCGCAATCGGTTGAATATAAATATACCCTTGGTAATTGGGAGCATGAAGCCGCAAGAGAAGATGGTACGCCGCTTTCAAATTTATCTGCCGATTTACAACAGGATATAATCATCAGTGATACGGTTGCTTACTGGACAGCCGGCACGCAAAACAAAGTAACCGAGCATCATGTTACGGGAACGGTGCGTTACCATCCGGCTATGAAAGGCAGTGGCATTAAGGACAGAGATGTTGCCGTGTGGCTTCCGCCCGGTTATGATAGTTCGGGAAACACACGTTACCCTGTGTTGTACATGCACGACGGGCAAAATATTTTCGACCCGGCGAACAGTGCGTTTGGCGTGGAATGGGGCATTGATGAAACCTGCGATAGCTTAATAAAACAAGGTGCCATTCCGCCGTTGATTGTGGTTGGAATTGATAACACATCCGACCGTTCGTTTGAATATGCGCCAGGTAAAAAAGGTGAAGCGTACATGAACTTTATCGTTAAAAAACTAAAGCCTTTTATCGACTCAACTTATCGTACTCAAAAAGATAAAGACCACACAATAGTTGGCGGCTCATCGCTGGGCGGATTGATTTCTTTTATGCTGGTGTGGCAGCACCCCGATATATTTTCAAAAGCCATCTGCATGTCTCCTGCATTTAAAATTAATAAGCTTGATTATGTAAAAAATGTATTGGTATATAGTGGCAAAAACAAACCCGTTTTCTTTTACATTGATAATGGCGGCGTGGGTTTGGATTCGCAATTACAGCCTGGCGTAAATGCTATGCTAACGGCTTTGCAAAAGAAAGGTTATGAGGAAGGCAAAGAGGTAAACTATGTTTCCGATGTTACAGCCAACCATTCAGAAGCCTCGTGGGCAAAGCGTTTTCCGGCTGCGATTGTTTGGTGTATGGGGTTGATGAAGTAGTGTGGTTTTTTGTTTTAAGAGACGGCGCGAACGAAAAGAAGCTCATTATATTTATTGCTTGCTCTTATCAATCAAACAAAAAAATCTCATGATAAAAAACTACCTTCAAAAATCACTTGTTTGTTTTTGTTCCTTATTTATACATTACGCATTATCTGCGCAAAACAAAACGCTGGAAGCCCGTATTGATAGTGTACTGAAACAATACAGCATGGTAGGTGTTTCGGTGGCTGTTGTGAAGAAGCATAACATCATTTATAAGCATTCTTTTGGGTTGAAAAATATTGAATCAAAAATACCTTTGCATGATGACGATATATTTAGAATTGCTTCTATTTCAAAATCATTTTCTGCTACTTCCATTATGCAATTGGTGGAAGCGAGAAAGTTATCGTTGAATGATGATGTAAGTAAGTTAATAGGTTTTACCGTACGCAATCCTAATTTTCCTGATCAGTTGATTACGCTTAAAATGCTGATGTCTCATACCTCAAGCCTGAATGATAAAGAAGGTTATTTTTCGTTGGATTCAATCAATCCGGATAAAAATAAAAACTGGGCAAACTGTTATAATAATTATGCACCGGGCACCCGCTTTGAATACTGCAACTTAAATTACAATATGGTGGGTGCCATCATAGAAAAAACATCGGGGCAACGCTTTGATAAATATGTAAAAACAAATATCCTCGATCCGTTGGGTTTGTATGGCGGTTATGAAGTATCATCGCTCGATTCAAACCGGTTTGCAACCTTGTACGAATATGATTCTGCCACCCATCAATTTACTGCAGACCCTGGTGCTTACAACCCGCGAAAAAATGAAATCAATCATTATATTCAAGGGTATAGCGCACCCATTTTTTCGCCCACAGGCGGCATGAAAATATCGGCATCAGACTTAGCCAAATACATGACGATGCACATGTATTATGGCAAATACAAAAAGGTGAGAATTATATCGAAGCGAAGCGCACGAATAATGCAAACAAAGGTTTCTGAAGGTGAGGGTGATGATGAAGGCGGTTATGGGCTTGCCATTTATACTACCGATCAGCTTATACCGGGCAAAACAATGAAAGGGCATACCGGCTCGGCTTACGGGTTGTATAGTATGATGTTCTTTCAACCGAAAGAGAAATTTGGAATTGTAGTAATTACAAACGGTTGCAATCCTATTTATATAAACGGTTACAATGCTTCGCTGAAAGCAATTTTGAATATTTTTTATGAAGAGATGATCCGATGAAAACAAATAATAACCGGGGTTTTCTTTTACTTCATTTTTAAAGCGGAACAATTTATATAACAAAGGCTGCAAGCTATTCGCTGTCAGCCTTTGCAAAAAATCATGCTGGTATTGTTTACATAAAGCAATTGTTATTTCACTTCATTGCCTTCCGTATCAATGTATTTTACTGATCCTAAATTCAGATCTTTAATTCCTTTTTCAATTTTTGTCCTGTCGCCAACAATAACCCATGTAAGATTGTTTGGCTTTATTACTTTGGTGGCTGCATTTTGTATATCTGTGTATGTTAAATGCTGAAGCATGGAAGGATAATTTTTTAAGTAATCCATTCCTCTATTGTATTTGATAGCCGATTGTAATGTGTTTAATACAGAGCCATTGGTTTCCCATATTCCGGGTAGCTGCATAATTCTGTTTTTTTGCACTTTATCAAACTCAGTCTGCGTAATGGGTTTATTACCTACATACTGGGTTATTTCTTTTTGCATTTCCTGGATAGATTCTTTTGTTTTATCCGTTTGTACAGGTGCATAGCCTGTAAAAAAACCGGGACCTTTTGTAGCTATATCGGCAGAGCCGGCACCATAAGACCAATGTTTGTCTTCACGCAAATTCATATTGATGCGGGAAGAAAACTCGCCACCAAGAATACGATTCATCATTTGTACTTTTTTATAATCAGGGTCTTTGGCAGAAGGACTTATTTCAGCGGCGAAAATGATAGATTGTTGTGCATCTGGCTTATCGATAATATATACTGAAGTTTGTGATGCAAGAGCTACTTCTTTCAGGTTTTTTTCGGGAATCGTTTGTTTTTTCCAGGATGCAAAACTGCTTTCTAATTTTGTTTTTAATTCATCAGGATTAATATCTCCTACCACAGTAAGTACAGCATTATTGGGTGCAAACCAGGTGTCGTGAAATTTAATTAAATCATCTCTCGTAATACTGCTCACTGATGCTACTGTGCCTGTACCTGTAAAAGAATTGCTGTAAGCATGACCACTGCCATATAACAGGCGTGGTAAAATGCGTAACCCCATTGAAAAAGGTTGAGATTGTTCCTGCTTTATACCCAGCAATTGTTCTTTTTGAACACGCTCAAAATTCTTTTGTGGAAAAGACGCATTGAACAGCACATCAGTAAATACGGTAAGCGATTCATTAAAGTTGGGCTTTAATGCACTCATATATACATACGAATTATCAAGATCGGAATAGGTATTAAGACTGGCACCTAAACCGGCAAGCGCATCGCTTAACTGTAAAGCATTTTTGGTTTTTGTTCCTTCCTGCATCATATTCATAGCTAATGAAGCAAGACCCGGTTTGCCAAACTGATCGGCTGCATAACCAGCATTTACCATTAACGACATGTCGATTACAGGCACGGCATGTCTTTGCACCAAGGCTACATTTAACCCGTTGGATAATGTAAACTGCGTTACATCAGGAAATTTAACAACAGGAGCAGTACCAAACGGCGGAACTATTTTTCTGTTTGATAAAGAATCTGTAACCGCAAAACTCTGGTAAGGTTCAATATCCAACACATATTCCCCATCACTCAGCCATTGTACAGCAGTTTTACGAATGTCTTCCGGCGTTGCATTTCTTGTCCACTCAATAATTTTTTTGTAAAAATCCGGACTGCCACCAAAGGTTTCACTTTGCGCAAGAATATCAGACGTGCCGCCAAAGCCACCAATGCGCTCCATGCCTTTTACAAAATGGGCGAAGTAGTTTGTTTTAGCCCTTTCCAGCTCTTCAACAGTAACACCCTGGGTAAGTATTTTTTTTAGTTCTTCATTAATGATGGTATCTACTTTACTAACCTCAACGCCGGGCTTTACATCACAAAAAATATCGAACTGGCTGGCTATTTCCCTATCATCAACATAAGAGAATACATTGTTAGATAATTGCCCGTCATACACCAGGCGTTTATACAACCTGGCACTCTTGCCATTTGTAAGAATATCGCTAAGCAAATTAAGATAAGCATCTTCTGCGGTTCCCCATTGCGGCGTATTCCATGTTTTTTGCAAACGTGCCTGTGGTACACGGTCCTCCGCTGTCTGATAATGAATGCCACTCATCTTAGCTATCCATGCACTTTGCTTTGCAATAGGCGGGCTGGCAGGTATTGCACCAAAGTACTTTTTTACTTTTTCAAATACCGTATCAGTATTAATATCTCCTGCAATAACAACCGTGTTGTTATTGGGACCGTAATAAGTTCTGAACCATTGTTTCACATCGTCTAAAGAAGCAGAATCAAGGTCTTTCATCGAACCGATTACTGTCCACGAATAAGGATGTCCGGCAGGAAAAGTATTTCTTGTAGTTAGTTCTTCAGCAATTGCATAAGGCTGGTTTTCATCCTGGCGTTTTTCATTTTGCACCACTCCTCTTTGCAATGCTAATCTTGATGAATCTATAGAACCTAACAAGTAACCCATTCTATCACTTTCCGACCATAATATTTTATCTAATGAAGAAGTGGGCACATCTTCAAAATAATTGGTTCGATCGTTACTTGTGGTTCCGTTATCATCTGTTCCACCAACCAATTCAAGAAACTGGATATACCTGTCGCTATTGTTTTCACTGCCGGTAAACATCATGTGTTCAAAAAGGTGTGCAAAGCCTGTTTTGCCAATTGCCTCATTCTTTGAACCAACATGGTACCACACATTAAAGGCAACAATAGGTGCTTTGTGATCTTCGTGAACAATGAGCGTAAGTCCGTTGCTTAAAGTAAACTTTTTAAAGGGAATATCTAATTGTGGATATTGTTTTTTTACTATTTGGGCATACAATTGAAGAAACGGAAATAATAATAAAAAGAGAAGGGGTATTTTTTTCATAAAAAAGTTTGAATGTGAAGGAAATAAAAAGAAAGTTATAGCATTTGACATGATTATGTTACAAACCCTATCAAATTATTTTTTTATCTGCATTGTCTGCATTATAAATAGAGAAAAATAAAATAGGAATTATCATAAAAAAGCCGGTGCGTACAAACACCGGCTTTTGTTTTTACTTCAGTTTACAGTTACTCTTTTTTCTGTAATTGCGGGCGGTTGCCTTGCGGCTGATTATTCATCGCTTCCTGGTAATCTTTGTCATAAGCCCTGATGATGGCTTTCACCAAACGATGGCGCACTACATCTTCTTCATCCAATTCAATGTGGGCAATACCATCAATGTTGCGAAGAATGCGGGCGGCTTTGTTTAAACCGCTTTGCATATTGCGCGGCAAATCTACCTGCGTAGGGTCACCGGTAATAATGGCTTTCGCATTCGCGCCAATGCGCGTGAGGAACATTTTTAATTGCAGATCATTGGTGTTTTGCGCTTCATCTAAAATAATAAACGCATGATCTAAAGTACGACCGCGCATGTAAGCCAATGGCGCAATTTCAATGGTGCGCGTACTCATGTAATAACCGAGTTTATCGGCAGGTATCATGTCATCCAGCGCATCGTACAAAGGGCGTAAATAAGGATCAATTTTTTCTTTTAAATCACCGGGTAAAAAGCCAAGATTTTCACCAGCTTCCACCGCAGGGCGCGTTAAAATAATTTTCTTTACCTGTTTGTTTTTAAGGGCACGAACAGCAAGTGCAACAGCCGTGTACGTTTTACCTGTACCGGCAGGCCCGATGGCAAAAACAATGTCGTTCAGGTCGGCAGCAGTAACCATTCTTTTTTGGTTGGCAGTACGTGCGCGAACCGTTTTTCCATTCGGCCCGAATACAAGAATGTCGTTCGGGTTCCGGTCAACAAAATTGTCGATGGTTTCCGCATCATCACCACCTAAAATCTGTTCAAAATAGTTGTCGCTCAAATCGCCGTTGCGCTCCATGTACTGCACAACCAAATCAATTTTTTCTTTAGCCTGGTCTATTTGTTCGGGCGCGCCGCTCAATTTAATCTGAGTGCCGCGAGACAAAATTTTCAGCAGTGGAAACTTCTTCTTCAGAAGGTCCAGCTTGCGGTTGTTTACCCCAAAAAATTCTATGGGGTTCACCGTTTCGAGGTTAATAATTGTGTCTGTCAAATTGTAATGTTTTATTAAAATGGTTCAATTCAAATTTAGTACAATTTCACAACTATTCAGGTGCTTCGTTTATACACTTTTGTTAATAAAAACTAATGGTTAAAATGGCGGCATAAAGTGTTTTGGCATTTATAAAATGAGATGGTAATATTGCTTCTTTTAATCATCCTTTATCTATCGCCTTTTATAAACAAAAACCTTGGCATAGAAATTTATAACTTATCAACGAAAAATAATTCAACATGAAAAAGATACTCTCCGCCGTTTTGTTTTGCTTCATTATGGCTGGTGCGGTTCAGGCACAATTAAGAAAGATTCCATCTGATGTTACCAATGCTTTTAAAGCTAAATATCCGGCCGCAACAGATGTAGAATGGAAAGATAAATTAACTGTTTTTGATGCGCAGTTTAAAGACAATGGAAAGAATATGACGGTTAGTTTTAACAACAAAGGCGAGTGGCAAAAAACAGAAAAAGCGTTGACGTTTGATGAAGCGCCTGCTGCTGTAAAAGATGGCTTGGCAAAAAGCAAATACGCATCGCGCGATGAATGGAAACCCGGTGATGTGGTAACCATGATTACCAAAAATGATAACAACATCCAGTACCGCGTGTATGTTGATAAAGTAAACGGCATTCAAAAAAAATATTTATTTTTTAATCCGTCTGGTCAGTTAGAAAAAGAAGCGCTGACATTATAAAATATAAATCATTTTTTTGTAGAAAGTCCCGATAAATCGGGACTTTTTTATTCTCATCTTTTACTTTTATCCCATGAAAAAATTAATGTATTGTTTTGTTTTTGCACTGATTTCTTATCATATCTCTTTTGCACAACCTGATCGCTGGCAACAGCGCATTCAATACAATATTGATGTAGAAATGAATGTGCAAACCAACCGCTTTACCGGCACTGAAAGGCTTGAATACTGGAACAATTCGCCCGACACGTTAAACCGTTTGTTTTTTCATTTGTACTGGAATGCATTTCAGCCCAACAGCATGATGGATCAACGCAGTATTGAGTTGGGTAAAACTATCATTGGCACAAATAAAAACGGCAATGAAATACGCGATTGGGATAGCCGTGTAAGAGATAGAATCAGTCATTTAACGCCGGAACAAATTGGCTGGGATAGTGTAAGTTTTATCAGAATAAATGGAGTAAAACAAAACCTCATTTATCATGAAACAATATTAGAAGTGAAGTTATCATCGCCCATACTTCCGCACAGCAAAACAGTGCTGGAAGCCGCTTTCAACGCGCAAGTGCCTCTGCAGGTACGCCGCAGCGGCAGAGACAATGCAGAAGGCATCCGTTATAGCATGAGCCAATGGTATCCGAAAATGGTGGAGTACGATTACCAGGGCTGGAATGCCAACCCTTATGTGGCGCGTGAGTTTTATGGCGTGTGGGGCGATTATAATGTGACCATCACTATTGATAAAAATTATGTGCTTGCCGGAAGTGGTACGATACAAAATATAGATGAAGTGGGGCATGGTTATCAAACAACTACCAACCATCAACCATCAACTACCAACGCCACTCTTACCTGGAAATTTGCTGCGCAAAATGTACACGATTTTGTGTGGGCGGCCGATACGGCTTACAACATTATCAAACGGCAAACACAAAACGGTCCGTTGCTGTACATCATTTATAAAAAAGTGGATTCGTTGGAAGGGAGATGGCAGAAGCTGGCTGATACAATGCAGTTGATTTATCCTTACATCGCCAAAACATTTGGCGCGTATCCTTATAAAAACTATTCGTTTATTCAGGGCGGCGATGGCGGCATGGAATACCCGATGGCAACACTGATAAAAAATGCCGGCATTGGTACTGCTATACATGAATGGATGCATAGCTGGTACCAGGGAATGATGGGTTCCAATGAAAGCTTGTACCCGTGGATGGACGAAGGCTTTACCACATACGCAACCAGCAGAATAAGTAATGATTTGCATGGCGGTAAAGGCTTTGCTTTTGCAGACAGTTACAGCAGTTATTTTCGTTTGGTAAGCAGTGGGAGAGAAGAGCCGATGAGCACTCATGCTGATCACTACAATACCAACTTTGCCTATGCTGATGCCGCTTATTCAAAAGGTCCCGTTTTTATGGAACAGTTGGGTTACATTGTAGGGCAGCCAACGCTCGAAAAAATTTTATTGGCTTATTATAATGAATGGCGGTTTAAACATCCCAACCCTAATGATTTTATTCGCGTAGCGGAAAAACAAAGCAACATAGAATTGCAGTGGTATAAAGAGTATTGGATTTACACTACCAAAACCATTGATTATGCGTTGGGCGATATTAATACGGTAAATGGCAAAACGGTTGTAACTGTAAAAAGAATCGGCGACATGCCCATGCCGGTTGATGTTTTAATTACTTATAAAGATGGCAGCAAAGAGCTGCACTATATACCCATGAACCTGATGTACGGCGCAAAGAAAGCAGAAGACAATACGCCGTTTTTTGTGCATGAAGAATGGAAATGGACGCAACCCGAATATACATTTTCAATTACCAAACAAATAAAAGATATTAAAGAAGTGGAAATTGACCCGAGCCAACGCATGGCAGATGTAAACCGCGTGAATAATAAAATAACATTGCCATGATTGAAGTGTCTGAACCAGGATTTGTGAGATGAGTGAGATGATTGGGATATAGATGAATAAGTAGATTGAATATGATTGTAAAAACAAACTTCTCACTTTATTTATATCCCACAAATCCCAAACATCCCATTCATCCCGGTTCAGACATCTTATACAATCTCCCCAAATCCCCATTATATTTGAGGCACGAAAACAATACTTATGACGATTCTTCAATTGGACAATCTGAAGAAATATTATTCAACCCAAAAAGCTGTTGACGATATTAGCTTTAGCATTGAGCAAGGCAGCATCTTTGGTTTATTAGGACCGAACGGGGCTGGTAAAACCACGCTGCTGCGCATGATTACCGGCATTTTTTATCCCGATGAAGGCACGATAACTTTTGATGGCAAACGCTTTGACCCTGCAAACGACATTGTAAAAATCGGTTACATGCCCGAAGAGCGCGGCTTGTATAAAAAAATGAAAATTGGTGAGCAGGCTTTGTACCTCGCGCGGCTAAAAGGCTTAAGCCGCAGCGATGCGATGCAAAAAATAAAATACTGGTTTGAGAAGTTAGAAATGGAAAGCTGGTGGAATAAAAAAATGGAAGATTTAAGCAAAGGCATGAGCCAGAAATTGCAGTTTGTAACCACTGTTTTGCATCAGCCGAAACTTATTATTTTAGATGAACCATTCAGTGGTTTAGATCCTTTGAATGCGAACTTAATTAAAGATGAAATTTTTAATTTAGCGCAACAGGGAAGCACCATTATTTTTAGTACACACCGCATGGAGCAGGTTGAGGAAATTTGCAATCATATTGTGCTGGTAAATTTAGGTCGTAAAATTTTAGATGGTACAGTAAAAGGAATCAAACAAGATTTTAAAGAGAACTTATTTAGCATTCAGCTTACTTCCATGCCAGCTACTTTTACGAGTGATGCTTTTGAAGTAGCAGGAAATAAAGAAAACAAATTCACCGTAAAAATTAATGAAGGTTATAAAAGCAACGATGTGTTGCAGCACTTCATTCAGCATGGCAGCATGATAGAATCGTTCAACGAAATTTTGCCATCGCTCAACGAAATTTTTATCCGCGAAGTAGAAGGCACAAAAGCCACAACGCGTTCTTTTCAAACCATTGCGTAATCATCTTTACAACCAACTTTTTTATGAATAAAATCTGGCTCATTATTCAACGTGAATATCTCACGCGCGTTAAAAACAGAACGTTTGTTATTACTACAATTTTGCTACCCTTATTATTTGTTTTATTAATTGCCGGCTCTACTTATTTATCTATTCAGGGCAAAGAAAATTTAAACGTTGCCGTAGTAGATAAAGATGGTTATTTTAAAAACAATCTGCAAAACAGCAACGATATTGTGTTCTCTTTTCCTGCCGGCGTTGATACTTCAAATTATATAAGCAAAGGTTATTCGGCAGTGCTTCTTATTCCGCAAAATAACGTTCATGCGCCGTATGTTATCCGCAGTAAAAAAACAATTGGCGCAGGCTCAAAAGAAACCATCGAAAATAAAATAAACGATGCCATTGAAAACCGGATGCTGCAAAGTGCAGGCATTCATAAAAGTCAGTTAGATTCTATTCATGAGCAGTCGCAAACTACCAATTTAATAACGCTGGAAGAAGGCGATAACAACCGTGTAAAAGAAAGCAATCAAAACTTTGCTTATGGCATTGGTTATGGCTGTGGCATTCTTATTTACATCACCATGCTCATTTATGGTATGATGGTAATGCGCGGCATAATGGAAGAAAAAACCAGCCGAATTGCCGAAGTGATTATTTCAAGCGTAAAGCCGTTTCAGTTGATGATGGGAAAAATCATTGGCATTGGTGCTGTTGGGCTTACACAGTTTTTAATGTGGATCGTTCTCATCATTGTTTTAATGAATAGCGCGAAATTTTTTGTTTCTCCTGAAACGATGCACCAATTACAGGCGATGCAACAAAACGGTGGCGTAACCGGAGGCAACGTGCAGGCAAGCGGAAGCGCGCAAGCTCTTTATAGTTTGCAACATGCGGCAGGCACCATTAATTGGCCGCTTATCATTGGCTGTTTTATTTTTTACTTCTTAGGAGGTTACTTGTTTTATGCTTCTTTATTTGCCGCCATTGGCAGCGTGGTGGAAGATGTACAGAACTCGCAAAGCCTTACTTTGCCTATTACCATGCCCATCATTTTTTCTTTTATTGTAATGACGAATGCGGTGCAAAACCCCGATACAAAACTTGCTATGTGGACAAGCCTTATTCCTTTCAGTTCGCCAATGGTAATGATGGCGCGCATTGCTTACGGCGTACCCGGCACCGTTCCTTACTGGCAGCTTTTTTTAAGTATGTTTCTATTGGTTGCAGGCTTTTTGTTTACTACATGGTTAGCTGGTAAAATTTATCGCACCGGCATATTATTATATGGCAAAAAACCAAGTTGGGCGCAGATGATGAAGTGGGCGTTTAGAAGCGCTTAATTAAGATGACAGA
Organism: Ilyomonas sp.; assembly: GCA_965214235.1. Taxonomy (GTDB): domain Bacteria; phylum Bacteroidota; class Bacteroidia; order Chitinophagales; family Chitinophagaceae; genus Ilyomonas. The sequence continues at coordinate 1,619,735 of CBDCBH010000003.1, forward strand.
TGTTGGATGACAGTTGACAAATGAAAAAAGGATAAACAGTTTACTTACAACTTTATTTCTGTCATCTGTCAACCGTCAACTAACATCTGTCATCCGTCAACCACCAACTATCAACCACCAACCACTAACTCAAAACCAATGAACAATCAACTTCAATTCATGCAGCAAGCGGTAGAGTTATCTTCCATCGGAATGCATAACAACGAAGGCGGACCGTTTGGTTGTGTAATTGTAAAAGAAGGAAATGTGGTTGGAAGAGGAAACAACAAAGTGTTTTTGAATAACGACCCAACGGCACATGCAGAGATTGTTGCCATTCGCGATGCCTGCACTCATTTACAAACCAACACACTGGATGGATGTGAACTTTATACTTCGTGCGAGCCTTGCCCCATGTGCCTTTCAGCCATTTACTGGGCAAGAATAAAAAAGATTTATTATGCCAATACCTCTGCAGATGCCGCCCGCATTGGCTTTGATGATGAAGCCATTTACCGAGAGATGGCAAAGCCTCATTCTGAACGTTCTCTGCCATCGGAAAACATCGGGCGCGAGATGGCGATACAAGTGTTTACCGAATGGGAAGAGAAAGAAAATAAAGAATTGTATTGATGAAGTTTGTTTTTACTACAAAAATCAATAATCAACATAAGTATTGAACAAGTTTGTTTTTATTCCAATTGAAAACATAAATTCAGATTGATGAACATCCACTCCCGTGCGGCGATGATATACCGCATTCGCCTCAACACTCAACCTGTTTTTTGGATTGATAAGATACCCTGCCGATAGCTGGTTATAAAAATAATGATGCTGGCTGCCTTGCAACGTAAAACTACCAAAAGCGCCATTTGCACCTAATGATTGCTGGTTCTCAAAAATATCATTACCGGCAGGCACGCCAGGGTTCGCATAGCCTTCGCCGCGAATAGCAAACAAGTTTTCCAAACTGCCATACCAGCGTTTGTTGCTATAATTAAAATAAGAAATGAACTCATGAAAGTTAGCCTCGAACGGATCGGTTAAAGCCTGGTAGTAATGCGAATAATTAAGAGCTACATTATCACCCACGCCATGCCCGTAAGTGTAAGGCCGCACACCATTCCATTCCAACCGCCAGCTTAAATTTTTTACGCCAAACAAATCGGTATTCCAAAGCCCGAGTTGCAAGGCATATTTATTAGCATAAAACTGCGAATGATGCTGATGGGATAATTGCAAAGCCAAATCGTCAAGCGCAAGCTGACCGTATAAAAATCCTTTTTTAAAAACATTGTATTTGAAGTGAAAACCAATCATGGCATTATCGGGCGAGCCGATTGAAAACTCCAACGGGCGTATAAAAATTAAAGGATTGAGGTAAGTAACATCGAACCCGCGATTGAAGTTAGTGTCTTTTGCAATGGCTGTAACTTCATCAAAAAGAGCAAACTGAAATTTGTTGGAAAAATTAATGCCTAACTGGTGCAATATGCTGAATTTTGGTTGCGATCTTCCATTTACCAAATACCAAAATTTGTTTTCGTAACGGTTGTATAAAACATTATACGTTAGCTTCCAGAAGCGCGCCTGCAAGCGCAGGTAAGGATAATTAAAAGCGTTATCAGAAAGCAACAAACCCCGATAGCCATCGCCCAAAAATTGCTTGCCATAACCAGCAGAAACAAGGAAATGTTTGGAAGGAAGATACGTGAAATTAAAGCTGCTGTTTGCATAATTCCAGCGTTGGTTATTTTTTAATGTAGCCGCATTGTTACCCGGAACAATGTTGTGCGTATTGTAAATAACACTATCAACATACGAAGGAAACTGCTGGCTGTTATCTATAAAATTTGCATCAAAAGAAAACTTGTTGCTGATAACCGCTTGCACACGCAAACCAGCCGCGCCGCCAACCAGGGCATTGTTTTTACGATTACTTTTTCCGATGCCCAATTCAATGTAGGGATCAATAGTTAAAACGCTTTTGTTTTTACCCCATTTTATCCAGTTGTTTGTTGCTAAGTTCTTTAAAAAATAACCATTGCCTTGCGGCGATGATATGCCAAACACACTATCAATTAAATCGGTTTTTTGCAGCTTGTTCAGTTGTTGCAACTCTAACCAGTTCATGCCCCGAAAGCCCGTAAAAATAGATGTATCGGAGTTGATGATAAGCTGGTTTAAACGGTTTTGTACCGCTTCGTTCAGCGGTATTTGCTGTGCATTTATTTTTATAAAAACGAATAAAAACAAACCAATAAAAAGAGAACTGCGCATGAAATAGTATTTATAAAATCATTGCCCGAATTAAAAATCGTAAACAAGGTTTCTGAACGACATGCGCACGCCGATGTACGCATATTTGTCTTCAAAAACTTTAAGCGCATTGCTTTCTCTGCGGTAAGTAAAACCCGTTTCCAAACGCAGGTTGGATTTGGGATTTAAAACATATGCAATGCGCACATCACCATAATAAATATTGGTTTTGATGCCTTGTGTTGTGGTAATAGTTCCTGCGGGATAAGCCGTGCTGCCGTTAAAAATATTTCTTCCGAAATTCACAGCGCCATTTGCCGAATCTAACCCTTGCTGCGCGATAAAAGCCTCTACCCGAAACCACCATCTTTTATAAGTATAATCGGTTACACCAATCACTTCGCGGAAGTTAGCACCCAACGGATGCGCCAGCGGCAAATTAGCATGAGCAGACACCGCATGAGGGTTGGAAGAACTGTAAGTGTAAGGTCGCACGGTGTTAAATTCAACTACGGCATTCCAGTTCTGTACTTTTAAAAAATCCCGAAAACGAACACCGGCTTGTACACCATAACGGTTATCGGCATCGCTGCCGGTTTTATCTACCGCCAACTGGCTGTAAACATTAGCTTTTGGCAAGAAGTTATATTTTAAATTCAAACCCACTAACTCATTGTTATCAATGCCGGTTTTTGATTTGCCAGAATGTGCAAAAATGATAGGGCTGGCATACGTTACATCAACATCGCTATTCTTGTTGATGTTGCTGCCCGACCATACCACCGATTCAAACAAACCGGCAGAAAATTTCTTTGTGATAGCATAATCTACCAAATACGTTTGCGCCCATGAATGAGAAAAGCCGAATGCATAATAAGGCGTGTTTGAAATGGCTCTGTTTAAATAAGTAAGATACTCCGACCACATTACCGAATATTGCAGCTTGCCAACTGTGATGGCAGCACGGAAATACGGATAATTGATTGACCAATCGGACAGGAACAATGAGCGATAGCCATCGCCGATAAAGTTTTGATTGTATCCCAAATCAAACACCAGATGTTTGTTGGGCGTATAAACCAGCCGTGCAGACGAATAATTAAAATCGAAACCCGGACCATCGGCCAGCGCATTTTTATAATTGGCTGCATGTGGTATCACCTGGGCAATTCTTACCAAACTGTCTACATAACCCGGGAATCGTCCCTGGTTCTCATAAAAGTTAGTTTCAAAATAAAAGGTGTTGCCAATGTTGCCATGCACTTCGTAGCCTCGTGTATTCATCTCGGGCACATGATACACCTGCGGGCTTGGGTTGGGCGGGCTAATGGCGCGGGTGTTGTAACCAATGTGTTCATCAACAATAATATCTCCATACAAATTAAAACCCGGCTGCTGCACACTTAATAAATGCTCCTCAAAAAATTTACGCCGCAGCCAGCTATGTTGCGATGGCTGAACAATACTATCTGTAAGCAACACCGGTTTCCATGCTGTATGCGCAATGCTATCGGTGCGATACAACTGATTACTGTACATCAACTGGCTTTCTTTTATTGCAATATTATCCTGCGCAAAAGAAGAAGCCGAAACAGCAACAGCAAATAACAGTAAAAAGATACGGTGTACTCTCTTCAAAGCAGTGTGTTTAATCTGTTTGCAACGTTACAGAATTATTGGAAAACGAATAACACAGACTTTGCGCCCCGATATTTTACTGTAAAAGGTAATTAGTAAGATGTAATTTTATTTGAAGAAAATCCTGCAGCTTTTATTTTTAGTCAAATTAAAAATCATCAACCAACATTCGTTTATAAGTTTCTTTTCCGCGTATTTTAAAGCTTTCACATCTTATAACGAAATATTATTTGAGCATCTGCCCCTAAACCCGCAATTTTGCCGCCGTTTCTTCTATGCAGCCAATCACAGCGTTTTATCCTCATCTGCATCAACCTCAAAATGTGGTTATTACCATGCACCAAAAGCCCGATGGCGATGCTATGGGTTCGGCGCTGGGGATGTATCATTTCCTTACTCAACTCCATCACAATGCAACAGTGATTTCGCCCACTAACTGGGCAGATTTTTTACAATGGATGCCAGGCTGTAAAAATGTGGTTGATTTTGAAGCTTATCGCGATAAAGCGGCGCAAATAATAAATGAAGCATCGCTTATTATCTGCCTTGATTTTAATGTGATGTATCGAACCAAACACATGCAACACATGTTGCTGCAAAGCAATGCCGTAAAGGTTTTGATTGATCATCATGAACTGCCGGAAGAAAGCCAGTTTACGTACGGCATCTCCAATCCCTACAAAAGCTCAACCTGTGAAATGGTGTACGATTTTATTGTTGAATCGGGTTATACAGCCAACATCAATCTTGATGTTGCCACTTGTTTATATACCGGCGTAATGACGGATACGGGCTCGTTTCGCTTTCCTTCCACAACAGCTTCGGTGCATAAAATGGTGGCGCATTGTAAAGAGTTAGGTCTTAACCACACGCCCATTCATGAAAATATATTTGATAGTTTTTTAGAAAACCGCCTGCGCTTTATTGGCAATGCGTTGCTCAATCGGTTGGATGTTTTGTATGAATACAATACAGCCATGATGGCAATATCCAGAAGCGATATAAAAGCCTTTGATATTAAAACCGGCGACACCGAAGGTTTGGTAAATTACCTTCTTTCCATGGAAGGCATTAAGCTGGGTGCTTTGCTGATTGACCGTGAAGAAGAACGCCGCTGGAGCTTTCGCAGCAAAGGAAATTTTGATGTGAACCAGTTTGCACGATTGCATTTTGAAGGCGGCGGGCATAAAAACGCAGCCGGTGGCAGAAGCAGCGATACGCTTGATAACAACGTTAAAAAATTTAAAACCGTACTTCATGAGTACGAAGCACAATTACAATAAAAACAAATGAAACACTCTCTTTTTGCAGTGGCTTGCATTGCCCTGCTTTCTACCGTAGCCTGTAAAGCCAATTACGATAAAACGCCATCGGGCCTGGTGTATCGCATTGCATCTACCAAAGACGGCGCAGCCGTAAAGCCCGGACAGTTTGTAAAATTTAATGTAGAGTTTAAGCTCATGCCGAAAGATTCTATTTTAAATTCAACCTACGGCAAATTTCCAGGCTATGGAAAAGTAGATACCGGCGCACAGACAAAGTATTCTTTCTTTGAAATTATGCCCAAGTGTAAAGTAGGCGACAGCGTTGAATTTAGCCTGAGCATTGATACTTTAAAAAAGCGTGGTATGATTCCCGATTACAACGCTGTGTTTACCCGCAACGGGCAGATAAAAGGTCATTTTACGATTATTAAAACATTTGAAAAAGAAGACCAGATTAAAGCCGATTTTGATGTAGAAACCGAAAACTACAAAGCCAAAGAAATAGCTGCACTGCAGGATTACATTACTAAAAAAGGCATAAAAGCAATAAAAACAAAGAACGGCGCTTTTGTAGAAATTGACCAGGCGGGCGATGCTTCTGTAAAAGCCGATTCGGGCAAAACTGCAGTGATCATGTACAAAGGTTATTTGCAGGATGGCGGTAAAGTGTTTGATACCAATATGGATACTTCAAAGCACCATACCGATCCTATTGAAGTAGCCGTAGGGCAAGGTCGTGTAATACCGGCCTGGGAAGAAGCGTTGCCTTATTTTTCCAAAGGTTCTAAAGGTAAAATTTATGTTCCTTCTATGCTCGGTTACGGTATGCGCGGCGGCGGCGGCGAAATTCCACCGTATGCCAATTTGATATTTGATATTGAAGTGAAAGATGTGAAAGATACGCCTCCTCAACCGCAGGGTGGCAACGGCAATGGCAATGGCATGAACAGCCTTACACCTGAACAAATGAAACAATTGCAACAGCAGATGCAGCAGCAACGCCAACAACAAAGCGCACCGCCTGCAGCACCGCCTAAACAATAAAAGGTGTAAGAAACAAGATACAAAAAACAGCCGCAGAATTATTTTTTGCGGCTGTTTTGTGATTGGTGTAAAAACAAAGCAATTACTGTAGAAGTATAAATAAATATAAGCGTTTTACAGCCATCAAAAGCTGGCTGCCACCTTTTCTTTTACTCCACTTTTTTAAAGTTTGTAAGTTTGATGCAGGAAGGCATACAGGCACCCATTTATTTTGCTGAATTTCAGGAATGTTTACTTTTAATGCGTTGTTATTTGCTTTGTGTTTTATTTTACTATGAGGCCACTTGCCAGCATCTTTGCAGCAAATATTATCTCTTATGAACGCTAAGTATTTCGTGCTTTATTTGTTGCCCTGCCGTCCCGATTTTGCCTTCACTATGTCGGATGAAGAAAAGAAAATCATGGGTGCGCATGTAGCTTACTGGACTGATAAAATGAGCAAAGGAAAAGTGCTTGTTTTTGGTCCTGTGCTGGATCCCAAAGGTCCTTACGGGTTAGGCATTGTTAAGGTAACCGATGAGGAAGAAGTGAAGTTATTTATTAAAGATGATCCGGCTTCGCAACTCAACCAATATGAATACTTCCCTATGAATGCCATAGTGCCTAATGAGTAAGATACGATGAGGGTTTGTTTTTACTCCAAAATAAACTTCTGCAATTCCTCATCGTTATAATCTTTAATAAAAAGAAGAACGTTATGGTATTGCTCAAAGTCTTCTTTACCGTGCATGGTAGTTACCACAATTGCCTGCATCCCCGCATTCAGCGCGGTTTCCACACCTTTGGGCGAATCTTCAAACACAATACAATCATCCGGCTTCATTCCTAAGGCAGTCGCCGCTTTTAAAAACGTTTCAGGGTGTGGCTTGCTCTTTTCAACGTCATCGGCGCTGATGATGGCGCGGAAATAATGCCGCAGGCTGAGGTTATCCAGTACAAAATTAATATTGAAAGGAATGGCAGCCGTACCAATTGCCATTGGGATGTTATGCTCATAAGCTTTTTGTAAAAATTGAGGCAAGCCATCTACCAACGAAAGATAAGGACGAAAAGCAGTTTGATACGCTTGTTCTTTTTGTATTGAAATGCGGTTCATTTCACCAGGGCTAAACTTGTTTCTGCCAAACACCCGTTCCAGCACTTCTTCGTTTTTGCCATACATTTCCCGCTTCACTTCTTCCGGTGTAAGGTTGCCCCTCAATTCGCCGTTAATAATATTTCGCCAGGCTTCCATGTGGTAGCTCATGTCATCTACCATCGTTCCGTTCATATCAAATATCAACGCTCTGTTCATACGCGCGAAGGTAAGAAGGCATAGCTGTTAAGACAGCTTTTACTTCATTACCTTTAGTTTTACTTTAAAGTCTCATACCAACGCACACATAGCCCGCTGTGAAAACCCTGCTGCGATATAAAGAAAATAAAATCAGATTTGACTACTACAAAGCCAGATTCGACTATATAGTCTTGTTCATTTTAGTTGAGTTTTGCCTCAATAAAAAACAAAAACGATAACTATGATTTTAATAACAGGAGCTACCGGACAGTTGGGAAGAGTAGTAATTGAAACAATGCTGAAAAAAATACGGGCTAACCAGATTGCAGCATTGGTACGCAATGAAAATAAAGCGGCCGATTTACAAAAAAAAGGCATAAACATACGCGTAGGTGATTATGATGATACAGCCTCTCTTAACAAAGCAATGCAGGGAATTGAAAAGGTTTTACTTATTTCCGGCGGAAATGCTAAAAACGGATTAGAGCAACACCAAAATGTAGTGGATGCTGCTAAAAAAGCCGGTGTAAAATGTGTTGCTTATACAAGCAGGTGTTTAACAGATAAAAATACATCGGTAAATGGGTTGATGAAACGCCATTTTGCTACCGAAGATTATATTAAAGAAAGTGGATTGAACTATATTTTATTCCGTAACATTTTATATATGGATTCGATGGTGTTTTTTCTGGGTGAAAAAGTATTTAATACAGGTATTTACCTGCCTGCAGGCGATGGAAAAGCATCCTTTGCGCTTAGAAGCGACATGGGAGAAGCCATTGGTAATGTTTTAGCTGAAAATGATTGTGATAACAAGATTTATGACTTTACAGGAACCGACGCTTATTCTTTTTACGATGTTGCAGATGCGCTTACAGAATTATCAGGTAAAAAAGTAACCTATACACCTGTTGAGCCGGAAACATACCAAACACATGCTAAGCAAAGGGGAGTACCTGAATTTGTAATTGGCATGGTTACAGGTTTTATGACCGATATAAAAAACGGGCAAGAAGAAAAAGTAAGCCCTGATATGGAAAATATGCTTCGCCGAAAACCGGCATCACTAAAAGAAGGATTAAAAATTTTATTCAAATTGTAATTGCACAAACAACATTTGTACACTATTAATGATAATACCACATCATATTAAAACCATAGCTGAATATCATAGGCTAACAGGTTTGCCAAAACCAGAACACCCATTAATTAGTGTGATAAAATTTGAGGATATTAAACACGCCTCTGCTGATTTTCCAAAAAGTATCATTCATAATTTTTATTCTATTGCGCTAAAGAAAAATTTTAATGCAAAGATGAAATATGGTCATCAGGATTTTGACTTTGATGAAGGCGTTATGCATTTTATGTCGCCAAAACAGGTTCTTTCTTTTGAAACAACATCAGGAGAAGAAGTAAAACATTCAGGGTGGTTATTGCTTATCCATCCCGATTTTCTTTGGAATACATCTTTATTACAAAAAATAAAAGGATACGAATATTTCGGCTACAAAGTTAGTGAAGCCTTACACCTGTCAGATAAAGAAGAAGCTATGATGGTAGGCATCATGCAAAACATTGCACAGGAATATCACACAAGCATTGACAAGTTTAGCCATGACGTTATCATTGCTCAATTAGAATTATTACTTACTTATTCCGAACGATTTTACCAACGCCAATTCATTACCCGGAGGATAGCCAATCACCAAATTCTAAACCGGTTAGAACAATTGTTGAGCGAATATTTCAACAATGATAAATTAGCAGCAGAAGGCATCCCAACCGTTGAATACTTTGCCAATGCGCTACATTTATCATCCAATTATTTAAGCCGGTTACTTAAAACATTAACGGGGCAAAGCACAAAGCAATTTATACATGACAAAGTGATTGACCTTGCCAAAGAAAGGCTATCAACCACGGAGTTAACGGTAAATGAAATTGCTTACGAATTGGGCTTTGAGCATCCACAATCATTTAGCAAACTATTTAAAATGAAAACTAACTATTCGCCATTAGAGTTCAGACAGTTGTTTAATTAAAAAGCCCTGCCCCAATATATGCTCTCTGCAATATCGGCTCATGAATACCCGAATAATTTATAGAAATCAACCATCAACCTGCCTGAAGTAAAGCCAATTCAATTTTCATTTTTTATTGTTAGCCAATCAGGAAGTAAAGAATACAACTACTATTCACTCCTTTTAGACATAACCCTGCTCCTTTCCAACATTCTCTGCGCTGCCTAATTCATTGAGCTTTGTGTTATGATTACAAACAATAAAAAAATGAAAAAAACAGCAGACAGAAGTCCACCGAAATAATAACCGCCGGGCGGCAAACAGGCAGTGTAAAAACAGATTAAAAACAAACGATATTCTCAATAAAATTTAAAAATAAAACTATGAAAAAGTTATTCGTTTTTGCGTTTGCAATCGCAAGTTTAGTAACAACTAAAATAAATGCACAGCAAGGATTTTCGGTAAGCGTTAAAGCAGCGCCGCAGTTCAGTTTCTTACAAAATAAAGACGATAACAACGCTTCTAACTACGGCCAGAAAGCCACATTCAATGCAGGCTTTGGTGTGGGCGCCGGTTACAACTTTACCAACCATTTTGGTGTTGGTGCAGATGCGTTGTATTCTTTGCAGGGGCAGCGTTATACCTTAAACAATGTAAAATATAACCAGAAGAATGAGTACATAAAAGTGCCTTTGTATTTTGGCTATAATACCGATGCTTCAAAAGCTATATCATTCATAGGAAAGGTTGGCCCGCAGGTTAGCTTTATTACAAACTCAAAGCTTGATGATAACAATGGTAACAAAATTAATGGCAATACAAAAAACCATTACAAAGATGAAACGTTTGGCGGTATGGCGTCTGCAGGTATTCAATATAAGCTGCAGAGCAATTTGTACCTGACTACAGCAGCGCGCTTTGATTATGATTTTACAAATGCAGAAGATGATGCCTATGCAGGTTACACCCCCGGCAGAGCAAAAACATACAACTCAACTTTAGGGTTGGAGATAGGGTTAAAGTATATGCTTAAATAATAAGCGGTGCTAACAATTGATGATGATAAGGGGAGTTGGCTCTCCCCTTTTTTTAAAGCTTATAAACTTTACTACCATGAAAACTTTATTATCATATTATCAGCAGGCTATGCAAACTGCAATTACGCTGTTGCTGGTAATTATTGTGCTATTACTTCCTTTGGGAGAACTTTCCGACATTGGTTATTACAAAACTTTATTTACAAGCTATTTAAAAAATACTTTTACAAGCCTCCTCTTCAAAATTAATTATCATGTTACACACAATCATTGATAATAAAAATAAATTGAAAGACGGCATAATCACTTCTGAGCAAGAGCTGTTAAAAACAACAAGCATTGAAAAGATGATAATTGATAATGTGGCGAAAGAAATGCAGGTTGCGCAACAAACCATCTATAAATTTTTTGTACCATGAATAAAAATGTATGGAGTGAAGTAAGATGAAACCGTAACGGCTTCATCTTACAGCATGGTTTGTTTTTAATGCAATTTGTGATAAAAAATATTTAGTTTACAAAAGCCTTTTTCAGTGTGAGTCTGTTTAAAAATAATGGTTTAAACCACAAAGGCAGGATGAACACAAGGGAGCATAAAAATGAATTAAGAAATACTTTCTGTAACTTTTTCTCTTTACTTCTTAATGGTTCCCCTTTCTTACAAACAAATTATAACCAGTAAGATGAGATGGCTAAAATTAAAGCGAAGTTTTATATTCTTTAGGGCTCATGCCGGTTCTTCTTTTAAAAAATTTAGAGAAAAAAAACTGGTCGCTAAAGTGCAATTTATCGGCAACCTGGGCAACAGAATAAAACAAATCACTCAATAATATTTTTGCTTCTGTAATTACCATTTCATCAATAAGCTCACCACAGGTTTTGGTAGTAAGTTCTTTTACGGTTTTGGTTAAATGTTTCGGTGTAATAAAAAGTGCATCTGCATAAAACTGCACACTTCTTTCTTCTTTAAAATGAGCTGCTAATTGTTTTAGAAAGTGGTACAGAATATCATCCTTCCTTGTCAGGGGATGTTCATCACTCACTCTGTATTTTTTGCTAATGGCAGCCAGTTCAAGCATAAAAATAGTAAAGCCATGATGTATCATTTCTTCCCTGAAGGGATGATTAATATTGTTGATTACGGTTTTTAAATACAGCATTTGCTGGCTAAACGTTTGCGCTTCTTCTTCGGTTAATAAAAACAAAGGATTGCTGCCGGAAAATAAAAAACCAAGTGCGTCCGAATGCTTTTTATGCATCATAGCAGATCCAAGAAATTCGTGTGTAAAACCTATGATAATAGAAGGTAACTTATTGGCCTCTTTTAAGGCGTGTACAGCGCCCGGATGAATAATAAATAGCGAATTTGCCGGCAGAACATAATTAATAAGGTTGTACTTTATTTCTATGGTTTCGCTAATATTAAGATGTATGGCAAAGTGTTCTGACCGTGATGGACGAAACATATTTTCCTGCAAGGGCATTTCTTCACTTGTATAAACAAAAACTTCTTCTGCCTGCACTTTTTGTTTAGTAAGCGCATTTGCATGTACTTCTTTAATGCCATAAGTATTTATAGAATCAAGATTATTCATGTACTAAAAATAAAGGCGGCGTTACGCATGTTGATGCAACAATTGTTTTGGAAATGATTGCAACACCGTTTCTGTGCTGTACGTTTGTTTTTGATATAGATTCTTTATCCGCTCAACAATCATCTCATTGCTCACAATTGCACCATCGTTGATCAGCAAGTGTTCGTTACCTGTTGAATGTTGTACCCAAAGATGATAATACCGTATGCCATTGCGGTGGGCTTCTTCAGCAAATATTTTCGACATCTCAATTCTTGTAGAAAAAGCGACTCTTGATAATGCGCACGATTTCATATTTTCAAAAAAACGGCTGTCGGTTATATGCACAAACATGCCGCTAAGGTTATCTTTCATCAAACCAATAACAACGCGGGCGCCCATAAAAAAAGGCATCATGCCTGTTTCCATCATGGTGTTCCATTCCTCTATGCTTGCTTCGGTAAGTTCTTTTTTACAGCTCGAGAATTCAGGTATTTGCACCGCTATATCAATCTTTCCAAACCTCTCTTTAATGGTTTCGCAGGTTTCTATCACCTTATCAAAATCATGCACATCTATCAGCAGCGTAATAAAATTTTTATTCTGATGAATATCTTTGAAAGATTGAATCCTATCTATCTGATGCAGGCTTTTTGCCGGAAAAATTACAATCGCCATCTCTTCCAGAAATGAATGAATAATTCCCATGCTTACGTCGCTCACTTCACCTGAAACCAAAACCACTTTATCTTTAAAAAGCTTTGCCATGTTCACATTTTAATTGAACGTAAAGGTAGATGAATAAAACAGTTGCTATTATGTTCTAAAGTCGCATAACTATGTTTAAAACACTTTACTAAAGGGCAGTTACAGAATACTTAACAGGAATAAAGACAATCAGACATCATCTTATTACCTGCAGACATTTTTCTTTTTGCTTCATCGCTTCAACTTTGCTTTATTAAATAGTTATACTTGTATTAAAGACTCCGTTAGGCTTGCCGCCTTTTTTTTTGTGGCAGTTCTAACGGAGCACTATTATAGGTATAGCATAACCGGAAAAATGTTGTGTATAAAACAATCTCAATGTGTTGCTGCTTACATTTTTTGGTTTGAAGTTTTTAATAAGAATGTTTTTCAAATCAGGATCTTAATTCATTCAATTTATTAAAAGGATGACAAATGAAATGCGGGGCAATGAAGCACATCCATTTCTTAATAAAAATGTAGATACATTTTGGAAGATGAACGTTAGCAAATGCCTTTCAAATATAGTTTCAATTCATCCAAACTTTATCTGCACGTTTTCTTTTACTCAACTTTGTATGATAGCTTTGAAAAGATAATTTCTCTTTATAAATAGTGGGGCTTACAGTTCAAACATTTTGGTGTACGGGCATCCTTTTTAAAGGTTGATGCAGTGCAGAAAAGTAATTCTGCTTTATCGCATTTTCTTTTCAGAACACTATACCGGAAAGTAAAATAAATAACAAGTCTTCTTCTTACTCAAACGTTCCAAACCCTTCAATCTTTCGGTAGGGCGTGCTGAAGAAACGATATACCACTTCGTTAAACCAATCTTTATAAACAATAGGTGTGGAATGACCGGAGTTGGGCAGAATCCATAAATATCCTTTCGGGATGGTTTGTGCAATCAGCATTGTGTGTTGCGGGCGAATTACATCATGGTCGCCGCCAATAATCAACGATGGGCACGAGATGGTTTTTAATTGCTGCAAAGAGATATGCGGCTCGTAGGAAAGCAGGTGCGCCATTTTCAGTTCCTGCCTGGTTTGCGGTGTTGAGGGCTTGCTTTTTAGCGCCGCGTTGTAAGCCATCGCCCAATGGTAAGCAAACGAATCAACCGCTGTACTGTCCGGCGATAAATTGGCGCCGGTAACCGCCAGTTTTTTTACTTTTTCGGGATGCCGGATAGAGAGCAGCAAACCATTAATGCCGCCATCGCTCCAGCCGATAACATAACACGAATCGAGATGTAGCGTATCCAGCAACGCGTTCAAATCGTCCGTCATCATTTCATAACTTAACGAATCGCCGTTATCAACCGATTTTCCCTGCGCACGGCTATCGGCAAGAATCACTTTATAATGTTTTGAAAAGAAAGGAATTTGATACAAAAAATTGTTGATGGAACCGCCGTTGCCATGAATGATAAGCAGCGGTTCGCCCTGCCCGTAGGTTTCGTAATACATGCGGAAGCCGCGCGTGTTTACATACTTGCCCGCTTTATCATTTCGCCCGTAAAGGGAAGTATCGAACGGCGATTGTGCGCATGCAATTTGAGTGAAGCAAAAACAAACCAAAAAAAGATAAAGAATTTGTTTTTTCATAGTTATGATTTATACCCCGAAAAAGAGGAATTGTTTAAGGTAGTGTTTCAGAATGTATGATGATATTTTCGAACCGCAGTAGAATCATAAGAACATAGATAAGAAAGCAAAAAGAACATCTATGTGAAACCTATGGTTCTAATGTGTTTATGTGTTTCCATCATACATTTTAGAACACAACCTTGTTTCATAGGTAGTGTTTGTATTTCTTACACCTTAAAACTTGTTTCTTATTTTATTGTTCAAAATAAGCCAGCGTTCCGCCTACCCATTCGCGGTCTTTGTTATAACGAACGCCAATCATTTTACCTTTACTTAAGCGGGCTAAATTGTTGGTGGCAACCGGTCGGTCATCGCCTTCTTTCCAGAAATAAAAAATACGAATTTCAGCTTTGGCGGGTTCATCCGGCGTAGGTATTACATTGGCATATTTCACCTTGCGTTGCAGTATCCAGTTGTGCGGGTCGTTCACACGCTCAATGTCTTCTTTGGTAACATCAATTACCACTCCCTGACCGGCAAATGAAAACAAAGGCTTCAACACATAATTTTGTAAATCTTCCGGTATTGTTTTTACATCACTTAAGAACTTTGTTTCAGGAACATACGGATGACGGATGAAGGGCAGCGTGAATTTGGAAATGCGGTAAAACCAATCGGGATGCGGCACCCATTGCACATCCAACTCTTCCAGCAGCAGCTTTCCTTTCTCCTGCACTTCGGCGCTTTGCTGCTGCAAATCATCAAAGATGATGCGGTTATAAATTCGCTTTACCTGTATCTTCTTACCTTCTTTCGTATAATACAATTTGTAGCCTTCTTTTACCAGTTCCATTAAATCAACAATGGGTATGTGCAGGTAATCTTCCGTGCAATAAAAATCAACTCTTGTTTTTTGCTGATGGGGTAATATCTCAAGCAGAATTACATTTTCGGGGTTCTCATTTTTTACAATAATATCTTCCAGCAATTGCAGATAGGTTTCTTTTGTTAACCCGTTGAAGTAAGAAGAATATCCTTCGGGAATGTTTAAATATTTCCGCGCCATTTCATCCTGAAATACCTGGAAAGCAAATAAGGTTGGGAAGCCCTGCATCTCTATCAATTGTGGCTCCAACTCACCTTTTTCATTCAGGCAAACACCAAAATCAAAAGCAATAAAATGCGTATGCGGGTTTTCGCCAGGCACTTTTACTTCGGGCGGAATGGCGTGCGCAGTAAGGGTTTTAAAATTGTAACCGGCAATAACATCTACAATACTTTCGCACGCTGCCAGCATTTTATCTGTAAAGGGTTTACCTACAAAAATGGGCGTTTCCGCCACCCGAAATTGCAGTGCATCCGGGTGAAGATTTGACAATGCTTTTATATACTTGTCGTAGCTTTTGTGGCTGAAACTGTTGTTGTATTCTGTGCGGATATCAGTTATCATAGATTATGTATTGGGAAGAGATAAAAGTACAACACGAAAGGAATATTGGGTTCATTGCTTTTACAAACCGTTTCCGCTTATCTTTGATAGATTAGCCATAATAAAATGGACAAACGAGTTTCGCTGAAAGACATTGCGCAAAAAGTTGGTGTTTCTACCGCCCTGGTTTCTTACGTTTTGAATAACCAAAAAGAAAACAGGATAAAAAAAGACGTGGCACAAAGAATAAGAGACACTGCCAAGGCTTTAAATTACCGAACCAACCAAATTGCCCGCAGCCTGAAGATGAGCAAAACCTTTACGCTGGGCTTAATTGTATCAAATATTTCCAACCCGTTTTCTTCGGGGCTTGCCCGCATTATTGAAGACGAGGCGGATAAACAAAAGTACACCGTTATCTTCGGCAGCTCGGATGAAAACGCTACCAAGTTTGCAAAGCTGCTGGATACATTTATAAACCGGCAGGTAGATGGTTTAATCATCGCGCCGCCAGCGGGCGCAGAAGAGCAGATTTTGTATTTGCAGCAACAAAGAATTCCGTTTATTTTAATTGACCGTTATTTTCCTTCGGTTGAAACAGGTTACATTGCTTTGGATAATGAAGAAGCAGCTTACCGGGCTACCGAATTTATTATTAAAGGCGGCGCAAAAAAACCGGCAATGATAACTTATGAAACCGATTTGTATCACTTTCACGACCGCACAAACGGTTATAAAAAAGCATTGAGCGATTATCATTTACCGTATTCAAAAGAGCGGTTTCAGAAGGTTGACATCAGCAATAAAAAAGACCAGATTGAAAAAGCGGTTCATGACGTGCTGTATGCCCGGGAATCGGCAGATGCTATTTTGTTTGGCTCGAACAGCATTACCAATTATGCCGTGAAATACATTAATATGCTGCCGGTAAAAATACCGAAAGATGTGGCGTTGATTTCGTTTGATGAAACCGAATCGCTCGATCTTTTTTATGCGCCCATCACGTATATAAAACAGCCGTTACAGGAGATGGGAAAACAAGCTGTTTCGGTACTGATAGAAGCCATCAATGCAAAAGAAAACCATCTGCAGCAAATTCGCTTGCCGGGAGAACTGGTGATAAAAAAATCAACTAAATAATACTCCCATTTTTAATTAACCATATTCAATATAAAAATAAAGAGGGGCTCCTTAGATAAGGTGCCCCTTTTTTCAACCCTAAACCCTTAAAAAACAATTTTCCATTAGCGATAATCATGCCATCATAACAGCATTTTACAGATTACCAAATAACAATTATAAGCCGTTTGTTTTTGTTCCATTTTAAAATATTTCAAAAGCCGAAAAGAAAAAACCGCCTTCGATAGCAGCATTTTCATCGCTGTCGCTGCCATGCACGGCGTTCTCTCCAATTGAAGCGGCAAACTGTTTTCGTATCGTTCCTTCATCCGCTTTGGATGGGTCGGTAGCGCCAATCAGTTTTCTAAATTCAGCCACTGCGTTTTCTTTTTCTAAAATAGCCGCTACAATGTTGCCGCTGCTCATAAACGTTACCAGTTCGCCATAAAACGGACGCTCTTTGTGCACCGCGTAAAACTCACCCGCTTTTTCTTTTGTAAGCTTCACCCACTTCATCGCTTTAATAGCAAAACCGGCTTTCGTAATCATACTAATAATTTCACCGGTATAACCTTTTGATGTTGCATCAGGCTTAATCATGGTAAACGTTCTGTTGTTTTGCATTGCTTTTTTGGCGGCAAATGTAGGGATTGCCCTTAAATTCAATTTGTTTATTTATCGGTTGTTTACAGCTAAAAAAACAACCGGAATTGCGCATCGAAGCGATGCGTTATGCTTTTCTTTTACACCACTTTGGCAACAGGCTCTTTCCGGTTCTTTCATTTATACATACATTTTTATGGCATGGTTTTACATCATTTATTTTATTATCTGTTATAAAAACTAATCAAAATGAAATTCATTACAACAACCGATAAAACAAGCGGTGAAGAAATAAAGCTCTCTTATTTCGATTACGGTGAAGGTAAACCCGTAGTACTGATACATGGCTGGCCTCTTTCAAAAGAAATGTTTGAGTACCAATTAGAAGCCTTAGTAGGTGCGGGTTTGCGCGTGATTGCTTATGACCGCCGCGGCTTTGGAAAATCTGATCAGCCCTGGAGTGGTTATGATTACGATACCTTAACCGACGATTTAAAAGCTGTAATTGATGGCTTGAATTTAAAAGATGTTACTTTATTAGGCTTCTCGATGGGCGGTGGCGAAGTAGCCCGTTATTTTACAAAATATGGCGGCGCCAATGTTTCAAAAGCAATACTGGTGTCTTCGGTAGTTCCTTACATGGCGCAAACCAATGATAACCCTGATGGCGTTCCGCAGGATAAACTGCAGGAGTTAGCAGACAAAGCAAGCCAAGACCGCATTGGTTTTTTAGATTCATTTGGAAAGCAATTTTTTGGTATTAGTATGGTGAACCATCCTGTTAGCACGCCGCTGCTGGATTATTACAGAATGTTAGGTTCGATGGCATCGCCAAGAGCCACCATGGAGTGCATGAAAGCATTTGCTTTCACCGATTTTAGAAATGATGCGGCGAACATAAATGTGCCTACCTTAATCATTCATGGCAATAGCGATAAAACAGTACCAATTGAAACCAGCGGGCAGCGTGCTGCGCAGTTAATTAAGAACAATCAATTCATTATTTATGAAGATGCGCCGCATGGTTTGTTTTATACCGAAAAAGAACGATTGAACCAGGATTTGGTAAACTTTATTACCAGCGGGAACGCTTATGCAACTGATTTTCGCCCCAGTGGTTCTGAAACAATCAGCGTAGTGTTACCAAGTAACTCCGAAGGTTTGGTAACCAGGTAAATTCATATTTGCAATAAATAAAAAAGCGGCTTTTAATAAGCTGCTTTTTTGTTTGTAAAAAACCTGCACAAATTAATAACCATCGCCAAATATTTGATGGTTAGCGTATCAGGGAACGTTTGTTTTTACTCCATTTGTGATGTTGAAAATGCGAGATATATTAAACCCGAAAAATACATCTCCCTTGCTCCATCTGCCTGTTGTTTGCCCTATGTATTGCGGCTCTGTCATGGCTTGCGAGTTGGTAAAAATCAATTGAAAAACATGACCGCCGGTTTCAATATCAAGTTCTAATGAAAGCGAGTTACTCCGTTGCACAGAAACCAGTTGACGGTCAGGAACAAAGTTATATTCTGCATTAATGCTCATGCGTTTTGCAATCTTCATTCTTCCGCCGAAGCCCAAAGCAAACACATTGTTTTTATCGCTTGTTGCCGGCACCAAATTATAATGCAGCCATGCAGGAACAATTTGCAATGAAAACCTGCGGCTGAACTTTCGGGCAAGTAACAATTGTGTAAAATAAGATGCTCGGTATGTAGTGTTTAGATATGCTTTATCACTAAACTTTTGGGTGTAATCTGTAACGCCAAGCAAGAGGCTTGCTGTAAGTGGCATTGCTATGTTCCCATCGGTTTGTTTCAGCAATTTATACTTGCCATAAGCATCAAATGTTTTTAAGTAAGAGCTTCTGCCAACACCAATTGAAAAGCGGTTGGTAATGCCATAATCAAATCCTAAGCGCAGGGTAGCGTTATCCAGTCCAAAAAAATTATACGCACCATCATTCAGCTTTCCAAAACGATGCATAATAATGAAGTTTAAGGCGCCGCGTGCCGGTGCTTCCACCGTTTGCATATTAATAACATGCACGCCTTTAAAAGTGCCTGTAACATAAGCCTGCTTTGCATTTGCCAATAACGAATCGTTCAGCCTGCTTAGTAAGGTTGAATCCTGCGCCTGCACTGAAGAGAAGCATCGAATGAAAAGAAAAAATAAAATCCATCGTTTGTTTATCATACAATTTATTTTGAAAGTGAACAGTTGATGTGTACATCAATCGTCATCTCTTTAGCTATTTTTTCGCGCACCAGCGATGGAATAGAAATACCATAATCTTCTGGTTTTATTGTAAATTGAGCAGTGCCAGCCAAAGCATTATTTTTCACTTCAATGGTTGCCGGTTCTTCAACGCTTCTTGTTATATTATGTATTGTAAGATTACCCTTTACCGTTATTTTATACACGCCGTTTTTCGCTGTGTTTACATCGCCGCTGTAAGTGCCGCTAAATGAGGCTTTCGGGTACTTATCGCTTTCAACATAGTTCTCGTTAAAATGTTCCTGCATTAGCTCTTTTTCAAACAAAAAGCCTTTCATTAATAATGCAAAAGCAAGGTTTTTTTTATCAATATCTATCACAGCATACGCCTGATTATTTACCGCATGGATGGTTTCTTTTTCAGTAGAAGAAAAGAAGGAAACAGTTCCATTACGGGTTAAATAAATCTGGCTGAATGAAGAGCTGCTTACAGAAAAGACAAGTAAAAACAAAAGTGTTGTTTTCATGAAAAAAGTTTGACTGAAATCAATTATTTAATGCACCGTTAGTAATCCACGATTTGATAGTGTTAATGTTGCAAGCAGAGAGTTGCGCTCCTCCCAATGGCATTGCCGGATAGCCGGACGCATGTGTGATAACGCCGATGAATACACCGTTTTGAGCTACATTTTTTACATTGCTGTAAACGTCAAGTTCAACGCCGCCGCTGGCTTCGCCATTACCATGGCAGCTATAACAGTTGGCTTTTAATATCGGTACAACATCGGCATTGTAAGTGCTGTTTGCCGTATCGCATGGGGTTACATTTTGCGGTGTAATTTTATCTTCACTGCTTTTTGAACAGCTTACTACAGCAAGGGTTATAAGGCATAGCAATGCCATAATAACAATGGTTATTTTTTTCATGAAAATCTGTTTTTGTTATGATTAATTATGGCTGCTCAATAATACAATCGGTAAGCGCTGCATCCATCAAAAAACCTGTGCACCTGCCTTTGATAGTTAACGTTTCGCCTTGTTGTATATGAGCGTTTGTATTGGCAAATAAATGGCAGCTTACACCGCCGGTTTCGTTTTTGTTTTTAAGTAAAATAACACAGGCGCTGTGTTGCCTGCTCACATCATCAACCACGCCGGTAACAGCTATTACTTTATTTAAAAACTTCTTATTGGCAGCCTCTTCGTTAGCATTGTATTGATGGTATAAGTCAGCAGCCTGCATAGATATATCAGGCTTTGCATTGCCTATGCCAACACGCGGTTTATAGTATAAAAACAAACCTCTGCCGATGAGACATAGCAATACAATTGCAATGAAAAAAATAACATTTTTTCGCATTATCTGAAATGAATTTATCAGTAAATAAAAATCAGAATGATCGTGTGAAATTTACTGTTATTCCGGTGCTTGTTATAGGCATGTTGGCAATACCAAAGCCTTTCAGCGGAATTTTTAAATAAGGTTCTATCCTCAATGAATTTTGCTTGTTTATGTGCAACTGGTAACCGATGCTGAAGTTAGCAACCGAAAGCCAGTTGTTGCCAGAATGATGATAGCTTCTGGTTGTATCGTAAACCCAGCCCATATAATCTGCACGATAAGAATACGCTTCGTTTTTCATTATATAAGATGATAAGCCTGCAGTAACAAAGAGGTTGTGCTTCTTTTGCAAATTGAAATCGTATTTCACGTTCAGCGGTATCTCAAACATATTGCAGCTGCCGTTGGTAAAATAAATTTGTTCTTGCTGAGGAATACCTGTTTTTGCTTTATCAAAATACTTTCCGCTGCTGTAATAATTCTTCTTACTGACATTGATTCCTGATTCAACAGAGAAGTGTTTTGAAAAGAGGTAACCAGCCATTACATTCATGCTGTAACCTCCTTTATTAACCCGTTGCAGCTTTATGGTGCTTACATCAAGACTGGCAGATAAGCCAGCGTAAAAGCCTTGCTGCCGTTGACTTGCAGCTTTTTCTTTTTTATTTACTTTGTTCTCATTTTCTATATTTTTTGCAAAGGTGCTATCGCTTTTGTTTGCCATTACCGAATCGTTTGTTATTGCCTTTTGCTGCAAAGCCGTACTTGTTTTATTTTCTTCCGGTGCTATCTTTTCTATACGTTGCAATGCGTTGAGAGGTTGCTTTTCCGTATCCTTATTTTTATTGTCAGAAGAAGCGATTTCATTATTAATTCCGTTGATGCCATTTGATGTTGCAGCAGTTTCTTTTGTTGCAGTAGCGAGCGAAAAAGAATTAAAATTCAAATCTTTCTTTTTTATTATTCTCACGGATGAAGCCATTATTTTATTACCGCCTGCATCAAGCCTTTGAACCTGATTATTACGATTGATGATTCTGTTATGATCTTCATTTTTCAAAAAACCTTTTGTTTTTACTGTTGTATTCTGTTCCCTGTTTTTCTTTGTTATTGATGAATGATTTTTTGTTTTGTAACCGTGGTACAAGGGTATGCACAACAAACCCAAAGGCAGAAGCCACATCAGCCAAAACGCTCGTTTTTTACGCTTTGGTTTGTTATTAATGATTGCCGCTATTGGGGCATCAGCACCCTCTAAACCGGCAAGCACTTTATCCCAATCGGCGCCTTCGGTTCGCAAAGGATAATTCTCTGCTGCATCCCGTAACAAATCGTCCATATCGTTGTTTACATCCTGCATATTTCACTGCTGTTCTTCTCTTCTTTAAGATAGGTTTGCAATAAGTTTCTCGCCTTCCATAAATTCGATTTTGAAGTACCGGCTGCAATACCCAACAACTTAGCAATTTCATTATGATTCAACCCGTCAATCACATGCAGGTTAAATACGGCCCGGTACATTGGCGGCAGTTTTCTTACCTGCTCCATCAAATCTTTATACAACAAAAGCTGGTCGGCATTATCGCAGTTGCTGGTCTCATTCCAAACGCTTTCAGGCGCGAAGCCGGTTTCAGACGTAAGGTGGTTTTTGCGAAGCTCATCAATGGCATTATTTATCATAATACGGCGTATCCAGCCCATCAGCATTCGCTCTTCGTTGTCAACATCATCTGCTTTAAACTGATTAAAATTGCGGAACAGTTTTACAAAGCCATCATTCACTACATCCACCGCTTTTTCATACTTAAAAATATAGCGGAACACTGTTTTTAAAGCATAGCCATAGTAACGCTCATACAGCATCTTCTGGCAGTTATGATTATCGCCAGCGCAGCCTATAATAATATCTCTGATGTTACTCAAACGGTAGGTTGCTTTTACTGATAAATACGTTGCCCGAAAACAAGAGGTTGCCTGAAAGGTAAAATTTATAGATCGCCTTTTCGTAGAATTAATTTTTCGAAACCGGCAACGCTTGCCGGCTCTGTTACGTTTTTACCTTATAAACATTGTTTCTTATGAAAAAGCATTTACTTTTTATCATCCTTCTTCATAGTTGTTTCCTGCTGGCTCATGCCACAGTTTATACTATTCAGGTTGCCAATTTTCAGTTCACGCCTTCTACTGTAAACGCCGCGGTTGGCGATAGCATTACATGGACGTGGGTAAGCGGCAGCCATACTACCACGTGCGATCCGGCAACACAATCCGGTAATTCTCTGCCTGCAGGTGCGGCTATATGGAACAACCCCATGAATTCAACCAGTATATCGTTTACTTATATACTTTCTGTTGCGGGTACTTACCATTACTGGTGCATACCACATGCAGCCTTTGGGATGGTGGGTGTTATTAATGTATCATCTGTACTGCCTGTGGTGCTTTTAAATTTTACTGCCACTGCAACCCAGGATAATAAAGCACTTTTAAAATGGATAGTTGCCGGTGAACAAAATACAAGCTACTATTCTGTTCAGAAAAGTATAGATGGAAAAATATTTGAAGAAATAGCACAAGTAGCATCGGGCGGCAATTCATCTCTGCAAAAAACATACACGTACACCGATAACGCAGTTGCCAACAACCGATATATTTACTATGCAATAAAAACAATTGATAAAGACGGAAAAACACAACTATCACCTATTACTATTTATAAAAATGAAAAGGCGAAAGATGGTATTATTATAAGCATCAGTCCAAACCCTGTTAACAGCCCGGGGCACCTGATGCTGCAATTTAATGCTGATAAAAAAGGAACCCTGCTGGTGCAATTATTTGATGCCAACGGCAGGCTGGTAAAGCAAGCTAATATGATGGCGGTTGCCGGTGTTAACAACGGGCATTTTCATTTGGGCGAATTGCCTGCCGGTGTTTACAGCGTTGTGTTTTTAATTGATGATAAAAAAGAAACCCGAAGATTGGTAATTGAGTAAGTAAAAGCGAAAGTGTGAACTACGGCGTTACTATCGTTAGCATAGTGCGCCGTTTGTTTTTACCACAGTATTTTCTTGTTGTTGTCAACGCTAAAAGATGAACAAAACAAAACCTGCTTTTCAAACAATTTTATCTGTATTATTTTGCAGTAAAACAAAAAGGTGTTCTCACTCAATTGCAACGGAAAAATTGTAGTAATCAACAAGCCTGTAGTAATGGGCATCATCAATGCAACGCCCGATTCTTTTTATAAAGATAGCAGGGCATTTGCTATTGATGCCGCTTTGCAGAAAGCCCAAACCATGCTTGCCGAAGGTGCGATGTTTCTTGATGTTGGCGGGCAAAGCACCGCGCCGGGAAGCATAAAAATAAGTGCTGAAGAAGAATCTGACAGAGTGTTGCCAATTATTGAAGCGATACACAAACAGTTTGGCAAAGCATACATTTCGGTTGATACTTTTTATAGCAATGTGGCAAAACAAAGTGTTGCCGCCGGAGCCTGCATGGTTAATGATATTAGCGGCGGAACTATTGATGCAACTATGTTTGCAACCGTTGCTTCCCTTCACGTACCTTATATTTTAATGCACATAAAAGGCACGCCGCAAACCATGCAGCAACATGCGGTGTACCAAAATATAACTAAAGAAGTGCTGGAATATTTTGTATTAAAAACAAACGATTGTAAACAAGCCGGTATCCACGATATTGTTATTGATCCTGGCTTTGGCTTTGCCAAAACAATAGCGCAAAATTTTGAATTGATGAACAATATGAATGTGTTATCGATGCTGCAAAAGCCAATACTGGCAGGCATTTCGCGCAAAGCCACCATTTACAAAACCTTACATACAACACCTGATAAAGCCCTGAACGGAACCACCGTTTTAAATACCGTGGCTTTGCTGAAAGGCGCTAACATTCTTCGTGTGCACGATGTGAAAGAAGCGATGGAAGCGATAGAATTAATTGAAAAAATAAAAACGGAAGTAGAGTGAAGCTGTCAGGCTTTCATTTTCATTTTAAATAATTGTAAAGCATTTTTATAAACGCTTCTTCCCTCTACTTTTGCAATCACAATCGTCGATTGATAAACACACATTCACATGATTCATTCGCTTACGCGCTTCGCTTTTATTCAACATAAAAAAATGGTTTTGTTTTACACCGGTTTATTGTTGTCCTTTTTTCTATTTGCACAACAAAACACCAACGAAAACAAACGTCCTAAACTGATAGTAGGTATTGTGGTTGATCAAATGCGCTGGGATTTTTTATACCGGTACGCCAACCGTTATACCAACGATGGTTTTAAACGATTGCTGCGCGAAGGCTTCTCGTGCGAGAATACTATGATTCCTTATACGCCAACGGTTACAGCTTGCGGGCATACTTGCGTTTACACAGGTTCGGTGCCTGCGGTGCATGGTATTGTTGGCAATAACTGGTATAGCCGTGAGCAAAAAAAAGAGGTGTATTGCGCCGAAGATACTACCCTAAAAACTGTAGGAAGCTCATCTTCTGAAGGAGTGATGAGTCCGCGAAATATGCTGGTAACCACCATTGGCGATGAGCTGCGTTTATCCTCCAATTTTCAAAGTAAAGTAATTGGCATTGCCCTTAAAGATAGAGGAGCTATACTGCCGGCCGGGCACTCTGCTAATGCCGCTTACTGGTACGATGGAACGGTTGGTAAATTCATCACCAGCACGTATTATATGGATTCGTTACCGCATTGGGTAGCTAATTTTAATGCGCAGCAATTGCCATCGCAATACATCTCTAAAGGATGGTCAACTTTGTATCCCGCAAACACTTATACGCAAAGCGCACCCGATGAAGAAAGCTATGAAGGAAGGTTTGCAAACGAAACTACTTCTTCGTTTCCGCACGCGCTGAAAGGCAGTTCCAGAGAGCCTTTCGAGATATTGGCTTCCACGCCGTTCGGCAATTCTTACACACTTGATTTTGCAAAAAAAGTGATTGATAATTATGATTTGGGAAAGGGAAATGTTACCGATATGTTGTGCGTAAGTTTGTCTTCAACCGATTATGTGGGTCATCAGTTCGGACCCAATTCCATCGAAACAGAAGATACATATTTGCGGCTTGATAAAGACCTGGCTGCCTTCTTTCAATATCTTGATAAAGCCATTGGTAAAAATCAATACACTTTGTTTTTAACTGCCGATCATGGCGTAACGCATGTGCCCGCATTTTTACAACAACACAAACTGCCCGGCGGCTCTTTCGATGAAAAGAAATTGAAAACAACACTCGATTCGTTGTTACAATTGGGAGGCATTTCCAATGCTATTGCCGATGTAGAAAATTACCAGGTTTATTTAAATTATAATGCCATCGCAACTGCAAATAAAAGCGTGAATGATGTAAAGCAATTCATCATTCAGCAACTTTTACAAATACCTGAAGTTGCCAATGCTATTGACTTGCAAAACCTCACCAACACAACTGTGCAGGAACCGCTGAAAGCCATGCTCACAAACGGTTTCAACCGCAAGCGCAGTGGCGATGTTCAGTACATTTTACAACCCGGCTGGCTGGCTGGCTATTTAAAAACTGGCACAGGTCATGGCGTGTATTATCCTTACGATTCGCACATTCCTTTGGTGTGGATGGGCTGGGGCATTCACGCCGGTAAAACCAACGCCGTTACTTACATGACCGACATTGCACCAACACTCGCAGCTTTGCTGCAAATACAAATGCCAAGCGGCTGCACCGGCAAACCCATTGTTGAAGTAACGGGGAACAAATAAAAAGGAATACTATTTCAAGAGAAAAATGAAGTAAAAACAAACCGCTTTCGGGGCTGTCATCTTTTGTTTTTACTTCATTTTCGGTACGGGCTGTTCGTTACAAGTACGCAGCGCAGGCTGTTCCCTCTCAAAGCCCATACTTCAAAGCTCACAGCTTTTTATTCCTCTGCGCTTTGCGGGCTTTCCACTTCCATCCCGCAGCCCATCAGCAGCAGAACATCAATTGAGCATTCCAAAGTGTAAGCAGGTTTCATTCTTTCCATCCCACATTACAAATAGCAACCGGCGCAACCCTTATCCCCATTGCTTTTGCGGAGTTGGCAGGAACATCAACAATATAAATTGAAAATGGTTTTGCACTTGATTGTATTAAAATATCAGCAACCGAAAAAGAAACTTTTTTACAACTTGTATTCATTTGTTTTTGCTTCAATATTTGCCGCGTTTTATTCATCAATAATATCGTTCTTGTAAAGCTTGTATCTTTCTTTTCAAAAGCAATTTGCAGGTTGCCTTTGCTTTGTTTTGATAATTGTATAGAAGCCGCACTATCAACCGAACCTGATAATAATTTTGTTTCATTCAAAAACAAACTCCATTCAGATGATGTTTGCGCCACTGAAAAAAGAGGCATCATAAAAAATAAAAAAACAATGGTTTTATAAAGCATGATGATCAATTAAAACGTAAAATAATAAAACAAAAAACCGTCTTGTTATAAGACGGTTTTTTGTTTGCATAAGTTGTATGCCAACAACTAATCTTTTATAATTTCAAATGTTACCACACGGTCGGTGGTTTGCACTTTTACAATATAAATGGCACGGCTTAACCCGGCCGTTATTATTTCTTTATGTCCTTGTACCGTTGATGTTGTGTTGTACACAATTTTTCCGCTCATATCCGTAATCATAATGTTTACGCTTTGCGAAGATGTGTTGCCAAAATCCAGCAGCAGCTTATCTTTCATGGGGTTGGGATATACTTTTATCCATTGCGCAATAGTTGTTGTGTCTGCCGGATAATTGATGCCGATAATGCTGCTGTAAGATGTGTTGCCGCTGCTATCCGTTTGCCTGATGCGATAATAATATTTCGTTCCTTTTGTTATGCTGTTATCGCTATAGGTATATTCGTTAGATGCTGTATTTTTTGCAGTAACAGAACCAATTTTTGTAAACGAAATGCTGTCGGTGCTGCGCTGCACTTCAAACGGAAGCTCTTTGCTTTCATTTGCTGTTTTCCAATCGAGCGCTATTGTATTTCCATTCAATGCGCCGGTAAAGGAAACCCAGGTAAAGGTGGATTGTGCGTTGGCAGAATCAATCAGCATAAACTGACCGAACCCTGAAACAGTGGCTGTGTAAGTGATAAAGCCTTGTGTTGATAAACGATCATCAATTAAAGTTGGAGTAATAACAACAACATCAGCCGAAGAAATATTGCCTGATAAAGAATCGCCGTTTTTTACTTTTAAAATTTTTAAATTTCCTGCTTTTGCACCCCAGGCAGCCATTTCATCTGAAGTAAAATAAAACGTTGCTGTGTAAGTGGTGGCATCTTCTGTAGCAGGTTGTATTGTAATCACTTTTCTTGTTCGGCTAACAGTTGAACCGTTAATTGAAATGGTTGGCTTATCGTTTCCGGCTTCGCTTACGCCGGCTGTTACATCTTTTATGTTTGCAGAGGCCGAATCAATATCAGCTACAATTTTATTATTTATACTTCTGAATTTATTAATGGATGAAGTAAGCACATCATAACCATAACTTGACGATACGGCGGTTTCAATGCTGTAAGGTTCGCCGCTTAACGATACATCATCTATATTCAATCCGGGGTCGGCGCCATCAGTAGTTGTATCGGTTTCCCAATAAAAAGCAATGTTGAATTTTTTGCTTAGCACACCTGCCGGAACCGCTAATGAAAGCGATGCCGACTGAATTGCATTGGTGCCGTAATAAGGACCGCTGCCTGTTAACCCTTGTCCTCCCCAAAAGTATAAACTGCCATCGCCAATATCATACAATACATAGCCGTGGTCATTGGCACTTCCACGGACGCTGTACTTAAATTTTAAGGAATCTAAAGAACGGTATTGCAAAGAATTGATTTGCGGCGATAACAGTTCGGCCGCACCAGTAACGCCTTTGGTATAAGTGTTAGGTTGCGTGGTTTTGTTATTGGTGATGTAAGCCGCTTTACCACTGCCGCCCGCATTGCCATTGGCACCATCTACAAACAGGTTGGGATAACCACTTGCAATAAAAGAACCCCATCCGGCAGGTACTAACGAACCTGCAGGAACCGTTTCAAAATGTTCATCAATAATATTCACCACACTGTTTCCTGCAAAGGCAATATCATCATCATCATTTTCAGTAATGGTAATGGTTTGCGAAGCTGTATCTGCTACCACGCCTGTTCCGCTAATGGTATAGCTTACGTTTAAAGTTCTGTCGCCGTCAACAGCGGCGTTATCAATCAATCGTATCACAACGGGTTTAAAAGCATCACCTTTTGCAAAGGTTACTGTTGGCGTTAGTAACTGGTATTGTGTGTTGTTTACGGCGTTGCCGCTAACATTTATAGTAACAGCTGCTGCGCCACTGGCTGCATATTCAGAGTTTAGCGTAAGCGATATGTCTTTGTATCTTGGATAGGTACCATTGGTGCCGGTTTCAGAAGTGATGATTTCGCCGGTGCAGCCTGCAAACGATATTTTATTGCTGCCGGTTACGTTTACAAAGCCAACATCAGAGTTGGGTAAATTCACACGGCGCGGACTGAACAGCAGCACCGTTTGCATACGGTTTACCTGGTCGGAGGTAAAGGTATTCAGCAGTTCATCATCCGTATAATCCATATAGTTTTCAAACATTTCATCAGGCGTGCCGCAGGCATCGGGTTTGGGATGAATGGGCGAACCATAATTGGCGGCTTCCTGCGTAGGCGTATCATCAACATAATCGTTGCCACAATTTTGATCGCCCCAGATATGCCGAAGCCCAAAATAATGACCCAATTCGTGCGATAATGTTTTGCCTTTTCCCCAGCCCTGATCGCAGGTTTGCGGGCGAAAAATGCTGCCCACTGTTGCATGATCTATCACAACGCCTGCGGTGCTGTTACTCTCCACCGGGCTGGCATCCAAACCATCCAAAGTTGATGAAACAGGAAAGGTAGAAAAGCCAAGCAATTTGCCGGTGCTGCCATTGTTCATAGCTGGCACCAGCCACACGTTGATGTATTTTTCAGGGTTCCAAATGGTTTGCGGCTTAATGGTGTCGGCAATATAATCTCTCGACCAGCCTTTTGCGCCTGGCGCCTGCCAGCCTTCACTGTTTCGGTCAATGCGCTCTATGCCCGGCTCGGTTAAAACATTTCCGTTCATATCGTTTTGCGCCAGCACAAACTGTATTCCTGTGGCTGCCGCCACTGCATACGGACTATTGGATTGGTTGGCATAATCTTTATTTACCTGCAATATTTGTTGCTGAATTAACGCCTGCGAAATGTTGCTGCCATTGCCTTCCGCCTCGCCATCATAAACGATATGAAATATAAGCGGAACAACATAAGGCTTCACTACTAAATTTTCGGTTTCGCGCTGCAGCATTTTTGTTTTCAGCCAGGCTTCAAAATGAGCGTCCGTCTCTGCATTGCGGTATTTCTTTCGTCCGATGTTTATGCTTTCTGTGGTATAGCAACGAATAACGGGTTGCTCAACGTTTTTTATGTGTTTTATTTGTGCTGTTAGCTGCATTGCTATTAACACTGTAACAATAAAAAAAGATAATTTCTTTTTCATGAAAGATCAATTAGCTGCGGTTGTGGATAATATAACGAAACAAGTTAGATAAATTGTATTTCCACAGCCTGGTTACCGATATGTTTCACTGCGATTGATTCTGCCAGATAAAAGTAATACCGCAACGTTTTCTTTTATAGAAGATTTGCATAAAAATAAATGGTTTCGTAGTAAAGAAGTGTAATTTTTTGTTTCCGGTATCTCCTTCCTTTTCTTTTATTGATTATTGAAGCAAATTCGGCTGGCAAAACCGTTGCGATTATACAATAAATAAAAAGCCGTCCCAGTAATTCGGAACGGCTTTTTAATCACCTCAAACTTTATTTACCCTAATACATTTTTCCGTTTCATATCGCGTACAACCGAACGCGCATAATCGTTTGCCAATGTTGCCATGCTGCTGGCATCAACCGTTTTTGATTGAGCAGAATACAACAATTGATTGTTGCTTACATCGTATAAATTCGTTTCAAAAACATAGCTTGTATTCACTTCAGTATAACCCGGTCTGTAAGGATTGTAGCCCCACGGTGAATAATAAGAATAGTAACCCCAAAAACCCGGAGAATAACCATAAGTGGAAGGCACATACCGCTTTTGTTTGTTTTTATCTACCAGTGTAATAGTTACTACATTTTGTATGCCTTCATCGTGCAATTTTTGTATTGCCTGCGGTTCAGTCATGCCGCTAAATGCACTGGCGCCAAAGTCATCAGTTGCTGTTACAGCATCATAGCCAAATTTGCTTAAATCTTTTGCCAGTTCATTTTCCATGGCAACTTTTGCTTTGTTGTTTTTATCGCTAAATAAAGCCAACACCAAAATCCGTTTTGCCGTTGCCGGTTTGTAATTGTTTGTGTAACTGTCAGTGATGCTTGATGTGCTGTTGTTTGCATAGCTGTTATTAATTCTCGATGTACTGCATGCTGCAAAAACAAGCATCAGCGGCAGGCTTAATAAACCTATTCTTTTCATAGTCATGTTTTCTTTTGTAACGATGAAATGACTGCTATCATCATGCAAAGATTAAAGCCGGTTAAAGACTTAACATTGTTTTGAAAACTTGCTAACGGCTCTTCTTTATTATGGCACCTGTAAAGATTTGGCGATTGTTTCGTACTTATCTTTATACTTGTTCATATCGCCATCAAGTGTAGTACCGGTAAGCACGTATGCAATACCATTTTTAGAAAACATGTACACTATATTATCCAGCGTATATCCGTTTTGAACGTGCGAGTAACGCATCCACTTTCCTTTCATTCCATTCGTTTCTACATCGCCGTTTCCAAGTTCTTTATACTGCTGAAAATATTGCCCCATCATATCATTGTTTTTTTTCACGTACTCATCAAAAGAAGAATTTCCCATGCTTTCGGTAACTACGTTCATGTTTGGACGAAACATTTGTCCGGCTACCTGTGGTGAATACATAAATAAAAATTTTATACCGTTCATAACTGTGTCTTTTTGTTCCCATCCGCCTGGTGTTGATACAGTAAAAGTACCTGTGCCTGCGTTTAATCCTGGTGCTTTGGATGCCTTTTCTAAAATTTCATCAGTGGTTGCAGGCTTGTTGTTTTTGCAGGAGTGTAAACCCGCTGTAAGCAGGCATACAATAAGGAATGCTTTTGCCCTAAGTGCAGTAGAGTTTAAAAGTAAGTTGCGCATTGTTTTTTTTTACAAGATAAAAAGTTGTTTACAACAAAAATCGGTTCTTATTGCGTTAAAAATACAATTGCCCAAGACGTTATTACCAATAATTACAACGTTTAGTGTAATTTTGTGGATAATTAAGCAAGAAGAAAATAACATTTGTTGTATGCTGAAGTTTCCTATTTATTTAGATAATAATGCCACCACGCCAATGGATCCGCGCGTGCTGGAAGCGATGATACCTTATTTTACCGAACATTTTGGCAATGCTGCCAGCCGCAACCATCCGTTTGGATGGGAAGCTGAAGAAGCGGTTGATTATGCACGTGAACAAGTAGCCCAACTAATTGGCGCCGATCCAAAAGAAATCATTTTTACTTCCGGTGCTACCGAAGGTGATAACCTTGCCATTAAAGGGGTGTATGAAATGTACGCATCAAAAGGCAACCATATCATTACCGTTGTAACGGAACATAAAGCCGTGTTGGATACTTGCAAACACATAGAAAAGATTGGCGGTGAAGTAACCTATTTACCTGTTGCAGAAGATGGTTTAATTGATTTGAAACAATTGGAAGCTGCCATTAAACCAACTACGATTTTAATTGCAGTGATGTACGCCAACAACGAAGTAGGCGTTATTCAACCCATTAAAGAAATCAGTGCAATTGCCCGTAAGCATGGCGTGTTATTTTTTACCGATGCAACACAGGCGGTTGGTAAAATACCGGTTAATGTAAACAAAGATGGCATTGATTTATTAACTTTTACGGCTCATAAAATGTATGGACCTAAAGGCGTGGGTGCGCTGTATGTTCGCCGTAAAAATCCGCGAGTAAAAGTAACCGCACAAATAGATGGCGGCGGTCATGAACGTGGAATGCGCAGTGGCACATTAAATGTTCCGGGCATTGTGGGTTTTGGTAAAGCCTGCGAGTTGTGCCGGTTGGATATGGAAGCAGATACAAAACGGATTAGCGCTTTGCGCGATAGATTAGAAAGTACCTTAACGCAAATTGAAGAAAGCTATGTGAATGGAAACCGCGAGCATCGCCTGCCTCATGTAACTAATATTTCGTTCAAATATGTGGAAGGCGAAGGCTTGATGATGGGCTTTAATAAAAATATTGCCTTATCTTCTGGCTCTGCTTGCACCAGTGCATCATTAGAACCCAGCTATGTATTAAAGGCATTGGGTTTGGGTGATGATTTGGCACATAGCTCCCTGCGTTTTGGCTTGGGCAGATTTACCACTGAAGAACAGATTGATTATACCATTGAACAGGTAAAAAATACGGTGTTGAAGCTGCGCGAAATGAGTCCGCTTTGGGAAATGTTTAAAGAAGGCGTTGATATAAATAAAATTGAATGGGCAGCGCATTAATATTGAATATTTTTAATTAAATATTTAATATGGGTTCAAAAAAATTTACATTTTAAATCTTAAATATTATATCTATATGGCTTACTCCGATAAAGTGATTGATCACTACAGCAACCCTAAAAACGTGGGTACGCTGGATAAAAGCAAAAAGAACGTAGGTACCGGCTTGGTAGGTGCTCCTGAATGTGGCGACGTTATGCGCTTGCAAATAGAAGTTGATGATGCTACCGGCATGATCAGCGACGCTAAATTCAAAACCTTTGGCTGTGGCTCCGCCATTGCATCTTCTTCATTGGCAACCGAATGGCTAAAAGGCAAATCGGTAGATGAAGCGCTAACAATTGATAACATGACCATCGTGGAAGAACTGAATTTACCACCGGTGAAAATTCACTGTTCCGTTTTGGCGGAAGATGCTATTAAAGCTGCAATTAATGACTATCGCCACAAAAATGGTTTGGAAGTACTGCAGTTTGAAGAAAGAATTCATTAAGCCCCTAACTTCCTTAAGGGAAATTAAAGGGCAATTTATATTTTAAAACTCTCCGCCGCGGCGGAAATGGGGCTTTAATTATGGTTGTGTTAGATAATGCGATATATGTAAGTGAAAAGGCAAAACGTAAAGTTCATAAGCTGATGGAAGATGCGGGCATTGCTGATGATGGTTCTTATTTTTTAAGAGTATCTGTTGTGGGAGGAGGTTGTTCAGGATTGAGTTATAAACTTGATTTTGATAATGAAACAAAACCTATGGATCAGGCTTTTGAAGACAATGGTGTAAAAGTAGTAACCGACCTGAAAAGCTTTTTATACTTGGTAAATACCGAACTTGATTTTTCGGATGGCTTAAACGGCAAAGGATTTTATTTTAATAATCCCAATGCCAGCCGCAGTTGTGGTTGTGGCGAAAGCTTTGCGGTGTAGTTAGTTTTGCTGCGATTACAGAAACTCATAAAGTTGTTTTTGCATAAAAGCCGGATAGCATAATTGTTATCCGGCTTTTTAGTTATGTGATCTAAAATTCTTATTTTGTAGTAAAATTGGTTTATGAAAATTATTCTTGAAGTAAGGAAAGATAGGAGCTTTTTACTCCTGCCTTTATTCGATTTTTATAAAAGAATATCTTTTATAAAAAGTATTAAAAAAGTTGATGTTAATGAAATTATTAATCATGAAATTTTAAAGGCTATTCATGATTTTGAAACTGGCAAAGTCCAACCATCACCTTGTAATATTGAAGATTTAAAAGCATTAGTGCATGCTTAATTTACTTTTCATGCCTAAAGCTTGAGATGATATGGGATGGTGGATTAAGAATGATTTAAAAACTGTAAAAAAGATTTACACTTTATTAGAAAGCTGTTGTGAAACACCTTTTACAGGTATTGGGCAGCCTGAGCCTTTAAAATCAACTTATAGAGGATATTGGAATAGAAGAATCAACCTTGAACACAGAATAATTTATAAAGTCGAATCAGAAAATATAATAGTTTTTTCTTTATTCGGCCATTATCAATTATAGTTCCTTTGTAAGGTTTTCATTATTTCTATTTATATTGATCATATTTTATAACAATAAGTACAAAAGACTTAATCTTTAGCTTTACCGCATGTGGATGATCTGCAAAAAAGAATGGCTGCAATTTTTCAGCAGTCTCACAGGCTATATTGCGTTAATCATATTCTTATTACTCACGGGTTTGTTTTTATTCGTTTTTCCTGATACTGATTTGCTCACTTTTGGTTATGCTTCGCTTTCGGGTTTCTTTACCTTAGCCCCCTGGATATTATTGTTTTTAGTGCCTACCATTACCATGCGCAGCTTATCCGACGAATACAAATCGGGCACATTTGAGTTACTAAAAACTTTGCCCGTTAGTTCATCACAAATTGTGTGGGGTAAGTATTTCGGCGCGTTGCTGGTGGTTGCATTAGCCTTGTTGCCTACTGTTATTTACGCGGTATCTATACAAAAATTAAGTGCCATTGGTGGCATTGATGTTGGCGCAACTATTGGCAGTTACATAGGTTTGTTTTTATTGGGTTCTGTTTTTACAGCCATTGGTATTTGCGCCAGCAGTTTTACCAACAATACTGTGATAGCTTTTATTACCGGGGCGTTTGTTTGCTTTCTTTTGTACACCGGTTTTGAAGCCATCAGCCAGTTGCCGCCCTTCCGTTCGGGGTTGGATTATTACATTGAAATGTTAGGCATTCGTTTTCATTACAACAGCATCAGTCGCGGTGTAATTGACCTGCGCGACATTGTTTATTTTACCGGCATTATTGTTTTGTTTTTAATAATTACACAACGAAATGTATCAACCCGGTAAAAGAAATTTGTAAAAGTTTTTCTAATAAGAACAAAAGGTAAGATCTCACAAAACAGGCAATGAATAAACTTCTTCAACATAAATTCTGGTGGCTATTTATTGTGTTTGTTTTTGCAGCAATTGCAGTGCTATCATCATTCATTCATTACCGCATTGATCTTACACAAGAGAAGCGTTTTACACTAAGCGCATCAACCCAAAAAATATTGACGAATATTGACACTACCATCAACATAAAAGTATTTTTAACCGGCGATTTGCCTGCCGATTATAAAAAACTAAGCCTTGCTACACAGGATTTATTAAGAGAGTTTTCCAACTTAAGCAACCACAATATCAAAGTGAGTTTTGAAGTGCCGGGAGAAGGCTTGAATGATAGTTTGAAAATACAGTTGTATGATAGCTTAACCCGCACCGGCGTTGTGTTTGAGCGCAATGAAGACATTAGTGGAACAGATAATAAATCTACCAGCCAACTTATCATTCCTTCCGCTTTAATTTATTACAAACAACAACCGCCGGTGGCAATTGATTTGCGCAGCAGCCGTACCATTTTTAAAAATTTTAATGTAGTAAATGAAGAGCCGCAGCCCGACAAAGAAGCTACACGCAATGCCGCCGAAGGGTTGCTGGAATTTAAGTTTGCCAACGCAATTGATAAACTTACACGCACTTATGTTCCATCGGTTGCATATTGCGTGGGCAATGGCGAGCCAACCGACTTAACTGTAAACGATCTTGGCGAAAGCTTGCGCAATGAATATCGTCTGGGTGTTTTTGATTTAAAGAAAGGGTATCCTAATCCTGATGAAATCAATGCGCTATTAATTGTAAAGCCAACACAATCGTTTACCGATGAAGACAAACTGAAGATAGATCAGTACATAATGCACGGTGGCAAAGTGCTTTGGTTTGTAGATAAATTGTATGCTGAATTAGATAGCCTGATGCGCAGCCGCGCCGATTTTATCGCTTATGACCGCAACCTTAATATTGATGATATTTTATTTAAGTATGGAGTAAGAATTAATGGCGATTTGGTGCAGGATTTGAATTGCTCAAAAATTCCGGTGGTAACGGGTTATAACCCTGATAACAGCCCGCGAATGCAGCGCATTCCATGGCCTTATTATCCGTTTTTACAATCAACTAATAACAATCCCATTTCTAAAAACTTAGACCGTGTGTTATCTATTTTTCCATCCAGTATTGATACCGTAAAAGCAGCCGGTATTTCAAAAACCATTCTACTGGCAAGCGATACCAACAGCCGGGTGTTAAGCTCTCCTGCATTGGTAAGTTTAAACAGCGTAAAAACAGATGAAGACTTTAATTCGATGAACCGGAGCCACATTCCTGTAGCGGTTTTATTAGAAGGAAAATTTACCAGTTTGTTTGCCAACCGGCTTGATAAAACAACACAGGATTCGGTGCAGCGTAACACCGGGAAGCCTTTTGCAGCCAAGGCTTCGGCCGATGGAAAACAAATTGTAGTATCGGATGCAGATATTGTAACCAACGCCATAACCAAAACCACAGGTGCACTGCCGATGGGCGAATTGCCATTGGAAAACTATCGCTTTGCCAACCGCGATTTCTTTTTAAACAGCATTGATTATTTAGTGAGCAACAGCGGCATTTTTGAATCGAGAAATAAAGATTTTGTTTTGCGGATTCTTGATAAAAAGAAAGTAGCTGAACAACGAACGATGTGGCAATTCATCAACATTGCATTGCCCATTGCTATTATCATTTTGTTTGGGCTTGTTTTTCAATATTGGAGGAAGCAAAGGTTTGCTTTGTATCAAACCAATAAATAACCACCCCGATGGCTAAAATGCCAATGCCCATAAGGCTTTCAACAGGCCGGCTAATGAATGTAAATATCAAAACCCAGGCATTGAACAATAAAAAAATAATTTGCAGCCAGGGCTTTAACGGACTTGTAAAAGCGCCGTTTTGTTTGATATGAATGCGCAGGCTGGTAGCTACTGTTAAGGATGACATTAACTGCAAAACAAAACCTGCATACAACAACACTTTTTCGAACGAGCCGGATAATACCAATGCAATGCTGATTGCTACATGCAGCCAAATGGCTATTACCGGAATGCCGTGTTGGTTTTGTTTTGCCACACTTTTCCACAAGCGATATTCTTTAGCCATCGCTGCTGTTACTCTTGGCCCTACCCACAGGTAAGAGCTAATGGTCGCAATTAATTGTATCGCAATAAAAATACTTACCCATTTGCCTCCGGCGCTTCCCAGCAAATGAGCGAACGAAATAAAAGTTACTTCTTCTTTGCCGCGCAGTTCTGCAGCGTTTGCATTTCTCAACAGCACATATTGAAACAAAATATAAACCACCGACACAAATAAAGTGCTGCCAATTAAAGCGCGGGGCAAGTTGCGCATGGGCTTATCTATTTCATCGGCAACGTAAGCGGCCGCATTCCAGCCGGTATAAGCAAAACTTACGTACACCATCAAAACAGCAAAGCCGGGTTTTATTATGTCCTGGTGCCACGAACGGCTGAAGTCAATCGCATTGTTTTGTTCGCCCGGCAAAACAAATGCAATCACAATCAACACAACAATAAACAGCACTTTAATAATGGTAGTTATGTTTTGAAAGCTGCTGCTGTGCTTAATGGTAAAGCTGTGCATTAAACCCGTTAAAACAATAATGCCTACTGCAAGCCATACGCTATTTTGCAAACCGAAAGGCGTTAAGTATTTTATGAAAGCCATAGCTGCCAACGCCACGGGTGCCGAGAAGCCAACCGTTAAGCCAGCCCAGGCAGAAAGATAACCCAATACCGGGTGAAACAATCGCGATAAATAAATGTAATCGCCGCCCGATTCTTTAAAATGTGTACCCAACTCGGCATAAGCAAAAGCCCCGAATACCGAAAGAATACCGCCTGCCAGCCACATCAGCAAAATGCTCCATGTATTTTGCACTGATGATAATTGAAAACCAACGCTTGTAAAAACGCCCGTTCCAATCATGTTGGCAATTACAATAGAAGCTGCAGTAGTTAACCCGATTTTCTTTTTCAAGATGAAAACAATAAGCCGTACAAAACAAAAAGAGATGAAGATAACAGTAGTTTGCTGAATGAGGCGAAAGCGTTGAAAACGATTTTGGATAGGAAACGGGGTAGCCTATAAAAAGTGTAAATATGTGGTTGGCATGGTTTATGAAAAATGCCAAAGCAATTAACTTGATGTTTATGAAAAAGATTCTTACGCTTTTAGTGGTAGCAACCAGTGTTGCTACAGTATCCAACGCACAGTTACAAAAAGGCAATGTTTTAGTGGGTAGCGATTTAGCCGATTTTAGTATTGGTTTGAAGAAGCCTAGTGTAACAAGCCTTACACTTTCCCCAAAAGCTGCCTGGTTTATTAATAACAACGTAGCAGTTGGTGCTTATGTTAACCTTGGATTGGTATCATTTTCGGGGTCAACCAGTACAATCTACGGTTTTGGTCCTCTTGCTCGTTATTATGTAAACGACCCTAAAGTGAACTTACTTCAACATGGTCGTTTCTTTTTTGAAGGTAACTTAGGTATTGGCGGTACAAACGGCGGTGGAAGTTCAACCAATGGTTTAGACTATGGATTTGGACCTGGTTATGCCTATTTCATTACTCAGAATATTGGTTTAGAAACTTTGCTAAAATATAAAGGTAATGCTGGTTTTGGTAACACACCAAGCACAAGCACACTTGATTTAAATATTGGTTTCCAGATTTATCTTCCCGGCAGAGCTACAGCCAATAAAGTTATGCGCGATATAGGTAAATAATCTTATTACTAAATACAAAAATCCCTGATAGCAGTTGCTATCAGGGATTTTTTGTATAATTATTTTTGAGTTTTTTAAAACTGTTTACAACTTACGTTTGTTTTTTACTGTTATTTATATTCTTCAACTGTTCATTTTATTTTGCTCCGGGTGGGCAATTTTCACGTAGATAATTTGTATAAAGCATTCCTAAATGTTGCCTGGTGCCTTCGCCTTCACTGATGGCATGAGTACGATTGGGATAGCTCATCATCTGAAAATTCTTATTGTATTTAATAAGTTCGTTCACTAGCATTTCTGTGTTTTGATAATGCACATTGTCATCTCCGGTTCCATGTACAATCAACAAATGTCCCTGCAAATTTTTTGCATACGTTATAGGTGAGCCTTTTATAAACGGTTCTTTGTTTTCCTGTGGCAAGCCCATATATCGTTCCTGGTAAATATTATCGTAAGAAAGTTGCCATGCCACGGGCGCAATGGCAATTCCGGTTTTATAAATTTCGGGGTGTTGAAACATTAGGTTAAGTGTGGTAGAAGCACCACCACTCCATCCCCAAACCGCTACACGGCTGGTATCAATATACGTTCTTTTTAGAATTTGTTTTGCCGCCATTGCCTGGTCTCTTATGTTAATAATACCTATATTTTTATAAATGGCTTTGCGCCATGCTGAACCTTTTGGTGCCGGTGTTCCTCTGCCATCAATACTTATATAAATGTAACCATCGTTATACATGCTGCCATTGTATAAAAAATTATAACCCGTTCCATAGCTATCCGTTACCGTTTGTGCGGCAGGCTCTGTGTACACATAAAATACAACCGGGTATTTTTTTGTGCTGTCAAAGTTATTGGGCATCACCATCCAGCCGTCCATCGTAACATTATCTTCTGTGGTAATGGTGAAAAAAGTTACGGGTGAAAAGAAGCTTTTGTTTTTGCTTTCTTTTTCACCTTTAATAATAGAATAGGGAAGCAAGCTTACCCAATTTTCTAAAGGTGATGTGTTGGCGTTGGAAAAGGAATGCTCGGCGTATAAACCGTTGGGCGAAATGTCGTATTCGTGAGTACCCTTTTCATTTTCCGGACTTATTTTTTCTGCATTGCTTTTACCATCCAATTTTATCCGATACAAATAACTTTGCGTAGCATTGTTAGGAGATGCCATAAAATATAAATATCCATTCTTTTCATTATAACCTTCTATACTAATAACATCATAATTGCCTTTGGTAAGCAGGGTTTGTTTTTGCCCATTTTTGCTGATGATATAAATATGCCGCCAGCCGTCTTTCTCGCTTGTCCATAAAAAAGCGTTTCCATTTTGCAGCCAATCCCAGCCAACGGGTTTTTGTTTTGCATCAATCCAGGCACTGTCTTTTTCATCATAAATTTCTTTGGTTTCGCCGGTAGCCGCGTTGCAGTACATCAGCTTGCTTTCATTTTGTTTTCGGTTAAGTTGCTGGATGATTAATTCATTACTGTTATCAGCCCATTCCATGCGTGGAATATAATGCTGTTGCGGATCGCCGGGCACATTCATTTTAATGTTGTTTCCGGTTACCACATTTATCACATACAAATAACAGGGCGAAGGATCTTCGCCTACTTTTGGATATTCAACCGGAACGGTAAAGGAATAAATAGAATCGGTGTTATCAATCATTAAAAAATCACGGATTTTGGTGGCATCTATTTTCCAGTAAGCGATGCTTTTGCTATCGGCGCTCCAGCGAAAGCCATCGCGGCAATCCAGTTCTTCTTCATACACCCAATCGAATGTTCCGTTAATTATATGGTCGGTACCATCTTTAGTAAGCTGCGTAATGGAATGATTGGTTATATCTTCCATGTATAAATTATGTTTGCTTACATAAGCCACCTTTGTTCCGTCGGGCGAAAATTTGGCAAACATCAGGGAAGAAGCTGGTAAATTTTTGCCCAATTGATACAAGCTTTTATTTGTGGTATTCATTACCCAATAATCGCCTCGCGTTTTATATCTCCACACTTTTTTACTATTGGTATAAAGTAAAATATTTTTACCGTCTGGCGAAAAGGAAAAATCCTCAACGCTAAGCGTAGACTGGCTTCCCGGAAGAATAAGCTGTTGTGACGATACAATTGTTTTGGTAGTAAACGAAGGTAAGATGGTTTGTATAATACCACTATCCGCAACTTTATAAAAACTATTACCATCTGCAGACCAGTGCCTGCCGGTTGATTGTGCAAATACTATTTGCTGTACAAAACAAAACAGAATAAAAACAAAAGAACTTTTATAACTCATACTACAATATTAAAACGTAAAATAACAGCGAACATTGCAAAGCTGGCTGGCTTCATAAAGTTTTTAATCATGGTTTTGTTTTCTTTACTTATTTCAAACATATAATGCTGTGTTCCACACTTCAATTTTTTATAACTTTGCAGCCCTGAAAATTGAATGCAGCCAATGAAATAAGCAGCAAAACATTTTTAGTTTTTTTTATGATGACAGAACAGTTGGATGCACTGAAAGCAAGGTTTGAACAGGTAGGTATCGCTCTTACCAATCCCGAAATTATCAACAATCAAAAAAAGTTTGGTGAGTTTAGTAAAGAGTATCGGAGTCTTGAAAAAATTGTGCAGCCTTATGAAGAGTACCGGCGTGTGATGGCTAATTACGATTTTTCGAAAGAAGTATTAAATGGAAATGATGAAGACCTGCGGGAACTGGCAAAAATGGAATTGCCTGAACTGGAAGAAAAAAAAGAATCGCTTGAAAAATTACTTACCCAATTGTTGATACCAAAAGATCCGCAAGATGATAAAAATGCAGTGCTTGAAATTCGCGCAGGAACCGGCGGCGATGAAGCCAGTTTATTTGCCGGCGATTTGTTGAATATGTACTTGCGTTATTGCGCTCACAAAGGTTGGAAAACTGCTATTGTAAGCGAGAGTGAAGGTACAGTAGGCGGTTTTAAAGAAGTGGTGGTAGAAGTGCAGGGTGAAGATGTATATGGCACATTAAAGTTTGAAAGCGGCGTGCATCGCGTACAGCGTGTGCCCGATACGGAAACACAGGGACGTGTGCATACATCGGCGGCTACGGTTGCAGTAATGCCTGAAGCCGAAGAAGTGGACTTTGAATTAAACCCGGCTGATGTAAAAATGGAAACCGCACGTAGCGGCGGGGCGGGCGGACAAAACGTAAATAAAGTAGAAACCAAGGTAATGCTTACGCACATTCCAACGGGTACTGTGGTAGTTTGCCAAACCGAACGCAGCCAGCTTGGCAATCGTGAAAAAGCTATGACAATGTTACGCACCAGGCTGTATGAAGAACAAGTACGCAAGCAGGAAGATGAAATTGCGCGCCATCGCAAAACACTGGTTAGCACCGGTGACCGTAGCGCAAAAATCCGCACATACAATTGGCCTCAAGGCAGGGTAACCGACCACCGTATCGGGCTTACTTCTTATAATTTGGATTCGGTTATTAATGGCAGTATTGATGAATTTATAGAAGCTTTGCAAGTAGCAGAAAATACAGAAAAAATGATGAAGAAAGAATAGTTTTACAACAACCGAAAATTTTATTCGTCTCTAAAGGTTACTTTTTGATTTTTTACAGATAAAAAGGTAGCCTATTATTGTTCACTAATTCGCCGCATTTTGAAATCAAAATTTGTTTCACTTCTTCCTGCTATCGCCTGGTTTGTTTTTATTTATATTTTGCTTACACTGCCTGGTAAAGATTTTCCTAAAAGCGATTTATTTGAAATTATTTATTTTGATAAATGGGTACATATTGGCTTATTTGGAGGTCTTGTTTTTTTGTTCAGCTATCCCTTTAAAAATACTTTTCCGTTTAAAAATTCTTTTTACCTGCTCATTGTTGTTCTTGCTGTTGTTTATGGAGTAGCGATGGAGTTTGTTCAGAAATATTTTACAACTGATCGTTCTTTTGATATCAATGATATGATGGCTAATGCAGTAGGTGCGTTACTGGGATATC
This sequence comes from Ilyomonas sp., assembly GCA_965214235.1. Lineage (GTDB taxonomy): Bacteria > Bacteroidota > Bacteroidia > Chitinophagales > Chitinophagaceae > Ilyomonas. The sequence continues at coordinate 1,663,650 of CBDCBH010000003.1, forward strand.
TATTCTTTCGCTTTATAGCCAGAAAACATAGTGAAAAAAAATAAGCCCCTGTAGAAACAGGGGCCGCAACCAAAACTAACTGCTTATGAGAAAATTGACTACTTATATTCTGTATTAGGTTTTGCAAAGCTGATGCCAATTTTTAAACTGTCTGCCTGGCAAATTTAGCTCTACTTCACTTTGCAAATTTTTAATTCGTTATTGCAAATTTCTTATACTTCTTTAAATAAAAAAAGTTAAGTATCATTTTATAGAAAAACTGACACTTAACTTTCATAATAAAGTTTAATTTTTTAAAGAAAACTTGTCTTCAATTTCAATAAATCTTATTTCGCCGGTATAGAAGAGTTGATCATTAGTAGCTGAACACTTTCTTTTAACAATTGTGTTTTTACTTGATTGAATAAATCAACTTTGTCAGCAGGAAGATGTAAAGTGAAAACATCACCCTTATTTAACGCTTCTGTTAAACCAGGATTAATGCTGTTTAAATAGAAATCATCTATTTGTAGATATTTCGCCATAAGTGTAGAATTGTATCTGCCTTGTATTTCCACACTTTTTACATATTCATTTTTATTTTTATCTGCCTCTTGCAATATTGTAAAGCCATTGCTGTTTTTTATTTCATCAGCCGTCATGGTTGTAACACCACCAGTGCCTTCAAAATAAAAATGCACTGCTATAAATTTTTTTACATGGTTCCTTGTCTCTTGCGGCAAATATTTTTGAATCTTCCAAAAGTTATTACTATGAGCTTCTTTCATCGCTTGCTTCACTCTTCCCTCGCCAGCGTTATAAGCTGCTATTACCAACAACCAATTACCCAAATTGTTGTATAAACTATTCAATATTTGAGCGGCTGCCTTGGTGCTTTTTATAAAATCTTTGCGGTCATCTACTCTTCCGGTTCGCAAGCCATAATCCTTTGCTACTGATCTCATAATTTGCCAGGGACCTACTGCACCAACACATGAAGTAAGCGATGGTTTTAAATCGCTTTCAATTACAGATAAATATTTTAATTGTGTGGGGATATTGTTTTCGGTAAGAATTTTATCGAACAAATCAAAATATGATTTTCCCCAAATCTTCATCTTAGAATACCCATCACTTTGCTTGCTTAAAAAATTGGTGACAAATGGTATTACTATGGGATTAAGTGGAATATAAATTGCCAGGTCTGGAAAAGTGGTGTTAGAGAAAAGCGACTTTGAGTTTTTAGTTGCCAAAACGCTATCTGTTTTTTTTGGATCACCTGATGATGACTTACCATCGGTAAAAGACATTAGTGAAACACTTAAAGAACAAAGAATACATACTTGCGCAAACGAGTTTGCCAGTTTTCTTAATTGCATCAATTTCGTTTTATTTTAAAAATAAAGCGGCTTATAAGCGCTAAAATACCTGGTTACTAAAGGGCAGAACCGTTTCAAGCCCTTTCTCTCATCCGCATAATTGCTTCGGAAAGATTCAACAAATATAAATCGTTTTTCTGTGCAGCCATCACTTGTAAGCCAAAAGGCATGTTATTGCTATGTTTAAAAAGAGGAAGCGAAATGGCAGGAATACCCGTAAGATTAGCAAATACTGTATAAATATCTGTGAGATACATTTCTATTAAATCTGCCTTTTCGCCAAAAGCAAAAGCAGGGGACGGAACTGTGGGTAAAATAATAGCATGAAAGTTTTGAAAAACTTCTTCTGTTTTATTTACCAATAATCTTCTAACTTTCTGAGCTTTAGTAAAATAGGCATCATAATAACCTTCGCCCAACACATACGTTCCTAATAAAATTCTACGTTGCACTTCTTTACCAAAACTTTCGGAACGACTTCTTTTATACAAGTCGGTAAGAGTGCTTTCTTCATTGCTTTTTTGTAGCCCGAATTTAATTCCATCATATCTTGAAAGGTTGCTGGATGCTTCTGCAGTTGTTAAAACATAGTAAACAGGAACAATGTAATCAAGCAACTCAAAATCAAGAGCTTGTACTTCAAATCCTAAACTTGTTAATGTTTTTATAAATGAAAAAAATGATGCAGCAATTTCGGGGTCTAATGACGGATGATTAAGGAACTGTGTGAAGTAAGCAATGCGATTGTTTGTTGTAACAGAAAGGTCATCCGCTTGTTTTTGTATAGAAGAATTGCTTACCGTGCTATCAAATTTGTCTTCACCTGCAATTGTTTCCAATACAATGCTTACATCATCTACGCAGTTTCCAAAAATTCCAATTTGGTCGAACGAAGAAGCATAAGCCAGCAAGCCCCATCTTGAAATGGTTCCATAAGAGGGTTTAAAACCAACAATGCCACAGTAATCGGCAGGTTGCCGCACAGAGCCACCAGTATCGCTGCCCAGACTTATCATGTTTAAACCTGCTTGCACAGCCACTGCTGAACCACCGGATGAGCCACCCGGAACGCGTGTATTATCAATTGTATTAAGCACATTTCCAAAAGCCGAATTTTCATTGCTGCTTCCCATTGCAAATTCATCGCAATTGTGCCTGCCAATAATAACAGCACCTTCCTCTAAAAGCTTTTCAACAGCCGTTGCATTGTAGAGCGAAACAAAACCTTCTAAAATTTTGGAAGCTGCAGAAACCTGATGATTTTTATAGCAAAGCACATCTTTTATTCCTACTACAACGCCATGAAGTTTGCCCTTAATGCCATGGCGTTTTGTTTGCTCATCAAGCATTACTGCACATTGCAATGCTTCATCTGCATAAACTTCCAAAAAAGCGTTGAGATGTTGTTGGTTTGCTATCTGCTCTAAATAATATTGCACGGCCTCCACGCAAGTGGTACTGCCGTGCAATAGTTGGGCATGATAGTCTTTGATAGAATGAAAACTAAACAAAGGCTATTGAATTATGTTTAAAAAAAATTATGGTTGCGTAGTAGTTGTAGTAGTTGAATTGTTTGATACCGGCGTAGTAGTAGCAACCGTATCTTTTTCTTTCATGCCTTGTTCCAATTCTTTTTTCACATTATCCTTTGCATCGTTAAACTCACGGATGCCTTTTCCCAAACCACGCATAAATTCAGGTATTTTTCTGCTGCCAAACAAAACAAGAATTACAACAGCAATCAATAATATTTCCTGGAAGCCTAAGTTACCCATAAAAAATGTTTAAATGAAAATCAAAGATATAAGATATATACGGTGAAAAAAGAGTTTTGGGTTAAGAGTTTAATAAAAAAAGCAGAAGAATAAATCGTCTGCTTTCATATTTACAAAATAAATTTTTTTATTTAATCCTTCTTTCCTTAATTCTGGCGCTTTTACCACTGCGTTCGCGTAAATAATACAATTTAGAACGACGAACCTTTCCCACTTTATTTAATAAAATAGAATCAATATTGGGCGAGAAGAAAGGAAACACTCTTTCCACACCTATACTATCAGAAATTTTACGCACGGTAAACGTAGCAGTTGCACCTTCGCCCTGAAGTTTTACAACATCGCCGCGAAAGCCCTGAATACGTTCTTTTCCGCCTTCAATAATTTTATAATTTACAGTGATGTTATCGCCCGATTTAAATTTCGGAAACTGCTTTTTAGCCGTCAGTTGCTCGTGTATAAATTGCACTGCTGCTTGCATAGCTTTACGTTTTAGAGGACGGCAAAGGTATAAGCATTTCTCTTTTCGTCCAAAACAAATTCAGTTGTGTTTGTTATATTTTGTTATAAAATTAAGGATAAATACAAACCTGGTTTTATCATTTCAATATCTTTTATCAAAATTCGTTTGTAAAAACATTGCTTTTATTATTATTGAAAACAACGGTCATGAAATTTTTGTACGCAGTTACTGTTTTATTTTGTTGTAATTCCAATAACGTTTTTAGTCAGTATGATTCGTTGAAACCAGGAGGTCTTTATACCAGCAATTTCATTATTAATGAAATACCTCGCAACCTTACTTATTATATGCCGCAGAACTACGGCAAACTGGATTTGTATCCGTTGCTCATTTTTTTGCATGATGAAAAAAGCAGCGCAATGAATGTAATAAAACAAAACGGCGATTTTATTCATGCAAAAGCCGATTCTTCCAATTGCATGGTGATGTACCCCGACGCCGTAGGTGGCGTTTGGAAAAGCAATAAGGATAAAGATTCGCTGAACGATAAAATGTTTATCAGTATCATGATTAACTTTTTTGTTCAGCAGTATCATTGCGATGGCAGCCGCATTTATGTGTTGGGTATTGGTGAAGGGTGCGATGTTGCTTACCAGCTTAGCTGCGAACGAAACAGGAAGATAACTGCTATTGCTGCTGTTCGTTCAACCTATAATAAAAACAAACCGCAAAGTTGTGCAGGCATGGAAGCAATGCCGGTTGTAAACCTTACAAACGAAGCCGGTACAAAAGCTGCTATCGGCAAAGCGTGGGATTTTTTGCTATCGCAGAAAAAAGAAAATTAAAACCCTGAAACGAAATGCTGTTACCGATAAAATATATTCAGCGATTCATAGCAAACTTATAATTTCACGTTCTCAAACTAACGAATATGTACCCATGTAAACACATTATTCTTTTGCTTGCCTTCATCGTTTTAGCAGGCAGCAGCGAAGCTCAATTTTTTAAAAAACTAAAAGACAAAGTAAACAATGCCATCAGTCCTAATTCTTCTTCTTCACAAACCAATTCAACATCCAATAATAGTTCCGGTTCACCGCAAAACAAAAAAGGCGGCGGCTTAACCAACACGCCGCCACCTGATGTACAGGCAGAAATTATAGATGCTGAAAAATCTCAAAAAGCAGGTAATTATAGCGATGCGCGCTATTCTATTCAACAAGCGTTAATGAGTGTTGAATTGCAAATTGGTAAGCAGATTTTGCAATCGTTGCCCCAAACGGTAAGCGGCTTACAGAAAGATACAACACAAAACGAAGTGATGAGCACAAGCTGGGGCTGGAACAATTTAACCATCCAAAGCGTTTATAAAAAAGCCGATCAGCAAATGACTGTTACCATTGGCAACAACTCGTTTTACTCGGGCTTTGTAAACATGTATTTCAGCAATAGCGCTTATGTACAAACAAGTAACAACGGCAATAACCAGAATGCAAAGCAAACAAAAGTAAAAGGCAATAAAGCTGTTATTACTTATGACGAAAGCAAAGGTTATTCGCTGCTGGTGCCGCTGGGGCAAAGCTCTTTAATTGTGTGGGAGTGCGTGAATTTTGCCAGCGAAGCAGCCGTGATGAGCGCTGCCAACTCATTTGATATTGATGGCATAAAAAAAATGCTGGGCGAACAATAATTAAATCAATCTCTGCTTAAAAAATTAATCATGAAACTTATATTTTTACTCTTTTCTGCATTCATTACCTTTCATTCATTTGCACAAAATTTTTCTACCGATGTTGCTACCGCTAAAACAGCTTACTCATCCGGCAAATTAGAAGATGCGCATTTTGCATTGCTACAGGCGATGCAGGAAATTGATATGATTATAGGCAAACAGGTGCTTTCTTTATTGCCTCAAAAAATGGATGCATTTGCAGCCAACGCAAAAGATGATAATGTTACTTCCAACGCCGGAATGATTGGCAGCACTATCCATCGCAGTTACGGGCAAAATAACGATGTAGATTTATCTATCATTGGCAATTCGCCAATTGTATCCACGCTCAACACGTTTTTAAATACACCATTAATTGGTGGCATGTTGAGCAATGGTAAAAACAAAATTATTAAAGTGCAAGGTTATAAAGCACAGTTAGAAAAAGAAGATGCCGGCAACGGACAAACCAATTACACTATTCAAGTTCCGATGGGCAGTTCGTTGGTAACATTTATGGGGAAAAACACCACCGATTCGCAAATTATAAACTGGGCTAACACCATTCCGTTGCAGCAAATAGCAAAGCTGGTGCAATAAAATTTTTGGTTAACCCGCAGAAAAATGCAATAAAAACAAACGCAACTTTTTTGTTGCGTTTGTTTTTATTGCATTTTATATCAGTTCATGTTTTTATTTTTTTCACTTCTAAATCATCTTTACAATCATTCAATAATTGATTGATTGTTTTATGCAGAACCGGATGAACAACATCGCCACCAATTTCTGCCAATGGCAGCAAAGCAAAACGGCGCCGGGGCAGGTAAGAATGCGGTACGGTAAGCAATTCGGTTTGTATTATTAAATCATCAATCAATAAAATATCAAGGTCAATAGTTCGCGGTCCCATTTTTATAGTGCGCCGCCTTCCCATATTATTTTCAATTGTTAACAAAGTTTGCATAAGTTGTGCAGGCAGTAAAAAGGTAGTAAGCGCAAACACCTGGTTGTAAAAATGTGGCTGATTGGTGAAGCCCCAGGCAGCCGTTTCGTAAACAGAAGATCGGGCGGTGATGTTGCCACATTGTTCTTCCATTACATTTGCGGCTTCGTGCAAAAAGAGGAGCCGGTTGCCCAAATTGCTGCCGGCAAGCACATAAGCTGTGTTCATTATTTCAAATATCCGTGTATGAGATCGTTTTTTAAAATATTCTTTGCCTCCTTGTTAGCCTTGTTCATTTTCACTATCCTTTCTTTATTAATTGCCTTTGGCATTATTGGCGTTCTCGCTTCGCCATCAAAACCCGATATTGGCTCGAAAGGCGTGCTGGTACTGGATTTAAGCAACATCTTTAATGAACAGAGACAGCAAAACCCTATCGGTTCCATCACCGGCGATGCTTCTTCTGATGTACCAGGTTTGTACGATGTAGTGCGCATATTACATTTTGCAAAAAGCGATTCATCCATCAAAGGATTATTTATAAAAGCCGAAAACAATCCCAACGGTTATGCCTCCAGCGAGGAACTTATAAAAGCAGTTGAAGATTTTAAAGAGAGTGGCAAAACCGTAATTGCTTACGGCGAAGCAATAAGCCAGAAAGCGTATTATGTGGCATCGGCTGCCAACAAAATTTATTGCCATCCCGCCGGTGGTTTGGAGTGGAACGGACTTTCGGTTGATTTGTATTTTGTAAAGAATTTATTAGACCGATTGGAAATACAACCACAGATTTTTTATGCCGGTAAGTTTAAAAGCGCTACCGAACCTTTCCGCGCTACGCAGATGACAGAACCGAATAAGCTGCAAACCAACGTGTGGCTGAGCGATTTGTATAGTTTGTTTTTACAGCAAACTTCACGTGCCCGAAACATAGATACAGCACAGCTTCACAACCTTGCCAACACCGGCGCTATTCAAACAGCAAACGATGCGCTGAAGTATCATTTGGTAGATGGATTAAAATATGATAACGACATTAAAACCGAGTGGCTGCGAGAACTTCATTTGGGTAAAAAAGATAAAATAAATTTTATTACATTAGGCAAATACTCCGATGCGGTTGATTATGCCAAAACATCCGGTGATAACCGTATTGCCGTGTTGTATGCGCAAGGCGATATTGTTGGAGGCACGGGGCAAAAAGGGCAGATTGCCAGCGATGATTACAAGAATTTAATTCGGAAATTAAGGTTGGATGATGAAGTAAAAGCCATCGTGTTTCGTGTTAACTCGCCTGGTGGCAGTGCGCTCGCCAGCGATGTTATCTGGCATGAAATTCAATTGGCCCGCAAAGTAAAACCGGTTGTGGTTAGCATGGGCGATTATGCGGCTTCGGGCGGCTATTATATTTCGTGTGCTGCCGATAGTATTTATGCCGATGCAGGAACCATCACAGGCTCTATCGGCGTGTTTACGGTGATCCCTAATATGAGCTCTTTTTTTAAAGATAAATTAGGCGTAACCTTCGATGGCGTAAAAACGGCGCCTTATGCCGATATGATGACAGTAAGCCGCCCGCTTACCGCTACCGAGCAACATTTTGTACAAGCCAATATTGATACTACCTACAACACATTTTTATCGCGCGTTGCCACCGGCAGAAAAAAGGATACGGCTTCTATTGACAGCATTGCGCAAGGCAGGGTGTGGACAGGCACTCATGGCATTCCGGTTGGCATTGTTGACAGAATCGGGACTTTGCATGATGCCATTGTTTGTGCTGCCCGTATGATAAAAACAAACGATTATTATGTGAAGGAATACCCAGAAAAGAAAAGCTATCTGCAGGAATTATTAGATACTTATTCTAATAAAAGCATGAAGCAAAATGCCGTGGAGGAACAGGTTGGCAAACCCACTTACGACATGCTGATGAAATTAAAAAGTGTGCAGAATATGTTTAATGTGCCGCAGGCAAGATTGCCATTTATGATGGATGTGAAGTGAATAATTTGCAATTAAATTATTGCAAAATAGAGCTATCTACAGCACATAAATACCTAAAGCTATATGAAAAAGTGCCAAATTAACTATTAATCAACTTGAACCACTAATTAATAAAGCCGAAGAAATAATTGAACAAATACATTTTTTATTATTTAACAGCGGAGTTAGTTTTCGTGTTGATTTTAATGAAAAAGATTTTGATATTATTACAATACTTGCTAATCACGAACATTAAGAAATGAAAACTTTTATAGGACTAAAATGTACTTTCAGAAAAGCTGGCGAGAACTTTTAGTTTTAGTCCAAATAGAAAAACGTCAACAACTTAATAGATCACTCTTCTCTATGCAAAAATAATATCATCGGTATTAATCTTTTTAATAAGCTTTATTTTATTCATTCCACGCCTTCATCACCTGCTCCGCATGTTGTTCCGTATCCGGCTTGTCAATAATCTTTTTAATTACTCCTTTTTCATCAATTAAAAAGGTAGTACGGATAATGCCCATAAATTTCTTCCCAAACATTTGTTTTTCGCCCCATACGCCATACGCTTGCGAAATGCTTTGGTTTGTATCTGCCACCAACGGAAACGGAAGATTAAATTTGCTTTCAAATTTTTTATGACTTTTTACATCATCAGCACTTACTCCAATTACAGTGTAGCCATCTTTTATTAAGCCGGAATAATTATCCCGCAGGTTGCAAGCCTGCGCTGTACAGCCCGGGGTATCATCTTTTGGATAAAAATAAAGCACTACTTTTTTGCCCCTGAACTTGTTTAGTGAAATATCCATGTCGTTCTGATCTTTTGCCGCAAAGGCAGGCGCTTTATCTCCCTCTTTCAATGTTATCATACAATAATTGTTATCATTTTTGCGCAAAGCTATTGCGGCAAATTTGTTTTCCAATTTCCAATCTTTTCAATCTGTTTTTACACTGTAACTGCTTATCTTCGCGCAAAATTCAAAAAGAATCACATGGGTTTTAAAGGCTTGAAACTCTTACTGGTAGCAGTTTTTAGCGTTTTTTTATTGCTTGCATTCAATACATCTTATTCACAGGAAATAAAAGACACTACAAAGACGGCAAAAGGAAACACGTTCGATCCTTCTAAGGTAATTATGGAGCACGTTATGGATGCGCATGAGTTTCATTTTCTTTCTTATAAAGGCAGCGATGGCGAAGAGCACGAGGTTTCTATTCCGTTGCTTGTTATTCTTTATTCTAAAGAGCGTGGCTTAACAGCTTTTTCTTATGGTCATTTTCATGAGCATGATAGCCACGGCGTTTACAACGGTTATAAAAATGAGGAAGGAAATATTGTAGCCATAGATGCAGACGGTAAGGTAAATAAAAACATAAAATTGTATGACCTTAGCCTTACGCGTAACGTGATACAAATGTTTATTGCACTCCTTATTTTGGTTTGGATTTTATTAGCCGCCGCCGGAAAATATAAAAAGAACGGAACCCACGTAGCGCCTACCGGTATTCAAAATTTAATAGAGCCTGTTGTTACCTTTATTCGCGATGAAGTAGGCAAACCAAATTTGGGCAGCAAGTATGAAAAGTTTATGCCTTACCTGCTTACCGTTTTCTTTTTTATCTTAATTAATACTTTGTTTGGATTAATTCCCGGCACTGCTAATGTAACAGGCAATATTGCTTTCACTTTTGTGCTTGCCGCTATTTCTTTGCTTGTTATTTTGTTTAATACCAACCGTCATTACTGGGGGCATATTTTCTGGCCTCCGGGCGTACCTGTTATTGTAAAATTTATTTTAATTCCCGTAGAATTACTAAGCGTTATTATAAAGCCGGCTGCGTTAATGATACGTTTGTTTGCCAACATGATAGCCGGTCATATTATTATTACGTGTTTTATTTTACTCATTTTTATTTTTGGTGCAATGAACCGGGGCGTGGGCTGGGGCTTTGCGCCTGTATCAATTGCATTTACCGTTTTTATTTATTTTATCGAGTTATTGGTTGCGTTCATACAGGCGTTTATCTTTACCAACCTGACTGCCGTGTTTATTGGTCAGGCATTTGAAGGCGAACATCACGACGGACATGATCATCCCGATGACATTATCGCATTATAATAAAAGAATCACTTTTTTCACTCATAAAAAACAACAATTATGTCTTTAATGAACATTCTGTTGCAAACGAATACCGATTCGCTGGCGCACTTAGGCGGCGCAATAGGTGCGGGTTTAGCAGCGATTGGTGCCGGTATTGGTATCGGTCAAATTGGTAAAGGCGCAGTAGAAAGTATTGCCCGCCAGCCAGAAGCGGCTAACGATATTCGTGCAAACATGATCCTGACGGCGGCGTTTGTTGAGGGTGTTGCCCTTTTTGCCGTTATCGCAGGCATCCTTGCCGTACTAAAACCATAGTATGCAAAGCAACTTCTTATTGCACCCAGCGCACAGGGCAAAGGGTGCAATAATTGTAATTCAGAATTGTAGTTAATCATCAATTTATATGGAACTGTTATTACCCGGATTGGGTTTATTAGTATGGACGCTGATTGCGTTTCTTCTTGTTTTGTTTATTTTAAGAAGATTTGCCTGGAAGCCCATTTTAAAAGGATTGAAAGACAGAGAAACCAACATAGCTGATGCCATTGCTTCTGCCGAAAAAGTAAAAGCAGAAATGGCGGCTTTAAAAAATGAAAACGAAGCGTTGCTGGCAAAAGCCCGCGAAGAAAGAGCGGTAATGATAAAAGAAGCAAAAGAAACCGGCGATAGAATGATTGCCGACTCGCAAAACAAAGCCAAAGTTGAATATGAAAGAATTGTGGCAGAGGCGCAGGCAACCATTAACCAGCAAAAAAATGCCGCAATCATTGATGTAAAAAACCAGGTGGGAAATTTAGTAATAGAAGTAGCTGAAAAAGTGCTTCGCAGACAGCTTGAGAATAAGCCGCAACAGGAAGAATACATTAAGCAGTTGGCTGATGCCGTAAAACTGAATTAGGAATTATGACTTGTGATTTGTGAATGCAAACAATCACTCATAAATCAAAAATCACAAATTAAACCATGCCCAATCCACGATTAGCAACAAGATATGCCAAAAGCCTTATCGGGCTTGCACAGGAGCGCGGCGAACTGGAAACAATTTATAGCGACATGCTATATTTACAAGCCATTTGTAAAAGCAATCCCGACTTTGTGAATTTGTTGCGCAGTCCGGTAATTAAAGCGGCAAAAAAAGAAGCCATTATTGTTGCAATTACAAAAAACAAAATTAGCCAGCTAACAACAGCCTTTACCAAACTGCTCACAGATAAAGGACGCGAAGAAGATTTACCCGAAATCATCAATGCTTTTGTTACGCAGTATAATACAATAGAAGGCATACAAAAAATAAAACTAACCACTGCAGTTACGGTAAGCGATGAAGTGAAAGATGATATTGTAAACAAAGTAAAAGCCAGCACTGGCTTTGATAAAGTGGAGGTAGAAGCTGCTGTAAATGCAAACCTGATTGGCGGCTTTGTTTTGGAATACAATAATAATTTAGTTGATGCCAGTGTGCTGCGCGAATTGAGAGAAGTGAAAAAGCAGTTTCAGCAGAACGTGTACATTCATAATATACGATAAGCACCGGCTTTCAAAAATGGTCAAAAACAAACTGTAATCTTTTATTATTATACATTCAGAGTATTATTATCAAAAAATATTACTTCGTAAATATTAAATCTTAAATAAAGAATGGTAGCGATAAAGCCAGATGAAATTTCAGCCATCCTTCGGCAGCAACTTAGCAATTTTAATGCAGAAGCCGACTTGGAAGAAGTAGGCACAATATTACAAATAGGTGATGGTATTGCCCGCGTGTATGGACTAAACAATGTTCGTTCCGGCGAATTGGTTGAGTTTGAAAACGGCGTTAGAGCCATAGCCCTGAACTTAGAAGAAGACAATGTGGGCGTGGTGTTAATGGGCGACTCGGGCGATATTAAAGAAGGCGATAAAGTGCGCCGCAGCGGTCAGATTGCCTCCATCAAGGTAGGCGAAGGTTTGGTAGGCCGTGTGATTAATACCTTAGGCGAACCGATTGATGGTAAAGGTCCGATCAGCGGCGAGTTGTTTGAAATGCCATTGGAGCGCAAAGCACCGGGCGTTATTTTTCGCGAACCGGTGAAAGAACCGTTGCAAACGGGCATTAAAGCCATTGATGCGATGATTCCTGTGGGTCGCGGTCAGCGTGAGTTAATCATTGGCGACCGGCAAACCGGAAAAACAGCCATTTGCATTGATACCATCATCAACCAAAAAGAATTTTATGATGCCGGCAAAACCATGTACTGCATTTATGTAGCCATTGGTCAAAAAGCTTCTACCATTGCCGGTGTGATGAAAACGTTGAACGATAACGGTGCGATGGCTTATACCACCATTGTTGCCGCTTCCGCTTCCGACCCGGCGCCACAGCAGTTCTATGCTCCGTTCGCGGGCGCTGCCATTGGTGAATACTTCCGCGACACTGGTCGTCCGGCATTGATTATTTACGACGATCTATCGAAACAGGCCGTTGCTTACCGCGAAGTATCTTTGCTTCTGCGTCGTCCTCCCGGGCGCGAAGCTTATCCGGGTGATGTATTTTATCTGCATAGCCGTTTGCTGGAACGCGCAGCGAAAATCATTAACAACGATGCGGTGGCAAAAAACATGAACGACCTTCCGGAAACCATCAAACACCTTGTAAAAGGCGGTGGCAGTTTAACAGCATTGCCCATTATTGAAACGCAGGCCGGCGACGTATCAGCTTATATTCCTACCAATGTAATTTCTATTACCGATGGACAGATTTTTTTGGAGAATAACTTGTTTAATGCAGGCATTCGTCCGGCTATTAACGTAGGTACTTCGGTAAGCCGCGTAGGTGGTAATGCACAGATAAAATCTATGAAAAAAGTTGCCGGTACATTAAAGCTCGACCAGGCACAATACCGCGAACTGGAAGCGTTTTCTAAGTTTGGCGGCGACTTGGATGCGGCAACTAAGTTTGTAATTGATAAAGGTGCGCGTAATGTTGAAATATTAAAACAACCGCAGTATTCACCGGTAGCCGTAGAAAAACAAGTGGCAATTATTTATTTGGGAACACAAGGTTTGCTGCGCGATGTGGCATTGAATAAAGTGAAAGCATTTGAAGAACATTTTTTATTGGAAATGCAAAACAAATTGCCAAAAGTATTGGCTGAATTTAAGAAAGGAAATTTGCCTGATGATGGCGTAAAACAAATGGTTGAACTGGCGAAAGGGTTGGTGCCACAGTATAAAAAATAAACGATGTTACTTCATCGAGAAATAAAAAAATCCGCTGTTATAAAATATCAGCGGATTTTTTATTCAATTCATCATCTGTTCAAAGAAATTTCAATGGTAATGTTTACAGAATAGTATGCATCTTTTGCAGTGCTGCCGCGAGGGAACCCGACAGGCGGAGTGACGCTGCCACCTATCTCATTAGAACGATAATACAGCTGCTTTGCAAGCGCCGCCTCAACAGGTGTTAAGTTTTTATCAAACAAAGCCGGATCAATGTAAGTGGTACTTACATCATCCAAATAATCGGTTCTTAAAAACCGGTAAATCAATTCGCCTTTAACAGTAAACAGGGGTGATATCTGGTAAGACAATCCGCCACCTGCCGGAATCATCAGTTGTGTAAGTTTATAGTTAGGTCGCCCGGTTTCAGGAAAGCCTTCGCCTTCGGTATGCAAAGGCTGTAAGAAATCATCAACACCATTCAGCTTTGTATATGGATTAAAAGAAAACGTACCCATGCCAACTAAAATATAAGGCGATACGGGCAGATGAACAGAAGGAATAAGAGTAAGCGGATGAAACTCTGCCAGTAAACTAATTTCTGAAATATTGCTTGCAAAATTCAAATTACGCTGGCGCACACCCGCGTCTTTTGCATATACATCACTCGCGGTAACACTACCCCATATAATTTGAAGCCGCGCACCGATGGTTTGCTGATACAAAGCACCAACATAAAAGCCGCCCGCAGCTTTAGAAGTTTTAAAAACCTGCGCCTTGCCGCCTAAATCGGTTATGCAATTCATGGCACCGCCCGAAACGCCGAACTGCGCAATAATATCTTTATCAGAATATATTTTATCATTAAAAAAATCTTGTGAATGAGCAACAGCACAGCACAGCAAAAAAGCAACAGCAAACAAAAATCGGCGCATATAGGTTAGTATAAATGCTATAACGATGTTGCTTCGATAATATTTTTCTTACGCTCGTTTTGATAAAATTTACAAGCCGGTTTCAAACTGCAAATTTCGCATTTAGGATGGCGTGCAACGCAAATATACCTGCCATGCAAAATAAGCCAGTGATGCGCTGTACGAACCAATTCTTCAGGAATATATTTTATTAATTGCAACTCCGTTGCCAAAGGTGTTTTTGCATTGTGGTTTAAGCCAATTCGTGCCGATACGCGAAACACGTGCGTATCAACCGCCATATTAGGTTGCGCATCAATTACTGAAGTAATAACGTTGGCTGTTTTTCTTCCCACACCAGGCAAAGTTATTAATTGTTCAACCGTCATTGGCACTTCTCCATTATACTCATTCACTATTTTTTGCGCCATGCCAATAAGGTGTTTGGTTTTGTTATTGGGGTAAGAAATGCTTTTAATAAACGGAAACAATTCATTAATAGTTGTATTGGATAAATGATGCACCGTTGGATATTGCAGGAAGATGGCCGGTGTAGTTATGTTCACTCTTTTATCGGTGCACTGTGCAGATAAAATAACCGCCACCAGCAACTCGTAAGGGTTGTAATATTTTAATTCGGTAACCGGGTTTGGGTTGTGTTGTTGAAAATATTGAATAACAAATTGAAAGCGTTCTTTGCGTGTCATATATCTTCTACATTAAAAATAAAATACAGTTTATGGTACGAACGTTTGCAACTCCGGTTTAGCCCGGTTGCAATTGTAGATTTATTGTTTTTCTTTTTAAGTAAAGAGAAAAAACAATCACTCTTGTACGCTTTGAAATTAATTGAACAGCGATGCGAGTGCTTTTTAAACTGCAGTAAAAACAAACCTTAGCCTATAACATACCATCTTTGTGAAGGTTTGTTTTTACTGCAGTTTTGTGGTTCAAAAAATTCTGTGTTCTATCGTCATCGCAAAACCATATTTCTATCGGCATCCAATCTTACCAAAATAAAAATTAAAACCGTAAAGGTTAGCAGCGAGGAGCCGCCGTAACTCATTAAGGGAAGCGGAATGCCCACAATCGGGAACAAGCCAATGGTCATGCAAATATTAATGGCAATGTGTAAAAACAAAATGCTGGCAACGCTGTAAGCATATACGCGGCTAAATGTGCTTCGTTGCCGTTCAGCAATTGCAATAATGCGCATAAGCAGTAAAATATAAAGCATTAAAAAAACAAAGCAACCTATAAAGCCAAAAGCTTCGCCAAGTGATGTAAAAATAAAATCGGTATGCTGCTCCGGCACGTACTTACCGCGCGTTTGCGTTCCTTTTAAAAAACCTCTTCCCAGCAAGCCACCCGAGCCAATGGCAATTTTACTTTGGCGCACATTGTAATCGTCTGGCTTTACCACATTTTTCTTGGCAGCTTCTTCGGTTTGTGCGCTTTTGTTTTTACTGCAATCATAATCTTTCCCAACCATGCTGTAAATGCGCTGGCTTTGGTAACACTGAAAAATGTGATTGAAAATATACGGCACGGCGAACACCGAAATGCCAACGCATACAAACCAGATGGCAATGATAGCAATGAGCAAACTCAGGCTTTTTTTTATTTTGTACCGATAAAAATAAACCGCTATTAAAGCAATTACTGTAAGCACAATAAAAAGAACAATAGGTTCCAGAATTAGCGTTGCTACCACCAGTGCGCCAAACGATCCGCCCACTACCAAAATCCAGCCGGGCAACCCTTCGCGATACATCACAATAAAAAAGCAGCCATATACAATTGCCAACCCTGTTTCGTTCTGTGCAATGGAAAGCACCGCAGGCATCAGGGCAATAACAGTCGCAATAATTTGTGAGGATAATTTAGTAAAATCAACATCCTGCCGCGCTAAGTATTTTGCCAAGGCAAGGGCAACAAATATTTTACACAGCTCTGCCGGCTGCAGGTTAAAACCACCTCCTAACGGTATCCAGCTTTTACTTCCATTAATGCTTTTACCAATTACAAACGTAAGCAGCATAAGCACAATGCCAAACAAATAAAACAGGTTGGCAAAGGCTGTGTACAGCTTACTATCGCTTAATAGAATAAAGGTGGCAATTACAATGCAGATACCTGTAAATAAAACCTGTTTGCTGTAATTGGTTTTGCCTGTAAAAAAAGAAGACATTATATTTTCGTCGGGGTTGTATTCTACCATAAAAATGCACATAATGCCAACACAAAGAAGCAAGCCATATAAAACCACCGTTATCCAGTCGATACCTTTTGAGATAGATTTGTTTTGATAATAAACGGCGCTCATGGCTTGTTTTGTTTTTTGCGGTTATCGTTGGGTGCTATGGCAGGTGATAGCTGAAAATATTTTTCATTCACGGGTGAAGAATCTTTGCGGTTAGGCTCTGCTTCCGGATCGAAAGTTACTTTGCGGTTTTCTAAATTATTTTCTAATTTATTGGGAATGGTATCCTGTTCTATTCTGGCGTTTTTAATGGCCGCTAAAGAATCTCTTCTGTAATACCAGTGTTTGATAGCTTCAGGAATCAGATCGGCAGAAGATACGCGCTCAACTTCTTGTAACCTGTTGGCTGCAATAGTGTCGTTCAGGTATTTTTCAATCATAAAAGAAGCAATCGGTCCTGCCCAGGTTGCTCCGAAGCCTGCATTTTCTACAACCACTGCAACTGCAATTTTTGGGTCTTCTTCGGGTGCATACGCCACAAAAATAGAGTGATTTTTTCCGTGCGGGTTTTGCGCTGTACCCGTTTTTGCACAGTAATTAATGCCCGGTATTTTAATTTGCGCCGCCGTACCAATAATAGTTACATCGTGCATTCCTTCATGTATGGCTGCATAAGATTCATCACTGATGTGCGTGGTGCTGTGCTTCTTCCGATACCTGTTAAAGAAAGAACTGTCTGTTATCGTTTCACTTTCCACGCTATCTACAAAATGAGGCGTAAAATAATTGCCGCCGTTAGCAATAATCGACATAAGATTTGCCAGTTGCAGCGGCGTTGCCAGCATCCTGTCTTGTCCTATGCCAAGCGTTTCGTTAAAGCAGCTTCCCCAATGGTTGTTACCGTAGTCTTTGGTATAGTTAGAAGTATCAGGAACTTTACCGCCGTCTTCGCTTGGTAAATCAATACCCAGGCGTTTGCCCATGCCAAAGCTGTTCATGTATTCTTTCCATTTCATATAGCCCAAACGCGGGTTATTATAAGCAGGATTATCAACCGTCATCCTATACACATTGGTGAAATAAGAGTTGCACGAATTGGCTAAGGCAGTACGAAGATCGCGGGCATGACCGCCGCCTGAATGCGTACACTTCACCCCTACGCCGCAGGCTGTGTAAACGCCATTGCAAGGATAGCCATACGCCGGTGTGATGATGCCTTCATCCAAAGCAATTATGCCGCCCAGAGGTTTAAAGGTTGAGCCTGGCGGATACTGTCCTTTGATGGCGCGATTGAATAATGGCTTTGCCGTATCTAAAAACATGCGGCTGAAATTTTTTCTTCGTTGCGAGCCGGTGAGTTCCTGCGGGTCGTAGGATGGACCTGACGCCATTGCAATTATGCCACCCGTTTTGGGATTGATGGCTACCACGCTTCCAATTTTATTTTTTAATAGTTTTTCGGCTAACTGCTGCACATCTATATCAATGCTGGTGTATAAATTTCTGCCTGCAATGGCAGATGTATCAAACACTCCTTTTTCGTAAGAGCCAACCACACGTGCACGGTTATCGCGAATTAAACGCTTCACGCCGCGTTGCCCCATCAATATTTTTTCATACACTTTTTCAAGCCCGGCAAGTCCGGCATAATCGCCCATTTCATACCCTTGTCCAATGTGTTTGTGTAAAAAAGCGGTATCCACTTCTCCAATATAACCCAGCACTTGCGCAGCCACGTGATAAGGATAACTTCTGATCGGGCGTTCCTGCAAAATAAAACCAGGAAATTTGTACATGTTTTCGTTCAGCCTCGCATATTTTTCGGGAGATAAGAGAGCTTCAAACGTACTGGGTTTGTAACGTGAATTTTTAAAGATGCTACTCTGTACGCGCTTTCTGAATTCAGCCGTATCAATTGCTAAAGTAGCGCATAGTGAGGTTGTATCGGTGCCTTTAATTTCGGATGGCGTAATCATCAAATCATACATCACTGTATTTTCTAAAATAGCGCGGTGCTTACGGTCGAAGATGATACCGCGATCGGGGTATACAACTTTTCTATAAATGGCGTTGTTCTCTGCCTGCAAACGATAGGCGGATGAAAACAATTGCAGGTGCAGCAACTGTGAAATAATTACAATAAAAACAACAAGAAAAATAATCTGGATAACCCGGCTTCTTGCTTCGTTATAAACCCGCATGATGATGTAGTATCAGAAAGTATGAAAGATAAATGTTTGAAATACCGCTTTACAAAATTGCTGTTTCGGCGCACACAACCCTAACGCGGGTACAAAAAAATATTTTATTAACAGAAAAGATAATTATGCACAAGGAATTGTCTTCAATTATTTCTATAAATACGACCTGTTACGTAAATAGTAGATTGATGTTTGCAAACAGTTAACCATTGTTTTGCACCATCTTTGTTCCACAAAAAATAAAATGGAACTAAATAAAAGCACCCTGCTAATAACAGGCGGCACAAGCGGCATCGGGCTTGAACTTGCAAAACAACTTCTCGCTAAAGGCGCTGAAGTTATCATAACCGGGCGCAGTAAAAACAAACTTGACGAAGCTAAAACGAGTTTACCCAACGTTCATACCCTTCAAAGTGATGTAAGCGATCCAAACGCAATTAAACAGTTATATGAAGAGGTAGTAAAACAGTTTCCTCAACTCAATATTATCATCAACAATGCAGGCATTATGCGCAATTTGAATGTAGAGGATGCAGATGTGAATGTAGAAAATATCGCTCTTGAAATAGACACCAACTTATCCGGCACCATTCGCATGGTGCAGCAGTTTTTGCCTCATCTCAAAACAAAACCATCGGCTGCCATCATTAATGTTTCGTCAGGACTTGCGTTTATTCCCTTTCCGCTTTCGCCGGTTTACAGCGCAACAAAAGCAGGCATACATTCATACACGCAAATACTGCGCATTCAGCTTAAAAACACCAATATTAAAGTGTTTGAACTGGCGCCTCCCGGTACTGATACGCCCCTTATGGACGCTTTTGCCAATAACATGGACGGCGCATCAAATATGAAGGTAGATAAGATGGTTAGCATAGCCATTGCAGGAATAGCAAAAGATAAGCTGGAAATAAAACCCGGCATTTCAAAAGTGCTGAAAGCCATGAGCCGCATAGCGCCAGGCTTTTTTTTGAATGTCATGAATAAAACCATTGAGAAAGGAAAAACAAAAAAAATATAACGCGATGTTTTTAATCGAGTTTATTTCTGCACGGTAAACAATATTGAAAAGCCGTATTGATGCTGGTAATCAACAACCAACACTCTGTTCAACACCAAATTAACATTCCTTCATAAGCATTACACTTTTCCTTTTTTAGCCTAACCAATATCTTTGTTTTCATGATAAATTTTGTTCCGATTTTTCCATTGGAAATTGTGGTATATCCGGGCGAGCAATTGAATCTTCACATCTTTGAAGAACGTTACAAACAACTGATTACAGAATGTATTGCCGAAAAAAAACCGTTTGGTATTCCGGCTGTTTTAAAAAATAATGTAGCGGAAATAGGAACGCTGGTAGAGATAACCGAAGTAGCCGCCGTGCACCAGGATGGCAAGATGGACATCCGCACAAGCGGCACTCATGTATTTCGTATTTTAGAAGTAATTAAAAACGTTCCCGATAAATTATACAGCGGCGCCATTGTAGATTATCCTTCCAACAACAATGCTGTGCAAAGCCGGATAATGAAGCGTGTAATTGTGGGCTTGCGCGAGCTGCACAAACTTTTAAAAGTGAATAAAGACTTTAAAAAGCCGGATGAAGAACTGCGCAGTTACGACATTGCGCATCATGCCGGATTATCTTTACAGGAAGAATATGAATTGCTGGGTTTGCTGCGCGAAGATCAGCGATTGGAATATTTAAAACGTCATTTAAAAAAGGTATTGCCTGTTGTGATGGGCGCTGAAATGCTGAAAGAAAGGGTGAAACTGAACGGACACTTTAAAGAGCTGAAGGGTTTTGATTTAAACCTTTAAGATTGCAGAATTTGCTGCATTGTTATTTCGCGCCATTTTATTCTTCTAATTTAGCCTCTGAAACAGGATATGAAAACAACGCTTTGTTTTGATTTTGGCAATACGCGGCTAAAGTGCGCTATTTTTTATGGTAACGAATTGAGTGAAGTAATGGTACTGGAAAACGATGCAGCAGATACCATTGATAAACTGTTGCAGCAATACCATCCGGCTAAAAGCATTTTATCTTCAGTTATCAATCATTCGCCCGAAATAGAAAACTTATTAGCACGCGAAACTTTGTTTCATAAATTATCTTACCAAAGCGGCTTGCCTTTTACAACGCCGGTTGGTAAGCCCGAAACCATTGGTGCCGACAGGTTAGCTTTAGCCGCTGCCGCCGTTGCCTTTTACCCGCACAAACACAACCTTGTTATTGCATTGGGTTCGTGCATTACGTTTAATTTTATTAATATTTTCGGCGAGTTTTTAGGCGGCTCTATTTCGCCCGGTTTAGAAATGCGTTTTAAAGCCATGCACCATTATACGGCTTTGCTTCCCATGGTTGAACCCGACTGGAACTTCCCGTTAATCGGCTACGATACGCGCACTAATTTATTAAGTGGTGTGATATTAGGAATGAGCAAAGAAATTGATGGTATTGTTAATGAATACAACAAAAAATACAACCACCTGAATGTGCATATTACGGGTGGAAACACAGCTTTGTTTTTACCGCATTTACAAAACAAAACAATAGCTGACGCTAACTTTTTATACAAAGGTTTGTATGCCATTAGCGAAGCCAATCAATAAAAGTAAAAATGAAAAATTTAAAAGAAAAACAGCCTGTTATTACTAATAAAAACAAACCATTTTCATTTTTACTTCTTACTTTTTTTTTATCACTTTTATTCTGCTGCTTAGTGGTTGGCTCATGCGAAAATGACATTCGTCAGGTGCAGGCGTTAAGCCAAAAAAAAACCAGTGTTGACCAGGTAATTAATGTGGAAAGCTATTTAAGCGAAGATGCAAAAATGAAAGCCAAACTTACTGCGCCATTAATGTTGCGAACGCAGGCAGATACACCCTTTGCCGAGTTTCCGAAAACATTGCATGTTGATTTTTATAACGATAGCACCAAGGTGGAAAGCCAGTTGTTTGCAAAGTATGGACGATACATGGAAAAACAAAGCAAAGTGCTGCTGCGCGATAGCGTGGTGGTGTACAATGTAAAAGGCGATACCATGCGCACCAACGAGCTTTGGTGGGACCAGAATGCGCAAAACTTTTATACTGATAAACCGGTTTACATTCATCAGCCCAATGGCAATATTATTAACTCAATTGGTATGAAGGCGAGCCAGGATTTGAACGATGTTCAGTTGTTTAAAATACAACCCACCACGTTTTTGTATGTGGCCGATTCAACAATGCCACAATAGGCTTTATAAACACCAGCAAGATGTTTCGTTTTATCAGTGTGCTTCAACGCAAGCGGCGTTTCAGAAAAGATGAGCAGCAAACGCTCCTTTTGTTTCATCATCATACCAAAACCATTGAAACACTGCCTTCTTACCAGGTTCAACAAAAAAAATTATTGATTATCCGGCTGGATGATATTGGCGATTATCTTCTTTTCAGAAATACATTACCGGCTTATAAACAATCAGCGCGATGGAAAGATTTTCACATCACTTTATTGGGCAATGAAGCATGGAAAGAATGGTTTGCATTGTGGGATCAATCAACCGTTGATGAAGCCATTTGGGTAAATAAAAAAGAGTATTTGCAAAACGATCATTACAAGCAACAACTATGGCTGCAATTGAGGCAGGAAGGATACGAAGCAGTAATTTGCCCATCGTTTACACGACCCATTTTGTTAGACGATTTGTGCAGATTAGCAACCGGCGCTGCAACCGCAATTGGCTTTGATAACTTTACGCCGCACAAGCAATGGAAAGAAACATCAGATGAGTTGTATTCCGAATTGTTTCAACCGGAAATGGTAACGCATGAATTTTTCATCAACCAGCAATTTGCCGGATGGTGTTGCGGCGTGCAATTGAATTTGCAACGACCTTTTGTTTTTGCTGCAAAAAAAACTACCTGCCAATCTTACATTGCCTGCTTCATGGGTGCTTCAACCAAAAGCCGGCGATGGACGAAAAAAAGATGGATAGAATTGGTTCATCTTATCAATCAAAACTATTCTCTTTCAACCAAAATAATTGGCATTGCTGATCAGAAAAAAGAAGCAATTGAAATTGCGGCAAAAACAAAAGCAAAAGCTGTTACAAACACTTCGCTAACGGATGTAATTGACGTAGTTAACAACGCAGCTTTGGTGATTGCCAACGATACCATGATGGCGCATTTAGCTGTATCGTGCAACGTGCCGTTGGTTATTGTTTCGGGCGGAAATAATTTTACGCGCTTTACCGTTTACGAGGAAGCCGGTGTTAAGAATGTTTGTGCTGTTTATCCTGATTTGGTTAATAAAAAAAGAAAAACATCGGGCGATGCGGCTTTGCATAACCACATTGTGATAACGGCAGATATGGCATCCATCAAAGCAACTAAAGTGCTGGCAGCCGTAAAGAAATTGTTGCAAAAACAAACTCTATCGTCATAAACATGAGTGAACAAAGCCATTTTCCATTGGTATCTATAGTGCTTGCCACTTACAATGGCGAACCATATTTGCGTGAGCAATTGGATTCTATTTTAGCTCAAACTTATCCCAACATTGAAGTGATTGCGGTTGACGATAGAAGTACCGATAACACTGTAAACATCTTGCAGGAATATGCTGATAACTACCCAAACATAAAGGTGTTTGTAAACGAAACCAACCTTGGTTTTATTAAGAATTTTGAGCGTGGCTGCAGCTTATCAACAGGCGAATACATTGCGCTTTGCGATCAGGACGATTATTGGCTGCCCGATAAAATAAAACGCAAGGTTGAAAGTATTGGCGTTCATGCTATGATTTATTGCGATTCGGAAATTTGCGATGACAAGCTGCAAAAGAGCGGTAAAAAGATATCTGATATTGTAGTTTGCAAAAATTGGTATAGCTGTTTGGAATATGCTGTGTTTGCCAGAATTTACGGGAACACATTATTGTTCAAACGCACCTTGTTTGAAAAGGCCTGCCCGTTTTTAGAAGTAATACCTCATGACTGGTGGCTTGCTTTTAATGCAACATTACAGGGTGGGTTTACATTTTTACCGGAACCACTTGTAAGTTATAGACAACATAACAACAACTTGTATGGTATAGTTGACAGAAAAAAAATAATGAAAGAAGAAACTGCATCTTTAATTGCAATGCAAGCAAAACAAAGCCCATTAAGAAAAAACGAACGTAAAGAGGAAAGCTATAATAAGATACGAAAGCGTATTCAAACATTTAATAGCCAATGTCCTTCGTCTTTTCAAAAAGAAAAACAAGTGTTGCATCAACTAAACAAAAGCTATCAGAGCTTTTCTTTTACTAACAATTGCCAGCGGATGCTTCTTTTTTTTCAACATTATAAATTGCTCTTAGCTACAAAAAAGAGGTCCCGGATCCGTAAATATTTATTTTGTTTTAAAATGTTTGCCACCATTAAATAACATCAGCAGCAGAATCTTCTATTGCGGCTTTTATTCGTGCTGGCGTTATACTTTGCAAACAGGTGCATTGGCTGGTATCGGTTGCCGTACAATTGCCGCAAACACCATCAGCAATAAACGTATGCGCATGTTTGCCAATGGGTCCCCAGCGCCCGGCATCAATAGGTCGTAACGGCACATACAAACCAAACGCGTGAATGCCAACTGCAGCCGCCATGTGTAACGGGCCCGTACTGCAAGCGACAAGGCCATTGCATTTACTAATAAAAGAAAGAAACTGCGCCAGCGGCATTAAGCCAACAAGATTAGTAACGCGGTTGCCTACTTCATCAAACAAAGGTTGCAATGCTTCTCTTTCAGTTTCGGTTCCCGATACAAAAATGTTGTATCGCGAGGTATCCAATTCTTTTATTGATTGAATGTAATTGGCAAGGCTCCATTCTCTTGCATTGCCTCTCGATTTTGGATGAAGAATGAGGTTATATTTTTCTTTTTTAATAAGCCCATTGTATTTTTCTTCCAAAGGTTGTAAGTGGTTTAAACCATACAAATCCGATATTGCAGTAAAAGAAAACGGTTTATTAATACCAAAAGGCTTGAGTAGTTTTAAATTAAGTTGCGCTTCATGCAGGTTCGATTTTTTTCTGCTTAAAAAAATCAAGCTGTTGCAGGTAAACCAATGATACAAACGGTTGGCAACGCCTATCCGCAATGGAATGTGTAACGCTTTGGCGCGTTTTGCAATGTACGATTCGGGCTTTACATGAACGATGGCTTGCGGCGTTTCGCCTTTGATGGTAATATTGCTGTTCATAAAATCGTCAACCGCAATAAAAGCATCTACATAACTGCAGGCGTCCACAATGGCTTTGGTATAAGGTTTCCCTAAAACAGCAATGGTAATGTTAGCAAATTTCTCTTTCAGCACTTTTGCCATGGGCAGCGTTAGTGCCATATCGCCAATGCTATCGGTGCGGCTAAGAATTATGTTTTGTAGTTGTTTCAATGGTGAGCGTAGTACAAGCAAATAAACGCGATAAAAATAAGAAAGCCGCAGCTATTAAAACTGCGGCTTAAAAATGTTAGAAACTACTTTTAGCGCTAAAATAAAAAGAAAAATTATTGCCTGTTGTTTTAAGCAGGCTTCTTAGTTTTCATTTTCATTGTTGAATCGCCTTTCATCGTTTTTGTCTTCATAGTTTTGTGATGCATTGAATGATGCATAGAAGTATCTGTACCAGTTTGTGCAAAACTTGCAGAGGCGATAACCACGGTAGCAACTAAAAGGGCAAAAATCTTTTTCATAGTTTTAATGTTTGCATTTATAGACCACAAATTTTGCCACAAGTACAGAACAATACAAATATTTTTTTTGCTTTAGCATTTCTTTAGCATAATATAAGAAATTACAACTCAGGATAAAGCGGAAAATCGCTCATAAAATCATTCACTTTTGTTTTTACTTCATTTATCAGGCGGCTGCTATCTGCATTCATCAGCACTTCATCAATATAATTTACAATCAGGGGCATGTGCTCTTCTTTCATATCCCGGGTAGTGATTGCCGGCACGCCAATACGAATGCCTGAAGTAACAAATGCGCTTTTATCATCAAACGGAACCATGTTTTTATTTACGGTAATATCAGCTTCGCCTAATATCTGTTCTGCCTTTTTGCCCGTGATATTTTTGTTGCGCAAATCTATCAGCATTAAATGATTGTCAGTACCGTTGCTAATGAGGCTGTAACCTTTATCCACAAAGGATTTCGCCATAGCTTGCGCGTTTTTTATAATTTGCTGTGCATACGTTGTAAATTCATCGCTTAGTATCTCACCAAAAGCAACGGCTTTGGCAGCAATAACATGTTCCAATGGACCGCCCTGCGTACCTGGAAACACAGCTAAATCAATCAGTTTGCTCATCATTTGCACATTGCCTTTGTTATCTTTTATACCAAATGGGTTTTCAAAATCTTTCCCAATCATAATGATGCCGCCACGCGGTCCGCGTAAGGTTTTGTGCGTGGTAGAAGTAATAATATGGCAATGCTTAAAAGGAGAATTGAGCAAGCCTTTGGCAATTAAACCTGCCGGATGAGCAATGTCTGCCATTATCAACGCTCCCACTTCATCAGCCACTGCGCGGATGCGGGCATAATCCCAATCGCGACTGTAAGCACTGGCTCCGCAATAAATTAGTTTTGGTTTGTTTTTACGCGCTTTTTCTTCCAGCATTTCATAGTCAACAATCCCTTCTTTGGTTACGCCATAAAACTCGGCGTGATACAACTTGCCGCTATAATTTACCGGCGAGCCATGCGTAAGATGACCGCCCATGCTTAAATCCAACCCCAACGTTACATCGCCTGGTTTCAACACCGCCAAAGCTACAGCCGCATTGGCTTGCGCTCCGCTGTGTGGTTGCACGTTGGCATATTCAATATTAAAAATTTGTTTTAAACGATCAATAGCTAATTGTTCACTTTCGTCCACCACTTCGCAGCCACCGTAGTAGCGTCTGCCGGGATAGCCTTCCGCATATTTGTTGGTCATTACGCTGCCCATTGCCTGCATCACTTGCAATGAAGTAAAGTTTTCGGAAGCGATGAGTTCAAGGCCGCGGCGCTGGCGTTCTAATTCTTTATGAATAAGGTTGAAAAGTTGTGTGTCTCTTTGCATGAGAAGAAAAATTAGGCTGCAAAAGTAGGAGAAATGAAGGTTGGGAAGTAACAGTTATGAGTTTATAATACTTTCAATTTTATTTCGAAACCAGTTTGTTGAAACCAGTTTTTCTTGAGTTAAATTAAAGCCTGCCAAAAGTTCTGCTGTAAACCATTTTTTCATACTAAAATATTTGTAAAAAGCTTCAAAATCATCGCTGCTTAAATCATCTGCAATAGAGTTGGAATCTCCGTCTTTAATATTATCCGTTTTAAATTCTTCATACCGCTGTCGTGAGGAATCTAACGATGATAAGATGTATCGAAGCTTATTATTCTTCTGTTCGGTTATATTCTGAATGTATTCGTTTTTATCAAAGCCTGTCAATACCAATTCTTCAAAATTATCAGGATGATATAAGTAGTTTTCGAAGCAATAATATTGCAAAATATGATGCTTGGAATACAGCTTTTTAAGCTTATTTATTTCGGTATCACTTATGAAATCTCTGTCCCGCAAAGATTCACCACGTGGATCTCGTTTTACGGTCAGAAAAATATCGGTTGCATTGTTCTTACCTACAAAAATAGCATCTGGTATCTTTAATAAGTTGTAGTACTCATCGTTTTTATTTTCACAAAAAATCAGTCGCTTATTGTTTAGAATATCAAACAACATTGCTTTCGGTATAGCAATATCATATACATCAAGGCTCTCTTTCGATTCCGGCAACAATGTTTGTGGCGCATCAAAATCACGCAAATCAAAATCAATAATAGCTGCCTGTTCGCTTTTTCTTGCATAATCTATGAAACCTAAGGCATGGCTTGCTGTCCACAACTGCGCATTACTAGGTATCCATACGTTTACAATTTCTTCCAGCAATCTGTATTGTAACGATGTATTCAAATGGCAATCCATTTCATCAATAAAAATAATGGCGTCATCATAATAGTCTTTTCTTACAATAAAGTTCAAAAGTAAAATGACAACTTGTTTTTCACCATGACTTTACAAATCATAATTGATCTTTGAAGCTCCTTTTCTAAAAATTAATTTACCACTTGAATTAGGAGTAGCATTTTGATATTCTGCAATCTGTATTGTGGTTTCATCAGTACCACCAAATATGCGAATCAATGAAGTATTTAGTGGTTCGATAGATTGTCTAAAAATTTTTAATGTATCAGCAGATTGACCTTTAAAAATTGGCTCACGCAAAGCATTGTCTATATTTTGCATGTATATAAACACGTCATTATTAAAACGGGTATCAGCATCGATTAATGACAATGGCGCATCATCATTATTTGAAACAATATCAGGATTGGCTTGATTGGAAATTCTAGGAACAATCCGAATACTGCTTCTTCCAATTATCTTTTTAATATTGATTTTATCACCATAAATTTTCTCATCAGAGTTGATAGAGATCCCTTCTTCACCTAATTCAATACGTATATAAAATGATTCGAGGTTCTTAGAATAATATTCATTACTAATTTTATTTACTCCTCCACGATTAGCTTTTCCCAAATAATCAAATGCATCAAATACCGACGACTTTCCTGAACCATTTGCACCAATCAGCAGCACCAGTTTTGCTTCTTCTGGTATCTGGTCAATCGTTAAATCAGTAAACCGCTTAAAGTTTTGCAAATGAACTTTTGTAATTCTCATAACTGCAAAGTTGAAGTATTCATAATTATGTTTCACTCCTATAAAGCATAATAAAAAAGCCATTCTTTTAGAACGGCTTTTGTTTATCAGTTTACAAAAGTGCTAATCACACAAACCTCATCTTCTCATACTTCTTTCCCAAAATCTTTTCATCATCAGCACCTAACCATTTGTTTAAAATGGTTGCATACACATTTTTAAAATCGGTTTGATACTGCAAATCGCCATTCTTTAAATTGCTTAAGTCAGGCATGGGTGTTATCATTCCTTTTTGCTCTAAACCGCCGCTTACTAAAAACATATTATTGGCAGTTCCATGGTCGGTGCCGCCGCTGGCATTTTGCGCCACACGCCTGCCAAACTCACTGAATGTAAATAGCAACACATCGTCAAACCGATGGTTTGTTTTCATATCATTTACAAAGGCGGTTACGGCATCGCTCATTTCTGTAAACAAGCGTTGCTGCTGCTGTTGCTGGGCCACATGCGTATCAAAACTGCCATGGCTTACATAATACACTTTGGTATTGATGTCGGATAAAATGAGGGAAGCAATTGTCTTCAAACTATTACCCAGCGCGGTTTTAGGATAATCTGCCGATGAAGGATGCAGCTTGCTTTGCTGAAAAATATAATCGGCGCTGCTTAATGTTTCTGCCATCGTTTTGTATAAATAATCAACCGGCTTTTCATGATTATCATCTTGATAATTTTTTGATAAAGAAGTAAAATAATCTTCATGGCTGGTATTGTACAAACGTCGCGGATCGCGCAGCGCAATGCCTTTTTCATCCATTCCTTTTAAAGCCAAACTTAACGTGTCGTCAATTTCTAAAGCCTGTGTGGGTTTATCACAACCTTTACATTGTGCATCCAGATAACGACCAATCCAGCCTGTTTGCCAGGTTTGATTGCTTTCACTTCCGGTTTGCCAGATGTCCATACTTCTAAAATGGCTTCTGTCGGGGTTAGGATAACCCACGCTGTTGATGATGCCCAAACTACCATTGTTATACAAATTGGCAAAGCCCTGCAATGCAGGATGCAAGCCTGCTTCGTCCGTTAACATTAAGGCTTTATCTTTTGTAAAACCAATACCCGGGCGCGAACTCTGGTACACATCGCTACACACAGGAATCACAGTGTTTAAACCATCATTGCCGCCGCTTAATTGCAACACCACCACCACTTTATTTTGCTGAGGCAAAAAAGGCGTTTTATTTTCAAAAGCTTTTAAAAATTTCGGAATTAAAAATGAGCCTGTAACAAGCGATCCGATTTGTAAAAACTGTCTGCGTTTGATTAACATGATTTTTTGTATTAGAGTAGTATGTATTAAGTAGTATGACTTTTTAAGAAACAACTATGATTGTAGTATTGTTTTGTCTTACTACATAAGACAAAACAATACTTACTACAATCTTCAGCACAACTGATATTCCGGCGTGCTCATCAAAGCAATTGCTGTTGTTTGAATGTAAGTTTCCCGGCTGCTGCTATCCGTTATTTTTTGCACTGCATTTTCGTTTACTGTGGCTGCGGGGGTTTGCAATAAGGTGCTTTCTAAAGTAGTGTATAAATTTTCTTTTTTTACACTCAAAAATTCGTTGGTAAAGCTTGCCCAGTTGATGTGCGCGCGCAGTTGAAACGCATCGTTGCCCGATTGTTTTGTTTTACTTCCTTTTAAATTACTAAACTTTTCAGCCATGCCCATTTGCACATCATCATCTTGTTTTGTGGTGATATGAAATGTATCATCGTCTTTCAACAATTGCGGAATGCGAAGGCGCAGCATTAAGGTTGAACTATCAATCCATGATTTTCCGCCTGCCCAGCCCGCAACGTTTGGCGGGTAAAACAACAACTGCCCCAATGCTTTTTGCAGCAACAATTGCACAGCTTCGTTTTCTAATTGCATAGGCAAAGTGCGGCGAATGCCAACCAACAATTCAACCGGCGATTTTATGTTGGCGCCAATGTTTTTTTCGTCATAAAACCAATTGCTGGTAAAGATGTCATCCATCAGCGATTGAATGTTATATTGACTTTTATAAAACCTGTCGGCAAGCCATTTTACATGATTAGCATCCACCGTTTCGTTTGCAAAATACCTGTATATTTTTTGGGTGATGAATGTTGCGGTTTGTTTTTGTTCCAAAATGATGTTGAGGATATCATCGCCATTAAAATTGCCTTCTTTTCCTAAGAAGGTTTTCACTCCATCATCGTGCGTAAACGGACGAAAAGTAAAATTGCCATCCGCATCAAAACCCCAGCCGGTAAAGGCTCGCGCCGCTTCCTTCACATCCTGCTCTGTATAATTTCCTCTGCCCATGGTAAATAGTTCCATCACTTCGCGGGCGAAGTTTTCGTTAGGATGTTGCTTTTTGTTTTGCTGGTTATTTAAAAAACTTAGCATGGAAGCGCTTTTGCTAACGGCTTTCAGCAAATCGCCAAAATTGCCCAACGCATTTGTACGCACTGTGTTCAAAAGCAATTGCTGATAATAAATGTTGATGATGCGTGAAGCAAAATGACCGTGCCAGAAAAGAGATATTTTTTCGCGCAGCTGCGCCTGCGAATTTACCATTTCGTTAAGCCAGGCAAGGTTAAGCTTGCTGATGTCTTCGCGCGTTTGTTTTTGAATTTGTTTTTTGGTTTCGGCAGAAATACTATCCTTATTTATTGCAGGCGGAGTGTTGCCAGCGCTTTTCATATCTTTCAATACATCTTTCAACATATTCGTTGCTACAACAATATCTTTTGAAGGAAATGAGGAAGCTGCACGAATGGCATCGTATTTTTTTTCTAAATGCTTATCATTCAAATGAGCAATGTCATCGGCAGCAGCGCCAAAACCTGTGCGCCAAAGCAAATGCTGATTTTTTAATTGAGTGCTAATCAAAATAATTTTTGATAATAGACAGCAAGAAAAAGGTTTGGTTTAATAAAGCAGTAAATGCTGTTTATAGGCAGTTAGCCAATTAGCGCTATTCATTCAAAGTTTACAGACTGCTTCATTGCGCTGTCCACAGATTGCTTCATGCCTTGCAAGGACGGTTGCAGCCAATTCACAAAACACTATTTTACTACTGTGTTACATTGCGTATTAGCGTATTAGCGGTTGAAAATCAGCACTTGCTTACATGTTCAAGCTTTTTCTGAACGTTGAAGTGAGTGACACAACAGGCGATCAACAAGAATTACTACAGCCCGTACCATAAAACTGTATTTTGTTTTTATCACAATTTCAAACATACATGTGCATACATTCCTTCTTATTCCGGCTCCATATTCTCACACCGTTTTTAGCCAGCCGTACTTTTTAAAAAGATAAATCATATACACCGGAATGAGGAGCATCAGGGCAACGGCTAACCAAAATCCATAGGCTTTGTGCAACCATGGCACACGATCGAAGTTCATCCCAAAGATGCCGCCGATAACCGTGGCGGGCGCCATTAAACAGGTAACAATGGCAATTACTTTCATGATTTCATTCATACGAATATTGGCTTTGTTCAGATACAAATCCTGCATGTTCATCATCATGTCTCTGTAATTATCAACCATATCGGCAGCCTGCATAATATGGTCGTACACATCTTTAAAATAACGCATTACTTTTTTGTTGAGCAACTCGCTGTCGCTGCGAATGATGCTGTTAACCATATCGCGCACGGGAAGTATGTTTCGGCGCAGCACAATCAGCTCTTTTCGAAGCCGGTTGGTTTGCGCCAGCGAATCGGCACTGTTGCCGCGAATAATTTCATCTTCGGCATCTTCCAGGCTTTCGCTTAGTTTATCCATCACAATAAAATAATGGTCAACAATTAAATCAATTAATGAGTAAGCAAGATAGTCGGCAGTCGCATTGCGAACCTTGCTGGTATTGAATTTCAGCTTTTCGCGAAGCGTGTTAAACACATCGCGCTTTGCATCTTCCTGAAACGTAATTACAAAGTTTTTTCCTAACAAAATGCTGATTTGTTCCTGCTCAACCGTGATTGTTTTTTCATTAAAATAAATCATGTTTAAAAGGCAATACACGATGTTGTCCACTTCATCCATTTTGGGTCGTTGTCCAACGCTGATGATGTCTTCTTCAGTTAACGGATGAATACCAAAATGTCCGCAAATTTCTCTTACACAATCTCTGCGGATGCCGTCAACATTGATCCAGCTAATGCACGATTTATCTTTAAAAACAAATGTTTCTTCAGGTGTTTGCAGTTGATGAAATTTTATATCCTGCCCATCGTATTCATACACACCAATGGTAACGTTTCTTGCGTCTTCTCTCGCCTGCGAATCAACAGCATTGAACATTCGCTCTTTTCGTGAATTGGCTTTTCCGTTTATATTATTAAAGAGATTTCCGATGGCATTTTTTGTTTGCGATAGCATAGCAAAATTTTATTTTGATATTTTTTGAAGAATCTCTTTTAGCCTGTTTGCGTTGGCAATGGCATGACCGTTAATATCATTATTAAAATAAGCCCAAATCGTACCTTTTTCTTTTGTCCATTCTAAAAATTTTAAGGCATAATAATGCAACATTTCATCGCTGTAAGAAGAGGCATACAATGCATCAGAACCATGAAAGCGAACGTAAATATTTTTTGATGTAATCATCTCTGCATACGGAAAACGGTTGCCCGATTGGGAGATAACAAAAGCAATATCGTACTTCGTTAATAAACTGATGCTATCCACTTCAAGCCATGAAGCATGACGAACTTCCAAAGCAAAATCGTATTGTTTGTATTTTGTTTTTAACAGATAAAAAAGATAATCGGCTCGTTCATAATCAAACAACAATGAAGGTGGCAATTGCAGTAAAACCAAACCGCACAAATGCTGCACCGGCTCGATAGCTGCGAAGAATTTTTCTAACGGCTCGTCCGGTTCTTTTAGCCGTTTGGTTTGCGTTAGAAACCGATTCATTTTTATGCTGAAACGAAACGTTTCCGGCACTTTCTCTTTCCAGTTTTCTACTGTTGTAATTCTTGGCGTATGATAAAAAGTAGTGTTGATTTCGGTGGTAGAAAAATGCTGCGCATAATAGCTTAAATAATCCGTTGGTTTTATTTCTTTTGGATAAAAAGTATCTTTCCAGTGTTTGTAGCTCCAGCCCGATGTACCGATATGAATGTTGGCTAATGACATATTGTATTGTACATAGCCAACGCTACGCCGGAATGTATTGGCAACAAAATTGAACCTTTTCTTTTACAACAAAAATCGGTTATGAAAAAAGCGTTCGCAATTATCATCGTTTCCTGCTTTTTATTTTCTTGTAAAACAGCAAAGATGGCAACACCTGCATCTGCTAAAATAAATAAATCAGACACTGCTTTGCAGGGTGATAAACTAAAAGATGCAACGAAGCCCTGATTATTTATTCATTCGGATATACATTATTGCCTCTGTTAGCATCGGGATAATTTTTATCCGGGTCAACGATAACTTTAGTAATAGCACTTGTGTTGTTAAAATGGAAACGCCATATACTTCCATGCTGCCATACTTCTACCGGCAACTGAACACGCGTTTTTTTGCCATTGGCTTCTGTTATTTCAACGGTTGTGGGCATAGGCAACTGCCCCAGATTGGCTACTGTAATAATGCTGCCCGCTGAAGCATCTGACCGGTTTGCCGGTGTTACATCCTGCACCGCCTGGTCTATTTTCCAATTGTTCATAAACCATCCGCGCCAAAACCAATCCAGCGTTTCGCCGCTATAATTTTCAATGCAATGAAAGAAATCGTAAGGTGTTGGATGCTTAAACGCCCATTCGTGAACATAATAGCTAAAAGCACTGTCAAACCTGCCTTTGCCCAAAATATGATTGCGCAAAATTGTTAAGCCTGCGCCCGGTTTTGCATACGCCACAATGCCTAAGTTACGACCCGATGTAACATCAGGAACTGTAAAAATGCTTTCCGCACTGTCGTTATAAAGAAAGCGTGAGTATCTGAAAAGATTAGAAGCATTTGAATCTAAATACTCGCTATGATGAAAAGCACTATCAGCCATTGTATTGATGAATGTATTAAAGCCTTCATCCATCCAGGGAAATTTGCGCTCGTTACTGCCCACAATCATCGGGAACCAGTTGTGCCCAAACTCATGCGAAGTAACACCCCACAAGCTTCTGCTCGTAGCTCTTGAACCGCAAAATACAATGCCGGGATATTCCATGCCGCCAACAACTCCGGCAACATTGGTTGCCACCGGATAAGTAAATTCATAAAGATATTTCGAGTAGAATTCGATAGCGCCTTTCACATATTCGGTTGATCGTCCCCAGGCACTGTCGCTGGCAACTTCCACCGGATAAACACTGGCGGCAATTGCTTTTTTGCCACTTGGAAAATTCATTCGCGCAGCATCCCAAACAAACGCTGCGGATGAAGCCCACGCCACATCGCGCGTATTGGTGCAGCGGAACTTCCAGGTAACTCTTTTTGTATTTGCTCCGGCGTTTGTATTTACTTCATCAACCGTGCGGATTTTTACTGTGCTATCGCTGTTTCTTGCCTTTTCCCAACGGCGTTGCTGTTCGGCAGTTAATACGTCTTTTGGGTTTATCAATTCACCGGAGCCAACCACAATTTGACCTGCGGGAACACTCACGCTGTAATCAATATTTCCATACTCTAAGTAAAACTCGCCCTGCCCCAAATAAGGCAATGTGTTCCAGCCGTAAACATTGTCGTACACGCACATGCGCGGATACCATTGCGCCACTTCATCTATCCATCCGTTCTTTGTTTTTAATTTGCCCAAACGGTCAGTTCCGTATTCAGGAATTACAAAACTGTATTCAATTTTAAATTGAATAGTGCCACCGCTTGCTTTGATAGCCTCATTCAATTTTATCTGCATACGGGTATCAGAAATAAGATAGTTGGCTGATGTTATTTTTCCATTTTGAACAACACTTACCGACTTGATGTTATAACCACCATTAAAGCTGTTACGATTCGCCCATCTGCCGCCACTGATAGCTGTTGTTGCAACGGCACGCGATTGTAAATTGTAAATGTTCTGATCTGCCTGCAGCCAAACAAACTGTAAATTTTGCGGGCTGTTGTTGGTGTAGGAAATAGTAACCGAACCATTGATGCTTTGTAACGAATCGTCCAGCGTTGCGGCGATATTGTAATCAGCACGGTTCTGCCAATATTTCGGACCGGGTGTACCATCGGCAGCGCGAACTTCATCGCCATACATCGGATAAAAAAGCGGCGCAAACGCTTCGTGCTGATCGTAAGAACCTGTTTGCGCAGAGGCGATTAAGGTGATGAATGAAGAAGAAAGAAAGAATAGTTTTTTCATGGTTATAGTTTTCTTTTACTGCAAATTTACTGACTGGAATAAGGAAAGAAAATTGATTGGGCGCAAGGTAAACAACAGATGCCGGAATGAAATACAGCTTGCTTTACAGAGTTTTGATTCTACCGAAAAACAAAACCTGTTACGCCGCATTGGTTCTGTATTTTGCTTTGCGCGGAAACAACAATTCAGTGATAAAAATAAGCAACATGCTTACGCCTGTGGTTGCGCCAAGCTTCGCAATAAAATAAACGAAGTTGCCAAACTGCATCCACTCAATAAAAATAAGGTAAGCATTGTGCAAAATGGTAAGCAACAAAGCATATAAAAAATAAGGTGTATAGCCTAAGCTTTTAATGCTTGGCTCGGCATAGCTGAATTCGGTTTTTTCCTGCGGCAATAATAGATTAATGATGAACGGGCGAACATACGCAATGAGTACGCAAGGCGCGGCGTGCAAGCCCGGCGTGTTGCTAAAATAATCCATTGTTAACCCGAACACGAAAGCAGTTAACAGCAAGCCTAAACGCGAAATAGAAAACGGTAGCCAGAGGATAAATAAAAAATACAGCCAGGGCTTTACAAACTGATGAATAGCAGGCACTTTATTAAGCACAAACACTTGTACCAAAATGAACAATACAAAACGGATAATATTTTTTAGCAAACTATTCATTGTTCATTTTTTGGAATTTGCGCTTCTAATTTGCGCTGCTCTTCCCAGCGGAGATTTTTAATTAAATAAACATATTGCAGGTTATAAAAATTGGTTGCTGTTTGCAATCGTAAGGTATAAAAAGCTGATGAAGGATCAATGGAAATTCCTGCCACCGTTCCCACCATAATACCTGCAGGGAAGTTGCCAGATAAGTTGCTGGTTAATACTGTATCGCCGTTTTTAATTTTTGCACTTTTGGGCACATTGTGCATGGTAATGTAAGATGCGTTTTTACCATCCCAATCCACATAACCGCTGTTTGTGGAATCGCTTTTAAGCATAGCGCTAACGCGCGAATTGTGATTAAGCACACTCATCACCACACTATAATTACTGCTTACCAAAAGCACCTTGCCAACAATGCCGTTAGGACCTAACACGCCCATATCTTTTGTAACACCTTGTGCAAAGCCGCGTTCAATGGTGATAAAATTATTTTCTTCTGTGGTGGAATTGTTCACTACCCGCGCTACCATGAAATCAAATTTGCGAATGCGACCTAAGCTGTCGCGGAAGAGGGAATCTAATTTTGTAACATTCATCGTATCGGCGCCGCTGTAGTTTTTACTTAATAAGGTAAGCAGTTCTTTATTTTGTTGTGCTAATTGCACATTGGTTTTACGCAGGGAAAAATACTCGTGCATTTCATTGTATTGCGTGTTTACGCGACCAATTACTTCGTTGGCAGAACCTGCAAAATAAGCTTCGTATGTTTTGTTGTAATTTACCAGAACAAGAATGCACAGTACCTGCAAAACGAGGAATACAAACAAAACAAAAAAGCGCTGTATAAAGAGGAAAATGTTACGCATGTAGAAAGCTGTGAGCTATCGGCTGTGAGCTACGAGCTATCAGTTATGAGCTTTGAGATAAGTGCAAAAACAACTTGTCTCAAAGCTCATAGCTCATAACTTTATCTCATAATAAACGGATAACGTTGGTAATGTTTTAAGGCGATGCCGGTGCCACGAACCACGCTTTTTAAAGGATCATCGGCAATGTGAACAGGTAATTTTATTTTCTGGCTTAGCCTTTTGTCCAAACCCCGCAGCAATGCACCGCCGCCGGTAAGATACAAACCACGGCGATAGATGTCGGAAGCTAGTTCGGGTGGCGTAGTTTCCAGCGCTTTCAGTACAGCTTCTTCTATCTTAAAAATGCTTTTGTCCAAGGCTTCGGCAACTTCCTGGTAGCTTACCATAATTTGCTTCGGAATACCGGTTACCAAATCTCTACCATTCACCGGCAAATCATCGGGAGGCGATTCGAGGTCTTTCATTGCCGCGCCAATTTGTATTTTAATTTGTTCTGCCGTACGCTCACCAATTAATAAACTATGATAACGGCGCAAGGCTTCCATAATATCCATGGTAAATTCATCACCCGCAATACGAATACTTTGGTCGCAAACAATACCAGCCAGTGCAATTACCGTAATGCCGGTTGTTCCGCCGCCAATGTCAATAATCATGTTGCCTACAGGTTCTTCTACATCAATGCCAATACCAATGGCGGCTGCCATCGGTTCGTGCAACAAATACACTTCTTTCGCACCGGCTTGTTCTGCACTGTCGCGCACTGCGCGTTTTTCTACCTCGGTAATACTTGAGGGAATGCAAATCATCATACGCCAGCTTGGTGGAAAGAGGGGCTTTTTCGGGTAAATCATTTTTATCATTTCCCGTATCATCAGTTCAGCCGCATTAAAGTCGGCAATTACGCCATCTTTTAAAGGACGAACCGTGCGAATGCTTTCATGTGTTTTTTCGTGCATAAGCAGTGCTCGCTTGCCTACTGCCAATACTTCTTTCGGGTTGTTTCGGTTAAGGGCAACAATTGAGGGTTCGTTTACTACTATTTCTTCATTGTGAATAATAAGTGTGTTTGCCGTACCCAAGTCCATTGCAATCTCCTGGGTAAAAAAATTAAAAAGTGCCATTTATTTGTTAGGATAAAAATTTGTAAATCGTTATTGTGTCAGATAGCGTTGCAAATTTGAACGAAATAAACTGAATAAACAAAGTGTGCATAAGCTAATTTGACATGCAGACTAATTAACAGAAATAATAACGTTTTGTATGTGATAATTGATCCTACCTACAAAGTAATCTACATTAAATGGCTTTTCTATAAAGTCGTGGCACATATATTCTTCCATATCGAGTTATTGTACGTCTAACATAATAATGTCAGGTTTTGTTTTGCTTGTTTTTGCCTCTTATGCAAATAAAAAGAGCAGCCTAAGCTGCTCTTTGATAACATTAACCCTCAAAACGAATAATACAAAATTGAAATTATCAAAAATTACGAAATCGAAAATTAAAAAACCTAATAACTAAATAATAAGTGATTCAAAATAAAACTGAGTAACACTGATTCTTAAAAAATAGAATAAAACGTGGCGGGTTAATGTATCGAACACATATTATGCAAAAGCAATGCCGTAGATGTACAAACGTTAACTTAAAAATAAAACGAACCACTTCAAAAATTTGGATTATCATATATTAAATTTTAATTTAATGGCGTTACAAGAAAAGCTTACCTTGTAGCCCGAAGTTGCTGCTACCTTTTACATTACCAATATAATTCATAAACATGCCCACCAAAAACCAACAAATTAAAAAACTTATTGAATTGAATGATGAGCTGGAAAACTATTTTGAAAATACCATTATCCCACAGTTGTTTGTGGATGCAGATCTGGTACTGCGAAAACTTACCCCACGGGCTATCAGGCAATTTAATTTTTTAGAAACCGATATTGGAAAACATATTACTGAGATCAGGAATAATCATTACTTTCTGCCTATCATTGACAACATTCTGCAAGTGATAAATAGTAATATAAAGCTTGAAAAAGAAATTCAAACGGTAGATTTAAAATGGTACCAGATGAATATCTTACCTTATATAACGCTTAAGGGAAATAAAACCAATGGTGTAATTATAACCCTTGTTGAAATAACGCAGCGCATAAAAGCATTAAAAGATTTAGAACAGGTAGTTAACGATCATGAAATATTATTAGATACCATTTCGCACGACATAAAAACACCGCTAAGCAGCTTGCTAACGGCTTTTAAAATTATAAAAGATGTACCTCCTCAAAATGTTGACGATATTCAAACGCTTTTGCAGGTACAGGAACAAAGCATAGTTAAAATGCAAAGTTTAATTAATGAACTAACGGCAACCCGCGAACAGGAATATAAACTTAAGACAGAGCAGGAACTGATAGATTTTGAACATATTATAGAAGATGTGCGCCTTACGCTGTATGATGATATAGTAAAATCGGGGGCTGTGATACATACGGACTTACAGGTTTCGCAAATTACTTTTCCGAGCATGAAATTGAGAAGCATTATTTATAATCTTGTAATGAATGCTATTAAATACAAATCGCCGGACTACACGCCAGACATATTTATTAAAACAGAACTGGAAAATAACTTTGTTGTTATTACTATAAAAGACAATGGAGTTGGAATAGAAAAAAGCCATCAAAAAGCGGTATTTTCAAAATATGTAAGGCTCGAAAGCAACGTAGAAGGTTCGGGAATCGGGTTGTATCTGGTAAAAGAGCATGTAACCAAAGCCGGCGGAAGAGTAGAGCTGCATAGTGAGTTAGGCAAAGGCTCGGAATTTAAAGTGTATTTAAAAGCTGACTGAGTTATGTTTTATTCCGCCACAGCTTTAAAATTATGCAGTAGCAATATCGTCAAGACAACGTTTATGAGATGCCTTAATCTTACAGGTTGATACAAGCAATATCTATTTAAATTTTTATTGTAAGGAGCATACGCAATGAATACTTATTTGCGGTGTTGCTTAAAAAAATCTTTCATCAACTGTGCACATTCTTCAGCTAATATTCCGGCTATTATTTTTGTTTTTGGATGAAAAGGAAACACATCTTTTGTAATATGCTCATAACCGTTTTTATCATCTTTGGCGCCATAAATTACCTGCCCGATTTTACTCCAGTACAATGCACCGCAGCACATAAGGCAAGGCTCAATGGTTACATATACAGTTGCATCGGGCAAATACTTTGCGCCCAAAAAATGGCAGGCAGATGTAATAGCCAATATCTCTGCATGAGCTGTTGGGTCTTTTAATAATTCAACCTGATTATAAGCGCGCGAAACAATTTTATTATTCATTACTATAACAGCGCCTACGGGCACTTCATCAGCACCAAACGCATTCTGCGCTTCGCGCAAAGCATGATACATAAAGTATTCGTGTGAATGGGATGTCATGCGGCTAAAGTAGAGAGGAAAGACGAGATGTAAAAGATGAGTAAAAACAAAAGGCTCACAAAGAATTTCTTCATGAGCCTTTTGTTTTTACTCGTATTTAAAAACCCTTAATCAATCTTTACTTCCTGCGCCGGCTTTTGCGCTTCGGCAGTTTTGGGTAAAGAGATGATTAATACTCCGTTTTCCTGCCTTGCATTGATACCGTTTGTAGCAACTGTTTCATTCAATTGAACAACCCTTTCAAACGATTTAATGGGATATTCCTGGCTGATAAAATTGGGTAAAGCCTTTTCATCTACCGTGCGTGTGCCGCTGATGTGAAGCATTCCTTCAACAACGGAAATTTTGATGTTTTCCTTGTCGAAGCCCAGTGCATATACATACACTTCAAAGCCCGCTTCTGTTTCAGCAATGTTTACAGGCACATTGTATTTTGGGCGGCGAAATGCGGGCGCCCAGCCGTGTCGTCCAAACGAATGACGATGTTTTGCAAATGCAGGATGATTGCCTGCTGTGTTCCATTTTCCGTACATATACTTTGTTTTTATTGATTACTGATGTTGATAATTATCGGGCTGATGATAGTAGCGATACCCACTATCGGGGTACGCATACGGCGGCGGATAATTCGGGTAAGGATTGTACCTGTCGTAATAGCCGTGATGCAAGCCCCAGTGCGGTCCCCAGCCGTATCGCATACCGCAGTATTTAGGGTTTACAAAAGCCGTAAGCAAACCGAATGATAAAGCCGCTGATGAGAACGCGATAAAAAAATATCTTCCTCGTCTCATAATTTTTGTTTTTAAGATGATTGTTTTGCTGTTGTCGCTTCGTTGGTTCGTTTGTTATCAAACCAATCCCTTCTGCCACAACCGTAAGTAAATTTTTGTTTGAAGTGATTGTATTCTTCATCGTTCATGCTGCGGATTTTATCGGCAAATTGGGGGTTAAATCCACGTCCCCGCCAGTAACCGCCCCTGCGAAAACCAATGCCAACAACCAACCGGATAGCAAGGCCTATGAATAAGATGAACAAAAACAAACGGAGGATAAAAAACGGTAAAAAGAACAACGCCGCTCCTGCTAATATCCCGGCGATGATGGCTCTGAAAATTCTCATTGTAATTGTTTTATAATAAGGAAGACGAAGAGGAGTGAATTTTACTTTAAGGACAATTGAAGAAGAGAAAATGATAAGCTTATTATTATTTGAGAAAGAGAGAATATACTTTCGCAAATGCAGTCGTTTAGAGTTGTATTTGCGCAATGGTAATGCTGGGGTTGCGTATATTTGGGAGTTAG
The DNA here is from genome assembly GCA_965214235.1 of Ilyomonas sp. GTDB lineage: Bacteria > Bacteroidota > Bacteroidia > Chitinophagales > Chitinophagaceae > Ilyomonas. The sequence continues at coordinate 1,705,916 of CBDCBH010000003.1, forward strand.
CGGCAAGCTTAAAAAAAGACACTTCCTAATTGAAAGATAGAATTGAAAATATAGTTATAGATTTTTTTGTAAACTCGTTGGACTTCAACGGAATTCCTTTGCGTAGTATTTCACAAAAATTAAACATTAACTATGAAAACTCAATTGACCTAATAAAGGAATTGGTTAAAGATGATATTATTTCAATTCAATCAAGCACTAATCCTCATATAATCGGCTTTCAACATTATCCAATTGACAGTCAAATACACATTTTAGAGGAAGCAAAAAAGACAAAAGAAATTCTTCACTCATTTGGTGAGATTACAATGTCATCAGAAGATACAGAATTCCCTATTTGCTTATATCCAAGTAAAACCTATCTCCAAAAGAACCGGGACTTATCTGTATTCAACAACGCAACTTATTCAAAACAGCTTGCACTTGGTGAGCCGCATTTAAAGCCAATTTTCTTTGAAATAGAAGTGTTAGATAGATATTTTAATGACCCAAGATTTGATTTCAAATTTGAAGATTACTCAGGACGTATATCATGCAAATATGGTGAAGATGAAAAGCCAATTGTAAGAGAAGAAGATGACATATTTTTGAAAACCTTTGGACTTGGTTTTGATGAAAACGGCAACAGATTGGCGGTTGTATACTTAAGGTATCTTAAAGATTTAACCCCTGAACATCAAGTCTATTGGAAAACCAAAGAAAAGTCAGGCGATTGCAAAATTCTTGAAGAATACTATCAAAATTCTATTCAAGGTAATTGGGCATTCTCGTATTCGATTTTTTCAGGCTTTCTTGGTGAGCTAAAATGTATTAAAGAGTTGACAGAACTAATTTTTTCAAAACCAATTTTTAAGAGAGTATTTGAAAGGGAAAATAGACCAAAGGAGTTTACATTTTTCTTTGTACCAACGTTAAAAAATTACAACGATTTTATTTTGCTTCTTGATAAAATGATTTCAGAGAACATCAATAAAGAATTTTTTGAGGGAAAAATTGAGCTTTTTGAATTCAAAAAAATAGAAGATGGGTTGGTTGAACGACAAACTAAAGGGACACTCCAACTATTTGAAGAGTGGTTAACTTCTGTTTACAATGTCAAAGGTGAAGGAACTGTAAGCGACCTTTTTAAACCATTAAAGAGAATAAGAAGGGAAAGGCAAAACCCTGCTCATAGAATTGACGAGAATCAATACGATAGACAATTTATTGACAAACAAAAAGAAATAATGAGTGAAGTATATTCCGTATTTAGAAACTTGAGGGTTATACTTCATCAGCATCCAAGAGCAAAAAATTTTGAAATTCCTAATTGGTTAGAAAATGGAAAAATCAAGACGTTTTAAAAAAAAGCCAGCCGCTAACATGGGGTTTTGCAATATTGGGGCAGGACGTTGTAATCTTCATCATTAGCAACATGGCAGCAGTTGTTCGGGCAGGACAAACATCGCTGAGCCTTTGGTTGTTATCTTGTACATTTGTTTTTCAATCGTCAGCGGTTCCGGGCTTGACGTTTTCAAATCCCCCAACATCGCAAAGCCCTGTTCGTTAGCAGCGCAAGGCTAAATCGATCATACAGCCGACACTAAGTCATCAATGGACTGCCCACTGACGAACTTAAATCGGTTTTTGTGAACTCTTCAATAGCAGTTCTTCTATCAACATTTGGTGATGGTAAATGCTTCGTTGGCTTTTAGAAAAATTCTCTCGGACAGACAATTATTCAGACATGTCGCTAACGATTATTTCCGAAGAATTACTTTTCTGTGTTCAATTCCCCAATCAGAAAGATTGTTTATAATTGTCTGTAGTGTATTGCCGTATTCCGTTAGGTTATACTTAACGGTTAGAGGTCGGGTATCTAACACGGTTCGAGTAATTAGTTTATTTATCTCCAACTCTTTTAGCTCCTTGCTCAACATTTTGTTTGATATACCCTTTACGTCATTCAAAATGTCAGAAAATCTCCTATCGGTATAATAGCAAATAGACGAAAGGATAGAAATCTTCCACTTTCCGCTCAGCACATACATAGCGTCATGGACAGCCATAATTTCTCTTTTGTGTCCTAATTGACAATGATTTTCAGTCATAAGTTACTTTGTTACCTAAAGGTTACTGTTTCTTTTGGTTACAAAGTAACTAAAAGAAATTATTATTATCTAAGTTTGCACTGTAAATAATTAAATATTTAAGAAATGGATTTCAAAAACAAAAAAGTAGTTATAACAGGCGGAACAACAGGAATTGGATTAGCAACTGCAAAAGCATTTATTAAAGCAGGAGCTAATGTGTGGATTACAGGCAGAAGTGTTGGAAACTTACAAAAGGCGGCGGAAGAAATTAACAGCCCAAAATTGAAAACCCTCGTTTCGGACACGTCAAACTTGGCAGGCATTTCAATCTTGGAAAAAGCAGTTGCCGAAGACGGCGGTAAATTAGATGTACTTTTCTTAAATGCGGGAATTGGGGTATTTGCGCCAATTGAAAAAGTAACAGAAGCGGATTTTGATGCGCAATTTAATACCAATGTAAAAGGGCATTTTTTCACCTTGCAAAAGCTGATTCCACATTTAGCAAACGGAGCGTCTGTAGTGTTCACATCTTCTGGCAATGCAACGGCTTCAAATTTAGGCAGCAGCGTATATTCTTCAACAAAAGGAGCAATAAATAAAATTGCCCAAATTGCGGCAAACGAATTGGCGGAAAGGAAAATTCGTGTGAATATTGTTAGTCCGGGACCGATACTAACACCTGGTTTAGAATCTGTCGTGCCAGCAGAATCGAAACAGTATTTAGCTGCTGCAACAGCTTTACAAAGATTGGGCGATCCTGATGAAATTGCCAAAACCGTGCTATTCCTTGCTTCCGATGATGCAAGTTTTACTACAGGAACGGAAATAGTAGTTGATGGTGGATACCTCAATTATGCACTAAAATAAATCAGCAATAGCCATTATTTAGCGAACACAGACAGCGGTATTTTGCCGCTTCTCATTTTCTACTGATTTCTTTTTGTATTACATTACTCGAATTTTCCATTAGTTTTCCTACTGACAGGACAAGCGACAGAAAAGCCCGTGCTGGTAACATTGGTTTGGCGTTATGGCGGGGCGACGAACAAGCCATCAGCAACTGTTCGTTATTCAACAATAGTTCCAGCTTGACCAGCATCGCTCAGCAAAAGAATAGTTTTGTACTTTAGTTCTTTATTTGGCTTCAGTTGTCGGCTGACAGAACATAAAATGCCGCAACAACGCCAAGCCTTTACCGTTGGTGATCATTGTAAAAACGACCATCGTGAAACTAAACGACAAACAAAATAAAAGTACACACCACAAACTACTTTGACACTTTTACGAAGAAGGGAAAGATATAAAAATGATTTTTGTTACAAAAACTCAATCAAAAAGCAAATATACTGTTGACAATATTTGAAGAAAGTAAAAGAATAATAAAGAGCAGAAAATGAAAACAATATTTGACAAACCAACCAGAGAAGAACTGATTGATAGAATTAATTCACTAAGCGAAAACAGCAACGCCCAATGGGGCAAAATGAACGTTTCCGAAATGGTCAGGCATTGCACATTATGGGACGAAATGGCTTTGGGAAAGACAAAATTAAAACAAGCATTTATAGGACGTTTGTTCGGCAAGATAGCATTGAAAAGTATGACAAAAGATGAAAAACCAGTGCAACGTAACATGGGCACACTTCCTCAACTTATTGTTACAGAAACAAGTGGCGACTTAGAACTTCTGAAAAAACAATGGATTACTTCGCTTGAAGAATACTCACACTTAAACGATAACCACAAATTTGTACATTCTTTCTTTGGCGAAGTAAATAAAAAACAAACAGGTTTATTGGCATATAAACATACTGACCATCATTTAAGACAATTTGGTGTATGAACAAAACAACGAACCGCTAACAGCAGGTTTGGCAATAGGCTGGCTGACGGAACAACAATCGACTATAAATCAATATCAGCAATAGTTCCAGCGGACATTATAAATTAGGATTTATTTGTTATCTTCATCTTTGGTATCAATATTTGGCTTTGGCTCCAGGCTAACAATTAAAAATACCAGTTCCTCGCCAAGTTTTCTATGATCCCACAAAATGTTTTTTCTTTGACTTATGCACCTACCCTTTCGTAGTTTTCCACATAAGGCCGCTGATCTCTTAGCACTGCAAATATTCTTAGCAGCAGTTTATTCCTGATGGCATTGATCACACTCATTTTGTTTTTTCCTTCTAAAACTTTGCGCTCGTAATAAGCTTTAATTTCTTTATCCCAGCGAAGAGCGGACATGGCGCATAAATGCAAAAGGCTTTTTAGTTTACGGTTGGCAAATGGGCTTACGCCTGGTTTAAAACGAACACTCGTTCCGGAACTTTTACTGAAAGGCACCACACCACAATAACAGGCCAGTTGCTTCGCATTTTCAAACATGGTAAATCCTTTTGTATACACATACAATGATGCTGCTGTTTGCAAACCAACTCCTTTAATACTACACATTAATTGAATGCTTTTATTGATGGTTTCTTCACTGCTGATATAAGATTGTATGGAAGCCTCAATCTTTTCTTTTGCTTTGGTTAATCCTTTGATGGCCGGAAGTTGAAGCCGCTCTAATTCTGCAGCTTCCCCGGCAGCATTACAACTCTTCATTTCTTCAATGGGAACGAGGAGCTGTGTGAGCGCATTCACAATCCGGTCGCGCTGTACGATCATGTTCTTAAGTTTTGAAAGCTTTCTGTCCACTGGCTTCCAGAGCCGTGCGCGATCAATAAAGCGCATGCAATATTCAGCGATAGTGATGGCAGAGGCTTTATCATCTGTTCCTCTTTGAAGGCCCATACTGCGTTTTATTTTGATAGCCATCTCAACCCAAAGATTTGCTTTACGTTCTACCAAAAAGTCAATGATCCCGTTGGTATAAAGTCCTGTATGCTCCATGCAAATCAACGTCTCTGATAAAGTTACCTCGTGTGATTTGAGCCATTGTTCAAAAGACTTAAATCCTTCCTTTGTTTGGCTGAAGCAATGGTGGTGCAATACACCAGTTTCCGGGAAAAGAAGTGCCGCATCAAATGTTTTCTTAGAGATATCAATCCCCGTAAATGCTTTAAATTTGTCCATGTTTATTTATTTTAAACGGTGAATAAATACCTGAAATTTTTGAACAGTTATCAAGACCTTGATAATGGGTCGTGAGCCCTAATTTCTATTTGATTCTTTGTTCAAAAAAGCTACCGGAGATTAAAACTTGGCATAGGCCTTTGGTCCTTGCCCCAACATAAAGCGATCCGGTAGCTTTCAGGTTTTTTAAAATTAGTTTTTCACGTTTTAATCTGAATTCACAAAAGAAAAAAGTAACAAAAAAGAAAAAGTAATAATTGTAGTAATATCTTCAATAAAAGGTGTAAACAAATCTAAAGGCCTCGCAACGTTACCTGTTATTTTAAATGAATTCTCTTTTCATGAGACCGAAACTATTAAGTCTGGTATATCTCTCGGCAGTTCCAGTTTTGACTGCTGTTTTAGGTTTTGGTGTTGGACACATTAGTTATAAATTTTATTTACCCATCTGGATAGTAAATGCTTGCCTGATGGTAACAGCGTCCTGGATTCTGGGATTGAACGTTATTAAAAATAATGAAGTAGAAAAAAGGTATCAGGCTGCAGGTGCTTTCTTTCTTATAATTCCATGGATATTAGTTTCGATTTTTTTTGGTTTTGGACCACCTCCGGAAAAAATTTCAGATTGGGTAACAACGGCTTCAGAACAACAGGTTAGGTATTCAATACTTATTATAGCAGGTATTTTTGTTGCATTCGGGTTTTCAGCATTAAAACAGCAGTTGCAAAAATCAGGAGAATTTTTTTATTCAAATTTTGGTTTGACTGCTATACTATTAGCTATTCCGCTTTTTATTATTAATATGATATTTTGGGGCTTTTATCTGACAGAATTATTTAAACTTGTTGTGGCAAAAGGAGTAGAACAATTACCTGATTCGTACTCTCCGATGAGAAAAGAATTTGGACTTATATCAGTGGTTGAAGTTGCGCTGACTTATTTAGCGACTGCAACTTTTGTTTTATCGCTAAGGCAAGTAAGGTGGTTTACAAAAACAGCATGGGTTTATATTGCAATTAGTCTATTCGCTTTCTTGATTATTATATTATCTGCTTTTTTACCTGAGCCATTTGTTACTGCTGGCTTTGCAGTTTCTATTCCTGCTATTCCTTTTATTATGCCTTATTTCATTGGTATCAATTTATTAAAACGATTAGCAAATTAACCAATTACAATTTTTAAATACGATAAAAACAACAGCTAACAAAAGTATTGCTACAAGCGGGGCAGGACACGGTGCTATTATCCCGTCTGCAAGCAATACCGAGCTGTTATAACTACTCTTCCTTCTTCTCCTCCGGCTTGCAACGGTTGCGCATTTCACTTCTTAACTTAGATCGTTCTTCATCGCTCATATTTTGCCATTTTTCACGCATGTTTCCCCACCGTTTATCAAATTGAGGACGTCTGCCCGAAGGATTAAAACGAAAACCGCCAAACAAAATGCGGCATAACAAAAGCAACCCTGCCGATTGCCAGAAGGTGATTGTATTTGCGTGTAATAAAGAAGGCAAAATGGCATTCCAAAGCCACATTACCACCGCACTTAGCAACAGCCATAAAAAGGGAAAAAAGAAGGCAAATAAAAACCTGCCTCTTCCTCTGAATCGTTTGTTGTACATAAGCTTTATCTTAATAATTAATAAGTTCGTCGTACAGGTTTTGCAGCCGCTTACGCAAATGCTTTACTGCATAACCTTTCCGTGAAATAATGGTTTTTAAATTTTCATTCGTTGCATCGGCAATTTGCTGAAGCGTTTTGTCTTCCAGCTCGTTTTGCACAAAAACCTGTTTTTGGTTTTCGGGCAATTCATCTAACGCGGCAAACAATTCTTCCCAAAATAAATCGCGAATGTATTTTGTTTCCGGGTCTGATGAATCGAGGAGCAAAATATCGGCAAAACCCAATTCGCCATCTTCATTTTCGTAAGTGTAATCGTCTAATAATTCGGGTTTCTTTTTGCGATAGCTGTCAGTAATTTTGTTTCGCGCCACGCGGTGCAGCCAGCCACTCATCTGTTCAATTTCTTCAATGTTCACTGCATTGCTTAACTGGTACCAAACATCCTGCAAAATATCTTCCGCATCTTCATCGGTAGCCACTTTACCGCGAATAAAAAAGAACAGCCGTTTGCCATATTCTGTAATGGTGGCTGCAATATGTTCTCCTTTTGTTTCCGGCATTGGTATGTGTGCGGTTGTTTTCAATTTGTTATGAAGACGAATGAAGCAGCCAATTACTTTATGAATAAAGATAAAAGAATGAGGACAGAAGTGTCAGGTAACAAAAACCTAGGTGAGAAAATAATAACCGAAGTACATTACATCTATTCCTACTTCCCGCACTCCATTCTTTATAACTTCATTCTTAAATCTTGACCTTGATTCTTGAAACTTGTATCTTCAAACTTGTATCTTGTTTTCTTCCTTTTTATTTTTGATGTTATGAGTGAGAAAAAAGAAAAGCTGCGGATAGATAAATATTTATGGTCGATCCGATTGTTTAAAACACGAACGCTGGCTTCAGAGGCTTGCGAACGGGGCAAGGTAAAACAAAACGGAACCTCTCTGAAAGCCTCAAAAACAGTGAACATTAACGATGAATACGAAGTGAAAACCGAAGCGAGAAAATGGACGATTAAAGTAACCGGATTGCTCCACAACAGGGTGCAATACAGTGAAGCCGTAAACTACTATATAGACATTACGCCGAATGAAGAACTGGAGCATCAAAAAGTTCATGCGGCTTCGTTTCATACCGGCAAACGGCAAAGCAAAATCGGGCGACCAACAAAGAAAGAAAGAAGAGAACTGGATGAATTTATGGAAGATTGATTTTGAATGTGTAATTTAAACCACGAAGGTTAGATAAAATACTTCTTGTTGTATTTTTAGTAAAGTATAAAGATAAATATGCATAATAATCTTCGTTTATTAGTTGCGATTGTGTTCTCTTACTTTTTTCCCTTGATGGAAAAAAGTAACAAAAAAGATCAAGGCAAACCCGATCGCTCCGCACGTTTTGCCTTGCCTTCGCACCTTCATGTGTAACAGGTTTTGTTTACTTTTTGATCGTTTTTGCATGAGTTTGGTTTTACCCGGTTTTAAAAAGTTTTCTTTGAAAAACTTTGTGCTATTTGATTTTTTGTGGTTGGAAAAGTCCAAGCCTTTTCAAAGCGTACAAGTGTGCGACGCAACCGGCGATTAATAAGCATTACAAAAGTGGAGTAAATAAAAACTGTATTTTATTGCAACTCTTTACTCCAAAACGGTATTTATTTTATGAAGATTGACATCATCACCATATTACCCGAATTGCTGGAAAGTCCTTTCAATCACAGCATTATGAAGCGCGCGCAGAGCAAGGGTTTGCTGCACGTACAAACGCACAATCTGCGCAAATGGGCACTGAATAAATATGGTCAGGTTGACGATTATCAATACGGCGGCGGCGCTGGCATGGTAATGATGTGTGAACCGCTGGTAAATGCTATTGAAGAGCTGCAAAAACAAACCCGTTATGATGAAATTATTTACCTGACGCCCGATGGAAAATGCTTCGATCAAAAGATGGCAAACGCGCTTTCGCTGAAAGAAAATATATTGCTGATTTGCGGTCATTACAAAGGAATTGATGAACGAATACGTGAGCATTTTGTAACAATGGAAATTTCGATTGGCGATTATGTGTTAAGCGGTGGCGAACTGGCGGCGGCTGTAATTGTGGATGCTGTTGGAAGACTGCTGCCGGGCGTGTTGAATGATGAAACTTCTGCCCTGTTTGATTCGTTTCAGGATAATTTATTGGCGCCTCCTGTTTACACACGCCCCGTTGATTTTAGAGGTTGGAAAGTGCCCGATGAATTGTTAAGCGGCAACCCAAAAACAATTGATGACTGGCGTTATGAACAAGCGTTGCAACGCACGGCGCAACGGCGGCCTGATTTGAATACAGAATAATTGTTGTTTAAAAAAACTTAATGGGCGTTGCTTTTTATAGCGTTTATTTTTGTAAAGCAATCGAATGAGGAGGCTCCGTTTTTTAATGCAGTATCCATAGTAAAAAAGCCTGTTGTAGTTGTTAGATTCATTGCAAAAAAGTCATCTGCCTTGGCGGATGGCTTTTTGTTTTACTCCATTTTTGTTTTTACTATCTCAAACAACACCAAGCGTTCTGTTTTTTAATTTTCTTTTATAGGTTGGGGAACAGGAGCCTGCCCGTCTTCCAGCTTAGAAGTAAATACTTTATTTATATAATTCCACTTGCCGTTTTTCCAAACAAACCCTTCATAATCGCCATCAGGAATTAAGGTGTATTTCTGCGATTGATGATCAGTTTCGCTAACCAAATGGTCAAACACAATCATGTCCATATCTGCATCATAATTCAGCTTTGGATGAGCATCTTTTTTATACTCCAAACAAAAGCGGTAGGCGGGTTGCGGCGGCTTAATACTATCTTCCGGGTAATTAAAAAACTGCCCGCCAAATTGTGGCTTTCCATCTTTGGTAAACGTTAGCACATCAATCCATTTGCGCGTGGTGCCAATATCGTTATCATCATAACCAAACAAGGTGTAATAGTTTTTGCCGTTGTATTGTTTTTGTACGATGCTATAATAAATAGCGCCAATCCAGTTGAGGTTGCTGCGCACCGAATCGGTAGGTGTTGATGAGAAGGGCGAAGCATCAATTAAAGGAAACAATTTGAGGCTGCCATCGGCGGTTTTTATTTGGATGGCACCGCGCTGGCGAAAGTAACTTTCATCCCGCTCAAACTGCCAGGTAAAGATGCGGAACGAACTATCGGGCGCATAAATTTTTGAAACGGTTGCAATGCTGTCAAACGGATAACTGAATGAATATGGCGTTCGCAAGGCTCTTACCAAATAACGGGTAAATGAGCTATCGGCAAGTAATCTGTCTTCCATGAAGTTTGCCATGATCATGTTCGTTGCGGACGACTTCATTGAATCTTCTATTTTATGCAAAGCCAATGAATTGGTTTTGCTTAACGATTGTGCATTGGTGATGGCAGAAAATAACATTAAAAAGAAAAGGAGACAATTGCGCATACTGCAATTTAGTACGCTATGCGGGAAGGATTATTTTGTTGGAAAAAAATTTAAGGCTTTGTTAGGTGAAATAAGTTGGTGGTTGATAGTTGGTAGTTGACGGTTGAGAAAGATATTTTAATTTCTATTAGCTATCAACTACCAACTGTCATCTACCAACTAGCATCTGTCATCTGTCATCTGTTAACCAACATCTGTCATCTTCTAAATCTTTCACTCACCACTAACTCTTTACTGCCACTTGTATAAATATAAAAACCTTCGCCAGATTTGATGCCCAATTTACCTGCTGTTACCATGTTTACCAACAAAGGGCACGGCGCATATTTTGGATTGCCAAAGCCATTGTGCAACACGTTTAGAATGCTTAAACAAACATCCAAACCAATGAAATCAGCAAGCTGCAACGGACCCATGGGGTGCGCCATACCCAGCTTCATAATGGTATCAATTTCTTCCACGCCGGCAATGCCTTCGTACAAGCTATAAACCGCTTCGTTAATCATTGGTATTAAAATTTTGTTCGCAATAAAACCCGGATAGTCATTCACCACGCACGGCACTTTGCCAATGCGTTTTGTAAGGTCAATAATAGTTTGCGTAATGGCTTTATGGGTTGCATAGCCGTTGATGATTTCAACTAATTTCATTACCGGCACAGGATTCATGAAGTGCATACCAATCACCTGCTGCGGACGCTTTGTTTTTGCTGCAATTTTGGTAATGGAAATGGAAGATGTGTTGGAAGCGAGGATGCATTGCACTGGCGCGGCTTCGTCTATTTGTTTGAAGATAGTGAGCTTGATGTCTTCATTTTCGGTTGCCGCTTCAATAACGAGGTCTGCTTGTGCAACGCCTCCGGTAATTGAAGTGTGTGTAGTTATATTTTGTAGAGAGGTTTGTTTTTGCTCTTCTTTTATAATGCCTTTTGCAATTTGACGCTCTAAGTTTTTGGTGATTGTAGCTATGGCTTTGTGGAGCTGCGCTTCGCTTACATCAATGAGAGTTACACTAAAGCCATGCTGCGCGAAATGGTGTGCAATGCCATTGCCCATGGTGCCTGCGCCGATAACCGAAATGTGTTGCATCATAAAAGAAAATTATAAGGGCGAATGTAGAAGAAAGAAGAATGGGAAAGATGAACTTATAAAAAGGAATTGTTTCGCAAATCCGATTACTTTGGGATGATTTACGAAATCGAGTTTCATATATTTGAGAGTTAGCTGCTATTTTATATTGACACGTTTCTCTCTTTAACACGACTTGTTTTGCGACTAAGACAAAGACCATATAACTTATTTTTACTGACAGCTTTGGGACTCTTCCTTGCCGGACTCTTCAGTTTCAATTCGTTGGTAAATATTTTCTTTCAAAGAAAGTATCATCTTTTTTATTTTACTTATTACGTGTGGATATTTGCTGCGCTTCTTTTTGTCTTTTGGTTGCTTTACCTGTTGACAAAACACTTTCTTTTTTCCAAAGTTCTCAGTTGGACACACATCTTCCTGACACTTATTTCCTGCTTAACATTTTTTGTTTTCTCCTTGCTTTTTAAAAGGCTCAGCAGCGGACTGGCAGGAATGCCAAGATATTACTACGACACGAACAAGACAGTCTATGAGGTTTATCTCTTCTGGACAAGAACGGCAGTAATAATCGGGCTGCTTTTTATTATCGGACAGTTGACCTACCTGACAAATCTTTTTATTGGACTTACTAAACGTTTCAAACAAAACAGCCGCTAACATTTGCTTGCCAAAATAGCGGCTGACGGAAGTCATTCAGTACAAGTAATTCTATTGAACGATATAACTATATTTGAACTGACGGAATGCTATTTCCGCTACTTCGGCAAGCAGTGGACCGTTACCTGCAAGCTTGTTTGGACACAACTCCCAATTCATAAACCATAATAATTTCTGTAGGTTTGGGAATGAAATTTTATGTTGACACATCGGCTTGGGGCGGTTACTATGACAAGGAGTTTTCTGAATGGACTATTCCATTTATTGAGCAGGCAAGACAAGGAAAATTTACGATTATTTTATCAGATGTGACACTTGAAGAATTGCAAGAAGCACCTGAAAAAGTAAAAGACTTGCCAACAACTATTTTGCCTGAGTTCATTGAAACAATTACAATAACAGATGAACAGCTAATGCTTGCCGGACAGTATATAAAGGAAGGTGCTTTGACACAGAAATATTATTCAGACGCACAACATATTGCGATTGCAAGCATCATGAAAGTGGACAGTTTGGTAAGTTGGAATTTTCGACACATGGTAAATTTCTTTCGCATCAAGCAATATAACTCAATAAACCTTAAATTTGGTTATCAAACCATTGACATACGGACACCTAAAGAAGTAACATATGAAGACGAAGAATAAAGAAATAGAAACTGAATTTCATGCGGTTGACTTTATGCGTAAAGTACGCATTGAATTATCAGAAAAATACTTGCAAGACAAAGAACAGTATTTGCAAGACTTAAAGAAAGCAATGGAAGACTTTAAGTGCCGACAGAAGAAGGCCAACAGCCAACAAGTGCATTTGTAAAAGCATAGCTTGACCAGCCGCATTTGTGCAGCAGTAATTCTTATCATCTTTTGTTCAAGCCGACATTAAGCTATTGAGCATTTTATTTTATCTTCAACTTATGTTTTAAATTAAACATTTGTATCAGGCTGACAATCTGATATTGCCATGCCTTCACAAATGCGTAAACGTTGCAGGCAACTTTTGGTGACTGTATTTATCATTCAAACCAATTTAAATTTGACTACTTTTTACAATGACAACAAAAGAAAATATAATTGCCACTTTACAATCTCACAAATGAGAGTTATCAAAGTTCGGAGTTCTAAATGTCGGACTCTTTGGTTCTTATGCAAGAGAAGAACAATCAAATAAAAGTGATATTGATTTACTGATAGACTTTGAACCTGAAAAAGAAAATTTTGATAACTACATGGCAGCGTACGACATCTTGGAAAACATTTTCAAAAACCAAAAAGTTGAAGTCGTTACAAAAAATGGTTTAAGTAAATATATCGGACCCAAAATTCTAAAAGATGTGATGTATGTCTAAAGAACCAATACATTACTTGCAACACATTGCTGAAGAATGTGCATACATCCTCTCTGTAAGTAACAACTTATCGAAAGATGAACTTTTTAGACAATGAAACTTTAAAGCGTACAATCGTAAGAAGCTTGAAAGTAATTGGTGAAGCAACAAAGAAAATTCCTGCGGACTTTAAAGTAAAGTGGAGTTCAATTCAATGGAAAAACATGGCTGGAATGAGAGACCGTTTAATTCATGATTACGTCGCAATCAATTATTCCATTGGTTGAGATGTTATTAAAAAAAAGATACCAGGATTAAATACTCAAATTGAAGAGATACTTCAAAAGAATAAGACTGGAGATTGATTGATAAAAACTACAATTAAACTAACCATAACATCACTGGCTATCATCTTTCTTTCTAAAATCGCCGCGCTTCCAGGCTTGTATAAAATCTGCCCAAGCCATTGGGTTGAATAAATTAATGGGTGGCTGCTGACCCAAATAAGAATAGCGGACAGATTGCGCGCGAAACTGCGCTGCCACCGCTTCTCTTCCATCAACCGGCAGAGTATTTAACAACATACGGCGTTTGGCTTCACTCATATTGCTGCGGGCAATCTCCAACTGGTCGGCAGGAATATCGGTGTTTATAAAATCCCGTTCAAACTGCGCACGGCTGGGTCGGGGTTTAATAATGGTTGCCGGAAGAAAAGCGGTATCCGTTACCAGCAGTTGAATCACACTGTATTGGTTATCTTTCAGCGAAGCGGGAATATCAATAATCTTATCTTTAAAACCCACTACGGAAAACTTAATTTTATCGCCTTTCAAAACAACAATTGAAAACACGCCCTGGTCATTAGTTAATGTACCGCGCCCTTTGTTTTCCACTATCACGCTTGCCCCGGGAATGGCTTGCAGGCTATCAGCCGTCATCACCACGCCATACAGTTGCACCACCGAATCTTTAGACACAGAGGTTTGTGCATCGGCACGTTGCGCAAAGCCAGTGAAAAAAAGGAAACTAAAGAAGTATAAAATTGATTTCATACGGCTAACTAACAATAGAATGTTTCTTATACTGAAAGTGATAACAACAAAATAACCAATACACACACTAATTTTGTGCTACGAAAATTGTATTTAACAAAAATATGTAGGATGAATGAAACTGAAGTTTTGAAGGCATTGAGCAACGTGCAGGAACCTGATTTGGGTAAAGACATTGTAACCCTGAACATGGTGAAAGATGTGAAGATAGATGGTAATGCGGTATCGTTTACCGTAGTGCTCACCACGCCTGCCTGCCCTATGAAAGACATGATACAAAAGGCTTGTATCAATGCAATTAAATTCTTACTTAATAAAGAAGCAGAGGTAATTGTCAACTTCACTTCTCATACCATTACCAAGCGTAATGATGATGGTAAAGTGCTGCCTGGCGTAAAAAATATTATTGCTGTGGTAAGCGGCAAAGGTGGCGTGGGTAAAAGCACAGTAGCAGCTAACCTTGCCCTTGCGTTTGCACAAAGCGGTGCCAAGGTTGGGTTGATGGATGCCGATATTTATGGACCCAGTGTTCCCATTATGTTTGGCGTTCGTGGCGAGCGCCCGATGATGCGTGAGGTAGATGGAAAGGGAAGGATTGTTCCATTGAAAAAATATGGCATTCAACTGATGAGCATTGGTTTGCTGGTAGATGAAAAAAGCGCAGTGGTTTGGCGCGGCCCGATGGTGAGCAGCGCTATCCGCCAATTTGTAACCGATGTTGACTGGGGCGATTTAGATTATTTAGTGATTGATATGCCGCCCGGCACCGGCGACATCCATTTAACCTTAATGCAGCTCGTTCCTGTAACGGGTGTTATTATTGTTACCACACCTCAAAAAGTTGCGCTGGCAGATGCCCGCAAAGGCATTGCTATGTTTGCACAGGCGCAACTGAATGTACCCATTATTGGTTTGGTAGAAAACATGTCTTACTTCACCCCGGCGGAGTTGCCCAACCATCAATATTTTATTTTCGGTAAAGAAGGTGGAAAGAAATTAGCAGAAGAATATGATTTGAATTTCTTAGGACAAATTCCTTTGGTGCAAAGCATTTGCGAAGGTGGCGATGCTGGTGTTCCTGTAATGATGAGTGATGATGCAGTAAGCAAAGCAGCCTTTCATCAGTTTGCAGATAAAGCAGTGCGAACCATCAGTACCGTTAATGCAATGGAGAAGCCGGAAAAGTTTGCAGAGGCAATGGCATAGAGAAAGTTTGGGAAGATGATTTTTATTTATAAGATAAACAGGAACGGATAACACAATTTTTAATGCACAAATAATCAGGGTTTGTTTTTACTTCATTTTTGATTCTTTGCGTTTTTGTGTCTTCGTGGCAAATAAAACTCTACTCCAACTCAATGGTTGAATGCTGAATGTTTTGATGATGCAACTCATGTTTAATTTCGTGAACAACATTCAGCTTTTCATTAAAAGATAATTCGCTGTTTACAGCAACATGCGCCGTTAATGCGTTCTCTGTGGTGCTCATTGCCCACACATGCACATGATGAACGTTGGTTACGTTATTAACGTTCCCAATCACGTCTTTTATTTTATCCAATTCCATTCCCGCTGGCACTGCATCCACGCTCATTTTAAAACTGTCTTTAAGTAATTGCCATGTACTGATTAAAATAAAAATCATAACCACCAAACCAACGGCGGGGTCAAGCCAGTACCAGTGCGTATAGCTGATGATGATGCCTGAAGCAACAACACCAACCGATACCATCGCATCTGACAATAAGTGCAGATAAGCACCACGTGCATTGAGTTCGTTTTTCTGGCTTTGGTAAAATAATAAAGCTGATACCGCATTGATAACAATTCCCAATGCGGCTACCCATGCAATAATATTACCCTGCACAGCTTCTTCTTTTACTAATAATCTGTGGATTGATTCGTAACCGATAATGCCAATAGCAATTAATAAAATCACAGCATTGGCGAGCGCAGCCAGTACTGTTGTTTTTTTATACCCGTAAGTGAAAACAGAACTCGATTTTTTTCGTGCTATCCAAAGAGCTGCTAACGATAAAAAAAGGCTGGCAACATCGCCGGCATTGTGCCCGGCATCGCTTAACAATGCCATAGAATTGGTTGTAAACCCAGCAATCAGTTCTACAATTACAAAAAGTAAATTGAGAATGATACCGGCTATAAAAGCTTTTTGGTTCGCTCCTTTTAAATTTACTTCATGCGTATGATCGTGATGATGGTGGTGCGCCATAGCCGCAATATAGGTTGAAATAAGATGATGCAATACATCAAAAAAAGCTGCCTTGCAGAGACAGCTTATCTACACACAAATAAAACCTCTGTTATTTAAGATACCATCTGATAGGCTTTTTGCAAATGATATTGTTGCGAAACTTTTTTCACCTCTTCCAGCAGTTCACTTATAAAATGCAACGTTTGATAATTGCTGTTTCTATACAATATAAAATCAAAGTCAACATACTGGTAAGCCACAAGCCCGTCGGGTGCAATTACATAAAAAGCAGGCAGTGTTTCTTCTTCTTTTTCAATACCTGAAACCCACTGCCACAAAGGGTTTTCTTCATCATACAATCCAAATGCTTCAGCAATACTATTGTCTTTATCATGAAAGATAGAAAGTGAATGGCTATCTCTTAACTCACGTTTTATATGCTTAGGTTCTATGGGTGTAAGTACCAGCAATTTGCCACCTTGCCTATAAATATTTCTATGTAAAATTTCTAACTTTTTAATATGTAATGAAGCGCGCGAAGCCACACCAAAAAATAAAATAACAAGTGGCTGCCCGTAATCTATAAAGTCCTGAAGCGAAATAATGGTTTCTTTAGTAACCGAAGTACCAACACATGAGCTTAACAAACCATGCTCTGTATTAATGGTAAAAGAAGGTGCCATATTGCCCGCAGAGAGCGGCTGGTACTGATAACGCGACCCTATATCGCTAATAGTTAGAAGTTGGTTGGCAGCCATTGATTGTTGGGCGATTGTATTTACTGACATTGTAAAATAATTTATTGATGAAGAATAAAATGGTTGATGAAAAACCTGCTGCAGCATAACTGCCACAGCAGGAAAAAATAGAAAAAGACGAAATTGAAAAAAAGGTTTTGATTTAATAAAGAAGCGCAATGCGGATAGCGAGAAAGCCAATCTACTTAATTAGTACGCATTGCTGACGTACAACAACATCGCATTCGGTTTGATGTGTACTGCATGGAATGATGATTTAATAAAGCAAAACTAATAGTCATTTATTAGTCTACCAAATTTATAGACTAATTATTTATATTTTTTATTCCATACGCCCGATAAGCTAAAATAAAATGTTCCATGACGATGTTTGCGCAACCTCTTTATAAAATACATTGGCAAGTATCTTCGCTAACATAAAAAGTAAAATCAGCATCAACAAACGATAAAATGAAAATAAAAAAAATAGAAGTTTATCAGTCACCGATTGAATTGAAAGAGCCGTTTATAACTTCTTTTGGTCCGGATACTCATGCAGAAAATATTGTTCTTACTATTCATACCGATAGCGGAATCACAGGTTGGGGCGAATGCAATCCATACCTTCCAATATGTGGCGAAAACATGCAGACAGCGTTTGTAATTGCTCCATATATAGCCAAATTATTGCTGAATAAAAATCCTTTATCAATAGAAGAGCATCATGCCGTTTGGGATAAAACAATTTATGCCAATAACAGCATCAAAAGCGCATTTGATATTGCATTGCATGATATTGCGGCACAGGAAGCAGGTATTCCATTGTACAGATTTTTGGGTGGCGAAAACAATAAAATATTGATTACCGATTACACGGTAAGCCTTGATAATGTTGATAAAATGGTAAGTGATGCAAAGAAGATTGTAGCCAATGGCTTTACGGTTATCAAAGTAAAATTAGGTGAAGCAAAAGAAAAAGATGTAGAGCGCATCCGCAGCATTCGCGAAGCCATTGGTAATGAAATTCCCTTGCGTATTGATGCCAACCAGGGCTGGAGTGTTTATGTTGCCATTGAAACTTTACAAGCCTTGCAACCTTATAACATTCAGCACTGCGAAGAACCGATTAAAAGATGGAATTACACCGAATTGCCGCGTGTAAAAAAAGAAAGCCCTATACCCATTATGGCCGATGAAAGTTGCTGCGACCATCACGATGCAAAACGGTTGATTGCGTTAGAAGCCTGCGATTCTTTCAATATTAAATTGGGCAAATCGGCAGGTATTTTTAAAGCAATGAGAATAGCAAAGCTGGCAGAAGAAGCGAACATGAAAATACAGGTTGGCGGCTTCTTAGAATCCCGGCTTGGTTTTACCGCTTCGGCACATTTTGCATTAGTGAGCGATAATATTATTTACTGCGATTTTGATACGCCAATGATGTTTATCGAAGACCCGGTTGTTGGCGGTATATCTTACGGTAATGGTGGTTTGGTAACTGTTCCTGATGTGCCAGGCTTAGGTGCATCGCTGGATGAAAATTACTTAAAGCGATTGAAGAAGGTAATAGTAGAGTAAGTTTGTTTTTACTTCATTTAAAGAAAATGTATGCGATGCAAATAGCGGCAACAACGCCAATTACATCGGCTGCTATGCCCGCCCAGATGGCATAGCGCACTTTTTTAATCCCCACGCTTCCAAAATAAAGTGCAATAATATAAAACGTAGTATCGGCACTTCCACGCAATACACTGGCTGTTTTTCCTACAAAAGAATCAGGACCATACAATGGATTTTTAAAGATGTCAAGCATTAAGCCGCGCGCGCCGCTGCCGCTGAATGGAACCATAATAGAGACCGGAAGCGCAGGTACAAAATCAGTATTCATTCCTGCTTTACCAACCATCCACGCAATACCATCGGTGATATAACCTAATGCGCCGCTATCGCGAAACACACGAATGCCAACCAGCATGGCTACGAGGTAAGGAATAATTTTCAATACCACATCAAACCCGCCTTTTGCGCCTTCAATAAACGTATCAAACACCGATACTTTTTTATAAGCTCCGCCAGCGATGATAACAACAACCAACAAGAAAAGAATAAAGTTGCCGGAGATATTGGTAAATGTATTTCTGCTTGCATCAGTCAAATTATTTACAAAAAAAAGAAGCGTTGCAATAATGGCTGCGATAGAAATTATCCATACCGCTAAAACCCAGTCCCAGCGCAGTTTTTGTTTAATGCTAACAATTAATATTGCAGCTAATGTTGCAATCACGGTTCCGGCAACGCAGGGAATAAAAACGCTGGTGGCATCGTGCGAGCCGGCGGCTATGCGATAAGAAATAACAGACAACGGAATTAACGTTAAACCACTTGTGTGCAGCACCAAAAACATAATCTGCGCATTGGTTGCCGTTTCTTTTTCAGGATTTAATGTTTGTAAACTTTGCATCGCTTTTAAGCCAAACGGCGTGGCTGCATTATCTAAGCCAAGCATGTTGGCACTAAAGTTCATCACCATCTCGCCCATTGCCGGATGGTTATTTGGCACTTCAGGAAACAATCGTTTTAAAAAAGGGTTTAGCAAGCGTGCCAGCCATCGAATGGCGCCTGCTTTTTCGGCTATATTCATTAATCCTAGAAAGAAAACCATAGTGCCGATTAAGGGAAGTGCAACATCGGTTACAGAAGTCTTTGCACTATCAAACAAACCTTCAGTAAGCGTTTTAAAAATAGTGGTATCACCTAAGAAAATGCTTTTGTATAAAGCAATTAAAAACGCAATAAGGAAGAAGCCAATCCATACAACATTCAGCGCCATATCAGAGGTTTTGTGTGATGGCTAAAATTATGCAATCTCTTCTAAACTTTGTTTTGTTGCGTTGATGGTGTAATCCAAATCTTCCTTTGTGAGTGCATTGTTTAAAAACCAGCTTTCATAAGCAGATGGCGGAAGATAAACGCCTCGATTCAACATTGCATGGAAATATTGTTTGAAGAGTTCGATGTTAGCAGAAGAAGCGGTTGCAAAATCGGTTACTTCGTGCGCTGCAAAGTGTACGCTTATCATAGAACCGAACTGGTTAATAGTAAACGGCAAGCCGGAAGCTGATAACACTTGTTGCAAGCCATCTTGTAAATACTTTGTTTTTTCTTTTAATTCAATATAGATGTTTGGATTTTCATTTAGTATTTTCAATGTGGTAAAGCCTGCAATCATTGCAATCGGATTACCGCTTAGTGTTCCTGCCTGGTAAACATTGCCAAGCGGCGCCACCACTTCCATAATGTGTTTTTTACCGCCAAACGCACCCACTGGTAAGCCGCCACCAATCACTTTTCCATACGTTATTAAATCGGCATTTATCTTTAATACTTCCTGTGCGCCGCCTCGGGCAAGGCGGAATCCGGTCATTACTTCATCAAAAATAAAAACAATGTTGTGCGCATCGCACATACTTCTCAATCCTTCCAAAAAGCCAGGCTTAGGTAAAATGCAACCCATGTTTCCGGCAACCGGCTCTACAATGATAGCGGCGATATCTTTTGCATGTTCATCAACCAAACGCTGCACGCCTTCCAAATCGTTATAGGCGCAGGTTAACGTATCGTTGCTTACGCCAGCTGTAATGCCTGGAACGGTTTGAATATTTAATGTTGCCATACCACTGCCGGCTTTTACCAAAAATGAATCGGCATGACCATGATAGCAACCTTCAAACTTGATAATTTTATTTTTTCCTGTATAACCTCTGGCTACGCGGATAGCACTCATACAGGCTTCGGTGCCGCTGCTTGTCATGCGAATTAAATCAACATTTGGCACCATGCTTTTTATCAACTCGGCAACTTCAATTTCAAGCTCTGTTGGCGCGCCATAAGAAGTGGAATGAACCGCCTGTTCTACAATTGCTTTTATTACTTCCTCATGTGCATGACCCAAAATCATGGGTCCCCACGAAGCGATATAATCGATGTATTTGTTTTCATCAACATCATATAAATAGGCACCTTTGGCTTTGCTGATAAACAGTGGCGTTCCGCCAACACTTTTAAACGCACGTACAGGAGAATTTACGCCGCCGGGGATAGAGATTTGAGCGCGGGAAAACAGAGAAATACTATTGTTGATTTTCATATTGTGAATGGTGAATTGTCAATGGTGAATGGTGAATTTTCATATTGTGAATGATGAATTGTGAATAAAAGGGTATTCAGGTAGCTGATGAGGTAATTAAACCAGATAAAAGTTTGAAAGTAGTAATCATCAATTCACCTAATTTTCGATTATCGAAACCAGATAAATATTCTAAATCATTGGCAATATCAAGTGCTGCATCAATTTCAATAATAGAACCTCTTGCAATTTCATAAAAACGCTTGCGCTCTATTATAGATTTTCTTGACGCTCCTTCAGCAATATTTAAGTGAACTGATAAAGCAGCTCTTCTGATTTGCGATATCATTCCAAATTTTTCATCAACTGGTAATATTTTGGTTACTTTATAACATTCAAGTACAAAGGCTCTTGAGAATGTATAAATATCTAATTTTTGATGATTGAGTTTAAGAAACATACTGTAGTCAGAACGTTGAAAATTCTCACAATTCACAATAACTCACTCACCAGCTTCGCTGCGTCCTTTGCAAAATAAGTTGCAATTAAATCGGCACCGGCGCGCTTCATTGAAGTGAGCGTTTCGATGATGGCTTTGTTTTCATCAATCCAACCCATTTTAGCGGCGGCTTTTATCATGGCATATTCACCACTAATATTGTAAGCGCTTACCGGAACAAGAACCGCGTTTTTCACATCGCGGATAATATCTAAATAACTCAACGCTGGTTTCACCATAACAATGTCGGCGCCTTCATCTACATCCTGCAGCACTTCTTTAATGGCTTCTGTGCGGTTGGCATAGTTCATTTGATACGTTTTCTTATCGCCAAAGCCTGGCGCGCTATCCAGCGCGTCACGAAAAGGTCCATAAAAACAAGAAGCATATTTGGCGCTGTATGCCATGATGCCGGTTTGAGTAAACCCAGCTTCTTCCAGGCCTTTTCTGATTGCACCAATTCTACCGTCCATCATATCGCTCGGCGCAACAAAATCGGCTCCGGCTTTTGCGTGGCTGATGCTCATTTTTACTAACGCTTCTACTGTTTCATCGTTTACGATTTCGTTTTCTTTTACTATACCATCATGACCGTAAGAAGAATACGGATCAAGCGCAACATCAGTCATAATCAGCATTTCAGGCACAGCATCTTTAATGGCTCTGATGCTTCGCTGCATCAGGCCGTTTTCATTCCAGGCTTCTTTACCGGTATTGTCTTTCCATTCGTCTTTGCATTTAATAAACAACAAAATACTTTTAATGCCAAGGCGCCAAAGCTCTTTTACTTCTTTGATGGTAAGATCGAGCGAGCGGCGAAAATAGTTAGGCATAGAAGGAATTTCGTGCTGAACGTTTTCACCTTCATCAATAAAAAGCGGGGCGATAAAATCGTTGGGTGAAAGCGTGGTTTCTGCTACCAAACTTCTAATAGCAGGCGATGCACGTAATATTCTGTTTCGATGATGCAAATACATTTTTAGGAATGAGAATGGGTGATGAAAATGTGGATGCAAAGCTATGGTTGCAGAGTATAAACTAACGTGATGGTAAATGTTATTACTGTTTTATAACAAAAGAAAACTTTATTAGTGAAGATGAATTGAAACTGATTAAAGGTGAGGTAAAACCTGTAAATCGCTGAAGAATAAAAAGATGTGAGCTTTGCGAGGGAAAGCCTGCGCTGCGGACTCCTTACGGACAATGACGAAAAGTGAAGTAAAAACAAAAGGACGACAGCTTCAAAATAAAAAACGCCCTTGCGGACGTTTTTAAAGCTTTGTTTTTATTGCAAATTAGTATGACCAGAGTGATTGCTCGTAATCGAAGATTTTATCTTTTACCGCATCGCCTGCGTACAAGCGGAACATCGGGTCTTGAACATACTGCTTAATGAATTGATCGTAAGGATTGTCCATAGTTGATTTTACAATGTAACTGCTGAACATGCGGTTTTCAAACACTTCTTCCCACGTCATCCGCGCACCAAAGTTTTTAGGATTATACGCCATGTATTTTGCCAACACCGGGCGCAAATCAGGATAATATACCCACCAGGTTGGATGTTCGCTGTTGGGCAATGTTTCGCCCGTTGAAAGCTTTTGAGAAACCACTGGCGCAATGCCTAAAATGCGGGCATACATGCGACTGGTTTTTTTATCAAAAACCCATTCTTCTTTAATGCGGAACAAATAAATTGAATCGGGATCAATAGCCTTAGGTCGCACCTGGTAACCTGTAACATTGCCTTCCAAATCCATAGATGCCACAGTATCGGCACCACCGCCAAACGCCTTCTCTGCATCTTCAGGCTGGATAGGTGTGGTAAAGCGGTCATCATCGGCACTGAAAGCCGTAACCTCGCCATCTTTAATCGCTCGTAATAAAATAGAAATAAAACGCTGACTGCCATTGTCTTCTACCGCTGCATAACGAAACGGCAGGTTTATCTTTTCACGGGTATCAATTTCTCTCCACACACGCACACGATAAGCGGCATCATCTTCACGCAGGTTTTCGTATTCAAGTATATTGCGGTCTTTAACCAAGTTTTGCTCAAACGACGCATCGTTACGAAGTGATGGGCGAACGCTATCTAACAAGCCGCCGCCGGTTGCGGGCATTACGGTTAAGGGCAATGTTGTATCTCTTGTTGTAGATGCATTGGCGGTAGTTGAGCCATAGTTGCTGTAACCGTTTGTATTTGCAGCAGCTCCTTTTTTCTTTTTGGTAGTATCGGCAGCGCTGGCAGAGGCATTACCGTAGTTGCTATAATTGCTTTTGGTGCTACTGCTGTTACCATAATCGCTGTAATTACTTCCGCCGGAGCGTGTTTTTTTAGTTCGTTTTGCTTGTGCAAACACGGCATCGGTAGCTGTGATAAACAAGCTAAGAACCAAACACAATTTTATCAATTCTTTTATCTGCATATACTGTTGCTTATGAGATTATCTCAAATTAAACGTAATGGGCGGCAATGTGCGGCTGCCTCCCGGACCTGACACCTTAATATTATCTATGGTTACATTTGTTTTCGGGCGACATTTTTCAATCAGATCCCTTATTGAATTGAATGTATTGCCGCTTACATCTCTGAACGCAAAACCTTCAGGAAAACCAGGACCCGTTAAGGCAATGGTATAACTGGTAACTGTAAATTTTACACCTTCAAACACAAAGTTTTCGAGTTCGGCACGAACGCCTGCCTGCGCTTTAAATTCGTTAACACCCATAATGCCGCCTTTGCTGGCACCTATCATTGCCAACGGATCGGGAACTGTTTTTACACGGAATGGAAACTGCTGCGCTTTGCCCTCAATGTTTAAAGAAATGGTAGCAGTACCTGGCTTTGCGGGGCGAATAACATAATGCCCTGGTCTGTCCTTCGTAAAGCTGCCATTATCCATGCTAAAGCTAACTTTTTCATCGCCTACATTACCGCCGCTTACAGAAACCGGATTATCCAAACCAATGTAAAGAACTTTTACATTATCGGCACTCACACTGGCGCCTGTAGGTGAGCCAACTGTGTAAGGAATATCTCTATCAAGAACGCCTTTTGTGCCGTCTGGTTTTGTAAACGTAATGTGAAGTTTTTTAGTATAAGAACCCGCCCCGCCAACTGTTGTTTTATATAAAGCTGAACCGTCGGCCCCTAAAGGAATATTTTGTCCATCAATACTTATTGTTGGTTGTGCTGCTTTGCTGAAAGCGCCTACGCCAGCCGTTATTTGTAATTCTTGACCTGGCATTAAATATTGTGAACTTTGCCCTGCAAAGGGAACAAACTGATCGTACACAACTTTTACAGAACCAATTTGGTTATGGCAATATTCAACAACCTGCGATTCGCTGTTTTTTACATCGTTCTGAAACTTGCTTAAAATAGTCATCGCAGCAATTGTAGGTGTCATTCTAAAATAAGCCGCACTCCAGGTATTGTTGGTTTTATTTTCGACTGCTGGTTTAGTTGTATCAAGTGGTAATGAATGAGCAAATTCCTTTTTTATTTCCGGATCAATATTTAATAAAGCATTCTTAAATTCACCAAGTTTATTTTGTAATTTTTCGCCTTCACCCTGTTCATCCATTAAACGGGTTGCAGCTTCGAGGCTTCCTTCATTATAGTTACCAGTTTTCGGATCTAAATCCGATTCTTTTTTTAATCTTTCCTGAAGCGTCAAAATGTAGTTGTTCATTCCATCCGACAACTGTTTCGCCTTATCAGCTTTCGGTGCCCAGATGTTTGCTTTATCTCGTGTTGTAGCATCATTTTTCATTCTTTCAAGGGACGCAAACATTGTTTTGTTTTTGTCTTCGATGGTATTGGTAGCATTATTTAAGCTGTGGTTAACCGTTTTAAAAGCATTCAGGATTTCTGATGATACATTTAGTGCCAGCAATGCTGTGAGTACTAAATACATCAGGTTAATCATCTTCTGCCGTGGCTCTTTAGGTAGTGCCATTATATTAGTCTCTTTTTATCTTTACTGTTGTATGATGAAACAAGAAAATGAAAACTACTTTAGCAAAATCACTTTTTTGTTTCTATTTAAAATGAATTTTCTCTTTTTGTTTTATTTCAGTTGCATAGCCGTAAGCATACCGCCATACACCTGATTTAATTTAGAAAGATTGGTAGCCAGTGCAGCAATTTGTTGCTGTGCACGCTTTGCATCTTCCGCGCTGGTTGACATGGCTTCGGAGGCTGCCGTGAGCTTGCCATAAAAAGAATTGAGCGCTTTTAAATGATTGTTGCTTTGCTGCAATTCCAACTCGTAAATGGTATTTAACGATGACATGTTTTTAGTAAGCACCTGTACCTGATCGTGAAAGCCTTTTGTACTTTCAGAAGCCGAGCTAAACGCATTCATCGATGTAGCGAATTTTGAATAAGCATCTTTCACAGTACCTAAGGCAGCGGTGGCTTCGTTTGTTTTTGTTGTATAATCGCCAGTGGCTTTTACAACATCGCTTATCTCACCCATCTTATCAACTGTAGTTCCCAGCTTCTGAAAACCAGCACTTAGTTTAGTAAGATTAGCCGGCGTAATATCAGCCTCTTTTAACATTTTTTCCATACTTGCCAATGCAGGGTTGCCGGCAGGTTGTAATTCTTTGGGAAGATGCACTTCCATATCATCAACCGCTGGGTATCTTAAATACAAAAGCCCATAAATCATAAATACAACGGCTTCGGTGCCTAAGCCAATAATGAGCATTTGATCGGCACCAGCCCAGTGTTCAATTTTAAACAATGCACCAATAATTACCACTGCCGCACCAAGTGATACGATAATGTCAACAATTCTACTTACTTTAGGAGGGATTGCAGCTGCCATTTTTCTCTTTTTATTTTTTATTTTAATTGAAACAACTTTACTTACAACACATTCAGCCAATAGTTATTTGCTTGTTTGCATTGGTGTAATAAGATGCTATAAATTGATAACTGATTTGTTTATTATTTTTTTAGTTGTGCAGGTAAATCTATCACGCAACGGAAACCGATATACGATTTTGCCGAATCCTGATATTCGTATTGCCTTGTGCTGGTTTGCAGGTAATAGGCTACATCTTTCCAGCTGCCGCCACGGATCACTTTGCGTTTCATTAGCGGCGGGTCGGTATCTTTTGCGTTATAACGCACTGTTGGATTCATATCGTGTTGAAAATTGTAAGAACCTTCGTAAAAATAGGATTCTGTCCACTCCGACACATTGCCCGCCATGTTATACAAACCAAAATCATTAGGCCAGTACGCATCGGCACGCACGGTGTAAAAGCCACCATCTTCTGCGTAGTTGCCCCTGCCAGGTTTAAAGTTTGCCAGCAAACATCCTTTTTTATTTCTTGTATAATAGTTACCCCAGGGATACATAGATTGTGAACGACCGCCGCGCGCTGCATATTCCCATTCAGCTTCGGTTGGTAAGCGAAAATCGCTTTCCTGTGCATATCTATGTCTTTCTAAAAAGCTGTTTAAATAATGCGTTCTCCAGTTACAAAAAGCAACCGCCTGTTTCCAGGTAACACCTACCACCGGATAGTTGCCAAAAGAAGGATGTGTGAAATATCGCTTTGCCTGCGGATCGTTGTAAGAATATGAAAAATCTCTCATCCAAACTAAGGTATCAGGATACACTTTTTGTGCATAGCGATAAATAAAATCTTTACGTGGGCGACCTATATTTACGCGCTTTACAGCTTCGTCGTAATCGTAGCCCTGTACGCTATAAGTAATTTTATCAGGATCTAATTCCATTCTGCCATAGATACGGTTATCCGGAGCCAATACAAGACCGGATAATTTTTCCATCGTTGCTTTATCGCCCCATTTAATTCCGGCTGCTTTTTTCCAATCAACCGCAGTATCTCCACCCGCGCCACTTTTAATATAGCCCAAATCAATAGCTGCCAGCGAATCTCTCGTCCAGTAAACAAACTGGCGATATTTATTATTGGTAATCTCTGTAGCGTCCATCCAAAAGCCTGAAATGGATACCTGTTTATTACGTGAAGTATAACTGTAATTAATGTCCTCATCGCTGGGACCCATGTGAAAGGTTCCGGGCGGAACATACACCATGCCTAACGGCTTAACCATGCTGTTGCGGGTGCTTACCGCAACGCCCACAAGTTGACCATTATCGGGCACCGCGCTTTTTGATTTGGTTGCTCCTTTGCCACAGCTAAGTGCGGTGGCTGCAATGGTTGCGAGTGTTAGAAACGTGATAAGTTGGGTCTTCATTTATTTTTTGTTTGAAACCTTAATTTCTCTATATCCGGTTTAAGTGGCAATAATACAATTTAACGGCACATTACAAGTATATATTGCATTAAGAATATTTAATACTACTATAAATTTTATTAAGCCGGAAAGTGAACCAGATTGAGATTTGTGTTTTGTTGAAATGTAAGTTTTGGTATTAGCAAAAATAGGGCGAATTTTATATAAAAAAAATTTATAGAATAATTTTCCCGCCTTTACATTATTATTCACAGCTTTTATGAATACTATTCCAGCAACAGCAGCGCTTCATCCACCGTTTGAACAGGTTGTTTGCAAACACCTTCTTTACAAATATAAATTACCGTTTCACCTGGTTGTACCCGGTTGTTAAGTAACGCAAAACTTTCATCGTTTGGTATAAATTCCACTGCCTGAATTATTTTATTAGCAATAAAATTTTGTTGTAACGCATGTAATTGAATCATAGCATTTTTACCGGTGATAATAATTTCGTTCATGCCTTTTATCATCTCCGCATAAGCCATTGCCCACACGCCGAAAGAAGTTGGATATTTTACCGCCGCCGAAGCCACATTGCGAAGCATTTCTTCAGCTCTTTTTTTCCATTCAGGTTTGTTAAAAACAAGCGAAAGATAATGCAAATCTTTCGCCAGCACTGCATTTGCCGATGGTGTGGCTCCATCATACAATTCAGTTATTTTAATTACTACATCGGTTTGATAATCGGGTGTATAATAAAAAAGAGGAGACTGGTTTTGAGAGAAATGTACCAGCACATATTCCATTGTTTCTTTTGCTTTAGTAAGATAACGGCTATTACCCGTAACCTCCTGCAACTGAATGTAAGCTTCTATCAAATAAGCATAATCATCTAAAAAAGCCGAATGGCTAACTACATCGTTTTTCCAGCTATGCTGCCACGTTTTGTTTTGATATAAATTTTTCTCTAAAAAATAAATGTTGTCTTCCGCCATTTTTAAAAATACATCATTGCCTAAAGCAGCAAAGGCTTTGCAGCAAGCCGTTATTTGTAAAGCGTTCCAGCCTAAAATGATTTTATCATCCAGTTGCGGATGAATTCTTTGTTCACGTACCGCCAGCAGTTTTTGTTTGCAGGCCGCTATTTTATTTTTTATTGATAAATCTGAAAAAGCAGCCTCCCAATTATTATTGTGAGACAGCCATAAAATGTTAGTGCGCTCCCAATTTCCTACATCACTCACATTATAAATGGAGCAAAAGAAAAAGCTATCCTCTTCGCCTAAAACATCTTCAATTTCATCTTTGCTCCATGTATAATATTTTCCTTCCACGCCTTCGCTGTCGGCATCCAAAGCGCTAAAAAATCCTCCTTCCGGAGAAGTCATCTCGCGGCTGATGAATTGTATTGTTTCGCGAATAACATCGGCATACAATTCTTTTTTTGTAAGCTGATAAGCCTCGCTGATACTCGTTAGAAGCAAAGCATTATCGTACAGCATTTTTTCAAAATGAGGCGCAAGCCATTTTTCATCGGTGCTGTAGCGGGCAAAGCCGCCGCCTAACTGGTCGTAAATACCGCCGCCTATCATTTTATCAAGGCTTAATAAGGCTTGTTTTACAGCATCTTCATTACCCGTAAAATAAAAATGCCGCAATAAAAATTGTATGGAAAATGTTTGCGGAAACTTAGGCGCTTTTCCAAAGCCGCCCCATTCAGTATCGGCAGCTTGTAAAATGTTTTGACTGATGAGATGAAGATTTTCTTCTTTAAAAATGTCATCATTATTTTTATTTTGTAAAAACTGGTTAGCGGTTGATAAATGATGCAATAAATTATCAGCCTGCGCTTCCGCTTCGTTTCTTTTTTGGGTGAACATTTCGTGAATCGCCGTAAGCAATTCTGTCCAGCTCATACGGTTAAAAGCGCGCACCGGCGGATAGTAAGTGCCGCCATAAAACGGTTTGCCATCGGGCAATAAAAATACATTAAGCGGCCAGCCTCCGCCTCCACTAATCGCCTGCACCGCATCCATATAAATATGATCCAAATCAGGCCGTTCTTCCCTATCAATTTTTATGTTAATAAAATGCCGGTTCATCAATGCCGCAGTATCTTCATTTTCAAAGCTTTCTCTTTCCATCACATGGCACCAATGGCAGGCAGCGTAACCAATGCTTACGAGTATAGGTTTGTTTTCATCTTTTGCCTTTTGCAAAGCCTCCTTGCCCCAAGGATACCAATTCACCGGGTTGTGCGCATGTTGCAATAAATAAACGCTGGTTTGGTGAATGAGATGGTTGGTGTGTTTGTGTTCGGTCACTTATTTTTTGAAAAGAAAAGAGCAAATGTAGAACCAGAGCGTGGGAAAGGGGCGTGGGCAAAAAAAAGTATAGTAAAAACAAACTCATTTTTTCCTTGCGGGAATAGCAGAAGCTAAATACTTATCTAAAGCCGCTACCATGCTGGGCGTTTGCGGCGAAGGCACTTTAATATGAGCATTCAAACCAGCGTCTTCCACAGCTTTTAATGTGTTGCTGCCAAATGTGCTGATGAGTAGCCCGTTTTGTTGAAAGTGAGGATAGTTATCCAGCAGGCTTTTTACGCCGCTTGGCGTAAAGAAACAAATTACCGTATATTCATCTCTGTCCATTACGTTTTTTATATCGTTGCTGATGGTGCGATACATAAACGCCAGTTGAAATTCGCAATTGTTTTTTTTCAGCCAGTTTACAATATCGTTGTCCTGCTGGTTTTCGCTGCACACATACAAAAAACGTTCGTTTTCCTTGTGTTTATTAATTACATCAAACAACGATTTGTTAGTACCGTCGGCACCATAAAACACTTTGCGTTTTCGATACAAAATAAATTTTTGAAGGTATAAAGCTACGGCTTCCGTTACGCAGAAATATTTGGTTTCCTGGCTGATGGTAATTTTCATTTCTTCGCACATGCGAAAAAAATGATCAATGGCATTGCGGCTGGTGAAGATAACGGCTGTAAACGATGAGATATCAACTTTTTGTTTTCTGAATTCACGTGCAGGAATACCTTCCAGCCGGATGAACGGGTGAAAAATAAGCTCTACATTATATTTGCGGGATAAATCGAAATAAGGCGATTTATCACTTTCCGGTTTGGGCTGGGTTATTAAAATTCGCTTGCCGTTTTTCTTTATGGCAGCATTGCTTTTTACCCCGTTTTTTAACATGCGATGCCTTTCAGAAAATTTAATTGTAAAAACTTAGAGCTCTTTAGTTATCAATAACACCTTATAAGTAATTAATAAGGGTAGTATTTCAACAGCGCAAAGGTATAAAAAAAAGTGTACAGGATGTATTTTCAGCTTTTTTCCTACCGTGCTTAACGATACGATATAACGATACAATAACAGCAGCGCGATGAAAGCAACAGCAATTGTGCTGATAACCGTAAAATTGGCACCGGTTGAGTAAGTAAGAATTAACAGCAACGGCAGGAAAAACAAACCCGCCACTTTGTTCACCAAAAAAACAACAAACCTGTAATTGGCAGCCGGTTCCTGCGCTGCGAACGACCACCCGAAAAAGCTTATAAACAACGATTTAAAAATATAAACAACCGCAAGTGCAAGGCAGGCATACAACCAAAGCAAAGGAAAAGAAAGACGATGCAAAACGTCATCGCCTTTTACAAAATAAGCTAACAGCAAGCCGCCTGAAAAAACAAACAAAAGATTCATTAAAAAAGAAGGCAGTACATCCTGCGCAGTGTTTTCTTTTGATTGACGCTGGTGTTGTGAAGACTGAAAAAATATTTGAAAAATGGCAGTGAAATATTTTGGAAATAAGGTACGTGCCAGCCCTGCAAATAAAAACAAACCGGCTAACATATAAAACTGCTCGTCTTGGTGCGCCGGTTGCCGAACGTTGTTAATGGCATACACCGATTGTTTGTTTTTAGCGTATTTTTTATTGATAAAAAAACGATTGAAACTTGTATCCTGCTGCCAGGTTAAAGCCTTTATTATTTTAGTTTGAGGAAGAGAATCTTTTTTTATAGCTGATGTGATGGCTGATGGCGCAATGGTTTTTTTTACAGAATCTTTTTGGTGCAGCGAATCGGTTTGCGCATAAAGTGCCGTACTAATAATGAAACAAAAACAAACCAAAAATTTTGCCTGCATAGATGGCTGCAAAAGTATTGTAACAATTACCGTTTTAGAAGGCAGGATACAAAACTTTTTTATGAAGATGAAAATAGTTTTTATTTATTCAGTTTTCCAATTTTGTTATAAATGGGGTTGAACACAACAACATATATCCAGCAAATTAAAAAGCCAGCTACGGCTATAATTACATCTAAAATTTTCTTCCATACATACCCTTTATAATCCAGCAAATTTGCCAGCAGTTTTGAAAACACTCCTATCACATAAATTGCCACCATCCAGGCTATGCCTTTTACGGTTACAGATGCGCTAACGGATAGCTTTTCATTCCAATGTGTAACGGTATAAAATATAATAACCGCAACAGAAATCAACAAAAGAAAAATTAAAAAATAACGTATAAATTTACTCACGTACCAAAGCTTAAACGGCAAATATTTCCCTGCTTTCAGCAAGCCATCAATGGCGGCTGCTTTTTCCATATCGGTTACAAAAGGCTTAATACCCAAAAACTTCCAGCCGGTTTGGGTGTGTGCGTTTTCATCCATGTTTAAGTTAGGATGAAAACGCAGCCTGGTTTGGCTCCAGCCGCTGTACATGAGTGCATACGCTTCTGTATTGCTAAACGAATCGAGATCGGTTCTTATCTCCGATAAACGAAACTGCACATTGCGAAGCACACCATATTTTGTTAAGTCGGTTTCGCTATTGCTGTTTATATCGTAAATCGTACGCGGCGGGTCGGCGCAGTACAACCAGCTTATCGGCTCCTGTTGCAACCCGTTTTTTAAATGCAGGTTTATTAAAGTATTGATTTGCGTGGTGGCTTCCCGCTCTATCACATCTTTAAACTGAAGTTCGCGAAGCCGTTCCTGTAAAATATTATCGGCACGAAAAAACAAAGCCGCTTCATTGTTAATGGCTGCATTGCCGGTTGGCAACTGACCGCTGGCATCGCTGATAATCATATTTACACATTCGGTTTCTAATAAAGAACGAATGCCCTGATTATCGTTCAAGCCACCATCAATTAACTGCAGATCAATGCCCGGATACAAATCAAACATTGGCATTGGATGAAACATTACCGGCACGCAGGAAGATGCGCCCACGGCATACCCTAACCGGAATTGTTTATAGCGGCTTGGCGCATCTTCATAATACATTCTGCGCAGGCGGGGCTTCACATCAATGTCAGGCTCAATGCTGCCAGCCGGCTCGCCCATGTACGATGCGGTAAACTGCCAGTTGTGCCCTGTGTTTACGCTGGTAGCATTTAAAATTAATTGCGGAATTTTGTTTTTACGAAGCCAGTTATCGGTGTTGAAATTGAATTGTTCACCGGGTCTTAGTTTTGGATTGATAAACAAATCCGACATAAAAATCTTTCCCTTATTTCTCTTCAACAAATTACTGTATCTGTCCTCTTCGTTAAAGATATTTTTGTCTTTTAAAATTTTTGTAAACAGATACTTTTCATACAATTCACCCAGCCGGTGCGTGCGTGAATAATGTTTTGAAAAAATAATTTTTATGTTTAAAAACAAATTGCTGAAAATGCGCATCCGCAAATTTTTTTGCACGCCCTGCAGAAAATCGGTTTCTATTTCTTTTATAAGATTGATGTAATCCTGCTTATCAATTTCACCATCCTCTTTGTTTTCAAAAAGCAGTTTTATTTTAAGATAATAATACGCGCCAATAATAGAGCCGCCCGACACGCACGACAGCACTTCGATGTGTTTTAATTGATCTTCTTCAGCCAGCGCAGCCAGCACGCCAATGTGAAACAACGAAGCCCGAAAACCGCCGCCTGATAAAGCTAATCCCCACTTGTTATTTCTGTTTTCTTCATCGTTATAAACATCTGTACTTGCGGTGCCATCGCATTCTTTAAACAGTTGCAGGCACTCGTTACTTTCTTTATCATTCACATAAGAAACATGCTTCTGTAAACCGCTGATGTTTGAGTAATCAATATCGGCAATGTCGGTTCCTTCTTTCAACTCACGCGCTTGCTGCCGCACTTTAAAATCGTTGTACCATTTTTTGCGGAGAATTTGCAAGTACGCAATAGAAAGCAACTGTTGATTGAAGGTTCGGATTTCCCAGGGCTGCGATGTGGTATCGGCAAGAAATTGCCGGATAAACAGCTTCGCTTCTTTGTATAAACCCAAACCAAAACAAGCTTCTGCAACCGTAGCGACTGCCCATTTGTTTTTATTTACTTTTGGATAAGAAGCTTTGGTTTCGCCAACAAAAAAACGGGCAACACGCCTTTTTAAATAGTATAGCCAATCTTTTTTATCAAGTTCAATAAAGTAATTTAAAATAAAAGTTCGGGCTGCTACCGCTTCTTCCAGATCTTCCGAAATTTTAGCTGTAAAACCTGTATCGTTTCCCCATTCCTCTAATTTATCGGTCGCCATCAATTCGCACATGTAAGCATAGTTAATTGCCGTAAAACCACTATCGTTTCTTACATCTTTTTCATCTTTATTTTTTTCGTTTATAAATGCACGCCAGTGAATGTACCCTTGCTTGTAATAATAACGCGAGAGCACGAGATTTTTAAACCGATGATCGTACTGCCACTTTCGTTTGTAAACGGCACCGGCAAGACCAAGCGTTTCACAGTTGCCCGTTTCGTCCAGATTAAGGTGCGAATGAAGCTGTTGCAAAGCTTTTTCAAATTTAAAGGAAGACGGCAGAGAGGTATCTTTATAAATATACTTAGCCAGCGTTTGATAATCCTTTGCGGTAACGCTTATTTTTTGCTCTTCATCTTCTTTCATTTTGCGCAATAAAATTTCGGTTGCATAAGCAAACTGGTCGTTTACTTCCAACTCCTTCAACAGCTTTTTTAAATCGCTGCTTTCCATATATTCTCCTCGCAGCACATCTCTTGCTTTATTAATTAAAGCAAGTTTTTGAGAAACTGTATAAGCAGAATGAGAGGGCATAAGCAGATGATTTGAAAGAATAATATTACCATCTCTTTTTATAGGTTCCAAAACATTTTATTGCAACAGAAGTGCTTGTTTTTTATCATTTTAAAATGATTGTTTTAAAATGATAAGATACAAGTCATTCATAGTTTTCATTACCAAAGGGAATTAAATTTTTCATAATGGGAATATATTATATTATAAATAATTATTAAGGTGTTGATTATAATACATTTCTCCAATGGCATTATATTCCTTTTAACTTAGGCACGCTGTAAGATATACCGCTAATTATTGTCTCGAAAATTAAAATCCGACATCATTCAATATCAAAACAGCCAATATTCATCATTATAAAAAAATCCATTATGAAAAGAATTGCATGTATTCTTTTGACAATTACCACACTGGCAGCACAATTTGTAAACGCACAAACCTGCCCAGGCAGTGCTACTTACACAAACCAATCCGGCACATTTGATTTGACATCTGGCAAAACCATTATTTTAAATGGTGGGAAAAGTTATCAAATCACCATTACCAACGATTTTTCATCTACTTCATCTATCTGCGTATTAAACGGCTCCACCTTAAATTTGAGCTTCCAAAATGTAAACAACATACAGAAAGGTGGTTTTATTAATGTAGATAAAAATGCCAATCTCATTATTAGCAGCAACATTACAAATTTTCCGCTCACGATTACTAACAATGGCACTACCACACAACAAGGTAGCATTACTTATGGTGATGGTGCTACTATTACCAATTCAGGCACTTATAATATTTCCGGAAGTGTAACACTCAACACGGGTACAGTTTCTATTGCTAATACAGGTGCATTCACAGTAAGTTCTTTTTCAAGTTACAACAGTGGTAATTTTTCGTTAACCAATTCCGCTACCGGAGCAATGACTTTTAATGGGGCAGTTACATTTTCAAGTTTTAACATCACCAATTCAGGTATTATTAAGGTGGGTGGTGCTGTAACGCTGCAAAATTCATCCATAGTAACCAACAATGGTTATATGGATATGAGCAGTGATCTGAATTTTAGCAGTGCCACTTTTAATAATAACGGTGTTGATTCTATTGCAGGAAACGTGATGATAAATTCAGGAAACACACTTACTAATACTTGTACAGTAAAAATATTGGGTGCCTTTAGCAGTAATGGAACAGTTAACAACAGTGGTAAGATTTTAATAAGTGGAAGTTTTATTAACCAGAATTCATTTACCAATGGTACAAACGGTTTTGTACAAATGGCCGGTAGTTTTTCAAACAATGGTAATATCAGTGGTAGTGGCAATTTCTATTGCTCCGGATCCTCTACCAACCAGGGACCTTTTAACGGAACAAGCTCAACAAATAAAATAAATTTTTACGAGCCTTCATTAACAGCTTCAAATAAATATTTTGATGTTCAAAATACAATTCCAACCAACATTACCAAAAACCCGATCTTACCAAACACTTCTACTTCTTTTACTTCCTGCTCTGACGTATCTGCACCCCTAATCACAACACAACCGCAAAAACAAATGCTGTGTAGTAGTTCTGTCACATCAGCCACTTTTAGTGTAACGGCTACCAGCAATAACGCTCCAACTTACCAGTGGTATAAGAACGGAGCGGCTGTTTCCGGTGCTACGGCAAGCTCTTATACTGCTTTATCTCTTACTTTGGCTGATACCGCTTCTGCTTTTACAGTAGGCGTTACCAACAGCGTAGGAACTACTACCAGCAGCAGCGCATCAGTAAAATATATCATCGTTGCCCAGCCCGCTCCGGTAACGCAATACCTTGCCACCGGCAATGCCGCTTCTTTTTCTATCAAAACCTCAGGCGCTACCGCATGGCAATGGCAGAAAAACAATAGCAACATCAGCGGCGCCACTGCAAGCAGCTACGCACTTTCTGTTACCAACTATGCCGATTCAGGAAATTATACAGCTTTGGTTTCCTACAACGGCGGCACTTGCACGAGCAATGCGGCTGTATTGAAAACTTCTATCGTTCTGTATTCTAAATCTACAGGCAACTTAAACCTGCCCCTTACCTGGGGCGTGGCGACAGATGGCAGCGGAAGCTCACCCGTTGACTTTACAAGAGACGAGCACACTTTTATAGTAGCCAACCGTTCTACGGCTGCCACCGGCAGTAACTTAACCATCGCCGGTACCTTAGATGTTGCCAATGGAGCGGTCACCCTTACTCCGGGCACAACACTAAGCGCAGGCCGCATCATCAGGTCGTTATCAACGGGTGTGATCGTGAGCTCTTCTTCTTCTAATTTAACTTTGAATGGCATCAGTACGGTTGCTTATTCAGGCAATTCTGACCTTTACTTTGATGCGGTTAACGATACTATTAAAAACGTAACGATAGCTGCCCAGACCGTAACCCTTCACACGGCTCTTAACCTTACAGCCGGTGCAACGCCAGGCGTTTTGCAGGTAAACAGCGGCACTTTCAACACCTCTGATTCTTTAACCTTAAAAAGCGATATCAACGGCACAGCCAGCATTGCAAAATCAGCAGGCGCAATCAGCGGTAAAGTAACCATCGAAAAATTCATTCATGCCCGCAGAGCTTATAGATTACTGGGCGCACCGGTTACCAGCACCAATGCCCCCAGCATCAACGCCGCCTGGCAGGAAGGTGCCGCCAGCTCTACCGACAATCCGCATCCTGGTTATGGCACGCACGTCACTTATGGCTTGGTATCGGATGGTTTTGACCAGAACCCGCAGAAGACCTTTAGCATGAGGGTGTACAACAGCACAACCGCATCATGGGCAGGCGTTCCTCCTACCAAAACCACCGCTATCACCAGCTACCCGGCATACCTCATCTTTATCAGAGGCAATCGTTCTTATAACATTACCACCACCACCAACAGCACAACGCCTATGACTACTATCCTGCGCGTTACAGGTAACGTTAACCAGGGTGCGCTGGCTGCAAAAACAGTAGCTGCAACCGGTCTTACTCTGATGCTGAACCCTTATGCCAGCCCGGTTGACTTTTCAAAAATCGTCAGCCTTAGCAGCAACGTTAAAGCGCGCTACCATGTGTGGGACCCTTCTTTGGCCGGCACCAACGGCACAGGCGCCTGGGTAACGGTTGACGGCTCTAGCGGAACCTACAGGGCTACGCCTCCTTCCGCTTATACAGCTAATGTTTTAGAGGCGGGTCAGGGCTTCTTTGCTGAAAGTAACGATGGTATCAATGCAGGCTCTCTCAGCTTTA
Organism: Ilyomonas sp.; assembly: GCA_965214235.1. Lineage (GTDB taxonomy): Bacteria > Bacteroidota > Bacteroidia > Chitinophagales > Chitinophagaceae > Ilyomonas. The sequence continues at coordinate 1,744,432 of CBDCBH010000003.1, forward strand.
CCGAAGATGTGAAAGACCCAACGGTTTCTACTACCAGCGCCGACAGAACGGGCGATGATGTTGCGGCTGATACGTCGCTGGAAATTAATCTCAAAGTATTTAACCCCGACAGCACCACGTCTATAGCTGATGGCGTTCTGTTCAACTTTAACGCAGCGTACAGTGATTCTGTTGATAACAACGATGCTGTTAAATTGGGTAACATAAGTGAAAACTTAGGCATCAAAGAAGGAAACGCTCTTCTTACCATTGATGACCGCACGATGCCGGAGAAGGGTGATTCTCTTCACCTTTCTCTTACCAAGACCAAATCTGCTTCTTACCAGTTTGAAATCGTGCCTTCCGCACTCAACAACCAGTCGTTCGCTTTGTATGATAAATACCTGAACACGTTTTCACCCATCAGCTCTGCCGATACTACCCGCATCACGTTCATGGTTAACAATGCAGTAGCGGCTTCCAAAGCGGCTGACCGCTTCACCATTGTGGTGCTGGCTTCAAAAATAACCAACACCGTGCTGCCGGTTTTATTTACAGATGTAAAAGCGTATGCAAAAGAAAAAGCCATTACGGTAGAATGGAAAGTGGCTGACGAAACAGGCGTCCTGTATTACGAAGTAGAGAAATCAGCCAACGGCATTCGCTTCATCGCAGGGGGCAAGGTAACAGCCACAGGCGCTTCTCTTTACAGCTTTACCGATGCCGCTGCAGCAGCCGGCATCAACTACTACCGCGTAAAAAGCGTTGGTAAAAACGGCGAGGTTCTCTATAGCGGCATCGTAAAGGCACAACTACCAACCGCCTCTGCCGGTGGCGCATCTTCTGTAAGCGTGTATCCGAATCCGTTAACCGGAACCCGGTTCACCCTTACCCTTGCCAACCTGGCAGAAGGCGCTTACACTGTATCGGTTATGGATCAAAACGGCGCTCTGCAATTGAGCAAAGCCATTACTCATAGCGGCGGTACGGCTTCTCAAATCATCAATCTGAACAACCGCCTGGCAGCCGGTATTTACTATATCAAAATCGCGTCCGCTACCAACACCGCTACCAACACCGTAAAAGTAGTGGCTCAATAGAGAGGAGGTATTCTTACTGACCGGATCATCATCAACCCAAATCCCAAAGAGAGACCTTCCCGTTAGGGAAGGTCTCTTCTTATAAAAGGAAGTTTATCTTTACCTTATGCAACCTCAGTTTGTTTCTTTATTCAATTTTATGAATGCAATGGTGCCGCTTACGAATGAAGCATGGAACGATGCGCAGCAACGATTCACTCATCGCATTTATAAAAAACACAATGCTTTTATTGCGGAAGGCAAAACATGCAGGCACATTGCTTATGTTATAAAAGGCTCTTTCCGATATTATAAAACAATAGATGGCGCTGATACAACCACTTATTTTTCATTTGAAAACAATTGGATAAGCGCTTATACCAGCTTCCTCACCAACAAGCCAAGCTATATTACTATTGAAGCGATGGAAGATTCGGAAGTGCTGATGTTGAGTTATGAAGATATGCAGTACATGTATAATCATCATCCTGTGTGGGAACGATTTGGCAGATTGATGGCAGAATATTTAATTACTTGTCTGGATGAGCGAATGTATAGCCTTCTTTTAAAAACGCCTGAAGAACGATACCTGAAAGCACTGCATGATAACAGCTTTTATTTTGATAGAGTTCCTCAACATTACATTGCTTCTTATTTAGGCGTGGCGCCCGAATCGTTAAGCCGCATTCGCCGGCGTGTGATGCGAAAAAGTATTTCTTAACCAATGTCAACGTTTTACTCTCTTTACTACTGGTAGCTTTGTGCTGTAAAAACAAACATTATGGCACTGCATACTATTCTTGGTGCAAACGGCACCATCGCTACAGAACTGGTTCCAATACTGCAACAAAACAACGGACAAATCAGGCTGGTTTCGCGCCATCCAAAACCTATTGCCAACGCTGAATTAGTAACAGCCGATTTATTAAATGAAGATGAAGTAAGGAAGGCTGTAGCTGGTTCAAACATGGTGTATTTGTTAGCGGGCATTCAGTACAATTATAAAATTTGGCAAAAGGAATGGCCCATCATTATGCGCAATGTTATCAATGCCTGCAAAGCTGCGAATGCGCCCCTTATTTTCTTTGATAGTGTGTACCCGTATGGCATCCCCGAAGGGAATGTTATAAAAGAAAACACACCGTTTGCGCCGCGCAGTAAAAAGGGAAAAATTCGCACACAGATAGATGAAATGTTATTACAGGAAATGAAAAGCGGAGGCATAAAAGCCATTATTGCAAGAGCCGCCGATTTTTACGGACCGCGCGCTACCGACAAAAGTGCGCCCGGCATTCTTGTGTTCAGCAGGATGAAGAAAAAGCTAACGCCGCAATGGTTTGTCAATCCCAATGTTCCCCGTTCATTTACCTACACGCCCGATGCAGCAAAAGCGATTTACATTTTATCGCAACACCCTGAAGCGTTTAATCAAACCTGGATTTTACCCTCAGTAATGCCTGCCTTAACTGGCAAACAATTTATTGCTTTGGCAGCAAAGTATATGAATGGTAAAACAAAACCGCAGGTGCTTCCTAAATGGCTGATTGGTTTTATCGGATGGTTTAGCCCCATGATGCGCGAAATGCACGAAATGCTTTACCAGGATGAGTTTGGTTATGTACTGAATTCTTCTAAGTTTGAAACCACTTTTGGCTTTATTCCAACATCATACGAAGAAGGTGTAAAATCAACGGCAGAGTGGTTTTTGGCTAATTAACCTGGTTGTTACAATACGTGCCGGCTTCAAACAAATCTTTATACCACAGCATTGTTATCCTGCGTATTTTTATTTATCAAAACTTGTATCAACCAAACAATACAACCATGGATAACAGGGAGATTACGGAGTTGTTTGAAGCCAGCACCGAGCAATTAAAAAAGCTGAACAATATTGTAACCAAAGCCATTGATGAAGAAGATTTAATTGTAAACAATTTAAAAAATCCACCGCAGGAAATTTTGTCGCGCGGGCAGCGCATTTCCGATAAGGTCGCCCGCTTTGGAGGTAGCTGGAAGTTTATTATTTGGTTTGGTATTATTCTCGGAGTATGGATTTTGTTTAACGCATTTATAGTGCTGCAGTTCCGTTTCGATCCTTATCCTTTTATTTTACTCAATTTAATTTTATCGTGTATTGCCGCTTTGCAGGCGCCAATAATTATGATGAGCCAAAACCGAGTGGAAGAAAAAGACAGGATGAGGGCTGAAAACGATTATCTTATAAATTTAAAAGCCGAACTGGAAGTAAGAAGTCTGCACGAAAAGATGGATTTGCTGCTGCAGGAGCAATTAAAAACGTTGTATGCCATTCAGGAAAAACAATTGCTGATGATGAACGATTTGCACAGCAAGGTAGATCAGTTGTGCGCCGTTACGTCAACAAAAAATTCATAACTATTTTATTGTTTTATGATGGACGAAATGAACAAAACAGTGAATGATTTTTTAGTAGGAAAATCAACGCACACGCAACAGCTATTTTATTTTTTTACTGATGAATTTAAAAAGATAGGCCTGGTAACTATTCACCCTGCCAAAACCATGATTGGCATTGCCAACGATGCCAAACGCATTGCCTGGATTACACAGTTAGGAAAGAACTTTATTCATGTTGTTTTCCCGTTTACAAAATCGTATCCCGATAATCTTTGCTTCATTAAAATAGCGCAGGTGCCCGGCGATGCAAAGCAATTCAACCATCATTTTCGCATGTATCTAAAAGAAGATATTAATGATGAAGTAAAGAGTTTTATGAAGCTGGCTTTCAACAACGAAAACCTATAGTTTGTTTTTGCACCAATTTTAAGTAAGCCACTTACTGTTATCATTTGATGAAAGCCTTTAGTTGATGCCTTTCAGCAATCAAAAGTCATCAACTAAAAATCAAAAATTATATTTTTTTACTGCACGAATCATTTCTCTTTTGCCTGGCGGTCCGGGTAATTTTTCTACAAAAAAACCAACACTTTGCAAGGCGCGTTTTACGGCTCCTTTACAGCAATAAGTTACCAATACACCACCATCAAACAAAACATCATAAAGTTTTTGAAACACTTCTGTTTGCCATAATTCAGGTTGTGCATTTGGCGCAAAAGCATCGAAATAAATAACATGAAATGTTGTATTGAATGTTATGTTTAGTAATGATGCGTTTTGCTTATAAAGCGTAAACAATGGTTCTATCAGCACATCTTTATTCCATGCTGAAGAATGCAGTAAAAACAAAGGTTGCGCAAGGCTTGCATCGTTCAGTTGCTCAACGTAATTCAAGGGTTGTATTTCTTCAGGCGAAAGCGGGTTTATTTCAACAGCAGTATAATAAATGCACCGGTTTTTATTTACTCCATTTTGAAAGGAAAGCAACGCATTCAAACCAGTGCCAAAGCCCATTTCAAAAACGTTAATACAATTATTTTTTTCTATTAAAAAATGCGAAAACACATGCTCCAAGCCGGCTTGTATAAACACATGCTTACTTTCCTGAATAGCGCCATGAACGCTGTGATAAGTAAGATTACTGTGAGGAATAAAAATGGTATGCGAGCCATCTTTCGTTATCATCAATTCCCGTTTCATTTATCAAAAAATAAAACAGGAAAAGTGAGGATAATGTAACATGTTGTTTTGTTTTTACTCATCCTTTAAAAACAAATGCCATCAGGAAGCTTCTTCGCTGCTTTGTTTCTTGCTTGCTCCAAACGAAGTAAAAAGAGATGCAAAGAAACCAGTAATGGTGTTGCCCAATGCAGCCACCACAATCAACACAAACAACATCCCATGTGTTGCTCCGTTACCACTTAAATCAGCTGGCGCCTGGTGCAGTGTCTCACCAGTTTTCCCGGTAGCAATGCCAGCGTAAAACAATAAGTACAGCAATAAAGAAAGAAGTACAGATAAAGCAGCGCCGGTAAGCGATAACACATATCCTGAAACAGAGGATGTGCCCGCCGAACCAGTAGTGTTGCGCGTTTTATTGCTTAAAAAAACAATGGTGGCGATGGCTACCATGTACAAAGCACTTCCTAAAAACAAAACCCAGATGGATTGAAAGGTTTTATGATATAAAAAGATAACCACCGTAATGCAATAAACAGCCGCTGCAATGAGCCCGCGAAGAAGGTATTTTTTAAAATAATTTTGAGTGAACATACAAATATTTTTTATAGTTAGCGATGTTGAAACAGAACATAAACTATTCCATGAATGAGTGGAATAAAAAATAATACTTGCTTATAAATTATTTCATTCATCTTGTAAGCAAAAGCGGATGGTTCTCCAACCAAAAATCAATGGCAGTTTTTTTGAAATCTATGTTTGCACTATCATTTCACTTCTATAAAAAAGAATTTACATCGTGGCGAAAAATCAGTTTAAAAACAAAGTGGTTGTTATTACCGGCGCAACGGGCGGCGTAGGCAGAGTTACTGCCTGGGAGTTTGCAAAGGCAGGTGCCAGAATTGTGTTGCTGGCAAGAGAAGAGCAACAGTTAGCAGCCACTAAAAAAGAAGTGGAGAACTACGGTGGCGAAGCGCTTTGCATACCTACCGATGTTGCCGATGCTGAAGCGGTTGAACGGGCTGCAACTGAAGCAGAGCAAGCGTTTGGACCGATTGATGTTTGGGTGAACAACGCCATGAACAGTGTGTTTGCAGAAGTTAAAAACATAACGCCGGATGAATTTAAGCGTGTAACTGAAGTAACGTATTTAGGACAAGTGTATGGCGCGATGAGTGCATTAAAAAGAATGCTGCCGCGCGATAAAGGTTCTATCATTTTTGTTGGCTCTGCGTTGGCATATCGCGGTATTCCGTTACAAAGCGCTTATTGCGGTGCTAAACATGGCATACAGGGGTTTTTTGATTCGCTGCGAACCGAATTAATGCACGAAGGGAGCAACGTTCACATTTGCATGGTGCAGCTGCCAGCAATGAACACTACGCAGTTTGGATGGGTATTAAGCAAACTGCCCAACAAGCCAAAGCCGATGGGCAAAGTGTATCAGCCCGAAGTGGCGGCAAGAGCGGTTGTTTTTGCCGCTGCTAACAAACGCCGTGAAGTATGGGTTGGATATCCAACTTATGAAGCCATCATCGGCAATCGCATTGCGCCGTGGTATGCCGATTGGGTGTTATCAAGAACCGGCATTGATGGGCAACAAAAAGAAGAAAAAGCATTGCCGGATAGAAAAAATAATGTGTGGCAACCCGTGCCTGAAGATAGAGGCGCGCACGGCGAATCTGGAAGCGTTGCCACCAATAGAAGCATTACACTTTGGGCGGCTGAAAACCGTAACAGCCTAAGATCCATTTTAGTCGGTTCATTAATAATTGCGGCTGCGGTCATCTTCACAAAAAGAAAATGAAGTCATAAAAAACGATACTGTTTGGTCAAGAACGGGGAAAGTGAATATCTGTTTTCTGGTTACAGGCATTTATTTAATTACTCACAAGGATTATAAGAAGAAGCGCTCCGCTCTTAGCTATATAATTTTTGATGATTGACAAAATAAGGTATCAAAAAAGCAGCACATAAGCCATCAATTATAATGATTCCGCCCAATAAAATACGAAACTCGTGCTGGTTTGCCGGCACGTTGGATCGTTGTGTTTGCGATGCTGCATAAATACCTAATAATATAAGTATCAAAAAGAAAACAACGTAAATAACGCTTCCGTTTTTCATCTTTAAAAAGAGAAATAGTAAAATACCAGCTACCAGGTTTACCAGAATAGAACTGAAAATAATAGAAACAACGTTTACAACTTCGGATAATGTGTAATCGGTGGCTTCCCTGTAAATGTAGTTATAAACAAAATTGATAATAACGGCAGCAAAACCTGCCAATAAACCACTAAGCAGACATCTGCTTAGTAAGGTTTGCTTAAAATTGTAATTCATAGGTTATCGTTTTATGTTGAACATATAAACAACTGAAACAACTACATAAATAATGCCTTTATAATTTCAGATTATTTTGCTGTTCGTTCCAATACATTTAAATACCCAATAACATAGAAAACTTCCTGAACAACTAAGCAAGGCTTTAAATGGTGAAAACTTTTCATTAAAAGCAGGTTTTATTTTTGCAATATCAATTTACAAACAACATCTTTTTACAAAGAAACTGATAAATACAAGTAATGGCAAACAGGCGTTTTATATGAAGTTTATATATGCTCTTTTATGGATAGTGTTGGAGCCGGAATAATGTTATTCGATTTCGTTTTCAGAACCGGAATTGTTTAAAATGGTCAAACATAAAACTTAAGTTTGGCTAACCAAGCAGATAACCCTTTTAAAAACCAAATTAGAAATTCGCAACTATCATTCAGTACCCAGCTCGCCGGTTTCCTGCACATTCATTTTTCTTTTATCGTCATGTAACACTTTTGGTGGTAACAATTTATACAATACCAGTGTTACAGTACAGGTTAATAATGCAGAAGAAATCAAACCGCCAATCATTATCAACGCCAGCGGCGAATACAACGGATTGTGCTCCAAAACCAATGATAGCAATCCCTTGCCCGAAAGCACTTTGCCATAAGGCATACAGAGTCAGAAAGATGATGAGAAAGAATTGCATTCTGAATTTCAAAAAAGCACTATTACTGTTATGTTTATTAACAACGTTAAGTAACATTCAAAAAAAATTATTTTTTATTAATTGCGTTTAAGAACCAATTGAAAGATTGATGCATCAGCTTTGGAATATTATTATCGCCCAGTTTATCAAAGCGGGAACGGATTTGCAGGCTTACCAAACCATGCACCATTCCCCAAACCGCCATTGAAACTACCTTTACATTGCCTTTTTGGATGTATTCTTTTTTCATGCATTCTTCAACAATAGCCATCAACGCGTTCAATGCTGCCACGCCGTGTTTCCAATCGTAATTCTCCATGTTTTCCAGCGTTTGCATCGGTGCACGAAGGATGAACATGATATCATAAAATTCAGGATTGGCAAGCCCGAATTCAATATAATTCTCTCCAATTTTAAACAATCTCGTCATTGGATTTTTAATGTTAGCAAGGTTTTGGTTCAGCGCAGTCATCTTCTGAAAACCCAGCTCGTGCAACTGGTAAAAAATTTCATTTTTATCTTTAAAATAAAGATAAATAGTGGTAGGACTATACTCTATAATATCAGCGATTTTACGGATTGTAACGTTTTCAAATCCTTCTTCTACAAACAATTTCATAGAAGCATCTAAAATTTGCTTTCGGATTTCTATTTTCTTTTTTTCTTTTCGCTCTGTTATACCCATATTTTGTTAGTCACATCGTAAAAATACTTAACGGTGTTAATAATAAAATTATTTTTTCTTTTTATGAAGACAAAACACAATCATAAAAAATGGTGTAAAAGAAAACCTACACAGCATTACAGCCGATTATTGATATGAATATTGAACACATCGTTCAACGCTTTTTTTGCTGCGCGATAGCCGCACATACCATGAACACCACCGCCCGGCGGTGTAGAGGAGGAACAGATATAAATGCCTTTTGCAGATGTTTTGTAAGGCGATAAACGCAAGGCAGGCCGCGTAAACAATTGGGTAATAAGTTGTGCGCCGCCATTAATATCGCCGCCAATATAATTTGCATTATAATCTTGTATCGCTTCTGTATCCATCTGGTGTTTTGCTAAAATACAATCTGTAAAGCCGGGAGCAAAGCGTTCAATTTGTTGCTCGATAATAGAGGTCATATTTTTTGTTGAGCCGTTCGGCACATGGCAATATGCCCAGGCGGTTTGTTTTCCTTCCGGTGCGCGCGCGGTATCAAACAAGCTTTGTTGCGCAAGCAATACAAATGGTTTTTCTGAATGTTTGTTTTTCCATAATTGCTTTTCACTCAAAGCAATTTCTTCCATTGTATTGCCAATGTGTACAGTTCCGGCTCTTTTGCATTCTTTATTAATAAATGGTATGGGTTCGCTCAAAGCCCAATCTAATTTATATACACCCATTCCATACTTGTATTTCTTTAGTTGCCATTTGTACAAAGAAGAAAATTGATACCCTGCAATCTGCAATAATTGTTTCGGTGTTACATCAAACAATACTGCGTGTGAAGAAGGCAATTGTTGTAAAGAAGTAATATTGATGTTGGTTTCAATTGTTCCTCTCAACGATAAAAAATAAGCCGCCAACGCATTTGCTATACTTTGCGAGCCGCCTTTGGGTATTGACCAGTTGTTGCTATGCGCAGCCATCATTAACACCAGTGCAACGGCTGATGTTGCAGCTTTATGTAATGGCAACATGGAATGAGCCGCCATACCGGCAAACATTCCTTTCGCTTCTTTTGATTTAAATAAGCGATTGGCTAATAATGTTGCGGGTTGCAAGGCACGAAGACCAAAATTCGCCATTACCAACGGATACTTTGGAAAACGCAGCGGACCTAAAATAAAAGAAAAGATTTCATCGTGATGTTTATACAAAGGCATCATCAGTTTTTCATACGCTTTTTCATCAACACCTAACCCTGCCGCCGTTTGCTGAATGGAAGGGTGAAGAACGGCTGCTCGTCCATCATCAAACGGATGCGCGGCTGCATAAGTTGGATTGATGAACTCTAAACCAAACTCTTTTAACGGTAACGTTTTAAAAAAAGGAGAAGCCACCGCCATAGGATGAATAGCCGAACAAACATCGTGAAGATAGCCAGGCAACGTAAGTTCTGCAGAGCGCATACCACCGCCAACCGTTGCTTTCGCTTCCACCAACAATGTTGAAACACCTTGCTGCTGCAGCGTTATTGCTGCTGCCAAACCGTTGGGACCGGAGCCAACCACAACGGCATCATAATCTCTTTTGGGTAAGCCAGGCAATAAAATTAAATTAATGGTACGAAGGTAAAAGGGAATAAATACAACAATGGGTAAAGTAAAATGATTTCTCAATTTCAATTCTTCTTTTTTATTTATCAACCCCTCACCGCTAAAGAAATCCCTTTCACCTTAAAAAAAATTAATCCCTCATTTAAACTATTTTGTTAAGATACAATCTATCATTGCATTCCATTTAATTTTAAAAATGAAAAAAATGAAAAATGTATTCTTTGCATTGGCTGCAAGCTTAGTAATTACTGCTGCGGCTAACGCACAAACCACAACTACAACAACGGCTGCTACGGCAACCCAAAAACAAGATGACAAAAAAGAACTTCGAAAAGATGTAAAAGATGACCAAACAGACCGTAAAGACAGAAGGCGCGATTTAAAAGCTGCCAAACGTGAAGAAAAAGCGGCTAAACACGATGAAAAACTAAGCGAAATTGCTGAAAAAAATGACCATAAAAAATTAGCAGCGAAAGAAGAAAATGCAGCAGATAAAAAGGAAGCGGAAGCTGATGTAAACAAAGCCGATGCCGCCAAAGAAACCAAAGAAATAAAAGCAGATAACAAAGCCGTTGAAAAAGACGAAGTCGCTTTACGGAAAGACGGTGTAAAGCATCCTTACCGCGCAACTATTCATCACATACATAAACATCATTAAGCTTTATTACTATAAGCCTGCAAGTGCATGGTAAGCCTGCAGGCTTTTTTATTGCATTTACTTTTACACTGCTTTATTATGCGAACTCTACTGCTTTTCATTTTTGTTTGTTTTTTATCAGTTTCTTCTTACGTTTCCTTCGCACAACAAACCACTGCTTTGTCAGATTCTATTTCTAAAAAAGAAGGCTCCTCTTACTTCAAAGCCGATATTAATTATCTGTCCAACTCCGTTTATAATGGCAGAAAAGATACATTGCCTGTACCTTATGTTACACCAACATTCGGTTATTATAACAAAAGCGGTTTCTATGTCGAGTCTTCCTTATCTTTTCTTACCAGCAGTTATGCCTTTCGTCCCGATTTATTTATTATCGATGGCGGTTATAACTTTAGTATTGGCGATAACCTGAGCGGCAGCGTAAGTGCCAACAAATACTTTGCAAACAAGCAAAGCGTATCAGTTCGTTCCGAAATAAAAGGCACTATAGATGCCGATTTCGCTTACAACATTAAAAACGCTGTAAAGCTTACTGCTGGCGGTTCTTACGTGTTTAGTTCGGGGCATCCCGATGTTATTGTTAACGGCGGCATCAGTCATACGTTTAATTTTGGTGATGATGATAGTTGGAGCATTGAACCTACCTTTTTATTAAATGCAGGTTCTCAAAATTATTACGACAGCTATCATAAAAAACGTACCCTTAAAACCGGCAGCCGTAAAAAGAAATTGGCTACGCAACCAGGCATAACAACCACTACAAGTGTTATATCGCTTAATCCCAACCGTTTTGTTTTGCTCGATTATGAATTATCATCTCCCTTGTATTACGATGCAAAAAAATGGGGCGCTTATTTTATTCCCACTTTTGCCATACCGCAAAATCCCGATACTTACTTAACAACCACTACCATAGTGCGCACCAACCGCAATGGTATTAGCGGCACGCCGGTAGTAAGGCAAACACAAACTTCCGAGCACATCGAAAACAGTTTTTACGCCCAGGTAGGTGTTTATTTTGTAATAAAGTAAACCCGTCTTTTTATTTATGGGTGTTTGTTTTTACTTCATTTTTGGGGCTGGCATCTTTTGTTTTTACTTCACCTTCAGTACGGGCTGTCCGTTACAAGTCCGCAGCGCAGGCTGTTCCCTCTCAAAGCTCATACTTCATAGCTCACAGCTTTTTATTCCTCTGCGCTTTACGGGCTTTCCACTTCCATCCCGCAGCCCATCAGCCATAGAACACTAATTGAGCATTCCAAAGTGCAAGCAGGTTTGTTTTTACTTCATTTTATAATTCATTTTAGCCAATCAGCCGTTGAATAACTATTAATCTTTTCTAATCACCTGTTCCTTTTTACTGCACCGTAAACTCTTCTGTTTACTGCGTCTCCCATTTCACATCAAACGCCTACCTTCGCGCCCGCTATGACACAAGAACAAATAAAGAATATGAGAGACCGCCTTTCGGTTTTGAGGAGGTTTCTTTGACTACGATACCCGCACAGAAAAAGTAGAAACTGATCGCCGCCTTTCCCTTTCGCCCGGCTTCTGGAACGACAATGCCCGCGCCACTTCTATCATGAAAGAAATTAAGGTAAACGAATACTGGCTGAAGCTCTACAAACAGGTAGAAACTTCGGTAGAAGATTTTGCCGTGCTGTTTGATTTTTGGAAAAGCAGCGATGCCACCGAAGAAGAAACCAAAGCCGCTTACGATACTGCACTTGCACAATTGGACGATGCCGAATTTAAAAGCACCTTAAACCAGCCTGAAGATGAGTTGCCTGCCGTGCTGCAAATTAATTCGGGTGCAGGCGGAACGGAAAGCCAAGATTGGGCAGAAATGCTCCTGCGCATGTACCGCATGTATGGCGAAAAGCATGGCTATAAAGTAACCGAACTTGATTTTCAGGAAGGCGATGGCGCCGGAATAAAAACGGCAACCCTGCAATTTGACGGCGAGTTTGCCTATGGTTTTTTAAAAGCCGAAAGTGGTGTGCATCGCCTCGTGCGCATTTCACCGTTTGATAGTAATGCGCGAAGGCACACATCGTTTGCTTCTGTATTTGTGTATCCGTTAATTGATGATACCATTCAAATTGAAGTGAACCCTGCCGACCTCGAATGGGAGTTTTACCGCAGTGGTGGTAAGGGCGGACAAAATGTAAACAAAGTAGAAACGGCTGTGCGTTTAAAGCACATTCCTTCAGGCATTATTGTAGAATGCCAGCAAAGCCGCACGCAGGGCGAAAACCGCGAGCTGGCTTTAAAAATGCTCAAAAGCCGCTTGTATGAAGAAGAGCTTCGCCGCCGCGAAGAAGCAAAAAATGCAGTGAATGCAGGCAAGAAAAAAATAGAATGGGGCAGCCAGATTCGCAGTTATGTGTTTCATCCTTACAAAATGATTAAAGACCATCGTACCGATTATGAAGTTGGCAATGTGCAGCCCGTAATGGATGGCGAACTGGATGGTTTTATTAAAGCGTATCTGATGATGGAGAAGGAGTAACTGTTGTTTGCAGGATGCTAACTAATCTGCTAAATTTAAATTCCAATTCTAACTGATGAAAGGTATAGTTTTATTAAAAGGGTTATTAATAGCGGGTGTAGTTTTGATTTTAATGATATTTTTTTTGTATCATGGATTGCATTATCCGTTTGGTCTCGAAGAATTGGAATGTTTTGTATCAATTGCAGTTTTGTCTGTATCAATACTTTTAATTAAAAAATTTCAAATTCAAATTTCAGATTCCCCTTCTCAAAGAAACACAATGTTGGGTATCCTCATTGGATTACTTTGGACAATAGAAATTGGTATGAACAATATTGTTCAACCACAACTTCCCTTAAGAGATCATCTCGACAATATTTTTTGGGGCATCATTGCATGTTGTATTTTATGTGTGGCAATAAAAGATTCATTCAAAACTATAAGTATAATAAAAGGTATAAAAGCCGGTTTTTTAAGTGGGTTTTCAAGTGGTGTAGTTGCTTGCATAACTGCTTTATTACTAATAACATTCGGTATGCATTTGCTTTTAAAAGACCCGATAAATATTGCAGAATGGAAGAATTTAAATAATTCAAATCAATATCCGGACATGGCGGTTTATTTTGCCTATCAAACAATGGCTGGGGCGATTTTACATCTTGTAGTGCTAGGTGCGGTTATGGGATTACTACTTGGAATTGTCGGCGGAATTTTAGGGAAAATGTTAGTTTCTTCTGTTGGGATCAAAAATAAAACTACCAACATCTAAACAATCATATTATTGCAGTTAGAAAAAGCATTGCTGCAAAATCAGAAAAAATTATTCTTAACCTCTTACTACGAAATCATTCTGTAGTTTCAAAATGCTCAGAAATACTTTCTCCACAGCAAAATTTGAACATCATTTAACGTCCGGCGATAATGGAGAATCAAACTAACGATACACGCATTGCCTTAGCAAAACCAAAACAATAACAGCAATCAACAAATACAAAACATTAGGGCTGATGATGTTTGCGCGGTACACCTTCTTTGTTTTTGCTTCAAATTCATCAGCAAGATGTTGCATCTCTTCTTCCGGCAAACCTCGCCGTTCCAATTCCCGTTCTGCCTGCGCTTTATTTTCTTTATCCAAATGCCGGCTGTTGATAATGGAATACAATTGAAAATGGGTGAGCTTATAAAAATCCATAGGTAAAGTTAGAAACCGCTATTTCTTTTTGAAGAAGTGTAGAAAAACCGTCTTCATTTTTGAAGAGGAAAGGAAAACAGAAGAAAAGAAAAGTTGCCTGACCTGGATTCGAACCAAGACATACAGGACCAAAACCTGTTGTACTACCCTTATACTATCAGGCAAAAAAGAACTTTGAATTAGCGGGTTGCAAAAATAAGCTTGCAGCCATCATTAACCAAATTATTAAAAGGGATAAAACTGTTTGAAGAAAGATAACCTTAGTGGTTTGTTTTTATCATCTTTTATAACAACAAAGCCGCCAGCATGTAATCGGCTATCAATATAATGATGCAGCTTACGATTACCGATTTTGTGCTGGCTCTGCCAATCTCCAATGAGCCGCCTTTTACGTTGTACCCATAATAAGCCGATATGCTCCCGATGATAAAACCAAACGTATAAGCTTTAATTAATGCAAACGTTACATTGAACGGATTGAACGATTGTTTTAAGCCTTCATCAAACACATTCATGGAGATAATGCCCGCGGCAGAAGCGGCGATGCGCCCACCCACGATAGCTAAAAACAAAGAGATGGCGATGAGCATCGGGATCATTAAAATACAGGCTAAAATTTTGGGTAATATCAGGTACGATTCGGTGCTGATGCCCATAATTTCCAAAGCGTCTATCTGCTCGCTTACCCGCATGTTACCCAGCTCGCTTGATATTTTACTGCCTACCACGCCAGCCAGCACAATGCAAACTACGGTTGGCGAAAGCTCAAGCATAATGGTATCGCGCGCAATCATTCCAATGGTTGATTTGGGTATGAGCGGCGACACCAGCTGATATGCCGTTTGTACCGTTGTTACTGCCCCTAAAAACACGGAGATAATAAGCACAATGGGTAAAGAACCAATACCAATTTCAGAGCATTGGTGCATAAACTCGCGCCAGTACATCGTCCAGTTTTCCGGCTTTCTGAACATTGCTTTTAAGGTAAGCAGGTATCTGCCGGTATGTGTGAGAAAAGAAGCCATTTGTTTTGTTTATTGAATGATTTTTCTGTTTATTTTTTTAAGCGTTTCCACCACGGCGATTGTGCAATTACTTCTTTTACATCGGTGCGCGATTTTTGTTGCGCATCCACCACTGCAATGTTCGTCATGTTCACAATACTACGCACCGAACTTCCTAACTGCAACACATGAACAGGTCGCTTAATACCTAATAAAATAGGACCGATAGCATCAGCTCCGCCTACTTCTTTCAACAAATTATAAGCTACGTTTCCCGCAGCAAGGTTAGGAAAGATAAGTGTGTTCACCTCGCCATCCACCAGCTCGCTAAACGGATAATTATCGCGCATTACATCTTTATTAAACGGCAGCCACGCCTGCATTTCGCCATCTACAATTAAAGAAGGATTGTGCTGCTTCAAAATTTTTGTAGCCTCTGCCACCAGCTTCGCTTCCGGCGAATTGCTGCTGCCAAAATTACTGTAACTCAACATGGCAATGCGCGGCGTTAAATTAAAGTTGCGAACTTCTTTTGCCACCAGCATCGCAATGTCTGCTAACTCTTGGGAAGTGGGATTAAAGTTCACCGTTGTATCTGCCAAAAACAAAGGTCCGCGTTTGGTAAGTAATAAATACATACCGGCAATTTTTTGCACCCCTTCTTCGGTGCCAATCACCTGCAATGCAGGACGTATAGCTTCGGTGTAGTTGCGTGTTAAGCCCGAAATAAGAGCTTCGGCATCGCCGCTTTCCACCATCATACAACCAAAGTAATTGCGGTCGTTCAGCATCTTTTTACTTTCATATAAATTGATGCCTTTGCGTTGCCGTTTTTTAAAAAAAGCTTCCGCATATTGGCAGCGAATGTCCTTAGTGCTTTCGCTTGACGGATCTATTACCGGAAAATCGGAAATATCAATTCCGTTTTCTGCCGCAATCTTTTTTATAACCGCTTCTTCGCCCAATAAAATGGGGTAGGCAACACCTTCATCATACACAATAGAAGCCGCCTTTAAAATTTTTTGATTATCAGCTTCGGCAAACACTACGCGTTGCGGATTGCTGCGTGCTTTGCCGCCCAGCACACGCATAATTTGGTTATCCAACCCCAGCCGTTTGTTAAGTTCAATTTTATAAGTGTCCCAATCAACTATCGGCTGCTTCGCCACGCCGCTTTCCATCGCGGCTTTGGCAACGGCAGGCGCAACGGTTTCCAGCAGGCGCGGGTCAACGGGTTTGGGAATAATATATTCCGGACCAAATACCATTTGTTTTTGATTGTATGCCATGTTCACAATGTCGGGCACAGGTGTTTTGGTAAGATGAGCCAAAGCCATTACAGCAGCCAATTTCATTTCTTCGTTAATGCTGGTGGCGCGAACATCCAACGCACCACGAAAGATGTAAGGAAAGCCCAATACATTGTTTACCTGGTTGGGATAATCGGTTCTGCCGGTTGCCATAATTACATCTTTGCGTGCTGCAATAGCTGCATCGTAAGCAATTTCAGGGTCAGGGTTCGCCATTGCAAAAACAATAGGGTTGGGCGCCATGCTTTGTATCATTTCGGGCGTAACCACATTGCCCACACTCAAGCCCACAAATACATTGGCATCTTTCATAGCGTTTGCTAAATTCCAATCCGCACTATCAACAGCAAAGTGTTGTTTTACTTCATCCAAATCGGTTCTGTTTTTATGCAACACACCCTCTTTATCAAACATAATAAAGTGTTCATACTTTGCACCCAGCGCAACATACAATTGCGCGCAAGCCATTGCGGCCGCGCCCGCACCGTTAATAACAAAACGAACTTCCTCAATCTTTTTCTTTTGCAATTCCAAAGCGTTTAACAGGGCTGCACTGCTGATTATTGCCGTGCCATGCTGGTCGTCGTGCATTACGGGAATATTCAATGCTTCCCGCAGTTTTCTTTCAATGTAAAAACATTCCGGCGCTTTAATGTCTTCTAAATTAATACCGCCGAAAGTGGGCTCTAAAGCCTTTACAATCTGAACAAATTTTTCAGGGTCGGTCTCATTAATTTCTATATCAAATACGTCTATGTCGGCAAAAATTTTAAACAACACGCCTTTACCTTCCATCACGGGTTTGCTTGCTTCAGGACCAATGTTTCCTAAGCCCAGCACCGCTGTTCCGTTGCTGATAACCGCCACTAAATTTCCTTTGGCGGTGTATTTATAAACGTTCTCTTTATCATTAAAAATTTCGAGGCAGGGCGCAGCAACGCCGGGGCTGTAAGCAAGCGACAGATCGCGTTGTGTTTTGGATTCTTTGGTGGGCACAACTTCTATTTTTCCCGGTCGTCCTTTGGCGTGATATTCTAATGCCTGCTCTCTGCGAAGTTCGTTAGCCATAATTCTCTTTTATCAAACAATTTTACTTTGGTAAAATGAAATAAAAGGTGCAAGGTAACAACTTAAAAAGAACCATGGTATTGTTGCACTTTGCTCAATTGATTTCTGAACGTACAAGTGTGCGACGCAACAGACGATTGACCGGAGTTACCGGCGATGGTAACATAAAACTGTATTTTGTATTCTTATTTTCTGAGGTTTGTTTTAGGTTTTGTTTTACTGCTTTTTACCAGGATGCCTAACTTATAAAAATTGAATGCAGTGAGACTTACATAACCGTTTGATAACAGCCATTTGATAACCGGCTTTGCAAAGCTGAAAGTAAAGCCTACAAAGGATTTGAGTGGTTTTATTTTGCAGTAAAAACAAAGCAGCGATACATTGTTGATGAACAATTTATCGTAGTTTACATAAGATAAAATTCGGGTTAAATTGATAACCGCTTTTTCTGTTTGCTGCAAGTAAGTTTTGTTGCTTTCCAAATGCCCGTTGAGCACGGGATTGTTAATGTGATGAACGATGATGTTTTTCTTTTGCAATGCATAACCAAACAACGTATCCTCATGTCCGTAACCGGTTATTCGTTCATCAAACTGTGTTTGCAAAAGAATGTTTTTGTTGATAAGAAAATTGTTGGTTTGGAAAGAAGCATTCGGGTTTTTGTTGCGTTCATTAACCGGCAGGCTTTCCTTTTTTATGCCGTATAGCCAGCGTAACTTAAAATTTTTTGCAGGCCGATTTGCGTTATAAATTCTGCCGCCACAAACAACATTGTAGCTTTTGTTTTTATTGATATAATTTATGTAGTTCGACAAAAAACTGTCGGTGCAAAGCAACGAATCACAATCTAAAAACAATAAGTTTTCGTACTGTGCATATTGTAAAAAAAGGTTTCTGATTTTGGCTCTGCCAACGTTGTTTGGAAGTTGAATGTAAACAGCTTCCTTACTTGTTTCTTTGTTTATTATTTGATACTTTTTTTCAGAAGCATCATCAATGCAAATAATTTCGGAAGGCAAGCCCAATAGCTTTGTTTGCTTCGATAATTCATCTATTAAAGAAGTGATGTTAAAGTTGTAAACAGGAATGCAAATACTGATCATAGAATACCGCAACTTCCTGCAAACGCTGTCAGGGTTTTAAACCCTGACAGCGTTTGCAATGATCAAAGCCCGAAGATAATTACCTTGCGGCAGATGATTGTTTTCACTACGCAAATAACCAACCGGCTGCAGTATGCGCTGCAATTTGTATTTGCCCAATTCAGCAATGTGAGTTACCAGATTACGCAATTGAAAGAGGAGTTTAAAAACTATAAAGGAGTTAAAATCAACTATTCAAATGAGCCGGTTTGCGATGATGAAATTTGCATTCAGCCATCCGGTTTTTTAGAAGAAATAGAGCTTCGCATCTTCACTCCCCCAATAAAAAAAACTAATGAAACGCCGGTGTTATTTCCTGCTGAAAATGTTCTTGAAAACGCTTATTATTTTGATGTTTTTTCAGCCGTATTTTTTATGATTAGTCGTTATGAAGAATACATCAATAAAACAAAAGATAGGTGGGGCAGGTTTCCTGCAAAAGAAAGCCTCGCATATCAAAACAATTTTCTTCATTTGCCGGTGGTGGATATTTGGTTGAAAGATCTGTTCAATCACATTTCTACCCGCCATTCATCATTCACTATTCATAAAAAAACCACCGTTAATTTTACTTACGATGTGGATGTTGCTTACGCTTACAAAGGCAGGGAAGTAACACGACAAGCCGGCTCTGCACTGAAAGATGTGCTTCGCATGAAGCCGTATAACCTGGCGCAGCGCACGGCGGTACTGGCGGGTTATTTAGAAGACCCGTTTGATACTTATCAGTACATTAAAAAGGAAACTATCAATCCTGTTTTTTTCTTCCTGTTAAGTGAGCGCAAAACAAAATACGACCATAACATCAACCCAAAAAAAAAGATACTGCAACACTTAATTAACGATGTAAAAAAATGGTGCCCCGTTGGCATTCATCCTTCTTTTTATTCATCGGAAAAAGAAAGAAAAATAGCTTCGGAAAAGAAGGTGTTAGAATCATTAACAGGCGATACCATTACCAAAAGCCGCCAGCATTATTTAAAATTTTCATTGCCACAAACCTATCGTAGTTTGCTTCAGAATGGCATTGCTGAAGATTACTCCATGTCGTTTGCCGAAATGCCTGGTTTCAGAGCCGGAACCTGTACGTCATTTTATTTTTTTGATGTAAAAGAAAACGAAGCCACATCGTTAAAATTATATCCGGCGTGCATTATGGAAAGTACGTTTCGTGATGACATTATCATTCCTGTGAAAGACGCTTTGCCCATTTTTATTCAGTATTTTGAAGAAGTGAATAAAGTAAACGGGCACTTTATTTCTATCTGGCATAACGATACATTGGCGGCTAATAACAAGCAGCATTTTCGCTGGCTGCATCAGTCGGTACTTCAATACATTCGCAGCCGTTTAAAGAAAGATATGAGCAGTGAGCTGTAAGCTGCGAGCTAATATAGATGAACATTCAACTGAGTTATGAGTAAAAGAACCATTATACACATTGTTGGCAATCGTCCGCAGTTTATCAAGCTGGCTGTGTTGTACGATGCCATTGCGAAGTATACGTCATTCAATCAATTCATCATTCATACAGGTCAGCATTCATCTGCTTTGATGAGTGATGTTTTTTTTGAAGAACTTTTTATTCCCTCACCCCATATTCAATTAAACATTGAAGCCACAACGCCTGATGAGTTTATTGGTAAAGCCGCAACACAAATACATTTTGTTTTATTGCAAAAAAATGATGACGATTTGGTATTTGTTTATGGCGATACTAATACCACGTTGGCCGCTTCCATTGCCGCTAAGCGTTGTAATAAAACGCTACTTCATTTTGAAGCGGGCGTGCGCACGGCAGATACTTCGATGCCGGAAGAAATCAACCGTGTACTGAGCGACAGGCTGGCGCAAATTCATTACTGTTGTACTGAAAAAAATAAAAATAATTTACTGGAAGAAGGGTTCGGTTCTGCTATTCCTTCACAAGTAATCTGGAGCGGCGATTTAATGCTGGATGCGTTTCTTTATATTGCTTCTTCGGATAAAAAAATAACAACATCAACTAACTATATCGCCTGCACTATTCATCGCGCAGCGAACATTATAAACAGAGAGAATTTATTAGCGATTATTTGCGGACTTAACGAAATTCATAAACAAAAGGAAGTGATCATTCCGCTTCATCCGCACACGGCGAAGCGATTGAAAGAATTTGAAATTGATGTTACTTTCACTATGATTGAACCATTAAGTTATAAGGAAATGAAACGCTTTATTTGCGAAGCCGATTGTGTGATAACAGACAGCGGCGGCGCCAGCCGTGAAGCTTTTTTTGCAAAGAAGAAATCGCTGATTGTAATGCAACATCCGTTCTGGCTTGAAATTGTAGAAGCGGCTGCTGCATTGCATTGCGGAGCGAATAAAGAAGCGATGATAAATAACTTCAACTTGTTATCATTATTGCAACCAAAGTTTGATGTAAACATTTTTGGCGATGGTAATGCTGCCGTAAAAATTGCAAACCATTTGAATACACTGGTTAGATAAAAAATGAGTAAAAGAAAAAAGATAACCGTATCTGTTATTACTGATTTGGCTACCGATCAGCGCGTTATCCGCATCTGCACTACATTACAGAACATGGGCTTTACTGTTCATGTGATAGCCAGACAACTTAGCAACAGCTTACCATTAGAAAATTATGCTTTTACCGCATCGCGCCTGCGCTGTTATTTTACTAAAGGAACAATGCAATATGCAGAGTTTATGATTAAGCTTTTCTTTTGCTTGTTATTTACAAAAACCGATTATTTACTGGCGAACGATTTAGATACTTTGCTACCTAATTTTCTTATATCAAAACTAAAAAGGAAATACTTATTTTATGATACGCACGAATACTTTACCGGCGTTCCTGAACTTGCAAATTCGCACACAAAACGAAAGATTTGGAAGAAGCTGGAAGACTTTTTATTTCCAAAATTAAAGAGCGTTTATACAGTAAATAATTCAGTAAAAAATGAATACCAAAAAGAGTATCCTATTCCGATTGACGTGATACGAAATGTGCCGGTTACCAAACAGGTAAGTGCTGCTTCTTTGCCTCAAAACTGGAAGAACAAAACTATTTTATTGGCACAAGGTGCGGGATTGAATGAAGGCAGGAGCTGCATTGAAATGATAGATGCGTTGCCCTACTTAGATGATCGTTTTCATCTTGTTTTTATAGGCGGCGGCACAGCATGGCAACAGTTACAACAACGAAGAAAAGAAAGGCATCTGGAACATCGTATTGATATGATGGAACGGATGCTTCCCTCGCAATTAAAAAGGTACACACCGCTGGCTCATTTGGGTATTAGTTTAGATTCTTTTACTGATAAAAATTGTCTTTTTAATTTACCCAATAAAGTGTTCGATTACATACATGCCGGTGTTCCTCTTTTTGCCACAGCGATACCAGAGATAAAACATATTGTTGATGAATATCAGTGCGGCATTTGCATTACCGATACATCGCCTCAATTTATTGCAAAAACAATTACAGATTTGTTCAATGATAAAGAAAGGTATGAACGCCTGAAAACCGCGACAGCAAAGGCTTCTAAAGAGTTGTGCTGGGAGAAGGAAGAAGAGAAATTAAAGGCAATTTATAAACCGTTTGTGTAACCGCTGACAGGGTTCCAAACCCTGTCAGCGGTTGTGATACCTAATCTCAACATTGGCCACACCTTGCTGTAACATACCTAATTTTCGCGCGGCTTTTTTACTCAAATCAATCATTCTTCCTTCTGCAAACGGTCCGCGATCATTCACTCTTACATGAACCGTTTTGCCGTTATCACGATTAATCACTTTTACTTTTGTACCAAAAGGCAAGGTTTTACTGGCAGCGGTTCTTTTATGCTGGCTGAAAATTGCACCACTGGCTGTTTGTCTGCCATCAAATTTATCAGAATAATAAGAAGCTTTGCCTTGTTGTTTTATAGTTGTGCAGGAAGCGAAGAGGCAAACAATAACAAAGTAAAAGATGGTTTTTTTCATACTATTTAAACGGCACTTTTACCACTTTTGCTTTCAACAACTGGTTGCGGATGTCAATATAAATCTCACTGTCTAAACCGGCATAAGCAATGTCAACATATCCTAAGCCAATTGCCTTATCAAGCGATGGCGATTGCGTGCCGCTGGTAACATGACCAATCAGGTTTCCATCTTTATCTTTTACCTGGTAATGGCTTCGCGGAATGCCACGGTCTATCATTTCAAAACCTACCAGTTTTCTTTTAATGCCTTTTTGTTTTTGCTCAGTCAAACCTTCTTTGGAAGTGAATGGTTCCGCCTTGTTCAGCTTTGTTATCCAACCCAAGTTAGCCTCCAATGGCGATGTGTTATCATCAATATCGTTGCCATATAAACAATACCCCATTTCAAGCCGCAAGGTGTCTCGCGCACCCAAGCCAATTGCCTGAATCAATAAATTATCACCCAGCAAAAAAATGGCATTCCATATTTTTTCAGCATTGTCATTTTTGTTTTCAAAATACAGCTCTACGCCACCTGCGCCGGTATAGCCTGTTGCGCTGATGAGCACATTATCAATGCCTGCAAACTTGCCTCGTACAAACGTGTAATATTTCAGGTTCATAATGTCAACATCGGTTAGTGGTTGAATAATTTTGGTAGCGTTAGGCCCTTGCACAGCCAGCAAACAAGTTCTGTCGCTAATGTCCTGCAACTCTGCGTTTTGCGTGTTATGCTGCACCAGCCAGTTCCAATCTTTTTCAATGTTCGATGAGTTCACTACCAGCATGTAAACATTGTTTTCTTCAATGCAATAGACAATCAAATCATCTACAATGCCGCAGTTCATATTGGTGATGCAGGAGTATTGCGCTTCGCCTTTTTTCAGCTTTGATGCATCGTTTGTAGTAACGCTTTGAATGAGGTTTAAAGCATGTTCTCCTTTCACCATAAATTCGCCCATGTGGCTTACATCAAACACGCCGGCGTTGCTGCGCACGGCGAGATGTTCATCTTTAATTCCTGTGTATGAAATGGGCATATTATAACCTGCAAACGGTGCCATTTTTGCGCGCAACGCAATGTGTTTTTTATAGAACGGAGTTTCTTTCATGAGCTTGTTTTTATGCCATTTTGCTGTTCTCGTTAGTTGTGCAATATCTGCATTTTTAAGAAAGGATTTTCTTAAAATGATTATGGATTGATGTTGTAAACAGCCAGACCGTTTTTTGTAAGAACATATAGTTTATTTTGCTGCCTTTCTGTTTTAATAATGCTATCAAAAGCAATGCTGCTTTGCGATGAATGAAAGTCAATATCGTTTTGTGAAGCATTACAAAAAAGGATGCCTGTTCTTCCAAATAAAATATTATCCGCCACATTCACATCCTGCCAGTGAGCAAAAGGCAAGTTCTTTTTAAAAGCTCCGTAATAGTCAAAAATAAGCCAGCCCAAACGTGCATCGTACAAATACAATTGCCCGTTGTCGTCAATTATTTTTTGCGGACTTAATGAATCGTCAAACACCAATCTTAAGTCGGAAGATTCTAACAGTACATTGTTGTTTTCATCCACTTTTTTAATCTTTCCTTCGCCTTCATCGTACAACCATATATTGCTGTCGTAGCTTTGTGCAACCGCTTTTACCTGCGTAATGCCAAGCCTTCGCAAGTCAACGGTGGTGCGGGTTGCAAGAAATCTGTCCAGGATAACAATGGTTGCAAAATCTTTATAAAATACTAATATTTTTAAAGAATTGGTTACATCCATCGAATAGAGGTTGCCATAGCGAACAGAGTTGTTAAACACGGCTACCGAATCGCCATTGCTGTTTATTTTTTTTATTCCGTTGGTTAATGAAGAGATGAGATAAATATTCTGCAGATTGTCTGTATAAAAGTTACTGAAGCTGCCGGAAATCGTTTTGTTTTGCTGCAAATTCAAAGTGGTATCGGCAGCAAAAGTTTGCCGCGAAATAAGGAGCAAAAACAAAATCATTATTTTTCCCATTTTTTCAATTGCATGTCGTTACCATCAAACATAGCATAAGTAAAACTATGCAGCCAATCGCCTAAATTAATATAGCGGCTGGTGTTGGTTAATTTATAATCAATCGGAAAATGACGATGCCCGAACACAAAAAAATTAATGTTTTGTTTTGCCAGTATTTGCCTGCAAAAAATAATAAGCCATTCGCCTTCCTCACCTAAAAATTTTACGTCTTTATGCCCGGTTTTTACACGACTTTTTCTACTGAAAAAGTTAGCCAAACCAATGCCCCACGAAGGATGAATAGCACCAAACAACGCTTGAGCAATACGGTTTCTAAAAATAGATTTTAAGAACTTATAATTATGATCGCCTGGACCCAAACCATCGCCATGACCAATAAAAAATTTCTTATCATTCAACACAAATTCTTTGGGATGAAAGTACACCGGAATGTTCAGCTCTTTTTCAAAGTAACCGCTCATCCACATGTCGTGGTTGCCAACAAAAAAATGTATTGGAATGCCTTTATCGGTAAGTTCTGCCAGCTTTCCCAGCAAGCGCACATAACCTTTGGGAACAGCAGTTTTATATTCAAACCAAAAGTCGAACATATCGCCAACAATAAAAATTTGCGAAGCATTATTTTGTATGCTATTCAAAAAAGAAACAATCTTTTTTTCTCTAACTAAACTGGCTTCATAAGAAGGTGTGCCCAAATGAAAATCGGAAAGAAAGTAAACGTATTGATTGGTTGTATCTGCCATGTTTATGAACCGCTAAGCCACGAAGATGCGAAGATTGAAGAAGATTTTTTTGAACCACATAGAATCACAAGAATATAGATGAACATATAGATGCTTGGTGTAACTTCTTTTCTTCCCTTCTTCGTGGTTTAAAAGAATATTACAACACATCCACCGTTCCTTTTCTACCCATTTCCAAAATCCAGTCTTTGCGGCGCAATTCAAAGTTAGTTCCTAAGTACAGCTTGCGCACTGTTTCGTTGCCAGCCAGTTCTTCAGCCGTTCCATGCTGAAATATTTTTCCTTCAATTAAAAGATAAGCACGGTCGCAAATGGAAAGCGTTTCATTCACGTTATGGTCGGTAATCAGGATGCCAATGTTCTTATATTTTAAACGCGCCACCACGCTTTGAATATCCTCTACTGCAATCGGGTCAACACCGGCAAACGGTTCATCTAATAAAATAAATTTTGGGTCAACGGCTAAGGCACGTGCAATTTCGGTACGTCTTCTTTCACCGCCGCTTAAGCTATCGCCATTATTCTTGCGCACATGATGCAGGTTAAATTCATCTAACAGTTCTTCCAATTTATGAAAGCGTTCTCCTTTGGTCATTTTCGTCATTTCTAAAACAGCCAGAATGTTATCTTCCACACTTAACTTTCTAAACACTGATGCTTCCTGCGGAAGATAGCCAATGCCCATCTGCGCACGTTTGTACATGGGCAGTTTGGTAATGTCAATATCATTTAAAAACACAGTTCCTTCTTCGGGTTTTATTAAGCCAACCACCATGTAAAACGTTGTAGTTTTGCCGGCGCCATTCGGTCCTAACAAGCCTACAATTTCGCCCTGCCGCACATTTACCGAAACATGGTTTACCACTGTTCGGCTTTTATAAATTTTTACGAGGTTATTTGTTTGTATAATAAGGCTCACTGCGCAAAATGATTTAAGCAAAAGTAAAGGAATGAAACAGGGATGAAACAGACTTCGTGCAAGGATTGTTTGCATTTTTAGTTAAAATAATAGAATACAAATAAGATGAATGATTTTACAAAATTGAAGTCATTGTCAAACAAAAGAAAAATCCTTACTATCGTTGTACACAGTCTGCGTCATCAGTGTTCTATGCCTTATCTTGCAACAATTTTTTCAGCAACATGAAAATTACGGATCGCATACAAAACAGGACAGATACACTCATTTCTTTTGAAGTGCTGCCGCCGTTAAAAGGTAAAAGCATTTCTTCGATTTACGATCATCTCGATCCACTGATGGAGTTCAAGCCATCGTGGATAAACGTTACTTATCATCGCAGCGAAAGCATGTTAAAAAGCGCAAGGATGGTACGTTTGAACGGGTAGAAGTGCGCAAGCGCCCCGGCACAGTGGGCATTAGTGCGGCCATTATGAACCATTATCAAACCGATGCAGTGCCGCATATTATTTGCGGTGGTTTTAACCGCCGTGAAACGGAAGATGCATTAATTGATTTGAATTTTCTTGGTGTTGATAATGTACTGGTACTGCGCGGCGATGCACCTAAAAACGAAGCTTTTTTTGAACCTGAAGTGGATGGTCATCGTTTTGGATGCGACTTACTGAAACAAGTGGTGAATTTGAACCATGGTATTTATTTGGATGAAGATATATTAAACGGTGGTAAAACGCAGTTCTGCATTGGCGTTGCAGGCTATCCTGAAAAACATTTTGAAGCGCCGAATTTAGATGCCGACATGAACTATTTAAAAGCGAAAGTAGATGACGGCGCTGATTATATTATGACGCAGATGTTTTTTGACAATCAAAAGTTTTTTGATTTTGTAAAAGCTTGTCGTGATATGGGTATTACCGTGCCCATTATTCCTGGCTTAAAAGCCATGACAACAAAAAAGCAATTGAGCATTTTACCGCGCATTTTTCATGTTGACATTCCTAAAGATTTATCCGATGAAATTATGCGTTGCAAAACAGATGAAGATGTTGAAAAAACAGGTGTTCAATGGCTGGTGCAGCAAAGCAAAGAGCTGAAACGATTTGGCGTTCCCGTATTGCATTATTACACGCTTGGCAAAGCCAAAACAATATATAATGTGGTGAAGGAATTGGTATGATTGTAAACTTTGTATTAGGTAATATGTATTAAGTAGTACGATAAAAAATAAGATAATTGAAACAGCCGGTAAAGTGTAAAGCTACCGGCTGTTTGTTGTAATACTTATTGCTTAATACCTACTATATTTTTACTACTTCCAGCACAATTTTACCCCGCACATGTCCTTCGGCAATTTCTTTATGCGCTTCGGCGGCTTCCTCCAACGGCAATATTTTGGCAATGATGGGCTTTACTTTTCCTTCATCAATCAGCTTTGCAATCTGGTTCAATTGTTCAGGTATAGATTGCGCCATATACGCTTCTCCTTGTATATTTTTTTGCGCCAGCAAATCTTTATCTACAATGCCTAACGTGCTTATTAAAATGCCACCTTCTTTCAGCACCTGCACCGATTTTGTTTGCGTATCGCCGCCAATTAAATCGAACACAACATCAATATCTTTTATTGATTCTTCAAACTTTTGTTTCTTATAATCAATCACTTCATCGGCACCCAACTGCTTTAAAAAATCAATATTATTTTCCGATGCGGTGCCAATTACATGCGCGCCTTTCCACTTGGCAAATTGCACGGCGAATGTGCCTACGCCGCCTGAGGCACCATGAATTAAAATGCGCTGCCCTGCCTGTAGTTTACCATGGTCAAAAATACCCTGCCAGGCAGTAAGTGCAGCCAATGGAACGGCCGCTGCTTCATCATGATTAAGGCTTTTCGGTTTGAAGCCAATCTTGCCTGCATTCATCGTTATATATTCTGCATAAGCGCCATCTTTATTAAGGTCGGGGCGCGCATATACTTCATCGCCTTTTTTAAAATTCTTTACATCGCTTCCCGCTTCTTCTACCGTGCCCGAAACATCAAAGCCCAATGTCATGGGCATCGGGTTTTTATACCGTTCCCAATTTTTCCCGCTTCTAATTTTAATATCAACCGGGTTTACACTGGTAGCAAATATTTTTATCAGCACTTCATCGGCTGCGGGTTTTGGTTTTTCTATTTCTTCCATCTTCAATACTTCGGGTCCGCCAAACTGGTGAATTCTAATTGCTTTCATTTGTTTTTACTTTGTTTTTTCTGATCATTAAAAAGAAGAAAAAAAGGCGCATGAATTGTGCCTGAATAAAATGGAAATAAAAATACTGTTGTTGAATAATGCAATACTTTTTTATAAAGAAGAAGGCGACAATTGAATGCCGTTATCAAAAACAAATGTAAAACAACAACACATTGTATTGTGTTTATAAAAGACGCATTATTATAAAAATGAAGTAAAAACAAACCAAAAAAATATCTGTTTGTCAAGTAATCCTTGCAATGTTTTTATTTACTGATATCCTTATTCGTTTACATCTATCAAAAATAAAATTGCCATAGCCATTCTTTTTTTCATCAAGATTTAATCTTCGCAAAACTGCATTATCAGACGCCGCCTACTATATTTGAACCCGATGAAAGTACACCGATACAATGAACATCAGCGCCGCATTTGGGTACACGAAATGACGCACAAAATAAAAACCATTAAAGCCATTTGCAACGAGGCAGCTATTTCCCGCGCAACCTTGTACAACTGGTTAGGCGAGTTTACATCAAGTGATAATAAAAGAAATGAAGAACCGGTACAAACGGAGCCTTCGCTTTCGTGGCAGCCGAATGATAAATACAAAATGTTGCTGTCGGCATTACTAAAAATTGATGAAGATAAAACGGTGTCGCGTAAGCTGGCAAGAGAGTTGGCGAAGCGTTATAATCTTACCACAACACAAGCCTGCGCGTTGGTAAACCTGCCCGAAGAAGCGTATAATTATCGTCCGCGTAAACCTGAAGCGGAAGATAAGGAAGTGTATGCAGCACTGGTGCATTTGCTGGAAGAAAACAGGAGCCGCAGCCTGGAAGATTGCATTGCCGTTTTGCAGCAATCGCAGCCCGATTGGGCAGTTCAACAAATCAAGCGTATTTATCGCCAGGGAAGATTGTATTTGAAGCGAACGCGCATTCGCCGCATTGCATTTTCACCCGAAAATAAAATGATTACAACTAATATTCCGTTACCTCTAAAGCTGCAAAAAGAAAAGGCTTTTTGGCATATCGGAGTAATAAAAGAAGACGGACTCTGGCTTTTGTTTTTATTAGATTATGAATACGGAACGCCACTAAACATAATGGCTGGCGAGGGTGAAATGAACGAAGTGAGCATGATGCAATTCATCACCAAAGCGGCAGCCGAAAACGGAATACCAAAAAAGATTCGCATACCGGCAACGGCGCCGTTTGTAAGCCGGGAATTATCAAAATGGAGCTGGGAACATAAAGTTGCATTGTACAATTTATCTATGGCAAAACAAGAGAACAGATTAGAAGCTGAATACATAAAAGATTACATTAAAAAGCAGTTGATAACAGAGCAAACAACTACATTGAAAATGTTGCAAACGGCGAGTGATAACTGGATAAAAAGCTTTACACACAACAAGAGTGAAGTGGTAAATTATTTTACGAAAGAAGGTGTTGTTTAAATTTATATTGGTATGCAATTGCCTTATTTCTATGAGCCATCGGTGGTTGCCATTAACACTCCTTTCATTTTAAGTGAAGATGCCAGCAAACATTGCGTGCAGGTGCTTCGCATGAAGGAAGGCGATCCACTGCAACTTATTAACGGCAAAGGCGGTTTGTACACAGCCGTAATTATAAAGGCTGATAAAAAATATTGTTCTGTAAAAATAGAAAATACAAGCTACCAGCCACAAGAAGAAAGAAGAATTTGCGTTGCCATTTCGCTATTGAAAAATGCAAACCGCTGGGAATGGTTTTTAGAAAAAGCGGTTGAAATAGGCGTGCAGGAAATTATTCCTTTGCTGTGCGGGCGAACCGAAAAACAAAACTTTAAATGGGAACGCTCGCAGCAAATTGTTGTCTCTGCTATGTTGCAAAGCCGGCAGGTTTGGTTGCCGCAACTGCATGAGCCAACAACATTTAATGAAGTGGTTACCAACAGCCATTCCTCTACCCAAAAACTCATTGCACATTGCAGGGAAGATGAGGGCAAAATATCTTTACAAGCACTGCAAATACAAAACAATATTCAAATTGTAATTGGACCGGAAGGCGATTTTACAGAGAAAGAAATTCATCTTGCATTGCAAAAAAATTATCAGCCCGTAAGCCTTGGCACCACGCGGTTGCGTACAGAAACAGCAGGTGTTGTGGCATCGGCTTTGCTTGTTTATTCACCAAAATAAATATACCATACTACAATGAAACCCGTATTCATACTGGCATCACTGCTTATCCTTTCTTTATTTGCCTGCCAAAACAAAACCGGAGCAAAAACAAAAGCTGAAAAAGTTGAAATTGATCACTCCATCACACAAACCAATGCATTTAATAATTTGTTTTTGGACAGCAACACCATTAAAGATTTTATTGCTAAAAATGCCGATTATGCTCCTTACCAACAGCAGTTTGAAGATTTTTATAAAAACAGAAATTATGAGTATGCGTGGTTTGATACCAGCGGTCTTGCCGAACAGGCTACTAACTTTGTAAACTTGTTAAGCACTACCATCGGCGACTTAAACGATAGTAGTTTGTACAGCAAAAAAATGATGACCTTGTACAATGCTTTCTTTACTGATTCAACCAAACACAGAGATAAATCGCCATTGCAAACAGAATTGATGCTGACCGGACAATTTTTTAAATATGCATCGAAAGTATATAAAGGCAGCGATGTGGATGCTGAAGATTTAGGCTGGTTTATTCCTCGCAAAAAAGTTGATTTAACCCAGCTTCTCGATTCGGTAATTGTTAACAAAGGCAAAGACGAAGACAAATATTTGCCGCTAAATAAACAATACAAACAATTGCAGGCGGCACTTACACAATATTACAACATACAAAAAAAAGGAAGTTGGGATTCGATTCCGTTTCCTGAAAAAGCGTATAAAAAAGGCGATGCTTCAAACATAGTAATGCAGATAAAACAACGCCTGCAATTGCTTGGCGATTTGCCGCAAGGCGATACAACAAACAAGTACGATACTGCAACAGTGGCGGCGGTAAAATCGTTTCAGCGCCGTATGGGTTTAGGTGTGAATGGTGTTGCGAATGTTTCGTTTATGAAAGAATTGAATTATCCGGTTGAGGAACGCATTAAGCAAATTCTTATCAATCTTGAGCGGGACAGATGGATGGCTGCTGAAAGTGACAGCAATTATATTTTGGTAAACATTCCTGAATACAAACTGCATGTGTATGATAGCGGCAAGCTGCAGTTTGACATGAACACCATTGTAGGTAAAGATGGCACGGGAACGGTTATTTTTACAGGTAACTTAAAGTACATTGTATTTAGCCCTTATTGGAATGTGCCGGCAAGCATTGTGAAAAAAGAAATTGTACCGGGTATAGCGCGCAACAAAAATTATATTGCTAACCATAACATGGAAATTACAGGCTACAGCGGTGGTTTGCCTATGGTGCGGCAAAAGCCTGGCGGCGATAATTCATTAGGCAATGTGAAGTTTTTATTTCCTAATAACTATGATATTTATTTGCACGATACGCCCAACCATGATTTGTTTTCGGCAACTAACCGCAGTTTTAGTCATGGTTGCATCCGCATACAGGATCCAACAAAAATGGCTTTGTATTTATTGAGGAATGACACTACCTGGACACCGCAAAAAGTAGATAGCTGTATGCATCTTACCAACGAAAAATGGGTAACTTTAAAGAAGCCGGTACGCGTGTTTATTGGTTATTTCACTACGTGGGTTGATAAGAATAACAAGCTCAATTTCCGCCATGATATTTATGGTCATGATGAAAAGATGGCGGAAAAAATGTTTGCGAAGAAAGAGTAAGTAATATAAATAAGATTCAAGAATTAAGTTACAAGGAAGAAGGAATGCTGAACCGATTTATCAGTTCAGCATTTTATTTTTATAACTTTGAAATATAAATCATGCATGTATGCCGGTTCATTTAGTAACGAACAATATGGGAGAGGCGGTTGCCATACAAATTCCAATTGAAGAGTGGAGAAAAATAAAAAACAAATATCCTGATATTGATGTAACTGAAGACGACTTACCATTTTGGCAGAAAGAAATGTTGAATGACCGGATTGCAGCAATTGAAAAGAATCCTGAACGATTAAAACCTTTAGAAGAGTTATTTGCAGAATTAGATAAAGAAGATGTAAACAAGAATTAAGGAACAAGTAACAAGATTCAAGATTTCAAGCTTACTTAAAAGCGGAAAAAAGCAATAAAAACAAACCTGTTTAAAATGTTTGTTTTTGTTGAATTATTGTAACAAAAGCACATCAAGTCTCTTCCTTCTCCGCGTTCTTTTCAAAGCGATGATAAAACTGAAAAAAGAGAACCATAGCTGCAAAGAAAAAGGAGATACAGAGAAATAAATCTGTTTCTTGTATTAACTATTTTTCTTGCATTTGAAATCTGAATAGCTGCATCTTTATTTAGAATACGGTTTGTGGCTTCGCCGATAATTTCAATGTCCATAAATAAGTTGTCGCTGTTCATTTACGATCTGTTGAAAATACGGATTTTTGATTGCCGTTTCTTCCAGCAAATCAACCGGTCTTTGAAGTGTATCTTCTAAAGAAAACTTGAAGTTGTAGTAATTACCGGCATATTGAAAATGTTCAAGAAATTCAAAATCTACAATAAAATCAATATCGCTTTTATCAGTAAATCTTTCAGTTAAAACCGAACCAAAAGCAAACAATCGTTTTACATTGTGTTTAAAGCATAACTTCTTTATATCATTTAAATATTCATCAAGTATTGCCATAAAAACAAATGTAGCAATAATGGTTGTTCCTTCATTTTATGCACTGTGTTTATAGTATCTTATCCATTTTCTTTTTTACAATGAAAAGCATCAGCGCTTTCACCTTTTATTTTGCCGGTTTTTATGTTTTCATTCTTCTATTCATACCCTTGTTTCTCTATTCTTTACCTTTGGTTTTTTTACATAACAAATGAACACGAATCATTCGGCCGGTGCGCACTTCCGGGCAGCGATGCAGGAAGAACAGCCCCTGCAAATTGTAGGAACCGCCAATGCCAACCACGCATTGCTTGCAACGCAATCAGGTTACAAAGCCATTTATTTATCGGGCGGCGGCGTAGCGGCCGGTTCGCTGGGCATACCCGATTTGGGCATCACAACATTAGAAGATGTATTGATTGATATAAACCGCATTACCAATGTTACCGCTACACCTTTACTGGTAGATGTAGATACGGGTTTTGGGCAATCGGCTTTTAATGTAGCGCGAACGGTAAAGTCGTTAATAAAAGCAGGAGCGGCGGCTTTGCACATTGAAGATCAGGCTGGCGCAAAACGTTGCGGTCATCGGCCTAACAAAGAAGTGGTTACAAAAGAAGAAATGGTGGATAGAATAAAAGCTGCTGTTGATGCGCGAACCGATGAAGCGTTTGTAATTGGGGCACGAACCGATGCGTTGGCAGTAGAAGGATTGGAAAAAACGTTAGCTCGTGTGCAGGCGTATGCAGAAGCCGGTGCTGATTTTATTTTTGCTGAAGCGATCACAGAATTATCTTTATATAAACAGTTTAAAGAGGCTTGCAACTTGCCTGTTCTTGCCAACATTACCGAGTTTGGAATGACGCCGCTATGGACAGTTGATGAGCTTAAAATGGCTGGTGTAAGTTTGGTTTTGTATCCTTTATCGGCATTTCGCGCAGCCAATAAAGCTGCGTTGAATGTATATGAACATATTAAAAAAGAAGGGACGCAAAAGAATGTGATAGATACTATGCAAACCCGCGCTGAATTGTATGACAGCATCGGTTATTATTCGTATGAACAAAAGCTGGATAACCTCTTTCATAAAAAATAAAAAGGTTTTCTTTTACACCACTAAAATTAAAAAACACGCAGAGGAACACCTCTTTGTAAACTTTGTTCTCTTTTAATTTCTGCGGTGATAAACTGTATTTTGCAGTAAAAACAAACAACGATGAGTAACGATGCTTTGCCTATCGAATTCAAACCCAAAAAATCAGTTGCTCTTTCCGGCGTTGCTGCGGGCAACACTGCCATTTGCACCGTGGGCAAAAGTGGCAACGATTTGCACTATCGCGGCTACGATATTTTAGAGCTTGCCGAAGAAGCTTCGTTTGAAGAAGTGGCTTATCTTTTACTGTATGGCGAACTGCCCGATGAAGCTACGCTGCAGGCTTATCAACAGAAATTAATTTCCCTGCGAAACTTAGATGCCATTGCAAAAAACATATTGGAACAAATACCAGCAACGGCGCACCCGATGGATGTGTTGCGAACTTACACATCGGCATTAGGAACCATCGATCCGGAAGAGGCTGAACATACATCAGAAGGTGCCAGGAACATTGCTGATAAGCTCATTGCTTCATCTGCTTCTGCGTTGCTGTACTGGTATCATTTTTCGAAGAGCGGAAAGAAAATTGAAGTAAAAACAAACGATACAACTACAGGTGCGCATTTTCTTCATTTATTGCACCAGGAAGAACCCTCTGCCTCATGGACAAAAGCCATGGAAGTGTCGCTGAATTTATATGCAGAACATGAGTTTAACGCTTCTACGTTTACCGCAAGGGTAATTGCAGGCACCGGCTCTGATATTTACTCCTGTGTTACGGGCGCTATTGGAGCGTTGCGTGGACCTAAACATGGTGGCGCTAACGAAGTGGCTTACGACATTCAAAGCCGTTATTTATCGCCCGATGAAGCGGAAACCGACATAAAAAAAAGACTGCAAAACAAAGAAGTGATTATTGGTTTTGGACATCCGGTTTATACCATCAGTGACCCGCGCAACAAAGTGATTAAAGCCGTTGCAAAACGGTTGTCGGATGAAGCGGCCGATATGCAGTTGTACAGCATTGCAGAGCGTTTGGAAACAGTACTATGGAACGAAAAGAAAATGTTTCCCAACCTCGATTGGTTTTCGGCTGTGTCGTATCATTTGATGGGCGTGCCTACTTTATTTTTTACTCCACTTTTTGTGATTGCACGGCTTACAGGCTGGTGCGCGCACGTGATAGAGCAACGATTGGATGGCAAAATCATTCGCCCAGGCGCTAATTATACAGGACCTGAAAACAGGGCATTTATAAAGATAGAAGAAAGATAAAAAAGTTGCACACACGTTTAAAAATGATGATACCACAAGCCTGTAATGATTGAGTTTGATGAGATTCAATAACAGGCATTCCTTTCTAAAAAATAACGATTTACTTTACACAAACACTTGCCATGACAAAAGAAATCTGGATTAATTTACCGGTACGCGATGTAAACAAAGCGAAAGAATTTTTTATTGCGCTGGGTTTTGCATGTAAGCCAAAGCATAGCAATGCCGGGATGGCCGCAATGAGCGTGAGCGAAAAAAATATTGCCGTGATGCTGTTTCAGGATACCACGTTTAAACACATCAATCAGCAAGAACTCGCGGATACGAGCCAGGTGTCGGAAGTTTTGTTTTCATTAGATGCAGAATCGAAAGAGGAAGTAGATGAATGGGCTAAAAAAGTGGAAGCTGCCGGCGGTACTGTGTTTGCGAAACCGGCTGACGTGCAGGGCTGGATGTATGGTTGCGGTTTTGCCGATTTGGACGGACATCGCTGGAATGTGCTGTATATGGATATGGAGAAAATGCCGGGGTGAGTGAGGTAAAAAATAAAGATATTGTAAACGTAGATAGAATGTAGACTAAAACACATCAAACTACCTAACAGATTTATTATAGAAATTTTTAAGATAGCCCTATGCCAAAAGACAAGAGCATACTTATAAAAGAGTATTACACCAAGATAAAAGCTGCGAACAAAGAAGCCATTAAAAAAGAAGCATTTAAAGATCTGCTTAACCGCTTATATGCAGATAATGCAGAAACAAAAAGTATTATTGATGACATTACGTTAGGTGCCGAAAAAACAATCGTCAATATTCCAAGAAAAGATAAGTTGCACAAAGGCAGTGCAGACACATTGTACAACAAAATTATTATTGAATATGAAAATGATTTGCGCACTTCTTTAAAACATGCAAAAGAACAATTAGCCGGTTATTTATTGGGTGAGTTTTCGAGAGGTGAAGGCTACAACTTTACACTAATTGCCTGCGATTTTATGAACTGGAAAGTATTTGCGCCCAACGTTGATCAGCTAAATAATATTGAAAACCTGCAGGAAGATGAATTGAAATTAGACGAAGTGCTTTCTGCATCATTCACCTTAAATGAACACAACGCAAATGATTTTTATTTCTGGATTGATCGCTTTCTATTTAAAGAAGAAAAACAAAAAGCAACACTCAAACGCATTGAAGAAGCGTTCGGCTATCAAAGCAATATCTTTATTGAAAGTTTTCGCGAATTAAGCGCCTGGTTTACGGAAGCAAAAAAGTATGGCGAAGTGCAGGTTTCGTTTGAGCAATGGAAAAAATTTCTAAGCATCGCTTATGGTAAATTTGATGCCGATGAAAAAATATTTCTCATCCATACGTATCTCAGCGTATTCAGCAAAATGCTTGCGTATAGTGTAGTGAGCAACGACGATTTTATAAAAGAAGAAGAACTAAAAGCCATCCTTGACGGCGACATTTTTAACCGTTACAACATCCGCAATTTTATTGATAACGATTTCTTTCATTGGGTAAAAAGTGAACGTAATTTCAGAAACTTAAAAAAAGCATTTCGGTTAATTGCTCAGGAAATTTCAACGTTCGATTTTAATGCCGTTGATGAAGATGTATTGAAAGGCGTTTACCAGGAACTGATTGACCTGGATACACGCCACGCACTTGGCGAATATTATACGCCCGACTGGCTTTGCGAACGCATTGTGCAGGAATTTGATTTTAAAGAAACCGATAAAATATTAGACCCTGCCTGCGGAAGCGGAAGCTTTTTACGTGCCGCCATTCATCGCATGAAAGAACTGCATCCGCAGATAACGCCCGAACAATTATCCAATCAAATTTATGGTATTGAAATACATCCGTTAAGCGTGCAGATTGCCAAAACCACTATGCTGCTGGCATTGGGCAAAGAAATAAAAAACCTCAAACGTCCCATTCATATCAATATCATTTTAAGCAACACGCTTAAAATTCCGGAAGGTGAGATAAACCTGTACGGCAACGATTTTAAAATGAATATTGATAAAGAAAACTTTCTTGTGAATACCAAATTGCTTGATGATATTTCTTTGTTTGATACAGGCGTTGATGTTTGCGAAGATTTGGCAGAACAAACGCTGAACACAAAAAATGTGTCTGTGAAAACGCTGGAAAATAGTTTGAAGCAACAATACAAACATGGCGGAATAACGCAACAAATAACAGACGATTTTTACAAAATTTATGAAGCCTTAAAAGTGGTGAAAGAAAAAGGCAGAGACAGCATCTGGAAATTCATTTTGCAGAATTTATACAAGCCTTATTTCCTTAGTGGCAAGTTCGATTATATCATCGGCAATCCGCCATGGTTTACCTACAGTTCTATAAAAAATGAAGAATATCAAAACACGTTGAACGAGCTGGCAGAGAAATACAAAATAAAACCTGATAAGGTTGCCAACTTTCCGCATCTTGAAATTGCCGCCATCTTCCTGGCGCATTGCACCAATTATTTTTTAACCGAAAATGGCAAGCTTGCCTTTGTATTGCCCAGAAGTTTTTTTAGTGCAGACCATCACGATAATACAAGAAGCGGCAACGCAAAAGGCTTTACACTTACGGCTGCGTGGGATTTAAAAGATGTACAGCCTTTGTTCAGAATACCAAGCTGTGTATTGTTTGCCGAAAAGAAATTATTTGCAAGAAAAATAAGCGCAGAAGGTTTGCCGGGCATCGCAATTTCTGCATCGTTGCCGGCGCAAAACAGCAATTTAAAAACTGTTGCAGGCAAGTTGAATGAACTGTCATTAACATGGTTTTATGTAAAGCAGGGAAAAGCAACTGCGTTATCGAAAAATAACAGCAAAGCGAGTAACAAAATTAACCCTTACAAAAAACAATTTAAGCAGGGCGCAACCATTGTTCCGCGTTCATTTTATTTTGTTGAGTTAACGCAGGAAGTACCGGATTTTGAAGACAGAATTTTGCATATAAAAACAGCCGATGCGATAAAGCCTGATGCAAAAGTTCCCTGGAGAGAAATTGATTTCAAAGGTAAAATGGAAAGCCGGTTTTTGTTTCGCACGGCACTCTCAAAAAGCATATTGCCATTTGCTTTGTATAAACCCGATTTGGTTGTTTTGCCCATAACCATTGAAACAAACAATGGCATAAAAAAGATTGCATTGCATGATGCAAAAGAATTGCAACGTGAAGGTTATTTAGATGCTGCAAAATGGTTTACAAACGTTGAAAATATTTGGCGAATTCATAGAACGGAAAAATCAAAAAGCATGTCAGGCAATGATAGAATTGATTTTCAACGAGGATTAAGTGAACAAAACTTGAATAATCAATATGTCGTTTTATACAACACTTCTGGTAAAGATGCAAACTCAGTTGTTGTTGATAGAGAAGAAATTGATTTAGAATTTTTGGCTGATCACAAAGCTTATTTGTTGACTACTTCATCAAATAAAGAAGCCTATTACATTTCAGGATTTTTAAATTCGAATGCACCAAACGAGTTAATGAAAGATTTCCAGTCAAGAGGATTATTTGGAGCAAGAGATGTACACAAGAAAATACTCGATGTTTATTTTCCTAAATTCAACGAAAAGAATAAACAACATGTGCAGCTTGCGCAAATAAGCGAACAGGCACACGCCAAAGCAAAAGATTACCTGATTGCCAACCCGCCAAAACAAGAATTAAGCGCCATCTTTTTAGGCAGGTTACGAGTAGAAATAAAGAAGCATTTACAAGAAGAGATGAGGCAAATCGATGAAGTGGTAAAAGAGATAATTGGTTGAAAACGAGATACTCTTTTCTGTACTTTTGAAAAGAAATTATATTCATGACTGAAAGAATTATCGACAAAAAGAAATATATACTTATCTCTGATAAAGATTATGCAGCTCTGCAAAAAAAAGCAGCCTTAAAAACCAGGCCCGAAAAACTTTTATCTGTTGAAGATGCACGTGCTTACAGCAAAAAACTCATTCGCAATTGGGCAGCAGAAAAATAACAGTAAAAACAAGTGCAGCAGAAAGCATTGCTGCTATGGCATGGTATATTGAATCGCATGGCATGATTGCCACCAATTAGAAGAAATTGGAATTTCCGATAATGAAAAGTACCGGGCGGTAATTTTAAGCTACTTTTCATTATCCAACCGAAAACAATAACCAATGAAATATCTCTTCACAATTATCACAACCATATTTACGGCAGTAACCTGCGCCATTGGCCAAACAACCGTTCCGCTTTGGAAAACGTTGCCGGAAGTGCCGCCCATGCCATCTGCCGGAGATAGCGGTCTGGCTCCGGTGAATGATATTAAACTATACTACGCCATCTTTAATAAAGAAGGCAAAGAGCCGGTTATTTTGCTGCACGGCGGGTTTAGCAGTTCGGACGAGTGGGGTTTTGAAGTACCCATGTTAGCAAAAACACACCAGGTAATTGTGGTTGATAGCCGCGGGCATGGCAGAAGCTCACTTTCGGCGCAGCCATTGAGCTATGCGTTGATGATGTCGGATATAGTGCAGCTAATGGATTATCTGAAACTGAAAAAAGCATCCATTGTAGGCTGGAGCGATGGCGGCATTATTGGATTGCTGCTTGCAATCCATCACCCGGAACGGGTAAATAAACTGTTTACGTTTGGCACCAACTATAATCTGTCGGGTTATAAAGATGAACCTTTTGATTCTGCTCTGGCAGCTCGTTTCATGGCAAGAGCAGAGGCAAACTATCGTAGGTTGTCGCCCACACCTGATAACTTTACGGGATTGAGAAAAGCATTGCGCACGATGTATAGTAATGAACCTAACATACAGCCTGCCGAATTAAAAACGATTACAGCACCAACTGTAATTGCGGGCGGACAGTATGACCAGTTTATAAAACAGGAACATTTTAAGGAGCTTGCCAGCCTGATACCCGGTGCAAAGCTGGTGATTATCCCGAATGTAAGCCATGGCGGTCCATTGCAGGATCCGGTTAGATTTCACCAGGCTATAGTGAACTTATTAGATGCTAAGTAAGAGCCTGCGCCCTAAAAGAGCAGCAAAAAATAACCATCATTAAATTTATAAACAATTATGGCAACAGAAGGAACCATTGAAGTCTTGGGACGCACGGAAACCAACCTGGTTGGCGGCTGGTATGGACTGAAAAAAGCCTGGGCTTGCCGAACTGACACATGAG
This sequence comes from Ilyomonas sp., assembly GCA_965214235.1. GTDB lineage: Bacteria > Bacteroidota > Bacteroidia > Chitinophagales > Chitinophagaceae > Ilyomonas. The sequence goes on from CBDCBH010000003.1 coordinate 1,785,404, forward strand.
CCAAAAAATAATAAAATAAAAGCGAAACAGAAGTAATCTGTTTTTACGGGATTGATTTTTCTTTATCGGTCAATGTTTTCACTATACCTGTTCGGAAGAAGTTTATTATTTGTTATGCTCTTCTCTTCCTTTTTTCACTCCATAGAAAAAAGTAACAAAAAAGATCAAGGACGGCATAATCGCTCCGCGCATCCGTCCAAGCCAACACACCCCACGTGTAACACATTAATAAATTTGTGGGATGGATTAAGTACAATTTTTCTTCCGAATACTTAAAGTACCTTCATTAAACCGAAAGTAACATATTCAATTCAAACCTATTTCTAATATCAGTAAAAAATAACTTCCATTGTTTCAATATAGCGACTTGCCGATTGCTTTTAAATGAATCTATCCTAAGGAATTAAATAAACCAAACGTTCTCTCTTTTACTTCCGCATCACCATCGGGTAATGGTCAATGGTTTCAAACACGTTGCGCGGGTCTTGTTTTAAAGTAGAAATAAATTTTACGAGCGAATCGGCGTATTGTTGTTTTTGAAACATCCGGTCGTGCGCCAATATTACCACAGCGTTTTGCTCGTTGGTAGTGCCATCATCAAACTTGCGGTTTATTTCCCTCACCATTTCAGCAGCGCTTTCTATGGGGGTGCTACCGTTTTTAAAACCCCATTCCAAATCCCAGCCAATCACATCGTATCCCAATGAATCTAATTTCCTGCAAACCGCCAGGGTAGATTTGGGTCCGGTTACTTTGCCTTTCGCAACCCAGGCGCTGTTGCCCGGCAGGCGAATAATTTTTACCGGAATTTTCAGTTGTTGCTCATTCTTTATAAAATCCTGTACCGCACTGTCGGGTAACGAATAAAACTTTCTATAGTTGTTTTGAAAACCGTGGGTAGAACTATGGTTAGCAATTAAAAATTCGGGATAGCCATTGCGCAGCGAATCTATAATGCGGTTTCTGAAATTACCTACATCGTTAAAGGCTACCACAAAAAAAGTGGCTTTTACACCTTGCTGATGAAAAATGTTTTTACAAATGCTGGTACCCGGTGGCTGCGGGGCATCGTCCCACGTTAAATAAATGTATCGTTTGGTACTGTCTAACTTAATAGGTGTTCCAGGTCCTGACTGAACCGCCGCGGCTTTTTTGGTAGAATCGGTATTGTTTTTTTCAGCATTGTTATTGCCGCTTTTGCAACTGCTTGCCGCAGCAAATAAAACAATTAAAACACATGCTTTGCGCAGGGAAGAAAAACTTGTCATTCCAATATTTTAGGTGGCAAATATAATGAGCCTGTTATTGTAACAAAAGCATTTGAACAGTCTTATTTTACCGGGATGATTTATCAACACTTCATTCTTTATTTTCCTTCAATTCCACAATCAGCGAAGCCACCAGTGAAGTCCATCCGGTTTGATGCGCTGCACCTAAGCCTCTGCCTGTATCGCCATGAAAATATTCGTAGAATAATAACAGGTTTTGGTTTTCGGGGCGGCTATAAAACCAATTGTAATCGCCATGCAGGCAACGTTTGTTTTCGCTGTCTTTTCCAAATAAGCTAATCACGCGCTTTGCCAATTCATCAGCTACCTGCTTCAGATTCATGTAGTTACCGGAGCGGGAAGGATATTCAATTTTTAAACTATCTCCATAAAATTCTCCATACTTGCGGATCGATTCAATCAGCAAATAATTAATAGGTATCCACACAGGTCCGCGCCAGTTGCTGTTGCCTCCGTAAAAGTCGGAAGTGCTATCGCCCGGATCGTATTGAATAGAATAATGCACATCTTCTAAATGTATAGAATAAGGATTTTGTTCGTGAAATTTTGATAAGGCGCGAATGCCGCCCGGCGATAAAAATTCACTTTCATCCAGCACGCGCTGCAGCAAAGCAATTAATCTTTCTTTAGGGATGAGAGAAATCAAAATTTTGTTTTCGCCGGCGCGTTCTTCATTGGGCCAAAACTTTTGGTTGAGCTTCCGGTACCGTTCGAACCAGGTAATACGTTTATTGAAATCATCAAGTTTTTCCAACACGTTTGTTTCAATTACCGATACTGCAAAAATCGCCGTTAATCCTACAATAGATTTAATGCGAAGCTGCTTCGGGTTTTCATTTACAATAGCCAGTGTATCGTAATAAAACTTGTCTTCATCGTTCCACATTCCTAACTCATTCATCGCTTCAGCAATCAGTACAAAATGCTCAAAAAATTTGGTTGCTGTATCTTCAAACGAAGAATCGTGTATGGCAATTTCAATTGCCATATCCATCATGTTCAAAGCATACATGCCCATCCAGCTTGTGCTGTCGGCTTGCTCCAGTTCCATATGCCCGCTCAACTGCATACTACGGTTAAACACACCAATGTTATCCAGCCCTAAAAAGCCGCCTTCAAAAATATTGTTGCCGTTCGGGTCTTTTCGGTTGATCCACCATGTGAAATTGATGATGAGCTTTTGAAACACACGCTTTAAAAAATTCAAATCGCCAACACCGGTCATCCGTTTTTCTATGCGATACACTTCCAGGGCGGCATACGAATGCACGGGCGGATTGACATCGTTAAAATTCCATTCATAGGCAGGTAACTGACCATCGGGTTTCATATACCATTCCCGCATTACCAGCAGCAGCTGATGTTTTGCAAACGTAGGATCAACCAATGCCATTGCTATGCAATGAAACGCCAAATCCCACGCGGCATACCAGGGATATTCCCACTTGTCGGGCATTAAAATTATGTCTTGGTTTTTAAGATGCTGCCAATCATTATTTCGCCCTTTTTTTCTACTGTTATTTAAAGGCGAAATACCATCGCTGGTTGATATCCATCGTTCAATATCATAATGGTAATATTGCTTGCTCCACAACATCCCGGCTAATGCCTGCCGCGAGATGAGCCGTTCTTCATCGGAAAGATTTGAAGGCAAAACGGCTGTATAAAATTCATTGGCTTCTTCTTTTCGTTGCGCAAATATTTGTTCAAACCACTGCCCGAAAGGCTGGCTTTGCATCTCGTTGCACAACCGCAAATACAATACTTTAGAACCTTTTGCCGGCACATTCATTTTATATACCGGCGAAAACTTTGTTCCTTGTTTTGTTTTACGTAACTGCTGAACATTTTGCCCGTCAATTACAGCATCGTTAATGGCATCTTTTGTATAAATACCGGTATTGTTTTGCCTGCCAAACAGCTTTTGCGTGTTGGTTTCGTTTTCGGTAAAAAAACGGTCGGCTGTTTTTTGAAAGTACAGGTAATAATCACCAATTCTTTCATGCGTTGCCTTTACGCAACAATCATCAATTTGTTTAATAACGGGGCGCTTTTCTAAACCTCCATAACTCCAGCGGTTATAAAACCAAAGTGTTGGCAGTACGGTAATAAACGCATCGCTTTCTGCACGGTTAATGACTTCAATTTTAATGGCAATATCCGTTTTGCTGAACTTGGCATACGTGATATAAACATCAAAGTATTTATTATCGTTAAACAAGCCGGTATCAAGCAATTCATATTCAGTTTCCAAACGGCTGCGGCGGCGGTTGGAATAAAGCAAATTATCGTAAGGAAAAGCCTCCTGCGGATATTTATACAACATCTGCATGTAGTAATGCGATGGCAAATTATCTAAGTAATAATACAGTTCTTTTACATCTTCGCCATGGTTACCTTCATAGTTTCCCAAGCCATATAAACGCTCTTTTATAATTTCATCTTTGCCGTTCCATAATGCAACGGAAAAGCAAAGGTTTTGAAAGTAATCGGAGATGCCACCCAGGCCATCCTCGCCCCAGCGATATGCGCGGCTGTGTGCATGATGAAAGGGAAAATAATTCCAGGCATCGCCGTTGTCGCTATAATCTTCCCGTACAGTTCCCCATTGCCTTTCGGATAGATAAGGACCCCATTGTTCTAACGGAATTTTTTTACCAGCATTCACTTTTAAGCGTTGCTGCTCGGCTGTCATCATACATTGCAAATGTATGCGTGTTGATGTTGAAATGAAGATTATAAAAAGCTTAGTTTGTAGCAGAAACTAAAACTTGTTGATTGTAGTTTTTAATGCAATAAAATAAAGAATAAAATGAGTAATTACTTACCTGTTTTAAATCATCGGGTTTATGTCTTTCTTCTTTGGCACGTTTTCTGAATTTCTAGTACTTGGTATTACATTTCTAACTAAAAATTAAATGTTATGTTACGCTGGACAATCACCTTTTTAATTATAGCTATTATTGCAGCTATATTAGGTTTTGGAGGCATTGCAGCTGGTGCAGCCGGTATTGCCAAAGTATTATTTTTTATTTTTATTGTTTTGTTTTTGCTCTCTTTAATAAGAGGCAGATCAACATTGTAATTGGTTATAAATAGAAATTAAAAAAGCTGTGTTCGCATTAGTGTACACAGCTTTTTTTATGACGTAAATAAATATCACAAATACATCTCGCCTTTGCTCCTCTTTACTTCGGCGACATATTCTTTAATGGCTTGTTCTTTTTCTCTTTGACAGATTAGTAAAACATCAGGCGTATCTACCACAATAAAGTCTTGCAAGCCTTGCAGCACCACAAGTTTCTCATGCGGTGCAGATACCATACACTTTGCAGCATCAATTACAATTACATTGTTGGCAGAAACTGCGTTACCTAAGTAATCTTTTTCAAGATTATCATACGCGCTGTTCCAGGTTCCCAAATCGCTCCAGCCGAATGATGACGGAATCACAAATACATTATCAGATTGTTCCATAATTGCGTAGTCAATCGAAATGTTGGTGCATAACGAATAAATGCGTTCAATAGCTTCTTTTTCATTTACTGTATTAAAATTATCACCTTCTACTGCAAACACTTCATACATCTCTGGTTGATATTTTTCAAAAGCATTTAAAACATCTTCCACGCGCCAAATAAAAATGCCGGCATTCCATAAAAAATCGCCGCTTTCAAAAAAGGTTTTGGCAAGTTCGGCATCGGGTTTTTCAGTAAATGTTTTTACTTTATACACGTTCGGCGCAGCGGCTTTTGTTTCATGCTGAATGTAACCGTAGCCTGTGTTGGGATAGGTTGGTTTGATGCCTAATGTTACAAAGGCTTCTTTATCCTCAGCAAAAGAAAGGGCTTCATTTGAGATGTTGATGAATTCTTCCACGTCTAATATCATGTGATCGCTTGGCGCAATGATGAGCGTGGCATCCGGGTTTTTTTGTTTAATTTTAAAAGAAATGTAAGCCACACAAGGCGCCGTGTTTTTGCGGCTCGGTTCCGATACTACATTTTGCGTTGGCAATTCGGGCAATTGATCTTCTACAATATCGGCGTATTCGCCCGATGTAACTACAAAAATATTTTCAACAGGAATAAATTGCTTGTACCGCTCAAACGTCCACTGGATAAGGGTTTTGCCTGTATTCAGAATGTCTAAAAATTGTTTAGGGTATGATACACGGCTTTGAGGCCAAAACCGGCTGCCAATGCCACCCGCCAGAATAGCTACGTAATGATTTTTATTCATGATTTTTTTTGTGATAGTTGGATGCTTTATTTTATAAGATGCCTTCGCGCAATAAATCGTGCAAATGTAGAACTCCTAAGTATATGTTGGTTTCATCAATAACGATAAGTTGGGTAATATCGTATGCCTTCATAATTTCAAAAGCTTCGGTGGCAAGTGTTTGCGGTAAGATTATTTTTGGATGAGATGAGTAAATATCTTCTGCCATTACAACACTGATATTGTCTGTTTTTTCCAACATGCGGCGAATATCGCCATCGGTAATAATGCCAATGAGTTTGTTTTCGTTATTAATTACTGCAGTGCAACCCAATCGCTTGCGCGATATTTCGCTGATTATTTCTTTTACTGCTGTTGATAAAAACACCTGCGGTTTTTCGTTTATTTTATATAAGTCTTCAACCCGTAAATACAAGCGTTTACCAATGTTACCGCCCGGATGAAAACGGGCAAAATCTTCTTCTTTAAAATTATTCAGTTTCATTAAACAAACCGCCAGCGCATCGCCAATTACCATTTGCGCTGTAGTACTGTTGGTAGGTGCCAAATTATTAGGACAAGATTCTTCGGAAACTGAAGCATTGATAACAAAATTTGCATGAGCCGCTACATAAGATTGCAGGTTTCCGGTAATAGCGATTATGGTTTGTGCAAATTGTTTTATCATCGGCAACAAGGTTGTAATTTCACTGCTGTTGCCGCTATTGCTCAAAATAATGATTATATCTTCTTTTTTAATCATTCCCAAATCGCCATGAATGGCATCGGCAGCGTGCATAAAAAGAGACGGTGTTCCGGTTGAATTAAACGTGGCAACCATCTTTTGCGCAACGATGGCGCTTTTGCCAACGCCGGTAACTACCACTCGACCTGTGCAGGCATGAATGGCTTGCACTGCTTCTTCAAAATCAATAGTAAGGTTATTTTCTAATTGCGAAACCGATTGCGCTTCGGAACGAATGGTTTGCTTGGCAATGTGAAGAATATTTTCCTTCATGTAGCGGCAAAGGTAACGGGCTGAATGAATATGAGCGGGGTTGTGAGTAGAAGTTGATTTTATTTTGCAGTAAAAGAAAACCCTTATTCACTTTATTAGAAAATAAAACCTCAACGCAGTGGTATTGCAATGCTTTTTTATTACACAACCTTCAACACAAACATCATTTGATTGTATAATAATGCTACCTTAGTCTGCATTCTCCTTTTATACAATTTGTAAACAAATGCTGTTAGTAAAACCGGCTGTTTATCGATTCAAAACATTCAGGTGATTAATTTTTATCGGTTATAGTAAGAAGGATTTTGTAACTTTAAAAACAAAAGCCGGCTAAGGAAAATTTTAACAAACCGCTCTTTGGTACTAACCTTTATTTGGTGTTAATTTCGTTTCCCTTTCGCCTTTACCAAATATTATTAATTTTAATAAAGGTTGGAGAATTTAAAAAAGCTGCTTCATTAGCAAACAGCAACAGAAAAATTATGGCAACACTTTCAAAGAAATATTCTGCTAAAGCTACCCGAAAAACAAAAAGCGTAACCGATGAGATAGCACACAAACCAATTGCCGATACTTTCACTCATAACTACGAAATTCATAAACACTTACATACCAACTTTGGTTTTGAGCAGTTTAAAGGCTTACAGGAAGAAGCCATAAACAGCCTGCTAAACGGGCACGATACGTTTGTAATTATGCCAACCGGAGGAGGCAAAAGTTTATGTTATCAACTGCCCGCATTAATACAGGAAGGCTGCGCAATTATTGTAAGCCCATTGATTGCTTTAATGAAAAATCAGGTGGATTTAGTAAGAGGTTATAGCGAAAATGATAACGTGGCGCACTTCTTAAATTCATCTTTAAATAAAGGTCAAATTACCCAGGTTAAAAATGATTTAACTGCAGGAAAAACAAAGCTGTTATACGTGGCTCCTGAAACCTTAACCAAACAGGAAAATCTTGATTTTTTTAAAGATTTAAAAGTTTCTTTTTTTGCGGTGGATGAAGCGCATTGTATTTCGGAATGGGGTCATGATTTTCGCCCCGAATATCGCCGCCTCCGCGAAATGATGGATATTATCAACCCCGATATTCCGGTGGTAGCTTTAACAGCAACGGCAACTCCTAAAGTGCAGAGCGATATTGTAAAAAATCTTGGTTTGCGCAACCCAAACATTTTTATTTCTTCTTTTAATCGACCGAATCTTTATTATGAAATTGTTCCAAAGGTTAAAAAAGATCAAACCATAAAAAGCATCGTTCGCTTTATTACTGGAATGAAAAATAAAAGCGGAATTATCTACACTTTAAACCGAAAAACAACCGAAGAATTAGCTGAAGTATTGGTTGCCAACGGCATTAAAGCGGTGGCTTATCATGCAGGTTTGGATGCTAAGCTTCGTGCCGACAGGCAAGACCAGTTTTTGAATGAAGATGTGCAGGTAATTGTTGCTACCATTGCGTTTGGAATGGGTATTGACAAGCCGGACATTCGTTTTGTGATTCATTTTAATGTACCTAAATCCATCGAAAATTACTATCAGGAAACCGGTCGTGCCGGCCGTGATGGGTTAGAAGGAAAATGCTTGTTATATTACTCACACAAAGACGTATCTAAACTGGAGCATTTGATGCGCGATAAACCGTTGAGCGAGCGTGAAGTAGGTGCGCAATTAATTAATGAAACGCTTGCATTTGCAGAAACTTCTGTTTGCCGTCGCAAGGTATTGATGCATTATTTTGGTGAAGATTGGGGCGATGAGAATTGCGGAAATTGTGATAACTGCTTGCATCCAAAAGAAAAAATTGAAGCCAAAGATGAAGCCTGCAAAGTGCTGAAAGTAGTAAAAGCTTTGGAAGAACGTTTTCCGGCAAATTATGCAGTAAATATTTTAACAGGCAGGCTAACGCCACAGGTGGGTATGTACCGCCACGAAAAGTTAGATGTGTTTGGCATTGGTAAAGATAAAAATGAGCATTTTTGGAACAGCTTAATAAGGCAAATGCTGTTGTTTAATTTGCTTCGAAAAGATATTGAAGAATATGGCTTGCTGAAGTTTACTGAAGGAGGCGATAAGTTTTTGAAGAAATCATCTTCCTTTAAAATTGTGTTGAATAATTTGTTTGAAGATGCCAACCAGGACGATGAAGAATCGGAAGGCGCCGGTGCAACCGGTGGTGCTGCGGATGAAACGCTGCTTGACTTGCTGAAAGATTTGCGGCAAAAAGAAGCAAAGAAAAAAGGGCTGCCGCCTTTTGTTCTTTTTCTTGAAAATTCGTTGATTGATATGGCTACTATGTATCCAACATCGATGGCGGAAATGGAAAAATGTCAGGGTGTAAGCAAAGGTAAAGCTTTGAAATTCGGTCGCCCGTTTATCGATTTAATTGTAAAACATGTAGAAGAGAATGAGATAGAAAAGCCAGACGATTTTGTGATGAAAAGTGTTGCCAATAAAAGCAGCAATAAAATTTACATTATTCAAAATATTGATAAAAAAATTCCGCTCGAAACCATTGCCCGAAATAAAGATTTGCGTTTAGATTCCTTACTGGAAGAAATGGAAACCATTGTTGCCAGCGGCACAAAATTAAATTTGAATTACGCCATTGAAAGTATGCTGGATGAAGATGACCAGGATGAAATTATTGATTATTTCCGCGGTTGCCAAACATCTTCGTTGGAAGTGGCAAAAGAAGAATTGGCAAACGGAAATTATAATTGGGAGCAATTGAAAATTATGCGCATTAAATTTATTAGTGAATTCGGGAACTAAAAAGTTAGTTCTATTATTTTAAATCCTATTGCTTATGATGGCAACAGGATTTTTTTGTTGAAAATAATTGGATTTGCTTCATAGCCCTAAACCAACCTTTATGGCAGAAGTTATTACAGCCAATAAACCAGTATAAAGCCGAAAGCCAATACAGAAGCAGTATTTAACACGTATAGATTTAACTACAATGGTTGATCTTGGTTTTCTTTTACTCACTTTTTCATTTTTACCACCACTTTATCAATGCCTTCGGTAATGAAGCTGATGAGAATGAAATGACTGAAGTTGAATAAAAAGACTATTTTAAGAAGTGAGAATTACACCGAAATTTTATGAACTACTATTGCTTCGTTTACCTATGGCATATCGTTTGGAACAATAAAAATTCACTTCTTTTAATGCTACAATATCATGATGGTTAAAAATTCTACGCTAAAAAATGTATTTACTTATTTTGAAGTAGCTACCAATTGTGCTGGTAATAATTTAGTAGTGAAAATTTTAGATGCGCATGGCAGAATTGCGAAAACAATTAAACAAACTTTTGAAGAAAGAGTTGATAAGATTTGTTTTAATGTAAGCGACTTGCGCAGAGGCAAATATATAGTAAACATTTTTACCGATGACAATTTCATTAGGGCAGTTCGTTATACAAAGCATTAAACTGTTGCATAAATACAATAAAAAGCCCGCTTTAATATAAGCGGGCTTTTTATTGTAACGAACTTTTACTTTTACAAATATTTTAAACACTATAGCCTTTGCTTACCAAACGCCATATTCCATTTTTAAAAGCGGTTTTTATTTACAGCATTACCGCGTTTGGTGGTCCGCAAGGACATTTAGGGATGATGCTTAAAACTTTTGTTCAACAGCGCAAAGATATTACAGAAGAGGAACTTACAGAATATGTTGGCTTTTGCCAGATGTTGCCTGGCGCATCTTCAACCCAAACACTTACTTTAATTGGTTATAAACGTGGGGGTTTGCCTTTGGCAATTGTAACACTCTTAATTTGGATTTTGCCGGCTTGTTTTTTAATGAGTTTATTATCATTTATTCTTCGGTTTGTAAATATTAAAAACTTTGACACAAACATCTTCAGTTATATCCAACCAATGGCAATTGGTTTTATTGCATTTTCTGCATTTAAACTATTTCGGGTTTCTGTGCAAAACACCATTACCCGCTTCATAATGATGTTTGTAACCCTATTCACTTTTTTATTATTTAAAACTCCATGGATTTTTCCAACCATGCTGTTGCTGGCAGGTGTTATTACCAATTTTAGTAGTAAAAGATATCCTGACAGAAAAGAGCCAAGAAGAAAAATAAAATGGGGTAATATTATTATCTTTTTTTCCATTTTTATTACCGCTGCAATTGTGAGTGAAACTGCCCGAAAACAAGAATGGAAAAACCGTGGACCTTATAACTTGTTTGAAAACTTTTATCGTTTTGGAAGCTTGGTTTTTGGTGGAGGCGATGTACTAATGCCAATGATGTATGAGCAATATGTGGTTCGCCCGCAAACAGAACCAGTAAAACGAAAAAATCCAAATGCGCTAAACATGACAAAAGCCGAATTTTTAACCGGGTCTGGCATAGTAAGGGCAATACCGGGTCCTGTTTTTTCTATTGGTTCTTTTGTTGGTGGAACGGTTTTGGGCAATAGAGGGGTTGCAAGTCAATTAGTTGGATGTATTATTGGAACTTTTGCCATTTTTTTACCTAGTGCTTTGTTAGTTCTTTTCTTTTTCCCGGTATGGAATAATGTAAAGAAGTACACCATAATATACCGTTCTTTAGAAGGCATAAATGCTGCTGTAGTTGGCATTATCACCGGCTCCTGTATTTTTTTTATTAAAGATGTTTTTACCGGTAGCCTTATTCCTGTAACAGGTTTATCTATTTCGGTTGATACGCTTGTAATTATAGGCACTTTCAGCCTTTTGTTATTTACGAAGATCCGAGCACCCTTTATAGTTTTGATTTGTCTTTTTTTGGGGATAATTTTTTAGTTATTGATAATAGTCGTTTCTTGAAATCTCATTGTAAACTGCATCTGGTAAAAGGTAACGAATACTTTTTTTGTTTTTTATTTGATTACGAATGTAAGTTGACGATATTTGAAGTAAAGGAGCATTAACAATCTGATAATCAGCATTATAGAAATCAGTAATAGTAAATTCCGGACGGTTATAGATTATGATAGAATAACTTTTTAGTAAAAGCACACTATTCTTCCATTTTTTTATATTTTGAAAACTATCTGACCCTAACACAATCGTAAACTGATGGTTTGGATGTTTTTCCTGTAAATAAACTAAGGTATCAATTGTATAAGAAGGGGTAGGTAAATTAAACTCTATATCTGATGCCTGCAAGTTTGGATTGTTTTCAATGGCCAGTTTCACTAAATGCAAACGATGATATGCGTTTAACAAAGCAGATTGAACTTTGAATGGGTTTTGTGGAGAAACAACAAACCAGGTTTGCTGAACATCAGTATGTTGTTGTATAAATTCGGCAATTATTAAATGACCAATATGAATTGGATTAAAAGAACCAAAATATAACCCGATTTTCATACTAGTTAATTTCTTCTACTAAAATATTAGCCGCCTCTTCTTTGCGCAAGCTTAACATGTAACCTGACACTGCTACAGAAATAGGATCACCTAAAGGAGCAATTTTATTAATACTAATTATTTCACCGGGTACACAACCCATTTCCATTAATTTTATTAATAAATCATTATTCACAAAATCTTTAATGGTTGCATTTTTTCCAATCGCCATTTCTGTTAGTTTTTTTATCATTCTGCAAAAGTAGAATTACAATTATTTTAAAGCCTCATAACAAGGTAAAATATATTGCTCTTTACCTTGTAGTTTAATTTTGCAAAATGTCGTTGATAACATTTTATAATGCTGATGTAGAAACTTTAATCAGAAATAAAAGAAAATTAACTGCTTTTGTTTCGTTTCTTTTTTGTAATGAAAAGAAACCTTTACAAAGTATTAATGTTATTTTATGTTCTGATCAATATCTTATATCGTTAAATAAAAAGTTTCTGAATCATAAGTACTATACTGATATTTTAACTTTCAACTTAAGCGAAAACGAGAAAATAGTTGGAGAAATTTACATTAGTATTGATAGGGTAAAAGAAAACGGTATGTTGCATAACTCTTCTTTTCAGCTTGAATTTTGTCGCGTTCTTTTCCATGGTGCTTTGCACTTATGTGGCTATTTTGATAAATCAAAAAAAGAAAAAAGAATCATGACGGAAATGGAAGATTTTTATTTAGAAAAATATGCTTCGTTTCACGTGAAACAAATATAGAATTATGTTTTTAGAGTATGATGTTATTATAGCTGGGGCAGGACATGCCGGCTGTGAAGCTGCATATGCAGCAGCAAAAATGGGTAGTAAAGTATTACTCATAACTATGAATATGCAAACTATAGCTCAAATGAGTTGTAATCCTGCAATGGGAGGAATTGCAAAAGGGCAAATTGTAAGAGAAATAGATGCATTAGGAGGTATGAGTGGAATAGTTACTGATAAAAGCTCTTTACAATTTAGAATGTTGAATAAAAGTAAAGGACCTGCAATGTGGAGCCCCCGAGCACAATGTGATAGACAGTTGTTTGCTCAAACATGGCGACAAGTTCTTGAAGAAAATACAAACATTGATTTTTATCAGGATACTGTTCAGTCAATTATTATAAAAGAAAATAAAGCATGTGGAGTAAAAACAAACTTAGGAAATGAGGTTGTTAGTAAATCGGTTGTTATTACAAGCGGAACATTTTTAAATGGTATTATCCACATAGGAGAGAAGAAATTTGGCGGTGGCAGAGTAGCTGAAAAAGCATCTACAGGAATTACAGAACAGTTGGTTAGTTTGGGTTTTATAAGCAGCCGACTAAAAACCGGAACTCCGCCCCGTGTTGATGGAAGAAGCTTGAATTATTCAAAAATGGAGGAACAAAAAGGTGATAATGAAATTACTGGTTTCTCTTATTTGCCAATAAAAAAACTAAAAAAAGAAAATCAATTAAGCTGTTACATTACATACACAAATTCAAACGTACACGAAATTTTAAAAACTGGCTTCGATAGAAGTCCGATGTTTACAGGTAGAATAGAAGGCACAGGACCCAGATATTGTCCAAGTATTGAAGATAAAATAAATCGCTTTGCAGATAGAGACAGGCATCAGATTTTTATAGAGCCGGAAGGTTTAAATACTATTGAAATTTATGTAAACGGATTCTCAACTTCATTGCCTGAAGAAGTTCAACATCTGGCTCTAAAACAAATTCCTGGTTTGGAAAACGCAAAGCTTTTTCGCCCGGGTTATGCAATAGAATATGATTTTTTTCCACCTACACAACTCAAGGCGACCTTAGAAACTAAAGAGGTTGAAAATTTATTTTTCGCCGGGCAAATTAATGGAACTACCGGGTATGAAGAAGCAGCTTGCCAGGGTTTAATTGCTGGCATTAATGCTCATTTAAAAAACAATGAAAAAGAACCGTTTATCTTAAAAAGGAATGAAGCTTACATTGGAGTTTTGATAGATGATTTAATTAATAAAGGAACAGATGAGCCTTATCGCATGTTTACAAGCCGCGCAGAATATAGAACTTTATTAAGGCAGGATAATGCTGATTTGCGATTAACTGAAATGAGTTATAATATAGGTTTAGCAAGTGAAGAGCGAATGAACAGAGTAAATAGAAAAAGAAATGAGATAGAACAAATTAAATTAATTATAAATACAGAAACAATTGACCCTCATATAATAAACTCTTATTTACAAAGTGTTCACTCAACTCCAATTGTTGAAAAACAAAAACTTTCAAAAATCCTTTTGCGTCCTGATGTTTCTCTACAAGGCTTGATTGCAGATAATAAACAACTTCAAAATTTATTTTCAAAGTATGACAAAGAAACTCTTGAACAAAGTGAAATACAAATAAAATACGAACGATATATAGAGAAAGAAGAGCAGTTAGTAGTAAAACTAAATGATCTGGAGAATTTTTGCATTCCGGAATTATTTAATTATAATAATATTTCAGCATTAAGTAATGAAGCGTTGCAAAAACTGAAAAAAATAAAGCCACGCACTATCGGTCAGGCAAGCAGAATTAGTGGTGTAAATCCAAGTGATATTCAGATATTAATGGTTTATATAGGTAGATAAATTGCCTTTTATTCTTAGCTAAATTGAGGTTAAAAACCAGCCATAGCCTTTCACTCAATCTTGCTTCATAGTAATATTACAAGCATAAATCTTTTTGAAGATTGAAACTTTTCTGGTTAACATTTTTATATTTAATTGTTCTTGGCACAGCCGCACATGCACAAGCAGTACAATTGTCGGGTACAGTGTACGATTACAGCAACCGTTTGCCCATAGAATCTGTTACGGTGCTGTGCACCTGTGGTAGCGGAGCCATTACTGATTCTGCCGGACATTATACTTTGTTAGTTACACAGCGCGATTCGGTATATTTTTCTTATTTGGGAAAGAACACAATTAAATATCCTGTTGATACTATAAAAAATTCAGACGCATTTGATTTGGGTTTACACATAGATGTAAGATGGTTGCCCGAAGTAAAAGTACAAACACACAATTATTATATTGATTCAATTGAAAACCGACGCGAGTATGCAAAGATTTTTGATTACCGAAAGCCTCACTTGGCATTAAGTAAAAACTCACCCTCCAATTATGTGCCTGGTGCAGTAACCGTTGGTTTAGATTTGGATGAATTGATTAATATGTTTCGTTTTCGTAAAAACCGGCAAATGCTTAGTTTTCAAAACCGGCTGCTCCAGGAAGAGGAAGATAAATTTGTCAACCACCGATACAGTGTAAGATTGGTAAAACAACTTACTAAATTAGAATCTCCCGAACTGGAGAAATTCATGAGTCAATATCGCCCTGAATACGACATTTTGCAGCAAATGAACGATTTGGAATTGGGTTATTACATCGAGCTATCTTACAAAGATTACCTACTTAAAAAGTCAACACGAAACAGCAATGGAAGAAGCATCTTAGGTACTAATTAAAATACCTAATTTATAAATCCGAACTATAAGCAATAACCTATTAATCAAGCGATTAAACCAGCTCTTCTGCTAATTTCTAACATGCGCTCAATAGGTTTTAAGGCAGCCAAACGCAAGTGTTCGGGCATTGTTAATTCGGGCGTTTCGTATTCCATACATAAATATACTTTTTCAAGAGAGTTAAGCTTCATGTGCGGGCAGTCGTTGCAAGCACAGCTATTATCCGGCGGTGCCGGAATAAACGTTTTTTGCGGAGCATCTTTTTGCATTTGATGAAGAATACCAGTTTCAGTTACTACAATGTATTCTTTCCCTATATCCTGTACAGCATAACGAAGAATTTGCGTGGTGCTGCCAATGTAATCGGCTACACGCAAAACCGCTTCTTCGCATTCGGGATGTGCAAGCACTTTTGCATTTGGATGACGCAATTTTAGCTTGATTATTTTTTCGAGACTGAATATTTCGTGCACCATACAGGCGCCGTTCCAAAGCAACATTTTCCTTCCGGTTTTTTTATTCAGATAACCACCTAAGTTTTTATCCGGTGCAAAAATGATGGGTTGATCTTCCGGAATACTTTCGATAATTTTTACAGCATTGCTGCTGGTGCAAATAATATCGCTTAACGCTTTTATTTCGGCAGAGCAGTTTACATAACTCACCACCAGATGGTCAGGATGCTTTTCTTTAAACAATTTAAATAAAGGAGCCGGCGCACTGTCTGCCAGTGAGCAGCCGGCATTTAAATCGGGCAATAGAACTTTGCGGGAAGGATTGAGTATTTTGGCTGTTTCAGCCATGAAATGCACACCGGCGAATACTATTATGTCGGCGTCGGTTTTAGCGGCGTATTGAGCCAATCCGAGGCTATCACCAATATAATCTGCTATATCCTGGATGTCGGCATCCTGGTAATAATGAGCTAAGAGTACGGCGTGCCTTTCTTTTTTCAATCTATTTATCTCTGCAAATAAATCAATAGTTGGATCAATATCAATATCCAGGAAGCCTCGTTTTGAAATTTTGCGCCTTGCTTCTTCTATGTTCATAACTATTGTAGTATTCATTTAATAATACTTATTTATATAAAATACTTATTACTATTAGGGCTGTGCATATCGTGATAACTTTCTTTTGCACAGCTGGCAAAATTAGTTAACTGCTTAGTTTTTCACATGGATGTTCACAAAGCTTAACAAGTAAAAAGCAACAGAATTGAGACTTTACAGAGTTACCAACAAATAAAAATACAGATGCCAGGGTTATTCACAACGTTACTATTCACAACCGATGCACAGTTCGTTAACAGCGAATAATTGGTTTATATTTTCTGTAGCTTTTCATTCATGAAACAAAAGTCCGTAGTTATTCTATTTTTTTGCACACTTCTTCTAATAAAAAAACCTGTTATCCTCCTGCGTTTTTGTTTATTCACATAATTATGTGAAGTAATAATTTGCATTCCTACACAAGCCTTTTATTTTGCGTGCACTTAAAGATAAGTAAATGAAAAACAGGTTTTCTTTTATTGCAATTATCATGTTGGTAATTATTGCAAGCTGCATGAAAAACAAAAGTGACAATGTACCGGAAGTTGATTGTTCAACCGTAACACAAACAGCTTCTGCAGAGGAAGTTACCACGCTAAAACATTACATCGATTCAAGTGCTGTTTCTGCGGTACAAGATAGCCGCGGATTTTTTTATTCTATGGATTCTACTGTTGCTGATTCGGCCTCTCATGCTACCGTATGTTCAAATGTTGCTGTTACTTATAAGGGAACTTTATTGAACGGAACTGTAATAGATAGCAGTAACACAGTGCTTACTTTTCAGCTTTCTAATGTTATCACCGGCTGGAAGGAAATGCTTCCTCTAATGATAAAAAAGGCTTCTGTTACCTTGTATCTTCCACCAAGTTTGGCGTATGGTACAATAGGTTATTTACCTGCTATTCCCGGCAATGCTTATCTTGTTTTTACTATAAAAATGTATGATTTTGATTAGAACAGTTTTGTTTAATAAGATGGCAAACTTTTTAGTTGGATAAACAACTTATGACAACAACCGAAAAATTAAAACAGAATACATTTGTAATACAGAAAGTGCAGCCAGCCTTGTTAGGATTGATTGATGGCTCTGTTTCTACTTTGGCTCCTATCTTTGCTACGGCTGGTTTAACCGGACGTCCGTCAGATACTTTTTTTGTAGGATTAGCCGCTTCGCTTGGGGCAGGAATCAGCATGGGTTTAGCAGAAGCTTTATCTGATGATGGCTCTGTAACGGGAAGAGGAAACCCGCTTTCAAGAGGCGTTATAACAGGGTTGGCAACAGCAATTGGCGGTATGCTGCATACGCTTCCCTTCTTATTATCAAACATTTACCTTGCCTTACATACAGCCTATGTGGTTGTTTTTGTTGAACTTATGGCAATTGCTTTTATTCGTTATCAGTTTATGAAAAAGCCTTTGCCAAAAACCATTTTACAAGTAATTGTGGGTGGAGCTATCGTGTTTGCTATTGGCTTATGGTTAGGAAAATTGAATATAAATTAATCCATTACAGGGCGCAGCCATTTTTCTGCTTCTTCATCGCTCCAATTTTTACGTTGTTTGTAATCTTGATATTGGTCTTGTTGAATTTTACCAATACCAAAATATTTGCTTTTGGGATGACTAAAATACCAGCCGCAAACCGAACTTGCCGGATACATAGCTAATGATTCGGTTAATCGGATACCGGTTTGGTCTGCGGCACTAAGAATGTGAAACAACTTATATTTTTCTGTATGATCCGGGCAAGCCGGATAACCAGGCGCAGGACGAATGCCAACATATTTTTCTTTAATCAATTCTTCTGTATTCAGTTGTTCAGTAGCTGCATAACCCCAATATTTTGTGCGCACTTCTTTATGTAACAATTCGGTAAACGCTTCTACAAAACGGTCTGCTAAAGCCTGCAACATAATTTTATTGTAGTCATCATGCTGTTCTTCAAACCGTTGTAAATGAGGTTCTATTCCATGAATAGTAACGGCAAAAGCACCCAAATAATCCTGTATTCCTGTTTCACGGGGAACGATAAAATCTGCCAGCGAAATGTTAGGTTCGGTTACTGTCTTTTTAATTTGCTGACGCAAAAACTCCAAAAAAATTGTTTCATCTTTATGTTGTACTTCTACCGTATCAGGTGCTGTTTTTGCTGCCCGAAAAAAACCAATTACAGCCTTTGGTATTAGCCATTTTTCTTTAATAATTGTGTCTAACAAAGCATTCGCATCATTGTATAATTTAGTAGCTTCTTTGCCGATGACTTTATCAGTTAATAAATCCGGAAAACGACCACCCAATTCCCACGAAATAAAAAATGGAGCCCAATCTATATAACTTCTGATTTCTGCCAAATCATAATTGTCCCAAGCCTTTGTGCCTAAAAATGCAGGTATTGGAGGAAGATAATTTTCCCAATTAATTTTTATTTTATTTGCCTGAGCTTCAGGGAAAGAAAGATAAGGTTTTGCACTACGTTTATTGCCAAAATCATCACGTAATTTTTTATACTCATTATCAATATTGCTTAAATATGCAGGTTTATTTTCTTTGTTTAACAAAGTTCCTGCAACTGTTACGCTGCGCGAAGCATCCAGCACATGTACTACACCTTTGTTATATTCCGGAGAGATTTTTACAGCGGTGTGC
The DNA here is from genome assembly GCA_965214235.1 of Ilyomonas sp. GTDB lineage: Bacteria > Bacteroidota > Bacteroidia > Chitinophagales > Chitinophagaceae > Ilyomonas. Next base: position 1,804,511 of record CBDCBH010000003.1, read on the forward strand.
ATACGGCTTGTTGTTGCGCCGCCAATGAGTAAAGGCTGTTGCATATTGCGGCGTTTCATTTCTCTTGCTACATGCACCATTTCATCTAAAGAAGGTGTTATTAAGCCACTTAATCCGATGATGTCAACATTCTCTTTTGCAGCGGTGTCCAATATTTTATCAGTTGGTACCATTACACCCAAATCAATTATATCATAACCATTGCAGGCAAGCACAACTCCCACAATATTTTTACCAATGTCATGTACATCACCTTTTACCGTTGCCAATAAAATTTTAGCAGCGCCACCTTGTTTTGCCAAGGGATTGTTTTTCTTTTCTTCTTCAATAAAAGGCGTGAGCCAGGCAACGCTTTTCTTCATCACACGTGCGCTTTTTACAACCTGTGGAAGAAACATTTTGCCCGAGCCAAATAAGTCGCCCACTACATTCATACCGTCCATTAACGGACCTTCAATTACTTCTAAAGGCTTATCGTACTGCTGGCGAGCTTCTTCTGTATCCACATCTATAAAATCGGTAATTCCATTTACTAAAGCATGTTTTAACCGCTCTTTTACCGAGGTGCCACGCCAGGCATCATCCTTTTTTATTTCCTTGCCTTTTGCTTTTACAGTTTCAGCAAACTGAATAAGCTTCTCGGTGGCTTCATTGTTTGCATTATTGCGGTTTAAGATTACGTCTTCACATAAATTTCGCAGCGCTGGTTCTATTTCGTCATACACTACTAATTGACCGGCATTTACAATGCCCATGTCCATTCCTGCTTTGATAGCATAATAAAGGAAAACGCTGTGCATAGCTTCACGAACCGTATCATTGCCCCGAAACGAAAACGATACATTGCTGACGCCGCCACTGATTTTTGCCAAAGGCATTTTCTGCTTGATTACTCTTGTGGCATTTATAAAATCAACTGCATAATTGTTATGTTCTTCAATACCAGTAGCAATGGCAAAAATATTAGGATCAAAGATGATGTCTTGTGGGGCAAAACCAACTTCTTTCACTAATATTTCATAAGCTTTTGAGCAAATGTTGATACGGCGTTCAATTGTATCTGCCTGTCCCTGTTCATCAAATGCCATTACCACCACCGAAGCGCCAAAGCTTTGACAAATAAAGGCTTGCTCGATAAATTTTTCAACGCCTTCCTTCATTGAAATCGAATTCACAATGCACTTGCCTTGCACGCATTTTAAACCTGCTTCTATTACAGAAAATTTTGAGGAGTCAATCATCACCGGAATTTTAGCAATGTCCGGCTCGCTTTGCACCAGATTAATAAAGGTTGTCATCGCCTGTACACCATCAAGCAAGGCATCATCCATATTCACGTCTATCACCTGCGCACCGCTTTCAACCTGCTGGCGGGCAACACTCAAAGCTTCTTCGTATTTGTTTTCTTTAATAAGACGTGCAAACTTCTTACTACCGGTTACATTGGTGCGCTCGCCAATATTAATGAAGTTGGTTTCGGGGCGAATAATAAGCGGCTCCAAGCCGCTAAGGCGTAAGTAAGGTTTGATGCTCATATTTTTTTAAACCACAGTGGTGCAATGGCACAGCGTGGCACAACGTAATTATTATAAAATAAATCTTTTAAAACCGCTTTTCATAAGCAGCACATGAAAGTTAATAACATAGCCAAGCCTTTTGCCAGTCCGTCTTAAATAACTTAAGAATTGTGCTTCTAAAGTAGGATGATTATTCTCCTGCGCTTTTAGTTCGATGATCAATAAATCATCTACTAAAATATTAAGTCGTTTGCCGTCTTCAACCAAAAAATCTTTATAAAAAATGGGAGTTAATGGTTGTTGAAGAAAGGGAATATTTCTTTGTTTAAATTCGTAACAAAAGTAGTTCTCATAAACACTCTCCAGCAAGCCAGCTCCTAACGCTTTGTATAAATCAAAAGCGATATCAACAGCAGTTTTTGCTAATTGATTTTCTCTTTCATTCAAAGGAAAAAACTCTGTGCTGCTCTGTGTCATAAGTATCTCTGTGGTTATGCTAATTCTTCTTCAACCACCGGTAATCTCCGTGGTTCTAACTTTCTTACGTTATCTGCAATGTGTTTGATATGATCGGGCGTTGTACCACAGCAACCACCTACAATATTTACAAATCCTTCTTTTGCCCAGTCTTCAATAAAATGCGCAGTTTCGTGCGGCTGCTCATCGTATTCACCCATTGCATTCGGTAAGCCGGCATTGGGATAGGCTGAAGTAAAACAAGCCGCAATGCTGCTTAATTCTTCAATATGACTGCGCATTTCTTGTGCGCCCAATGCACAATTTAAACCAATGCTCAAAGGCTTGGCGTGCATTACGGAAACATAAAATGCTTCTAAGGTTTGCCCGCTTAATGTTCTGCCGCTGGCATCGGTAATAGTGCCGCTGATCATAATAGGCAGAGACCTTTTGTTTTTATCGCGAAAATATTTTTTTATGGCGTAGATAGCAGATTTTGCATTAAGCGTATCAAAGATGGTTTCTATTAATAACAAATCAACGCCACCATCCACCAAGCCTTTTATTTGTTCGTAATAAGCGTTCGACACTTCATCAAAGGTAACAGCACGATAACCCGGGTTGTTTACATCCGGCGAAAGAGATAACGTTTTATTCATTGGTCCAATGGCGCCGGCAACATACTTTTTAGTTGACAGATGAGGGCTGACAGATAAGAGATTAAATTCATCAATGGCTTCTCGTGCACAGGTGGCAGCCGCAACATTCAGTTCGTATGCCAATGCCTGCATGTCGTAATCTGCCTGCGCAATAGAGGTGCTGGAAAATGTATTGGTTTCAATAATATCAGCACCAGCAGCTAAATATTCTTTGTGAATAGATTTGATGATTTCCGGCTGTGTAAGGCATAGCAAATCATTGTTTCCTTTTACATCTGTATGCCAGTTAGCGAAGCGTTCACCACGATAATCTTTTTCTTCTAATTTATAACGCTGAATCATTGTACCCATTGCACCATCAATTACTAAGATGCGTTGCTCTAAGTCTTTTTTTATTCCATCTTCATTTTTAAATAGAAAATCGTTCATCGGTTTCATTTTTACACATGAAAAAATAAACAAAAGCTATGCGCTCTTTGTTGTTTGAAAAGGAACTATTATAAACGGATGGGAAACTTAGTAAAGTGGAGTTTCTTATCGTTTATTAGTTCGGCTTTTTTATGCAGGTGGAACAATAAACAAATCTTCCTGCAGAGCAAAGATAAAGGGATTAGCGATTAGAAATGTAACTGCCTACCGGTAAACGGTTAGATAGGCTGCGAGCAAGCGTTAATTCATCGGCATATTCAAGCTCGCCGCCAAAGGCAATACCACGTGCAATGGTTGTTACTTTGCAAGGCAATTGCTGTATTTTTTTTTGAATATAATAAATAGTAGTATCGCCTTGTATATTTGGATTTAAAGCAAATACTAACTCTTCTGTTTCTTCTTTTTGAATCCGATTGATTAAAGATTCAATGTTTAACTGGTCAGGACCGATGCCATCCAACGGAGAAATAACACCGCCAAGAACATGATAGGTACCGCTAAATTGTTGTGTGCTTTCAATGGCAATCACATCACGAATGGTTTCTACCACGCATATTAAATGTTGATTGCGCAAAGGATTTGCACAAATAGCACAAACTTCACCATCACTTACATTGCTACAACGTGTACAGAACTTTATGTCGGAACGCATTTTGGTTATCGTCTCACTAAAATGGGTAACTTCAGGCTCATCTTGTCGCAATAAATGAAGCACCAAACGAAGGGCTGTTTTTTTGCCAATACCAGGCAATTTTGCAAATTCGTTGACAGCATTTTCAAGTAATGTGGAAGCTAATTGCATAGTGTACAAAGATACAAAATGAGTAAGGTTTTTGCAAGGGAAGGGTTACTGATTACAGAGCTTTGAAAGGGATTAACAAAGCGTTTTTTATTAAACCGCAGAAGTACAAAGAACATGGAGAAACAAAAAGATTTTTACAGTTAAACAAGCAAAAGAACGTTGCAGGCTTTGTGGCGGCACGAAGAAAGTTCGGTCAGCCTGTAACCGAAGGTGAAAGTAGAACAAAAGAAACAAACAAGAACTGCTGTTCAACAAAGATTCGTCAGCCGATAACTGAAGATGAGTAGAGAACTGAAGTAGCTGCATTGCTGTGTCAGCCGTGCTGACACAAAACCACTTGTTACCTGCTGCTTTAGTTTGTCAACATGAGCAAGCCAGCGAGTAATGCAAAAACAAAAGTGGCGTAAAAACAAACGTGGCTACTCAGCACTTGTCAACCTAAAAATGAAGCAAAAACAAAGCGGCTCTTTTAACTTGTCAAAAGCTTGCAGGTAACTCACAGCTTGCTGCTTACTCCTAATATTTGACCAACTCTTTTATAGCCTTATCTAACCTTGATTTGGCTAAAAAATTCTTTTCCAGTTCAATGTTAAAAGGAATGGGCGTATCAAGGCTGGCGCAACGCATAACAGGAGCATCCAGCAATAAAAAACAGTGTTCATTTATCCACGCAGAAAGCTCGCCGCCAATGCCGCAGCTTAAAGTATCTTCATGTAATATCAACACTTTACCTGTGCGTTGTAAAGAAGCTTTTATCGCATCATAGTCTAATGGCAACAAGGTTCGTAAATCTAAAATATCGAACGATACATCTGTATATTTTCCTGCACACTCCAACGCCCAATGCACGCCCATACCATAAGTGATGATGCTAACATCTTTGCCTGTTTGCACTACTCTTGCTTTGCCGATTTCTGTTTCAAAGTAATCATCCGGCACGGTGCCGCTGATGCTTCTGTATAAACCTTTGTGCTCAAAAAATAGTACAGGATTCGGGTCGTTAATCGCAGCAATCAGCAAACCTTTTGCATCTATCGGCGAAGACGGGTACACAACCTTTAGACCCGGCGTATGCACAAACCAGGCTTCATTGCTTTGGCTATGAAAAGGACCGGCGCCAACACCTGCGCCGGTTGGCATACGGATAACTACATCAGCGTTTTGTTCCCAGCGGTAATGAATTTTGGCAAGGTTGTTTACAATCTGGTTAAAACCCACTGTTACAAAATCGGCAAACTGCATTTCCATCATGCTTTTAAATCCTTCCAAACTCAAACCCAATGCGGCTCCTACAATAGCGCTTTCACAGATAGGCGTGTTGCGCACCCGAGCCTTTCCAAACACATGTACAAACCCTTCCGTAATTTTAAAAGCACCGCCGTATTCTGCAATATCCTGACCCATTAAAATAAGATTTGGATGCTGCTGCATACTTTGATACAAGCCATCTTTTATTGCATCGATAAAGCGTTTGTGGGTAACGGGTTGGTTTCTTTTTACTGCAGAAATATCATTGATAACTCTTATTGTTGGGCGGCGATAATCAGAAGCCGAAACCGCATATACATCGTTCTGCTCCTCTTCTGTATCAGGCTGTACAGGAGAAACATTATTAGACAGGCTTAACTCATTTTCTATATACTTTTTAATAGTATTTCGTGCATCATCTATTTCATGTTGTCTGATAATACCTTCCGTCAATAAAAACTTTTCATAGTTGCTTATCGGATCTTTTTTACTCCATTCATCAATCAAATGTTTCGATATATACTTTGTTCCGCTGGCTTCCTCATGACCGCGAACACGGAATGTATCACATTCAATCAAGTATGGCTTTTGCTGCGCAATACTTTGTGTTCTTGCACGGCTTACTGTTTCAATAACTTCTAAAATATTATTACCATCAATGCGAACTCCGCTCATGCCGTAGCCTTTTGCCCGGTCTACCAAATGCTCGCAGGCATATTGTTCATTGGTTGGTGTACTTAAGCCGTAGCCATTATTTTCTATCAAAAAAATAACAGGCAAATTCCACACTGCGGCTACATTCAGGGCTTCATGAAAATCGCCTTCGCTGGTGCCGCCCTCGCCTGTAAAGGCAAGCGAAACCTTATTATTGTTCTTTAACTTATAAGCCAACGAAACGCCGTCGGCGATAGCAAGCTGCGGACCGAGATGTGAAATCATTCCGCAGATATAATGCTCTTTATCACCAAAATGAAAGCTGCGCTCGCGCCCTTTGCTGTACCCTTCTTTGTTACCCTGCCATTGCATAAAGAGCTTGCTTAAAGGCATATTGCGCGTAGTAAAAACACCAAGGTTTCGATGCAACGGCATAATCCATTCATCACTTTGTAAAGCGTATGTGCTGCCCACTGCAATGGCTTCCTGACCAACGCCGCTGAACCATTTGCTAACCTTACCCTGCCGTAAAAGAACCAACATTTTCTCTTCTATCAGCCGTGGCAATAGCAGTTTTTTATAAATGTCAAATAATTGTTCGTTAGTAAAACCTCTTCTGTTGAATTGCATGAAACCGTTTTGGCGTTATGGCAAAGACGAAGATAGAAGAAAAAGCTACAAGCAATAAGCTGCAAGCGGTGAATTTGTTTGTATAACCTTCAATCTTATTTGCTCTTTAAAAAATATCTTCTAACTCTTTCAAATGATAAATAGTATAAGTAGGCAAAACAGGGGAAGTTATGCAAAGGTGATTTACAAAAACAGTATCCAAACCAACATTCATTGCGCCTGCAATATCAGCATCAAGGTTATCTCCTATCATAATACATTCTGACGGAGTGGTGTTGCAGCGTTGCATTGCAAACTCAAATATTTCTTTATTCGGTTTTAAGCTGTTACTGTTTTCAGATGTAATAACTTCTGTAAAAAAATGTTGAAGGTTACTGCTGGCAAGCTTGCTGTGCTGTACTGCATCAAAACCGTTGGTGATAAGATGCATTTGATAATTCTTATTTTGTAAATACATCAGTATTTCAATTGTATAAGGAAACAGGTTTTTCTTCATGGGCAGTATCTCCAAAAATTCCTTCGACATCTGTTTTGCCAAGGCTTCATCAGCAATTTTAAAGTCCAATAATGCCAGCCACATTCGCTTCCAGCGCAGCTCTTCCTGTTTGATAAAACCCTTGGTGTATCTATCCCACAACTTATTATTGTGATAACTGTATTGATTAAAAAAAGAATCAAAATTATACACGCCTTTGTGCTCCAGCTGGTGTGAGATGTTTAATTCATACAACGTTTCTTTTGCATTCGCTTCAAAGTCCCAGAGTGTATGGTCGAGGTCGAAAAAAAGGTGTTGGTATTTCATGAAAATTCAAAAATAAAAAGTAAAAATGAAAAAGTGTTGCTGGCTTCGGTTTCTAAATTATTCACGGCTTCCGTGAGCATCTTATTTTTTACTTTTGAGTTTTTATTTACTATGAATATTATTATCTCCGGCGCGTCTAAAGGATTGGGTTTTGCCATAGCTAAAAAATTTGCTAATGATAGCAACCCGCATACTTTTTTTCTTTGCGCCCGCAACAAAAAAAATCTGGAAGAGGCAGCCAATATTTTGCAACAAAAACAAACGCAACATGAGATAAAAACTTACGTCTGCGACATGACAAACAAAGAAGAGGTTATTGCATTTGCCGGTTATATTTTACAACAAACATCCTACATCCACATCTTAATTAATAATACCGGAAACTTCCTTCCCGGTGGCATTATTAATGAGCCCAACGGCACATTGGAAACAATGATAAGTATTAATTTATACAGTGCTTATTATCTCACGCAAGCGTTGCTTCCAACCTTCATAAAAAATAGAAGCGGACACATTTTCAACATCTGCTCTACTGCATCACTAAGCGCGTATTCTGGTGGCAGCGCTTACAGCATCAGCAAATTTGCGTTGATGGGTTTCAGCAAGAATTTGCGTGAAGAATTAAAAGCGCACAATATTAAAGTTACAGCTGTGTACCCGGGTTCTTTTTTTAGCGATAGCTGGGCTGGCAGCGGTGTAAATACAAGCCGGATTATGGAAGCTAATGATATAGCCGAAATGATATATTCAGCCGCTCAACTTTCACCACAAGCCTGCGTGGAAGAGATTGTATTACAACCACAATTGGGAAATTTGTAAGGAGTTGTAATAAGTATAAAGTATTAGGTAGTAAAACAGGAAAGCATTTGTTTTTGCCATCGTAATACTTAGTACATACTACAATCTACAACACTCTTTACCTTCGCCGCATGGAAGAGTTGTTGCAACAGATAGAAAGTTATAAAGAACAAATCAGTGCATTTACTGCACAAACACCCGAAGACACAGAAGCGTTCCGCATTAAATATCTCGGTACCAAAGGCATTGTAAAAGTGGTAATGGGCGAAATGAAAAATGTGCCGGCCGAACGGAAACGAGAGTTCGGACAAATTCTAAATGAATTTAAACAATTTACGGAAGCGAAGTACGAAAGCATAAAAGAATCTTCTGTCAACAGTCAACGGTCAACAGTCAACTTAATAGATATTACATTGCCCGGCTCACCTATCGAAACCGGTACAAGGCATCCCTTAAACATCGTTCGTAACAACATTGTTTCTATTTTTAAACGTTTGGGTTTTGCTGTAGCTGAAGGGCCTGAAATAGAAGACGACTGGCACAACTTCGGTGCAATGAATTTACCCGAAAACCATCCTGCGCGTGATATGCAGGATACGTTTTACATCAATCAAAATCCTGTGTGGCTGCTGCGCACACACACCAGCAGCGTTCAGGCAAGAGTGATGGAACAACAAAAGCCGCCGATACGCGTGATATGCCCCGGGCGTGTTTATCGCAATGAAACCATCAGTGCGCGGGCGCATTGTTTTTTTCATCAGATAGAAGGATTGTATGTAGATGAAAATGTAAGCTTTGCCGACTTAAAACAAACGTTGTATTTTTTTGTGCAGGAGATGTTTGGTAAAGAAGTAAACGTACGGTTTCGTCCTTCTTATTTTCCGTTTACAGAACCCAGTGCGGAAATGGATATTACCTGTTTAATTTGCGGTGGCAGCGGTTGTACGGTTTGCAAGCATACCGGCTGGGTAGAAATTTTAGGCAGCGGCATGGTACATCCTAAAGTGTTGGAAAACTTTGATATTGACCCTGAAAAATACACTGGTTTTGCATTTGGTATGGGCGTTGAGCGTGTATGTCAATTAAAATACAGAGTGAATGATTTGCGGTTGTATTCGCAAAATGATGTGCGCTTTTTAAAGCAGTTTAAAGGTGCGGTGTAGGAATATAGCTTAAGGCTGGCAGGGTTTAAAACCCTGCCAGCCTTAAGTGTGGGTAAACCAAATGTGATACAAAAAGTACAATTCAGTAAGCCTTCTTTTCAATCAAACTTAGTTTTTGCTTTATCTTTCCTTCATGAAAACGGTTCTTAAAAAACACCCGCTCGCCATTCGTTGGTTTCATTGGCTCAACTTTCCGCTTCTTGCCATTATGATATGGAGCGGCATGTTAATTTACTGGGCATACGATCCGTATAAAATCAAACTTGGCAGCAAAGAATTATTTCATTTTTTCCCGGATGGTTTTTATAAAGCGCTCAATATTCCACATCGCCTGGCTGAAGGCATGAGCTTTCACTTTGTTTTTGCATGGCTGTTCATCATTAATGGACTGTTGTACACTTTTTACACTGTATTTTCGGGCGAATGGCGCTACCTGTTGCCCAATAAACATTGTTTTAAAGAAGCCTGGCTGGTAATGCTTCACGATCTGCACATCCGCAAATACCATCCGCCGCAGGAGAAATACAATGCCGCACAACGCATTGCATATACCGCTATTATTTTTATGGGCATGGGCTCAGTGCTTACGGGCTTTGCCGTTTATAAACCAACGCAGTTTAATTTTCTTACTCTTATTTGCGGCGGCTATGAATGGGCGCGAGCCGAACATTTTATTTTGACAATTGGTTATGTGCTGTTTTTTATTATTCATATTGCGCAGGTTATTAAAACAGGATGGCACAATTTCCAGGCAATGATTACCGGGTGTGAAGTAATCCCGAATACTACATATCCGGCACCATCACAAAATGAAGTAAATGAAAAAGCATAACTTTTTTGATCGTGCCGAACAGGAAAGTGAAGAGAAAATTCGCCGCCGAACCTTCCTTTCTTTTTTAGGTTTTATAGCTGCCGCGGCAACGGGTATTTTTTCGTGGAAATGGTTAAACCGTCAACCGCAAAATGCTGCTGCTTTGCAACCATTGCGAAAAATATTGGAGACGAATGAAAAAATACTGACTTCTACATTTAGTGAGCATCATCTTGTTAAAACCTATCCGATTGAAAAAGCAGAGAAGAACGTGCGCAAAAACGGAACCTATGGTTTGCAAAATTATATAGATGCAAACGCATGGAGATTGAATGTGCGGAAAGGTGATGGCAGTACGTTTGTTTTTACTTTAGATGATATAAAAAAGTTACCGAAAAAAAATATTGTATATGATTTTAAATGCGTGGAAGGCTGGAGCCAAATTCAATACTGGGGCGGCGTTCCGCTGCGCGATTTTATAGCTGCCAATGGTTTGCAAAATGAAGCAAAAACAAAATACATCGGGTTAGAAACGCCAAACAAGCAATATTATGTTGGGCTTGATATGCCGGGCGCATTGCATCCGCAAACAATATTGGCTTATGAAATGAACGGGCAACCCTTAACAATGGAACATGGTTTTCCGCTGCGGTTGATTATTCCGGTAAAATATGGTATAAAAAATTTAAAGTGTATTGGCGAAATGTTTTTCAGTAATACAAAACCGCGCGATTATTGGGCAGAAAGAGGGTATGATTATTACGCAGGATTGTGAGGAAGCTTTGAGCAATAGCCATCAGAGATCAGTTTTTAAATACAACAAATTCTAACAATGGCTTAAAGCTGATAGCTGAAGGCTCGTAGCTACCTAAACATAGGCAGCACTACAAATTTCACTAAAATAAAAACCAAAGAAGCCAGAAAAATAAGCAAAGAAATCCGGTTCATGCCATGCATAAGCTTGATGTTGGTATCCCCCGGCGCATTCGGATCGCGTTTTTTAATGTATAAGTATTCGGCTACCTGTCTGAAGAACCCCATATACCTTTTTTATATCAAATTTATAACCATCAAACGAAACAAAACGTTATGACAGATTGTCCGTGGCATAAAAATGGATAATCATTTACGCTAAAAAGCTGTAAATCATGGATAAAAAATATAAAGTTTTGTTGTGTGAAGATGATACGAACTTAGGTATGGTTACTAAAAACGTATTAGAACTTCACGATTATGAGGTAACCCTTGAACGCGATGGTCGCTTAGGTTTGGCTGCCTTTCAGCGCGAGCGCTATGACATTTGCCTGCTCGACATTATGATGCCCAACATGGATGGCTTCACATTAGCTGAAGAAATTCGCGATATTGACCCCGATGTGCCTTTGTTTTTCTTAAGTGCTAAAACAATGAAGAATGACATCTTAGATGGTTACAAATTGGGTGCAGATGATTATCTTACCAAACCTGTTGATACCGATGTATTACTGGCGAAAATAAGAGCCATTTTAAAACGCAATGAAGAACTAAATAAAGAAAGCGAGAACATAGAATTTGATCTGGGTTCTTATCACTTTAACCCGAAACTGCGGCAGTTGGGCGTAGAAGGCAAAATGCAAACGCTCTCCCCAAAAGAAAACGAATTATTGAAAATGCTTGCCGAGCATAAAAATGACTTGCTTCCCCGCGAGCGTGCATTGAAAAAAATATGGGGCAGCGATACGTATTTTAATGGCAGAAGCATGGACGTTTACATTGCCAAGCTTCGCAAATATTTAAAAGAAGACAGTAATATCGAAATAGTAAACATTCATGGCAACGGCTTCCGTTTGGTAGCGCCGTAATTTTTTACTGTAAATAAGGAAGAGCCGCTGATTTATCAGCGGCTTTTTTGTATCTTATCCTTTTTGTGATAAATTTCATCAAACGCACACTAATTTCGCGGTTTGTAATTCAATTCACGTAGTTTCGTATTAACCTACTATTTCAGAATGGCAATTTTTGATATTTCACTTCCCAAACGTATTGCCAAAGCATTGAACTTGCCACCTAACAATCCGCGAAACCAGCAGCTTCGCGTTTTAAAAAAATTGTTACGCAAGGCGCGCTTTACCGAGTTCGGACAGAAATATAAATTCGATGAAATTGTATTTAGTAAACATCCCGGAAAAAAATTTCAGGAATTTGTTCCGGTGTATGATTACAACTCCATTTACAACGAATGGTGGTACAAAACCCTTGAAGGCACACCCGATGTTTGCTGGCCTGGCAAAATAAAATATTATGCGTTAAGCAGCGGTACCAGCGAAACCGCAAGTAAATACATCCCCATTACCAACGACTTGCTGCAAGGCAACAAAGTAATAATGATTAAACAGTTGTTGAGCTTGCGCAATTACACCAACATTCCTGTAAAATCGTTAAGCAAAGGCTGGCTTGCGTTGGGCGGCAGTACCGATTTAGAAAAAGGTCCGGGTTATTATGCCGGCGATTTAAGCGGCATTACAGCAATTAAATCGCCCATCTGGTGGCAGCCGTTTTATAAGCCCGGAAGAAAAATTGCAAGGGAAAAAGACTGGAATAAAAAATTGGAAGATATTGTAGCCAAAGCGCCACAGTGGGATATTGGTTTTGTTGTTGGTGTGCCTGCCTGGATACAAATGTGTATGGAGATGATTGTAGAAAGGTATAAGCTAAACACGATTCACGACATCTGGCCTAATCTCGCTTTTTTTGTACATGGCGGCGTTTCGTTCGAGCCTTATAAAAAAGGGTTTAAAAAGTTGCTTGGCAAGCCCATCACTTACATCGAAACTTATCTTGCAAGCGAAGGTTTTATCGCTTATCAGGACAGGCAATATTCGCAGGGCATGAGGCTGGTTACCAACGAACATATCTTCTTTGAATTTATACCTTTTGATGAACATCATTTTGACGGTGATGGTAATGTGCTACCCAATGCGCAAACATTAATGATTCACGAAGTGGAAGAAAAGAAAGACTATGCTTTGCTCATCAGCACCAGCGGCGGCGCCTGGCGTTATTTGCTTGGCGATACCATCCGCTTCACTAATAAAGAGCGCAGCGAAATTGTGATTACCGGCAGAACGCGGCATTTTTTAAGTTTGGTGGGCGAGCATTTAAGCGTTGATAACATGAACAAAGCCATCCGCTCGGCTGCCGAAGAATTAAACATTTGCGTTCCTGAATATACAGTTGCAGGCGTGCCACATCATTCCTTCTTTGCACATCATTGGTATGTTGGCTGTGATGATATAGTAAATGCAGAAACGTTGCGAATAAAGGTTGATGAAAGGCTAAAGCAAATTAATGATGATTATCGCGTTGAACGCAAAAGTGCATTAAAAGAAATCTTTCTTGATGTGCTGCCCACAGAACAGTTTTTTGAATTTATGCGAGCCAGGGGAAAAATAGGCGGACAACATAAATTTCCTCGCGTTTTAAAAGGTGCTATTTTAGAAGACTGGAAGAAATTTTTGGTAGGCGAAATGGTGTAAGTGGTTTGTTTTTATCCTTATTTTTATTACTTCATATTTTATCATCTGTCATCTCACTTTACTCAAAACTCTTTTTGAATAAATAGCTTATTTCGCTCTTTCAGCTTATTATCTTCATACAATTCAAACGTAAACCAGCCGGCATGTACAAAGTTGGTTTTATCTATCATTAACTCCGGCTCGGTAATGTGCCTGATTGAAAATATCTGCGTTCGGCTATCGGCTTCAAACACATGAAGCGAGTACACTTTTTCTTTTGCAAAAGGCAATTTTAAATTCACTACACCACTTCTATCGGTAAACAAATATGGGGATGCCCGCCAGGGACCGTTGTATATATAAGGCTTCAATAAAACGGTATCGTTGCTTAACAGCAAAAGGCTGTCTTTTGTTTTTGCATATACCGAATCTTTAAACTTTAAAAATAAATTGTAAGGCAATCGTGCAACAATAGTATCGGATGTTTTAATAGTAACAGTATCGTTGGAAGCAGCCAACTGCATAGCAATCGAATCGTCTAATAAAGAAGGCGCAGTGTTTTTTGTTTTAGAGAAGAAATAAACGTTGTTGCCAAGCATATAAAAGATGCGGTAATATACTTTTACCCCTGGAAAATACGGTTCGATAAAACCATTTTCCGGCAGTTCGGGCGATGGTGTTGAAAACACTGTTTTATAATGGTGAACACTGTCGTAAGAACGCTGCACATTAATTTGAATCAAATCTTCACCATACGGATTCACCCAACTGATGCGTACTTTGTTGTTGCCAATAAGTTGCAGGCTAAACTGCGGCAAGGCTTGTTTTAATGGCTGCGCATACAAGCTTGAAACACTACCGGCTACGATAAATAAAAAAACAATGATTGTTGCAAACGCTTTCATCACCTAATAAAAAACAAATATAATGTTGAAGGCTTTATTAAAAAGTCAATACGTTTTTTGGTAACGAAACATTGCCCTGCAAACCTCCGGTGTGAACAAACAAAACGCGGCTGTTGGATTGAACGATGTGTTTGTTTTTAATCACTTTTTGCAAGCCGTACAATGCTTTGGCAGTATAAACAAAATCGAGCGGCAAGCCCTGTTGCCGCCACATTTCATTCATAAAATCTAACAACATAACATTGTGTTTTGCATAGCCGCCAAAATGATAATCATGTATAACTATGGTTTGTTTTTGCTCTTCTTTTTTGGATAACAATTGCTTTACTTCTTCTGTTATGCTCCAATTATTCTTTAATGCGCTAAAGCCGATAACCGTTTGATGCGGCAATGCTGTTTGTAGTAAACCGGCCAGTGTAGTTCCGGTGCCAACGGCGCAAACAATGTGCGTGTAGATTTCAATATTATCGACCAATCTTAAAATATCGGCAGCACCGTTTGCACCTAACGTACCGTAGCCGCCTTCCTCAATCCAATATACATCATCAAACATCGTTTTAATAGCATGTTTGTTTTTATAGTTGTCTCTACTCACAAACTGTAATTGCATACCGTAAGCCTGCGCCTCAAACAGCGTGTGGGAAAGGGTTTGCGGCTTCTCTCCTCTTATGATACCTATGCTTTGCAGGTTCCTTTCCTTACAGGCAAAAGCCGTTGCCACAATGTGATTGGAATAAGCGCCGCCAAACGTAGCAATGGTTTTATATTTCTTTATGAAAGCATCTTGCAAATAATATTTCAGCTTAAACCATTTGTTGCCGCTTACTACCGGGTGCCATTCATCCAGCCGAAGCACATCCAGCTTTACATTTTGTTGCTGCAGCCACGTTGCTTGTATATTTTGTATTCGTATTGGTGTTAAGTATTCATTCATTTTAATAAAACCATTTGCCTTTAATTTGCTTTGGTTTAGTTTCGCACCGTTTTAAAAAAAGTCAATTATGCAGCCAACCTTAGTCATTCTTGCAGCGGGCATGGCAAGCCGCTACGGAAGCATGAAACAAACGCAATCATTTGGTCCTTCCGGCGAAACTATAATGGATTATTCTATTTACGATGCCATAGAAGCCGGCTTTACAAAAGTGGTGTTTATTATTCGGGAAGATTTTTCCAGCGCTTTTATGGGAATTTTTGAACCAAAACTAAAAGGAAGAATTGGGACCGATTATGTGTTTCAGAAATTAGATGCTTTTACCGATGGCTTTACCGTTCCGAAAGACCGCGCAAAACCCTGGGGAACAGGTCAGGCGGTACTTTGCGCCAAAAACGCCGTAGGTGAGCCGTTTGCGGTAATTAATGCTGATGATTTTTATGGTAAAGATGCGTTTAAAAAAGCGTACGATTTTCTTACCACACGCGTTTCCGAAAGCACGTTTGCAGTGCTTGGCTACGAGCTTTCCAACACGTTAAGCGAGAATGGTAGTGTGAGCCGCGGTGTGATAAAAACAAATGAAAACAATGAGTTGACCGGCATTGATGAACGCTTAAAAATTTATCGGAAAGATGGCGGCATTGTGTATGAAGATGGCAGCGGGTTGGTGCCGCTTGCCGAAGACACAAAAGTGAGTATGAACTTCTTTTGTTTTGCTCCAAATTTCATTTCGTTTTGCGACCGTTTGTTTCACCAATTTCTAACGAAAAACATCAACGATCCCAAAGCGGAATTTTTAATGCCGCAGGTAGCTGATCAGTTTATCAAAGAAGGCCTGGGCAAATTAGAAGTAATACCTACCAGCGCCAAATGGTTTGGCGTAACGTATAAAGAAGATGCGCCGGTTGTAAAAGCTGATATTGAAGCCTTGGTAAAAAGTGGCGCCTATCCGGAGAAATTGTGGGTATAAAAAATGAACCAAAAGAAAAAGAGAAGGTAGATGCCTTCTCTTTTTCTTTTGCTGTATTTCTGGCGTAAGCGTCCCGCTTGTGTCTGTGTCTGCTATCAAAAAGCGTCCCCTTCACTTCTCTCTTAATTATTATTTTTAGCAATCAATATCTACCAAAACTTTTCTTTCTACCTATATGAGCCGCAAATACAAATTTAACGATAACACAAAACTCTTCTTTGTTTCATTCGCAGTTGTGTATTGGATAGATATTTTTATAAGAAATGAATACCGGCAAATCATATTGGATAGCTTGCAATACTGCCAACGCAATAAAGGTCTTGATGTATATGCCTGGTGCATTATGACGAGTCATGTTCATCTCATCATCGGCAGTGAAACCAATCCGCTTTCCTATATCATGCGCGACCTGAAAAGCTATACCTCACGTGCCATCAGGCTTTGCATAGAAAAACACGAAAGCGAAAGCCGCAAAGAATGGATGCTGTGGATGATGAAGCGGGCAGGACTGAAAAACAGTAACAATAAGGACTGGCAATTGTGGCAACAGGATAGTCATCCGATAGAATTGTTCAATGCAGAAATTGCCAAACAGAAACTGGATTATTTACACATGAACCCGGTTATGTCTGGTTTTGTAACCAAAGCGGAAGAGTACCTTTATAGCAGTGCTGTTGACTATTTTGGAGGAAAAGGTTTGTTAGAGATTCGTTTGTTGGATGGTTGTTGAGTTGCTTTTAGTGAGCGGACGCTCGAAAATGGCAGACACAAGCGGGACGCTTGCGATAGGAAAGGGTTTTTTACACAGTTCATGTTAGCAGCCGTACTTCTCACTGTCCATAAGTACGACTTGCATTATTTGATTTTCTTTTCTTTGTTGTTCTGTTTCAGTAATTGTGATATGCCAACCACCTTTAATTTCACCAATATACTTTGTTCTAAGTTCTTCAGCCAGCAAACTTAATTCTTCATCTTTCCTTTTGAAAAAATCCTCATATCGCTCTGGAAGGTAATGGAATGTATCAAGAAGAAACTGCGCAATTGCCTTCGTCGGTTCGTCCATCTTTATTTTAAAAAAGGAAAAGTTAGGAACAATATAAGATAGCTTATGTCTTAGCAGAGTTGCTTTAAGTTCGTTTGGTTTGAATAGTTTGTTGTGTCTATAGTGCAATGAAATAAAACCAATCTTTTGACTTTCTAAAAAAGATTTATACTCATCCTTTAAAAAAGAAATTTTTGACTTGTTTTTTGTAGAAAGTGAAACTGCCTGAATAAGGAATTTCTCTTTGTAGAAATCTGGAATATATTTCTGTTCATAAAAGTTTATAAGCTCCTTATGGTAGTCAATGTACTTTGTTTGTTCTTTATCACTTTCAATAAAAAATTTCTCGTGCCTTTTTATGTTGTCTTTATGCCATTTAATAAACTTTTTAAATTGTTTGTCATTTAGGATTTCCTGAAAGTTATCGAGCATATAATCATATTCTTCCCAAATAGAAAAATCATATTCTTCAGAATACAAATCTTTCTCTTGCTCAAAAGTAAGCTTAAACTGATAGTGACTGTCTTTGACTAAATCGATTGTCCACTTGTACTCTTCAGGTGTCATAATGGTATGCCTGCAACACAAATATTATACGAATCTTTAGTTTTGCCAAAATATTTTATGCTGTTGATTATCAACCTACTTGCATTCGCTTTTTTCATTTGTTATGGTTCTCTTCTGGCTCAAGCGTCCCGCTTGTGCCGACTATTTAAAAGTGTCCACTTTATTTCCTTTTACTATTGTGATAGATACAAACAAGGTTTTCGCGAGCGGATGCTCGGAAGTAAGGGACACAAGCGGGACGCTCGCGCCAGAATGGAGATGCGGTGGAAGAAATCAAACTCTTATCGCTCACCTCACTTCATCACCATCAGCTTTACATTCTTTATTTCCCCGTTGGATGATATCACTTTCACAACATACATACCCGATGCAAAACCTGCTGTAACAATAGGAATATAAGTAGCACCACTGCCAATGGTTGCACTATAAACCTTTCTTCCCTGCATGTCAAAAATGAGAACCGATTGTGCATTGAACGAAGGGTCTAACAACAACGTTACTTTACTAACAGCCGGGTTGGGAACTAAGGTTACCGCACCAGTGCGCGTGAACACAACGGAACGAACGGGTGAAATAACAATCGTTTTTCCATTGGCATCAACCATACGAATGCGGTAAAAGTTAGTGCCGCCAGCCGGTTGGTTATCAGTAACCGAATAATGGAAGCCAACCCCTTGCACAGCAATGGTGTCAAGCGGTGTAAATGTTATGCTATCCGTACTGCGCTCTACAATAAAATGACTAATGTGAAATTCAGATACGGTTGTCCAGCTAACCAGCGATGAAATGTTGTTCACTGCCGTTGCGGTAACATCGGCAAACGCAGGTTGTACAACGCCGTTGCTATCGGTATTAAAATCGCCCACTTCTGCGCTGCTAAGAACGGCATTGTTGTTCTTCAAACTGATGTGTTGCAAGCCGCCGCAGCCATTGGTTACGCTAATGTCGTCAACGTACCATCCATCGTAGCTTGTTCCTAAATCGGTGTACATTCTAAACCGCAACTTGATTGGCTTGCCTGAAAAAAAAGACAAATCAATAAACGAATGAACAAAGCCTGAATCTTTTGAACCACCGGTAAATGCACGCATTGGCGTGCTTCCGTACGAAGTATCAGCCGGATTGAACGAATAAATATTTCCATTGTAACCGTTACTGATAAAATAAGGCGCAGTGCTTATCCAACTGGTTCCTCCATCGGTAGAAACATCTATCATGCCGCCATCATAACCGGCTTCGGTATTGTAATGATGATAAAATGAAAGCACCGAAAAATCGGTCGGAACAAACGCATTGGATATTAAACTAACGTCAGATGCTGTTGCCGGATCGGCTGCATACCAGGAGTGGGTTCCGTTATAAGCCCTTGTGGCGCTTACTATCCAACCTCCATTTCCTCTGGCTGTTGCTGAAGCAAAGCCGCCGCTGGTGTGGGCATCTCTGTCGTCATATAAAATTGTATCTCGCGTGCAACCTGCGGTATCATTGGGTAATAAAGTAATACTGTACACATTGCTTTCACCCAAAGCCGTAAAATTGCTGGCATCCCAAACTACTTTGTTGCCTTGTATTGTGGCTTGCGGTGCGCTGCTCCCAACAGCAAATTGGGATGGAATGGTATCAACCAATTGATAACCGCTTTGCGGCAATTGGCACTCACAACTAACCGTTATTTTGGTAGTGAGCTCATCGTTGATGGGGGGCAAGGTTTCGGTGTGCAAACGAAGTGTTGGCACATCAAACGCTGCCGTTCCATCGCTGGTGTTATCAGATGAACCCTGCACTGCACTTATGCCCATGCCTCTTCTTGCAAACACATTCCAGATAGCACACTTATGACGATTATTAAATAAGATAGAATCGGCTGCCAGTATCGCATCGCGCGCATCTAAAAAGCCCGGGCTGCAAGGTTGCAGTTTCTCTCCTTCTATCACAAGTTGTAACGCCATCACATTGCCGCCGCTGCCAGCCGCATCATAAATATTTGTGTTGATGCTTCCTTCCTGTTTAATAATCGCCCAAGTCATATCCCACAAAGCCGAACACCAAACTTCACCAATGTAATGCACTTCGCCGTTGCTCAAAAGGTCTTTGTAAGTATGCGGATCAACCGTCATGTTGGTACTGTAAGGATAGGTTCTGATGCCGCCGGCAGTAGCCGCTTCGCCAAACACATACGTACCGATGGTGCGACCTTTTGCAGAATCAGCCATGTTTGTATTTGCCCAATCCTGCGTCATCATCAAACCAAAATAATCACTCCATCCTTCATCAGGTCGTTCGTTGTTATCCATGCAGCTTGCATTCGCTCCTGTAAGGCGGTGTGTAATGCCATGACCGTATTCGTGGCAAATAATTGCATCGTCAAAATCGCCATCTAATAAAGGCGTTCCGGTTAGTGTTGCTGTTACTTCGCTACCCGCTTTAAGTGCATTATAGATACCTGAGCCATCTGTATAAGAAATAAGAATGGCAGGAATGGTAATACTATCGTCTGAACCACCCATCGTTAGTAAAGAGGAGCCTTGCGTATTCACCATTACAACAGCGATGGCGCCTGCATTTTGCGCGTTTTTTACTTTTTGAACGAAAGTGCAATTGCCTCTGTAAATAAGAGCTATTTTGCCTTTGAGGTTAGTGGGTAAAGTATCGGAACAAGCCAGCGTATCCGTGTTGTACAAAACAATGTTGCCGCTTACTGGTCCTACAGTGATGAGTTTGTTTTTTGAACTGAAACCACTCTCTGTACAACTATCACTGCCGGCGATAGAAGATGGTATTTTAACAATGAAAGAAGGCGGTTTCACAGCATTCCACAAATACATTCGCATACGTCCGTTGGTGCCATCGTCGGGTGTGCTGAAGTTAGAATTGTTCAGCCCGCCGCCATTGTGGGCTTCCGCTAAAACATTATCATTTCCCAGCCCGCCGCGACTTAAATTATCCGCCTGAAAATTACCTGCCGGTTCATCAAAGCCATACTGATACATTACATCGTGCATCAAATTGTTCCAGTAAAACAGGTTGGTGATGGCTGCACTTTTGTTTTGAGATAAAGAAGTACTCTGCGTAAAATCCGGAGTAAAAGAAAACGATAAATTGGGTAACGAAGTAACTGATGTAGCTACGCTGCCCGGCGCATTATTGTTGGCACTATCATCATAGGCAAACACATTGTTGCCGCGCGAAATGTTATAAGTTGTATTGCCATCGTAATGCCAGCCAAGCGTTGTGGCGTTATTATTTGCGCCGGCCATCTCCCAGGGGTTGGTTACGGTGGTAATGTTTTTTATGTTACTATTTTCGGCAGGAAAAGGTATTACATTGTAAGACGCGCTTGTTACATTGTTGGGCGGAGCTAAATAATGTTCCTCCTGGTTATTCTCCTTGTTTGAACGTTCGTAAACCGTCCAGTTGTTTTTATTTATTACAGCGCCGGTTTTAGCATCTATCCGTACATTCCACCAGTCGGGCGCGTTAGCAACATCGATGCTTACATTCCATGCAAGATGCCATCTTCCCAAACTATCAGGCGCCCAGTACAACTGCATTTCAATATCTCTTTTTGCAATTTCTTTTGCAGAAAAAAATTGTTTGTTTTTATTGTTGATGATTTCATTTTTTACAAATGAAAAACCACCTTTTGAAACCGGCAAATGCAGATGCCGCGCAGCTTTGGCAATGGCTTCCTGCGGCTGTACAAACGGCGTAGCATCGGTAAGCAACTGGTTTGTTTTTACTGCAAAAGCACCTGATGAATACAACAGCTTATCGTTTTTAAAAGCCAGTGTTTTAATACTATTATAAACCGGTATGCCCTGATAAGTTTGCTGTAAATACAAATGCTGAATGCCGGTGCTTTTATCGGTATCATTTTTTATGATAACAGCATTCTGAACATCGGAGATTGATAAGCCAATACGGCTTGCTGCCCCGCTGATTTCATTTTTTACTACGGCTTCATCCGGCGTTTGCGAATGTGCAGTAAAAACAAAACATAACAACCCTATAGTAATGATGATTTTTTCCTTCCATCCCGTTGTTGCGTGCATATATAATGTATAATTGCGTAAGCAGTTTACTAAAACATTGGTTCCTTTTGCTCATCAAAAATGATGAATATTATAACACAGCAATAAAAAAGTTTTTGAAAACTAACGCTCACAAAACGAGTTTCTATCCACGATATTGTAGCTTTATTTTTGCAACTTCATCCGGCAATTAATTTAGAGAGGAAATGGTAAACAATCGTTCTGATATTATCATCATTGGCGCAGGCGCCTGTGGGTTAATGGCGGCCCAGGAATTATCGAAAAAAGGAAAAAAAGTAACGGTGCTGGAAGCAAAGCTACATGCAGGCGGCCGCATTCATACGCTTCATGCCGGAGGCTTTTTGCAACCCGTTGAAGCCGGTGCTGAATTTGTGCATGGCAACCTTCCGGTAACGCTGCAATTGCTGAAACAAGCAGGCATCGGTTATACAAAAGTTGAAGGTGAAATGCTGCGCAATACAAATGGCAACTGGAATGAAACCGATGAGCCGGTGGAAGGCTGGGACGAGATGATGCAAAAAATGAATGAACTGAAACAAGACACTACGTTTACACAGTTTTTAAACACCCATTTTAGCGATGAAAAATATGCCGCATTACAACAATCGGCATTGCAGTATGCACAAGGGTTTGATGCTGTTGATCCTGATAAAGCCAGTGTGTTTTCGCTGCGCGATGAATGGCAGCATGAACAGGAAGATAGCTATCGTATTGATGGCGGTTATGTGCAATTGATTTATCATTTACTGGCATCGTGCAAACAAAACAATGCTGTTGTTTTGTTTGATAAACCAGTATCATTAATTGATTGGAAAGAAGGGGAAGTAAATATTACCACAGCTACTAAAGAAACGTTTCGCGCGCAGCAGGTAATGGTTACTGTTCCGGCAGGTGTGTTAGCGGCTGATAAATGGGAAGAAAATTATATTCAGTTTACGCCATCATTGCCGCAAATACAACAGGCTGCACAGCAAATCGGCTACGGCAATGTGATAAAAATATTGTTTCAGTTTTCATCCGTTTTCTGGCAAAAACAAAAAGATGCCTTGTTCTTTATTTCCGATCAAAAAATAGCTACCTGGTGGTCGCAGCATCCATCCGGTTACCCATTGCTCACAGGTTGGATTGCCGGTAAAAAAGCCGATGATTTTAAAGGAATAGAAGAAGAGGAAATAAAACAAGCGGCTTTGCAATCGCTGGCAAATATCTTCAATAAAACAAAAGAAGAAATAACGCAATTACTAACCGCTTCGCACATTATAAACTGGCAGCACAATGTGTATGCAAAAGGCGCTTACTCTTTCAACA
Organism: Ilyomonas sp.; assembly: GCA_965214235.1. Classification (GTDB taxonomy): domain Bacteria; phylum Bacteroidota; class Bacteroidia; order Chitinophagales; family Chitinophagaceae; genus Ilyomonas. The sequence continues at coordinate 1,827,749 of CBDCBH010000003.1, forward strand.
TGATTGCCTCGGATAAGGCTAAGAAAGTGTTGAATGAACCGATACAAAACACTTTATTTTTTGGAGGTGAAGCCTTGTATTCCGGCGCATTAGGCGGAACAGTGGAAGCCGCGCTGGTAAATGGTTTGAGCGTTGCAAAGAAGATGCTGAAAGAATAAAATCCGGCGGGTAAAGATTAATACCATTTCCAATTGACCTGCAGTTGTATAACGCTGACAAAGGTTCTAAACCCTGTCAGCGTTGATGGCTTAAATGACAAGTTGCTGCCTATTTAAAATGGTATAACTTCAGCTATCCGGATTTGGAGTTGTGTAAAAAAGAGGTAAAAACAAACCTTGGCTTTGAACAGATACAATAAAAAAGCTACCGGAAATACAATCTTCCGGTAGCTTTTTTTAATGAGTTGATAACTAAATTAATTAATAAGCTGATACTGCTTCAACTTTTACTTTGGTTAATCCTTTACTTAAGAAGCCAAGTTCTTTGGCAGCGGTTCTTGTTAAATCGGCAACGCGACCAATGGCTTGCATACCCTTGCTCATGCGGTCGTTAATGCGAACCAGAATAAATTTGCCATTTTGAAGATTGGTAATGCGAACCCAGGTATTTAATTTAAACAAGTTGCTGGCTGCACTCATGGCGTTGTGATGAAACGTTTCGCCGGTAGCGGTTGGCGTTCCTTCAAGGTTTTTGCTGTAAAAACTGGCAGTTCCGTAAAGAGGCTTTGTTTTTTTGTCAGTTAAAGAAGATTTTTGACCAAAACCAATTTGATGCAATAATAAAAAAGAAAACAAAAGAATATTCTTTTTTACAAATGACAGGGTTGTCTTTGTTTGTTTAATAACTGCGGATACTTCCATGTTGTACTTTGAAATTCAATCAATGCCTTTCCTCACATAAATCATATACTCTATAAATGCTAAATAAACGGCTAAGGTATTGAAAGATTTATCTTTTACTCTCGTTTGCCTGTTAATTTTCAGCCCGCACCGCTTAACAACAATCACACCATTTACTTATAAAACGCGAAGAATTTTCTGCTCCTGCAGCAACAAATCTGTTAAAACCATAGCTGTTACAGCTTCTAAAACAACGGGAACCCGGAGTGCAATGCACAAATCATGTCGTCCTTTTACTGAAAAGCTTTCTGTTGTGTTTGTTTCCCAATTAAAAGTTTGCTGTTCTTTAGGTGTGGAAGAAGTGGGTTTAATGGCAATGCGAAATACAAGTTCATTCCCGTTTGTAATTCCACCAACAATTCCACCGGCATGATTGGTTTTTGTTTTACCACTTGCTTCTTCAATAGCATCGTTATGTTCAACACCAAACATTTTGGCAGCGGCAAAGCCGGTTCCGAATTCAATACCGCGCACCGCAGGAATGGAGAACACAGCATGAGACAACAGAGATTCAGCAGAATCAAAAAAAGGCTCACCCAAACCAATGGGCAAACCAGTAACGCTGCATTCTACAATGCCTCCGATCGAATCTTTTTGGTCAATGGCTTTTTGCAATCCTTTTTCTAAATCCTGTTCTCCGCCAATTTCGAGAATGGTCGCCCTCACCCCTAACCCCTCTCCACGGGTGGAGAGGGGAACTTGTGCGAGTAACTTTTTTGCGATGACGCCAACAGCAACAAGGCACACTGTAAGCCGCCCGCTAAAATGACCGCCGCCGCGATAATCTTCAAAGCCACCAAATTTTTTATGTGCAACAAAATCGGCATGGCCAGGACGCGGCACGGCGCGTTGCTTTGCATAATCGGTGCTGCGCGTGTTGTTGTTTTCAAATAAAATAGTGATGGGAGCGCCGGTGGTTTTATTATTAAAAATGCCGCTTTTAAAAATGGGCAAATCGCTCTCCTGGCGTGGCGTAGTTCCCTTCTGTGTGCCGCCTTTCCGGCGCTCAATATCTTCTAAAAAATCATCAACAGTTAAGGGCAAACCGGCAGGCACGCCATCAATGTTTACACCTACGCTTTCGCCGTGCGATTCACCAAAAATGTTGACTTTAAATAAGCGACCGAATGAATTCATAAGGCTCTATCCCCGACGGGGAATTGTAAATGATGATTAATTTAAAAGCAAAACCATAAAAGGCATCACAAACTCAACCCATACGATTCCAATATCTTCTTTGTACTTTCATAATCGGTATGATGAACACCGCGCAAACCAACTGTTTCCGCTACTTGCACAAACATCGGTCTGTCTTCCAGATATAGTGTTTCTGCCGGGTTTACCTGTGCAATATCAATAGCTACTTTAAAAATATCTGCATCCGGCTTGCGGAAATGTACAAAAGATGAAGAAATAAAAAAGTCAACAAAACTGTTTAGCTTAAAAGTATTAATACGGTATTCATTTAACTCTCTGCCTTCGTTGCTTACCACTGCAATTTTCAAATTATACTTTTGTTTTAATCCTTTTACAAGAGTCAGCATATCATCATACGGCTGCGATTGCACGAACATAAACTGCCTGAAATCATTGTAAGAAAAATCTCTTTTTTCATAAAATACCACACGTTCCAGGTATTGTTGTAAGGTAAGTTTTCCTACTTCATAGGTATCAAACGTCATGCTGTGCCGCTCTTGAGTTTCTTTTGGATCGAGATTAAAATGCTCGATTGCTTTTGCGCGTGAGTTATGGTCCCAGCCATTGGTAAGCAACACGCCGCCGATATCGGTAAATAAAGTTGTAATGTTTTGATTATTCATGTGTCAAAAATAAAAAGAGATTCGGGATATTTATAAGATTCGTTAGCTGTATCCTGAAACAGGTTTTCTTTTACACCAGTTGTATTTTATAATTCAAAAATCAAAACAATAACCTAATTCCTGTTACGCTACTGTAATAGATTTTTCTAAATACACATCTTGTATTGCATTTAATAATGCAATGCCATCTTTCATCGGTCGCTGAAACGATTTTCGACCCGAAATCATACCCATACCACCAGCGCGTTTGTTAATCACGGCAGTGCGCACGGCTTCTCTCAAATCTGTATCACCTTTCGATTCACCACCGGAATTAATCAATCCTGCACGACCCATGTAACAATTGATAACCTGGTAACGGCACAAGTCAATCGGATGATCGCTGCTTAAGTGTGTGTACATGCGTTCGTCCCATTTTCCGTAAGTCTTTCCATCTGTATTCAATGCTTTGTAACCGCCATTGTTTTCCGGTAATTTTTGTTTGATGATGTCTGCTTGTATCGTTACACCTAAATGATTTGCCTGTCCGGTTAAGTCGGCAGAAACACCATAATCCACACCCTCTTTTTTAAATGCATTGTTGCGCAGATAGCACCATAAAACGGTTGCCATGCCCAGCGAATGCGCTTCTTCAAAAGCACGAGCAATTTCTATAATTTGCCGGTCGCTTTCTTCCGAGCCAAAATAAATAGTTGCACCAACAGCAACAGCACCCATGTTCCAGGCATCGCGCACGGTGCCAAACAGAATTTGGTCGTACTTGTTTGGATAGGTGAGCAATTCGTTATGATTTGTTTTTACAATAAAAGGAATTTTGTGCGCATACTTTCTTGCGGTAGCCGCCAATACGCCAAACGTTGATGCCACTGCATTGCAACCGCCTTCTACAGCCAGTTTAATAATATTTTCAGGATCGAAATATTCTGGATTGGGTGCAAAAGAAGCACCTGCGCTGTGTTCAATTCCCTGGTCAACCGGAAGAATAGAAAGATAACCTGAGCCACTTAATCTGCCATGATTGTGCATCTGCTGCAAACTGCGCAGTGTTTGTATATTACGATTAGAAGCCGCAAATACATCATCTATAAATGTGGGCGATGGCAGATGAAGTTTATCTTTAGAAACAGTGTTGGACGTATGTGTGAATAATGATTCGTTTTCTTTTCCCAACAGCTCAGTAATTTGTGAATAGTTCATAGGTAAATATTAACCTCATCCCAACCATTCTCCACGAGTGAGAAGGGCAAGAAAAGAGGATGATTATGTAAAAAATATAAAGTATAAAAACTATGGAATTCTTATCCCATAAATCTAACAAACCCTTCAATCCCGGTTTAGACTGACTCCTAACAATGCAAGATGCTCATAAAAATTTGGATAGCTTTTATTAATCGCTCCCGCTTCTTCAATTGTTGTTTCACCTTCCGCTTTTAAAGCCGCTACTGCACACGCCATGGCAATGCGATGATCGTGATGTGAATGAACCGTTGCACCCTTTACGCCGTTGCCGCCATGCACAATCATAGTGTTATCTTCAAGTTCAATGTTGACGCCCATTTTGGCAAATTCTTCCTGTAAGGTAAGCGCGCGGTTGCTTTCTTTATGTGTTAAGCGATGCACACCTTCGATGCTTGTTTTACCATTGCAATAAGAAGCCAGGGCAACTAATGGCGGAAACAAATCGGGACAATCGGTTGCATTAAATTGAAAAGCTTGTAATGGCGCATTGCCAATTTGTATTTCATCGGCTTGTATAGATAACTTGCAACCGCAATCCATTAAAGCTTTCAATACTGCTTTATCGGCTTGCGTAGAAGCTATGTCTAAACCTTTTACAGAAATGTTTCCGGCAATAGCGCCAGCTACCAGTAAGAATGCGCCGCCACTCCAATCGCCTTCAACCGTGTAGTCGATGAAAGTATCTGTTATAGCTGCGGGCGCATCGATAAATTCAAAAGATTCGTAGTTGTTATTAAGAGGCAAATCCAATTGAAAAGCTTCCATTACTTTCAATGTCAAATCTATATAAGGCTTGCTTTTTAAATCATCTACATAAACAGTTACATTTTTTGCATCGGCTGCGGAATAAGCCATTAACAAACCAGTTAAAAACTGTGAACTTAGCGATCCGTCAATGCTGATGTTTTTTGGTTGTAAAGGTCCTTGTAATTTCAGTGGAAGTTTACCATCATTCGATATAATTTGAACGCCTAACAGTGGCAGCACTTCATCAAAAAAATTCATCGGTCTTGTTAGTAAGCTGCCCTCGCCATTGATGGTGATAGCTTGTTCGCTTAGTGCAATAATGGGTGTGAACATGCGAATGCCCAAACCGCTTTCACCACAATTGATTTCATTATTCACTGGTTGAATTCCTTCGCTAAATATTTGTAATGAACCATCTTTGTTTTTATTCACTATTGCGCCCATGGCTTTGATAATATTCAGCGCTGCTTTGTCATCATTGCTGATACCAGGATTGCGGATAATGCTTTCGCCTTTGCGAACCAATGCGGCTGCACAGGCACGTTGCATTGAGCTTTTTGACGCCGGCGCGAAGATGTTTCCTGATACTGATGATGGTTGAATAATTACTTTCATAAAGCCTGGGAAAATTGTGTAATGATGGGTTGTATTTCTTCAGTGGTTATTGGTTGAATCACCGCTTTGCCAATTCTCTCCAATATTACATAATGCAGCTCTTTTTTAAAACGTTTCTTATCCTTTTGCATATTCTGCAAAGCCTTATCCATATTGAATTTCAGAAAGGTTGGCAAGCCATATTTTTTAATTAGTGAAACCAACCTTTCTGTTGCAGCAAAACCTGTGTATTGTTCGCTGATATGTGCCGCCACAACCATTCCGATCGCTATTGCAAAACCATGCGGTAAGCTATAATCATTTTCTATCGCATGACCCAAGGTATGACCAAAATTAAGCAGCTTTCGTTCGCCTTGTTCAAACTCATCTTCCTGCACCACTTTGCTTTTTAATAAAGCATTGCGTTGAATGAGTTTGTTTAATAAATTAATGTCCTTTTGAAAGTCAGCAAGCTCATGTTGCTCTAACAATTTAAACATCGCTGCATCCTTTATAGCCGCATGTTTAATGATTTCGGCGAAGCCGTTTATCCATTCTTGTTTAGGTAATGATTTGAGTAACGAATAATCGTATAAAAGAAAAGAAGGCTGACGAATTAAACCCACCATATTTTTATAAACACCAACATCAACGCCGTTTTTACCACCAATACTGGCATCTACCATAGAAAGAACAGAAGTTGGTACAAAACCAAACGAAATACCACGCATATAAACACCGGCAATGTATCCGGCTATGTCTGTTATCACGCCGCCGCCAACACCAACCAATGTTGTTTTTCTGTCAGCACCAAAACTTATCATCTGGTTAATAACATCATCAACCATTGCCTGATTTTTATGTTGCTCGCCTGCTTCAATAACAATGGTTTGCCAGCCTTTGAAACGCTTTTTATTTGTTGCAAAAATGTTTTTATCGGTAAGGAAAAGAGTATTCTCTTTTGGAGTTATCTTTTCAAGATATTCAAAAGAAGCATCGAAGTAAAATGTAGTATCTGAAGATGAAAACTGTACTTTTTTTTTGGTCATGCAAAAGAAAATCTTGTGAATAATAAGCGGGATAAAACCTTGCTCAATTAATTTCAGAACGTACAAGTGAGTGACACAACGATGCTTAACCGGAGTTATAAAAGCAAGTAAAAGAAAACTGTATTGACTTCATCCCAACCCTTCTCCAACCTCATCCGCCTTTCAGGCACCTTCTCCACTTGTGGAGAAGGGAAAAGGAACAAATATTTTAGGAGAAGGGCAAGAGAACAAGCGTTAGTCATTCATCACCTTATTCTGATGATTGATGCTTTCCATGTGCACCGCATCAAAATATTTGGTAATGAACTCTTTGCTCAAGCCCAGCTTTGCGGCTTTGGATGTAACGCGCTCCAGGATTTCATTCCAGCGACTGGTTTGCAAAATGGTAATATTGTTATCTTTTTTGTACTGGCCAATCTTGTCTGCAATCTTCATGCGCTCGCACAATATCTGCATTAGTTCATCATCGAGATGATTGATTTGCTGACGTAATTTATCCAGCGCACCATGGTCGGCAGTAGGTACATCTTCATGCCGCCAATGAATGCTATTTAACAACTCTGCCAGGCGTTCCGGTGTTATCTGTTGTTTTGCGTCGCTCCAGGCATGATCGGGATCAATATGGCTTTCGATAATCAAGCCATCATAATCCAAATCAATCGCTTCCTGCGCCACTTCCTGTAAAATATCTCTGCGACCGCAAATATGCGATGGATCATTTATCATCATCAGTTCCGGATTGCGGCGTTTCATTTCAATTGCCAGATGCCACATGGGTGCATTGCGATACTGCGAGTTGCCATAAGATGAAAAGCCGCGATGAATTAAACCTATTTGTTTAATACCTGCTTTTGCTACGCGTTCTACAGCACCAATCCACAATTCCAAGTCAGGATTAATAGGATTTTTAATCAGAACCGGCACATCAACGCCGCGCAAGGCGTCCGCTACGTCCTGCACACTAAATGGATTGACCGTAGTGCGCGCACCAATCCACAGCACATCCACATCAAAATGCAGCGCATCCTGTACCTGCTTTGCTGTCGCCACCTCTACCGCTACCGGAATGCCGGTTAGTTCTTTTGCTTTTTGCAGCCAGGGCAAACCTTTGGTACCAATACCTTCAAAAGAGCCGGGGCGTGTGCGCGGCTTCCAAATGCCGGCACGCATTATATCTACTTTGCCGGTTTTATGCAATCGAACGGCGGTTTCAGTTACCTGTTCTTCAGTTTCAGCACTGCAAGGTCCGGCAATAATTAACGGACGCTTGTTCCATTTTTCCTGCACTAATTCTTTTGCAGTTGCTGTTTGTGTTGCTTCCATATTTTTATATTTTATGAGTTATAAATTATGAATGTAAATCTATCTTCAACGCTATTTATCATTCATAATTCACCGTTTGTAATTATTTAATTACTTACCGGCTATTTGCATCATTCATTCTGATTTTTCTGCCTTTAAAATTCTTGCCATCCAACGCACGGATCATCTGGTTGGCGCTGCCGCGCTCTACTTCAATCCAGCTGTTCATTTCTTTCATATCCACTCTTCCCAATGCTTCTTTTCGCAGGTCGCTCATGTCTAAAACAAACTGTAAAAAAGAGGCTTTATAAAAGCCATCTTTCGTTCCGAGGTTTACAAACAAACGCATATAATCGCCACTTTCATTGTTAAACGTTCTGCCTTTGGTATCCCTGTAATTCCTTTCAGTTCTGTCGCCAACTCTGCTCCGGCTTTGGTCGCGCGCACCAGTTTCACGATTCATTCTTTTGTCTTCGCGCACATTAAGGTCACCTGCATTTTCATAGTATTTTAAAAAACGGGCAAACTCCAAGGCGGCTACACGCTTCAGCACTTCTTCCTTGCTTACATCAGCAAAGCGTTCTTCCAGCATCGGCACATAGCTTTCGTAATCGCCATGGCTAATATCTGCCTGCAGCAGTTTATCCATAAAATAAAAAAACTGCTTGCGGCACACATCTTTACCGCTTGGTATTTCCAAACGATGAAACGTTGAACCAACCATGCGTTCTATCTGTCGCAGCTTGCCTGTTTCGCGGCTATGCACAATGCTCATGCTGATGCCTACAGCACCCGCGCGACCTGTGCGACCGCTGCGATGCGTATAGATTTCAACGTCATCAGGCAACTCGTAGTTGATAACATGCGTAATGTCTTTTACATCAATGCCGCGTGCCGCCACATCGGTTGCAATTAATAACTGCAAGCTCTTATCGCGGAACTGTCCCATCACTTTATCGCGCTGTGCCTGCGTTAAATCGCCGTGCAACGCATCAATATCATAGCCTTCGCGCGTAAGCTTTTCGGCTACTTCCTGCGCATCAAGTTTAGTGCGTGTAAAGATGAGCCCATAAATACCAGGATTAAAATCAATCAAACGTTTTAAGGTTTCATAACGCTGATGACCTGCGGTTACAAAATACTGATGGTCGATATTTTTATTACCAGTGTTGGCTTTGCCAATTACAATTTCAAACGGCTCTTTCATATAACGCTTGCTCACCTTTCTAATTTCGGGTGGCATCGTTGCGCTGAAAAGCCATGTGCTTTCGCGTTTGGGTGTATTCTGCAAAATGAATTCTATATCATCCTGAAAGCCCATGTTTAGCATTTCATCAGCTTCATCCAGCACCACGTATTGTATCTGCTCAAGGTTGATAGCTTTTCGTTCAATCAGGTCTATCAGCCTGCCGGGTGTGGCAACTACAATTTGCACACCCCGTTTCAAATCTCTTATCTGCGTACCGATAGATGCGCCGCCATAAACAGCTACTACATGAATGCTGCGTATGTATTTTTTAAACAATTCTATTTCACTTACTATCTGTATACAAAGTTCGCGGGTAGGACAAACGATCAATGCCTGCGGATGTTTTTTTTCTGCATCAATCAGTTGTAAAAGGGGTAAACCGTAGGCTGCCGTTTTTCCGGTGCCGGTTTGCGCCAGACCAATTAAATCTTTGGTGCCGCTTAATAATACAGGGATTGCTTTTTCCTGTATTTCCGTAGGATTTTCGAAACCTAAATCGCTGGTAGCTTTTACCAGCGGCTCCGACAATCCTAATTCTTCAAATGTTATCATTAATGTATTTTAAAATTTATGCAAAAGTAAAACTACGATTGTTGGGATTTACTTTATTATGACGGCTTCTTACAATTTGTTTTTAATTGAGATAATATAGAGCGACGCAAGGTTCTTTCCAATTGAAACTTGTAGCTACATATCACTTAATTATCTTCTTGATTTTATTCGCGTTCTCTATTAACTCTTGTAGATATTCAACGTTTTCTTTTTCCAGGCAAGCTTTAAATTTTCGCAGTTGCGAAATATGTTCATTCAGTACATCCAGCACATTTTCACGGTTCTGCATAAAGATAGGAACCCACATTTGCGGGTTGCTTTTTGCCAATCGAACTGTACTTTCAAAACCTGCGGAAGCCAAACGAAAGATGGCATCTTCCTCTTTTTCTTTTTCCAGTACAGTGTTAGCCAAAGCAAAAGATGTGATGTGTGAAATATGACTCACGTACGCTACCTGCATATCATGATCGAAAGCATTGAGATACACGAGATACATGCCTAAGGTTTTGTATAAATCTTCTGCCATTTGCAACGCATCGGCATCGCTCTCTTCCTTATTGCAAATAACTGTTGCCTTGTTGGCAAACGCACCATGAACGGCAGCTTCCGGACCGCTGTACTCCGTGCCCCACATGGGATGCGTAGCAACATATCTGCCCCGGTTAGGATGATCTTTTACGGCGTCAATTAAGTTTTGTTTTGTTGAGCCGGTATCAATAACAACCTGCGATTGGATATTATCGAGCAATTGCGGCAGCATAATAACACAAGCACTTACAGGTATTGCAAGAATGATAACATCAGCTTTTACAACAGCAGGAAAAAGAGGCAGCACTTCATCAACAAGATGCAAATCCAATGCTTTTTGCTGATTGTCTTTGTTAGCATCTACACCAATAATATGCGTGGCAAAACCTTTTTCTTTTAATGCAATTGCCATAGAGCCGCCAATTAACCCTGTACCAATGATCGTAATTGTCATTATGAATTATGAGTTGTGAATTGTGAGTTATAAGCGATGAATGGAATTATGACTTGCTGATTCATAATTTATAACTCATAATTCTTCTTATCGCTTCTTCAAATTTTTCAATAGAACCACATAAACTAATGCGGATATAATTGTTTCCGGCACTTCCAAAAATACCCCCTGGCGTAACAAACACATTGGCATTGTACAACACATCATCGCTTAACGCATAGCCATCTTTATATGTTGACGATATTTTTGCCCAGATGAATAAACCTGCCTGATTGTTGGAATACGAACATTGCAATTCATCCAACAATTCATAAACTTTATTTCTTCGTTGTTTATATACTTCATTAATGTTGTTGTACCAATCTTCGCCCAAGCTCAAAGCCTTTGCAGCAGCGAGTTGCAGCGGAAGAAACATACCGCTGTCCATATTGCTTTTAAAGCGCAGCACATCATCAATTCTTTCTTTTGCGCCACATAAAACGCCCACGCGCCAGCCAGCCATATTCCCGCTTTTGCTTAATGAATTTAATTCAACAGCAACGTCTTTCGCGCCATCAATATGTAATAAGCTCATGGGCTTGTTGTTTAAAATAAAACTATACGGATTATCGTGGCAGATAAGAATATCATGCTTCTTACCAAAAGCAATTAATTGTTTAAACAATTCTTCTGTAGGCAATTGTCCCGTAGGCATGTGCGGATAGTTTACCCACATCAGTTTTATACGTGACAGATCTTTTTTTTCCAGCTCATCCCAATCCGGAAAATATTGATTTTCTTCTTTTAAATCATAATCAACACACACACCGCCGGCAAGCATTACTGCGCTGCGATAAGTAGGATAACCAGGGTTGGGAACAAGCGCTTCATCGCCTTTGTTCAGGTACGTCATGCAGATGTGCATGATACCTTCTTTACTGCCGATAAGCGGTAAAATTTCCGTATCAATATTTAAAACAACGTTGTAATATTTTTGATACCAATCTGCAAACGCTTTGCGCAATATAGGCGAGCCTTTATAGCTTTGATAGCCATGCACATTTGGTTTTGCACTTTCTTCCTGCAATGTTTTTATTACATCGGGATGCGGTGGCAAATCGGGATTGCCGATGCCGAGATTGATAATGTTTCTGCCTTCTTTATTCAGCTTTTCTATCTCTCTTAGTTTTTGCGAGAAATAATATTCGCCGATGCCTTCTAACCGTGTTGCTGTTTGCATAATCCCTCATCCCAACCCTTCTTCAACCTCATCCGCCTTTCAGGCACCTTCTCCACTTGTGGAGAAGGGAAAAGGAACAACTGTTTTAGGAGAAGGGCAAGAAAATTTGATTTTATTTTAAAATTTTTTTAGCTGCATTTTTCATCTTCCTAATCATTTAAATCTCTCAAAGTCCCCGTCCCGCTTTTATAAATACCATACACTTTTACTTCTTCTGTTAAGTGTTTTATTTTATCAATTACCTTATAAAATTGTTCTGTTGTTTCAAACTCCATATCTGCATGAAAACTGTATTTAAAATCGCTGCCCGGTATAGGAAAACTTTGCAGTTTGCTTAAATTAATATCTCCATCAGCAATGGCTGTTAAAACTTTTGCAAGACTTCCTTTGGAATGATTTGTATGAAAATTTACCGATGCTTTGTTAGCTCCATCAACAGGTTGCGACGTTTCTTCTCTTTGCAAAATTAAAAACCGCGTGTAGTTGTTTTTTAATGTGTGAATGTTGGGCGCAACAATGTGCAGGTTATACAACTCCGCAGCCAGCTTGCTGGCAATGGCGGCGATGTGTTTGCTTTTGTGCTGATGAATATGCTTTGCACTCAATGCCGTGTCTTCGGTTTCTACCAGCTTCCAGTTGTATTTGTCAAGATAAGAAAGACATTGCTGCAATGCCATATAATGCGAATGCACTTCACGAATATCATCCAATTGAACGCCTTGGTTGATTAGTAAATTCTGACTGATTTGTAAATAAATTTCACCTGTAATTTTCAAATTACTGTTTTGCAATAAATTATAATTGGGTAAGATGCTACCTGCAATAGAATTTTCAATTGCCATTACGCCGCCATTAGTTTCGGTTTTGTTTTGCGCCAATTTTATTAGTTCTCTGAAAGTGGCGCAGGGCAATACTTTTACTTCATTACCAAAAAACTTTTGTGCGGCTTCCTGATGGAATGAGCCTTCATAACCCTGAATAGAAACGATGCTTGCCATATTGTGTAAAAACAAAAAACCCGATTCGTTGTGAACCGGGATTTTATATTGATTAGTTTGTGTTTACTGTTTTGCAATACAACCCGGGTTTACTTCTTAAAGTAAAAAAAGAAAAAATAAAACGGGATGTAAGTGTGTGCGATTTTCATTGACGTTGCGAATGTAGAAACTATTTGATAAGCAACAAATTTTTTTGTTAGAAGGTTAAAAATAAAAGCGGCTTCATCAACTTATAATTACATGATGTTTACAAAAATGCAATCAGAAATGCAAAGGTTTTACGCCTGCTTTTATCAGCAAACCTGTTATAAAATCGCCTATTTTTTTTCCTTGTTCCTGTCCTTTTTCTACCGAATCTCTAAAATGAATGCCGCCATAAATACGTGATACTGCCGCTTCATTAGCCGCTTGTTTGAAAGATGCAAACGTTCGGGCAGGCAACTCAAATATTTCTTCCGAATCATCAGTAAAAGAAAACCGATCTCCTAACAAATAAGTAAGAACAACAGCAGCGGCGGTTGAAATAACGCTGTGCCCGCTGGTGTATTCCGGGAACGGCGGCGTTTGTAAAAGCGGCTGCCATTTACTGTCAATATACCGCACAATGTAGGTTTCCGGACGGATGCGGTTGGTTTTGTATTTCTCATCCCAGCAACTGATAAAAGCATCCATCATGGTGCAGGCAAGATAAGTTTCCAATGCAACGGCATCATCAAAAGAAAGCTTTGCTTTTGCAGCAACCAAACAGCCAATGTTCATCCAATGCCCGCCGGGACTTATCTTTTTAAAACCAATCATCATGTGCCCGGATGTTTCAATTGCAAACGGGTTGCAGTCCCAAAAAGATGCAATGGCAATCTCTTCTTTCGTTGGATGAGCACCGTAATTGTACACTTCACCTGCAAGTTTATAAAAGGTGCTGCTGCTGTCTTTACTAAATGCAACGGGCGCTGCAGGAACAAATTCATTGCACGAATCCAATAGTAAGGGGCGTATCGTTTTCCAATTGGGTTCCACTGCTTCTATGTAAGAAGGCGGTGTTGGATACCAATAGCCATCGCCTTTTATTGGTGTATATCTTACTCTGGTGCTAAGCTTGTTGTAACCGTCTTGCTTAGAAAAAATAATAACCTGGCTCACTACATTTTTTGCTACTGCAATGGATTCATCAATGGTTTGTTGCGATACTTTGGCTAACTGTAATTTTTTTATAAAATCATCTTCATCATCTTCAATCATGTATCCGGAAGGAAGCATAAGCTTACCTGTTTCTAATATGCAATACAAAGCTGCAATGCGATAATCGTAATGCGGTGTGGAATGAATAATAACAGGCGTAAAGTTTTTAATAAATTTTTGAGCCGGGGGTATGGTTTTGTTTTGCTGCGAAACGATGGCATACGCACCTAAGGTTCCATAGGCATAATAGCGGCAGGCGGCCGGTGGATTCACCACATCGTGCATCATTACTTTTGATTGCGCAAATAGCGATGGCTGAAGAAACGAAACATAGCGCTGCGCTTGTTTCTGCGCATTTGTGTTGATAAAAAATGAAATAAAACAAAACCAAATAATCGCACACTTCATTCAACAATAATTTATGGGAATGAATAAAATTGCAAAGGCTCGTTATTGCTTGCAACAACAAGATATTTTTTATTACCGATGTTCATAAGGATTGTACTTTTTACATCGCCGGTAACAGACAAACCTGATAAAGATTGAGGCACATAATTAAAAGCTCCTTTGCTATCGCCCAATAACAAACACCCATAATTGGCATCAATGCTACCCAGCTTTAAGCGGTTATCTGAATGATTGCCTAACAGCAATATATCCACGTTGCCATCACCATTAAAGTCTTCCGTAATAATGTTTGAAACAACTGAAAACTGCGCTTCAATTGGTAACGGTGATGCTATCATTTTTCCGTTTTGATTGATGTAACAAACCGATTCTGTTTGCGTGGCTGTTAGCTTTTGCGCTTTCTTTAAATCGTCATCGGTAAAGATGGTATGAATGGTCGCATCTGCATAAGCTTTGTAAGAGGCAAACTTCTTTCTCATCGGATAGATTTGCTCATTTAACTCATCACGACTTACAAAAGGGTAGCTTGAATCTTTGATGTAAAAACAAAAGAACGGATCAATCGAGCTATTGTTGTCAAAGTCGGCATAATATAACTCGGCAGGTTCTTTTTCTGACGCATGAATTTGTGTATTGGAGCCAAGATTACCGGCAATAATATCGGGCTTGCCATCTTTGTTTACATCAGCAATTTTTATTGAAAACCAAAAGCCGTTTTGCGGCTGATTAAAATAAGTGTTTGTTTTGTTTACAAAGCCTGCTGATGTATTTTCAAAAATCATAATTGGCATCATTTCTCCACAAACAACCAGGTCGGGTTTGCCATCGCCATTCATATCTGCCCACTGCGCGGAAGTAACCATGCCGATGCTATCAAATGGCGTATGTGTGATAGTAAACTTACCCTTGCCATTATTGGTTAACAAATAGCTTGTGGGTGCGGCAGGATACTGACCTGGAATTACTCTTCCGCCAACAAACAAATCTATATCGCCATCGCCATCATAATCGCAGGCTACAACACAAGCTTTGCTGCTACCGCTTACATCGGGCAAGGCTGTTTTATCGACTATAAAATTTCCTTTGCCATCGTTGATGTATAACTCGTCCTGAAGCGCAGGCGTATGAGGTTCAAACAAAGAATACCCGCCTTTGGCAACATACAAATCAGGAAAGCCATCGCCATTCGCATCAAAGAAAGTGGCTGCTGAAATGGCTGATGTACTTTCATCGCCAATCACACTGCTACTGGTTGTAAAACCGCCATTGGATTGTTGCAAATAAACGCTGCCGGCTTTATCTTTATCACCACTGATAAAAATGTCTTCCCTGCCATCTTTGTTTACGTCTGCCTTTGCAATTACAGGTCCTGTTTTTGAATACATAAACAACATCAGCAACTGGCGTTTAAAATCATTTTCCGTATAATCCTGATGCGTATAAGGAATAATGGCGGGTGCTTTTGTAAAAAGCGTTACTGCTGTTTTTTTTACTGCATTTTTTGTTGAAAAATTGAGTGAAGAAGGTTCAACAATAAGCTTTTGATTGATGGCAACATTTGTGATTGTTTTTGTTGAACCATCAGGATAAACCACATTTACAGAATCTATTTTTTTATCTTTCCCCAAACCAAAATTCAGCACTGTTGGCATACAGGAAAGATAACCACGACTCCCATTTACTTCCTGATACTGAACTTTATTATTTGCATACACATACACTTTTGCACCGATAGCTCTTGTGTTGTTTTTACTCCCTTTTACTTCAATACTCAGGTAAGAATTGTTGTTTATTGCGCGGCTGTTGTTTTGGTAAACGGATGCTTCTGCATTAATATTATTCACTACCAAATCAAGGTCGCCATCGTTATCTAAATCAACGTACACAGCGCCATTTGATAAAGCCGTTTTATCGAAGCCCCACTCTGTTTGCTCGTTGGTAAAAGTCAGGTCGCCGTTGTTCTTAAACATGCAATTATGAAACGGCGTAACCGGCATTGCTTTTATTAAATCCATCAGCAAAGCCGGCTCTCTGTCCATCGCTTTTTTTATTTTATAATCGCCCCAGTAACGCATAAAATCCTTGTTGGTATAATCGCGCAGATAACCACTGGTTATAAACAAATCTTTAAAGCCATTATTATCAAAATCGGCAAATAACGGGCACCAGCTCCAATCTGTATTTGACATGCCTGCTAATTGCCCAATCTCGCTGAATGTGCCATCGCCATTGTTTAATTGCAGCATGTTGCGCATGTATTGTTTGTGTAAATCCTGCGATTGCATAAGAGCAAACGATTCATAATTTTCCTGTAACTGTAACGATTTCTGGCGATGGTTATCGGGCGGCAGCATATCAAGCGTTACCACATCGGGCAGGGCATCGTTATTAAAATCGGCAATATCAACACCCATCGAAAATTGCGATATATGGCGAAAGCATTGTTTGGTAACATCTTCAAACGTGCCATCGCCTTTATTTAAATAACAATAATCGGGTTCGTTATAATCGTTGGTTACATAAATATCGGGAAAGCCATCTTTGTTAATGTCGGCAATGGCAATGCCCAAACCAAACGTAAGCGGAAACTGATGAATGCCCGCTTCTTTTGATACATCAGTAAAATGACCGCCATCATTGCGAAACAATTTGCTTCCGGCATACGGATCAACTTCATTGCGAAATTTTTCCAGTTCCATATTGTCAATCTTCTTCACATTGTGATTGAGCAGGAACATATCCAAATCGCCGTCATTATCATAATCGAAGAAAGCAGCTTGCGTGCTATAACCCGGATCGTCCAGCCCATATTGCTTCGCTTCATCTTCAAATTGTAAATTGCCTTTGTTGATAAAAAGTTGGTTGCGGCGCATATCGTCTGGCAACTTGCCTGAGTAGCAAATGTAAATATCCAGCAAGCCATCGCCGTTTACATCAGCCATGGTAACGCCGGTTTTCCAGCCGCCTTTTCGTCCCTCCAAACCGGCTTCTTTGGTAATGTCTTTAAACTTCATTCCGCCCAAATTCAAATACACTTTTATCTCTTTTTGATTAGCGGTAAAAACAAGATCCTGCAAGCCGTCATTGTTTAAATCGCCAGCCGCAACACCGCCGCCGTTGTATAAATATTCATAAGAAAGAACATTCAGATTTTCATCTTCGTTGATGATATTATTAAAAGTAATGCTGGTTTGTTTTGATGATAGCAATTGAAACAAGGGTTGCTGCGCATGACTGATAATTGCTGTAAAAACAAACAACAATGCAAAGCCAATCGGTTTTATTTTTTTGAGTGGAAAGAATGCGCTGTTCATCATTTCAAAAGTTCTTGAAAAGCAGGGAAGCAAGGTAAGAAACGGAATAAAAACAAACCTTAAAACGCTACGTTAATGTTGCTTTTGTTTTTGCAGTAAAAACAAAACAGGCTGCTTTGCGGGCAACCTGTTTTGCAATAAAAAAAGATAGATTATTTATCCCACCAAATATGTGAAGTCCAGTTATCGCCGCCTGTAAGATCGGCAACGGCTGATGTATAATTTTTTCCGTTCTTGGTAGCTTCGGACAATGGATAAATTTGCCGGCGCGGGATCTGACCATTCGTGAAATTACCCGTATAGTTTACAGGTGTTAATACAGGGTAGCCTGAACGGCGCCAGTTGCTCCATGCCTCGGTAAAGTTGAACAATGTTCCGGTAGTAATCCAGTATTGCATATTGATTTGCTCAAGAGAAGCAGCCACCAGCGGATGTGCTGCAGCGTAAGATGTTGCCGTAGCAGCATCTATTGTACCACCCGAACCATAAGTGCCGTAGGTTTGTAATGCACCGGCAACGCCGTTGGCATAGTGTAATTCTGCGGTGTTGCCTGCATTCCAACCACGCGCCGCAGCTTCTGCCAGTAAAAGTTCCGACTCGGCATAAGTAAGTATAAAAACAGGTGCATTTAAGCCTAAATATAAAGATGTTTTAGGACGGGAATAACCACCAATCGGATTGTAATCGTTGCCGGTACCTGTACCCATAATGTAACCGGGAGCCGTAGAAATATCAGGAGTATTAGGAGTACTATTGGCGATGCCATTCTGGTTATAGCCGTTGGGCATACCTTGCTGAACGGAAGCAGTAGAATTACCAGCCAGACTTTCATTGCCCTGGTTGGCCAAACCTGCAGCGGGCACTTCTGCTATAATAGAAAGTCTTGGATCATTGGTTGCTTTTAGCGTATCAATCAATATTTTGCCCCATTTAACCTGCGCATAATCTTCAGATACAACCAAAGCCCCGCTGTTAGGATTGGCGTAGCCATCGGTATTATCGTACACCAAATAAGCGTTATCATCAACACTTGCCATTGTTCCGCCCGCTGCCGCTTTCTCTGCATATTTCTGTGCGGTGGCAGCATCAACCTTTGTTAAGCGCATGGCTATTTTCAACATTAAAGAGTAACCGAATTTTTTCCATTTTGCTACATCGCCATTATAGGAGGATGCGTCATTAGTAGGTTTGGCTTTACTTACATCCATTACCGTTAAAACTGAATCTAAGCGTGTAAGCATGGTATTGTAAATATCCTGCTGCTTGTCGTAAACAGGAAGATAAGTTGAATTGCTCTTTGCAGCCAATGCCTGTGAATAAGGGCAATCACCGTATGTATCTGTTATAACCTGTATGGAAGCAATTTCTAAAATATCAGCTATGCAGCTTAAGTTTGATAAGGCATCTTTTCCCTTGGCTAGATTTTGCATTTCACGTGCGTTGCTGGCTGCGCCATAAGCATTATCCCATGTACTTGCATCGTAAGTATTTATATTTTGAGATGCAACATATTTATCACCATTGCTATAATAGGTAGGAAATTCTGCATTGGCAAATATCTGTACCCACATGCTTTGAAACAGAAGCGGCCCGGCATAACCTGTTACAGCGCTGATGTAGCCAAGCTCGGCTGTAGGCAAAAGCAGATTAGGATCGAAAGTAGACGCGCTTGCCTGCGTTGGATCGGTATTAATGGCATCAAAATTTTTAGTACATCCGGCTACTATAGTTGCAAGAAGGATGATATATAAAAGTGGTTTCTTCATGGTTATTATTTTTTAAATTTAAAGTTGGCATTAATACCAAAGGTTCTGGTAGAAGGTAAGCTGGTACCTTCTATGCCGGCATATTGTACGCTGGCATTAAACCCTGATTCAGGATCAATATTATCGCTCTTTTTCATAAAGGTTAGCAGGTTTCGTGCAACCAGTGAAAGATCAACAGAACTAAACACCGGTACATGAGCAAATAACTTACCTCCCAATGTATAGCCTAACGTTACCTGGCGAAGTTTAATATAATCTCCATTCAGGACATTTACCCGTGATATGTCTTTAAGACGCTGATAATAACTTTCAGCACTTGCTACTACTGTATTTGTTGTGCCATCTGCAGTTACGCCTGTGGTAATGCCACCCTCACGACCAGCCAATGTCATTTTATTTAACCCTCTATAAATAGAATAATCCTGCGTTGCAGATAGTATTTTATTACCATAATTATAATTGATCAGGAAAGAAAGATTGAAGTTGCCAAAATTGAAATCATTTCTTAAACCGCCGTAAAAGGTTGGTAGTACACCACCCATTGATATTAGTTTACCAGCTATTGGCAAACCGCTGCCATCCACCACAATTTGTCCTTTGCTGTCATACGTATAGTCATGTGCCAATATTTGAGGTCCGGCCAAGCCAACAACAAATGCAGTATTAGCATTTAAAGGCCTATAAGTACCTAAGGATATATTGTTATTAGACTTATCAGTCTTTAAAATTTTATTAGCTATACTGGTGGCGTTAAAGGTAATATTCCAGTTGAAAAGTTTGCTTCTTACAGGTGTGCCCGTAACCTGCACTTCCAACCCTTTGTTGAGAGTAGAACCGTTGGCAACAAACGTACTGCTGTATCCGGTTGCACTGCTTAACCCTGCGCCAAAAATTTCGTTATGCGACTTTTTATAAAAATAAGTCACATCTAAACCCAAACGGTTTTTGAAAAATTTTAATTCTGTTCCCAACTCATATTCTGTAAGCGTAAAGGGCTTTAAAAATAAATTAGGAAGGCTGGAACTAAACCCTCCAGAAGGTACGCCATTAATAGCATTGTTTACGCCATAATAAACAGAGGTACCGTAAGCATCACCCGGCTCGCCGCTTGTTTGTGCGTAAGCAACACGCAGTTTACCATAGTTCAGAGTATTACTGTGCAAAAAGTTGGAGAAAATAAAGCCACCCGATACAGACGGTGTAAAAATGCTGCGGCTTGTGCTTGGAAGCGTTGAATACGCATCATATCTGCCTGTGGTGGTTAGAGTAAGAAAATTTTGGTAAGAAAGATCTACGCTATAAAATGCAGAATGTACTTCGCGCAAGCTATAATTATAGCTTCTGTTGAAACTAACCACGTTACCTGGCGTATATAAGTTAGGAATAACAAAAGGTCCACCGCCTATGCCGATAGATTCAAACAGGTTTCTTCTGGCATTCGCGCCTAAGGTTGCATTGAACTCTAAATCCTTAACTATTTTGTGAGTAACACCTAAAATACCATCTAAATTCAGTTCTGAAGTTTGTGCAGTAGAAAGATTAATATTACCGGACTGACCTGAAGAATTGTATGAAAAGTCAGTACCGGTAGGCGTTACGCTTAAATACCTATCATTTTCAATGTCGTAGCCTACTCTTCCCAATACATACAACCAGTCGGTAAAGTTGTACCTTCCTGAAACTGATGATATTAAACGCTTTCGGCCCGTATTGTTCACCCATTTGTTTACAACAAACCAGGGATTGGTTACATAGTTATCATCGCTAAATACAATTTCTCTGCCGGTTGAGTCATAACCAGGCTTCAATATATTTTCATTGATGTTATTGGCAAGGAAGAAACCATTATTTGGATTACCCGGTCCGTCACTTAATTGTTCGCGGTTTTTATCTTGCTCATCAATATAGTTTGCCAAAATACTTACATCAAGCTTGCTGGTAACCTTCTGATCAATATTTACATTTATTGTTCTCCTGGTAATACCGCTGTTGCGAACAATTGATTGGTTGTCTAAGTTGGAAAGTGAAACTCTGTAAGTACCATTATCTCCACCGCCACTTACAGCAACTGTATTAGTGAATGTAGGACCTAATCTGTAAAAGTTTTTAATATTGTCTTTGTAAGCCGAGTACGCATACTGCTTGCCATCAAACTGTGTAAACGTTGAACCATCTAATTTGGAACCCCAACTTAATCTGGCTGTATTCTGAGCTTCGGTTGCATTAGCTGGCTTGTTGCCGTTTTGCCCCTGACCGTATTGGTACTGGAAATCGGTGTTATTAATGGCTTGATCTACCTGGTAATTGGTATTGTAAGATACAGTTGCTGTGCCTTTTTTACCAGATTTAGTAGTGATTAAAATGACGCCGTTTGAAGCGCGAGCACCATATAAAGCAGAGGCTGCCTGACCTTTTAATACCGTCATGGTTTCAATATCATCCGGGTTAATGTTACCAATACCATCTCCTGCATCGGCACCGCCCCACTCACCTGCAGAACCACGATTGCTATTATCTATTGGTACTCCATTAACTACAAACAAAGGTGATCCGCCGGAATTCATGCTCGACATGCCACGCAACAAAATACGGGCTGTACCTCCTGGTCCACCATTAGTGCCATGTACATCTAAGCCAGCTACCTGCCCTGATAATGATAATGCGACATTGGTTTCACGCGCCTTGTTAAACTGATCTCCGTTTACGGTTGAAACAGCATAGCCCAGCTTTCGTGAATCTTTTGATATGCCCAGCGCAGTTACTACCACTTCGCTAAGCCCGCTGCCTTTCGATTGTCCTAATAACACTACAATGTTATTGTCGTTATCGCTAACCGAAATGCTTTGCGTAGCATAGCCAACATACGAAACCTCAAGCGTAACATTTGCAGCAGGTAAACCAATACTAAAACCGCCATCCGTACCCGTGGTAGCTACAATGTTTTTTCCTGTAACTTTTATTGTTACATACTGTACGGGATTGTTGGTGGCAGAGTCTCTCACAAAGCCCGTAAGCGTTCGGGTTTGCGCCATGGCTGCCATGGCTGCCAGCATAAGAAAAAACAAAAGGAACAAATGTTTCATGTTAGTCGGATTTGTGTTTATAAAATAGTTGTCATGTTGCATGAATAGCAATAGTTTGTTTTTGTTCCATAAAGAACAGATCATAAAGTTTTATTCGTAAAGCAAGAAACCGGTATGAAAAAATTATAGTTCTGAAAGCAGGTCAGCACTCTTTTTTAAAATTTATGCAGCGAAAAAATATTCGGTCGCCGGCTACAATTCTTTGTTGTTTTGTTTTCAGTAAAGCTATATTGTAATAACAACAGAATAAATATAAACGCTGCTTTCATTTTTAATGAAATACAGGAAAATTTTAACCTCTAAAAAAATATAAACATCTTTGTTGACGATTTTGATGAAATCATATTTATCCATTCAAAATAGCTGCGCAAAAAGAGATAATAATTATGAGAGCTCATTATACAGAAATTTATAATGAAACACAGCATCAGATTGTGGTGGTGGAAAAAAACGAGCCTTACAACAATTCTTTGTTTCATTATCACCCCGAGTTTGAACTGGCTTACATTAAAGAAGGCTTCGGCAGGCGCATTGTTGCCGATAAAATTGATTCCTTTTATGCAGGTGATCTTGTGTTTTTAGGACCCAACCTTCCACACGTGTGGCAGAACGATGATATCTTTCACAAAGGCTTTTCCAACTTTCGTTCTAAGTCTTTAGCGATTCATTTTAAGAAAGAGATTTTTTCGGATGGATTGATGCAATTGCAGGAAAGCAGCAAGCTGAACGAGTTGTTTGCACGTTCGGCAAGAGGTATTAAAATTGTGGGTAAAACAGGCGAAGTGATTACCGAAAAAATGAGTACGCTAAATCAAAAGCGGGGATTGGAACGTGTGATCGGCCTGCTTGAAATTTTGCATATTCTTTCTATTTCAAAAGAAACAGAATACATTTCTTACAAAGGTTATTCGGGTATGTTGGCGCATAACAAAATAGACCGGCTGGCAGAAGTATATAACTATGTATCGGAAAATTTTAACAAGGATATTTCGTTAAACGATGTTGCAAAAATGGCAAGCTTAACGCCGCCGGCTTTCTGCCGGTTGTTTAAAAAAAGAACCAACCGGCATTTTGTTTCTTACCTTAATGATGTGCGAACATCTAAAGCTTGCAAGCAATTGCTGGAAACCGATTTGAACATATCTGAAATTGCGTTTCACTGTGGCTATAAAACGGTTTCTAATTTCAATAAAATTTTTAAAAAGAATATTGGTATTGCGCCTAAAGCCTATCGCGAAAAAGCAGCCGTACATTTTTCACGAAACGCGTAACTCTTTTTAAAAGAGTAAGAGAGTAACGGGCTGCACTATTTATTTAATCATTGCTTTTATAGTATCGTTGCTATTTTTATTTTCCAGATAACAAAATGCTTTACTGTTATGAATACATCTTTTTACAAAGTGTCGCTGCTATTTTTATTAAGTTGGAAATTGTTTGTAATTGATGCGCAGGCGCAGCAACACAACACCAGCAATACCTACGTTTTGCCGAAAGATACATTGGTTATAAAAAAACTTCATCAGTGGCAGCAATACAAATTTGGTTTGTTAATGCATTGGGGAACGTACAGCCAGTGGGGCATTGTGGAAAGCTGGAGCATTTGCCCCGAAGACGAAGGTTGGTGCGAGCGAAAAGGCAAATACAGCGACAATTATTTTGGGTATGTGAAAGCGTATGAAAACCTGCAAACCACTTTCAATCCTACACAATTCAATCCAGATAAATGGGCAGCCGCAGCTAAAAATGCGGGTATGAAATACGTGGTGTTTACTACGAAGCATCACGATGGTTTTTGCATGTTTGATACAAAACAAACAGACTATAAAATAACATCTTCCAAAACGCCTTTTTCAACCAACCCAAAAAGCAATATTGCTAAAGAAGTGTTCGATGCTTTCAGGAAAGACAGCTTTATGATTGGCGCTTATTTTTCAAAACCCGACTGGCATAGTCAATACTTTTGGTGGCCATATTTTCCGCCGAAAGACAGAAATGTAAACTACGAAATAACAAAACATCCCGGCCGCTGGGATAGTTTTAAAACCTTTACCTACAACCAGATTGAGGAACTAATGACGGGCTATGGAAGCATAGACATTTTGTGGCTGGATGGTGGCTGGGTGCGCCCAAAAACTTCTATTGATACCAGTGTGGAATGGCAGCGTGGCATCAGGCAGAACCAGGATATTGATATGAATAAAATCATCGCCATGGCGCGTTCTCACCAACCTGGATTGCTGGCTGTTGATAGAACCGTTTCAGGCGAAAATGAAAACTATACAACACCTGAACAAACCGTTCCCGCCGTGCCATTAGACCATCCTTGGGAGTCGTGCATTACCATGGGCAACTCGTGGAGTTATGTACCGAATGATCATTATAAATCGGCAAACGAACTGGTGCAGTTGCTGATTAAAATTGTATCGCGTGGCGGCAATTTGTTATTGAACATTGGACCTTCGCCCGAAGGCGATTTTGCCGACACGGCTTACATGCGTTTGCAGCAGATTGGCGACTGGATGAAGATTCATGGCAATGGCATTTACAACACCATTCCATTGCAGCCTTATGAAGAAAACAATATTGTTTACCTGCAATCGAATGATGGTAAAAACAAATTCATTTATGTGCTGGCAGATAAAGAAAATGAAAACGTAATGCTGCCTGCAAACATTCAATTAAGCAAGTATGTAATTGAAAAGGGGAGCAAAATAAAACTGGTTGATTTTCCATCTCAAAAAATAGGGTGGAAACAAGATGGAACAGGAACTTCTATACAAATTCCAAAATCATTGCAAAACAAAACCATTGGCAAATACGCCGTTGCCTTTGAAGTATCGCAATAAATATGGATGTCAAATTTTCTTTACAAACCAACCGGCTTTTGATAGAACCATTGGCGGCAAGCGATGATGGTTTTATTTTTGAATTGGTAAATACTGAAGGCTGGATTGAATTTATCGGCAACAGAAACATTACATCTTTGACAGACGCCTGTGCTTACATTCAAAAAATTGATGCAAATAAAAACATCACTTACTGGGTGGTGAAACTTAGAGTTGATGAAGTAAAAATTGGAGTTGTAACTTACCTTAAACGAGACTTTCTGAAACACGCTGATATTGGTTTTGCTTTCCTGCCCTGCTTTAGTAAACAAGGCTATGCTTACGAAGCTGTAAGCGCCGTTTTGCATCAATTGTTTCAGGAACATACGGACACACATATTCTTGCTATAACACTTCCTCAAAATATAAGCTCCGTTGCTTTACTGAAAAAAATAGGATTGGTGTTTGAAAAAGAGATGGAAATTGAAAACGAAAAGCTCCATGTGTATGGAGTTTCTGTTGATCAAGTAATAAATTAATAAAGCGCAATCAATACAATAGCAGGCTGCCAACGCAATGCTCAATGCAATCTGTTATTCTACCGTTACATCTTTCAAATCGGTATTCCATCCTTCAGTTTCTATCATCAGTTGCGCTTTGTTTTTATCAGTATAATCTATTGTTATCGTTTTGCTTTCGCCGGGCAAAACCGACACATAATTGTTGCTGTAAAAAGAAGGCAGCATTCTTTGTTTTGTTGCTGCATCAACCAACGAAATGCGATTGAAAAAAGCAACGGGTTTGCCCGCTGCATTTGATAAGGTTACGTTTATTTTTCCATCGTTTGTTTTTACTGCATTTATGGCAAGTTCTGTTTTATCCATCTTTTGCAAGCCGCTGTAGTTGCCGTTGGCATCGGGCAGCCAGTATAAATTATCGCTGATGATTTGCTTGTTTACATTCAGCAATCGCAACACAACAAAAGCACCTTCGTCTTTCGCGGCTTCTCCCAATTCCCGATGTATTGAAAACACTCTTTTTACGGTTGTTGGTCCAATTTCAGAAAATACCTGCGTCAATAATTTTGAAGCCCCTTTCATGTCGTACAAAAAAATCTGCAACATTACATCTCTGCGGGCTTCAAATGTGTTGTTGGCAATCATTACCACGCTGTCTGCTGCGTTAAACATCACATGCAGCGGTTCGCCTGCGGCATGCAAGCCATACAAGCAAGCATTCGGGTCGAGGTAATAATCATACATCTGCCCGCGCATTGCCGTCCACGGGTTCTGTGTTTTCCAGATGATAACGCCGGTGTACCAATCCCACTCGTGCGAAGTAAAACCTTCTATCAGCGCGCGGTATTGATCGTAATTGACCAACTGCGCTTTGGCGGCAAAATCTTTAACCGAAGACGGGTTTCCATAAGGCGTTATAGAAGCATCGTAACCTATGTATTTATGATAATCCCAAACCGAATCTACCGTGCTTCTGCCATTCACAAATTGAGGAACGCGCATGTTGCTGTCGGGGATGAAACGTTGCAGCGAAGTGTAATCGTTTATGCCCACCGAACCTACTTCCGAATTAAACGGAAAGGTTCGGTTTTGAAAGAATGTTTTAACTGGTTGAATGCCATACGGACCATCGCCATTGCCGCCGAGAAAGTTGTACGACATGCTATCTGAATTGGAATAATCAATAAACCCTCTCGTACCGTCCAGCATCGGCATCAGCGAATCTTTCAGGGCATGAAAAATATCTTCGGGCAATGTAATTTCGTTGCCACCGCACCAAATGGCAAGCGAGGGATGATTGCGGATTAATTTGATGCCATCTGCCGCCGAAGCAACGTACAAATTGTGGTCGTCAGGATATTTTCTGCGCGTCCATTGGTCATCTTTTTTTGCATCATCCTGCCATCTGCCATTGCAGTCGCCCGAACCCCAGAAATCCTGCATCACCAGCAAGCCATATTTATCGCAGGCATCGTAAAATTCGGGTCGCTCCAAAATGCTGCCGCCCCACACGCGAATGAGGTTTAAGTTCATATCTCTATGAAACCTTACTTCCGCATCGTACCGATCTTTTGATAAACGAAGCATCGCATCAGAAGCTACCCAGTTGCCACCTTTGATAAATATTTTTTGACCGTTTACTTTTATCTCGCGGCTGCGTGTGGTGTTGTTCCATTCGGTTTCTATTTGCCTCACGCCAACGGTTATTTTTTCACCATCCGAAGCAATAGCATTGTTAGTTATAAACCGAACATTGATGCTGTATAAATTTTGATCGCCATAAGTATTGGGCCACCACAATTTAGGATTGCGCAAACTATAATCGGGTAACGAAATAGTGGTTGATGAATGGGCAGGCAAAGTGATGGTTTTAGAAACCGTATCGTTGCCAATGTTGTACAGTAATCTGCCGGAAACAGAAAAATTGATAGCATTTTCCAGTTCAGCCGAAACCTTAATGAAAGCCGGTTGTTGCACGCCGGTTAGCATTCGTACGCCGGGCACATCGGTTACTACATGAATATTTTTTACCCTGATGGCTCCTGTTTTTTCAATGATCACTTTATCCCAGATGCCGGTGTTCCTGTCGCGGATAGGTTGTATCCAATCCCAGCCGGCAACGTATTGCTGCGTAACGTTTTTAGCAATGGTTCCATCGCCGCCTTGTCCGCCATTTGGGTTACCAACAAAATCGGGCGGATACACAATTACTGCCAGCCGGTTGTTGCCGGTTTGAAGTAACGAAGTGATGTTATAAGTCTGGCTTAGAAACATTCCTTTGTGTACCGTTTCGTTGAGTTTGGTTCCGTTGAAATATACATCGCAGCTATAATTCACGCCCCGAAAATGAAGCCACACCTGCTCGCCATTGGTTGCGCTTTGCTCTACAAAATCGTTCACAAACCAATACGTGTATTTATCTTTTCCGGCATCATAAATATCAGGAATGAGCTTGTTGTTCATGCCATAAAACGGATCAGGAATTTCTTTGTTGGCAAGCATTGTGGTCAACACCGTTCCCGGCACTACGGCTGGCTTCCAGCCTTGCAAACTATTGGATGGCAGCGATGTTCCTTCGCCATTCATTTGAACCGTAGAAGCTTGTTTGCATTGCCAGCCACTATTGAGTTCGTAGCGGTTTTGCGCCTGAACAACAGTGGCGTAAAAAATAAAGAAAAACAGTATGATTTGATATTTATTCATTGCAGAAAGCAGACAAATTTATGGAGGCAAAATAAGCAATGAATAAATGATATTGGAAGAAATATAGCTGGCTTTATTATTTCAATTTGAAAAGGAGTTGTGCGTTATTGTCATTCCGCAATTGCCGCCGTTGGGTGTTCATTCATTTGCGTCTCATAAGCAAAGCAGCTTAAGTTTAGTTATGCTTTACTCATCGCATTGGCAGATATGCGATTCGAAACCTCAAACTTTGAAGAACTTACCTTTGAAATATGCAAGACAATACAAACTGGACTCCCTTTGTTGAAGATAATCTTCTTAATCTTACTGATAAAGATGTAATGAATGAACAGGAAGCCAAAGGAATTGCATTAGCAGAACTTTATGTGTTAGACCTTGAGACTGACATTACTGTTTCTTTAAGCCTTGTACTTGAAATTCATAAAATTGCTTTCGGACATCTTTACGACTGGGCAGGTAAATGGCGAACAACAAATATTTTGGTTGGTCAACTTGAACCACCACAGCCAAATCAAATTATTCAACTGATGTATCAGTTTATTGACAATCTAAATTTTAAAATATCAATAGCCAAAACAAAAGAAGACCATGTTGACTGTTTGCTTTATGCTCATTATGAGTTTATCTGCATTCATCCCTTCAACAATGGTAATGGAAGAACAGGCAGAATGCTTATGAATTTAGTAGCTATGAAGTTGGGTTATCAACCTTTGGTGCTTTATCATCGTGAAGGGGAAAGCCGTAAAATTTACATTGAAGCCATGAAAGCAACCGATAAAGGCAACATTGAGCCATTAAGAAATTTAATTTCCTTTGAACTCGTTTCTTTTTAAATCTTTATCAAATAGTAAAGCCGTAACAATTTCTTCAACCTTGTCTTTCGGAACCTGTTGGTCTTCCAGCGACATGGTTGAGAAAACGGTTTCAATCAACAATTTTGTAAGAAATTTTTTTTCCTGCAATTGCGGATATTTTTCGTAGAAAGTCATTACAGCAAAAATACTCTGTTTTTAAAATGAAGCAACTACTGTATGCTTTATTTGTTTGGCAATTGGTACAATTGAGCGATGTATATTTGAAAACCAAAACTTATTGCAGATTAGCCATACTTTTAAAAAACAATAACAACAAAACGATATTGCACCACATGGAGGCCAAAAAGCCAACAGTAACCGTTGCCGTTACCGAAGTGGGCAGAGACAAAAAGGATGTTCGGGAACTTCAGTTTGTTGCAACCGGGCAAAGCAGCGCCGGCATTGAGTTTTACGCGTGGGATTTTGCTTATGCAGCCGATAAAGGATTTAAGCCGCAAGTGTTGATTGATAAAGAAGGAAAACAAACGTATAAGTTTAAAGCCGGCTTCACAACATTGCCGTAAAGGTGGTTGACAATGATGGTTTGGATAGCCTTGAAATTATCAAGCTAAAAGTAAACGGCACCGTTGAAAGATCATGAAAAGAAAGAAGGCAGTGTTTTTAAACGAACCATATAGAATCATAGGAACATAAGGAAAACCACATAGGAAATGTATGTAAAACCTATGTTTCTAATGTGCCTATGTGTTTCAATGTATTCATTTCAAACCGATGTACTCCTCAGTCAATACGTTTTCTTCACCATTTTTACATCGGTTGTATCGGTTGGCAAGGTTGGCACAACATATCCGCCGGTATCAATCAAAGTTTTTGGAAACGCTGTTTTCAATTGCGCAAATTCTTTGTTATCAATTCTGGTTTTATATAAAAACAAAGCGGTCAATGATCGATTCTTTTTTAGCGATAAAATACCGGCTGCTGTAACGTTTGTATTTACTAAGTTCAGGTATTGCAAATTGGGTAGCGAAGCGATGTGCTGAATGCCCTTATCGGTAATGGAAGTGTTGGAAACATCAAGCCTTGTGAGGTTGGTAAGCGTGCTAATATAAGTCATCAAGCTATCGGTAATATGGGTGTTGGCAAGCTTTAGCCAAATGAGTTGCTTGTTCAGTTTTTGCAGGCTTACCAGTTCTTCTTTTGTAACAAGGGTATCGGTAATAAAACTTGCCAGTAAGTAATTATTTCCCTGCGCAACGGGCATCACTACAATGTGTTGCGCGCGCAATTGTTTCATTGTTTTTTCATCAGCAGGCGCAACGGGCGCAGCAGGAATATCGCTTACTTCATCTTTCTTTTTTTCAACGGTTTGCAAGGCAATCAGTTTTTGTTTGATGTCGGGCGATTGCTTCACGTCTTTTACTTTTACAGTCATGTCGGCACCATTGTCAATCCACCAATGCAGCAAAGCAATCTGGTCTTTCGTAAGCTGCGGTTTTTCTTTGGGTGGCATGTGGTCGTCATCATCCAGCGATAAAGCAATGCGCTTTGCCAATTCGCTCTTTTCAGCGTCGCCTTTTGTTATTACGATGCCATCTTTTCCGCCTTTCATCAGCTTCAAACTATCGTCCATCCGCAAACCGCCTTTTTGTTTTGTTTCACCATGGCACGAGTAACATTTGGTGGTTAAAATGGGCTTTACCACATCGGCATAAACCATCGCTTCCTGAACGTTGGGAATGGGTTTGATGGTGAGCGATGCGCTGCTGTCTTTTGTAAACAGATTGGATAACGGCTTCGTAATATAATCCGAGCCATGCGTAAGCGAACCACCAAGATGCCCGGTTATTACTATCAATAAAAACAAACCCGTTGCCAGTATATTTTTAGGCACTTCAAATTTTGGGTTGATTTCTTTTGCATACAATACAAACGAGACTACGGTTAGCACGATGGCGGATGTCATGTGATAAGATATGAGCGTTGCATCATAGTCATCCGTGGTAGATAAAATATAACCTGTGATGCACGACAATAATGCGGTAACAGCACCTGCCAGCAAAGCCACTGCCACCGCGGGTTGCAACGTTTTGTATTTTTCTTTTTGCGCCAGCCATTGCAGCAGCAAAGCAATCAGTAGAATACCGATGGGAAGATGAACAATAAGCGGATGAAAATGACCAAAAAATTCAGACATAAGAGAGAAGCTGTGAGCTGTTAGCTATGAGCTACGAGCCTTGAATAGTTTGAATAATCAGCAAAGTTTATTGGCGAAAGCCATCAGCATTTTTTGTTCTTCATCAAGTTTATTTAAAATTTCATGAAGCTTATTTTCATCTGCAAAGCGCATCGTTTTTGCAATGAGTAATTGTGTCTCCAATTCAAACGATAAACCCAATGCTATTTCAATAAATCGATGATAATCTTTTGCGCTGGTGCGACTGCTTCCTTCTGCGATGTTAGAAGGTATAGATACGGCTGCACGCGTAACTTGTTGTGAAAGACTATACCTTTCTGTAACAGGAAAGTTCTCTGTTACTTTATAAGTATCAATGGCAATGTCAAATCCTTTCTGCCAGATTTTTAGTTCTTTAAAATTCCTCATACTTGTTAAGCTTGTTATTTAATGAATTTGTATTCTGTATTTGGCTCATAGCTCGTAGCTCACAGCTCATAACTCTCAGCTTGTAGCTCATGAATATCTTTCCCTCCACAGCTTCATCATATACACATTAATTGCCCATTGGTCGGCAAGCGGTTCGCGCGTGTACGGCAACGTGGGCATGTAATCGGGCGGACCAAATTCGGTAAGTACCGTAAGCGTTTCGCCCCGCTGTTTTTTTAGTTCAACAATTTTATCCCACCACGCAAAATGCGCTTTCACCGCATCGTTCCATTCCGGTGCGCGCGGATCGTTTACCTGCGGACCTTCGGGATGACCGATGCGGGCATGAACATGATCCACTCTTTGCAATGTCATCTCCAATGTTTCCGGCTGATCCTGTAATAAAGTTTCGCTTACATTGCACCAATGCGATACATCAAACGTGAGGCGCAGTTCAGCAATGGCTTCTATAAATTTTCGGGCTACCGGCGCCGCAAACAACATGCGGGATCGATGCGTTTCGTGGCAAATTTTAATGCCAGTTTGCTTTACTAATTGCAGTGTGTGATCAATGAATTGTTTGTTTTGTTCATACGAAAAATAATCCCGTCCCGAATGGCAATTGATGTACAACGGACATTGTATTGTATTAGCCGCCGCGGCGTTAATCATGGTTGTAAAAGAAGCGAAATGCTGCTGAAAATCGCTTTCATGCCCGGCTGTTAAAAACCCAACTTCAAGCGAATACTTTTTTAAGGCAGCAAACAAATCGTCCTGGTCTTTTTGCTGAAGGGGCCACCAGATTTCGATGCCATCGTAACCTTCTTTTTTTACTTTCTCGCAATACTCATTTATAGTACCGCCAAAACCCCAGTTAGTGGCTAAAATTTTTAATTGAAAGTTGTTGTTCATGTTGTTGGTTGGTTGCTTTATGGCGAATGATTGTAATGAGGAAAGCAGCAAAGCAGTAGTGGTTGTTTGAATGAATTTTTTTCTGGTTACTGGCATAATTGAAAGCTTTTGAAACACATAGAATCATAGAAATATAAGAATACACACATAGTTGATTTGCTTGTGGTGTAAAATGGATGGAAACACATAGAATCATAGGTACATAGAAAAATAAACACATAGTTTTCCTTTGTGAAGCCTCTGCCTCTTCTGTGTCTATGTGTTTCCATTATGCCTTTTAAATCGCCACAGTTTATTCTTTAGGTAAGGCAGCAAATAAATCATTGACAAACGTTTTTTGTCCTTCTTTAAAAACATTTACACAATTGAAATTGATAAGAATGCCTTTTGGTTTTTGCATAAGTTTCATGTATGTAAGTACCTGCGCCTCATGCACAGGTACAATGCTTTCTACAGCTTTTAACTCAATCAACAACAAATCTTCTATAATAAAGTCTAACCTCAATTCTGCATCTAATAGAAGACCTTTGTATTCTATCGGCACGAACAATTGTGTTTTGTATTCGATACTCCGTAAAGCCAACTCTTTCCGAAAACATTTTTCATACACACTCTCCAACAAACCCGCTCCTAAATGTTTATGTACCTCAATAGCGCAACCAATTATCTGATAAGTTAGTTCATTAATGTATCTCTGTGTCATTCTCCTATGTGTGTATTCCTATGTTCCTTATGCTTCTATGTGGTTAACTCCTTACGCCAAAATTTCCTCAATCACTTTCCCTTTTACATCGGTTAGCCTAAATGGTCGCCCCTGAAAATCATAAGTAAATTTTTCGTGATCAAACCCAAGCTGGTTAAGGATTGTAGCCTGCACATCAAACGGATCAACCTTACCGCTGATGGCGCTATAACCTATTTCATCAGTTTCGCCATACACGCTACCTTTTTTAATGCCTGCACCCGCCATCCAGATGGTAAATGCTTCGGTATGATGGTCTCTTCCCTTGAATGGATTTTGTTTGCCTTCCCGGTTTTCTGCCATGGGCGTTCTTCCAAATTCTCCACCCCAGATCACCAGTGTTTCATCTAGCAAGCCACGCTGTTTTAAATCAAGAATCAATGCTGTTACGGCTTTATCGCTATGCCTGCATTTGTTGATGAAGCCAATGTCAATCGCTAAGTTTTCTTCGGTGCCATGGCTATCCCAACCCCAATCAAAAATCTGCACGAAGCGCACACCTTTCTCAACTAATTTTCGCGCCAGCAAAATGTTATTTGCCAAACAGCTTTTACCCGGTTGCGTGCCGTACATGTCGTGAATGTATGGCGGCTCGTTGTTGATGTTCATCACTTCGGGCACAGAGATTTGCATTTTATAAGCCATCTCGTACTGCGAGATGCGCGATAAAATTTCAGGGTCGTTGTACTCTTTGTATTCTTCTGCATTTACTTCGTTAATGGCATCAATGCTCTCTTTACGAAGGTCGCGGCTCATGCCGCTTGGATCTTTTAAAAACAACACCGGGTCGCCTTCGCTTCTGCATTGCACACCCTGGTAAACACTTGGCAAAAAGCCGCTTCCCCACACGCTTTTGCCTGCATCCGGATTTTTGCCACCGCTTGTTAATACCACAAAACCAGGCAGGTTTTCATTCTCGGTTCCTAAGCCATACGTTACCCAACTGCCAAGGCTCGGGCGACCCAAACGCGGTGAGCCAGTATGTACTAACAATTGAGCCGGCGCATGGTTAAACTGATCGGTAGTAACGGCTTTTAAAAAGCTTACTTCATCAACAATAGAAGCGAGGTGCGGCATGTTTTCGCTCACCCAGGCGCCGCTTTGTCCATACTGTGCAAACTTTGCCTGCGGTCCCATCATCTTCGGCACGCCGCGAATAAAAGCAAACCGCTTTCCTTCCAATAAAGAAGGCGGGCATAACTGACCATCCATTTTTACCAGTTCGGGTTTGTAATCGAACAACTCCAACTGCGATGGCGCGCCTGCCATGTGCAAATAAATAATGCTCTTGGCTTTGCCTGGAAACGGCGGCAGCTTTGGTGAAAGCGGATGCGCCGGATCGAAAGCAATTTGTGTTGATGTTTGTTTTTGTCCGCAACCAAATAAAGCGCCCAACGCCAATGCGCCCAAACCCATCGCACTTTCTTTTATGAAATGGCGCCGCGTGTTCATACGTGTTATGGCATGTTCGGCTTCGCGAAGTAAACGCTGGTTGTGAAGTTCTTGCTGTGTCATATTGCAAGTTTATAAACGCAATGTTTTTATTGATGTTGATTTGCTAACTGTTTTGTTTCCTTTTTTATGATCGCGTTTCTCATCAGAAACTTTATTGTTGTTTTGAGGTCACAAATTGTGACCTCAAATTGTATTTATGTCTTTAAAACCAAGTTATAAAAATGTCAAACAACTTTTATTCACTAAACAATCTCTCAGGTCGATAACAAGACAGTAAACTATCATCTTGCTCAGTCAATATTTCAGCAGCGGCAAGTCTGCCTGCAATAGCTGCAAGCGTTACGCCGGCATGCATTACCGATACATATAGACCGCCAATCGGTGTTGTTCGTCCAATAATAGGTAATCCATCCTGGGGTATGGGTCGCTTCCCTACCCTTACATTTGCGAGTTTAATCTGCTCTGCACCTTGCCAATATTTTTTGATTTTTTCTGT
This sequence comes from Ilyomonas sp., assembly GCA_965214235.1. Taxonomy (GTDB): domain Bacteria; phylum Bacteroidota; class Bacteroidia; order Chitinophagales; family Chitinophagaceae; genus Ilyomonas. The sequence goes on from CBDCBH010000003.1 coordinate 1,863,217, forward strand.
TGTGCGCTGTGCTATCGCATACGGATTGTTTTCTGTCGTTTCATCAATATAATCCTCTACTCCCAATATCAACGTGTTTGAAGCGGCTCGTATTTCCATGTATGGGTTAGAAACAATCCGGTTTACAAACCGGCGTTGATTATAAAAGTTTATCAAAATAGCTGGTGATGTATTAACTGGCAGTGTTATGCCTAATGACTGGCACAGGCTAACTGTATGGGTTCCTGCTGTTAAGACAACAGTATCACCAGATAGTTTGCCATTTGCAGTAACTACTCCTGTAACGCGTGTTCCGTGGGTCATGAAAGACAAGACCTCGTTACCCAATTGAATATCGGCGCCTCTTTCGCGGGCAGCTTTAATAAACACTTCTGTGGCGGGTATAGGATCAATCGCCCCTTCATCTTTGGCAAGCATCGCCTGAGTAGGCACATCTTTTAAATTCGGCTCTAACAGACGTATTTCCTGATGGTTAACAAGGCGCACGGAACAACCGGAATGACTAAGCTTATGTGCAATACGCTCTGTTTGCGCCGCACTCTCATACCAAGTTAAAGCACCCGACCAATCTACTTTGAGTTGACCCTTTAACTCGTTTTCCACTCTGTGCCAATCGGAAATGGCTTGTTGTCGCAGATGCAAATAAGCTTCGGGCACATCATGCGCAACATTGATCCAGGCAAACGACTTTTCTGTTGTATCGCTGGCAGGTTTCATCGCTTTATCGATCAGTGTAACACGCGCATGTTGACTTGCTAAATGATAAGCTAAACTGGCACCTACAATGCCAGCACCCACAATTACAATATGAGGATATGTAGAGATCAAGTGACTGTTATTTAGTAATACAAATAGTTGAATACTGGTAGTTAAACGGTTTATCGCATTGCAATTCCCAACAGTAAATTTCTTTTCACTTGATGTGACAAATTGTAACTTCAAGCTTTTCAAAGGTCAAGATTGCGACCTTAGAAAAGCTACTTCATCCAAAATATCTACCCAAATTCACGTCAATTCTTCGTTACAACTTCATCCAAATTCAGCATCGCGTTTGCCACTACGGTAAGGGCTGCTGTCTCTGCATTCGCATGTTCATTCATGCCGCCGTTTATTTCGCAGACCTTGTTTTTATTGTCTTTGAATTGTGCGTAAGCGGCGTTGTATAAACGAAGCAATGCAAACAAACGTTTTGCATCAATAGCATGATCAGTGGCAATAAGATAACCCTTTTTAATTTGCTCTGCAATGTTGTTCCCACCTTCGCTTTGCATCCGGTAAGCAAAGTGCCGCGCAAGATCAAGAAACGCGCTGTCGTTAAGTGTGTTCAAAGCCTGCAAAGGCGTATTGGTATTGATTCTTCGTGCCGTGCATACTTCGCGAGAAGCCGCATCAAATGTAACCATAGCCGGATAAACAGCCGAGCGTTTCCAATAAGTATAAACCGCTCTGCGATATTGTTCATTGCCGGTGCTTTGCACCCAGTCGGCGCCATTCCACGGCGAAAGCCAGATGCCCGGCGGCTGGTACGGCATCACGCCCGGACCATACATTTTATCATTCATCACACCGGCAATGCACAATGCCTGGTCTCTGATTTGCTCTGCCGATAAACGAACCCTTGCGCCGCGGGCATACCATTTATTAAACGGGTCTTTTTCTTCTTTTGTTAGCCATGAACTTTGTTGATAGGTGGCGCTCATCACTATTTTTTTGATGAGCATTTTTACGCTTTGGTTTTCTTTTGTAATAAAATTGTAGCTCAACCAATCGAGCAGTTCGGGATGCGTAGGCGCAACGCCTTGTGTGCCGAGGTCTTCAAGCGTTTCTGCCAGGCCTGTTCCGAATAATTGTTCCCAAACACGGTTCACAAGGGTACGTGCCGTTAACGGGTTTTGCGGCGAGGTCATCCACACCGCCAAACCCAACCGATTGTGCGGTGCTTGTGTTGGAAATGCGTTTAACGAATGCGGCACATCAGGTTCTACTTTGTCTCCTTTCACCAGCCAGTTGCCACGCTCAAAAATGTATGAGGCACGGTGCATATCAGCCGGGTTATCCATCATCACCGGCGTGGTAGGAACATCGGCGTTTATCAGTTTCCAGAAGTTATTTTTTTCTTTACTATAACCTGCTTTATCCTGACCAGGAAACGCTTGTGTAAAATAAAGCCAATCGAGTATTGCGCCGTTATCAGTTGGCTTTTTTAAATGGTTGTTGGTGTAGGTAAAAATGAGATGATGCGTGCCGCTTGCTGGCTTAATATCTGTTTCATTAATCTGCCAGTAATGTTTTGTTTTTGACAGAGGAATGGTGGCAAGTACTTCGCCGTCTGCTTTGTCAAGATGAATCTGCCAGGTTCCACCATCCATGAAACCGGCATAACGAAAAATAAGATGATCTTTATTGGTGAGGTCAACGTTCTTCAACCGGCACACTGCGTTGTTGCGGAAAGCTGTCCACTTGGTATCGTTCAGTTCGCTGTTGGTAAAGCTGTCGCAGGTAAGCGAATTATAAGCCGGCTGCCACGTTTTTAAAAACTGGTAAGCTTCATGCGCGCGTTGTTGCGACGCGTTTTGTTTTACCCAATTTACAACCTTGTTAAGTTGTTGTTGCAAAGTATCGTTGTAAGAACGGTACTGCGGATAATCGCCATACGAGTCTTCATCTCTTGTATCGTTGAAAAAAGCGGCGAACTTATAAAACTCTTCATGCTTAAAGGGATCGTAAGGATGGCTGTGGCATTGCACACAGGCAAACGTGGTTCCCTGCAAGGCGCTCCACGTTGTGTTTACACGATCCAGCACTGCAGCCGTTCTGAATTCTTCGTTATCGGTTCCGCCTTCATCGTTGGTCATGGTGTTGCGGTTGAAGGCAGTGGCAATGTAATCATCATCGGTTGGGTTGGGCAATAAATCGCCTGCCAATTGTTTAATTAAAAAACTATCGTAGCGCATGTTGTTATTAAAGGCATCAATCACCCAATCGCGGTAGCGCCAAATGCTTCGGCCGTCGTCTCTTTCATAGCCTTTGGTATCGGCATACCGTGCGAGATCAAGCCACATCGAAGTCCATTTTTCGCCATATTGTTTTGAAGCCAGCAAGCTATCAACCAGCTCTTCATACGCGTGTGCGCTGTTATCATTTAAAAATTGATCAGCTATTTTTTTTGATGGAAGAACGCCGGTAATATCAAGGCTTACGCGCCGTAACAAGGTTTGCTTATCTGCTTGTGGCGAAGGCTGCAAATCGTGCTTTTTTAATTGATCAAGAATAAAAAAATCCACTTCATTTTTTGCCCAGTCGCTTTTTACTGGTATCAATCCAAAAAAGGTTTTCGGCGTTGGAACCTCAACCGGCTTCAGGGCAACATAGCTCCAGTTTTCGCCCCACTGCGCGCCTTGTTTAATCCAGTTTCGGAGTATAGTAATTTCATCTTTTGATAAAGGTTCGTGATGAAAAGGCATTCGTTCTTCGGGGTCTTTTAAGGAAAGGCGTTTTATCATCTCGCTGTTATCAGGGTCGCCGGGAATGATGGCATATTTTCCATCTTTTGTTTTTGCCAGTGCTTCGTCTCTGAACAACAAACTGAAATTACCTTTTGCCCGCACGCCGCCATGGCAGGTAATGCAATTTTTATTGATGATGGGTTTTACCTGCGTACTGTAATCAATCTTGTCTTCTTTCGTAAACAATACGAAAGAAAGTATAACAATGAGGAGCAACAAAACAACCAATGTAGTTTTTGTAAAGAGGCGGTGCATGTGAATCGTTTGGAAGGCTTAAATGTACAAATATTTTGTTCTTCAACCGTTGACAGGGTTTCAAACCCTGTCAACGGTTAGTTCAATTGTTTACCAAGCGTTGAAGAGTGCGACGCAACGATGCTTAACCGGAGTTACTAAAGCCCGTAACACAAAACTGTATTTTGTATTTTTCATCTCTTTATATTTTGATGTGTTTGCCGCCAACTATCTTTGCCGCTTTCAAAATCGGGATATGAAAATATTGGTGTGCATCAGTAAGACGCCGGATACTACTTCGAAGATTGCGTTTAAAGATGGCAATACAAAGTTTGAAGAAGCCGGTGTGCAGTGGATTATCAATCCTTACGATGAATGGTATTCGTTGGTGCGGGCGATTGAATTAAAAGAAAAAGATGCCTCTGTTGTTATTCATTTAATAAACGTTGGCGGTGCCGATACCGAGCCGATTATCCGCAAAGCATTGGCATTGGGTGGCGATGAAGCCATCCGTGTAAATGCACAAAGCGATGACAGTTTTTTTGTGGCTGCGCAAATTGCCGAAGTTGCCAAAAACGGGGCTTACGATTTAATTTTTACCGGTAAAGAAACCATTGATTACAATGCATCTGCCATTGGCGGCATGGTGGCTGAACTCCTGAATTTGCCTTATATTTCATTGGCAACAAAATTTGAGCTGAACGGCACAACAGCTGTGGTTACACGCGAGATAGAAGGCGGCGAAGAAGTAAACGAAGTGGCTTTGCCTGTTGTTGTATCTTGCCAGAAAGGTGTGGCAGAACAACGCATTCCTAACATGCGCGGCATCATGTCGGCACGCACCAAACCATTGAAAGTGGTTGAGCCAACATTTGCTGAAACGCTTACCAAAATTGAAAGCTACGAACTGCCCGCATCTAAAGCTGGTGTAAAAATAATACATGCCGATAACGTTGCCGAACTGGTGCGGTTGCTGCACGAAGAAGCGAAAGTTATTTAGAGCTGTGAGGAGTGAGCTTTTAGGTATGAGGCAAAAAATACCAATCTTAACTCAACCCATACCTCAAAGCTCACTCCTCATCCTTGAAACAATTCATCATTCACAAATCACAAATCATTACTTATGTCTGTTCTCATATTTGTAGATCATTCCGAAGGTCATATCAGTAAATCCTCTTTTGAAGCCTTATCGTATGGTTTTGCTTTGGCAAAACAAATGAACATGGCTGCCAATGCGGTTTTGGTAGGTAATGTATCGAACGAAGAAGCCGCTTCGTTAGGAAAGTATGGCGTTGAAAAAACCTTCCTTTTTTCGGGCGATGTTTATAATCATGTTGATGCGCAAGTGTATGCAAAAGCGGTTGCCGAAGCGGTAAAAGAAAGCGATGCTTCGGTGGTTATTTTTTCGCACAACCAAACGGGCAGAGCGGTAGCGCCGCGTGTGGCTGCCAAGCTGAAAGCTGGACTTGTAACGGGCGTAATTAGATTGCCCCAAACCGATGCCGGTTTTGTGGTTCGCAAAACAGTTTTTTCAGGTAAAGCCTTTGCGAATGTTGACATTACCTCGCCTATAAAAATTATCACACTCACACCTAATAATTTTGGCGTAAAAGAAAACGGTGATGCAGGAGCCGAAGTAGTTACTATCAACACAAATTTTGAAGCAAAAGTAAAAACAACCGCTACCAACAAAGTGAGCGGTGAAGTGCCCTTAACCGAAGCTGAAATTGTAGTGAGCGGCGGTCGTGGATTGAAAGGACCTGAAAATTGGGGCATGGTAGAAGATTTGGCACACACGCTTCATGCTGCGCTTGCGTGCAGCCGCCCGGTTGCCGATGCACACTGGCGCCCGCACCATGAGCATGTAGGGCAAACCGGCATTCAAATTTCGCCGAATTTATATTTTGCGTTAGGCATTTCGGGAGCCATTCAACACCTTGCCGGCGTAAACAAAAGCAAAGTCATTGTGGTGATTAATAAAGATGCGGAAGCACCGTTTTTTAAAGCGGCTGATTATGGTATTGTTGGCGATTTGTTTGACGTGGTTCCAAAGCTGACGGAAGAAATTAAGAAGCTGAAAGGAGCGTAAAAACAAACATTTTAAAAGTTTAAAAGCATTTTATTTATCGGAATAAAATGCTTTTTGTTTTGCATCAAATTGTGGAATGCAACAGACTGTAACGAAGAAAGTAGTCTTCGATCAAACGTGATTTTCTTCATCCTTTTAATAAGAAAATTTATCATACTAAACTCATTTTCCATAAAACCAAATCATGCCATTACATTTGCCTTCCCGATAAAAAATATATCTCATGGTTGATGTTATTTTAGGCTTACAGTGGGGCGATGAAGGCAAAGGAAAAATTGTAGATTACTTCGCTCCGCAATACGATGTGATTGCCCGTTTCCAGGGCGGACCGAACGCAGGCCATACGCTATATATAGAAGGCAAAAAAATAGTGCTTCACCAAATCCCTTCCGGCATCTTTCATCAAAACACAATTAACATTATTGGCAACGGCGTGGTGCTTGATCCGGTTACGTTAAAACGCGAATGCGATACGGTTGCCTCGTTTGGAATTGATGTAAAAAAAAACCTTTTTATTGCTGAACGTACTAACCTCATTGTGCCCACGCATCGCGCGCTGGATAAGGCTTCCGAGAAATCGAAAGGCGAAAGTAAAATCGGTTCTACCTTAAAAGGAATCGGTCCGGCTTATATGGATAAAACCGGGAGGAATGCGTTGCGCGTTGGCGACATATTAACCAAGAGTTTTATTACCGATTATATTAAACTGCGGCTCAAGCATCAAAAAATATTAGACAGCCATCATTTTGATGAAGACATTTCGGCTTGGGAAGAAGAGTTTTTTGAAGCGATAGAATTTCTCCGTTCTTTAAAAATAATAAACGGAGAATATTTCATTAACAACCATATCGCCGAAGGCAAAAAAATATTAGCCGAAGGCGCGCAAGGCAGTATGCTGGATGTTGATTTTGGTACCTTTCCTTTTGTTACTTCTTCCAACACTATTTCGGCTGGCGTATGCACCGGGTTAGGAGTTGCACCACAAAAAATAAGGGAGGTGCTGGGCGTTACAAAAGCTTATTGCACGCGGGTTGGCGGCGGTCCGTTTCCAACTGAATTAGAGAACGAAACCGGCGAAAAACTGCGTAACATTGGTAGCGAATTTGGCGCTACAACAGGCAGACCTCGCCGTTGCGGCTGGATAGATTTGGTGGCATTAAAATATTCGTGCATGATTAATGGTGTAACACAAATGGTGATGACCAAAGCTGATGTGCTTGATTCATTTGAAACACTGGAAGTTTGCACCGCTTATAACATTAATGGTGAAGAAAAAGATGAAGTGCCTTTTCAAATGACGAAAGTGAATATTGAACCTGTTTACAAACCGTTTACAGGCTGGCATACCGATTCAACAAACCTAAAAGATGCAGCGAATTTGCCGGCTGCAATGTCAAACTATATTTCGTTTATTAATCAATATGTCGCTGCACCGGTAAAGTACATTTCAAACGGTCCGGGAAGAGAACAAATTATTGGTTTATAAACACAGTTTGGCACCAAAAATTTTTTTTTGCCGATTAAAAAACTCGTTGAAATTTTACGCTGTTAATTTTAGGAATTATGGCAAAATCTGTAAACAAAAAAAGCACTAACCGCGCATCAAAAGCAGCGGATGACAAAGAAGAAACAAAGCCTTCTTCAAAAAGTAAAAATCAAACTGAAAACAATGACGATTTTGATGACGATGATGAACCGTCAGTAAAATCGTCTTCAAAAAAAGCATCATCAAAGTTAGAAGATGACGATGTGGAAGAAGCGGAAGACACCTGGAACAAGCCTGATGAAGAAGATAGTTGGGACCCTGATTTTGATGAGTTTGATATACCAAAATCGAAGAGTAAAAGTAGCAGTAGCAGCACCAAAAAAAGCGTGAAAAAAGGCGATGAGGATGATTTTAAGTTGGATGACGACTTTAAAGAGTTTGGTTTGTACAACGATAAAGCTGGCGGATTTGATGATGACAATGATGATTATTAACCTGTTTTCTTTTGTAACTTTGTGATGGTGCCTTACAAAGCATCGTTCCGCATTGGCGATGCTTCTCTTTGCAAGCAGCAGATGCTAAATTGGGCAAACCAATTTAGCATCTGCTGTTTTATGGATAGCCATCAATACAAAAACAAATATTCTGTTTACGATTGCATTGCCGCCGCCGGTGCAGAGGATTTTCTTTTACCCCAAAAAAATAAGCTTTCACAACTAAAAACTTTTACACAAAAACACAGCAACGACTGGTTGTTTGGACATGTTGCATACGATTTAAAAAACGAAATTGAAGAGCTTGCTTCTTCGCATACTGATACACTTTATTTTCCGGATCTTTTTTTCTTTCAACCGCAAACCGTTTTGTTTTTACAAGGCAATGTAGTAACAATTGAAAGCATAAATGAAAAGCCGGAATCTGTTTATAAAAACATGGTTGAAAGTAGTTTTCAAAATGATGTTGGAGTTGATAAAAAAATAACGTTGCAGCAACGCATTAGTAAAAACAAATACATCCAAATAATCAATCAATTAAAGCAACACATTCTTCGCGGCGATTGTTATGAAATTAATTTTTGCGGGGAGTTTTTTTGTGAAGAGGTAAGCCTGCATCCAATCAGCATTTACAAACGGCTTTCACACATTTCTCCTTCACCGTTTGCCGCTTATTATAAATTGAACGATAAATATGCGTTGTGCGCAAGCCCCGAACGGTTTCTTCAAAAGAAAAACAACCGTTTAATTTCGCAACCCATGAAAGGAACGGCAAAAAGAAATTTAGATAACGCGGCGTTGGATAACGAAGCCAGGCAACAACTGCAAAATAGCAGTAAAAACAAAACAGAAAATGTGATGATCACCGATTTGGTGCGTAACGATATGAGCAAAATTTGCAAGCGGGGAAGCGTAACGGTAAGCGAATTGTTTGGCGTGTATTCTTACCCGCAGGTGCATCAGATGATTACCACAATTGAAGGTGAAGTAAATGAAAATCTAAACATTGCAGATGCGCTGAAAGCTTTGTTTCCCATGGGTTCGATGACGGGCGCGCCAAAGCGAAAAGTAATGCAGTTAATTGATGAATACGAATGCTCGAAACGAGGGTTGTATTCAGGCAGCATCGGTTACATTTCGCCTCAAAACAATTGGGATTTTAATGTGGTGATCCGAACCATTTTGTACAACGAAAGCAAGCGTTATCTTTCTTTTCAAACCGGCGGTGCTATTACGTTTGAAAGTGATATTGAAGAAGAATACAACGAATGTTTATTGAAAGCGGAAGCCATACTGAAAGTGCTGGCTGATAATTAAAAAGCAACGAAATAATAATTGTTTTGTTTGTGTAGTACAATACATTATTCATTTGCCTGTACTACTTTTTGGTTCAATAAAATTAGTGTTGTCAACCGTCTTTATTTTGCAACATGATTCTATTAAAAACATCTTTATAAAAGCCTTCTTTTTGTGTATTCTTATTAATGTTATTGCAATAACAAATGCTTCATCGCAAAGCAAAAAATAAAGTTTTTCAACCGGCACTTAGCAAGGGATATTGCACCGGCAGGACGGCGAAAACACCATGTTTAATTTTTCGGTTGAAAGGGAAAACAACAAACCTGTTTTATACATTTACAATGCTGCCGAAAGGTTGTTGGTTGACAGCATTCGCCAGAGTGCTGATTGGGTTTTTATACAAATGCCTTTCTTCAATTCGCGCTTCAAACTTGTTATTAAAAACAATCACCAATTAGAAGGCGGTTATGTAAAAACAAATGGCGCAAAGCAACTGCAGATCCTGTTTACGGCCATTCGCGGGTTCAATTATCGGTATGCGGCTATGGCTTCTCCGCTTTATGATATAACCGGACAATGAGAAACTTATTTTGGATAAAACAAGAAGAAGGATGAGTATGCCATTTGTGAATTTGCACAAAACAAAAACGGCATTGTTACCGGCACGTTTCGCACCGCTACGGGCGACCAGTTGCCGAGGTTCGTGTCACCACGAACCTTTATCAAGTTTATTATTCCGATGCGTGAGGACACGCATCGGCTGGGGTATTTCAATTGGAATTACTTTAGCAGACGAAATTTGGGGAGATCAACTTTATAATTGGATAGATAGTCACCATTAAAAACAAGATATGATTTTTGATTACTTATTTTATAAATTGTACCGAGCTAATTTAGTAGGTTCACTAAAAGATATAGCACAATACGCAGCATCAATACACTTAAGTCTTTTAATCACCGCAAATATTATGGTATTAAACGCTTTTTTTGCAAAAATCAATATTGGTCATTTTATATTCAAAGATCCGAAAGCAGGAGGATGGTTCACTGCTGTTTTGATCATTTTAGCAATGCTTTATTATCGAAAAGGCAAGTACACTGCCTTGATAAATAGGTATTCACAAGAAAATGAAAATGCAAGAAAAAGAGGTAATTTTATTGTCGCTACTTATGTACTAATATCCTTTTTATCAATTTTTGCAGTTGCTTTTTTCAGACCGGGTAAATTATAGGGATAGTGAGTTTCTTGTCACCAACGGCAACCTGACGCAGGATAAGAACAAAGACATTGCATTTATTACCTACAACTATTTAAACCTGCCTTACACGGTAACGGTAATTACTGCCGAGGTTTGTGTCTTCACCACAGGTGTTGGGAAGAAAAGTTAAAGGGGAGGTTTGAGCAGGATATCAACCTGTTTTGCATCTCCGCCACAAAGCAAAATGAAGTCTTTAAGCAAAGACGTTTTCCTTGTTCTTCGAGGTGTTAGCGCAGCGCACCTCGAAGGAAGGATGATAGAAGTCTTTGACTTTCCAATTTCTTGGTCACGAAGAAGGCAGGATAAGAAAAGCAGCCGATGGCGTAACCTTTGTTTTTGACCAACCTGCCGAGGTTTGTGTCACCACGAACCTTTATCGGGCTCATTATTCCGGTGCGTGCGGACACGCATCGGGGCAGTGAGAAATTCGTGACAGCCTCTTTTCTTTTGCGGGTCTTTCTTCTTCCTGTTAGTTAGTATTATTTAAAGGTGCAGATAGCTAATTACCAAATATAAAATCATCCTTTCCTATCTTCATCTTTTACGAAGCAACTATGATGAACAAACCGTTTGTATTTATTCTTCTTTTTACACCGCTTTTTTCTTTTGCTCAACTTTTACAACCGGGCTTCAATAAAGCCGAATATGCAGAACTGCTGCGGGTTTCAGCCAGGCAGTTTGACAGTGCCTATTGGGTGCATTTTAAAATTGCCCCACCTGCCGACTTCACAATGGCGTACCGCTCGCCGGTTACAGGTTTACAGAACCGCTGGGATTTATGGATGAATAAAGAGCACACCATTGCTGCCATCAGCATTCGTGGTACTACTGCCAACAGCATTAGCTGGCTCGAAAATTTTTATGCAGCAATGGTTCCTGCAAAGGGCGAACTGCAACTGAACGATAGCACCCTTTTCAAATATCAATTAGCTGATAACGATAAAGCCGCTGTGCATGTTGGCTGGTTGGTAGGTATGGCAGGCATGGCGGGCAACATCGTTTCTAAAATAGATTCGTGTTACAAAACGGGCATCCGCAACTTTTATATTATGGGTCATAGCCAGGGCGGCGCCATTGCGTATTTGCTTACGTCTTATCTGCATTATCAACAACAAAATGGTGCAATACCGAAGGACATCTTTTTTAAAACCTATTGCAGCGCAGCACCCAAGCCGGGCAATTTATTTTATGCGTACGATTATGAAAGCTATACTACAAACGGCTGGGCATATAATGTGGTAAACAGTGCCGACTGGGTGCCGCAAACACCCATCGCTATTCAAACACTGGAAGACTTTAACACCACCAACCCGTTTGTAAATGCAAAAGCCATCATTCGTAAGATGAAATTTCCATCCAACATTGTGCTGCGCCATGCCTTTAACCGGTTGAACAAAACCACGCGTAAAGGGAGAAACACGTATCAAAAATATTTGGGCAACATTGTTTACAAATTCGCCCGAAAAACGTTGCCGCAATTGAAGCAGCCTCGTTTTTATGAATCAATGCAATATGAGCGTGCAGGCAACTTCATTATTTTAAATGCCGATGCAGAGTATTACAAAAAATTTCCCGACAGCAAAGACAAAATATTTGTTCATCACAACTTCGATGCGTATTTGTTTTTACTCCAAAAGTTGCAGTAGCTTTAATATTCATTTAAGCAATCATTAATATTCATTTAAGCCATCATTCGTTTTTATCAGGGTTTGTGTTTTTACCTTCATGCTAACAAACCAAAACTAAAAATTAGAATCTGATGGAAATGATAGAAGAGGAAATTATGGAACAGCTTCATCCCAATTACAGTCTTACAAAGAGCCGTGAAGAAGGAGCCTTTGATGAAATTTTTAACAACCCGTTGCCACGCGCGGTCATCCGTCCCAATGCTTATATTTTGTTAGATGGCGAATGGAAATTTGCCCTCGATCCGGAAGATGCAGGTTTGCAGGAAGGCTGGTATTTATGGCATCAATACCACGATACGGCGCAATGGCCCGGCAGTATAGAAGAGCAGATGAACAAGGGTAAAGATGATAAAGACGTTACGGCATGGCAAGATAAAGTTGTGGTGTGGTACGAGCGCGAATTTCCGATGCCCGACCGTTCGGAAGTATCGCCGCAGGATATGTTGCAGGTTACATTTGGCGCATGCGGTTACGAAACGCGCGTGTGGTTAAATGGTCAGCCGCTTTCTACAATTGAAGGCGAAGAAGTGCATATGGGAGAATACACTTCTTTCTCTTATGAAATTAATGAAGAAAGTTTACAACTGGTGAACCGCCTTACCGTTCGCATTGCCGATACAATGGATGCCAATATACCCCGTGGCAAGCAGGAATCGTATGTATATAAACGCGGCGGCATCTGGTATCAAACGTATAGCGGTGCTGTAAGAAGTGTGTGGTTAGAAACGGTAGAGCGCAACCGGCTTCGCTCACGCATGGGTGTGGTAAGCATTGTAGAAGATAATTTGGTTCGTTTTAATGTAAGCACCCACATACATGATGCTGGCGATTATACCATTCGTTTGCAAGTGTACAACCGCATACAAGCAACCGATGAACCCGTTGCCGCATCGGATTATCCCTTGCATTTGGAAGAAGGGCAAAAACGGCAGCGTTTGGTGCTGGAAGTGCCGAACGCAAAGCACTGGTCGCCGCACTCGCCGCATCTCTACCGGCTGGTGGCGCAGTTGATAGATAGCAAAGGTTATGTAGCTGAAATAGAAACGCATTTTGGTTTGCGCAAAATTGAATCGCGCGGCTGTTGTGTGTATCTCAATAACAAACCCATTTATTTAGATGGTATTTTGTATCAGCCCAATACTTCTACTTACGAAGAGATAAGAACACACATGTATGCGATGAAAGAGTTGGGTTGCAACCTTGTTCGCATTCATATTTCCGGTGTTGATCCGCGCGTGTATAACCTGGCTGATAAAATAGGGATGATGTTATGGGTAGAAGTACCCAGCCCGCATAGTTCCAATGCTGAAAGCCGCGCTGCGCATCGTGCCGAACTGCTGCGGATGCTGGCGCTGATTGAAACGCACCCCTCGGTTGTTATCTGGAGTTTGTATAACGAAGATTGGGGTGCGCAGGACATTGCCACCAATGCTGAAACGCGTGAGTACATTACCAATTTATACCACTATATGCAACTGGAGCATCCGCAATTTTTAGTGGTTGATAATGATGGATGGCAGCATGTTTCTTATGAAGGTCGTTTAAAATCGGATTTGCTTACGGCACATTTATATACTCCCGATTTGGATCATTGGAAAGACGTATTGGATAGATTAATAGAAGGTCAGTTAGATGGTGTAGCAGCCTTTCCTTTAGTTGTGGGCGATCCGTTTTTTTATCGCCACCAGGTGCCGCTGATTGTAAGCGAATGGGGCGGCTTTGGCTTTGTGAATTACGGCGGACCGCAGGATTCCGGCAACCGTGCCGAACAAATAAAATTGTTTAAAGAAGAGCTGCGCAAACGCCCGATTGCCGGCGATGTTTATACGCAGGCAACCAATATTGAAGAAGAACAAAATGGTATTATAGATGCCAAAACCGGCGAACTAAAAGTGCCCCCAGGAATATTAGCTTCAAAGCCGGTAGGAAAAGGAAGCAATGGGGTGAAGAAATCGTAAAAAATTAATCCCGCAGGTATCAAGAATATCCGGTAATATTTTTAATACCTGCGGGATTAATTAATAAATTATAACACTTTCTTCGGTGGCAACGCAAATGCCACTGCATCGTGTTCAAAATGCCCTTTATGCGAGCCATCGCAAAAAGGTTTGGTTTGCGAAAGCCCGCAACGGCAGATAGAAACCAGTGTTCGTCCGCCCAAATCGTAAGCCGTTCCGTTTTTATCTACAATTTCAAAATCTCCTTCTACTTTTAAAGAACCATTGTTATTTACCGTTATTTTCGTTGCTGCCATGTGGTTTGTTTTTGCGCTAAAAGTAGGTGTTTAATAATAAAATATTTCTTCTTAAAATGCTTTGCCGTGCGTGGCTTTAATAATTGTTTTTGCCACCAAAGGAAACGCGTTCATTACCTGTAAAAACAAACTTGTTGAAGTATTGCCACCAAACAAACGCTGCACCGTTCTGCCCACCATCAAACGCCTGCCAAATTGTTGCTGCCATTGAGTTTTATAGTTTGTTTCCATTTCGCTGCAGGTTTGTTTTTGCTGTAAAAACAAACCTATATTTTGAAATGCCAGCACAGAAGAATGCATCGCCATGCTCATGCCGTTGCCACAAAGCGGCGTTATCAAACCTGCCCCATCGCCCAACATCAATACACCATTTTCCACTTGTGTTTTTTTATCAAAACTAATTCCTGAAATGACTAACGGTTGCGGGTATAAAAAACGGGCTGAATGAAAAATATCTTTTAAAAATGGGTTTTGCGATAATAAATTCTTTTCCATTTCCGCAATGCTATTGTTGTGTTTTTTAAGGTTACCGGCTGTGGTTAAATAACACAAACAGCACTTGTCGTCTTCAATTTTAGAAATGCCGCAATAGCCATTTTCAAAATTGTGCAGGGCAATGGTATCAGGGGCAAATGAATAACGGATATGATATTTAATACCGATAAAATTATTGAGTTGATTTACTTTTTGCTGCGCAAAAGAACGCTTCCATTGAATATCTACATTGCTCTTTTTGCCCCAAGCACCGCAAGCTATTTTTGCTTTGTAATTTGTGTTGGAAGCAGTGATAATAAAACCATCGCTTTCACGCACTACATCGGTTACTTTTGTTTTTGTATACATAGTAACACCTTTTGATAAAGCAGCTTCGTAAAGCAAATTATCCAATGTATAACGACTGATGCCAAAGCCGCCCAAATCCAATTGAAAAGGATATGCTTTTCCATTAGCATCGGATATAATCAGCTTAGTAATTTTTGGTAATGATAACAAAGGCAAATTAACGCCGAGGCGTTGCAAAAAAGGATGGCTTTCGTTGCTGATGTATTCGCCGCACACTTTATGAAACGGATATTGCTCTTTTTCAAACAAAGCCGTTTTATAACCTGCATCTGCGCTTTGTATCGCCAGCGATAAACCGGCAAGCCCGCCACCAATAATAGCAATATCGTACTCTTCTTTATTCAGCATGACGATAAGTAATAAGATAGCGAAACGCCCACTGCCATTGTATTTGATAAGAAGTGATGTTTGCTTTTGCAAACAGATTTTTCCATTCGTTTTTAATAAAACCTCTTTTCACGCTTAACGGCGCATCGTTCTTTACAAGATAAGATTTAGAAAAAAGCTGCGTCAAAATTTTGATAGAATAATACGCCAGCGGATGCCGTTGTAAATCATTAATAAAAAAACCAAGTGTTGCTTGTTGCTGCATCCATTGCAGTTGCGTTATCAGTTCTTCATCCGTAAAATGATGGCAAAACAAACTTGAAAAAATAATGTGAGGTTTTTCTTCAAAAACAACTTTTTTATAATCGCTTTTTATCCATGTTGTGCAAGTCTGCAATTCTGTTTTTGTTTCTGCAAATTGTATGCACTCTTCTTTCAAATCAATGCCTGTAAACGTAACATTCACATGTTTGTTTTTGCACCAATTGTAAATGGAGAGCAGGTTATCGCCGCCGCCGCAACCTATCTCGCAAACATGAATTTGTTTTTGTTTAGAAAGCAATGTTTGAAAGCCTTTCAGCGTGATGCGATGCCCGCCTAATGAAGCGTTGATAATATCTAATTCGCGCAGGTTTTGTTTGATGTCGGCAAAGGGAATGCTGTCATCATCCAGCAACTCTTTTTGGTAACACCGATGTTGCAGGTTCATACAACCGTTGCGGTAAAAGTTTCCATTGTTAAGCCCGGACCAAAAGCAACGCCAAGCAGCGGCGCAGCCATTTTTTTTGGTTTGTTTTTATTACAAATTTCTTTCAACACAAAAAAGATGGTAGCACTTGACATGTTGCCGTAATCACCTAATATACTACGCGAATGGCTCATGTTTTCATCGGTTAATTGCAGTTGCTTTTGTATGGCATCTACAATACGTTTACCGCCCGGGTGAATGCACCAGTATCCAATGTCCTCAATATTCAAATCGCTTTCCTTCAAAGCATCATTCACCAAAGCCGAAATATCATGCTCAATCAACTGCGGAATGTAGCCGCTCAACGTCATTAAAAAGCCTTTGCTGCTAATTTCCCAAGCCATATCCCGCTTACCAAAAAGCGCAATGTGCGAATGAAAACGATTAACGCTTGCGAGTGGCGTTTTACTTTCATCATTGCTCATTAATAAAGCTGCGCTGCCATCGGCAAACAGCAAGCTGCTGGCAGCGTTATCTTGCGTGTATTCCTGCTGAAAGTGAAGCGTACAAAGCTCTGTAGCCACAATTAATACATTGGCTTTAGGCGCGCTGTCGCAAATCATCTTACCTAATTTCAGGGCATGAATACCTGCATAGCAACCCATAAAATTTACTGATGTGCGAAAAATATTGGGTGATAATCCTAACGCTTCTACCAACTCCAAATCTAAGCCCGGCGCACTCATGCCGGTACAGCTTACCGTAATTAAATGCGTGATAGAAATTAATTCATCCAGTTCATTCAAACAATTTTGTACGGCTTTCAAACTTAGGGGCAGCGCATGTTGTTTATATAATTTCATGCGTGCATCCAACAGCGTGGCTTCATTGCTTTCTATATTGATGAACTGCCATTGTTGCGGAGGTAAGCTAAAATCTTTCAACACTGAATAGCGTTTTTTGATGCCACTATGATGATATAAAAAAGAAAGTTTACGCTTGTTGGTTTCATCGAGGTTATAAGCCTGCTGCATGAAGTAAAGAATGTCTTGCTGTTGATGACAATAATCAGGAACTGCTGTTGCTATGGAAATGATATTAGCCAAGATGATTGAGTATAAATAACGTAATAAATGCTGTGTTGGTGCAGGTTGCCGCAAGCCAGTTCATCCGCATTGTATAAGTAAAGTTAGCGTTTGCACTGTTTCGCCATACTTTATTTGTCCAATAAAAGAAATATACGAGTACCGGAATAAAAAAGGTTTGCAATAAAAGAAAACGAGATGTTTGATGCACGCGTTGGAAATGGACAAACAATAAGCCAAAAGCAACTGCATACATTGCGGCGCACCAAATAAAAGTGCCCTTTACACCCAATAAAATACTTATTGTTTTTACGCCATCTTTTTTATCCGCTTCGTGCTGATACACTTGCGTTATCGGGTAAAAACCACCAATTAAAAACGTAGCGGCAATGCAGGCAACAATAGGAAAAACACTTGCGCCCATTGCGTTTGCGCCAACATAAACCATCCAAAATGTAAGCGCACCCTGGTTTATAATTACTGTGAGATAACCCACAATAGGAAAGCGTTTCAATCTTATAGTTCGATAACTATACAATCTTGAAAAAAGAATATAAACCATAACGCCAAAAGCGAAATAAGCAGTAACAAAAAAAGAAAGAACAACAGCAATCGCATCTAAAACAAGGGTTGCAAAAAACAATTGTTTGGTTGGCTGCAAGGGGCGCGCAATGCCGCCGATGCTGGTTTCATCTTTATCCATAAAACTATTGTAGCCATTGCTGGATGGATAAATAAAAAGATGAAGAATGATAAAAACAACAATCGCTTTGCCTGCGTTGATAACAGGTATTGCGCTTACTGCAAACCAAAACACCGGCATTAAAAAAAAAGAAAACGGAAGGCGAAGCAATTGTATGGTAGAACGATGAAGCATTGTTTGGTATGAAGATAAGTGAAAAGAAACGGCTTGATAAATGATATAGCTGCTACCTTTTGTTTTTACCCGCTTTTTATTTTCTACAACTCAATGCCGGTGCGCATTGTAAAGCCATGCGGGTTTACATCAAGCGCATTGGCAGAGTGCTTGTAACCTTTATAACCCATCTCAACAAAAACATGAGTATGGGGCGAAACGGCAAAGCTTACGCCGCCGTTTCCTGATAAATACAATCCGGTTTCCGATACATAAGTAGGTGATGACGAAACAGCGGTGTCCAGCTTGTGATAATGATTGAAAGAAATGCCTGCTTCAACATGAATATATGGCTGTACCGTATGAGTGGTGTTAAACGTATAAATGCTATTAACATAAAGCGGCAGTAAATGCAGGTTGGTAAGCGTCCAGCCGTTATCAGGATGCCGGGGTGTTGCTGCATATTGTATGCCGATGCCTGTTGCAAAACATTTTGAAAAATGATAATCGGCATCAATGCTTACGCCATTAAAATTGTTTTTGTGTGTGCTGTGCATAAACTGATAAGTGAAGCGGAGCGATACCGGTTGAAGAACATTATTATTTATATTTTGTGCTTTAACAAAGAGGCCTGCACACCCAACCAAACAATAAGTAAGTAAAAACAAACGGAATTTATAAAGAAGTAAAACCATCTTTTAAATAAAGAAAAAAAATTTGGCAATGCGAAACAAAACATTGCATAGAAAAGCACAAATGTATTGATGCAGAAGTTACAAAAAATAAAATTGGGTTGAGCGAATTCATTGTAATTGTTTTTGTTTTAAGGCTATCTTTAACCGCAATAAAAACGATGGGTTGCGTTTTATTGCAATGCAGGCTTCCATCATCAAAAACCAGCTACAAACATCTTGCTATGTATATCGAACCTTCAGCTACCACTTCATCTCCAACCACTTCAAAAGGCAATTCTTTATTCGGCGTTTCGCTTATTGCAGCCTTAGCCGGTTTTATTTTTGGCTTTGATACCGTTGTTATTTCCGGCGCCGATAAACCTATCCAGGACTTATGGCATACTTCACCCTGGTTTCATGGTTTTTTTATTATGTCGATGGCTTTATGGGGAACCGTTGCAGGAGCTTTGTTCGGCGGCTATCCCACACAAAAGTGGGGCAGAAAAAAAGTGCTCATCTGGATTGGTATTTTGTTTACTGTTTCATCGCTTGGCTCTGCGGTTGCGCCAAGCCCGTACATCTTTTCATTCTTTCGGTTTATCGGCGGCTTAGGCATTGGCATTTCATCGGTTGCGGCGCCTACTTATGTGTCCGAAATTTCAACGCCATCATCCCGTGGCAGGTTGGGCGCAATGTATCAGTTCAACATTGTATTTGCCATCCTCATCGCTTACGTTTCCAACTATTTTTTAAAAGGCGTTGGCGGCAGCAACGACTGGCGTTACATGCTGGGTGTAATGGCTATCCCTTCGCTCATTTATTCTATACTTGTTTTCAGCATTCCTGAAAGCCCGCGCTGGCTCATAACAAAAGGCAGAGAAGACGAAGCAAGAAAAGTGTTATTGAGGTTGGGCATTGTAAACCCTGATGCAGAAATCGCTTCTGTGAAAGCGGGTATTCAGCATGAAGATGCAGGTAAACAAGTTTCTTTTTTCAGCTCCAAACACAAAACTATTTTATGGCTTGCATTCATGATAGCTTTTTTTAACCAGTTGTCGGGCATCAATTTTATTTTGTATTACGCGCCGCGTATTTTAGTGTCGGCAGGGCTGGCTGCAAAAGATTCTTTGCGAAGCTCAATTATTATTGGCGGCACCAATTTAGTGTTCACGTTTGTTGGTTTGTATTTGATTGATAAGGTAGGAAGAAAAACGCTTTTATTGATAGGCTCTTTTGGCTATATCATCAGCCTTGCCATGGTGGCTTGGTGCTTTTATCCGCCAACCCATACTTCGCTACTCATTATATTTTTAGCTATGTTCATTGCCTCTCATGCCATTGGGCAGGGCGCAGTAATATGGGTGTTTATCTCAGAAATTTTCCCCAATAAAATCCGTGCTTTGGGGCAATCGTTTGGTGCCAGCACGCACTGGGTTTTTGCTGCAATCATCACATTAATTTCTCCAGTTTTTATTGATAAGGACAAGGGCATTTTTAAAGATAACCCTTATCCTATTTTTATCTTCTTTGCGTGTATGATGGTAATGCAATTAATTTGGGTGATAACAAAAGTACCCGAAACAAAAGGCAAAACGTTAGAGCAAATTCAAGATCAGTTGGGTATGGGATGATGAATCACGCCTTCTACTCAAAAGATCGTTTTTTCATTTTTCATTTTTACTTCTATCAGGCTGCCCTTGCCCTTCTGTAATAAGCTTGCGCAGCGATTCGCCAATAAAAAAATTCCATCCTTTCTTACAATTTTCGTAGCATTCTACTTCGGGAACCAAACCAAGGTGAGTAAAGTTGATTTGTGTTCTATTTTCATTCTCCCAAATCTCAAAAATCACATCGGTATTTTTCCATTCAGTTTTGTCTTTAATCCAAGGCAAGTAACAGTCGGTAACATGCCACACAATTTTCTTGTCGGCAATACATTCTGTGATTTCGAAAGTTACCCAGGTATCGCCGTAATGATAAGTAAAAACATCATTCAGGCCTTCTGTTTTGCCGTCAATGTTTTTGCCCCACCATTCCCTTACATTACAAATGCTTTTGAATGCTTCACGGGGTGTAACGTTTGCAGTAATGCTGCTGTTGTAATTTTCAATTTTCATTTTTTGTTTGTTTTATTGTTTAACAATGTTTCTAATTTTTTGAGTTTGGTGTCCCGGAATTTATCAAAGTAATTGATCCATTTCTGCAGCTCAGTAAAGCCTTCCTGTTTTAAAATGCAATGCTTTTCTCTGCCGATGTTTTGAATAGAAACTGATGACCAACAACAGGCTTAAAATCGGTTGTCATTAACCATTGCTCTATCAAATCTTCTTTTGTAAAATATTCCCAAACTATGCTGGGCGGATGTTGGAAAAACAATTGGTGTTTAATTTCTTTATTCATAAATAAGTAACTTTATAGTTACGCAAAGTTATAGGTAACCTTTTAGTTACACAAATTTTTATGTTTGTTTTTACTTGCTTTTTAATTTCATCTCATTTTTTTGTGGTACGCATCATTCTTTCAACAAAACTGATTGCATCAATTGTATAAACTATTACCACAACCGTTGATATTATCTTAATATTAATTCTCCTCCTCATCTGGCAAGCAACCTGCATATCTCTATTTTTGCACAAATTCAAACTATGGCGTTAAATACGTTCGGCAGGTTGTTTATGCCAAAAAATACCATTTTTTATGAACTTTTTGAAGAGGTAGGAAAAACGGTGTACAACATGGCAACAATGCTGAAACAAATGGTGTATGAGCCGGATAAAAAGCACCGCACCCAACTGATTTCGCAGTTAGAAGATTTAGAGCATCGCAACGATGACACTACGCACAGAATTTTTACCGAGTTAAGCCGCAATTTTATTACGCCATTTGACAGAGAAGATATTCATTCACTCACTTCGGCTCTCGATGATATTTGCGATTATATTTATGGTTCTGCTAAAAAAATAAACTTCTACCAGGTAAACCCCGACGACATTGGCATTCGCAAAATGGCTGAACTAATTGTTGAATCGTCTTTAGAAATTAAAACGGCTGTGCATGAGCTCCGCAATATGAAAAACCTGCGCCGCATGACGGAAGCTATGGTACGCGTGAACAGCATAGAAAACCAGGCAGATGATATTTACGATTTGAACTTGGAACATTTGTTTGAAAATGAAAACGACATAAAGGCATTTATTAAAAAAAGAGAAGTGTACCAGGCAATGGAAATTGTTACCGATAAATGCGAAGACGCTGCCAATGTGATAGAATCTATCATTGTAAAATATGCGTAATTAACTTTTACTAACCTGCTTCTCACATCATCATGACGTTACTCATTGTCATAATTGTTCTTGCTATTATTTTCGATTACATCAACGGGTTTCACGATTCGGCAAACTCAATCGCTACCATTGTTTCAACCAAAGTATTAACCCCTTTTCAGGCGGTGCTATGGGCAGCCTTTTGGAACTTTGTTGCTTTTTTTGTTTTTAAAGAACACAAAGTTGCCAACACAGTTGCCAATACCATTTACCCGCAATATGTTGATTTGGTGGTGATTTTAGCAGGCATAATTGCAGCCATTATCTGGAATTTATTTACCTGGTGGTTCGGTATTCCATCCAGTTCATCGCATACCTTAATTGGCGGTTTTATTGGTGCGGCTGTAGCCAAAGTAGGCTCATTTAATGTGGTGGTAATGCATAATTTAGCCAAAACGGTATTGTTTATTTTTTTATCGCCATTGATTGGAATGATACTCGCTTTTATCATCACCTTAATCATCGTTTGGATCAGCCGGAAATCGCGACCTTATAAAACAGAACGATGGTTTAAACGGTTGCAACTGGTTTCATCAGCCGCGTTTAGTTTAGGTCATGGCGGCAACGATGCGCAAAAAGTAATGGGTTTAATAACGGTTGCCATTGTGTATTATAATAATCATGGCAACGTGCCCACTGATGTGGTGAAACACATGCCTTTTTGGGTGCCGCTCTCGTGCTATACTGCCATTGGTTTAGGAACGATGAGTGGTGGCTGGCGCATTGTAAAAACAATGGGAACGCGCATTACCAAAGTAACACCGCTTGAAGGCGTAGCTGCCGAAACTGCTGCCGCCTCCACCTTAATTTTAACGGAAGTTATGGGCATTCCTGTAAGCACAACGCACACGATAACAGGTGCCATTATTGGCGTAGGCGCTACCAAACGTTTGTCAGCCGTACGCTGGGGTGTAACAATTAATTTAATTTGGGCTTGGGTGCTTACTATACCTGTGAGTGCTTTGCTGGCGGCAGGTATTTATTATTTAATACGAATTTTTATTTGAACTGAATTTATGATGTATATAAGATTGTTGAGATAAGGATAAAGAATACAAAACGGTTTTTATTTACTCCATTTTTAAAACTCCGATGTATTGTCTCTTGCAATTAATAATTTGTTTTTTCTTTTTTAAGAAAAGAAAAATCACTCTTCATCGCTTTGTAAAGAATTAAACATTCAATGCAAGTGCTGTTTCTTTCAACACAGATAATCAGAGAAACATAAATGAACACATAGTCTCATTGTAAATCGTTGCGATTGTAGGGTTCAAAAAAAGCTTATTCATCCATGCTCTGTTTTACTCATCACAAACATCATGTTCTAATCATCGTTACACTTTCATTGCATCCAATTCTTTTTGCAGCTTAAACATTTCATCACGCAAACGGGCGGCTTCTATAAAGTCTAAATCGCGCGAAGCTTTTTCCATTTGCTTTTTTATTTGCTGCACTGCTTTCTCCATTTGCGGAATGGTTTTATATAACGATTGCTCTTCAGCAGCAGTTGTTTTTACAATGTCT
Organism: Ilyomonas sp.; assembly: GCA_965214235.1. Lineage (GTDB taxonomy): Bacteria > Bacteroidota > Bacteroidia > Chitinophagales > Chitinophagaceae > Ilyomonas. The sequence goes on from CBDCBH010000003.1 coordinate 1,886,846, forward strand.
TCATCGCCCTGAATAGCGTACGATTTTTTGGTATCGAAGCCTTTAATATCAAGCACCGATGTTTGCATCATCACCTGCTCAATGCTTTTCTTCACCGTGCGAGGCGTAATGTTGTTTTCAATATTAAAAAGAACTTGTTTTTCTCTGCGGCGCGTAGTTTCATCAATGGTGCGCTGCATACTTTCGGTCATTTTATCAGCATAAAAAATAACCATGCCATCCACATTTCTTGCCGCACGACCGGCAGTTTGCGTAAGCGATCTTTCATTGCGTAGAAAGCCTTCTTTATCCGCATCTAAAATAGCAACAAGCGATACTTCGGGCAAGTCCAAACCTTCGCGCAACAGGTTCACGCCAACCAAAACGTCAATCTCTCCTAACCGAAGCTGGCGAAGGATTTCAACCCTTTCCAATGTATCCACATCGCTATGAATGTATTTTGATTTAATGTTTATTTTACCCAGATATTTATCCATTTCTTCCGCCATGCGTTTGGTTAATGTTGTAACCAACACACGGTCGCCTTTTGTAACGCGCTTATCAATTTCATCTAACAAATCATCTATCTGGTTTACACTGGGTCGTACTTCAATAGGCGGGTCAAGCAAGCCCGTTGGCCGCACCACTTGTTCCACAACAATGCCGCCTGTTTTTTCTAACTCATATTCTCCGGGTGTGGCGCTAACAAAGATGGTTTGGTTCGTCATGTTTTCAAATTCAGGGAAGTTAAGCGGGCGGTTATCCAATGCGCTGGGTAAACGAAAACCATAATCAACCAATGTTAATTTACGGCTTCTGTCGCCGCCGTACATGCCCGCAACTTGTGGCACCGTTTGATGGCTTTCATCTAAAAAACACAAGAAATCGGCGGGAAAATAATCAAGCAAACAGAATGGGCGGCTGCCGGGTTTGCGCCGGTCAAAAAAGCGCGAATAGTTTTCGATGCCGTTACAAAAGCCAAGCTCGCGGATCATTTCCAAATCGTACTCTACACGTTCTTTTATTCGTTGCGCTTCTATCACCTTGCAAATGCTTTTAAAATACTCTACCTGCAGGCGCATTTCATCCTGTATTTCATACATGATAGATTGCATCATGTCTTTCGGTGCGAGGTATAAATTGGCAGGAAAAATAGCAATGTTATCAAGTGTAGAAATGCGCTTTGCGGTGCTTGTTTCTATGGCTTCAATTTCTTCTATTTCATCACCAAAAAACGTGATGCGGCAACTGTTATCTGCATAGGGAAGATTGATGTCAACGGTGTCGCCCTTCACTCTGAATGTACCTCTGCTAAATTCACCCTGGCTTCTGTTATAAAGAGAATTAACCAGCGAATGTAAAAAGCCTTGCCGCGAAATAACCTGACCTTTAGTAATGCGAATAACACCATTCTCAAACTCCTGCGGATTTCCCATACCGTAAATGCAGCTTACGCTAGCTACAACAATAATGTCGCGCCTTCCGGTAAGCAATTGCGATGTAGCCTGCAAACGCAGCTTATCCAACTCTTCATTAATGTTTAAATCTTTTTCAATGTAAGTATCGCTAACAGGAATGTAAGCTTCGGGCTGATAATAATCGTAATAGCTTACAAAGTATCCTACCGCGTTATCGGGAAAGAACTGGCGAAACTCGCCATACAATTGCGCTACGAGTGTTTTGTTGTGTGTGAGCACTAATGTTGGTCGCTGCACATTCTGAATCACATTTGCCATGGTAAAGGTTTTACCACTGCCGGTAACGCCAAGCAAGGTTTGCCACCTTTCGCCCTGCAAAAGACCTTCGGTTAATTGCTGTATGGCTGCTGGCTGATCGCCGCCCGGCTGGTAAGGAGATTGTAACTGGAACTGCATAGTTGCAATATAATAAAAAGAGGACGAATGAATGTTATAAAATGATAGAAGCAACATGATGTATGATGTCAGATGTTTGATATAAAATGTTAGCGGATGTTGCGTGCTGGATTGTGTTGATGAGAGGAATAAAAGGTACCGCTAAAGAAGCGGGTTTATTTTTGTTTACAGTAAGAGCCTGTTTAAAAATGAAAGAAAAGAGAACCACTAAGCCTCAAAGAGAGGAAGTAGCACCAAGGTTTTTTACTTATTTTCTTTGTGAAGTTTTGTGTTCTTTATGCCTTTGTGGTTCATGTATTTATTTTTAAACAGGCTCTAAGTATTATTATCAATTTTATGATCTTGTTTGAGCAAATTACATAGTTGTTTTTATTAGCCAATCCCATTGCGAGCGTGGCATGAACAGTTACGCACAAAGAAGTATTTCGTGAGCCGAGAGAATATTGCGCAGGGCGATGTCATGACGGAAAAACGTTGCGCGCTGGAAGTTCTTTCATCTTTTTACCTGCGAATATTGCTTCAGCCATTATCTAACCATCGCTTTTCTGTTTCTTACCCATTATACATTGCTGCTTTCCGGCTGGCGCGGCTACCTCATTGCTGGCTTTTTGCTGGTGTGGATATCCAATGTGTATATGAGTCTTTTTGGCTTGCTGCGGCAGGGTATTGTGAAAGAAAAAACAGAGATCAAAGTGCTGGAACAAAAAGCGGGAACTGAGGAAAAAACAGCTACGGGAATTAGGAAATAGTGAGGTATTGGTGAAAACCGTGCAGTATTTTGTGCAGGTTAAGTGTAACGCAAGTCAGGAAGGGCGAGGAATGAATAATAATATTGCAGGTCTGCGCACTTTTTGCAAATATTTGAATTGAAATATCTCATATATTAGCACTTTAACCATCTAACGAATGCCATTAAACTTTACAAATCCTTACGATCCTCAATTATTATTTTTTGCTCTTTACAATGCTAAAACTGAAAACGAAATTGATCAAGTAATGACTGCTTATCCTGATGTTTTCAAATTAGAGAATTGGGTTCCTATTGGAAACAATGAAAGTAATTATGGCATTATTGAAAACCAGCAATCAAATCCAATTGCTGCATTGGTAGAAAAAATTACCAATTCAATTGATGCTTTGCTGATGAAAAAATGCTTAGAACAAAACATCAATCCGAAAAGTAAGGAAGCACCCAGAACAATGGATGAAGCAATTGATAAGTTCTTTCCCCATAATAAAAATTGGGATTTGCCAAAGTTCAGAAGAGTACAAGCCGAAGAGATACAAATTGTAGCCGATGGACCTACAAAAGAAAGCGCTGTCATCATCTATGATAATGGAGAAGGGCAACATCCTGATAAGTTTGAAGATACATTCCTTTCACTGATGCGTGGCAACAAGAATGAAATACAATTTGTGCAAGGCAAATACAATATGGGTGGAAGCGGTGCTATTGTATTCTGTGGAAAGAAAGGATATCAGTTGATTGCTTCCAAACGATATGATAATACTGGAAGGTTTGGATTCACATTGGTAAGAGAACATCCGTTGTCGAAAGACGAACATCAAACAAAGAAAAACACTTGGTATGAATTTTTAAAAATAAAGGGTGAAATACCATCTTTTGATATTACTGATCTTGATTTGAAACTACATAACAAAAAATTCAAGACAGGTACCGTCATTAAACTATACTCTTATCAAATGAAAGGCATTTATGGCTTTGCACAAGAGTTAAACCAAAGCCTGAATGAATTTTTATTCAAACCCGTCCTGCCTTTTCTAACGGTTGATAAGAAAGAGCGTTATCCTAACAATCCTGTTTTGGATGCAAACGCATTCGGTTTGCAACGCAGATTAGAAGAAGAAAAAGATTATGTAGAAGACTGGTTTTCGGAAGAATATTCGGAAGAGAAATTCGGAACTATGAAAGTTACTTGCTATGTGTTTCGAGCCAAGCAAGAAGGGAAGAATGTGAAAGACACAAAAGAAGATATCAAACGACGATTCTTTAAGAATGGAATGTCTGTTTTATTTTCAATGAACGGGCAAGTACATGGACATTATTCTACTGAATTCATCACACGTGGTCTGAAGCTAAATCTATTGAAAGATTATCTGCTTATCAATGTTGATTGTACAAGAATGAAGTATGAATTTCGGAAGGAACTTTTTATGGCTTCGCGTGACAGATTACGTGAAGGAGATGAAGCAAATGCATTGCGTGATTATCTGAAACGAAAATTGCCAAAAAGCAAATTGGATGAAATCAACAAGAAGCGAAAAGATGCCATTGGCTTTGAAAGCGAAGACACAACCGAATTGATTAAATCGTTTGCTAAGAACCTTCCAAAAGATACAGAGCTCTTCAAGCTGTTGCAAAACACATTAAAGCTGGAAGAAATTAAAAAAGAGAAAGAAGCGCCTCATAAGGGTAATGACAAGCCAGCCTCAAAGCCAAAAGAAGAAAAGCCGTTTAAGCCCGAACGCTTTCCATCCTTTTTTAGATTGTATCACAAGAAAGATGGTGCAAGCATTCCTGTGCCGATAGGTGGCGAAAAAACGCTACGCTTTGAAACCGATGTAGAAGATCACTACTTCGACAGAACCGAAGAGCCGGGCGATTTGCAAGTGTCTATCTTAACCGTAAAACGAAACGAAAAAGGAAATGGTGGTACGGCTGCAGGAACCGAAAAAGAGCTAAGCGGACTGCTAAATATTGTAAAATCAAGCCCAAATAAAGGCACGATTAAAATTACATTCAATCCCAATTCTGAGTTACGACAAGGTGAAGAACTGGAAATAAAAGCTTCTTTAAAAGGCGTAGGTGAAGAGTATCACGATGATATCGTTTGGTTGAAGATTGTAGATGCCGAAGCACCGAAAGAGAAGACAAAAGTGCAGGAAGAAGAGGAAGATAGAATTGGCTTACCCGAGTTGATACGTGTAACAAAAGAGCAGTGGGACACTTACGAAGCACAAGGTATCAGCATGGATTACAAAACCGTTCTGTATCCTTATGGCGAAGGCGATAAGCTTGAGAAGATATACGTGAATTTAGATAGCAACGTGTTTCTTGAACATCGGAAAAAACTAACAAGCGAAGACCAGCTCATTACAGCGCAAAAGAAGTACTTGGCTTCTGTATATTTCCACTCTTTGTTTTTATATATGATTACAAAAAAGAAAGGCTATATCATTTCAAGTACGAAAGATGGACAAGAAGATGATGTAACAATTGATGAGTATATACGTGACTTATTCGATAGTTATTATTCTGATTTCCTGTTGAATTTTGGAATGGAGCAATTAATGAATAGTTGGGAAGATTAATTAAGATACTAACTCTTCGAACTCACTATTATAGTAATCAATATTTTTTCTTCTACTTTTTTTGTGTTGCAACATTTTTATAATCGCTTCAAACAAAGCCTCGTTCTTTATTTTGAAATCACCGTAAGTTACTTGTCCCATAGGCACACAATACATAAACATGAACCAAAAAACATTTCCCAATTGAAATACATCTGAGTGGCTATCTATATTACAATCATTTATTGCTTCAAACCTTGTTCCTTCACATACAACTTTATTAATTGCTTCTGGGGATAACCAGCCAACTGGTCCTACCTTCTTTTGAAATTCAAACTTTTTCAAATCTTCATTTCGAAAAGCCATAAGTCCTAAATCACCAATCTTCCATCTGCTTTTTCCTCCATTGTTAATAAAGAAAATATTATCTGGTTTTATATCTCTGTGATAAATATCTATTGAGTGAAGCTCTTGAATACCCTTAATCATTTCATAACAAAACAAAATCTTCTGACTTGGCAAAACATTGTTTTCAATGATAAATGATTTTAGGTCTGTATCTGCTTTTTCCATAACATAATATGGAAATGTCTTGCCGTCAACTTTCTTCTGACCATCGAACATGATCTCAATGACATTTTCTAAACCTTCTTTTTTAGCTCTATATAATGCTTGGATTTCTCGGTCAAAGCGCATATTCTCATTTACATTGTTTTCAATTGGATACTTTGAAAACTTTACAGCGTATTCTTTTTCTGTGTTTGGATCTATTAGTTTAAAGACTGACGAATTTCCTCCTCTCGATTTCGAATATTTAGGATTTAAAAGCAGTATATTGTAATACACTCTATTGTGTTCAAGATAGTTTCTAGTCTTATAATTACCTGTTGATAAGTAAATAGCGTTGTTAGTGAACCGCATAAAAGGGTACTTATAGGTATTTAGTTTTGATGTTTGATGGATCTATCAAAAGAATATTTTCTTCTTTAACAATCTCACTTGTCTTTAACCCGTAATACTTCTTCAAAGCTTTTTGCTCCTTAGTTAATTTACCCGAATCATTAAATGCAATTGCTTTCAGTATATCATACCTTTTTTGCCTTGCCGTTTTACCATGCGATTGAGTTATACAATTAAATGCATATTCCTGTAATAATTGGCAGCTATCATTTGATGGACTTATATCATCCTGTATTTTAATTAAAAAGTTGAATATAGAATTATATGTCTTCTGCTGAAGTGGATGATCTTTAAATAACCCAAACAGTGTATAAAAGTCATTTTTCTGACTATATCTTGTTTCGCTAAGAGGAATGCGTTGATTTATCTTTACAAAAATATCTAGCACACCTTCGAATTGATACTTTATTTCACTTACTTGCTTATCACTGATATTTTCGTTCTCTGTGTATAATTTACTTATAGCTAGTTTCTTCTCTGTGATGCCATAAATTATTTGCCCGGTTAATTCTTCCATAAATTCTCTATCTAACATTCGGCTTTCCTGTTTTTCATTAAAAAGCCCAAGTGTTTTTACTTGCTCAGTGTTAGATAATTCTTCAACGAGTTGAAGAACTTTAGAATTGAAGTATTGCGATTTGGTGAGCTCTGGGCTATTTAAACGAAGCCCTGTATTATTTACTTTAACGTAAAACTTTCTAACCTCTTCTTCAGATATATTGTGATCAATAACAACTACAGGGAGAAGATAACTCAAAAAATCCTCTTCATTTCTAAATCTTAAATCTTTATTGTCTCCTATTTCTCCGTTTATATAAGCTAGAATGGCTCTGGTTCTTTGTTGACCGTCCGCAATATCATATTTCTCTTCTGTTCTCTGATGAAGAAAAAAATTAGGTATAGGCATCCCTAATTTCATGGAAGATATTAAATCCTTTTGGGCTTTTTCAGTCCAAATGTCGTTTCGTTGATAAGTAGGATTTAAGTTTAGATTTTTGCTGTTAAATGTCGATAGAAGTTCGTTAACTGTCCACTGTTGAATTTCGTATTTCATATAGTTATATAAAACAGGCCGCACATCCTTCTGATTCGGAATCATCGAGTATGTCTAGCAGATAAGGTGATGTTATTTTGGTCTTGTTTCTATTTAGGTACTCTTGTTTTATGGCTTCAATTCTTTTTGGTTGAATTAACTCTTCTAAGCTTTCGTTTTGATTCCAAGTGAATCCTTCGTTTTTATTTTCATATTGCATGGCTTTCTCAAACCAATGAGTGTGTTGTTCATATAGCCATATCCATTCTATTTTTTGTTGAAAGAAGCAGAAATAACAGCCAGAACGACTACGGGCGTATTGACCTTTATCCTCGTTCAAATAAAAGTCTTTTTTTTCATAATACTCAGGCACTCCAACTGTTTCTCTTAAAATTTTAAATATATCCTCCTTCACCAATACATCTTCCTTATTTAATAGCACGAAAGATTGCTCTTTAGATAAAGGGTAATTGGTAGTCTTTAAAAAGTCAAATACAACTTGGTTAAAGGCTTGCACACTTCTATTTAATAGTAAATTGAGTTTTTGCTGAATGGCAAAGCGCATCGAACTTGGCTGATTGATAATTTCAAGAAACCTGTTATCTATTTTCTCTGGAAATAAGAACAAATATATTTCGCTTATGGAGGGAATATTTTCATTTTTCAACACTTTACTAATTACATCCTCACTCCAAATATTTTTACGAAAAGGAAAGATCGATTGAATATTAGATTTCTTAGAAATGTAACCTTCTCTGTCTTCATCACCTCTGATACCTACATATGAAACAACAGGGTCATTTCCTACAAATTTTTCAAAAGGTTCTATCTTTAAGTATTTCGTACACCATCTCGCTGAAGAAGAAGGAAGAAAGCCACCGAACATTTTAAAGTAATGATCAAAAGGCTCTTCATTACTTTCTTCTGCAGCCTTCAAACGAATAATTTTTTTGCCTAAATACACTTCCAAATCGTCAACTAACTTATAGGTTGCATCAAGTTCTTTGCCCGTATCACAGCAATAATATTCAATATCTAAATCAGGATAATTATCCTTCATATAGATAGCCAATGCAGCACTGTCTTTACCGCCAGAAATACCCAATACGTGCCTTACCTTTTTATTCATTTCCTAAGTATTCTTGTAATAAAGTTGCCAATACGGCTAAGCTCAGTTGTTGATCATCACCTAATATATTCTTTATCTGGTCGCGCTTACCAACAATCACATTGTTCTCCGATTTGAAGATACGAATCATTTTAGTTTTAGCACCTTCAACAGAAGTTGTCAAATCAACTTTTACTACTTCTTCTTCCTCATTATTACTTTCTTCATTAATCGCAATCAAGCTATCTAATACGGTAATGTAATGACTGAACCTATCATACAACATAGCTTCATCTTCATCTTTGCTATTGATAAGCTGTTTATTGATACAAGCTTGAGAAATGGAATTAAGCCAGGAAGCGCGATCATCAATAGCAGAGGTAAGACGGCTAAAGAAAGAGCGATATTGTATTGGTAGCGCATGAGTTTGCAGCTTCTTGTACCTATCTGCCAGCAAGGTTTTATACTCAGGAAAAGCAGTGTTGGTTTTTACAATGCCTTTTACAATAAACTCTTCAAAACGATTGAGCAGTTCATCGTAACACTTTCTCAGTTCGAGAATAGATGCTTTTATTTCTGTAATATACTTATCCGCTTCAGTCGGATCGTTCTGCATACTTTGTACGCTATAACCCAACGCCGTTGGCATGTCATCAAAGATTATCTTTTCCGGGTCTTGAGACTTTGCAATCACTTCCCGAAAGGCTATGGTGGATTTGCTAACCGTTTTTGTTGTTTTGGCATATTCATTCAAACCTTTATAAAATACCAAGAATGGTTTGATGGTTTGAATCAATAATTTGTTGGTGGGATGATCTGTTTCCGGCTGACTTAGATAGGTTCTATATCGGTTAAATAAATCGAGTTTGATACCCTCAACATCGAATGCTTTTACGAAGAAGTTGCCAGGCTTTTTATTAATTAAGTCGAGAATATCCTGATTGAGCGCAGGTATATAACCTTTGTCATCAAACAAAGCATATTCATCCGCTTTCACCAGTAAGAAAACAGGCACCCAAATATCTATAAAGCCTTGCTTTAATTTAAAAGGCTTTATGTATAACATGTCTTCAAATTCTTGCAGGCTTCTCTGTTTGCCTTTTGAGTTTTCTAAAAAGGTTTCACTAGCCTTCCATAAAGCTGAAAACGATTTTGCTTTTGGTGCTTGCAAACTCCAGGTTTCGTTGTTCTTTACATGAATGCCGGTTTCTTTTAATAGTGATAAATAGATTGTCTTCTCGGGTGGAAATTTGTTCGTCTCAAAGCCTACGTTTTCTTTTTCAGAATTATTAAGCAACCGACTTGTAATGATTTTTCTGGCTGCGGATATCTGACTTGAAACTTTGGTTTTGTTGATTAATTCATTTTTGAAAATAGGGGTATCAGGATAAATGCTTTCACATACATCGGATAAAATTTGATTGAATTGTTTTCTATTTTCAACAGGTTGTAAAACTCCTTGCCAAAACCAACTAACCGAACCATCATTCGCATATAAGCTATCAATCAATTGGTGATGCAGAAGCTTGCTGTAATAGTCTTTAATTTCTTCCAGCAATCGAACGGCCGTTCTATCGTTTGGATGGCTTGCAATAACTTTTTGAACTTTTTGAATTTCGAATAGTGTGTTTTGTATAGCGGTAATATTTTGATAACAGCCGTATAAAATAGCTTCATCACACTGCTGAGATAGTTGAGCAACTCTATCGAGTATATTTTTATCGCTTGAAAACACCAAATTAATAAAGCCATCTATTTCTCCATCAGGAACCTGTATAACGGGTGTTTCGCTTAGAATAAATTTAAAGAGTCTTGGCGTACCTGTTCGATAAGAGTAAGCTTTGGCAGAAATAATAGAAAGATCTGCATATTCCTCCAAGTAGGAAACAACGTTTGAAACACGTTCTACTATTTTCCCGGCGTTATCAATAGCTAAGGTGATATTTAAGTCGGTACCTTCAAATATTACATATCGGTTATACTCTTTCGAATATCGAATGAGCATAAAACCAACCAATTCATCTAAAACTGCTTTTGGATTGGCGATGTCTAACGATAAGTTTCCATAAGTAGTTATAAATTCTTCTCCTATATGTGCGCCAGCAGGTGTAAATAAATGCAATAAACCAATGGTTTTTATCATGCACTGTGCATCACCAATCGGCTGTTGTAAGGATACACCTTCTAATCTTTCTAAGGTTCTCTTAATACTCGACCATTGATCGTAATGAGGATTGCTACCATTAATTAATAAGGTAGAGTAGAAAGTAGTTAGCAAGTAGTCATATACTTGCGGAATACTAAAATAGTCGCTATTCGCCTTTTTAAATTCGGCAATTGAAAACGAATCGGCCGATTCCAAGAAAGAAAATAAACTTCTTTCATTTTGCCCATACTCTTGTAATGCCAGCGTTAAAACGGCAGCCGATAAAATATCGAGAGGATAAAGCTTTTGCGCTATTTCGATAGTGAAGTAGTCTTTTAGCGGAAATGCCTTTGAGTGACTAATGCAGTCAAATAGTTTTCTAAATTTCTTATCTGGTACTGCCTTTTCATCTTTTGCCAAACGCTCGCTTGCCAAAAATAGTAATTGCTCTACCGGCTCATTAAATAATAACTCTTTAAATCTGCCTTTTACTTTATCCCACTCATCATATTGCGTCGGGCTTAACTTGGTTGCATAAGAATTAAAACCTTTGTGCAAGGTTGTTATTAATAGCGCATCTGTATTTGTATTATTTGTCCATTCAGCTAAGAGTTGCAAAAAGTATAACTCAGCCTCAGGATTATTTTTTGCGGCATATTCCAAAAATTTACCGAACTCATCAATAACGAAAGCAATACCGCTTCCTTCTTTCTTTACTTTTTGATACGCTTTATCAATTGCCTTTATGGTATTATTCGCAGTGCGGTTACTCGTTACACCAAAGATGTCTGCAAACGTTTCAATAATGGAAGCATAATCACCAATAACCGGAATGAACTGATATTTTTTAGCTCGGTCTAATAAAGCTTCGCAGTTATCAAAATGCTTGTATGCACCCTTCAAGGTTTGCTGAAAAGCTAACAGCAAAGAAGACTTTCCGGTTCCATAAGCACCGATAATAATTTGAGATTTCAGACCGGCTTCTACATTCAATAAAATCCGTTCAAAAACAGTCGTAGAATTGGGTGTTGGGATGTATTTAAATGAATATTCGTTATCTCTAACTATATTTATGGACGGTGAATATTTAAGCGTTGTAATAGTCATGTAATACTTGCCATTTATTAGGTTTCGCAGTTTTCTTAAACTGTAATTCTCTTACTCCTGCTGTCTCTTTGTAAACAATGTCTTCGTGAAAATGATTACTAATCTCATGTAATTTTTGATACAATCCATCTTCGGATAACGCATAGACACAACCCGGCGAATTAAAGCCTGTATGCAATTCGTGAAAAGAAATAGAATTGCCATAGTTTTCGTTTTCTAAAATGGTGAACAGAACAATTTGATAAGGTAAATCAAAGCGAATATCACTTGTCATATGATACCATTCTACTAATCTATTATCTGCATTTTTTACAGCTTCGCTTGTGAGTAATTGCAAATCAACCATCAAATTTGAAAAGTCATCTTCTACATCTTTGTTGCTTTTTGTGTCTTTCTTATTATAGTTTCTAATAAAGACAGCTATGTCAGTACTAATGGTACTTGTACTAATATTACCTCTGCCAGCCGCTTCTACTTTGCGAAGCAAAAAATTTGAGAGTTGTTCTTTTGTAAATTCAAATCTTCCTTTCCTAAAATCATTAAAGAATAAGTTGTAAAGGGAAGCTTTGTTTGTTTTAATTAAAGAATAATGAAGTAACCAAATACTTCCAATACTTTCAAGGTAAGGATCATAACCATTGTTGTTAAACAAGCGATTACCAAATTCTGTTAGTTCATTATTCCAATCAACAATACCATAAGCTTTTAACCAATAGCTAATAGCCGTTACCATATTTTTACCAACACCTAAATCAACAACAGCAAATTCATCAGCAAAACTTCTTTGATTTTGTCTGATAAAATCAAATCCTTTCTTAAGCCAAAAGGTTTTGCACACAAACGAATCATGTCCTGAGAATTGTAAATTCATATTGTAAAGTTCGGCTTGAAGTATTTAAAAGTTGGTTTTATATGCACATCGTTTTCCACCGCAATATAATTGTTTGATAAGTATAGAAAGATTCTCTGGTTGTATGAATTCGATCATTAGAAGATAAACATAAGAACGACGAAGAACAATGGTTGAAAAATCGTTCGCAAGAGATCGGGAATTATAATCCAATTCTTTAGCTTCAACAAAAGAGAGGAAAGCGGTTGTTATTGTATAAATGTAGCGTTCTTTGTCTTTATATATCGGTATAAAGTTGATTTTAATTGGGAAACAAATCTCTGTTATGAAGAACACCAACAAAAACTACGATAGCTTGCTAAAGTATAATAATGCGCAGTTTGGGATAAACGTCCGAAGAAAGATATAGGTGAATACTAACACGGCTAAAAGATAATATTTATTCATCAAAGCTTTCAGCCTTTCCATCAGGCAAGTCCCTTTTTTATTTGGATACCTGTGATGAATAGAGTTTGGCTTCAACAATCACTGTAATTTTCTTTTTTCTTTCGAGACATTCTCTATTTAGTTTGACTATTTGCAGTGTAACGTCAGAATGAGTTGCTATTTTGTGTTGCTGTTGGTATAAGTACTTTATCTTCAAAAAATATTTTACCGCTTATGAAAACAGTATTTGCTTTTGTTTTTGCCCTTTTTTTCTGTAACACTTTTGCTCAAAAAATCGATAAAAAATTACAAAAACAAATCGAACAAGAAATCCAAAACTTTCATGGTAGCATTGGCGTTTACATTCACGATTTGAACAAAAACAAAACGGTTGCTATCAATGCCGATTCCCTCTTTCCAACAGCCAGCACCATTAAAATTCCGATACTGATAGGCGTGATGAATAAAATAAAAAGGGGCGAACTGCAATATCACCAGGAACTTGTTTACAGAGATTCGTTACTTTATAAAGGCGTTGATATTTTAGGCTCGTTTAAAGACAGCGAAAAAATTGAGTTGAGCAAAGTGATGCTGCTGATGCTTACCATGAGCGATAATACGGCAAGTTTATGGCTGCAAAGCTTTGCAGGCGGCGGATTGCGCATTAACCAAATATTGGATAGCATTGGCATAAAAGCAACGCGCGTAAACAGCCGCACACCGGGCAGAGAAGCGAACAGGGAAATGTTTGGCTGGGGACAAACTTCGCCGCGCGAAATGGCAACGTTGATGGAAAAAATTGTGCAAAAACAAATCATCAGCGATAGCCTGAGTGAACGGATGCTTCGCTTGCTGGGCAGAAATTATTGGGATGAAGAAGCCATGTCGTCTATACCATCGGATGTGTTTGTGGCAGATAAAAGCGGAGCCGTAGATGAAAGCCGCAGCGAAGTGATGTTTGTAAATGGCAGAGGCAGGCGTTATGTTTTTAGCATCTATACAAATAACAATAAAGACCAAAGCTGGGAACCCAATAATGAAGCCTGGGTGTTAACGAGAAAGCTATCAAAGCTGTTGTGGGATTGGTATCAATAAACCATCAGCAGCTATCATCTTTTTTATTTATTCAGAAATTGTATTACCGCCATCAAATCTTCTGTTTCATATTCTTTCAAAGCCTTTTGATACGTTTCGTTCAAAGCATTTGCCATTGGCGTTTCTATACCAACACCTTTGACTAACCGCAAATCTTTCGCATAGTTTTTTACAGAAAAAGAAGGTTTGAAATCATTCGATAAAATAGATGGTGTTTTTGCTTTAGTAGTTGCATTTCCACAGCTGCCTTCGTTAATAATTTGAAGCATTTGCTCTGTATCAATGCCATGTTTCCGGGCAAATAAAACTGTTTCCGCCAAGCCTTGAATAGTAAAACCAACTAATAAATTAATGGCTAATTTAGCAACGCAGCCTGCACCATAATCGCCCAAGTACATTACCTTTTTTCCTAGGTAATCTAATACAGGTTTTGCTTTTTCAAATACATCCTTAGGTCCACCGCATAAAAGGATTAAAGCCGCATCTTCTGCAGGTTTTACGCTGCCCGATACCGGCGCTTCCAAATACTGTAAGCCTTTATCATTGCATTGCGCAGACAAATACTTTGATGTTTCAGGAGATATTGTGCTTGTATTAATAACCAGCTTTTCTTTTACTGCATTATTTAGTAACAAGCCATTGTTGCCAACATAAATTTCTTTTGCCGCTTCATCATCACTAACCATTGTAAATACTACATCACAGCTATCAAATAAAGAAGAAGGGTTTTGTGTTGTTGAAGCACCCAAATTAGTTAGGGTTTTTTCTTTTTCTTTTGTTCGATTATAGACAGTAAGTGCATAGCCGTTTTTAATAAGATTTTTGCACATGGGAATACCCATATTGCCCAATCCGATCCAACCGATTGATGGTTTGTTCATACAATAATTTTGATGTAAAAGAAAACCAAAACCTGCTCAAAATACTTATTACAAAAACAAGTTAATGTATTAAACCTGCAATTAAATTAATGGTAAGTGCAACAACAAATGTGTTCATAAAAAAAGAAATCATCTGGTGCACCAACACGGCATGGCGAATGCGGCGAGAACTAATTTGTATATCCGATACCTGGAAAGTGCAGCCGATAACAAACGAGAAGTAAGCAAAATCAATATAATCGGGTTCGCCTTTTTGCGGAAATTCAAGCCCTTCTGCATCCTTTGTATTATCGCCGGGTATATCGTCATAATACATGTGAGCATAATGAAACGTATAAATGGTATGTACCATGAACCAGGAAAGAAAAATGCCTGCAATAGATACGAATAAAAACAAACCATGCTCCGAGTTATCGCCTGCTTTTGAAACCATCAGTACCAACACCGTGATAATGCTGGCGAACGAAGACAATAAAATCATAATAAAAACAAACAATTTACTGCCATCATCCCGCCTTGCATATCTTCTTATTTCACTAATAGGGCGTGTAAATAAAGTAATCCAGTTAATAGTTAAATACACCGCTTCAAATACAAGCCAAACAGACAATGCCTCTATCAAAGGGCTTGCTTTTTTATGAATAAAAAGCAAGGTAAGCGAAGCTATCGCAAGGCTTATCAACATGCGTTGCAACGGGCGCAGGCGAAGAAAAAAAGGCTTCTTTTTAATCAGATGATTTTCTAATTCCATATTGTATCAGTTCTATAATAAAATTATGCCCGAAAATAAAACGGGTTGTTTGAATACGGGAAAAATACGGTTGACTGCCTTTTGTTTTTATTTCATTTTTGCAATAATAATTAGTGAACTATTTTTTCTCATACGTGTTATCAAAGCTCTCTTTTCAGAGAGCTTTCTTTTTCTTTTCTATCATTTACTGTTTCAAGTTGATGAATTTATTCAATTAAAAAAATCAATCACAATGTCTTTCCTTCGCCAATTGCAGGGAACATCCAATCCTTCAACCGGATATTCTTTTCCCGACAATTTTTTTTCAGGCAAATATGAATTGTGAAGAAATACAACCTCAATACCTTCGGGAACATTTTTGTTGTTATAAACAAACGTGCTTGCATTGTTGTTGCCGTGAATATGAATGAGAGTATGGGTTTGCGCTATTCTTTTCATTATTTCAGCAAGCTCCTGCAGCTTTTCTTTTACATAGTGAAACTCAAAAATGAGTTGAACTGTATTTTGAAGGGCATCATAAAAGCTATCCTCTTTCAACACATCGTATTCGGCGCCTTCAATATCAATTTTTAAAAATAATTTTTTATGGTGAAGATTGTATTTTGTTAGGTGATAGTTGAGTGTTTTATAATGTTCGGAGTTGTGTGCGGATAAGCCTTCTTCTATAAAATGAATACCATGTTTTGGTAAATTATTTTCCTGCACCAGCCACATCATCAGCCTCAATACATGCTTGCCGCCTGTGTACAAGGCGCCACGTTTTAGTTCATCTGTAATATAACTTATCTTCTTTAAAGTCGGGTCGAAAGCATATACTGGTTTTCCCGTTAGTTTATGAAATTGTTTTTCAAATTTCACATTGTAGCCAACGCCATAATTCATCAAACAATCTACATCTTGCAACGAAGGAAAATGTACCACATAGCCGCCATCGTGTTTGTTTCCCAATCGTTGTAAACCTTCTGCTTCGTAAGGATGGAAAATTTTTAAATCCACAGTATTGCTCATAGTGCAGGTTGTGTTTTACGCACGGTTATTAAGTGGGCGAATGTAATGGAAAAGCCTGTTCAGCTAAGTTATAGCGTATAAAAAGTAAGAGTAAGAAAAATTGAAAAACAAAACGAAGCATCGCGTTAAAAAATAATCAACACCTTGCTTCACGCTTGCACCGCCCACTGTAAATTCATACCTTCGCGCACTTATGGAAATCCGCAACATTGCAATCATTGCACACGTTGACCATGGTAAAACTACTTTGGTTGACAGAATACTACATACTACTAAAGTGTTTCGCGACAATCAGGAAACCGGCGATCTGATTATGGACAGCAACGACCTGGAACGCGAGCGTGGTATTACCATCTTTAGTAAAAATGCAGCCGTTATTTATAAAGGAGTAAAAATAAACGTAATTGATACCCCAGGGCACAGTGACTTTGGCGGCGAAGTGGAACGCGTTTTAAAAATGGCAGACGGGGTTTTGTTATTGGTAGATGCTTTTGAAGGACCCATGCCGCAAACACGCTTTGTGTTGCAAAAAGCTTTGCAGTTACACTTAAAACCAATTGTAGTAATTAATAAAGTTGACAAGCCCAACTGCCGCCCTGATGAAGTGCATGAAGCGGTGTTTGAATTATTTTTTAATTTAGATGCAACTGAAGAGCAACTTAATTTTCCAACGTTTTATGGGTCGGGCAAGAATGGCTGGTTTAATGACAGCCTTACACCAACAGAAGACATTATGCCCCTGATGGATGGCATTTTAAAATACGTGCCGGCGCCTAAAGTAAATGAAGGTCCGCTACAGATGCAGATTACATCGCTCGATTATTCTTCTTTCCTTGGTCGTATTGCCATTGGCAAAGTAGGCCGTGGTGTGATAAAAGAAAACCAACCCATTGCTTTAATGCAGGCGGAAGGCGTAATGAAGAAGCTGCGCGTAAAAGAACTGTATGTATTTGAAGGCATGGGTAAACGCAAAGTAACCGAAGTAATTGCCGGCGATTTATGTGCGGTGGTAGGATTGGAAGATTTTAATATCGGTGATACCATTGCCGATCAGGATAATCCTGAAGCCCTGCCGGTTATTAGTGTTGATGAGCCTACTATGAGCATGTTGTTCAGCATTAACAATTCCCCGTTTTTTGGTAAAGATGGAAAGTTTGTAACCTCGCGCCATTTGCGCGACAGGTTAATGAAAGAAACCGAAAAAAACTTAGCCTTGCGTGTAGAAGACACCGACAGCGCTGATAGTTTTCTTGTGTTTGGTCGCGGCATTCTTCACCTGGGTGTGTTGGTAGAAACCATGCGCCGCGAAGGATACGAGTTAACCGTTGGTCAACCGCAAGTATTGGTAAAATATATCGATGGTAAAAAAAGTGAGCCTTACGAAAACTTAGTGGTTGATGTTCCTGGGGAATTCAGCGGTAAAGTGATTGATTTGGTTACACAACGCAAAGGCGAATTACAGGTGATGGAAAGCAAAGGACAGATGCAGCATCTTGAATTTGAGATTCCATCGCGCGGCTTGATTGGCTTGCGCAGCAATATGCTTACCAACACCGCAGGCGAAGCCGTAATGGCGCATCGTTTTATCGAATACAAACCCTGGAAAGGGCAAATACCGGGAAGAAACAATGGTGTTTTAATTTCAAAAAATCAATCTGCCACTACTGGTTATTCAATTGATAAATTACAAGACAGAGGTGCTTTTTTTATAGATCCGGGTGAAGAAGTTTATGTAGGGCAAATTATTGCTGAACACATAAAACCCGGCGATTTGGTGGTAAATGCAACCGAAGGAAAAAAACTAACCAATATGCGAGCCAGCGGAAGCGATGATTCTGTTCGTATTGTACCTAAAATACAAATGACGCTGGAAGAATGTATGGAATACATTCAGCAGGATGAATGTATTGAAGTAACACCAAAGCACATCAGGCTTCGTAAAGTAATACTGGATGAAGAAGAGCGCAAAAAACAGCAAAAGAGCATGAAAGCTGAAGCGGTATAAATTATTGCTGTAAACAATAAAACAAAAAGCAGATGATTTTATCATCTGCTTTTTGTTTTATATCAATTTGAAATAACACCACTAACCCAACTACCCAAGGCTGCCGCTAACATCCTATAAGTGCAACTGCATAAAAGCGGCAATTTTAAAATGACAAAACGTTGTGTTTTAAAAGTGCTGCATTACTAAAAAAGAAACTTATAATGTATAATAGTTGTAAAATATGTTATGACTTAAATTATTACACTCTAAAGTTAATTTAATAAAATTTTTATAATAAATTTTACATTATAGTTTTTTTAATTAATTATAGTAAACACAATTGATTCTCTATTGTAGGTTTAAAAGGCTATAATTTCAATACTCACACATCTTATAATTACCAACTATCCCTTTTAAAAGCCACTTATCATTCGATGGTAAAAATTTTTTTAAATAAAACCACTGATAATATTTGACATTTATTTCACAAACCTTTACATTTGTTTTTTAAGCACATAAATCACTAACACATGAGAAGAAAAACACTATTGTTTTTTTGTGCCGTATTGCTAATGATAGCTACCTACGCACAAAGCCTTACAGTAAAAGGAAATGTTACAGACGATAAAGGGCAAGCCGTTACGGCAGCTACCGTCTCTGCAAAAAGATCGAAAAAAGTTTTAACCTTAACAGGCAATGACGGAAGTTTTACAGCAAGTGTTCCTTCCGGTGATGTTTTGGTTATTTCGGCAGTAGGTTTTGTAACGCAGGAAGCCGCCCCTGCGGATAATGTAAGTGTTACTTTAAAAACAGATGTGAACACATTGGCGGAAGTAGTGGTAACCGGGTTGGGCGTTGCAACCAGTAGAAAAAGGATTGGTATTTCGGTAGAATCTATCAGTTCTAACAAATTGCCAGCGGCACCTACGGCTTCAGTTGACCAGGCATTAATTGGTAAAGTTGCGGGTGCGCAAATCTCAAGTATTGATGGTACACCAGGAGCGCCTGTAAATATTTTATTACGGGGCATTAATACGTTGCAGGGCTCAACTTCTCCGATGATATTGTTGGATGGCATTGAGGTAAAAGCTACTAATTTAAACTCTCTCGACCTAAGCACTATTGAAAGAATTGAAGTGGTAGAAGGCGCAGCATCGGCAACATTGTATGGCGCCCAAGGTGCTAATGGTGTTATCCAGTTGTTTAGTAAAAAAGGCGCCAGCGGGCATATTAATATTGATGTTTCTTCAAGTATCAGCCAGAATACTTATTTAAATATTGGTAAGGTACATAAAGCCCGTTTACATAGCTATGAAACAGATAGCGCCAATAATATAGTAGGCAGTTCGGGTAACCCTATTTATTTCGATACGGTTGGCGGTGTGTTTAATGAGAATGTAATATGGAATAGCACCGATACAGCAACCAACAATAACAAGCCGTACAACAAAAACCTGAAATATTACGACCATTATAAAGAGTTTTTTGTACCAGCCAATACTTATAATAATTCTATTACTATATCCGGGTCAAGAGAAAAAACAGATTTTTTAATTTCTGCTTCTAACAACTATCAGGAGAGCAATTTTAAAAATAATGGTTATAACAGCAGAAGCAATTTAACAAGCAATATAGGAGCAGAACTGTTTAAAAATTTAAAGTTTAGAAGCATTACGCAATTAATTTATACCAGAAATACAATTTTATCAGATCAGGGTTTTTTGTACGCATTAAACAATACAAGACCTTTTGCTAATTATAACTTTAAATTTCCCGATGGTACTCCAAGCTCTTACTATAGCGGTACATCAGGTGTAAATGGTTATAATCCCAATTATCCTATTTACTACACGCATTATACTGATGACAAAATAGATATAGTAGAAGCGCTTGACTTAAGTTACAGGTTTCCAAAGTTTGTAGATGTGGATGTTAAGTATGGTTTGAACTATGAAAACGATTATAACCAAACGTTATATCCTAACCAAACAACCAATCAAAATGTAGGTTCCAACGATCCTTCATGGGGTGCTACAGACAATTATTCTGGTGCCGACATCACAGGTTCTGTTTACAATAATTATTACAATCAATTGTTTCAAAACTTTCTAACGACAGCAAATTTGCATTTGGATTTTGAAAAAGACTTTCACTTAAAGCTTCCTATTACTTCAACAACACAAGGCATCTTTGATTGGCGTCATGATAAATCAACCTATAACGATTTCTATGGAATCGGGTTGCCTTTAGCTACTCCTTACACTGCCGGTGCAGCCAATACTTACTATTCAAATGGTGCAGCAATTACACCATTTATAACGTATGGATATGCAGCGAGTGAAAGATTAGAATATGAAGACATCGCTGGTGTAAGCGGTGGTTTCAGAACCGACTATTCTTCAGCATTTGGTGCTGGTCATAAACCATTTACCTTTCCCACAGGCAATGCTTACTTCCGTTTATCTGGATTTGATTTCTGGAAAAACGGTTCCATGGCAACCATTATTCCCGAGTTTAAATTGCGGGCAGCTTATGGTAAAGCAGGTATTCAGCCAGGACCCTTCGACAGGTATGTAACCTTAAGCACGCATGTGCTTGGTAATACCAACGCTTATTATTTTCCTTCTCAAACTCCCAATCCTAACTTAAATGTAGAAGTATCGGAAGAAAAAGAAATTGGTACTGATGTGGAATTTAAAATTCTAAATGGTAACTGGTTAAAGAATATTACCTTCTCTGGCACATATTGGAAGCGTAGCTCCAATAATACAATTTGGGCAGTTGATGATGCACCCTCTACAGGTATTGGAACTATAAAAAACAATGCATTTTCTTTGGGCTCAAACGGTTTTACTTTTGCATTGAATGCAACAGTCGTATCAAGCAGAAACTTTACATGGAATTTTACGGATAACTTCAATCATCAGGTATCTAAAATTTTAAGCACCGATGGTCCGCCGGTAGTTTTAACTTCAGCAGCAGGCAGCACAGGTTATGTTTTGCAAGCCGGTGAAAAGATAGGTCAGCTGTATGGTTATCTTACCTTGCATAGTGTAGATCAAATTGATAAAACCACAGGGCAGCCTTATATTGATAAAGCAAATCAAGCCAATTACACTGTTGCCAGCAATGGTATAGTAGTAAGTTCGGCAACCAAGCAGCCTTATGTAACACCCAACCTGTACAGTTTTGGCGATCCGAATCCAAAATTCAATATGTCTTTTATCAATGATTTTACATTTAAAAATTTCATCTCATTTGGTTTCCAGTTCGATTGGGTGAATGGTAGTCATATTTATAATCAAACCAAAGAATGGATGTACCGCGATGGCATTAGCGGCGATTATGACAAGCAAATAACCATTAATGGCAATACAGGCGCATGGACTGCCTTTTACAGAGGGATGTATGCACAGGTATCAAGAGACGGAACCAAGAGTTACTTTTATGAAAACGCATCTTTTCTTCGTTTACGAAATGTATATGCAGCCGTTGATCTGGCAAAGCTGATAAACGTAAAAGCATTGAGAAGAACACAGCTAATTTTTACAGGAAGAAATATTCTTACAGTAACAAAATATACAGGTTACGATCCTGAAATCAGTTCAGGCGCTAACAATTCTCCGTGGGATAGAGGAACCGATCACAACACAATGCCTAACTACAAATCTTATCAAATCGGTTTAAACATTGGCTTGTAATTCATCTAATTAAAACAATCAAATCATGAAGCGAATTATTATATTTTTTCTATCATTTATAAATATTGCATTGGTTGTTTCCTGCAAAAAACAACTCGATGTAAAAAATCCTAATAATGCTACTCCCGAAAGCGCCTCTAATGAGCAAAGTATTATTTCATTAGCTAAAGGAAGCATTTATACAGATGGCTTTACATCGAATGGCATTAAATATTACGATGGTGTAATGGGAGCTTTTTTTGCCGGCGTAAATGGGTTTCATTCTATAATGGGTGATGAAGTAGATGATGAAGCTGCCAACGAATATTTGAATCAAATTGGTTGCCCGTATTCTGTTACGCTTGAAGATGGAACCGTGATAATCAACAGCCAATCGCCGGCTAAACAGCCTGATTTAATAAGGCAGATAAACCATAACAGTTATCAGGCTCAAAACCCGTTGTACTACGAATGGGCTTACATGTACAACTTAAACAACGCTGCTAACTATATTTTATCCTTAGTAGATAACATTAGTTTTTCAGGTGATGCTACTACCAAAAAAAGTACATTGAAAGCATGGGCTTACTGGTGGAAAGGTTACGCATATTCCCGCATTGGTTCAATGTATTATGCCGGAATTGTAAACAATACGCCTGGCGCAACAAATGATAATTATGTAAGTAAAGAAGCCCTTATTTCTGCAGCAGATTCAAGCTTTATGAAAGCTGCTTCCATATTGTCATCTATCACAAATACCGCCGATTACACAACACTTATTACGCAACTGATACCAGATATTTTTCAAACGGGTAAAGGCGTTCCTCCCACAACAGACATGTGGATACACAATATTAATACTTACTTAGCACGTAATATTTTGGCAAATACGCCGGTGAGCAGCATGACAACAAATGGGTGGGATTCGGTATTAAATTATACAAACAACGGCATACAACAAAGTGATGCAGCTTTTACCGCAAGGGCAAATCAAAACGGAGATTTTATTTCTTATACTTCAGGAACGGTAGCTTCAAAAGCTGTTGGCGATCCAAACGGAGAAGCCGCTTATATAGTTCAGGAAAGATTAGTTGAAGATTTCAAACCCGGCGATCAACGCTTCCTCAATAATTTCGATACACTTTCTTCTCCTTACACCTATCCCGACCGTGGTATTGCTTTAGGTACACGATGGGAGCTGGTAGGCGATGGAAAAGGATTGAGTGGCGTTATATCGTTTGGCAGCAAAACAGCCAATGCGTATGAATTGTATATGGCATGTAGCTATGAAGAAAATGAGTTGATGAAAGCAGAAGCGAAAATACATACCGGCGATGTTAGCGGTGGTTTGGCTTTGATTGATGAAGTAAGGACTTACCAGGGTGCGGGTTTAACTCCGGTGGCTGGCACAACGCAGGATGTGCCAACTGCTATGGAAGAATTAAGAAAGGAAAGAAGAATAGGATTGATGTTTAGAGGACTTGCTTTTTATGATGCCAGACGTTGGGGCGTAATTAATGATGTTGCCAACGGCGGAGGGAGAAAAAATGCCTGGTTTATTGATAATGCAGGTAAGTTTCATCCCAACACAACCATTGATTATGATTACCTGGATTATTGGGATGTGCCGGATAATGAACTGGCTTATAATCCGCCATCTGCAACCAGTGCGCCGGTTAAAAATCCAAAATAATTTCTTGAAAATTCAAATAAAAAAGCAGGTTGCAACAGCCTGCTTTTTTATTTATACCACCAAATCGTTTATTTTTAATTATGCGTTTGTATCTTTTCTTTTTATCGCTTTTGTTTTCGTTCCATTTATTCGCGCAGCCTAAAACAGATGCTTTCCTCAACAATATCTTACAGCAAAATAAAAATACCTTATATCAAAACGTACTCACGCATCCTGACGAATATCGCCTCCAAATTATTTACACTCAAATTAACCGCGATAAAAACAACAAGCCTTCGTTCACCAACTATAATTTTAACGTTGATCCGCAATTGTACTTTTATCCCGTATCGGTAGTAAAGCTGCCACTGGCTGCTTTATCATTAGAAAAAATAAATGAAGTAAATAAAAACGGGGTTAATAAATTTACTTCTCTGCAGTTTGATAGTGCGTATTCGCATCAAATGAAAGAGCTTTTTGATAGCACATCGCAAACCGGCTTGCCATCTGTTGCGCAATTTATAAGAAAGGCATTTTTAATTAGTGATAACGATGCATACAACCGCATGTACCAGTTTGTGGGTCAGCAAACCATCAACCGGAAATTACACCAAAAAGGATACGCAAACATGCGCATTACGCGGCAGTTTATGGGGTTTACAGATGATGAAAACCGGCACACCAATCCCATTCGTTTTATCGATGTCAATAATAAATTAATCTATACGCAACCCATGGCGTATAATACCGATTCGTTCCAGTTTCCAGCGCATGTTTATCTGGGCAACGCTTATTATAACCGCAACGATAGTTTAGTAAATGAGCCGATGGATTTTGCAAAACACAACACCATTCCGCTGCACGATTTGCAGCAGATATTACAATCTATTTTGTTTCCCCTTTCTGTTCCCCAAAAACAAAGATTTAACCTCACAAAAGATGATTATGATTTCCTTCATCAGTATCTTTCACAGTATCCATCGGAAACGCCGTATCCAAAATACGATACAGCGCAGTATTACGACAGCTATGTAAAATTCTTTTTTAACGATAGTTTTCATCATGCCATGCCTGCTCATATTCGTGTGTTTAATAAAGTAGGCTGGGCGTATGGAACGCTTACCGATGTATCGTACATAGTTGATTTTGCACACCATATTGAGTACATGCTTACGGCAACTGTTTATGTAAACAAGGATGGTGTTTTAAACGATGAAAAGTACGAATACGAAAGTATCGGTCAGCCGTTTTTATATCAGTTAGGGCAAACTATTTATAAGTACGAGTTGCATCGCAAACGAAATATGATTCCTGATGTAAAGGACTTTATAATTCAATACGAACATCGCAACGCGAACGATATAAGACCTTCCATTAAAAATGCCGATAATTAAAGCATCGTCTTATTTGCCATATAGCCTTTATTCTTGCCACTAATAAAATGCAATAAATAAAAACCCTTTTTGTTTTTACTTTTACATGGCATGAAAGAAAAACTATCGCCGTATTGGGTTTGCCAGGCAGGCTGGGGAGCTTTTGCGCTGGTGTATGCGCTGGTGTACATTACATTTGGGGCAAAGCCTACGCCCACTTTTTTTTCAGTGTTGTTTCTTTTTGCGCTCGAAGGTTTGGTTATCAGTCATCTCATGCGAACGGCAATCCGCAAATATCAATTGCTTCAGCAGCCACTTTCCAGGCAAATTACCAGCATGTTAGCCATCACTATCCTGTTTTCTTTTTTGTATTCCATTATTGATACGCTGCTTACCATACAGTTTCAGATGGATGATAATCAAATGAAGAATATTTCTTTTTTAAGAAAGGTAATGGGTAATGTTTTGGTGCCTTTTCTTTTTTTATGTATCTGGAATTTAATTTACTTCAGCTATCATTACATCATCAGAAGCCGTAACGATCAGTTAGATAAAATTCGGTTGGAAAGCCTCGTAAAAGAACTGGAATTAAAAACTATTAAAGCGCACATCAACCCGCATTTTATTTTTAACGCACTCAACAGCATTCGCGCTTTGGTTGATGAAGACCCGCAACGCGCACGCACCGCCATTACTGAATTAAGCAACATTTTGCGCAGCAGCATGTATGCTGAAAAAATGGAAACCACACCACTGAAAAAAGAGTTGAGCATTGTAAAAGATTACCTGGCTTTAGAGCACATTCGCTTTGAAGACAGGTTGCAGATTGAGTATGATATTGATGACGAAACTTTAGAGCTTCCAGTGCCGCCGATGATGCTGCAAACGCTTGTGGAGAATGCCATTAAACACGGCATCAGCAAGCAAAAAAATGGCGGTATCATCAAAGTAAAATCAAACTTTATTAATTACCGTCATGAACTTGTGGTGCAAAACACAGGTATGCTAAAAGGCAATATAAGAAATGATGGATTTGGCATTAGCGGAACCATTAACAGGTTGCAGTTATTGTTTGGTTCCAAAGCCTTTTTCAACATTCATGATATGGATGATAACCTTGTGGAAGCGAAAGTAATACTGCCGGTAGTACAATTGCAAAACGAAAAACTAAAAGTGTAATAAAAACAAAAGACGACTGACTACGTCCGCGCTCGTTGACTGTTGACTACAACTCATAACATTATACAACAATCAATCTAATAAAATAACTTATCAATATGGCTATCAGAGCAATTATAATTGATGATGAACGCCTTGCCCGCAACGAATTAAAAAAGCTGCTGCACGACCATGGCGAAGTGGAAGTGATAGATGAAGCTGCGAACGTGGATGAAGGCGTTGAGAAGATAGAAATGCAAAACCCGGATTTAATTTTTCTCGACATTCAAATGCCAGGCAAAACCGGTTTTCAGTTGCTGGAAGAATTAGAGCGTGCGCCACATGTTGTTTTTACAACAGCTTATGATGAATATGCGCTGAAAGCATTTGAAGTAAACGCATTGGACTATTTGTTGAAGCCCGTAGAACCTAAACGCTTAACCGATGCCATACAAAAAGTACAGTATGAAATAACAAAAGAATCTGCCGATGCCAACGGTTCTTTTTCGCGCGGCCCCCTTACCGATTTAGACCAGGTATTTGTAAAAGATGGCGAGCGTTGCTGGTTTGTGAAACTGGGCGAAATCCGTTTGTTTGAAAGCGTGGGCAATTATGCCAAAGTATTTTTTACTACTAATAAACCACTCATTTTAAAATCGCTGAATGCGTTGGAAGAACGGCTCGATCCACGCACTTTTTTCCGCGCCAACCGCAAGCATATTATTAATTTAAGATGGATTGAAAAGATAGAGCCATACTTTAACGGCGGCTTGTTGATTGAATTAAAAGGTGGTGAAAAAATAGAAGTAAGCCGCCGGCAAACCGTTAAGTTTAAAGAAATGATGAGCTTGTAGGAAAGCAATGAGCAGTGAGCTTTGAGCCACGGGCTGTAAAGCGATTTATAACATTCAACATTGCTTTGCATTCAATTATTTCATTTTATTTTTGCAGCGAAAAGAGAGCACAATGAAGAAGTGGATAATCATAATGTTGATAAGCTTTGCCTCAATAAGTATTGCCAATGCGCAATGCTCTATCTGC
Organism: Ilyomonas sp.; assembly: GCA_965214235.1. GTDB lineage: Bacteria > Bacteroidota > Bacteroidia > Chitinophagales > Chitinophagaceae > Ilyomonas. The sequence goes on from CBDCBH010000003.1 coordinate 1,914,287, forward strand.
ACCAAAACGGCATCGCAAATGGGCGAAACGCCAGGCAAAGGTTTAAATGCAGGCATCTTATATTTAATGGCAGCACCATTAAGCATTGCCGGATTTATTGGTTACAAATGGTGGCAGAAAGAAAAACACATTCACGAAAATTGAGTGGATAAATGAATTATAAAAAGCTGATGATGGAAAGATCATCAGCTTTTTTGTTTTTTGAAAGCTGTAATTATACATCGTGAAAGCTATATTCTTAATGACTTTGTAATTCAAACTCTCAAAACAACTTCATCACCGTTTCATTTTCTTCTCTATTTTTAACCCATGCGAAAATGGCTGCAACGATGGCTTCGGCAACCCATTATTACACTTGCTAATAAGTTTTCTTCACGCCCCGATAAACAGCGTGTGTTTGCTGCGCTTACACAACTTCACAGCGATATTTTATCCGGAAAAACAAAGAAAGGTCTTACCATTTCGTTCAACTTAAATACAGACAAATTCATCATTCTATCCGACCAGCACAAAGGTGCAAAAAACGGGTTTGATGATTTTGCCGGCAATGAAAAAAACTACCTTTCTGCGCTCGATTATTATTATCAAAACAACTTCTTTTATATTAACCTCGGCGACAGCGAAGAGCTTTGGGAAAACACATTGCCGCCGGTAAAAAGAAACAATGCTGCTTCGTTTGAAAAGGAGAGTTTGTTTTTACTTCAAAATAAATTCATTAAAGTATTTGGAAACCACGATTTGTATTGGGATAACGATCCGCTGGCGCCATTTGAATTAAAAAGTATTTACGGTCAGGAGGTAAAAATTTATGAAGGTGTGATATTGCAAACAACAGTAAAAGAAAATCCTTTTCAAATTTATCTTACGCACGGTCATCAGGGTGATTTGCAAAGCGATGGCAATGCTTTCAGCAAATGGTTTGTATCGAATGTATGGGCGAAAGTGCAGGCCTATTTAGAAATTAACCCCAACACGCCGGCTTACGATACACAACTAAAAACAGAGCATAACAAAATGATGTATGAATGGAGCAGCAGTAACAATATTGCTTTGGTTACAGGACACACGCACCAGCCCGTTTTTGAATCGCTTACGTTATTGGAACGTTTGTATCAAAGGCTTGAGGAAGCCAAAAAAGCAAACGATGAAAAAACCGTTGCCGATATTGAATCGCACATCAATCATCGCTTTCAAAAAGGCGAAGTGTTGCCTAATTTTACCGGCATGAAACCCAACTATTTTAACAGCGGTTGTTGCTGTTTCAGTGATGGCGACATTACCGGCATTGAGATAGATAACGGCTGCATCAGGCTGATAAAATGGACGTATGATGCGGCTAAAAATCCGCAAAGATTGATACTGGAAGAAGCCGAAATTAATAAACTGGCGGAAGAGATGAACATACCCGTTGCCTGAACTAAAAACTTATCTTTTTACCATAAATTCATTAAATGGCTGTTCTTCTTTATTCTCCTTTTTTATTTCCGTCACCTTTGCCATTCTCGGTCCTTGATAGCACCATTCTATAAACGTTTGCAACGCTTCATCGGGCGCAGTGGCAAGTATTTCAACATTGCCATCTTCCATATTTTGCACCCAGCCAACAATATTATTTTCATCGGCTATCTTTTTTGCCGTCGCCCTGTAAAAAACGCCCTGCACTTTTCCTTTAACGATGAGATGAACCGTTGGCATAATTACTCTGTATTAAGTAGGAAGATAAAGGTATAATGATTCTGCTTTTATAAGTATCGGAATAGTCTTTTCGTAACGGTATTTTTGCAAAAAAAATAGCGATGCTCGAACCATGGCGCACCGGAAAAGTGATACGAATTGAAGATGCCACCCCAACCACCAAACGCTTCTGGATAGAAGTGCAGGATGTGGCTTCTTTTAACTTTATTCCCGGACAATTTGTAACGCTCGATTTGCCTATTCATGAAAAGCGAAACAAGCGATGGCGCAGCTATTCCATCGCTTCCTGTCCTGATGGTTCAAACCTGATAGAACTGGTGATTGTATGGCTGGATGGAGGGTTAGGAACAACCTATTTGTTCAGTGAAATTAACGTAGGAAGCGAGTTGCAATTGCGCGGCCCGCAAGGCACATTTGTATTACCGAAAGAGATAAATAAAAACCTGTTTTTAATTTGCACCGGCACCGGCGTGGCGCCTTTCCGTTCAATGCTTCATTACATTCATCAACACAATGTTGCGCATCAAAATATCTATCTCATTTTTGGTTGCCGAAAGTTATCCGATTGTTTGTATAAAGAAGAATTGGAAGCCTTATCTAACGAAGTTAATAACTTTTATTATTTGCCAACTTTTTCGCGCGAAGACCACAACAACACCAGCATTCATCATGGTTATGTACATCGTTTGTATGAAGAGATTATTAAAAAAGAACAGCAGCCTGCCAGCTTTTTTTTGTGTGGCTGGAAGAATATGATTGATGAAGCAAAAGAAAAGATTTTTTCGTTTGGATATGACAGATATGATGTGCATTTGGAACTGTACGGGTAGAAAGCGTCGAGCTGTAAGCTATGAGCAATGAGCTTCGAACTGCAAGTAGTAACTATTTCGGTTTCCTGTTTTTATTTTAGCCGCATTTTTTTACTCACAGCTCGCAGCTCAAAGCTTATAGCTTCTCATAACCCGTTAATGATTCCAAACAGCTTCTTCTGCACCTCGTCTTTATGAAGGCGTTCCTGCTGCATTGTATCGCGGTAGCGAAGCGTTACCGTACCGTCTTCTTTTGTTTGATGATCTACCGTTACGCAAAACGGCGTACCAATCGCATCCTGCCTCCGGTAACGTTTGCCAATGGCATCTTTTTCTTCGTAAAAACATTTAAAGTATGGCATACAATCCTTCATAATTTCACGCGCAATATCGGGCAAGCCATCTTTCTTTGTTAAGGGCAAAACAGCCAATTTAATGGGTGCTAAAACCGGTGGAATATGCAATACCACGCGGCTATCTTTCGTACCGTCTTCTTTGTTCAGTGTTTCTTCTTCGTAGCTATGCGAAAGAATGAGCAAGAACATTCTGTCCAAACCAATAGAAGTTTCAATAACATACGGAAGGTAATGTTGATTGATTTCGGTATCGAAATACGTCATCTTTTTACCGCTGTAAGTTTGGTGTTGCGAAAGATCATAATCGCTGCGCGAATGGATGCCTTCCACTTCGCGAAAACCCATTGGAAAATTATATTCAATATCGCAGGCTTCTTTAGCGTAATGCGCCAGCTTAACATGATCGTGATAGCGATAATCACTTGCCGGAATACCAAGATCGGTATGCCATTGCAAACGTTCCCCCTTCCAGTGCTGATACCATTCACCTTCAGTGCCGGGGCGCACGAAGAACTGCATTTCCATCTGCTCAAATTCTCTCATCCGAAAAATAAATTGCCGTGCTACAATTTCATTACGAAATGCCTTTCCTGTCTGCGCAATACCAAACGGAATTTTCATGCGTGCACTTTTCTGTACATTCAAAAAATTTACGAAAATACCTTGTGCCGTTTCAGGTCGTAAATAAATGGTTTCTGCTTCACCTGCTACAGCGCCAATTTGCGTTGAGAACATTAGATTAAACTGCCGGATGTCTGTCCAGTTCGCTGTATCGCTAACGCTGCATTTAATGTTGTTTTCTTCTATCAGCTTTTTTAAACCAACATAATCTTCTTTTGCTAACAGATTATCCATCGTTTGCAGTACTGTATCAGCTTTTTCTTTTGCACCATTATTGGTCAATGTTTCGGCATAACCTTCTATCAAATAATCTACGCGGTAGCGCTTCTTACTGTCTTTATTATCAATCATCGGGTCGCTGAAATTATCAACATGCCCGCTGGCTTTCCAGGTGGTTGGGTGCATAAAAATAGCCGCATCAACACCTACAATGTTTTCGTGCAGTTGCGTCATGCTTTTCCACCAATGGTCGCGTATGTTTTTTTTTAGTTCACTTCCCCACGGGCCATAATCATACACAGCGCTTAAACCATCATAAATTTCACTGCTGGGGAAAATAAAACCATATTCTTTAGCATGGGCAATAATTGCCTGCAGCTTACCTTCTTGTTGAATGCTCATAGGGCGGCAAAGATAAAGGAATGAGAACCTCACCCCAACCCCTCTTCACGGGTAGAGAGGGGCTTTGACGATGATTATGTAAAGAGCATAAGTTTATTTTAGTTGCTCAATTCTATAAATCATATCCATCCCACAAATCTTGGTTCAGACTACCTATTTCATGGCATGGTATTTATCTTTTAAAGAATATTCACTAACGATAAAACATTATTTTATGCCAAACGAAAAAACAGATTCATTGGGATTTTCTACCGAAAATCTGGATATGCAAAGAGATATGGCTGCCAAAGGCGGGCCCACTACTACATTAGGAAAAGCGAACAGCAAGCATGTTGCGCCAACGCCTGCTACGTCTGATACACAAACAGAAATTACATCAGACACAAACGACAATAGCGATAGCAGCAAAGAAGTAAGAAACAGCAATTAATGCTGAAACATTTTTGATTGAAAAAGCTGGTTATAAATAATAGCCGGCTTTTTTGTTTCCCTATTTTTACGGCATGAATATTACATTGCGCAGAGCCGTAAAAGAAGATTGCAAACGAATGCTGGAGCTTGTAAAAGAATTAGCTTTATTTGAACGTGCGCCTGATGAAGTAACCATTACATTGGAACATTTTACAGACAGCGGCTTTGGTGAAAAGCCTGTGTGGTGGGCGTTTGTGGCAGAAGAAAACAATACGATTCTCGGATTTGCTATGTATTATATTCGCTTCTCTACCTGGAAAGGGCAGCGTTTGTATTTAGAAGATTTCATTGTAACGGAAGAAGCCCGCGGCAAAGGCATTGGCAGAATGTTATTTGAACGAATTATTGAAGAAGTAAAAGAAAAAGGTTTTAGCGGCATGATGTTGCAGGTTTTAAACTGGAATGAACCGGCAATACAATTTTATAAGAAATACAATTTAGTTATTGATGACGGCTGGCTGAATGCGAGTTTGAATTTTTGATTTATGATTTTTGACTGCAAAAGTCATAACTACTGGTTTTTAATTTTATCATTTTTTATAGGCGAGTAATCCTTTTTTTCCTGTCCGTTTACAATGATGTCATCAAAATAGCATTTTACTCCCGTTGCCACATTCATGTCTTCTACGTTTTGTATATGAAAATGCAAATGCGGTTCAGATGAATTGCCTGTGTTACCACAAAGTCCTAACACTTGTCCTTCTTTTATATCTTGTCCTTCAGAGACTTTAATGGAATGCTGTTTAAAATGTGCAAAGAATAAGTATTCATTATTTGAGGTTTTTATAATCACTGTATTTCCCGGAACATAAACAGCATTCATTTCGCCGGGTTTGTTATCTTTTACACCATCAACCACCAGCACTGCTTTACCATTACAAGGCGCCAGTATCTCTTTACCAAAAGCATAATAGTCTTCATTCTTTTCACCGCTGCGTGTAAAGGATTTACCTGTTGTATCTTTTATCAAAATATCAAACGCATTTTTCTGTGCGCGGCTTTCTACATGATAATTTAATTCTTTTGTATCGCCACCCCATGTAACTGTCCATTCACCTTTAAATGGAAGCTTTAGTTTGGTTGTATTGCGTTCAATTTTTGGCAGGGTATCTTCAGTAAAAGGTTTTACAAATAATCCATTAATTTTTGCGTTGTTATCAACCGAAATGTTTAAAGCAAACAGAGCTCTTTCAAAGTTAGTTTTATAAGATGCATAACTTCCATTTTCATATTTTATGAATTGTCGTTTAGTAATTTTTCCTGCCTGTGATTGCAAACCAGTTAAAAAATCAGTTGTTTTATCAAGTGGCAAAGCAGCTTGCATTTCGGGTGAGAATATTTTGAAGATGCTATCGTAATTACCGTTGTTATAGTAAGCTTCAAATTTATCAGCAACAGTTTTATAAGTTGCTTTTTCTGTTTGCCCGAAAGCAACAGCAATAAGTAAATTTGCAAGAAGAGTAATAATGATTGTTCTCATAGAAATTTTTAAGTACTTCTACTATTGATTAACCTTTCTGCTCAACTCGGTACAACTCAATTCAGCACTGCGTTCTGGCTCGTCATCAGCTTTTCATCTTCTTTTACTTTTTGTTCCCATTGCCAGGCTGTGCGCATCATGTCTTTTAAATCATACTGAAGCTGCCAGTGCAGTTCATCAACAGCCAATTGATTGTTGGCATAAATTGCCACCACATCGCCGGGGCGGCGGGAACCGATTTTATAATTGAGTTTTACGCCTGATACTTCTTCAAACGCATGAATGGCTTCCAGCACCGTTACGCCGTTGCCGCTGCCTAAATTAAAAATGTCGCAATTGGTTTTGTTTTTCTTTTCATTCAAATATTCAAACGCCAGTGTGTGAGCATGGGCAATATCGCTTACATGAATATAATCGCGCACGCAGCTTCCGTCGCGCGTATCGTAATCATCGCCCCACACCTGCATTTGCGGTAACTTACCAATAGCCGTTTGCGTAATGGCAGGCACTAAATTTTGCGGCTTGCCCAATGGCAGCTCACCAATTTTAATAGAAGGATGCGCACCAACAGGATTAAAATACCGAAGCAAAATAGCGGTTACATTAGGAACAACTTTTACAAAATCTTTGATGATGTCCTCGCTCATTTGCTTGGTAGCGCCATACGGCGATTCGGCTTTTTTGGTGGGCGAGCTTTCGGTAACGGGAATACTGTCAGGATTTCCATATACCGTGCAGGAAGAAGAAAAAACGAAGCTGGGAATATGAAATTCTTTTACGCATTTGAGCAAATTAATAAGCGAGCCCAAATTGTTTTCGTAATACAAAATGGGTTCGGCAACCGATTCGCCAACGGCTTTGTAAGCTGCAAAATGAATGATGCCGCTGATGTCCTCATTCTCCTGGAAAACGGCAAGTGTTTCATCAAAGTTTTTTAAATCAACTTTATAATTCTTCAGCTTCTTACCTGTTATTTTTTCGATGCCATCGAGCAGGTAAGTTGTTGAGCGTGAATTATCATCTATCGAAATCACTTCATAACCATTCTCAATTAAATCTACCACTGTATGAGAGCCAATATAACCGCAGCCGCCGGTTACCAAAATCTTTTGCATAATGTGTTTTGTAAGGCTTGCAAAATAGGCAAAAAGAGCGATACGTTTGGCGTTGTGCTTCTTTAAACAAAAGAATGGTTAGGATTTGTTTTTACTAAAATAATAAATACAGAACAAGCTTCCTCATTACTTTTGATTGTTTGTTTTAATTTATCTTTTTTTGCAGTAAAAAGAAGAGATAGCTGTGGTTATAAAATGATACTCTTCAGGCTTCCAACAAAAAATAATTATAACAAACAACGAAAGAACAATAAATAAAAACACATGACTTCCTACGAAAAATTATTAGCTGACAACAAAGTATGGGCAGATGCAAAAGTAGAAGCCGACCCTCTTTTTTTTAAGCACCTGGCAGAATTGCAAACGCCGGAATTTTTATGGATTGGATGCAGCGACAGCCGCGTGCCTGCCAACGAAATTACAAATACGCAGCCGGGCGAAATTTTTGTACATCGAAACGTGGCAAACCTTGTGATACCAACCGATGTAAACCTGTTAAGCGTGCTGGATTATGCGGTGAATCATTTAAAAATAAAACATGTAATTGTATGCGGGCACTATGGTTGCGGCGGCATTAACGCAGCATTGAGTAATGAAGATTATGAGCACATTTTAAACATGTGGCTGCGCAATATTAAAGATGTGTACAGTTTATACAAAGATGAGCTGAATAAGATAGAAAACAAAGAAGCTAAAGCCGATCGTTTAACGGAGTTGAATGTGATGGAGCAGGTAAAACATTTAGCTCGTACCTCCATTATTCAGCGTGCCTGGAAAGAGGAGAAGCGACCCAACCTGCATGGCTGGGTGTATGGTTTGAAAAATGGGCGCATCAACCCGATATTTGAAATGAGTGTGGGCGCTGATGTGGAAGATGTATACCGGTTTAAGCTGTGATGGTTTTATGCTTATTGTATAAGATTTTCAAAATTTTATACAACTAATTGGTATGAGTTTCGGCAATCAAAATTTATCAAACTACAGTATTTACAAACGCCTTTTTTATCGTGTCGCAGAAATTGGATTGAATCAGTTTTTCAGCAGCGAGAATCATGTTCTTAAACGCATTTGCATTGCTGATGCCATGCCCGATAATCACCGGTTTGTCTACGCCAAGTACCGGTGTTCCGCCATAATTTTCATAGTGAAAACGGTTCATGTATTCGTCTTTATCAAGGTTGCGCTGCACCGCAATATTGTATAAAGATTCTGCCATTTTTAAAATTATGTTGCCGGTAAAACCATCACATACAATTACATCGGCTTTGTTCATAAACACATCTCTGCCTTCTACATTTCCAATGAAATGGATGGCTGTATTTTCTTTTAATAAAGGATAAGCTCCCTGCGCTAACATGTTGCCCTTGCTTTCTTCTTCCCCTACATTTAACAAACCAACCCTTGGTTTTTCAATATTCAAAATATGTTCGGCATACAAGCTGCCTAAAATGGCAAACTGGTTCAATTGTTCCGGCTTGCAATCGGCGTTCAAACCAACGTCCAGCAACAATCCTGTGGCACCATTCACTTTGGGAACAATAGTAGAAATAGTTGGACGCAAAATCCCTTCAATGGCTTTGATAGTGTACATTGTGCCTACCAGCATGGCACCGGTATTGCCTGCACTTAAAAATGCATCTATCTTTCCCGTTGCCAATAAATGAAAGCCAATAGCAATGGAGGATTTCTGTTTTTCTTTTAATGCTTTTACCGGATGCTCGTGATAGCCAATAACCTCCGGTGCATGAATGATGCAGGTATAATGAGAAGAAACCTGGTATTGGTTGAATAATGATTGCACCTGCTGCTCGTCACCGATACAAAACAAAGTTGCCGGCTTTGACCCCTCTGATAGATACAACTGCAAACCCAATACGGCTTCGAGTGGGGCATAATCGCCACCCATCATGTCTATCCCGATGTTCATAGCCGGCAAGCTAATAATAAATGCGGAAACCTAAAAGTTACGATTGTCTTATGCTTTAAGCGGCGCTTTCTCTGCCACTACTTTTCCTTTGTAGTATAGCTTGCCTTCACTTACATGAGCGCGGTGGCGTACATGTATTTCACCCGTTGTGGTGTCTTTGCTTAAAGTTACCTCTTCAGCTTTATAATGTGTTCTACGTTTGGCACTGCGTTGCTGCGAATGCCTGCGTTTTGGATTTGGCATGACCTGTTATTTTAAGATAAATAGTTAATGTAAATTTTTAAATTGCTCTAAGCCTTTCCAGATGGGGTTTGCACCCTTCTCCGTTTCGTTTTTCATTTGCTCCAGTTTGCTCAATACCTCTTCATTACAGGTACTGTTGCCATCGGCGCCATCAGCACAAATCTTTTGCGATGGAATACTTAAGTTGATGAACTCATAAATCCAGTCGCCCACATACAAGTGGCTTTCTGTTCTGCTGATATAATATACATCAGGGTCCTCTTCCTGCTCATTCATCTTGTCTGGCTCATCAACCATTTTTACTATAATGTTGAATTCATCCCAAAGCCTTACAGTGAGTGCATTTCCGCAACGGTCGCACAGTGCATCAGCCTTTCCGTCAACATCAAACTTCAACATTAAAAAACCATTGTTTTTATCCAACAACAGCTTAATATGCGCATTGCAATTGGTAAAATCCTGCTCGCCGTATTGTGCAAAGAACTTATCGTTTATCGCGTAATGATATTCGTGAATGCCCGGCTTCAACCCTACAAAAGCTATTTCATACGCTCTCCGGTTATTCATAGCTCCAAATTAAGGGTGGCGAAGGTATAGTAAAAAATAATGATAATGAAGAGAATGAAGATTGTTTTAAGAGAATGTTTGGGAAGAATGATTTGCAATGAAGATAAGAAGGAGTAAAGAAGAGAGGTGTCAGACATTTTTAAAATGCCTGACACCTTTGTAAAGTTTGGCATTACTCTAAATCCTTCCTGATTTTTGAATTGTGCAAACAAATTCATTTTCTTTATTAACTGCTACCTCTTGGATCCAACGCTCTCTTGATTCGTTCCGCCACATCCACTAAATGATACTTGCTCAACTTATCTGTGGTACCTGGAATGGCTGTTAATATCTTACTCCGCAAAGCCGTCAAATGTGCTCTTGCAATAGAGATGACATCAGTTGATTTTATGTTTGTATTTCCTAATGCACCCAGCGCATTGAACGAGATGGTAATGCCGCCAACCGGTGGCGTTAAAATATTTATTAACGCTTCTGTATAAGCTTTCTGCACGTTGCGGCGATACATATCAATCGGCTTCTTCGTCTGTAGCTCGCTCCAGATGCCATTTTCAGCATCGGTTAGCATTTCATCTGCGGTGTATGGATTTTTATCATCAAAACGATAGCTGCTGTACACCATGCGTGCGAGCCGTGATGAAGAAATCAGGCTGTTTATTGTATTAACCTGAATAGTACCTACTGCTTCTGCCGATGCAGGGTTGCTGAATTTGTTAAGAATACTTTTATCCAGTAACCAACCCGGTGTTTGAAACAATTGCTTGTTTAAAAAAGCAATCGCTTCTTTTTGCATTGCTTTTGGCGTTGGCGAATATACATCGCCGTTTTGCTCTACACTTTTCGGTACTTCGTATATCCCGCCTACATTTTTTAAAACATGATAAACATAGCGGTTATACTGAATAGTAAGCTGCGAATACATGTCTTCAAGGTTATTATATACATCTGCATCTTCTTTTGTCCATGCGGGCAGTTGCGGTAAAATTCGTTTTAAATTTTTAATTCCGTATTCGCTTGCCTTCATGCTGTTGTCGCCTAAATCTTCTGTTTGCGAGTGTGGATCATAAGGATTGGATTCAGTGCCAAACCACAAGCGGGGATTGGCTTTCAGGCTGTCAATCACCCATTTGTTTATAATCTTTTTATCTTCTTCTTCAGTATTGCCGCCACTGTATGAATAACCCCACTGAATAGCCCATTTATCATACTCACCAATACGTGGAAACAAGCCTGCTTCAGTGATGCCATCTTCAGGCTGCGCCACATAATTAAAGCGTGCATAATCCATAATGGATGGTGTGTGTCCATGCGCTTCTAACCAGGCTTTATCGCGCAATTTTTCAACCGGAACCGTACTGCTGCTGCCCATGTTATGTCGCAACCCTAATGTGTGGCCAATTTCGTGAGAAGAAACAAAACGCACCAGTTCACCCATTAGCGAATCATTTAGTTTCATTGTTCTTGCTTTTGGATCAACTGCGGCAGTTTGTATAAAATACCAATCGTGCAACAGCTTCATCACGTTATGATACCAGCCGATATGGCTTTCTAAAATTTCGCCCGTGCGCGGGTCGTGAACATTGGGTCCGTAAGCATTTTCAATATCCGAAGCAAAATAGCGAAGCACCGAATAACGCGCATCTTCAAGGCTCATCGTACTATCGTTTTTGGGCCACTCTTTCGCCATAATTGCATTTTTAAATCCTGCTTTTTCAAACGCTTTCTGCCAGTCGTTAATGCCCTGAATTAAATAAGGTCGCCACTTCTTAGGCGTTGCCGGATCAATATAATATACAATTGGTTTGGCAGGTTCTACCAGTTCGCCATGTTTCCATTTCTCCAGGTCTTCGGGCTTAGGTTCCAATCGCCAGCGTACAACAAAAACATCATTCTTTACTTTCTGCTGGTCATCTCCGTAAATTGTATAATCATCTGCAAAATATCCCACGCGCGGGTCGAAAGTTCGCTTTGCCATTGGTTTTGATGGCAGCCTGATAAATGAGTTATTTATTGCCAGGGTTACAGCGCCGGCAGCATTGGCAGCCGGAAACGTTGTGGAAGGAAACGGACCAAAAGTAAAGCCTCCAAAACCACCGCTGGAGCCGAACGTTTTTACCGTTTTCACTTCAGTGTTTAATGCATAACTGTTGATGTTATCGATGTAAGAACGATCGCTGATTAAGCCAGATAAATTATAAGCTCTTTTATCCAACGGGCTGACGCTGACCACCTGGTTATCGCCACGGAAAAAATCGGTAACATCAATCACCACACTGGCCGAATCGCGATTGTTCACCGTATCTCTGCCAAAGGCTTTAATATCAAACACCGCAGCAATTGGGTTTTCATTGGAGTTGGTTACGGCTTTATAAATTTGATTGGCTGAATCGGCAACATTAATTGTTGTAATTACTCTTAAAAAAATGTTGTTGTTCGGTCCTTGCTCAAACTGCACGGTTTGCTGGTTGGTAAGTTCACCGCCGTACACATTGCCTCCGGCAGGAGTGCGGCTGTACCTTGTAACCGCTAAAATTTCTTTGTTCAGTAAACTATCCGGTATTTCAAAATACCATTTGTCATCTACTTTATGAATGGTAAACAAGCCTGCCTTTGTGATGGCTTTGTTTGTAATCACATCAGTATAAGCTTTTGGAACGCCAATTTTTTGGGGCGGAAGGCGATGCGTAGTATCTCCCGTGGGCGAAGCATGCACAACTGGCGGGGGAACAGGTTGCGATTTTTTTCTGGTAGCACAGCCCCACATCATTACAATAACACCCAAAAGTATCCCTGCTTTTATCATTTAATTTTTCTTTTTAAAAACGCGATGAAGGTAATGCGCAGGCAATAAAATTGCAGGCTGTAAAAAGCAAACACTTTTATTTTCCTGTTAAAAATAAAAGTGCAGTAAAAACAAACCTGTTTATCAAACGAAGCAGGACAAACATTTATCGTTTATATGGCGTCGATGCTTTTGTTCTATCGGTGAAACCTTTATATTCGTTGTCTATTTTTATTTTAAAAGAATGATGATTGCAGCCCTGATAAAAGGTTTGGCATTGGGATTATTGCTTAGTATTTCGGTAGGTCCGGTTATCTTTTCAATCATCCGTCAAAGTTTAAACAATGGTCATAAAGGCGGTTTTGCTTTTGTTGCGGGGGTAAGCGCCAGCGATATTTTATTAGTGTTGGTGTGCAATATATTCTCGCAGTTGTTTAAACAGGCAATGAGCCATGAAAAAACTATCGGCATTATAGGAAGCGTATTCTTAATTCTGCTGGGTGTTTTTAATTTCTTCTTTAAAAAAGTTCCCCGACCCGATGATGTAAAAGTGATTACCGTGTTTCGTAAGCGCGATATGCTGGCAAGCTTTTTTGCCGGTTTTTTTATGAACCTTCTCAATCCCGGTGTTTCCTTGTTTTGGTTTGCTGCATCGGCAACCATTTTAGAAGATGCTCAAACGGTAGCTGCGCCCGATCAGTATCGTTTAATTGTATTTGTAACCTGTTTGTTGTTTGTTCTTGCAGCAGATATTAGTAAAGTGATGCTGGCAGGTAAAATACGCACCAAGCTTACACCCCATAACATTCATATTATTGATCGTATTTCAGGTATTATTTTAATGATTTTTGGAATTGTGCTGCTGTACGGAATTTTTACCGGGCACATAGTAGGCAAGCAAATTAATTAATTTTGCTGTATGGCTTCTTCCTCTACAACCCACCGTGCGCGCATCTGGCGCTGGTGCAAGCGCGGTTTTCTTTTACTGTTCTTTTCCTCTTTTGTTTATATTGTTATTTGCAAGTGGGTAATGCCGCCTATAACGCTTACGCAGCTTGGTAGTTGGATAAGCGGTGATGGTTTGAAAAGAAGCTATGTAAGCGATAAAGATATATCGGCAAATGTAAAGCTTGCTGCCATGGCAGGTGAAGACCAATTGTTTCCTTTGCATAATGGCTTCGACTGGAAATCGTTAGAAAAAAGCTTATCAACCGATCCTAAAAAAAAGAATCGTGTGCGCGGCAGTGCGGCAAGCACCATCAGTCAGCAAGTAGCTAAAAACGTGTTTTTATGGCAAGGAGAAGGTGTTTTAAAATACATTCGTAAAGTACCGGAATTTTATTTTACTAAAATGATTGAATGGATTTGGGGCAAACAGCGGATTTTAGAAGTGTACTTAAATGTGATAGAAACGGGCAAAGGCATTTATGGAGTTGAGGCGGCTTCACAAACTTATTTTGGCAAACCTGCAAAAAGCCTTTTGCGCAAAGAAGCAGCAATGATTATTGCTTGCCTGCCCAATCCAAAAGTTTACACTGTAAAACCTGTAAGTAGGTTTGTTAATTGGAAGAAAGACTGGATTATGAAACAAATGAACAATATTCAGAACGATGATGATATTAAACAATTGATACAGTAAAATTGCTACTAACTATCATTAACTGCTTAAGGTAGAACATAAAAGCGTTAAAATAAAAAAGTGAGCATAATTTATATGATTTTAATAAAAGCTGAACACTTGGTTTTTACAGATTGACGCCATTGAGCACTAATAATTTTTGTCAGTTAAACGAGTGTTGAAATTCAAAAGGCGAAAGGTTTGTTTTTATCCTGAACTTTGCTGAACGATTGCGGATGTTCAAAGCTTAATTCATAAGAAATTTCACTTGCTGGCAGGTAGGTTGTTAATAGTTTTTCTTTTGCTTTTTCAATAAGCCTGTCTTGGATATGCTGTTGTGTGTTTTGTTCTGTCAGTACCTTGAATAAGCTATGCAAATTATTGTAGGATAGATGCAATGTTTCTAAAATGTATTGAACGAAATGTATTGAATAGCTGGAAAACTTTTTTTAGTAAATCTTCAGTGTTTAAATAATCCGCAAGCAAGCCCCTCAAACGGTCAGGAATTTGGTGAGCTGCTTTTTTTATATAGTGAATCGGCGATAATAAAACCTTTCCAAATAATTGCGGAAGTCTTCAATTTGCGAAGTAAAAATATCCACGCTAAATTTATCAATGTTAGAATGATATTCGTGCCGTCCGTATTGATAGATTATATTCAAGGCTTGTATAATAAAAAGATCAAAAAAATTCGATATTCAGGTAGATGGATTACTGTCGGGCATAGCCGCCGTAATAGTTTCAATATTTATTATACTAATTTAGTGGGTGTTCAGGTTTCGGCAAGCCTTTAAATCAATGAAACTCACTAATTGTTTCAATTTTATGCAGTTTTTCATTAGGAATAATGAGCCATTTCAAATCGGGCTTTCCAATTGCTTCGCCTAAAATTTTTGCCACTTCATTTGACGCAACTTCATTACTTGCTTTGTAACGAATTGTTCTATCGTCAAAAGGTTTTTATTTATTGATGTTAGAAGTTTTGCTATACCAACCAACTTATTATTTGAATACTAAGAGTTTTCATGACATACAAATAAATAGCCCTATAAAAAAGCTCTGAAATTTGTTTTGGTTCACTGCTGCTTTATCCAGAATTATTCAAAATTTTTACTATAAAAAAGGATAGCGTAACGAAAATGAATCTTTTATTACAGATATAAAGAACAAAAGCAGCAAAAATATTCATACTTTTTTAACTAATCCTAATGCGATTTTCTTATTAAAAGAAATTTATTTTTCAATATTCCAACATAAAATATTGAAATACAGCAGTTTAAAATTTAGTCTTAAAAAATCTTAAAAATATTACAATTTAATTTTTTAACAAACCTTATAAACCCCTAACTTAGCTCTAAATTTTAATAACGGATTGCTTATGCGTAAGAAAACAAGCTGCTTGGCTGTCAGTCTCTGTACAGCATTTTTTTTAATTCTCCTATCTTCAACAGTATTCGCACAAAAAACAGTAAGAGGAGCTGTTATAAGTGCAAAAGACAATCAAGCCATTAATGGTGCAAGTATTTTGGTAAAAGGAACCAATATAGGCACTGCAACCGATGCAAATGGTGCTTTTAAAATTGATGTGCCTAATGGCAGAAATACACTTGTAGTTTCTTATGTTGGATACGCCGATCTGGAAGTGAACGTTTCTAATTCTACAAATGTGAGCGTGTCGTTAACCGAAAGAACTTCATCATTAGACGAAATTGTGGTTACAGGTTATACTTCGCAGCGTAAAAAAGAGATAACTGGTGCTGTTTCAGTAGTTAGTGTAAAAGATTTAAAATCAATACCTTCAGGTAATCCTGAACAGGCATTGCAAGGGCAGGCATCCGGAGTAAATATTATTACTTCGGGCAATCCTGGCGATAACAGTACGATAATGATCAGAGGTATTACATCTTTTAATGGTGCTAATCCGCTAATTGTTGTTGACGGAGTACCATCTGCCCCTAACGACTTAAGCACTTTGCATGATTTGAGCACGAACGATATAGAATCCGTTCAAGTGTTGAAAGACGGACAAGCCGCCATTTATGGTGCGCGTGGGGCTGCAGGTGTTATTATCATCACAACAAAAAAAGGCAAATCCGGTGCTGCAACAATCAGTTATGATGCTTATTATGGTACACAAAGGGTATTGCAAGGTAATGTTTGGCATAACCTAAGTCCGCAAGGTATGGCGGATCTTTATTTTCTTGCTGCGGAAAATACCGGACAAGTAGATTCAAATGGCAACGTTGTATCTGCACAATATGGCACAGGTAAAACCCCTGTACTTCCTGACTATCTTGTAGCTGGTAACAAATCAGGCGTTTCGGCTTCAGATCCGGCTGTGAATCCTGCTTTATACAATATTGATTATAGTAAAGGGGGTATTTATCAAATTGTTGCTGCCAATAAAACAGGTACCGACTGGTTTCATGAAGCGTTTAAACCCGCTCCTATACAAAGCCATACATTAACAGCCAGTGGAGGTAGCGATAAATCAACTTATCTTTTCTCAATTAATTATTTTAATCAGCAGGGAACCTTACTAAATACTTATTTAAAAAGATATGCTGCCAGAATGAATACTTCATTCAATGTAAAAAGCCATATCCGTGTAGGTGAAAACGCCTACTTGTTTTATAAAGAAAACCCGAGAATTACCAATAACGTGGAAGGTAATGATGTTTTAAATACTGCGTGGGAGCAGCCTATTATTCCTGTATATGATATAAAAGGTGGGTTTGCAGGTACACGTGGTAACGAATTGGGCAACTCACAAAACCCTATTGCAAACCAAATTCGGTCAAATGACAACAAAGGGTACAATTGGGTGGTACAAGGTAATGTTTGGGCAGAAGTGGATTTATTTAACCATCTTACAGCAAGAACCAGCTTTGGAGGAAACCTTGATAACTACGCAGGTTTTTCTCATGGTTATCATACTTACGAAAACAAGGAGAATAATAGCTCTAACTCATATTCAGAGTATGCGGGACATTTTGGAAGCTGGACTTCAACAAGTACTTTAAACTATTCTCAATTGTTTGGTAAACATTCAGTAAAAGTATTGGCTGGAATAGAATCAGCTACCTTCTTTAACAGAGAAGTGGGTGGCAACCGACTTGGCTATTTTTCAGATGACCCTAATTTTCTTAGCCTCTCTACCGGTGGCCCAACAGGTCAAACCAATTATAGTTTTTCTAACAAATCAACGCTATATTCTTTACTAAGCCGCATTGATTACGCTTACAACGATGAGTTTTTGGTAAGTTTCAATGGAAGACGTGATCAATCATCTGTGCTTGGTCCAAATTCCCGTACCGGTTACTTTGGTTCAGCTTCCGCGGGTTGGGTAATTACGCAAGAGCAATTTATGAAAAGTATTTCCTGGTTAAGCTCTCTTAAATTGCGTGGCAGTTATGGTGTGTTAGGCTCTATCAGTAATACAAATGCATCAAATTCATTTACTACTTATAATAGTTCTGCGGCTAATTCTTATTATTCCACTACTGGTTCAAGCACTGCAATTACACAGGGTTTCTATTATAACACCTTTGGTAATCCGAATACAAAATGGGAAGGTGACAAAATTGCTGACGTAGGCATTGATGCTGCAATTCTAAAAAATGCTTTGTCTTTTTCAGTTGACTGGTATCAGAAAAAAATAAATGGTTTGCTCTTTCAAGATCAGGCTCCAGCCGTGGTTGGTGGTGCTACATTGCCTAATGTAAACATTGGTAACTTAAAAAATACCGGTGTTGATGCTTCGGCAAATTACAACAGCAAAATTGGTAAAGATTTTAGCTTTAACGTGGGTGCAACTTTCACTACCTATCATAATGTAGTAGTAAATATTCCGGGAAGTGCAGGCTTCTTCGAAACTGCTTACACACACAATACAGGACCACAAGTTAGAAATGCCACCGGGCAGGCTGTTGGCGCTTTTTATGGATATCACATTGTAGGTATTTATAAAGATGCAGCAGATGTTTCTAAATCACCAACTGAAACGGACGCTGCACCAGGTAGATTTAAGTATGAAGATGTTAATCATGACGGTAAAATTGATGCTAATGACAGAACTTTTTTTGGCAATCCCAATCCAAAGTTTACCTACGGAATCAACTTAGGCGCCAGCTATAAAGGATTTGATTTTTCAATGGTATTATATGGTTCCCAAGGAAATAAAATTCTAAATTATACCAGATACTTCCAAGACTTTTATCCGCAGTTTCAAAATGCAAAAAGCATTAACCTGTTAACCAAATCATGGGTTCCGGCTGACAGAAGCTTACCAAGAGCACAATGGACAGCTGCTAATCCAAATGCAACTTATCCTATTGTAGAAAACAATTCATACTTTAGTACAAATGGTGTGATCAATGACTTTTATATGGAAAACGGCTCTTACCTGCGTTGCAAGCAATTACAGATTGGTTATAATATTCCAGCAAGTGCATTAAGACGCATAGGAATTAGCAGAGCACGTGTTTATATACAAGCGGCTAATTTATTTACTATTACTAAATATTCAGGTCTTGACCCGGAATTAGGTACCCAAGGTAATACCACCAGTTCAAATGCATCGTTTGGTATAGATTGGGGTAATTACCCAACCGGTCAAAAAAATTATAATGTAGGTGTAAACGTCGCTTTCTAATTTAAAGCTTTAAAAAGTAATCAGATTATGAGAAATAAGAAAATTAAAATAAGTATATCGCTGCTTGTTGTGCTTGTGGCTTTTATTATAGGATGTTCCAAATCGTTTTTAAATATTAATCCACCAGCCACACTTCTCCCGCAAGTGCTTGCCAATAAGGCAGGTGTCGAAGGTTTACTTGTAGGTGCTTACTCTTTACTCGATGGTGAAGGTGGTGCAGGCAATAGTCAGGGAAACTGGGCAAATGCTGGTAGCAATTGGGTGTATGGTTCAGTAGGTGGCGGTGATGCACATAAGGGTTCAGATCCTGGTGATCAAAACTTAATTACGCCTATAGAAACCTGGCAGGTGAACCCATCTAATGGCTATTTGAATGATGTTTGGAGTGCCCGTTTTGATGGTGTTCAACGCAGTAATGAAGCTTTACGAGTAATGGCATTAGCAAAAGACTTAGTACCTGCAGATACAATACAGATAAGTGCAGAATCCAGATTTCTTCGGGGTCATTATAACTTTGAATTAAAAAAGTTGTTTGGAAATATTCCATGGATTGACCAATCTATTAGTTATTCAAATGGTAATTTTTTAGTTCCAAACGGCACAGATATTTTGCCTGATATAGAAGCCGATTTTCTGTTTGCATATAATAATTTGCCTTCAGATTATACTTCGGGAAGTTTAGCAGGCGATTATGCAAGAGCAAATAAATGGGCAGCGGCTTGTTATCTCGCCAAAACTTATATTTATGAAAAAAAGTATAGCGATGCAAGAACTTTGTTAACTATAATTGTTGCGCAAGGTACAACCGCTTCAGGGGCAAAATATGCCTTGAACAAACATTTCGCTGACAATTTTAACCCTGCTACCAAAAATAGTGCTGAAAGCGTACTTGCCGCTCAAAGTACAGTAAACGATAATGCAAGTGCAGGTAATGCAAATACAGGGGACGTGCTAAACTTTCCTTATGGTGGAGGTCCTGGCACTTGTTGCGGATTTTTCCAGCCGTCCTATAGCTTAGTAAATTCTTTTAAAGTTGATGCTAATGGATTACCGCTTCTTGATGGAAGCTTTAACAACACCAATTTAAAAAATGATGAAGGTATTGCTTCCAATGCGGCTTATACACCGGATAATACTACGCCGGTTGATCCACGCCTTGACTGGTCAGTGGGGCGCAGAGGTATTCCTTATCTTGACTGGGGTGCTCACCCGGGCGCAGACTGGATTCGTAACCAGGCAAGTGCCGGCCCGTATTCGCCAATAAAAAATGTTTATTATAAAAGCCAGCAAGGAATACTTACTGATAACTCTTCTTGGACGAGTGGATACACTGCTAATAATATCAATCTTATCCGTTACTCTGATGTATTGCTATGGGCAGCAGAGGCAGAAATAAAAGGCGGAGGAACACCTGCACAAGCGTTAGCTTATGTTAATCAGGTTCGTGCACGCGCAGCTGATCCTACTAGTTTTGTTCAGGGTTCTCCGGCTAATTATAAAATTGGTTTATATCCGGCCGGCTCGTTCAATGATATGAATTACGCGTTGAATGCCATTTATTTTGAACGCAAACTTGAATTAGCGATGGAAGGCCAACGATTTTTTGATTTGTCACGATGGGGTACTGCAGCTACAGAACTAAACTCATATTATGCGCATGAAATAGCAAGTGGCTATACACTTGATGTAGGTGCAGCTTGGACAGCAAATAAAAACGAATATCTTCCCATTCCGCAAACTCAGATTGATAAAAGTTCTAAAGGTGGTAAATCCGTTTTAACACAGAATCCGGGTTATTAGTACAAAACTTTTTAGAAAAAAGGTTGTCTCCGAAAAAGAGGCAACCTTTTTTGTTGGCTATTCATTAGTATTAAACTAGTATCTTTATCTGTAAATTTATTAGAGTAAATGTGCATTGCTTGGGTACAAAAAATTCTATTTGGCGGATTTGTTTTTATCACTTTTATTTCCTGCAATCCAATTTCAAAAAACAAAACTCAGGAAAACGTTTCTCAAGATTCCATACAAAATGGAAAAGCATTGGCTGCTCAATACTGTCAATCCTGTCACCAATTGCCTGACCCATCAATGTTATCCAAAAGTAAATGGATAGCAGGAGTATTACCACAAATGGGCCCCCGACTGGG
This sequence comes from Ilyomonas sp., assembly GCA_965214235.1. Taxonomy (GTDB): domain Bacteria; phylum Bacteroidota; class Bacteroidia; order Chitinophagales; family Chitinophagaceae; genus Ilyomonas. Next base: position 1,935,393 of record CBDCBH010000003.1, read on the forward strand.
CATTTTTGCTTATGGCACCCAATTGTATCCTTCCAATATAAAAGACCCGAATGTAGGCGCTGTGTCATATCCTACTCACCCGGTTATGAGTTTTGTTGACTGGCAAAACATAATTGATTATTATAAAGCTTCATCGCCTGATACTTTAATCGCTTCAAAAAACGATGTTGCTATTACAACCACTAATCAATTGTTTCACTCTGTATCCGCCAATTATTTTACTTCCCTTGTTGAACCGGTAACCGGCAGTGTATTCATAGATACTGTATCAAAAACAAAATCAATTTTAGTGGCTGATTTGGCGAAAGGCACTATTCTATCTCATGATAAAAATCTCCGGCTTATAGATTCGATTCAATACAGAAGCCCCGTAGTAAATATGGTGTTGCAAAACGATACGCTTACTACTGCAAACATTGGCATACTCAATCCTAACGATGCGAAAACAGGAAGCATCCAGCAAGTAACATTTCACAACGGGAAGTTCTTTTCTCAACCTCAAAAATTAATGATTGGTTTGCGAAGACCTGTGCATATTGATGTTGTTGATTTGAACAATGATGGCAAAAAAGACATTCTCGTGTGTGAGTTTGGTAATTTAAAAGGCGCTTTATCGTGGCTCGAAAACAAAGGAAACAACATTTATGAACGGCATGTGATACGCGAACAACCTGGCGCCATTGCAACCGTAATAAAAGATTTTAATAACGATGGCTTGCCCGATTTTTATGTTCTGTTTGCGCAAGGCGACGAGCAAATAGTAAGGTTTGAAAATAAAGGCAATGGCAGGTTTGAAGCCAAACAACTGCTGCGTTTTCCACCCATGTATGGCTCATCTTATTTTGAAATGAACGACATAAACAAAGATGGTTTTGACGATATTATTTACACTTGCGGCGATAATGCCGATTATTCGGTTGAGCTAAAACCGTATCATGGTGTTTATATTTTTACGAATGATGGACACGATAATTTCAAACAGCAATATTTTTTTCATATCAATGGCTGTTTTAAGGCAATGGCCCGTGATTTTGATGGCGATGGTGATGCCGATATTGCTGCTATTTCTTTTTTTGCCGACTATAAAAACCGACCCGAAGAAGGCTTTGTGTATTTGCAAAATGAAGGCGATTATAAATTCAAACCCTACACTTTACCAGCAGCTAAAAACGGCAGGTGGCTATGTATGGATGTAGCAGATATTGACAATGATGGTAAACCGGATATTATACTGGGTAACTTTTCTTTTCCATCATTTATACCATCATCTGTTGACTGGCAAAATCAACCTGCATTTTTACTCCTAAAAAATAACATCGTTACAAATACTTCGCATTAATAAAACGCTTTACTTTATCGTTTTTAAAGTAAGAAAATAAATTTATCTTGCTAACTGCTGTTTCGTTTTTATCTTCTTGCAAAAGAAAAACAGGTTAGAAAAAGAAAGCCAATTGCTACTTCAATACAATATTTTATATCGATGAAAACGATTTTATTTGCTACGGTTTGCCTGCTGCTTTTTTCTTGTAAAAACAACACTACTTTATTTAAAAGATTACCGTCTTCACAAACCGGAATCACATTCAATAATGTGATAAAAGAAAACGATTCTATCAACCCGATTGATCTTGAATTTTTATATAATGGCGGTGGCGTAGCCGTTGGCGATTTTAATAATGATGGATTGCCCGATTTGTATTTTACCGCCAGCACAACCAGTAATAAATTATACATTAATAAAGGCAATTTGAAGTTTGAAGATGTAACCGATAAAGCAGGCGTAAGCGGCGAAGGTATGTGGAGTAACGGCGCATCAATCATTGATATTAATAACGATGGTTATGAAGATATTTATGTGTGCACTACCATAAAACAAAACCCTAAACAAAGAAGGAATTTATTGTACATCAATCAGGGCAAACAAGCGGATGGCATTCCGCGATTTAAAGAAATGGCAGCCGAATACGGACTGGCAGATACGAGCTATTCGGTGCAGGCTGCTTTTTTAGATTATGATGGCGATGGCGATCTTGATATGTACCTTGTAACCACCAAATTGGCAAAGCGTTCTTCCACCAGCTTCTCTTCAAAAGATACCTCTACAACGGATATGGACAAGCTGTTCCGCAACGATTGGAATGCGCAGTTAGGCCATCCTGTTTTTACTGATGTATCAAAAGAAGCAGGCATCAGCCACCATGGCTTTGGGCTTGGTATAGCAGTTACGGATATTAATAAAGATGGCTGGAAAGATATATATGTAACCAACGATTTTTTTGGTTCCGACCATTTATACATCAATAACAAAAACGGAACCTTTAGTGAGAAAGTAAGAGATTGTTTTAAACATACTTCACGCAACGCAATGGGCAACGATGTGGAAGACATTAATAACGATGGTTTGCCTGATATTGTTACCGTTGATATGAACCCTGAAAGCAATTACCGCAAAAAGAAAAACATGAGCGGTAATAACTATTACGAGTACCAAAGCATGTTGTTTGAAAACACGATGCTGCAATATGTGCGCAACACCTTGCAACTGAATATGGGATCGCGTGTAAATGGTAACGATTCCATTGGAGAGCCTGTTTTTTCCGACATTTCTTTTTATACCGGAACAGCAGAAACGGATTGGAGCTGGAACCCTTCTATCGCCGATTTTGATAACGATGGCAATCGTGATCTTATCATTACTAACGGCTATCCGCGCGATGTAACCGACCACGATTTTATTTCTTTCAGAAACAGCTCCATGGGCATTGCCAGCAAGCAGCAATTAATTACCGAAATGCCAGCTATTAAAATACCCAACTATGCTTTTAAAAACAGCGGCAATTTAAAGTTTGAAAATACTACATCGCAATGGGGTTTGGATCAACCCTCTTTCTCGAACGGGGCAGTGGCAGTAGATTTAGATAACGATGGCGATTTGGATTATGTGATTAACAATATTGATGATGAAGCGTTTGTTTATGAAAACACCACCAACACAAAAGATAAAATCAATAAAAATTTTATAAGCATTGCATTTAACGGCGATAAACAAAACAGAAAAGGCATTGGCGCCTGGGCAGAAATTTATTACGGTAAAACAAAACAGGTTTATGAAAATGAACCCTGTCGCGGCTATCTTTCATGCGTCGATACAAAAGCATTTTTCGGGCTGGATACCGTTGCTGTGCTGGATTCGGTAATTATCAGATGGGCGAATCATACCAAACAAATTCTTACTAAAGTAAAAACAAACCAGCGCTTGGTGGTTGATATAAAAAATGCCAGCCTGCCTGATGATTGGAAAACGCCAGCCATTGATAACAACGCTTTGTTTACCGATGTTACAGCGGCTTCTAATATTCATTTCACGCAGTTTAGCATCGATTATATAGATTTTGATAAAGAACGTTTGCTGCCGCATAAATTATCGCAGTACAGCCCCGCATTATCAGTGGCAGATGTAGATGGCAATGGCCTGGATGATATTTTTGTAGGCGGCGGCACAGGTCAGCCGGGCAATTTCTTTTTGCAGCAGTCTGATGGTAAGTTTATACAAAAGAAATTGCCGCAAAACGGCAGCCTTCCGGCAACCATGGGTGCGCTATTTTTTGATGCGGATGGTGATGGAGATAACGACTTGTGGTGCGCCAGCGGCAGCAACCGTTTCGGGGCAAACTCGGATATGTATGCCGATCAGTTTTATGTAAATGATGGTAAGGGAAATTTTACTTTGGACACGGCTGCTTTTCCAAAAAACGTTACCAGCAAAAGCTGTATAAAAGCAGCGGATTTTGACGGCGATGGCGACCTTGATTTATTTGTTGGAGGAAGATGTTTGCCAGGCAGTTATCCAATGCCGGTTAGCTCTTTTATTTATCGCAATGATAGTAAAAACGGAGTAATAAAATTTACCGATGTTACCGATAGTGTTTGCCCAGCCTTAAAAAACATTGGCATGGTGTGCGATGCAGTATGGACTGATTTTGACAATGATGGTAAAATAGATTTGATTTTGGCTGGCGAATGGATGCCTGTAACCTTCTTTAAAAATACAGGCGGCAAGCTGGTAGATGTTACAGCGCAAACCGGCATTGGCAACCAAAAAGGCTGGTGGAACAGCATTGTCGCTGGCGACTTTGATAATGACGGCGATATTGATTATGTGGTGGGCAATCTTGGCTTAAATGCATTTATAAGAGGCACTGAAAAAGAGCCTGTAAAAATATACGCCAAAGACTTTGACAACAATGGAACATCCGATGCGGTGCTTACGCTATGGCTGAAAGATGATAAAGACGAGAAACACGAATACACAGCCATGAACCGCGATGATATAATGAGCCAGATACCATCGTTAAAAAAACAATTTAATGAATACAAAGCGTTTGCAGCGGCAGACATCCATCAGATTTTTACACCCCAACAGTTAAAAGGCGCCTACACATTGGAAGCTAATAACTTTGCAAGTTGTTACCTTCAAAATGACGGTGGCGGAAAATTTACCATAAAACCACTACCACCGCTTGCACAAATGGCACCGCTGAATGGAATGCAGGTAGGGGATTTTAATGGTGATGGAAACCTTGATGTGGCGCTGCTTGGAAACGATTATGGCAACGAAGTATCTAACGGAAGATACGATGCGATGGATGGATTGGTGTTACTTGGCGATGGTGCCGGAAACTTTGCGCCGCAAACCATTTTAGGAAGCGGTTTTTATGTGCCCGGCGATGCGAAAGCCCTGGTGGCATTGCCTAACGGAAAAGGAAATTTATTGCTGGCTGCTTCGCAAAACAATGGAATAGTAAAGCTATTTGCCAATAATAAAGAGGAACGGTTAATTCTTGTGAAAGCTGATGATAAACTGGCTTATATAACATTAACCAACGGCAAAAAAAGAAAGCAGGAATTGTATTGGGGTACTTCGTTTTTATCGCAGTCGGCTCGTTTCATTGAAATAAATAAAAATATAAAGAATGTTGAAGTAGTGAATGGGAAAGGAGAGAAGCGAATAATAAAATAAAACTTAATTTGCTATGACCAAAACACAACAACTATTTCATCTCTTCGATGAGTGGAAACATGAGCCGCATTTCAAGGAAAATGATTTTCATGAAGATGGAATTATCAATGAAGAATTGTTTGAACAGAATCCGGTTGGAAAGAAAATATTATTCATTGCCAAAGAACCAAATGCGAAAGGAAAAAAGCCCACTGATAACAGAAGTTTTGTTGAAGAATGGAACAGTAAAGATGATCCACCAACATACAAGGTTGCACAACGTATTGCAGAATGGACATGCTGTATTATGAACGATTTTCCGCCCTATGAACAATTGGAAAACAAGTTATCTTATTTGAGAAAGATTGCTTTTATGAATGTAAAGAAAAGCGGTGGCGGAAGCATTACTGATAACAGAAAAATGTATAAAATTGTGAAGCCGCAATGCAAATTTATTTTGAAGGAAGTAAACATTATTGAGCCTGATATCATTGTTGCCAGCCTCTCTTTTGCTGAACCTTTAATAAAAGATATTTTTGGAAAAGTAACATTTATCAATTCGGGTTATAATGATATAAAAATTGGCAAATACAATAAGAGTAAAATTATAAGCTTTTACCATCCTTCATCCCGCAAAGCTCCTGTAGATATGTATAATTTACTGCAAAATGTGGTTAGGTTGGATGCGTTTCAACATTTATAAAAAATAGTTTTTTATAAATCATTCATACAATACAAAAGCCGCTCACAGTATGTCGCAAGCGGCTTCTAATCTTGGTTATTGGTTCAGTAAAGCGTTTGTTCTTACTCTTAAATTGTTGGCTAAGATAATTTACTTTTTCAATACCTCTTTTGCTTTCTGCACCACGTTTTCAACGGTAAAACCAAATATTTTCATTAACTCTTCGCCTGGTCCTGATTCGCCAAAACGGTCAATACCAATAGGAATACCTTCTGCGGTTACCCATTTCCACCAGGCCAGGGTAATACCAGCTTCTACCGATACACGCTGATGAATGCCGGGCGGCAACACTTCATCACGGTAAGATTGTTCCTGCTGATCAAACAGCTCCCACGAAGGCATACTCACCACACGGGCTTTAATACCTTCGCCTTTTAATTGCTCCTGCGCCGAAACACACAAATTTAGTTCAGAGCCGGTGCCAATTAAAATCACATCAGGTTTACCACCTTCCGCCTCACTTAAAATGTAAGCGCCTTTCTGAACATTGCCTTTTGCCGGAGCATATTTTTCCTGGTCAATATTCGGCATTTTTTGTCGCGATAAAATCAGGGCCACAGGTCCTTTCATGCGCGTCATCGCTATGCGCCATGCTTCTATCGTTTCGTTCGCATCGCCTGGGCGGATGACCGTTAAATTCGGGATGGTTCGTAATGCGGTTACCTGCTCAACAGGTTGGTGTGTAGGTCCATCTTCACCCAAACCAATGCTATCATGTGTGTACACATACGTTACTGGCGCTTCGGTAAGGGAAGCCAAACGAATGGCTCCACGCATATAATCAGAAAAAGTGAGGAACGTTCCGCCATATGTGCGCACGCCGCGATGCGATGAGATGCCGTTCATAATAGAACCCATGGCATGCTCGCGAACACCAAACCAAACGTTGCCGTTTTCGTAATGATCGGGTTGAAAAGAAACATCGCCTTTTGTGGGCATTTCATTAGAAGAAGCTAAGTCGGCCGAGCCACCCAAAACCCAAGGCACATTCTTTTTTATTACTTCCAATGCTTTGCCAGATGCCTGCCGCGTTGCCAGTCCTTCACCGGCTTTAAAAACGGGCATATCTTTATCCCAGCCTTCGGGCAATTTGCCTTCATAGTTTATTGTTAGTTCTTCTTTTTCTTTTAAAAATGCTTTGCCATATTCTTCATACAATTTCTTCCATTCATCATTTAGTTTTGCACCATTTTTACCAGCCTCGCTGCAATGCTGCCTCACTTCATCAGGAACATAAAAAAATTCATTTGGATCCCAGCCTAAATTTTCTTTTGTTTTCTTTACATTCTCTTCTCCCAACGCGCTGCCATGCACTTTGCTGGTGCCTTCCTGCGGAGAACCAAAACCAATGATTGTTTTTACTGCAATAATAGAAGGCTTATCGGTATTTCTTTGTGCCAGAATAATAGCACGTTCAATGGCATCCAGATCGTTTCCATCTTCTACCATTTGCGTATGCCAGCCATAGGCGTCAAAACGCATCAGTACATCTTCTGTGAAAGCCAAACTGGTAGGGCCATCAAGAGAAATATGATTATCATCCCACAAATAAATGAGCTTGCCCAATTTTAAATGGCCGGCTAACGAAGCCGCTTCCGATGCCACGCCTTCCATTAAATCGCCATCGCTAACAATGCCATAAGTATAGTGATCATACAATTTAAAATCGGGCTTGTTGTATCGCGCAGCTAAAAATTCTTCTGCCATAGCAGAACCCACACCATTGCCAAAGCCTTGACCTAACGGACCTGTGGTTACTTCAATGCCATCGGTAAGCATGGACTCCGGATGCCCCGGAGTTTTGGAGCCAACCTGCCGAAAGCGTTTTAATTCATCCATTGGCAAATCGTAACCATACAAATGCAACAAACTATACAGCAAAGCAGAGCCATGACCGGCAGATAAGATAAAACGGTCGTGGTTAGGCCACGCAAATTCTTTCGGATCGAAGCGAAGAAACTTTTGCCATAGCACATACGCCATTGGCGCTGCGCCCAGCGGCAAGCCGGGATGGCCGGAGTTGGCTTTCTGTACCATATCTACTGAAAGAAAACGGATGGTGTTTACACTTAGCTGATCAATTTGTGTTGCCGGTTCGGCTACGGTTTGGTTAGGCATAATAAACGTGTTTATTTAGAAGTAAATCATCAATCAAAATTCTTACCTGATATAAAATTTCAGATTGATAAACAATAAAATAATTGTTACTGATGGATTGTGCAATGCAATTGCAAACAACATTTGATTGTGGAACAAATGTAATGAAAGCGCATATTGCGCCCCTAAAAAATTGTTGCTTTTATAAAAATGAACGTTTGTTTTGTGATAAGTAACTTCGGCATTATTTTATTTATTGATATACCCATATACACGGAACTGTGAAAAGCCTGGAAGAAAACGTAAATAAACAAATCGAAGCAAGCCGCCTGCCGCAAACAAGCCCTGGCATAAACGTAATTAATGAAGCATTACGTTCGTCGGAAGAGCGTTTTAAAGCCATCATTAATCAATCGAATATCGGTATTGCAGAATGCGATGTAAAGGGCAAATTCATCTTTGTTAGTAAACGGTTTGCTAATATTACGGGCTATGAGGAAGAGCAGTTGCATGCAATGCACATACAAAGCCTTGTGCCTTTGCAGGATGCCCAACATTTTAATGAACTGCTTAATCAATTGCTAAACAAAGGCGATGCATTTGAAGAAGAAATGCAATTATTGCGGGCTGATGGCTCTGCGGTTTGGCTGGTTAATCATTCTTCCCGATTGTTGGATGTTTATGGCAAGTTTGTTTCTTTTATTGTAACGATCAATATTATCTCCCGTAAAAATGAAGCAAAAACAAACCGGCCGGAAGCAGACAAAAGCTTTGATATTTTAGAAAGCATTACCGATGCTTTTTTTGCTGTAAACAGCAACTGGCAGTTTACTTACATCAACCGGAAAGCAGAGGAATTAAACAACCGTGCTCATGGCTCCTTGTTAGGAAAAGTGTTATGGGAAGAATTTCCGGCACTTATTGGTTCCGAGTATGGCGACTTATATGAAACAGTTATGAAGCAAAAAACAGCCTGTTCAACCACGGCTGTTTCTTTGGTTGATAACCAGTGGTACGAAGCGCATGCGTTTCCTTCAAAAGATGGGATTGTAGCTTATTTTAAAAATATAAGCGAACAAAAAAAAGCCGAATTGGCTTTACAAAAATCGGAAGAAAGTTTGCGCACCTTATTCAATACAATTGACGAAGGTTTTTGCATAATAGAAGTGTTGTTTGATGACAATAACAAGCCTTACAATTATCGTTTTTTAGAATACAATTCTTTGTTTGAAGAAATGTCGGGGCTTCATGGAGCATTGGGAAAAACCATCCTCGATTTTGTTCCCAACTTAAAGCCGGTTTGGTTTGAAACGTTTGCAAAAGTAGCACGTACCGGCGAGTCTGTTCGCTTTGAAGACAGCAATGGAAAAATGAACGAATGGTTTACTATTTACGCATCACGTGTTGATGATGAAACCATGCATAAAATAGCTTTGGTTTTTTCAAATATCACACAACGAAAATTAATTGAGCGCGACCGGGAACGCTTTCTGGCATTGGGTTCCGACCTGCAAGCTATTGGTTACGGCAATGCACCATTTATTTGGGTAAGCTCGGCATGGGAACGTGTGTTGGGTTATACTTTTGAAGAGATGACTTCGTTGCATTGGACTTATTTTGTTCATCCCGATGACCTGGAAAAAACAATAGCCGCGGCAAATAAAAATATTTCAGGAGAAGAAATGGTGGCATGGGAAAACCGCTACCGCCATAAAAATGGTTCGTACCGCTGGTTTAGCTGGAATTCAAAACCTTATCTTGATGAAGGTTGTACGTACGGTGTTGCAACCGATATTACCGTGCGTAAAGAAGCAGAGGAAGCATTGAAGGAATCGGAAGAGCGGTACAGTGCTATCATTCACCAGGCAACAGCAGGCGTAATTGAAATGAATTTGGATGGTAAACACATATTTGTAAATAAAAAATGGTGTGAAATTACCGGCTTTAGCGAGGAGGAACTATATGCGCTAACTGCGTTTGATTATGTGCATCCCGATGATGTGGATCATTGCAGGCAAATCTTTCAACAAACGGCTGCAACAGGCAAACCTTTTATCAGAGAAAAAAGAATTTTTTGCAAAGACAAAACAGAGCTTTGGATTAATGAAACCATATCCGGTATTAGTGATGCGCAACACAAAATAAAAAGTGTAGTATCGGTGTGCATTGATATTACCGACCGTAAAACCATTGAAAAACAAAAAGATGAATTTATTGGCGTTGCCAGCCATGAATTAAAAACGCCGGTTACTTCTTTAAAAGCATTTGCGCAGGTGTTGCAAATGCGCTTTGCACAATCGGGCGATCATCAATCGGCGGCCATGTTGCAAAAGATGGAAAGTCAAATTAACCGGCTTACTACGTTAGTGCTGGACCTTCTTGACGTAACAAGGGTTGAAGGCGGGCTGATGGCATTTCGCCGCGAGGTATTTGATTTTAGCGCAATGATAACCCATACCACTGAAGAAGTACAGCGTGTACTATCTTCTCAGACCATTGTATGCAAACCTCTGCCACAGGTGTATGTGTTTGCCGATATGGAACGCACTTCGCAGGTGCTGGTTAATTTTCTTACCAATGCCGCCAAATATTCACCAAATGCCAGCACTGTTGTTGTTTCCGCTTTCATCACGGGTTCTTATATAAATTGTTCGGTAGAAGATTTTGGAATTGGTATTCCGGCAGAAAGTTATAAATATATTTTCGATCGCTTTTATCGTGTCAGAGATAGCTCACGCAACACGTATCCGGGTTTGGGTTTAGGATTGTATATTTCTTCCGAGATTGTAAAAAAGCAAGGCGGCGATATTAGTTTCACAAGTACCGTAAATAAAGGCTCTGTATTTAGTTTCCGCTTACCTTTATATACACAATCTTAACTGATTATCATTGTTTATGAATAAACGCATCATTGTAGTGGAAGATGATCCTTCTATAGCAGAGGTGCTTGTCCTCATCCTTCGGCACGAGCATTACAGAGTTGAGGTGTTTAACAATGATTCCTTCATCAGCGGTCTTTTAGATGATATGCCCGGTTTGATTTTGCTCGATTTGTGGCTATCGGGCGTAAATGGTAAAGACACCTGTCTTCAATTAAAAACCAATGAAGCGTTACAGCAAATTCCCGTTGTTATTATCTCCGCAAACCGTGATATAAAGTTATATTCGGAAGAAGCCTGTGCCGATGCCTATTTGGCAAAACCTTTCGATATGGATGACCTGCTTTCAATGGTTCAAAGGTTTATGAAATAACTAACTTCGTATCAGCACGCTTTGTATAGCTCAAGTAAAATACAAACCGTTTCGGTAGCGCTTACCAATGAGGTTGATGCTATGCTAATTATAGCCAAGGCAACCTTTAAACCGTTGGCAGATAAGGGTTCTTTGCGCAGCCTTACATAACTGCCGGTGCCGGCATAATAGTTCTTTTTGGAAGATTAAGCCAGTCGGGCTTTCAAATTGGTGCTGATTACAGCTATGTTTCTTATAATAACTTTGGTTATAAAAATGTAAACACGCTGGATTTGCACGCCGGTATTTTTATTCTGTTGAGATAAAAAAGAGCAGATAAATAGCTGAACAAAATTGGAATAAAAACAAACCCTTCAGCGTAGGTGCAAACTTTTTTTGTTTGTATAAACCTTTGTTTTTACTTCGATCCAAATTAAAAATCAGGCAATGAAATATTGCACAATTGCTTTTGTTTTTATTACTTTTTTTGGAATAAAAACAAACGCGCAAAAGATAGACAGCATCTACTTTCACCTTTATACAGATAGCTTAAAAAAAGGTGTTTACAATTACATTAATGTGGATGGTTTATTAAGCAACGGGCATTATCTTCCGTTAGATACAACGCAGCTTATTTTTACTTCTTCTGATGGTAAATGGATTGGAAATAATTTGATTTTAGAACCTTCGTTCAATAAAGAATTTGTAACTGTAAACACGCAACTGAAAAAGGATCGTTCTTTACAAAAAACAATTGTTATTTACATGAAGAAAAAGCCGGACGATGAACATTTAAAAACAGAGGCGGAGATTATAAATGAGATAAAAACAAACGGTAAAAAAAGGAAGGGAAACTAAACAAAAACAGCAAGTAATTTTTACTTGCTGTTTTTGTTTTATAAAGATACAATGCGTCAAAGTTTAAGTTTTTTTGCATCTTCTAAAAACTTAGCCAAACCAAGGTCTGTTAACGGATGCTTCAACAAACCCAATATCGATTCCAACGGCGATGTTATTACATGCGCACCGGCTTCAGCGCATTGTACAATATGATTTGGATTGCGTATAGATGCCGCCAGTACCTGCGTTTCCCAGCCTTGTATGGCATAAATATCTACAATTTGCTGAATGAGCTGCACACCATCCCAACCGCTATCATCAATTCTACCGATAAAGGGTGAAATGTAACGTGCGCCTGCCTTTGCAGCCAGCATTGCCTGACCGGCAGAAAAACAAAGTGTACAGTTTGTAGGAATACCATTATCAGTAAACCACTTGATGGCTTTTATACCATCTTTTATCATGGGTACTTTTACTACAATGTTTTTATGGATGGCAGCCAGCTTTTTGCCTTCTTCAACAATGTCATCAAACTTTATTGAAATTACTTCTGCACTCACATCACCATCTACAATTCCGCAAATGGTTTCATAATGCTTCATAATGGCGTCCCTGCCGGTAATGCCTTCTTTTGCCATGAGTGATGGATTGGTAGTAACACCATCCAATATACCTAAGTCGTTCGCTTCGCGGATCTGATCAAGGTTAGCTGTGTCGATAAAAAACTTCATGATAAGTAAGATTTAATAGTCAGTAATATTTAATAATTAAGATTTAATATTATCCTTTATTTGAGATGTCTTTTTTGCAGATTCCAAGATGCTTGCCAGTTCTGTAGCTTCTTTTATAATGGAAATCATTTTTTTAGCGGAATGTAAACCAAGTTCATTAATACATTCAAGCCAGAACAAAGATTCATCTATTTCTTCAAAAGCAATACTTAATTTAGCAATAAAAGCTTTTCGACTAATGCCCTTGCAGGCTGCTCTATAATTTGCTGCGGCTGAAAAGAAGACCGCAAAACCTGATGTCAACAACAGATGAAATTTTATTCTTGGGAAGTTGTTCGCAAACCTTAACCACTCTGTAGGCAAATTGCTTGAATCGTAGCTGTAGTTCTGAAGAATTCATATCCAATATTAAATATTACTTCTTCAATATAAAATAAAAAAGGCAGGCTACTCACATCGCACCGCTACAACCGTTTACTCTTGCTGCCTTCCAGCCCTGGGAGGGTTCAACAGGAGCTGGTCGTGTAAGACCTGCCGCTGCAAAAGTAGGTATTGATAAACATAAAACAAATGCAAATTTAAAAGCCCGAGCGCGAGGTTACCGAATTGATTGTTCTAACGGCAACCAACTCATCGCTTCTGTCGCTGAACGAGCGGTAATATACCAAAACGGTGTAATCATTTTCGGTTTCCCAGTAGTTGCCTTCAGTAACGTCTAACTGCGGTTGAAGGTTCGGGTTGTTACTATCTTTCGTGCCCAGCAAATATGTGTAATAACCTTGTTTTAGTAACATCGTTGCTTCATAAACTTTTAAGCTGTCGTTCCATTTCATTCTGCTGTCGTCATTAGCTTTATAATTCGTAAGCTGTCCTAAAACATAAACATCTTTACCAGCGTAAGGCTGCCGGTTATTAGGCACAAAAAGAAAATGCACATTGCAATAATCGCCCTGCCAAAACGGGTTATCAGCATCTGTTGAACTGATTTGATAAAAGCCGTTCAAATCGCTGTAAGCAATATAGCGCTGCGCGTTGCGTTCGCCGTCTGGCGCCATCATTACATCGAAAGGTTGCACATCGCGATTGATAAGTTTGATGCGATCGCTTAAATAACGAAAGCTTTTTAAATTTATCCAGCGATACTCTTTCCCCGCGGGAAAAACAAAGTCTTTTTCACCATTATATTCATACATGTTCTGTCGCAGAAAGGCAGGCTGCGCGCTGGTTACAGCATTATCCCAACGATAATTTTGTAACGCTATAACCTTTACCTGTTGTTGCGGGTTTAGCACATTTAGCTTCGTAACATCAATGCTGAATTGCAGTTTTTGATGCGTTTTAAAAAGCTCTGTATTAAAGGGTTGTAAAATTTGCGCAACCACCGAAACCTGGTTGTCAACAATCAGCAAACGCTTTGTAAAAGCCAGTTGCGAAGTATCGCCATTTAAAAAAACTTTCAGTAAATAATTACCACTTTTTTTAGGCAAACAACTTTGTTCCGGCAACATTGCCTGGTAGTGAATGTACTTTGTTTTTGCGATAGAGGATTGACGATATTGAATCAACCTGTTTTGCGAAAACCCATTAATATAATCGAACGGACTTAAGTCAACCGGCGTCCAGTCAGCATTGCAAAGCTGGTAGGAGTAATAGTATGTTTTTACATAGTTGTCAAAGTCGTCAAAATGAAGCTCCACAACGTTTGTAGCGCCTAACGCAATAATAGGATAACCGTATTGATTACCGCTTAAAAACAGTTGCGGCGTATGAATGTTATCCATAAAAATCGCATCCGGTTCACGCTGCGAAAAGGCAACTTCTGATACCATGATAAATGATGATAACAAGAAAGAAGAGAAGGTTATAAAAAAATATTTTTTAAACAAAGCAGCCATCGTTTTATGATTCATTAATGAAAGATAATAATTGATTTGATAAACGGTATTATTTGCGATGAATTGTTATATTAACTCTGCAGCTGCGCTTCTCTTTCTAAAATTTTCTCAAACAAATTTTCGTATTCTTTAGTTAGCGAAGCTATGGTTTGCCCGTTTGTTTTGTATTCATTTTCTAATTTTACAAATGCATTCCTATCAGCATAAATTTGTGGCGCAGCCATGTTAGATTCTATTTTCTTTTGCTCCATTTTTATTCTTTCCAATTCTGTTTCAATCTTACTGAATTGCTTTTGCAATTTCTGCAATTCTTTCTGCTGATCATTCAATATGAAAGATGGTTTTGCCGGCTGAACAGGCTTTGTAATGTTTTCTTTTACACGGTTTTCAGTATTCATCTTCACCCCTTCAGAAGCTTTTTCTTTTGCTTTGCTCATTCGCTCTTTCCATTCCACATACTCTTCATAATTGCCTTTAAATTCTTTAATTTGATGATCAACAATTTCCCAGATTTTATTCGCCGCTTTTGAAATAAAATAACGGTCGTGGCTCACGAAAATGATGCTGCCTTCATACTTATTTAACGCATCGGTAAGCAGCTCAACACTGTGCATATCCAAATGGTTGGTTGGTTCATCAAGCAATAAGAAATTGGCTTTGCTTACAATTACTTTGGCTAATGCCACACGCGCTTTTTCGCCACCGCTCAACAAACGAATTTTCTTTTCCACATCATCGCCGCTAAATAAAAAACAGCCTAATAATGAACGCAGTTCCATCTCTGTTTTTCCGCTGCCGCATTCCTGCATTTCTCCTAAAACAGTGTTGTTGATATTGAGCGCTTCTAACTGGTGTTGCGCATAAAAACTTTCTTCTACATTATGACCCCAAACTCTTTCGCCATCAAAATTTTCATCCGTTCCGCCGATAATGCGCAGCAAGGTTGATTTGCCTTTGCCGTTTGCGCCAATCAAAGCGATTTTATCACCTCTGTCAATCTCTGCGCCGGTGTGTTCTACAATGGTTACGTTGCCAAAATTTTTCGATACATCTTTCAATGCTGTCAACACTCTTCCCGGCTGTTTATCAACCTGAAAATTGATGCGCAGGTTAGGTCGCTCTATTTCTACATTTTCAATCCGGTCTAACTTATCCAAACGCTTGATAGCGCTTTGCGCCGCCGCCGCCTTGCTGGCTTTGCTGCGAAAACGTTCTATAAAACGCTCCTGCTGGCGAATATAATCCTGCTGGTTTTCAAAGGCGCGTTGCTGCATGTCAACGCGTATCTCTTTTTCTTTTTCGTAGTATTCATAATTGCCGCTGTACATGTGCAGCTCCTGCTGGTAAAGCTCAACAATCTTATTCACCATGCGGTTTAAAAAATACTTATCGTGGCTAACAATTACCACGCTGCCTTTATAATGAATTAAATATTTTTCAAGCCATTCAATTGATGGCAAATCCAAATGGTTGGTAGGTTCATCCAGCAATAAAACATCAGGCTGCTGCAATATCATTTTCGCCAGCAATACACGCATACGCCAGCCGCCGCTAAACTGTTTGTAGGGCTTGCTTAATTGTTCGTTTTCAAAACCCAGCCCTTGCAGCACTTCTTCGGTTTTGTGTTCAATATCGTAGCCGCCCAACACTTCCAGTTCGTGTAAGGCATCGGTATATCGTTCCAATAATTTTTCATCGCCGGTTTTCTCTAACTCATTACCGATAGTTTCAATTTCTTTTTCCAATTGCTTCACTCTTTCAAACGCACCCATCGCCACTTCGCGGATAGAATCGTTGGTATCAAAACTTAATAAATCCTGATGCAGATAACCAATGGTAACGCCTCTGCCACGTTCCACTGTTCCGGCTGACGGCATGTATTCGCCCACCAGCACTTTTAGTAACGTTGACTTGCCTGTGCCGTTATAGCCAATTAAGCCAATGCGCTCGCCGGGTTGAATATGCCAGGTTGCATTTTGCACAATTACACGCGCACCAAATTCAAAAGTTATATTATTAAGTCCGATTAACATAGCCTGTTTTATTGCTGCGCAAAATTACGTGTGATGTGTGGTAAAAGAAAGTTGTAAAAAGAGATAAAACAGAGTTTGTTATTTACTGCTAACACCAACGTTTCAACGCCCGGTTTTCATTTTATTTTAAGCCGTTTAAGCCTTATTTAATTGGGGAGAAGATAACTGCATTTTACTTTTGAACTGGCATAACAAAACGTAGTGCTTTGTTGAAAGCGTTACCCGTAGTAGAAGATGTAAAAGGTTTTTGTTCATTTGAGTTTTAAAAAAAAAGCCTGCTTTAACCCAAAAGTAAAGCAGGCTTTTATTATGCCGGCAATTCATATACCTGCCTCTAAAAGCTGTGCTTGAAAAATTACTCCGGGTGTTGAAAGTTTTACAACTTACAATACATACACCCAAAGGTTTTATACGGCTAAATTTTTTTGTTAGATTGAAAAGAGTATAAATTTGTGCAAACGTTTGTATTGCTAATTGCCATTGAAAATAACCATAAAACATCTTGCCGAAGAACTGAACATAACCACAGCCACTGTTTCCAGGGCACTCAATAATCATCCGCGTATCAGCGCTGCCACCAAAAAAACGGTGCTGGCTTTGGCCGATAAAATGAACTACCGCCGCAACAGGATCGCTTCCTCTTTACGCTCCGGGAAAACGCACACAATCGGTGTGATTATACCCAGTGCAGAAATTAATTTTTTCGGTTCGGTTGTGCACGGCATTGAAAGCATCGCCAACGAGAGGGGATATAATATTTTATTGTACCAATCGAATGAATTAGCGGATTACGAACAAAGGGCGATTGATACATTCAGTGATGTTCAGGTAGATGGCGTGCTGGCTTCCATTGCAAAAGGTACATACGACATAGCGCATTATCTTTCTTTAAAAAAGAAAGGAATACCGCTTGTTTTTTTTGATAGAAGCATCGACATGGTAAACATTCCTTCGGTAGTTGTTAATGACTTTAAAGGTGGTTGCATGGCTACCGAGCACTTGCTGCAACAGGGCTACAGGCGCATCGCTCATATTTCAGGCCAGCAACATTTGAAAATATTTAAAGATCGTTTGGAAGGATATAAATATGCATTACATGCAGCGGGAATGGAAATTGAGGAGTCTTTAATTTATAAGGGCGATGTTTCCATACAGGCGGGTAAAGATGCGATGGAATATTATTACAGCTTGCCGCAACCGCCGGACGGGATTTTTGCAGTAGAAGATTTTACTGCTTTAGGCGTTATCAAAGCCGCGAGAGAAAAAAATATTAAAATACCAGATGAATTGGGTGTAATTGGATTTGCCAATGAATCATTCGATGAACACATTACGCCAAGCTTATCATCCATTGACCAGCAAACGGTATTGATGGGAAGAGAAGCGTTTAAATTGTTGCTTGACCAGATTTATGAAAAGGATTTACATCATCACAAAAAAGTAAGTGTAACACTTGAGCCAGTGCCGGTTTTCAGGCAATCATCAGCAAGAGAAAAAAAGTAAGACGAAAATCTAAAGTTTGTTTTTACTCATTTTTGTGCAATCGTTTGTTCAGGAAAAATTATGCGAATTAACATCTTTATCATTATTGCCATCGGAATACTTTTGCTAAGCGGTTGGACAAAAAATTCAACCGAAACAAGCATTACTTCCGTTTATCGTACTTCTACACTAAAAACAAACCAAAATTATTTGGGCAATCAATCACCCTTACTGCCGCTGCATTTTATAAAGCTGCCCATTGGTTCCATTCAACCCGAAGGCTGGGTTAAAAAGTATCTGATTTTACAGCGGGATGGTCTTACGGGTCATTTGGGCGAAATCAGCGCATGGCTTGATAAAAACAACAATGCCTGGTACAGTGGCAACGGCAGCGGCGACCATGGCTGGGAAGAAGTTCCTTATTGGTTAAAAGGCTACGGTGATTTGGGTTACGTGCTGCATGATACAGCAATAATTGCCGAAACCAAACGATGGCTGAACAAGGCTTTTCAAAGCCAGCAACCCGATGGATATTTTGGTCCTGCCATCAAAGAAACCGAGCACCAGGATAACAAAGGCAACTCGCCCGATTTGTGGCCCAACATGCTAATGCTTTGGTGTATGCAATCGTATTACGAATACAGTGGCGACAAGCGGGTGCTATCTTTTATGGATAAGTATTTTGATTGGGAGGCGAAGTTGCCCGATGAACAATTTTTGAAGATCTATTGGGAGAACAGCCGCGGCGGCGATAACCTGTACAGCGTATATTGGCTGTACAATATTACCCACGAAAAAAAGCTGTTGGATTTAGCCGAAAAAATTCATCGCAACACTGCCAACTGGATGCAAAAAGATAACCTTCCCAATTGGCATAATGTGAATGTGGCGCAATGCTTTCGCGAACCGGCTACTTACTACATGCAAACTAAAAACGAAGATCATTTACAAGCTACTTACAACGATTTTTATTTAATCAGAAATCTATATGGGCAAGTGCCGGGCGGTATGTTTGGTGCCGATGAAAATGCACGCAAAGGCTACACCGACCCGCGCCAGGCAGTAGAAACCTGCGGCATGGTAGAACAAATGGCAAGCGATGAAATTTTAAACAGTATTACCGGCGACCCGATGTGGGCCGACAACTGCGAAGACATTGCCTTTAATACTTACCCCGCCGCTGTAATGCCCGATTTTAAAGGGCTGCGCTATTTAACAGCGCCCAATATGGTAGTGAGCGATAGCAAAAATCATAGCCCGGGAATACAGAACGACGGACCTTTTTTAATGATGAATCCGTTCAGCAGCCGGTGTTGTCAACACAATCATTCACAAGGCTGGCCTTATTATGCCGAGCACCTGTTTATGGCGTCGCCCGATGATGGAGTGGCAGCTATTTTATACAGCGCATCAACCGTTACTGCAAAAGTTGCCAACGGTAAAAAAGTTACCATTACAGAAGAAACTGCTTATCCATTTGATGAAAAAATAAAGTTTACAATAACCTCTGCAACCGCAACCTCGTTTCCATTTTACCTGCGCATACCAGCCTGGTGTAACAGCGCGAAAATTTACATCAATGGCGCTTTGCAAAATCATGATAACAATCCTAACACTTATACACGCATTGAGCGGGTTTGGAGCAATAAAGATGTGGTTGAAATCGAACTTCCTATGCACATTTCAACACGGGTTTGGACGGCGAATAAAAACAGTGTCAGCATCAACTACGGACCGCTTACTTTTTCTTTACTGATAAAAGAAAACTATAAAAAAATGGACAGCAAAGCCTCTGCCATCGGCGATAGCAAATGGCAGGCAAATGCCAATGAAAAGGAATGGCCGGCTTACGAAATTTATCCGGCTTCGGAGTGGAATTATGGCTTGTTGCTGAATAACGATACGGCGTCTTCTTTTACTATCATTAAAAAGAGTTTTCCGAAAGATGATTTTCCTTTTTCGTTACAAAATGTTCCTATCGAAATCAAGGCAAAAGGAAAACGGCTTCCATCCTGGAAAATTGATCAATACGGCTTGTGCGATACGCTGCCGCAAAGCCCGGTAACGGTTGCAACATCAGCCGATGATATTACATTGATACCGATGGGTGCGGCAAGGTTGCGGATCTCATCGTTTCCAATAATTAAAAATTGAATTAAAAACAAACCAATGCCGAATATGAAAAAATGCTTCTTTCTTTTTACTTTATTTTTTACTGCAATTATTACCAACGCACAAACAGCACGACCTGTATGGACGAAGCAAAAAGCGGCTGAATGGTACAGCACCAAAGGCTGGCTGCGCGGCTCCGATTTTATACCCGGCACTGCCATCAACCAATTGGAAATGTGGCAAAAACAAACCTTCGATACCGCCACCATTGATAAAGAATTAGGCTATGCGCAATCCATCGGTTTAAATTGTATGCGCGTGTTTTTGCATCATGTTGCCTGGCAGGCAGATAAAGAAGGTTTTAAAGATAGAATGAAGCAATATTTAACCATCGCCAACAGGCATGGTATAACAACAATGTTTGTGTTTTTTGATGATTGCTGGAACGAAAGTTATCATGCCGGAACGCAGCCTCAACCTAAAACAGGCATTCACAATTCGGGCTGGATACGCGACCCTGGAAAGCTTATTTATGATGAACCCAAACTGGTAGATACATTAGAGATGTATGTGAAAGATGTGCTCTCTACTTTTAAAAACGACAAGCGCATATTGTTGTGGGATTTGTACAACGAGCCGGGTAATTCAAACTATGCAAATAAAAGCCTGCCATTATTAAGAAAAGAGTTTCAGTGGGGGAGAGAAATCAACCCTTCGCAGCCGTTAAGTGCAGGCATCTGGAATAAAGATTTTACCGAGCTAAATGCTTATCAGCTCAACAATTCAGATGTAATTACTTACCACGATTACAACCCGGTTGCTGTGCATCAAAAAACAATTGATTCGCTTCGCAAATATGGTCGCCCGCTGCTTTGCACCGAATACATGGCACGCCCGCGCAACAGCACATTCGCCACGGTAATGCCGATGCTAAAAAAAGAAAACGTAGCTGCCATTAACTGGGGTTTGGTAGAAGGAAAAACAAACACCAAGTATGCATGGGATACGCCAATGCCTTCGGGCGATGAGCCAAAGGTTTGGTTTCATGAAATATTCCGAAAAGATGGAACACCTTACAGTGAGCAGGAAGTAACATTGATAAAATCATTAACCGGAAAATAATACCAAATAACATGAACCCTACTGCTGTTGCCAATTCAATAATAAGTGAAAAACTAAAGGAATTTATCAACGATAAAACCATTGTTGTACGCTCGCCAGGCAGAATAAATTTAATTGGTGAGCATACCGATTACAACGAAGGTTTTGTGTTGCCTGCTGCTATTGATAAAGCGGCGTATCTCGCTTTTACACCTCGTGAGGATAACCAAATCAATTTATTTTCGATTGATTTGAATGATCAGTATTCATCTGACATAACTGATTTTTCACCCACAAAAAAATCGTGGCCCAACTATATTTTAGGCGTTGCCGATCAGTTCAGGCAACGAGGCTTATTAACCAAAGGCTTTGATGCTGCACTCACAGCGGATGTGCCCATCGGCGCAGGTTTGTCGTCTTCTGCAGCCGTTGAAAATGCCATCGGTATGGCATTGAACGAAACGCTGAAAGCCAATATAGATAAGCTTTCTCTTGTAAAGATATCGCAGGAGGCCGAGCATACATATCCCGGCGTAATGTGCGGCATCATGGACATGTTTGCCAGCATGTTCGGCAAAAAAAACAATGTTATTAAGCTTGATTGTCGTTCGCTCGAATATCAATACGAACCTCTTCACATGGAAGGTTATAAAATTGTTTTGATTGATACCAGGGTAAAGCATTCTTTAAACGAAACAGGCTACAATACGCGCCGTGAGGAATGTGAAGAAGGTGTTGCAATGATACAAAAGCATCATGCCGGAGTTACCTCATTACGTGACGTAACGATGAACATGCTGAAACAATATGTGCAACCTTACAACGGGCTTATTTATAAACGCTGCAGCTATGTGCTGGAAGAAAATGAAAGATTACTAACTGCCTGCAAATCTCTTGAAAACGGCGACCTGCAAGCCTTTGGAAAAAAGATGTACGAGTCGCACGAAGGGTTAAGTAAGAAATATGAAGTCAGCTGCAAAGAGCTTGATTTTTTGGTGGCGCAGGTGCAAAACAATCCGGCTGTTTTGGGTGCGAGAATGATGGGCGGCGGCTTTGGCGGTTGTACCATCAACCTGGTAAAAGAAGAAGCTGTAAAAACGTTGGTTGAACAGGTAACAGAGGCTTATAAAAAAGATCTGCATTTAAGCGCGAAAGCATACATCACTAACATTGAAAATGGAACTTCCTTATTGTAAAAATGTAAAAATGCAAGAATGAAAATGGTACACAGATTAGATGACAGCTAAGCATTCATTCAAATTTATCTATTGCTTGTTATTTCTTTTATGCCATTTGAAGATAACCTGTTAAACCTGTAAACAACTTTCAATTTTTAAAACGAATCCTATGTACTATCGCTATCCTTATTCCAAAAAATCACCACAAAAGAAAAACCTTTCGATTCCACTCGTCATTAAAAAGACTTTTGTTTTTATTCATTTTTTTATTTTGCTTTCATCAGTTGCTTTTGCACAACAAGGCAATGTTTCCGGAACGGTTACTGGCAACAACAATCAGCCCTTGCCAGGTGTATCTGTGCTGGTGCAAAGCACCAAAAAAGGTGTTTCAACTGATAATGCCGGGCGCTTCACTATTACCGCCGGCGCGAGTGATGTGCTTCTATTTAGCTCTATTGGTTATAAAGATCAAACGGTTACCGTTGGCAACCAAACCAACATTACGGTAGCTATGATAAACAGCGTTGATTCTTCCTTGAATGATGTGGTAGTGATTGGCTATCAAACCATAAGAAGAAGAGATTTAACCGGTGCAACGGCTGTTGTAAATACAGAAAATACCAGCAAGATTATTGGCAACTCGGTAGGTGAGCAAATACAAGGCACGGTGCCAGGTGTAACCGTGCGAAACACAGGCGCGCCCGGGCAAACGCCGCAAATTGAAATACGCGGTGTAGCCTCATTTACCGATGCTTCACCGCTTTATGTAATTGATGGAATGATTGCCGACGCCAATTCAACCGTGAATACTGATGATATTGCTACCATACAGGTATTAAAAGATGCGTCTGCTGCGGCTATTTATGGCTCACGGGCCGCCAACGGCGTTATTATTATTACCACAAAAAAAGGCAAACCAGGACCGAGTAAAATCAGCTTTTCTGCACGTTACGGCAGCCAGCAAATACCTAAAAAATGGGATGTGATGGATGCTGCACAATATCTTAAAACGGTAAATACGCAGTACACAAATTCAGGCGTTACCTTACCATCGGGTTTGGCAGATCAATTGAATAATCCAACGGTAAATACCGACTGGCAGAATGCGTTTTATCGCACCGGCAACACACAGGATTATAATCTTGGTATCTCCGGAGGTTCGCAATATGGTAACTATTTAATTTCAGGTAGTTATTTCAAGAATCAGGGTGTGTTGGTAGGAAATGATTTTGAAAGAGGCTCGCTGCGCATCAACACAGAAGCCAGGAAAGGAAGACTAACCATAGGTGAAAATTTATTGATCAGCAACACCGACGGCACTAACCCTGGTGGCGGCATCAATGCGTTTTATGAAGGTGCTACTTCAGTGCCGGTAATTCCGGTGCAAAGCAGCAGTTATATTGATCCGGTAAACAACCCGCTTGGCTTTGGTTTTGGCACAAATGCAATTCCCAATTACTCTAATAATTATATAGCCGTAGCAGCATTGGATAAACAGCGATACAACTACTCAAAAATTGTTGGCAATGGCTATGCTGATTTTAAATTTACCAATTGGCTTTCCTATCGTTTTAATGCGGGTGTTGAAGCGAGTTTCGACTACAATACAGAGCAAAGAGACTCTGGCATATATCGTTATGCCAATCAATTGCCTGCTACCAGCATTTCAAATGACAGGGAAACATTCACCAACTTT
Organism: Ilyomonas sp.; assembly: GCA_965214235.1. Classification (GTDB taxonomy): domain Bacteria; phylum Bacteroidota; class Bacteroidia; order Chitinophagales; family Chitinophagaceae; genus Ilyomonas. Next base: position 1,959,530 of record CBDCBH010000003.1, read on the forward strand.
TTGTTAGAGCATACACTCAATTTCAATAAAACATTTGGCAAACATGCCATCAATGGCGTTGTAGGGTACTCTTACCAACAACAAAAAAGAGAAACCACCTCTGCCAGCCGTATAGGTTTAACTACAGTAGGAAGCAACACTTTTTCTACCATTTCTTCTTCACAGGGCGCTCCCTCAGCTGATGGCGGTGTGCCTTTGTTTTATCGTTTGCAAGGTTATTTGGGAAGAATCAATTATACCTACCAGGACAAATATTTACTAACGGCTTCAGGTAGAATAGATCAGGATTCACGGTTTGGCGCTAATTATCGTACCGGTGATTTTTATTCAGTAGCCGGCTCATGGAGGATTAGCAAAGAAGATTTTTTTAACGTAAAATGGATTAATGATTTAAAGGTTCGCGCTTCTTACGGACAGTTGGGCATCAGCAGTGCCTTGCAGGACCTTGCCGGATCGTGGCCAACATTGGGTTACATTAACATCAATCAACGTGCTGTGTATGGTATCAATCAAACACCGGTACTGGGCGAATCGCAGGCAATAATAACCAATCCGGATTTAAGATGGGAACAGCGCAACGAAACCAATATTGGGCTTGATGCCACTATTTTAAATAACCACATTAACATTACTGCGGATGTGTATGATAATATATCGAAAGGTGTACTGGTAAATGTTCCGTTTGCTTTTTTTCTGGGAAGTGATAATGGCGGATACAACACTTTTGGAACTGAAAATGCAGCTTCTATACGCAACCGCGGTATAGAAGTTACCGCAACTTATCGCGATAACAGTCGCCCGTTTAAATGGGAACTCTCTGTAAATGGCACCACTATCAGCAATAGAGTTATCAGTGTTGGCAACCAGGGCGGTGGCATCAACTACATTGAGCCGACTGATTTTGTAAGGTCGCAGGTAGGTCACCCGATGGGTTCCTGGTATATGCTAAAAACAGAGGGTATTTTTCAAACGCAGGCACAAATTGACAGTTATGTAGATAAAAACGGAAACAAAATTCAACCCAATGCAAAGCCGGGCGATATTAAGTATCTGGATTTAAATGGCGACGGGCAAATTAATAACAGCGACAGAACTTTTGTTGGTTCGCCCTGGCCTACATTTCAGGGCGGCTTGCAGTTTAACGGCACTTACAAAGGCTTTTCTATCAACATTCAGTTAGTAGGTGTGTTTGGATACAAAATTTATGATGATGTGCGCCGCGTGTTAGACAGTTATACCACGCTGAATAATTTCAGGAAAGATTTGAACCCATGGACGCCAACCAACACCGGCACTTCCGACCCGCGCTTAGGTTTGGCTACCGACCAGGGAATCAATGATAATAATCGTCCTGAAAGTGAACGTTGGTTAGAGAACGGCTCTTATCTCCGCTTGCGTAATGTAGAGCTGGCTTATATCATTCCAAAAAATGCGTTGAGATCAGTTGGCTTTACGAATACGCGTGTTTTTGTAAGCGGTCAAAATCTGCTGACCATCACCAAATACAAAGGTCAGGATCCCGACCTGGGAAGCAGTGGCATCAATACGCGCGGCTTCGATGCAGGCAACTGGCCCTCCAGCCGCATTATTTCTTTTGGTGTTACAGGCGAGTTTTAATTGTTCAAATTTTATAATCATTTCTCATGAAAAATATATTTTATTTTATAGCAGCGGCATTGGTTTTATCAGTCGTTGCCTGTCAGAAGAAATTAGATATTGCCAACCCTAACGGACCAACCTCCGCTGACGTTTGGAAAACAGCCGATTATGCCCAAAAAGGTGTGAATGCCATTTACAGCACCTACCATCGTGTAGGGCTTTGCAGAATGCAATTTTTTATGAACATGATACGGTCTGATGAAGGGTACAGCACCAGCCCCAACAGTGCGCTCATCAACAACTTTGACATTTTTAATGTTACCGATTTAAACATGTTTGAAAGAAGGGCTTTTTACCAGGATTGCTATGTGGGTATTAACCGTTGCAACCAGGTGCTTGATAATGTTCCAAACATAGCAATGGACACTGCAGTAAGAAGCCAGTTGTTAGGCGAAGCTAAATTTATGCGGGGCTTTTTTTATTATTACTTAGCTCAATATTGGGGCAACGTGCCACTGCTATTAAAAACCAGTACAACCGCCGACCAGAGTGCAGCCAATTCCACGCAAAAACAAGTGTGGGCGCAAGTAGAAAAAGACTTATCTGAAGCTGTTGCAGTACTGCCAGTATCTTACGATAATAATAACGTTGGAAGAGCTACACGCGGCGCGGCTTATGCCTTGCTTGGAAAGGCTTACATGCAGGATGGGCAACAGTATCAGCAGGCTGCCAGCGCGTTTTCCTGGCTGATAACAGGCGGGGGCAGCAGCTTGTATAGCCTTGTAACAAATTATCGAGATAATTTTGTAGAGACATCAGAAAATAATAAAGAATCGGTGTTTGAATTTCAGAATGCGTTGAACCCAACCGACAACCATGATAATGATGTTGACCCACCAAGTGATAATTTAAATTATGGTACATCTATTCCACCATTTTTTGCACCGCAACCGGCTGGCTTTACCGATGGGCAGGCGCGCAGATGGCTGATAGGGGAATTTTTAAAAGAACAAACCCTTAGTGGCGGACGCGACCCGCGTTTGGCAGCTTCTTTTTTGTTTGATTCAACGGATGAAAGAGGACCGGCTTTTACGTTGGCCTATGGAAACGTTTGGGATTCGCTGGGTTTGCAAAATGTTCCTGATAATGTACACAACAGCATTCACGAAGTTTGTTTTCGTAAGTTTTTGGATGATGCTGTTATGAATGGTGAAGTATTTCATTCGGGCAACAATTATCGCTTCATCCGTTATGCCGATGTGTTGCTTTTGTATGCTGAAGCCTTGAATGGTTTAGGGCAAACAGCACAGGCTTATCCTTACGTTGATATAGTTAGGCAAAGAGCTGGTTTAGCGCCGCTTTCCACTACAATGCCGGGGCTTAGCCAAACGGCGTTTTTAGCGCAGCTAAAGCATGAGCGGGTTACCGAATTATCAGGTGAAGGTCATCGTTGGGAAGACCTTGCTCGCTGGGGCGATTTGGGTCCGCAGCTTGCCAGCCGTGATCCTGGTTTTGCCAACTTTAAAGTGGGCAGAGATGAATTGTTACCTTTCCCGCAGCAAGACGTTGATGCCGACCCGAACCTGAAACAAAACCCGGGTTATTAATTGTTGCAATAGTTGAAAATACTTTGAAAAATATATCCCGTTAATGGCGCTGACTTACGGCAATTGCTTTTTCTTTTACTCCATTTTCGTAATGTATCATTAAAAGAAAAAGTGGTGTTCAACAACCGTTTTTTCAACCTTTATTTGAAACGCTTTTTATGATAAAACATTCAGTTCTTTCCATTGCTATTTTGTTTATTTTTTTGCTCAACATCAATTGTGGCAAAAGCGGTATCGGCAATTCACCTACCCCACCCGTTGATACAACACCAGTAAATACAAACACATTTACCAACCCGTTGTTATCATCCGGTCCCGATCCCTGGGTAACACAAAAAGACGGTTACTATTATTATACGCACACCTTGGGTAACCGCGTTGCAATATGGAAAGTGAGTAAGATGGATGAATTAAAAAATGCCACACCGGTAACGGTATGGTCGGCTGTTGTGAATACTGCTTATTCGAGTGATGTGTGGGCGCCCGAACTGCATTATGTAGATAATAACTGGTATGTTTATTTTGCTGCGGACAGCAGCGGTATTAACAGCACGCACCGCATTTATGTGTTGGAAAATTCATCTGCTGATCCTACAACCGGAACCTGGACTTTTAAAGGCAAACTTACCGATGCCACTAATAAATGGGCGATAGATGCTTCTGTGTTTACTTACAACAACATTAATTATTTTATCTGGAGCGGATGGCAGGGCGATGTGGATGGCGAGCAGGATATTTTTATTGCTAAACTATCCAATGCCTACACAGTTGATGGTGCGCGTGTGTTGATTTCAAAACCTACTTACGATTGGGAAACCCGAATTACAAGCGGCATCAATGTAACGGTGAATGAAGGTCCGGAAGCATTGATTAATTCATCCAACCAACTCTTTCTTACCTTTTCGGCAGGCGGTTGCTGGAGCGATGATTACAGCCTTGGCTTGCTGACTTTGAAAGTGGGTGGCGATCCGCTCAATCCTAATGACTGGATAAAAACTGCAACGCCGGTGTTTACAAAAAATACAACCGGCGGTGCTTTTGGTCCGGGACACAATGGGTTTTTTATTTCACCTGACGGAAAAGAAAACTGGATTATTTATCATGCAAATAACAGTTCCGGGCAAGGCTGCGGCGATGCCCGCAATCCGCGTATGCAAAAGTTTACCTGGAACAGTGATGGTTCGCCAAATTTCGGTTCGCCGGTTGCCATTGGCACAGCCATTAATAAACCTTCGGGTGAGTAAAATTTTATAACATTTGTAAGGCACAGAGATGTTTTCTTTGTGCCTTTTTAATATCTACCTGTAAATGATAAACTGTTATGATAAAACCAACTATACTAAAATCGATTCTTCTTTTTTTGCTTGTCTTTTTTGCAGCTACTTCGTTTTCGCAACTACAAAAAGCACCGGCTTATCCGCTCATCAATCACGATCCTTATTTCAGTATCTGGTCGTTTACAGATGAGTTGAATGCCAGCCCGACAAAGCATTGGACAGGCGCAACACAATCTATCATCGGTATTGTAAAAGTAGATGGCAAATCTTATCGTTTTATGGGTGATATGGATAGGAGTTATAAAACCATTTTACCCTCGGCAGATGAGAAAAGTTACACTGTAAAATACACCGAAACAGAACCTGCCGGCGACTGGAAAAATATTCATTTTACTGATGCTTCCTGGAAAGGGGGAACAGCGCCATTCGGCGATGATAATTCTGATGCAAAAACAAAATGGAACAGCAAAAACATCTGGGTGCGCCGCACATTTAACATCGTCAATCCTGATGTAAAAAATCTCTATTTAAAAATTCAGCACGATGACAACTGTGAAGTGTATTTGAATGGTGAAAAGATTTATGATTATGTAGGATGGCTGAACAAAATTAAATACATACCTGTTGAAAACAAATTGAAAAAGGGCGAAAATATTCTTGCCATTCATGTTGCCAACACAGCAGGCGGCGCATGGCTGGATGCAGGTTTGTCAACCGAAGAAGTAGCAAAAACAAACACTAATATTGAAACGGCAAAACAAACCAGCGTGGTGATGAATGCTACCCAAACCATTTATAATTTTGAATGCGGCGATGTAGCCTTGCAACTCACTTTTACTTCGCCGCTTTTGATGAACGATTTGATGTTATTGTCCCGTCCGGTTTCTTATCTTTCTTTTGCTCTGCAATCAAACAATAACAAAACACACACAGCACAATTGTATCTTGGCGTATCATCTGACCTTGCCGTAAATACATCTTCGCAGGAAGTAAAAGCCACGAAATATTCAGCAGGAAATTTATCATTGTTAAAAGCCGGAACGCTTACCCAGCCACTATTACAGAAGAAAGGCGACGACTTGCGCATTGATTGGGGTTATGCGTATGTTGCCGCTCCTAAAAATGAAATGCCAGCACAAACCATCACATCAAAAGAAGAGGGCATTAACAGTTTTATAAATGGTGCAAAAACAAACCCAATAACGCAGGGCAGGCAGTTGATGCTGAACACAACGTTTTCTTTTGCACCAATTTCTAAAGAGGAACAATCGAAATACATCATGATTGGTTATGATGATGTGTATTCGGTTCAATACTTCAAACACAACCTTCGGCCTTACTGGAATAAAGATGGCAACAGCACAATAGAAAAGCAATTTGCTTTGGCTGAAAACAATTATGATGATGTAATGAAGCAATGCGATGCCTTTAATAACCGAATGTTTGCCGATGCACAAAAAGCAGGTGGCGACGATTATGCAAAGCTGTGCGTAGCGGCATACCGGCAAAGCATTTCGGCACACAAATTATTGATGAGCCCGCAAGGCGAAATTTTGTTCTTATCAAAAGAAAACTTCAGCAATGGTTCTATCAATACGGTTGATGTAACTTATCCATCTGCACCGTTGTATTTACTCTACAATCCCGATCTGTTAAAAGGCATGTTGAACGGCATTTTTTATTACAGCGAAAGTGGCGGATGGAAGCATGATTTTGCTGCGCACGATTTGGGAACTTATCCCCTGGCAAACGGGCAAACCTATGGTGAAGGAATGCCGGTGGAAGAAAGCGGAAATATGCTGATTATGACGGCTGCAATCTGTAAGCGCGAAGGCAAGCCAGATTATGCGAAAAAGCATTGGCAAACCTTGACGACGTGGGTGAATTACCTGGTGCAAAACGGTTTTGATCCGGCGAATCAATTGTGTACCGATGACTTTGCCGGTCATCTTGCACGCAACGCAAACTTATCAGGCAAAGCCATTGAAGGCATTGGTTGCTACGCAATGCTGGCGGATATGATGAGCGATAAAACGACAGCGCAAAAATATCATGATAGCGCAACAGCAATGGCATCGCGCTGGCAACAGATGGCAGACGATGGTGACCACTTTTCACTTACGTTCAGCAATAAAAATACATGGAGCCAGAAGTACAACCTGGTGTGGGATAAAGTGCTGGATTTGCACCTGTTTCCGCAAAGTGTTTTTGATAAGGAAATCAACTTTTATCTTACGAAACAAAACGATTTTGGTTTGCCGTTAGACAGCCGGAAAACCTACACCAAAAGCGACTGGATTTTGTGGACGGCAACGATGGCAAACAACAACAAAGACTTTACGAAATTGATTGAACCCGTTTACAAATATGCAACCGAAACGCCAACCCGCGTGCCGTTGAGCGACTGGCACGAAACCACCGATGGAACACAAGTTGGATTTCAGGCGCGAAGCGTGGTGGGTGGTTATTTTATGAAGCTGTTGGACTATGACATGCACAGCAAAGAAGCAGCGGTGAATCGCTAAAATCGGGTAGTGGGTCAGTCTGAAAAAAGAGGATAGAAGAGAAAATGAATATGCCAGTTCATTATATCCTGAAAGGGATAAAACCTGAATAACGCCGGATGAAATCCGGTGAAAACAAAGCTTAGCTTAATAAAACCCTACAAGGGTTCACCAGAAAATACTTCCCTATTTCAAACTGACCCACTACTTAAAATCAGGGTTTCGTACACTTATGGTTTGCAAGCTTCGCCGAGTTGGTATTCTTGCCGGTGAAGAACACCAGCAAGGGCGAAAAAATTTGCCTAGAAATTAGATTACATGCACAGCAATCCATGCAAGGGAGATAAGCTGGCTGCTTTGCCGGAGGATTATGTGCATAGTTCGGCGAAGTTTTATATTTTGAGTATGGCGGGTGTATATGCAGTGACAAGTTTTATGGAATTGGAAGATATTGATTTGACGGGTGGAGTGCGATGATTGTTTGTGAGAGAATGCGGGTGTGAGACCGCAATGTCCCTATCGGAGACATTGCGGGTAAGAAATATAGTTTTGTGATATTTGCTTAATCAATATAATGTTATCATGGTTATCAATCCCTTCTTATTTCATTTAAGATTACTTGTTAAGCAATCGAAATATATCATTCCTGTTTTGTCCATTTTTAGCGTGGTTCGACAAGTGTTTTTTTATTCCTTCTTTCAAATTCAAATTGGTTACTACATTTCAATTACCGAAATTTTATCGATGTTCTTAAATGATGCTGTTTTATACTGTGTGTTTTATTTAATTCTTTTAATTACAACTGCATTTATACCGACAAGTTTTTTAGAATATAATAATGAACAAGTTTTTGCTAAAGCAGGTCGTTCAATTTTTAGAAGATTCTTTTTTCATCCAATGGTATTTCCGATGCTCCTACTACCGTTATTACTGGGACTTTATCTGTTAATAGCAGGTAAACCATGGGAATATGTATTTTCGGCATTCTTGGCCTTGCAATATTATTCATAGCTATGTTCCTCAGAGATGAAATAGTAAGACTTTATAAGATAAAACTTACTTCCAGAAACGTCTATGTTTTTAATAACTCAGCCTTACTCGGTGGACTTTTTTTATTTATGCTTAGTCGTACATTATCACATGTATATTTTATTAAGCATGCAAACTATGAACATGCTATCGTTATTGGAGATACTCGAACTTTCGATTGTAAAGATAGTTTAGCTCTAATAGGTACAACTCAGAATTATACGTTTATGTACAATAATGTAACTAAGCAAAGTATTATATTGCCAAATTCAAAAGTTAAAGAGACAAGGATAGTTCAGTAAAACTTTTTTGGTTCAGATCTCACCTCATCGTAGTTTGTTCCAAATATACTAAAGCGGCTGTATACTGCGCGTAGATTGTATCCTTAACCTGTCCCATATTTTTGTTTAGCGGCAAGAAAGCCTTTTTGCAGAACATGTAACTGCCTGAGTCCTTGCCATAGTGTTTTCTCTCCGGGCAAGGGTTGTTTTTTAGTAGGTACAAAGCCGCCTAAAACGGCTGTTGCAATTACAAAATCAGTTACCGTTCTCATCTTTTTTTCTCCGCAATGTCTCCGCCAGGGACATTGCGGCGTTTCCGCCGTTGTTGGTGTTCTTCACCAACAACACAGCCATACCTTCAGCCATTGTAATGAGATAAAAATGTCCACTCACTTTTACCTATAATATAAAATTCTGCAGACGAATAACGATAGGCTTCTGGAACGGACACGAGATTGGCACGTACAGGATTACAATGTATATAATCAAGCTTTTGTTCAAACACACTGCGATTCCACAACGATACAGAGAGGGGGTTGCGCTCCCATATCTGGTATTTTCTGTCCGCCGCTTTTACTTTAAACTACGATAACACATTTGGATGGTTGTTTCTTAATTCCTTTAACATCATCTGTGCTGTATATTTCATGAACGAATGCTGCACATCACTTAAATCATAGGTGTCTTCAACCTGCCAAATGATGTGAATGTGATTGCTCATGATAACGAAACCATAAACAATGATGCGTTTGTCGGTTACTAAAAACTGAAGACTGCTGATAATGATATCTTTGAACTTGTCTGGCTTTAATAAATGTTTCCATTCTAAAACCGTGGCGGTGAAGAAGTAGGGGAAACCTGATAAGTACATGAGCTAATATACATAGATTGTCGATCAATAAATATGTTGTTGGTGAAGAACACCAACAACGGCGGAAAAAGGTTTCGTATACCTTTGGTTTGCAAACTTCGCGGAGTTGGATTACGGGTGAATATTTTGTGTTACAAAAGCGGTAACTACGGCGGGGACAGTGCGTAGAAGGAGAAAGTAAATATTTTTTTCGCGAAATTTATAATTTCACAAAAATGATTATTTTATGAAGACATTCTTTTTATTGAAAGTATTAATGCCATTAGGTATGCTTATTTGTTTTGGAATTGCCCTTAATTTAACCGGCAAATGGGAAGGTTATTTTCATATTCCTAGTGGCGGTGGTGATGTAGCTGTTTCAGCAACATTTGTACAAAAGGATAGCATATTAACAGGCTTCATAACTGGTCCGGATGGATCGTTGGATATAAGTAACGGTAAAGTATCTGGCGATAGCTTTTCTTTTGATGTAGATGGAACAGCTTCCGGCACTATACATAATACAGGCAAATATTATGGTGATTCTATAACTTTAAATTTTGCCACTTCAGGAACAACTATTCATGAGATGCTTAAACGGGTTCCATAACCTGCATTTCAATTTCCTCGCAAAGCTAATGTAAAGCTCTGCTAAATTGGTTAGTCATCACGCAATCAATATGTATGTTTTATTAATTTTTAAAGAGTTGCTTTTTCCACTATCGGTCGGCGTCCACACCGACTGAAAATAATAAAGTGGTTTTTAATTTTAGAAGACAAAGCCTTTAGAATACAGGTTCAACTGTTTCGGTTGGTGCGGACACCAAACGATAGAGAAATAAGTTTTCACCTTGTTTATTTTGAGCGGATGAATGATACATCGCGCAAACCAGTACACTCAAAAACAAAACACATTTACTCGCTAAAACATTCTTCATAAGATAGTCTTTGTGTGGCTAAAGATATATCAACACAGTTTGCTCCTGTTAAGAAATAGAAATAATAACAACTACTCGTTATTATAAACATACTTACTTTGCCACTACATTATTTTTTACACTACCTGTTGTATGAACAAAGAAAGCGCTCATGTAATTGGGGTTGATTTTGGAACCGATTCGGTTCGTTCGGTTATCATTAATGTAGCCGATGGTTTTGAAATTGCTGCATCTGTTTTTTATTATCCGCGCTGGAAAGAGGGTTTGTATTGCGATGCTTCTCTCAACCAGTTTCGCCAGCATCCTTTGGATTATATGGAAGGATTGGAATACACGATAAAAGATTGCTTGCAAAAAGCCGGAAATGCAGTGGCAGCAAGCATTGCAGCCATCTCGGTTGATACTACAGGCTCTACTCCAATTGCAGTGGATGCCACCGGAACACCGCTTTCTTTATTGTCTCAATTTGTTCATAACCCGAACGCTATGTTTGTGTTGTGGAAAGATCATACCGCCACAAAAGAGGCTGAAGAAATTAATAAACTGGCTGCCAGTTTTAGCACTAATTATTTGCAATTTGTAGGTGGTATTTATTCATCAGAATGGTTTTGGGCAAAGCTGTTGCGCACGCTTCGTGTTGATGAAACTGTTCGTGCTGCAACATACTCGTGGGTGGAGCATTGCGACTGGATTCCGTTTTTATTAACCGGCGGCACTGATGTTCATCAAATGAAAAGAAGCGTATGCGCGGCAGGGCACAAAGCCTTGTGGGCTGAAGTTTTCGGTGGCTTGCCACCGAACGATTTTTTTGTTTCGGTTGATCCATTGTTACATGGTTTTACTTCCCGGTTGTTTACACAGGTTTATACATCTGATAAAGCTGCAGGAACGCTTTCAAAAGAGTGGAGCGAACGATTGGGTTTATCGCAAAACGTATTGATTGGCGTTGGTGCTTTTGATGCGCACATGGGTGCGGTAGGCGGAGAAATTGAGCCCTATGTGTTAAGCAAAGTAATGGGCACTTCTACCTGCGATATGCTGGTAGCGCCAACAAATGAAGTGAGCAGTGCTTTGGTGAAAGGAATTTGCGGTCAGGTGGAAGGTTCTATCATTCCCGGCATGATGGGCATGGAGGCGGGTCAAAGTGCATTCGGTGATGCGTATGCATGGTTTACAAACATCGTTGCTTATCCCATCAATCATTTGTTTTCCTCATCTTCATTCATTGATAAAACAACCCTCAATTTGTTGCAAAAAGAAATGAATGAAAAACTGATGGCTGAACTCTCGAAAGCCGCATCAGCATTGCCTTTGCGCGAAGATGATGAACTGGCGGTTGACTGGCTCAACGGCAGACGAACGCCCGATGCCAACCAGTTATTAAAAGGTGCTTTGAGCGGCTTGCATCTGGGCACTACGGCACCGCATATTTTTAAAGCCATTGCCGAAGCTACCTGCTTTGGCGCCAGGGCAATTGTGGAACGGTTTAACGAACAAGGCATACCGGTAAAAGGATTGATCGGTGTGGGCGGCGTGGCAAAAAAATCGCCTTTCATTATGCAGATGATGGCAGATGTAATGAACATGCCCATCCGCATTCACAAAACCGAACAAACCTGCGCTGCCGGTGCGGCTATGTTTGCTGCCACAGTTGCCGGTTTTTATCAACGGGTTGAAGATGCGATGCAGGCAATGGGGCAAGGTTTTGATGCAATGTATCATCCCCAAAAAAACAAAGTTGACATTTATAAAAAGCGGTATGAAAAATACAAACAGTTGGGCAGGTATATCGAAGAATTATGAGTTATGAATGATGAATTAAGAATACCATCAATAAAAATCTTACTACCTATTACATAATACTTACTACAAGTGCCGTACGAACACATACAACAGGAAGCTTACGAAGCCAATATGCAGTTGCCAAAACTGGGTTTGGTGCTGTTTACGTTTGGTAATGTAAGCGCTGCCGATAGCAGTTTGGGCGTGTTCGCCATTAAGCCTTCAGGCGTGCCATATAAAGAGTTATCGCCCGAAAAAATGGTGGTGGTTGATTTTGATGGAAAAACGGTGGAAGGCAAGCTGCGTCCCTCTTCCGACACGCAAACCCATGCCGTTTTATACAAAAAATGGAGTAAAATAAAAGGCATTGCGCACACACATTCCACCTATGCAACAGCGTGGGCGCAGGCCTTGCGTGATATACCGATTTATGGAACCACACATGCTGACCACAACACGGTGGATATACCTTGTGCGCCACCGATGGACGATGCAATGATAACGGGCAATTATGAATACCAAACTGGTTTTCAAATCATCAATTGCCTTATTGAAAAGAAAATAAATTATGAAGAAATGGAAATGATTTTGGTGGGCAACCATGCGCCGTTTACCTGGGGAAATACAGCCGTAAAAGCAGTTTATAACAGTGCTGTTTTGGAGAACATTGCACAGATGGCTTTTATCACCGAAAGCATTAAAGCCGATGCCTTGCGATTAAAAGATTCGCTTATCAAAAAACATTACGAGCGCAAGCATGGAAAAGATTCTTATTATGGGCAATAAACTGAAAGCTATCAGCATTCAGCTATCAGCGTTGAGCAATCATGAATTACAATACTTACTGCATCATTTACAAATAATTCTATGAAAAAAATCTTGTTTTCTCTTTCCTTATTTTCAGCAACTATTTTATTTGCGCAGCAAAGAGATTATTTAGTAAAACCGGTTCCCTTTACTGCTGTGCATTTGAACGATCACTTCTGGCTACCACGGTTACAAACCAATGCCACGGTTACCATTCCCGCTTCGTTCGCACGTTGCGAAAGCACAGGCAGGGTAAAGAACTTTGTGATGGCTGCTGCCCACAGTGGCAAGTTTTGCACAACCTATCCGTTTGATGATACAGACATTTATAAAACCATCGAAGGCGCATCTTACTCACTAAGTCTTTTTCCCGATGTCAAACTGGCAAAATATCTTGATTCTCTCATTACTATCATTGGTAAAGCGCAGGAGCCTGATGGTTATTTATACACTGCGCGCAGCATCGATTCATTACACCCGCATCCTTGGGCTGGCGCCACGCGCTGGATAGAGGAACGCAACATGAGCCATGAACTTTATAACGCCGGTCATTTGTACGAAGCGGCTGTTGCCCATTACATAGCAACCGGCAAAAAAACATTGCTGAATATTGCTTTAAAAAATGCCGATTTGGTTTGTTCAACATTCGGTCCCGGGAAACTAAAAGTAGCACCCGGACATGAGATTGTGGAGATGGGTTTAGTTAAATTATACCGCGTAACCGGCAAGCCGGAATATTTGCAAACGGCTCAGTTTTTTATTGAAGCGCGCGGCTCGTACAAAGGTTACGACAGCACCAGCAAAGACCCTTTTAAAAATGGTTCGTACTGGCAGGACGATAAGCCGGTGGATAACCAAACCGATGCGGAAGGGCATGCTGTAAGAGCCGGTTATTTGTATTCTGCCGTAGCAGATGTGGCAGCCCTGACGGGCGACACTTTATTACTTACTGCCATTGATAAAATCTGGGACGATTTCGTTTCTAAAAAATTATACGTACAAGGCGGCGCTGGCGCCAAAGGCGATGGCGAACGCTATGGTGCCGATTATGAATTGCCCAACGAAACCGCTTACAACGAAACCTGTGCAGCCATTGCCAATGTGTTCTGGAACCAACGCATGTTTCAGTTGCATGGCGATTCTAAGTACATTGATGTGCTGGAAAAAATTCTTTACAATGGTTTGATATCCGGTGTTGGCTTGGATGGAAAATCTTTCTTTTATACCAATGCGATGCAAATACAAAACAGCTTTTCGCATGTAGATATGGAAGCTACGCGCTCCGGCTGGTTCGATTGTTCGTGTTGCCCTACCAATCTCACTCGTTTGTTGCCCTCAGTTCCCGGATATGTGTATGCGCAACAGGACGATAAAATATTTGCCAATCTCTTCATTAGCAGCCATACCATGCTTAATGTAAAAGGCAAGCCGGTAAGCATCGAACAAAAAAACAATTATCCCTGGGATGGCGATTTGCAGTTTATCATTGATCCAAAATCAACACAAACATTTTCTTTATTAGTGCGCATTCCCGGCTGGGTACGCAACGAGGCTTTGCCATCCGATTTATACAAGTATGAAAGTAAGGCAAGCGATAAAGTTAGCATCACCATCAACGGACAGGCTGTTGATTACTCTTTGCAAAACGGTTATGCTGTTCTCGCGCGTTCGTGGAAAAAAAATGATGTGGTCGAAGTAAAGCTGCCCATGAATGTGCAACGGGTGGTAGCCAATGCACAGGTAAAAAATGATATTGGCAAAGTGGCTCTGCAAAGAGGTCCTATCATGTATTGCGCAGAGTGGATTGATAATGGAGGCAAAGCCGCTAATATTATACTGCCTCAAAATACAAAATTTACGAGCGAATACAAACCCGGTTTATTGAACGGTGTGGTTGTTTTAAAAAGCAATGTTCCGGCTATACAGGTAAGTACCGATGGACAAACAATTAATACTTTGCAGCAACCTTTTACAGCCATCCCTTACTATGGCTGGGCCAATCGTGGCAAAGGCGAAATGCAGCTTTGGTTTCCCGAAAAAATAAAAGACGTTTCATTAATAACGGATGAATCAATTGTTGTAAAAGAAAACCAGTAAATTAAGGTAAGTGCATAAATAAAAATGATGATGAATTTAAAAGAATTTGAAGTTTGGTTTGTTACCGGCAGCCAGCATTTGTATGGCAATGAAACGTTGCGGCAAGTGGCTGAACACTCACAGGAGATTGTAAAATTTTTGAACGATGCCAGCAGCATTCCGGTAACTGTAATTTATAAACCTACCGTAAAAAGCACCGAAGAAATTACTGCTGTTTGCGCCGATGCCAATACAGCCAAAAACTGCATCGGCATTGTTGCGTGGATGCATACGTTTTCACCAGCGAAAATGTGGATTGGTGGTTTGAAAATCTTGCAAAAACCATTGCTGCATTTGCACACGCAATTCAACCGCGATATTCCGTGGAGTGAAATTGATATGGACTTTATGAACCTGAACCAAAGCGCGCATGGCGACCGTGAGTTTGGTTTTATGATGAGCCGCATGCGGTTGCGCCGCAAAGTGGTGGTTGGTTTTTGGCAGAACGAAGCGGTTATTAAAAGCATTGAAATATGGGCGCGGGCGGCGGCGGCGTGGAACGATTGGCAGGGAGCTAAGTTTGTTCGTTTTGGCGATAACATGCGCTATGTTGCTGTAACCGAAGGCGATAAAGTAGAAGCCGAAATTCAGTTGGGTTATTCAGTAAATACATATGGCGTTGGCGATTTGGTAAAGATGATTAATGAAGTGTCCGATGCAGACGCAGCACTGCTTTGCGGGGAATATGCTGATGAATACAAGCTGGCAAAACTGCTGCAAAAACAAAACGAAAAACGGGGCTCATTACAGGATGCCGCAAAGATAGAATTGGGCTTGCGTTACTTTTTGCAACAAGGCAATTACAAAGGCTTTACCAACACGTTTGAAGACCTCAATGGCATGAAGCAATTGCCCGGCATTGCCACGCAACGGTTGATGAAAGACGGTTATGGTTTTGGCGCCGAAGGCGATTGGAAAACCTGCGCCTTGGTTCGTGCAATGAAAGTAATGGGAAGCGGTTTAGAAGGTGGCAATTCGTTTATGGAAGATTACACGTATCATTTTGAGCCGAACAACGAAATGGTGCTGGGCAGCCACATGCTGGAGATTTGCCCAAGCATAGCAAAAGAAAACCCTTCGTGCGAAATTCATCCATTGGGAATAGGAGGAAAAGAAGACCCGGTGCGTCTTGTTTTTAATGTAAAAAGTGGTGCCGCATTGAATGCTTCGATGATTGATTTGGGCAATCGGTTCAGGTTATTAATTAATGAAGTGGAAGCGGTGGAACCGCAATATGATTTGCCGAAACTGCCGGTTGCGCGCGTGTTATGGAAGCCGCTGCCCAACATGCAAACGGCTTGTGCAGCCTGGATTTTGGCGGGTGGCGCACATCATACTTGTTACAGCCAGAATATAACTACAGAACATTTGGAAGACTTTGCCGACATGGCAAAAATGGAATGCGTACTGATTGATAAAAACACCAACCTTCATCAATTTAAAAATGAGCTGCGGTGGAGCGAAGTGTATTATAAGCTGTGAGGTGCCAGCTATGAGTTATGAGCTATCCGCTTCTTGAACCATTATTACGAGAAACGAAGCCATCTGTGGATTTGAAGTTGATGAGTTATGATTTATGAATGCTATTGATAAAGTGATTTATTTTTATAAGCAGTATCGTTTGTAAAATATAGATCGCTTCGCGTTGCTCGCAATGACGGTTGGTTAGGATTGCTTTGTAACGCTGACAGGGTTTAAAACCCTGTCAGCGTTTTATAATTGCTCAATGGATGTTCTTTGCTGATGGGCTGCGGGATGGAAGTGAAAAGCCCGTAAAGCGCAGAAGCGGAGAGACGGGAAGTTGGAAAGACAGAAAGACGGCAAGTGAACAGCCGCTGCGCTGCGGACTTGTAACGGACAGCCCGAACTACAACTGAAGTAAAAACAAAAGATGACAGCCCCAAAAGAATTATGAGTTATGATTTACGAAAGCGAATTAAGGATAGCTTGTAGCTCATGGCTGAAAAAACAACAGCCTCAAACGTTTGTTTTTCTTTCAAAAATCTCTTTTAAAATTATCTGCCAGATGATGATTAATTCTTGTTTTGAATCGTTTACTTTGAGCCTTGTTATGTAACGTTTGCCCGATTTTATTTTTTAAACCAACGATTGATTTGTTATGAACAAACTTCTTTTACAAGACAAGCTGATTTTTATTGTCTATTTTATTATTGTTGCCAGTTATGGCATTTACATCTACCGCAAAAAAAAGAAAGCGGTGATGGATACGCACGACTTTTTTTTAGCGGAAGGATCGCTTACCTGGTGGGCAATTGGCGCTTCGCTGATTGCATCTAACATTTCGGCTGAACAGTTTATTGGCATGAGCGGAAACGGCTTCACTATTGGCATTGCGGTGGCTGCTTACGAATGGATTGCCGCCATTGCGCTGATTATTGTTGCGGTGTGGTTTATACCGGTTTATTTGAAGAATAAAATATTTACGATGCCGCAGTTTTTAGAAACGCGGTATAATAAATCGGTGAGTTTAATCATGGCGATTTTCTGGTTGTTTTTGTATGTGTTTGTGAACCTCACCTCGATCCTTTTTTTGGGTGCTGTTGCTATTAATAATTTAACCGGCGGAGACGAAAACCAGTTTCATTTAATAGTCATTCTGTTATCAATATTTGCGGTTTTTATTACGCTCGGCGGCATGAAAGTGATTGGCTTTACCGACGTAATACAGGTGACTGTTTTAATTATCGGAGGCCTTGCTACAACTTATGTTGCGTTAACGGTTGTGAGCAAGCAATTTGGTTTGGGAGAGAATGCGTATGCGGGTTTTAAGGCGATGATTGCTAATGCACCGGATCACTTCCACATGATTTTTGCAAAGCCCGATGCTAACTCGTCGCAGCACGAGGTGAATAATTATCTCACCATTCCGGGTTTGCTGTCGTATGTGGCAGGCATCTGGATTGTGAATTTAAATTATTGGGGTTGTAACCAGTACATCACGCAACGCGCGCTGGGCGCGGATTTGCAAACGGCACGCAAAGGAATTTTGTTTGCCGGCTTTATAAAATTGTTGATGCCCGTGATTGTGATGCTGCCGGGCATTGCCGCTTATGTTTTACATCAAAAAGGGTTGCTGCAGGCGGAAATGATGAGAAATAGTAAGAATGGATTAGTGGTTTCCGATAATGCTTATTCGGCTGTTCTTGGTTATTTGCCCAATGGTTTAATTGGTTTATCCCTGGCTGCATTAACGGCGGCGATTGTGGCATCGCTGGCAGGCAAAGCCAACAGTATTTCTACCATTTTTACATTGGATGTTTACAAAAAATATATTAGTAAAGAAGCTCCTGAAAAGAAATTGGTTTGGACTGGTCGCATTACCATTTTAGCTGCTTTGGTGGTGTCTATTTTGTTAACCTGGAAAGATGCTTTGGGCATTGGTGGCGAAGGTGGTTTTACTTTCATTCAAAAATATACAGGCTTTATTTCGCCGGGTGTGTTTGCCATTTTTATTCTCGGCTTTTTTTGGAAGCGCACTACCGGCGCAGCGGCTGTTGTGGGCGTAATAACAGGTTTTCTTTTATCGGTGTTATTTAATGTGTATGCGCCTGCATGGTTTGGACCCGACACGTTGCTTTATACAGCTTATAAAAACAGTGATGGCAAATACGAAATACCCTTTCACATTTGCATGGGCCTGGCGTTTGGATTTACCATTTTGATTATGGTGATTATGAGTCTTGCAGGTCCGAAAATTAACCCTAAAGCGTTTGTGATTGATAAAGGGATGTTCAAATTGCAGCCGGGAACACTGGCAATGATTGTGGTTACGTTGTTGATTATTTCACTGCTATATGTGAGGTTTTGGTAAAACAAATAGGGCGGATTGAATGTAGTGAAGTACAAAAAATTGTGGTCTTGCCTGGAAATTGCGCCTGATTATTTTTGGTTTGTTTTTATTCAACTTTCTTACAAAGCTGTTGTGTAAACTGCATTGTACAACTTCATAAAATGTGATACAGGTTATGTAAATAGGGTAGAATAATGATTAAGGTTTGAAAATGAACATTTGAAACAGATTATTTTTTATGCAACTGTATTCTCTATTCCATTAATTTGCCATTTGGAATACAAACATTTTTTGTGAACGAAGATGATTTTTATAATGAAAAACTGGTTTTACAACAGGTAGCCGCCGGAAGTGAGAAGGCTTTCAAAACCTTATTTGACAGTTATAACACCCGATTATACAAATACATTTTTGGTTTGGTAAAGTCGGAACAAATAGCTGAAGAGCTTGTGATGGATGTTTTTATGAAATTGTGGCTGGGTCGCGATTTGCTTACGCAAATCAACAATTTTGATGGCTTTCTTTTTCGCGTAGCGCACAATAAAATAATTGATTTTTTACGGTTCACCGCTAAAGACTCTAAGCTAAAAGAGCTTATGTGGGAAAAGATACAAATTGCATCAGGCTTGCCTGCAGATCAATCGCTCATCAATCATGAATATGAAGAAAAAGTAAGAGAAGCCATTGATTTGTTATCTCCGCAGCGAAAAAAAATTTATAAACTTAGCACAGAACAGGATTTAACCCACGACCAGATTGCCGTGCAGTTGAATATTTCGAAATCTACCGTTAATAACCATATTGTTGACGCAAGGCGTTTCGTTCGCGATTATCTTTCTCATCATCTTGATATAGCTATGTTGCTTGTTATCATTGCCGGAATTTAATTTTTTGGCATGAATAGTTATTGCCTTTCTTTTTTTCGTCTTAGCAGTACATGAATGTCCAAAACTGGCAGTTCCTCATCAAAAAGTATCTTGACAACTCAATTTCAAAAGAAGAATTAGATTCTCTTTTGAATATGATTGACGAACAAAAAAACTATGCTGAACTGAAAACTGTTTTGCAGGATTTTTGGAACAAAGCAAATGAAAAGCCGCTTGCAATAAAAACCGACTGGAACAAAAAAATTGATGAACTGTTTGCCGAAGCGAAAGAGCAGGAGCAAATTGCAGGCGTAAAAACTGCAGTAAAAACAAACCATTGGCGATGGCTGGCAGCAGCTTCTGTTATTTTTATAATTGTATTTTCTAAGTATTTATTTTTTTCCGGCAAACCAACACAAACCGCTACACAACCTATTACTGTTCAGGTTAAAAAAGACATTGCTGCACCCAAAGTAAGCAATGCGATACTCACATTGGCAAACGGTAAAACCATTGTGCTGGATAGCGCATTAAACGGATCGCTTGCCACGCAGGGAAACACGCGCGTTGAAAAATTATCCGACGGACGAATTGTTTACACCGGAAAATCAACCAGCGAAATTGAATACAACACCTTAACGGTGCCAAAAGGAAGTAAAATAGCTTCTATCACACTTTCGGATGGCTCGAAAGTGTGGCTAAATTCGGCTTCCTCACTAACTTATCCGGTTGCATTTATTGGTACAGAAAGAGAAGTAACAATTACCGGCGAAGCTTATTTTGAAGTTGCCCGCAACTCGGATATGCCGTTTACAGTAAAAAAAGGCGAAACTTCTGTTACCGTTCTGGGCACTCATTTTAACGTAAATGCTTATGAAGATGAAACCTCAACCAAAATAACATTGCTTGAAGGGCAGGTAAAAGTGGACAGAGGAAATGTTTCAAAATTATTAAAGCCCGGGCAACAGGCGCAGGTATCGTCGGGTATAAAAATTACGGATGATGTGGATATTGACGAAGTAATGGCATGGAGAAACGGAGAATTTCAGTTTGGCGAAGCAGCCGATATTACTTCTGTTATGAGGCAAATAGCCAGGTGGTATGATGTAGATGTAGAATACAAAGGAGATATTACCGGGCACATTGGAGGAACTATATCGCGGGATAAAAATGTTTCGCAAGTGCTTCAAATGCTCCAAATGACGGGTGCTGTTAAGTTTATAATTGAAGATAAAAAAATTGTGGTTGCATCAAACCATTTATAAAATAAAGTGTCGGCTCAAAAAAAGGATTGCTTGCATTGATACTCACCCGGAATTGAGTCCGCTTGTTCATATAATCAGTTTTAATTGCTGCCATATTGGTGTGTGATAAACATAGTTTAACTCAACCTAATAAATTTATGTATTTAACGATTTGCTTTGTCCGCAAACAGTGGATATTATCCAAAACGCTGTTCGTCATGAAATTTACAGTTCTGTTCATTCTTCTTGCCAGTTTAGCGGCAAGCGCCAAAACGTATTCGCAAATTACTCTTAAAGAGAAAAATGTACCGTTGCAAAAAGTATTTAAAGAAATACAAAAACAAAACGGATTTGATTTTTTATACAGTTACGAACTGTTGCAGAAGGCGGGCAATGTAAGCATTAATGTACGCAATGTTTCGCTTGAAAAAGCATTGGAAGAATGCTTAAAAAACAAACCTCTTTCTTACAGTATTGTTGAGAAAACCATTGTTATCAAGCCAAAAGAATTGGTTGATGAACCTGTAAACGAAACTAACCTCTCATCACCGCCATTATTAATTAAAGGAACAGTTACGGATGACAGCAACAAAAAGCTTCAGGGAGTTTCTGTAATTGTAAAAGGAACATCGAGAGGTACCGCAACAAATGAAAACGGTGAATTTCAATTAGAAGTTCCGGAGAATTCCGCCCAGGTTTTGGTTTTTTCATTTGTAGGTATGGAAACGCAGGAAGTAAATATTAGTGGAAAAACAAACATTGCCGTTTCGCTTAAATCGTCAAGCGCGCAGCAACAGGAAGTGGTGGTAGTGGGTTATCAAAGCCAAAGAAGGTCTGCCATTGCCGGTGCCGTTACTACCGTAAATGTTGATAATGTTTCAAAAATACCAACCGGCTTTGCCGATCAGGCATTG
This sequence comes from Ilyomonas sp., assembly GCA_965214235.1. Taxonomy (GTDB): domain Bacteria; phylum Bacteroidota; class Bacteroidia; order Chitinophagales; family Chitinophagaceae; genus Ilyomonas. The sequence continues at coordinate 1,981,175 of CBDCBH010000003.1, forward strand.
CAGGGTCAGGCTTCGGGTGTTCGCGTAACACAATCTTCAGGTCAGCCGGGCGATGGTGTTGCCATTCGCATAAGAGGTGTGGGTTCTATAAATAATAACGACCCGCTTTACATTATTGATGGCGTTCCTACCCAGGATGGAATTAATTTTTTGTCGGCTGATGATATTGCCAGTATCACCGTTTTGAAAGATGCGGCTTCTGCTGCCATTTATGGTGCCCGATCATCTAACGGGGTTGTTATTATTACAACAAAAAACGGTAAATCAGGCAAAGCAACCATCAGCTATTCGGCTTACGGAGGTATTCAAACGCATGGCTACTTAACGCCCATGACAGATGCCGCCGAATACAAAACGCTTTTTAACGAAATGGTTGCCAACGATAATGCAGGGTTGGCTGCCAATAATCCATTGCTAAAATCGCCAATTCCCGATTCCATTTCCGGAGCAAATACAAACTGGTTAGGTTCTATCTTCCGTACGGCGCCCGAACAGGATCATGAACTTTCGGTAAGTGGAGGAAATGAAAAAACCCAATATTCTGTTTCGGGTAATTATTTTAAGCAGGATGGCATTATACTCAACTCCTGGTACGACAGGTATGTGCTGCGTACAAAACTAAATACAGAAGTAACGGACAGGTTAAAGATAGGAACGAATCTTAGCTTTTCCTATTACGATAAAAATTCAATCGGCAGTTCGGGTGATGGTTACGGCGGCAACGGCGGCAGCGTAATCCGCTACGCTTTTTTTAGAGACCCCGCTATTCCCGTTTATTCCTCGCCAGGTACTTATAGCGATTTGCCACAATACCCGGGTTTTTTTGGTGATGGGTACAACCCGGTTGGGCTTGCCAATAATACAAGCAATAAAGAAAAACAATACAGAGGTTTTGGTGATGTATATGCGGAATATAAAATTTTGCCGAACTTATTTTTTAGATCAGATTTTGGAGGTGATGTATTTATAACACAGGATAAAGCTTTTTACCTGAATTGGGGAACCGGAGGCAGAATTAATAACCCAAGCTCACTGGTTGAACGCCAGATTACGAGTGAAAATATGGTTTGGAACAATACGTTCCGTTATAATAAAAAGTTTAACGAACGCAATAGCATCAACGTTTTAGCAGGTACGGAAGCCGTTTCAAACACAACCACTGTAACTTCTGAAACCGATCAGAATTTTCCAAACCAAACGCCTTCCCTTCAATTTTTAGGCAATGGCTTAAACATTCAGCAAGTAATTGCCAACGAAAACGAAGGGCAATGGTCATTGTTTTCTTTTCTTGCAAATGCCGGTTATAATTATAATGATGAATTTCTTGTAAACGGAACAATCAGAAGAGACGGATCATCCCGCTTTGGTCCGGCAAACAGATGGGGAAACTTTTATTCAGGTGCTGTTGCCTGGAATGTAATGAGTGAAAAATGGTTTGCCAACAGGTTCCCACTCATTTCAAGAATGAAGCTGAGAGCCAGCTACGGGCAGTTAGGAAATCAGAATATTGGCGATTATCCCTTTGCATCCGTAGTGAGCAATACAGGCAATTATGTATTTGGATCATCCCCCGCTCCGGTGCAGGGTTACAGCGTATCATCGTTAGGCAATACCAATGTAAAATGGGAAACCTCCACGCAAACAGATGGGGGAGTTGATATTGGGATAATGAACGACAAGCTTACTTTATCGGTTGACTATTTCAACAAAGTAAACAGCAATATGCTGGTAGCCGTGCCCTTGCCAATGATAGGTGGCACTGCCGCTGCGCCTTACATTAATGATGGAAGTGTTCAGAACAAAGGCTTTGAATTTGACTTACATTATAACAACAACGGACGTAAATTGAAATACGGGTTTAGTGCAAACCTGGCTACTATTCAAAACAAAGTGGTTTCTATTCCGGTTCCTATCCAGGGTGGAAGAATTGATGATGGCGTTTATGCAACCTTAACCACTACAGGGCATCCCATCGGTTCTTTTTACGGCTACCAAATGGCAGGCATCTTTCAAAGCCAGGATGATATTTTTAAATCGGCTTACCAGGGACCTGGTGTGCGCCCGGGGGATGTAAAATATAAAGACATTAACGGCGATGGTGTGATAGATGCAAAAGACAGAACTTTTCTCGGAAGCGCGATTCCGAAATTTACTTATGGCGCTACCGTAACACTCAATTATGCCAATTTCGATTTCTTTATGCTTGTGCAAGGTAGCTATGGCAATAAAATTTACCTGCAGGTAAACCAGGATATTGAAGGCTTTTATCGTCCTTTTAATATAACGCAACGAGTGTATGATGAACGCTGGCATGGCGAAGGTACAAGCAACACAATGCCTTTGGTTTCCTGGCGCGACCAGCCCAATAATATTAAAGAACCTTCCAGCCGGTTTTTGGAAGATGCTTCTTATTGCCGGTTAAAAAATGTACAGTTGGGTTACACCATTCCAAGACAACTGGCGAACAGGCTGCACATAAAAGGATTGCGTTTTTATGTAACGGGCGAAAATTTAATAACGATTACGAAATATACAGGGCTTGATCCTGAAATGCACATCAGCAACAATGTAACGGTTGAAAAATATCCAAGCGATGTTGCCGCAGGTATTGATTGGGGAACTTACCCTTCTGCAAAAAGTTATATAGTTGGCGTAAACCTTAATTTTTAATCCTTTTAAAGTATTCCATTATGGATAGGAAATTCATTATATACACCTGGTGGCTGATCGGGTTTTGTTTTACAGCAGTTTTCGGTTGTTCAAAATTTTTAAACAAAGACATTCAGGGCGTGTATTCCACCTCGCAGTTTTATACCACTTCCAATGCCGCAATTCAGGCAGTGAATGCAGCTTACAGCGAATTAAAATTTACGAGCGCCACCACAAACCCGCTTTGGGTATTTGGCGATATTGCATCAGACGATGCTGCCACCGGAAATGTTGGCGCAAGCCCCGATGCAGCCACCATTGATAACTTTTCTTTTTCTACTACCAACTCGCATTTATCAAACGAATGGGGAAACTTTTATGAAGGCGTAACCAATTGCAATCTGGTTCTGGCAAATGTTCCATCCATCAACATGGATACAGCGTTGCGCTCCAGAATTTTGGGTGAAGCGCGGTTTTTAAGAGCCTGGTATTATTTTATGCTGGTGAATATTTATGGTGATGTGCCCGTTGTACTGAAGCCCTTAACGCCTGATGAAATGCAGGTTGCACAATCTCCTGCCCAACAAATTTATGAGGGCGTTATTGAGCCCGATTTAAAAACTGCTTTGGGTATTTTGCCATCAGGTTATTCCGGTGCCGATGTAGGAAGAGCTACAAGCGGCGCAGCAGCTTCATTATTGGCTAAGGTGTATTTATACCAGCAAAAATGGGATTCCTCTTTACTCTATTCTAACCTTGTTATCAACAGCGGGCAGTACAGTTTAATGAAGGTTTACTCGCAGGATTTTGATGCGCTTCATAAAAATAACCAGGAGTCTGTTTTTGAAGTACAAATGCTGGGCGGACAAAACCCGAATGTTGGCAATTCATTAAACCAATGGTTTGCCCCGCAGGTAGTAGGCGGATATTATTGCGATGCGCCGAATCAAAACTTTGTTGATGAATTTGAACAAACAACAGATAGCGTGTACGACCCAAGGTTAGATTATACTGTTGGAAGAGATAGCATGTTATGGAACAACGGGCAGTTGTATTCACGTTCCTGGTCTCCGCAAACGGGATACCTCACAAGAAAACACCAGCAGCCTCTTTCCCAAGCACCTATTATCGGGCAGGGAAGCTGCGATTATGTAGCCATACGTTATGCCGATGTGTTATTATTTAATGCAGAGGCTTTGAATGAATCAGGACAAACAAGCCAGGCTGTGATCCCACTCAATCTGGTTAGAAAACGAGCCAGGGAAAGTTATTTGTACGATAGTTCCCTACATGGTTTTGGTGCAGTTCCCGCGGGGCTTTTGCCCGATGTTGCGGCAGTATCACAATCGCAGGTTCGCACAGCCATCATTCATGAAAGAAGAGTGGAATTGGGTTTTGAATTTCACCGGTTTTTCGATTTGGAAAGATATGGAGCCAGAGATCTCAATACTGGTTTAGGTCCTGCTTATGTAAACAATCTGATCAATGGCTCTCTTATGAACATGAACGGAGTTCCCGCATTTTCTTACTCTAAAAACAAAACCTTTCCGATACCGCAAAGTGAAAGAGACTTAGACAAAGCGCTTAAATAAAAATGTTTTCATCATCATTTAAAAAAATAAAACTATGAGATCAAAAGTTCAGATTCGCTATTTAGCACTTACCATCGCATTTGGATTGTCGCTGGTAATGTTCATTTCTTCGTGTAAAAAATCAGGTCCTTCCTACACGCCGCCCAATACTACCAGTTTATCGGCTTCTATTGATTCCGCCCAATTCTATTTGAGCAATACGCATGAAGGCACACAGCCCGGCGAATATCCTACAGGTTCGCAGGCAACGCTGAAAGCAGCCTTAACTTCTGCGCAGGCTGTATTAGCCAGTACAAGTACCAATGCAACACAAGCCCAGGTTACGGCTGCAACCGCCAATTTAAATGCTGCCATTGCAGCTTATGAAGCCGGAAAAATAACGCCGATTGCTGCTTCGGCAATTGTTGCGTACTGGAAGTTCAACGGCAATGCAAACGACTCTTCGGGCAATGGGAATAATGGTACACTAACAGCTTGCCCTCCAACCATAGGTGGTGTTGGGCTTGTTATCACGCCTGGTGTAACGCCCGGTGGTGTGCCAACGCTCACTGCCGACCGTTTTGGCAATGCGGCTTCAGCCTATAATTTCAGCAATGGCAGCCATATTGAAGTGCCTTATTCACCCACTCTAAATCCAAAAGCAATAAGCGTTAGCCTTTGGGTGAGGCAGGATACGGCTGGCAGAATAGACCATTCTGCAGATTGTTACATGGTTTCCTTAGCGCGCTGGAATGGCTATAAATTCCAAACACAATCTACGCAAAGACCATTCTTTACTTTCTCAACCGACTCTACCATTTTTGACCGTGATGCTGCAACAGCAATGACGGTTGGTAAAACAACAGGCGCAGGTCCGTGGAGCCATTTGGTGGTTACCTATGATGGCAATGGCAATGAAAACTTTTACATCAATGGCACCTTGGTTAAAACGTACATGTTAGCCGGAACCATGAAATCCATCAACCCACAAGTTGGTTTAAGTATTGGTTCTGATTTGCCCAATGCCGCATACAAATATGATTCTACCGGACCAGACGGTAACTACTACGTCGGATATGGTGGATACTGGACAGGCGATATGGATGACATCATCATTTACAATATTGCTTTAACAGCGCAGCAGGTAACGCAGGTTTACAATCAGCAGGCTACTCAATAAATACCATTGTTGATTGATGATTTGTGATTGCTGTAAATACTTCCGGCAAATAACTACTTACAATCACCCATTTAAAATGGTATAAAAACAAATGCAATCAACAAAAAACCACTACCTGAACTTGTAACGGTAGTGGTTTTTTTAATCTGTTTTATTTTCTTTTATCAACTATGAATGCCATTTATAAAAGGCTTTTGTTTTTGCTCCCTTTTGCTGCTTTTGTTTCCTGCAGTAACTCTTCTTCAAAAGACGATACAATATTATTCTGGTGTTCCAACAACAACCAGGAAATAAAACTATGTACCAACATTACAACTTCATGGAATAAAAATAATCCTGCTCATTCAATTCATCTTCAACCAATACCCGAAGGCCAGTCGAGCGAAGAAGTGATATTAGCCGCCGTGGTAGGAAAAACAACGCCCGATATTTATGCCAACATGTGGCAGGGCAATGTTGAAATGTATGCCCATGCCGGTGTTTTAATTCCGTTAGATACACTGCCAGGTTTTATGGATTTTATAAAACAGCGTTGCGATAGCGCTGCCATAAAAGAAATTACATCATCGGATGGGCACATCTACCAGGTGCCCTGGAAAGTGAACCCGATAATGACGATTTACAACGAAAATATTTTTAAAGAAAACAAGATAACCTCAGTTCCTCAAACCTACAGCAGTTATAATGCGGCGGCTGAATTGTATAAAACCAACTGCATAAAAAATGGGGCAAAAGAAAACCGGTTTGGCTATACCGAAGTAAAAGCTATCTGGTACCAACGGTTTTTTAATTTTTATACCTTGTACATTGCCGCTTCTAACGGCGCGCCGCTTATTGTTCACAATAAAGCTGCGTTCAACAATAAGTACGCTGTAGAAGTGTTTGCCTTTTTGCAAAATTTATATAAGCAGGGATATTTTTCAAGAGAATCAAATTCCGCTTCGACCGATCCATTTGTTATTCAAAGCATCGCTACAACCTGGACGGGGCCGTGGGAAATTGCATATTTAAATAACATTAAAAACAAAGGATTCGATTTTAATTATTTTCCGCCCATTGTTCCTGATGATCATACGGGCCCGATTTATACGTATGCCGATCCTAAAAACATTGTCATCTTCAATACCTGCAAGCATCCGCAGCAAGCCTGGGCTTTTTTACAAACATTGCTTAACAAACAAGGCGACCTGCAATTGCTGACCCTGACCGGACAATTGCCGCGAAGAAACAATTTGGATTCAGACAGTTTTTACTCAAAATATTTTAGGGATAACCCAATGATGCTGCCTTTTGCTAAGGAAGTGCCTTATGTAAAGGGTTTTGATAATTGCGATGTAATTGTAGAAGTGCTGGACATTATTTCGCAGGAATATGAAGCGTGCGTTGTATATGGAAAAAAAACGCCTCAACAATCCATCGCCGATGCAGAAGCGGATGTAAATATTTTATTAGGCAAAGAGAATAAATAACAATGGAAGATGAAATGAACATAGGAGTAATTGGCGCGGGCGCATTTGCTTTGTTTGCAACCAAAGCTTTTTTGCAAGTGAAAGAAGTAAAAATAATTGCTGTCTTCGACATCAATACAAGCGCAGCCCAAAGCATGGCGCAGGAAGTAAAAGCAATTGCTTACGATGATATTACAACCTTTTTGGAAAACAAAGAAATTGACCTGGTTTATATAGCTACTCCGCCGTTTCTTCATTACCAACAATCGAAAATGGCATTAGAGGCTGATAAGCATGTGATTTGCGAAAAGCCGGCTGCCCTAAAAACAAAAGAAGCAGAAGAACTGCAGGCATTGGCATCAGCCATGAACAAACTGTATGTGGTGAACCTGATGCAGCGATACAACCCTTTGTATGCGATTATAAAGAGCATCATTGATGCAAAAATGATGGGTAATTTTCTTCATGGCTTTTTTGAAAATTATGCAAGTGATGAAAATCTGAATGAACAACATTGGTTTTGGAACGAAGGGGAAAGTGGTGGCATATTCATCGAACATGGCGTTCATTTCTTCGATATGTTTTCCGGCTGGCTTGGGAAAGGAAAATTAGTGAGTTCGGTGCAGTTGCAACGCCCGAACACATCAACCAAAATAATTGACAGAGTGCAGGCTACAGTGCTGTACAGTTGGGGCATCGTAAACTTTTATCATGGTTTTGATCAGCCTAAGCTATTAGACCGCCAGGAAATGAAACTGCAATTTGAAAGGGGCGATATTACTTTATACGGATGGGTGCCTGTGAAAATGAAGCTGAATGCTTTGCTGAAAAAAGAAAACACAACAGCGTTGCGAAGAATGCTGGTTGATTCTTCAACCCAAATTGAAACAAAAACAAACGATAGAAATAAAGGAGTAAGAGGCAGGTTTACAGATATTGATTTTGATGAAGAAGTAAAGATGGAATGGGGAAGTATTGAGAACAAGCAAAACGTTTATACTGAACTGCTACAACGGATGCTGCACGATCAAATAAAATGGATTAAAAACAAAACCCACGTACGTGTGATAACTGATAAAAACGCAGTGGATTCATTACAAATGGCAGAAGAGGCTACAATAAACGCCCATAAATTTTAAGTAAACAAGCATGAGCGAAGCAGTAACACATACAAAAGGAACCATAAAAAAAAGGTATCAAAAAATAATATTGCCTTATTTGCTGGTATCGCCTTATCTCATTTTTACAACTGTTTTCGTGCTGTTTCCTGTGTTGTTTTGTTTTTTTCTTACGTTTCACAAATGGAACATTATCTCTTCCATGAAGTTCATCGGGATAGATAATTATACACGCTTGTTTCACGACAGGTTGTTTTGGAAAGCCATTCTCAACACGCTAAAATTTTTGATGCTGCACATTCCTTTGCAGTTGGTGGTATCGTTATCGCTGGCTTACTTGCTCAATCAAAAAATAAAAGGAATTTCTTTTTTCAGAGGTTCTTTTTTTATGCCCGTAATTGTTTCGGGCGTAGTGGTAACCATATTGTGGCAGCAGTTGCTCGGTTACGATTTTGGGTTGATCAATCGCATGTTACAGCCTTTGGGCATCCATAAAATTGGCTGGCTGGTGAACCCTGACGTCGCGATTTATTCCATTGCAGTAATGGCTACCTGGAAGAACGTAGGCTTATATGTCATTCTTTTTTTAACCGGGCTTCAAACCGTGCCCACACAATATTACGAAGCGGCTAAAATGGAAGGTGCAAGCGCATGGCAGCAGTTTTATCATATCACTTTACCCATGATTAACCCAACCATTTTTATGGTGGTAATCTTATCAACCATTGGCGGCTTTTCTCTTTTTATAGAGCCTTATGTAATGACGGGCGGCGGTCCTTTAAACACAACGCTTTCAGCGGTATTGTACATTTATAAACAGGCTTTTGAATATTATAACATGGGCTATTCGTCAACGTTAGGTTTTTTTTATGCGATGATTATCATGCTCGTTGTTATCATCCAGAAAAGAACAATTGAGAAAGAAATATGAAACGATGAGAACACGATTTTCAATACAAAGTATAGTGATGTATGTGCTTCTTACGGCGGCGGCCATTACATTTATTTACCCGTTTTTGTGGATGATAGGCGCTTCCCTGGCGCCTATGTTCGACCTGAATAAAATGACGCTTTTTCCTTCGCATCCCACCTTTAGCAACTTTGTAATCATGTTTCAAAAAATACCCATCGGGCGCTCGCTTATTAATAGTTTGCTGGTGGCAATGCTAACAACATCAATCATCTTACTCACGGGTTCAACGGTGGGTTATGCGCTTGCAAAAATGAATTTCAAAGGAAGAAGCTTTATATTTTATGTCATTGTATTTACCATGTCGCTTCCTTTCCAGGTAACATTAATACCCAATTATATTACGATGGTAAACCTGCACCTGGTAGATACCTTTATTGTTTTGGTGATTCCGTTTGCAGTAAGCGCGTTTGCAATATTGATGTTTCGCCAGGCTTTCCAGGGCTTGCCGCAAGCGTTGATTGATGCCGCAAGAATGGATGGCTGCAACGAAGTGGAAATTATATTTCGGGTATTGTGGCCCAACATAAAATCAACCATTATTACCGTAGCCATCCTTTCTTTTATCGGGTCGTGGAATGAAGTGTTGTGGCCTTTAATTGTGGTGCGAAATGAACAGCTAATGACGATGCCGCAATTAGTTACTTTGTTTGCCGTTGGCGGAAGATCGGATAGCCAGTTAGGCGTGAAGATAGCCGCCGCCGTTTTGTTAGCCTTGCCGGTGATGATAGCTTTTTTATTTTTTCAGAAATACTTTATCCAAAGCATGGCATCAACAGGTATGAAGGATTGAAAGACAGAAAAAGCTTTAAGCGTTGTTGAAGAAAGCGGCCACGAAGATGGGGGAAAGGAAGTTTAAGGTTCCGAACCTTTTAAAGGTTCGGAACCTTAAACTCTAATGAAAATTTGTACAAAAACAAATCAATGACAATAAACAAAAGCGATGTAAAAATAGTGGCAAATCCAAAAGCCGTGATTGCGCAGTTTTTAAGTTTGCCGGGCAACAATCGTGTTGTGAATGTAATAGAAAGAGTGCAAAAACTAACGGAAGAAGAAACAACTCATCTTCTTCAAAAAGCGATGAATGATTTTGGTAACCGGCATCGTAACCTGCAACAAATTTTCACTCAACATTTTGAACAAATCCAAAAGAGCCACGCTCATTTGCTTTCTTCTTTTAGTGATAAAAAAAAGACATTGCTGGGTGCTTTTTTTACAAAAGAATATTCCATCCAATCGGCTGCTTTGTTCAATCCGTCTATTGTACCACATCCTAACCAAACGGACTTAAAGAAAGGCGAGCAAAGGTTTGTGATGAGCCTGCGTGCAACGGGCGAAGGTCATATTTCATCCATCACTTTTCAAACCGGAATTGTGGATGCAGCCGGTGAGATAAAATTGGATGAACCGCCTTCCTGTTTTACCTCTTTACAAAAAAATAAAGAGGCTTTGTACACGAAAGAGTTTATAAAAAGATGCGTAAAAGAAAACGATGATTTTGATGCCGCTTTGTTAGATAGTTTACCTGCTTCGTTTACGGCTGATGAGGCAGTAAGGATTCTTAAAAATGAAGCAAAAACAAACCCCGTTATTCTTCCCTTCATAGAAAAAATTGAGCAAATATTTGATTCCAATTACGAGCTGAAACCCAGAGCCAACTTGCCTTTGAACGAATGCGCGATTTTCCCCAGCGCCAAAGCGGAATGCATGGGAATGGAAGATGTTCGCTTGGTTCAGTTTAATGAAGATGGAAAAACAACTTACTACGGTACTTATACCGCTTATGATGGCAGGCAAATCAAAAGCATGTTGATTGAAACAGATGATTTCAATGTATTTAAAATACGAACCTTGTATGGTACAGCCATTTCTGATAAAGGCATGGCATTATTGCCTCAAAAAGTAAACGGTAAATATGTAATGATTTCAAGGCAGGGAGGCGAAAAAATAAACATCATGTTCTCCGATAAATTATACCACTGGGATGAATACCAAACTTTATTAGAACCCGAATATGACTGGGAATTAGTGCAAATGGGCAATTGCGGATCGCCTATAAAAACAAACAAAGGTTGGTTGCTGCTTACGCATGGAGTTGGTGTGATGCGCACGTATGTTATCAGCGCGGTATTGCTCGATTTAAGTGACCCTTCCAAAGTGATTGCAACATTTCAAAAACCAATTTTAGCGGCTGATGAAGAGGAGCGCGAAGGCTATGTTCCCAATGTTGTTTACACTTGCGGCTTGCTAAAGCACAACGAGCAATTAATTATCCCTTATGCTGTGTCAGATTCTGCCATTCGTTTTGCAACTGTTATAGTAGATGAATTATTAAATGAGATGAAAATAAAAACCACATAACAATGAAAAAAAATTTGAAATTTTTAGTGATTTCTTTAGTGGTTATGTGTGTTGCCTGCACTTGCCGAAAGCAAAGTTCAGGAAGAACTGCGCCTCCTCCTGTTGTACAAGATTCTTCATTGGTAAATCTTTCTCACCTCAATCATTTATACACACCGGTAACCTTTCCCGACGGCACATCCGCCGCAGGTGTTTATATTTATGCCAATGCGCCAAACTATACTTTGGTGGACGCTACTGGCGAAGGCTTTACTTGTGTTGACGATGTTTCAAGAGCGGTATTGGTTTACATCCGCAGCAGTCAGTTTTCTACCGATACCTCTATCCAAAATAAAACATACAATTTAATTCGGTTCATCATAGAAATGCAATCGCCCAATGGTTATTTCTATAATTTTTTGCAAACCAACGGGCAAATCAATACGGCTGGCAACACAAGCATCAATAACGCTGGATGGTGGTCGTGGCGCGCGTTGCAGGCTTTAACGGAAGCGTTACCATTGTTAAAAACAATGAATTCTCAATTGGCAAGCGGAGCAAATAGCGCAATCAACAAAGTAATCGCTGCTTTAAAAACAGACCAGGTAAACCTGCCTCAAACCACTACAACAGTAAATGGCATTACGGTACCGCAATGGCTGCCTGCAGGCAGCGGCACCGACCAGGCAGCCACCTTGCTTCTTGGTTTGATTCCTTACTGCACATTGAACAACGATACAGTGATGAATGCCTACGTTAAAAAATTAGCTGATGGTATTGCGTTGATGCAGGTAGGCGATAGCTCTCATTTTCCATATAGCTGCATTCTTAGCTGGCAAAACACATGGCATGGCTATGGTGCCGACCAGCCTTATGCGTTATTAAAAGCCGGTAAGTTTTTAAACGATACCTCTTATACTTCGAAAGCGTTGGCAGAAATCAATAACTTTTTTTCATGGTTGTTGAGCAATGGAATGCAATCTTCATTTATTGTTTCGGCAAGCAATGGCACGGTACAGCTTGTTAGCGAAATCACTTACGACCAAATTGCTTACGGCATAAGACCCTTGGTATTTGCCGCCGCCGAAGCTTATACGGAAACCAACAACGCAAAATATGCAGATATAGCCGGGCATTTAGCTGCCTGGTTCTTAGGCAATAATGCAGCAGGCGCAGCTATGTATTCGGTATTAAACGGCATTGGTTACGACGGGCTTTCATCACCCACAAGTATCAATCAAAATTCAGGTGCCGAATCTACCATCGAAGCGTTGCTAACAATGGAAAAAATTGAATCATCTACCCAATTAAAAGCGGCATTGAATAAATATAAAAGATGAGCAAAACAAAAGATTATATAACATCAGACATTCTCATTTTTAAGCCGGATAATGTTGACTTATCGCAATCGCCTTTGCGGCAAGGTTTGAATCAGCCAACCTTTGTATTGGGTGCATTTAACCCAGGTTTATGCAGGCTGCCGAATGGCAATTTGTTATTGATGGTTCGTGTGGCCGAAGCCTTGGTAAATGCAGTGTTTGATAACAAAGTACATTGTATAAGATGGGATAAAAACAAAGGCTTTTCTGCCGAAGGATGGGAGCTTTCGGAGGTTGAAATGAACGATCCGCGTAAGTTCAGGATCAAGGCGTACCCGTTTCCTGTTTATGCACTTACTTCCTTATCGTGGTTATTGCCGGTTGAATTAAATGAAAACGGAAGCGAAATAAAATACATTCATTACAACAAAGCCATTGTTCCGCAATATAGCAGCCAGGAATACGGCATTGAAGACGCAAGGATTTCGAAGATTGATGGCAGCTACTACATGACTACCTGTTGCGTTAGTTCCGAACGTCATTCTACAATGTTATATCGTTCTAATGATGGATTAAATTATACTTCTTTGGGCATTGTGCTCGATCATCAAAACAAAGACATGTTGTTGTTTGAAGGCACCATTAACCAACAATATTATGCACTAACGCGGCCTTTGGGTGAATGTTATTTCGCATCATCTCAAACCAGTCCTTATCATCCGGGTGCGGCCATTCACCTGGCTTCATCGCCCGACTTGTTACACTGGAAACCCAATAACAGCGCGCTTTTGCGGGCAAGGCGCTCTTCGCCATCCAATGTAAAAATAGGTGGCGGTACGCCGCCGATTCTAACGCCGGAAGGCTGGTTGTTGCTGTATCATGGTGTTGAAAACAACAAAAGTGTGGGTTGCTACCGAACCTTTTGGGCTTTGCTGAATGAGCAAAATCCTTCCGTTATAAAACATCTGTCAGATGAGATTCCGTTGCTTCAATCGTCGCCCAAACTAACGGAAGAAATAAAGCACCAGGTGTATTTGAATGATGTTGTTTTTACAACCGGTATTGCTGAATACAACCATCAATATATCATTGCTTCGGGTGAAGCCGATCTTGCCTGTCGCATTACGGTGATTGATAAAAATTATTTTACAAATGCGTTTCAATAAACACGATTTGAACCACAAAGAAGGGAAGAACACAAAGGTTCGTAAAGAGCCAAAAAAATACTTTGTATAACTTCTTTTCTTTGGCACTTTGTGGTTCAATATAAAGTAAACAGCTTTTGACAACTACATTTTAATACAATGTTTTTATGGCAGAACTCACATTGCAAAACATATCGAAAACGTACAAACCTGAAGGAAAAGAAAGGGGCAAAAAAAATGCGGTTGACAACATTTCTTTTGTAGTGAAGGATAAAGAATTTATGGTGATTGTCGGACCTTCCGGCTGCGGTAAATCTACTTTGTTGCGAATGATTGCGGGACTGGAAGAAATTAGTGAAGGAACGCTTGCCATAGACGGAAAACGAATGAATGAATTAAGCCCGCGCGAACGCGATATTGCTATGGTGTTTCAAAATTATGCTTTGTACCCGCACATGACCGTTTACGATAACATGGCTTTTGGCTTGCGTCTTAAAAATTACAGCAAAACCGAAATTAAAGAACGGGTGATGCAAACCGCCGAACTGTTAGAGATTACCGATGAATTGCAACGCAAACCCAAAACCTTGTCCGGCGGCCAGCGGCAAAGAGTTGCCATTGGCAGAGCCATCATAAGGCGACCGAAAATTTTTTTGTTTGATGAACCATTAAGCAACTTGGATGCAAAGCTGAGAACACAGATGCGCATTGAGTTGCAGAAGCTACACCGCGAGATAAACGCTACCATGATTTATGTAACCCACGACCAAACGGAAGCCATGACGCTGGGCCAGCGCATTGCTGTATTAAACAGGGGCAGACTCATGCAGTTGGATACGCCGCTTCATTTATACAACCATCCGGCAAACAAATTTGTGGCAGGTTTTATTGGTTCACCAACTATGAATTTTATAAGGGGAAAATTGATAAAAAAAGAAGATGATTATCTGCTCCAGGTTGATACAAACTTTTTTATTTTGTTAGGAAGCCGGATTCCTGCAATGCTTGAAAATAAGATAGGAGAGACGATTGAAATTGGCATCCGGCCCGAAAATATTTCCGTTTCATCATCGGAAATCAACGATAGTTTTCGGGTAGAAGTGCTGGCGTATGAAAACATGGGAAACGAGCAGCTTCTTTATTTATCGTGCAAAAATCACCAACTTATTGTACGAAAACAAACCTACGATGATGTAACTATTGGAATGACATTGTTTGCAACATTTGCAAACGATGCCATTTTGTTTTTTGATGTTGATAACGGTGAAGTTATCAATTAACCCTTTTTATCTGCCCATTCCATTCTGCATGAAGTTTACAAGAAAATCATTGTAACAAATGCAATGTTGCCTCACAAACAATAAAAAATTAAGTCTGTGCTTTCGCTTAAACCTTGCAGAACAATTACTGTCTTTCTGTGAATTGAATCCATCTTTTATGAAAAAAGCAATTTCTATTTTAATTGCGTGTTTTACTTTGTTAAGTTTTGGTCAGAATGCGCAGGCACAGTTGAGCATTGGTGTTTCTATTAGTGCCAATATAGCTCCTCCTCCGCTGCCTGTTTATAGGCAACCCCTCATTCCTGCAGATGGTTACCTTTGGGCTCCCGGCTATTGGGCTTACGATAATGTAGATGGCTATTACTGGGTACCCGGCGTTTGGGTGCGACCTCCTCAATTCGGGTTCTTGTGGACACCCGCTTATTGGGGATTTGTAAATGGTGCATATGGTTTCCATGGGGGTTACTGGGGACCGCACGTAGGCTTTTATGGCGGCATCAATTACGGTTTTGGTTATGGTGGCATTGGTTATGGCGGCGGCGTTTGGGCTGGCAATGCGTTCCGGTACAATACGGCAGTATCCAATGTAAACACGACCATTGTACACAATACCTACATTAATAAAACGGTTATTAATAACAACACTACTGTTAACAATAACGTCAGCTATAACGGACAGGGGGGCGTAACTGCCACTCCAACTGCTGAAGAAAGAACGGCTATGAATGAGCAGCATATTCAGCCTACCACAGAGCAGTTGAGTCATCAAGCAACGGCAGGCAAAAACCGCAATCAGTTTGCTTCTGTTAATCATGGTGCACCTGCAACTACTGCAATGGATAAAGTGCATGGCAGAAGTTTTAACCAGCAGGGAAGAATAGCCAACGGCATCTCATCGGGCAGGCTCACTGCCGGAGAAACAAAAAACCTCGAAAATCGCGAAGCGAATACCAACAATGAAGCGCGTACAGATAAAGCGGCCAATGGCGGACATCTTTCAAATAATCAGCAAAACCAAATCAACCAGCAGCAAAACAAAACAAGCAGAGCCATTTATAACGATAAACACAATGCCGCCAATGCTCATTATGGTAACAACAGAGAAGTGCAAGGACGAGGAAATGGCGTAAAAACAAACGGGCAACAACCAAGAGAAAATAATGGAAAACACCGGGACAGATAACATTCTTTATTCAACATAAATCAACCGAACCTGTCAGGTCATTGAACCTGGCAGGTTTTGTTTTACTGTATTTTTAAACACCACACTTTTAACTTGCTTTTTTGCCCTAAATACAAACCCAGTATCACTAAAGCCGTTCCAACATAAGTGTAGCTGGTTAATGGCTCATGCAGTAAAATGGCTGCAAATAAAAATCCGAACAGGGGGCATAAAAACAGCCACAGAGCGGCTTTCACCGCATCTACTTTTAAAAGGTACAGCCACAGTTGAACCGAAATAATAGAAACAAACCCCCCCCTTCTGGCGCAAGCGTCCCGCTTGTGACAATTATATCTTCAAGCGTCCGCTATTATTCAGTTTTTGGAGGTGTCAGTTTTTCGAGGTGTTAGCGCAGCGCACCTCGAAGTATAAAATGAAGCCGGTTTTAAACCCGCTTTTTGAATCCGAAAAAATCCATCTTGTTCGTATGGCATACCCATATTATATTTCAAATCAGGGCGCTGTTCATTTTATAACCTGTACGGTTGTAAATTGGGTGGATGTATTTACCAGAAAAGCAGATACCAAAATAGTAAAAGAAAGCCTGAACGATTGTATAAATAACAAAAGGCGTATTGTGTATGGATATGTAAGTACGAGTAACCATGTTCATTTGCTTGTCAGGCAGGTAAAATAATTTGCCTGATGTGCTGCGCAATTTTAAAAAGTTTACTTATCAGCACATTATCTATACTATTCAGGGCAACGATAAAAAGGGCAGAAAAAAGTGGATGCTGTGTTATTTACACAGGAAAAGGAAATGGAAGCTAAAGCCTGATCCATAATGTGAAAACCGGTTGCTTTTATTTCTTTACTAAAATTCTAAAATAGATGAATTTTACAAAGCATTCATATATAACAAGCGAAGTTAATATTGGTGGTCTTGTCAGGAATCGAACCTGAATCAAAGGCTTCGGAGACCCTTATACTATCCATTGTACTACAAGACCAAAATTGGGCAAATGTAAACAGCAAACTATTGTTTATAACAAACTATTTGTTCTTTTCAATTAATACAGTTGCGTATGCCATTACGCCTTCTTCTCTGCCCACAAAACCAAGCCCTTCGGTAGTAGTAGCTTTTATAGAAATACAATCTTCCTCAACCTGTATGATGCTGGCAATGGTTTGCTGCATTTGGGTTATATACGGTTTTATTTTGGGCGATTGTAAACAAAGCATACAATCAACATTAATAACAGAATATTGGTTTTCTTTTATTAAAGAAACCGTGCGTTGCAGCAAAATTTTACTATCGATATTTTTAAATTCCTGCGAAGTATCGGGAAAGTGCGTGCCGATATCGCCTAAGCAAGCCGCGCCCAATAAACCATCACAAATAGCATGAAGCAACACATCGGCATCACTGTGCCCCAGTGCGCCTTTCGTGTGCGCAATTAAAATGCCGCCAAGCCACAACTCTCTGCCTTCAATCAAACGATGAAAATCTATACCTTGGCCAACCCGTATGTTCATTTATAAAAAATAAAAAAGCGAAGGTTGCTGCGCCTTCGCTCTGTGTAAAAATATTGATAGAATTATTGTGCTGTTGTTTCGTTGGTGCCGTTAGTCTCGTTATCCAAATCGAACGATAAACTAAAGCGCAAGGTGTTGGAAAGCGGGTTGCGCGTAACACCATTTCCTGAAGGAACGAGATACGAAAAATTAAAACCAAACACGTTATATTTTATGCCAACACCTACTGTAAAATATTTACGGTTGCCGCCTTCTTTAGTTTCCCAATAATAACCTGCGCGTGCAGAAAACTGGTTGTTATACCAATATTCGGCTCCCAATTGTATAGCATACACATTATTGTTGAATGATTTGAACCAGCTTTCAAAAATACCGGTGTTGCGGTATGCATCTAATTTTGCCTGATCGGCAGGGGTTAAATTACCTGTACTATCAGTATTTAAAGTAGGTACAGCCGGTACAAGCAGGTGGTTAACATCAGCAGCAATGGTTATCTTACTATCCTGGTCTATCACACCTGTATATGCTGCACCAATGCCTGCGTTGGCAGGAATAAAATCTTTATTTTGAGCATCGTTGGTATAACCAATTTTAGAACCCAGATTAGAAAATACAAGCCCCCAGGTAAAGCCTTGCCCTTCTGCATTAAGTCCGTTGTTATATAACGATAAGTCGCCGGCTACCGCATTACCGGCTTTATAAACGGTGCCGTTACCGCCAACATCACCTTTTGCCAGTGCAGAATTGATATAGCGTAATGCCACCCCTAGTGATAATTTTCCAGACAGCTTGCGGGTGTAACCGAAATCTATTCCAAACTCACGAGGTCTGCCCTGTCCTAAGCTGTTTCCATTTTGATCGGTAAACTGAATATCACCTAAATTAAAATAACGCACGCCCACAGCAATTGCCTGGTTTTCATCAATTTTATGATAGCCGCCTAAAGTAGCTAAATACACATCCGAAGCAATATCTTTCAGCCAGGGCGTGTAAGTAACCGATGCCTGCGTGTTGCTGGTGGCAAACGGTATTTTAGCAAGATTGGAAAAGCCTGAATTGGCATCGGGTGAAGTGGCAATGCCAACATCGCCCATTCCGCCGGTTCTGGCATCGGGCGAAATGCGCAAAAAAGGAACCGCAGTGGTAACAATATTAATGGGGGCGGTGCTTTGCGCACTCGCGTTAACGCACATAAAAAAAATAGCAGCACCAACAGCAGTCAGTAGTTTTGTAAGTTTCATTCAACAGTTTTTAAATAACAATAAACGATTGCCCCAGAGAAAAATTATAACCGCACAGTTTATGTTTTCAGGGGCGAATTTGCGTAGATGTTTTTTCGATAATTAAAACTTAAAAATAATAAGAGGTTAGCTCGATATTCTCGCAAAGATGTAGGTTTTGCGCTATACTACAAACTTTCAGCAAAACGTTTTTATTTCTTCTAATTTCTTTTTAATGGATATTAAAGCGATGTATCCATAATAATTTCTATTTTCGCCAATACTAATTGCAATAAAACGGCAGCAAAACCGTTTCACTAAAAGGATAAAACTTTTTGATTCATGTTCAAGCAGCTCCGCAACGCTACTTTATTTATTACAGCTTTAAGCGCGTTGGCTTCGTGCCATAAAAAACCAGAAAAATCAACATCTACCGGCTGGAATTATAACGATAAAAACCAGGGCGGGTTTTTTGTTGCCAAACCAAAAGATATTAAAACAGGCCCGGGTTTAGTCTTCGTTCAGGGTGGAACATTCACCATGGGCGCAACGCAGGAAGATGTAATGGGCGACTGGAACAATGTGCCGCGCCGTGTAACCGTGAATTCTTTTTTTATTGATAAAACCGAAGTTGCCAACGTTCATTACCGCGAGTATATTCACTGGCTTGAAAATGTGTTTCAGGATAACCAAGCCGTGATAGATGGTGCCATGCCCGACACACTTGCCTGGCGTAAAGAACTGGCTTATAACGATGTGTATGTTGAATATTATTTCCGCCATCCGTCTTATAATTATTATCCTGTGGTTGGTGTTACCTGGCGGCAGGCGCACGATTTCTGTATGTGGCGTACCGATCGTGTGAATGAAATTGCATTGATTGATAAAGGTTATCAAAATAAAAACGTTTTAAAAACAGAATTGAATGGCGGGGGGCAGGACAATTTCAACACAAAAGCTTACCTGATGGGCGCTTACGAAGGTGTACCCGGCAAGCCAAAAAAGAATGAATTAAAAGATGCGCAAGGTAGGCCGCGCACCAAAGTAGATTTCTCTGATGGCATTTTGTTTCCTGATTACCGTTTGCCAACCGAAGCCGAATGGGAATATGCTGCATTGGGTTATGTTTCAGGCAATCCGCAGCCACGCAAAAGCGAAAAGAAAAGAGGTGAGGAATTAATTGATAACAAACAGGTTTATGCCTGGAAAAACGACGGCTTTGATAATTTGCGTTCCACTCGTCATGGTTCCTGGCAGGGTGCGTTTCTTGCCAACTTTAAACGCGGTAATGGCGACTATATGGGTACTGCCGGCGGGTTGAACGACCGTGCTGCTATTCCTGCATCAGTAACCTCTTTCTTTCCTAATGGTTTTGGTTTGTACAACATGAGCGGTAATGTAAACGAATGGGTGGCTGATGTGTATCGCCCCACTACCAACCAGGAAGAAGAAGACATGAACCCTTTTCGCGGAAACGTGTTTACAAAAGTGGATAAAAAAGGCGGCGAAGATCCATCTTCATGGTTGGACTCTATGGGCAGAATTAAAGAGGTTCCTGAAAGTGATTCTGATTTGCACAATCGCCGTAACTATAACAGAGCTTATGCTATTAATGCTTTGGATGGTGACTCGTTAAGCCGTGACTTTTACGATTATGGTCATACTACCTTAATTAATGATAAATCGCGCGTGTATAAAGGCGGAAGCTGGAACGATATGCCTTATTGGCTAAGCCCGGGAACACGCCGCTTTATGCAGGAAGATCAAAGCAGCAGCAGTATTGGTTTCCGCTGTGCAATGACGCATTATGGCGCTCCTGAAGGATTATCATCAAAACAAAAAACGGGTAACTTCTTCCCAAGCAAACGACAAAAGAGATAAGGAAAAGTACATACAAAAAACAAAGCCATCTGTTGCAAAGCAGGTGGCTTTTTATTTTTAATGAATAAAAAGATAAGCATTTAAAAACGTTTTGTTTTTAATAGAATGGAGCGGGCGAAGCAAAGGTTCATTAAACTAAATACCATCTGATCGCTATTGCCTGTTATATTGGTGATGTTGTTTATCGGGTTGCCATAACAAGTATTTTTGTTCAATGAAAACCTATGAAGAACAGTTGAAACATTTAATTACAGAAGCGTTGGAAGAAGACATTGGCAATGGCGATTATTCAACACTAAGCTGTATTCCGAAAAACAAAAAAGGCAAAGCCGTTTTAAAGATAAAACAGGGTGGGATACTGGCTGGCGTTGCGGTTGCCGAAACTATATTTTTGATGATGGATGCCTCTGCCCGTTTTGTAACATATAAAAGAGACGGCGATGAAATAGAAAGCGGTGAGGTGGCTTTTGAAGTATCTTCTATTATTCAAACCATTTTGCAATGCGAACGCCTTGTATTGAATTGTATACAGCGCATGAGCGGCATTGCCACCCTAACAAGGCAGTATGTAAACAAAATAAAAGAGTATCATACCAAAGTGCTGGACACGCGAAAAACAACGCCAAATTTTCGCCTGTTGGAAAAAGAAGCCGTGCGCATTGGCGGAGGTGTTAATCATCGGTTTGGATTGTACGACATGATTATGCTGAAAGACAATCACATTGATTATTGCGGCGGGCTGCAACCCGCAATAGACAAAGCTTTCAGCTATGTGAAAAACAATCATTTAAACTTAAAAATTGAAGTAGAAACTCGGACTTTAGAAGATGTGAAAACAGTTTGTGATATAGGTAAAAACAAAGTGTTTCGCATTATGCTGGATAACTTTACGCCCGATAAAGTAAAGGAAGCGTTAACCATCATCAATCATCAGTTTGAAACGGAAGCCAGCGGGGGCATCAACCTGCAAACCGTTGAAGCTTTTGCACAAACCGGCGTTGATTATGTAAGCGTTGGCGGTTTAATTCACCAGGCGCAAAGCTTAGATTTAAGTTTGAAAGCGGAGATAGAATAAGGAATTGTATTAGGTAGTAAGTATTATGACTTATTACATCAAGCTGCTTTCTTTTCTTAGTACTCATTACTACTTAAATACAACAATCAAAATGAGCAAGAAAAACAAACCAGACAGCCAGGGCTTTGTGTACAGCACCGACCCGGCTTTTCAATATCAACATAACAATGATAAACCCATTGAAACGCTACTACCTGCACAACAAAAACTGCGTATAAAATTAGATACAAAACAACGCGCCGGCAAAGCCGTAACACTTATTACCGGCTTTTTTGGAAAGAATGAAAATCTGGAAGATTTAGGAAAAGAATTACGAAACCATTGCGGCACCGGCGGCAGTGCAAAAGATGCCCAAATTATTGTTCAGGGCGACCAAAGAGACAAGGTATTGCAATGGCTGCTGAAGAATGGTTATGTACAAACAAAAAAAGTGTAATGATTATAGTAAGTAAAATGTATAAAGTAGTAAGACAAAAAAGCAGATTGATATGCCAAGCTATAATACTTAATACCTAATACTTAATACCTAAATCATGCTGCCTATATTTGCGGCTTATCAAAACAAAACCATGTCAGTTATTGTAGTGGGCAGTATGGCGTTTGATGCCATTGAAACGCCTTTTGGAAAAACCGATAAAATTATTGGCGGCTCGGCTTGTTATGCGGCGTATGCAGCTTATCATTTTGTAACACCTGTGCAGCAAATTTCTATTGTAGGCAATGATTTTCCGCAGGCAGAATTTGATGATTTAAAAAAGTGCGGCGTACAACTCGATGGCGTTGAAATTGTAAAAGATAAGCCTTCTTTTTTTTGGAGCGGTCGCTACCATTTAGACATGAACACGCGCGATACTTTGGTAACGGATTTAAACGTGCTGGCAGACTTCAATCCCATTGTTCCCGACAGTTATCAGGGCGCTGAATTTGTAATGCTCGGCAACCTGATGCCAAAGCTGCAAATGAGTGTAATTCATCAACTAAAAACAAAGCCGAAATTAATTGTGTTAGATACCATGAACTTCTGGATGGACACTGCTTTGGAAGACTTGAAAGAAACGCTTACCATGGTGGATGTATTGCTGGTAAATGATAGCGAAGCGCGGCAATTAACCAGCGAATTTTCGATGGTGAAAGCAGCCAGAAAAATACTGGCAATGGGACCGAAATATCTCATCATTAAAAAAGGTGAGCATGGCGCTTTATTATTTCACAAAGACAAAGTTTTCTTCGCACCGGCTTTGCCTTTGGAAGATGTATTCGACCCAACCGGCGCGGGCGATACCTTTGCCGGCGGCTTCATTGGACATCTTGCAAAAACAAAAGACATCTCGTTTGAAAACATGAAGACGGCTATTATTGTTGGTTCGGCAATGGCAAGTTTTTGTGTAGAAAAATTTGGAACCGAACGATTGA
The DNA here is from genome assembly GCA_965214235.1 of Ilyomonas sp. Classification (GTDB taxonomy): domain Bacteria; phylum Bacteroidota; class Bacteroidia; order Chitinophagales; family Chitinophagaceae; genus Ilyomonas. Next base: position 2,004,482 of record CBDCBH010000003.1, read on the forward strand.
AAGAAATCACCAAACAAGATATTGCCGAACGCATGGAAGCCTTTGTGCAATTAGTGAATTTTGATATTTCGCTGGTATAAGTTTTTTAACCGCTGACAGGTTTTAAACCCTGTCAGCGGTTAACGTTTATCGGAATATCATCTTACATATCTACCCACAACCGGCAGTTGCCGAAATTCTTTTCGTTCAATTCTACTAATAAACCACACATATAAAGAGAGCAAAGCAGTGGCAACAGCAAGGCTAAAAATTGTGTTTTTCCATAACAGCGAAAGGGCATGATGTATAAAAAATAACATCACCACAATTACCAAATATGCCACTAATTTCTTCGAGGCGTACGGCACATGGTAATGCTTTTGTCCCCATATATAACTTACCACCATCATCGTTCCATAACATAAAAAGGTAGCCCATGCGCTGGCAACATAACTGTACTTTGGAATGAACAGCCAGTTTATAATGAAGGTAATAAATACACCAATTAATGTTATTACGCTGGCTGCCGATGTTTTGCTTGTAATTTTATACCAGATACTTAAATTGATATAAATACCGAGGAACATATTGGCTAATAACAACACCGGAACAATCTTCAAGCCTTCCCAATATTTTGGCGAAATAAAATATCGCCAGATTGGCAAATACAAACTCACCACCAAAAACATTAGCGTGATGGTTAATACAAAAAACTTCATCACCCGGGCATACGTTTTTGGCGCATCGCTGCTGCTTGCCTGCTTAAAGAAGAAAGGTTCGGCTCCCAACCGGAAAGCTTGTATAAACAAAGAAATTAAGATAGATAATTTATAACACGCACCATAAATACCCAATTGTTGCTGTGATATTTTGAGTGGCAGCCACCAGCCGAGCATCAGCCTGTCAAATGTTTCATTTACGGTATAACCTAAGCCTGCCACCAGCATAGGCAGGGCATATACGATCATCTCTTTCCATATCGTAACATCGAACGAAAACTTTTTGGGTATCAGCCATTTTATCAATAACAATAAAGTAAATGCCGACTGTGCAATGTTTGCCATCAAAATATATTCAGCCGGATTTCTGCCAGGCTGATAAAACAAAACCACCCACGAATTGCCGCCGCTTTGTTTGTATTTGTAAGGACAATAAATGATAAAAAAAACAGTGAGCACAACGTTGATGATAATGCCTGATACTTTTATTAAGGCATACAAGCGAGGCTTGCCTTCGTTGCGCAAACGCGCAAACGGAATGGCGCTTAACGCATCGAACCCGATAATAAAAAGGCTTAGCGTTATTAAATGCGGAAACGCTTGCTGCGAAGCAATATCAACTAATAACGATTGATTAAACCAAAGTAAAATACTTAAAATAACTGTAGTGATGAGCAGGCTAATAGACGTTGTATTATCAACTTTATCGGCAATGGTTTTGTTTTGAATAAACCGGAAATAAGCGGTTTCCATGCCATAGGTAAACAGCACATTCATTAACGGCATCATTGCATACACGGCATTTACCCGACCATAATCGGCAACGGTAACAATGGCTGAATACGTGATAACGGGAACCAAAAGATAATTGACAAACCTGGCGGCAATGCTGCTTACGCCATACCAGAGAGTTTGCCCCGCTAAACTTTTTATGCTCAAAAGAAAAAGAAGTTTTGTTGTGAACAATGAATTGTGAGTGGTGAATAGGAGACAGGCAAATACAAATTGACAATTGACCATTCACCATTCACAATTGATAATTTTAATAGTTGTCTCCGTCAATCATGTTGCCTAAACTGCCTAAGATGCTGCCTTCTTCTCTTCGTTGCGTAGTGCCATACAGTAATATACGATGTGCCAAACGGCTTATCGGCAAGGTTTGAATCCATACGGTTCCCGGTCCGCAAAGTGTGGCAAAAAATAAACCTTCGCCGCCAAAAAAGGAGTTCTTAATACCGCCAATAAATTGAATGTCGTAATTAACGGTAGCCGTATATCCAACCAAGCAACCTGTATCAATTTTTAAGAGTTCGCCGGCAGCTAATTCTTTTTCAAATACATGGCCGCCGGCGTGCATAAAAGCCATTCCATCGCCCTCTAATTTTTCCATTATAAAACCTTCGCCTCCAAACAAGCCGGTGCCTAATTTTCGTTGAAACGCAATGCTGATGCTTACGCCTTTGGCAGCGCATAAAAAAGCATCTTTCTGGCAGATGACGGTGCCGCCGAGTTGTGATAAATTCAAGGGTATAATTTTGCCCGGGTAAGGCGCTGCAAAGCTCACATGCTTTTTACCATAACCCATGTTGGTAAAAGCAGTCATAAACAAACTTTCACCAATTAACATGCGCTTGCCTGCGCTCAACAATTTATTAAAAATGCCAGCACCTTGCGGTTGCGAGCCATCGCCAAAAATGGTTTGCATTTGTATGCCATCATCCATCATCAAAAAGGCGCCGCTTTCAGCAACGGCGGTCTCTTGCGGGTCAAGTTCTATTTCCACATACTGCATTTCTTCACCCACAATGTTGTAATCTATTTCGTGGTTATATAGCATAAAAGGTTTTGTTTTTGTTCCAAAATAAATGGTAACATAACGAAGGCTTATTGTTTACTTGTGTTTCATTCAACCAAAAAAACTGAAAGCCATCGGAAGGCTGATTAGAAAAAACAAAAATAGTTTTTATGAAACAATTGATTGTTAAATGCACCCTTTTGGTTATGCTTCTTTTTAGCTTTTCGGAAGCAATTCATGCGCAGCGAATTTATGTAGATGTTCACCCGCAGGCAAGAGCCATACCGCGCCCCTTGGCACCGCGTGCAAACTATGTTTGGATTGAAGGTGAATGAGTAAGCCGTGGCAGAGGTTATGAATATCGCCCGGGTTATTGGGTGGCGCTTCGCATGGAAGAGTGTGGATTCCCGGCAGATGGATAAGAGAGCGCAGAGGCTGGTATTGGGAACCCGGTTTTTGGAGAAGAGCGTAGTTATTTTCAACCCTGTTTTCTTTTGTTTTTACTCTGTTTTTATTTTTAACGGCTGCCATTTTAAAAAATCTTTCTTTACTACAACATTAAAATTGGATTAAAAACAAATTATAACTCGCTTAAAATTTGTGTGCATGTTGTTTAGGTAATGCAGGGTTTAGTAATTTACACTCATTCAACAAAAACAATAAAAAGAATCCAATTATGAAAACAGAATTTGTAACTTCTTCGCTTATATCAGCGATTTTATTTTCCTTTCAATGGGCTTCAACACGTTTATTAAGTGTGGTGTTAAAACCATTTGTAAAGTTGATGATGCGGTTATGTATGCCTTCGTTTGTATCTCGCTTTTTAATGCAGTAAACTGAACAAAATAATTGAATCCAATAGCCGATGGAAATGAGTCTGATATTTTCGGACGATAGATGAAATGTAAGAATCATAGAATTTGTTATAAGAGAGAGAGTAAACGCCTGCCCGTTATTACGGGGGGCGTTTTTGTTTGCAGTTTCTTTCCGTTTTGTAATAATGAAAAGCACTGAAATGCGCTTCTTTTCTTTTATGGTACGGGCTTTTGCAGGTTTGGTTGAACATCGTTGTAATTGCTTATTTATTCTTTTTAATAAGAAGAAAAAATCTCACTTGTACAACTTGCTAAATGAGTAAGCAGGCAAGCGCTATGTAAAATGGAATAAAAACAAATCAAGCCACATTTTTTCATCTTTTTTCTTATGGCTTATTGTTTGTTTTAAACCTTAAAAAAGCTATGAAAAACACCGTTTTTATCGCCTGTTGCGCAGCGATAATTTTATTTACACAAGCCTGTGGTAATAGTAACAACAAACAAGACAGCGTTGACAGCGCGCGTGCACAGAATGAAAATGCGCCGCACACCAACACAAATGCTTCCGACTTTCTTACCAAAGCTGCCAGCGGCGGAATGCTGGAAGTGCAGCTTGGGCAAATGGCGCAACAAAAAGCCGCCAGCCAGCGTGTGAAAGATTTTGGTTTTATGATGATTCGAGACCATACAAAAGGTAACACCGAATTAAAAGCCATTGCTGCGCAAAAAGGAATTGTTATTCCGCAAACCTTATCAAACGATCATCAAAAACATGTAGATGAATTGAGTAAACAGAACGGAAAAGACTTTGATAAAGCCTACATGAATTTGATGGAAAGCGACCATAAAGGCGATATTGATGAATTTACCGATGCCAGTGAAAAAGTGGATGACTTAACAATAAAAGGCTTTGCTAAAAAGAATATTCCAATGCTACAAATGCACCTGGATTCGGTAAAGGCAGTGAAAGAAAGTTTGAAGTAAAGGCCTTGCCCCCAATCCCCTCTCCACGGGTGGGAGGGAATTACGATGACTGAGTTTATCCATTGGTTTTTTAATCAAAAAGATACATTAGAACACCTCACACCAGAAGTTGTAGATAGTATCTTTCTATATAAAAAAACAAAGAGCAAACAATATTGCTCTTTACATAAAATTAAACTGATGCTTTAGGAAAGCGGCTTGGGGATGAGGGCTAACTCTTCACCCACTTTTGTAAAAGCGGCAATGGCTTTATCCAAATGATGTTGCTCGTGCGCTGCGCTTAATTGCACACGAATGCGCGCTAAACCTTTTGCTACCACAGGAAAAAAGAAACCAATTACATAAATGCCTTCTTCCAAAAGTTTTGCAGCAAAGGTTTGCGCTACCACAGCATCATATAACATAATGGGAACAATCGGGTGATCGCCGGGCTTTATATCAAAGCCAGCTTCGGTCATTTTCGTGCGAAAATATTTTGTGTTGAATTCCAATTTATCACGCAGTTCCGTTGTTTCTGTCAGCATATCCAAAACAGCAATGGAAGCGCCTACAATGCTGGGTGCCACTGTGTTTGAGAAAAGATAAGGACGGCTGCGCTGGCGCAACAATTCAATAATTTCTTTTCGCCCTGATGTAAAGCCACCGCTCGCGCCGCCCAATGCTTTACCAAGTGTGCCGGTAATAATATCAATCCTGCCCATAACGCCGCGATATTCATGTGTGCCGCGTCCTGTCTTTCCTAAAAAGCCGGAGCTATGGCATTCATCAATCATCACAATGGCATTGTATTGTTCAGCCAGTTCAACTATCTTATCCAGCTGTGCAATGGTTCCATCCATGCTGAACGAACCATCGGTAACAACAATGCGGCTTCGCAGGTGTTGGGTTTGTTTTAATTTATCTTCCAAATCTTCCATGCTGTTGTGTTCGTAGCGATAACGCTGCGCCTTGCAAAGCCTTACGCCATCTATAACGGAAGCATGGTTTAAAGCATCGGAGATGATAGCGTCCTGCTCGTTAAACAAAGGCTCAAACACACCACCATTCGCATCAAAACAAGCGGCATATAAAATGGTATCTTCTGTTCCTAAAAACTGAGAAATCTTTCGTTCCAATTCTTTATGAATATCCTGCGTGCCGCAGATAAAACGCACACTGCTCATGCCGTAGCCGTGCGTATCAATGGCTTTGTGTGCGGCTTCAATTACTTTGGGATGAGATGATAAACCCAAATAATTATTGGCGCAAAAATTCAATACCTTTTTGCCATTCACTTCTATCTCTGCACCTTGCTCGCTGGTAATAATCCGTTCGCGTTTATACAAACCCGCAGCTTCTACTTCTTCTACTTCTTTTTTTATTCGGCTTACAAATGTTTCATTCATAGATAACGGTTAAGTGTGCAAAAGTAAGGTGATGAAATAATTACCATCTTTACTTTTATAAATCAATTTTTATGTGGTGGATGTATGCTTTGTTATCGGCGTTATTTGCAGCGCTTACAGCTATTTTTGCAAAAATTGGAATTAAAGGTGTTGATACCGATTTAGCAACCGCCATTCGCACCAGTGTTATTTTAGTGCTTGCCTGGGCAATCGCCATCTTTCGCGGCGGTGTTGCTACAACAGGTACGCTCACCAAACAAAACCTTTTGTTTTTATTGCTATCAGGCATGGCTACAGGCTTATCGTGGATATTTTATTTTAAAGCTTTGCAATTGGGTAAAGTATCGCAGGTAGCGCCGGTTGATAAATTAAGCGTTGCCATCGCCATTGTATTGTCGGTTTTATTTTTAGGCGAGCAGTTAACGCTGAAAACCACTGTGGGCGCAGGTTTGATTATCACCGGAACCCTTGTGTTGATATTTTGAGAAGATAAAATAATAGCCAATAAAAGTGCAGTAAATAAAAACGAAGTAAAAGAAAACCATCATGAACAAAACATTCAGCGAAAACAATCATTCAAACCAAATTGAACGAAGAAAGTTTATTACAATGTTATCCAAAGCCGCCGGAAGCGCTGTTCTTTTATCGTTGCCGATGGTAAGTAGCGCAACTGATTTTTTCAATCAAAACAAAACCATAACCGTTGGCGATATTATGGATTTGTTTATGAAAGAAGTACCCAACGCACCCATACACAATACGGTAGATACCTTAAAATCGGGCAGCCGGGACATTGTTGTAACCGGCGTTATAACTACCATGTTTGCCACTATTGATATAATTAAAAAAGCCATCGCACTGAACGCTAATTTTATTATTGCGCATGAACCTACTTTTTATAATCATCCTGATGAGGTAAACTGGCTGCAAAATGATGATGTGTATCAATATAAAAAAGATTTGTTACAGCAGCACAACATCGCAGTGTGGCGCAATCACGATTCTGTTCACAGCCTTTTAAAAGATGGTGTGCGCGAAGGTGTGCTTGCACAATTAGGCTGGAAAGAATACGACAGCGGCACTGCTAATAACATTGTAACCATTCCTTCAATGAGTTTACAAAAACTCATTAATCATGCAAAAAATAAAATGAATATTCAAACGCTCCGGTACATCGGAAACTTAAACCAATCCTGCAAAAAAATACTGCTGATGCCGGGTTCGGTGGGCGGCAACAACCAAATTACAGCCATTAGTAAATACAAACCTGATGTGTTGATGTGCGGCGAAATAGCGGAATGGGAAACTGCCGAATATGTACGTGATGCAAGAGCAAAAGGAGACGATGTATCGCTCATCGTTTTAGGTCATATCGCCAGCGAAGAAGGCGGCTCGGAATGGATGAAAAACTGGTTGCTAAAGAATGTGCCGGGCATAATGGCAACGCATGTTCCGGCAGGCAATTCGTTATTGTTTGCATAGCTTTCTGTTATAAAAACAAACGCCGGTAGCATTCTATATTTACAAATGCTTGTCGGTTTTTCACCAAAACAATCACTGTTATTTACAATCAAAAATAAAAACAAACAGAAGTTTTATTTTTGTTCAAATGCTATCAACAAACAAACTGTTGTTCATAATCTTTAGCCGCTGTTTTTGGTTGTTCTTTTCTTTCTTTTTCTTTTGCAAAGCATCAATTGCACAAAGCACGGTTGATGCAGCAAGATATTCGCTGATACCCTATCCCGCTCATCTGGAAGAAAAAAACGGAACATTCACAATCAATCAAAAAACAATTGTGGCTGGCAGCTCTGTTTTTATGAATGAAATAAAGCAGTTACAATTACTGATAAAAAACAAAACCGGCGAATCGCTTATTTATTCTTCTGGTCTTACAAGTAATAACAACAGCATTTCTTTTTTAAAAGATAGCGGCATTACAACAGCGGAAGGTTATAAACTCTTAATTTCTCCGCAACGGATTTTTGTTTATGCCAAAGAACCAACCGGTGTTTTCAGAGCAGTTGAAACAATGCAGCAACTGATGCCTGTAACAACCGGATCTGCAAAAAAACAATTGCAAAATAACCTTCAGCTTCCTTGCGTAGAAATAGAAGACCAGCCTTTGTATAACTGGCGCGGAATGCACCTGGATGTGGCGCGGCATTTTTTTTCAATTGGTTATTTGAAAAAGTTTATAGATGTGATGGCGCTGTATAAAATGAACAAGTTTCATTTGCATTTAACTGATGACCAGGGCTGGCGTGTTGAAATAAAAAAATATCCGAAACTTACCGCAGAAGGTGCGTGGCGAACGTTTAACAACCAGGATTCCGATTGTATGAAGCTATCTGCTGAAAATCCGGATTTTTTGTTAGACACTACGCATATTATAACACGCAACGGCAAGCAATTGTATGGCGGTTTTTATACGCAGCAACAACTTAAAGATTTGGTGACTTATGCTGCATCTAAACATATTGATATTATTCCTGAAATAGACATGCCCGGGCACATGATGGCAGCTATCAATTCTTATCCTTTTCTTTCGTGCACAGAAGAAAGCAACTGGGGCGAATTGTTTTCTACGCCTGTTTGCCCCTGTAAAGAAACCACGTTTGAATTTGCTGAAAATGTGTTCAGCGAAATCATGAACATTTTTCCAGGTAAATACATTCATTTAGGAGCTGATGAAGTAGATAAAACAAGCTGGGCGAAATCGCCATTGTGCAAAGAACTGATGCAGAAAGAAGGGCTGAAAGATGTGAATGAACTGCAGAGTTATTTTGTAAAACGCATGGAGAAATTTTTTCAGTCGAAAGGCAGGGAACTGATTGGCTGGGATGAAATTTTAGAAGGTGGCGTAAGCCCAACCGCAATTGTTATGTACTGGCGAAGCTGGGTGCCCGATGCGCCGGTAAAAGCCGCCCAACATGGCAACAAAGTAATTATGACGCCGGGCAATCCTTTGTATTTTGATTCTCCGCCGGATGCGCATTCGCTGTATAATGTTTATCATTTTTCTGTTGTGCCAAAAGGCTTAAACAGCAAAGAAGCAAAGTATATACAAGGTGCGCAGGCAAACATCTGGACAGAGCATATTCCTTCTGAACGGCGGGCAGATTATATGTTTATGCCACGCATGACAGCATTAGCTGAAAGACTTTGGACGGGCGATAGTAATTACGATTCTTATTTACAAAGGCTGCAACAACAATATCCGGTATTGGATGCAATGCATGTTTATTATCGCCTGCCCGATTTACCCGGTTTGGTTGAAGAAAATGTGTTTACAGATTCGGCTGTAGTAGCCTTGCAATCACCCATGAAAAATATGGCGATTCGTTACACAACAGATGGCTCTTTACTGAATAGCCATTCCACTGTTTTTGATAAGCCGCTCATCATAAAAAACAACACAACCATAAAGCTGGCTGTTTTTACGCCAGGCAATGTAAAGGGAGATACATATACCTTGCATTATACCAGGGAAGCTTACAAACAACCGGTGATTGTCACTAAGGTGTTGCCGGGTTTACAATGCAACTACTACAAAAAATTTTTTAAAAATACAAAAGCTGTACAGGATGAAAAGCCCGACAGTACATTTATTATGGATAGTGTAGCTGTGCCTGCATCGGTTACGGCTCCAAGTTTCGCTTTGCAGTATGATGGTTATATTAATATTCCTGAAACTGGTATTTATTCATTCTTCTTAACTTGCGATGATGGTGGTGTAATAAACATAGCCGGCAAAGAAGTAGTGAATAATGATGGCTTACATCCGGCTGTTGAACGAAGCGGGCAGATAGCTTTAGAGAAAGGGTATCAGCCTTTTCATTTATCTTTTATAGAAGGCGGTGGCGGCTATAAGCTGCAGCTGTTATATAGCAAAGACAATAAAACTCATCAGCCTGTACCATCAAGCTGGCTGAAGCATTAATAAACTGTATTTTACTTACTTATATAATTTATGGCAAGACTTAATTTATTAGAAGAAACGCGCTTTGAAAAGCTGCCCGTTACTGTGCATCCTAACCGCAGCATCGCTTCCATAGAAATAGCACGGCGCATTGCAGCTATTATCGCTGCCAAACAACATCGTGGTGAAGCTGCTGTGCTGGGTTTAGCAACCGGCGATACGCCCATCAATGTGTACCAGGAACTGGTGCGGATGCATAAGGAAGAAGACTTGAGCTTTGCCAACGTTATCACCTTTAACCTGGATGAATACTACCCGATGCAGCACGATTCGCGGCAGAGTTATGTGAAGTTTATGAACGATAATTTGTTCAACCACATTGATATTGACAGAGCGAACATTCACATTCCCGACGGCACACTGGCGCAGAAAGACATCTCTTCTTTTTGCCTTGATTACGAAAGAAAAATTGAAGCTCTTGGCGGTTTGGATTTGCAGATATTAGGCATTGGCAGAACGGGTCATATCGGCTTTAACGAGCCTGGCTCTGCACCCAATTCGGGAACTCGTTTGGTAACGCTTGCTGACCTCACCCGCCGCGATGCTTCACGCGAATTTGGAGCAAAAGAAAACGTGCCTGCCAAAGCAATAACAATGGGCGTGGGCACCATATTTAAAGCGCGTGAAATTATACTGATGGCATGGAGTAAAACCAAAGCCTCCATCATTAAAAAAACAGTGGAAGGCGAGATTACATCGCGTGTTCCGGCAACCTACTTACAACTGTCTGATAAGATAGAATTTGTGTTAGATAGCGATGCCGCCAGCGAGCTAACACGCTTTGATACGCCCTGGCTGGTGAAAGATTGCCAGTGGACGGATCTTTTGATAAAGAAGGCTGTGATATGGCTTTCTTTTAAAGTAGATAAACCTATTTTAAAACTTACCGATGATGATTATAACAATCATGGCATGAGCCAGTTGGCTACGCAAAAAGGACCGGCTTACAACATTAACATGAGTGTTTTTAATAAGATGCAGCACACCATTACCGGATGGCCCGGCGGTAAGCCAAATACCGATGATACCAACCGCCCGGAACGTTCTGAACCGGCAAAAAAAAGAGTTATTATTTTCTCGCCGCACCCGGATGATGATGTTATTTCTATGGGCGGCACTTTTATCCGTTTGGTTGATCAGCATCATGATGTTCATGTGGCGTATCAAACATCGGGCAACACGGCAGTTTGGGATGATGATGTGCTGCGCTACATTGAATTTGCCATTGATTTTAATAAAAGCATGAACCAAAGCTGCAATGACCTGGAAGATGTTTACAAAGAGATGCGCACGTTTATGGTAAAGAAAAAACCCAATGAAATAGATATTTCTTCTCTTCTCACAGCAAAGGGTTTGATTCGTAAAACAGAAGCTATTGCGGGTGCCCGTTATGCAGGCTTGCCCGATGACCATATTCATTTTATGGCATTGCCATTTTACGAAACGGGTAAAACAAAAAAGAACCCCGTTACCCAGTTGGATGTTGAGCTTACCAAAGAATTGCTGCAAGCCGTAAAACCACAACAGGTGTTTGCGGCAGGCGACTTTGCCGACCCCCATGGTACGCACATTGTTTGCTTTAAAATTATACTGGAAGCGCTTACGCAATTACGGGCTTCGGAAGCATGGGCGAAAGATTGCTGGCTATGGATGTATCGCGGCGCCTGGCATGAGTTTGAGCCGTATGAAGTAGAGATGGCAGTGCCGCTTTCGCCGCAGGAAGTAATTAGAAAACGCAACGCTATTTTTAAGCATCAATCACAGAAAGACATTCCTGTTTTTCCGGGTGATGACTCAAGAGAATTTTGGGTACGCGCGGCAGAACGTAACCGGGAAACCGCAAAGATTTATGACAGGTTAGGATTGGCAGATTATGAAGCGATGGAAGCGTTTGTGCGGTGGAAATTTTAAGCAGAATTCTGAATTGTTTTTCTTATTCCGATACCAAATTATGCTATGGTAAAATTTAAAATGCGGACGTCTTTTTTATGGTTTGTTTTTAGTTCAAAATGTAAACTTTATCAATCATTAAAAATCAGGTAAAACAAAGGTTTAAACTTTTTTATAACCATCAATAAATTGTCTTATCATTTCATTAAAGTTCTCTTCTCCGCCAAATAAAAACTGTGGCTTTACAGGCAATACGCATAGTGGCAAGTGCTTCAACTCTTCCTCAAACTTATACAATCGCACGGCATCTTTTTCGGTGGTAATAATGATTTTATAATCGCCCTGCATCTGGTGAAAATGCTGCCGTATTTTTTTTAAATCATCTATTGAGAAGATATGATGATCGTTGTATAACAACTCATCATAGAAGGCAGTGCTATTGGCTATGTATTTCTTTAACGGCTTTGGGTTGGCAATGCCGCAAACCAGCAGCACGCTTAGGTTTTGGTTAAGAGAAACGGTTTCTCTGGTAAGAATATGATAAGGCTTGCCGTATTGTAATGAAGTAAAAAAAAGATGCTGTTCCTTTGAAAGAGCGATACGGTTGGCAATTTTATTTTTTTCTTCTTCACTCATTGCTTGCGCACACTTGGTAACAATAATAATTTGCGCACGCTTGTATGATTTCCGTTGGTCTCTTAAATCACCACTGGGCAAAAACCAATCGTTATAAAACAAGTTGCTGCAATCCGTCAATAAAATAGAAAGCCCTGCATTCACATAACGATGCTGAAATGCATCATCTAAAATAATCACTTGCGTAGCCGGCTTATCATGCAATAATTGCGGAATGGCTTCTAATCTTTCTTCGCCAACGGCTACAGCAACCTGGGGAAACTTAGAATGAAACTGCATGGGTTCATCGCCTATTTCCAGCGCGGTTGTGGTAGTGTTAGCCAGCGCATAGCCTTTGGTTTTTCTTTTGTAACCTCTGCTTAAGGTGGCTATGTTATAATCATCTTTCAAGGTTTCAATTAAGTATTCCACCATCGGGCTTTTGCCAGTGCCGCCAACAGCCAAATTACCTACGCAAATCAAGGGAAAATTGAATGTTGCAGACTTGATTATCTTCTTATCAAACAGCCAGTTTCTGATTGTTATTATGAAGCCATACAACAATGCAAACGGCAATAACAGAATGCGAAAGGAACGTATGAAAATGGTATTAAAATTCATAGATATGGTGTGGCGTGATGCAATAGTTTATCGGCACATCATGTTCATTTACATCATCAATAATTTCGATGGGTTTAAAGTAACTGAAACTTATTTTTATAATGTCTTCTCTGCACTGTTGTAAGTAGCGGTCGTAAAAGCCTTTACCATAGCCAACGCGATAACCTCTTGCATCGCAAATCAACAGGGGAACAAATACTAAATCTATGGCTTTTGGTTCAATGATATTGTTGCTTACAGGTTCCGGAATTTGAAACTCATTTGTAGCAAATTCTGTGTCTTCATCAATGGCTATCGCCTGCATAGAATGTTTTGCAAAATCAATAGCCGGATAAGCCGTTTGCAAGCCGGGAATGATGTGTTCCAAGTAGCGTAAAAACAAATGTGTGTGCGGCTCTGCGGTGTGCGGCATGGGCATATAAGAAAGTAAGGTTTGCACATTCTCAAAAAACAATTTTTGAAATTGAAGTAAAAACAAATCATCCAACTTTAGTTTGTCTTTTTCTGATAACGCCAAACGCTTTGCTTTGTATTGAATGCGCAGTTCTTTCTTCGTCATACAACAAACTTACAGGTACTCCGGTAAAGCTGCCTTTATTCTCTCTGCCTGTTCTTTTATAAACAATTTATTTATTGTACCAGCCAAAGGCAGCGATGCAATTTTCGGGTAACCGCTCCATGCTGCAATCTCATCTTCATAGTGCATGTACTGGTCGTTAAATATCCATCCCCTTACATCAATATTGTTGGCTTTGCAAACGCTTGCGGTAAGCAATGAATGGTTGATGCTGCCAAGATAATTGCGGCTTACCAATATCACTTTAGCATTAAGTTTTTTAATTAGATCAATAACAAACTCTTTTTCATTTAACGGAACCAACAAACCGCCTGCACCTTCAATCACTAAGTAGTTGATAGTTGAAAGATGATGGTTGGTAGAAAAGAGCTTTACATACGATTGATAAATCATTTCCAAATCAATCCTGGTTCCTTCTTCTCTGGCTGCAATATGTGGCGATGCCGGTAGCTTTAGTTTATAAGCCTCGTTATAAATAATGGTTTTTTTGTTGGAGAGCAGCCTCTTCACCATTGCTGCATCGGTGCCATCACTAAAGCCAGCTTGTACCGGTTTCCAGTAAGCCGCTTCCAAAGCCTCTGTTACAATGGCTGAAACTACCGTTTTACCAATGCCTGTTCCAACGCCGGTGATAAAGATGGGTTGCATGATTAGTTTTTTTATACAGCTGTAAAAAATGAAAATACAGTAGTTCCGTAATTACGCTGAAAAGCAAAGCCGGTATAGCTTTCGTAATTATTGCGCGGTGTATGTTCTAACACAAAAAAACCTTTGGGCAGCAATAATTGTTTAGCCATAATTTGTTTGGGTAGATCATCAATAGTGGTTAAGGCATACGGCGGACCGGCGAAAATAAAATTGAAGCCGGTTGTACAAGCAGCGATGTATTGAAATACATCCATCATCAACACCTGGCAGTTTTCAATTTTTAAGGTGGCAATGTTTTTTTTAATGAAGCCATACATTTCTTTATCCCGCTCAATGATGGTTACTGATGCCGCACCGCGCGACGCCAATTCATAACTGATGCCGCCTGTGCCGCCAAACAAATCAAGCGTGGTAATGCCATCAAAGCTCATCCGGTTTTGCAAAATGTTAAACAAGCCCTCTTTCGCAATGTCCGTTGTCGGGCGCGTGTTGGGCATGTTTGCCGGCGCGTTAATGCGCCGGCCGCCTAACGAGCCGGATATAATTCTCATGTAGTTGGCAAATTGTAAGTAGTAAAATAATGCGCCGGGTATTCGTCTTTTATTTTACCCTTTTTTGTAAACTGAAGATTGTTTATATACAGGTACATCTCTTTGTACAAAGGAGACGTTTCATCAATAAAACCGGAAACAAGCGTACTGGTATCATCCCTGCTCATTTCCAGTATATCAAGCGTATTGAGAATATGATAAACGGCTTCTTGCGGTGTTGCAAAACGATATACTGTAGCCAGTTGCAACGTGCTGTTTTTAATAGCCGTCAGGATAAAATGCGATTGGTAAAACTGAAGGTACAGCGTATTGTTAGCAGTTTTATTTTGTTGTAGTAATAAACTATACACTTTATGCGAATGGGATGCCTGCGGTAATTGTTGAGTGATGATTTTATAAAGAATAGAATCAGCGGTAAAAGTAAATGTATAATCTTGTAATGATTGATACATGGGTGATGATTGAAAGCTTTGGCTGTTTATTAAATTGAGATAAGCAACAGCGTTACCGGCACTGAATTTATGAGCGGGTACACACATAAAGTTTTCATTCTCCCACACAATTTCCTGCGACGAAAAATCATTGCTCAACAAGATAGAACGCCGCTTCAGTTCTCTGAACGCATCTATAAAACCGCCTTCTGTATTATCGTAGGTAAAAGTGAAATATTCCAATGCTGTAAACGCTTCTTCACTTCCTGTGCACCAGCAGGTAAGATGATTGGCTCCTATCTCTATATGAAGCTCATGGCTTTCTTCGGGATGCGTGTAAATGCTGAATAATTTTTGAACCATGCGGCAAAGTAAGGGAAAATTGAGTGAGGAGTTGATGTGAGATACGTTCAATTTTGCATTGCGCAAATGAGGCAACTGTAGCTGTATTTGCGCGACTGATTATATGCAATTGCGTATATTTGGGAGTTACCTGCAAGCTTTTTGACAAACGAAAGTTTGTCGTTTTCTTTTGCCTCACTTTTCAAGCTTGACAAAGCTTGTAAGCAACGTTTGTTTTTACGCCACTTTTGTTTTTGCATCACGTGTTGGCTTGTTCGTGTTGACACAATAAAGCAGCAGGTAACAAGAGGTTTTGTATCAGCACGGCTGACACATCTCAGCAGTTACTTCAGTTCTTTTTTGGGCTTCGGTTATCGGCTCGACAGAACGCTGTTGGTCATTTGTTTTTGTTTGTATCTTCAGTTTTTAAATCGGCTTTGTGTTAGGCAGACGGACTTCGTCCGCCCTGCCTAACACAAAGCCGTTCACGTTAGGCGCAAACTTATGGCAACATCCCCCAAAATAATAATACCAGCTTTTATTGCGTCGCCTTTACCATTTCGACTAATTAAACGAACTCCAAAAGACAGCTGGAATCCAACCATAGAGGATATTAATAAACATAAATACGATTACGTTCGTCTGCATAGAGTAAGTGGTACAATAGATATTGGTCTTCAAAAGCCTTATACACTTGCTGTAACTTTCGATGGAAGTTTCATTTTGCCAGCAATAAAGAAATACGAAGAAATACAGTTGCTGTTGATGAGTTTAATAATTTCTTTGGTAGTTTACTTTTAGGCGGAGTATTCACTCAATCAGTTGATGCAACGTTTCTACAAAAATGCATTGTATATAAAAACTATTACTTTGAAACAATGTATCCACCGATAAATTCATTTGTAGAACTAAAAAACTCATTTAGGCATAAACATTCGAGTATAAAGGACAATATCATTTTGCTTGATTCCGATTATATATTGTTATCTGATTTGACAGATGCTTACATAAAAGGGAAATCATTTTTAGAAAAAGTAAAAAACTTATCTGCGTCATTTCTCATAAAAGGTACAACCGCATTTATAAATAATTCGTTTGCAGAATCTCTAATTAATAACTGGCTTTCTATAGAACAAATTTTGGATAATATATGGCAGGCAAACATATTGCAGAAGCAAATCGAAGTTGCCATCTCCGGTAGAAATGATTTTCTAAAGGACAACAGAACATGGACAAGTGCAGCAAAAGCTGAAATGCTATTTCAAATAAAACTTATCGATGCAAGTCTTTACAACCAAATATCAATTGCCAGAAAGGCAAGAAACAATTTTGTACATACAGGTGAAAACCCTTCTAAAAAAGATGCAGAGACTGCATTTAATGCTTTGTTTTCATTGCTATCATTAGCTGTTTCTCATTTCACCGACTCTGACCTCTTTAGTGAGCTACTTGATAAGTATAAAAGTATTGACCCAATCAAAAGAAACTTCTATGATAAGAAGAAAACAGAGTTTAAAGTTGAAGAAGTTGAATATTGGCTTGACGCAGCGATACCTCCTATCCCAGGTAGCGACAAATGGGATGGAAAAGATTACAAATATGATACAGGATTTGACTTTGAAAAATAAAGTCTGCGCCTAACATTGGTATTGCTGCAAGTGGGGCTTGACGTTGAAACTTCGGCTGTTTGCATCGCTGTACTTTTGTTCTGGCAGACGAATATCTATTTGGCTTTTTGTTGTTAACTTCAACTTTATATTTTCAATTGGGCATCGGTTCCGGGCTGGACGTTATAAAATATCCCACCTGCAGCAATACTAGAACGTTAGGCGTAAGCTATAAACAGTTTAAAATTATAGGGATGACAAGAATATACTTTTTATTGTTTTTGACAGTTGCAACTTTGACAAATTCTTTTGGTCAAATTAAAAAAGGAAAATTTGAAATTAAAGGACAATTATCTGGTTTTACCGACAGTGCAGTAATTTACCTAAATGGCATTGACACTACCCTTATATTACAAAATCAATTTCATTTTATTGGTTCTTTAAAAGAAAATGTGAAGCATGTTCTGCTTAGAGTGGCCAATTCAAGTGATTACAAATTTTTTTGGCTCGAAAATTCATCAATTACATTTAACGCAGAAAAAGGAAAATTTAGAGAGGCGATAATTATTGGCTCAAAGACACAAAATGAAGAGACCAAATTAGATGCGACTATTAAGACCACAGGAAAAGAGAAAGAACAAAGTATTTTTTTATTCGCAATCACCCTACTTCAATAATAAGTGCATACATTTTAAGTGTTTATGCTTCTACTTGGGGTAAAGACACTTCGACAATATTGTATCGTAATCTTTCTAAAAAAAATAAAGCCACTTCTTATGGAAAGGATGTTTTCGAATTTATTACACTCAATAAAAACATAAAGATTGGCGACAAGTATATTGATTTTAGTGAGCCTAATATTGAAGGTAAAAGCGTCAGCCTATCTGATTATAACGGAAAGGTTACTTTGCTTGAATTTTGGGGTTCATGGTGCGGACCATGTAGAGAAGGAAATCCAGAATTAGTAAGGATTTACAATGAATTTAAGGATAAGGGGTTTGATATATTAGGTGTTGCAGCGGACGACAAAAAAGAAGAATGGATTGAAACTGTAAAAAAAGATAGTTTGACATGGCAGAATGTAAGCGACCTTAAAGGAGATAAAAATAAAGCTGTTCTTATTTATGGTGTATATTACTATCCAGCTAACTTTCTGATTAATAAAGATGGTGTTATTATCGCCAGAGATTTAAGAGGAAAGGATTTAAGTGATAAGCTTATTGAAATTCTAAAGTAGCCTACGCCCAACAGGCGGTTTGTCAATATGGCGGGGCGATGAATATATTCGCGACTTTTTGTTCGCTAATCGGCTTCAGTTTCAGCCGAAGAATAAAGCCAAGCTGTAGTTTTTATCATCATCTTTTGTAACTTTATTCAGAAGCGGTTACGGGCTGACGAATTTCAAATACCGCCGCATCGCCAAGCCCTCAACGTTGTGTGCAGGCTTTTGACAAGTCAAAAGAGCCATTTTTGTTTTTACTTCATTTTCAGGTTGACAAGTGCTGAGTAGCCACGTTTGTTTTTACGCCACTTTTGTTTTTGCATCACTCGCTGGCACGCTCATGCTGACAAACTAAAGCAGCAGGTAACAAGTGGTTTTGTGTCAGCACGGCTGACACAGATCAACAGCTACTCCAGCTCTCTACTCATCTTCGGTTATCGGCTCGACAGAGTGCTGTTGAACATTTGCTTTTATTTGTATCTTTCGTTCTTTAACCGGCTTTTGGTGCTAGGCTGACCGAACTTTCATCGCGCCATCACAAAGCCTCGCAACGTTAGCGGTCATGGTAACCGAAACGACCAAACATTGACAATTATAAATCTGACCTTACATTTTCATTAAACAAACGTAGATTTCGTTAATACTGTTTTTAAATTGTTGCTAACATTTGCATTAATATTAAAAACAAAAAATGAAAATAGTAGTAACAGGTTCTTTAGGGAACATCAGTAAGCCACTAACCACAGAATTAATTCAAAAAGGGCATTCGGTTATTGTGATCAGTAGTAAACCTTATAAACAAAAGGAAATTGAAATATTGGGTGCTAAGGCTGCCATTGGCTCAATAGATGATGTAATTTTTCTTACTAAAACTTTCACTGGTGCTGATGCAGTTTATACTATGTTGCCGCCATTTCCTTTCTTAGAAGATATGAATATTGACGCAAGAGCAGAAGCAAAAAGAATTTGTACAAATTATTTAGAGGCTATTAAAGGCTCTGGTGTAAAACGGGTTGTTCATCTTAGCAGTATTGGAGCTCACTTAGAAAAAGGTAATGGGCTTCTTGCTTTCCATTTTTATGCAGAACAGGTTTTGAAACAGCTTCCTGCCGACGTAGCTATTACTTTTATAAGACCTGTTGGATTCTACAACAACATATATCAGTTTATGGATATCATAAAAGGAGAAGGATTTCTAAAAGGTTTTCTTGGCAAAATCATGACTCTTCGCTTTTATGGCCCAATAGCTTTGATGCAAGGAAAAAAAGGTTTGATTTTATCTAACTATGGCAATAATGATAAAATGCCTTGGGTGGCACCAAACGATATTGCTTCTGTAATAACTGAAGAATTAACAACACCTTGGAGCGGTATAAGAGTGAGATATATTGCAAGCGAAATACTTACTTGTAGTCAAATAGCAAGTATATTAGGTGAAGCAATTGGCAAACCTTATTTGAAATGGGTAACTGTTAGCGACAAGCAAATGTTGAATGCGTTAAAAGGATTAAAAATGCCATTTTCTCTTGCAAACGATCTTATTGAAATGAACGCAAGTATGCGTAATGGTGGTGTATTATTTGAGGATTATAATAAGAATAAACCAGCATTGGGCATAGTAAAAATGAAAGATTTCGCAAAGGAATTTGCAATAAAGTATAACCAAAAATAAATACTGAAACATGAAAAATGTTCAACCAGTTAGAATTAAAAGTATCAGCGAGTATCATGAAATTTTAGGATGCTCTAAACCAGAGCATCCTCTGATTAGCCTGATAGATTTAAATGATTTTAAGCCTTTTTCAAGCAATACACAGATCAGCGTTATATATGATTTTTATATTATTTCATTAAAACGAAAATCTATTGGAACTGTCAATTATTTTTACGGACAGAAGCAATATGATCTTGATGAAGGGATTCTATTTTTCATTGCTCCTAATCAAGTTTTTTCTTTCGATGCTGATGAAAATTTTACAACTTCGGGATGGGTATTGCTAATACATCCCGATTTTTTATGGAATACACCTTTAGCCAAAATTATTAAGCAGTATGAATATTTTAGCTATTCAGTAAATGAAGCATTATATCTTTCAGAAAAAGAAGAAACTATTGTACAAAATCTTATTCAAAACATAAAGCAAGAATACAATACCAACATTGATAAATTCAGCCAAACAATTATAATAACCCAAATTGAAACTTTATTGACCTATGCTGACCGATTTTACAACCGCCAATTCCTTACACGAAAAAAGATAAATCATCAGATTTTGAATCGCTTGGAAGTATTACTTATTAACTATTTCGACAACGATGATCTGCTAACAAAAGGAACCCTAACCGTTCAATACATTGCCGAACAATTAAATGTATCTCCCAATTATTTAAGTGGCTTGCTCAAAGTTTTGACAGGTAAAAGTACACTGGAACACATTCAAGAAAAATTAATAGATAAGGCTAAAGAAAAGCTGTCTACCACTAGCTTGTCTGTAAGTGAAATTGCCTACCAATTAGGATTTGACTATCCGCAGACGTTTGGCAATTTATTCAAAAAGAAAACTAACCTTTCGCCATCGGAATTCAGAGTATCGTTTAACTAACCTTGCCGACCGAGAAAAACTACTACCGCTAACATGGGTTTTGTGCAGGCATGGCAGGACGTTGTTAGTTTCAAGCATTTGCTCACTATTGGCTTCGGCTCGGGCTTGACAAACATCGCTGAACTTTTGGTTGTTATCTTGTACATTTGGTTTTCAATCAGCAGCGGTTACGGGCTGACGAATTTCAAATCCCATGCCTGCACAAAGCCCTGATCGTTAGCAGCAATGCCGTTTGCATACAACTATTCTTAATATAATATATCCTTTGGAAAGTAACAATTCTCATAAGCTGTTATTTTATGGGGCTAAAATTATTCATAAGAATCAAAAAATATTTTAGACAACTCTATTTATCACATCTAAAAAAAAACGCATGAAAAATTTACAAGTTATCTGGTTTATATTTTTTATATTTCTAGTATTTTATGTTTATGGAGCCGGAATGGTAGACGGATTTGTAGGCTACCCGCTATATTATATAGCTGGCAAAAGCAATGTATGGACAACATATAAAAATGCGTTCAACCAATTGGTGACCTTTCCGCTTGCTGCACCTTCATTGTTTTTGCCCATTGTAACATTTATTGCAATTTGGCTAAAGCCAACATCTGCCCCACGCAATGCTATAATTATCTCGTTCTTGTTAACATTTGCGTTAGAAGCATTAACTATAAAAACAATGTGGCCTCTTCATGGAGAGTTAGCTCATTCTTATTCAGACACATTGATGGATAAAATAATGTTTTTTGACCATTCTGTGAGGAAAAGCATACAGACAATCAATTTAATTATCGTGTTCTATTTGTTTTACTGTGCCATAAAAAATAGGCAGCAGACATGATTAAGCGAGCATGCATTATTTCTCCAAAAACAATGAAAAAGACACTATCGCCAACATACAGCTTTCTGCTTTGCCGGCTGACACAGCAAAGCAGCTACTTCAGTTCTTTATTTATTTTCGGTTATCAGCTCGACAGAACGCTATCGAACATCAGTTTTTGTTTGTTTCTTTTGTTCTATTTTCGGCTTTTAGTTACAGGCTGACCGAACTTTCTTAGCGCCGCCATAAAGCCTAAACCGCTGCAGGCAATTTAAAAAAACCAGACTCAACCAAATGAAAAGCATTACATATCTTTTTTATTGTGTGCTATTACTTAGTTATATAAGTTGTGGGCAGACAACTAAATTACCTGAGCCGTTAAAGGTGATTTTAAGTAAAAATAACAATACAACAAACGTCACTAAATATCTTAATGAAGAAAAATGGAATGAATTATTTCCTAAGAGATACGGTGTCGGACTGAAAGATTCAATAAACAATAATCCGGATTTCTATTCTTTTAAAACGTTCGTTTTGGTTGCAAAACTATTTCCTTCATTTCTTTCGGAAGGAGATGAAAGCACACAGAAAAGAGAACTTGCTGCCTTTCTCGCCAATATAGCGCAGGAAACAAGCGGAGGATGGCAAACTGCTCCGGGTGGCTATTTTAAATGGGGGCTATACTTTTTGGAAGAAAATAACACGGGAGGCTTACATACTTACAATGACACATCAAAGAAGAATTATCCGGGTGTTGAGGGAAAGTATTATTATGGTAGAGGACCTAAACAATTAACCTGGAATTATAACTATGGTCAGTTTAGCGAGGCTTGGTATGGAAGTAAGGACACTCTTCTTCAAAATCCAGACATCTTATCAAAAGATCCGATAGAATCCTTTGCATCCGCTTTATGGTTTTGGATGACACCACAATATCCAAAACCTTCCTGTCATGATATAATGATTAAAAAATGGGTTCCCACATCAGATGATGTTCAAAAAGGAAGACTTGCAGGTTTTGGTGCAACTGTTAATGTTATTAATGGGGGAATAGAATGTGGTACCGGGGAAGACTCTCCAAAAACGAAATACCGTTATCAATATTACCAGTACTTCTGCAATTATTTCCAGGTATCTCCGGGTGACAATATTAGTTGCTCAAGCCAGAAGCCATTCGGTCAATAAATCAGATTTTGATTTGACACAATAAACCGCCTGCAACAATGCATTACCAAAAGTCAGGACTGGACACTGAAATCTCGGCTTTAGTTCGGCATCAGCTTTAGTCCGGGCTGACGAGTTTCAATTTAACATTTGTTCTTAATTTGTACTTTCATTTTCAATTAGGCGTTTGTCCGGGCAGGACTAGCACCGGTTTCCTCCCCTTCGGCAATGCAAAACGTAATGCGTCATTGTATTGCGCCACCCTACACTCAAGAATTTCGAGTAAAAAATTTTAGATAAAAGAAAAATAATTGTAAAAATAAATTGCGAAACCGAAAAGTTGCACATATATTTGCAACCGATTAGTTTCTTAAATAAATAGTTTAAACAAATGAGGCGAGACATATTTCAAGCCATTGCAGACCCGACAAGGCGGGCTATTATCGCCTTAATTGCCTTACAGGCAATGACCCCTAACACCCTTGCTGAAAACTTCAACACGACTCGACAAGCCGTGTCAAAACATTTACGCATTCTGACAGAATGTGAGCTTGTTAAACAAGAATATCAGGGCAGAGAAATTTACTACTCTCTCGAAATTGACAAAATGAAAGAAATAGATAAATGGTTAGAACAGTACCGAAAAATTTGGGAAAACCGATTTAATCAATTGGACAAAGTACTATCAACAATAAAAAACAAAAAAAATGAAAAATGATTTGCTATTTGATTTTACTGTTGACAAATCAACAAAAACAGTTTTTATAAACAGGGAGTTTGATGCTGAACTTTCATTGGTATGGGATGCTTTTACCAAACAGGAACTTCTTGACCAATGGGTAGCACCTAAACCCTGGTCATCAAAAACAAAGTATATGAATTTTGAAGTTGGTGGACGAAGATTTTTTGCTATGGTTAGCCCTGAAGGACAGGAGCGATGGTCCATTCAGGAATATACTTCCATTACTCCAAAAACGAATTTCAAACTGTTTAATGCTTTTGCAGACAAAGACGAAAACCCCGAATTGCCGGGTTCTGATTGGGATTATAATTTCAGCGAACAAAATGGAACTACAAAAGTGAGTATTTCTATTTATAATGAATCCTTAGAACGGTTGGAAAAATTAGAAGAAGGTTTCAAAGTAGGAATGACTATGACATTGGATAACCTGGAATATCTGTTGACAACCTTATCCAACAAATGATTTGGATTTTTAAAACATCTGTCGAAACACAAAGTCAGGTTAAGAAACTCAAACCGCATATTAATAAAATACTTCCTAATGAAAAATGGAATTTCGACCTTGAAGACTGCGACAAGATTTTGCGTATTGACAGTGAAGACAACCTGCGTTTGAAAATAATAGACTTACTGAATATTCATAAATTTTACTGCGAAGAATTAGAATAAAAAATCAAAAAAACAACATAAAATCAAAAACTATGGCACTAATTAATCCTCACATTAACTTCAACGGCAATGCCGAAGAAGCCTTTACATTTTACAAATCAGTATTTGGCGGAGAATTTACAAAAATTATGCGTTTTAAAGACCTCGCAAGTCCTGAATTTCCAGTAGCAGAAAAAGATGAAAATAAGATTATGCTTATTGCTTTGCCTATCGGTAAATGCAATGTGTTGATGGCAAATGATGTTCCTGAATTTTTAGGGCGGGTAAACGAGAATGAGAATAGAAGTAAAATTTCAATCAGTGCAGAAAGCAAAGAAGAAGCAGATAAATTATTTAATGGACTTTCGGCAGGTGGAGAAATAGAAATGTCTATCACAGATAGTCCATGGGGTACATATTTTGGTATGTTTAGAGACAAATATGGCATTGAATGGATGGTGGACTTTGACCCAAAATATAACGGAAAAGTATAAGCAAAAAACAACGAACGCCTAACATGAACTGTGTAAAAAACCAAATAAATTTTAAGGTTTAGCGGAGCAATAATTGGGTTGATAGATTGTATTGTTTTTATAGTTATGGACAAACAAGAGGAAGAACATATCTCATACTGTGCTATCTATCCTAATGCAGGCTTTTAAATAAGCATGTTCTGGCAAACGGAAGAACCATTGGCTATAAATTAATATCAGCAATAGTTTTAGCAAACGGAGCGCTATTCGGCTTTTGTTTTTATCCTACTTTTAAATCAATTTTTAGGCTTCAGTTTTAGACTTGACTTTTTTCAAATATCCGAACGCTGGCAGTAGTTATTCGTTACCCGCTTTTAAAATCATTCAGACTTTTTTACTTAAAAATCTGAATGATTTTCACATCAAAAACAAACACCGTTTTAACATGAAACAATGGCAAAAACAAATGCACGGAACAGCCTTTGCACATAAGCCATCATGCTAATGAAAGAACCTCTTTTATCTACTGTTACAACACCCATTTCTGACACTATAAAGCCGCAAAAGGCATGGATGCCGCGGCAGGTTTTGTTTACACCCGAAGCGCTTGACGAGCCGTTTGGGCAACAAATTTTTGAACGTGTTTCTCACCTGAATTTACCCATCGAAGTATTAAAAAATAACCGCCTCACTAACCTGCGTGGCGAAGATGAAAAAGAAACGTATCGTCTTTCTAAAACCACGATGGCTGTTGTGAAAGCACCGCCTGGCGCAATGAAATTACAACCCATTCCGCCCAGTGCCGACTGGCAGTTTCATTTGGCGCAAGGATGCCCGGCGCATTGCCAGTATTGTTACCTGGCGGGTAGTCTTTCCGGACCTCCGGTGGTGCGTGTGTTTGCCAATCTGCCTTCTATTTTAGAGAACACATTGCAATACATCAATCCGGATAAACAAACCAGTTTTGAAGCCAGTTGCTATACCGATCCCTTAAGCATTGAACATCTTACCGGAAGTTTAGCGGAATGCATTTCTTTCTTTGGCAAACAGGAGAATGGCAGGCTTCGCTTTGTTACCAAATTTGCAAATACAAATTCATTGCTTTTATTGCCACATAACAATCATACACAATGGCGGTTTAGCCTGAATGCAGAACCTATTACCAAACGGTTGGAAGGCGGTACGGCTTCTCTGCTGCAACGCTTGCAAGCTATGCGCAGCGCGGCTTTGCCGAAAGTAGAAGGCGGCGGTGGCTATCCGATAGGTGCAGTTATTGCGCCCATTATGCCTATGCCGGATTGGGAAGAAGTGTATGCTAAATTGTTGGATGAAATGGAGCGTCATCTAAACTTCAATCCTGATTTAACTTTTGAATTAATCAGCCATCGCTTTACACCCGGCTCTAAAGATGTATTGATGGGCTGGTATCCTAATACAAGCTTGGATATGAGCGAAGAAAACCGCTCTATCAAGCGCAATAAATTTGGTGGCGTAAAGTATGTTTATACAAAAGATATGATGCAGAAACTTCGTTCTTTTTTTGAAAGAGAAATAATGAAGCGTTTTCCGAAGGCGAAGATTTTGTATTGGACGTAAAATCAGTTGATGGTTGGTTGTTGGTAGTTGATGGGTATAGCGTCAAACTCTTTTCTTTATTCTACCAACAACCAACCATCAACTATTAACCGGCTTGTTCAACACTTGCCACAACAAATCTTTTAACTCAACAATGCCCTGATTGGTTAGGGATGAAATAAAAAGATGCGGAATATTTTGAGGCAATTCTTTTTCAATAGCAGCTTTCAATTCATCGTCAAGCATATCACTTTTACTGATGGCAATTACAAAATCTTTTTGCAGCAATTCAGGGTTGTATTCTTTTAATTCGTTTACCAGAATATCAAATTCTTTTTTATGATTGTTGCTGTCGGCAGGAATTAAAAACAACAGTGCAGAGTTACGTTCAATGTGTCGCAAAAAGCGATGCCCCAATCCTTTTCCTTCAGCTGCACCTTCAATAATACCGGGCAAATCCGCAATCGCAAAACTCTTTCCATCACGATAGTCAACAATGCCCAGTTGCGGCGTTAACGTTGTAAACGCATAGTTAGCGATCTTTGGTTTTGCTGCACTAACAACCGATAATAATGTAGATTTTCCTGCATTGGGGAAACCTACCAAACCTACGTCTGCCAATACTTTCAGCTCTAATATCTTCCAGCCTTCGCTGCCATCTTCGCCAGGCTGTGCATGGTCGGGAGCCTGGTTGGTTGGCGTTGCAAAATTACTATTGCCAAGCCCGCCGCGGCCGCCGTGCACCCATACAAACTCCTGTCCTTCTTCTAATATCTCTATTTCTTTTTTATCTGTTTCTTCATCACGCGCTACGGTGCCCAATGGCACTTCTATAATAATGTCTTTGCCATCTCTGCCGGTGCTGTTGTTTTTACTTCCATTCTCGCCATTTTCTGCAATTACATTTTTATAATAACGTAAGTGCAGCAACGTCCACAACTGCCTGTTGCCACGTAAAATAATATGCCCGCCGCGACCACCATCGCCGCCATCGGGTCCGCCCATGGCGGTAAGTTTATTGCGCATAAAATGACGGCTGCCTGCGCCGCCATGACCGCTTTTGCACCACACGCGGATATAATCTATAAAGTTGTTTTTTTCCATTGCAATGCAAATATCGTTTTGTTTAACAGAACAAGGATATCGCAGTAATTGAAGATGTAATAAGTAAGATGTAATGTTGAATATTTTACAACAGCGCAGATAGCAGGATTGCATAATGTTGTAACCGCCTCGTTCAAATAAATATTACCTCTTACTTATTCAATTTTACATCAAAAACATACCATTCATTATCTTCGCCCGCCTATGAAAGAAGTGGTTTTAAGCGGTATTCGTCCTACGGGTTTTTTACATTTGGGCAACTTGTTTGGCGCTGTTGCCAACTGGGTGAACATGCAGGATGAATACAACTGTTTGATTTGTGTAGTGGATTGGCACAGCCTCACTACGCACCCCGATACAAAGCAATTAAAACAAAACGTGCATCGGCTGTTGTCGGAGTTAATCGCCTGCGGCATCAACCCCGAAAAAACGGTGTTGTATGTACAAAGCGATGTGCCGCAAATTGCTGAATTGTATTTGTATTTAAACATGCTCGCTTACAAAGGCGAGCTTGAAAAAACGGCAACGTTTAAAGACAAAGTGCGTCAGCATCCTGATAATATAAACGCCGGGTTGCTTACTTATCCGGTGTTGCAGGCGGCAGATATTTTAATTCATCGTGCAGTAAATGTTCCTGTTGGTAAAGACCAGGAACAGCACTTAGAAATGGCACGCAATTTTGCAGAGCGTTTTAATCATCGTTACAGCGAAGTGTTTCCGTTGCCGTATCCTTTTAACTACGGAAGTAATCTTATAAAAATTATGAGTCTTGATGGTAATGGCAAGATGAGTAAAAGCGATAATGAAATGTCAACGCTGTTTATTGCTGATGAAGATGATGCCATCCGCAAAAAAATAATGAAGGCAAAAACAGATAGCGGACCAACAGAGCCAAACAGCGAAAAGCCCGATTACATTGCCAACCTGTTTACGCTAATGCAAGTGGTAAGCAGTGCGGATACGATGGCTTATTTTGAAGAAGCTTTTGCAGATCGCAGCATCAGGTATGGCGATATGAAAAAGCAGTTAGCGGAAGACATGATCCATTTTATAAAACCCATCAGGGAAAAAGCAAAAGCCATTCAAAATGATGTTGATTATTTATCTGAAGTAATTTTACTTGGCAAAGAAAAAGCACAGCAAAGTGCCGCTAAAACCCTGGCATTGGTACGCAGTGCAGTGGGCGTAAATTATGTGTAGAGTGAGCGATGAGCTGTAAGCTTTGAGGTATGAGTTAAATAAAAACAAGATAAAAACAAACGATTGTAAAAGCTTATGCGTATAGCAAAAGCTCACTGCTAAAAATAAAAAATGATGTCGAAAATTTATAAGCCGAAGCACGTTGCAGTAGCCGGAAACATTGGTGCCGGCAAAACAACACTCACCGAGTTACTGAGTAAGCATTACAAATGGATTCCTCAATTTGAAGACGTGGATAACAACCCTTATCTAATGGATTTTTATGATGATATGCCGCGTTGGAGTTTCAACTTGCAGGTTTATTTTTTAAACAGTCGGTTGAATCAGCTGTTGGAAATAAAGGAAGGTACAGAGACCGTAATCCAGGACAGAACCATTTATGAAGATGCCAATATTTTTGCACCGAATCTGCACGACATGGGCTTAATGAGTCAGCGTGATTTTAGTAATTACTATAACTTTTTTCAAACCTTAAAAAGCATGATTCAGCCACCGGATTTATTAATTTATTTAAAAGCATCGGTACCAACATTAGTAGGGCAAATTCAAAAGCGCGGAAGAGAATATGAAGAAAACATAAGACTTGATTATTTAAAAAAATTGAACGTTTTGTACAACAAATGGATTGATTCGTACAAAGAAGGAAAGCTGCTGGTGGTGGATGTTGACAAAAACAAATTTGCCGAAAACAGCGAGGATTTAGGGAGCATTATTAATAATGTTGATGCTATGTTATTCGGGTTATTTTAAAACAAAAAATTCTGTTACTTATGTTTCTTCTATTGCTAAGTTGTGTAAAACATATTTCGAGATTGAGAGAATGAACACATGGATTAATTTTTCAGAATCTTACTCGCCGCCTTGAAGCATCTATCAAAGCTTTGATATAATTGACATCTTCGTTTTCTTTTACAGCAAACTTCAAACATCTTTCTCCATAAAATTTTTCAGGCAAAACAATTTTGAATCTTTAAAAAGGGTTGACTTCGTGGAAACTTAAATGTCCATTTCCAATTTTGCAGAGGATGAAAAAATAACTTGTAGATGCTTTGATAATGGCTTTTCTAGGAAAGATTTTACCAGCTGATTTTGATGCGCACGTATAATATCACGCTCATCCAAAGAAGAAGACAGAATATAAATTGTAAACCACTTTACAATTTACGAAGGCATTAATTGTAATTTATCCAATACCTGCCAGCCATTTAAACTAGGCATATTGATGTCTAAAAAAAGAACGGTTCGCACCGGGTGTTTTGAGTATTCAGTTCCAATATAATTTATTCCTTCCTGCGGGTTGGTGAATCCAACAATATCTACATTTAAATCTGGAAAGACTCTTTTGATATAAAGAACGGCAAGTGTATTATGTAACGAGTCGTCATCTAAAAAGATGATTCTTTTAAATTGGGTAAGCATATTATGCGATTTTGTTTTGCCACACAATATTTTTACTGTGCGTCAAATGGTAGTAGTAAAAGTGAGAAGCAACACTCCAAAATATATTTTATCTGTGTAAAATTCTGGTAATATATACTGTCATTATTATTTTATCACTCCTGCTTTGTTTATTAATAATATTTTCCGTTTGTTTTTAAGAGTTCTGTATAGCGGATACTCTTAAAAGTAATAATTACCTGGTTTACAATATGTTGTCTAATTACAAATATTAAAAATTGTGTAAGCTGGTAGTAATATTATCATTAGCAACCATTAGAATCACCTCGTTCAGCAATGGCTTTGAAATAAAATCTTTTACAAGCTTACTGGCTTTTGCCTTTTCTATGTCATTTGGGTTTATGGAAGAAGATAGCATATAGATTATAATGTTATTTTTTATATCATCACTGAAGTTTTCAAACCGTTCTAAAAACTGCCAGCCGTTTATGTTTGGCATATTTATATCAAGAAACAGTATAGTAGGCCGTATATTTTTTGTAAACTCATCATTAATAAAGGCAAGCGCTTTTTCCGGTATAAGAAAGCTATTAATTTGTACTTCCCCCAATGCTTTTTTCAGGTTAAAGGTGCAAATATTAATGTTCCACAGATCATCGTCAACAACAATGAAATTTTTGATTGTTCTCATAACTCGAATACGATTTTAAAAGTGGTTCCTTTGTTTACTTCACTGTCTATGCTTATTCTTCCGCCGATGGCTTCCACCTGCGTTTTTACCATGTATAAGCCCATGCCTTTGCCTTCTATATTGGTATGGAAGCGTTTGTACAATCCAAACACATCTTCGCCTCTTAGTGTAAGATCGATACCCATTCCGTTATCTGTAAATAATATGATAATGCTATTGTTTACCAACCGGCTTTTAATTGTAATGACACAGGGTACTTGTTGCCGGCGGTATTTGATGCTATTTAAAATGAGGTTGTAAAAAATACTGTATATGTAGCTTCTGATAGTAAAAAGCTCATTCACTTCAGAAAAATCGTAGCTAATGTGTATATCATCAGCAATAATATGTTTGATACTTACTTTTATATCCTTCACAAACGTTGAAAAATGAACAGTTTCTTCTAATTCTTTGTGTTCTTTTTTTACCTGGAGAATATGGTTCAGGTCTCTTATAACTGTATCCAGCTTTGCTACAGACTCTATAATGCCATTGTTTAGCTGATCTCTATCTTCTGTAATTAAATTCGGCTCAACCATCATACCGGCTATGCCCAAAATATTTGCAACGGGAGCGCGAAGGTTATGAGAAACAATATAGGCAAATTGTTCAAGGCTTTTATTTCTTATTACCAGATCGTTAAGCAACCGGGTGCGCTCTCTGCTGTTTTGCTCAAGCTTTAATTCCTGCTGTTTTGCTATCGTTATATCTTTTATGGTTCCAATAATCTTTAGGGGTTGCTTTGTAGTCTCATCTTTTATCAATTTTGCATCCCGGCATACCCATTTTACAGTGCCATCCGGTGTGATAATACGATGCTCAACTTTGTAATATGAAGCCTTGCCGTTGAATATGGTTTCTGATGCTTTTGTTACGATCTCAACATCATCGGGATGGGTAAGTTTGATAAACAGCTCATAGGTCATTCCATCAAAGTCAGGATCAAATCCGGCAATACGCAAAGTTTCTGCAGAACAAACAATCGCGTTTGATTTTATTTCAGTACCACTAACAATATTGCGATGCCAGCTGCCAATCTGTGCCATGCTTTGAGAAGCCAGTAACTGCTCCTGCATTTCCAGCATTTTTTCTTCTGACAGTTTTCTTTCTGTAATATCTACATGCAACACCACGGCACCTTCTCCTACTTTATTCATAAGTGGAGACACAATGGCATTAAACCATCTTTTTACCGAAGGAGAATCGCATGGATATTCCATAGAGAATTGTTTCGCTTCACCATCTATTATTTTCTTTATATTTTCAGCTATCAGATTTCCATAATAACGGTCTGTACCTTCAGTGTTTTCCGACGCCTCAATATAATTTTGACCTATCCAGCTTTTTCCTTCTTTTGCCCCGTTTTCTCTGCCAAATTTTAGCCATGAATCGTTTACTTCAAATATATTTCCCTGGTTATCTAGCAGCGCTATATGTGGCGGCAGCGCATTTAAAATAGCCGTCTGTTGCTCATTTGCTTTTTGAAGTTGCTCCTTTTGCTCAAATAAGATGGCTTCTGCTTTTTTCCTTTCGGTGATATCCGTAGCAATGCCAATAATGCCAATTAGTTTATTGTCCTTGTCTACCAGAGGGGTATCCGTAACAAAGGCCATAAATTTGGTTCCGTCTTTTCTTTGCATCAACAACTCGCCCGACCAGCTATTGCCTTTAAATAATTCGTCAAAACCCGCCAGCGCCACTTCTTTCATTTCTTCTGCGGGGCCATAATTGATAATGTGCTTGCCTATCTGTTCTTCTGCCGTCCACCCAAAGGTTCTTTCTGTTGCTTTATTACAGTATGTGATAATGCCGTTCAGGTCGATACAGACTACCGACTGTCCAATGTTTTTTAAAATTTCTGCTTTAAACAGGTTACTTTCTTCTATCGCTTTTCGTTCCGTAATATCTGTAACCATAGCCAGCGCACCTTTATAGCAGCCTTCGCTGTCGAGTATAGGATTGGTAGAGATGTTAGTATATAAAAGTTTGCCGTCCTTTGTTATAAAGGTTAGATCATGATTTTCACTTTCCCCGTTTTTTCTTCTTTCAATTTGTACGTATGATTTTTTTCGATCTTCTTCCTCCATAAACTCCTGTATGGTTTTCCCTGTTATTTCGTTTTCAGCATAGCCAATCATGTCGCACATTTTTTGGTTCACAAAATCTGTAACGTTACGTTTATCTATCGTCCAGATGCCTTCCTGCGCTGTTTCTACAATCTGCCGGAAACGTTTTTCATCTTCGTCAATTTTATTACGGGATACTACTTGTTCAGTTACATCTATGGCAAAGCAAAAAATACCGATTATCTTATCCTGCTCATTTCTATACGCCTGGTAAACAAAATTCAGATAAACAAAAGAGGATTTCCCATTGTTTTCATAGTCAAGGTTAATAAGAAATTCATTACCTGAAAATGTTTCACCGGTTTTATAAACCTCGTCAAGCAATTCGATAAATCCCTGCGATGATATTTCCGGCAATACTTGTTTTACCGTTTTACCAATAATATCTTTTCTTCCTATTAATCGCAGGTAGAGAGGATTAGCCATTTCAAATACATGATCCGGACCTTTTAAAACGCAAATACTCGTGGGTGCCCACAGGAACAAATCGTAAAACTGCCGTCTTTCATCAAGTAAGGCTTTTTCCAGCTTTTTTTTCTCGGTCGCGTCTTTAGCGATGCAATACAGCATTTTTGTATCATCATCCCAGCGCGCAGACCAAAGGATCGGTACGATACTCCCATTTTTATGGATATATCGGTTTTCAAATACAGTAACAGGATGACCGGCTACAACATCAGTTGCAACTAGTATTGTGTTATCCACATCTTCGCTAAACACCAGGTCAATATAACGTTTACCGATCAACTCGTGCGGCTTATAACCCCAAATACTTTCTGCCGCCTTACTTACATTGTAAAATTTCCCCTCTTCATCCATGCTACAAATCACATCTACCGAGGCATCCATAATTTTGTTTAACTCGCCCAGCGCCTGCTCTAATGCTTCAGTAGTAATGATTATTTCCTGCTCTGCTTGTTTACGTTTCGTTATATCGCGGATAATGATGGAATTTCTTTCTTCACTATAACTACCATCTTTGTACTGGGTTGATGTAATTTCTATAGGAAAACAGGTTTTATCTTTGCGAACCCCTATAATTTCTCCTTTTGCCATTCCCGAACGCTGACGTTCCTGCAAAAATGGTTTTACTCTTTCATCATTTACATCTATAATGCCTTCCCTTCCGGCTTTACATACTTCTTCTTCTGTCATTTGGAACATATGGCAGGCAG
Organism: Ilyomonas sp.; assembly: GCA_965214235.1. GTDB lineage: Bacteria > Bacteroidota > Bacteroidia > Chitinophagales > Chitinophagaceae > Ilyomonas. The sequence goes on from CBDCBH010000003.1 coordinate 2,038,403, forward strand.
CCGGGTTTGCTGCAAAAATTCGTCCATCGCTGCCTGTTAAAAGAATGCCATCCATACTCCTTTCAAAAAAAGACCGGTATTTTACCTCGCTTTCTTTTATTGCCTGTTCTGCTTCCTTACTTTTAGTAATGTCCTGGTTTACGCCAATCATTTCTACTGCCTTCCCCAACTTATCTCTTTCAACTATTCCATTCGCTTTAATGTAGTGAACAGATAAATCCTTCCAGACAATTCTGAATTCCGTATCATACTGTTTTTCGCCCGATAATGCCAGTTGCATCTCTTCGTTCACGCGATGCTTATCTTCAGGGTGCAGTCTTTCCAGCCAGCCGTTGTAAATAGAACCCATTTCAGGTTCGCTGAGGTCATAAAGCTGGTACATACCTTCATCCCAACTTAAGATGCCCGTTACCAGGTTCCAGTCCCAAACGCCCATGCCTGCACTTTTAGTGGCAAGCAACAGTTTGTTCGACAACTGCACAAGCGCTTCTTTAGAAACAGCTTCCTTTTCATACACCTCATTAATAGTTTGTTTACGATCTTTTTCAAACCTGTATTTGTCTATTGCATTCAGTATTACGTTGCGAAGGCGCTTCAGGCGATCTTTTAGTATATAATCGTCTGCGCCTTCTCTTACTATCGTCATAGCGACATCGTCCGTCATAGTAGCCGTGATGACAACAAAGGGGATGTTTAAATTTTTCTGTTTAAGAATCCGCAATGCCTCAAAAGAGTTAAACGAAGGCAGGGTATGATCGCATAGAATAACATCCGGGTAAAATTCATCAAGCGCTTTCCTATATTCGCTTTCCGTATCTATTACCAGGTAATCAAAATCGATATTATTTTCTGTCAATTCCAATTTTACCAGTTCAGCATCAGCCGCCGAATCTTCTAAGTAGAGTATTCTATCCTTATTGCTCATTTTTGAATGTCTTTATATATCATGGGCTCGTTCATTAATATCCAATACAAACCAAGCTCGCTTACCGCTTTGGCAAACTGCGAAAACTCAACCGGCTTTACTACAAAGCTGTTTACACCCAGCTCGTAGCTTTCAATAATATCCTGCTCTTCCTTAGACGACGTCATAATGACCACGGGGATATGCTTCGTATAGCTGTTAGCTTTTACCTGGCGCAATACCTCTATGCCATATACCCGCGGCATTTTAATATCGAGCAGGATTACCTTCGGAACTTTTTTGATATCCCGCCCCGCAAACTGGCCGGTTCCAAAAAGAAAATCGAGCGCTTCTACGCCGTCTTTCACATGCAGCAAATGGTTGTCTAATTTTACTTCACTAAGTGCCCAGATAGCCAGTTCTGCATCGCTCATATTGTCTTCTACCAGTAGAATTTCTACATCATCGTAATTGTTGTTCATAATCGTGTAATGTTTTTCGGAATGCTGAAATAAAAGGTAGCTCCTTCGTTCAATACAGATTCTGTCTTTATTTCGCCGCCATGTTTGCTTACGATTCGTTTTGCCAGTGCAAGTCCCAAACCCGTTCCTTCAAATTCGTCTTGCCGGTGAAGACGCTGAAACACGCCAAATAAGTTATTTGAATATTTCATTTCGAACCCAGCTCCGTTGTCTTTTACATAGTATATATTCATTTCATCATCTTCCATAGCACCCGCAACAATCTCGGGGTTTGTTTTCTTAGACGAATACTTTATGGCATTGCCGAGCAAATTGTACCATACCTGTTTCAGCATACTGGCATCGCCTTTACATTCGGGCATGTCGAGTATTCGAACCGCATACTTGTATGGCACTTCATTTTGCAGTAAATCGTTCATACAGGTTTCCGCCATTCCTTTCATATTTATCGCGTTGGAAACAATTTCTAACCTTGCCATTCTCGAGAAGGTTAAGAGGTCATCTATCAGCAGCCCCATTAGTCTCGCTTTATCAACAATCACTTCAATCATTCTTTTCCCCTCGTTATCAAGTACCGCATCATACTTCTTTTTCAGCATGTTGCTAAAACCGCCAATGGCGCGCAGAGGGCTTCTTAAATCGTGCGATACAGAGTAAGAAAAAGCTTCCAGCTCCTTATTCACAACCAGCAGTTCTTTGGTTCGTTGCTTTACCTTCTCTTCCAATTGCTCATGCAGTATTTTGTTGGTAACTTCCAGTCTCTTTTGAAAGTCTATATCGCGTGTAATTTTTATAAAACCATTTATGGTTTTATCAGGGTTATAAGCGGTATTGATAATAGTATTCGTGTAGAACTCTGTCCCGTTCTTTTTACGTTTCAAAGTTTCAAACGCGTATCTGCCGTTCTTTTTAGCCCGGTCTAAATAGGTTTTTTGCTGCCCGTTTTGTATATATGCCAGTGTATATAATATAGATTCGTGTTTACCAATTATCTCCTCAAGTTTATAACCATACATGTACTCGGCGCCTTCATTCCAACTTATAATATGCCCCGTTGCATCCAGCATTATTATTGAATAATCTTTAAATTCAGACAGGAATTGTAAAAAGTCGCTGTTCATCTTTCGTTCACTTTCCAGTGGGGTTTCTATAAGCAAATGTTCCTGTATCAAGTCCATGTTTATTATAATTAAATGGTAGATAAAAGAAGTGAGAAGCCAACAGTGTTTACTTAAGACGTTTTTATACAGGGGGATATTAATACTTTGTCTATAAAGTAGGAGTTTATAAAGTGCTGATATTAAATTCCCTAAATGCTTACAAAACCGCGAACATATATCTTTTTACCAGTTTAAAAAGTTTAATTTAACCAGCGAAACAGCAAAAAATATGTAAGTAAAAGATATGTATTTTACACAATCATTTTTCCAGATAATTTATTTTAACTGCAAAGAAGAATGAGTAAAATGTTTGCGATGAATTAATAATAAAGGTAGATTTAATAAAGGTGGGAAATGTATTTTATTTATTAATATACATATAAATACTATAATTTATATCTTACAAGCAATATATTTTTTTAGGTTTATGTATGATGGCTGGATATATCTAAACCCAGACGATTGATTTCACTACTTATCTTGCAGGCAAATTTGTTTAATGAAGGATGTTTTTATTGTGGCTGATAATATTGTTTCTCCGCTTGGAAATACAACAAAAGAAAACTTCTCCAAACTGATGAAAAATATCTCTGCAGTTAAACAACATTACAACAAACAAATGGCTGATGAGCCTTTTTGCGCTTCGTTGTTTAACGAAAAAAATTTCAAAACGGATAAGCGGTTTACAAAATTTGAGCAGTTATTAATTGCATCAATTAAAGAAGCGTTAGAACAAACTGATATTAATCCGGCAGATGAAAAAACATTGCTCATTATTTCAACAACAAAAGGAAATATCAGCTTGCTGGAAACGGAAGAATACAATTCATCATTGCAAAAAAGAATTGCTTTACATACTTCAGCAAAATTGATCGCAGAAGAGTTTCATTTTACAAATCAACCATTGATTGTTTCCAACGCATGTATCTCAGGTGTGTTAGGAATTGTTACCGCTATGCGGTTGATAAGAGCCAACCAATACCAAAACATTGTTGTGGCCGGTGCAGACGTTATAACAAAATTTGTATTGTCGGGTTTTCAATCTTTCGGGGCACTCAGCAATGATATTTGTAAGCCTTTCGATAAAAACAGAGCAGGCATTAATTTGGGTGAAGGCGCAGCAACGGTTATTCTTTCATCGTACAAGAAATCAGATAATGACATTAAAGTAATGAGTGGTTCAGTAAGCAACGATGCCAATCACATTTCTGGTCCGTCAAGAACTGGCGATGAATTGTGTCAATCCATCCATATTGCAATGGCTGATGCAGGTTTATCTGCAGGTGATATAGATTTTATTTCAGCACACGGAACGGCAACTTTGTATAACGATGAAATGGAAGCAAAAGCTATTGCATCAGCGAAGCTGGAATCATCGCCTGTAAATAGTTTGAAAGGTTATTACGGTCATACATTAGGTGCTGCGGGTTTAATTGAGTCCGTCATTTCAATAAAGTCATTAAAACAAAACGTTGTTTTGCCCACAAAAGGTTTTGAACAAATCGGGGTTTCAAAACCAATTCATATCTGCAATGAAATAAAACAACTGCCTTTGCAGCACTGTTTAAAAACGGCATCAGGTTTTGGCGGTTGCAATGCAGCAGTAATTTTTGGTAAACAATAAGCCTTTGTCAACAGAAAAATATATCATAACAAGTTGCGTCATTAGTAAGAACACTGTTATCAAAAACAATGAGAAATTTTTTTCTTCTGATGCAGAAAACATTCAATCTTTTCTTTTACACGTATATCAATACTTACAAATTGATTATCCGAAATTTTATAAAATGGATAAGCTCAGTAAGCTTGGCTGGCTTGCATCGGAAGTGTTGTTAAAAGATGAATTTACCGTAAAAGAAATTGAGCAAACTAAAATTGGAATTGTTCTTACCAACGCCAATTCAAGTTTAGATGCAGATGAAAAGTATTTTCAATCTATTAAAGAAATAGCAAGCCCCGCTTTATTTGTATATACGTTGCCTAATATTGTCATGGGCGAAATCTGTATTCGCAATAAGTTTAAAGGCGAAAATTCTTTTTTTGTTTTTGACCAATTCAATGCAAAGTTTTTACAGCAATATGTTAGCGAACTTTTCAGCAATAACATTGTACAACTTTGTATTTGTGGCTGGCTTGATGTTTTGGATGAAAATTATAAAGCTGTTTTGTTTTTAATTGCAGCAAAACCAAACGAAGAAACATTAGTATTTACAGAAGAAAATATGAACAGCATATTTAAAAGTTTAGAATGAGTTCAAACGTATATATAGCGGGTTTGGGAATTATTTCCGCCATCGGAAATAATGTGTGCGAATGTATTTCATCATTAGAAGGCGAACGAGCCGGCATGAATGATATTACTTATCTTAAAACAATTCATCAGAAAGAATTGCCTGTTGCCGAAGTAAAGATGAACAATGATGAACTGGCAGCCAAAGCTGGCTTATCAAATAAAATTAGTCGCACCGCTTTATTAAGCATGATTGCAGCGAAAGAGGCTTTGCAGGATGCTTCGATTGCCAATATTCATAAACTGAGAACAGGATTCATTTCTGCAACTACTGTTGGCGGTATTGACAAAACCGAAAACTTTTTTCTGTCTTTTTTTCGTGATAAAAAATGGGGCGATTTGCACGACGTGGTGAATCATGAATGTGGAAGAATAACAGAAATTGTTGCTGATAAATTGGGAATTACTCATTATACAAGCACTATCAGCACTGCCTGTTCTTCTTCTGCTAATTCAATAATGCTTGCAGCCAGGTTAATTAAAGCTGGAATGTTAGATGTTGTTGTAGCTGGCGGTGTGGATGCGCTCACAAAATTTACATTAAATGGTTTTCATACTTTATTGATTGTAGACAAAGCATTTTGCAAGCCCTTTGATGAAGATAGAAACGGGTTGAATTTAGGTGAAGGCGCGGGTTATGTTGTGTTGGTTTCCGAACAAATTGCCGGTACGCTTACAAAGGATTTGTATTGCGAGTTGAAAGGATATGCGAATGCGAATGATGCCTATCATCAAACAGCATCATCGCCTGATGGCACTGGTTCCTACCTGGCAATGCAGGGCGCTTTAAACAAGGCAAATCTTACGACTGATAAAATTAATTATATCAACTTACATGGAACAGGAACGCAGAACAACGATGAGTCTGAAGGAATCGCCATTGAAAGATTATTTAATCCGCATTATCCAAAAATGAGTTCAACAAAATCTTTTACAGGTCATACGCTTGGCGCGAGTGGTGGTATTGAAGCTGTGTTTTCCGCACTGTCAGTTAAGCACAATTATGTGTATCCAAACTTAAGATTACAAACGCCGATCAAAATATTTCCTTTTGCTGCAGAAAAAAAGTTTATCAAAAATCTGCCGATCCATAATGTTCTTTCCAATTCATTTGGTTTTGGCGGCAATTGTTCTTCATTAATATTTTCAAAGATATAAGATGAGGATATTTATCCGCGCGGCATCATGTATTTCTCCGCAATTAACTTTCAACCATCAGCTATTCTCAACAGATGCGATTAAATACAATACGAATGCATTGAAAGTAATTGAGCCTGACTACAAAAATATTATTGATGCAAGACAGATTCGTAGAATGAGCCGTATTGTGCGCATTGGTTTGGCTGCTGCGTTGCAATGTGTAAGCGAAGCCCGTTTACAAAATGTTGATGCCATCACTACCGGCACAGCTTATGGCTGTATGGAAGATTCGGAAAGGTTTTTAAAAACGATTGTTGAGCAGAACGAAGAAATGTTATCGCCAACGTCCTTTATTCAATCAACGCATAACACGGTTGCCTCGCGAATTGCTTTGCAGTTGAAATGCCATAACTACAACAATTCATTTGTCCACTCCGGGTTTTCTTTTGAGCATGCGTTGATGGATGCCATATTGTTACTAAAAGAAAACAATGCTAAAAATGTATTGACTGGCAGTGCTGATGAAATGACAGATTTTACGTTTTCAATCTTTAAAAGATTCGGATTGTATAAGCAGGAAGCTATAAATAATCTTAAACTCTATGACTCTGTTTCAACTGGTAGCATTTCAGGTGAAGGAGCCGCTTTCTTTGTCGTATCGAATGAAATCAGCACAGAGAATTACACGGAAATATCAGCAGTGCAAACTTTTTATAAACCTGCTGATTTTGCGGCAATCGAAAATAGCATTGTACAATTTTTATCAAACCATTCAACCAACGTAAATGATATTGATCTTGTTATTCTTGGAAAGAATGGAGACATCAGAACCGATAAAAACTATGACAATCTGCAGTCAGGAATTTTTAAAAATAATTCTTTTATAAACTATAAACATTTGTGCGGCGAATATCCAACATCCATTTCGTTCGCATTGTGGATGGCAGCCAATATTATTAAACGAAATGCTTTGCCAGCCGGCGTTTCAACAAATAAACCTGTGAAAGATATTAAGAAGATTCTGCTCTATAACAGCTATCAAAACAAATATCATTCGCTACTATTGCTTTTAGCCATAAATTGATTGGGTATGCTGAAACATACGTTATATACTGTAAACACGCTTACTGAAAAAAATAATATTATTGAAGCGATTGTTGAGCTTGATGCAACGCATGAAATTTTCAAAGGACACTTTCCCCAGCAACCGGTTTTACCGGGCGTTTGTTTGATGCAAATGGTTAGAGAAATTCTTGAAACTTATCTTCAGGAAAAATTACAACTATTTAAAGCTGAGGACATACGCTACACTGCTATGGTTGATCCAACAAAAAAAGCCCGGCTATCATTTCAAATCCAATTCGATCGGTCAGACGATTTAATAACAACGAAATCTAAGATTCTAAAAAAAGATGATCTTATTTGTTGTAAGATGCAGGCAACATTTATTATTCTTTCAAAAGGTTAGGGCTTACAAACAATACCTAATATATTTTTTAAGGCAAAACCAAAGAATCAATTATTTCGTGCGATTGTTTTCAATGTAATCAGCCATCGTGTTAATGTCAACCAACACTTTCCTACCCTCTTTTGGATCTTTAATAGTAATGCCATATTCGCGGTTTAACAGCACAATCAATTCAAGCGAATCAATTGAATCCAAACCAAGTCCGCCACCAAATAATTCTTCATCATCTTTAATATCCCCAGGTTTAAGATCTGTAAGGTTAAGATGTTCTATAATCTGCAACTTTAATTTTTCTTTGAGTGCTGTAATTTCCATTTATATAAGTTTTTTTCTTTTCAACTGGAGCAAAGCTATTAATTGCAACACAATTGCTATGATTAGTATAGATAAAATATTTATGCTAACATCTTTAAGCTTTCCGCCTTCTAAAAACAATCCATAATACGCCTCCAAACACCAATGCAATGGTGAAACTGACATGAGTGATTTGAATGAATGGGGCATGATAAACCCTGGTACCATTAAGCCACCAATGATAGATAATATTACGATTGATACCGCGCCGAATGCATTGGCTTGTTCTTGTGTATTTGCAAAAACGCCAACACACATGGCATAGCTTACCGCACACCAACCGCAGGTTAGGGTAACTATTATCAGTCCTAACATATCATGTGGCAAATGCAATTGTGGTAAACCAATGATTGGAAAAAGATAAATGCCAATGAAAAAAATAACGATGGCTTGTAAAAAAGTAACTTTTAGATATACGATTTGCTTTGATAATAATGCAATGAAATAACTGGTTGGTAATGTTTTTAAGCGAATGAAACTGCCGCTTAACTTTTCACGCACAATGCTGCTGCCGAGCGACATTACAACAAAAAACATTGCAAAGATTGTCCATGCAGGAACATTGTGTTGCGTAGCGTTTACAATAACTTTTTCATTGCTTGATGACAAAGGAATTTCTTTAATGCTTGTATTATTGGCAAGCATTTGTTTTTGCAAAGAATCGGGCATCGGTTTTTCGTTGATAGCAAGGTATAAATCTCTGAGTGTTTCTTTGCTTTGAAGAATCTGAATGGCGCTGTTTAAAGCACCTTGAATAGAAAGCTTTAATGATTGTTGAATAATGGGATTGTAATAAAAACAAAGGTAATTATTGTTTGAAAAATTTGTAGCAGCCGTATCACCCTCCAAACCAAAAGATAGCAATGCTTTGCCTGCAGTAGTTTTTGCTTTTGCTTCTATTTGTTGGGTGAAAGATGAATCGATGACTAAAGTAATTACAACATTTTTTGAATGCATTTCATCTGCAATGTGTTGCGGGCTTCCCATTTTTAAGAGAAAAATTTTGAACATTCCACTCGTATCAAGAGCATGTATAAATTCCTGGCTTAGTTTGCCTTCATCGTTATTGTGTATAAATATTTCAATCCTGCTTTTATCTAACAAATCAAACGTGTTGCTTTGAATGCTGGTTACGATGATAACTAACAAAACAGGCATCGCAAACATTAGCAACAAACCCATTTTATCGCGAAGCAAAATGCGCACATCTTTTTGTATGGTTGCAAAAAGTTTCATGCTTCGTTGTAAGATTTACCTGTTAAATGAATAAATAAAGCTTCAAGGCCATCCTGCTTGTATTCGGTCAATAAATTATCCAATCTATCCAACGCAATTATTTTTCCTTGATTCATCAAAGCAATCTGATTGCATAATTCTTCAGCTTCGCCTAACTGGTGCGAGGTATAAATTAGCGTTGTGCCGCCTGCATTAAGTTGTTTCAGATAATTGATGATTTCATGACGTGTTTGCACATCAACGCCAACAGTAGGTTCGTCTAAAAACAACAATTGTGGCTGATGAATGACACCGATGGCAAGATTTACTTTGCGCTTCATGCCACCCGAAAACTTTTTTACCTGCTGATTTTTTACGGAGGTAAGATGTAAAATTTCTAACAGTTCATCGGAACGTTGCGCCGTTTCTTTTTTATTCAAACCACTCCATGCGCCGAAGAACTGCAGATTTTCTACCGGCGTTAATTCTTCATAAAAAGAAAAATCCTGCGGCACAAAACCAAATAATTGATTGGTGTTTTTCTTTCCTGCTTTGATAGAATTGCCAAACAGTTGAATGTTGCCGTGGGTGAACGAAAACAAACCAGTCATCAAACTCATTAATGTTGTTTTGCCTGCTCCATTCGGACCGAACAAACCAAAACGCTCGCCTTGCTCAATCTCCAGATTGAGATCATTAAAAAGCTGTGTTTGATTTTTATAATGAAAATTAAGATGCTCAATTTTTATGGCAGGCGTTTTCATTTATGCCAGTTTATTTTGGAAAGATTTATAAAGGCTTTCTTTTCAATCTCAGAGATTTCTAAAAGATAATCACCCATCACGTTAAAATCTTCCTGCGAGCCAAGCCTGCCTTTATAAATGCCTGCCGCCTGCACAGCAGCCGTGCGCCAAAGATCGCCGGCTTTTGTAAACTCTTCAGACAAGCGCATCAAGTCATCATCCGGTAAATAAGCATAAGCCTCCTGCAGAAATGCTGCATAAATGTAACGAAACCCACCTCCGCCGGTTCCGATTTCTTCCTGCATGCGCACTAACTGGGCAAGGTATAAACCCGCTTTATGAACGCCTAATTTATGGCGCCAGTTCTTTATTTTTCTTCCTGCGAATGCAATACCCTTTACGCCAACAATTGGCCCCGGAATACGCAACATTATAAACACGTTCGTTTTAATACCGCGCTTTATTGCCTGCCTTATCGTATCATCTGTGATGATGCCTTTCTTTTCTGCAAAGTAAAGTTGTCCTTTCGGCGCTAAGGCACCTTTTGCAAAACGAACACGTTCCAAATCAAAAGATGTCAAAATGGTTTCATGTTCCATGATGGGATCACTAATCAAGTAATTTCCATCCTGTTTTCCAAACACTATTAAATTATGTGCATTAAAATGAAAACGGTATTCTTTCGGAAAATAAGGCAGGTAATACACACCCACCTGGCAACCTACAACAATGCCTTCACCTAATTTTTTATCTAATAATTCCCGGGCTTCTTTTTTAGATGAAAATTTTTTTCTTGTTATCCGGATGCCTAAAGAATGACATGTTTTTTTAAAGATAACGCCAGGAAAAGAACGAAATGCAATGGCTGGTCCATTGTTGATTTTTACAAGTGGAAAATATACGAAAAACAAACCTGCTCCCATGCCAAAAGCCAATGGCTCGGTGATTTGCCCGACGCCAATGCTTTTCAATAAATTTCTTGTTACTCCACTTTCACAATGCGCCGCCTGTTCGTGATGAAAATTATTCTGCATGCACGTTCATCGTTTTTAATTCATCAACAGTTACGTTAAAAACCTCAGCGTATGTATTCAACTTTTTGGTTGATAATTTATTAAAAACAGCAGGCTTTAAATGACGTTTGATCTGCCATTTAAAAAAACCTGTATAAGCTGATAATATACCAATATCCATTACGCTTCTCTCTAAAAAAAACAAGATGGGGCTTGCTTCATTCTGCAAAACTTTTTCTTTTGCCGCAGCCACTTTCTGTTCAATATCATCCCAGGTTACATCAAGCGCGTTTGTTTTTACATCCCAGCCATTGCTTAGTTCTGTTATGTATTTGCCCCTTTCATCTGTTACATAACAAACCTCCTTTGTTATTTTCCCAAGTGAACCTAAGTGTTGCGGAACTTCATCTTTTTTCATACGATAAGTTTTGTAAGATGTAAAAGGAGAAGGTTGAAATGTGATTGTATATTACATTTTACTTTTAGCAAACCGTCAACATTGCATACATATATGAAAAACGTGAGCTTTCGGGAACGAGCAACAACAATCTTTCTCCTTTTTTTAATTGGCCACTTTTAAATAATTCGTGTACCATAAAGTAAGCTGATGCAGCTCCCACATTACCCATGCTTGTTAGATTAACAAACCATTTTTCATAGGGTACAATTCCTCCCAACACAGCCATTACCTCAGAAATTCTACTGCGAAAAAACTCGCTCGACATGTGTGGTAAAAAATAATTTATATCATCAACAGTTAAACCTTTGTGTTCGAAAATTTCCTTGATCTTCTTGCCGCCCAGCGGAACAATGTTATTGCTTAACAAACCAATGTCTTGCTTTATGCTAAAGATAGATTTATTAAATATCTCTTCCGGCGTAAATTCAAGATAACTTCTTACAGTACCATCCGGTTCTTTTTCGCAAGCCATGTACATGCAGGTTTCCATTTCATGGGCGTAAGAAACACCTTCAATCCAATCAACACGCAAACTCAAACCTTCTGCATTTGGTGTACCACTTAATAAGAAAGCAGAAGCGCCATCACTTAACATCCAACGCAAAAATTCTTTATCAAAACTGATGTAAGGGTTTTTATTTAATTCTTCCAGTTTGTGCGATTCTTCTTCAAACACATTTGCCCTTAGCGAGGCCGAAAACCGTTCCGAGCCTGTTGCTACTGCTAATTGTTTATCGCCTGTTTTCACCGCCATGTAGGCATATTTGAAAGCGTGCATACCTGCGCAACAAACGCCTGAAGGTGAAACTACTTCTATGGCTTCCGCTTCCGGCAGCCAACCATGCACCATAACACCATGCGAAGGCATCAATTGATCTGGCGAAGATGTGCCGCATGACAGAAGATCAACCTCTTTTAGTTTTGCCGTTTTTTCTATAAATAAGTTTCGTACAGCTTCAGCCGCCATTTGTGCATTGGTATGCGTGGTTTTTCCTCCTTTTTCCAATGCGTAATATCTTGTATGAATGCCGTTATTTCTAAGAACAATTTTTTTCGATTTGGATGGCTTGCCATTGATATAGCCGAGATATTCTTCCATCTCATCATTACTCACAGGGTTATTCGGCAAAAACCAGGAGGTGTTAGTAATGTAAACTTCGTTTAAAGCCATGTTTAATTCAATTTAAGTAAAGCCGCTTTTTTATTTTGAATGTGCTTTGACAAAAAAGGCTTAAAAATAAGCATGTTAATTACCCACACCAACGGCGCAGCAATAAACAGCGCAATTAAAAGATAATATTTGAATAGAGCAAGCCAGAACGTTTTGTTTCGTTTTTTACTAATAAATTTTGCCCAAAGCCTAAACATAACGGCTGCCTTACTTTCAATAAACAGTAAATGATATTTTGGATCAACCGCTTTTGTTTTTACCAACTTTTCCTGTAAGCCATCCCATTTGTTTTTTGTAAGATAAGGCAATGCAATCTTTCCAAATTCCTTCGTGTTTTTAATGTCTTTCTCTGCCACACCGGGTAACGGAAAAAAGCGGAGGTAGCGGTCTTTTTTGCCTGTTAGCATCCAATGAAAAATTGTAAAAATACTTACCAAATTCAAATGCCGGTCGAACAATGCAACCGTTCCAACATGATTAGCGCCGGCATCTTTCAGCATCAGTTTTATTCTTTCAAAAGCACTCACCCACATATTTCTAACGCCTGTAAGGGTAATAACTGGTGTGTGTTTTAAAACATTTTTAAAAATTGAATTATGCAATAAAGAACGAAAAGGAATACTGGGCGATAAAAACCAGGGTTGATAACCAAGAATGATGAGATCATACGAAGAATGTTGTAATTGCAATGGCTCAAGTTCGTGCACAACGCCCAATACACAATCGGGCATTACACTGAAAAATCGTTGGGTCGTCCAGGGAAAAGGAAAATCGTTTTTTAATTGAATGCGCACTATTTCAACTTCAACACCGGCTTCAATGAAAGGAGCACAAAAATTGTCAATGATTTTTCCTAATTGTCCTGATTGAGAATAATAAATTGCCAATACTTTTTTCATGCTGAAGTTTACATTTCAAAATCCTGTGGTTTGAGGGCTTTTGAAGTTTGGCTGTAATCAATCAATATGTTTCGAACTTCGGATGAAAGGTTCTTATAATTCTTCTTGATGAATGCTGCATCATCAGCGATATTGCTGCTGTATTTCACCACTTTTGGTGCATGTTCCTGAATGATCAGGCGCAGAAAATGAAATTCAACATTCGAAGTATCTGCACGGTAGGAAGTTTCAAATTTTATTCGCCCGCTTTTGAACGCAGATAGCTTTTGTTTTGGCACTTTTAACAAGCCTGCTTTCTTCATTAATAATGTTCCTGTAAAAGCATCTTTTGTGTTTGAAGCGGATGCTTGTACCAATTGGATTTCATCTTCCACTTCAGAAATATTTCCCGACTTTACAATTCTGTAATATTCAACTTTATCAAATTGTTCAACTGCAGATTTTGCTTCTGAAATTTGAAAAATGACTGGAAAAAACAGTGCAAAAACAAACAAACGTAACCTCATAGCTAATCCGCAAATATAATTGAAATGACAACGTTTAAAACAATGAGTTTAACCTAACCGCGGTGGAAGATAAATTGCCTCTTTTCAATTGATGTATGAATTTTTGGTAGTTTCGAACAAAATAAAATCATTGCCAAAACACAGCATTAATTCAGAGTGATCTTGATAAATTTTTATCTTTTATAAAAATGAATTCCCCAACTACCTTTTTGCAGATGACGTTATTAAAACTGCCTTTGCAATTTCCAACGATGAGTACAGAAAGCGAAATCATTTACAAAACAATTCAATTTCATTGGTAAACAATTCAAAACAATTTGATGGTTTTTGGGCTGTCATTCTCGGCGGCTCCAGCGGCTTTGGTTTTGCCACTATTGAAAAATTAGTATGGCATGGAATGAACATTGCATTATTGTACCGCGAAACTACACAAGTTGAAAAACCATTGTTGATTACTCTTCAAAATTTAGCCAATCATAACAACGTAACTATTTTACCATACAATTTGAACGCGTTGGATGAAAATGCGCGAACAAAATTTATTACGGATTTTTCATCCAAAACAAATAAAAAAAATTGTGTGCGTTTACTTTTGCATTCTATTTCAAGAGGCAATTTAAAACCATTGATTGCCGAAAACGAGAATGTTCTTACCATTGAAGACATTCAGCTTACATCGTACGCAATGAGCAATAGCATTCTCGATTGGGTTCGATTGATTGTAAAAGAAAATCTTTTTTGTAAAGACGGAAGAATTATTGGTTTAACCAGTGAAGGCGCCGAAAAATACTGGGAAGGTTATGCGGCGGTTTCCGTTGCTAAGGCATCGCTAAAAAGCCTCGCCAGATACATGGCTGTTGATTTTGCAAAATTTGGGCTAAAAACAAACTTAATACAAGCGGGCATTACAGAAACTCCATCTTTAAAAAGAATACCTAACAGCAAATCTTTATTAGAATTGGCTGCTGCCAGAAATCCATTCAACCGGATTACTACACCGCAGGACGTTGCAAATGTTATTTATTTATTGTGTACCGATGAAGCAGCGTGGATCAATGGAACTTTGATTCATGTTGATGGTGGTGAACATTGCTGCTAATTTATATTTGCAAACATGTACCAGGAAATTTTAGGATTGCTTCCTTATAAATCTTCTTTTCGCTTTGTTGATGAAATTATTTCGCTCGACGAAAATGGGGTTACTGGTACTTATACGTTGCGAAGAAGCGCTTTTTTTTATGAAGACCATTTTCCAAATAATCCGGTAACTCCCGGCGTTATTATTATTGAAGTGATGGCACAGATAGGTTTGGTTGTTTTAGGCATATATTTTATCATAAACAATAAAGAAAAATTTGAGCAAAAGGCGAATGAAAAAATTTTTCCTTTACTTACTTCAACTGAGGTTTCATTTTTTAAAATAGTGCTGCCAGGTGAAAAAGTTATTGTAGTTTCTAAAAAACAATATTTTCGTTTCGATAAGCTAAAATGTTATGTTGAAATGTTGAATGAAGCCGGTGAATTAATTGCAAGAGGAACCTTTGCAGGCATTATAAAAAGTATCAATCCTAACAAAACTAAATTATGAGCCGCCGGGTTGTTGTTACAGGCATGGGTGTGGTAGCGCCAAACGGCATAGGTATTCCCGCTTTTTTACATTCGATTCAAAACGGTATTTCTGGAATTAAATTCATTCCGCAATACGAAGAATTGCACTTTTATTCTCAAGTGTGCGGTGTTCCTCAATTTAATTTTAGTCATCTCAAAGATTATCTTTCCGAAGTTACATTTCATGGATTAAAAGCCAGCACGATTGGTTACGCCATTAAAGCTGCGGCAGACGCCTGGATTGATGCGGGCAATCAATTAAATGATAGCACTGTGCATTGGGATACGGGATGCGTGTTTGGTAACAGCATTGCCGATACAGAAGCGATGAAAAGAGTAATTGCACTGATTGATACAAAACAATCCCGCAAGTTAGGCTCAAGAATGATTGAACAGTTGATGAACAGTGGTTCTACGGCTTATATCACAGGTTTGCTCCATTTGGGCAATCGTATTATTACAAATTCCTCCGCCTGTGCAACAGGCTCCCAGGCTGTATTAATGGGTTACGAATATATAAAATACGGCATGGCAAAGCGCATGTTGGTGGGCAGCAACGAATACATTGATAGTTATATATTTGGCGCTTTTGATGCGATGCGTATTTTATCAAGAAAATTTAATCAGGAACCCGATAAAGCTTCGCGGCCAATGAGCGCAACAGCCGGAGGGTTTGTGCCTGGCTCCGGTGCCGGTGCATTGGTGTTGGAAGACCTTGATTATGCCCTAGCGCGTAATGCAACGATTTATGCCGAAGTATTAGGTGGCGCCACAAATTCAGGCGCACAACAGGGAACAGGCTCTATGACTTCACCCAACTCAGAAGGAGTTGTAAATTGTATTGTTGATGCAATAAACAATGCAGGTATTGATGCGAAAGATGTGGATTTGATAAGCGGACACTTAACGGCTACAATGGCTGATAAAATTGAAATTGAAAATTGGGCAGCGGCTCTGCAAAGAAAAGGAGACAAATTTCCACTTACCAATTCTGTAAAATCAATGATCGGGCATTGCTTAAGTGCAGCAGGCTCAATTGAAATTGTAGCAGTAGTATTGCAGATTATGCACCAGTTTG
Organism: Ilyomonas sp.; assembly: GCA_965214235.1. GTDB lineage: Bacteria > Bacteroidota > Bacteroidia > Chitinophagales > Chitinophagaceae > Ilyomonas. The sequence continues at coordinate 2,054,894 of CBDCBH010000003.1, forward strand.
TGCATCCGAATATTAATCTGGAAGATCCGAATCCTGAAATTGTTGAAATTGCAGGTTCAACGTCTTTGCCAACAAAAGCAGTGAATAAAAATATCAAAATAGCAGCAAAAGCAAACTTTGGTTTTGGGGATGTAAATGCCTGTTTGTTTTTTTCCAAATACAAATCATAATGAGCAGACAAGAAATATTAGAGGGATTAAAAAAAGTTTTGGCGCCCTATACAGTAAATAAAGAAGTTCTCAATTCAATGAACGAAGACACGGATTTTATAAAAGATCTGAAAATAAATTCTGCCAACCTTATTGACATAATTATTGATGCAGAAGAAAAATACAATATTGCAATTGACGTTGATGCTGCTGAAAGAATACATACTGCCGGCGATTGTATAGATGTTATTTTGGATAAGCTTACTGAAAAAAGTTGATCAGCATTGGTAACGATATAGTTGCTCTCGACCGTACCAACACTCGCAGAACACTTGAAAAAAGATTTTATTCAAAAATTCTTTGCGAAGAGGAAGTTTACCTGTTCAACAACAATGCTTTCGAACTTAATTTTGAATACTTTATTTGGTTAGCCTGGAGTATAAAAGAATCAGTGTATAAATTTGTTAAGAGGCATTCTCATCAGGCTGCATTTTCTCCAACAAAAATTGTGGTAAAAACAATAGTCGAACCGCAGCAGCAAACCAAAATAAATCTGGAAAAAAATGAAGGCATTTCCTTCAATACAGCAGAATGTATTTGTTGCGGGGTTCTTTACAACAATGCTTTTTATTACACAAGATGTATTATAAACAATCATTTCATTTTTACGGTTGCCAACGATACGGATTGTTTTAAAAAAATATATTGGGGCATACAAAATGGTAATGGTGATTCCTCCCATTTTCAATCAACACTTGTAAGAAGCTTCGCTTTAGAACGACTAAAACAACAATTGAGAACCGAAAATCTACACATTGAAAAAACGACAAGCGGCATTCCTTTCATAGTTCCACATATCAATATCCCATTATCTTTCACACATCATGGGAACTATGTAGGTTATAGTTTTTTGTTAGAGGATATACATTGAATTGACACTCTCAATCTTCTTGCTGAAAGAAGAAATTTTCATGCTGCTTTCCTTTGTTTTTCACTACTCACTGCAATCAAAAAAATCTTGTATTGTTTCTCTTGTCTTCAATCAGATGCTGCTATTAATGCTATTTCATCATTGCATTCAAAGAAGAAGCGAACATTATCTGACAACTTTATCGTATAAAAATTGAGCAGAGAAATCAGCGGCTTCTTTCCACCTTCGTTTCGTTGCTTTGCTTCTGAAAAGAGGGTTAAAATGTTTTTGTAATTCATGCCCATAACCTTCATAAACTTTGATTTCGTTGGGAATATGCAGGGCGTCTGCCTTTTTATGGATGGCCACACTTCCAAAAAAAGCCACGCCTTTGGTATCTACAGGAATCAATTTATCCTTCGCTCCACAAACACTTACAATAGGAACATTAGCGCGGATGAGCCAATCTTTATCTAACAAAGCACCCCAAAAATTAATAACCGCCGCAATGTTCATAGTATTATACTTTCCACTATTGGCAATTGTTTTATTACTGTCTATCACGTTCTGCACATCAGCGCGGTTGCTGAAAACAGCTTGCAAAGCAATCATTGCACCTGCAGAGTTGCCGCCTACAATTATTTTATTTGTATCGATATGCAGTTGGCTTGCATTCGATTTAAAGTTATTTATCGCCAGTTGCAAATCATCAACACCATCATAACATGCCGACACCAGATCACGAAACTTTCCTATTGGATGTTTTTTACTCAACCTATAATTGATGGCTGCTACCAGATAACCACGCTGTGCAAATTGGCGCCCCCATAGTTTGATTTCTTTTGCATTTTTACTGCCATATTTAAAACCGCCGCCGTGCATCCAAATAATCAAAGGTCTTTTTAAAGATGAATCGTTTATGGGTTCGTACAAATCATATTGCCGGTAGTTTGTTTTTACTTCATTATTGTTATTGTAGAATAAATTTTTGCGAACTGTTACATTAAAAATGGAATCTTTAAATCGTCCCAATTTATTTGATTGTGCATGTGAAACAGTGATGATAAAAATACAATACACAGAGAACAGTATTTTCATAAATATGATTACCTGAAGCAATACTCTTAACAAATTAGGTGCTGAACTACTTTACAAATTTGATTGCCTATTTTTCTGCTTGTATTTTAGCATATTCATTTATAAAAAATGGTTGCAGGCGTAGGTATAGATTTAATAGAAGTTGAAAGAATTAAACACAACATCGAAAAAGATACAGGGTTTAAAAAAATGATTTTTTCTGAAAAAGAGATTGCTTATTGTGAAGTAAAAACAAACAAGTTTGAACATTATGCAGCAAGGTTTGCAGCAAAAGAAGCCTTCCTGAAAGCGATTGGAACAGGTTGGACTGAAGGTACGCATTTTAATGAAATTGAAATTGTAAGTGATAGTGAAGGCAAACCAGAGATGGTTTTATTGGGCAAAACCAAAAAGAGCTTATCAGGTTTGGCAATCATAAAAATTTTGGTTTCTTTGTCGCATTTAAAAACGCTTGCAACGGCAGTTGTGATTATAGAAAAGTAAACATGAACGCTTCAGGAATCGCTTACCAATCCAAAGAAGAGATCAAGCGAATGCAGGAACAAAAGCTGCAGCAATTGTTGCAGGATGTTCTGAACAAATCTACTTTTTATAAAGAGTTATTTGCGAAAAACCGTATTGATATTTCTGCCGTAAAAACTTTGGAAGATCTTACAAAACTTCCTTTCACAACAAAAGAAAACCTTCAAACAAACAATGATGATTTTTTATGTGTTGATAAGAAAGATATTATTGAATATACATCAACATCAGGCACATTGGGCAGACCTGTAACCATCGCGTTAACAGAAAATGATTTGCAACGATTGGCAGATAATGAATACAATTCTTTTATTACGATTGATAGTTCTGCTGATGATATTTTTCAATTGATGGTTACACTCGATCGTCAGTTCATGGCAGGCATTGCTTATCAGATGGGAATCAGAAAATTGGGTGGTGGCATTATTCGCATTGGCCCTGGTGTTGCTGCTTTGCAATGGGAAACTATCCTGCAGCAACAACCTACAGTTATTGTTGCTGTTCCATCGTTTATACTTACATTAATTCATTACGCAAAAGAGAATAACATAGACATAAATAAAACATCAGTAAAAAAAGCGGTTTGTATTGGTGAGAATATTCGCAATCCCGATCTTTCTTTTAATGCACTTGGTAAAAAAATTACTGATGCCTGGAATATTCAGTTGTACTCAACGTACGCATCAACAGAAATGCAAACAGCATTTACAGAATGTAGTGCAGGAAAAGGTGGTCATCTCAATCCTGAATTACTTATTGTTGAAATAATAGATGAAAACAACAAACAAGTTCCTGCGAACACGCCCGGTGAATTAACGGTAACAACGCTTGGAGTGGAAGGTATGCCGTTGTTGCGTTACAAAACCGGCGATGTTTGTATGTATTTTGATGAGCCTTGCAGTTGCGGCAGGAATACGTTGCGTATATCGCCTGTTATTGGCCGCAAAAAACAAATGATCAAATTCAAAGGAACTACTCTTTATCCATCTGCTTTATTCGATTTGTTGAACGAAATAAAAGAAGTGAATGATTACGTAGTTGAAGTATCAACAAACGATGTTGGGCTAGATGAAATTTTGTTGTACATACAGCCTGCTGTAATCAATGCAGAAAACGATTATCGCATTCGTTCTTATTTACAGGCAAGGTTAAGAGTAACGCCTTCTATAAAATATATTTCAGAAGAGGAAATAAAAAAGATGCAGATCAACGAAGCGGGCCGGAAAATGATACGGTTTATCGATAAAAGAAGTTAGCAAAAACAAACCGTTTCAGCGTTAGTTATAAATACTTTTGCTCATGATTTTTATTGGACAAAATCAACTTTCGCCCGAAGATTTTTCTGCAATTTTATTTGATAAAAAAGAAATTGGGTTTACCGATGAATCACTAAAAACTGTTGATGAAAATTTTCGCTTCCTGAAAAGCTTTTCTGCTAATAAACTTATCTATGGTATTAACACCGGTTTTGGACCGATGGCGCAGTACAAAGTGAATGATGAAAACTTATTAGCGCTTCAGTACAATTTAATCCGTAGCCATTGTTCAGGCGAAGGAAATCTTCTGCCTTCACTCTTTGCAAGAGCTGTAATGATTGCACGTTTAAATAGCTTAATGAAAGCTTATTCTGGCATTCATACAAATTTGGTTGAACTTTTAAAAGAACTTATTAATAAAGATATCAACCCATGTATTTACGAACATGGCGGCGTTGGAGCCAGTGGCGATTTGGTGCAGCTGGCGCATCTTGGTTTTTTTTTACTTGGTGAGGGTGATGCCTGGTTTGAAAACAAAATAGTGGCGGCAAAAGAAATTTTTGAACGCTTCAACATTCAACCATTAACTATTTATGGCAGGGAAGGTTTGGCTGTTATGAATGGTACTTCGGCAATGACGGGCATTGGCATGATCAACATCATTCAGGCACAAAAAGTATTTCATTGGTGTGTTTTATTGTCTGCCATGATGAATGAAGTAGTTGAAGCTTATGATGATCATTATTCTTATGAATTGAACATAGTTAAGCTGCATCATGGACAAAATAAAGTAGCCCAAATGATGCGTGATATTTTAAAGGATAGCAAAATGATCCGCTATCGGTCAGAACATTTGTATCATCCCGGTACTTTGCAAAAAGAAATTTTTGAAGATAAAGTGCAGGAATATTATTCACTGCGTTGTGTTACGCAAGTGTTAGGTCCGGTTTACGACACAATCCAACATGCAGAAAAAATTCTGGTAGATGAATTGAATTCTGTGAATGATAATCCTGTTGTTGATCATATCAATCAGAATATCTATCATGGTGGCAATTTTCACGGCGATTATGTTTCGCTGGAAATGGATAAACTGAAAATTGCAATTACGAAATTGTCGATGCTTGCAGAAAGACAATTGAATTATTTATTGAATGATAAGCTCAATCAAAAATTTCCGCCGTTTGTAAATCTGGGCGTGTTAGGTTTTAACTTTGGAATGCAGGGCATGCAATTCACGGCAACATCAACTGTTGCAGAAAATCAAACTCTTTCCTTTCCTATGTACGTGCACAGTATTCCTAACAATAACGATAACCAGGATATTGTAAGCATGGGAAGTAATGCAGCATTAATCACAAAGAAAGTGATTGATAATTCTTTCACCGTTTTGAGCATTCAGGCGATGAGTATTTTACAAGCAATTGATTATCTCAATTGCGAAATTAAATTATCATCCGTAACAAGATCAGTATATCAGTCATTGCGAAAGATATTTCCAAAGTTTATTGAAGACAAAGCGAAGTATAATGACCTTAAATTGATAAGAGAATTTCTGCAAAAACAAAACCCGGTTTCATCCAATCAAACAAAAGAATAATATGCGTTGTGCGTTGGTAACAGGCGGCTCAAGGGGTATTGGCAGAGCAATTTGCATTCGTCTTGCGAAAGAAGGTTTTTATGTATTAATCAATTATAAAAGCAACAAAACAGAAGCTGATAGAACGTTATCATCAATTAAAGAACAAAGCGGCAATGGTGAATTGTTGCCGTTTGACGTTGCCGATAAACAAGCTATAAAATCCATACTTGATAAATGGATTGAAAATAATTCTGATAAACATATTGAAGTGTTGGTGAACAATGCAGGCATTAAAGAAGACGCGTTGATGAGTTGGATGAACGATGAGCAATGGGATAACGTCATCACCACAAACTTGGATAGTTTCTTTTATGTAACGCGGATTATACTAACGCAAATGCTGGCGAAGAAGTGGGGCCGCATCATCAATGTTGTTTCGCTGTCTGGCCTTAAAGGCTTGCCCGGACAAACAAATTACTCTGCAGCAAAAGCCGGTGTTATTGGTGCCACCAAATCATTGGCGCAGGAAGTTGCGCGTTATGGTATCACGGTAAATGCGGTTGCACCGGGCTTTGTAAAAACGGATATGATTGAAGGTTTGGACGAAAAAGAAATGAGCAAAATGATACCTGCAAAACGTTTTGGACTGCCTGAGGAAGTGGCGCATGCTGTGAGCTTTTTTGCAAGTAAAGAAGCTGCGTATGTAACGGCGCAAGTGCTTTCCATTAACGGCGGCTTGTATTCATAGTTTTCTATTCGCCGGTCAAACTTCGGTTTTAATTTATGATCACAGAAAATATTTTGCTTTTCATTCCGCAACGCGAACCATTTATTATGGTTGATACATTATTGTATGTTGACGAGGAAAAGGCAACAGCTAATTTTACCGTTACAAATACTAATGTTTTTTGTGAAGATGGTGTATTTTCAGAAGCAGGATTATTAGAAAACATTGCACAAACGGTTGCCGCGGGAAATGGTTACAATGAGCAAAAGGCAAATAAAAAAGTTTCCGTTGGTTATATCGCCGGTGTAAAAAATTTTGAAGTTTTTTTCTTACCAAAAGTGAACGATATGCTTACAACAGACATTGCTGTAACCGGCAAAATTTTCAATATGACTACCATTAGCGGAAAAATTGTTTGCAATAATAAATTGGTGGCACAATGCGAAATGAAAATATGGCTCTGAATCCATTTTAAAATACTGTTTATGTAAAGTGTTGATAGGCGTGATAAAGTTTGTATTTGCATAGCTAAAAAAATTTAATGAAATCGATAAGAGGATTAAAATAAGAAATAATTAATGATCCTGACAGCAAACAGGGCAAAAGCAACATGATGTTTCCGGTTTTTTAGCTTACTCTCTAACTGCGGATTGCCATCCTCCTACACTCTTACCACTTCCCATACAATGCCTTTGTTATTGATAGCAGCCAGTAATTTTGCGCCCTTTTTGCTTCTGTGCTTTTTGACGCGATATTTGAGGTTGCGCTTCACAAAACCAGTATAGTGCTGTGCGTGGTGCAGCTTCTCTTTAAAGTGGATCAGGTGAACCATAAAAAACTGGGTTGTAAAAAAAACGGAAAAAAGAAAGCAGTTGAATAGGGCAGGCTGCGGCAGCCAAAAGGAAACGGAATAAAAACGGAAGTGTAGGAAAGGGTTGTGAGCTTCTTTGAAAGGCAAACCGTTCTTTGCAGCAGTCTCCTGGCTCCGGTGCTGAAAAAAGTGTTGACTCACTAAATGTTGTTAGTGTATTTTTTACCTGCCGAGTTTTTTATATTGTCAAGAATAGTCTTGTTTGATAAAACCAAGTAATGAGTAAATCGTTCTTCCACATTTCTTGTTAGACAAATAAAGGGAAGAACCATGTAACCGAAGGCAGCCATTCCGTTTTAATTGCCGAAATTGCATCAAGTATTTCTCCAACCAATGCAACAACAACTAACATATATTTCGGTAGATGACGATGAGCTTGATCGCTTACAAGTTGAAGCAATGGCTTCTTCTTTTTCTTTCTTACAAAAAATAGGAGCATGTGGTAATGCCGTTGAAGGTTTTGAAATGATTTCTTTTTTAAAACCTGATATTGTTTTTGCCGATATTGAGATGCCCGGTGTAAGCGGTATTCGCATGGTGCAAAAACTTGCCGGTGAAGTAGCAGCACCGGTATTTATTACTTCGCATCCTGAGTTTGCGCTAGATGGTTTTGAATTGCAGGTATTTGATTATTTATTGAAACCGGTAAGCAGCGAACGGTTTGAAAAATGTGCGCTGCGATTGAAAGATTTTTTTGAATTGCGCACCAATGCTTTTGCCTTTATAAAAGAAGAAGAACACAATTACATTGTTATCAAACAAGGGCACGATAAACACAGGTTACCAGTAAGCGATATTGTTTACCTTGAAGCCATGCGCGATTATACAAAACTGGTAACGGCATCAAAAAACTATCTTGTGCTGGAAACGTTCAGCAAAATGCTTCAGCAATTGCCACCCGAAAAATTTGTAAGAATTCATCGCAGCTATATTGTAAATAAAAACAAAATAGATGCTGTTCAAAAGAATAAAATAAATATTCTGTCAGAAGAATTGCCAGTGGGCAAATTGTATAAGCACGCGCTGCTTTTTACCGATTGATATTTTCATTTTTTGTTTGTTTTTATCACTTTTCCATTTTTGAAACCCATATGAAAAAACGGTTTTTTATAGTTTGGATACTATTCAACGCGATAACATTTCATGCCAAATCGCAAGCTCCTGATTTGTCAAAATTGAATACTGCCAATGATAAAATAAAAGTATGGATTGATTACTGCAAAGTGTTGCGTTTAAATAAAGACGGTGCTGCAAACAATTATATTCTGTTGCAAAAAGCAGGTTTACAAGGTTTGCAGTTGGTGCAGCCAAATGACCATTTGGATAAGGCAAGTTTTTACTTATATACTGCGCTTGGATATTATTACCAGATAAAATTTGACAGTGCCCAATATTATTTTTACCAAAGTCAGCACAGTGCCCAGCTTGCAGGGTCAACTAAATTAATTGCCGCCGCCAGCGAAGCGTTGATGAGCCTTAACTTTCAACTGCAGCAATCGGATAAAGTGGATGAATGCAAAACGCTTCTTCAAACGATTGCGGATACAACAAAAGATAAATCTATACTACAGGATATTTACACTGCTTTCGGCAGTTTCTATCAGCAAAAATCGTATTACAGCGCAGCACAGGATTATTATATCAAAAGCATACAGTTGCGTGAAAAATATGTTGATACCACAGAAGATTCAAAAGCAAAGTTTGATTATGCCATTCAATGCGATCAGCTTTCAAAGCTCTATCTGAATACGCAAATGGTTGATAAAAGCCTTGCTGCATTACGGCAGGGGCAGCGTTTTGCCAACGCATCGCCGCTTGTACACAATCGTTTGCTAAGTTCTTTTGTTGAAGCTTTTACCACGTCAGGCAATATTGATTCTGCCTTGTATTATAACAACCAACTTGCAGAAAATACGCAAAACCAAACTTCATTTTCATCAGAGCTTGTTTCTTCCAATCTCAACATCGCTATTTATTATATTGATCATAATCAGTATGGCAAAGCACTTCCTTATGCAGAGAAAGGCGATTCATTGGCAACGTTAACGCAATCACCTTTTTTAATCTTCCAGTCGCAGATGATAATGGGAAGATATTTACAGGAAACAGACAACTATGAAAAGTCAATTTCTTTATTGAATGGAGCGCTTCCTATTGCGCAGCAATTGAATAAAGAATTGTATTCTAACATACTTAAATATCTCGCGCTGGATTACAAAGGATTGAATAATTCAGCCACTTCATTGCAATATTATGAACGCTATGTCGGGTTACAGGATACACTTTCAAAAGAAAAAATATCAAGAACATTTGCAGACCTTGAAACGCATTATCAAACAAATGAAAAAGAACAAAGAATTGTTTCACTGAATCAAAAAAACAAATTAAACATTCTTGAACTAAAGCAGGCTTCCAACACTAAGCATATCCTGGTGCTTGGGTTGATAAGCCTCTCTGTTTTTTCTTTACTGCTTTATTTTATTTATCGCAACAGAGAAAAGCTGAACAAACAACTCAACCTTCAAAAAGCAGAATTGCAGATATTGAATGGTCAGCTTTCTGTGGCCAACGATACAAAGGCAAAGTTGTTTGGCATTGTAAGTCACGATTTGCGGGCGCCGGTAAGCAAAATTATACAGCTTATGCAATTGCAAAAAGAACATCCGCATTTGTTGGATGAACCAACAGCCCGAAAACACGAAGCGGGAATAAAACAAGCCACCGAAATGGTATTGGAAACAATGGAAGATTTGCTGTTGTGGAGCAAAAGCCAGATGCAGCAATTTAAGGCAGATAAAACGTTGGTGAACATACACGAGATTGTTAGCCGGGAATGCGATTTTTTACAATCTGCTACTGAAGAAAAAAACATTGCCATCAACAATACTCTTCCGCAACGTTTTTTGCAAACAACCGATGAAAATTTTATTGCCGTTATCATTCGCAACCTGTTGCAAAACGCTATCAAATATAGCGATGCCAACACTGCCATTTCAATTACAGCAGAAGGAAATAGCCTGCAAATAACCAATACAACTTCAAGTGCAAATGTGGATGAGTTGAACCATCAATTCAGGCAAAAACAAATCAGCAGCAAAGCTTCGGGGCTTGGGTTACAAATTGTGAGCGACCTTGCTGCGCAGTTGAACCTTCAGGTGTTTTTTCAACAACAAAGCAACGGTCGCATTGTTGCCATCATTCGCTTTGCGCAATAGCTTTTTTATTACTATCCATCTACAGCAACGTGTTTGTTTTTGAATGATTTTACAGCCGTCACTGCGTGGTACGAAGCAGCCTGTAGATTTACGAATTATCATTTGGGAATAACGATTTGAGAATATAAATTTATAACGTATTGATTGCTTACAAGCTGCATCTATTGTATAACATAGGCTGCTTCGTGCCTCGCAGTAACGGTAAGCTCTCATCAAGTGTTGGCAAATGAGGACAATCCTATACATCCTTTTTCTTTTGTCGGTTTTTCCGGTACGTTGGTCGGTTATATCATAACTCACGTTTTCCTGTTCATCACTTTTACCGATACATTTTCATATCACAAAAATGGATAGATTATGAAACAGAAAAACACTTTCTTTTTAACCGTTATCACTCTCGCTGCCTTTCTCTTTTTTTCAAATTTTGCGAGCGCCCAGTTTTTTAAAAAGCTTATAAATGAGGCAAAACAAACAACCCAAAACCGCGCAAACGATAAAGCAAGCAATGCTACCAACAAAGCCATTGATAAAATAGGCAGTTCATCAAACAGCAATTCTTCAAACGTGGATACGGCAGCCATGGGCGGCGTTCTTGGCGCATTTGCAAAAGCAGCCAAAGACAATCCCAACGATACTTCGATGAGCGATTTGTTAAGCAAAAGCTTAGGCAATCTTACCGGAAGAGGAGGCGTTTCAGCGGCCGATTCTGTAACTGCCATTAAAACGTATACAACGGCAAGTGGTGGAAGCGGAATTTATTATGAATACACCATTGAAAGCAATACGAAAGAACGGGGCAATGTAAAAAGTACTTCAAAAATGTACTTAACAAACAACGGCGAAGGCCGATCTGAAATGAACCTGGCGGCAATGATGGGCGCAAAAAATGGAACTCCGCTAATGGTTATCGCAAGAATGAACCAGCCTCATTACAGTGCTATCATAGACGATGAAAAGAAAGCGTATTCGCTCAATGTGATAGATACTTCTCTAATTAATGGCATACATGGAAAATATGAGGTTACAAAGCTTGGCAACGAAACAATAAACGGCTACAACTGCACGCACGTAAAAGTAGTTTCAACCACAGGTTCAGGCATGTTTAAATCTTCAAGCACAGAAGAGATTTGGACGAGTGCTGATGTACCCGGCTACGACCTGGTTAAAAAAGCAACCCTGCAACAAAATGTAACGCTGGGAATGATGAAAGCTTTGAATGACGCGGGCTGCGGCGGTTTTTTTGTGAAGATGACAAGCGGTGATAAAAATTATTCGATGACGATGCAGTTGAGCAAAGCAGAGAAACAATCGTTCCCCGCATCCCTGTTTAAAATCCCTTCAGGATACACCGAATCGAAAAGCAATTTAATGTTTGGCAATATGATGCAGGGTGCCACCTCACAAAAGAAGTAACCCTTACTATTTATGAAAACACAGTTAACAAAAGGGTTTGTTTTTACCGCTTTTTTACTTTTTATAACCGGCAATGTGGTTCACGCACAGTTGCTGAAAAGCGTTTTAAATTCGGTAAAGCAAACAAGCCAAAACAGGGCAAATGGAAAAGTAGATCAAATCACTAACAAAGCGTTGGATAAGGTTGATAATTTGGGCAAAAACAAATCTAAAAATACTACTGATAACAACACAACTTCAACATCTGCAGCAGATACAACAAAGCCTGCTAACAACAATACACAACAACAAAGCACAACAACATCTTCATCCAATAACAGTAACGGTTCATCGCAGCAAAGCAATGAGTACAATTCTGGTGGCAGTTTTATCCATTTAAATCTTTCATCAGACAGAATAATTGCAGGAGGCGCAGTACAAATAACAGGTTCAAGTGTTAAGTATCAAAATTTTAAATCGGTTATAGTAACCATAGCGGCAGCAGACGGTAGCCGCAAAGAAAGCAGGACACTTCCTCTTGATACAAGCGGTGCCTATTCTACGATATGGCAATTAAACACTGACGACAGTTACATCGTTACCGCAAAAAGCAGCGATGGTAAAAATACAGTTAGTAAAGGCTTGGGCGTATATAAACCAGAGGATATAGACTCGGTAATTGAGCCTTTAAAAACCGCCATAACCAAAGCAGCCGATAAACTGAAAGAAGATATTGATAAAGTAAAAGCAACGCTTACCGGGCAGGATGCCGATGCTTTACAAAAAAAGATGGATGATTTTACTGATAAAAAAGATAAAGTAGTAAAGCAATTAAACGATGTAGCGGCTACAGGCAAAGGATTGAGTGATGTTGAAAAAAAATATGGAGGCTTGCCTTCCTCAGTAGCGAAAAATATATCGGACATGACGAATGTAATATCCGAACAAACGAACCAGGTAAATGCAGCAATTGAAGCAACCGATCATAAATCTTATGACAACAGCGTTTGCGAATATTTAGTAATGGTAAGTGAAGCCTGCGCTGCCTTTTCAACCTTCTTAAATTTCGAGGGAAAGTTTACAAAAGTTCTCACCAACCTGGCCGGTGATAAAGGAGGCCGTGCGGTTGCCGGCTACAATGCAACAAGTATGACAGGCAGCGATGCAGCCGGAAAAGCATCTGGCGAATGTGCTTCCTTATTTATTGGTGCAGCAACTGAAAGTGAAGCGCTGAAAGCCAACTTCAACCCGCTTTCGTTTGGTGGCGATATTGTTCAAATGTGTTCTGATTTGTTGTTGAAAAAATATTGCGCAGTAATGAGCGGCAATCTGGATCACAAGTACGAATGCACGTTTCGCAATAAATCGAACGATGTGTGGTGGGATTATACTTATACCACCGAAGCCGTTATCAGTCTGCGCTATCCTAAAAACAATGCAGGCGGCAACATTATAAAAATGAAAGGCAATATAGAAGGCAATGCGACAAAGTTTACGATTTTTCAGGATGCCCAACAGATAGATGAATATAAAGATGCGATGAAAGGCAGGGAAAGATTCACCCAGTTCTATTCGGTTTGTCTTCATAAACCAGTAGCCATTCCTTTTTCTGCTGCATCAGCCGATAAAGATGTTGGCTTTGGCGCTGTGGCAAGAGCCATTGCAACGCCTGCTGCTTTTAATATTCCGATTGATGCAGATTATGATGTGGCGCAAAAAAAGATAACGATCTATGTGAACGATGCGCTGAATGATTTTACGCCTGTTGTTTGTTACATCTACGGCTACATCTCAATTGCAGCAGGCATTCCACTGGTTACACGGGTAAATTATCCCATCAATTCGGTAAGGCTTACGCTTGGTAAAGTGATAAAGAGTAATAACAGTTTTACTGTGAATACAGATGCTCAGAATAATTTAAAAATTAGCGGAACAGGAGAAACCAAAATAGGTGATGCAAGCTCGAGTATTGAACACAACATTGATTTTTCGTTTCGCATGAAGAGCGAATAAAAGTTGTTTTATTAATTCATCATACTGTGATAAACGTCACGGATCGAAGATTTGATATTCCTTTTAAAACGAATGTGCATTTAATAAAACCAATTTTTTATGAAACAGATAAAAAAAATATTGCTAATTACTCTTTCCGTATCCTCATTATTGTATTCATGTAGCGGAAATAGTAATGCTTCTATAAATAATGACAGCACTTCTTCTTCAACAGAAGATCTACCTGAAAATTCAACAGGCGCTGCAAGCTTCTCTTGTAAAATTGATGGTAAAGATTTTTTAGGAAATGGAAGTGATAATTTATCAAATGCTGCGTTCAAAACCAATCCCGGTATTATAAATTTTACTTTGGTAAAAATAGATAAGACACAAAAGGGTATACCTGAGCAATTCAGCTTTACTGTAGCCGATCATGGCACCACAACAATGCATAATTCGAATAGTACAGACAATGGCAGCTTCTCTGCAAAGTATAGTCCCCGCGATTACAATGATGCTTTTGGATTCAGTGAGGTAACAGTAAACATAACTTCTTCGGATGCGTCCGGCATTAAAGGAACTTTTTCAGGAACCCTGTTTGATCCCCAAAACAAAAAGGAAATTCCAGTGACTGATGGCAAGTTCGATTTACCCTGGTCATCTTATTCTAAAAAATAAAAACATTATCATCAAAAAAAATATAAATGCAAGCAAATGGAGAGACAAATATTGTAAGAGTAATCTTATAAACGAAGGAAAATTTGATATTCCTTTTTCAATCTCTCCTCAATAGAAACAATTATATCATTCAAAGTAATTCCCGAATCAATAAAATAATAAAATTGAAAAAATGAAAAAGCTAATTTTTATCCTTTCGTTGCTGATAATATTATCGTGTAACAATTCATCAGGAACCGTTGATAATCCTCTTACAGAAAAGAGTGATGCAGCGCCGGCATCTACAACTTCTGGAGGAGATAAAGGAAGAATAACTTGTACAATGGATGGCAAATCAAAAACATTCGGGGTGCATAACGCCTTTTCTGAAATAAGACTTGAGCCCGATTCCAAAGGGTCAAATGATGGGCTTATGCTTGTGGATGGCAATGCTACAAACGAAGGCTTTCAATTTGAAATAAAAAATAAAGGCACCTCCGTTTTTAAAGGCATGGATGGTGTCTTAAATATGTTTAGCTATTTTAACGGCAAAGGAACTGATTATGTAGCGTACGAAAATGTAACAGCATCTGTTACTTCTTCTGATGGTCATCATTTAACGGGAACTTTTTCAGGGAAATTTCAGAATACAAATTATAAAGGCGCTTCAGACGGCAATCCTGAATTTATTTCAATAACAGATGGCAAATTTGATTTGAACAAATAATCTCAACAACTATTTATGAAACAAATAAAAATATTTCTTGCCATCTTTTTTTCTTCCTGCTTATTATTTTCCTGCTCAGGTACTAATAATGATAACGCAGGTAACAGCGGCACCAGTGCTTCAGGTGCTGATGCTGTAAAAGATGGCGGCAGTTTTTCAATCCTTATTAATGGGGTTAAAGTATCTGGTGGAGCTACGGATGAAATGCAAATACCCAATGAGGCTTTTATTTATCCTGCAGGCAGCCTTCCCCGATTCAAGAATGAGATAGTTTATTTTACGCTTAGTCCCGATAAGACAGACGAAAATTACTATACCCTCAAATTTATTTTTCCCGATAAAACGGGTACTTATAATAAGACAAAAAATTCCAGTGACTGCGATTGTGCATTGGTCATTGATTTATTCTCTGGGAACAACACTGGAATACTTGCAACGTATTTGGAAGATTCGATAACCACAACAATAAATACTATCTCAGCATCAACAGTGGCAGGTACCTTTTCAGGAAAATTTACTGTAAGCCTTAGTGATGGACTTGGCAAAAATCAGAAACCTGTTCTTATGGTAACAGACGGCAAATTTAATATTCCTTTTTCTAAAGGAAAGGTACGACCTGAATAAAAAATCAATTAAGTCATTTTTTTTAAAAAATATAAAACAATCATTAGTTACAATAACTATTACAAGTATAGATGATAGCCAGGTGTCGGGAACTTTTTTGGGAACATTTAAAATGGCAATAACAAATTAAATAGACAAACCTTCCGTGAACTGATCATACTTAGAAAGAAATTGAAAAAATTAATATAAACTTTTATCACAGTGAAACAGCGGATTTTTATTCTTGTGATTTTATCTATGTGGATACTTTCATCCTGCTATAAAAAAGCAGGGCAGGATGCTGACAATAACGATAGCAGCAAAGCTTTTGGCGATAGTATTCCGGTAAGCGATGGATTGCGTGGCAAAATATTTCTGCTGCCCATTACCACAACAAAACTTCCCGATTTTGATACCATGCAACCGCTGCCCAATTCTATTTATTTAAGACAAGTTGATATTCCTGTACAAAACTGGTCGGCGGGTTTTCCTGGTCTGCGCGACAGGTTTGAATGGTTTGGTATTGAATATACAGGGCTTTTTAAACCAATCAAGCCCGGCAATTATTTATTCAAATTGGTAAGCGATGACGGGTCACAGTTGTTCATAGACGATTCTTTATTTATTAATAATGATGGACTACATGCAGAGTACCCCGTGAAAGGCAATATTTATTTATCAGATAGTCAGCATTCTATTAAGCTCCGATATTTCCAGGGCCCGAGGTACCAGCTTGGGCTACAGCTTTTCTGGAGTTCGGATGGAGAAGATAGTTTGAAAATATTTCCAGGCAACCAATTTCTGTTACAGGCTCCAAAACCTGCGTCCCGCTGGTGGATATGGCTTTTGATAGGTCTTGGAATTATAATAGTGGCAAGTGTAATAATATATAAAAAAAATAAAAAAACCCTTACTCTTCCCGCAAATTAACAGGAAGATAAAAACATCGCTTTGTATGATATTCAATAACAATTATTTCATCAACAATTAAAACAATCATTATGAACTTTCAACTATTAAACAAACAACGCAAAACCATTTTAATTGGCGCTGCATTGGGTCTTATCGCCTGTTTCCTTCCCTGGTTTAGTTATGGTGTAGGATCTGTAAACGGCATGAACGGTATTGGCGTACTTGCATTTATTCTCTTTATTGGCGCAGGCCTTATTGCATTGATGGGCGATCAAAAAGCAACTATTCCTTCAAAAATGTGGCTGCCGGTATTGGGCGCGGGCGTTATAAACATTTGTATAATCGGCTATCTTATTATTCGCTGGGAATCTGCCATGGGTGGCGTAAGCAGCGAAGAGAGTTCAGCGTTTGGAAGCGTAGGCCTCAGCTTTGGAATATGGGCTGCTATTGCAGGAGCCATCATCATCACTTATGGCGCTTACAGGTTTCGCGCAGCTGATAACAATCTTAAAGAGTCTTTGCGCTCACTCAAAAGTGATATGGAAAAAACCATTACAGGCAAAGGGAAAGACAGTAACACAGTACCGCCACAATCTTAAGCAGGATTTTATTTATAAATATTGTTTCTGTTTCGGTATGCCTTAGTTGAACATTATTCTTTGTTAGAATTATCAGGAAGATAAAAACACTGCTTTGTATAACATTCAATAATAATCATCTTGAAAAATAAAAACGTTGAACCATTTAAAACCACTATAGCAATTATTTTTTCCGCGTTCTTATTGTATGCCTGTTTATAAAAAGCTATGGAAGTAACCGATGGCAAGTTTGATATAGCGATGACTTCAAAAATAAAATCACAATCAGTAAATTAAATACGATGCAACTCAAATCAATCATTACAACATTCATTCTTGCGGGTTGTTTGCTGACAGCCTGCAACAACAATAAAGCAAAAGATACAACGGATAAATCAACTTCAGCAGTACCGGAAAAGTCAAATTCCGATGCCTTCTCTTCATCTGCAAATAGCGAAACACCAGCCAATGATTTGATAGATACAACAAAACTAAAATCGGATTTGAATGATATACTTAACTCGGTTGTAAGCGGTAAACCTGATACAACAAAATTGAAAAAAGCGTCGGGTGATATAATGACCACAGATGCGAATGTGCTATCAGATTCCGGCATTGATAAACTATATGGCAACAGTAACGATCCTTCTGTAAAAGCGGCTGCCGATGCGCTTAAAAAAATGAGGAATGGAATGGGCATTACACCCGGCAAGTTAGATAGCATCCGAAAAGAAGCATCTGCTTTACAACATTGATTTCTATACTTACATCATAAACATAAACAATGAAATACCCCTTATTTGTTGGTTTATCATTTTCAACCTTAAGCCCAAAAAACAATATTGATAAACTTCGGTTAACCTTACAAGCCAATAACACGCTTGCACAATTATGAAAACAACAATTTCCGTTTGGGCAATGGGTTTGTTTTTGCTCCTTTTTATAACCGCATGTACTCCTAAACCATCTGCCAATTTGATTGCAAATGGAAGCGCAGAAATACCCAGGTATGATACAGTGCCAAACGGCTGGCAAAACATAAAAGGGAATTGGGTTTCTGCAGAAGGTGACAGTGCGCATCATGATTATGCACATGCACAGGACAGCAGCCATTATTTTTTTGGAGGGTACGGTTTGCTTTGCATTTTACAACAGGATGCAGATGTTTCGAAATATGCAAAAAGTATTGATGATAAAAAGCAAAGGTTCGTTTTAAGTGGCTTTGAACAAACTTTAGATCAGGGGCCGCTTTCAGACCAGGGAATGTTGAAAGCGGAATGTTTGGATGCTTCAAAAAATCAAATCTTGTATAGCGATTCTACTGATACATTAATGAGTAAAACCAAATGGAAGGCAATTGCAGATACATTTTTAGCACCTTCCGCTACACGTTATATAAGAGTACAATTGGTGGCTTTTAGAAATGTAGGCGGCGATAATGATGGCTACTTTGATAACATCAGTTTAGTGGCATTACCTTCTCGCAACTACCTCTTACTCATTATCGTAATTGCTGCCATAATAATTGCCGGCTTCGCTTTTTATTTCCGCAAAAGAAAACCGGCTATTAATAACAAGTAAAAAATTCAATAACATGTATATTATAAAACATAAAAAATGAAACGCTTAATTTTTGTCATAGCAATATTCATCATCGCATCATGCACATCCTGCAACAGCAGTAGCGCAAGTAAAGCAGCCAATAAAGAAAATGCTTCAACAGATAATACAACTTCATCTTCTGTTTCAGGTGATGCAATTTTTTCTTACAGCTTAGACGGTGCAAAGGTTTCCGGTGGCGAAGTTGATGAGCTACAAATAAACAATTCAGCAAGCATTACTCAATCTGATCCCGGTGGCAGGGATCTGGTATTTTTTCTTAATGATGAGGAGCAAAAAAACACAGAAACAGTTGCTCATTCATTGCGTTTCACCATTCCTGATAAAACAGGAACAGTACAATTAACTGAGGATCAGCAAAACAACTGGAATGTGGAATTATTTCTTCCTTCTGGCGAAGAAGGAAAATATACCGTGTATGGTAACGAATCTTTCAGCATTACGCTTGCAAACATTTCTTCAACACGTGTTTCGGGTACATTTTCCGGAAAGCTAAAAGCAGCTATTGGCGCGGGCTCTGGCAAAAGTGAGGTTTCTGTAACTGATGGGAAATTTGATATCCCGATCAGACATGATCAAAAATGATCCTGCCACCGGGCACAACACCTGGAAGATAAAAAGCTTTTCTATAATGTTGATTTTTGACAATGGTCATAGAACTCAACATAAAATTAAAGAGTTGAATATTTGGCTTACGCAAGATAGCAGATATAAAAACTCTCTTTTCGATAAAAACGATAGTCTTATTTAATAGGTGATAGAGTAAAAAAATTTTTTACCCATTAGCCAAATGAAGAACCAACAAACCCAAAGCGGCAACCCAAAAAGCTTTTGTAGAAACACTAACCGCGAGATATGATGAATGAAATGCAAAAGGAAAGTCGGTAAAGAGAGATGAGTAACATTTCTATCTAAATGCCCGTCAATCGTGCAAAGCTTCCTATATGCAAAAAATCCTGACAGCCTTTCTTTGCTGCTTTGTATTGACATTACCCTTTGGACAAAGGGAACAAAACGTCTCAGCTTATTTGTCTTTGCAATACAATACTACCCTTTATGATAGGACATTAAGCAACAATCCATGTAGTGTGAGTGTTGGTCTTCAGACTTTTTTAAACACGGGGGACAAAATTTAAAACCACTATTGATTTGACAGCGGATGGTTTACTCCAGGACGATTCAAAAACGGTCTTCCTTATTTCTTTATCCAGCCGTTATCCGCCAGCCAGTCGGCAAGGCGTTGCGGCCAGCCTTTTAGCGTAGTTAATGTTGACCGGTAACCCATATTAAAGCCATGCCTTCCCTGCGAATATAAATGCACTTCTACCGGAACTTTTGCCACCCTGTACAGGGAAAGGATTTTTACAACGGGGGCAGAACAACAAGAGTCATCACTGGCGGCAAGCAGGAACGCCGGAGGTAATGGCAGCGTTACCTTGTCTGGCACGGCAGCAGGACCCGGATAAATAAGAATAGAAAAATCCGGCTTTGCCGTTAGCTTGTCTATAGCGTCAGGCTTCACAGAATGAGGCTGGTTGTAAGCGAACGAAACCCATCCTGCCAATTCACCACCGGCAGAAAAGCCCATCACGCCAATGCGCGCAGTATCCAAATGAAAACCGGCTGCCTTACTACGCACCAGCCGCATTGCCCGAAACACATCCTGCTTTGTGTTTTCGATAGTATAAACTGAACTATCTTCTTTATACAACCTGTATTTTAAAACAAAAGCGGTTATACCCAGGTTATTTAGATATTTAGCAGCATCTACACCCTCTGCATTATAAACAAGTGTTTTATGCCCACCGCCGGGGCAGATTACAACCGCTGCGCCGGTTGCTTTTTCTTTGGATGGAAGAAACACAGTGAGGGAAGGATTGTTTACATGTTTTACCCACCAGTCTTTGGCCTGCTCGGGTTCATTCTTTCTCTTTTCAAAACCCGGCGCACCGTTTTGCCATAAGGGAATGGTAAAAGAGCTGTCCTGTCCATAAGAAATCGTAGCTGTAAACCAGCCCGAAAAGAAACAAAAACAACACGCAAATGTTTGGGTTTGCCAACCCTTAGCTGAATTCCTGATTTTCATAAATTATTTACGGTTTTGGCTTTACTTGTAAACAATGCATTGATACGAGTAAAGCTGATTTGTTTCTGCATATCATGTTAGATGACTTGATTTAACCGCTATACCTGCACCTAAAAAAATTATTTATCTGGTATGGGACAAATTTTTCTTCCACGTGTGTTTTTACAATAGCCGGAAAACGTTTCAATTTGATATTACTGCCAAACTTTGAATGAGGTCTAAACAATAATTCATTTTCCCCTCGTTGGCATAGTCTTCTGACTACGTTATAAGGTTCTGCAATCTCCTGATTCTTTTTCTTTTTGATAATGACAAATACACTAACCAGTAATATAAAATAATTCTGTTGCAATAAATACCTTTACTCTTCATTTAAAAAGGTGTACCATGAATATTCTGAAAAATATACTGGGTGTGTTTGTTGAATTTAAAGAGGATGACAAAGCAAGCAAACCAGAAATAGCGCCCGATACAGTAGATAGAAATGCAAAGCCGACGAGCAATAACACAGTCGGTTCTTCTACGTATCCATCAGCCACAACGCCCAATACGGGAACGGCTTACCACAAGCATTTTGAAGACGTAATGGAACAAGCCAATGCGGGCAATCCCTTGTTTAAAGGCACCGACTTTAAGGAGTTTGTAGACAGCAAGGCGGATTTAGATGCTATAACAAATGAACCGACAAAATACAGAACGGCATTTAATGTGCTGAAAAGAACAGGGCTTACTAAAGATAGGTTGGTATCAACCGGGCAGGAATACATTAAGGTGATACAACGCGACCTTGATGCTTTTGAAAATGCCTATGCACAACAATACAAAGCAGACGTAGAAAACAACGAGCAGCTTCTGCAGCAGAAAGCGCAGGAGTTACAGGCGCTGAACGATAAAATTATGGCGCTGAACAAAGAGATGAAAGAATTAAGTGGGCAGGTGATGCAAAGCAAAGACCGTTTAAGCGCAAACAAAGCTTCCTTTGTACTGGCAGGAGAAAACAAAAAGAAAGAAATAAAAGGTGAATTAGAAAAAATTGAACAATACTTTTAGGTAACAATTCTAAAAAACAAGAACAGATATGGCAAATGAAATCATCAAACCAAACTTTGAACTTCCGAAAGGAGATCCTAAGAAAACCTGGGGCACCATTATGACGATGCTGATCCTTTGCGGGTTAGGCTTTCTTTTTTACCTATACATTCTTCCGTTCCTTCTTTCCGTTGTGTGGGGCACGGTTCAGCTAATCATTGGCATTGCCGTAGCCATTGTTTTATTAATGATACTCACCAATGCAAAGTTCTGGCGTGGCATCCGGTATTTTTCCGAAGCCATTGCACAAGGTATGTTGGGTTGGGCAATAGAAATGAACCCATGGAACATATTAAACCTGCAGGTAGAGCAGGCTGAAAAAGACAGGAACCAATTACGGGTTCATGGCGAGAAACTGAAAGCGCAGGAAACCTCACTGCATTTCCAGTTAGAAGAGAATGAAAAGAACTTACGACAGGCAGGCGAAGAAGTGAAAATCTGCCAGGCAAGACTGCAAAAGAACCCCGGAGATTTTGATACCCAATTAGCTCTTGAAACCTCCGCCACTAATTTCAATAACGCGAAAGACTTTATTGATGCCGTAAAACCGGTGGAGAATGATGTGAAGAACCTGGTGGTGTTTGCCGACAAAGCATACCGCAAATCCGGCGTAGCCTTATTGAATTCAAAAAACACCATTAAAATACAAAAGGCAAAGTACGATGCCGTTACTACCGCTTCTGCCACCATGGGAAAAGCGATGAAAGCCTTTACGGGCAATACAGAACTCAACACGGATGCAGATATGGCCATTCAAAAAATACGGCAGGATGTAGCCAATAAAATTGGCGGTATCAAATCGGCTATCCAGATTACCTCGCAGGCAATGAATGCGCAGGATTTAAAAGACGCTGCCAAAGTTTCGTTGGCTGCGCAAACCGCTACGAAACTGGATGTTGACAATACCTTTAATTATTCCGATTCCATCCAGTCGTCTGCCGGTAATTTAGACAAAACAAATCCGGGCTTGGATAGCGGCAAGAACCAGTATCTGGATTATCTGAACAAATAGCGAACACTCTTTATTCTATTGTAAACACACATTTCTGTAATAAAATCTGAACACGATGAAACTAAAGCCAGGCGGCAAAATTGCCATCTTCCTTATCCTTGGTATCGCTGCTTTTTTCCTGATTAAAAAATATGTGCCTTTGAACACGGCGCATGATGGCTCAACCACAACAAATTCAACAACAGCCAGTCAGGACGCTGATACTGCTACCAAAGAAAATAGAGCAAAAACAAACGCTGCCAAAAGCGAAGCGCGCACGTTTAACTACACACCCGAAGAGCCGGTAAATGGAATTTTGAAAGGCGTTGTAGAAGTGGGTGCTTCCGGGTTTAATTCTTTTGTGATTAATATGGATAAAGAGAAACGCTGGAAAATTGTTTCAAAAGACTTTGGCGAATCGCTGGCGTATGAAGGCTTGGCAACTACCGACGACATCAGGATTGGTTTGAAAAAATATCTTGCCAGTATGTTTGAGAAAGGGGTTGCCAGTAAGAATATGCACTTCGTGATTTCGTCCGGCGCACAAAAAGAACCTAAGACGCTTACCATCTCGAACGAGCTTAAAAAGATGGGTTATGTAGTTAACCTTGTTACGGCAGATCAGGAAGCCAAGCTGGCTTTTAAAGCTACCGTTCCACCCTCTTTCCAGGACAATTCTTTTTTGGTTGACCTTGGTTCCGGCAATACCAAAGTTTCGTGGCAGGAAGGAGGCAACCTGAAAAGTATGGAGTTGCCCGGTGCCAAATACTATGAGCAAAACCAACCGGATGACGATGTGTACAAAGGGGTAAAAGAGAAGGCAGGCACCATACCGGAAGCTAAAAGGAATGTATGCTTTATCCTGGGAGGTGTTCCCTTTACACTTGCCAAGCAGACACGCAACGGGGAAGAAAGATTTACTGTACTAAACGCACCGGGTAGTTATACAGCTTCCGATAAAAAAATGGGTGCCGGTCTCAATATTTACAAAGGCATATCAGATGCAACTAAATGCGACACGTTTGTTTTCGATTGGGATGCTAATTTCACCATCGGCTTTTTATTGAGTTTAAAATAAAACAGAAAAACAGAAGAAGGGTAGGAAGTTGTTTGCCCATGCAGTGCTTATGCCGGAGCCATTAGCCAGAACTTACAGCAAAAGGCTAAGTCGGGATGAAAGTAAAAGTAGGTGAGAGTGTGTACCATTTTGCGCTGAAGGAATACTTAGCCTCATGTTCTTCAAGGTGTTAGCGTAGCGCACCTTGAAGCGAAAGAAAAGATGATTCTGGAGAATCATCTTTTTTAATAGCCGAAAACTTCTACCCTTATTCGTCGTAATTTACCAAAAATACAAAACAGCCACACTTCCCCTGAAACGTTTCAACGGTCAACTTCTTATGTAGTTGTGGACTGCTTACCTACTCGAATTCAACCACCATTCACAACCAAAAAATAATCCCGAGTTGATACTTTTTACTTCCTTTCTTCATAACCAATAACGCTCACCTTAGCAGCATTCATTCAGTATCACACTTCTATTCCACTTTCCAACCAAAACAAATATGAAATCCAAAAGAATAAAGCAACCACAACCTGCATTTACTATATCCAACTCTGCCACTTCCGATTGGATACACAAGCAGCAACTCATACAGAAGTTTCTTATCCCAGCCGCACCCTGCAATGCTATCGTAGCTAAAACCTCATCCGTCTGCAAAGCCCTGAGGCAAAGTCTTTTGCTTACCCTGAATCTTCCAGGTCTTGGAGGTAAATGCTGCACGCCCTGGTGTCATAGCTCAACTCTTTGTTTTTGCCCCATTTTTCTACCTTTTTCTTCCTCAACCTAGCAAAGTGTTAGTCCTCGCAGCGTAGCTTACAAATTTTCTTGTATAAAGCAGTACAAAATTCATTGTGAGGATGAAAGGTTACTACAAATTCAATTGTATATAAACAGTATACAGATGAAGGAAAAACATTTGGAATAATTACCTTCGATTAAATAAAAATCAATTTCCTATCTCTGCATAAAAAAATACAAAGCCCGTGATGGGTTCATCATTTCACTTGCACAACACCAGTTTATGAAAAGATTACTCCTTCTGTTTGCCGCAATGCTTTTATTAGCGGCATGTAAAAACACTCCAGATAAAACTATTGCTGATATACAGGGGATAGATTCTTCCATTAAACCCGGGGATAATTTCTTTATGTATGTAAATCATAAATGGTATGATTCGGCTCAAATCCCTTCTTCGCAGTCGGGCGTGGGTACTTATATGTTTATGAACTACCCGCAGCGCCTGCGTTTACAGCGCATATTGGATAGCGTTTCGCAGGCTAACAATCGGGACGGCAGTATTGAACAAAAATTGGGTGACTTTTACGCTTCAGGTATGGATACAACCACAATCAACAAACGTGGTTATGACCCTATCAAGCCCCTGCTTGCCCACATTGATAGTATCAGCGATGTTGCTTCCTTAATGAAGTTCGTATCTGATGAAGCGAAGGTCTATAATACTTCCCTTTTAGCTTTTGGTGTCGGTCCCGATAATAAAAACAGCAGCCTTAATATTGCCCATATATCCCAGGCAGGTATCGGTCTGCCCGAAAGAGATTATTATTTCAAAGAGGATCCCTCAAGTATTGCCATTCAGCAAGCGTACAAAATCTATCTTGCTAAACTATTTCAACTTACAGGCAGCAATGCTGTAACAGCAGCGAAAATGGCTGACATTGTTTATAACATCGACAAACAACTTGCTTCGTCACACAAAACGAATACCGAATTACGCGATATAACGGCGAATTATAACAAGATGACTGTTGCAGCCCTTGCAAAGCAGCAACCCAATATCGGCTGGTTAAAGCTGTTGAATGAATTGGGTGCAAAGACAGATTCGATTGATGTATCGCAACCCGCTTATTATGATAAGCTGAATGCGGCTTTAAAAACTATCCCAATAAACGACTGGAAAGTGTACCTAAAAGCATACTCCATCAGTAACTACGCAGACGTGCTAAGTAAACCTTTTGTTGATGCTCAATTTGAGTTCAACAAAGTACTGACAGGACAGGCTGTGCAAAAAACACGCGGCGAAATAATGGCAAGCGCAGTCGACAATTCGTTAGGTGAAGCGCTTGGACAATTATATGTGAAAAAATACTTTAGCGAAGATGCCAAAAAACGCGTGCAGGAGTTGGTAAATAATTTGCAAAAAGCAATGGGTGCAAGAATGGATAAGCTGGATTGGATGAGCGACAGCACAAAACAAAAAGCAAAAGAAAAACTGTTTGCCATCACAAAAAAAATTGGTTATCCTGACAAGTGGAGAGACTACAGTAATGTAACTGTAGCAAAAGACAAATACTTTGAAAATATAGTATCCGCTGCGGCTAACAATTACAGGTTTCAGCTCGCAAAACTGAATAAGCCGGTTGATAAAACAGAATGGTTTAACACGCCTTCAACGGTTACCGCATATAACAATCCTGCTGCCAATGAGATTGTTTTCCCTGCAGGTATTTTACAACCACCTTACTTTGATAACAATGCTGATGATGCGCTTAATTATGGCGGCATCGGCATGGTGATAGGTCATGAGATAACACATACATTTGACGACCAGGGAGCTCAGTTTGATAAAGATGGTAATGTGAAGAATTGGTGGACGAAGGCTGACTATAATAAATTCAAAGAAAAAACACAAAGAGTAATTGATCTCTATAACACGTTTACTGTGCTGGATACCGTACACATTAATGGGGCCATGACGGTTGGCGAAAACACGGCAGACATTGGCGGTGTTGCCATTGCCTATGATGCTTTTAAACTAACTAAAGAAGGGCATGACACCACAAAGATTGGCGGCTACACACCTGACCAGCGCTTTTTTATTTCTGTTGCGCATATATGGCGCGTAAAAATGAAAGATGAATTCCTGCGCCTGTGGATCAATAATAACCCGCATTCTCCCCCTATGTGGCGCGTGAATAGTCCGCTGATGAACAATCCACATTTTTACGAAGCATTCAGTGTGCAGCCCGGCGATTCAAATTATTTAGCTAAAGATAAAAGAGTTCAGATCTGGTAAATAATAGATATAAAGCGCAACAATTTATTATTGCCAGGACCACCTTGTTCATCGTGCTAATCAACTGTTTACAAATGGGTTTCTGTACATTCACCATCTGGACGCAGATAATTTTATCACTCATTAAATATTGCATCTTTATCTTGTCCCGTAAAATGGATTGCCTTGTGAGTGAGATAGAAAATAACACCCGTGGCTATTGGGTGAAGAATTATGAGGTGTGCCTTGGCCAGGTAAGCGTTTTTCAGCTGGCGATTTCGATAGCAGAGCCTCTAAATGAGCATACGTGTCTCCTTTCCTGTCCGAAGTGTATCACAAATAAAAACAGCCACACTTCCCCTGAAACGTTTCAACCGGCAATTTCTTATGTAGTTGCGGACTGCTTACCTACTCAAATTTAACCACCATCCTTCAAAAAATCCATTTGCGTAACTTTTACTTTTCTTGAAACATAAAAAGTATTACTCGTGAAGAACACAAGTAAAGGCGAAATTTTATTTCGCATGTAAATATATTGGATGGGATACGCATGAGGACTCGTCCTGAAAAAAGTTGACTCATTTAGTAATAAATCCTGCTATTAGTTGATGAAGATAAAAACTCACTTAATTGTTAGTCAGTTTCACTTGTGAAAAAGGTTGTAATTTCCCGTTTTCCTCGCCGTCCATAAGCCATTGTCCTGTGTCCATATTTCTGTCATAAAAAAATGTAGTGTGAAATCGAGTTGCATCGTTAAAGGTAAATAGCATTTTAATTTTATCTCCATTCTGCTTTGCACGTTCTATCGCCTGGTCAGAATTTCCTTCATTGCTTGTATGATCTAAACAAAGGCAGAAATATTGTTTTTTTACCTCATGCAACAAATATATACTACCGCATCATAAAGCGGATTCTCTTTTTTGTCCTTTCCTCTTCAAATTTCTTTTAAATTTTAATAAGTAATCTGTCAAAATTAAATAGGATTAGAAGCGTTTTATTTGTGTGTCAAGAAAAATAAAAGAAATATTGCAATCTACCGAAGATAGAGAATCGTTAGAACAGGGTTATAAAACAGGCGAGACACACGGTTTTCGTCAGCGTTGTAAAATGATTTTATTAAAGTCGGAGGGTCATGCTGCGAATCAAATTGCACTAATTTTAGGCTCTAATAGGGCAAGTGTTTACAATTGGCTAAGTCGTTATGAACTTTTGGGCATAGCGGGTTTGCCTACAAAAACTGGTCAGGGTAGAAAACCAATTTTGGAGCCGACACATATAAGTATTGTGCGAGCAGTGGTAGAACAGGAACGCCAACGATTATCACAAGCACACAAATCAAATAAAAAAGCATACTGTAATTGTTTTAGATAATGCCAAAGTGCATCAATCAAAAGCAATAAAAGCCATGCGAAATGCGTGGGCAAAAAGGCAATTATTTATTTTTTATCTGCCGCCAAGCTTATTTTATGTGCAGTTGGAAAAGATTTATCTATCAAGTTTAAAAAATAAATTAATAGATAATTTTATTGAAGTACTTATCAGATTCGACACATATATTAATTTTGACAGATGGGATTACGATAACAATGTAAATTTGGATTATTCAAGACCTGGTAAATCAACTGACAATCCGTTCATAGAATCGTTTAACAGTTCATTCCGGAATTAGTGCCTGAACATTAATTGGTTTTTGTCTTTGGAAAATGCCTATGAAAAAATTAACATCTTGGTGGAAGAATACAATAACTTCCGGCCACACAGTTCTTTAAACGGCTTGACGCGGCACAAGTAGTAGAGAGCAGCATCTGGCAGTAGATCAGGGGGAAGAAGACATAACCTGCCGGAGGCTTCTACTGATTGAAACATATTTTTTACAGCAATTGAATAAGCATCAGCTAAGAAATGAAAAAACGATATTTCAATGAGCAGATTGAAACTGTCAATAAATCCGTTTTCTCTGCTTTACATCTGTCGAGTATTTGGGAGTGCATCAAAATTAAAATTTATCAAATAACAACTGTCTGATTTATGGGGTACTTACAAGGCAACCTTTAAGGACGGTTTTTAAGTAGAGAGTCTAAAAAAAACGCAGCTACCTATCAACAATGCCCTGCTGGCTAATCGTTATTCCTATCCATTAGGAAACCAAACTCGATAATAAATTAAAGTCGCCAGGCAATAACATATTTTACAGTACTTAAAGACAAGAAAAATGTATGTAAGGGAATTTTTCAACTATTAAATTTATAGTCCTTTGTAGAATAACAAATAAAAGCATGAGCCGAACTAAGTTATCCAGACAAATTGCCAATTTTCTACTGATTCTCATTTTTAATAATAGTTATTATTTTTCATTCTGTCAATCCCAATCAATAAATAAACTCTTTTCTGTATCAGACACGGCATCGGTTCCAAAAGAAATTGAAGATCCTGAGTGTCTCGGTATCAATAAGGAACCTGACCATGCTACTTTAATGCCTTACGCCTCATTACAAGAAGCGTTGGCTGCTAATCGCCATGCTTCTTCTTTCAGCCAAAGTTTGGATGGAAAATGGAAGTTCAACTGGGTTGATTGGCCACAAAAACGCCCTGCCAATTTTTACAAAACCGAATATGATGTTTCAAACTGGAGCGATATTGAAGTGCCGTCCTGCTGGCAGGTACAAGGTTATGGAACTCCCTATTACAGCAATTTTACTTATATCTTCCAGAAAGATTTTCCACATGTAATGAGTACGCCTCCTGTTAGTTATACAGCTTACCAGGAAAGAAACCCGGTTGGAAGTTATCGAAGAGATTTTGAAATACCAGCCGATTGGCAAGGGCGCCGCATCTTTATTACATTTGATGGTGTTGATGCCGGTTTTTTTATTTGGGTAAACGGGCATAAAGTTGGATATAGCGTAAACAGCCGCAATGCAGCAGAATTTGATTTAACTCAGTATGTTCAGCCGGGCAAAAACACTTTGGCAGTTGAAGTATATCGGTTTACAACCGGCAGTTATTTGGAAGACCAGGATATGTGGAGACTAAGCGGCATTTTTAGAAACGTAACCTTATGGAGTTCGCCACAGGAGCATATCAGGGATTATTTTATCAAAACAAATCTTGATAAACAGTTTCGCGATGCTGAACTAATCGTTGCTGCCAAAATAAAAAATTATAGTACAACAGCCACTAATCGGGGCGCTGTAGAGGTTTCTTTATACAATGGAAATGAAAAGGAAGCAGGTGCTACAGGCAAGAAAGAGGTTCCTGCCTTACAACCTGGTGAAGAAGTAACTGTAAACATTTCTTTTCCTGTGAGCAATCCGCAAAAATGGACGGCTGAAACACCAAAACTTTATACGACAGTAATTATACTCAACGATGGAAAAAGCGCAATCGAAACCTTGTCTTCCCGTACTGGTTTCCGGAACATTGAAATCAAGGATCGCCTGTTTACTGTGAATGGTGTTCCTATCAAATTAAAAGGCGTCAATCGCCACGAAAACTGGCCGGATGATGGTCATGCCATTACCGAAGAGCAAATGATAAGGGATATTGTTCTAATCAAACAAGCCAATTGTAATCATGTGCGCACCTGCCATTATTCCGATGATCCGCGATGGTATGAACTGTGTGATGAGTATGGAATTTATCTCGTAGCGGAAGCAAATTTGGAAAGTCATGGTGCCTGGGATGAATTCAACGAAGAACCAAGAATAAAAGCCGCATTAATTGAAAGAAACAAGGCCAATGTAGAAAATTTTAAAAATCATCCCTCGGTTATTATCTGGTCGCTGGGAAACGAATGCGGCAGTGGCGGCTCTAATTTCAGAGCCATTTTACAAACCATCAAAACGATTGACCCAACCCGCCCAACACATTACCAGGGTTTTGGAATTGGTAACGATAATCCGGCTGATATTGACAGTGAAATGTACACGGATGTGGCCAGTCTTGAAAAGAAGGCAAAAGATAAAACGCTGGTTAAACCTTTTTATTTATGCGAATATGCGCACGCTATGTTTAACTCCATGGGTTCGGTAGATGTTTACAACGAACTATTTGATCAATACCCGCAGCTACTTGGCGGTGCCATCTGGGAATGGCAGGATCAGGGGATTTATAATGATCGCGATCCCAACCATCACATTACGGCTTATGGCGGTGGCTTTGGCGAAGTTCCAAACGACAAGTATTTCATTCACAAAGGAGTTGTATTTTCAGACAGATCCCCGAAACCACATTATCCCGAATTAAAACACGCGTATCAATGGATAAGCGTACGTGCAAAGGATACTAAGAACCAGGTTTTTACCATTAAAAACCGTTATCAGTTCGTCAACCTTAATGGCTTTGTTGCCAAATGGACGATTAGTGAAAATGGAGATAGCCTTACATCCGGCACTGTGGCATTTGGACTCATCAATCCAGGAGAAGAAAAAGACATTAAGATTCCGTATAGTATAAAACCAAAACCGGGAGCGGAATATTTTGTAAGGGTTTCCTTTAATTTGGCAACCGACCAGTTGTGGGCTAAGAAAGGCTTTGAAGTAGCTGCCCAGCAGATTGAATTGCCAGTTATTAAACCTGATATGAATATAAGCAAGCAAGCGGGAAGCAACAATCTCACTTTACAGGATTCAAACAATGTGGTTATCATAAAGGGAAACGATTTTAATCTTTTATTTGATAAAACCAAAGGAACCTTTTCAAAAATAGAAGAGGGGGGTAAAGATATTTTGCAAAAAAATGGCGGGCCTATGCTGCATCTTTGGCGGGCGCCTCATCAGAAAGATGATATGTGGGCGTATGAAGGCTGGGAGGAGTATGGTTTAAAAAATCTTATCTGGACAACAGACGAAGTAAAAACAAAACAAACTTCTGATCATTCAATTGAAATACAAGTAAGCTTAACCGGAACGGGCAGGCAAAATTTTGTTGTTCATCACCAGGCAGTTTATACCGTTATGGGCACGGGTACAATTGATGTACAGAATAAGGTAAGCTTCAGCAATCCCAACCTGGCATTGGCAAGATTGGGTGTGCGTATGTTTCTTGCAAAAGATTTAAACGAGTTTGATTACTTAGGTCGCGGTCCCATGGAAAACTACTCAGACCGGAAACAAGGCTCGGATATCGGGCATTATACGAGCCCTGTGGCAGAACAAATGACGCCTTATGAAAAACCAATGGAATGCGGCAATCATGAAGATGTTCGCTGGGCAAAACTTTCTTCTGGAGATGGTTTTGGTTTTGCCATAAAAAAAGATACTTCTTTTTTGCAGGTGTCTGCGTTGCCTTATAGCGATGAAGAAATGGAAAACGTAGCTTACAAAATAGACCTCCCTCAAAGCAAAGAAACCGTGTTGTGCATCAGCCACAAAACCCTTGGTGTCGGTTCTAATGGTTGTGGTCCAAGACCATTGGAGCAATGCAGGGTTTATACAGTGCCATCGGTTTTTGGTTATCAGATTCAATTGCTGAAACGCAAATAAATGAAGAGCTTAGATTATTGAAACAAATGTGCTCATTTTACAGTTCCGGCCTGAACATTCAATTCAAAGTATTACCAAATGTTTTTGCTTGCAAGTGAATAGAGAAAATGCCAAAGATTTTATTGTTGACTGATGTATGTGCAGCGGTAAAACAATGTGTGTTTATTTGATTGCGGTTTTTAGCTTCTCGCTGCCAAACAGGTAAATAGTAGTAAAAACAAACGGAAGCGAATAATGTATTTATGTCATCAATAAAGATCAGATTGAATAAAGCAAAAAAGATTTTTATCAAGTGATAACAGAAACAAGATAACCCTGTTTTTTTCTCCATCGCTCTTTTTAAAATACAAATAGTGGTTGTAATAAACACAGCAAATGAATGAGCATTTTTAAAAACTTATGTAAGCTTCCTCTTTTTTGTTTTTACCAATATAATTACATCAGCAATGTTATTATTCGTTGTAAAGTACAACGAGAAAAATGAGGCAAAAACAAACCAAGCAATAAATGAAGATAATACATGAATTAAGTATGCTTCCTTTTTCAACAACTGATATAGTCAGTTACTATCTTATTGATTTGGTTGCCGGTTTTGTTTTACTTGTTTCAGGCGTTTTTTGTAAATGACAGTGTATGCAGGCTAAGGAATTAGTTGTGCGGAAAAGGGCAAAAAAAACAAGAGTTTGGTTTTGCTGATTAACCACAGAAATTTAAGGTAACAACAATTAATAGGCTTATTGGTAAGTGTTTTACAATATTTTAACCCGTTGGCAGAGTTATACCGCAAAACAAAGCCCTATAAGGGCTATCTGTTTGTAGTAAAAAAATGTACAAAAACAAAGATGCTCCATAGGGGCTACCTATTTATCTTTCACAGGTAACTCCTACGGAGCATCCACTTTCCTGAAACCTGCTTCTTTCTACAAACATATTGTGCCGATGGCACAGTAATACCCTATTTTTACTTTACTCCGCCAAGGGGTTACTTTACTTCTTTTCCATTTTTTTAATTACCCATTCGCCTACCTTTTCCCCCTGCGCCACTCCCTGTTCAATAGCATCCATAAAATGAATACCGCCATAAAAGCGGGAAATAGCTGCTTCCTGGGAAGCTTCTGTAAACGAATTAAAGTGCCTCGGCGGTAAGCCATAACGCACTTCGGTAGTATCGGTAAAACCAACATTGTTGCCGATATAATGAGAAAGGATAACGGCAGAAGTAGCAGAAATGCAGGAATGGCCGCTGAGGTATTCGGGAAAGGGCGGCGTTTGCAGCAGCGGCTTCCAATGTACATTCAGTAACTGGCGGATAGCCGTTTCAGGACGAATCCGGTTGCTGCGGTATTTTTCATCCCAGCAAGCCATAAAGCTATCCATCAGGCCAAGGGCAACAACCATGTGAATAAACATTGCTTCTTCAAACGACTTGTTGGTTTGCCCGCAAACAATATTGGCAATACCAAGCCAATGCGCTCCAGGCGAAATTTTTTTTAGCCCTATCATCAGGTGCCCTCCATCCTGAACAGCAAAAGGATTGCAGTCCCAAAAAGCCGCCATATTTCGATGATCATCAGACAAGCTATCTCCATCCTGCCGGTAGTTGGCATACATCAATTTATAAAAATCACTGTTTTTATCTTTTGAGAAAGATACTGGCGGCGGTACGCGAAACTGGCTGGCCGAATCCAACAGAAAGGGGCGCACGGTATTGAAGTAAGGTTCGATGGCAGCAATGTATGCCGGCGGTGTAGGATACCAGCAACCTTCTTTGTTAATGGGTGTATAACGTGGCAGATTGCTGATTTTATTGTATCCGTCTGCTTTTGCATATTGCAGAATCGATTTGCTGATTGCCTTTGCATACTTTAAGGATTGATTCAGGGTTTCATCACTGAACCCTTTGTTTTTACAGGAATCTAAAAAGCTGTTCTCATAATTACCCAATAAAGTTCCCGATGGCTGCATTTTTTTTGCTGTTTCAATCATTGCCAGTACCGCAGCCAATTGAGAAGAATAGCACCCAATAGAATCCTGCTTTGCAATAGCAGGGTAATCCCGAACAATGCCGTGCATTGATTGATACGATGAATTATTTTCTGCCACTACTTCATAGCCTGCGAGGCATGCATAACTAAAAAACCTTGCTGCTAAAGGCGGATTTGTAATGTCATGAATCATCAATTCCGTCATTTGGTTAATGACTTTGCCTATATCAGCATTTGTCAATTGTGGCGTTTTCCTTTGTTGGCAACTGCTGGCCAGTAATAGCAGTACCATCACTGTAGTAAGAATCTTCTTCATGAGAATGTAAATAAATACGGCAAAAACAAATTGCCTCTGATACATGAATACGGGAGGTTGTGATTTTAAAGTTAACTAATCATGCAACCATTATTGTTTTTGTGCTTTTACAATTGAATTTTTATGATTTTCTGTTTTATACTGATAAGCTTTTACAGCTGTCCCGTTGACGCCAAACAACAAGGTGTTATTGATAGTAAGTACGCTTCTTACATCGCCCCATAGGTTAAAGCCGGATTGCCACTGCGGCACATATTCAAAACCGCCTTTGCCATTCCCTTTTAATAAAACACCGTAGTTGGCATCGTACTTACCAAAGCGCAACCTTGCTTTATTGATGTTGCCGCAAAGCAGCAAATCTTCTATTCCATCCTTATTATAATCAAGCGGTGTAATGGTAAACACAGGCGATTCCTGTGCCTCTATGGGTAACGGTTTTTGTACAAATTTTCCATTGGCGCCCATTTCAAAATAGGAAGTGCTTAAGCAATTGGCTGTTAAATGACCGGCATCTTTTAAGTCGTCTTTATCAAATATATCTGTTATGGTTTGATCGGCATAATCAGCATAATTGGTATATTTCGTACGCATGCTACTCATTTGGTCCAGCAATTCATCCCGCGTTACATAAGGATAGCTTTTGCCCTGAATGTAAAAACAAAGGATAGGGTCTATCGAGCCGTTATTATCAAAGTCTTTGTAATACATTTCGGCAGGTTCTTTATCACTCACTTTGCATTGTGTATTTAAACCCAAATTACCAACAACCAAATCAGGCTTGCCATTGCCGTTCATATCTTGTACCAATAGCTTATTCCACCAGCCTGAGTATGGTTTATCAAAATAAGCATTCGTTTTATTTTCCAGCTTGCCGTTTGCATTGATGAAAACAGATACCGGCATCCACTCGCCTGTTATTATTAAATCAGGTTTGTTATCGCCATTTATATCAACCCAGGCTGCATCCGTAATCATACCTGCCTGTTGAAGTTGCGGTGCAATAGTTTGTATGGCATTCGTAAAGTGTCCTTTACCATCGTTCAGCAATAAAAAGCTTTGTGGCGTTTGCGGATAGTTGCCAGGAATTACACGACTGCCAACAAACACATCAGGATGACCGTCGCCATTCACATCCGCTATGCGCACACAACTTTTGCTGGTAAGCATTTTAGGTAATGCATCTTTACTTTTTGTAAAATGTCCCTTGCCATCATTCAGGTACAAACGGTCTTGCAGCAAAGCATCTTCCGGTTCAAAATTATGGTAGCCGCCGCTGGCAACATACAAATCGGGAAAGCCATCACCATTCGCATCAAAAAAAGCAGCATCGGCATCTGCACTCATTTTATCGGCCTCCAAAGCAGGTTGCGCTAAAGCAGTGAATGCACCGCCTTTTTGTTGTATAAAAATGGCTCCTGCGGTGCCTGGCTCTCCGCCTGCAAATATATCTTCCAGTCCATCGCCGTTTACATCGCCTTTTATCATGCACGGGCCGGAAAATGAAATGGGATTGATCAGTAACGGCTGGCGTTTAAAATCGTTGATAGTATTCGCTGTTTCCTGAAATGCAACGGGCGATTTTATTTCAGTAAACAAAGTGTTCGCCGGTGTGTGTTGATCATGATATTCTGTTGCGTTTTTCTCTTCTATTGTAAGGATCTGGTTTGTTTTTACTGCTTTTATTAATTGCCGTTTGCCGCTTAGCCAAACAACTTTTAACGAGTCAATCAGCACAGTATTTCCCATTCCAAAATGCAGGATAGGAGATACGGAAGATTGATAACCACGGGCAGGCATTTGTTCTTCGTATTGCACTGCACCTTTTGCATAAATATATACTTTTGTGCCAACGCCTTGTGTGTTTTTGCCATTTCCTTTCAAGTTAACCTGCAAATAATTGTGTGCATTTTTCGGAGCGATATTGTGATAAATAAAAGCCGGTTTGTTGATGTTATTGATGATCAGATCGAGTGCACCATCGTTATCTAAATCGGCATAGGCAGCGCCATTGCTATTGGATGCCTGGTTGAATCCCCAATCCTTAGTTACATTGCTAAAAGTGAGATTGCCATTGTTTTTGAAAAGATAATTGACAACATTACTGGATGGCATTTTTTGCACAAGGTCAAGTACATTTTGCCGGCGAATATTACCATTGTTGTTTTGAATATAATCATTCATGTATTTTAAAAAATCCAGGTTGGTATAATCGCGTGTATAACCGTTGGTTACCAGCAAATCTTTCCATCCATCATTGTCGTAATCCGCTAACAGCGCAGCCCAGCTCCAGTCTGTGTTAGAAATACCTGCTAATTGTCCCATTTCGCTAAACGTACCGTTGCCATTGTTTATCTGGAGCATGTTGCGCATGTATTGATAGTAAAATCCGCTTGCCAGCATCAGATCATATTTCTCATAATTATCCGGCGCCATCAGCATCTTCTGACGATGGTTATCTTCAGGCAACATATCTAAAGAAAGAATGTCGGGCATACCATCATTGTTCACATCAGCTACATCGTTGCCCATTCCAAAATGCGTGGTATGGCCTAAGGCTGTCTTTTTTACATCCGTAAACGTTCCGTTTTTATTATTTATGTACAGATAATCAGGAACCGTATAATCATCGCAAATATAAATATCAGGCCATCCGTCGTTATTTAAATCGGCGATACCGGCACTCAATCCATACGTTAAGGAAGAACTGCTGATGCCTGATGTTTTGGTAACATTTGTAAAAAAATTGTTGTCGTTTCTGTACAACTTAATACCAATATATGGATCGGTTTGTTTTAGTTCCTCTGCTGTGCTCACAGCGTCTAAAACAGGTAACGAATTAGGGTTGTGATTTAATAATAGCATATCTACATCCCCATCGCGGTCGTAATCGAAAAAATAAGCCTGTGTACTGAATGATGAATCGGCAAGCCCGTATTTGGCAGCTTCTTCTTTAAAAGATGGTATGCCTTGCTTATCATTACCCTGGTTGATAAACAATTGGTTTACCCGCTTATCAGCCGGCAGCTTACCCGAGTAACAAACGTAAATATCCAGCAAGCCATCACCGTTCACATCAGCCATGGTTACCCCCGTTTTCCAGGGACCTGGTCTGCCGGCAACAGCTGCCTGGTTGGTAATGTCTTCAAACTGCATATTACCTTTGTTCAGGTACAATTTGTTATCAACTATATTGCCCGAAAAATAAATATCCTGTAAGCCATCGCCGTTTACATCGCCTACGGCAACGCCGCCACCATTATAAAAATATTCATACATCAAAACATTCATGTTCAGGTCTTCGGTTACCTGGTTGTTGAAATTGATGCCGGTTTGCGCAGCAGGCAATAATTCAAATACTGTAGCTTTTTTTGGTGAAGGTTTTTCTTCTCTCTTTTTTGTAGAACAGCTCATGAAATTGATAAATAAAAGCAATAACAGAAACAAGCGTAATGGCAAGTGAACACGGCGTTGCAAGAGAAAATTATTAGAATGGAAAGATATATAAACTTAAAATCAATGCCGGTAGTTACCGGCATTGATTTTAAAAATTAGCTCAAAACAAAAAGCTTAAATAATTCTATTGGTATCCTGGATTTTGAATGAGTTTGCTGTTCCTGTTAATTTCATCCCTGCTGATAGGTCTGAAATACATTTTATCTATCCATGTTCTGTTTTCCAAAGAATTGTCAATGAAAGTTACATAGTTGTATTTGTAGGCAGTCTCATCATGGTGGTAAGGAACGGGAGCCGTTGCACCGGGCTTCAAAACTCCTGTAACATTGATAAACTCAAGCTTTCGCCCTAACGTTTCTGTAGCTATCATCCACCGGCGCGCATCATGGTATCTCTGTTCTTCAAATGCCATTTCTACTCTTCTTTCATTTCGGTATTCTTGCTTTAAAGCATCGCCCGATGATATAACTGCAGGCATCCCTGCGCGGAACCTGATTTTGTTTAACCATGTTGTTGCTACATCTTCCTGTCCTAATTCAATAGAGGCTTCCACATAATTAAGCACGGCCTCTGTATAGCGGAAGAACGGATAAGGTATATACTGGCGTGTGTTGTTATCTACAACATTTGGATCGAGATCTATAAATTTACGCATGTAATAACCTGACCAGGAAGCGTTCCAGTTTTCAATGGTGCTTTGCCTTGTGTCCAAACCCGCTAACAGGTTGCCGGGAGTGGACTCATAAGAACCAGACTGGATTTGATTTGCCGGATCTACGTTTCCTGAAATTTTATCCCGCGGCTTCCATGTTGCGCCATCATACAAGACAGTTGCGTATAAACGGGGATCTCTATTGTTGAACGGCGCGGCTGCTTCAGTTGGATTTGTCCAGTCAAATTTAGTTCCGTCCATCATTTCATAATCATCCACTAACTCTTGAATTGGCACGTTGCCAGCCCAGTTATGATAACCGTTCGGTCCGTTGTCCAATCCTACCGAAGTACCGTCTGTGCCAGGGCCTCCAATATATAAATCTGAAGAAAACTGTCGCATGAACAGCAATTCGCTGGAGGCAGCGGCATCTATGCCCGGGGCTTTGCTGGCACCTCCCATAGCCATAGACACATAAGCCTGCGTACCGGCAGCAGATGACAAGGGTGCGGTTAAATTAAGCATGTAGCCGCTTCCTAAATCCAATACAGCTTTTGCTGCTGCCTGTGCTGCCATCCATCTTGCATTGCGATCACCGCTTACATAACCCAACAATTCCGGATTTGCAAATGCGGCTATGGTGGCAGATTTTACTTTCGCAGTCGGAATATCATGCAAATCGGACGCTGCATAAAGTAAGACTCTAGATTTTAAAGCCAATGCCGACAATTGGGTTGCTCTTCCAGATGCGAGGGTTCTGCCAGTAAGTAATAAGGCTGCGCTATCGCAATCGCTAACAATGAAGTTTACACATTCTTCATAGGTGTTTCTCGTTACAGAGTAATCCTGGTTTAAACCATACGAATGATTAACTAAGGGTACTGCTCCGTAATAACGAACCAGTTGCTGGTAATAATAACCTCGTAAAAAGTGGGCTTCTCCCTGCAGTCTTAGATTTAAAGCAGTATCGTTAAAAGTAGCTGTTTTTAAATTCTCCAAAGAAATATTGCAGGAACGGATATAGTTGTACATATTGCCCCATTCGTAGGTATTATCTACCCATCCAAGATTAGATGGTGTCAAAGTGCCTTCGTTGATGGTATTAATTCCTCTTCCCGGATGCACAAATACAGCTTCGTCGCTTAAAGAAGCCAGTTGCTGCTCATCCCAGCCACCATTGCCCAAACCGTTGTAAATATTGGTTACGAAGGCCTCGGATAGTGATCCATCAGTCCAAGTAACCACTGATGAAATAGATGTTAGTGGCGTGGTGTTTAAGAAATCCTTTTTACACGAACCCATTAAAAATAAAAGGATGGCAAAAGCAAATAGTTTATTAATTGTTATCTTTCTCATTTTTAATTTTTAAAAGGTTACTCTAACACCTGCATTCAATATTCTTGACTGAGGATAATATTGGCCATTGCCTGTTGTTGCTTCCGGATCATATATTTTCATCTTATCCCAGGTGGCAAGATTGAGCGCGTTAACATAAACACGGAATCCATGAATGCCAGCTCTCACTCCTAGTTTTTCAGGTATATTATATCCTATTTCTACGTTTTTCAAACGCAGGTAATCGCTGCTTCTTAAGTAGTAAGTGTTGCCGCCGGAAAAATAAGTATTGCCTCTGTTTGAGATGCGTGGATCTACACTGCTTGGATGATCAATTGTCCACTGATGATCGTAACTATATTGGAGATAGTTACCAATATCACCCGATTCTGTTCCAATGTAAAGCAAACCGCCAGTGGCACCTTGAAAGAGAATAGATAGATCAAATGCTTTGTAAGCAAAATTGAAATTCACTCCGCCAGTAAAAGTAGGCTCATTGGTTTTATCCAATCTAATCTGATCATTACCATCTATTTTCCCATCATGATTGATGTCTTTATACTTCATATCACCTGGTTTGAGGGCGGGTGTAACTCCTGAGTAATCAATTTTGTTTTTGTCGATATCTGCCTGGTCTTTGAACACACCATCATACTCATAAGTAAGAAATGCACCGCCACCACCACTGCTGAACGGATGCCCTGTGGCCAATTGCCATTTCGGCGCTCCGGGTGGTTCATCCTGGAACAGAATTTTGTTTTTTGCATAGCCACCATTTACACTTACTGAAAACCTGAAATCCCGTGCACTAGTATTATAACTCACAGAGAAATCGTATCCTTTATTTTCAGACTTACCAATGTTTGTAGGAGGTAGCAGATTGGAAATACCTGAAGTTTGCGGTGTAGAGCCTGACTTTTGCCATAAGATATGATCGCGTTTGTTATAGAAATAATCAAACTCGAAGTTGATACTATTATGCAGTAAACTGCCTTCTATACCTACATCAGAATTTTTAGCTACTTCCCAGGTAAAGTCGGGATTTGGAACTACTTGTTCGTATAAAGTTTTGTAAGCCGAATTGTTGATGGTATAGTTGCTAAATCCGTAAGTGGACAGGAATTGGTATTCTTGTAGCACATTGTTGTAATATACCTGGTCGTTTCCTAATTTGCCATAAGAAGCGCGCAGTTTTAAAGAGTTGATGAACTTGATATTGTTCTTAAAAAAACCTTCTTCGGAAATACGCCATCCGGCAAGGATGCCTGGAAAAAATCCAAACTGGTGCCCTTTTGGAAACAAGTAGGAACCATCATCGCGCCATAAAAATTCGGCAAGGTATTTTTCTTTGTAATTATAAGCCGCTCTTCCAAAGTAGCTTAGTCTCGCGCGGTTATAGCCTGTACCATTTACTTGTTGACCCAATGTACCACCTGCAAACAACTGAGACAAAGCAGGCGAAATAAAGTTGGTGCGGTAGGCGCTAAAATTATCTTCCTTATCTGTTTCTTTGGTTACGGCAGCCATTAAAGCAATGGTATGAGACCCGATTTTTTTATCATAATTGATAAAAGCCGAGGTTAAGAGATTCAGGAAATTATCGTCTGCTTGTCCAAGCTGTGGACTTGTAAATGTGGAACGCAGATTCCTGGTAAGAACAGGCGTTTTGCCATCGGCTTCATAAGTGCTATGATCCCAAAAATACAGATACCAGGGTATTTGCCAATTTTTTGTGCGTTGAATTTCTTTATCAACAGTAGCTGTTCCTGTTACCTTCAATCCATCTACACCGGGTATTAGAAACTCAACTCTTCCGTTTACCTGAAAGTAATCTCTTCTATCATCATCATAACCGGTTTGACTGGTGGCAATCACTATCGGATTTTGTCCATTTTCAATATCCGGTCCAGGCAATCCGTTTGGCCATACTTCAGGGTCTGTAGGTCTGCCTCGCATTAACATTCTGAATATAGAACCAGCACTTTGTGTAGGAAAATGGCGATATTCTTCCCGGGCTGTTAAGTCTATGCTTGTTCTGATGTACTTATTTACATTCGCGTCTAAATTGATGCGCATATCATATTGCTTATAACCAGTTGCAGAATTTTTATAATAACCGTCCTGGTTTTCATAGCCTAAAGAGGCGAGGTACTTTACATTTTCAGAACCGCCACGCAATTGTAAAGAATGCTGTTCCTGCGGCGACCATGTTTTCAAAGTTGTTTTAAACCAGTCTGTATTGGGATGTCCCCAGGGGTCACTTCCATCTTTATATTTTTGTACATCAGATGGTTGAAAGGGGGCACGTACAACATTGCCGCCCTGCGTGGTATAGCTTCCTGTTGCATTAAAAGCAGCTTCAGCAGCCGCCCATTCAGCAGATGGTACACCATCAAATATGGTGGTCTCATTATTCATCTGCGTATATTCCACAGCGTTTGCCATTTTTGGAACCCGTGTTGGCTGCGCCCATCCATGATTGAAGTTATAAGACAGTTGCGGCTTGCCGGCCTTGCCACGTTTGGTAGTTACCAGGATAACACCGTTGGCTGCTCTTGCTCCGTAGATAGCCGAAGAAGCATCCTTTAATACAGACATGCTTTCTATATCTGCCGGGTTAAGGCGCTCAAGGCCACCGGCTACATCAGGCACACCATCCACTACAATCAGTGCCGACGTGTTACCAAAGGTGTTCGTGCCGCGTATGCGTATGTTAGAACCGTCATAACCTGGCTCGCCTGATGATTGAACAGCGCTGATGCCGGGCAAACGGCCTACCAGCGAATTTGATAAATTTACAGTTGGTGTTTTTTCAAGTTCCGAACCTTTT
Organism: Ilyomonas sp.; assembly: GCA_965214235.1. GTDB lineage: Bacteria > Bacteroidota > Bacteroidia > Chitinophagales > Chitinophagaceae > Ilyomonas. Next base: position 2,097,998 of record CBDCBH010000003.1, read on the forward strand.
ACCGTAGATACAGCGCCCGTTACTGTTACTTTTCTTTGGGCTCCATAACCCACCACTACCACTTCATTCAATTTATTGGCTTCACCTGCTTTCAGCGTAACATTAATAGTAGATTGATTGCCCACAGTTAATTCCTGAGAATCGTAGCCTATGGCGGAAAACTGGAGCACCGATTTACTGTCCGGAACTTTAATTAAAAACTCTCCGTTTTCATCGGTTGTTGTTCCATTATGAGTGTCTTTTACAAGGACGGTAATGTGCGGAACGGGCTCCGCTTTTTCGTTGGTTACTCTGCCTCTCACAGAAACAGATTGCGCATAAAGTGTGGAAGTAATGAAAAGCGTTACTAATAGCAGTATAAAAATGTTCTTCATATTGGCTTGATGTTATCATTAGAAATGGTTGGATTACTTTGCCTGAAGGCAAAGGAAATTTCAACAGTTAGAAAATCATACATTCAGGTGGTCGTATGAAAAGTCAGGTTTGGCAAATTGTACAGTACATTTTTTTCATGTGGTTTTGTTTTTGGAGTTAATAAATACAGCAAGCATTTACATTAGTATAAGCAATTATTGAAGAGGCTTTAAAAGTATCTTTATGAATTGTTCAAAAAGATATTTTTAAGTGTTTATTCGCAAGCAATCTTAATCTCTCTCTTCAAACTTACTTTTTAAAATTGCTCAAACCGAGAGATTCATTAGGGCAAATCTCACTTTAAATTATATTATAAGGTAGCTAAATCGTACATGATTTTTGACCTGTGGTACATTTGTAGGATTGTTATTTCAGAATTGCTGTAAAAACAAACCCTTTAAAAAAGGTTGAGAAAGAGAAACATAACTGAAAAAATTCCAACTCAATTTAAGATTATTAATATCGGTTAAATAGCTCAAAGTGGATAAAGTATCAATTTGAATTATCACTTATTTTCTTACTTTTATTTTTTAAACGATTGTTCTTAGTCGTATTTGCCTTGTTATTATTTCTGAAAACACATAGAGATTCCAATTCATTTAAAAAGAAAATTGCTTGAAACTTTCTTTTCTTTTCTTATTTGCTGCTTCAATAGTTATTGCCGATAATGGTTTATGCCAACCCAGTTCTTATATATTCAGATACCTGACTGTTGATGCTGGCTTGTCGCATACTGATGCAAATGATATTGCCCAGGACGAAGAAGGTTATATTTGGATTGCAACTTACTTCGGACTTGACAGGTACGATGGTTACTCAATTAAGAAGTATTACAATAGCAGTTTGCCTGCACAAAATGCATTTCGAAATCGCATTACAAGCATTTATCCTGATAAATCCGGTATTATTTGGCTTATCACTGAAGATGGCTTGGAAAGCTTTGATACACACACCGAACAATATATCTGCTATAAAAATGATGGCCAGCAAAGCAATCCCCGTTTTGAAAAAATTTGTAAGCCGGCCGGAAATTATATTTATGGAATCGCAAATGGTCAGCTTACGTTATATTCAATTGAGAATCATAACATCAGGCAAGAAAATCTACCCTTGCCGGGCCATGTTGAATTTCGGTACATAACATCTAATGCAAAGGGGGCAATTTATATAGCAAGCAATAAAGGTGTTTGGATGGCAGACAAAAGCAAAAAACTTAAAAAAATAACCATAGACGGGATTAATGAAGATAGTATTTCAACGGTTTATTTTGATAACTCGGGTAATCTGTTGATAGCAAGTGGCAAGAATCTTTTTAAAGCAAAAACAAATGTAAAGCCGGCGAATGGAACAAGTAATGAAAATTGGGTTATTGACAGGAAATTTACTTATGGTGATAATCGTACTGTTATAAAAAACATTGTACAGCAAGGTAAATCAGATTATTGGATCAACACTGGCAATGCTTTGGTAAGACTGGATAATAATCTTAACTATATACAATCTATAGATAACACCAGCTCGTTACACAGCTTAAATTCAACCTCACTCAGCAAAATTTTTATTGACCGTTCTGAGTGCCTGTGGGTATGCACTTTTGGCGGCGGAGTAAATTATTGCGACCTTAATCAAAAACGATTTTATACTCTTCAGCACAATCCGGAAGTGCCAAATTCGTTAAGCGGCAATCATATACGATCTGTTTTTGAAGACGGCGAAAACCTTTGGATTGGTACGACTGCAAACGGATTGAATCTATTGAACACAAAAACACAGGTTTTTAGCTTTTATAATACATACAATTCGCCTGTACGCTTAAAAAACGATGTAATCACAGCTCTGACATTGGACAATGAAAGAAACTTATGGATAGGCAGTGCTGCCGGTATTGAAATTTTGAAACCTGACAGGAGAGAGTTGTGGAAGCCGTTGGGATATGATTCGTTTCCAAAGTATATAATGGATATTCTGGTAAAAGACTGTTTTGGAAATATCTGGTTTGGCAATCACATCAACCGGTCTGGTGTAATATGGAAAGATGATAAGAATCACTTTCATGTAAAATATTATGGAGAAGGCTTTTTTATTCTCGCTGATAAAAAGAAGCCCCAATTGTTTATTTCCAGTACGCATGGGTTGCAACGGGCAATTTTTGATAGTAAAGGAAACATCGTTCAAACCTTCAGATATGAAGCGTCTTCCGGTTCCAACTCATTAAGCTCTAACTATACATATCCCATTTGCCAGCAAAACGACAGCACTTATTGGATTGGTACCATTGGCGGCGGCTTGAATTGCCTTACGCTGCAACAAAAAAACAATTCATACCGTATTCAATCTTACAGTGAAAAATACGGAATTTTCAAGGACGTGGAGAGCCTTGAAATAGACAACGAAGGAAACCTCTGGATGGGAGGAAACGGACTGGAATGCTTTAACCCTGTAACGGGAAAATTGGTCAGATACATAAAGGATGATGGTCTGCAGGGGAATAGCTTTAAAGTGGCGGACTCTTACAAAGGAGCAGATGGCAGATTGTATTTTGGAGGCATAAATGGTCTTAATTATTTTTATCCTGCCCAAATTCAAAAAAACAGCATTCCTGCAAAGCCAGCCATCACGGGCTTTCGCATCAACAATCAAAAATCAAATAATATAGATTCGGCAACCGCTGACTTATCAATAAACCGAAAAACAGAGTATTCTAAAAATCTTACACTTAATTACTTAGATAACAATTTTGTCATCTTTTTTTCTTCCATGCACTATGCAAATCCGGTAAAGTGCAGGTATCGCTATAAATTAATAGATTTTGATAAAGTCTGGAAGTATACAGATGGAACAAATCCGAGTGTTACTTATAATAATCTTGATTATAAAAGTTACCGGTTTATTGTTGAAGCTACAAACAATGATGGAGTCTGGAGCGGGGGTGCTGCTCAAATATTTGTTACCATTACTCCCCCCTGGTGGAAATCGGTTGCATCTAAAATTGTCTATCTTCTATTAACTATATCAGGGTTGTTAGGTATTTACTTTTATCAGGCAAGATGGCATCGCCTGAAAAGGGAAATAGCAGTACGCGAGATTAACGAAAAAAAGAAAGAAGAAATACATAAACACAAAGAAGAGTTGTATCAACAGCAACTGATGTTTTTTACCAACGTTTCTCATGAATTTCGTACGCCGCTGACATTAATCCTGGGGCCCTTACAAAACCTGATAAAAGAAAACCAGGACACAAAAACAGATAGCTCATATCAGTTGATGCTTAAAAATGGCAAACGGCTCACCAATCTCATTAGCGAATTGATGAATTTTAAAAAGGTTACTGATAGCGTCATTACATTACAGGTACAGCCGGTGGCGGTACAGCAATTTTGCAAAGACCTGTCATTGGAATTTCAGACACTTGCTGCCAGCAAAGACATTTCTTTTAAATTAATTGACAATACAAGCCAGAAATCAGTTGGATTGTTCGATGTCCAGATTCTTGAAAAAATTCTTTTTAACCTGCTGATTAATTCATTTAAATATACCAATGTTGGCGGGCAGATTTCCCTGCAAATCTTTTTTGATTTGGAAAATTTCAAACCCTCATTCAATACCGGTTTTCAGTTGTTGTATGAAGGTCACCGGGCTAAGCAATACATCTACTTTTGCATAACCGATTCAGGCATCGGAATTTCCATTGAATCCATTACGATGATTTTTGACAGGTATTACCGCATTGCTAAAAATCATTTAGGCTCAGGCGTAGGTTTGGCACTGGTAAAAAGCCTTACTCGATTGCACAAAGGCGATATTTATGTTTATAGTGAGCGATATAAAGGAACCGAAATCATTATCTGCATTCCCTGGGGCGAAGAAAATTATGATGTATTGGAAAGAAATGAGATGGGAACAGAACCCGAAGTGCAGTTGGAAGCCATTGATACGTCCACATTACTATCTAATCCCCATCATAAAAACGAAACACAAACAACGCTTTTAAAAAACAGTAAGCGTATTTTGGTTGTGGATGATAATGAAGAACTGCGTCAGTTTTTAAAACAGTCTCTCGAAACATTCTATCATATCTATGAAGCAAAAGACGGAAATTCTGCTATAGAAATAGCTATCGAAAAAGTACCGGATTTAGTTATCAGCGATATTATGATGCCGGGAGGCATGGATGGTATAGAGCTTTGCAAACTTGTGAAAGAACGATTTGAAACAAGCCATATCCCATTTATTATTTTATCTGCCAAAGACGCCTTAGATACCAAAATTGAAGGCATGGAATCGGGCGCCGATTTTTACTTTGCAAAACCCTTGAGCATAGATCTCTTGCTGCTAACGGTTCATAATATTTTTGAACAGAATGAGAAATTAAAACTTAGATATACCAATGATTATTTATCAGAGGCAACAGAACTTGTACAATCTGAAAAAGATAAAGATTTTCTTCAGCAGCTTTTAAATCTGATTGAGAGCAATATACAGGAACCCGACCTCGATGTAGAATTTTTGTGCAAGCATCTACACATTAGCCGAACAAAGTTGTATCAAAAGATAAAGAGTATATCAGACCAATCGGTAGGCGAATTTATCAGAATGTTTCGTCTTAAAAAAGCTGTATACATTATGACGCATGAAGACGTATGTATGAATGAAATTGTGGACAGAATTGGTATGCAAAGCAGCTCTAATTTTTCAAGAGCGTTTAAAAAAGAATATGGAAAATCGCCATTACAATTTCTCCAGTCCTTAAAAAAGGAGAATTTATAAGAGTTACCGTTTTTCACCCGGTTCTGTTTTGTGGCTGGCATAGTTCTTTTTCTTTTGTCTTTGACGTAACCTTCAATAACTTGCCATTGGCTGTTACTCAGATCGGTTGGATATTTTGTTGTCATGTTCTTGCATTTGTAGTTATTTACAAGAAACACAACTTTGGCTAACCTATTCCCGTGACAGCCTTCTTTAACTTCTCCTATACAAAACTTTTTCTAAATTCTTAAACAGCTTTTTAGAAAACTCTAACCGCATCCGGCACTAAGTGAAAAGAAACATACAATGTAAGATTCTTTATGACAAGTATCCGGCTGGCTAACCACAGCTTGTCTTTATGATCTCCCAATCTATCATCATAAGTTTCGTTGCTTCGCAGGGCAGAATACAAATCATCTACTTAACACAAGTTGTTAGTTACTCAAGACATTTTATTGAGAGTAAAAGCCAGCAAGAAAAGGATAAGTTTGAGAAGAAAGCCTTTGAAGGTTACGGCATGGATGGTTCTGAGAAATAAGGCTTTGATTTCGCTAAAGGTGGTTTCAATGCCCTTTCGCATTTGCTCTTTTTAGAATATGTTGAATTAAAGTTTATAGTAAGGGTAAAGACAATTGCGGATGATTTTACAAATAAAACATCATACCATATAGAGTAACCCGTAATTATTGGTAAAAAACTTACTTATTTGTATGTATCCCCTATGTATAATAAAAAAGGAGTTACGCTTCACAACACGTAACTCCTTGATTGTTAAGTGGGCCCACCTGGACCCTTATTATCTTCTTAAAGCCTTGCCCCGCTTGCATTCCAGCATTCCAAATTGTCAAAGGTTACCGAATTCGGTAACTGACCTCTTTTCGCCTTATCAAAAGGCTGCAAAACAAGACAAAAATAAAGACCTTTTTTCTTTTGTAGAACAGCGATAGTATTATTTATACTCCTTTATCATTTTGCATGAAGAGATCTCTCTTATTTAGCGTTGAGAAGATTCATGATCACTTTAATCATTAACTCTTTCTCTGATGGGTTGCTTTGCGCGACGGGTGAAGCGAGTGCAGTGACTCCGTTATTGTTAATTTTTACCTCTTATTTTCTTTAAAACGGTGTTTTTCTTTCTCTAAAAACCAAGTAAAGAGGAAGGCGGCAATACGTTCGTTACAGTCTGTAAAGGGATAGTTATTGATGATAAAATAGAGTAAATGGATTATCCAACGATTGTCCTGATGGATGTATCATTTGGATAGTTTGCTGTAACAGCTTTAATCTCTCCTGATTGACCGACTATGCTTGGATGAGATGCTCTTTTGAGCGTTGCGTACTCCACTGATGAAACTGCTTACCCTGTTTTGAATTCACCCGATAGCCAATGGAGAAAATCGCATCCAGGTTATAATATTTAATTTTTCGATTTACTTTTTTTTGCCTTCCTGTTGAACTACCGGGAAAAGCTCGATAGTTAATTCTTTATTTAGTTCATTTACACTAAATATATTTTTCAAGTACAAGCCAATCGTATAACTATCTTTTTGGAACAATTCACTCATTTGTTTTTAGAGAAGCCAAACGATGTCATGTTGAAAGATGACACCAACTTCGATTTTTTGATCTCCAGTCGGGTAAAAAATTATTGCTCTTTTTATTTCAATTATCATAAAGGTAGGAGACAGGCAAATATTTTACCTTTGAAGCACTTTGTTTCAAAGGAAGCTGTAAAAATGCTCTTATTCTATGTAAGAGCAATAGCCAACACGAATAGCGAATCAAAAATCTGAAAACAAGCAAGCGGCATATGTATGATCGTGACAGTTAAATTCTTGCGCGGATGCCTTTTGTATTGCTGTGGTTAGCATTTAGCCAAAAATGAAGAACCATTGTGAACGGAATAAACAAACGGATAATTTGCCGAATTAAATCGTATTTTAAGATCCTGTTTTTCATGATATCGATTTGCCTTCCTACACACTGTTCGGAATTTACGAACAGTGTGATTCCTATTATTTCCTTCTTCATAATGTGTCTGGATAAATAGGTAGAAAAAGTGATAATTTTCAATAATATATGTTATGCAGATTAATAAAAGAACTGCTGATTATGGAAATGTTTTTAGCCAGTAAAAGAGTAGTATTTCTAATAAGCTTTATCGCTGTTCGTTAGAGAATAGGTTCTATTTATTAGCCTTAGTTTGTTATACCGTCAGTGGTGTTTATCTTTTGAAGATCATAATCTCTTCAATGATTTTGGTACATAAAATATAATATGCAAATTTGATTAAACAAATTATAGAATTAAAAGCCGTGATATTAATTTCAATAATATGTTAGACTTTTGGATTAAATCAGTTTTTCGCCATTGTTATGATAATTACATATGAATAACGAATTGATGAGAAAGTCTTTTAAGGAATTTTCTTGTATTTTAACAGGGTTCGATCATTTAAATAAGGAATTATTAAACTCTTACTTTGACGGGTTGAATCACGCTTTTGCTGCTGATTTGCAGGAAACTATAGTTATCTATGAAAATCTAAAAAAGAACAAACATGTGGAAATTGAAAAAGCAATTTATAAAGCTGCTGCCGAAATTCAATTTTTTAGAACTATGATTAAAAACATCTTAGCATTATGGTACCTTGGCAAGCTGGATAAAGTTACAGAAATTACATTTAATCCACTTAACCATTATGAGGCTTTAGGCTGGAAGGCAGCACAGTCTCACCCACCAGGGCTATCGGGAGGATACTTTGGTTACTGGCATTATCAACCTGAGAACTAGATATGGAAAACAAGTATAATGTTATTATTGTTGGTTCAGGTGTATCAGGTTCACTGCTTGCATATCGTTTATCGGAATTATGCCCGGCTCTTTCAATATTGGTATTAGAAGCCGGTGCTGACAGGCAGGGTGAACGTACAAAAATGGCCTTGGCCTATGCAGGTTCAGAAATCAAATCACCTCGTTCCCCTTATGACAAAGACCCCTCGAATTTTCTTTTTTCGCCAGATTCAGTTGGCGATTATCAGTATGAAACTGGTTCCAATACTTTTAAAAGTACTTACTTAAAGCAGGGTGGGGGTACCACTTGGCATTGGCTGGGCCATGTTCCAAGATTTATTCCTAATGATTTTAAGTTGAAGGACATGTATGGCGTAGGATCAAACTGGCCAATTGGTTATAACGACCTTGAGCCATTCTATGTGCTAGCGGAAAAGGAAATGGGGGTATCCGGAGATCATGATGAATGGAACAATTTATTTAATGCACAGCGTTCCCGACCCTTTCCGATGCCCGCTATATGGCCATGCTATGGTGATCATATTATCAAAAGATCTCTTGATGGAAAAGTCTATAAATCCTTTAAGCTACAACTTAGGAAAACTCCACAGGCTAGAAACTCACATCCATATGAAGACCGACCAGCTTGTGCTGGCAACTCAAGTTGCGTACCTATATGCCCCATTGGTGCAAAATATGACGCAACAGTACATATTCGTAAAGCTTTGAAGAACAATGTAATCTTCTCCTACCGTTCGATTGTTTATAAGATTGAAAAGGATGATTTCGGCAAGGTTTCTAAAATACATTTCAGAAACTGGGACAAGGCTGAGTTTTCAGTTACGGCAGATGTGTTTGTAATTGCTAACCATGCAATTGAAAGTGCTGTGCTTCTTCAGGTTTCTGAAATTGCCAATTCAAGTGGGTTAGTCGGTAAATATCTGATGGATCATCCTCAAGGTGTTGGAATAGGTATATGTAACGAACCGTTGTTTCCGTTTAGAGGTCCACCAAGCACTTCGGGTATAGATGTATTCAGGGATGGTGTTTTTAGAAAGGTAAGGGCGGCTATGCGAATGTCGGTAGGTAATGATGCTTGGGGAAGGTGGAACAATATGGATACTATGGATGCCATTTTAGCCCAGAATCAATCAGATGGACCTCGTTTTCTGATTGGGAAAGATCTTAGAAGATCGATAAATCAAACGAGTATTCGGGCATTTAGATTTAGTTATTCCACCGAGCAGCTTCCTGACGAAAACAACTGGGTAAAGCCTGGTGATGTCATCGACCCTGTTACCGGATTACCAAGACCGAAACTTAATTTTCAGATCAGTGAGTACAATAAGCAGGCTTTTGAGTTTGCTTGGGAAGTGATGGCTTTTATGTTTAAAGAAATAGGTGTATCTCATTTTGAGATACCTACTGACAGAAATGATTTCGCGGGGGCAGGCCATATAATGGGCACTACAAAAATGGGTGACAATGCGAAATCTGCTGTAGTTAACAAAGACTGTCAGTCTTTTGATCATCCCAATTTATTCATCATTGGGCCTGGAGTATTTCCTACTAGCGGTACAGCTAATCCAACTTTGACAGTTGCAGCTTTGGTGTTACGTCTGGCGCAATGCTTAGCAGATAGATTTGAATCAACCAGTTTCTTATAATATGAGAAGAAGTCCGGTAAAATATAAAAACGAAGCTAAAACAAGATCGGATCTTCTGTCGCTGTTAAGCGAAGCTTGTGAACTTGAACACGGACTTGCATGCTCATATTTATTTTCTGCGTTTTCAATTAAGCAATCTACCGAAGAAGGAATTAGTGCTGAGCAGTTACAAATAGTCAGAAAATGGGCCGCTCAGATTTTTGTTGTTGCTTCTCAGGAAATGCTTCATTTATCACAGGTATGGAACCTTTTAAAAGCCGTCGGCGGAACTCCATATTATCTACGACCAAATTTTCCTCAACCAAGTAAATACTATCCCTTACATATCCCTATTATATTGCAAGCTTTTGGTGTTGATACGATCAAGCGTTTTATTTTGTATGAACTTCCGTCTCATGCAAATGAAAAGGATTATATTGAAGAGACTTTTAATAGCAAAGCAAGTTACGATTACAAAACTGTAGGCGAACTTTATGCAATTATTAAAGAAGGCTTTAAAATGATTCCAGAAAAAGAACTTTTTATCGTTGATCCAGAATTGCAGATTGGCAATGATATAATTGATTTCCCGGAAATTATAAAGATAACTGACCGAGCTTCAGCTATTGCTGCAATTGATTTGATTACGGAGCAGGGGGAAGGTACTTCATCTGATCGGGAAGATTGCCATTATGGCATTTTCAAAGCGATTGAAAAAGAACTTAAGGACCTTTTAAAAGAGGATTGCTCCTTTTCCCCTGCGAGAGACGTTATAGAAAATCCTCAGGCTTATTCTACAATCGATTATGACGCACCTAACGGCAATTTTATAACTAATAAATTGACATCTGCATATGCAGATCTGTTTGATGATATTTATAATTTAATGCTTCGCGCATTTCAGTTTGTTTTTATGAATACACAAAAAAATCTTCCTGGAAATAAATTGTTGTCTGGTTACGCCATCCAGTTAATGGTTCGTGTGATCAAACCGCTAGGTGAAGCACTTACTATGATGCCACAGTATCCAGATAAGTTTTCAAAAAGATCAGGGCCATGCTTCGGTTTGGTAAGACAGGTTTCTTACCTAGATGATTTCTCAATTTGTATGACTCTAACAAGAGAAAAACATGGTGAATTGCTTTCAATTAGCAAGCAGTTGTTATCAGAAAGCGATTTACAGATTCCTCAATTATATGCTATAGTTGATAATTTGACCAATCTGTCAACATTGTTATCCTCATGGAGATAAATTTTATAAAGAATGTGACCGTCGATTTATTAATCTTTTAATGTATGCAGATTGCCCGTTAAAGTAAAAGCGAAACAGAGTGTAATTGCTCCTAAAGTTGATATAGTTCAAGAGTAGATTATGCAGTATAATATTAAATTGATAAAAATGAAAGCCACAAAATTTAGAGAAACACAGATTGTTATGCGATATCGAACGAACTGAAAGTGCGTATAAAAGTAAAGTGCATTTGCAGCCACGTTTTAGAATTAGAAATGCAAGTTTGATAATATATAAGCGTCCCAAGGCAAAACGGCCCAAATCGCCAAGAATTTAGGGATAGAATAACGTCGCTCGATTTAGCTCTGAGCTTCTTGATAAATATATTACAGTATAGCCAGATTTTAAAAGAGCTCATTAGGAAACATTATTAATTTATTTTAAAAGCGAAAACGTTTACAAAAAAAATTGAAAGCATTTTATGATCCACCTCTAGTTATGCCTTTCTAATTTGAGGTTGGAATTTGAAGAATAATATTATTTTAACCTGTTGGAGAAGTTATTGATTCTTTTTAATGTGTTCATGTTTTCAGATCGAAATCTCATACGTTCTTTCGGTAAAAAGCCTTACTTATGTTCTCATTGGTTTGTTTTACTTCATTTTGGGTTATAATAATCTCAATTTACTTCTATTTTTAAATGAAGAATCGTTTTGAAATTAACTCCGCCAACGGGTTATTTTACTTCCAGCTTATAGGGCTGATTCCCGGCCAATGATAAGGCTCGAAATTTTTCAAATCTCCCGTTATTCTGCTTTTCTCTACCATGAATTTCTACGTGGAATGTCATTTCTTTAATTTGCTCGTGTGTGTATTCATGGAGGTTGACAGATCCAAAGACGTTTAAATGCATTTGACAATTTGCGCAGCCTTCAACTTTCCACCGGCTTAGCACAGAATGATAACCTATCAGATACTTCCGGTTTTTTAAGGTAGCAAATGCTGCCACAATAAACGAACCTTTTATTCCTCCCCTATTAATACCAGAAATATGTAGTTTCAAATTGCTTTTTTCTTTGTTTACTGATGCAAGTTCGAGTGGCTGAAATTCTGGTACTAAAGAACCCCGACTATATGTATAGCCAAGTTGCTTTTCGATATTAATGCAATCATTAGAAGTGTAGAAATCAGTTTCCGTTTTTTTGAAGGGTTTTAAAGCAGTTTGCATTGTCAGCATTTCGTTCTCCGTTTGTCCGTTGGCCGGTCCTTGGCCGTTGCCACCGTTAAATCCATTGAAGTTTCCCGGATCATTTTGATCAGTTGTGATGTCAAAATGATCAGTAAAACCGTTCTTTTCCTGCCACAACCAAAAGATCCTGTCTACATTACAATGGTGAAAATAAAATATAGGATCCATACTGGCGGTATCATTTTCACCCATATCAGCATTTGCGTCTGGAATTTGTGACCGGTCTGTAGCGGGTCCGCCTTGGTTCACCGTGGAAGGAAGGTTAAATCCACCAACGGATAGATGGATATCATTATGCGGGTGTTCAAGTGCGACAGCAGAAGTCAGCGGGTTATTTTGTTTATTATAGTAAGCAGCAGACTGAACGTTGGAAAATACGTTGTAATTAGGTGCATCAATGCAATCTTTAAAGGCCTTTGCAACGCCTGCCGGTGTTGTGTGAGTAGGTTGGTTAGGCGTTGAAGTCATATCTTCTGCATAATACACTTTATTGTTTAACCATTGTAAAACGTTGGCATTTAATATCGCGACATTGGTATTATAATCAGCAAACATTTCGTTATGTTCTTCTGTCTGCTGCTGGAATTGCTCGCTTACTAAGCCGGATAAAGGATATCTTACCGTCCTATATCCCACAGGCTTCGAATAATCATTCCTGTCACCTTGAACTGTATCAAATATAGCGGCAGGAAAAGTAAACGATGCCAGCGGATTTTCAATTTTGTTTCCGTCGTGCCATATATTTTGCTTCAATAAGCATTCTGGTATGGCATCCTGAAAGGTAAAATATTGGTCGGTAAGCGAATGCGGTATACCGTAGGTTGTCGAATAGGCATCTGTTTCATCCCAATAAGGTAACATAACATCCTCACAGCCAGGTGTCGTTTGCAAGGCTTTCTCCAACCGATATAAAAAAACCCGGTGCCAAGTAGGAAAAAGCACATTGCTGTGATTGCAGTAACCACCCCACCAGCTTGCATCCTTTGCACCTGTACCCTCAAATGGTTCGCCATGATAGCCTGCTATTACAAAAAAAGAATTGGTATCGTCAAGCGGAAGTGCCTTAATATAAGCCCATGCAGTCATTACTTTTTCAAGGTCTTTGCTCAAGCCTTTCTCATATTGGTCTTCTAATTCACGGATAGACCGTCGTACGCACGATGTTGTTAAAGTTGGCATATGGATAACATTTAATGGATAACATTTAATTGTGAGCTTCTAAGTTTTGCTTATTGGTGTATATGTTAATGAAACCATTTAACAGCGAGCCTGAAAGTATCAGAGCTATGCCTGACTCCAGAAGCCAGCCTTCATTGGAAAATATCCTCCCGGTTATGATTAACGCAGCACCAGAGAAGCTTACTAGAAAAGGCAAATAACCCTTCCGCCGTATTTGCTTTAAAATGAGTATCAGGTGAATAGTCAGGAATACAATCAATACCGGCAATAGCCACGGCATATAATGCAATTTTGTGAAACCCAAACCTCCCAGCGTACTCATATAAACGGCCCAGCAAAGCGGACACTTAGGGAAAAAAGCAATTAGCACGCTGGTCAAGGTTGATGAGATAGTTCCAGTTGTTTTTCCTAAACTTAGAAACAACCGCTGCTTCTTTATTTCAGGCTGATGCATGTGGCAATTGCAGATCTGCGATGAGTTTTCCATTGTTATTTATTATCTACTGGTTGAAGTACTGCATAAAATGAACATACAACACCTGCAGGGCTCGTGCCCCCTCGACCGTCTGGATGTGGAATAGCCCTGGTTACGCTACCGATCACCGCCTGTATCTGGTCAGTTCCGTTCGGAACCAAGGGTGAAGGGAAATAAAACAAAATACAACTCAACTTCCAGAAAATACCCCCAAGTCTAACATCAGTATACAAGAATTATTTTTTCAAAGATGGACGATTTCTTTTTCATTTTTTTTAGAATATACCCAAACCTCATTTGCAATCATCCAGCTAATAATTCGATCAGACATCTCAGGTGATATGCCACAAGAATTCGACAACCGAAAATGTATGTCTTGCACAGTTTCTTTTTTATTTTCAATTGGAATCAAGGTATCAATCGGGAAACCGAACAGCCATCTTATTGTCTCTTCCTCCGAACAAAGACACTTCGCTGATTCGATATTGTCTCCATTAAGCACAGGCAAATCTTTTAGCGTCCAGTTCGACGAGCGCACCAAGACGCGATCAAAGTTGCGTCGATCTTTCAGTAATACAGGCTTATAATGGGTTACTTCTTGCTTCCTAATCCGCCAAAAAGGGGAGTTAAAAGGAGCTTCCGCATAACTTTCGAATAGAAAGTTTCTATGTCTTTTTACTGCTTGCCTATGCCTATTCTCAAGAAAGTTTATTGCAAGAGATTGATCGCAGGAACCTAAAATGATCGCATTAATGGCGATCGCTGCAGATATCCCATCAGAAATCGATGTTGACAAGCCCTGGGAACCGAGTGGGTCTTTTGCAATTGCTGCATCGCCAAGTGAAATGCGGTTATCTTCAAATACACTTAACAAGGCGGCCGGCGTCACATCACGAATATAAATCTGCGACTGCAGTTCATTGATCTTTAAGGCAAGTCGCGAAGACCGAATTGCATCTTGGAGTAGTGTTTGTGGATATGTATTTACAGCTTCCAGATCAGTAAAAAACGTCACCATACCCAAATTGCCGGGCTCACAGGTACACGTCCACAGCCAGCCATCACTTAAGCTTTCTGTCCAGAGTACTGGACAGTTTCGCCGTACAGAAACGTTAGCCTGCAAAGCAACCTGTTTCCAGGGCACCAATTCTTGGCGCTTTCCAAAAGTTGAATTCCTTCCAGTGGCATCAATAAGGAACCTACTAGTTATCCACAAATTATTTGATGAAACATGCCACAATCCATCAAACAAGACAGAAAACTCATCTTTTCCGATTTCATGGATTTGAATATTTGCCGATGCGGCAGCCAAAAGCAGAGAAGCATCAAATTTAATCCTGTCAACTATATTTACAGGGGGACCATTTTTTTGGTCTCCAGTCCAGAAACTAATACCACTATATGTTGAATTTGATATGCCTCTCAGTTTAGCTTCCGGAAAAGCGTATTCAAGTATTGAAAGATTTGGGATTGTCTCAATTTGCAAAGCTCCTTTAACCGATCTGGTCGTGACTACAACAACACTGCGACCCAGCGATTTTAGCTTGCTAGCCGCTGAAATACCCGCCGGCCCAGCTCCCAGTACTATTGTGTCAATCTCTTGCATTCAATTGTTTTCCCATAAGGTATTCAGGGTAATCCGTAATAATTCTGCTATAAGCTTGGAAGCAGTAAAACAACCAACCACGAATGAAATCGCACGCGGGTCGTCCCCTTGCGATCACCTCATGATGGCAACCACCCCCACATAAATAACGAGCCCAACAATCACTGCAGGGCGATTGTCTATGAACATGCCGTTCAGCAAGCCAATGATTTTGTAAGTCGCGGTCAATACCTCCTTGCAGTGATCCCATACTGCCTTCTTTGTTACCGACAAATCTGTGACAAGATACAAGTTCGCCTTCTGCGGATACCCCCAGATAGCCTGCACCAGCTCCACAAGGATACGGCCTGTGTGTACCAAGGTGCAACTCTTTCAATGCATTTGTCAGATTACTAAATGCAAATCGCTGCCCCAGCGAAAGTCTGCGCTCAAACTCTAATCCACAGTCGATCATGGAATCAAGAAAGATAGCTAGATCATCTTGATGCATTTCATCTTTTCCGTTTGGCGCATGCAATAGCGGCGAAAATCCTACGCTATGAAAACCTGATTCTAAAAAATGGACAAGCGTTTCTTTTAGCCGTACATTCCCTGGAGTAATTGTTGCCCTGACCGAAACCTGCATTTTTTTTTGAATAGCCAACAAGGGCAAAACACGCTTCATTACCATGTCGAAGCTGCCTTTGCCATTTTTCGAAGGCCGGTGCTTATCGTTGTCTTGGCCTATTCCATCAAGACTGATCGTAACGGCGAACCCATGCTCTTCAAAAAAAAGACCATCATCTTCTGTAAGCAAAGTACCGTTAGTAGTAATAGAAAAGTTAGGCTTGATGTCGGTGGCTTTCGACAAATTAGTTGCGTAAGCTGTAGCAGCACGCAATGCAGACCTATTGAGAAGTGGCTCCCCGCCAAGGAAAGCTATGTTTACATTAGAACCGGGCAAAGATTGTTTGAATAAGAGGTCAATAGCCTGTAATGCAACATCCAATTGCATGTTTTTCGCAGCTCCACCAAAATCACCCTGATCTGCATAACAGTAACTGCAACCCAAATTGCACTTCTGAGCAATTGCCAGAGAAATTGCCTGCAAAGGCGGGGATTGTATCGGTGTATCATTGACGAATACAGGAACTCCCTGTTCTAATTTTCCTATAATAAGCGATACTGCCTCTTCTCCTATATCTGCAGCGGAATCGAGCCGGTCAATCATTTCCGGAGCAACATTAAAAAGGCGGCTGCCATTCGCTAAAAATAAGATGCCCACATCATCTTTTTTCTGCCAGCAGGCCGATTTTGATTTCGGTTTTGCATACTTGAAAATATCTTTCGCATTAATTTTTGGCATTGAAGCAGAATATTCTGACTGCATATCCTTAAAAGTTTTCATTTTGAATGTTTTTTTGAATTAAGTCCTGCCCCCGGATCTGAAACTGCAATTGCTTTTCCCAACTCATAAATAGCTCCTGGTAAGTAACCAAGCGAGTATCTTTCCGATCATCAAGTATATATTGACCCGAGCGCTCTTTGGACAACCAGTTATCGCCAGTACTGATCCCGTCTGATGTAGGCACGACATTTACATAATCGGGCCTGCTGGCCGGCCAGTAATAACAAGAACACTCGCGATAGTCGTGCTGCCAGGGGGAACATAATGTCTGAGTCAGTTCGCCGGGCTGAAGATAGTTTACATCCGGTACGGCAGAATTGCCCTCAAATATCTGCCGTATAGTCAGCTCTACTTCTAGCAAGTCTTCAGGGTTGGTTGGTACCAGCAAATTTTCGTTAGTTTTCTCCCGTGTAAAATGACAGGTTACTTTCTGTCCGTGGTTCTTAGATATAAAGGCAAGTGCATTTGACCATTCAATGGTGACTACTCCGGGAGTAAATCCGCCGTTCAGAGCCCCTGTGGCAAGGGCGCTACTCTCACCTCCGGGAATTGAAGGCCCAGTAACGGGCACAACTATCGGCCGCCCATCTACTTTCATCAGCCTATGATGAATCAGCCCTTCCAGTTTAGAATCGTCTGCCGAAACCACATAGTTGTCCCATTCTAGAAATTCGATCCCTGCAAATACGCGTTTCCAAAAATTCTTAAAATCATATTCCAGTCCCGGGAAACAGTTTGAAATTGCTGAACTCGGCAGCGTGGAAGCAGGATTGCCATCTGCACGATGATGGATTGCGGCCATCCTGTTTAACGCAATAATTTTATCATCCATTTTGAAGCGTATAAAATGTTATTAAAAAAGACCTTTAGCAGCAGCTTTAACAATCTTACTTATTTGCCGGCGGGTCAAGGTCAGCGCCCTGCCATCGGCGCCACGCAACATCGGCGGCATTTTTCTTCTTACCTCGTCTGATAAATCTCCTATTTCTTCGGGCCTGCGAAGCACTGCTGCAAACCAGGGTGCGGAGCCACCGCATATAGCGGCGTAAATGCGCTCATGAAGTGCACGCACCGCTAAGTTGTCAACTATTGAAGAAGCCATTCCAGGAGCAAAATTCCGCCCATAGTCATTGGAATCCTGCCGATAAAGAGTAGAACCGATATTTGATCTGCCTTCAATCACATTGGCGTTCATCGCTCTTGTATTTATAAACCTGATGGTTTCCAGCGCCCTGCGAACAATTTCGGCAGCAGCGTCGAGGCTAATCTCTTCATCGGCGATCTCATGCCCCAGAATTAGTTGCTCCAGGTCATCTGCCACAGTACGCATTGGTTCCGAATCTGGCGCAAAGGCTGGCATACAGGAGCTGACCCAGGCCCGGGCAGATAGCATAGTGCCATCTTTCAGCTTGAGGCTGGCAGTAACAGGGCCATCGCAAACATCGTCAATATACCCCCACCCTATAGCAGGGGCGGCTGTGGCTGTAGCGGTTCCCTGATAGATATCACTGGGATTTGGGTTTGTATTACTATTCACGTCTACCTGAAAGTTAAGCCAACTGCCTTTTTCAGAATCATAAACAATACGTTCCGGATGCCCCTCAAATACAGGATCTATTTTGTCTTTTGTACCGGGGATAATTTTACTGGCGCCATATACAAGCCCATGGCCGGGCGTGAATCTCAGACGTATACCCGGATAATCAGCCGTTGGCTTTATATACCGAACATAACCAAAATGAATGAATTTGCCATCGCGAAAATTTTCACAGACTCCGCTGACCTGACGTGCCACATGATCATTAAAAGGTGCTACATCGCCGGTTATCTTATCATTGCCCTTGTATGTCTGCCGAAAAACTTTCAGGTTAGCTACATTAATAGACCAATAAATGTCAGATGGGGCATAGCCTTCTGCTGATAGTACGTCAAGCGTGAGCGGTGCCAGTTCTCCTGTACCCAAGTCTGCATAAAGTTCAAGAAAAGGGGCCACCGGACGAATCTTCTCTGCGTCTTTAAACCAGATATCATCGCCATTAGGGGTATAGCATTTCACTATCGCTCCTGATTCCGAATCGATTACGAAGGTTTTCTCACCAATAATCTTGCGATAATCTAGTGGGTTCTCCTTTGGAACCTCAAGACGATATGCTTCCAGAGGAGTTTCAGATGCTCCGAAACGCCCTATGGCAAAAGGAGGTAAAATTTGTATTCCTTTAATTGGCATATAAAGTTTTTTCACGATTGTTTAAAATTGCAAATGTCTACTTAAGTATAGCACGAATGCTTCCCGCAGTTTCTCTGTCTATATTGTCAAGCAAATCCAAGTATACAACGCTTTTAGCATCTGTTTTATCCCGCAGACTTGCTGTTAATACAGCAGAGGCCTCTACCAGATCTAAGTGCTGCTGCCATCGGCCAGCTTCATCAATGGGAAATTTAAGTGTAAAAGGCATCTGGAACGGAGGCCCTGCAAACTGGCCAGGTGCCTTTGCTCCTACGGGAGATTGGAACAGTATTTCTGAAAGAACACGCAAGTTGTACATTTCTCCGAACGTTGCGTGATTCAAAAAGCCTCTTGGCGTCTTCTGGCCTTGGTCTGAAACATTGTTCGGGTATTCAAAAGCATGAGCTAGATTGGTCAGCAACAAACGATAGCGCAAATTGAAAAGGTGCGCCCAGTCCTTGCTTACTGGATTGGTTATAGGAGTTCCTGGCCATTCTGATCCTTCAGGTACCACAACCGGATTTGTAGCGACATTTCTGGTAGGCGACCAACTACTGTCCTTTGGCATGGTGCGGAAGATGTGCAAAAAGCGGGCGAAATGCGATGGTGCCAAATCGCTGCTATCCTGAGTAGCCTCTCCCTGAGTGGCTATTGCACTTAATGCTGCGAGGGTATCTGTTCGGCAAGTAACTGCAAACAACAAGACGTCGGGTGTGCCTGGGATTGCACCTCCGACAGAATTCCCCCTGGAGCCACCTTGATAACCGCGCCCCCATTCGTCCCACGTGGCTTGAAAGGGATAAGCCGACTCCCTAAAGTGATGGTCCTTGAGTTTTGTGCCATCGTTCAATAATGTTTCGATGGTTTTAAATAATTCGCCGACTCGGTGTAAGGGGCTGCCGCCGATTGCATCTAATGCAAGATTACGGATATGATCGGCTTCTTCGCCCGACCAATCTGCCGGAGATTCGGCCACAATATATTTCGCTAATGACTTAAGCGATAATGGTTCCAGCATAAACGGGAATGGGTAGAACTCGGAGTCCCACGGAAAATCCTCCCGGTCAAAGTTCAGAGGGCCACCAAGGCACCTGAGCACGTTCTGAATAGTCATTAAATGTCCCATTTCTTCTTTTGCAATACCTAAAATGACCTCCCGCCATTGCTGCACCTGTTTTTGATGTTCCTGTGGCACATTGGAGCCGCCGAGTGAATAACCTGCATATAAGTATTGGACCATGAGCACATGCTCTAGTTCAGCTGCAACATGAAGTAAGAAGATGACATACTGATGAGGAGTGAACTCATCAGGAATCATTGCTTTAGGTTCCGAAGCTGCACCGGCTTTCATTGTAATATTATCCGTTAGGACAGAAGCGGCGCTAAATAATATATCTAAATTGCGGCGGCGGCGGGTCCTCGAATGTATTCCAGATGGTAGGCTATTAGCATTCATAAAATTCAATCTCAATTATTTTATTGGTGATTAAAGTGCTATTTGTTGATTAATAATTCGTCCAGGTAACATGCCCTTTGTGGCTGTAGCTAAAAATTACTTTGTCACGGCAAAATTTATAATAAGTAGTCATATAAAATGAAGCGGAAGTTATTTTCATGAATTTCAGGTATAATTTTTTACCGATTTCATTCAGTATCATTTTTGTATTATAAAACAGGTTATCGGCACTTACATAATCTTCCACTTTTATCCATCTTTCTTTTAATTCCTTCCACACCCTTTCAATAATATTTAAATGTTGTAAGTAAAAGATGAACAATTGCCGCTTCGCCCAAACATCCTGCATGGCTTTCATTGCTTTTGATTGATGAACTTTTGCATTGGCAAGAACAATAACTGTGTGCTTTTTGATGGTGCAGGAAAAGTTGTTAAGTTGCTCTGTTATAAAGTTACTGTCAATGGTATCATAGGTTGTTTTGAACTCAAAATCATTATTTCTGGTTATCATTCCAAAACAATTAATACGTTTGCCTTTGGCTGTTTTTATACTAATATTCTCATCCTTAAACTGCCATCCGTAAGGCACATTGCCTTCTTCCGAAATTTGCACTTCATCGCCATAACACAAATCAATCTGCGAATGGTTGCTGCGTTGTTCAAGCAACCTTAGCTTTGTTACTTTATAATTGTAAAAGTATTTATCGCACTGGCCTCTGGGGCGTTTTATGATTCGTTTGTAAGTGCAGTGGTGACTTTTAAAAAACGAGTCAGCGTAGAGGAACTCATTGGCTTGCCCACATTTTCTTCTATGATCTTTTTAGCTTGCTCCAGTCTTTATCTTTCCTTTTTAACAGCGGCTCTGACAATACACTTAGTGCTCTTCTTTCAAAATGGGCTTCCTGCCCAGGCCTTCTTTTGTGCGCAGACCCACAATCCCTTCCGAACAATAACGCTTTAGCCAGTTGTTTACACTCAATTGCGTCCTTGCTAATGTTGCTGAAATAGATTGAACGCTATAGCCTTCCGATTTTAATAAAATTATTTTACAACGCTGTCTTACACTATGCTTATCGCCTGTTTTGTGTAATAACTCTAATCAACTCTTTTGCTCATCAGTTACTACTAAAACCTTCGGTTTTCTTCCCACATACTTCATAAAGCTTTTTTATCCGTTTAATTTTGAACGACTACTTATAATTAAAAGCCTAGTCAAAAATGAATTAAAATATTTTTTTATTTAAGGCTATATTAATTGCTTCAGTGCATCGAGCAATTTGGTGCCTATTGGTACCCCCCATCCTGATACGGCATCAAAACCTGCACTTGCAAAATAGCCTCCAATAGCGGCAGATACGTTGTTGCCCTGCGTAATATCTCTAAAAGCTACCTGCCCTGCAGTAGTGTTTGTTCCTGGTAAAACTTTGTAAAGCAACGGGGTTAAATACCCTAATCTGACGCCATTCAGGTTTGCATTTATCCGAATCACAAGAGACGCCCAGAGAGGAGCAGAAGCGCTGGTTCCTCCGTTAGGGCTGGCTTTACCATCAACCACCATAAAATAACCGGTATCCCAGTTGCCATCAACAGCCACATCCGGCACTATTCTTCCGTCTATGGGATCCGGATTTACAGAAGTAACAGATACATTTTGCCAAGGTGGTCGTTGAAAATGTATGCTTACCCCACCTCCAGTAGACCCATCGTCGGTTCTGGGCTTTCGTTTACCCCCACCATTCTTCCATGCAATTTCAGAGACTACGGCCCCGTTTTTTGCAACAAGGGTTGTTCCTCCCACACTCAGAACATATGGGCTGCATCCTGGAAAATCAACATGGGCATGCCCATCACCTACGGCATCGTCGCTGCCATCGTCTCCGGCTGCTACACAGATGGTGAGGCCTAACAAAGCGCCCATTTTAAGCGAATCGTTTATAGCATCGATCGCTCCCTGAGACCAAGAAGGATCATCTTCCGCCAAGCCCCAGCTTACTGATATAACAGTAGGCTTATTTGTAGTATCATAGAGTGCTTTATCAAGAATAGTAACCCATCCTTTTTCATCGAATGTGCTGAAATAGACAACAATATCCGCCTTTGGACAAACGCCTGCTACTACTTCTACGTCCAGCATCACCTCGCCCTCAGAGCCATCCTTAACATCTATTCCTGCGCCGTTCACGCTCACCAATGTCACCTTAGGAACACTTGCTATGCCTGCATCTTTACAAAACAAAGCTAGATCGGACCGGAAAAATCCACCGCCGAATTCCAGCAGGCCTATTGTTTGGCCAAAGCCATCGCCAGAGGGAAAAGCATATAGCTCAGCTAATTCGGCAGGATAAAACCATGCACGGTCACCAGTTTTGCTTTTTTTTGCAGCTTTGGCCACTGCTGTTTTCGGTTCGCGCTTTTTGGCCACTCTACGCGTATCAAGCCCGAAAACTCCGGTCACAATTCCATCCAAGGCAGCCGGTATAAGGATCTTGCCCACTCTCCCGCGATAGCCTCCCAAAGTATGAGCATAATTGAAAAGCTTCACTCCAAATGCATCTTGCATATCACGGATGGACCCAGAAACGGTGACACTATTATCTGCTTCATTAGGGTCTGATACTGTAAGGCCAAATTTACTCAACTCAGATTTCACCTTGGTGCGGTCCTCTTCATCTATGCCATATTTGTCTTTCAATTCATCAACCGTTAAAGGCTTCTCAGGACGATCGTTCAGTTCCGGCAGTGGATTTTTCCGGCGCAGTTTTACAATTAATTCAATCTGTTCATCGGGTTGGGCTTCTCCTACTAGCTTTGCGCCACCTAACATTGGGCGTTTACTTCCTTTTAGTTCAACACGATTTGATAGTTTCATATTAAGATATGTATAATGATATTTATTAAAAAGCAACTGTTTTTATAATACGGGGTTGAACAGCAGGAAAATGCGCATTCCTCCTAATTCTGCTACCATATTAGGCATATTAGGCGGCACAATTGAAAGTAGCCGCCCCCCAATACGTTCGCTGGCTTCAAAGGCTGCAACGTTTTTAACGTAGCCTCCAGATAATAGGCGCCATGCTGAATAAAGTCCAGAAACTCCAGCGCCAACAATTGCTACTTCTATATGTTTCTCTTTCATAAAATATTTCATATAGCCAATGCCCAAAACAAACCATTTATTCAGACATTAATAATATAGTCTCTTATAATGATTTTATATGTGTCTCACACATATAAATAGCAAAAGATTCAGTATATATCTATATAGAGAGCTGCCAATTAAAATTAAAAATTATGTGCATGAAGGAGTTGCCGTAGTTGCTTCATTCTTTATAACGTAGTTAACAATATCCATGAAACAAAATCTATGAGGGTTACTGCTATCAGAATTAGGAACAACCGGAGTCCACGTTTCTCCATTAAGGTTTATGAAGGAGTAATCTTGATGCCAGATTGCAGCAGCAATGACTTGACCTATTATTCTACCACCCACAGGTCCTAATTGTTCGCCATTACATAGTAACTCCGCTTCCTTTAAAACATAATACCACAAAGGTGTCCGAAATCGATTTGTATCTTCATATTGCCCATCATTATCTATCATGAAAAACTTCTGATTGTAGGGGTCTGGTTCAATATCATCTGGCGTCAATCTTTGATCATCTGGAATATTATAGTATGCAGCTAAATCTTCTCCGGCGGCAAGACGCACTTGCTCACTACGCATCAAATTTCGTTGAGGTAAATTTGTTACCCCTTTAACATTATCTGGAATTGCAGCTTCTGGTAAATTAAAAACAACGCTTGTTACTTTACCATCTATTTTATTGGACGTTTGCACGGATTTCTTTTCATCCAAGAAATAATGCCAATCAATAACGTGTGATTCCGGAAGTGGACATCCGCCTCTTAAATCAGAGTTTGGCAAAACTTCGTTAGCAAATAAAGGTATAGGAATGGTGTTATCAGGATTTAAACGATATGAAGGTCTTAACTGACTGTGCCCCATTCTAAAGCTAATAGAAAATTCGTGAGGCATGCCAGTTGGTTTTGGAGATGATTTTGCATTTTGAATGGCTTCTTTCAGAGTATCTGAATTTATAAGTTTAGGTAGATAATCATTCCACAAAAAACTCTGCCATGTCCTTACAACCTCTTTTCTCACCGCATTAACAAATTCAGTTACGCTGTTTTCATCATCCGGTATAAACTTAGGAAAACTTTCAAAAGCTGATGGGTCTAGGGAGCGAGCATTGTGAATACTTGAAACAATGGTATTGTGTAGGCGTATAATAAGAAGATGTATTTGTGAAATCAATTGATTTTCGTCATTACGTCTGTCATTTATGTATGCTATCCCTTTATTTTTTCCTTGTATATCCCTGCAAAAATCATAATAGTTATACTCTTCATTTTTCTTCAAAAAAAACTTACCTGTTTTTTTATCAATAATTTTTGAGATATCTCCAGGATTAGCTAAAACACTACGTGGTCCGTACACGCTATCTAAATCTATAAAAGGAGTAGCAATATCTGGATTATTAGAGTCGTCGGCTTTTGGTGGATTAGGATCATCGAGATTTTCTGGCCTAGCTCTATTCCCAACTCTTCCTATCAGATCAATCATATTTAATGTTAAATCATGATCAACAAATTGACCAACAAAAGTTAAAATCGTAGGAATGTTCTTATTTGGCACTATTTCTTCCACGGCCTGCGAAAACGTCCGACCTTTCCCATATAAGGTAATGTGAGAGATCAAAGCTGAATTAAGATTATACTTTTTATCATCGCCATCAACTATCCTGAAAAACAAATTTTCTTCCTGTTCAGCTACATTCTTCGAAAATTCCTTTGCGTTTATACTACTGAGGCTTGGATGAGCCACTTTTGCTTTTTCAACTTTCTCATAAAGTGCATCAGGATCTAAAATACTATGAATACCACCGTGCTTAAATAACAGGGTCAAGTCTGAGGTCGTTGGCATTGGCTTTTCTGATTTAGTAAGGGATTTTTTTTCGCTATAGGTAGTACCATCAATATTTGCTTTCATTTTCTGATATTTTAGAAATTGTGCTTACTCTATTTCCGTTTTCGGCATAGTGGTATAGAAGAAAGTATGATTGTAAATGTATTCTTATTAATAATTCAATTTCTACGGAAAGCCACATCCAACAGACCGTATTTACCGCAATGGAAAACAGGCATATAATACACACAATAAAATATAAAATAGAAACCGGGGTTAGCTTAGCAGGAGGCATCTCAGCACAAGATTCTCTATGAAGGTCTGTTTGCTAAAACTGAGATAAAAGTAAAAAATTTTTTCAATTCTCCAAATTAAATTTTGTCTTTTTTCAAAATAAAAATCGGTGCTGTTTTACTAAGAAAGCAGCACCGATTTTAGGTGTCGTTGATGAAGGATATCAAACGATATAATCGCCTTTGCAGGTTTTCTTTGCCAACACTCTTCATGCACTGGATGTCAGAGTTGAGAATACCAACATACACAGCAAAGCCTCTACCCTTACAGTTACCCAGCGCCCTTATCAAGGCAACGATTTCACCCAAATAATAACTGTTTTGATCAAATAATACCAAAGCTTCCCACAACCAGCCTTGTCCGCTTCCATGTTTAAAAGGTTCATAATTATCATCAGCATTCTAGAAGGCTTCGACAAACTGTTGTAAATCACTTCTTATATTGCTTATGCTTTCCTTACATTCATCTTCATTCCCGGAGGTCCCCAGATCACCAGGTTCTTACCTTCTCTTACGGCAAGCATACTCATGATTTGAGAGCTGTCAGCATCCATTACTCCGAATAATTCATTGGCGTTAGTGTCCGTATCAATAAAGCTCTCATCCGTAAAAGAAAGCTTGCCCTCCTTAAAACCATCATTGTAAAGACTCAGCAGGAGTGGATGGTCTACAGGCTTTTTATCCTCCGGCCATTTGCTGTTATCCAGATCAGAGTAAATCAAGAATTTTCCAAACGAAAAGAAACCGAGTTCAATACTATTTCTTTCCACTTTCCATTTCGAAAAACGTTTTATGGCGCTTTCTACAACATCAAAATAAGTTTCCATATCAATGTCATCGATGTCAGGCAAGTGGGGAAGGGAAATATCGAACTCTTTCATCTTCTGTTGAAGTGAAATATTAGCTCCGATTTCTTCGCCCGAATACTTCAGCCGAAACCGTTCTGCGGCACTTGACCGTTCCAGCCTTACCGGAAGGAGAACCAAAGGTGCTTCCACAGGGTCTGAGCTATTTTCGGAATCGAACCAGGTCAGCATTCCGAGGGACAGGTAAAGGATATTGACACCCTGCTCTTCAATATTGGTATTGGCAGTATAATAGGTATTTAAAAGTCTCGACTGAAGCTTCTTATCGCTTTCATTCGTTTGCAGTTTGGTATCGATAAAAGAAGCATTCAGTTCGGGTTCTGTGAGTTCCACAAATTCGAGTTTACCTGTGCTGTCATCTTTGGTTGGCCTTCCGGCAAAAGACATTGCTTTTCCTTGTCTCACTAATATGTCGAAGACGGAAGCAGATTTTTCTTGTACGATATGAACCCCCTTCCCGGCGGGCATTGTATAGTTAAGCAGGGAGTTCCGTAATCCCAGGTCTAATAATTCCTTTCTTGAAGCTTCCAGTTTAGAGAGAATTGAATTGTTTTCCATTCATATTTTGATAAGTAGTCAAACGAGTTTTACAACCACTTAAAGATGACTATTTATTTTATACAATGGCTATGTAAGATTCACGAATTTTTTAACCTTCTCAACACCTCTTTAAAACTCCCAATGCACTTTCTAAATTTTCCGCTATCTCCTCCGCTAATACATCATAATCAGGAATGTTATCTAAATCAGCAAGTGATTTATCTTTTAGCCTTGTAAGCAACTCAGTATTTGTAACTTCATGTCCAGGTTACCAATGGCAGTGAGAACACAATCTCTTTTGTCATCGGGGCCATTCTGTTTCGATGCCTTGTGATATGATCAGGCTTTGAAACTCCTGCAAACTTGCCGGTTTCTCAAGCACTTCCCGCGGAGTAATTTTTTTGTTAATGGCAAACGCTGCTAAAGATCCCACTGCCTCACCTATGTTCCACTCTACAGGATGGAGCCGGTAGCACCCATTGGTAATATGGGTTGTGCCGATGTTTTTATTAGCAGGAAGGATGTTCTCCATTCGTTGAGGGATCAATGCACCAAGCGGAATTTGGAATGGCAAAGAATCAAAATCAATATAATTTTCACCACGGGTGGTGGGATGCAGGTCAATATGATAACTTCCTACCCCAACACTGTCTTTAAATACCGCAGCCGTTGCAGCTGCTGTTTTTCCTGCTACCAAAATACGATTCTCCACGCCTACGTGTTCCTCTTTTACCGTAAACACTGCTTTAATACGCCGGGCTTCGCGAACATATGGATATTTTGCCAGGCCATCTTCTGTTCCCATAATGTCTTTTCGCAAACGCAAGCCCGGCCATCCCTGTCCACCACCCGGATGCGGTACCTCGGTTTGCAACCAATAAAGTAAAGACAAGCTCAATTGCTTTGCATTGTTTACATGCCGCTTAAACTCATCCTCAGTAACACTAACAAGGTTGCCTGACATATAATCATTCTGTGGCCAGTTCACACAGGTAATATCGCTTTTGTAATTTCCTTCTGTAAAATTGTTTTTATTGATGATGCGCCGGTAGTTCCATAAGTTTAGAGCTTCCCCGGTGCTGATCCCTTCCGGATGAAAACCTAGCTGTTTGGGCTTTAGTGTAGACGGCTGCGAATAGGTAAGGCTAAGAAGCTTCCCTGACCATGGAGAGCGTAATTTCGGGACAAAGTTTTGCCAAAAATGATAGTCTTTCGGCTTGTCAATCGTATGGTTTTCACCCTTTACATAATCCATCGCAAAACAAACCGTAAAAGCCTGCTGGTTATCTGGATCGGCTTTTTCCGGTGCATGAAGTTCACCGGTATCTTTTGCAGATTCTGTTCCTGTAACAAACTCAGTTCCTGTAAGTGGCAATACATCTCCTAATTCGGTTGCATCTGCAAAATACTTAGCCGACAACACTTTTGCAGCACCCGTTAGGGTATGAACTGCTTGTAAGGAATTTACCTTGTTTCCCCTAACATCTGCCGCCACAATTTTATATTCTGTCAACAAGGTTAATTGCCCTGAACTGATGTAGGGCAGCAGCATCGCTTCTAACACAGCTAACGCCACCCGTGGCTCATGACATAATCTTGAAACTGCACCATCACCGGGATTTAAATTTTCGCGTGCACTGGCATTCACAGTTAAGGGATAATTTTTTATATAAAATTGTCTTATCTCATTTCTTACATTTCTGTACAATGCCGTGCAGCCATGTGTCTCTATCCATTGATGTTCATCCGGCGGCACGCCTTGCTGGGTTAACTGTCCTCCGATCCAATTCGTTTCCTCGGTTAATATTACCCGTAAGTTGTTTCGCAATGCCCCCAGTGCTGCAGCACAGCCACCCAAACCGCCGCCGGCTATTACCAGGTCAGCAGATAGTTCAGAATCCCGATTCATTATCCTGAATTGTTTTGAAGAATGGGCGCTTAGCGAAACGCCAGATACAGAAATATAGGCAGCAGAGCTTATACCAAGACCGGCGAGCTGAATAAATCTTTTTCGATCCATTTATAAATGTAGGAAATTAGAAAATGGAAATAAAGAGGAAAGAGAGCTGAGGTATCGGTTATTAACCCTCCTTGCTGCTTATAAACGTTGTTTTTTTGCAGGATCGCAATTTGTTCTTTTGTAAAGTTCCAGTTGGTGCAAGGATGACCAACAGGAACAGAAAAGTTACCATCTTGGTCAATCCTGGCGCCACTGTGACTTGAATATTTTTATTTCGTGCTTATTTTTTTAAAAATCAACAGACAGTCCAGGAATGCGCAGTTATTATTCCCGACATTCTTTTTTTCTCCTGTCTGAACCAGGATTTATGGGATGGGTGGATGATAAAGATTGAAAAAATAAGGTACTACAGTCATTCAAAAACGTAATTTAAATACCAACCAGAAAACGGGCTGTTTCGTTTTCGGAGGTCTTTTTTTGTTTCTTTTTTAGGCAAGCAAAAAAGAAAAGAACAATGTACGAATGATGAATAAGTATCAAGACCTCATACTAATCCATCAGCAGATTGTTTCGTTCCTCTCAATGACGCGAGTACTTGCTGAAACTCCCCAACGCACTCTGTAAATTCTCTGCTATCTCCCCGCCAATACATCCGCGTCAGGAAGATTATCCAAATCAGTAAGTGATTTATGTTTTAACTAGCTAGTATCTAAAGGTCTTTTATCTCTGGCAACGATCTCATCATATCCGAACTTCCTCCACCTTACTACTGTATTTTCAATACGCCTTAGTTTTCAGAATTAGGGCAAGCAGTGAACTCATTCAGGTCACTCAATTCTAAAGCGTCACTAGCTGTATGATAAATGTTATGTGGTGATTGGAAAGCTACACCTCTTTTATAGCAGCGGGCTTTCTCTTACCTATTGGGCATAATTTTTTCAATGATATTTCTTCTATAAAAGTAAGACCATGATAAAAAGATATTTAGTAAGTGTGCCTTTCTTATTTGCATTGGCAGTTGCCTGTAATAGTACAGGTGCAAAAGACAGTGAAAAAGTTGCTGAGCAAAGCAACGAACAGAAAGCAGACAGCAGTAAGGCAATGGACAAAATTGAAGATGATAGCAAATTTGTAGTAGAAGCTACAAGTGGTGTTACCATGGAAACAGAATTAGGTAAATATGCGGCACAAAATGCTGTATCGCCAGGCGTTAAGGAGTTTGGCGCTACAATGCTGAAAGATCATAGTAAGGATAAGGAAGCATTAGCAAAGCTGGCATCAGACAAAAACATTACCATACCAACCCAAACCGGGGAAGACTTTCAGAAGCATATAAATGAAATAACCAGTAAGAAAGGAGCAGAATTCGACAAAGCTTACATAAGCTTTATGGTTGGCGATCATAAAAACGATATAAGCGAATTTGAGAAAGAAGCAAAAGATGGGAAAGATGCAGATATAAAGGCATTTGCTACGAAAGGAATACCGGTACTTCAGCATCATCTGGATATGGCAAAATCTCTCAACGACCAGTTAAAATAAGAGAGGCTACTTAGTAAAAGCTGATGCCTATGCCATGTACGCCTGGAGCTTCACTTTTTATGTAGCCAGTATGTTTATCAAATTGTTTCCCCTCCTTTATTTCGAAGGAGGGGAATTTTAAAACGTTACTTACTTCTTCAGCTGCCTGAGCACCTCCCTAAAACTCCCCAACGCACTCTCCAAATTCTCCGCAATCTCCTCGGCCAATACATCAGGATCAGGAAGGTTATCCAAGTCAGCAAGTGATTTATCTTTTAGCCAGGTAATGTCTAAAGATGTTTTATCTCTGGCAACAATCTCATCATAACTAAACTTTCTCCACCTTCCTTCAGGATTATCAGTTGAGTGACAAGTTTCAACACGTTTAAATCTATTAGCAGCGTTATAACAGGTAATAAACTCCTGCAGGTCGCTAAGTTTTAACGGGTTCTTCTTAAGGGTGTGGTGAATGTTGGTGCGGTAGTCGTAGAACCATATTTCTTTTGTCCACGGGTCTTTGCTGCCCGCTTTGTTGTCGAAGAAGATGACGTTTGCTTTCACCCCGTTGGCGTAAAAAATACCGGTAGGCAAACGAAGGATGGTATGTGCATCTGTTGTTTCCAACAGCTTTTTACGAACGGACTCTCCTGCCCCGCCTTCAAAGAGGACATTGTCGGGAACAACTACTGCTGCCTTGCCTGTTGTTTTCAACATTGAGCGGATGTGCTGAACGAAGTTCAGTTGCTTGTTGCTGGTCGTTGCCCAGAAGTCCTGGCGATTGTAGGTGAGGTCTTCCCGCTCCTGTTCGCCTTCTTCGTTTGTAAACGTTTGACTGCTCTTTTTACCAAAGGGTGGATTGGCTAATACATAATCATAATAAACACCCGAAGGAGCAATCAGCGCATCTGCCGGAGAAATATTGTTGTCGCTGTCTATATCGCCAATGTTATGCAGGAACAGGTTCATGAGTACAAGCCTTCTTGTGCCTGCAACTATCTCGTTGCCATAAAACGTATTGAACTTCAAGAAACGCTTTTGCTCTTTGTCTAAAGGGTAGTTGTTGGCGTTGGCAATAAAATCATACGCCGCCAAAAAGAAACCACCCGTACCACATGCAGGGTCGGCAATGGTGCGCATTGGTTCGAGACGAACACATTCTACCATAGCCCGTATAAGAAAGTTATTTACAATTTTGTAGAAAGCTGGTTCGCTTTTACGGAAGTGCGATAGAAACTTACATAGACGATTGGATGAACTTTACCAATAAAAGGGTAGACGATGCAGATATGAATAAAGGCGTTCTCCATTAGGTCAATTCAGCAATGCAGCTATATACGTGTCTGCATTCTCTTTCTGGAAATAAACATGCTCTCGATTAAAATTAGCAATTTCTAATTTTTCTTTCCACTGTACTTCCAGCCAGGACGTATTGGAAATAATGAATGAATCTAGTTCAATCCCAGCAGCCACTACCTGCGGCTGAATAATTTCCTTCAACACCCGGTGAAACTGAATTTTAGGATCACTAAGTCCTTTGCTGTTTCGAATGCCCTTAGGGTCAACAAAGCGGATGTATTGCTTGCCATCCCTTACCAGCCACAAGATAAAATCCGGATAAAAGTTGTTTCCGTCGGTAAAAAAGCCCAGCCCTTTTTTGCTCTGGTTGCGAAGGATATGTATTTCGGTTTTGCTTAGCTGTTGCTGGTTTGTTTGCACATAGCTGGCCAAATCAAACAGAAATTGTTTTTCAGAAGCATCCAGCGCTATGGGACTTACTTGAATGAAATTCTGGTAGTTTTTGCCCACGTACACCAATGGCTTATACAAGTGCAGAATATTGTCGAAAGCCAGCACTTCATTGGCTATCTGTATTTGGCTGAATGCCGCAGTTTCCACTTCAAACTTAAGCTGCTCTACTTTTTTACTGTATTGCGCAAACCGGTTCTCATCATCAGCGCTATTCAAACGAATATCGTATTCAAGAACAAAATTCTCATCGGCACTATTGAGATAAACTGCTTCGATATGATCCTTACCAAAATCGTATTTATAAAACAGATATAGTTGGTCGATGTATTTCTTTAGCAACGTTTCTGCCAGCTCCTGCCAAACGAAAAGATTTCTAAATTCAGTAAACCGTAGCTTTTCTTCCGGTATCAATATTTTGTACCAACTGTTATTGCCCAATATTGTTTTCAGCTTATCCAATTCTATCACCACGTTACTGTAGCCTTTATCGGCTTTGAAGGTTTGCACAGCCAGGTACAGCCTATTCCAATCGAGCAGTTCTAAATGGTCCGCTACCAGAAAGCCTTGATACTTGGTAAAACGCACATGGTTTGCCACCTTTTCCATCACGTCAATTTTCGGATACCAGTCCAACTCAACCAACTTCCCATCGAACTTCGCAGTATCCAGCACCAAGTCCACCATCACCTGCTTCTTAAAATTCTCCGTGTCCTTTACCCGTATCAGCTTCAACCGGTTTTTGCCTGCATCATATTTATTTACTGTTGGGATTTTTATCGTTATCCAGCTGCTGTCGTTTGCAGGCAAGCCTTCTTCTTCTAAAAAGGCTTTGAACTGCTCCATATAGTTAGCCTGTACCCCAAAAATTTGAAGTGTTTCCAAATGGCGGAGGTAAGGCCTAAGGGTTCGGATATTGTCTGGCTTTTGATATTCATCCAGCCCGCCGCTACGCTTTAGCGAAAAGTTGTAGCCTTTTAAACGTACGCCGCGGCCGAATAACTGGATGATCTGCGAACCTTCGCTTTTCCCCACATTCATCAGACCCATGCTGCTCACCCGCCAGCTACTCCAACCTTCCGTAAACTTTTTAGAGCCAATCAACAGGTTGATGACGGACTGGTCTTCATTGATGGTTTTAAAGAGGCTTTCCGAAAACTCCTTCTCGCCACCCAGCACTCCGTTTTCTACAGCCAGGTCAAAGAGCGTTTTTTCATCACCCACATTGATCACACCAAAATAGTCACTGTCTCCTACCCGCAAGCCAAGTTCGCCATCGGCACCTTTCAGGTTATCCAGGTACAGGTTGGCACCAAGGGTTGTGTTATTAAATACAAATTCATTAATGCCAATAAAAATGGCAGAAGCATCCAGGTGTTGTTCCGCTAGATAGCTGAACGAAGTTTCGAAAATGGAATATCCATTTTTATCTACGAGACCGGCCCTGTTGCTAATCACGGCATCAATATGAGCTATGCTTTCCTGCGGTTGCTTTAAAAAATCTGTGAGGAAGTAGATAATTTCCAGCACATCCGAAACTTTTTTGCCACCCTCGGTGCGCACGGCATTCACTTTGCCGCCCACAAACACCCACAGCGGCTTGTGCAAAAGGAAATCACGCAAAGTAGTTTTCTGCTCTTTAAATATTAGTTGCTGCTGATAAAAGGATAGCAAATTGGCGGTCAGGTAGAGTTTACGGTAATCTGCATCATCTTCTTTCAAATTCAAAATCCGGTAATCCTTTCCATAGCCGTCTTCATAAAAATATTTGTACGAGTAATCGAATAAAATGCTTTTGGCATATTCCTGTGTGAAGGTTGTTTTTTTTGGGCCGGTAGCGGCACTGATAGCCTGACCAAAGGTGGCCGAATATTCAAAAGCAAAACCTGTTTCACTCAGCTTATCCCGGTATCGCTTCCAGCTATCGCCGCTCATGCCGCCGTGACCTTCGTCAATCAACACCAGGTTATCCGTTTCAAAACTTTCCACGGCTACTGTTTTTTCACCGCTGGTCTCGGCCAGTTTGGTTATCTCAAGAATCTCCACCTCACTATTTCTAAAAAAGCCTTGCGAATTTTTACTGAATATATTGGAAGCTATATCACTCAGCGCAAACTCTTCCAGATGCTGTTTGGTCAATCCTTCGTTGGGCGTTATGAGCAATACTTTGGTGTTGTGCTGCAGTCCGTATTTATGTGCATAATGCAGGTATTGTTTGATATTGATATGCATCAGCAGCGTTTTGCCGCTGCCAGTGGCGTTCCAGAAAGCCAACTTGTTCAAACCCTGGAGGGAAAAGGGTGCAGCCTGAAAAACATCTTTCGGCTTCCTTTTGGCAGCCTTTTGGGCAGCTTCTATCTGTTTCTTATTGAATGTTTGCACAAAGCCGTTCAGCTCTGCCAGCAGTTGCACCTTATTGGAAAAGTATTTATCCAGGTAAATTTCTGTAAACAACAGGCTGAGGTACTGAAAGTATTTCCATCGAACGGTTTCGCCCCGGTTACCTGATATTTCTTTCGTAAAGCGAACAATATTTTCATCATACCCCTGCAGCATATCTCTGTTGAGCTGGTCCGTTGGGTATTGGTGATTAAGCAGGGTTTGTAGGTAGATAGTATTGCCGTCATCAGTATAACCTTCATTAATGGAATATTTGAGCTCACCAAATAGTTCAACACCGTTTTTGCCGATGATTTTTTTTCCAATGCTGTCTATACCGAATAGTGACAGCATGTATTTGTTGAGAACGAGTGCTTCGTGAAAATTCATTTGTAGTGATATCTTTTGATAGAGTTCTATTATTTCTTTTAGATAAATTCATTCATTAAATCAATCATTTTTTGATGATGATCCTCAATCGATTCTTCGTCCCATTCATCCGCATTGAAGTCACGCATCATGATTTTTTGCTTCAAACTGTCATAAGCCAGTTGGCCGTCCTTATTAAGTTTTTTATAATAGTCCTTCTTTGCCGACGGCAAATGATGATTGAGCTTTGAGTTTTTCTGATGACTGATTAAGCACAAGTTCCCAAAAGAATGTAAAGCATCGTCATCTTCCATTTTTTTTCCGCCGATTGGGTTTTGCGGGTAGTAATGCTCCACGGAACTGCGAAACGTAAATTCAAAATCGCCAACCTCTTCCCAATCCGAGTCATCCCAAATGATGTAGTCCAAAAAATTGAAGAGTAGATTGTTCTCAATACTTCCGTAAGAAAGTAGAGAATTATAATATTGAATTATAGGATATCGCTTTGGAATTTTAGTCCGTTCGTAGATAAGCGTATGGTAGTCCAGCTTAGTATTTTCATCTTCATTTAAAAACCTAAAACAGACAAGATCTTTTGCTATGCTTTCCAAGTAACCTTTATAATCATCATATTCTACTTCTCCCGAGGACATCAGATAATACAACACCGCATTTAGCCAATGTTTGTATATCATCGTTGGAGTAGATACATGAAACATAGATAGCAGCATCATTATATAATAGTTTTCATCTTCGTCGTCAAAGCTGTTTACATAATATCCTTTTTTGCTATCATTAGATACTAGCATTAAGACACTCCACCCTTCTTTGTTTGCCAAAAACTGACGCTTGATGACATACGCATCTAGCAACCATTTGCCCCGAAGAAGATTAAACATAAACTCCTTAACGAAATCTCTTTGTTCTGGAGCAGATTTACCTCTTAGCTGTTCCTTAAAAAAATCTATCAGGCGTTTATCATCTAGCTTTACATTATCATCTTCCGTTTGAACTTTCAGAATATGTAATAAGAAATTTTGAAAATTTACTGGCGATGTAAACCGATCAAATTGCTCTGAACTATTTTCCGGATCCTTAATCGGATCACTCTCAAGAATATCATCAATAGTCATCGAATCCTCTTCATCTTCACCCTCACTTTGGTTGTTCGCAATAAAACTGTCTATTAATTCTTCAAAATCTGTCGGCTGGAGCCAAGTCCAATCCTTACCGAATAACTCTTTTCGCAACTTTGGCTCAAATCCAAACTGTACGTATCGCTCCATTTGTTGAACTGCATCCCAAACTGTATGAAATAGCTCCTGTAAATCATCATTGTTCTCGTCATCTTCATCGTAAAGTGCATCAAGCAATAATGATTTCACAACCTCGTGTTTTTCCAGTTGCTCACCCCTGTTGTTCATTATCTCGAAATAATGATTCAGATCCGTATCATGGGGCACTTCCACTCTAAGGATAGTTACCTTTTCCGACAAGTAGTCAACAAAGGTTCCGATGTCAACGCCGGTTTCTTTGAGTTTTACGGGTAAGTCTTGCCGAATATGATCGTATGCCTCTTTGATCGCTGAATGATAATCCTTGTTTCCACTAAAGTAGCCGTTGAAGGCAAATTCCATAGCGTTCTGTGACAATGGCCTGCTTTCAAACTGAAGTATTTTCGATTTAAACCAATCAGTTTGCCCGAATTCTTTTTTTAATACGGAAAGCATAATCGAAATAGTGGTAAGTCTTTGCTGGCCATCGATGGTGTCGAAATACACTTCTTCTTTTTGCTGGCGATAAACGACCAGTGTTCCGATGTAGTAATTTTTTCGTTCTGGTACATAATCCAGTATGTCCTGGATCAGTTGAGATATTTCTTTTCTACCCCAGGCATAATTTCGTTGGTAAATAGGTATTCTATATTGATCGGTTGTAAAAAGCGACCTCACATTAAATGTCTCTACTTCGTGACTCATTGTTACAAATAAAAAAGTGATTGAAGTATTTTTTTTAACGGCTTTATATCACGCTGCGCCTTGAAACTGTAATCTATTGAGCGGGCCAGTGCTTCCGTCGGACTATAGCTGTTTTTAAAATCAAGAAACAAATTGTGCTGCAACACGTAATTATCTACACTCACAAATTGAATAGCATAATACTCAAACCTGAGGCGGTACGCCCATGCGAAGATTTTTTCGATAGCCTGGTTAATTTGATTGTATCCAAACTTATCAACATAAAAGATAAGCGCACATTCAAACAACGTACGAACAAACGTGTCTCCGATCCGAGTCCAGCCGTCATAGTTCTTAATTGTTTTTAAAATCTGTTTCGATGTGTCGTTAAGCCTGTAATCGGTTTGGATACTTTCGGCAGCTACGTCAAAAATCTCTTTGTAGTAAGCGATCATCTCAAAAAAACGCCTTCCATTGATAATTGGTGCATCCAGCTGAAATGGATAAGGTTTTTTGCTCAAATCAATTTGACGGTGATAGCTCCTATTGTATTCGTCCGTGAAATGATGCAATATTCTAAGCGCATCGGCATATTTATAATTTCCGATCTTTTCAAGACTGACCCCTTTGAACAAGAAAATTTTACTCTTGTCAAACGTTTGAGCGGAACTGCCACGAGACCAGGAGCGAATACGGAACAGGTATTCGGAAAATAACTTCGCCAAATCCTTTGTTTGGTAGTGCTCCCATACCGTTACACTATCAAGTTTATGCCTTACATCCTCGTCGCTATATTCCCTTAAGTGAAACGCCTTCAGCAGGTCGTGTGGATCAAGATCTTTTCCACGAGCATTTTGCGAATCAAAGAATTGGAAGGCTTCGCTGATATGACTGATCTCAAAATAAATTAACTGGCAATGATTGAGGAAGAAGCGGACAAAATCTTCATCGCAACCAGCCACTGCCCGGCGTGCCGCCTGATAATTTTGCTGTATATTATAAGCAGACGTTGTGTTGCTGAATTTAAAATCGATCAGTTTTTTTTCTATGGCATCCAACTCCTTTTTCAGGTATGGGTCTTCAATGGTTAGGGTTGACAGGATAGCCTTAAAAAGCAGTATGCAGCTAATGGTTCTTTGCTGCCCATCCACGATATTCAAATCATCTTCGTTTGCATCTTTATGAATAACAAGAGTGCCCAACCGGTAGGCAGACTTTCTTTTAAACGTATTAATGTCTTCTATCAGTTGCAGCATATGCTGCGTTCTCCATTTGTAGGGTCGCTGATAAACGGGGATGACCAAATTTTGCATTTGCAGCAGTTCCTGAACGGTAACCGGTTTATACTTGGGAGCGTCAGTGCCCGTTGTTGGTTTGGCTAGTTTCGTAGGCATAAAAGTTGGCTTTTTATTCAAACATCCTTTTAAAAAATTCTTCCTCTATACCTTTCACTTTAAAGCTTTCTTCTCCCTGCCTTGTGTTCTCAAAATGATGATCGCCGTTGATGAAGATCTGGTTAAACTCGGCGCTGCGGGTGCTGTCGTACAGCTTGCGAAAAACGCTTTGGGTTTCTTCGTTGCTGGTGTTTTCAAGGTTGCGCCAGATGACCAAAGTTTTCTTTCCTTCCCTTGTTTTGCCTTCCACCAGTTTTATATCCCGCTTTTCATCTTTCACCCGTTGCTGGCGCTGCACATACAGGCCTATGAGGTAGTTAAAGGTTTCTAACAGGTCAACCACAGTGGGCACCTGTTCGTTGGCCTGGGTAGTGTTGATGGTGTAATTGAACGGGTTGCGGAACATACCGATGTCGAACAAATGCTCCCGGCTTTCCAGGTCCAGCATATAGCGGAGCTGATATTGCTCCTTGGCGCTTTCGCTAAACAGGTTGACGGCGTCCTTGCTTTGCAGTACCAGGTTGTTCAGCACATCCTCATAGCTTTCCAGGCTTTGGTATTTTACCAGTTGGCTAATACCTTTTGCATCCTGCGGCAGGCCCCCCTTCCAGTTATCACTATAAATAACTTTGGCTATACGGGGTTTTGTAACGGTATTAAAATACGTGCCCATCTCCACCAGCATATACTTGCGCTTGCCGCCATCTCCCCTGTTTAATTTGATGGTTGCATGGCCGGTAGTGCCGGAACCGGCGAAGTAGTCGAGAATAATATCCTTGCTGTTTACAGTAATTTTTAAGGTGTCTAAAACTGTAAATATCGATTTTGGGAACGAAAACAGACTTTTGCCTAAAATATCTTTTAGCAGATTTGTTCCATTAAATTCAGACTGATATTTTTTTTGCAACCAGAAATTCTTTAGCACCTGCTGTTCTCTGTATTTATGTTGTATCACTACTTTTCCATCCTCAATAACAATTCGGAAAAAGCCATCTTTGTTCTGATCTTTAAACGATGATTTAATGCTTTTCCAGCTAAAGTTTCCAGTAGATGTTTTAGGGTAAACTTCTTCATACCCTTCTAACTTTTCATCTGACACCTTGTTTTGATCTACGTTTACATATAATGGATACCAATTGTTTGGTTTGTTTTCCTTACTCCATGATGTTCTTGCTCTAATGAAATTTTCCCAACGATACTTTCCTTCCTCATCTTGTTCAGTAAAGGTTGCTAATACTTCTTCATCAATAGCGACCAAATTAAACTTCGTACTCGATTTGTTCTGAGCATAGCAAAGCATGTAATCAAAATTTTCCGAAAAAAACTCTGCTTGATTTCTCCCCTTAGGGTTATGTTGAATTGCAACTATAGCAATTCTATTTTCTTCAGCGAAAAGACTGTCAGTTATTTTACCTAGGTTGAAAAGTTCAGCATGATCAATTGCAACAAAATGAAATCCTGTTTTTTTACTTAAAAATTGAGACAATGAAATTCTATCTGACATCAGTGAATTCCATGAAGAATGCTTGTATTCATTTTTGTAGATTACTGGAGATGAATTGGTATTATAGGGTGGATCAATATAAATGGTCTTTACCTGCTCCTTGTACTTTTCCTGCAGCAGGTTCAGCGCCTGAAAGTTTTCGCTGTTCAGCAGCAGGCCGTTGGTTTGGGCATCCAGGTCGTCAAACTCGCTTAACAAACGCTCTTTAAAATCTTCAGAAAAGAACCTTGTATCCAGCGGTAAAAACTTTGTTTTTTCATTTTCAACGGACAGTGTTTCAGGGCTAATTCCAAACAGTCTTTTCCATTCAATCCATTGTTCTTCGTTGGCGGCTATTTCGGCATAATAAGTTTCGGGTACGCGGTCAAGGGTAATGAGGTAGTGGGTGCTCGTAACCAACTTCTTTTTCAGCCAGAGCTTTTTCTGAAAGTCTTCTACCTGCGCCAGAAAATCAATAATCTTACAAGCCACGGTTTTCACCGCTTTTATCTTGCTCAGTTGGGCGGTAAAAAAAGCAGGGTTTTCGGTATTAATGTCGTCTATAAACAACACTTCGTTCTTAATGTAAAAATCCAGCTCACGCCGCAGAAAGCCGCCGAGGTCTTTGTGTATGAAATAATCAAAGCTGTTGCGGCTGATAAAGTCAGCAAGATGCTTGTCTAATATAGTGCGGGTTTTATTGGCTTCGGTCGGTGCTTTGTCAAATAGCGCAGCAAACTCGCCGGGCAGGCCTTGTTCTATTGTTTTTACTGCTGCGAAAGCCAGGTCACTTTGCTTCACCGTTTTCTTATGCGGCTCATAGGTAAAGTTGATAAACAGTTCACTGTTCTCCACTTCCAGCGGTTGCTCTTCATAAATGGCAAAGCGGCGTTCGGCATCGCCCTGTGTCTTGTTGTTGTTTTGTTCGGTGCTGGCTTCCTTTAACCTAAAGTGCACCAGCTTACCGTCCTTTAGCTTAAAGCTGTAATTCTTCAGGTATTCGCTGGTCTTAATATAGTATTGGTCGTGGTTGGCCCAGTGGAGCTTTACTTCTTCGCCTTCGTAGGGTATGGCATATACATCTTTTTTGTAGCGCCGCATGCTAATGAAGTCGCCCTCTTTGTAATAGCGCTTGAAAAAACTGGCCAGGTGGCTGAACACCTCCTGCTCCAGGGCATTGGTATCAATGCTGGCTGTCAGTTGGGCTTTCAGCGACAGGTACTTGGGGCTATCTTCTCTGAGAACACCGGCATCATCCAGCGACCGCCCCATTTTTTCCAGTTCGGCCTGCAGGGTTACACCGTCTTTGCTTTGGGTTTGGGCCAGGATGTCTTTAATATCCTTTGGCAGCCGGTTGTTGATAAAGTCCATCACCTGCTCCCGCTTCTGGTTCATAATGCGGTAAATACCAAAGTCAAGGTCGGCCTTGTCTATTTCGAAAATCTCGGTTAGTGTGTCTTTGAGTTTGTCGTAATTGCTCACGTAATGCTTTATTAAAATTGGTTAAATCAGGCTGAAGGAGATGGTAAAGATCTCTTCTTCTGTAATGCTTCTGTTCAATTGCTGTTTTGCTTTGCTGATCATTTCGTCCCGCTCCTTTTCAATCTCCTCTTCCCGTTCAAAAAACTCCCGTTTCAGGCGGTTTACTTTCTTTTTAGCCTTGCTCAATGTTTCTTGGAAGGCCAGCACTTCGCTGCCGCTAAGGCCATCAAGCATAGCCTGGCGGTCAATTCCCTTCTCGGCTTTTTTTGCGTCTTTCAGGTCGGCTTCCAGCACGGCCATCCGGTCGTCTGCCCAATTATGGAATTTTTTAAATTCGCGTTGCATCAATGCAGCATCGGTATTCTCCAGGTGCTGCAACCGGCTTTGTTTTATTTGCAGGTGCTGTCGTTCTAGCTTTTCTGTTTTATGGCTAATAACTTTTTGTACAACTGAATTTAGCTGTAGTATAAAACGGCATTGCTCATCCGTTAACGCTTCGCCCGCGTCAGTAATACCACTAAAAAGCAACACACTATGGCTCTCGATGTCGCTTACTACTTCCAGGTTACTTAGTTTTAGCCAGCCACTCTTACTTTTTAATTGCGCAATATCCGTTGATTTTTTTGGTGTTGAAGCCAAATCAAATTCAAGATGCGCCAAAGGGGTATTTTCCTTTTTACCGAGGTTGATCATCTCTTGTGCTACCTGGCTACTCAATAAAAAAGGTTTGGCATCTTCGCGCTTTTTATTTAGCGTATATCGTTCACCACTGTTAAGGGTGAAGGTGTAATCGTCGAAAATGAACTGCGCTTTATTCCGCAGGTAGTAACGGGTTAGCTCCCATAGCCATTTCTCATATTTCTCCAGGAAAACTTTGGTTTCTGATAGTGTGGTTCTCAGCTTATCTACTACCGATGCCTCAAAGTTCTCAAACAGCTTGCTCTGCACCTCTTTTAATCGTTGGGCAATCTGTTCTTCAAACTCTTCGTTCAACTTTTTAAAGTAGGTTTCAATTTGGTCTTTGGTGCGGCATTGTTTGTACACTTCAATAATGCGCTTCTCAAAGTCTACTCCATTCTCAATGGTCCCCAGCACTTCATCACTACTGCCAAACACCCCTTCAAACAACCTGAATTTTTGATCCAGCAATTCAAACACCCTTGCTTCTACGGCATTGGCAGCATTTAGAAAATTGACCACCACTACATCGAACTCCTGCCCGTAGCGGTGGCAGCGGCCAATGCGTTGTTCCACCCGTTGCGGGTTCCAGGGCAAATCGTAGTTTACGATCATACTGCAAAACTGAAGATTGATGCCTTCTGCCGCAGCCTCGGTGGCGATCATAATATCGTAGTCGTTGCTCTTAAAGGCATCTACCAGCGCATGACGGATATCTATAGCACGGGAGCCGGATAGTTTATTAGCATTTTTCGGATCATCCCGCCATTTTTTATAAACGTCCCTGGATACATCATCATTATTACTACCGTTAAACAACAGGATTCTGCTCGCATATTTTTCCTCCGAAAGCCGGTCGAACAAATAATGTTGCGTTCGGGTGCTTTCCGTAAAAATGAGGGCCTTTTCGGCAGCGCCTAATTCCCGGAGTTTGTCGAAACCCTTATCTAAGGCTACAATCAGCTTTTCGCCTTTTTCGTTGTGTTCAATACTGTTAGCCAGCAACAGAAAACCTTCCAGTTGTTTTAATTCTGCTTCAATAGCAATTTTATCATCTAAGGTGATCGGTTCCCTTTCTTCACTGCTATTTTCCTCTTCAGTTTCGTCCAATTCATCCTCCAGGGCTTCATACTCTTCTAAAAACATTTCGTATAAGTCATCATCAACAACTTTGCTGTTGTCGAGTAAATATTTTTAAAACGCTTTATCAATGCTTCCAGCGTTCGGCCAACGGCAAAAGACGATGAACCCAGCAGCTTGAATATCACCGACTGCATCAGGTGTTTTTGTGATGCCGGAAAAGCGTAAGGCGAATCCTGCCGCAAGTACTCCAGCACTTTTTCATACAGATCCTGTTCTTCTTGAGTAGGCGTAAAACGTTGCGTAATGGGTAATCGTTCCCGGTAATTGATAAATTCTTTCACATCGCGCCGCAAGGTGCGGTGAACGATATCCTTCAGTCGTTCTTTCAACCCTTCTATATCTCTACCGCCCGATTCTAACACATAATTTTTCCGGAACGATTTAATGTCGCCAAATACAGCGGGGTCTATAAAAGAAACCAATCCAAACAGTTCATCTAATCGGTTTTGTAAAGGAGTAGCTGTCAAAAGCACCTTTTTGTATTCTCGTATTGCTTGCTGAATTGTATGGGCAGTTACGTTACCAAACTTATAGGCATTGCGCAAATAGTGCGCTTCATCCAATACGACAAGATCCCAGCTGGTGAGTTGTATTTGTTCGGCTTTTTTTCGGGCAAATTGGTAACTGCAAATTTTTATCGTCGTCCTATCGTCAAACGGATTTTTATTGCCCTCCCTGGCTTTTTTATTGAATGAGAAATTATCCAGCACATCGGCCTTTAAATAAAATTTATCGGCAAGCTCGTTCAACCACTGCTTTCGTAGTGAGGACGGGCAGATGATAAGGATTCGCCTGCAGCCTTCAGCCCACTTCTGACTCAAGAGGATACCCGCTTCTATGGTTTTTCCAAGACCTACTTCGTCCGCCAGTATGGCTCCTTTTGAAAAGGGTGATTTGAAAGCAAACAAAGCCGCTTCTACCTGATGCGGGTTAAGCTCGACTTTTGCGTCCATTAATGTTGCCCCAAAT
This sequence comes from Ilyomonas sp., assembly GCA_965214235.1. Classification (GTDB taxonomy): domain Bacteria; phylum Bacteroidota; class Bacteroidia; order Chitinophagales; family Chitinophagaceae; genus Ilyomonas. Next base: position 2,142,153 of record CBDCBH010000003.1, read on the forward strand.
TTCTCCGGTGAATCTCCGGTAAGTCTTTTAGAAAGTTCGTAGGCGTAATATTTAGCCTGATAGCTGTTTATCATTTCGACGAATTGCTGTAATAAAGATGATTTATTTATTTACTCGCTATTCAATTGGTGAACAATAGATGAATGCCGACCTGCTTCCATAAATCATAAATGCGCTGGTGACATTCATCTATTACCACAAAATCAAAAAACTCCATTGGTACTCTTTGATTGTACACGACAGGTAACGGCTCTTTTTTCGTAAATGATTTTTCTGCCGGATTTTCTTCTTCGTCTCTTTCATCCAACTCTATACTTTTTAGTATAGAATACAAACGTTGTATGGTACTGATATAAACCTGGCTATCACCGGGAATAAAGGAGCTTGTCAATCTTGTTACGCCATATAATTCCGGAAAGAGGCGGTTGTCGTCTTGCGGTACATACCTTCTAAACTCCTGCTCTGCCTGTTCGCCTAAGTTCTTAGTGTCAACAAGGAACAAGATGCGCTTGGCTTTGGTAAATTTTAGCAGTCGGTAAATACTTGTAATTGCAGTAAATGTTTTACCGCTGCCAGTAGCCATCTGCACCAATGCTTTTGGCTTAAATTGTTTAAATGATTTTTCGAGATTAGTGATCGCTTCTACCTGGCAGTCTCTAAGACCACTAAGTGATAAAAGGGGCAGTTCAAGAAAGCGGGTTCTTAGCGACTTACCTTCCTGCAACCAGTTCTTAAATATTTGGGGCCGATGAAAAGTAAACACCGGCCTTGAACGAGGCTTAGGATCACGATAATCAGTAAACCGAGTTACTTCGCCTGTACTTTCATAAGCAAAAACTAAAGGCTCATTATCGATTAACAGCAGTTTCGCCTTTGCATAACCTTCCGTCTGATCTTCGTGCATCGTTAGGTGTATGCCTTCTTCCTCACGCTTGGCTTCTATGACACCTACAGGTTTCTTATATATAAACAGTATATAATCAGCAGGACCAACATCCGTTCCGTATTTGCGGATGGCTACACCGGTGCCAGCAGCAAGGTTTACCGCGTTCTTATTTTGTACAATCCTGCCACAGGCAAGGAGTTGTCTGTCTATCTCATCTCTGGCAAGCTGTTCCGGAGTTTGGTTTGGCAAAAGCTGAATTTAATAAAGAACGCTAAAGCTAACGGGTTCCTCTCATATTGTGAAATCCGGATATCAAAATTTTTAGATTCATCAAGGCGCAGTTCACCGTTACTCCGTACATACTCCGTAGATACTCCGTACATAAGCCGTATAGAGTCCGTATAAAGCGTATCATGGTTTTGCGTTAGTGCGTTGTTTTATGCTTTTGTTGCCAGGCATTTTGTATTCATGCAGTTCTTTTTCTCCTAAGTGAACGATATACCAATCATTGATAAACTGCCTGCAAAGCAGAAACAGGAAGGTGGTAAGGATGACCGCTATCACAGCAAGGGAAAGCCTTGCCACGACGGTCTTGTAATATTCCTTCGCATTCCATTCAGGAAAGAGAAGGATTCGGCGCTCGTGAACGACTGCTTTGGGCTGCGCCTCGATGGTTTGTTGCAGCCGGCTCATCCCTTTTGCCAGGACTGTTTCTAAAGGTGCTGTACTGATGGGCTTTGCTGTCCCTTGCCTGACTTCTTTTAACACCTGTTCTATTCTTTCTAATCTCTCCTCGATTCCTTTTAACAGTGCGATTTGTTCTTCTTCCTTTTTCCGGACGGCTTCCAGTTCTTCCAATGTACTTGCCAGTGCCGCTTCCATCATGCCTGCGTTCATTTCCCTTTCCTCCGTTGTGTTATTTTGTTATTGATGCAACCGTTTCTTTTTCTTTTTCCTTTCCCTCAAAAGTTCTGTGGCTATTGGATTTGGTGGAGCCGCTTCTGCTTTCATCAACCGGTTCAATATGGCAGTTGCCGCCTTACTTCTATCCTGAACAACTACAGTTTCGTTTTTACTTATACCATGTTGTTTGCCTTGTTCAACGTTTCCTGGCTTCACTCCATCTACCTGGTGTGTTTGGTTGATGGTAAGCCCTTGCTTCTTAGCCAGGATGTGTTCAACCGTTTGTAGGGAATAACCCAGCTCACTGCCTTTGACCCGCATCTTCTTTTCATCCAGAAAAGTGATGCCTCTTCCTCGCTCAATGGTTACCTTTTTTTCTTTCATCAGCTGTTCAAAATGTTCATAGTTCTTTGCTAAGAAAAGGCACTGTCTTACATCGTTCTGTAACTTCAGTTTTCTTTTGTCATCTCTCGGTAGTTGCCTCTCTTTTTGGCCTAAGAACTTCTTAGGACTGAGCACCTGTTTCAGCCCGTACTGCTGCTCGATTTTCCGGCAGTAGTCTGCAATCCTGCGGTAGCTGTTGCTGTCCGAAACGGTGTGTCCATCAAAGCCGATTCTGTTGGCTACAATGTGCAGGTGCCGGTGCTTTGTGTCATGGTGCAAAATGGCTACCCACTGGTTGTTCCCGAATCCCATTTCTTTAGCACAGGCTTCACTCATTTCCATCAGTTTTTGCCTGTCCCATTTGTCTTCTTCCGCCAGGCTCAGCGTGATGTGCAAAACCGGCTTTGCCAGGTTGGGATTCAACCTCCTTACTTCGTTAAATTGTTGAATCAATTCCTTTTCGTTACCACCGCATTTGTGAAAGAGTAAAACCTCTGCACGATTGCGCATTTTTTGTTCTTCGTTTGCTTCTTGTTCCTTGTCATTGAGGCAGTACAAAAGGCAGCCCCGAAACGATTTTCCGGTCATCACTTTTCCTATCATTTTTGAAGATCATTTTGCATGGTTACAATGTGTTGTTTCAACTCTTGTTCCAGTGCCAGCAAAGCTTCTTTATCTGCACGATTTAGCTCTCCTGTACCGTTACTTGTTCTGGCGATTTGATTCAGGTTGGCTGCGGTGTGATGAAGCAGCGCTTTGTACTCTAAAAATTCTTTCGGCAACATCTTTTGCTTACTGATAATATTTCCCCCAAGACCTTTCTCACGCAAATATTCCGAGAGTCTCATGCCTACTTCTCCCGCTCTGTGTTCAATCGCTTTTCTCTCCAGGATGGTGCACTTCACTTTGATTACATAGTTTCTTTTGACCGCTTTTTTGGGTCGTCCGCCCTTGTTCCTTCCCGCTGCTTTCTTCTCCTCATTAATCATTCTTCCTCCGTTCTTTTTTCAATCCATCCCTTACTGCCATCTTCCCTGACCGAATGCTGCTGACAAGCAGCATGAGAGAAGGACAGCGTTTTGGGGGCACCCAAAACATAGCTGGCTACTGATAAACTTAAAGTGGCTACCACCTCAGCCGATGACTCTGCTTTTGAACCCTCTTTTGTTGAACCAGCCACTCGTTGAAGTCTTTATAGCCGCCATAAATCATCCGCTCATCCCTAAACTTTTCACTCCTCTGCAGGGCTCTTGCCGTTACTTCGTTACCGGCGGTATCATTGTCTAAGTACAGGTGAACTTTTGAATAGTGTTCCATCTTTGTTATGTTTTTATGGAATAAAGAAAGACTGTTGAGTACCAGAACATTTGTCAGGGGAAAAGGATGCTTCTCCCCTAAAGCGAGGTAAGAGAGAAAAGAAAAGAAGCCTTCAAACACACTTATTTCTTCTGTGCTATTGGCGGGTACAATCGTGGTTACATCCTTGGGAGAAGTGCTGCCTTTGAAGTATTTATTTCGGAGTTCATACCCACCGGAATCGTTCCTAAAACCAAGTGCATAATAAGGCTTGCGGGAAAGTTCGTAGTGCACTTCTTTGAGATGTATTTGGGCAAGCGCAACGGGTATGCATCTGCTCCTTACATAGCTCAGTAAAAAGGTGTTGGTGAGGAGCTTTTCACCGATGATTGTAATGCCTCCTTTTTGTTCCCTTTCCGGGGAGGAATCGGGATCATTCTGACCTTTTATTTTTGTCTCTGTCGCAAGGGTATTCGTACTATCTTTTACAGAGGATACAATAGGTTGCTTTGGCTGGTGAAAAGAAAGAGAGTTGTTCATTCTTTGCAGCAGTTCTTTCGCTGTACAGTGGTGGTACAAAAGAAGAAAGTCGACGAGATTGCCACCCGTTCCTATACTGTGGTCATACCAGCAGTTGAGCTGCCTGTTTACTTTAAAAGACGGCGTGCGTTCTTCACGTAACGGTGAGAGATACCAATAGTCGTTTCCATTGGTCCTTTGTAGTTGGTGACCTAAGCTTTTTAGGTAGTCAACCATGTCCATTTCTTTGATCTGTTGGAGAGATACATAGTGCAGTTGCATACATTGCTGATGGGATGCTGAAATGATGTTTGACAGGGGCGTAGAAGGCAATACTCGAGAGTGAATGGACCACTCTCGGCATTGCTTCATAGGAGGGAAAAGAGCATGGGACGAACGGCTTATGGAAGCCTGTCATTGATCTTTCCTTTTTGTAAAATCTTTTGAATGTCTTCAATGTCATAGAAGTGCACACCGCCGATCCTGGTATACGGAATGACACCGGTGGTTTTGAGGTTCTGCAACGTACCGGGTGATATCTTTAAGTACCGCTGCACTTCATGAGATTTCATCCACTTCCTGGGCTGTGGAAGGGTGGGCTTGATCAGCGTTTGTAGTTCTTTAAATAACTCTTCTTTAAACTGTTCCAAATCTTCTAAGGTAATGAGCTGGTGAGCAAATATCTTTTTCGGATATTCCCCTCCGTCATAATGACTTTCTTTTCCTTTCCGGTCGTTGATTCTTCTTTCCATACATCACAGGTTTCCTTCTTCACAAAATGTTGTTTCTATCCTTTTCATTTGCTAATTGCTACAGCTCTCAGCAAGACTGTAAATCTTACTCTCAAATGATGATATTCAACATGAAGTAACAACACTTATTTGAAAGGAACCTGCCTAAAAATTAGGCAGGATTGTTCTTGTTATCTTGTAGGGAATAAAAGGAAAGAAAGGGAAACAAAGTGCGAAAAACCGGGTAAAGTAAGGGAATGTTAAAACTTAGTACGCTACATGAGTAAGAGAGTGTATCATTCGGGCTCAACGGGATGAAAAGAAGAGCACCACTGCGTTTGTTGCTATTTGCAAAAGGATGGTTCCTGATAATGAAAGAATGTAAATTTTATGGGAAGGCCGTCTGATTCCTTTGTACGACATTTCAGAAGGTAAATTCATTATCCAATGATATCTGCTAAGTGGAATGCGGAACTGAGGGGACAAACGGGAGAAGTTTCGCTGGCGGTAATACACCTATACAAATTATGACATCCTCTTAGTATTTAATAGGCTATACCCATATAGGTAAGGTATTGGCTTCAAAAATTAAAAGACGATCTTTTACAGGGTGATCAGTTGAGTAGTATAACTTGTTATAGCATTCCCAGTTGTTTAGCCTTTGCTTGTATCAAATCTTTATATCCTTCTTTTAGTTCAGGTGTTAGAAAACTATTTTCTATAAAGGAAAGGCAAGGTTTTATCTTGCTTGAAAAAGAGGTAAACAAGTTTCTCTGAGTAGCAGGCGGCAATTTAAGAGTAGCAAAAGCAAATAAAAAGTCTTCCCATTTTAGCTTCCGTTTTTTACCATTTAGCGTCAATGCCAGTTCTTCTTTGTCGGCAGGATTAACCAAAGCTGTAGCTACCATATCGTATGCCGGCGCCAGTGTATAGCCGATACCCGGCTCACTGACGAGTGAAAAGTTTTTCAGGTGCATATCAGCATTGCCGGTAAGGAAGGAGAATATAACCTGTTCAAAGAAGTTTACCACGTCGAGCACCGGATTAACAGAAAATGCCAGAACCGCTTTTGCTACCTGTTCGTAGGAACCGCGGTATTTATCCTCTGTTAACTTACCGGTGAGTTGGCACATATCTTCCATAGGTAGCTTTTTTCCATTGATTCTATCTATACGTCTGGTGATGTAAGCCAGGTTTCCGGACTCCAGCCTGATCAGACTATGTGGCACTACAGGGATGCGGGCTATTGAAGCCAGGTGAATCGTCAGGTCTTCTACCTCTGGCAGGTATGGATAGCGGGCTACCGGCGGCTTCAAAATGTATTTGCCCCACAAGCCTACGATGGTAAACCGAAGAGATTCGTTTTTTCCCCCCTCAATGTCTAATGACAATTTTGGCTGAACACCCGTAACGGCAATCTGACTTCGGACGACCTGTAATGCCAGTTCTTTCATACTGCTTTCCGAGACATGAAGCAGCGGTGGTTCTTTGCTTCCCCAAATCTTACGGCTACAGGTGGGATGAAAGTCCTTATGTTCGTCTTCCAAATCCTTATAACAGTACAGGCAAGGCATGTTATACCTCTTCTTCTTTACGTGATTGAATACTGACGGCACCAATACAGTCTTTGCAGCAGGCAAGCAGCAATCCCATACGATCACGGGGATTTATCTTCCAGGTATCTTCTGCTATATCCAAAAGCCAGCCTTCAGGTATCAGGCCATCGAAGAAGGAAAACAGCGTAGGGCTGTGATATACCTCTTTGATGAGAGGTAACGTAAGACTTACCGGCTCCGCTTCACTTTGTAAATACCCTGACAAGTATTGAAAATGATATCCTTCTTCGTCCTGCCAAAGTTGGCCTGCCACCCTTTGGTACATGTACACATCAGCTCTTCTCATCTAAAAAATTTTGCCTGTTAAAAGGGACAGGTCCCAATTCGTAGCCAAAAAGCTGCAAGACCTGATTTACTTTGGCTAACTGTAGTGTTTCCTTGCCATTTTCCAATTCCCGTACGAAGCGTAATCCCACACCTGCTTTTGCTGCCAAAGCTGGTTGTGTGAGGCGAAACAGACTACGTTTTTGCTTTACAAATTGTGATAGCGTATCCATAAACTTGTACCCGATGAGGTATAAAGTTAAGGAGATTATTTAATTTTATACCCGTTTGGGTATAAAATTATAGTAACCTTTACTAAGTATACCCGGTCGGGTATGAATTTTGGCAACATCTATCCAGGTTGACCACAAAATTCGTAGAAAAGAAAACAACGGAATCATTACATCTCACATCTTATACTGATTCGTAATTGACGGAATATAGGATCATTGATCGTGTATCATCCACATTTGATTGCAATGAACAAAGAAAGAAAATGAAATAAAGTGCGACAAACTACATACAGTAAACGGATGTTACAACTTAGTACATCACACTAATCAGAGAGTTTGTCATTCCATTTCTGCTTGAGTGAATTCATATCCTCACTTACTTTTTTGGCTACCACCTTTGCATAAATCTGTGTTGTTCGAATCGAACTATGTCCCAACAGAGCACTGACCGTCTCTATGGGCATCCCATTGCTCAGCGTTACTGTCGTAGCAAATGTATGGCGCGCTGTATGCGTTGTAAGTGTCTTTTTGATACCACATGCTTTTGCGATTTCTTTCAAAGCGTTATTGAATTTCTGATTGCTGTGGATGGGGAACACTTTATGATAAGCCACACAGAAAGGATGTTCTTTGTACTTCTCTATAATTTTTTCAACAATGGGAAGGATAGGAACGTTTTCCTTACAAGCGGTTTTTTCGCGGTTTTTCACGAACCACTTCTCCCCATCTTCCATGACCTGTATATTTTCAGGTGACAGTAAGAACGCATCCTTGTAAGCATAGCCTGTAAAGCACATGGCGAGATAGCAGTCATTCGCTTCTTCGAGGGCTGTCCGCTTAAACTTTGCATGGATGAGTTTTTGGAGTTCCTCTTCGGTAAGGCGCTCACGCTCTGATGCTTTATACGTACACCGGTAGCCCGCAATGGGATTGCCCGGCATCCACTCCTTGCTAACTGCTACCATCAGCATCTTTTTAATGTTCTTGATGTGCTTTATAATGGTGTTGTTCTCCAGGTGCTCATAGACAGAAAGGTAGTGATAAAAGTCTTCGGCAAAGGATGGCTTAATCTGGGCAAGTGCAACATCAGTGGTGCCGAATTCATGTCTGATAAATGCCCGTGCTTTTTCCCGGGTGGCATTGTATTTTTTTAAAGTAGCGATGGAACGGTGACCCACACCCACTTTTTCTTCGAAGTTCTCATTGTGGTAAGCAATTAACTGAAGAAGCGTTTTACTGGGCGTATGTTTACCAAGATAAACATTCTTCAATGTATCGGGCGATACAAATTTGCTTTGAGTGCTCAGCACATTAAAATACTGCTGTAACCGTCCTTTGACAATATGAATCTCGCTGTTGATTCGGGCAGCTTCCGGCGCATTTCCTTTTGCTTTTCCGGCGGCTGCATTGAAATGGTCGGGATGGATTTTCAGACCGAGGGAAAACTGGGCTCTTTGCCCGTCAATGGTGATCCTTACATAAATGGGACTCCTGCCTTCACTGTCCTTTTTCGCATTCCACAGCCAAAAGAGGAGAGAAAGCTTTTGATTCAGGTGCATACTTTTTTCAATTTTGAGGTGAATAATTCCTGTTTTTGCTAAGTTTTTTCGAAAAATGAATTTGCTGTAATGCAGTCCTGACAAGGCTTTGAGGCAAATTCGGTAACCTCTAAGCTAAAAAAGAGGATAGGTTACCGAATAGGTTACCGATTTATTTGAATTCCTTTGATGTCGTTTGAAATGTGGAAATATAAAAAGCCGTCTAAATCAAACGATTACGACGGCTTTTAGAAGAATTTGGAGTGGTCTAACACCCCTTAAGTGGGCCCACCTGGGCTTGAACCAGGGACCCCCTGATTATGAGTCAGGTGCTCTAACCAGCTGAGCTATAGGCCCTGAATCCTTTCGGAATTCGGGAGCGCAAAAATAGAAAAATCCAACAATCTACCAAGTAGAAAACAAGAGACAAGCCGCTATTTTTGCCGTTATGCAAAACATAAAAAATATCATCTTCGATTTAGGCGGTGTATTTATTCATATTGATTATAATAAAACACTAAAAGCCTTTCTCGACCTGAAAGTACAGAACTTTAATGACCTGTACACACAGCATCATGCTTCAGATTTATTTGAATTGTTAGAAACAGGAAAACTCGATGCAGAAGAGTTTTACAATACCTTCCGCAATCATATCAATATCGCATTAGCCAATAAACAAATTGAAGATGCCTGGAATGCACTGATAGGTAGTTTTTATTTAGACCGCCTTCAATGGCTGGGTAATATAAAACACAAATACAAAGTGTTTTTGCTATCAAACACCAATAGCATTCATCACAAAAAAATTATCGAAATTTATAAACAACAAACCGGCAAAAACAATTTTGATGATCACTTCATCAAAGCTTATTATTCGCACCAAATGGGTTTGCGCAAACCCTATGTGGAAGCTTATCAGCATGTGCTGAACGAACAGCGTTTGCATGCGCACGAAACCTTGTTTATTGACGATACTTTATCGAATGTGGAAGGTGCGCAAAAAGCCGGTTTGCAAACGGTTCACCTCTTGCCATCTGTTTCGCTGATGGGGCTTGGCTTATAGCCGTTTTCTTTTATTGATATTACTTTAATTGAATATTAATCGGAAGATTAAAATCGGGCAAACAAATGGTTTATTTTTACTCCATATTTTATTCATCTCTCATTTAAAAAAAGAGATACTCATTATGCTAAAAAAAATTATTATTACAGGAGGTGCGGGCTTTATCGGTTCGCATGTGGTGCGTTTATTTGTGAATAAATATCCCGATTACACCATCATTAACCTCGATGCACTTACCTATGCAGGCAATTTGGAAAATCTGAAAGACATTGAGGATAAACCGAATTATTACTTTGAAAAAGTAAATATTTTAGATGCTGAAGCAATTAAAAATGTTTTTGAAAAATATGATGTAACCGATGTTATTCATCTTGCAGCGGAAAGCCACGTGGATCGTTCTATTGTGGCGCCGCTCGATTTTATTTATACCAATATCGTTGGCACTGTAAATGTTTTACACACGGCGAAAGAAGCCTGGAAGCAAAATTATGATGAACATCGTTTTTATCATATTTCTACCGATGAAGTGTACGGCACGCTTGGCGATGAAGGCATGTTTACCGAAACCACGCCCTACTCACCCAACTCGCCGTATTCTGCCAGCAAAGCATCGTCTGATCATTTTGTGCGTGCCTACAGCGAAACGTACGGCTTGCCTGTTGTAGTTACCAATTGCAGCAATAATTATGGACCCAATCATTTTCCCGAAAAGTTAATCCCATTGTTCATCAACAACATCATCAATAACAAACCTCTGCCTGTTTATGGCAAAGGCGAAAATACACGTGACTGGCTGTATGTAAAAGATCATGCACGTGCTATTGATCTTGTTTTTCATAAAGGAAAGAACCACGAAACCTACAACATTGGCGGCTTTAACGAATGGAAAAATATTGATTTGGTAAAGCTCATGTGCAGTTTGATGGATGAAAAATTAGACAGACAAAAAGGTGAAAGCGAACAATTAATAACTTATGTAAAAGACAGACCCGGACACGATTTGCGTTATGCCATTGATGCTACAAAAATTAATAAAGAACTGGGCTGGAAACCGAGCGTTACGTTTGAAGAAGGTTTAAGCCAAACCATTGACTGGTACTTGCAAAATGAAGAGTGGTTAAAGCATGTAACCTCCGGCAATTACCAGCATTATTACGAAGAACAATACAGTAACAGATAGCTGTGAGCAACGAGCCGTGAGCTTTAAGCTACAAGCTGTAAGCCACAAGAAGACAAGGACCAACACGATCAATATTCAATGCTCATAACTCGTAGCTCAAAGCTTACGGCTTGCAGCTAAAATTCATTCCATGAAAGTAGAACAAACACCACTTAAAGATTGCTACATCGTTCATGATACCATTTTTAATGACAACAGAGGCTATTTTTTTGAAAGTTTTAATCAGCAAAAATTTAAAGATCTAACCGGTTTGGATATTCATTTTGTGCAGGACAATCAATCCTCTTCCACCAAAGGTGTATTGCGCGGTTTGCATTTTCAAACAGGCGATGCAGCGCAAGCAAAATTAGTTCGCGTTTTACAAGGTTCGGTGCTGGATGTTGCGGTTGATTTGCGAAAACATTCGCCCACTTACGGGCAACATTTTGCAATTGAATTAACCGAAGCATCGTATACGCAATTCTTTATTCCCCGAGGCTTTGCGCATGGTTTTGTAGTGTTGAGCGAAAGGGCGACTTTCTTTTATAAATGCGACAATTTTTACAACAGAGCAGCTGAAGGCGGAGTGGCATATAACGATCCTCACCTGAGCATTGATTGGCAACTGCCGCATAGCGAACTCATTTTATCGGAAAAAGATTTAGCGAATCCATTGCTCAAAGACATTTTATAAACACATTTCAACATGAAAGGAATCATATTGGCAGGCGGTTCGGGTACACGGCTTTATCCCATTACAAAAGGCATTAGCAAACAAATAATGCCGGTGTACGATAAGCCAATGATTTATTATCCTTTATCTGTATTAATGCTTGCCGGCATTAAAGAAGTGCTTATCATAACAACGCCCGAAGACTCCTCGCAATTTCAACGTTTGCTGGGCGATGGCTCTGCCATTGGCTGTTCATTCTCTTATGCTGTGCAGGAAAAGCCAAATGGCCTGGCGCAGGCATTTGTAATTGGCGAACAATTTATCGGAAATAGTAAGGTAGCCTTAGTATTGGGTGATAATATTTTTTACGGACCCGGTTTTAGCAAGCTCTTACAATCGTTTAACAATGTGGATGGCGCTGCTATTTTTGCTTATGAAGTAAGCGACCCGGAACGCTATGGCGTGGTACATTTTGATGAAAATTTTAAAGCTCTTTCCATTGAAGAAAAACCTGCCAAACCCAAGAGCCGCTATGCAGTGCCGGGCTTGTATTTTTACGATAATGAAGTGGTGAATATTGCTAAAAACATTGCGCCTTCTCCACGCGGTGAATACGAAATTACCGACGTAAACAAAGTGTATTTAGAAAGAAGCAAACTGCATGTTGGCGTGATGAACCGCGGCTTTGCGTGGCTGGATACCGGCACATTCGATTCGTTAAGCGATGCGGGCGAATATGTTCGGGTAATTGAAAAAAGGCAAGGCACCAAAATTGGCTGCATTGAAGAGATTGCTTACCACATGGGCTTCATCAAACATGATCAATTAATGCAGCAGGCAGAGCTGTATGCAAAAAGTGGTTATGGCGCTTATTTAAAGGCGATCCGGTAGAACGAAATAAATTGCAGTAAAAACAAAAGACCTGCTTATTAGTAGCAGGTCTTTTTGTTGGTAGTGTTCCAGAATGTATGATGACATTTCCGAAACACAGTACAATCATAGGAACATAGATAAGAAAGCACAAAGAACATCTATATAAAACCCCTTTTGTTTTTACTACAATAAATATTCGTAACCAAATTATGGAGTAAGATAGTTTAGCTAACATTCATCTTTACTTTTTCATTCATTCTGCAAAACAAAAAAAGCAACACAGTGAATACTGCATTGCCGTAAATAAATTTTGATATTGGATTCCGAAACGGGTAAGCCTCATGTTCGCCCGTTGGATTGCTTGGATAACCAAAAATATTTCATTCACTGCATCTTTGGCTTAAATAAAAATTAGTTTTACACTTTCATCAATTAAATTATTTTAAGTGGCTGATATCATTCAACTTCTGCCCGATAACATTGCTAATCAGATAGCTGCAGGCGAAGTCATTCAACGACCGGCAAGCGCCGTAAAAGAATTGCTGGAAAATGCGGTAGATGCCGGTGCCTCACATATTCAACTCATCGTAAATGAAGCTGGTAAAAGTTTAATTCAGGTAATAGACAATGGCAAAGGCATGAGTGAAACCGATGCCAGGCTTAGCTTTGAGCGTCATGCAACCAGCAAAATACGGAAGATAGAAGACTTGTTTCATATTGCCACAATGGGTTTTCGCGGTGAGGCATTGGCTTCTATTGCTGCGGTTGCGCAAGTTGAACTGCGCACACGCCGTGCAGAAGATGAACTGGGAACTGCCATAGATATTGAGAACAGCATTGTTACTAAACAACAGCCTTGCGCCTGCCCGGTTGGCACTAATATCTGCATGAAAAATTTGTTTTTTAATGTACCGGCAAGGCGCAATTTTTTAAAAAGCAATTCCTCCGAATTACGCCATATTGCAGATGAATTTATTCGGGTGGCAATGGCATTCCCGCACATCTTTTTTTCGTTGCAAAGCAATGGTCAGCAAATATTTTATTTAGAAGTCGGAAGTCATAAACAGCGCATTCTGCAAATACTCGGCAGTCAATACACAACCCAGCTTGTTAATGTTGGCGAAGCAACCGATTACATGAACCTTTATGGTTTTATCGGCAAGCCCGATGCGGCAAAAAAAACACGCGGCGATCAGTATTTTTTTGTGAACAACCGCTTTATTAAAAGCGCATATTTAAACCATGCTGTGAACAGCGCACTGGAAGATTTACTGCCAAAAGACAGCTATCCGTTGTATGTTTTATTTATTGAATTAGATGCTGCGCAAATTGACATCAACGTACATCCCACCAAGCAGGAAATTAAATTTGAAGATGAAAGAATTGTGTATGTTTTTGTACAGTCAGCCATTAAACATGCACTTGCGCAGTTCAGTATTTCACCGTCTTTAGATTTTAGTTTGGATGCCGGTATTCAACAACTGGAAGCTGTAAGCAAACCCTTTGGCGAAAAGGAAAAACAAACCGCTTCTTCATCAAATTTATTTGCCACATTCACACAAAAACATCAATCGCATTTTATTGAAGCCAATGAAAAAAACAATTTAAAACACTGGAACAATTTTTATTCAACACCTGAAGAAGAAATCAGCCATCAGTCGCCAGATATGGGCTACACGCCTTTACTACCAAGCGTTTCAGCTTTTTCGCATACAATAAAAGTATTGGCTCAATTGCATAATACTTACATTATTGCATCCGGAGAAAGCGGTGGTTTGCTTCTTATTCATCAGCAACTTGCACACGAACGAATTTTGTATGAACAATACAACAAAGCAATACAAGGTAAACCTGCAGCTACGCAAAAAAATTTGTTTCCATCGGCGTTGCAATTGTCCACTCCCGATGCTATTTTATTAGAAGATTTATTACCTGAGTTGCAATGGGTGGGTTATGAAATTGAGCCGTTTGGTCAGGATGGTTTTATTATCCAGGGCGTTCCTGCCGATATGATGCAGGGCAACGAAAAACAGGTGATTGAACTGTTGCTTGAACAGTTTAAACATTTTAGCAGCGACATGAAAGTAAGCCGCCGCGAAAAAGTAATGCGATGTTTGGCAAGGCAACAAGCTATCAAAACAGGCAAGGCATTAACAAGTGAAGAAATGGAAATGATAACCGAGCAATTGTTTGCGTGCAATGTGCCTAACTTATCGCCTGGCGGCAATCCAACTTTTGTAATGTTTGCAGAGCCTGATTTGGAGAAATTGTTTGTGAAGTGAGACAGTAAAAATTATATAAAACAAACCAGCCGGTTCATTTGAGCCGGCTGGTTTGTTTTTACTGCAATTTCAAATCAACAATTATTTATTTTCCATTGCCACATTGCTTCCGTTGTTGCCAATCATGTCTTTCATAATGTTAACCGTTTCTTCCAGATACAAATCTTTTTGAACAATAGAAAGCCAGTTTTTATTACGTTCCATCCTGGCTTTATCAGGGTTGTTGTAATATTTATCGTAGTCAACAGCCAATGGTTTTATATCAATCGGTCTTTTCAATTTTGTTAAGGTATCGTTCTGATGAATGATGTTTTTTAAAGCATCCTGTTCAGCTTTATATTTTGTAATGTTCAGGTTGTATTCCTTATCTATATTGACATTCAGCCAATTTGTGTTTTTATGAATAATAGCAAACGCACTGTCTTTGGCAACCCTTTGTCTGGCGTTGTCTTCAACCTGCTTAAAGTTAACGCCGCTTGGCCAGGTTTGATAATCTGTTTTCTGAATCTGATCCCAGGGTAAAGCTGATGCGTTATCTTTTTCCCTCATTTTTAAATACTCATATTGGTCAGGCAAAATCACATCTGGCGTTACGCCTTTTAATTGCGTTGAGCCTCCATCTACACGATAAAATTTTTCAAACGTAAGAACGAGCGCACCAAGATCACCGGTACCGGTTAAAAAGTTAGGCGTACCCAACGGAACCGGCTTTTGCACCGTGCCTTTGCCATACGTTGAAGTGCTGCCAATAATTATAGCACGATGATAATCCTGCATGGCGGCGGCAAATATTTCGGAAGCAGAGGCGCTGCCTTCGTTCACCATTACCGCTAAAGGTCCGCTGTACAAAACAGAAGGATCGGTATCTTTCCAAATGATAGGTGCATCGTTTTTATCTTTTGCCTGAACGATAGGCCCCGATGGTATAAACAAGCCTGCCATCTTCACCACTTCCGGCAAACTGCCACCAGGATTACCGCGAAGGTCAATCACAATACCATCTACATTTTCAGCTTTTAGTTTTATTACTTCCTGTGCCACATCCTGCGAGCAACGCGCGCCATTTTCGCGGTTCACATCCAGATAAAATTCAGGCAGGTAAATAAAGCCAATCTTCTTACCATCTTTATTAATCACTAAGCTTCTGGCAAAAGTTTCATCCAGCACAATTTCATCGCGGATGATGGGCACCACCTGCAATGTACCATCGGCTTTTTTAAAGGTTACTCTTACTTCTGTGTTCTTGTTGCCGCGTATTAGTTTTACGGCATCGGTAATGGCATAACCCGTAACATCAACAGGTTCGGCATCACCCTGACCAACCTTTACAATTACATCATTTTCCTGCACTTTCTGTGTTTTCCATGCAGGGCTTCCCGGTATCACACTGGCAATTTTTATTTGCCCGTCTTCTTCCTTCAACTGTGCGCCAATGCCATAAAACCTGCCGCTCATGTCTTCATCAAAGCTACGTTTGGCAACAGGAGCAAGATAGCTGGTGTGCGGGTCCATCTCATCGGTAATGGTGTTGATGAACATGCTGAATTGATCTTCATCATTAAATGTTTTTTCCTGCCTGTCGTAAATGCGGTTCATTATCTGCAACACTTTACCGCGCGCTTCTGCTTCTATCTGCGCATCGCTTTTCGTGCGAACGCTGTCTTTTGCACCGGCTTGTGTGCGCTGGTTCTGCATATCAACATAACGTTCCAGCGTAAGGAATTTCAGCCGTTTGCGCCACTGCTCTTTGCGCGCGGCATCGTTAGCCGGATAAGATAATTTATCAGGATCAAGCTGTACTTTTTCATCGGCTGTGAAGTTGAATGGCTTTGATAAAATATCTTTATAAAAGGCTGGTGTTTCAGCCAAACGCTGTTTATAGATAGTAATGGCTGCCGGATAAAATTGTAAATCGGCGCCATGAATTTCATCGTCAATTTCCGTTTCGTATTTCTTTAAAGAATTGATATCGCTTTGCAGAAATAAATTCTTGTCAGGATCCAAATCGTTCAAAAAATTTTTAAAGATGATTTTTGAAAAATTGTCATCAATTTTTTTAGGGTCGTAGTGGTTTCTTTCAAGGATAGAACCCACCAGCGTCAGCAACCGTTCCTGACGCGCTTTTGTATCATCACCATTTTTTCCGCTGCTGGTAAATGCCCAAAGCAAGCCTCCTACCAACAGTATCAACAATACAGGCAGCACTTTTTTACTCATCATAAATTGTGTGAATTTTTGTAACATCTATCTCAAAATTAAATTAAAATAAAACCATGCCTGAAACGGATAATCTAATTAACAAGTATTTGTGTTAGGTGGCTGTTTAACAGGATAAACAAAGGGGAAGCAAAAAGAAAAAACGAGTAAAAACAAACCTTTTTACGCAACACGAATTGCGGTTTTATTTTTATTTTTTCATTTTATCATCAACAACATGTTAATCATCTTTCACTCACTGTAAACATGGTTTTACTTTCACCTTTTTCCGTTAACTGTTATGTATCTTGCACCGTTTTAAAAATAAAGTAAGCATGATAGATGTAAAGAATTACGACCCGAATGTGGCGAGTAATCCTAACAACAATATATTCGGGTTGCCTTTTACCGAAGAAGAATCGAAGGTGGTGATACTGCCCGTTCCCTGGGAAGTAACGGTAAGTGCAAGCGCAGGAACATCGCGTACGGCAGAGCAAATTTTCCGTTCTTCCCTGCAGGTGGATGTGTTTGATATGGACGTATGCGATGGCTGGAAACAAGGCTTTTTTATGCGTGAAGTGAACCGCAAGTTATTAATGAAAAGCGATTACCTGCGCAAAGAAGCCGAGTTATATATTGACTATATTACCAAAGGTAATGACCTGAAGCAAAACAAGTTTATGTGCAAGAGCCTGAAAGATATTAATGAAGGCTCCTTGTTTATAAACAATTGGGTGTACGAGCAAACCAGCGAATTATTAAAAAAAGATAAGTTAGTGGCTTTGCTTGGCGGCGACCATAGTGTGAGCTTGGGGTTGATAAAAGCCCTTGCTGAAAAGCATGGCAGCTTTGGCATTTTGCAAATTGATGCGCATTGCGATTTGCGAAAATCGTACGAAGCATTCACGTACTCTCATGCTTCCATCATGTACAATGTAATGAATGAAATTCCTTCTATTGAAAGGCTTGTTCAGTTTGGCATTCGCAACTATGCCGAAGAAGAATGGCAATATGTGTGCAACAGCAATTACCGCATTATCACTTATCTTGATCAAAAAGTAAAAGAACGCATATTTGAAGGTGAAAACTGGCGTTCCATTGCCGATGAAGTGGTTCAGCATTTGCCCCAAAAAGTGTATTTAAGTTTTGATATAGATGGCTTGGATCCAAAGCTGTGCCCGCACACGGGAACGCCTGTTCCCGGCGGCTACGACATGGAGCAAATTCTATACATCGTGAAACGAATGATTCAGCAAGGCAAACAATTTATTGGTTTTGATTTGGTAGAAGTGGGCGTTGGCGAAGATTGCTTGGATACCAACGTTGGCGCGATATTATTGTGGCGGCTTTGCAACCTGCTGATTAAAAGCAATTGCAGCAATTGAAAAAGCGAAGATGAGCCAGTACAATTATGTGATTACCATTAAAGAGCCTGATTATAAAAAGATAGATGCTGTTACCTTTTTAATGCTGTTGTTGGCAGTTGTATTTTTTGTTTATGTTGCGGTGCAGCAATGGGCTTCCAAGGTATATCGCAACGCAGCAATAATGTATATGGCGCTTACGGCTTTTATTATGTTATGGAGTGTATATAGCTTCTTCTCTTTACGAAAAAAAAATAAAGTTGCTTTTTATCGGCTGGCTTTGTTTGCAGCAGCCATCGGATGGTTTGCACAACCGGTGAGCAATTATTGGATGGCAGGTTTGTTTTTACTTGCTTTTTTATTAGAGCGGCAAGTAAAATTCCCACAGGAAATTGGTGTAGATGATGGTGGCATTACCTTTAATACGCTTCCGCGAAAAGAGTATGAATGGAAAGACATCAATAACCTGCTGTTGAAGGAAGGAATTCTTACAGTAGATTGTAAAAACAACAAACTGTTTCAACATGAAATTGAATCAGAAATAAGTCCGGCTTTGGAACGGGAGTTCAATCAATATTGCGGGACAAAACTGGCGGCAGCGCAACGCTGATAGGGTTTTAAACCCTGTTAGCGTTTGAATTTTTTATTTCTATTATGTCATTATCACAATCTCCTTATCTTTTATATTCTGACGGTAAAGGCAACATCTTTGAAGATGCGTCTTTGTATGCTGTTGGTCGTGCGGGCTGGGATGCAATGGCTGTACCAAAAGAAGATTGGATACGCTTGCCCGAAGGTGGTAATTTGTACGAACTGCCCGGCAGAAAGGCCATTGGAATTGATGTAAAAACAAACGAGTTGCGACTGTGCAGCAAAGGCTGGGCAGTGGCTGCTTTTATACCGCCTGCACATACAGGTTTGTTTTTAGCCGCTTTTGAAAGTGAGTCTAACGCATCTACGCTTCCCTTGTTTTGTTATACTGCCGTTGGCTGGTTTAATAATGAATTTTATGTGCCTGCAGTACGCATCGAGCAAGACATCAGGCAGGAAAGTGAAGGGTATGATGAAACCCGCATCCAGAGCGGTGTTCAGCATTTGTTAGAGGCTTATCCACACAACCGTTTGGTGAATCATTTAATGAACAATTGCTGCAACACTTACCATTGCCCCGCGGCAAGAAATTTTGCGCTGGCGCGATGGGAATGCCCGGTGCCATCATCGCCCGCCTGCAATGCCAATTGTATTGGCTGCATTTCGTTTCAGCCGGAAGAAGAAAGCATTGTTTCCACACAAGACAGGTTGCAGTTTAAGCCCACGGCTGAAGAAATTGTTGAGTTTACGGTGCCGCATTTGCTTCATGCGCCTTATCCCATTGTTTCGTTCGGGCAAGGTTGCGAAGGCGAGCCGTTGCTGATGTGGCAAACCATTCGCGAAGCGATTATAGAAATCAGGAAGCATACTTCAAAAGGAAACATCAATATCAACACCAACGGCTCAAAGCCCGATGCGGTGAAAGCCTTGTGCGACGCAGGTTTGAACAGCATTCGCGTAAGCACCAATTCTGCACGAAAACAAATTTATACGCCGTATTACCGACCCAATAATTATGAGTTTGAAGACATTGTTGAAAGCCTTAAAATCGTAAGAAGCTATGGTGGTTGGGCAAGCATTAATTACTTTGTTTTTCCCGGCATGACGGACAGTGTGGAAGAATATGAAGCGCTGCGCGAATTGATTATGGTGACGGATTTATCTATGATTCAATGGCGCAATTTTAATATTGACCCCGATTGGTATTTGGGTTTGATTGGCGTACATCAAACCGGCGAAATGCTTGGTATTAAACAAATGATGGAGTTGATTAGGGAAGAGTTTCCGCAGGTAAAATTTGGCTACTTCAATCCGCCGATAGAACGAATCAAAGGCGATTATGCAGCGCATTTTGCGCATTGATTTGGCTTTTGTTTTATTATAAAATCTTAATCAGCTTATTATACAAATTGAAGTTCGTATCTGATGTAATTACAATTAAATTTTCTGTGAAAGCTGTTGCTATCAGCAACCTGTCGAAAGGGTCGCGATGAGTGGGAAATAAAGGAATACTTCTATAGTTTATAATACGATTATTTTGAATTGGCAAGAAGGTAAAGTGCTGATTTATTGCTTCTTCATATACATCTTTTATACTTGCCTTAAAATAGGGCATTTTTCCAATCTGTTGCTTAATAACAATTTCAAACAAACTAATCTGACTAAAACAAATTGTATTATTAGCATCAACAATTGTGTTCAGTTTTTGATGAAGAAATATTAGTATTGTTATCCTGAAACCAAATCAGATATTGGGTATCTAATAAATAGCTTGCCATTACATATAGCCTTTCAAATCTTCTAATGGCTGATTAAAATCCTGTGGTAATGTTAGTTTCCCTTGCAAGCCACCCGGTGTTCTTATTTTAATAAACGCATTTTGATCTTCCGTTAAAAATGTAACGATCACTTGCGTTGTAATTTTTACGGGCGGTTCTTCTGTAAGCGTAATGTTGCCGTTATTATATATTCCTTTTATGGTAGTAAGCATAATATAGTTATTTATGAGCCTGTTATGCAAAAGAGTCTTAATTACTTGGCTTTTGTAAAGATACAAATACTGTTGTTATAGGAAATGAACAAAAAAGGCTGCCTCCTTTCGGAAGCAGCCTTTGGCTATGGAAATGCTTAGTAAGTAAGCGGTTTATTAAGCGCTGCAGGCGATGCAACCTTCCTGCATGGTGCAAACAGCACCGGTTATTTCACCTTCTGCTGCTCCTGTTGAAGCTTCGGTGGATGAAGATGAAGATGCTGTTGTGGCAGCTTTATCTTTCTCAATGGTAAATTGAACGGCTTGTGTAGCTGCTTGTGTGCGCAGATAATACATGCCTGTTTTCAAACCTTTCTTCCATGCATAAAAGTGCATTGATGTAAGCTTGTTGGCGGTTGGACTTTCAACAAACAAATTTAACGACTGGCTCTGGCAAATGTAAGCGCCACGGTCGGCAGCCATATCTATCAAATTACGCTGTTTAATTTCCCAAACGGTTTTATATAGCTCTTTAATATCGGCTGGTATCTCATCAATTTTTTGAACAGAACCGTTGGCAGCAATAATTTTATTTTTCATTGTATTGTTCCACAAACCAAGATTGATTAAGTCTTTCAGTAAATGTTTGTTTACAATAATAAACTCTCCACTCAATACACGGCGTGTATAAATGTTAGACGTATAAGGCTCGAAACATTCATTGTTCCCTAATATTTGTGAAGTGCTTGCCGTTGGCATTGGCGCCACCAACAATGAGTTCCTTACACCAAATTCCATCACTTCTTTGCGCAATGTATCCCAATCGTGGCGGTCGGTTTGCTCAACATTCCATAAGTCGAACTGGAACAATCCTTTTGAAAGTGGCGAACCTGTAAACGTTGAATAAGCGCCTTCTAATTTCGCCAAATCTTTACTGGCTGTCATGGCAGCAAAATAGATGGTTTCAAAAATGTTTTTGTTCAGCATTTTGGCATACTCACTTTCAAACGGCAGGCGCAGCAGGATGAACACATCTGCCAAACCCTGCACACCAATCCCAATCGGGCGATGGCGCATGTTGCTGTTGCGGGCTTCTTCAATCGGATAGTAGTTGTTATCTATCACCTTGTTCATATTCTTCGTGGCTTCGTAGGTAACTTCGTATAGCTTTTCAAAATCAAATTTTCCTTCGGTTACAAAACGAGGTAAAGCAATAGATGCGAGATTGCAAACTGCTACTTCATCAGGGCTTGTGTATTCAATAATTTCAGTGCAGAGATTAGAACTCTTAATGGTACCCAGGTTTTGTTGATTGCTTTTTGCATTGGCTGCATCTTTATACAACAGGTACGGCGTTCCGGTTTCAATCTGCGCTTCAACAATAGCAAACCAAAGTTCCTGCGCTTTAATGGTTTTGCGGGCGCGACCTTCCGCTTCATATCTTGTATACAATGCTTCAAATTCCTGGCTGTGGCATTCATGCAAACCGGGCGCTTCGTTGGGGCAAAACAAGCTCCAGTTGCCGCCTTCTTCAACGCGCTTCATAAACAAATCAGGAACCCACATGGCATAAAATAAATCGCGTGCGCGCAGTTCTTCTTTTCCATGATTTTTGCGCAGGTCTAAAAACTCAAATACATCGGCGTGCCAGGGTTCTAAATAAACAGCAAAAGCGCCTTTGCGTTTGCCGCCTCCCTGGTCAACATAACGCGCTGTATCATTGTAAACCCGCAGCATAGGAATAATACCATTGCTCGTACCATTTGTGCCACCAATATAACTACCTGTTGCACGGATGTTGTGAATGGCCAAACCAATACCACCGGCACTTTGAGAGATTTTTGCAGTTTGCTTCAAAGTATCGTAAATACCGTCAATGCTGTCTTCTTTCATGGTTAACAAAAAGCAGCTACTCATCTGCGGTTTTGGCGTACCGGCGTTGAATAAAGTTGGTGTTCCGTGTGTGTACCAACGCTCGCTCATCAGGTTATAGGTTTTGATGGCGCCGTCAATATCATCTTTGTGAATACCGATGGAAACGCGCATGTACATGTGCTGCGGCCGTTCTACAATTTTGCCATCAATCTTTAGTAAATACGATTTTTCGAGCGTTTTAAAACCAAAATAATCGAAGCCGAAATCGCGGTCATAAATGATAGTGCTGTCTAACAATTCGGCATTGTCCTGTATGATTTGCCATACATCATCAGCCAGCAACGGAAGTTTTCTGCCGGTAATCGGGTCAACATAATTGTACATCTTCTTCATGGTTTGTGAAAAAGATTTGACTGTGTTTTTATGAAGATTACTTACGGCAATACGTGAAGCCAGCACTGCATAATCCGGATGCGTGGTGGTAAGAGAGGCTGCGGTTTCTGCAGCGAGGTTATCCAGTTCGGTGGTAGTTACGCCATTATAAATGCCATCCACCACTTTTTTGGCAACTTCTATAATGTTTACCAAAGGACTTAAACCGTAAGATAGTTTCTGGATGCGTGCGGTGATTTTATCAAACTTCACGCTCTCTCTTTTTCCGTTTCTTTTTATAACCTGCATCATATTGAGTTGATTTTTTAGTTGGTAAGTAAATTTTGTATTAGGTAGTATGTAATAAGTATTATGATTTGCTTTGTTTAAGCGATACTTTTAGTTTGTGTATTTTGTTTTGTACTTCTGTTATTTTTTGCTCGATTGTGTTTGCAATGTTTTCAGTTATAAATTCAAGTTCATTTGCGATGATGATTTGTGTTTCTAATTCGTTTAAAGAACCTTTGGCAATACCTAAAAACTGAACAAACTCACCATCTGAATTTCTACCTGCGCCTTCCGCAATATTTGATGCAATGGATACCGCTGCTCTTCTTATCTGTGACACCAAGCCAAACTTTTCTTCCGCCGGAAAATCCTTTGTCGTTTTATAAATCAAAACCGATAACTCAACTGCATTTTGCCAAACGGTTAATTGTTTGTAGTTGTGCATGGGAGAATTTATATTAGGTATTAAGTAGAATGTATAAAGATTTTCACGTCATTTATTCAATTCATTGTATTCGTCATAATACCTACTACATTATACAATGCTTTTCATACTACCTGATACCATCTTCTAAAAATCCTCTTCGAGCGAGAACGCCTGCACTTCTTTCGTGCCTGCCATCACGCCGGCTTTCTGGTAATCGCCCACACGCTTTTCAAAAAAGTTAGTTTTTCCTTGTAAGGAAATCATCTCCATAAAATCAAACGGGTTGGTAGCGTTGAACATTTTATTATAGCCCAATTCACTTAACCAACGGTCGGCAACAAATTCAATGTATTGCTGCATCAGTTTTGCGTTCATGCCAATCAAATCAACCGGCAATGCTTCGGTGATAAATTCTTTCTCAATTCTTACGGCATCGCCGATAATGGCATGTACATCATCCTGCGACATTTTGTTGTTCAACATGCTGTATAGCAAACATGCAAACTCGCAATGCAAGCCTTCATCACGGCTAATGAGTTCATTACTAAACGTTAAGCCCGGCATCAAGCCACGTTTTTTCAACCAAAAAATCGAACAAAAGCTTCCGCTGAAGAAAATACCTTCCACGGCGGCAAAAGCAACCAGGCGTTCGGCAAACGTTCCGTTCTGAATCCAACGCAATGCCCATTCGGCTTTTTTCTTCACGGCAGGCACTGTATCAATAGCATGAAACAAACGGTCTTTCTCTACCGGGTCTTTCACATACGTGTCAATCAGCAATGCGTAGGTTTCAGAATGAATATTTTCCATCATAATCTGGAAACCATAAAAGCAACGCGCTTCGGGAAGCTGCACTTCGCTCATAAAATTCACGGCCAGGTTCTCATTTACTATGCCATCACTTGCCGCAAAAAATGCAAGCACATGCGACACGAAATGACGCTCACCATCATTCATCCCTGCCCAGTCTTTGGCATCGCTGCTTAAATCAA
This sequence comes from Ilyomonas sp., assembly GCA_965214235.1. Taxonomy (GTDB): domain Bacteria; phylum Bacteroidota; class Bacteroidia; order Chitinophagales; family Chitinophagaceae; genus Ilyomonas. Next base: position 2,166,647 of record CBDCBH010000003.1, read on the forward strand.
TTTCTTCCGCCGTCCAAAAGCTGGCTTCATGCTTTTTGTACATCTGCCACACATCAGGATAATTGATGGGCAAAATCACAAAGCGGTCTTTGTTTTCCTGTAATAAAATCTCATTTTCCTGCATACACAAAATGTTTTGTTTTTATAAAATGAACCGAAATAAAATAATCAAGGCGACAAGTTCTTATAACAAAAATCTGTTACTTAAAAATGGTGCTCTATGCTGTTTTATTTTGGTGGTTTTCCCTGGCAATTTTTTTCGTTAAAAAAGCGGATACAAGATTACGAATGATAGATTTTAAAGGCAAGAAATAGCTTAGCACATCTTGTGGATAAGAAAGCCGCTTTTATGTGTGGGAAACGTAAGTGATAGATTTACAATGGTTTTATAGCATTGCTATAAAAGATATGCACATTCAAATGTTGATAATTCAGTTTGGTACGAAATGATGAAACTATATTGGTATGTTTTTGAAAGAAATGAAAACTTGTAGAAATTGAGGAAAATGCACAACAACGTTGCTGTGCCAAAAAAGTTAGGAATTTAATTACGTTTGTTTTTACTGTAAAACCTGCGCCAGTTTAGTTTCCAAATCAGCACCGCGTAAGCTATTCGCAATAATGTTTCCGTTCGGGTCAATCAACACATTAAAAGGAATGCCATCAAAGCCATACGCCTTCACCGCCTGGCTGTCCCACTGCTTCAAATCGCTCATATGGTTCCAGGTTAAACCATCTTTAGTAATGGCATCTTTCCACGCTTGTTTATCTTCATCCAGCGACACGCCAAGAATTGTAAAGTTTTTGTTTTTATACTTATTAAAAGCTGCTACCACATTCGGGTTTTCCTGGCGGCACGGGCCGCACCAGCTTGCCCAAAAATCAACCAGCAAATACTTGCCTTTAAAATCGCTGATGCTAACCGTTTTTCCGTTCACATCCTGCATGGTTAAGTTGGGTGCAGGCTTACCGGTAAGCGCATATTGTTTAGGCTTGTTGTTGTTTGCCATCTCGGTTAGTTTTTGCTTCAAAATTTGCAAGCCGCTATGACCTTTAAAGCGGTTGGAAGCCGATGTTACCAGCGTTATCAAATCTTCAACCGGCATAGTCGGGGAAGGAATCTGGCTGATGGCGAAATAAACAGCAGCAGGGCTTGGCGCTTTGTTAATATAATCTTTAATAAAGGCATTTAAGGAAGATAATTGCCGCTCAAACACCTGCTTGGTTGAATCGGTTGCGCCGGGTTGATTTGCCGCCTGATAAGCAATGCCAACAACAGAATCTCTTTTGACATAATCATCCATAAAATTATAAATGCTTTTAGTGGCATCAGAATTTTTTATATCAGGATGACGGAAGTTTATAGAGTCTAAATTGATGGTAATGTCATTATTATCATTAATAAAAATCGCCTGCGGACCGGTAGCAACGCCTACCGTGTACAAGCCTTCTTCCTTGCTAATAGTATGCAATTTATAAGCGCCATCATCGGCAAGTGTAGCCGAGTCAACAATCTGTAATTGCGTGCCTTCAAACGGAAATTGTTGCAGGTAAACCAACTGCTTTTTTATACCTTTTATTTTACCGCTTACTTCAAATTCGCCATTGCTGCTTTTTTGCTTACAGGCAAACAGCAAAAACATAATTGCGCTTACTAATAAAATATTTTTATTCATGTTTATCATCATTCGGTTTTATAATTCCCTTTAGAAGTTAGGTTTTCTTTTACACCAATTTTTGCTGAAGCAATTCCGTTACTTTTTTAGGGTCTGCCTTGCCTTTGCTCCGCTTTTTTACTTCGCCTACAAACAAGCCCATTAAACCTTTTTTCCCTTTTTTATATTCAACCACTTTATCGGGCATGTTAGCTATTACTTCATTCACCCAGCTTTCAATTTCGTTGCTATCATTGGTTTGCAGCAAATTTAAATCGGTTGCTGCCTGCAGAGGAGTTATATCGGGGTTATTAAATAATACAGGTAATATTTTTTGCGAAGCGATAGAAAAATTTACTTTGCCGTCTTCCACAAATTGAATTAAAGCAGCCAATTGCAATGGCGATAAAGCCAATTGTACAAACGGAATATTTTTATCGTTCACATACTGTTTTAAAGGTCCGTTTATCCAGTTGGAGGCGGCTTTATAATGCGATGTATGTTCAATTAGTTTTTCATACCAATCGCTAATATCTTTTTCTGCACAAAGCTGCCCTGCATCGTACTCGCTTAATCCAAAATTTTTATATTTCTCTATCAGTTCATAAGGCAAAGCAGGCTGTTGTTTTTTTATATTTTGAATGAACGGTTCGGTTAACTGAAAAGGCGATAAATCGGGTTCAGGAAAATAACGGTAATCGTTGGCTTCTTCTTTATCGCGGATGGCGAATGTGGTATCGTTCGACGCATCGAAACTTCGCGTTTGCTGCACAACCCGCTCACCTTTTTCTAATAAAAGTATCATTCTATCAATCTCAAACTCGATAGCTTTTTTTACGTTGCGAATTGAGTTTACATTCTTCACTTCTACTTTTGTTCCGAGCTTTGTTTCGCCCCGCAAACGCACAGAAACATTGGCATCGCAGCGCAGGCTGCCTTCTTCCATGTTGCCATCGCAAATGCCCAGCCAGCGCACCAAACGCCGCACTTCAGTTACATATTGCCAGGCTTCTTCTGCACTGAATAAATCCGGTTCTGTAACAATTTCTATCAACGGCGTTCCGGCCCGATTGTAATCTATACTGGTAAAATTTTTATTATTATCGTGAATGCTTTTACCTGCATCTTCCTCCAAATGAATGCGGTTTAATTGCACGTTTCGCAAGCCGTTTTCTGTTTTTATTTTTACACGTCCGCCTTTACAAATTGGCGTTGTGTGTTGTGAAATTTGATAGCCTTTGGGAAGATCGGGATAGAAATAATTTTTACGAGCAAAATAATTGTAGCGTTCAATTTCGCAATGGCATGCAAGTCCCATTTTTATGGCATATTCTACTGCTTTTTTGTTGGTTTTTGGCAATGTGCCCGGATGACCTAATGTGATAGGGCTTACCTGCGTGTTTGGTTCGGCGCCAAACGCTGTGCTATCGCCGCAAAAAAGTTTGCTTGCGGTGGCTAACTGCGCATGAATTTCCAAGCCGATAACAGCTTCGTATTTATCAAACCAATTCATTAATCACTATAAAATAAAGTTTGTAAAGGTATTGATTGCGGAATGAATGCAAGTTTGATTAACGATTTTTTGCGATGGTAATTTTATCGCCCGAAATTATTGTAAAGCAATTTAAAAGTTAGGTGTAATAAGCATCGCTATCGTACCGGATTCTAACGTATTGGATTCGTATTCTGCAGTAATAAAAACACGCTTTGGCTTATTATTGAAATATTGCTGTGAGTGATGCTGTTAAGCCGCATTACAGGAATCCGCCATTTCAACGGGAAATTATTTTCTAATATCATAATGGAACTATGTAATTATTAGGTCAGTACAATCATCTTTTATCGCCTTTTTCTTTTTCCATGTCTTAAAATTTTTCCATTTTAGTATTTATAAAAGAAATAGTAAGATTGTAATGTTATCTAAATCATAAGCCAAAGGGTAAGGCCGCACCGTAATGGCTTGCCAGGATGAAAGCCTTTTTGTTTTATAATGATTTGGCACGATATATAGTATTTTATTTATTGATAAAAATGTTAGATGGTACGAAAACTTTTTATAGTTGACGATGATTATGATATACTGCTATCGCTAAGTATATGGTTTAAGAAAATGGGCTATGAAGTGGCTACATTTGAAAATTCGCGAACCATGTTTACAGCTTTACAACAAGCTATTCCCGATTTAATTTTACTTGATATTAACCTCCAGGGTGAAGATGGCAGGGAGGTTTGCAAGCAAATAAAAACAAACGTTGATTCCAATTGTCCGGTTGTTTTGTTTTCTGCCAATTATCCAGCGCTGGAAGGTTATAAAGATCGGTATGCCGATGGCATTTTGCATAAGCCGTTTGATTTGCAGGAGGCTTTGCAAATGGTGAAGTCGCACATTCATTCCGAACGAAATGGGAAAATTGCATAAGAATATACATCTTACATAGTGGACATATTTATTGAGTTTAATCTTCTACTTTATCTATTTATTCTCCTTACTTTTTCTTTTCCTCCAATATCATTTTTAAAACTTTAATACAAACATTTTTTATGAGTACATACCGAGTTTTGTTTGATAATAAAAGACTGGTTTCCGTTACACGCACCGAGCAGGATACACCTACGAATGATACATTTTTAGAAGAAACCACCGGCGAAACTATTTGGGCAACCATTGAAGCCGGATCGGACGAGGAAGCGCAGGAAAAAGCCGACCGTTTGGAAACTGAATTGCAAACACGTCAAACCAAAGAAACCATCCTGCAAAAAGAAAATTCGCAGTAAAAAGACTGGTTATAATATGCTGTAACCATTAAAAATAAAAAAGCCGGATACAAAATCCGGCTTTTTTATGAGTAAATACAAAGCCTTAAAAGTTGAACGATAATTTTGTAAAAATTCTTAACCCGTTGAAGCCCATCTGCACGGCATCAAATGCGCCGCCCGATTCGCTGTCGCCCCATGAAGCCGATCCATTACCATAAGCTCCTGTAGAGCCGGGTACTATGGCTTTATTAGGGTGCACATTAAATACATTGTCAACACCTAATGTCCACAAAACGATTTTATTAAATTTATAAGATGCATAAATGTCTGTTGTAACTTTTGGTTTAAAATCAAATATCTCAGGCACTGTTTCGCCTGTTTTATCCAACTGTACATAGGGAAAAAACTGATCAACCGCATTCGCCGGTGCGTTGGTTTCACCAAAACCAAGTGTTTGTACATCGCCAAAATAAGTGATGTGCGTGCCAACAGCAAAACTTTGAATATCATACTCAACATTAACCGAAGCTTTCGCTTTAGGCGCACTTGCTTTTAAAAAGTATTGCTCCCGGTCTGAAAAGAAATTAGATATGTTTGAAGCAGAACCTTTGAATATTTCGGGCACGTTTATTTTATCTATCGTAATCCCTTGCACATTGCCTGCCAGTAAAAATTTAAGGCGGTTTTTTCCTAAGCTTAACGAATAATCGGCCACTACATCTATTCCTTTATTGGTTGTGTTCACCGCATTGGCAAAAAAGCTTAAGCCAGACAATGTGTTATAAGAGTAAGGCGGATAAAAATACTTTTTAATTGCCGAAATAGATGAATCAAAGAAGCCTGTTGCAACTACCCGGTTTTTCATTTTTATCAGGTAACCATCTATAGTTAAACTAAGACCTTTGGCTGGTTTCCAGGTAAAGCCTGCGCTAAAGTTTAGCGATGTTTCCTGCTTTAATAATGGTATGCCGGCATCTCTTGCAGCCTGGCTATAATTAGGAACCTGCCAGTAATAATTGAGAACACCGCTTACCACGTTTGTATTTACATTACTGAAGTTTATTTGCTGCAACGAAGGCGCTCTATAACCTGTACTTACTGACCCTCTGATATTAAAGTTGTGGGTAATTTTATAACGGGTTGCAAACTTATAAGTGTTTACAAAGCCAAAGTCGGAATAGTTTTCAAAGCGTGCTGCGCCTTCAAGCGAAAAACCTTTTGTTACATCTAATGCAAAATCGGCATATCCTCCTACATTGGTTCTGTGTGCAGTAACGGCATCAAGAGGCCGGTAGCCAGGGTAGCCTTCCGAGCCTGAACCGCTGGGCACAATAACATCATCCGGCTGGCCATAATCTGTATGAAAATAATTTCCGCCATACCTGTAAGAATCCGGCTCGCCTTCGTAAATCTTATATCTTTCATAACGCAATTCGGCTCCGAAAGAAACAGTAAGACCGCTGGCTACCTTATCAATATGTTTACTGATATCTAAGTTAGATGTATTCTGTAAAAAGTTAAAACCGCCATCATCAAAACTGGTTTTGGTATAGTTTAAAGGATAGGGCAGTGAAGCGTTGAATGTTTTATATCCGTGATAATGAAAATCGTTATAGCCGGTATTGTTGCTGATGTCCCAATCCCAGCCGCCGGCAGTGCTTCCGCTAAAACCAACAGCCGCAGATTCATCTTTAATATATACATTTTCCTGCGGGTTATAATATGCCAGGTTGCTGTTTAACGTTGCAGTGCCATTGGTATTTCCAAGATAATCGCCCACGCGCATAATGCCCGGAACAAACAATAAGTTGCCTAATGTATCGGTAGGAAACTGGAAGTGTTTACTGTTTACATGCCACCTGCGTGTCCAGGCATATACGTTCGATTTTTTTTCGTTATAACCCCCGAAAGAATAAAATTTTACAGAGTTGGAAACTGGTATTTCCAGGTTATACATTCCGCCGCCAGAGGTTACGGCACCGTCGCCAAAAGCTCTTCGCCAGTCAGGTATAGGCAGTGCATTTGCGTTGTTATTCACATTACTGTCTGGCTCTGCCCTAAAAGTTTTTTCCTGTGTAAGAAAATTACCGCCAACGTTTATAAAGCCGCCTTTTTTGCCTATAGGTAAACCATAATCCATGCTTACTGTTACAGCTTTACCATCCAATTGCGTACCGGTGTAATAAGCGCTTGGATCTACATTATTTAAAGTATTGTATTTATGATCATAATATCCGCTACCGCCGATATTGATGTTTAAATGTTTTACATCTTTTTTCAAGATGATGTTGATGACACCTGCAATGGCATCCGAGCCATATTGTGCAGAAGCGCCATCACGCAGCACTTCTACGCGGTCGATAGACGCTTCAGGGATCGCGTTTAAATCGGTTCCCGAATTGCCGCGCCCACGTGTACCTACCTGGTTTACAAACGCCGATAAATGGCGGCGTTTGCCATTCACTAAAACCAGCGTCTGATCGAAACCCAAACCGCGCAAAGAAGCAAAATCAATGGCATCGGAACCATCGCCGCCGCTTTGTTTGTTGTAATTAAAAGAAGGAATGCTCATGTTTAATTGCGACATTAAATCGGGTTTGGCGGTGGTTTGTTTTAATGAGTTTACATTAATCACATCTACCGGTACAGCCGATTCGGTAACAGAACGTGGCGCACCACGGTTACCAACTACCACCACTTGCGTAAGTTCGGTTACTGAACTTACAAGATGAATGTCGAGCGAAGACAGTGATTTTGTGTTTACTGTTTGTGTTGTGTAACCAACATAGCTGATTTCTAATGTTGCATTTGCTTCCGCCGTAATTTGAAAAGAACCATCGGAAGCGCTTAACGTTCCGCTGTTTCCATTTCTTATCTTAACCGATACGCCCTCTAAAGGCTGGTTGGTAACAGCATCGGTAATTTTACCGGTTAGCGTTCTGGGTTGTGCAATGGCATGAATGACTGAAAAAAGGCTCAAAACAAAAATGAGCAGAAAGAAAGGCTGTTTGTTTCTCATGTGTTACTTTTTAGTTCTTAAATCTATTATTAAAAAAATAATATTTGGTAGTAGCAATAAAACAAAGTATCAAATGGAAGCAATGAGCGAAAATAAGTGTTATTAAAACATACACAAATAATTTTGATTAGTTTTATTTTCACCAATTTCAGATATTTTACTCAAGTATATGCAGTGTATTTTGCAGAACATTTCATAAATATGACTGAATTGTTAACCGGAAAGCTGCATTTTATTGAAATGAAAATAAATTGAATGAATACTTTTGAACTGCTGTTTAATAACCATCAGTTAAAAAACCTATTGCTAAACTGAAAACCACTCACATGAATAAAAACAAACCTGCTCTTTGGTTTTGCCTCTTTTTGCTTTCGGTAATCGTCAGTAAAGCGCAAACCACTTATCCATTGAATGATGTCGCTAATCCGCAACATCATTATTACGCCTTTACAAATGCAACCATTAGAAAAGATGCAGCCACAACAATTACCAATGCAACGATGGTAATTAAGTATGGAAAAATTATTGCCATCGGCACAAATATAAAAGCGCCGGATGATGCGGTTGTAATTGATGTGAAGGGCAAATACATTTACCCTTCATTCATTGATATTTACAGCGATTACGGTACGCCGGCGCAACCTCCGCGGCAAGGCGGATTTAATTATTCGGCGCGTGCGCAGTTTACTTCCAATACCAAAGGTGCGTATGGCTGGAACCAATCTATCCGACCGGAAACCGATGCTTTTAAATTATTTGCAGAAGATGAAAAAACCGCCAAAGCCTTGCGGGATGCAGGTTTTGGCACGGTACTCACGCATGTGAAAGATGGTATTGCCCGCGGCACGGGAGCTATTGTTACGCTAAACAGCAATGAAAAGGAAAACTTAGTGATGATAAAAGAAAGAGCGTCATCGCATTTTTCATTTAGTAAAGGCTCTTCTATGCAAGCCTATCCAACCTCAATGATGGGAAGTATTGCACTGTTGCGGCAAACCTATCTCGATGCAAAATGGTACAAAACAAAACCCGCAACCGAAGGCGTTAATGTAAGTTTGGAAGCCTGGAACAACAATGCCGATTTGCCGCAAATTTTTGAAGCCAACGATAAATGGAACGATGTGCGTGCTGATAGAATTGGCGATGAAGCCGGAGTGCAATACATTATTAAAGGCGGCGGTAACGAATACCAGCGCATGGCTGATATTAAAGCCACCGGCGCAGCTTATATCATCTCACTGAATTTTCCTGAAGCGCAAAATGTAGAAGACCCGACCGATGCACGGTTTGTTTCCTTGTCTGATTTAAAGCACTGGGAACTGGCGCCCACCAACCCGGCAGCAATGGAAAAGGCAGGCGTTATTTTTTGCCTCACTTCTGCCGATTTAAAAGATGTAAAGCAATTTCTTACCAACCTGCACACGGCAATTAATTATGGTTTGAGTGAAAAAGCGGCGATGAATGCGCTTACTAAAAATCCGGCTGAACTGCTTCATATTTCTGACATAGCTGGCACTCTTGATGTTGGTAAGCTCGCTAATTTTCTTATCACCAGCGGACCCATCTTTAATGAAAAAACAATCATCTATCAAAACTGGGTGCAAGGCGAAAAATACAGTGTGAAAGAGGATGATTATAATAACCTGTTTGGCAAATACAATCTAACGTTAAACACACCATCCGGCAGCACAAACTACACGCTTCATTTTGCATCGCCATCTTCTGCCACAACTTTATCCGGCAAGGATACCGTTACTTCAAAATTTTATTACGATGGCAGAAATGTGCGTGTGAATATTGCGCCGGAACGCAGAGCCGGCGCAGGTTTGGCGCTTACCGGCTTAGTAAGCGGCAACCAATGGCAAGGCTACGGGCAAGACAGTGCAGGCAACCGGTTTACCTGGACGGCAGCGTATCAAAATGCCGATTCATTGCCCTTAAAAAAAGACAGCGCGAGAAAAAAACCGTTGGTGTTAGGTAAAGTAACGTATCCGTTTGCGCCGTATGGATTTAGTGATAGCTTGATGCCGAAACAAGAAACTATTTTAATTAAAAATGCAACCGTTTGGACGAACGAAAAAGAAGGCGTTTTACAGAATGCTGATGTATTGCTGCGCAACGGAAAAATAGCCGCCGTGGGCACCAATTTATCAGCCGCAGGTGCAAGAGTAATTGATGGAACCGGCAAGCACGTAACGCCCGGTATTGTTGACGAACACTCGCACATTGCTGCCGCATCCATTAACGAAGGCGCACAAAGCGTAACGAGTGAAGTGCGCATTGGTGATAACCTCAATCCTGATGACATCAACATTTATCGCCAGTTGAGCGGCGGCGTAACGACATCGCATATTTTACATGGCTCGGCAAACACCATCGGCGGGCAAACGCAATTGATAAAATTAAGATGGGGAACCGATGATGAAGGATTGAAGTTTAAAGGAGCCGATCCGTTCATCAAATTTGCATTGGGAGAAAATGTAAAACGATCTACCAGTTCTGTTTCCAATTACTCAAATAATAACCGTTTTCCCGATAGTCGGATGGGTGTTGAGCAAGTGCTGGAAGATGCATTTACACGGGCAAAAGACTACCAAAAAATATGGAACACTTATAACGGGAACGGCAAGAAAGGAACTGAACCGAGAAGAGATTTAGAGTTGGATGCGCTGGTTGAAATTTTAAACAACAAACGCTTCATCACTTGTCATTCTTATGTGGCAAGCGAGTTGGAAATGGCGATGAATATTTCTGATAAAATGGGCTATCATTACAACACGTTTACGCACATTTTAGAAGGTTATAAAGTGGCTGACCAAATGAAAGCGCACAACATCAACGGCTCTACATTTTCCGACTGGTGGAATTATAAAATGGAAGTGGTAGATGCCATTCCGTACAATGCTTTTATTATGCAGCAGCAAGGTGTGAATGTTGCCATTAATTCGGATGATGCGGAGATGGCGCGGCGCTTAAACCAGGAAGCTGCGAAGAGTGTAAAATACGGTGGCATGAAAGAAGAAGATGCGCTGAAAATGGTAACGCTCAATCCTGCCAAAATGCTGCACATTGATAAACAGGTAGGCAGTTTACAAGCAGGCAAAGATGCGGATGTAGTGGTGTGGAGCGATAACCCGTTAAGCATTTATGCAAAGCCGTTGTACACCATTGTTGACGGAATTATTTATTTTGATTTGGAAAAAGATGCACAAATGCGCAAAGCTATAACAGCAGAGCGTTTGCGCATCATTAATAAAATGAACAGCGATAAAAAAGAAGGTAAACCTGTGCAGCCGATGCAGCCATCTTATCAAACCTTACTCAACTGCGGCGAGCATGAAGAGCGTGGTTTATTAATCATCAATTCTGAAAATTAATTGTGAACCACAGAGGCACAAAGTACACAGAGCAGCACAAAGAAATTCTTTTGAAAGCTCTGTGTCTATCTGTGAACTCAGTGTCTCTGTGGTTTAAAAAATATTATTCTATGAAAACATATTTCATCATTATTATTTCTTTTATTTCATTACATCTTCATGCGCAGGAAACTATTTTACCGACACCAAAACAATCTCAACCCATCGCCATTACCAATGCGATGGTGCATGTGGGCAATGGCGAAGTGATAAACAACGCAACAGTTGTAATTACCGATGGAAAAATAACAGCCGTTGGCGCAAACATCACCCTGCCGGCTAATGCAAAAACCATTGATGCGAAAGGCAAGCAGGTGTATCCGGGGTTTATTTTAGCCAATACCAATCTGGGTTTGGTTGATGTGAACAATGTTCGTGCAACCAGCGATGTTCAGGAAATTGGCGACTGGAATGCCAGCGTTCGTTCAATCGTGGCTTACAATGCCGAGCAAAAAGTAATTAATACGCTACGTCCCGAAGGTATTTTGCTGGCGAATATTGTTCCCGAAGGCAGCTTATTAAGCGGCTCATCATCGGTGGTTCAGTTTGATGCGTGGACGTGGAAGGACGCTGCTTATGCAATGGATAACGGGCTTCATTTTTACATGCCTTCCTTGTTGCCACCACCACCCGGCAGAAGTGCCAGAGGAAGCGAACCGCAAGTTGATCCGGTAAAAGAAGGCTTGGAAAAAATAGACCAGTTTAAACAATTTCTACGAGAAGCGAAGGCGTATTTAAAAACCAAATCGCCGGAAGAAACCAACCTGAAATACGCTGCCGTAAAAGGCTTGTTTGACAGTACAAAAAAGTTGTTCATTCATGCAAGCACTGTGAAGCAAATGCTTGTTGCCATCAACATTGCAAAAGAGTTATCCATCCCGGTTGTGATTGTGGGCGGGGAAGATAGCTGGCAGATAGCAGGCTTGTTAAAACAAAACAATATTGCTGTGGTTTTAACACGAATGCACACGCTTCCCCTTGCCGAAGATGATGATGTTGATCAGCCTTATAAAACACCTTTTTTATTGCAACAAGCCGGTGTTTTATTTGCCATTAATGATGAAGATGAACAAACCCGCGGACGCAATCTTGCCTTTAATGCAGGCACCGCCGTTGCTTATGGATTAACGAAAGAACAAGCCTTATCGGCTATTACTTTAAGCGTTGCTAAAATTCTCGGTATTGATGCCAAAACCGGCAGTATTGAAGTGGGCAAAGATGCCAATCTGTTTATTTCTGATGGCGATGCGCTCGACATGCGCACCAACCTTTTGTCTCATGCGTTTATACAAGGTCGTGAGATTAGTTTAGAAAGTCATCAAACGCAATTGTTTGATAAGTATGAGAAGAAGTATGCGGGTGGAAAGTGAAAAAATTAAGGTAGTGCTCTTAAATGTATGATGACTGAATTTTACTGGTCCGGTGTCCTCACCGACCAGTATGGTTTCGGTTTGTGAGGACACAAAATATGCAAATCCGCATGTGACGGTAGGTACGGGCGTTTCATACAATTTGGTTCCAGGTGCAGTAGTAGAAAAACAACAGCCCTTTACAATGTACAAATGGGTGCATAACTTCTTTCGCAGCAAAAAATTCCGGGAAAAAGCTTTAAAGATTCTTTTTTACACAAAACAGAAACTTTGTTGTTGCAAACGAATTATGTGAACGAGATGGACAGCTATCTTGCGGTATTGGCGAGATGTGGAGCCCTCTATTACTTATATACTTCCTAATGGAAAGATTGACAAAAAACGAAGCGAATCGTTTTAATTGCTGGTCAGCTACCGGCTGTTTCAATCCTCCTCTTTTCGATTGAGAAAGATAAAGATGAAGCAGGTCCAACAATTTGGGAAGATTTACGTACCGCTTGTTTTTACAGAATAGGATGCCTGAAGTAAGAAAGGTGCGTTGTTATAAAATTTTCATTAGCCATTCGCCCAAAAAATAACCGGCACCTGCAACGCCAAAACCTACCAGCAACATTTCCCATCCGCTTTTCCATAAACTCTTGCCTGTAAAAATACTGCGGGCAGCCCCTACAGCAAAATGGGTAATCATTGCAAAAGAAAAAGATAGCCAGATTGCTATTTTGCCACTGGTAAATAACAAAGGAATCACCGGGATTACAGCGCCAATAGCGGTAGCAAGCCCTGTAACCCAAGCTTCTTTCAAAGGGCTGATTTCGGAAACGCTAATGCCTAACTCTTCTCTTACCTGTTCCTCCAAAGCTAGCTCAGGATTTTGCATGATGTTTTTTGCCATGCTCAAAGCCTTATCGCTGTCAATGCCTTTGCTTTCATATACGGCTGTTAGTTCTTCGGTTTCCAGTTCGGGCATCAGCAGTATTTCATCCGCTTCCATTAGGCGTTCTTTTTCATACACTTCCTTTTCGCTTTTCGCCGCCAGGTAACCCGAAGAGGCCATAGACAGCGCATCTGCTAAAGCGCCTGCCAGGCCGCTTAATAAAATAATATGCGCTCCAGTTCCGGCGCCAATTACACCGGCAAGTAATCCGAAATTGGCAGTAAGCCCGTCGTTAAATCCATACACCACGTTGCGAAGCATTCCGCCTGATTCGGTGCGGTGCCACGGTTCGGCAGTGGTGTTTGTCATGATACCCAATTCGCCTGCATGCAATGCGCTGTCGCGGGCAAGCTGCAAAGCAAGGTTTTTTGTTTTGCTGTCTAAAGAAGATTTGTATAAACTGAGATAAGATTTTACTTCAGTACTTTCTTCTTTTTGCATCCAGCCAAGCAACAACTTACTGCCTACATATTTTTGAGCTGCCACCATCAGTTTTGCTTTAAGCGAAGGTTGCGGATTGGGAAGTTTTTCGCCTTTATCGTGTAACAGTTTTTCCCATGCGGCAGCATGTTTTTCTTCAATGCCCGAAAGCTTTATAAAAGCAGCACGCTGTGTTTCGTTTTCTGTTTCAGATGATAATACGTCATAGAGATAAGCGGCATCTACTTCTTCCTGCCAGTACGATTTCCATATTTTGCTTTCGTTCCTCATACTATTCCTTTTATTTCAAACTGCCAACATATTTTATAATCAACAAAATGGTGTATATCTTAAAAAAATGTATCGAACAAAAGATAAAGATTGAGTACGAGGATAATAACCATTACGATCCAAACCAAAAATTTCAAAATTGGTTTGTTGGCAAACTGGCCCATTTTTGCTTTGCTGTTGGTAAACAAAACCAGTGGTACTACGGCAAAACTTAGTTGCATGGAAAGAATTACCTGGCTTAACACAAGCAAGGAAGACGTTCCGCTTTCACCAAATAACAGCGTTACAATAAATGCAGGTATGATGGCTATTAAACGGGTAATTAATCGCCGCAGCCAGGGCTTCAACCGGATGTGCAAAAAACCTTCCATTACAATTTGCCCGGCAAGCGTTCCGGTTAAGGTTGAATTTTGGCCTGAAGCTAATAAGGCAACGGCAAATAAGGTGCTGGCCAATGTGGTTCCTAACAAAGGTGTCAACAGCTTATGCGCATCCATAATATCAGCCACTTCTTTATGTCCGCTGGTATGAAAAGTGGCGGCGGCTACAATTAAAATTGCGGCATTGATAAAGAATGCAATTAATAAAGAAACGGTACTGTCGATGGTGGCATACTTAATCGCTTTTTTCTTGCCTTCTATATTGCGTGGATATTTTCGTGTTTGTACGATGCTGCTGTGCAGGTAGAGGTTGTGTGGCATTACCGTGGCTCCTAAAATACCAATGGCGATATACAACATTGAAGGGTTTGTAATCACCTGCGCCTGCGGTATCAATCCGCTAAGCATAGGAAAAATTTCAGGTTTTGATTTGATAATTTCAAACCCAAAACAAACCAGGATAACAAATATTAAACCCGCTACAATGCTTTCAATAAGCCGGAATCCTTTGTATTGAAAAAAGAGGATTACCAGCACATCCAATGCTGTAATTAAAACGCCCCAGGTAAGGGGAATAAGAAACAGAATATTGATAGCAATGGCAGAGCCAATCACTTCGGCAATGTCGCAGGCAGCAATGGCAATTTCACACAGCACCCATAACACAAAACTTACCACGGGGCTGTAATGGTCGCGGCACGCCTGGGCCAGATCTCTGCCCGATACAATGCCTAACTTAAGAGCAAGGTGCTGCAAAACAATGGCAAAGAAATTTGAAATAAGAACAACGGAAAGTAAGGTGTAACCAAACTGCGAACCGCCGGCAATGTCTGTCGCCCAATTGCCGGGATCCATATAACCAACAGCAACCATTAAACCAGGTCCTGTAAAAGCCAGTAATGTTCTCCAGAAACCAGCATTTTCGGGCACATTGATAGAAGAATGTACTTCAGGTAAGGATTGAGAAAAATTTTCTTTTCGCCATGCTTTTTTTTCAATAATTATTTCACTGTCTGCTTCTCTCATTTTATACAATTTATTCCGGTTTACTTTTATAAAGAAACTAAACGAAACTTTGGTTTATTCTAACTTAAGATTAAAATAAAGTATACAAATAAGTTAGAATATTCTAATAAAATCTTAATTGTTGTTGCGCAAATGAAAACACCGGAATATATAGCTGAAAAAAACCTACCGTACATGAAGATTTTCTTAGTGAAAAACTATTCATTAGAAAATCTTTTTTTACATTACCTAATCTACTTTAAGCAGATTGTTTTTAAAATGGTACAATCGCCTTCACACATATATTTCTACCCATATTATAAATACCCAAGTGTCCGTTCGGCGATTGAGTATAATACTCAAAATATTGCAACCTGCTTAAATGCGACTGATAAGCAGTATTCAATATATTGTTTACTGCTACCTGAAACTGAATTGTTTGACTTTTTGAATAATTCATTTCAATATTGGCGGAAGCATCCCAAAGTATGTAAGCCGTTGTGGGTGTTTCTGTATTGTTCTCACCGAGGTAACGGTTTTGTGCCAGGTTAATCTCAGCATCTGTTTTTAAGGTTATCTTTTTTATCGCTTTACTTTTGCTGTCAATATCATAATTTAAAGTACTCAACCATCTTGGAGGTGGTATAAATGGCAGGTATTCGCCATCTACACCTGCTTTTGCAAGTTTTGGGTTTTTGTTAAAGCCATATACCACAGCAATAGAATTATTTAGGCTGAATGCTTTAAGAGAATTGGGATGAATGTTCAAAGTAGCATTTAACCCATACAATTCTGCATTAGTTTGTTGAAACTCAAAAGTTTTGTTACCCGGAATAATAACAACAGGATTTCCATTTGCATCAACCTCCTGGTCCTCATAAATATAGTTTTGTATATAGTTATTAAAAACACTTACACCAAATGAGACCTCGTTATACGTACCGATAACACCGGCATCTTCCTGCAGGCTGAATTCAGGCTTAAGTAGTAAATCGCCTTTATAAACAATGTGGGCACCGGGGTCTAATCCATTAGATGCAAGTTCAGTAATATTCGGTGTGCGGTAACCCCTTCCAACGTTAGCCTTTAAGCTGATGTGTTCATTCACTTCATAAGTAATTCCAATGCTTCCTGTTATTCCATGCAAATGCAAAGTGAAAGGGCTGAATTGCTGTGTGCCTAGTGTTGAATCCGCCAGGGGAATTTGCTCATAAAATCCGGAAGCAGGATCAGGTTTAATATACATGGCATCGCCGGTTTCACTGCGATGGTCGTAACGCACACCACCGGCTATTGTCCACGCATCATATTTCCATTTACCATACACATAAGCGCCCGCATCAAAAAGATGATACGCGTGAATAGGAAAATCAGTGGCATTTTTATTTGCATTGGTTTGATACATTCCGGTTACACCAACAGACGGTTCGATATTCAAAAAAGAAGGCGCATTGTATCTAAGTGAGTAATCAACTGTGTTTAAAACAATGTATTCACCAGCCTGATTAACCTCCGTAGGATGATCAAATTCTCTTCTTATATTTTGCTCATATCCCAACAAGGCATTCATGCTTCCTTTTCCCAAATTGTAAAAGTTATCGGTATAAACTCTGTAATCCTGGATGCGCTGGGATAATGGACTGATGTTGTAAGAGTTCAACACATTATCAGGCACCACAGGCCTGTCTTTTATATTGTCAATATTTGTCTGCAGCACATTTTCCCGTTCTGCTTCGTACACCTGGTAAGTAAATTTACGGGTTAGAGAATCGCGGCTGCCATCAGGTATGCCCTGCCGGTTATCATAAACGGTTACATTAAAATGCGAATAACCTTTTGCACCATTGTAGCCCATAAAGGCAGAGCCGTTATACATTTTAAAACCAGTGTTATACACACGTCCGTCTATTGGATTGGTATAGCTTTTTGCAATACGCTCCGAACCCCGTAAAGCCCACGACCAGTGGGTTTTTGCATAATTAAGTATCAGGCTATTTCCAATCAAACCATTGTTGGTTTGGTATTCGGAGAGATACCTGCCATGTATCTTTCCATCTGTGTATTTTGGCAGAGCCGGAAATAAACTTAATACACCGGCAATAGCATCTGAACCATAGAGCAAACTTGCCGGCCCCTCAATCACCTCTGCCTTATCTATTATATAATCATCCAGCGGCACACCATGCTCATCGCCCCACTGCTGCGTTTCTACCCTAAGCCCATCGTACAGCGTAAGTACCCTGTTATATCCTAAGCCATTAATAAAAGGTTTGGAAACATTAGGGCCTGTTTTTACAGTTTGCAATCCGGGCGCATATTTAGCAACGGCATCAATAACATTATTTTCTGACGACTGGTCAATTTGTTTAGTACTGACTGATATAATTGCTATTGAATTTTCTTTTATTCTTATTGCTTTTGATGAACCTGAAACAACTACATCGTTTAATGTACCGGTAAGTTGTGTAAGAAAAATTTCATAAAAAGGCTTATCATAAGAAATATCTATAGTGTCTGAATTGTATCCAACCGCAGAAAAGATTAGCCTCGTAGAATTGCTTTTTTCCGGAGAGATAATTTTAAAATGCCCTTCAGCATTAGCAATCACACCAATTGCAGTATGGGCAATCTTAATATTACAAAATTCGATGGGGTTTTTGGTGTTGGCATCTTTTACTGTTCCACTAATTACTTTTGTCTGTGCATAAACAGGCAAATACATTACTATTAAAATAAACTGGCTAAGTATATATTGTTTCATTACTAAAGTTTAGTAACGCAAAGATATATTGTTAGATTAATCTAACAATTACTGTAATAGAAATAAAATTTATTATTTTGGGAAAAAATATATTTTTGAAAATGAATTCTCTTACAGAAGAAAACTATTTAAAGGCATTATTTAATATAAGTAATGAAACCGGAGAAGTAAATGTTGCGGAGCTTTCTAAGCATCTTGATATAAAAATGCCGACTGTAACCAGCATGATGAAAAAACTTTCTGAAAAAAAATTAGTTCATTATGAAAGTTATAAGCCTCTGAAGTTAACCGATAAAGGAAAGAAAGAAGCAGCTTTAATTATTCGCAAGCATCGCCTAACAGAAATGTTCCTGGTAGAAAAGATGAAGATAGGATGGGAAGATGTACATGATATTGCAGAACAGGTAGAACACATAAAATCGCCGGTTTTCTTTGAAAAAATGGATGAATTGCTTGGCTATCCAACAGTTGATCCACACGGCTCACCTATACCCGACAAAAATGCAAAGATTGTATTGAAAGCGTACAATAAATTAAGTGAGTGTGCGGCTGGCGAAACGGTACTGCTTGCTGCTGTAATTCATACATCTTCTGATTTTCTTAAATTCCTGAATAAACATGAATTGCATCTTGGTATAAAAATCAAGATCAAATCCATAGAATCTTTTGATAAGTCTATAACTGTAAGCTACGGCAAGCATCCAACAGAAATTTTAAGCAATACCGTTTGTGAAAGGTTGCTGGTAGAAAAAAGTTAGCTTTTTTTGAGAGCCCCACCCACCACACTCGCAGGCTGCCAGCGAATGTCTTTGACCAGCACCTGACCGGAACGTTGCGGCACCAAATATTCCAGTGAAATGACCACAACAGTATTTCAGGTATTGGTTTGGAGTTTGTAAATGATAATGTTAGATATATTGTAAACATAAAATCAGGACCTAAATGGCATAACAGAAGCCAAAGAGATAAAAGGCCTCATAAGTTTCCGCCTAAAGGAACCGATTATTTCAAATATTGCGGACAAAAATTTCGGGAATTTATGTCAGGCGACAGTGAACTGTTTATAAAAATAATAGAGCCTATAGGGCATCGCATCGGGCGAAAGAATAAAACGACGATTTTATGTAGTCTTATGCTCAAATAATTAATAAGTTTACAAAAGAATTTGCTGATACATTTTGCAAGGATGATGGTTCCATTAATTGGGAAAATTTAGTAAAATATAATTCTGTAATAGGTTCTAGTAAATAATAGAATGTCTTCATTCTAACCAACACCTCATGCACAACACCATTCTTTTATATCTCATTTTATTGCTCCTTATTTTGTTTCTTGTAATGCTGGCGCGGAAGCTGAAAATAGCATATCCTATTGTGCTGGTGTTAGGCGGGCTGGTCATTTCTTTTTTCCCCATACTGCCTAACATTAGCATTGAGCCAGACGTCATCTTTGTTATTTTTTTGCCGCCCTTGCTGTACGAAGCCGCCTGGCAGGTTTCGTGGAAAGAGTTTTGGAAATGGCGCAGAGTAATTGGTGTGTTTGCGTTTTTAATTGTGCTCATTACGTCATGTGTTGTGGCTTACATATCTCGCAGTCTTATTCCAGGGTTCACACTATCATTGGGTTTTTTATTAGGCGGTATTGTATCGCCGCCCGATGCTGTTTCTGCCACCGCTATTTTTAAAACCATTAATGTTCCCAAACGTATTACCAGCATTGTGGAAGGTGAAAGTTTATTAAACGATGCAGCCAGTTTAATTGTGTTTCAGTTTGCACTAAAAGCAGTAAATACAGGTAAGTTTGTTTTTAGCCAGGCAGCAGTAAGTTTCTTACTTGTAATTATTGTGGGTGTGGCCATCGGCCTGGCAGTAGCGATGGTTTTTTATGCTATGCATCGCTGGCTGCCCACTACTGCCAACATGGATATTTTGCTCACGCTGGTTGCGCCGTATTTTATGTATATTATTGCCGAAGCGTTTCATGTATCGGGCGTGCTGGCGGTAGTAAGCGGCGGCTTGTTTCTCTCTTTGCGAAGGCACGAAATTCTTAATTATCGCAGCCGCTTTCAAGGCGCAGGCGCATGGTCAATATTAGGTTTTGTTTTAAATGGTTTTGTGTTTATGCTCATCGGTCTTGCCTTGCCAGGAATAGTAAAAGATTTGGGTAGCGTTAGCCTTCCTCTTGCCATTGGTTATGGGTTATTCATTTCGCTGGTGTTGATTGTTGCCCGTATTTTATGTACGCTGGGCGGATCTGCATTTACGGTTTTTATCAGTCGTTATATTACAACGGCAGACCCGAACCCGGGCTGGCGTGCACCCATTGTTTTTGGCTGGGCAGGTATGCGCGGCGTGGTATCGCTGGCAGCAGCTTTGTCCATTCCATTGTACCTGAACAATCATCAGCTATTTCCGCTTCGCGATCTTATTATTTTCATCACTTTTATTGTAATCCTTGTTACGCTTGTGTTTCAGGGCTTAACCTTGCCAACGGTAGTAAAATGGATGAAGCTGGAAGAAACCGATTACCCCATATCATTTGAAAAACAGGAAATGCTGGTATCAAAAAAATTATCAGCCGCAGCGATAAATTTTTTAAGCGATAAATACGACGGTAAAACAAAAAATAATCAACTGATAAAAAACCTACAGCAGCGTTATCAAACCGATATAGAAATGCTCGATGACGGCGGCGATGCAGAATCTTTATCTAAGGTTGCCGATGGTTCTTTCCCTCAATTTTTTAAGATAGCAACAGAGTTGTTTGATGAGCAGCGGAAACTGTTGCAGCAGATAAATAAAAAAGCAGAAGTGGATGAAGATGTCGTGAGAAAATACCAGATTCTAATTGATATTGAAGAAGAAAGAATAAGGCTTCGCGCCAATGGAGATGCTGAAGAGTAGTTTATTTTTTGCAGTAAAAGAAAAGCCGCAAAGTTTAATTTCGCTTCTACATGTTTCTTCGTTTTTGTAGTAAAAGAAAACATCTTCTGTTTGCCCCGCAAAGTTATTTTTTTCTGATAAAAAGCTGCTATCAAAACAAAGTGTGATAACAACAAAATATAAAGTTATTACATGCAACCATTTTTTTAATCGCGGCATGAATTTTACGGAAACAAGTTTCTAATTTAAATAGAAAACATCTATGTCAAAAACAAACGAGGGTGCTGTAAAAAGCACCGCTAAAAAAGCTGTTGCTGCCAGCGAAGTTACTGGTAAAGTAGCCGCAGGCACTGTAACAAAAGAAACTATGGAGAACGCTTCCGATGGCTTACAGGCTTTACTTATTAATTCTATCAAAAGCATGTATTGGGCAGAAAATCATTTGGTAAAAACATTGCCTAAAATGGAAAACGCTGCGGCTTCGGCAGAGTTGCAAAATGGCATTGCCAAACATTTGAAACAAACCGAAATTCAGGTGCAGCGCCTGGAACAGGTATTTCAGATGTTGGGTATAAAAGTGCAGGCTCAAAAATGCGATGGCATGGAAGGCATTACCAAAGAAGGCGAAAGCGTTGTGGAAATGACTGATACCGGCACACCCGCAAGAGATACCGGCGTTATTATGGCTTCGCAAAAAGTAGAGCATTTTGAAATGGCAGCTTACAGCGGCATCATTCAGCTTGCCACTAAATTAGGGTATAACGATATTGCTTCGCTGCTTCAGGAATCGCTTGCCGAAGAACAACAAACATCTCAACAACTTACCGAACTGGCTGAAACGATTGCCTAGTAAGGATTGTAGCCATTACATTTTTAAAATTTTATTGCAGCAGAATAACTAATCCTTAAGTAGGATGGTGCTTGCATAGTTATTTATTACAAACGCATTTATAAACACCTCTAATGAAAAAGGAACAAAAGAAAACCCTTGCTGATAATAAAAAACAGCAAGATTTAGCACCTGATAAAGAAGACGCAACAGGCGAGTTTTTAACCACCAATCAAGGGCTTCGCGTAAATGATGATCAGAACCAATTGAAAGCCGGTTCACGCGGACCATCGCTTCTCGAAGATTTTATTTTCAGAGAGAAGATGACGCACTTCGACCATGAGCGCATTCCCGAGCGCGTAGTTCATGCACGCGGCGTTGGTGCGCATGGTGTTTTCAAATCGTATGGCTCATTATCGCAGCATACAAAAGCCGCTTTTTTAAACGATACATCGCGCGAAACACCTGTATTTGTAAGGTTTTCAACGGTAGCAGGCTCGCGCGGCTCAACCGATTTGGCGCGTGATGTACGTGGCTTCGCCGTAAAGTTTTATACCGATGAAGGCATTTTCGATTTGGTGGGCAATAACATACCTGTGTTCTTTATTCAGGATGCTACCAAGTTTCCCGATTTAATTCACGCTGTAAAGCCCGAACCGCATAACGAAATTCCGCAGGCTGCTTCAGCACACGATACATTTTGGGATTTTATTTCCCTGATGCCTGAAAGCGCGCACATGGTAATGTGGGTAATGAGTGACCGTTCCCTTCCGCGCAGCCTTCGCATGATGGAAGGTTTTGGCGTACATACGTTTCGTTTGGTGAATGAAGAAGGTAAATCAACATTCGTTAAATTTCATTGGAAGCCGTTGATGGGCGTACATTCTGTAGCCTGGGATGAAGCGCAGAATATATCTGGCAAAGACCCCGATTTCCACCGCCGCGATTTGTGGGAAGCTATTGAAAACGGCGATTTTCCTGAATGGGAATTGGGCATTCAGTTAGTACCCGAAGAAGATGAATTTAAGTATGATTTTGATTTGCTCGATGCTACCAAATTGATACCTGAAGAGTTGGTGCCAGTGCAGCGGATTGGCAAGATGACACTCAATCGGAATGTTGATAATTACTTTGCAGAAACAGAGCAGGTAGCTTTTCATTTGGGTCATGTAGTTCCGGGTATTGATTTCACAAATGATCCCCTTTTGCAGGGAAGATTGTTTTCTTATACCGATACGCAGTTGCTTCGTTTGGGTGGTCCAAACTTTCATCAGATACCTATTAACCGTTCGGTTGCGCCGGTACACAACAATCAGCGCGATGGTCTTCATCAGCATAACATTAACAAAGGTCGTGTAAGTTACAATCCTAATTCAATGGGCGGCGGTTGCCCTTACCAGGCAATGATGAGCCAGGGTGGTTTTGTATCGTATCCCGAAAAAATTGACGCTCATAAAGTGCGTGAACGCAGCCGTAGTTTTTCGATCATTTTAGCCAGGCCCGTTTGTTTTTCAATAGCCAGAGCAATCCGGAAAAAAATCATATCATAGATGCCTTAACGTTTGAGTTAGGCAAAGTAGATAGTGTGGATATACGTGCGCGTATGTTGCGGTTATTGAACCAAATAGATAAAGGTTTGGCTGCGGCAGTGGCGTACGGCTTGGGTTTGCATATACCGAAAGATATGAGTGAACCCCTGAATGAAGGCGTGCCTGCCGATGAAGTGAACAATCCAGACTATCAGCCTTTTCAGCACGAAGGTTCGGTTTCTAAAAGTGATGCGTTGAGTATGGCAAATACAAAAAAAGATTCTATTAAAACACGTAAGATTGCTGTGCTAACCGCTGATGGTGTGGATGAAACAACCTTAACTACAGTAAAAACAGCATTGGAAGGTAAAGGCGCCATTGTACGAATTATTGCACCGCGTTTGGGCAATGTAATATCGAAAAACAATGTAGAAATACCAGTGTTTGAAAGCTATCTTACCGCAGCTTCTGTGTTGTACGATGCGGTGTATGTGCCCGGAGGAATCAACAGTGTAGCTACGGTTGCTGCTGAACCCGATGCCGTTCATTTTTTAAATGAAGCCTTTAAACATTGCAAAGCCATTGCCGCCGATGCGGGTGCGATGCAGGCTTTAGAAGCTACTTATTTTGCCCGCAAGCTGCCTGAAGATAACAGCAGCGATACAGTAATGCGTGAAGGTGTAATTATAGGTACGAATGCAGATACATTGGCTGAACAGTTTATTAACGCTATTGCTCAGCATCGTTTTTGGGAACGCGAGAAACCAAGAAAGGTACCTGCATAAAATTGTTTTTATTTATTGATAAAACCCGCTACAGCTTTAACTTGTAGCGGGTTTTCTTTTACTGCATTTTCAAACAAAATTAAAAAGAGTGTTTGAAGAAGTTTACAACACTGTTTCTGATAATCTTTTACCATCTGTCATGTTTCAAAAAAGAACAATAAAAGAAAGAATACATTACCTGTAAACAACTGTGAGAAGTCAAAAATCTATCTTTATTTTACATCAATCTCTGCCTTATCTTACACAACAAAGCAACCAACATGAAGTACATTCTTTGTTTTATTTTATGCCTGCCTTTTTTTGCATCGGCACAATCGCTTTCTTCTTTGCAGGATAAAACAAAGGGTTTGAAAAAGAAGCCCGGCTTCATTACTTTTTATATAGATGAAGGGAACAATAAAATTTATCTTGAACTTACAAAATTAGATACTGAAATCCTTTACCAGACTTCTTTACCGGCTGGGTTGGGTTCTAACGATATTGGTTTAGACAGAGGTTTAACCGGCGAAACCCGCATTGTAAAATTCACCCGGGCTGGCAATAAAATTTTATTGGTGCAACCCAATTATAGCTATCGCGCCGTTACCACCGATAAAGCAGAAAAACGTACGGTAGAAGAGTCGTTTGCGCAGTCTGTTTTATGGGGATTTCCGGTTGAGGCGACAACCGATAGCAGCGTGCTAATAGATGCAACGCCTTTTCTTTTACGCGATGCCATGGGAGCAGCTAACCGCATCCGCAACATGAAACAGGGCAGTTATAATTTTGATCTTTCGCGCAGCGCATTGTATTTGCCTTATACAAAAAATTTTCCTCTGAATACTGAATTGGAAGCAACGATTACGCTAACCAATTCCGATGGAAATACCGGCAATTATGTAAACGCTGTTACACCTTCGCCCGAAGCCATCACGTTGCGAATGCATCATTCCTTTGTTCAGTTGCCCGATAACAATTACGAGCCACGTGTGTTCGATCCTCGTTCTTCTTTTTTTAATACTACCTATGCCGATTACAGCACACCGGTTTCGGAACCGATACAGAAGTATTTTATTTGTCGTCATCGCTTGCAAAAGAAAGACCCGGATGCGGCGATAAGCGAGCCTGTAAAACCCATTGTTTATTATGTTGACAATGGTGCGCCCGAACCCATTCGCAATGCGTTGGTAGAAGGTGCATCGTGGTGGAATGAAGCTTTTGAAAAAGCCGGTTTTAAAAATGCGTTTATCGTAAAAGTATTGCCTGATAGCGCCGACCCGATGGACATCCGTTACAATGTTATCAATTGGGTGCACCGTGCTACACGTGGCTGGAGCTATGGCACAACCATCACCGACCCGCGCACCGGAGAAATTATTAAAGGCGTGGTAACATTGGGTTCTCTTCGTGTGAGACAGGACTATCTCATTGCGCAAGGTTTATTATCTCCTTACCAAAACGGAACGCCTGCCGATGATAAGATGATGAAGATGGCATTAGCACGTTTACGCCAACTGGCTGCGCACGAAACCGGGCATACGCTGGGGTTGATGCACAACTACTCTGCCAGCACGGTGAACCGCAGCAGCGTGATGGATTATCCGCATCCGTTGGCAGAAGTCAATAGCCAGGGTGAAATTGATTTGAGTAACGCGTATGATAATAAAATTGGTGCGTGGGATAAAGTGTCTATCGCCTGGGGTTACGGTGATTTTACAAACAGCAAAAATCAAACAGATACTTTAAACAAGATACTGGTAAACGCTTTCAGCAGCGGGCTTCGTTTTTTAACCGATCAGGATGCAAGACCAGCAGGCTCGGCAAGTGCGTATGCCGACTTGTGGGACAATGGTGCCGATGTAATTGATGGGTTGCAAAATGTAATAAAAGTAAGAGCCAAAGCCTTGCAGCAATTTGGAGAAAATAACATTCGCACCGGTATGCCAATGGCAATGCTGGAAGATGTTTTGGTCCCGGTTTATTTTTATCATCGTTACCAGATAGAAGCCGTTACCAAACTGGTTGGCGGATTGAATTACACTTACTCGTTGCGCGGCGATGGGCAACAAAGCACCACACCTATTTCAAAAGAAGAACAGGTAAAAGCGATGAACGCAATCATTGCATGTTTGGATCCGAAGTTCCTCGAATTACCACCGAAAATAGTGGCGATGATACCGCCGCGACCCGCCGGTTATATTGAATCGAGAGAGTTATTTAATAAACGAACCGGCTTGCCTTTCGATGCACTTTCACCTGCAGAAACGGCTGCCGATTTGCCCTTTTCTTTTTTGTTTAATGCTGAACGGTTAAGCCGCATGGAACAATACAGTGCTGATGGCGGATTGAGCGTTGCCGACATGATAAACATGCTGATTGCTACAACCTGGAAAGCGCCGCGCAGAACCGGCATGGAAAAATTGATTCAGCAACAAACCGAACAGGTTTTGCTGACTTATTTGTTGAGTGCAAGCATTGATACCAAAGCCAGCTTTGCCGCACAGGCAGATGCTATGAAAGCAGTAAACGATTTACAAACCTTTATAAAAGTAGAGCAAAAACAAACCACCGATGCTTCTTACTTAGCTCATTTAAACCTTGCATTGGAAAGGCTGAAAAAGCCGCAAGATGCAAAGCCAACTTTGCACGAAGCCATTCCGCCCGGCTCGCCCATTGGTTGCGATTGGGATGAATGATGTAAAGAATAAAGCTTGTAAAAGCAAGACTATTTTTTATGCAAGATGCTTTTGCTTTTAATAGATAAATAGTACTTGCTAAATGCTAAATTAATTTCTGAACGTACAAGAGTGCGACGCAACGAAAGATAAATTGGAGTTACAAAAGCTGGTAACCTAAAAATGTATTTTGTATTTAAATCATTCCGGTAAAGCACAACAAAAAAGCCGGATGATGTGTCCGGCTTTTTTCTTAAAAATCACTTCGTTTATTTTTCTGGCAGCAACACTGCCTGTAACACATTTTTGTTATCAAACAGCTTGTTGGCAGTAGCTTTTATATCATCAACAGTAATAGCATTTACTAATTTTTCGTAGTTGTAAATGCGCTGTGCGGCATCGCCGTTAAAATAAATGCCTTGCAGCTTGCCGCTCCAGTAACTGTTTTCTTTTACGCTTACTTTGTATTGCTCTAACCAGGTCTTTCTTACCTTGTCTAAATTCACCTGCGAAGGACCATACTGCTTGATGCTGTCAATCTCCATTTGCGCGGCTTTTAAAACGGTATCTACATGCTCGGGACCAGTGGGCAACTGCATTACAAAAGAGTAACCGTTATACGGATATTTTTGCAACCCGCCAAAGATACCGCCGCCGTAAATGGCGCTCATTTTTTCGCGGATGTCTTCGGTTATTTTAATGTTTAAAATTTCGGTTAATGCTGATACTTTCAAATCCAAATCTTCGCTGTAGGGCACTTCGCCGGAATACACATTTACGATTAAGCTTTTGGGTTCGGTTCCTTTTTTAAATGTAAAATTTTCATCTCCTTTTGTGGGGCGCAAACCATTGTCTTTAAAGGCTGCCGGCGTTTTGGTGGAAGGCAAACCGCCAATGTAAGTGGCTAACAGCGGTTTTAATTTTAGTGTATCTAAATTACCAACAAAAATGAACGTAAAATCCTGCGCATCGCCCAACTGTTCTTTGTAAATAGAAAGTATGCGATCAAGGTTGGTTTTATCAAAATCAGATGGTGAAGGAATAGAAATTGGCGCCAGCGGATTGCCTGCATAACGCACTTTAATAAACGTATCAATGAACGCTGTTTGCGGATCGGATAAAGCAAATTGTGTAGCCGATTTTTGTTTTTCTTTCCATGCGTTATACAACGCATCATCTTTGCGCGGCGAGGTGGAATATAAGTAAACCAGTTGCAACATGGTTTCAACATCTTTCACGCTACTGCTGCCGGTGATGCCGGAACTTAATCTGCCAATGTTGGGCGAAGCAGAAGCTGTTTTGCCTGATAAAATTTTAGATAAATCGGTAGGCGAAAAGGCGCCAATGCCCATCTGTTGAATAACGCCTGCTGCAAACGTTACGTTCTGTTTATCTGCCGCGCCGTACAACGATTGACCACCTTTTCGGAATGAAGTCATTACAATTTCATCATCTTTGAAGGTGGTAGGTTTTAAAATCACTTTAGCGCCATTGGCGTAAGTAATTTCTGTAACGCCCAACTCTGCATTTTTCTTTTGGCTCACTATTTTTCCCGCAGCAGGTTTTGTTTTTAGTAATTGTGCAGCAACCGCTTTTTCTTCGTAAGGCTTAACAGTGCTGTTCAAAATCTTTTTAACAGAAGCTAACAACTGTGTACTATCAGGCAAAGTAACACCGCTGTTTGCCGGACCTTGCAAGCTAACAAAAAGGTTTTCGTTACTTTTTAATGAATCGGCTAACACATTCACTTCTTTCAAGGTAATGCCAGGCAACAATTCTTTATAATAATTGTATTCTGCCGCAATGCCGGGTGAAGGCTCCTGCGATAAAAACAAACGGATGTATTCTTCCGCCATCTGGCTCGATTGGGTTTTAGCGCGGTTGTTATAAGCTTGTTCCATACCCGCCATCTGGTCTTTTTTTGTACGGTCAAGTTCAGCTTGTGTAAAGCCATATTCTTTTACTCTTTCAATCTCTGTCATCATCGCTGTTAATGCTGTATCCGGTCCGCTTTGTCCTGCTACCGCAAACGCATTAAAGCTTTGATAGTAGCGGGCTTCGCTGCCATAGCCGGTGCCGGCATACAGGAACGGCGGCTTGCTGCTTCGCGCCAGTTCGGAAAGGCGTTGGTTAACGAGAGAAGTGAACAGGTTTTTTATCAAATCATCACGATAATTCCGCAACGTTATTTCCGGCTTTTGTTTTATTGTTGGGTATTGAACCTGCACAACATAATTGGTAGCTTCCTTGTCGGTTATCACTATCGCACGGCTTGTTTGGCGGGCAGGAACGGAAGCATAAAAACGTTCTTTTTCGTTAGCCGGATTTTTCAATCCTCCAAAGTATTCTTTTACCAATTGTTCAGTTTCGTTCACATCTACATCACCCACCACAATTATAGCTTGCAAATCGGGGCGATACCAGGTTTTGTAAAAACGAACCAGGTTGGAATCCGGCGTGTTTCTTACAATGCTGTCAATGCCAATGGGCAAACGCCCGGCGTAGCGCGAACCTTCGTATTGAACGGGATATAGCTTACGAAACATTCTGTCTTCGGCACCTTTGCCCAACCGGCTTTCTTCCAGCACCACAGGTCGCTCACCTGTAATTTGCGCTGTATCAAAACTCAATCCCGAAGCCCAATCCTGCAGCACGCTCAAGCCTTTGCGCAGGTTGCCGCTGTCGCCAAGCGGAGTGGGTAAAATATAAACGGTTTCATCAAAGCCGGTATAAGCATTTAAATCGGCGCCAAACTGAACGCCCATTTTCTGCAGAAAATCTACCAGTTCATTTTTTGCAAAATGCGTGGTGCCGTTAAACGCCATGTGCTCGGTTAAATGGGCTAAGCCTTGCTGATTGTTATCTTCCAGAATTGAACCTGCGTTTTCAACCAACCGCAGTTCTACTTTGTTTTCCGGTGTTTTATTTTTACGGATGATATAGGTTAAACCGTTCGAAAGTTTACCCATCCTGATGCCCGAATCGAGCGGCAGTTTAGCGTCTAAATTTTGCGCGTTGCTTCGATTAATTGTAAACGTAAAAAGCAAAGCGAATACAAGGGTAGAAAGCTTTGTAAGCATGGTAATAAAAAAAGTTTAAGCGCAAATGTATTGGAAAAGAAATGCAGCTAAAAAAAGACGATAATAAAGTAATGTGAAGGATGAACAGAGTTTGTTTTTATTGATTTTTTATTTTATAGCTTTTTCATAAAATACAATAGCGTATTTACAGAGAGCAACCAATTGAAAAATGAAGTAAATAAAAAAGCCTTGCAATGGTTAGGCTGCAAGGCTTTCATAAACCCGATATTATTCTTTTAATTACTTCTTCTGAATGTGTACCGCTCAATGGTTTTACCAGTATAAAAAGTGCCGGTAAACTGGTTGTTACCCGCGAACGAAATATCATCAAACAATAAGTACAACGAGCTATTGCCATTGGCTGACAATGAGGTTTGAAACGTTTCGTGCGAATTGGTGTAATAGTTTCCATACTCATCATAATAACCATCGGAAGCATCGGCTGTACTCCAGCTTCCCTGCAATACTTCACTGCCATCATCGTATTGTGCAGCGCCATTTCCATAAAAAGAAAGTACGCCGTTAATGCCGGCATCAAACGAATACCAACTGCTGCCATTGAGTTGAGAAGCATCATACAAATACCAGGAACCAACCAACGGATCAATTGCCGGCGCCGATGGAACTTCTACTGTTTTTACACAGGAAGAAAAACAAAAAATAAGTGCAGCAAAAACAAAAATGTGTAATGATGATTTCATGACGTGATGTTTTAAATTGTAAGGAGAAAAGCAATAGCTGCTGTAATGTTTACCAACGATTGCCTGTTAGCATTGAGATAGAAAAAGAAACCGCACGTTATTTTTTTCTTCGTTAAAAAAATATAAATGATTGGGTAAGTTTGAGCAGATAAAGATTGAAGCATTGCAATCTTTGTTTTTATTGAATTGTATTTTAATTGGGTGCGTTGGCTTTCGTTTTTTATCTTGCCTTCTCTGCAGCATTAAGCAAGTAACCAAAATAACACAGTATAATGATTATTATAAACAGCGCGCTTCTGTTACTACTCCTTCTTTTTATAATTATTAAAACCATTCATTTCCGAAGCGCCATCAACAGCAAGCACAGGAAATTAATTAACTGGCTTTATTTTAACCATAACGATATTGTCAGATCCCAGTCGGACAAAAGTGTGCTGGCAAAAAAGAAACAGAATGTATTTTCTGTTGGTATCGGTTTCTTACTGCTGGTGATTGTATTTGCTTTCATTTTTGAGTTTTCAGTATTGATACAGCCATTGCCAAACACGGCGCAGCCAAGCGCGCCAAAGCAACCTTCAGCGCAGCCTAAACGCCAAACCGATTGATATGAAACCGGTGAATTTTATTCCTTTGTTTTTTGCAGCAGATATTGATAAATGGCAATTTGCGAGCGCACTTTTTTATCAGGGTTTCCTTCTACATATTCGTTACGCAAGCCATCATTCAGGTTGCGGGCTTTTACGTTATCACTTAACTGAATGTTGATGATGTCTTTTATTTCCTGCCGTAAAATTTTATCATTTACAGGCACGGCAACTTCCACACGGTGATCTAAATTTCTTACCATCCAATCGGCAGAAGAAAGGTATATTTTTTCTTTGCCGCCATTACCGAACATATACAATCTTGCATGTTCTAAATATTGGTCAACAATACTAATTGCAGTGATGTGATATTTATGTTTTGAAGTATCGAAAGAAGCAGAGAAAATACCACGCACAATGCATTTCACGGTAACGCCGGCTGTTACCGCATCGTACAATTTGGTGATGAGTTTTTCATCGCTTAAGGAATTTAATTTTAAAGTGATGGAAGCTTTCTTTTTTGCTTTAGCTAATTTTATTTCTCGTTCCATCATACTCATCATTTGTTTGCGAATGCTTACCGGCGCTGTGATCAATGTTTTGCAGGCAGATAAAGGAGCCATTGTTTTTGGGTTTTCAAGAAAACGAAATACGCGGTTACTATCTGCCATAATCGCTTTGTTGGATGTAAGTAAACAGAAATCAATATATACCATTGATGTTTTTTCATTTAAGTTGCCCGTGCTTACAAAACCATACTCTTTAACGTGCTTGCCGCTGCGTTTTTTTATCACACAAATTTTTGCATGCACCTTCATATTCTCCAATCCCACCAATACTTTCACGCCTTCATCTTCCAACCGTATTTTCCATTCCAAATTGGCTTCTTCGCTAAAACGCGCACGCAGTTCCAGCACAACGGTTACTTCTTTTCCATTACGTGCCGCGTTGATTAGCGCGTTTACAATGGTTGAATTTTCAGCTAAGCGGTAAGCCGTTATTTTTATCGAGATCACATCGGGTTCTATCGCCGCTTCGCGAAGCAAATCAACAATGGTGCTGAAGGAATGATACGGAAAATACAGCATGATATCTTGCTGCTGAATTACATCCGTTACGCGCTGGCTTTGCTGCAAAGCCGGATGCGTAAACGGCTGAATGCGCACGCTGCTGCGGGCGGGAAACACATCGGGGAAGTCCATAAAATGCCGGAAATTATGAATGCGACCGCCAGGTATCATGTTATCGCGTTTGGTAAGATGCAAACGTTGGATAAGGTACTCCAGCATGCCGCTGTCCATCTCTTTATCATACACAAAACGCGTGGGTTTTCCTTTGCGCCGGTTGCGGATTCCCTTCTCAATTTTTTGTACGAAGGAAGAAGATAAATCAGTATCTAAATCTATCTCTGCATCTTTTGTAATTTTAAAAATGTGCGCATCGTAACGTTCATAATTAAAGTAAGAAAAGATATAAGGCAAATTAAAACGAATAACGTCTTCCAGTAAAATGATGTATTTTTTTCCGCCTTTGGAAGGCAGTAAAACAAAACGTCCCAGCACGCGTGAAGGCACTTCTATCAACGCATATTTTTGTGTGTAAGCGGATGAAGCATTGCTCATTACCACGCCAAGATAAATGCTCTTTTCGCGCAGGTAGGGCAGTTGCGGCACATCTTCAATTAATAGCGGAATGATGTTGGAGCGTACCTTATCTACAAAGTATTTTTTCACCCATTCTTTCTGGTCATCTTCGAGATGTTCTTCATCTACCAAAAAAATATTTTGCTCCTGCATTTCTATGTTAATGCCTTTCCAGATTCTGTCGAACTCGCTTTGCTGTTTTAAAACGGTAAGCTGTATTTCATCAAGCACCGCCTGCGGATTGGTTTCCAAATGCATGTTTGTTTTTTTATTACCAAACTCAACCATGCGTTTTAAGGTGGCTACGCGAACGCGGAAAAACTCATCCAGGTTGTTGGAAAAAATACCGAGGAAACGAATCCTGTCTTTTAAAAAAACGGTTTTGTCAGCCGCTTCCTGCAATACTCTTGCATTAAAAGAAAGCCAGCTAACATCGCGCGGAAGAAATTTTTTTTTCATAGCATCAATTTATCGAAGCATAGGCAGCAAATATGATGAAAAGAATGGAGAACAAGTAAACAAGAGACAAGAATGCACTTCAAAAAAAGAAGAATTTATAGGGTATAAAAAATAGAGTAAAAACAAAACATACGCAGGAAACAAACTTTTCCTATCCACATTTCCCCTTTTTGTCGCAACATTCTTACATTACAATCAGAAGCCGTTTATTTTTACACAATGGCTATCACGTGGTACAAAAGAAAATGGGTAACAATATTGCTTCATGCGGCTGTATGGCAGCTGCTGTTTTTGTTTCCCCTTTTGTTGCAGCAATCGGTTCACGATGCTCATCCAAAGCATGTGGAAGTTGACAGAAATTTGTTTGTTTACCTTTCTTTTTTTACCGATATATTGTGGGTAGCTTTGTTTTATCTCAATGCCATTGTGCTCATTCCAAAATTGGTTTACAAACGAAAGTTTCTTTTTTATGTGCTTCTGCAAATATTAATTGTAGCCGCTTTTATTTTGTTTCAATGGATGTTTTTTACATTTGTTATTCAGCAGATGAGCTTCTCATTGTCTAATTTTTTTCTGTTCAACATCTTTCCTTATTTATTCATTTTAGCTTGCAGCACAGCGTACCGGATGATACAGGACAGGATGAAAACGGAGCAGCTTTCGCAGGAGCGCGTAACCGAAACTTTAAAAACCGAACTCTCTTTTTTGCGCTCGCAGGTGAACCCGCATTTTATGTTCAACGTGCTGAACAACATGGTAGCTTTGGCAAGAAAAAAATCGGATTTGCTGGAGCCGTCGTTGATACAACTTTCATCGCTGCTGCGCTACATGTTGTACGAAACTGATGAAGACAAAGTGCCGCTGCAAAAAGAAGTAGAGTACCTGAATAGTTATATTGATTTACAAAAGCAACGCTTTGGTAAAAAACTAATAGTAAACATGGATGTTGAGATAAGCGAAAACAGTTATGAAATTGAGCCAATGCTGTTAATTCCCTTTGTTGAAAATGCTTTTAAACATGGTACCGGCATGATAGAAGAACCGGTAATAAACATTCAACTAAAAGCTTGCAATAAGCAAGTATATTTTTCGGTAGAGAACAAATTCAATGGTGCAAGTAAGGAAGTAAAAGATAAAACATCGGGCATTGGGTTAACCAATGTAAAACGGCGTTTAAATTTGTTGTACGGCAACCATCATACCTTGCATATAAAAAACGAAAACGGCTGGTTTGTAACTTCACTCCAACTTCATTTACCATAATGCTTCGCTGCCTTGCCATAGACGATGAGCCGCTTGCGCTGGAACTGCTGGAAGACAACATCAGCACCGTTCCGTATTTGCAATTGGTAGCATCGTGCTCAAATCCTTTGGAAGCTATGAAAGTACTGAAAGAGCAGCCGGTTGATTTGATTTTTCTCGATATTCAAATGCCGGGTTTAACGGGCTTGCAATTCATTCAAAGCCTGGCGCAAAAACCAATGTTTATCCTCATTACAGCGTACGAAAAATATGCGCTGGATAGTTATAGTTTAGATGTGGTGGATTACCTTGTAAAACCGGTTTCGTTAGAGCGTTTTATAAAAGCCTGCAACAAAGCGTGGGAGCTTTTTGGATTAAAAACAAAGGGTGTAAATGCAGTAAAAGAAAACGTGCCTGATTATATTTTTGTAAACGTAGAATATAGTTTAGTAAAGGTTGTTGTTTCTAATATTGTTTGGATTGAAGGCTTGAAAGATTATATTAAAATTCATCTTCACGATACTACTAAACCCATTGTTACGCGGATGAACATGAAAGCGATGGAAGATGATTTGCCCAATTCCAAATTTATACGCATTCATAAGTCGTACATCGTTTCTGTTGATTACATTACAACTGTTAGAAAAAGCAGCGTTTTTATTAAAGATTTAGAGTTGCCGGTTGGCGAAAATTATCGCGATGCGGTAGCTGCTTTAACGGGACGATGAATAAAGAATGTTGTTTTTGTCGCAACATTTCCGGCACTTGTATCATTTGCCAAAATATCACTTCATTGCACAAATAGCTTTGCCTTCATAAATTATTTTTATGAAGCGGTTCTTACTCACAGCCATCACCTTTTTGTTTTGCATCAGTTTGTTTGCCCAGTTTCCGGGCGGCGGAATGCCAATGAAACAAATGCCTGATCTCGGACATTTGTCTGGTAAATTAATTGATAGCATGAGCAAGCCAATAGCCGGCGCATCGGTGATGATTTTACAAACCAAATTCGACACCACAACAAAGAAAACAAAGGATGTTTTACTAAAAGGAATGGCTACCGACAGCAAAGGTGAATTTAGTGTGGAAGACTTGCCATTGATAGGCGTGAAAATAAAAATATCGGCTACCGGCTTCAAAGAAATGGAGCAAAAAATAATGTTCTTAGATCCATCAAAAATGCCGAAGCCGGGGCAGGCGCCAGCACAAGGAACCATGTCTGCGATGCCAACATCTTTCGATAAAGATTTAGGTAAAATAGAATTAAAAACCGATGCTGCACAATTAGGAAATGTAACCGTTACTACTACCACATCAGCCTTAAAAATGGATATAGATAAAAAGGTGTTTAATGTAGAAAAAAACATTGTAAGCGCCGGCGGAACGGCAGTTGATGTAATGCGTAATGTGCCTTCTATACAAGTGGATATTGATGGCAATGTAAAGCTGCGCAATGCACGCCGCAGATTTATGTGGATGGAAGACCTACTACATTATCGTTGGATCAAATACCTGCCGATGCCATTCAAAGCGTGGAAGTGATTACCAATCCTTCTGCAAAATATGATGCATCGGGCGGCAATGCGGGCATCTTAAACATCGTCTTAAAAAAGAATAAAAAAACAGGATATAATGGTAACGTAATGGCGGGTGTGGATAGCCACGGCGGCACAAACGGCGGCGGTAATTTTAGTTTGCGCCAAGGCAAAATTAATTTCAGTGCGGCTACTATGGTGAACCTCATGCGAAACAAAACCACAGGCACAACCGACCGTTTAAATTTGGGCGATACACAAACGCATGTATTTCAAAACAACCTCAATAAAACGCATGGGGGTTTTTTGTTTGGCAAAGTGGGATTGGATTATTTTGTAACCAATAAAACTACATTGTCTTTATCTGCCATTAAAGTGCATGGCGAATTTAAGCCCAACGAGACGATAGATAGTAACACCGATAGTTTGTTTACCAATGGCGATTTAAAAAGCAGTTACAGCCAGCGTTTGTCCAACAGCAGCCGTACGTTTAATGCAAACGGTTTGCAGGGCGGCGTTGTTCATAATTTTAAAAAAGAAGGCGAGCAATGGACGGCTGACGGCAACTTTTTTTCGGGTAAAAACAACAGCGATGCGGTGTACACTACTCATTATTTTTCCGGCAGCACCATTAGCGGAACCGGCTTGCAGCGTGTACTTGGTGATGGTACCAATCAATTTTTAACGGTACAAACCGATTATGCAAACCCTCTTACTGCGAACACAAAACTTGAAACCGGTTTGCGGGCGCAATTGCGCAACACAACCAGTGATAATGAAACTTACGTTGGGCCATCCGCTGATCAGTTTACCAAGGTATCGACAGGAACAACCAATTATAAAAACCACGACAATGTGTATGCGGCTTATGTGAGCATGAAAAGCACCATTAAAGATTTTGGCTACCAGGTTGGCTTGCGTGCCGAAAGCTCCGATTATAAAGGCGAGTTAACCAACACAGGCGAAGTGTTTAAAAACAACTACCCGGTAAGCTTATTTCCATCCCTCTTTTTAAGTCAAAAATTAAAGAACAAACAAGAGGTGCAGGCAAGTTTTACGCGTCGCATCAACCGCCCGAATTTCTTTCAACTCATTCCTTATACCGATTACACCGATAGCCTGAATATTACAAAAGGAAATCCCGATTTAAAGCCTGAATTTACCAACTCGTTTGAAATGAGCTATGGCAAAACTTTCAAAGGCAACAACTATATGTTAGCTTCGGTTTATTATAAGCATACCACCAATTTAATCACTCGTTATTTAGAGCAGGGCGAGAACCCTGCAACGGGTAAAACAGATATTATAAATACTTACGTCAATGCAAACTCAAGCTACTCGTACGGTGCTGAATTTACCTCTGTAAATTACTTTACCAAATGGTGGAATGTTACCACAAACATCAACGTTTACAATTCAAAAATTAATACCGATAACATTAGCAACGCCATCACGCAAAACGCGTTGTGGAGCTGGTTTGGAAAGGTGAATAACAACTTTACCTTACCGTATAATTTTACTATACAGCTTTCGGGCGATTATCAAAGCAAAACCAACTTGCCTGTGAACACCGGTTCCGGTCAGCCCGGCCCGCCATCCATGCAGGCGCAGTCATCTTCACAAGGTTATATCCGTTCGTTCTGGGGTGTTGATGCAGCGGTAAGAAAGACATTTTTAAAAGATAACAAAGCTACTGTGAGCCTGAGCATCAGTGATATTTTCAGAACACGCAAGCAGGATCAATACTCGTACAGCCAATTTTTTGTACAGGATTATTATCGTTTGAACAATCCACAATTGGTAAGGCTAAACTTCTCGTATCGGTTTGGTAAAATGGATGTATCGTTGTTTAAAAGAACCAAGCAATCATCGGGTATGTCCGATGCAACTTCAGGTATGCAGTAACAGAAATCCGTCAGGAATATTAATATTAAAAAATAGCTTCTGTTTAAAACAGAGGCTATTTTTATGACAAAGGCAATTTTTGTTTATAAAATTCATATTTAAATAATTATCCCGTAATAATTGATTAACATTGGTGTAAGATTTTTGTTCTCAATTACATTTTTAAAACACCTCTGTTTATGAAGCACCACTACACACCTGTAAGAAGGCTGTTTATCTATTTCCTTCTCTTTATTTTACACTCAACTCTTCAGGCGCAAACCTTTTCTGTTCAAGGAAAAATTACTGATTCTGCTACCCAGCAACCGGTTGCAGGCGCTAGTATTTCCGTAGTAAATAAGAACGTATTTACAGCTACCAAAACGAATGGAACATTTTCTATTCAAGCGGCTGCGAATGATGAATTACTCATTACTTACATTGGATACAGCAATAAAACGGTTGTTGCAGATGGTTCATTTTTAAATATACAAATTGCACCTACATCTACTGCGCTAAACGAAGTGGTGGTAACTGCAACTGGCATTAAAAAAGAAGCCAAGCGCATAGGTTATGCAACGCAAACTATCAACGCTTCTCAATTCACACAAGCCCGCGAAGCCGACCCGGTTAATTCCTTAAAAGGAAATGTAGCTGGCTTAACCATTAATATCAACCAGGAAATCGGACACTCTGCTGATGTGATTATCCGTGGTGAGAATGATCCTAACGACCGTCCTATGTTCGTGGTGGATGGTGTGCCCATTAGTTCAGACACTTACAATCTAAATCCGGATGATATAGAAACCTTCACCGTACTGAAAGGACCTAATGCGGCTGCATTGTATGGTTTTCAGGGTAAAAACGGCGCCATTATCATCACTACAAAAAAAGGAACAAAAGATAAAAGAGGCTTCCAGGTAACTTTTAATTCCAGCACACAGTTCAATAAAGGCTTTATTGCGTTGCCTAAATACCAGGATACTTACGGTCCGGGCGATAATGGTAAGTACGCATTTGGCGGTGGCGGCTCAAGCGGAGCTTCGTATTTTGGTAACGGTGCTGTGGGAGTAGGCGTAAATGATTATGACTACGATGTTTGGGGTCCGCAGTTCAGAGGTCAGTTGATACCGCAATATGATGGCGCTTATACGCCTAATCAAACTTATACAACTACGTTTGCGGATAATAGTACCTATACCGGTAATGTTAAACCCACACCTTGGGTAGCCCGTGGTAGAGACAACCTGAAGAAATTTTTACAAACCGGTATTCTTTCTTCCAACAGTATTTCGGTGGCTTCTTCTACTGAAAAGAATGATGTGCGTCTTTCCATAGGCAATACTTATCAGCAAGGTATTGTACCAAACACAATGTTGAACAATGGCAACTTCACAGCCAGCGTGGTGCATCGCTTTAATAGCAAGCTAAGCGCTACCACTTATTTTAATTATAGCAGGCAGTCATCGCCTAATGTGCCGGACGTAAACTATGGTCCTAACAGTATTATTTACAACATCATCATTTGGGGAGGTGCAGACTGGGCGATCGGCGATATGCGCAATTACTGGCAACCCGGTAAAGTGGGGATTCAACAAAAATATGAAGAGTATTACCGCTACAACAACCCTTACTTTATGAGTTATGAATGGTTGAGAGGTCATTATCAAAACAACGAATACGGTTATGTTTCTCTGAACTATAAAGCAAATAACAATCTTGAATTCATGTTCCGGCCCAGCATGACGGCTTATGATATGTTTAATTCTGAAAAATTACCTTATTCGGCGGGTGTATATGGCAGACCCTTACGCCAGGGCGATTATCGGGAAGACAGGCGGGCATTGTTTGAATCAAATGAAGAGTTCCAGGCTCGTTATCAAAAAAACGGTATTTTAAACTTTTTAGATGTTCAGGGTTTAGTAGGTGGCAATGTGAGAAACCTTGCATTTAATTCTGATTTCGAATCCACCAACTATCTGAATGTTCCGGGTATTTATTCTTTTTCAAATTCATTAAATCCGTTAACAGGTAGTAGCTTCAATTCAAAATTGCTGGTGTTAAGCGCTTACTATTCCGTTGACCTGGGATATAAAAGCTATATAACTGCTAACGTTACAGGACGGGTTGATAAATCATCAAGTCTTCCGTCGAATACAAACAATTATTTTTACCCTTCTTTCAATTTAGCAACGGTAGTTTCCGAGTGGGTAAAACTGCCTAAAGTGATTTCATTCTTTAAATTAAGAGGATCTTATGCCGAAAGTAAAAGCGGCGGAACCAGCCCTCTTTTCTCTCCTAATGTTAGCTCAACACCCGCCTCAAATTATGGATACACCTGGTACTCACCCTATG
Source organism: Ilyomonas sp. (assembly GCA_965214235.1). Classification (GTDB taxonomy): domain Bacteria; phylum Bacteroidota; class Bacteroidia; order Chitinophagales; family Chitinophagaceae; genus Ilyomonas. The sequence continues at coordinate 2,206,817 of CBDCBH010000003.1, forward strand.
GTGGACCGGCTTATCCATTTTCACAAACCTATACTCTGGCTCCTACTTATAGCAATCAAAATAGTGCTCAATATACTGATCAGACTGTAAACCCTAATATTTTTACGGCTGACAGAAAAGCAACTGAATTTGGTGCAGATATTCGTTTTTTCAACAGCAAATTAGGGTTTGATATTACCCGTTATCATTACCTCAACACTGGCATTGTAAACCAAGGTACTTCTTCCGCATCAGGCTATGCTTCTTATTTAACCAACGGAAACGGTTATACAAACGATGGATGGGAAGTGGTAATGAACGCACATCCTGTTACTACACGCAACGGCTTTAGCTGGAACGTTGTAGCCAACTTTTCTACCTACGTTAGAAAATGGGTAAACAATTCAAATCCTAATAATTACGAGCTAAATGGTAAAAGAATTGACCTTGTATATGGAAACGCTTTTGTAAGAACGCCCGATGGCAAGATGGTGATAGACCCAAGTTCAGGACTTTATTATCGCTTTTCCGACTTGGGCTCTTCCGCTCAAAAAATATTCGGGCATGCCGACCCTAACTGGCAGTGGGGTGTAGTGAACACATTCTCATATAAACACTTAGCCCTTCGCTTTCAGTTTGACGGTATTGTGGGCGGTGTGATGCAAGATTATGTAAGAAAGAAAACGCTGCAGGGTGGACGGCACATTGAAAGCGCTACCGGTGCATTTGGTGCTGCAAGACCTTCTGACGAACAAAACGTAGCTGCTTACCTGGGACAAGGTGTTAATTTAAATGGTGCTCCGATTGAGTTAGACCCGATTACTGGTGAAATTACGAATATGAAAGACCTTACGGAAGTAGCAAATACTACCAAAAGCCAGGTGCAGCCTTTTGTAACACGCATCGCTTCTATACCCGATTTGGATATTATCAAAAAGACTTATGTAAAGCTTCGCGAAGTAACACTTACCTATAATTTGGGCGATAACATTTTGGGTAAAAAATCTTTTATCCGTACTGCCAGTGTTTCGTTTGTTGGCCGCAACTTGCTGTACTTTTTTCCTAATCGTTACAAGGATGTGGATGTTGACCAGTACACACAAGATGGTGGCTCGGGTTTGCAAACTCCTACCACGCGCAGTTATGGTGTTAATCTAAATCTTAATTTCTAAAACAGGCTAACCACACAAAGTAAACAACATGAAAAATTTGAAATATATTTCTATTATCATATTGGGCGCATTTCTTTTTGCATCCTGTCAAAAGAAAATAGAAGGGTTGCAATCAGACCCCAATAATCCAACCTCGGTACCACCCTCTTTAATTTTAGGAACGGTTCTAACAGATATAAGCGGCAATGGTTCAGCAGGTTCTTTAGGCGGCATCAATTCGTGGAATAATGTTCAGCAATGGAACCAATACGATTGTAGCAATTACGATTATTATGGTAACAATATTTATTCCTGGACGAATGGTTCCTTCGACCCTTATCTGGTAATGAAAAATGTAGATCAGATGGATAAGGAAGTTTTGGTAAGAGGAGGTGCTGCTATCAATCCGTATGAAGCTATCGGAAGGTTTATTAAAGCCTATTATTTTTACAATTTAACATCCCTGTTTGGTGATGTTCCTTTAACGCAAGCTTTACAGACGCAAATTTCGATGCCTGCCTATACACCGCAGGAACAGGTTTTTCAATATGTTTTAAATCAATTGGATACAGCCAACACGCATTTGGCAAGCCTGATTGTTGCAAGCGATAATTCGCTGGCTGCCGGACAGGATATTTATTATGCAGGCAATTTAAGCCTGTGGCAGAAAGCTGTTAATTCATTCAAATTAAGAGTGCTTGTAAGCCTTAGCAATAAAGCGGCTGACGCTACTTTAAATGTTCCTGCACAGTTTGCCAATATCATTAATAACTCCAAAACCTACCCGATTTTCACGAGCCAGTCAGATGATTTGAAGTTTGTATTCAATCCAGGCGGAGCGAACGCTTATAGTTTATATCCTTTTAATCCAAGTAATTTTGGTTCCATTGCCCAGCGCTACAATATGGCGGCAACTTATGTAAGTGCTTTAACCAGCCTTAACGATGCAAGAGTGTTTGTTACCTGCGATCCTGCCTGGGCTTTGGTTGGTGCTGATACAGCCAACCCCGCGCAATACAAATATTTTGTGGGCGCAAGCACGGGTCTTTCTTTAGGTGTCATGTATCCCAATGCAAGTGCTAACGATTATTCTTTTATTAATCGGTACAGGTATTATTCTAATTTCACGGGCGAGCCGGATGTATTGGTAGGTTACAAAGAAATGTTGTTCAACATTGCAGAAGCCATTACCCGTGGCTGGATAACCGGCAACGCAGAAACGTTTTATAAAACGGGCATAACAGAATCAATGAAGTTTTATGGAATTGATGTTACCCAAACGGCTTTCACAGCTTATTTTTTACCCCCTACAAAAAACTCGGTTACTCAAGTTCAGCCTTTTCCTTTTACGTTTGATTTTAATGCTTATTATGCCCAGCCCAGCGTTGCATTTTCTTCCAGTTCTGCCACGGCTATCAATCAAATTGTTTTGCAGAAATACATTGTAATGTTTCAAAACTCCGGCTATGAAGCTTATTATAACTATCGCAGAACCGGTGTACCTGCTTTCGAGGGCGGAACAGGAGTAGGTAACAATGGCATTATTCCAAAACGATGGGCTTATCCGGTATCGGAACAAACACAAAACACTAAGAATTGGAAAGCGGCACTTACCAATCAGAGTTTCAGCGCGGATGATTTGAATCAAACGATGTGGTTAATAAAATAAATAGTAAACCCTGACAGCGTTTACTATACTACCTTTTTAATTTTTCTCAGTAAGCAAAGGCAATGCTTGTCTAAGTTTTGCCTTACTTTTTAAAACAAAAGAAAACATCTGTAAAAAGTTTTTTCAACTTCGTTTTTCAACAATCGAACATTATTATTTACATTGATTAACAACAGCAATGCAATTACTACAACCAATCAACGCAAAACAAACCACCGATGAAATTATGCAGTTGTTTGCACAATATGGCGATAGCGATTACGATGGCGAACCGGTAACCCAAACCTCGCACATGATGCAATGCGCTATGCTTGCCATGCAGGCAAACGCCGATCAGGAACTTGTGCTGGGAGCTTTCTTGCACGATATCGGGCATTTGTTAGGTCATAGAAAACAGGCAGAAGAAATGGGCGGCCTGGGTGCAATCAATCATGAGGGAATCGGTGCGCAGTATTTAAAAAAACATCATTTTGGGGATCGCATCTGTGCAGTGGTAGAAGGTCATGTAGCGGCAAAACGATACCTTGTGGCAACCGATAAAAGCTATGCCGCAAAGCTATCTCCTGCAAGCCGCGAAACGTTACGATGGCAGGGCGGCGCAATGAATGAAGAAGAAGCGAAAGCCTTTCAGCAGCATCCTTATTTTACCGAAATTATTCAGGTACGTTTATGGGATGAAGGTGCAAAAGATAGTGAGGCCGTATTACTTCCGATGAGCATGTTTAAAAATTTTATTGAAGATTATTTAAGCCATAGAAGTTGATAGATGACAGATGCCGGTTGTAAGATGGCAACCAATGATCGTACTTCCTCTATAACCACCAACTGTCAACTTACAACCAACATCTGTCATCTGTTATCGAGGATATGAAAGATGTGGTTACCATTGTTGAAAACGTATAGCTTATGCTTCATTCAAAAGGGTTGGAACAACGATTGGCAAAAGCGCCTTTACCGCTTATGGCTGTTTATGCAGCCGTGTGTTCGTTCGGAGTATATTTTTGCATGTACGCCTTTCGTAAACCTTTTACAGCCGCAGGCTTCGAGGGCTTATCGTTCCTCAATATGTCGTACAAAGTGTGGCTGGTAATTGCACAGGTTATTGGTTATATGTTAAGCAAGTTTTATGGCATCCGTTTTATTTCAGAGTTGAATAAAAACAAACGTGCCATCACTATTGTTCTGCTCATCACCATCTCCTGGATAGCTTTGTTTTTATTTGCCATTGCGCCGGTTCCCTATGGAATTATTTTTCTTCTTATCAATGGCTTCCCATTAGGTTTGGTTTGGGGTTTGGTGTTTTCGTTTTTAGAAGGAAGGCGAGCCACCGAATTTATGGGAACAGTACTTTCTGTAAGCTTTATTTTTTCATCAGGCGTAGTGAAAACAGTGGGAAAAAGTTTAGTGATTGATGGGCATATCAGTGAAATGTGGATGCCGTTTGTAACAGGCGCTTTATTTTTTATTCCCATGCTTTTATTTGTTTGGTTATTAAACCATATTCCGCCACCAAGTGAAGAAGACATCCGATACAGAACAGTACGAAACCCGATGACGAAAGAGGAGCGAAAACAATTTCTTGCCGCCTTTCTTCCGGGCATCATCATCATTGTGGCTTCTTATGTTTTATTAACCATACTTCGCGATTTCAGAGATAATTTTTCTAATGAATTGTGGGTAGAATTGGGCTATGGAAACCAGCCTGATATTTTTGCAGAAACCGAAACAATTGTATCACTGATTGTGTTGCTTTGCATGAGCGCATTAGTGTTAGTGAAGAACAACATAAAAGCCTTTCTTATCAATCATTACATCATTATTATCGGGTACGTGGTGGCTTTAGTTGCAACCTTGTTATTTATAAATAAAAGCATCAACCCGGTGTTTTGGATGACGATGGTTGGAACGGGTTTGTATTTAAGCTATGTGCCTTTTAATGCTTTGTATTACGAACGCATGATTGCAGGTTTTAAAATACGTGGCAACGTTGGTTTTTTAATGTACATTTCCGATTCGTTTGGTTATTTGGGAAGTGTGTTTGTATTGCTGGCAAAAAACTTTTTCGGGCTTCATCTTTCATGGACGACTTTCTTCGTTAATCTTGTTCTTATTATTTCTTTATTTGGTATCAGCGCCACTGTTATCGCTGCTATTTATTTCAAAAGAAAGTATCATTCCACTTTGCAACAAAAACAAATGAAAGCTGTATATGCTGCATAAAACTGCAATAGTAATTGGTGCCGGTATTGTTGGTTTGGCAATGGCTAAAAGCCTTGCACAGCGCGGCTTTGCAGTTACTGTATTTGAGAGGAATGAAAAAGCGGTGGGTGCATCTATCCGCAATTTTGGTATGATTTGGCCCATCGGGCAAAGCGGAAAACTGTATGAACGTGCGATGCAAAGCAAAGCGATATGGAAAGAAGTGTGCAACGAAGCAAAGCTTTGGCATAAGGAAACGGGCAGCCTTCACCTTTGCTATAATGAGTTGGAATGGCAGGTAGTAAATGAGTTGGCTGCCGCGATGAAAACAGAAAGAAAAGTAGCAACATTACATAAAGATGAAGTTATTAAAAAAAGCGAAGCCATCAACCGCAACAACTTGTACGGCGCATTGTGGAGTGAAGATGAAATGATTATTGAATCGCGCGTTGCCATTGAAAAATTGCCATCTTATTTAAGTGAAAAATATGGCGTGCGGTTTCATTTTAATACAGCCATCACTTATGTTTCGTATCCTAACGTTTTTTCGGGGGATGATTGCTGGAATGCTGATCTGATCTGCGTTTGCAGCGGTGCCGATTTTGAAACACTGTATCCTGATGTGTTTCAGCAAAATCATTTTACAAAATGCAAATTGCAAATGATGCGGCTGGCTGCTCAGCCAAACAACTGGAATATCGGACCTTCACTTTGCGGCGGCTTATCGCTCATTCATTATAAAAGTTTTGAAGCGGCTGCCTCATTGCCCCAACTTAAAAAGCAATATGAAGAAACGATGCCCGATTATGTAAAATGGGGTATTCATGTAATGGTTTCGCAGAACGGTGAAAGTGAGTTGACGATTGGAGACAGCCATGAGTATGGTTTAGTGCATGATCCTTTCGACAAGCAGTTTATTAATGAACTTATCATTAATTATCTTAAACAATTTGCACAATTTAAAAACTGGAAACTCCTTCAAACCTGGAATGGCATCTACCCTAAAAAAACCGATGGCAGAACCGATTTTGTTCATCAGCCCGAAGAAGGTGTAACCATTGTAAATGGCTTGGGCGGTGCAGGCATGACCTTATCGTTTGGTTTTGCTGAAGAAGTGGTGGCAGCAATGGTATGATTTGTTTTTACACTTATTAATTTCTTAATTTTTTATTCATAATCAGTTCATACTTCAATGCGAGATTTGCAGTGAAAGTTTTTTCTTATGTGTAATAAAGCCTGATAGTCTTGTCAGGCTTTTTGTTTTGCTTCATTCTGTAAATCTTGTAACTAACCGGCTGGTAACAATGCAAAGGACTTATAATAAATAGCACAAATCTAAAAGCTAAAGGCTCACAGCTCATAGCTGACACATCATAGCTTTCTTCAATCATAATAAATCCGTAATCTTCACATAACAATTTCATCACACACAGTACAGCAACTTTGTATTTAATCCATTTCTCTTTTTCTATGCACACAAAAATGGCGAAAAGAAAGGTTGATGTTGCGATTATTTCAGACGTTCACTTGGGCACGTATGGCTGTCATGCGGAAGAATTGCTTTTTTATCTCAAAAGTATTCAACCCGATGTGTTGGTGCTGAACGGCGATATAATTGACATCTGGCAGTTCAGCAAAAACTACTTTCCTAAAAGCCACATGAAAGTGGTGAAGTACCTGATGAAATTGATTGGTAATAATGTAAAAGTGTGTTACATACCAGGCAACCACGATGAAATGCTGCGCCGCTTTGCCGGCTTTGAACTTGGCTCATTCACTATAAAAAATAAAATTGTTTTAAAGCTGGATAATAACACCAAAGCCTGGATATTTCATGGCGATGTGTTTGATGTTACCATGCAACATTCACGCTGGCTGGCGAAGCTGGGCGCTATCGGTTACGACACTTTAATTCTTATCAACCGGTTTGCAAATTTTATCTCTGAAAAAGTGTTTAAACAGGGAAAGGTTTCTCTTTCTAAAAAGATAAAAGACGGCGTGAAAACGGCCGTAAAATTTGTAAATAATTTTGAAGATACGGCAGCTGATATTGGTATTTCAAATGGTTACGATTATGTGGTGTGCGGGCACATTCATAAGCCTGAAATGAAAACCGTAATAAAAGAAAAAGGAAGCATCGTGTACCTTAACTCCGGCGACTGGATTGAGAACTTAACGGCACTGGAATATGTAAATGAAAAGTGGAGTATTTACAAACATGACGATGCCTTATTTGCTGAAGATGAAATTGCTATTGCGGAAGAAGAGCCTGATAATAACAAGCAGTTGTTTGATAACCTTTTGGTAGAGTTTAATTTAATGAACCGTACCGTATAATTTTTTTGAATGAAAATTTTGTATGCCATACAAGGCACTGGCAACGGGCATTTGAGCCGGGCAAGAGACATTATACCGCATTTAAAAACGAAAGGCGATTTGCACATTTTAGTAAGCGGAACGCAGGCAGATGTATCGCTTGATTATCCTATACAATACAGGTTAAAGGGATTGAGTTTTGTGTTTGGAAAGAGAGGCGGTGTAGATATTGCAGCCACCTATAAAAAGAGCAATGCAAAGGGTTTGTGGAAGGAAATTAAAGAGATGCCGGTGAATGATTACGACATCATCATTAACGATTTTGAACCGGTGAGCGCCTGGGCTTGTTTTTTTGCGCACAAGCCTTGCATCGGCTTAAGTCATCAGGCGGCTGTTGCCAATCATCATTCGCCAAAACCCAAAAGCATTGATCTTGCCGGTATGGCTTTGTTACGATATTATGCGCCGGTTACAAAGCAATATGGTTTCCATTTTAAGCCGTACGATATAAACATTTACACGCCGGTTATCAGGCAGCAAATACGGGAGCTTGCGGTAGCTAACAAAGGTCATTACACGGTGTATCTTCCGGCTTACGATGATAAGCGCATCATTAATATATTATCGCAGCTTTCACATATTAAGTGGCAGGTATTTTCAAAGCATAATAAAACATCTTTAACCAAAGGAAACATTAACATTCAACCCATCAATAACGAGGCATTTATCAAAAGTATGGCAGGTTCCCGGGGCGTTTTGTGCGGTGCCGGTTTTGAAACACCTGCCGAGGCTTTGTTTTTACATAAGAAACTAATGGTGATACCTATGAAAGGTCAGTACGAGCAGCAATGCAATGCTGCTGCATTACAAGAAATGGGCGTGCCGGTAATAAAAAGTTTAAAAGAAAAACATATTGATAAAATAAAAGACTGGCTTGCATCGAACGCCTTGATAACAGTGGATTACAGCAATGATACCGAAGCAATTATAGACATCGTTTTATCCAATCATCCAACATTGGTTTCTCATGCGGTTGCACCCGTTGGCTCTTTTAAAAAGTTTAAACATTTATTACTCAATAAACTGCTTCCCAAGCTGGCGCGTTAGTGTATGAATTTATGTAAAGATGATTTTGACACCGGTTTTCATTGGGGTGTTTCTACTGCTGCTTACCAGATTGAAGGGGCGTACAAAACAGATGGCAAAGGGCTTTCAATCTGGGATGTGTTTGCCAATAAAAAAGGCGCCATTGCATTAAATCAAAACGGCAATGACGCTTGCGATTTTTATCATCGTTACGCGCAGGATTTGGTACTGATGCGCAGCCTTAATATTCCTAATTATCGCTTCTCTCTTTCATGGAGTCGTTTGTTTCCCGAAGGCATTGGCAAGCCGAATCCCAACGGTATTGATTTTTACAATCGGGTGATTGATTTTTGTCTGGAACTTGACATTGAACCTTGGGTTACTTTGTATCATTGGGATCTTCCGTATGAGTTAGAAAAAAAAGGCGGCTGGACGAACCGTAAAATCATTCATTGGTTTAGTTATTATGTAGAAAGTTGTATCAGCCTTTTTGGTGATCGTGTAAAGCATTGGATGGTACTGAATGAGCCAATGGTATTTACGGGCGCAGGGCATTTTTTAGGTATTCACGCACCAGGACGCAGAGGCTTGTCTAACTTTTTACCTGCAGTACATCACGCTGCACTTTGCCAGGCGGAAGGTGCCCGAGTAATTAAAGCCACCAACAGCAGTTGTAAAGTGGGCACTACATTCTCATGTTCGCTGATCGAATCACAAACCAATAATGAACCTGACATTGCCGCTGCCGAACGTGTGGATGCATTGCTCAATCGATTATTTATCGAGCCTTTGTTGGGTTTATATTATCCTGTGCAACAGCTTCCCCTATTAAAGCGTATAGAAAAATACATGAAGCCCGGCGATGATAGTTTATTAGCGTTTGATATGGATTTTGTTGGCATTCAAAACTACACACGCGAGATTGTAAAGCACAGCTATTTTATGCCTTACATCAATGCGCAAATTGTAAAGGCAAGTGTGCGCAAAGTAGAAACTACGGCTATGGATTGGGAAGTATATCCTGAATGTATTTACAAGATGCTGAAAGATTACAGCAGGTATAAAAACATGCCGCAAATGATTGTAACCGAGAATGGTGCTGCGTTTCAGGATCATGTGGTAGATGGCGTAATTAACGATACACGGCGCATTGTTTATATTCAGCAGCACTTACAGCAAGTGCTGAAAGCGCGGCGCGAAGGTGTGCCAGTAAATGGTTATTTTATCTGGACGTTCATGGACAATTTTGAATGGGCGGAAGGTTATCATCCGCGCTTTGGCTTGGTGTATGTTGATTTTGCAACACAGAAAAGAATTATTAAATCATCGGGCAAATGGTACAGTAAATTTTTAACGCGGCAGTTAGTGGCAGGGTAGTGATTGATTATTGCATTAAGTAATAAGAGTATGAAGTATGTTATTGTTGCTTTGCAGTTGCAATTAAATCATCAATATCAACTGTAGCATTATCAAGTTCTTTCGCTTTTTTAAACAGTTCTAAAGCCTTGTTGTATTCCTTTTTAGTAAGATAATAAATGCCTGAATTGCGATAGGCATAAGGGTTGTTTTCCTCGAGTTCCAAAGAGTGATTTATATCCTTAAGTCCTTCTTCTGCATTACCTGTTTTAATTTTTGCAAGTCCTCTGTTATTATAAGTATAAGGAAAGGAATTGTCAATTTCGATAGCTCTATCAAAATGAGGAATTGCTTCCTCAAATCTCTCTAATGTATTTAATGTAAATCCTTTATTATTTAATGCATATTTATTGTCGGCGTTTAACTCCAATGCTTTATCATAATACTCCAAAGCTTTATCATGTAAATCTAAACGCGAATAAATAAGACCAGCATTTGTAAAATCATTTGAATTCATTTTATTTAATAACATGAATTCAAATGATTCTTTTCCCTTTATCAAACTCTTTTGTTTGCAGATAAGAGGTAATTGCAAGACGATAAATGTCTTCTTCTTTCAAACTGTTTTCTAAAATATGGTTGAATAGATTTCCTGCTTCTTTGAAATTATTTTCATTATAAAGTTTTATAGCTTGCTCATAATCCGAAGGAAATCTTTTTAGATAAAATAGTTTTTTCAATTTACTTCCATCGTTATAAATAATATCGCCATCATTTAATTTGATAGTCTTTGAAGAAGGAATGAGATTATGCAAATCAATTATAGCTGAAATAAAAAAAACAATAAAAATAAATTTGAGTGAACCATGAAGATCATAATGAAAAGCAGAATAGCACGCGATAACAGCAATGATGGAGGATATTAGGGGACCTGCTAAAGTGCAAATAATCCGATAATTAATCGAAAGCCCTTTTGCATTATATGTGCATACACCAGTCTTCCAAGGTAGAGGATAATACCTAATATACAAGTCAAGCAAACCAATGGTGAAACGGATATTTTTTTTAGGGTTTCCGTACGAGCCAACATAAACAGTTACTTTTTCTTTCGTTAATAGTAAAGCGGGAATTGCATGTCCGAGTTCATGGAACAGTACAGTAAATATTCTCGCACATAAAGCTGTTACAAACAGCATTAAAAGAAAGATGGGAAAGTATTCCATAAAGCCTTACATAAAATATTGATAGACGATTTTATCAGCGAATATAACAATCCAAAAGCTTTATGAAGTATCTTATCTCAATCCCCATCCTTCTTCTCATTCAACTTAACAAAAGCCGCTCTGCGGGGCGCAGGCACAATGGCATCCGCACCTTTTACGGCTTTCCATATTACTTCTGTAAATTCACGGTCGGGCACTCTGTCTTCCCCGCTAAAATCAAAAGTTTCGCTTTTGCGCTGCCAGGCATTTTCAATATTATTTTTTGCATTGATGTCGGTTTGCAAAGGCTTGGCATCAAACGGCGTAAGATTGGATATTGAAGCAAAGCAACGCCACATTGGTACGGCTGCTGCATCATACTGGCTCATGGGTTTGAAACCTAAAATCAGTTCAATGGTGTGCAATACGGATGTGGTAGAATACATAGTATGATCAACAAAGTTTCTTTTTACAAAACCACCGGCAAGGTAAACCGGACTCCGGTGCGCATCCACATGGTCAGGACCATCCTGTGCATCATCTTCCACCACAAATACAACACTGTTTTTCCATACAGAACTTTTGCTTAAATAATCTACAAACATACCTACTGCAAGGTCGTTATCAGCGCAATGTGCAAACGGTGTAGGTCTGCCTTTGCGCAAGCCTTCAGTATGGTCGTTAATAATGCGCAACGTGTTTAGTTGCGGCAGCGCATTATGAGAAACCAATGAATCAAAATCGCGCTTCCATTGCCCTACTCTTGTGGTATCGCGCACCGTTTGGTCCCAGCTTGTATAGTACGTGCAATAATGATTTTTTAAAATCGGAATGTTGGGTTTATAATCGTCGGCAAATTCGCCATAGGTGCGATAGCTGATGCCAGCCCGCGCACAATGATCCCAGATAAAACCGCCTTTATTATTAGCAATCTCGCGGTTGCCTTCGGCATCGTATTCGCCGCCTCTTCCACCATAACTTGTTGGCCATGTTTTCTCTAAATAATCATCGGCGTAGCCACCCATGCTCCAGTTGTGCCCGTCGGCGCTCACTTCGGCATCAACATAAAAATTATCAAGCAACACAAACTCTTTTGCCAGCGCATGAAGGTTGGGCGTTATCTTCTCGCCAAACAAGCACAAACTTGTATCGCCGTTGCCTTCTTTTATATCACCCAACACCTGGTCGTACGTTCTGTTTTCTTTTATAATATAAAACACATGCTTGATGGGCGATGTATCTCCAATCCGCGCTGGTATTGGGTTTCCGGCTTCACCTACTGCCACCGTTTCTTTGTTTTTATTATACGGTGTGTTTTGATAAACGAGCTTTGAATAGTTACTTAATTGAGTGCTTGTTGGTGTTGTAAAATAGCTTAACGTGCCTGTAAACAAACCGCCGATGTATTCGCTCTTCAACGTACCCTGCCGATAGGCTGCCGCCCTTATTTTACTGGTATCGAAAGCATGATAATGGGGGTTGGGTAACGAAGTAAAGCCTTTACCGTTAGCAACAAAAATGGTGTTGCCAATTACGCGAACACAGGTTGGATACCAGCCCACCGGGATGAAGCCTTTTGATTGACTTGAACCTTTTTTACTCACATCAAATACCGCTAAACAATTGTTATCGGCATTGGCAACATACAATGTTTTTTCATCGCTGCTCAATGCTACACTGTTGGTAGTTGAGCCTGCCGGAGCATCAGGATATAAAGCCGCATTCAGCGTTTCCAGCACCATTCTTTTTTTTATATCAATTACCGAAACGCTGTTGTCATTCGCATTAGCCACAAACAGGTAAGCGCCTTTGTTTGTGAGGCACATATCGTTGGGGTTATCGCCTACGGCAACGCTATCAATCAACTTTTTTTGCGCTGTGTTATAAACTAAAATTTTATCGCCGCCCCATAACGAAATGTAAAGCTCTTTTTTATCGGGCGATAATAAACAAGTGTAGGCTTCTGCCCCTAACTTCAGTGAGTCAATTCGTTTTGTTTTTACTTCAATTGTATAAAGGCTGTTGTTTTCTTTTGTAACCACGTACATTGTTTGTGTGGCATCGTTCAATTCTATGCCGGCAGGTGATATTTTTTTTGGCCATTTTTCACCCAGTTTAATACTGTCTTTCAACACAAGCTTGCTGTTAACAATGGCATATTTCAAAATCCAATTGTCGTTGCCGCCGGAGGCATATAAATACTTTTCATCCTTACTGAAACGCAAGCCCAGCCAGCTTTTTGGAATGATGGTGCTATCAAGCCGTTTCTTACCAACGGCATCAATCAAATCTATTGTTTGCGTGCTTTGCCCGTTGTTGGTAACGGCTATATATTTTTTTGAAGAAGAGATGGCAATGTTCAGCGGCAAATCTCCTAACGCTAACGATTTACCAACGGGCGTTAAGCTCCATCCGTTAGGAAGATGAATGCGCTTGATGGATGTATTTTTTTGCGAGTACGAAGTGCTGATAAAAGAAAGTGCAAATAGTAAAATGAACAGGCGTTTCATCGGTTACAATTATACCTGTAAAAATAAATGGTTTGCGGCTTTGTATTTATTATGTTTTGGTAAAGCAATGTTGGTTTCTATCATACTAAAAAAAGGCGCTTTAAAAATTCATTACTCACTTATACTCCTTGTTTACTAATAGTAAAATGTGCAGTAAAAACTAAAGGGTTCTCTGCACAAAACAAATTTTTCACAAAACCAAACAACCAAACAGCATTGCGCTGGCACAATTATAGTTTTCAAAATAAAAACATAATCTATGAAATCGAATGGAAAGTATGCACTGATAACAGGCGCTACCAGCGGCATTGGCTACGAGCTTGCCAAATTATTTGCACAGGATGGATACAACCTTATTATTGTGGCTAGAGGCGAAAACGGAGACCTCCAAAAAACAGCTTCAGACCTCAAAAACCAATATGGAATTAATGTTGAAACCTTGGCTAAAGACTTGTTTAAACGCGAAAACGCTTTTGCGGTGTATAATGAAGTAAAACAAAAAGGCATTGAGATAGATGTGTTGGTAAACGATGCCGGACAAGGCCAGTATGGTTTGTTTACCGATACCGACATTAACCGTGAATTAGATATTGTGCAGCTCAACATTGGTAGCCTCATTATTCTTACCAAACAATTTTTAAAAGATATGGTGGCGCGTGGCGAAGGAAAAATTTTAAACCTGTCATCCATTGCCAGTAAACAGCCTGGTCCCTGGCAATCGGTGTATCATGGAACCAAAGCGTTTGTACAATCGTTTACAGAAGCCATCCGTAGCGAAAACAAAGATACCGGTGTAACCATCACAGCTTTATTGCCCGGAGCAACCGATACAGATTTCTTTGCTAAAGCCAATATGCAGGATTCAAAAATAGTAGAAGATAAAAGTAAGCTGGCAAACCCCGCTGATGCTGCAAAAGATGGATACGAAGCGTTAATGAGAGGCGATGATAAAGTGGTATCCGGCTTTAAAAATAAAGCAGAAGTGGCTATGGCAAATATGATGACTGATAGTACTGTTGCCGATAATACAAAGAAAATGCAGGAACCGGCACAAAGCAATTAAAGCCTCTCTTTTTCAGTATAAAAACAAAAGTTTTCGCCTTTAAACAAGGCGGAAACTTTTATATCCTTTTCATTTTCTACGGCATGTAATAAAAGGAATTCAATAAACTAAAAACAAACCTATGCCAGCCATTTTTATAGTTGATGACGATTACGATATTCTGCTTTCGCTGGAAGCCTGGTTCAGCAGAAAAAATTATACAGTTACTACTTTTGACAATGCACGCTATCTTATTAAAAACATCTTGCAGGATAAACCCGATTTGGTGTTGCTCGATGTGAATTTAAAAGGTGAAGACGGGCGATACATTTGCAGAGATATAAAAGAACAAGTGCCGTACCCTGTTAAAGTGCTTCTTTTTTCTGCCAATCCTTTGGCTTTATTAACTTACGAGGATAGTTATGCCGATGGTATTATAAACAAGCCTTTCGAATTGGAAGCGCTGGAAGAAAAATGTAGAAAACTGTTAGCGGTTCATCACAAATGGTACAAGTAATTTGCGGCAAAAAAAAATGCAAAAACAGTTTTATGTGCAGGGCATTTGTACTCTGTTCGGGCATCGTTCTAATTTTAAATTTGTTGTTTTTCTCTTCTTAATAAAGAGAAAAAAAATTACTCTTATACCATTTGTAAATAAGTAAACTATCTGTTTACAGCTTACTAAAATTGCAGTAAAAACAAAAGAGCCGCTTTGCATAGCGGCTCTTTTGTTTTTACTATGTTTTTATTAAAAACTGTACTTAATTCCTAACTGTCCCTGCCAGCGTGAATTAATCGGGTCAACCGTATAATATTGATTGCCTATTCCTGTTGGCTTCACAAAATTAAATGTAGGATCGTAACCCGTTGAAGGCACACCGGGCTTTACACCGTTTGCATCGGTTACAAAATTTAAAGCGCTGATGGTGTAATTATTAATGTTGGTAACAAAGCGAATGTGCCCCCAATCATTGTTAATAAAGTTAAGCACGTTAAACATATCCAAACTCAATTGCAGCGTATGCTGGTTGTTGGTTTTACTTAACTTGAATGTGTGCATCAATTTCATATCCAGCTCATGGTTCCAGGGCGTGCGCAAGCCGTTTCTTTCTTCATACCCGCCTCTGTGTTTACTTAAATATTTATCTCCGCTGATATAGTTGTTCAAATCTGTCCATTGCTGTGCCGCAGAGTAGGTAACTACGCCGTTTGTTTTTACATCGGCAAGGTTAATATCGCTTTGGCTTGCAGGTATGTAAATTAATGGTGCACTGGAAGAATTATTGAATGGATTGCCACCATAAACCAATGTGTACGGGCTGCCCGATTGTCCGCTATAAAAGAAGCTGATGTTTGTTGTATTTGTTTCGTTCCAGTTAAAAGCAGCACCCAGCACACCCACAATGCGATGACGAAGATCGAAGTTGCTGTAACCCAATTGCGGATTGTTAGGATTGATAGTAGGATTCAACTCATAATTACTGCTGAATGAGTTGCGGATGCCGTTACTGATGTCGTGGCTTTGACCATACGTGTAAGCCGCCGACCAGTTTATATTGATGGTTGAATGCGCTCCCATCCTTACATTACTACTCGTTTTAGATAGCTGCGCAGTAAGGTTGTAACGATAACCCTGAGTTGTGTTGGTGAGAAAATAAATAGCTGAATAAGCCTTGCTGATTTTGCCAGCACCTCCGCTTGGATAAACAGGCGATTGTGTTGGTCCGCTTGAGTAATAAGATGCCGAATCTTTAATATTAATTTGCTGAAACTCTACATCTTCCAATGTTTTAGTGTACAACGCATCAAGCGTTAATTTATAACCTTTGCCCCATCTGAAATCGGTAGCAATATTGCTGCGCCAAATGGAAGGCAGTTTAAAGTTATTATCAATAATATCAAGTTCTCTTGTTTTTGTATTGGCATTCGAGCCGGTGGCTGCATCTACTGCACTTTTTAAATTTTCCGGACTTGCCAGCGGCACTTGTTTACCGGAAGCAGGCTTATAATCTATATTGCCAAAATCATTGCCATTCAGTGTATAAGCATAGCCTAACCATGCAAACGGAATGCGTCCCGTGAAGATGCCAGAGCCGCCTCTTATCACTACACTTTGGTTGCCGCTAACATCCCAGTTAAAACCAACACGCGGCGATACCGTTAAGTTGCCAAACCATTTATTATTTAATTGAGAAAAAGAAGTGTGGGAAAAAGTAGAACTGTACGATTGATAATCCGCCAATGTATTAATTAAAGGATCGGTTTTCGGCTGATTGCCAACATACGAATAATCGAAACGCACACCCGGCGTAATTTTAAACTTATCGCTTACCGAAATCTCATCCTGCGCATACGCACTTAGCAAACCCACATGAAACTCGCTGGAAGGAACATTGTTTTCTAAATTTTGATAACTGTTTTTGCTGTTATCGGTTGCAAACGTTCCACGGATACGGTTGGGCATACTATCTAAAAACGATTGAATATTGGTGTACTGCCAGCGTCCATTCCACGATTGGATAAAGCCATAATTAATGTCGTAAAATTCATTGTGTGTACCAAATGTAAACTTGTTGTTACCTTTTGTGTAGGTAAGATTATCGGTAAGCTCAATTGTTTTTTGGCGTGTGTTATACACGGCGGCTTCACGCCAGGTTCCTAACCAAACCAAGCCGTTAATGTCAATGTAAGGCGTGGGTGTTGTACCCGGAAAATTGCGGTATTCATGCACATGAATAAACGATGCAATTAAGTTGTTGCTAACACTATTGCTGAAGCGGGTTTTTAATTCGCCAACCAGGTTCAGGTTTTTTGTATGCTGTGTAAAATCGGTAGAAGAAAACTGGAAGTTGGTAGATGTTCTTTCTAAGTTATTGCCTTCTCCATCGGTATAAATACCACGCAGGCTTAAGCTGCTTTTCGTATTGATATTCCAATCAATTTTAGCAAACAATTTAGCACTGTTGGTAAAAATTTTATACTTATCGTAAGTGCCGGCATCAAAGCCCTGTTTTTGATATTCAGCCGCAATCTGTTGCGCCTGTGGTAAAGTAATAGCAGCACCCGGATCGCCTGCATTGTAAAATGTAGGTTCCTGGTGGCGTGTAATTTCACCATTTACAATAAAGAACAATTTGTTTTTAATGATAGGTCCGCTTAACGTAGCGCCGTACTGATAATCGTGAAAATCAGAACCGATAGAACTCTTTGCGCCATCTATGCTTTTGCCTACCAACGCCTGGTTATGTCCATAGCCGTACAACGAGCCATGAAAATTGTTAGTGCCGCTTTTGGTAACGGCATTCACGCTGCCGCCGGTAAAATTGCCCAGCTTTACATCGTAAGGTGCCAGTTGCACCTGCACTTCCTGAATTACATCCAAACTGTATGGATTGGTACGCGTACCGGCACCGGCTGTTCCGCTTTGCCCGCCGCCGCTTACGCCGCCAAACGAGTTGCTGAAACCAATGGCATCGTTGTTCACAGCGCCATCCAGCGTAATGTTATTGTAACGAAAATTAGAACCTGCGAATGAGTTGTTGTTTGATTGCGGAGTTAAACGGGTAAAATCCTGCAAGCTGCGACCAATAGTGGGCAGTGTGTTTAATTGTGTACGCGCCACCGTAATACCGCTAAGGCTTCCGTTGCGCCTTCCGGCTGATGACACCACTACTTCCTTTAATTCTGCCGATGTGCTTTGCAGCGTAACATTCATGTCGGGATTTTCACCCAACTGCAGGTTTACATCCTGTTGTGTTTGATCTTGATAACCAACAAAAGAAATCAAAATTGTGTATGGTCCGCCGGCTTTTAAATTGGTAATTACAAACCTGCCTTTGCTATTGGTAATTGCCTGCACCACACTGTTGGTGGGCTGGTAAGTAATGGTTATAGATGCGCCGCTTACAGCATTGCCTGCGGCATCTTTTATAAAACCATTTAAGGTTGAGGTTGTTTCTTGTGAAAAGCCAATCGAAGTAATAAATAATGAGCAAATAAAAAGCAGTTGAGTAACGACTCGTTGCATAGGTATCGAAGTTTTTGCAAAGCAACGAACATGGTGTTATGGCAATGTTACCTCAGCGTTACCAAAACGTTACGGCAAAATGAACCGAATGTTATCAAAGGATAATTAAGCAACTGCAAAAAGATTTGATGAATATAGAAAGGTGAGAATAAATAAAAATTATCAGGATGCTGTAATTGTAAACAACAGCATCCTGATAATTTCATGTTTTTTATAAAAAGAAGAAACTAAGAATCAGATTTTTTTACAAGCACTTTTTTGGCTGCTGCTTTTTTAGGCGAAGTTTTTTTTGCAACCGCTTTCGCTTTTTTTGCAACCTTTACTGTTTCTTTTTTATGCATTCCTTCGGTAATGTGCTTCACCGCTTTTTTTATGCGGTTATGAAATTTTTTATCTCCTAATGTTGTTTTTAATTCCGGTATGGCGGCTTCAATTTTATCGGCTAATTTCTTTCTAAATTCTTTTTTGCCTGGCATTGCATTACTCTTTTGGTTCGGCATGTTCTCGGTATCCATTGGTTTTAATTTTTTTAAATGATAACACAAAAATAATATTGGATGCTATCTCTCCATGTTAAGTTTTTATATGAAGATGAGCTACCGGTAAAAAAGACTGTTATCAGCTTAAATATTTTCCTACAATCGGCACACGCCTGCCTACGCCAAAAGCTTTTGGCGACACACGAATAATTGGGCAAAACTGATTTCGTTTGTATTCATTTCTATTTACAAGAGATAATGTTCTGTCAACAATATGCTCATCAAACCCTTGCGCTTTTATTTCAGCCGGACCTTGCCTGCGTTCAATGTACTGAAACAAAATTTTATCTAACACATCGTAGTCGGGCAAGCTATCACTGTCTTTTTGATCGGGGCGTAGCTCGGCGCTTGGCGCTTTCTGAATGATATTATCCGGAATAATTTTGTTATCGCGATTGATGTATTTTGCCAGTTCATATACCTGCGTTTTATAGCAATCACCCAGCACACCCAATCCGCCTGCCATATCTCCATACAATGTTCCATAGCCGGTTGCCAGTTCGCTTTTGTTGCTGGTGTTTAGTAAAATCAAATTGAATTTATTGGCGATGCTCATCAATATATTTCCTCTTGTTCTGCTTTGCAAATTTTCTTCTGCTAAAGAAAAAGGCAGATCGCCAAAAATGGGATGCAGCGTTTGTAAAAACGTTTCATACACAGCATTGATGCGGATAATGTTGTAAGGGTTTTGCAAATTCTCACTCAATTTTACTGCATCATCAACGCTATGACTGGTACTGTAAGGCGAAGGCATCAGCACTGCACGAACATTCTCTTTTCCCAAAGCTTCACAAGCTAAGGCAAGCGTTACAGCCGAATCAATGCCGCCGGAAGAACCGATGATAGCTTCCTTAAAATTCATCTTACTAAAATAATCTTTAATGCCTGTAACCAAAGCCTGGTACACCTGGTGAATGTTGCGTGGGGCTTGTAATGTTGTGATGTTTGCCGGTTCGTTTTGTTGTTTGTATTCCCTTGTTTTTTCTTTTGCTTCTTCTAAAATTATATCACCGTTTTGGAACACAACGCTATCCATTGCTTCTTCAAATGAAGGCAACAATTTACACACCTCACCCGTTTTGTTATACACTACCGATGAACCATCAAACACAATCTCCGTCTGGCTTCCAACGGCATTGCAATAAATCAAGGGTAGCTTGTATTGCAATACATTTTTGCGGATCACGTCGCGTCGGTCTTCTTCATGCAAATAATCAAAAGGAGATGCGCTAAGGTTAATCATGATATCGGGTTGCTGTTTCATCAGCTCATCCATCGGGCAGGCAAGGTATAGCGGGTTGTCATCAATATTCCAGATGTCTTCGCAAATAGTAACAGCTAATTTCTTACCCATAAATTCAACCACATTCCACTGTGCAGCAGGCTCAAAATAACGGTATTCATCAAACACATCATACGTTGGCAACAAGGTTTTATGCACTTCGGCTTTGATTTGTTTTTGATGCAAAAAAAAGGCGGCATTAAATAACTCTTTGCCTTCAATTCTCGGGTTGCGCGCAGGCGAACCCACCAATACGCCAATGGTATCGGCGTATTGTTTTATCATATCAATACTGTGATAGCATTGCTTGATAAAATCGTTAAACTCCAAAAAATCTCTTGCCGGGTAGCCGCACACACTTTGCTCGCTAAACACAATTAAATCGCCGCCTTGCGCCTTTGCTGTTTCAATGGCTTCAATAATTTTTTGAGTGTTGCTTTCAAAGTTCCCGATATGATAATTCTGCTGCGCTAAAAAAATTTTCATGGTATTAATTGGAGATGCAAAGTTAAGATTGTGCCGCAAAGCCGCGAAGACGCAAAGTTTAAATCAGAGCTATAATCTTTGCGTCTTTGCTCTTTTGCGGTTGAAAATAAAATATCTTTTTATAAACACTTCACTACTGCATCAACAGTTATTTTAGCACGATGAACAAATGGCTTTGCATCGCGGTGTGGCTCATTCCTTTTTTCTTTTCGTGCAAAAACAAAAAGAACATTCCCGATGTATCAAACATAAAAGTAGATGTAACCGTTAAGCGTTTTGAAAAGGACTTTTTTTCGATAGATACAAACCACATTGAAGTCTCAATTAACAAGCTGCAACAACAATATGGAGCGTTTGTAAACGATTATTTTTACAACATACTTTCCATGCCTGCAGTGCCTGATAGTGTAATAAAAAATGTAAAGTTGTTCCTTCGTGATTATAAGCCGGTGTACCACTCGGCAGAGCAACAATTTTCTTCTTTTAATAATGAAGAAAAAGAAATTAAAACAGGCTTGCAGTTCACCAAATATTATTTCCCGAATTATAGCTTGCCAAAGCAAATTATAACGTTTATTGGTCCGTTTGAAGGATACAATAATGTACTTACTTCAAGTGGTATTGCGGTAGGTTTGCAGTTGTATTTGGGCAAACATTTTTCTACTTACCAAACCGACTTTTTTAAAGAGGTGTACCCTGATTACCAAAGCCGCAAGTTTGAAAAAGAATACATTGCGGTAAGCAGCTTCAACAACATCATTAATGACATTTATCCGCCGCGTGCAGGCACCAGAACGTTAATTGAACAAATGGTGGAAGAAGGCAAGCGCATGTATGTTTTAGACCATCTTTTACCCACTACAGAAGACACTATAAAAACTGGTTATACAGCGGCACAACTGAAAGGTTGTTATGATAATGAAGCCGCTATCTGGAATTATTTTATTGAAAACAATTTGTTGTATGCCAACGATCCTTCACAAGTAAGAGATTATACCAACGATGCGCCCCGCACCGAAGCTTTAGGGCAAGATTCGCCAGGAAATATCGGGCTGTTTGTGGGCTGGCAAATTGTAAAAAAATGGATGACTGGAAATGAAGCTTCGGTAAGTATGCAACAGTTATTACAAACCGATGCAAAGCAAATTTTTACGGAAGCAAAATACAAACCGAAGTAAAAACAAACGTGCTTGCTACGTCTTTCAATTTTAAATCTTCCTTATTCTATCATCTCTTCATTTTATTTACCGCCTTGTATCTTTGTAAGCTTATGCAAGCAAAGCGTTCGGTGGCATTTCACACCCTGGGTTGTAAGTTGAATTTTTCAGAAACATCGGCACTGTCGAGACAATTGGAAGCGGATGGTTTTGAAAAAAAGATGTTTGACGATATTGCCGATGTGTATGTTATCAATACCTGCTCTGTTACCGAAAATGCAGATAAAGAATGCCGCCAGTTGGTGCGCCGCATCCAACGCAAATCGCCGGAGAGCGTGGTAGTAATCACTGGTTGTTATGCACAATTAAAACCCAAAGAAATTGCCGGAATTGAAGGTGTTGATTTGGTGCTTGGCGCGGCAGAAAAATTCAATATTAGTCGGCATTTAAAAGAATATACAAAAGGCGATTCAACAAAAATCTCAAGCTGCGATATTGAAGAAGTGAGCAGCTTTCATTCTTCTTTTTCATTAACCGACAGAACCCGAACGTTTTTAAAAGTGCAGGACGGCTGCGATTACAATTGCTCGTTTTGTACCATACCAATGGCGCGTGGCAAAAGCCGCAGCGACACTATTGAAAATGTTGTTGCCAATGCAAAACAGTTGGCAGAAAAAGGAGTAAAAGAAATAGTGTTAACAGGTGTGAATTTAGGCGATTTTGGCAAAGGCGACGATGGCAATAAACAACACGAAGAAAATTTTTATGAGCTAATACAAAAGCTGGATGAAGTAGATGGAATTGAGCGGTTTCGCATTTCTTCTATTGAGCCGAATTTACTATCGGAAAACATTATCCGTTTTGTGGCAAACAGCAAAAAGTTCATGCCCCATTTTCATATTCCCTTGCAAAGCGGAAGCAATGCTGTATTGGGTTTGATGCGCCGCCGCTATCGCCGCGAGTTATATGCAGAACGTGTGAACCTGATTAAAAATGAGATGCCGCATTGCGCCATTGGTGTGGATGTAATTGTTGGTTTCCCTGGAGAAACCGATGAACATTTTAAAGAGACATTTGATTTTTTGCACCATCTTGATGTTAGCTATTTGCATGTGTTTACTTACTCGGAAAGAGACAATACAAAAGCGTTGGAAATTAAGCCGGTTGTTCCCATCAACATTAGGCATCAGCGTAATAAAATATTGCGCAATTTATCGTACATGAAAATGCAGCATTTTACACAGCAACAGGCTGGCGAAATACGAAAAGTGTTGTTTGAAGAAGTGAATAAAAACAACATGATGGAAGGGTATAGTGATAATTATATCCGCATTGCTGCACCATATAAAAAAGAATGGGTAAATGAAATTAAGGAGTGGAAAATGTAAGAATCACAATAATAGGTACTTGCCTGTTTTAATTTTATCAGCTTATTATCTTGTAGCTTGAAGTTTTACTTCTTTCTATCTTATTCTATCCAAACTTTTAATCAGTTTTACATCTCTCCGAATTCCCATTATTGCCATCAGGCAAAATATCGGAATTAAAAAAGAAAAAACAGAAGACAAAGCTATCCCCGGCTTTGGGTTTTGGCTCATGTATCCATACTGAAAATACAAGTAAATGTTCAGCAGGCTGATGGCGAATGCAACCAGCGTTAAACGCAGTTGCAGCTTTCTGTTTTTATATAAAAAAATAAGGAATAGCAACGAAGCGCCTAAGATGGAAGTGAGGATAAGCAACAACACATTTTTTGTTGCATTGTATTCTTCCGTAGCTACGCCCGGCACAATGCTGTTAATATAAAAAAAAGGAAATTTAACAGAAAGAAAAGCACAGGCTGAAGCCAGCATCAACCATAAGCTTTGCGAACGCTGAATCATAAGTAAAACAATTTGTTAGAGTAAAAATAAAAGCGCAAAATAAAACATAAATAAGCTCCGCACCACAATTGTTTAAGTGCAGTAAAAACAAACCATGGCTGCTTTTGCAAGTTTGGCACGGTATTGAAATTTAGTATTAATAGAAAATAATAAAGATTATGAGGTACAGAAATTTACTATTTGCTTTTATGTTATCGGCGATAACATTTGCAGCTAAAAAGGCAACCGCACAGGAAGATACGATTGCTCCGCAGAACAATACAGAAATGAACCATTACACTTATTTGCCCGAAACATTTCAACGCGGCAGCAGCACAGCAGAGATAAAAATGTTTCCGAACCCTGCGCGAAGTCAAACGACGGTTTATGTTAACAGTATTAAAGAACAAGACAGAGGTGAGATGGTTGTATATAACACCAATGGAACAGTAGTAATGCGCAATATCATTCAACCGGGCAATAACAATGTGAATGTAAACAACCTGGCAACCGGAATTTATCTTGTAAAAGTGTTTACTAAAGACAGATCAATATATACACAGCAACTTGTGGTTTCGAAATAAAGAGGAAATAGACAGTTGTTATAAAAGTGAGCATACCTGTATGTTCACTTTTTTGTTTTTAGCAACCGCATTAGCAGGCAGTTTGCTTACTTTTGCAAACAGTTTTCATACAATATTTCAAGTAAAAATTTTAGATAGATGTTTAATAACCTAACCGAGCGTTTGGAAGGTGCGTTCAAAAATTTAAAAGGCGAAGCCCGTATCTCCGACCTTAACATTGCCAATACACTAAAAGATATTCGCCGCGCCTTGATTGATGCCGATGTAAACTATAAAATTGCCAAAGATTTTACTGATCGTGTAAAAGATAAAGCTGTTGGTGAAAAGGTGCTGAATGCAGTAAGTCCGGGTCAGCAAATGGTGAAGATTGTAAAAGACGAACTGGCCGATTTAATGGGCGGTACTGAAGCAAGTTTTAATAGCACCGGAACACCGGCCGTTATTTTAATTGCAGGGTTACAAGGTAGTGGTAAAACCACTTTTAGCGGCAAGCTGGCTAACTATCTTAAAACAAAAAAGGGCAAGTCGCCGTTGCTGGTTGCGGCTGATGTGTATCGTCCTGCGGCTATCGATCAGCTTACAGTTTTAGCGGAACAAATTGGTGTGGATATTTATTCTGAACGCGACAATCAAGATGCGGTTGTTATTGCCCAACATGCCATCAGCGAAGCCAAAGCAAAGAATAAAAATGTTGTGATCATTGATACTGCCGGTCGTTTAGCAATTGATGAAGCAATGATGGCTGAAGTGGCAAATATCAAAGCAGCCGTTCAGCCAGTTGAAATATTATTTGTTGTTGATAGCATGACCGGACAAGATGCTGTGAATACTGCCAAAGCGTTCAATGATCGGTTGGATTTTAGCGGCGTGGTGCTTACAAAATTGGATGGTGACACACGTGGCGGCGCGGCGCTTTCTATCAAATACACTGTAAACAAACCCATTAAGTTTGTAAGTAGCGGCGAGAAGATGGAAACGCTGGATGTATTCTATCCGGAGCGCATGGCGCAACGCATATTGGGCATGGGTGATATTGTTTCGCTGGTTGAAAAAGCGCAGGAACAATTTGATGAGGAACAGGCAAAGAAATTAGAGAAAAAAATCCGCAGAAACCAGTTCGATTTTCAGGATTTTTTAGACCAGCTTCAGCAAATAAAACGCATGGGCAATTTGAAAGATTTAATGAGTATGATTCCCGGCGTTGGCAAGGCAATGAAAGACATTGATATCAGCGATGATTCGTTCAAAGGTGTGGAAGCGATTATACACTCGATGACGCCGCAGGAGCGCTCCAATCCTGACCTCATCAATCCAAGCCGTAAGCAACGAATCGCAAAAGGATGCGGTAAAGAATTGAGTGAAGTGAATGCGTTTATGAAACAGTTTGACCAAATGCGCGAGATGATGAAAATGATGAACAAAATGCCGATGGGCATGGGAATGCCTAAGATGCCGGGCAACTTTAAAAGATAAAAAAGTGATACAAAAACAAACGCACGCTTACAGTAAAGCGTGCGTTTGTTTTTATCAGGTTACCTACCATCATCCTCTTTTATTAAACACATAAGCATTGATTTGATGGCCCTCCGGGTCAGCAATAAGCACGGATGTTCCCCATTGCATTTGTTGCTTATTTTGTACAATGCTTCCTCCCTCTTCAATAATTTTTTCTTC
Organism: Ilyomonas sp.; assembly: GCA_965214235.1. Lineage (GTDB taxonomy): Bacteria > Bacteroidota > Bacteroidia > Chitinophagales > Chitinophagaceae > Ilyomonas. The sequence continues at coordinate 2,232,938 of CBDCBH010000003.1, forward strand.
CAAACCATCCAATGAATTTACTTCCATACCCAATTCAAATCCCTTGCTTCCTGTTTCGGTTTCCGAACCAACTGCATCCATAATAAGCAGGTTGCAACCTCTGCCGCCTTGTATCATAAAAAAACCGGGCGGATGAGAACGTTGTTCGTTTTCTTTTAGTCCAAAAACGGTTACATAAAAATTACGAAGGCGTTCTGAATTTTTTGCCGGCAAACTAATACTGTCAAGTTGTGCTTCTATCATAAAATATTTTTTGCAAACTTATTCGTCTGCGCGTTGTTCAACTTGTACAAATGCGACATTATTTTTCGATAAAAACAGTTTTGCTGCTATTGCTTCTTTTGCAAACTGATTGGGTGTTTTATTACTGAAGTTTTTAAATTCACGATTGAAATGAGACTGGTCGGTAAAATTAAACTGATAAGCTAATTGTGTAAAATTGCAATGGGGATGAAACCAGATGTAATCTCTTACTTTTTCAAATCGTATTTTTCGTGCGAACGCCTTTGCTGTATTACCGCTGTTTCTTTTAATGTTTCTTTCCAATGTTCTTACTGTCATCCTGCTTTCATCGGCAAGCTTGCTTACAGGCATGGTTCCGCTGCTGGCAACAATTATTTTACCCGCATTCTCTAACAACGTGTTTGATGTATTTCTATTCATAACCATAGTAAGAAAATAATCATGTAAAAACTGCAAAGCCGCCAAAGATTCTCCGGATGCAATTATGTGTTGTAAGATGCAGGACAATTGATGAAAAGCGTGATTAACAAAACAAACATTTTCGTTTGTTTGCGGACTTATTTGCAGGAAAGAAAAAATGCTCCAGGGATAAAACCTTACGGCGATGATGCGAATGTGCCCTTTGATTTTTAAATAGATGGGTTTATCTAAAAGCCCCACTATAAAAGGCGATGAAAGTGTAACGGCTTCCCCATTTATTTTGTTGAGAGCACAGCTTGCTCCGCTAAAAAATATCAGTTCAGAATAGCTATCGGGCAACACTTCAAAAGGCGCATCATCGTCCATAAATTTTCGTTCTGTGTACCAAAAGCATTTGATATGATTGGTAAGCGCAGAAGGTGAAATAATTTCCTGATAACTCATATTGTTCGGGATAAACAATGAAGTTACAAACTTCTAAAGGCAGCAATGCTTGTAAACTTTTTGGAGTAAAAGAAAACGTTTATGAACTATTCCATCTCTTTCGTTATTTTTCCAAAACATACCATCAACCAATGAAATACTTTGTTTTCTTTTCGTTTGTTTTTATTTCATTTCAATCGTATTCTCAAACTTATATTTCACTTGCGCCAAGCCTTACCAACACTGCCGGAACTATTTTCGATAAATCGAACATTGCGCTTGAATTGGGTCAGCAATGGGATGTGTTTAGTTTAGGCATTGATATTGGAAAAACAACGCTAAGTAAAGTAACCGGAAGAGATACCAGTGCGTACATTGAACTGCGCCCCAACCTGAATGTTTTTCAACAGGGAAAATTTACCAACACATTTACTGCGGGCATCGGGTTTGTTTTTAATGCACGGCAAGGTTTGGTTACTGAATTGAGCAACGGTATTGAATATGCTTTCAATAATAAACTGCACTTCAACATCGTGTTTGGGCAGTACTTCTATAGCGGCCGCTCGGCTTCTGATAACAATACTTTCTTTGGTATATCGGCTGCCTATTATTTTAATGAAACAAATGTGGGTTCAATCATTAAAAAGCAATCGCAGTAAAGCTGAAAGCCGCTCCATTACAATACAAAAAGCCCGACTTAATTGTCGGGCTTATCGTGAAAAAGAAAAACTATTTTCTTTTTTATGTTCAATTTAATAATTTTTAGCCAATGAATCTGCCATCATTAAGTGCATTTGAACCGGAGGCAAATAATTGGTTACATACGATTTTACTTTAGTGTTACTACCATTGGTATTTTCATTCTGAAGTAAACTTACTGTTGCCTGATGATCGGTTACCTGACCATGAACATAAGCCGAATCGAAAGCTCTGCCCGACATCGCACTTAACATAGCTGCAATTTGAACATGCGCGGCATCTAACGAATCGGGAGCATACAAACCAAGCTGGCCAGCTATCAATTGTAAGCTATCCTGCGATTTGGTATGATCAGTAATCATTTTTTGTGCAAAGGCTTGCACCATAGGGTCCGAAGTTTTTATAAGCGCCAACTGCGCGGCTGATATTTCAGCATGGTTACCCAACGCAGCCGTTGTTACAAACATTTTATCGTTTGCATTTACTGCATTGTTGTTATCATTCTTTTTACAAGCGAAAAACACTGCTAATGACAAGGCTACCAGAGGCATTACTTTCAATTTCATAGATTACACTTTATAGGTTAAACAACTTTAGGCACTGCCTGAAAAATTCATACCGAAAACATTTTTTTGACAGCGAAATATAGTATACGGAATACTTATAAATTAATAAATATTTGATGTTGGAAAAGTGAAAAAAAAGATGCTTTACAAGGATTTGAAAATCAGGAATAATTTAGCATCTTTAAGCCTATATTAAAGATTATTTGTTGCTTAAAATTTATTGTAAAATTTTTTAAAAGAGCAGTAAGCTTATTCGGCAGTGGTTATTTTATAACCTTACATACAAGTACACAGCAATTCTCAACTTTGTATTTTTAAACCTCTTTTCTTTATGTAAGCATGCCATAAAATCATAGTCGCAATGGTGCGGTAAGGTCGCCATAAGTCAGCCACAGCAAGCATTTCAGCCTTAGTTGTATTTTTATTCAATTGTTTTATTTCTTTTAAACTGTTCACCAAAGCAACATCGCCAAGCGGAAATAAATCGGTTCGGTGCAAGGCATGAATCAGATATACATCAACCGTCCAATCACCAATACCTTTTACTCCTTTTAGTGTTGTTCGTATTTCATCATCAGAAGCAAGCGATAATTTTTTGAGGCCGATTTTCTTTGTAACAATGGCTGTTGCCAAAGCCTTTGCGTATACAGTTTTCTGCCGGCTAAAATAACAAGCCCGCAACTCTTCCTCTTTCATAGCAAGTATCTTTTTTGGTGTTACAAAACCAATTTTTTCCTTCAGTTTTTTATAAGCGGCGTACGCCGAAGCGAGCGATACCTGCTGTTCTAAAATGGTTAAGATTAAGGTTTGAAAAATGTTAGGTCGCGTCCACATTGGTGGCAAACCATACTCATCAATAATGGCTTTTAAATCGCTATCTTTTTGGGCAAGCTCATGGCAGATGTGATGAAAATTTTCTTTACTGAAAGTAGGATGCATGATTGCATCAAAAATAAAATAGAATGAAGAGTTGAAAAGTGTTTTTATTTTAATTAAAATTTGCTGATTACAGTATCAAACAATAACATTGCTACTTACAAAAATTATGTTGCTTATGCCTACCGTTAGCTCCCAAAATAAAGATGACGCACCCTCTTTTTTGCGCCTGTTATTTCTTTTGTTTTTGTTTCATTTTTTATTTGTCATTATTTGCTTTGCTTCTGTAAAATCGTATAAGCAAAACGGCAACGCAGTTACATTTTATTTAGATAAAGGGCTGATGAAAATAAACATTTGTAAAGATGATATTGTTGAAGTGAAGTACACGTTCCTGGATTCATTTCAACAGAAAAATTCATTAGTTGTAAATGCAATCTGGCAAACAACAAACTATACAGTTAAGGAAGATAACAATGCGGTTGTGATTCATACAAAACGATTGATAATTACGGTAAATAAAGCCACTAACGCCATTACTTATGCAGATGCGAACAGCAATGCAATTTTATCAGAATCGGCCGACAGCAACAAAACCATGCGGGCTGCAACCATCGCCGGTATTGATACCTATAACTGTACAACTGAATTTGACTCGCCATCCGGGGAAGGCTTGTTTGGCTTGGGTTGCCATCCGCTCGATTCGCTTTCTATTAATTACAAAGGTCGCAACCAGGAGTTGTTGATTAAGTATTTAACCGGCGCTATTCCTGTGCTGCTTTCTACTAAAGGTTATGGACTGATGTGGGACAATTATTCGGCTTCCAACTGGTATGGCGGTGAAGCCGGAAATACAAAGTATAAATATGTTTCGGAGAGTGGCAACGAAGTAGATTATTATTTCTTTTATGGTCCTGATTTCGACAACATCATTTCTCTGTATCGCCAGGCAACCGGCAAAGCGCCTATGTATGCGAAATGGGTGTTTGGATTGATACAATCGCAGGACAGGTATAAATATCAAAATGAAATATTGGAAGTTGCCAAGAAATACCGCGACAATCATATACCGGTTGATGGCATTGTGCAGGATTGGTACTGGTGGTCGCCTTTGCCCATTGGCTCGCACATCATGAACAAGGAAAGATACCCCGATCCCAAAGCCATGTTAGACCAGTTGCACAAAGAAAACTTCCATGGCATGATTTCAATATGGCCTGTGTTTGGCAGCGGCACTAACGATTTTGATGCCCTTAAAAACAAAGGCTTTCTCACAAGCATTACATGGGACAATTTTGTAACGCACACCTTTGATACTTATTATGATGCCCACAACCCTAAAGCGCGCGAACTATACTGGCAGCAGGCAAGAGACAGTGTTGTAAAACGCTACGGATGGGATGCCTGGTGGGTTGACCAATGCGAACCCGACAATGGTTCGTTATTGGATGAGCGCCGCAAAGCTGTTTTTTCGGTTGGCAGAGGCATTGATTATTTCAACTCGTATTCATTGGAACACTCGAAAGGCATTTATGAAGGCTGGAGTAAAGACATACCGGGCAAACGTGTTTTTTGTTTAATCAGGCAATCGTTTGCCGGCGAGCAACGCAATGCTGCAACACTATGGTCGTCTGATATTACCACCACGTTTTCTGCCTTCAGAAACCAGGTTCCGCAAGGCATCAATTCCTGCTTGTCGGGCATTCCTTACTGGACGTCAGACATTGGCGGTTATATCTCTTATACTTCTCCGGAAGGCACGCCCGATTGGTCGCTTCCGCAGAACCGTGAGTTGTTTACCAGATGGTTTCAGTTCGGAACTTTTTGCCCCATCTTCCGCATTCATGGCAAAGGCGAAAGGGCTTTGTTTTCCAACAACTGGGATGCAAAAACAAAAGACATTTTATTGCATTACGATCAATTGCGGTATCGCTTGCTGCCTTATATCTATTCGTTATCGGCAAAAGTTACGCAGGACAATTACACCATCATGCGCGGGCTGGCTTTTGATTTTAGAAGCGATACGGCGGTTTACAACATTAAAAACCAGTACCTGTTCGGTCCGGCATTCCTTGTTAATCCGGTAACGGAACCGATGAATTCATCTTTAAACAATAATGATAAAACCCGCAAGGTTTATCTACCAAAAGCCACCTGGTATAACTTCTGGAATGGAGTAAAAACAAACGGCGGAACTACTATCAATGCGGCTGCGCCGATAGAAACAATGCCGCTGTATGTACGGGCTGGTTCTATTATTCCGATGGGGCCATTTGTAGAATATGCAACCGAAAAAAAATTGGATACAATTGAGTTGCGCATTTATCCAGGAGCCGATGGAAACTTTAAATTGTATGAAGATGAAAACGATAACTACAACTATGAAAACGGAAAGTTTGCAACCATAGATTTCACCTGGAATGATGCACAACATTCACTAACCATTGGAGATAGCAAAGGCGATTTTAACGGCAGGTTACAGCAACATATTTTTAATATAGTTGTAGTAAAAGAAAACCATGGCACTGATATAAATATTACCAGGCCTGATAAAAGCGTTGCTTATGTTGGAAAAGAAATAAGAGTGAAGTTGTAGCGATATTCTGTTCTTCTTATCCAGCGATATTTATTATAAAACAATAGCAGCATGATAAAACAATGGTTTGTTTTTATTGCATTTTGTACAGCTTTTTCATCGCTTCATGCGCAGCAAACTACCTATTGCAATCCTATCAATATTGATTATGGCTACACGCCTATCCCGGATTTTAGCGAGCAGGGAAGGCATCGCGCCACAGCCGATCCAACCATTACTTTATTTAAAGGAACTTATTATTTATTCAGCACCAACCAGTGGGGTTATTGGTGGAGCGATGATATGCTGCACTGGCATTTTATATCGCGCAGATTTTTAAAACCTTATCATCATGTGTATGACGAATTGTGTGCGCCGGCGACACTTGTTCTTGGCGATACTTTATTAGTTATCGGCTCTACTTATACAAAAAATTTTCCGCTGTGGATGAGTAAAAACCCCAAGGTTGACGATTGGAAAGAAGCCGTAGATTCTTTTGGGGCAGGCGCCTGGGATCCTGGTTTGTTTGCCGATGATGACGGTCGCGTTTATTTATATCATGGCAGCAGCAACGTGTATCCCATTTATGGTTGGGAAATAGATAGAAAAACATTACAACCGATAGGCGAGCATGTTCCTTTAATTCATCTCAACGATACTCTTCACGGATGGGAGCGGTTCGGTGAAGCGAATGACAATACGTTTTTACCACCCTTTATAGAAGGCGCCTGGATGAACAAACATGGCGGCAAATATTATTTGCAATATGGCGCGCCCGGCACTGAATTTAGTGGTTATGGCGATGGCGTATATGTAAGCGATAAACCAATGGGGCCATTCACATACCAAAGCCACAATCCGTTTTCTTATAAGCCTGGTGGCTTTGCGCGCGGTGCAGGTCATGGGGCAACGTACCAGGATAAATGGGGCAACTGGTGGCATGTAAGCACTATTGTTGTTGATGTAAAAAATAACTTTGAAAGGCGCATTGGCATTTGGCCTGCGGGCTTTGATAAAGACGATATTTTATACTGTAACACCGCTTACGGAGATTATCCAACTTATTTGCCCAAAACCAAAAATGAAGACCACATTAAGGGCAACTTCACTGGCTGGATGTTGCTCAATTATAACAAGCCGGTTGTTGTTTCATCAACGTTGGGCGGTTATACGCCGAACTATGCGGTGGATGAAAACATCAAGACATACTGGAGTGCGAAAACGGGCAATAAGGGCGAATACATCATCACCGATTTGGGCGATGTAAACACCATTCGCGCAATACAAATCAATTATGCCGACCAGGATGTTGACAGCAGTTTTTTAGGTAAGATCAATGGCATTTATCATCAATACAAATTGTATAGCTCCAACGATGGAAAGACATGGAAAATATTGGTAGATAAAAGTGGAAACAAAACCGATGTGCCGCATGATTACATTGAGCTGAAAACGCCTGCCCCTGCGCGTTTCGTTAAGTTGGAAAATATACACATGCCAACCGGAAAGTTTGCTATTAGTGGCTTGCGCGTGTTTGGTAAAGGCAATGGTGCAACGCCTGATACCGTTAAACATTTTGTGGCTTTGCGCGGCGACAGCGAGCGCAGAAATGCGTGGTTGAAATGGCAGTTGATGAACGATGCCGATGGCTATGTAATTTATGCCGGAACAAAGCGGGATAAGCTTTATACAAGCGTGATGGTTTATGGCGTGAATGAATATTATTTCAGGGCAATGGACAAAGATCAGCCTTACTATTTTCAGATAGAAGCGTTTAATGAAAATGGCATCAGCAAAAGAAGTGAGATTGTAAAAGTGGAATGATGGTTTTATCGGTTAAAAACAAAACGACCTATAAGGTTTGAAAAACCTTATAGGTCTTATAAACATTTGATGTACGATGTGAGATGTACGATGTAAGATGTTATACCATTCAATAATTATTGCCGTTTGGTTCTACATTATAATTTATAAATCAACCATAGCCCTGCCGAATGCGCTTCGCCTGCTGCAAACGATTTATCTCTGTACCGGCTGCGAACATATCCCGGCGCCACTTCTGCACGTACCGTAATCTTATTTCTCCACACCTCGTATTCTAAACCCAGCGGAAGCATGATCTGCCATTGAAAATAGTGTTTGCCTGGTAAGGTAGGCAGTTGTTTGCTGTACACAGTTTTCCACACGGCATCAGCACCACCTAATGTTAAAAAACTACTATCTAAAACAGGTTCGTAATACTGCCGAAAAGCAACACTGCCCTGTACCTGTAAACCAATAGTTGAATAAAACCGCCTTGCAAGCTTTGTATTTCTGTTTATGCCTAAATTAATACCCAAAAATTGTGTATTGTGTTTGAGGGAGTAGTAAGTATTTGAGTAGGTATATGTGGTAGAATCTTTCAGATATTGGTGCTCCATAAAACCGGCAGTTGTAGGTAGCGGGTTTGTTATAAATAATCCGGTTTGCAAATAAGCATGTTTCCAAAATCCATAACGGCGATTCTTATACAATTCTGCGTTCAGGTAAAAAGTATGTATCGTTTGCGGACCAGGACTGCTTCCATAACCGTTATAGATAAAATCAGACAAGAACTGATTGTAAGCCGTTGGATTTTTTAACAAAGGAGAGATAGTAAATGGGTTGGTTCCGATGGCATCAATTTCCGAAATACGATAGCCAGCCGAAAGTCTTTTAATGTAAAACCCCTTTTGGGCTTGAGCAGTTAAGCTAAGTGCGGTTAAAAAACCAAGTAACAGATAAATGTATAATCTCATCTTAAATGCAGTTTTATCTTCAATGGTTTATTTCTATAATAATGTATTTAAGAAAAATTTTTATTTAAAGAAAAGAAGTTGCGCATAGCAACTTCTTTTCTTTAAATAATACAGTGGTTTAAAAAATTACATAAGGCATTGTAAAATCAACATGGTTATGAGCATTATGAATCGGCCATCCATCTTGAAAACCTTTACGCTCTGTATCCTGCGCAGCAGTACGGAAATAATAATCTCTATCTATGTTAGTATTTCCTGCAATGCGATCTTGTGATTGCCTTGTATAAGAGAAGCCAACACCTACAGTAGCTTCAACGATACCGACCTTAAATTTGCCTGAAACATTACCAGTAAATGTAATTGAACCCTGATTATCGTCTTCCCAAATTCCAAGATGATTATTCAGTTGTTCTGTTTTCCAGTTTGTGTTCCATACTAAAAAAGGATGCACCCATCGGTTCTTTCTTATGTCTTTACGAGACACGTTTACACATACAAAAGGGTTATTAGGTATTACTTGACTCGTAGCTGCATCTTGATAAGCATAACCATCTGAGAATCTTAGCTCTGAACCGCCGCCGTTTCCAGTGAAACTTATAAGTTTATCATATTGATAGTTGCATCTTACCCAACTAATCCAAACTTTGTATATCGGACCCGTTGTAGGAGGAGGAACAGGAGGTGGAGCAGGATCTGGAGCTACATCTTCATCCATTACATTCACAATATGAGTTGCTTTTGTTTCTGCATAAGCATCATCTACTGTTACCATTCTGGATGTCAAATGCTTTACATTATATTGATCCGTTACCCAGTAGGGTTCTTGCCCGGGGCCTGAGTCATCATCTCTATCGGCAGATAAAGTAGTTACAACAGGCCCGCCTGGATTGCCAGTGTTGTTTATAGCGGGACTTCCCGGATAATAGGTAGAAGAAAAATTTTCAGAATAAGGAAAATAGATTTTAACGCTATTGACTACCCAAATCTCATATTTTAAAAGGCTATTGTCTGATGCTGCTGAAGTGGTAGAAGAGCCAGCATTAAAAGAAGAAGCAGCGGATGGATTTGTTGCTTTAGTCTTGGAAAGATAATTTCTGTAATACTTATTTATTGTCGGGTAGTTCCCTTTAGAAATCTCTTCATTAAAATACTTAGAAAAGCTCCCTGGCACAATGTACTCCTTTTTCAAATTTGGAAAATTGTACAGAGGTCCGTTATCTGGCTGAAGTAAATTTTTAATACTGATACTTTTATCTCTTTCAAAGCCAGAATAAATAGCGGCATTCACCTCCTGTAACACTTCAGGGTATTGATAAATAACCTGGATAACATTTTGAATTTCTTTAATCAGAACGGTTAGGTATTTTTCTGCATCAGTTACAGGAAACCGGGCCTCCTAAACCGTTTGTTCGTTCTTTTTAATAAGATTCTTTTGGCAGGAAACAAGAAACAACACACTTAAAAAAAGAAGGCAGCAAACCCTTAGAGAATTGGGGGGGTAAGAACTCTTGTCATAGTTAATAGATTTAGGTCTGCATGATAAACACTTCTTTTTGATTAACAAAATTTTCAATCATCTTCTGTAAAAAACTAAAAAAGATGTCTGACATTTCTAAAATGTCTGACATCTTTCAGCTTCGTGTCTTTGAGGTAATATCATCATTTAAAATAATTCTCATCAATATAAAAATAGCCGTTGCTTTTCTTCCAGTACCAAAACTTTTTATCAAGTACATAATACGCTCCTTTAGCAGATTTTTTTGCCAATGAAGAGGGCACATACAAAATGCGTGGCGGCACTTTTCCAAAGCGATAGGCAAGCGTTTTTGTTTGCGCCGGTGTGTAAGCTCTTGCATTGGATGGATCAAGAATATCTTTCGATGCATCAGTTGGCAACGTGTTTTCATTTACTGCAAAATTGCCACGGGCATCAACAATGATAATGAGGCTTTGTGTAAACGGGAATTGTTGCACGCAGGAAGCTAACCCACCAGCCGCTTCACTTTGCACTTAATAACGGTTTTACTTCGTCCGTTAGTTACCACGTAGAAGGCAACTGTTCTTGCGATGGCAGGAAGCAGCTATAACGCAAACAACAATTACAGTACAGGTGTACAAGCAAGTTTTCATTAATTGCTTTTTGCTACAGGCAGTTCATATTTCATGCCATTAAAAACAAGCTAATGAAAAAGAAAAAGAAAGCAGTTGTTGTTGCAATACTGTTTGTTGCTTGCCGGTTGGCAGATGTTTTATTTTGCACGTTTTAGTTTTGTATTTCTTCGCTGCCTATAATAGCGATATAAGGAATGCTTTTCTTTTCAGCATATTTGAATTGCTTATCAAACCTGGCAGCTTCATGATAGATTTCGCAAGCTATATTCTGGCTACGCAATTGCTGCATTAAATAAAAAGCAACCTTGCTTTCCGCTTCACCCAAATTAAAAAATAAAACCCTGGTATGCCGGTAAGCAAGCCCTTCAGGAAACAGCTTTCAATTCTTCCATCACATCATAGATGCGATCAACGCCAAAACTAATCCCAACACCGGGCACATTGGGCACACCAAACAAGCCAGTTAAATCATCATACCGTCCGCCGCCGCCAATGCTTCCCATCTGCACACCGTTTGCTTTTACTTCGATGATGATGCCGGTGTAATAATTTAATCCACGCGCTAATGTCAAATCTATGTTTAGGTTTTTGATACTTGTACAGTTATTCATTAAATACTCTACTTCTTCAACACCTTTTCTTAGTATTTCTGAATGTCTATAATCCGAACCTGATTTAAGAAAGTTTAGAATTGTTAGATTTTGATTTTCTTTTCTTGCATTATCAAAAGGAACAATTTTATACTCTTTTGCGAGTATAAATTCTTTCAGCCGCTTTATTTTTTCTTCTGAAAATCCTTTTTTTATCAATTCATCTTGAACACCATCATTACCAATTTTATCAACTTTATCAATGGCTGTAGTTATATCAATTATTCTTTCTGATTCGCCAATAACCTCTGCAATTCCTGCTAAAATTTTACGACTGTTAATTTTAATTTCAACATCAATGTTAAGCTTGGAAAATACTTCGGCATACAGACAAACAAACTCTACTTCGTTCAACAAACTGTTGCTGCCTACCATGTCGGCATCGCATTGATAAAACTCACGATAACGCCCGCGTTGAGGACGATCTGCACGCCAAACCGGTTGAATTTGATAGCGCTTAAAAGGAAACGTAAGCCCACCAAAATTCATCGCCACATATCGTGCAAAAGGAATGGTTAAATCGTAGCGAAGGGCACGCTCTGTAAGATTTTTATCATTCTTTCCTTCTAATACATTTTCAAAAGCAAGGGTTGCTTTCTCTTTATTCTTTATATCGTTCAAGCCGTTGTTCAATATTTTAAAAATCAGCTTGTCGCCTTCTTCGCCGTACTTACCCATCAATGTATCAAGGTTCTCCATAGCAGGCGTTTCCAAAGGCTGAAAACCATAATTTTCAAACACATTTTTGATGGTTAAAAAAATATAATTGCGTTTGCGCACTGTATCGGCTGAAAAGTCGCGCGTGCCTTGCGGAAGTGAGGGTTTCATCATTTATTCAACCGTTTCTTTTGCGCTGTATTTTTGAATAATCACATCGCAGGCTTCGCTAATTTCATTGAACGTTTTTACAAAGCCCGGCTCGGTGTTATCGTACCATGGATCATCTATCTCATAGTTTTCACCGGGATAACTTTCATTCAACAACAAATCAACTTTTGAGGCATCCCATAAGTTGCCGCTAATGCGTTCTACATCAGCATAGTTTTGTTCATCCATCACATAAATTTTATCGTACTGCTGCATCATTTCTTTTTTAAACAAACGTGCCCGATGCTCACAAATATCAATGCCGTTTAGTTTTGCCACCTTTTGCGATAAGCGATGCGGTGCATCACCAAGGTTGTAATTACCGGTGCCTGCGCTATCTACTATCCAGTTTAATTTCGCTTCTTTCACTTTGTGTTGTAAAACACCTTCTGCCAATGGACTGCGGCAAATGTTGCCAAGGCATACCATCAAAATTTTCATAGGTGCAAAGATAATATGAACAGGGATGAGGAAGATTGTATATAGAATAAGTAAGAGGTAATATTAGTTTACGCTGATGATGAACTCTGTATCATCACAGGTTTTATTGATTCAATTTCATATCATCTTCTTGATTTTATTTAATTGGCATAAAATTGTATTGCATAGTAAACATTAACTGAACTTTAAAACTTTATTGTATGCTTAAATGGGCAGCTATTTTTTTCGTCATTTCTATTATTGCGGCCATCTTTGGTTTTGGTGGTGTTGCCGCAGGCTCGGCAGAAATTGCTAAAGTGTTATTCTTTATTTTTATTGTTTTGTTTGTACTTACTTTAATTTTCGGAGCGAAAATTTTTGGGAAGTAAATAGAGTTTACTTTTTTTGTTTTGCTGCATAGCTGTTCAACAAAAGTTGCATTTTGGTTGGCTTTGTACAGAGCAAAACGATACAAAGAATTTTAAAAGCAGGTGTTTGTGCAGTAATATATTTCTGCACGGCACTTGCTTTTTTATTGGTATAACATGATTGACATAACTGTAAGAACGTTTTTATTTATTGCTTTACAAAATCTAAAGTAAGAGTAAAAGTATCGGTTGAGAAGTTATAAAAATGATGTTTATAATTTTTGCATCTTATATCAATGCTATTAAATTTCTTTGCAGCAAAATTTTCAACAATACATCATGCCTGTTCCTCAACAACCAGCCGTTTTAGTTCTTGCAGATGGTCTTGTTTTACGTGGGTTAGCATTTGGAAAAACCGGTACTGCCACCGGCGAAATTTGTTTTAATACCGGCATGACCGGCTACCAGGAAGTGTTTACCGACCCAAGTTATTACGGGCAAATTCTTATCATGAACAACGTACACATTGGCAACTATGGCGTTAAGAAAGAAGACCGTGAAAGCGATAGTGTAAAGATTAAAGGATTGATTGGACGCAGCCTGGAGGAACGCTTCTCGCGCTACCAGGCAGAAGGCTCGCTGGAAGACTATTTAATCAAAAATAATATTGTTGCTATTGAAGGCATTGATACACGCGCGCTGGTTACCCATGTGCGCACCAAAGGTGCAATGAACTGTATTATTTCTTCCGAAATTTTGGATGAAGAAAGTTTAATGCAGGCGTTAAAAGAAGTGCCTGATATGGACGGTTTAGAACTGGCAAGTGCAGTGAGCACGAATGAAGTGTATGAGTTAGGAAACCCAAACGCGCCATACAAAGTTGCCGTGATGGATTACGGTATTAAACGACATATTTTACAATGCCTTACCGACCGTGGCGCTTATGTGCGTGTGCATCCGGCGCATACACCGCTGGAGCGTGTGAAAGAGTTTAATCCCTGATGGATATTTTATTTCCAATGGTCCCGGCGATCCGGCGGCTATGGATTATGCCATTAAGGATTTAAAAACAATTTTACAGGAAGAAAAGCCGGTGTTTGGTATTTGCTTAGGCCATCAATTGTTAGCGTTGGCAAATGATATTCCTACCTTTAAAATGCACCACGGGCATAGAGGATTAAACCATCCGGTGAAAAATATTATTACAGGTCAATGTGAAATCACCACGCAAAATCATGGCTTTGGGGTTGACCCCGAAGCAGTGCGCAGGCACGAAAACATTGAGATAACGCACTTGAATTTGAACGACAACAGCATTGAAGGAATTCGTGTTAAAAACAAACCTGCCTTTAGTGTGCAGTACCACCCGGAAAGCACGCCCGGACCTTACGACAGCCGTTATTTGTTTGATGATTTTATAAAGATGATTGCAGAAAGGAAAGGAACTTCTGAATAATTAACAGCAACTGAAAACCGATGAATAAAACAAAAGCCGGTGCGGATTGAATAAACCTCACCGGTTTTTGTTTTAATAACTTTTTTTTACATCATTTAAAAAAGTAAATGATTTATTTTAGAGTGGTGAGAAAGAAGTGCTTAAAAATATTTTTGTACGGAAGCGTGCTGCTATTTTTTGCAATAAAAACAAACGCACAAAACCCGTCGTTGAACAGCATCGAACGCTTCCTTAACTCGCAGCACCTGCAGGTTGCTTCTTCTCAACGATTTGGATACGCTGGCGCAATTAATCTCTTTAAAATATCCCGATTCTTTATCACGCATAAAAGCTGCGTATGTGTGGGTAGCAAAAAACATTACTTACACCGAAGAAAATGATGACGGGCATCTTCAACATACAGCCACCAATATCGATTCAGTACTAAAATACAAAAGCACTATTTGCGCCGGGCTATGTAAATGTGTTTTGCTTTCTTTGCAACAAAGCCGGCATTATCATGTAAAGAGGTTGAAGGTTTTGGAAGAACCGGAACGCAACCCTTTGTGGACGGGCGTTTTACAGTAAACCACGCCTGGGCTGCGGTGTGGCTGAATGGCAAATGGAATTTGACAGACCCTACCTGGGGAAGCGGCTATACATTAGAAGGCACAAAGCAGTTTATAGCTGCAACTAACGATTATTATTTTTTTACGGAGCCGCAAACTTTTATTCTCGATCATTACCCAAAAAAAGCCGAATGGCAGTTGTTGAAAGATACTGTAAACTGGCAACAGTTTAGTAATTATCCGGTGTTTGTTTGGGCGCAAAAGAAGAGGAAGTAAGTAGCTGCTCACCTTCACAGCTTATCATACATGCGGCTGCCGGAAGCCATGTGCAGTTTTCTTTTACTTCAAAAAAACCATTGCAAAGTATAATTTTACTAAGCAAACAAAAAGGCTTTCAGGAGAAAGGAACGCTGCAAAAGAAAGACGATACTTATTCTTACACATACACCATTCCATCGGAAGGTAAATACGATTTGCAGATTGATTTAAATGAGTATGATGTTACCAAACCCGGTAGCTATTCTTCGCTGATTGACTTTGTTTATTTTATAGATGCAACAGCAAAAAAGTAAAGCGTTACAGTTTGAATTATAAAAATATTTTTACGGAAGCAAAAAGATAAACACGTTTAGAAAAGCGAATTGTTTATGTGTAATTTATTGTAAACTTTTTTGCGGTAAAAGCAAACGTAAAATCATCATGAAAATTACCATCATTAACGGCCCGAATTTAAACCTGCTTGGCACACGCGAGCCATCGGTTTATGGCAATCAAACCTTTGAAGAATATTATACTTCGTTGCAGCAAAAATATCCCGACATCAGTTTTAATTATTACCAAAGCAATATAGAAGGTGAGTTGATTAATTTTCTACAGAAAGAAGGTTTTAGTAACGATGGAATTATTTTAAACCCCGGCGGTTACACGCATACATCGGTTGCTATTGGCGATGCCATTGCAGCCATTATAACGCCCGTAATTGAAGTTCATATCAGTAATGTTCAGGCAAGAGAAGAGTTCAGAAAATTATCGCATGTATCGGCAAAATGTAAAGGAACCATCAGTGGTTTAGGATTGAAAGGTTACGAATTGGCAGTGCAATTTTTTATCAGCATTTAATAGCTTGATGCCGGATCATCTTCCAGATTATCCTGTCTGTCACCACCCAAACTATAGTAATTATTTTCTTCATCTTCTTCACCGGTTTCTTCGTCTGTATCATCCAAATCGCCGCCCGGAACATCCAAATCATTGCCGGTTCTGTTCAGTTCATCACGCAAATCTTTGCTGTCTAAATCATCTTCTGTTTCTTCTGTTGCGCTGAATGCAGAAGCAGAAGCATCAGAAAAAATTTCTTCGTCTTCATCTCCATCATAATCACCATTCGGATCGCCTAAGTTGTTTATATCTTCCTCTGTAACATCGGCATCTGTTCCCATTACAATTCCTAAATCATCACCGTTTTCTATTGCATCAGGATTTGCCGCCTGCGGTATCGTCATTACTTTTTTTTTACCATTTTCCTGAAGCTCGTCGTGCGTCAGATTTTCTACGTTGGCTTCAATGCGTTCCGTATGATTTTGCGGGTTCATCACATCTTCTTTTGCAGGATAATGCGGGTAGCCCGGGAAGTCCTGATCAATATGTTCGTCTTTGCTTTTCTGTACTTTATTTTCCGAATCAATAGGTGTCGTTTTCTTTTCGTCCATAATAATTTGTTTATAAGAAATGAGAAAATTATGTGCCAGTAAAAGAATAAACTTATTTAAGGGTGAGATGATGCATCAAAATGTTTTATTGAATTGAATACCATGATAAATTCTTTTCATTTCAATAGTACAATCAACCGACTGAAGATAGATTGAATCATCAAGTGTATTGGCTTCCGTATCTTTCCAGGTACGGTCGGCAATTTTATACGAAGCAATTACCCAGGGTTGCGCTTGTTCTACCAACACATATTCTTTAAAAGAAGGCAGGGTTTTATAATATTTAAGGTTGTAGGAGCGAGACAGAAATTCAACAATTAATAAAGGGTTCAAAACCACATCAGTTCTTCCTTCGTAAAAAAGAGGCTTTTCAAAAACGACTACCGCATCAGGATACACAAACGATTCTAACTGTGGAATTTGAATTTTTGTATCACTGGTTGACACAATAAAATTTCTTTCGTACAAAGCATTAATAAGAACAGCAATTATATTGGCTGTAATCTGGTTGTGTCTAAAACTGGCTCCCGGCATTTTTGCAATTTTTCCGTTGTAGTATTCATGTTTGTTTTTAGCCCGCTTTTCTAAAGCGAGATACTCACTTGCCGTATAAATTTTTTCAGCTACTTCAGTTTGCATAATCGTTTTCTCCCTTTTCAAAGATATAAAAAATAGCTTCAGTTTTTTTGTTGCTGCAACTCTTCAAATCCGCACAACTGGTGTTCGATAACGGACACTTTCTTATTTCCTTTTCTCTCAAAGCCTTGCTGGTAAAGTGTTTGAGGCGTGGCATAAGCGTTGGGCGAGTTACAGGAATGGTTCTGTTGTAACTATTTATAATGCTGTTTTATGTTTAAAATTTATTTCAAAACCGCATGGCGCAATTTGAGAAAAAACAAGTTTTATACTTCAATCAATGTTGTTGGTCTTGCTATTGGACTTGCAACCTGTTTGCTCATCCTGCTGTATGTATTAGATGAACTAAATTACGATAAGTACAACGTACATGCAGATAGAATTTACCGCATAAATAATGAAATTAAATTTGGCGGCAACTATGCTGATGCTGCGCAAAGCCCTGCTTTATTGGGCGCTGAGATTATAAAAGAATTTCCGCAGGCAGAACAATACACACGGTTACGATGGTATGGTGGTTTTTTGGTTAAGAAAGGGGCTGAAAATATTCAGGAAGGCAAAGTTGGCTATGCGGATTCAACTTTGTTTGAAGTTTTTACTTTGCCAATGATAGCCGGTAATCCTAAAACTGCGTTGGTAGAACCACACTCGTTGGTAATAACAGAAACGATTGCAAAAAAATATTTTAACCGAACTGATGTTGTTGGAAATACAATGATTATAAATGATACCGGCAATTATAAAATTACCGGTGTAATAAAAGACATACCGAAACAATCACATTTCAGCTTTGATTTTTTTGTTCCGTTTTCAGAAAGCAGCGAAAGCAGAAGTGATGACTGGCTGAGCGAAAATTATAATACCTATATTCTTTTAAAAAAAGGAACTGATCCAAAAAGATTAGAATCCGGCTTAAACAAAATGATGGATCGTTTTATTGGCCCGGAACTGCAAAATGTAATTCATGTAAGCCTTGATAATTTTAAAAAGAGCGGCAGTTATGTACGGCTCAGCCTTACTCCTTTGTTAGATATTCATTTGCATTCAAACAAGCAGGGGGAATTGAACGCAAACGGGAGTATTGAGTTTGTTTATATTTTTTCAGCAATAGCATTATTCATTTTGTTGATTGCCTGCGTAAACTTTATGAATCTTTCAACCGCCCGTTCATCAAGCCGTGCAAAGGAAGTTGGCGTAAGAAAAGTGTTAGGTTCATCAAGAAAAAATCTCATTCAGCAATTCTTATCAGAAAGCATACTGATTAGTTTTATCTCTTTACTTTTTGCTATTCTTTGTGCCAGCCTGCTGTTGCCTTATTTCAATCAACTTGCTGAAAAAGCTATTCATATTAAGGCGTTGTTTCAGCCAGGCCTGTTGCTGTTATTGATTGCATTAATGCTTGTTGTTGGTTTGCTTGCCGGCAGTTATCCTGCATTTTTTTTATCAGCTTTTCAGCCGGTTGATGTTTTAAAAGGCAAGTTGGCTAAGGGCTTCAAAAGATCATGGTTAAAGAATACATTGGTCGTATTTCAATTTACAATTTCCATCATTCTTATTATCGGTACCATCGTTATTTATAATCAGCTAAATTATATACGCAATAAGGATATTGGTTTTAACCGCAACCAGGTTTTGGTTTTTAATCATACTGATGTGCTTAAAGATGGCGCTGCAACATTTAAAAATGAACTGCTGCAAATAAGTGGTGTTCAAAGCGCGGCTATGAGCGGCTTTTTGCCAACAAATTTTAGCCGGAATAACAATGCCTTTTTCACTTCTCCAACACTTGATCAAAGTACTGCTATTTCCATGCAGCAGTGGAGTGTTGATGATAAGTATATTCCAACATTGGATATAAAAATTTTACGAGGAAGGAATTTCTCATCGCAGTTTCAAACTGATTCAGGCGGCATCATTCTTAACGAAGCGGCAGCAAAATTTATAACTGCGAACAATTTACTAAATAAAACTCTGTATGAGGTAAATGATATACAAACCAAAAAAGTAAATGAATACCATATTATTGGGGTTATAAAGAACTTTAACTTCAGTTCGCTGCGTGATGTAGTAACACCACTTGGATTTTTGCTTAGAAAAAGTAATGGTAACATTTCGCTCCGCATTAATGCATCTGATATGCCTGCTGTTATTTCTCAAATTAAAAACAAGTGGAAAATTACGGCGCCGGAACAACCTTTCGATTATTCCTTTATGGACGACCAGTTCAACAATCTTTATACAACTGAACAGCAAACGGGAAAAGTATTTATAACATTTGCCATACTTGCTATTGCCATTGCATGCCTTGGTTTGTTTGGCTTAGTTACTTACACTTCAGAACAACGCTCAAAGGAAATAGGCATCCGGAAAGTATTAGGTGCAACCGTTACAGGTGTTGTAACAATGATCTCAAAAGATTTTTTGATACTGGTATTTATAGCTTCACTGATTGCGTTTCCTGTTGCGTGGTATATTATGAATAAGTGGCTGCAGGGTTTTGCCTATCGGGTTACTATAAGCTGGTGGATATTTATTACTGCAGGATTGATGGCAGTGTTCATCGCTTTAGCAACAATAAGTTTTCAAGCCATCAAAGCTGCCATTGCCAACCCGGTGAAGAGCTTGCGAACGGAGTGAGGTCGTGAATAGTGAATTGTCAATGGTGAATAAAACGTATAACGTACAATATAAAACTTAATGCAATGTTCAAAAATTATTTCAAAACAGCGTGGCGCAATCTGATGAAAAATAAAGTTTTTTCTTTTATCAATATTGCAGGTCTTTCAATTGGTATGGCTGCTTGTTTATTAATACTTCAGTATGTAAGCTTTGAATTAAGCTATGACCAGTTTAATAAAAATGCGGATGATATTTATCGTATAGTGAACGACCGCTATCAATACAGCAAGCTTGTCCAGCATGGAACTATCACTTATTCTGCAATTGGAAAAGCTATGCAGGATGACTTTCCTGAAGTGATAAATCATGCACGTGTTGAACCCTTTGGAAAAACAATCATTTCAACCAACAATAAAAAAATTGCCGACCAAAATGTGGTGGCTGCTGACAATTCTTTTCTTACGATATTCTCTTACCCGTTTGTTGCAGGTGATGTGCAAACAGCTTTAAAAGATCCACATGATGCAGTGCTTTCTGAAAGTTCAGCACGCAAAATATTCGATATAAAAAATAATGATTTCTCTTCGGTGGTTGGCAAAATATTTATCATGGGCACTGATTCAACACCTTATAAGATAACGGCTGTCTGCAAAGATGTTCCTGAAAATTCTCATTTGAAATTTGATATACTGGCATCGTACATCACCCTGTATTCCAGCAAAAATCCCTACACACAGGCTGATTATGATTTTACGGATTCCGATTTCTGGCATTATATACAATTGAAACACGGCACCGATTATAAAAAGCTCGAGGCAAAGTTTTCAGCATTTAGTCAAAGACATTTCCAGGGAAATAAAGTATCAGGCAGTGATGAAAAATTTTATCTGCAACCACTTTCAAGAGCACATCTGTATTCTGACTTTGAATATGAAATCGGCGATACTGCAAGTGCAACAGTTGTTTGGGGTTTGCTTATCATCGCAGCATTAATAATAATCATTGCATGGGTTAATTATATCAATCTTGCTACTGCAAAATCTATGGAACGTGCGAAGGAAGTTGGTGTAAGAAAGGTAGCAGGTGCAACAAAGCAGCAACTTATCAGGCAATTCCTTACCGAATCTTTCATCATCAATGTTGTCGCATTAGCAATTGCATTATTACTTGTTGTACCTCTGCAAAGCAGTTTCAACAGCCTGATGCAACACCAGCTTTCACTGGTTTATTTATTCAAAAAGGGCTTAAACGGGTATAGTATTTCTGTTGCTTTGATTATACTTATTGTTGCAGGCATTTTCGTTTCAGGATTCTATCCTGCATTTGTGCTTTCCTCTTTCAAACCCATTCTTGTATTAAAAGGAAAATTCATAAAATCTAGTAAGGGAATAATTCTTCGCAAAGCATTGGTGATTGGTCAGTTTGCTATAACCGTTGCACTTATTGTTGGCTCTGTTGTAGTATATCAGCAAATAAAATTTATAAATGCGCAGCAGTTAGGAATGAATATAAGCCAGATACTGATTGTAAAAGCGCCATCGCTTAGTTCATTTGATTCTTCTTTTATAGTGCGTGAAAATAGTTTTAAAGAAGAGGTAGCAAAAATCAGTAGTGTAAAAGGTGCAGCAACATCAAACAGGATTGCTGGTGATGAAATGGGAAGAGCTTTCAATATTCACCGCACTGGTGACAACAATGGAGATTCATATACCATGCGAAATATGGGTATTGACCCGAACTTCATTAATGTATATCAAATAAAATTATTGGCGGGAAGAAATTTTGAGAACACAGATTACAATGTTGATTACAATAAACTGCACAATATTATTATCAATCAGAATGCAGTTAAGATGCTTGGCTATGCTTCTGCTAATGCTGCTATTGGTAAATCAATTACGATGTTTGGCAAGCAATGGGATATAGTTGGTGTAATTAATGATTATCACCAGAAGTCTTTGCGTTATGCATTGGAGCCGCTGGTACTGCAGCCGTTTTACAACACGAATGATGCTATTTCAATAAAAGCAAATACGCAAAATTTAACCTCAACCATTGCACAAATAAAAGCGAAGTATGCAACATTTTTCCCCGGGAATGTTTTTGATTATTATTTTTTAGATGAAAAATTTAATCAGCAATATGCCAATGATGAACTCTTCGAAAAGGCATTTGGCTTGTTCTCAGGATTTGCGATATTTATTGCCTGTCTTGGTTTATTTGGTTTATCATTATTTGCAACTACACAACGCACCAAAGAAATTGGTGTACGCAAAGTATTGGGCGCTTCTATATCAAACATCATCTTACTGCTCTCAAAAGATTTTATCAAGCTTATTATTGTCGCTTTTATAATCGCATCGCCTGTTGCTTGGTTTGTTATGCATAACTGGCTTCAGGACTTTGCTTACCGCATTAATATCAGCGCATGGATATTTATTGTGGCGGGTTTATTATCTGTCGTAATCGCATTAGCAACCATCAGCTTCCAGGCAATAAAAGCAGCAATAGCCAATCCTGTGAAGAGTTTGCGAACGGAATGACCTCATCCCTAACCCTTCTCCACAAGTGGAGAAGGGAAGAAGAACATCAGCAATCATAAATCAGCAATCACAGATCAAGTTTTTATGTTCAAAAATTATTTCAAAACAGCATTCAGAAACCTGCTGCGCTACAAGAGCAATTCGTTCATCAATATCGCTGGCTTAACGGTTGGCTTTGCAGCTTTCCTGCTGATCTTTTTAGTGATTCAATATGAACAAAGCTTTGATGATTTTCATGCGAATAAGAACAACCTTTATCGCGTGGTCCGCATCGGAAAAAATCCTGTGAACAGGGAATACAGAACCGGCGTTCCGTTTCCCGTAACGATGGGATTGCGTGCTGAACTTCCGCAACTGAAAAACACAACCGCCATTTTTAGAGATACTAATGTGCAGGTGAAAGTAACCGCGCCGGATGGTTCGGTACTGAAAAAATTTAAAGAACCCAAAGTGTTTACCGCTGAGCCGCAGTTCTTTCAAATGTTCAATTTTAATTTGGCGGAAGGCAACGCTAAAAATGCGTTGAACGACCCCAACAGCGTGCTGCTTACGAAGGACATTGCGACCAAATATTTTGGTGACTGGAAGCGTGCAATGAACAAGACTATCACGCTGTATGGTATGGATATGAAAGTAACCGGCGTGCTGAACAACCCACCGTCCAACAGCGACTTTCCGCTGGGTATCGTCGTGTCTTACATAACCCTAACCAAGAACTTAAATCTGAACGACTGGGACAGTATTGACGATAACAATTATTGTTTTGTTCAGCTTAATGATAAGGCATCTTATCTAAAGCTTGCCCATTCGCTGGATGCGTTTGTTGAGAAGCATATCAAGCCCGTAAACCCCGGTTATGGGCTCGCGCTTCAGCCATTAAATGAAATTCATTTTGATGAACGATATGGTAATTTTAATGGGCGCACGTTCAGTAACGATTTGATTTTTGCGTTGCGCCTGATTGGTTTGTTTTTGCTTACTATTGCCTGTGTCAACTTCATCAATCTTACCACCGCGCAAGCAATCAACCGCGCCCGCGAAGTGGGTGTGCGTAAGGTTTTAGGCGGCAGCCGCTCACAACTTATTCTTCAGTTTTTGGGCGAAACCGGCATCACTACGTTGCTTGCCCTTGCGGGTTCGGTGCTGGTTGTTTTTATTTGTCTTCCTTTTGTTAACAATCTCCTCAACATTCAATTATCAGTATCTCTTTTGTTCAGTAGCAGGTTCGTTTTATTCATGGCTGGCGCGTGGGCGGTGGTTACTTTTTTGTCAGGTTTTTATCCTGCCCTAATCTTGTCGGGATTCAAGCCTGTAGTGGTGTTGAAGAGCCTGGTTATCGCCAGCCACAAAGGCATTTCTTTCCGGCGGGCGTTGGTTGTGTTTCAGTTTGTGATTGCGCAGGCGTTGATTATCGGAACTCTTGTTGTGGCTTCGCAAATGGATTATTTCAGAACAGCAGACATGGGCTTTGCTAAAGATGCCATCATCAATGCCGGCTTTCCGGGCGATAGTGTGAGCCGCACCAAAATAGATTTGCTGAAAGATGAACTGAATAAAATTCCGGGCATTCAACAGGTCAGCTTCAGCACGTTTACACCTTCTTCAGATGGGGGCTGGTACACCGATTTGCAGACCGAAAAAATTCATTCTTCGATAGTGGTTTGCACCAAGCCTGCCGATGCGGATTACTTCAGGTTATATCATCTTCCACTCGTTGCGGGCAGGGCTTATTTTCCATCCGATACGATACGTGAGTTTGTAGTAAACGAAACGGTGGTAAAAAGTTTAGGCATTCAAAACGCTGCGGCTGCTATCGGCAAACTTATTCAGGTTAACAGAAAGCGGTGCCCGATTGTAGGCGTTGTAAAAGACTTTCATATCAATTCACTGCGCGATCCGATTGGTCCGGTGGTGTTGTTGACTAATAAAAATTCGTATGGCATAGCAAACCTTAAAATTAACATGAGCCAGTCAAAAAATGTAATCGCTGCGGTGCAAACTACATGGAATAAATATTACCCGGATTATGTGTTTGAATATAGCTTTTTAGACCAGTCTATCGCCGATTATTACAAGCAGGAAAACCAGCTTTCGCAGTTGTACAAACTGTTTTCGGGCATTGCCATTTTCATTTCGTGTTTGGGTTTGTATGGACTGATTTCGTTTATGGCAGTGCAGCGCCGCAAAGAAATTGGTATCCGCAAAGTGCTGGGTGCGCCGGTGCGCGATATTGTACTGATGTTGTCGAAAGAGTTTACGCTTCTTATCATCATCGCCTTTCTCATCGCTTCGCCCATTGCCTGGTATTTCATGCAGCAATGGTTGCAGCAATACACTTACCGCATCATCATCGGCGTTGGTTTTTTTGCTGCCACTATTTTTTGTTCGTTATTGATTGCATGGTTAACGGTTGGCTATACGGCGATCAAAGCAGCCCTTGCTAATCCGGTAAAGAGCTTGCGAACAGAGTGACCTCATCCCTGGCCCTTCTCCACAGGCGGAGAAGGGAAGAAGAAAATCACAAATCATAAATCGGTTCTTATGTTTAAAAACTATTTCAAAACAGCTATCAGAAATTTTGGCAAAAACAAGCTTACCACGCTCATCAATGTGTTTGGTTTGTCTATCGGCATCAGTGCAGCACTCATTATTTATTTCATCGTTCAATACGATTTTAGCTTTGATAAATATGAGCCTGACAACGGCAGTATTTACCGCATAGTATCGGAAGGAGAAAACTGGAAAAACGCCGGTGCGCCTGTGCCATTACACGAAGAAGTGCAAAGCAATGTAAGCGGCGTAAAAGCAACGTCGCTTATCCTGCAATACAACGATGACAATCCTAAAATCAGCATCCTGAATAGCAATCATCACCCGGCGTCCGTTTTTAAAAAGCAGGAAAGCATTGCGTTTGTTGACAGCAATTATTTTAGCCTGTTTCCTCATCAATGGCTGGCAGGCAAGAAAGAAACATCCCTCATTAATCCTTATAACCTTGTATTAAGTGAAAGCCGCGCCAGGCTTTATTTTCCGCATGTTCCCGCAGAGCAGTTAGTTGGGAAAACAATTGTTTTTAACGATACTCTTCCCATGACACTAACGGGCATTGTAAGAGACTTAAAAGACAACAGCGATTTTTCTTATCAGATGTTTGTTTCGTTAGCTACAATATCCGGTTCCGACCTGAAAGAAAAGTATAGCTGGGATGAATGGAACAGCACCAATTCTAATTTTCAAACAATGGTGAAGTTGTTGCCGGGCGTTCAGGCATCACAAATAAATAAGCAACTGAAAGGCATTTTTAAAAAGCATGATACCGACCCTAACGATGCTAAAACCATCCATCGTTTACAGCCGTTAAGCGATGTGCATTACAACACCGAACTTGAAGGAAAAGTAAACTTAAACACCATCAACAATCTTATTCTTCTCGTTGTGTTTTTGTTGCTGCTGGGCGCTATCAATTTCATCAATCTTTCCACCGCGCAATCGGTACAGCGGGCTAAGGAAATCGGCATTCGCAAAACCTTAGGTAGCAGCAAAAGCAGCCTTATTTTTCAGTTTCTTACTGAAACATTTTTGCTAACGTTAGTCACTACTGTTTTATCGGTTGTCATCTCGCCCCTTTTGCTAAAAGCTTTTGCCGGTTTTGTACCGGATGGCTTGCAGTTCAGCACCATTTTTAAACAGCTTTCAGTATGGCTGTTCCTGTTGCTTCTTATCGTAATAGTTAGTGTATTGGCAGGTTTATATCCTGCATTTATTTTATCACGTTTTCAGCCCATTAAAGTATTAAAAAATCAAGCATTTACCAATGCCGGCACCACGCGCACTGCATGGCTTCGCCAGTCGTTACTGGTATTTCAGTTTGCCATTGCGCAGGTATTTATCATCGGCGTTATTGTGGTAGATAAACAGATACACTATTCAACCGGAAAAGACATGGGTTTTCGTAAAGATGCTATCATCACTTTTTCGGTTCCGTTCGATTTCTATCATCCCAACAACAAAAAATTTGTTCTGAAAGATGAGCTTAAGAGTATGCCTGAAATACAGGAAGTAAGCCTTGGCAATGGAGCGCCCGCCATCAATGGGCAAATGAGCAGTAGCATTGCGTTTAAAGAAGGGAAAAAAGATATGAAGCTAAGTGTTGATACCCGTAGTGGCGATACTTCTTACCTCGGTGTTTATAATATCAAACTCGTATCGGGCAGAAACATTTTGCCTTCAGATACGGCTAATGAATTATTAATTAATGAAACCGGGGCAAAGCAACTGGGCTTTGCGCAACCCGGAGATGCCATTGGGCACAAGGTAATTTTCGGAAGTGCATCCTTGCCGGTTGTAGGTGTGATGCACGACTTCAATCTCGCTTCGGTGCGCAGCCCTATTCACCCGTTAATTTATTATGCAGCACCAAAATGGGGCTGGACAATGAGTGTAGCACTTCAGCCCAATCCGAATACATGGCAGAGTGCCATAACTAAAATGCAAACAGCCTGGAAGAGACTGTATCCTGATAACGATTTCGACTATGCTTTCTTCGATAAACAAATCAGTGATTTTTATAAAGAAGATCAGCAGCTTTCTTTGTTACTAACGTGGTCTGCCGGTGTTGCCATTTGCATCAGTTGTCTTGGCTTGCTGGGCTTGATTATTTTCATCACCAATCAACGAACCAAAGAAATTGGAGTACGCAAAGTGCTGGGCGCAAGTGTTGCGCAAATCATCACCTTGCTGTCCGGTGATTTTGCAAAGCTCATTGCGATAGCTTTTGTTATTGCTATTCCTATTGCCTGGTGGCTTACACACAACTGGCTGCAAAACTTTGCATATCACACAGAATTGAGCTGGTGGATATTTTTAGTAAGCGGTGTTATTATGGTTATTTCAGCATTTACCATTCTATGCATTCGTGCAGGTAAAGCCGCCCTTGCCAATCCGGTAAAGAGCCTGCGAAGCGAGTGAGAACATCTGAACCATGATTAACTGGATTTACAGATTAACATGATTCATAAAAAATAAATCAACATAATTTTTAAATCATATAAATCCCGGTTCAGACATGTTCACCAATTTTTTCAAAATAACCTTCCGCAATCTTTTAAAAAATAGAGGGTATAGCTTCTTAAACATATTCGGTTTAGCCATTGGTATTGCCTGCGCAGCATTGATCTTTTTATGGGTAGAAGATGAGCTGATTTTTGATAGTAATCATCTTAAAAAGGACAGGTTATTTATAGTTAAAACAAATGATAAAGTAGATAATGGTGTGTTCACGCATTCTTCAACGCCTGGCCCGCTGGCTGCTTCATTGAAGGCAACTATACCCGGCGTTGCAAATACTTGCAGGGTAACTGAAGGTAGCATTTCTAAGTTGTTTCGTATCGCTAATAAATCAGTATATGCATCAGGCAATTATGCCGAGCCTTCTTTGTTCACCATGTTTACATTGCCATTTATGGAAGGCAGCGCCGGCACAGCTTTTCAGCAATTGCACTCAATCGTAATAACAAAAAAAACGGCAAAGAAATTTTTTGGCGATGAAAAAAATGTTATCGGCAAAACCGTGCGGATGGACAACAAACACGATTACATGGTAACAGGTATTTTAAAAGATTTAGCTGAAAATTCCTCCTTACAATTTGAATGGCTGGCACCTTTCCAGGTTTTCTATGATGAAAATAAGGAATGGGCACAACAGTGGGATAATTTTGGCATTACTACTTATGTTGAATTAAAGCCGTCTGCAGATGTGGTTGCTATAAACAGGCAGCTTTTAAATCCCTTATACGATTTTACTACACAAAAAAATGAATCATCTGTATCTGCTGTGCATGAATTTTTATTCAGCATGAATAACTGGCATTTGCGTAATGATTTTGATAATGGAAAAGAAACCGGCAGCGGAAGAATTCAATATGTACACTTATTTACCATTATTGCATGGATTATTTTATTAATTGCGTGCATCAACTTTATGAACCTTGCCACCGCAGGCAGCGAAAAGCGTTCAAAAGAAATTGGTGTAAGAAAAGTATTAGGCGCAGGAAAGAACAGGCTGGTTTTTCAGTTTATAGGAGAGGCAATATTCATGGCTTTACTTGCCACTATTGTTGCAGTTTTTATTATCATTTTAGTATTGCCTGCCTTTAATTTACTGGCACAAAAAAACCTCTCCTCAGGTTTAGCTAATCCAGTTCATTTTACAGCATTATTGCTTCTTGCATTAACCTGCGGACTTGTGGCAGGAAGTTATCCGGCATTATATCTTTCATCATTCAATCCGGTATTTGTTTTAAAAGGAATAAAAGTAAAAACAGGAAGTGCATCCTTAATAAGAAAAGGTTTGATAGTAATACAGTTTGCCGTTTCGATTGTGCTGATTATAAGTACCGTAATTATTTACCAGCAAATACAACATGTAAAAAGCAGGGACCTGGGGTACAATAAAAATAACCTGGTACAAATAGATGCGCAGGCAGATGTGATAAAAAATTTTACCGCCATTAAACAGGATCTTTTAAACACGGGCGTTGTAGAGAATGCTGCATTGGCTGATCACGAAACAATATCAGCCGGAAATAATACAACCAGCATTAACTGGCAGGGCAAAAATCCAAACAGTAACATTGTTATTTCACAAAGATTAATTAGTGGAGAATTTATGTCAACAACAGGTATGCACATTATTGAAGGGAGGGATTTCACGCCTTCGGATATAGTAGTTTTAAATGATAAGCATTTGCCAAAAGATTCTTTGCAACCTTTTAAGGTTATCATCACCCAGTCCATGGAAAAATTATTAGGAGAAGGAAGCGCTATCGGGAAAATGATACAAAAAGACAATGATGTCGGTTCTTTTCATTTAATAGTAACAGGTGTTGTAAAAGATTATGTGTATGGCGATATGTATGGTGAGGCTGCACCTGTAATTTTTTATGATATACCGCAGGAAGCAAACCTTATGTATGTGAGGACAAAATCAAACAGCGATGCTGAAATTGCTTTGACAAAAATAGGAGCAGTGATGAAAAAAGATAACCCGGCCTATCCGTTTGAATACAAATTTGTAGATGACCAGTTTAATGCCCAATTTCTAAGTGAAACACTGATAAGTAAATTATCAAGAGTATTTGCTTCCCTTGCCATCATCATTTCCTGTTTGGGTTTATTTGGATTAGCAGCTTATACTGCAGAACGCAGAACGAAAGAAATTGGTGTGCGTAAAGTGTTAGGGGCAAGCGTGCCGGGTATTGCAACATTGTTATCAAAAGATTTTTTAAAGCTCGTTGCCTTATCATGTGTAGTTGCATTTCCTGTTGCCTGGTGGATGATGCACCGCTGGCTTCAAGGTTACCAATACAGAATTTCATTAAGCTGGGTAATATTTTTAGTGGCAGGTATTTCGGCTATGTTAATCGCTTTAATCACAGTAAGCTTCCAGGCAATAAAAGCCGCCCTTGCCAATCCGGTAAAGAGCTTGAGAACAGAATAACCTCATCCCTGGCCCTTCCCACAGGTGGAGAAGGGAAGATGAAAATCATAATTCATAAATCACAATTCATAAATCTTCTTTTATGTTTAAACATTATTTTATTACAGCGTTCAGAAATTTCAGGCGCAACAAAACATTCGCTGCCATTAATGTGCTGGGTTTATCAATTGGCATCAGCGCTGCATTTGTAATATTTCTTATAGTTCATTACGAATTTAGTTATGATACATTTGAAAAAGATGGCAATCGCATTTATCGTGTGGTGCTGGATGCAAACTTTAATGGCAATGAAGGTCATAGCGCTGCAATACCTGCGCCCTTGGGAACTGCCCTGCAAAATGAAGTTACAGGCATTGAGCAAACGGTTCCTGTTTTCCAGTTCCAGGGCGATCCTGATTCAAAAGTGAGCATTGCAAAACATGGCTCGGCAAAACCGATTATTTTTAAAGATCAGCCTGATATTGTTTTTACTAACGCGCAATATTTTTATATACTTCCTTACCAATGGATTGCAGGTTCGCCAAAAATTTCATTGCGCGATCCTTTCTCTGTTGTGCTTACAAAAAGCAGGGCAAACCAATACTTTCCATCAGTTCCTGCTGCTGATGTTATTGGCAGGCAAATTACATACAATGACGATATTACGGTAACCGTTTCAGGCATTGTAAAAGACCTGAATAAAACTACCGCTTTTAATGGCGCCGAATTTATATCGCTGGCAACTATAGTAAAAACAAACCTGCAGGATAGGTTTATGATGACTGTTTGGAACGACTGGATGAGTTACTCACAATTATATATAAAGTTATCAAAAGGCAGCACGGCAGCACAAACAGAAGCACAGATAAAATCTCTTTATAAGAAGTATAACAATGACGGAAAGAATGCTACCAGTTTTCGTTTGCAGCCTTTGAGCGATATTCATTTCAACAATGCTTATTCATCCATAGGACAAAGAATTGCAAGTAAGCCAACGTTATATAGTTTGCTTGCCATTGCAGCGTTTCTTTTATTGCTGGGTTGTATCAACTTCATTAATCTTACTACGGCAAAAGCATTACAACGTGCAAAAGAAATTGGTATCCGCAAAACAATTGGCAGCTCAAGAAAACAATTGGTTTTTCAGTTTTTAGGCGAAACATTTTTCATCACCGTTATTGCAACAATTGTCTCTATTTTTCTAACGCCTTTGCTATTAAGGATGTTTTCAAAATTTACACCGCAAGGTTTGCGGTTTGATATTTTACATGAGCCTTCCATTCTCGTATTCATAGTCTTACTCATTATCGTTGTTAGTTTTCTTTCAGGCTTATATCCGGCCTTAATATTATCGGGATATAAAACATTAAGTGTATTAAAAAACCAGTTGTATGCCGGCAGCAGTGAAACACGCCATGCATGGATAAGAAAAGGCTTAACTATATCTCAATTTGTAATAGCGCAGTTTTTTATTATAGCCACATTGATGGTGAGTAAACAGATTAATTATTCGTTGAATGCTGATATGGGATTTAAAAAGGATGGCATCATTACTTTTAAAACACCCAATGATACAGTTTCCACACATGCACAACAACTGCTGAATGAAATAAAATTAATTCCTGAAGTAGAAATAGCAAGCACAGGCTTTTTTTCACCTGCTGATGTAGGCGTTGCTTTTACCAATGTAACTTATGCTCCGAAGAAAGATTTAAAAGCGAACATACAGATCAGGTGGGGCGATCCTAATTACATAAAAGTGTATAATATAAAACTGCTGGCGGGAAGAAATGTTGAGCCAAGTGATACGATGAAAGAGTTTATCATCAACAATACTTATGCAAAATTATTAGGCTTTCAAAAGCCTGAAGATGCATTAGGAAAGCAATTAAATTTTAATGGAAAAAATATGCCCATAGTTGGTGTAATGCAGGATTTTCATGATCAGTCAACACATGCTTTAATATCGCCCTTGGTTTTTGCCGGCAACAACGGCTCTATCTTTCATATACGGTTGAAGCCAAATACTGCGGGCGCGAAAACGTGGCAGAGCGCCATCAGCAAAATTCAAAAAGCATATAAGCAGGTTTACCCGCAATCAGACTTTGATTATAAATTTTTTGATGAAACAATTGCCAAGCTTTACGAAAGCGAAGTAAACACCGCAAGCCTGCTTACATGGGCAACAGGGCTTGCCATACTTATCAGTTGCCTGGGTTTGTTAGGGTTGGTTATGTACACCATTACTACACGCACAAAAGAAATAGGCATCCGCAAAATACTTGGCGCTTCAGTTACCAGTATCGTTTCTGTTTTATCAACCGATTTTATGCGACTTGTTTTTATTGCATTTTTAATTGCTGCACCACTTGCCTGGCTTGCCGTTTATAAATGGCTGGAAAATTTTGCATACAGAACTTCTATGAGCTGGTGGATATTTATAATAAGCGGTGCGCTTATGTTATTAGCCGCGGTTATTACATTAAGTTTTCAAACAATTAAAGCAGCAATCGCCAATCCGGTAAAGAGCTTGCGGAGTGAGTGAATTTGTGAATGGTCAATTGTGAATCGTAAAATCAATCAATAAAATATATCTCATGTTCAGTACCTATTTCAAAACCATGTTGCGCAGCCTGTATAAAAACAAAGGCTATAGCTTTCTCAACATCTTTGGTTTAGCCATCGGCATTGCCTGCGCCGGACTAATTTTTTTATGGGTAGAAGATGAAGTGAACTGGGATAATTTTAATGTAAAGAAAGACAGGTTATATTTTATAAGAGAGAACCAGAAGTATGATGCTTACACAGCAACCTTCGGCTCTACACCCGGCGTGTTGGCACCTGCTGTAAAAACAGAAATTCCGGGCGTTACCAACACATGCCGCATTTATGATGTAGATGCAGTGCTGTTTAGCATCGGCGATAAAGCGATGTATGCAGGCGGCTATTATGCCGATGCTTCTCTGTTCAGTATGTTTACTTTACCATTTGTGCAGGGCAATGCGGCAACCGCTTTCGCGCAACGATATTCATTAGTCATCACACAAAAAACAGCAACCAAATTTTTTGGGGATGATAAAAATGTGATTGGCAAAACAGTTCGTGTTGATAACAAACAGGATTATGTGATAACAGGTGTTATAAAAGACATTCCAACCAACTCATCTCTCCAGTTTGAATTTGTAGCGCCGTTTGATATTATCTTCGATCAAAGCCCCTGGCTGCACCGGTGGGGAAACAATTCATTAAGCACGTATGTAGAGCTAAAAACTAATGCCAGCGCAGCTTCTGTAAACAAGATATTGTACAATTTTATACAGCAACGCGAGCCGCAATCTAATGCACGACCCTTCTTATGGAGCCTAAGCCAATGGCATTTGTACGATCAGTTTGAGAATGGAAAAGAAACCGGCGGCGGGCAGATACAATACGTTCATCATTTCTCTGTTATCGCATGGGTTATTTTATTTATTGCATGTATCAATTTTATGAATCTCGCTACCGCGCGCAGCGAAAAACGCGCAAGAGAAGTAGGGGTAAGAAAAGTGTTGGGAGCCGGTAAGCAAAAGCTGATTCTGCAGTTTATCGGCGAAGCTCTTTTCATAGCATTGCTATCCGCTATGGTTGCAGTTATCATTATAATTCTTGTTCTGCCTTTCTTTAATACATTGGTTCAAAAACAACTTATAATAGGTTTTGATAACCCGCTTCATATTGTTGCTTTGTTATTAATTACTCTTATCTGTGGATTGCTTGCGGGCAGTTATCCTTCTTTTTATTTATCATCCTTCAACCCTGTGTTTGTATTAAAAGGGCTAAAGCTGAAAACCGGCAGCGCTGCGTTTATCCGCAAAGCCTTGGTGATAGTGCAGTTTGCCGTTTCTATCATTCTTATCATCAGCACCATTATTATTTACCAGCAAATACAGCATGTAAAAAACCGTAGCCTTGGGTTTAATAAAAACAATTTATTACAGGCAGATGCACAAGGCGAGCCGACAAAATATTATCCCGCCATGAAGCAGGATTTACTGAACACCGGTGTAATAGAAAACGTTGCGCTAAGCGACCATACTACTTTGTATGGTGGCAACAACACAGGCAGTCTTACCTGGCAGGGCAAAGCGCCGGACGCGCAAATACTCATTTCAACGCGCTACGTAACGCCTGAATTTATGAATACATGCGGCATTAAATTGCTGGAAGGCAGAGACTTTATATCCACCGATTCTGCCGGTTCAAAACACCTGAATGTGATTATCACACAATCGTTGGAAAAGCTGATGGGAAAAGAAAGCGCCCTTGGTAAAGCCATCTATTATGATGGTGATACCAGCGGCACAAAAGCGTTTGTAACGGGCATAATAAACGACTATGTGTATGGTAATATGTATGGCAAGCCTGACCCTGTTGTGTTTTTCTGTTCTTCACCGGAGCATACAAACAAAATGTACCTGCGCTTGAAGCCACAAACCAATACCGAAACGGCTTTGGCAAAGATTGAAGCCGTAATAAAAAAGAACAATCCGGCTTATCCTTTTGTTTACAAATTTGTAGATGACCAGTTTAATGAAATGTTCTTGAATGAGATGTTGATCTCTAAATTATCAAGAGTATTTGCTGCATTAGCCATTCTTATTTCCTGTTTGGGTTTATTTGGATTAGCTGCTTATACAGCCGAGCGCAGAACAAAGGAAATTGGCATCCGCAAAGTGCTGGGTGCAAGTGTTTCTGGGATTGCAACCCTCTTGTCAAAAGACTTTTTGCAGCTTGTTGCTATATCGTGTTTAATTGCTTTTCCTGTTGCGTGGTGGATGATGTATAATTGGTTACTAAACTATCAGTATCGCATAGAAATCAGTTGGTGGATATTCTTGGCGGCTGGTATAACAGCCATAGTAATTGCCTTAATCACTGTTTCTTTTCAAGCTGTTAAAGCAGCCATTGCTAATCCGGTGAAGAGCTTACGGAGTGAGTGAAGTTGTGAATGGTGAATTGTCAATTGTGAATTGTGAATGAATACATCATAAACCAAATATTATGTTTAGAAATTATTTTAAACTCGCATGGCGCAATCTTTTGAAAAGAAAGGTATTCACTTTTATTAATCTGCTAGGATTGGCAACTGGCATGGCTGTATGCTTGCTGCTTGTATTGTATATACAAAACGAAACTGGCTATGATAGCTTCCAGGAAAAAGGTGACAATATATACCGGCTCGCTGCAGAAAGAAAATATCCGGGACATTCAAGATTCTTGGGCGAAATACCGCAATCGATCGGGCAGGCGGTGAAATTTGAATTCCCGGAAGTATTGGAAAGTGTAAGGGTAATAAATGCAGGCAAAACTGTAAATGTTAGTGATAAAGTTTTTGATGATGATAAAATTTTTGGAGTTGATTCTAATTTTTTCCGTGTGTTTACAGGAAGCTTTATACTGGGAGATAAAAATACAGCGTTGCAAAAGCCAAACACGGCTGTGGTAAATGAGAGCACAGCCATCCGTTTT
This sequence comes from Ilyomonas sp., assembly GCA_965214235.1. Classification (GTDB taxonomy): domain Bacteria; phylum Bacteroidota; class Bacteroidia; order Chitinophagales; family Chitinophagaceae; genus Ilyomonas. The sequence goes on from CBDCBH010000003.1 coordinate 2,268,430, forward strand.
TTTGGTTCCGCAGAAAATGCAATGAACAAACATATTTTGGTAAATGGCTTTAATGATTGCCTGATTGACGGAATTTGTAAAGACTGGCCTGCAAAATCTCATTTTCACTTTACTATATTGCTTTCAAATGCAAGCTTCAATCTTAATACGCCTGATTATTACGATTTTTCAACTTACACTTATCTGCTGCTTAATAAAAATGCTTCAGCTAAAGCACTTGAAGCAAAACTACCCTCCATCGTTACCAAGTATGTTGCACCGACTATTGAAAAAGGTTTCGCTGAATCGTATGAAAATTTTACCAAAGAAGGGAATGGTTACCGATATTTTCTTCAACCCATAAAAAAGATTCATTTATACTCCGATTTAGAAGATGAGTTAAGCCCGACAAGCAGCATCAACATCATCTATTTATCTATTGCCATAGCTGCGTTTGTCTTATTTCTCGCCTGCATTAATTTCATTAACCTGTCAACTGCTGTTTCTGTTGAAAGAGCAAGAGAAGTGGGCATTCGCAAAACATTTGGCTCAGATAAAAAAACCATTATCTGGCAATTTTTGTCTGAATCAATATTTCTAAGTTTAATCAGTACTCTGCTGGCAGTATTATTAGCAACCTTGTTTCTTCCGGTTCTTAAAAGTATGACCGGTGACCAATTAGCAATCACTTATTTTTTTACTCCGTTACGGATTCTTTTTGTTATAACGGTTGCCATTTTTATAGGAATTATGGCCGGTTTATATCCGGCATTTGTACTTTCATCATTTCGCCCGATTGCTGTTTTGAAAGGTCGTTTTAAATCAGGAACTCATGGCATGGCTTTGCGTAATGGGTTGGTCATTTTTCAATTTGCCATTTCGGTGACATTAATCATCTGCACAATTGTAATCAACAGCCAGATGCAGTTTGTACTTGGAGATAAACTGGGGTTTAAAAAAGATAATATTATAAGTGTGCATGGTCTATATCATCTTAAAGACAGGAAGCCTTTTATTGATGAAGTATCAAAAATGGCAGGTGTGCAGAATTGGAGTATCTGCAGTGATTTGCCGGAGGGAGAACCACTTCCTTCCTGTGCGATGCAGTCAGTGGACACTAAAGTATCAAGAACTCAAAGGATAGCTTATGTTGATGAACGATACCTTGGATTGCTTGGTCTTATTCTTACAAAAGGAAGATTTTTTTCAAAAGATTTTCCAACCGATTCGCTGAGCCTTGTACTAAACGAAGAAGCAGTAAAAGACTTTGGCTTAAAAAATCCTATCGGTAGCCGGATAACAAGTACAGAGACAAATTTTAATCCTCCTGATGGTAACAGCCAATATTTTTATACAGTAATTGGTGTCGTTAAAGATTTTCATTTTCAATCACTTCATCAAAAAATTGTTCCCCTGGTTTTGGCCAACAATGGCAGGTTTGGTGCAAACACACTTGCCGTAACTATAAATGGTGCAGACCTTACAAATACAATTGCATCCATACAAAAAACATGGAAGCAATTTGATGCAAAAAATAGTTTTCAATATTCTTTTTTGGATGACACCATTGCAAAACAATACAAGGCAGAACTGACTGCACAAAGAATATTTACCATTTTTTCCTTACTGGCAATTTTAATTGCCTGCATCGGCTTATTCGGGCTTGTTATGTATTCTACATTTCAAAGAACAAAAGAAATCAGTATCCGTAAAGTTCTTGGTGCTACAGCAGGAAATATCATTTTTATTTTATCAAAAGATTTTATAAAGCTGGTTATCATATCAGCGTTTGTCGCCTTTCCCGTGGCATGGTGGGCAATGCATACATGGCTTCAAAATTTTGCCTACAGGATAAACATTGCTTGGTGGGTATTTGCTGTTGCGATTATTATTACGATAGGCATCGCGTTTATAACAATAAGCTTCCAGGCAATTAAAGCAGCCATTGCTAATCCGGTGAAGAGCTTGCGAACGGAGTAAAAACAAACCTATCACAACCGTACAAAAAGTGTTCATTATCGAACACCTTTTTATTTACTCTATTCTCAAATACAAGCTTGCAAAGGCTTCCAGCACTGGCATAACCATTGGCGTTGGTTGAACGAATGTATTTTGTAAAGAAAAAAATTGAATTGTAACATTATTCAAACAGCATCGTTCAACAATCTCTAACACAAAAATTTGTACCATGAAAAAGTATCTGTTTCTTCTTCTCATTGCTGCGCAAAGCCTATTTGTTTTTGCTCAAAAAAATAACAATGATGTGCAGCCTTATCTAACAAAATCATTATCCTCTGCCGATATAAAAAAGATAGAAGCGCAAACATCGGGCGGCAATATTTCGGTTGCAGGCGTAAGCAGCGATGCACGCATAGAAGTGTATGTGAAAGATAACCAGGGTAAAGAATTATCGAAAGATGAGATGGCTGAACGGTTGAAAAACTACAATGTAACGGTGGATGCCGGCGGCAATAAACTAACAGCCATTGCAGAAAGCAAAGAACGCAACATGAACTGGAAAAAAGCATTGAGTATCTCCTTTAAAATTTATGTACCTACAGCGGTCTCCAGCAATCTCCAAACATCGGGCGGCAACATCGGGTTAAACAATTTGGATGGCGACCAGAAGTTCACAACAAGCGGCGGTAATCTTACCCTGGATGGCCTTACCGGCGGCATAAACGGCAAAACCAGCGGTGGCAATATCTCAATCAGCCACTCGCACGATAATATTAATTTGGAAACCAGTGGCGGTAACATAGAAGCTGTAAACTGCAATGGCAAAATAAGTATGACAACTTCTGGCGGTAACGTGCGCTTAACCAATTTAAAAGGCAATATCAAAACCGGCACCAGCGGCGGCAATATAAATGGCAGCGATATTGAAGGCGCTTTATCTGCACATACCAGCGGCGGCAGTGTAAACCTTGATAAGCTTTCCTGCACACTTGAAACCGCTACCAGCGGCGGCAGTATGGATGTGCAGATTGTGAAGCTGGGCGATTATGTTCGCGTAAGCAACTCGGGCGGCACCATTAATTTGCAATTGCCAAAAGATAAAGGCATGGACCTGCATTTAGAAGGCGATAAAGTAAAAACATCATCGCTTACCAATTTCAGTGGCAGCGTGGAAGACGATAAAGTTGACGGCAAAATGAATGGAGGCGGCACTTCGGTAGTGGTAAAAACAAGTGGCAGAGTAAATTTATCAATACAATAAAAAGCTGCGGGCTTGAGCTATGAGATGCGGGTTATAAAAAATAAGATTTCAAACCTGAATAAAACCTGTAGCGTTGTGAAGATGCAACAGGTTTTTGTTTTTGCTTTGTTTTTGTTCATAATTAAAACATGAAACGCAGCTACGATACCATTGCCACAATGTATGATGCACTTGCCAAACTCTTTTTCGGCACTGCTTTGCGCCGTGCGCAGGTTTATTTTTTACATCATATTCCACGGGGTGCAAAGGTGTTGATTGCGGGTGGCGGAACGGGTTGGATTTTAGAAGAAATCAGCAACATTCATCCACAAGATTTATGGATAGATTATGTTGATGTTTCTGCCGGCATGATTGCATTAGCGAAGCGGAAAAAATGGAGTAAAAACAAAGTGAATTTTATTCAGCAATCTATACTCGATTTTAAAAACAATCATCAATATGATGTTATCATCACGCCATTTCTGTTGGATAATTTTAAGGAAGAAACAATGCAAAAAGCATTCGCTCTTCTTCATCAAACAATAAAAACAAACGGGCTTTGGATACACACCGATTTTCAAATTACCAACCGGCATTCTTACTGGCAAAAAGCTGTTTTGTTTGTAATGTATTCTTTCTTTCGCATTGCTGCAAACATAGAAGCGGCGCGGCTTCCCGATGTAGCATCACAATTTAATTTATACAATTATCAACTCATCCAAAGCAAAACCTTTTTGCATCAGTTTATTATTACATCAGTTTATAAAAAGCTAATTCCTGATGGCTGAATGCTGACAGCTGCTAACCGAATACTTAGCTTCGCGCTTTAAAAAAAATAACCTATGCAGAGAACAGGAGTTCTTTCCGGCACCATCATGTCGGTAGGCTACGAAGCGGCTACGTTAACACTTGAATTGGAATTTACTTCGGGCGAAATTTTTCAATATTTTCATGTTCCGCTTACTACTTACATCGGCTTAATGAATGCAGCTTCAAAAAGCGATTTTTATTTGCATAATATAAAAGCTATTTATGAAAGCAAACAAGCAATGTATAACATGATTGAACCGGACAATGAAACTGCCTGATAACCATTTATATAAAAAATTAAGCCTGTTGCAGCGGCAACGTTTTTTTGACATAAGTTTGGTGTATGCTACGAATTGTAAGTATTGTTTGGAACAGCTTTAAAATGTCGGTGCAGGAGCTTACCAACAACAAGTTGCGCAGCGCGTTATCCTTGCTGGGTGTGGCGTTTGGCATTTTTTGCATCATTGGCGTTTTGGCTGCGGTTGACAGTATGGAACGCAAACTGCAGAGCGATGTAAAATCGTTTGGCTCCAATACCATTTATGTTGATAAATGGGAGTATAGCGGTGGTCCTGATTATCCCTGGTGGAAGTTTGTAAACCGTCCAAACGTGAACATTAATGAGCTGAAATTCATAAAAAAACAAAGTACGCTGGCAGAAAACGTAGCTTATTTTAATCAAAACATTACGGTTACGCTTTCTTATGGCAGCAGCCAGTTAAGTGGTGTAAATGTTTATGCTGTATCGGAAGATTTTAATAAAATTCAATCGTTCAACATTGCTTATGGCAGGTACATTAACGAAAACGAATTTCAGTATGGCAATGCCGTAGTTGTGATTGGTTATAAAAATGCAGAGCTTCTTTTTGGTACTGCCGAAAAAGCCGAAGGCAAAGTGCTTATTATGAATGGAAAACATGTGCAGGTTGTAGGTGTGATTGAAAAGCAAGGCTCCTCTATGATAGGCGGCTTTGATTACGACCAGTGCGTGATTATTTCGTATCAATATTTTGCCTCTGTTTGGGATATCAACAACCGCGATATTGTACAACCTGCCATATTAGTAAATAGCAAGCCTGATGTGCCAACTACTGCGTTGGTAGATGAGCTTCGCGGCATCATGCGGCAGGTGCGAAAACTAAGCCCAACAACCGATGATAATTTTGCGTTGAACGATGTAAGCACATTCAGCAATCAAATCAGTTCTTTTTTTGGTTCGGTTGATGTTGGCGGCTGGGCAATTGCCGGTTTATCGCTCATTGTAGGTGCGTTTGGCGTTGCCAATATTATGTTTGTTACCGTGCGCGAACGCACCAGCCAGATAGGTTTAAAAAAAGCCATCGGCGCCAAAAGCATTACTATCCTCACCGAGTTTTTGCTGGAGAGTGCTTTCCTTTGCATTATGGGCGGTTTGTTTGGCTTGCTGCTGGTGTATTTGCTTTCGCTGGTGTTAAGCACCGTGCTTCCGTTTCCGGTGATAATTGCGCCGCACATCATCGTTCTTGCATTTAGTATTTGCATAGTGCTGGGCGTTGTATCGGGCATTATTCCTGCACGCATCGCCGCAAAAATGAACCCTGTAGAAGCCATACGAAGCACTTAAAACCAACCTTTGTTTTTGCAGTAAAAACAAACAATGAACTTTTGATAGCCGGTGCGCATAGATGTTAAGAGAAAAATGAGTAAAAGTTGTTTGGATATTTTGGGGTTCTCATCGTTTTGTTTTCAATACATCTTCGGTTCGGGCTGTCCGTTACAAGTCCGCAGCGCAGCGGCTGTTCCCGCTCAAAGCTCAAAACTCTAAGCTCGCAGCTTTCTTTTCGCTGCGCTTTACGGGCTTTCCACTTCCATCCCGCAGCTCATCAGCCACAGTTATAAATTAAGCATTCCAAAGTGCAAACAGGTTTGTTTTTACTTCATTTTACATTTCAATTTGAGCATTCCCAACTATCTTCTATCACCCATCATCTGCCAACCACCAACTATCTACTTGCATAGGCATATTTGTTGCACATCGTTACCCAAAAAAATCATGGCAGATTTACAAAGCGAGTTAGAAAAATTACTAACCGCTTACGATGAAAAATTCAGGTTTTATAATGCCTATCTCGATACTTCAAAAGAGCACAATGAAAAAATTTTAAAACTTGCCGAAACACAACCGATTTCCACTAAAAATTTTGAAGAAGCCGAAGCATTGTACGATAACATGCAGCTAAGCGAAAAAACCTATCGCATACATAAAGAAGTGTTTGACCGGTATCGTGAAGATGTGATTGCCAAATTGGCATCTGTTCAAAATATAAAAATCAAGTTTAGTTATGCGGGCGATAAAAGCAGCAAAGGAACCACTGACTATCATGTATGGCTAAAATACAATGCTGAAACGCCCGATGAATCGCAGTTGGTACTGCAAAAAATAAGTGATACCGATAACGAGCCAAAGCTGTTGTAGCCAATATCTTTACCGGCTGTATGGCACAAAAAAAATTGCAACGTTTTGCCGAAATCAAAACCTTTCCCAATGTGCTGGAATATCCGCAGAACATGCCGGGCAAGTGGCACTCTTTCTTTACAAATGAAAACAATATTGTGTTGGAACTGGCTTGCGGCAAAGGCGAGTACACGGTGGGTTTGGCAAAACTGCATCAAAACAAAAACTACATTGGCGTTGATGTAAAAGGCAACCGATTGTGGAAAGGCGCGGCGGATGCATTGAAACTTCAATTACACAACGCTGCCTTTTTGCGCACACAAATCGAACTCATTCACACGTATTTTAATAAAGGGGAAGTAGGAGAAATCTGGATAACGTTTCCCGATCCGCAACTGCGCATTTCAAAGCAAAAAAGGCGGCTTACGCATCCGCGTTTTTTACGCTTGTATCAGCAAATACTTTCGGCTGACGGATGTGTGCATATAAAAACAGACAGCCCTGTATTGTATCATTTCACTAAGAAAATAATTGAGGGTTACAATCTTACGTTGCTTGAAGATAAGGATGATGTTTACGCTGATAACAACCTTGCACCGGAACTGGCTATTAAAACGCATTATGAGAAATTAGACATCGCACAAAGCCAGCGCATTTTTTATCTTCGTTTTTGTTTGGATAACAATTTATCAGCCGATAAGGAAGATGAACTAAAACAATGGGAGCATGAAAAAGCTGATGGACGATGATGAAGCTTACAGCAACAGCAATGACTTAGTTGTGTTTACTGCCGATTATCTTTTACAGCGCGGCTACTGTTGCGGAAATGGTTGTAAAAATTGTCCTTACGATTACAAAGCCGTTCCCGAACCGCGAAGAAGTTGGTTGTTGCAAAAAAGAAAAGAAGATTCCTCTCATCAATAAAAGCGGATGAAAAAGAGCAAAATAAAACTACCTGAAATTGGAGCAAAAACAAACGCTTCCTTTTTTGAAGATGTGTGGGAAGTGGTGCGGCAAGTACCTGCCGGACGTGTTACCACCTATGGCGCTGTTGCTAATTATTTAGGCACGAAATTGAGCGCACGTATGGTGGGCTGGGCAATGAATGCAGCCCATACAGTATACCCGCCGGTGCCTGCGCAACGCGTGATTAACCGATTGGGAATATTAAGCGGCAAAGCGCATTTTACGCCGCCTTCTTTAATGCAGGAATTATTGGAGAAAGATGGTGTTGTTGTAGAAAATGATACCGTAAAAGACTTTGATAAATTATTGTGGGATCCGGCGGTGGAGTTAGGTTTGTAAAAGCAACGATAGAAGCTGAAGGCCATACCTGTTGCTGAACTCTATTCGCTGTTCCCTTTTGATTTTAGCGCCATACCGAAGCCTTTTTGTTTGTCGACACATAAATAATATGTGCTTTTGAAGCCCAAAAGAGGTAGAAACTTTCTTAATTGAATTTTAATGCAGGTTGGTTGTTTGGGAAGTACATATTTTAGGTAACGACAATGATAGTGTTTGACTGGTAGTTATGAACTACTCTCGTTGCCTGTAGAAATATTCTACGCGCAGTGGTGCCGCTTTGTTATTTTGGATAAACTATGGTGAATGTGGGTGATTGCAAATCAGGAGATTTGCTGACGGAGAGACGTAGTCGGGAGATTACGCCTAGCGGAGAGAATGATAACACTTCAATTTATAAAAAAGCAAATAATATCATCGCAGGATTTCGATTGGTGCGGACACCATAGGTGTCGGGAAGAAAAGTTAAGACGTCATTGCGAGCTTTGCGAAGCAATCTGTGGCTTGCTTTTCATCATGATTCTGAATGATAAACCGGATTTTTGTCTTCACCAAAGACTGCTTCGTACCTCGCAGTGACGTTCAATTTATCTCTGAGCGTCCGCTCAAAATATACTTTTCAACAACCATCTAACAACCGAATCTCCAGCAACCCTTTTCCACCATAATGATCCATGGCACTACTGTGTACATATTCTTCCTCTTTCGTTACAAAACCGGAAACAACCGGGTTGAGGTGCAGGTAATCCAACTTTTGTTTTGTAATCTCTACATTATACAATTCTATGGAATGACTATCTTGCTGCCACAATTGCCCACTTTATTATTACTATTCTTTAAGCCTGCCCGTTTCATCATCCAAAGCATCCAGCCTTTGGAGCTTTTGCTTTGGTGTTCTTCTATGCATAGCCGGATGGCGTGAGAGGTATAGCTTTTCAAGTCGCGCATAATATGGGCAAGCGGCTTATTTCACTGCCAATAATAAGATGAACATGGCTCGTCGTGATGCACCACGCATACACATCAAGTCCTTTATTGCGCTGGCAGTATTGCAAACTTTCCAATATAATCTGGCGATATTCAGTTCTTATAAACACATCTATCCCGTAAACAACCGTAAAGGAAACGAAGAAGAGTTTCGTATTGTCATTGAATTTGTATTTGCGATCCATGAATACAAAAAGGTCAGGTTTAGTAATGGTTAGGAATAAAAAGAATGATTTTGAAGATAAAGGAAGCAGACGCTTCATAGTAAAGAGCACAAGCGGGACGCTTGCGCCAGAGTGGAGTATAACCAATACAAATCTTGTTGAATTTTATAGAATGGAGAATGTAAACGGTGTACATACTGAACACAAAAAAGCCTCATCAAAATTGATGAGGCCTTTGAAAGTTGCGAAGGGAGGGTTCGAACCTCCGACCTTCGGGTTATGAGCCCGACGAGCTACCGCTGCTCTACTTCGCGATATAATGAGTTTGAAAGAACTTTTTACAACCAATGTTTTACCAATTGGGGCTGCAAATATAGAAGTATACAGCCATTCAGCGAAGAAAAATTTTACTCTTTTTTCTTTATACTGCTGCCGCCGCTTGTTTCAACACGCTTAATAATGCCAGATCCTTTATAATTGATGATGCTGCCGCCGCTGGCATCTGCAGATAACTCTTTGTTCACAGTAAAATTAATAACAGAACCGCCCGAAGCATCCACTTTACAAACATCCGCCACGGCATCAAAATCTTTTACAATGCTGCCGCCGCTGGCATCTACATCGGCATTGGCAAACGCACCACTAATAGTGGCAATGCTGCCGCCGGTTAAGTGCAGCGATAACCGCAAGGCAGTAATTTCGCCATTAACAATGCTGCCTCCATGACATTCCACATCCAATACATTGGTGGTAAGAGAATCTACAATTTTGCCTACCGAGCCGCCCGATAGCTCGAGTTTGTTTAACTCTGTAACCGTTACATACGCTTTTATTTTTTTATTGCCCCAGCTCCAGTTGTTCCACATCGCCGCATCAATATAAATTTTAAGTACGCCATCTCTCACCTCCGTTTTTATTTTACTTACATTTTTAACATCATCGGCGCTTACGGCAATGGCTTGTTCTTTCCCCTGCGAAAGATAAAGCGTAATGCCGCCACCTGCACTCACACCATTAAAAACAGGCACATTTCTCACTTCGGCATTGGCATCGTACACTAAGTTTTGCGCGTTTGTTTTTATGCCAATCAACAATACCAATATGGCTACAATTTGTTTCATCATTTTCTTTTCTGTCTGCAAAACGAAGATGATAATAAAAGGTTACATTGGTATGAAAAATCTGTGTTTACTTTGCAGTCTCAAATAAGCGATTTTTATAATTGCTTTTGAGTAACATCATTTTTAATTCCCGGGGTGCCGAATCCGCCGCAGGCGGATATAAGCTGAGATTACACCCGTTGAACCTGAACAGGGTAATGCCTGCGAAGGGAAGGCAGATTATCATTTCTACTCGCCTCTCCATTAGCCACATTTCCTGTTCTCAAATACTTTTTTATGAAGCAAATAAAGAAAGTTTTGGGAACAATAACAGCCTTACTCATTGCTGTTGTTGTACACGCACAAACCGTAAAAGGCATTGTAACAAGTAAAAACAAAACGCCCCTGCAAGGCGCAACAGTAGAGATGAATGTAAAGGGCAAAAAAACCATAGTAACTACCAATGCGGACGGTGAGTTTTCTTTTACTCCTGTTTTATATGGAGATGTTGTCATTGCTGCGGATTATGTGGGCAAACAACCGGCTGCGCAGAAAGTTGTAATTGATGCAAAAGAAACAACCATCAACTTTATGTTAGACGATGATGCCAACGCATTAGAGCCTTTGGAAGTACGTTCTGTGCGGGCTTCAGAAAGGTCGCCTTTTACAAAAACAAACTTATCCGGCGCGGAGATTGCAAAAAATAATATAGCGCAAGACCTGCCTTTTTTATTGAACCAAACGCCATCAGTTGTTGTAAATTCCGATGCCGGAAACGGTGTTGGCTACACCGGCATTCACATTCGCGGAACCGATGGAACCCGCATCAATGTTACACTTAACGGCATTCCCTATAACGATGCGGAAAGCGGCATCAGCTACTTTGTTGACCTGCCTGATTTTTCATCTTCTGTTTCTTCTATCCAAATACAGCGCGGCGTGGGAACCTCAACCAATGGCGCCGGCGCTTTTGGCGCTACCATCAATTTAAGTACGAATGAAATTCACGATTCGGCTTATGCAGAAGCGGACAACAGCTACGGTTCTTTCAACACCTGGAAAAATACAATTAAAGTAGGAAGTGGCTTGCTGAATAACCATTTTATAATTGACGCAAGATTGAGCCGCATTACCTCCGATGGTTTTATTGACAGAGCCAGCAGCCATTTGCAATCGGCTTATTTTTCGGCGGCTTATCTCAACAATAAAACCTCATTGCGATTGAATATTTTTACAGGAAAAGAAAAAACATATCAAGCCTGGAACGGTGTGCCGGGAGCTAAGCTGTTTGGCTCGCAGCAAGATTTACAGAACTTTTATAATAACAACACCGGCACTTATTTTTTTACGCCTGCCGATTCTCTCAATTTATTCAACAGCAACAAAAGAAAATACAACCTGTACAATTATCCCAACCAAACGGATAACTATCAGCAGGATAATTACCAGTTGTTTTTAAATCAGTCATTGGCGCAGCATGTATCGTTTAACATCGCTGCCTTTTTAACGTGCGGAAAAGGGTATTATGAAGAATATGAACACAATCAAAACTATACTGATTACGGTTTGCCGAATGTTGTTTATGGCAATGACACGCTAACAAAAACCGATTTGATAAGAGACCGCTGGCTGGACAATTATTTTTATGGAACTACCTTTTCGTTACAACGTAAAACCGGAACGGATGAATTAACTTTTGGCGGCAGTGCATCTAAATACGATGGCCTGCATTACGACAATGTGATTTGGGCGGGCAATGGCGGCGTGGCAAATAACAACTATCAATATTCCCGTTTATGGGCTTATAAAAAAGATATGAACATTTACCTGAAATGGCTGCATCAGTTTGATGCTGATTTTAGTTGGTTTGGCGATGTTCAATACCGCCGCGTGATGTATGATATGGATGGTTTTGAAGACAATCCTAAGCTATACATTGATCGCAATTTTAATTTCTTTAACCCGAAGGTTGGCGCCAGTTATACAAAGAGCGATTGGAGCGCTTACCTAAGCTATGCTGTTGCCGGCAAAGAACCGAACCGTGATGATTTTGAAGCAGGCAAAACCACACAGCCGAAAGCGGAAACTTTGTATGATTGGGAAGCCAATGTTTCGCAACACAATAACGTTTTTAATTGGAGCGCAACGCTGTACTATATGCAGTATAAAGATCAGCTTGTGCTCACCGGAAAAATAAACGACATTGGCGCTTATACGCGTGTAAATGTTCCAGACAGTTATCGTTCGGGAATAGAATTAGAAACCGGAGTAAAAACAAACGATTGGCTGAACATGAATGCCGGCGCAACTTTCAGCCGTAATAAAATAAAATCGTTTACTGAATATATTGATGAATACGATGCAAATTATAACTATGTTAGCCAGCAGGCGATTCAGCATAACAACACAGATATTTCGTTTTCACCTTCCATCATTGCCAATGGTTCTGTCAATATCTTACCAACAAAAAACTTTGAAATCAGCTTGTTAAGCAAGTATGTTTCCAGGCAATATTTAGACAATACGCAAAACAACGCGCGAAGTCTGAATGATTACTTTACAGAAGATGCAAGGTTAATATATACATTTAAAAAAGTAGTGTTTAAAGAATGGAGTATTATTGGTCAGATCAATAACATTTTCAGCAAGCAATACGAGCCCAATGGTTATACGTTTTCTTATAATTACAACAGCTCTCCGGTTACCGAAAATTATTACTTTCCAATGGCAAAAATAAATGGCATAATTGCGGTGAATATCAAACTGTAATTATTTATTCAAACAAAAACCATGTTTTCTCATCAAACAAAATAAAACCTTTCATTCAAAATGAAATCTCCTTCTTAAAAAATTCTTTCTTCTAAAAAGAAAAAATTAAAGTTGATTATTTTATGTTGCAGGCTGAATAAAAAAGTATGAAAAAACGATTGTTGATAGTGATGATTTTGGTTAGCTCGGTTGCTGCTTATTCGCAGGATTTATACATGCCGCGCAATATTAAGCAAGCTTATAATAACGAAACCCGCTCGCCCGATGGAAGACCCGGAGGCAAGTATTGGCAAAACTATGGACGGTATAACATAAGCATTACAGCAATGCCGCCCAACCGCACCATTAAAGGCAGCGAAAGCATTACTTACATTAACAACAGCCCCAATGCGCTGAATAATATTGTTATAAGAATTATTGCTAACATCCACAAAGCCGGCGCCATACGCTTTACACCGGCATCGGATGATTATCTAACGGAAGGTGTTACTATTGATTCGTTTATTATTAATGGTATTGCGCAAGCCTGGCAGGAAGACGGGCATCACAACACATGGTATCCCGTTAGGTTGCCCAACAATTTATTGCCGAAAGATTCGCTAAAACTAAACATTGCCTGGCATTATAATGTATCGAAAAAAAGCGGCAGGGAAGGCATGTTGGATTCCACCACATTTTACCTCGCTTATTTTTATCCGCGCATATCGGTGTATGACGATTATAACGGCTGGGACAAAACCGATTTTACGGATGAGCAGGAGTTTTACAGCGACTTTAACGACTACACTTTGAATGTTACCGTTCCGCAAAATTATGTGGTATGGTCAACCGGTGAACTGCAAAACAGAGACGCCGTTTTGCAGCCCGAATATGCAGGGCGTTTGCAGCAGTCTATGACGTCTGATTCTACCTTTCACATTGCTACGTTGAACGACATGATGGGCAAAAAAGTAACCCAAAAAAATAAAATGAACACGTGGAAATGGACGGCTACTTATGTGCCCGATGTTGCCCTTGCCATCAGCGATCATTATGTGTGGGATGCCGCCAGCGTTGTGGTTGATGATGTTACGCATCGCCGCGTAAGTATGCAGGCGGCGTTTGATAATACAGCGCAGGATTTTCACCAGATGGTTCAGTTTGGAACACATGCGTTAGGCTGGTTATCGCGCAACTTTCCCGGTCAGCCTTATCCATACCCGAAAATGACGGCAGTGCAGGGAGAAGCCGATATGGAATACCCGATGATGATTAACGACAGCCATAGCGAGAGTTTAGAGTTTAGCCGCTTTGTTGCCGAGCATGAGATAGCGCATACTTACATGCCGTTTTATATGGGCATAAACGAAAGCCGGTATGCTTTTATGGATGAAGGCTGGGCAACTACGTTTGAATATTTAATTGGCATTCATGATTTGGGAAAAGAAGCGGCAGATAATTTTTTTAAATTGTTTCGGGTGGGCGGATGGATTAATGATAAAAGCACTGAAGAAGATTTGCCCATTATTACGCCAGCCAATGTGCTGAATGGCGTAGCGTATGGCAACAATGCGTATGGTAAACCATCGCTTGGTTACCTGGCGGTGAAGGAAATGCTGGGCGATACATTGTTTAAAAAATGCTTGCTGGAATACATGGACCGCTGGCATGGTAAACATCCTCTCCCGTGGGATTTCTTTTACACTTTTAATACTGTTTCCAATAAAAATTTAAACTGGTTTTGGAGCAACTGGTTTTTTTCAAACGGCTATATTGATCTGGCTTTGCAGAATGTTGTCGCCAATAAAAATAACAGCACGGCTTACATTCAAAACGTTGGCGGGTTTGCAGCGCCCTTTAATTTACAGGTTACTTTCAGCGATAGCAGCACACAAACTTTTAGAGAAACAGCGGACGTTTGGAGTGCCAGCCAAAAAGCAACATCGGTTGTTATTCCGTCTGCAAAAACGGTTGCTTCTGCAAAAATTGACGGTGGCATTTTTATGGATGCCGATAACAGCAACAATAGCTGGAAAGCGAAGTAAGGGTTTGTTTTTATTGCATTTTGATAACACAGCTTTATTCACTTATTTACAGGGGTTTGTTTTTATTGCACTTTTGTGTTCAGCTTTGTTTTTATCATTCCATGCGGTTATAAAATAGCACTCGTATCAATGCTCAATTCTTTTAAGAACATGCAAGTATCCGCCTAAGGCAAAACAGACGATTTACAAGAATTACTAAACCAAGGGATCATAACTCTGTATTTTGTATTTCTTATTCACAATTCACAATTTACAATTTCATCATTCACTTCTCCTCTTTCACACAGCGGCAAAGTGCAATAAAAACAAAACAGTCCTGCATATTTTTATGCAGGACTGTTGTTATAAAATAATGGATAATTATCCGTTCATACTTGCCAAAAACTCTTCGTTGCTTTTGGTGCCGCGCATACGTTTTAAAAGTTCATTCATGGCTTCTTCAGTGTTCATATCGTTAATGTACAAACGAAGAATATTCATGCGTTTTAAAACGTCTCTGTCTAACAACAAATCTTCGCGGCGCGTTGATGAAGCCACCAAATCAATTGCCGGAAAAATGCGGCGGTTGGCAAGCCTTCTGTCAAGCTGCAATTCCATATTGCCGGTGCCTTTAAATTCTTCAAAAATTACTTCATCCATTTTGCTGCCGGTGTCAATTAAAGCTGTTGCCAGAATGGTAAGAGAGCCGCCGTTTTCAATCTTTCGCGCAGCGCCAAAAAATTGCTTGGGCTTTTGCATAGCGTTAGCTTCCACGCCACCGCTTAACACTTTGCCGCTGGCTGGCGCAACGGTGTTGTGCGCACGTGCAAGACGCGTGATGGAATCAAGGAGAATAACAACATCGTGCCCGCACTCAACCAAGCGTTTTGCTTTTTGCAAAGCAATAGCCGAAACTTTCACATGTTTATCGGCAGGCTCGTCAAAGGTTGATGCAATCACTTCGCCTTTCACACTGCGTTCCATGTCGGTTACTTCTTCGGGTCGTTCGTCTATCAAAACAACCATTAAATAACATTCAGGATGGTTGGCAGCAATAGCGTTGGCAACCTCTTTTAACAGCACTGTTTTGCCTACTTTTGGCTGCGCTACAATTAAGCCGCGCTGCCCTTTGCCAATGGGCGAAAACAAATCGATAATACGGGTACTGAAGTTGGTGGGCGAAGTAAATAAATTAAGTTTTTCAAAAGGAAACAGCGGCGTTAGATAATCGAACGGAACGCGGTCGCGCACTTCATCCGGGCTTTTGCCGTTAATGCTTTCCACCTTCAGCAAAGCGAAATATTTTTCACCTTCTTTTGGAGGACGAACGGAACCGGTTACCGTATCGCCGGTTTTTAAACCAAAGAGTTTTATTTGCGATGGAGATACATATACATCATCGGGCGACGACAAATAATTATAATCGGACGAACGTAAAAAACCATAGCCATCAGGCATCATTTCCAACACACCTTCTCCGGTAATTACACCATCAAATTCTATGTTGAAAGAAGGTTCTTTTTTATAAGGCTGCTTAGCCGGTTTTACAACCACTTCCTGTTGTGGTTCTTCAGGCTCATCTTCCTCTTCTTCTTCCTCATCATTATCAAAATCGTCCTCACCCACATCTTCGCTTACAAAAGTATCTGTGCCATTACCGTTAAGCAAGGCAAGAAAGGCAGGCGAAATTTGCGGCATGTCATCATCGTTTTCGATGGGCAACTCGTTGCTGCCTTCGTCGCTCGAGTTGGTATTGTTTTCGTTGTTTGTATCGTTGTTTACTGTAACAGCAGGAGCCGCTATGGGCTTGCGTTTGCGCCGTTTTACAGGTTCTTCGGCAGTGCTGTTTCCGGTGGCAGCCGGCTGTAAGGTTTCACTGCTTTCAGGAACTGCTGAATCATCTTCCGAATGAGATTGACCATTAGAGGCAGAAGCAGCTTTTACAGTGCGTTTGCGTTTTGGCTTTTCGGCTGAAGGCGTAGGCTTGTCGTTAGCATCAAGAGCCTGGTTATCAAGGATCTTATACACCAAATCCTGTTTGTTTAATTTTTTAGCGTTGGGAATGTTGAGCTGCTCGGCTACGTCCTGCAACTCCGGCACCAACATGTCGTTTAACTGCAAAATGTCGTACATAAAAAGAGATAAAAGAAATCAGGTAAATTTCCGAGATAGTAATCTGGATTTAAATAAAAGAAAAAATAAACTTGCTTGATTAAAAAGAAACTTTTGGCGAGCTGAAGGCAGAATTGATTAAAACTAATCAGCTATGTTTCTGTTGCAATGTTACACAAATTTCCGAAAAATAAAATTATTATTATCTTTTTTACCAAAACAATGGGGTATTTACAAAACAGCAATAGCCTTTCAAACCCTTTGTTTTTACTTGTAATTCTTACCTTGTGCCGCTTCAATCAGGTAAGCCATAATGATAACCACAGAACAGTTATACCACATTTATCAGCAACACCCATCGGTGCAAACCGATACGCGGCAATTGCAGCAAGGCGATTTGTTTTTTGCATTGAAAGGAAACAACTTTAACGGTAATTTATTTGCAGCGCAGGCTTTGGAAAAAGGCGCTGCTTACGCCATTGCTGATGAAATAATAAAGGATACAAACGAAAGAATTATTTTGGTTGATGATGCACTGCAAACCTTGCAACAGTTAGCAAAATTTCATCGTGAACAATTTACTGTTCCGTTTATCGGCATCACAGGCAGCAATGGAAAAACCACCACAAAAGAATTGATACATGCTGTGTTGTCTTCTCATTATAAAACATACACTACCGCCGGCAATCTCAACAATCACATCGGCATACCATTAACCTTGTTAAAAGTAAAGGGAGATGCGCAAATGGCGGTGATTGAAATGGGTGCCAATCATCAAAAAGAAATTGAAAATTATTGTTTGTATGCGCAGCCAACGCATGGCATTATTACCAATGTTGGCAAAGCGCATCTGGAAGGCTTTGGCGGCGTAGAAGGCGTGCGCAAAGGCAAGGGCGAGCTGTACGATTATTTGCGGGCTACAAATGGCGCTGCTATTGCGTTTGACGATTATGATTACCTGCACGAAATGAGCCACGGCATTACTAAACTATACTGGTATGGAACAAAAAATGGCGAACTTACCGGCACGGCAAAACAAGCAACTTCGTTTGTTGAGGTTCAGTTTACAAAAGGCTTTTCTTTATCATCCATACAAACACAAATTGTTGGCAATTATAACCTGCCCAATATTTTATGCGCGGTTGCCGTTGGAAAATATTTTAGCGTGCCTGAAGAAAAAATAAAAGCCGCCATTGAAAGTTATGCGCCTTCCAACAGCCGCTCGCAACTAATAGAAAAAGAAGGTAACAACATTATTCTGGATGCTTACAATGCCAACCCATCAAGCATGAAAGCAGCGATAGAAAATTTTGCCGGTATAAAAACAAACCATAAAATTCTGATGCTTGGCAGCATGGCAGAATTGGGTGAAGAAAGCGATACAGAACACCGGCAAATTGTTGAACTGATAAAAAAGCTTGGTTTTAAAAACGTAGTTTTGGTAGGGAACAATTTTGCGCAGGTTCATCATCCTTTCCTTCAGTTCGGCAATGCGGAAGAAGCAAAAAAATGGCTGCAAAAACAAAACATCAGCAACGCTTATTTTCTTATTAAAGGCTCACGAACAATGCAGATGGAAACCATCATCAAGTAAGGCATTAACGTTGCAATGGCATTGTATTTACTATTTTTGTATTGAAAGAAAACCGAGTGTTATGAGTGAAAAAAAAGCAAAGCCGGGTTACTTAATTAGTGTACTGGGAAACAAGTGCCCGCGCTGCCGCGAAGGTTATCTTTTTAAAAGCTACAACGCTTATGCACTCAGGCACAGCGAGTATATAAAAATGAACGATAAATGCCCTGTTTGCGGGCAGCCAACCGATTTAGAAGTTGGCTTTTATTACGGCACCAGCTATGTAAGCTATGCGCTTACGGTTGCCTTTTCGGTGGCTACGTTTATTGCCTGGTGGGTGATCATTGGTTTTTCTTTGTACGACAACCGTATTTTTTGGTGGCTTGGTGTAAACTCTGTGCTGCTATTGGCTTTACAAACTGTATTTATGCGGCTTTCGCGCACCTTGTGGTTAAGCTGGTTTGTAAGGTACGATGCCGACTGGCAACTACACAAAGCGCAAGATCCGGAACGCATTGTAAAGGAACACATGGGCAACTGGTAGTGCATTAACAAGGGCAGAATGCAGTAAGTATAATGACTTTGACATGTGTTTGTTTTTACCTCACTTTTTTTGTTCACTTCTCTCTTTGTTATGAAAACATTTGTTGTTCCCAACATTTACCGAAGCTCTTTAATCAGCTCTATTAAAAACAAACGAAAAGAGGCTGACCGTCTTAAAAAAGATTTCACTCCTACCTTACTTGATTTCGGTACGGTTCACATTTATCTCGCGCGTCATTTCGGGTTTTGTTATGGTGTTGAAAATGCAATAGATATTGCTTTTAAAACAATAGAAGACAACAAAGGAAAACGCATTTTTTTATTAAGCGAAATGATACACAACCCACAGGTGAATGAAGATTTAAAACGCAACGGGATTTCGTTTTTACAAGATACTTATGGTAACCAGTTAACATCGTTTGATGAACTTACAGCGGATGACATCGTACTCATTCCTGCCTTTGGAACAACACTTGAAATTCAGGATGTATTAACTAATAAAGGCATTGAAACAGAGCAATATGATACCACTTGCCCGTTTGTAAGAAAGGTATGGAACCGCAGCGAGCAGATTGCCGAAAAAGGCTACAGCATTATAGTGCATGGCAAGCCGAAACATGAAGAAACACGCGCTACTTTTTCTCATGCTTCCTCTAACACGCCAACGGTTGTTGTGAACGATATAAAAGAAACTGTTGAGCTTGCGAAATACATTACCGGCGAAAAAAATGAGAAAGAATTTTATATCGAATTTAAAGGCAGGCATTCCCGCGGTTTTGATGTTTCAAAACATTTGCAGCGCATTGGCGTAGTCAACCAAACTACGCAATTAGCTACTGATACGCAAGCCATTTCCGATTATTTAAAAAGCGTAATTATTAAGCATTATCATCTTAATGAAAGTAACATTCATCAACATTTTGCCGATACGCGGGATACGCTTTGCTACGCCACCAACGATAACCAAAGCGCCGTGAATGGAATGCTGGAAACACGCGCCGATGTTGCCATTGTGGTAGGCGGGTACAACAGCAGCAACACCTCGCACCTGGTGGAATTGTGCGAACAAAAACTGCCGACTTATTTTATTGATGATGCCATTAAATTAATTTCAAAAGAAGAAATTATTCATTGCAACTGGCGTACAAAAGAAGAACTGTTAATCCATAATTATCTGCCGGGCAAACAACCTGTAAAGTTGCTTATTACCAGCGGGGCAAGTTGCCCTGATGCGGTGGTGGAAAAAGTAATTGAACGTTTGCTTTCTTTTTATCCGGCTGAAAAAACAATTGCAGAAATAGAAGAAGAATTTATGTAGAAAACTTTGGTAATCATCTTAAAAAATAAAGCCGCCTTTTTGCAAAGACGGCTTTTGTTTTTTAGATTGTTCATAGGGTTTTCGCGTATCATTTCTTTTCAAACCGTATGGTTTGTTTTTGCTTGTTTTGCTGCAACACTATTGTGTAAATGCCTGCCGCAAAGCTGCTTACATTTAGGTTTTGAGATGAACTGCCATCGCTGATTATTTTTTGCAGCAAAGCTTTTCCGTTCATATCATACACTGTAATGGTTGATGAAGCAGAGGTTGAGAAATTAAGATGAACCACATCAACCGCCGGGTTAGGATACAGTACGAACAAAGACGATCCGTTAAAGCTGATGCTTATTGTTTTTGAATCAGCATAACGACCATCATTATCTATCTGCCGCAAACGATAGTAATTCGTTCCTTTCAGCGGGCTGTTATCGTTAAACGAGTATTGATGTTGCAGGGTGCTGTTTCCAAACGCTGATACTGTGCCAACTGCACTGAAAGCAATACCATCAGATGAACGCAAAACCTCAAAGTATTTGCTGTTGGTTTCATTAACAGTTTGCCAGTTTACCTGAACAATATTGCCAGCCGGTTTTGCCGTAAAATTAATAAGTGTTACCGGCAACACACTTGTCGTCATAAAAGTATCGGTAACAGAGTACACGCCATTTAATGTAATGCCGTTTGCCGAATCAACCGAAGCAATTTGCCAAACATATTTGGTAGCTGCCAGCAATCCTGTAAGCGTGTCGCTGCTTGTATTTCCTTTCGTTACAATGGTTATCCATGTTGCAGCACCCGCCACTTTATACTGAACAGTAAAGTATTTGGCGCAGCTAACAGGTGTCCATTTTAGTTGTGCGGTAGTAGCAGTTATCAAACCCGTATCTAAGCCCGTAGGAACAGGCGTTGCAATAGTATCGATACCACTGATTCCTATGCTGCCGCCGGAACCTGTGCCCGTTGCAGTTGCATAATAAATACCTGAAGGAAGACTTGAGAAAGTAGCTGTGCCGGTTGCCTGCATTGCATTTCCATAAGCCAATTTATAACGGTATAACTGCACGGTGTAAGGTGCAACGCTATTGCTGAGGTTATACACCAGTGTACTGCTGTTACAGGTAGTGCCGTTTGTTTTTGATGCAAGCATGATATGCGCTGTGTCTGACAGGGTGATAAAGGTTACGCTATCGGAGTATGCGCTTACCAATACTGTACCTTGTGCTGTATCTACCGATGCTACACGCCAGGTGTAATTGGTGTAAGGGCTGAGGCCTGCTACGGTGTACATACCGGTTGTATTGTTAGGCTGATCAACGTTTGTCCAGGTGCCTGCTGAAGTGGGTTTGTACTGAAGGCGATAACTCTTTTCACAGCTTAACAAAGTCCAGTTTAGCTGCGCTGTATGAACACCAATATTAGAAGTGGTTAATCCTTTAGGTGCAGGTGGCAGGAATTGGGTAGTAGCACTGGTTCCAAAGGCAGTGCCCGTTGCGCCATCGCCATATACGGTTGCATAATAATTACCGTCGGATAAATTGTTGAACCGAACCGTATCAGCAGCTACATTCATTGAATCAGCTTTCACTCCATTTCGATACAACATAACGCTGTACGGAGAATGACTTGCACTTAAATTGTAGGTAATGCTGTTGGTACTGCAACTATCCGGCGATGTTTGACTTTTTATACTGATGGCAGCAATGTTTACCTGCGTAAACGAATCGGCGATTGAATAAGCTTCAAAGTTGCTATTATAATATTCAAAAACCTTTACATAATAATAGCCCTGTGTAAGACCGGTTAGATTAATTTGTGTTGAAGCGTTATTGAAATTATTGTTATAAATGGGAGAGGCTGTTGTATCCTTATAAACCTGGAACCATGTATAATTAAGACTTCCATCTATATTATGTGGTAAAAGATTTAATGTGAAATTAAGATTACCGTTACTGCCAGTATAATTTACCTTATATGTATCAACTGTATCTCTTGTGTTGTTATAATAAAAGTCAACATGTCCTGTTGTAACCCGGTTTGAAAGAATAGTTTTTGCCTGGCTGAAATATTTATTTGGTTCACTATCCACAGCGTTATACGTAAACAAGCTATCGGCTAACGTATAGGGAGCAAAGCCAGTGTTGTAATAGGTATTCACTCTTACATAATAAGTGCCCGCTGCTAAACCATCGGTGCTAATGTCAAGAGTGCCGTTTGTGTTGTTGGAATTTACTACTGTTACCCCATCGTTATCGAATAAATAAGCCCATACATACTGACCGTTATTTGAAGTTAGCCTTAATCTTAGTAAGCCATCTTGCGGTAAGGTTAACTTGTACCAATCAGCACTGTCTCGATGATTATTATAATAGTAATCAGTGTGACCGGTTATGGTAGAATTTACTGCAAACGAATCTGCTGTGGCTTTTGTATCGTTGGGCTCTTTATCGTTGACTTGTGTTGGAGAAAACAAGCTGTCAGCCAAAGTATAAGGAGCAAAGCCGTTGTTATAATAGGTATTGATTCTTACATAATAAGTGCCCGCTGCTAAACCATCGGTGCTAATGTCAAGAGTGCCATTTGTGTTGTTGGAATTTACTACTGTTACCCCATCGTTATCGAATAAATAAGCCCATACATACTGACCGTTATTTGAAGTCAGCCTTAATCTTAACAAACCATCACCAGTAGTTGTAACTTTATACCAGTCAGCGGAATCACGATGATTGTTATAATAATAATCAATATGCCCTGTTACACTGCCATTCAGCGCTAATGCCAGAGCTTGTGCTTTTGTACCATTAGGCTCTGCGTCATTCGCTTGTGAAGGAGAGTTTAACGTATCAGCCAAAGTATAGGGCGCAAAACCGTTGTTATAATAGGTATTGATTCTTACATAATAAGTGCCCGCTGCTAAACCATCGGTGCTAATGTCAAGAGTGCCGTTTGTGTTGTTGGAATTCAATACTGTTACGCCATCGTTATCATACAAATAAGCCCACACATATTGTCCGTTGTTTGAGGTAAGAGTTAGCTTCAGCAATCCGTCGCCGGTTGTTGTTATTTTATACCAGTCGGCACTATCTCGGTGGTTGTTGTAGTAATAGTTAATATGTCCGGTGGTTTTATTATTCAACGGCAGCGTTAATGCCAATGCTCGTGTACTATCAGGCTCTGCATCATTTGGCTGTGCAATAGTAGTAAGCGCGCTTGAAATGGTATAGCTGGAAGTATCTGAAGAATAATAGGTATTCACCTGAACATAGTATGTACCGGCAGCAAGACCATCAGAGCCTACTGTAAAAGTTGTGTTTGAGTTACCTGAATTTAATAATATAGTTCCGTTATTATCATACAAATAAATCCACATATACTTGCCTGATGTCGGCGTTACAGTAATGTTTAACTGCCCGTCGGAAGTAGTGGTAACCTTATACCAATCCACATCGCCGGCAGGATTGATAGCACCGCTATTGCTGCCGTTTAATGGCAATACATTGGCAGTAGCAGCCGTGTTGTTTGGTTCGGTTTCGGCGGCTTGCGCCACGTTAAATAATAAGATAAAAAAGCAAAAAAAACTTGCAAGTAAAATTCTATTTTTCATAAATAAATTTTAAGTATGGTTTCAGTTTTAGCTGGCGTGAAGGAGCATAATAATTAAGAGTGCAATTTTTCATAAAAACAACTGGCAGGCAATACTTAATTTGTATTAGTGAGAAAAGAAATGTCAGTTATTATAAAACAACCAAATTGATACACTATTGTTTATAAATCAACTCTCTTATCTTCTTGTTTCTTGAACCTTTAATCTTGCTATTTACTCTTTCATCCATTTGTTTTTATAGGCAAGCTGTATCATTTGCGCTTTGGAAGTAATGTGCAGTTTATGGTAAATATTGGCAACATGTTTTCGTACCGTGTGTACGCTTAAATCAAGCTCCGAAGCAACACGCTTGGCATCCCAGCCATGCGTGGTAAAGTTCAAAATTTCTTTTTCTCTTTCCGATAACAATTCATGAGCTTTTTCGCCTTTTGATGTTTTTGTTTCCGGAATAACTATCTGCGCGTGAGCCAGCAGGGAAAAGGCTTTGCGGGCTATGCCGGGGCTCATGGGCGCGCCGCCAAACTGTATTACATTGGTAATGGCATCGGCAATGGAACGCGCACCTTCATCTTTTAATAAATACCCGTTGGCGCCGGCTTTTATGGCTTCAAATAATTTATCATCATCATCAAACACAGTAAGCACAATGCACACAACATTCGGGTACAAAGCTTTTGAAATGCCAATGGTAGTAATGCCATCCATTTCGGGCATTTCCAAATCAATAAAAGCAATGTCGGGCATGCGCAGGTGAGGTAAGCCTTTCAGTTGTTCTAAGTAATCGCTTCCGTTCATTGCTGTAAGCATTAACTCAACGTCGGGCAATTGTTTTATTTTATCCGTAAACGATTGCCGGTTGATTGCTTTATCATCAACAAAAGCAATTTTTGTAACCATCGTTCAAATATGAAGTGAGGTGAGCAAATTATCAATACTTAGTTTGTATTACGCAATTGAATTGTACAACCATCATCATAGTTAGCAATGGTTAAGTTCCAGCCAATTTCGGCGGCACGAGACTGCATGTTTTTTAAACCTTCGCCAGGCTGTGGCTGGTTGGGCATTCCACACCCATTGTCTTTTATAGTAATAACAACCGGCGATTCACTACTAATATTAATTTGTATGAACGAACAGCCGCTGTGCTTAATGGCATTATGAACGGCTTCCTGTACAATGCGAAGTACATGCAACGCCGTGATGGAGGCAATGGCTATGTTTTGCTCAATGTTTTCATCCACATCAAAAACAACATCCGGGTAAGTGGGCTGCAATTTTTGAATATAATTTTTTATGCGATCACTCAACATAATTACCGTTTGGTTTTCTTTATTTAAAGCCCAGATAGAATCGCGTAATTGAATAATGATTTCACGCGCAGAATTTTTTAACCGTTGCAATGTTGCATGGTCGGGAGCGTTAAATTGATAAATCACATCATCCACATTCGCGCTGATGGCAGAAGCATACGCGCCAATGTTATCGTGCAAATCGCGGCTGATGCGTTCGCGCTCTGCCAACACTTGCTGCCTTATACGCAAGGCTTGTAGTTTAGCCAGATATCTTCTTTGATAAATGGCTCGTACAGCTACTAATAATGCAGCAAAAACAAAAACAAAGCACACCAGATAAAACCACCATCGCTGCCAGTAAGGCGCTGCTATCGTTATATTACAGGCGATTACTGCCGTGGGAAACTGAACCACTCTTGCTTCAAATTTGTAATTGCCGGGCGGCAAGTGATAAGAGATGTTAGTTGGATTGCTTGTAGTAGTCCATGAGTTATCAAAGCTATCCATTTTGTATTCATAAACGTAGCCTGCCGCTTTTCGCAAACCGAAGGCGGTAAGTGAAAAACTGATTTTGTTTTCATTATACGAAAGAAGGTAATGATGCGCATTCCAGTTGGCTGAATCAGTAACAAAAGGCTGGTCGTTAACTTCGGTTTTATAAACGAGTAAAGAAGGATGATCGGGCTCGGTGATAACATCGGAAGGATAAAAAGCTGTAATGCCATTTACACCGCCAAAAAACAGTTTCCCTTTGCTTGTTTCGGCAACTGCAGAGGTGTTAAATTCATTTTCCTGCAAGCCTTTTTCTTTTGTATAATTTTTTAATACGCCGTTGAGTTGCAGGGCAGATAAACCCATATTGCTCGATGCAAAAATGGTTTCCCTTTTTTCATCTGTAAGCATTGAATAAATACAATCGTTCAGCAAGCCATTGCTTGTGCTGAATGTTTTTATCAGCCGCTTGCTGTTATACACAAACAAGCCTTTATCGGTGCCTGCCCAAACGTTGTTTTTTGCATCGCATATAAGGCTTCTTACCTGGTAATTGTCGGGTATATTATAGCTGCTTATTTTTCCATCGGGATGTTTGCAAAACAACATACCCGTGTTTGCACCAACCCACAGGCAATTGTTACTTTTATTCCAATAAAAAACATTAATGGGGTTATTATTTATAGAATGAAAAAGTATAGTAAAGCTTTGCAATTTTCCTTTGCCGAATGTGCATTGTACAACATCTGATGATGTAGTTACAATCAGGTTGTTACTGTCAATTTTCTGTACATTGTTTGGAAACACTATGTTGTGCGTATGCAATTCATCCTCTTCTTTATCTGTTAATGGTAAAGGCGTAAGTTTTTTAGTAGAAAGAGTTAGTAAATACCAGCCCTGACCAATTGTTTCAATAAAATAAATATCGTTGGTTAATTTTTCAATGCAGGCAACATCTTTTACTTTAGGCGTTATCAAAGGACTTTGCCACACCGGTTTGTTCAGTGTATCGTACAACTGAATGCCGCCGGTTAAACAACCTGCCAGCACGCGGTTGTTATCTTCATCCACACAAATGCTTTTTATAAAATTGGTAGCATTCGGATAGGCATAATATTGAAACGGAATGCTGTAGTTCTGAATAATTTTTATATCATCGTTGGTAAGCAGCCACAAGCGTTTAAACTGGTCTTCATACAAGGTTGAAATATAACCTGCAGGCAATACTGCATCGCTGCCAAGCGTAGTAATTTCACTGATGTTTTTACAGTTAGAATCAAGCGCCAGCAAGTGCTGGCTTGTGCTTGCCAACACTTCATTTCCAAATACTTTTATGCAACCGAAAGAAAACTTGCTGGCATGAAAGGCTTCCTTAAATTGAGGTTGCTTTTGATTGCTGATATCAGCGATAGTAATTCCTTTATTGTGCGCCACATACAGTTTGTTTTCGGTGCAGGCGATGCTATTGATTATTTCGTTTCCCGAATGCAAAAAACCGTTAGCGCCGGTAGCTTTATCAAACCATAAAATTTGATTTTGCAGGGTAAGAATAAATATAAATTTAGCATTGGCGGCATATTGAAATTGAAATAAAAAAAAAGGAGCAACAGATGATTTGGCAAGATGATTTTCTTTTACCACTTTACCATTTGAATTCAATAAAACAAAACCGCTTTCATTCATGCACCATACGCCTTGCGGTGTTTCCTGCAGTGGTCTTACAGGGCAAAAAGAGGTAGCTACAGGCAGATAAATAAGCGAACGAAATTGATCGAGATAAGGATTATAAACCAGGATGCCATTGCGATAAGTAACCCACAACAAATTGTTTTTCAGTTTTAAAAAATGAACCTGGTAGCTAATGTTTACGGGCTTTCCGCTGATGGCCGGATGAACCGTTTCTAACCGGTAGCCGTTGTATCGTTGCAAGCCGGTTTTGGTGGCAATCCAGGTAAAACCAAAGGTATCGGTTACAATATCGCTTACCGAATTGTTGATAAGACCATCTTCAACATTCACCGTTTTTATCACATAACGCTTGTGATTTTTGGCAAACAACAACTGGCAGTTTGCATATTGATATAACAGCAAACAGGTTGTTGTAATTACAATAAACGAAAATGATTTTATGATTGTCATAAGCCATTAAAAGAGAGATAGCTTTGGTAAGAACAATGCCGGAAGCAGCAATTCACCGTTCATTTTGAAAGCTAATTTACACATTAAAAAACAACTCCGGTTTAATAAGTTGGAAACATTCTGTTTTCATTCATCCTATCTATTTCCCGCTCATCAAAACAGTGTAACAAAAAACAGAATGCATCGTACCACTAATACTTATATCCTGCCATTGGTAGCATTTGGTTTCATTGCTCAAAACGCAATGGCAACCTTTGTGGCGATATTCAAAATTAGTGTTTATGAAAACGTTTTTTGCCCTTGTTCTTTTTGTTTTACTCATCTCTTTTCAAACCCTTTTTGCGCAGGCAAATAAACCCGCCATTAGCGGAACAGTGGCTGTAAATAATAAAGCCATTGAAGCCGCTACCGTAAGTTTATTAAAAGCCAAAGATTCATCGCTGGTGAAGATTGCCATTACCGATAAAGACGGAAATTTCGCTTTTGATAAAGCTGCGGAAGGCACTTATCTTATCTCTATAGATGCCATTAATTTTCAAAAATATTACAGCTCTGTCTTTTTAATAAATCAACAAAAACAAACCTTCACACTGGCTGATGTTCATCTCCAAAATAAAGATGCAATGGCAACTTCGGTTGTAGTAATCAGCAAACGACCGTTGATTGAACAAAAGATTGATAAAACCATTGTAAACGTTGATGCCTCGCCTACGAACACGGGTTTAACTGCGTTGGAAGTGCTGGAAAAATCGCCGGGCGTTACCATTGATAACAACGACAACATTAGCCTGAAAGGCAAGCAGGGCGTGGTTATTTTAATTGATGGCAAGCCAACGTATTTAAGCGGACAAGACCTTGCGAACCTTTTAAAAAACATGAGCGCCAACCAGATTGACCAGATTGAACTGATGAGCCAGCCATCGGCAAAATACGATGCTGCCGGCAACGCGGGCATCATTAACATCAAAACAAAAAAGACAAAAGCGGCTGGCTTTAACGGTTCTTTTTCAACCAGCGCCATCTTTGCCAAATATTTTAAAAACACCAACAACATAAACATCAACTGGCACAAAAACAAACTGAACTTGTTTGCCAATTACAGTTACTCGCGCTGGGAAGGTTTTAATGATATTTATATTGACAGAAGTTCGCGCGCAAGCCGTGCTGTTGATTATGACAGATACAGCAATCAACACACGTACGGGCGTTACAGTGGTCGCCCGCAAAATTTTAAATTGGGAGCCGATTTTTTTGCCACCAAAAAAACAACCATCGGCGCTGTGATTACGGGCGATATTCGGGATGATAAATTTGCTTCGGGAACACGTGCCGATATTTACGACAGCCTCAAAAATTTTGCAGAATACAATTCGGCACAATCGCAAAATAAAAACACATGGACGAACCTTGGCTTTAATCTTAACTTTCAGCAAAAACTTGATACCAGCGGAACCGAACTTACCGCCGATGCCGATTATATTTTTTACCATGCGCCCGGCAGCCAGTATTCCAACAACTATTTGTATAACCCTGAAAATATATTGATTGATACCAAAGATCCTTCTAATCCAAACCCGTATTTATTAAAAGGAAACCTGCCTTCCAACATTGATATTTATACATTTAAAAGCGATTATCATCACCCGATGAAGAAGAATGCAACACTGGAAGCAGGCATTAAATTCAGCTATGTAAAAACGGATAATGATGCGCAGTACACGTTGTTCGATCCGGCATATAACTACAACGGCGGATGGAAATACGATTCATCGCGAAGCAATCATTTTATTTATAAAGAAAACATCAATGCGGCTTATATAAACCTGCAAAAACAAATCAAAAAATGGGGCTTTCAATTGGGTTTGCGTGCCGAACAAACAATTGCCGATGGCAACCAAAAAACACAGAGCGAGAGCTTTCATAAAAATTATACAAAGCTGTTTCCTACCACTTACATAAGCTATAAAAAGAATGATAACAATACGTTTGCTTTATCGTATGGCAGGCGCATTGAACGACCCGATTATCAATCATTAAATCCGTTTCAGGAGCAGCTTGACCGTTACACGTACCAACAAGGCAATCCTTTGCTGCAGCCGCAGTTCAGCCACAATATCGAGTTGAGTTATAATTACAAAGGTCAGTTAAATGTATCGGCAAATTATACTATCATTTCAAACATTATTAATGACGTATTAATAACAGAAAAATTAGGTACCGATTCTAATTATACCACATTTCAAACATCGCAGAATATTGCTTCCAGCCAAAACGTTGGCTTATCGGTAAGCTATAATAAACAAATAAAAAAATGGTGGTCGGTGAACATTTATACCAATCTTTTCAATAACCATTTTAAAGGTGTGATTGATGGTGAAAACATTAACGTAAACAGCATTGCATTTAACGGCAATGCCAGTAGCCAGTTTACGTTTAACAAAGGCTGGAGTGCTGAAGTAAGCGGCTGGTTTAACTCAAAGCAATTGGTAAGCAGCGCCATTTTAGCGCAACCGATGGGCATGTTTTCGTTAGGTGGCAGCAAGCAGATTTTAAAGCAAAAAGGAACCATCCGCGTGAATGTGCGCGACCCGTTTTATCTGGCTTCTTTCCGTGGCAGCACCAACCTGGATAAAGGACTTACCGTTATCCATTCCAAATGGGATAACCGCAGGCTGAACCTTACATTTACCTATCGTTTTGGCAAAGCTGCCAACGGGCCGCAGCGCCGCAGAAACATTGGTGCTGATGATGAAACCAACCGTGTAAAATCGGGCGGTCAGCAATGATGTTTTTTCAGTGCATATTAATAAAAGCCTTCGTGTTTACGAAGGCTTTTATTTTTTATTTGGGTTGATGATGCCCAATGAACCGTATTTGAAATAAGAATCTAAATATTGATTTGATAATAACGACAAGCGATTGTTTTATGCAAGAAATGAAGTTTCAATTCCCTTGCGGAATGCCTCATCACCAACCTGCAAACGCTGTGTATACAGAGCTTTGGCATCGGCACCAGCTACATAGCGCAACGTGTTTTTCCCATCGGTTGCCGCTTCATATACTATTTGTGCAATTTGCTCTGCCGAAGAGTAAGAAGCCATCCGTTCGGGGTTTGTAAATACATGCATTACTTTGCCAACCATTTCATCATAAGCCGGATGTTGCGCCATTACTAAAGAGCGACTTATAAAGTCGGTAGCGATGCCGCCGGGCGAAACAGTTTTTACACCAATGCCAAACGCGCCAAGTTCAAAAGCTAAACTTTCGCTCCAGCCTTCCAACGCCCATTTGGTAGCATGGTAAACAGAATTAAACGGAAAAGCTACTAAACCACCAATAGAAGTAGTGTTGATAAACAAGCCGCTTTTCTTTTCGCGGAAATGAGAAATGAACGCTTTGGTTACACGCATTACGCCTAATAAATTGGTGTTAAGCTCCTGTACAATTTGTTCATCGGTTGTGCCTTCAAAAGGTCCTGCCAGCCCATAACCTGCATTATTAAAAACAACATCAATTAGTGCTTGTTCAATTGCTTTTCTTACCGTTTCATTAATTTGGTCTGGCTTGGTAACATCAAGTGGCAACAAGCTGATGTTTTCTATGGCAGTAAGCTCTGTTTCTTTATCTGGCGCACGCATGGTAGCAATTACTTTCCATCCGTTGGAAGCAAATAATTTAGCAGCAGCTTTCCCTAAACCTGATGAAGCACCGGTAATAAAAATAGTTTTAGACATAAGTTATATTTTAAAACACAAAGTAAACAGTAATTTCGTTACTCTAAACTACAAACCATAGTTCATACTTCGTTAATTTAATACAGAGATAATATGATATTAATAAACCAGTTGGCTAAAGAAACAGATACGCCCATTCATACCATCCGATATTATGAACGATATGGATTATTCAAGGGCAAAAAAAATACAACCGTAAAAACAAACAACTATACTTATTATGATGATGAAGCGATAGATAAATTAGAAATAATAAAAGAAGCAAAGGAAATTGGATTTACCTTATCTGAAATAAAAGTAATTATAGATGCCTGGCACAGCAAGAAGTTATCTGTTGAAAAAAGAAGGCAGATTTTATTAGCTAAGATGACAGAAATAGACAATAAAATTGCTCATTTGAAAAGTGTAAAGAAAAAAATTGCCGACGCTATAAAAAGCGTTGCCCATGATGAATGCTAACTTATCTCAAATGACGATTGCAGTAAATAACAACGCCACAGAAACAGTAGTGCTGATGATGAAACCAACCGCGTAAAATCAGGCGGTCAGCAATGATGTTTTTTTAGTGAGTCTTAATAGATTTGAGCCAATCGAAACTTTCCATTGGTTATGTGCATTACATTGCCTGCTTTGTCGTATAAGTTGCAGGCAAACTGAACAGTGATAATATTTATGGATGTATAACCCGGAGCATTAGGATTGGCTATAACTTCGTTTTTAAGAATGGTAAAATAGCTGCCTGTTTGGTTGGCTGTGCCATCAAAAGTTTGCCATGTTTTGCCCATGGCATCTATCCACAAAATGGTAATACCAGAACTAAGCAAAGAGTGTGTAACAGATGAATCTAAAATAGCATCATTATAATAATAGTTGTAAGTCGTATCGTGCGTGCGAACGGCATAATTGTAATTACCTGACTGAAAGAAGGTATCAACAGCTTTATAAAGTACAGGACCAGGTGTAGAATCGGAATAATGTGATTTACTAAGGTTTATTGAGCCTTTGGTAAAAGCAAAATAAGGCAATCCTTTCGTGTTGCCATTAACAAAAGAAGAACCGATTCTATTCCAATTAAAAATAGAGGTATCGGTTAAAAAATTTCCCCATTCCTGTCCTCCCTCATAGAT
The DNA here is from genome assembly GCA_965214235.1 of Ilyomonas sp. Taxonomy (GTDB): domain Bacteria; phylum Bacteroidota; class Bacteroidia; order Chitinophagales; family Chitinophagaceae; genus Ilyomonas. The sequence goes on from CBDCBH010000003.1 coordinate 2,301,108, forward strand.
ACCTGCATTTTCTTTTTGAATACCAAATATTCTTTTTCCATCAAGAACAAAATCAATAAAAATACTGGTATCTGTGAGGACTGTATCGAGATGAGAAACGCTTTGTAAACTGCCGGAACTATCTTTTTTACAAGAACTGATTGTTGCGATGGTTGCGCTTAACAACAGCATCGTTGCTATTGCGCAAAAAGAAATTTTCATGCTGGATAAATTGTTTATAATAGATTATTTTTTGTAAGGAACAATTTTCTATTGCAATCGTTTTGTTTTTGTTCCGATTCTAAAATTACTACTTTTAAAGATAGACACTCTTAAGCATATATTGGCTACTTACCAACAAATAAAAAAGCCGCTGTCATTAACAACGGCTTTACTTTATAATTGATTGGTTTGTTTTTACCACACTTTTATGCGCGCCGATTCGGGCTTGTACATAGCATCGCCCGGCTGCACATCAAAAGCTTTGTACCAGGCGTCAATATTGCTTACGGGTGCATTGCAGCGATACATGCCCGGCGAATGCGGATCAACCACAATTAGTTGCGCAGCATATTCGGGCGTGATGTTGGCGCGCCAAACCTGCGCCCAGCTTAAGAAGAAACGCTGGTCGGGCGTGAAGCCATCTATCTTTTTATCGCTCTTTCCTTCCAGTGTATTTTTAAAAGCCTGGTAAGCGATGTTCAAGCCACCAAGGTCAGCAAGGTTTTCACCCAATGTCAATCTGCCGTTTACATGAAGGCTATCGTTTACCGTAAAGGCATCGTATTGCGCAGCTACTTTATCGGCGCGTTCGGTAAACTTTTTTTCATCTTCTTTTGTCCACCATTCCTTCAAGTTTCCATCGGCTGCATACTGCCTGCCTTCGTCATCAAAGCCATGCGTTAGCTCGTGCCCGATAACCGCCGCAATGCCACCATAATTCACCGCATCATCGGCACCAAAATCAAAGAACGGAAATTGTAAAATACCAGCCGGAAAAGCAATCTCGTTGTTGGATGGATTGTAATAAGCATTGATGGTAGATGGCGTCATATCCCATTCAGTTTTATCAACCGGCTTGCCCATTTTGCTTATCATTTTATTGTATTCAAACTCATCAATGCTGTGCAGGTTTGCCAATACATTATTTGAGGTAATAACCACGCCCGGATAACGTTCCCACTTATCGGGAAAAGCAATTTTATTTACAATAGCATCAAGCTTACCCAACGCCTGCTGTTTGGTGCTATCAGTCATCCAGTCAACGTTATTGATGCGCTCACGAAAGGTAGCTTGTATGTTCTTCACCAAACCAATCATGCGTTGCTTGGCGGCATCGTTGAAGTATTTTTTTACATACAATTGACCCAGCAAATCGCCAAGATTATTATCAACCATACTGCTCATGCGTTGCCAGCGCGGCGTAATTTGTTTTTGCCCTGATAATACCTGGCTAAACTGAAATTGCCGGTTTACAAAAGCGCTGCTTAAATAAGCCGCCGAATGTTTAATAACTGCCCATTGCAAATAGGCTTTCCATGTATCGAGCGGCACAGCTTGCAACAAGCCATCGGCGGTTTTTAAAAACGCGGGATTGTTTACCAAAACGCTGTCGGCATTGGCAACTTTCATTTCTTTTAATAAAGAAGTCCAGTTTAAATCGGGCGTGGTTTTACTCAACTCAACCAAAGAAAATTTGTTGTAGGTTTTTTGCGGATCACGCATTTCAACGCGGCTCATTTGCACAATAGCCAGTGCTTTTTCAAGATTGAAAATGTTGTGGGCTTTGGCGTTAGCAGTAACCGAATCGTCGCCCGTTAATACAAACATATCTTTTACATAAGAAAGGTAAGCCGCCTGGATAGTTTTGCTGCGCGGATCGGTTTTTAAATAATAATCCCTGTCGGGCAACGATGTTCCGCCCTGCGATAGTTTAGGAATGTATTGGTTCACATTTTTATCATCTTGCGTGATCCTGAAACCAAACAACAAACCGCCAACTCCTTGCTGTCGAAGCGTAACAATCTGGTGTAGCGCTTCGTCTTTATTGGTGATGGCTGCCAACCGCTGCAATTGCGGCTGGATGGGCGTTGCGCCTAATTTTTCAATAGCTGCACTGTCCATCGCGCTGGCGTATAAAGCTCCTACCCGTTGCGCTGCCGAATCTTTTATTTTACCATCAGCCGCATCTTCACACAGCTTTTTTAAATGGTCGAGGCTGGTTTGGCGAAGCATATCAAAACTGCCCCAGCGCGTTTTGGAGGGTGGCACCGGGTTGTTTTTGAGCCAGGTGCCGTTGGCGTAGAGATAGAAGTTGTTGCCGGGTTTTACCGACTTATCCATATTGGCAGCATCAATGTATTTGATAGAAGATGTTTGTTTTTGCGCCGATATCTGCGAAGCCACAAATATTGCCCCTGCCACTAACGCCAGTTGAACCCAGGTTTTCATGTGTAAAATTTATCGTAAAAATAAAGCACAAACGAATGTTAGCTTTTAAGAAAATGGTTAATTATAAAAATGGAATTACAACTGGCGATTAATGAATATAAACAGGGTTTGTTTTTAATTCATTTTTTGAAAGTAAGGCAACTGTAAGGAAATTTTTTTACGCCGGCACATAAGTGGAGGCATGTTTCCCTCTGGCATTAGTATTGCGATTCATAGTAAACAAGCGTAACATAAAAAAACAGTGTAAAAACGCCGCTCTTTTTTAACCTCTTTCTTTTACATAACACCTAAAGTACTTTCTATGAAACTCTTCTTTACAGTGCTCCTTCTTTTTTTATTACCCTTTATTTTAACTGCCATTTTATTAGTAATAGCAGTGCCTTTATTAGTGCAGCATTTTTTTTCATCTAAATCTTCAGAGGAAGCGGTGATATTTCCTTACCTTACTTCGTGGGAAGAAGCCGCTTAATCGTGGTAAAATTGCCTTTGTTTTTCTTTGTAATAATATAGCTCTTCTTTACACAATCTTTTTATTTACTCCAAATTATATTTAACAATTTGTTAACTGTAATTCTGGCTCTTATAGCAATTGAAGATATGTTTAGTAAAAAACCTTTCTAAGCATATATTTTATTCTTTTTTTAAAAATTTTCCTGCCTTTATTCTTTACCTACTTCAAATATGGTTCATAAACCATTTTATACAATAGTAAAAGCGGTTTCCCCTATCATATATTTTAAGAATTAATACAAGTTTCGTTTTGTTACATTGCTAAACCAACTGATTTTCAATACAAATAGACATTTAGTTTTGCTCCATTAATTCATTTTTTAAAATTTTCAACATGATAGCCTTATCAGTTTTATTTCTATTGGCTGTAATTGTAGCTCCGTTAGCAAAAGGTGCAAAGAGAGCTTATTAAGAAGAAACAATTTACTCGTTTATAAAGCCTGTTTTATTATTAAAACAGGCTTTGTTTTTTGTTAGAAATAGTTATAATGACTATTTTGTTTTACTTCAATAAATTTGAAATATTTATAAGCGCACAAGCAGCCTTTTTATGATAAGATTGATAAAAACCGACTCTAACAACGCAGATTTCAGATTTCTTGTAAAACAACTTGATGCTTACTTAGCTATCATTGACGGCGATGATCATTCTTTCTATAATCAATTCAATAAAATTGATGAATTAAAAAATGCAATTGTGGCTTACATGGATGATAAACCCGTTGCCTGCGGCGCTATTAAAGAATACAGCGGAACTGCTATGGAAGTAAAACGGATGTTTACATTACCGGAAGCAAGAGGCAAAGGCCTGGCTTTGCAAGTATTGAGTGAATTGGAAAATTGGGCAAAACAATCAGGCTATCAAACCTGCGTTTTGGAAACCGGCATCCGGCAACCGGAAGCCATTGCGCTGTATAAAAAAACCGGCTATAAACGCATTGCTAATTACGGGCAATACATTGGCGTTGAAACAAGCGTTTGCTTTGAAAAGGAAGTAATATAAAATTGCAGTAATTAAAACACCGTTACAAAGCCCAAATGAATTTTCGATTGCTGTAAATTCAGCTTTGTATCATCTCTTTTCCCAACGGCGTAGCTAATGTTGAAGATGCCGCCTTTGGTTTCAAAAGCAAGCCCGAAACCGGCGCCAAAATAAGTGTACGAAAAAGAGGTTACGGCACTTTGATAATGTGCATAGCCATCATCGGTAAACACATAAAAATAAGAGTTCTGCGCCACCAAATAATGATATTCAGCAGTGGCAACGGCATACCGGTTTGCATAAATACTTTCTTCATCAAAACCTCGCAACAATTTAAAACCGCCAATTTGAAATAATTCATTCACATAATAGGTTGGGCTTTGCAGTAAACCTGCATTCAGCGCAGCTTTCAGCGTAGCTTGTTTGCCTAAAGAAAAATAATGCGCACCGCTTACTATCAATTTCAAACGATAACTTTTTAGCTGCACTGTATCGTACAAACTGTTGTAATTAAAAGAGGTATCTTTTATGCTGGTGATGGTTGTATTTTTTTGCACTGTTTTGTTGCCTGCGCTCAACGTAAAAAAAACTTCGTTACCACGGCGCGGATTTAATAAATAATCGGCATCGCTGAAGCGATAATTTATACCAAGACTCACTGAATTTATATCGCCTGTTGAAGGCAAAGTTTTAGTGAGAATGATGGCATTGGTATCAACACTTAACAAGCGTGATGATGCTGTTTGTAAAAACAAAGTTCCGGTTTGCCGTGCCGAAAAGGCATATTGCAAACCAAAATAAGCGTTGATATTTACAAAAAAAGAATCGCGTTTATACAACTCAAAATTAAAATCAAAACCCAACGGCGAATGAAACAAATACGGTCGCTGAAATAGCAGGTTCAACCGTGGCGATTTAGCTTGCAGCTGCTGCCAGTCAACACCAATTGTTTCGCCTGTAGAAAAGGCATTTTTTAAATTGATGGTTGCCTGCCCGGTTACCAAAAGCTTGCCTCCGGTTTGTTGGTTGGCGGGCAAAAAGCCTACAATCACATCAATTTGGTTGCTTTGTTTTGGTGCGAGGTATAAGTTTACAATCGCTTTATCGTTCAGCATCGTAACGCTCCAGGGCTGCGATTGTTGCAGGTAAGATAGTTCTGCAAGCCGCGCATTAATCTTACTTAATTTACCGGCATTGTAAAGGTCGTGGGGCGCAATGTTTAAATAACGATGAATGAAATCCTGCGATAATTTTGCCTTGCCTAAAATACGAATGCTATCAATATAATAAGGAAACGATTTATTAAGCGAAAGCGTGGCGCTGATGAAAGAGTCCGTCATTACAATATTATCTAATTTTATTTTCGCAAAAGGATAGCCGTTATTTTCGCAGAAATCTAAAACTTTACTATAAATTGCGTCAACTTTTTCCTGACTGAACGGCTGACTGCTCAATGCGCCAACATCGTAATGAAGAGAGTTTAAAATTGCAGATGTATTGTCATCAGGAGATAAACGATTCCAGATGTATCGTTTGCCAATAAATAATTGAATAGTTACGTTGTTAGCATTTTGTTGTACTGAATCTACCGAAGCTGATAGGTAACCTTTTGTTTTTAGTACATCAGGCAGTTGTTTTACATATTGCAGGCAGTTTTCTTTTGATAAGAAAGAATGAGTGAGTGATAATGATTGCAACGTGGCTGACATTGCCGTATCTACAGAACGCACTGATAAAGTACAAACATTTTGTGCTGAAACATGCGTAACGCAACCACAGAAAAACACAAACTTAAATAAATTTAAAATCCGGTATTGGCGCACAAAAGCCATACACAAAATTAGGTTTACATTATTATGGCAGGTATTTATGTTCACATTCCCTTTTGCAAAAAAGCCTGTCATTACTGCAACTTCCATTTTTCTACCAATGCCCAATTTGTAAACGAAATGATGTATGCGATTGGTATAGAAGCCAGGCTACGTAAATATTACATTACCGGAAAAATTCGCACCATTTACATTGGCGGCGGTACACCAAGTTTGTTGTCTATCACCAGTCTGCGAACATTACTTCAAAAACTTCACGACTCTTTTTCTATTGTGCCCGATGCGGAAATTACTTTGGAAGCCAACCCTGATGATATTAATATTGATAGTTTGCTGTCGTGGAAATCGCTTGGCATCAACCGGCTAAGCATCGGTGTTCAATCGTTTCACGATGCCGATTTGCAATGGATGAACCGTGCTCACAGTGCACAACAGGCGTTGCGCTGCATACAGCTTGCAAAAAAAGCGGGTTTCGATAATATGTCTATCGATTTAATTTATGGTACGCCAACCTTAAGCAATGAGCAATGGAAGCGGAATATAGAACAGGCAATTGCTTTGAACGTTCCGCATCTTTCCTGTTACGCATTAACGGTTGAACCGAAAACAGCTTTGCATTACATGATACAGGAAAAAAGAATAGCCAATGTAGATGAAGAAAAACAAAGCCTTCATTTTGAAATACTCACCAAAAGCTTGCGCGAAGCCGGTTTTGAGCATTACGAAATTTCCAACTTTGCAAAGCCCGGGTTTCAAAGTAAACACAACAGCAGTTACTGGCAGGGATTGCCCTATATTGGCTTAGGACCTTCGGCGCATTCATTTAACAGCACCAGCCGGCAATGGAATGTTGCCAACAACGCGCTGTACATAGCTTCTGTTCAAAAAGGCGAAGTGCCTTTTGAAATTGAATACCTTACTCCGCAGCAACAATTGAACGAATACATCATGACCTCACTGCGCACCATGCAGGGCACTTCATTATCTTACATTGCCAATATTTGGAGCGATGCCGAAGCCACGAGTATTGTGCAGGAAGCGAAGAAGCACATTGTAAGCGGTAATGTAAACTACATCAACAATCATTTGATATTAACACGAAAAGGAAAACTTCTGGCGGATGGTATTGCAGCTGAATTGTTTCGATAAACTCATTCGTTCAGTTTTGCAATCCTTCCTTCTTTTCCGGCTAAAAAAACTGCGTTGCCTTGTTTTGCTTTCTGGCAAACATGAAAGCTTTCGTTGGAAATCAATGTCCAGTTGTTGCCATCATCGTTTGAAATATCAACGCCGGATGTACCGCAGGCAATAAGTTTATTTTGGTTGATGAAGTCAACACAACTTCTATATCCATGCGGCGAGGTTTGCGGATGTTGCCAGGTAACGCCAAAATTGGTTGAAAAAACACAGTTGCCGGTTGTGTCTTTATCGTTGGCAAAATCGCCGCCAACCACAACTATTCGTTTAGCTGAAAGGCTTATGGCTATTGAGTTTGCGCCTGTGCTTTCCTTACCTTGCTGCAATGGCAATGCATCTTCTTTACTGCCAATAAAATGCGATTGCGTGCCGCCGCTTACCAAAGCGTAACGAAACAAATTTCGTTTTAAAGGAAGTGTTTTTACATTGGTTCCGCTCGATGCAAAAAATGCTTCGCCTTTGGCAAGCGGGATGTTGTCATTGGAAATAGACCAATGCTCGCCGGCATCGCGCGTAAAAGCAATGAATATATTTCTATGTATCGAATCTGTTGGATCGCCAATTACAACGCCGTTTTTTCCCGAAAAATCCATAGCATCTAAAAACATTCCTTTGGTGGTATCTACAAATATTTTCCTCCAGGTTTTACCGCCATCTTTTGTTTTTACAATAATTGCCGGTTCTGCCACTGCCATAGCAATCGCTGTATTGGCATCAAAAGCTTCAATGTCCCTAAAATCGCGCTGCTCAAAACCTTTTACCGTAAGCCATTGAAAGGTTTTGCCACCGTCAACCGAGCGCGCCACAGTTCCATTGCTGCCGCTTGCCCAGATGATGTTTTCATTTACAACACTTAACCCGCGCAGCGACGTTTTGGTACCGCTGGTAAGAATGGTTACAGTTTGAGAAAATGAAAAGAGAGATAGAAATAATGAGATAAAAACAAAAAGCAATTTCATTGGTAAGTATTGTAAATCTTGATTTTTATTTTAAGCATGAAGAGATGAAGGTGTAGAGCTTAATAAAGATATTTTATTAGCGTCTTTTTCGGTTGAAAAACTATAAACGCTGACAGGGTTCAAAACCCTGTCAGCGTTTGCATCGAATATCTGTGTCATTGGTGTTTTATTATCGCAATCCTTTATAGGCGTTAATTAATCCGTTGGTTGATGAATCGTGGTCCTTAACGGCATCATCATTTTTTAATTCAGGTAAGATTTTTCCGGCTAACTGCTTGCCCAATTCAACGCCCCACTGATCGAATGTGAAGATGTTCCAGATAATGCCCTGTACAAAAATCTTATGTTCGTACAAAGCAATTAAACTGCCTAACGATTGCGGTGTGATTTCTTTTAGTAAGAATGAATTGGTGGGTTTGTTTCCCTGAAATTCTTTAAATGGAACCAGTTTTTTTATTTGCTCTTCAGTCATGTCTTTCAGCTCAGCTTTCACTTCTTTTTCGTTTTTGCCATTCATCAACGCTTCGGTTTGTGCAAAGAAGTTGCTTAGTAGTTTTTCATGATGATCACCAATCGGGTTGTGGCTAACAGCCGGAGCTATAAAATCGCACGGAATCAATATCGTTCCCTGATGAATCAATTGATAAAACGCATGTTGCCCATTGGTTCCCGGTTCGCCCCAAACAATGGGTCCTGTAGAGTATGAAACACGATGCCCGCCTCGACCCACGCTTTTGCCGTTGCTTTCCATATTGCCTTGCTGAAAATAAGCCGGAAAGCGGTGCATGTACTGGTCGTAAGGCAAAATGGCTTCAGTTTGTGAACCAAAAAAATTGATATACCATAGACTAACCAATGCCATAATTACAGGCACATTTTTTTCAAAGCTTTCTGTTTTGAAATAATTGTCAACATTGAATGCACCTATCAATAAGGCTTCAAAATTATTGTAGCCAACGGTTAAAGCAATTGATAAACCTATGGCGCTCCATAAGGAATAACGTCCGCCAACCCAATCCCAAAACACAAACATATTTGCCGGATCAATCCCGAATTTGGTAACTTCTTTTTCGTTCGTACTCAAGGCTGCAAAATGTTGCGCAATGTATTTTTCATCTTTAGCAGCGGCTAAAAACCAATCTCTTGCCGTGCCGGCATTCGTCATGGTTTCCTGCGTGGTAAAGGTTTTAGAAGCGATTAAAAACAAAGTTTCATCCGGTGTAATTTGCTTCAGTATTTCGGCAATCTGCGAGGCATCCACGTTGCTCACATAGTAAGGCTGAATACCTTCCAGCCAATACGGCTTCAAAGCTTCCGTTACCATCACCGGACCCAAATCGCTGCCGCCAATGCCAATGTTTACAATGTATTTTATTTTTTTGCCGCTATAGCCTTTCCACTCGCCGCTGTGCACTTTTTCGCAAAAGGCTTTCATCTGTTCACGCACTTTTCTTACTTCGGGCATCACATCTTTTCCATCACTCATTACCGGGTTGTCGCTCAGGTTACGCAACGCTATATGAAGCACGGAACGACCTTCGGTTTCATTAATTTTTTCGCCGTTGAACATGGCTTCAATAGCTTCTTTCAAACTGCAATCGTTAGCCAACTGCAACAGCAACTGAAGCGTTTTAGCGGTAATGATATTTTTAGAATAATCAAACAAAATATCTTCTGCAGTGAGCGAAAATTTAGAAAACCGGTCAGGGTCTTTGGCAAACAAATCTTTCATGTGAACGCGGCCCATTTCATCTTCAAAATGTCGTTTCAATAATAACCAGGCCTGCGTTGTAGTTGGGTTTGTTTTTGGAAACATAGTGTTATTCAAAATTAATAGATAGCTGTAAAAATTGGAAACTGTAAGAGCGCGAAGATATACCTTTTGCCTTTTGCAGAACGGCTCCTGTTTTACAATTTGAAACCTGTTTGTTTTTAATGATATAAAAAGAGTATGCAGCGGTTGATTGGGAAAAAGAGTCTGCTATTGTTAACAAAATCAAACACCCATACAAAAAATTCGATAAAAACAAAAGCTAAAGCAATGTTTACTTGAAATAATGCAAACATTGTTTCTTTTAATCGTATCTTTGCAGGCTGAATTTATTTCACCGCAGCCAAACATAACTACAAGTAAGTAACCGAATTTAGATAAGTAAACAAGCAACAATCAATATATGAGGCAGCTTAAAATTGCCACACAAATCACTAACCGTGATTCGCAGGCAGTAGAAAAATACCTACAGGAAATATCCAAAATTCCAATGATTACGCCCGAAGAAGAAACCACACTGGCGCAACGAATTAAAATGGCTGATCAGCGCGCTTTAGATAAATTGGTTCAGGCGAATTTGCGTTTTGTGGTGTCTGTGGCAAAGCAGTATCAGCATCAGGGTCTTTCCTTAAGCGATTTAATTAACGAAGGAAATTTAGGTTTGATAAAAGCCGCACAGCGCTTTGATGAAACAAAAGGGTTTAAATTTATTTCGTATGCCGTTTGGTGGATTCGCCAATCTATCCTTCAGGCTTTGGCAGAACAAGGTCGTTTAGTACGTTTGCCGCAAAACAAAATTGGCACGTACAACAAAGCCAACAAAGCTTACATGGCGTTTGAGCAGGAACATGAGCGCGAGCCATCAACCGAAGAATTAGCTGATATTCTGGAAATGAGTGAAACGGAAATCAATAATATTTTTCAAAGCAATACCCGCCACACTTCGTTAGATGCGCCGGTGCACGAAGCAGAAGATGTTGCTATGGGCGATTTGCTGGAAGGCAACGACGATACGGATGATGATGTAATGAAAGATTCGCTGCGCGAAGAAATTCGCCGCGTGCTAAAATCACTTTCTCCGCGCGAAGCCGAAATTGTAAACGCATATTTTGGTTTGGATGGCGAAAGTGGAAACACCATTGAACAAATTGGTATGAAATACGATCTTACCAAAGAACGTATCCGCCAGATAAAAGAACGCGCTATTAAACGTTTACAAAAAGCGCGTTACAGCAGCGCATTGAAAGCTTATTTAGGATAAATTTTATAAGTATATTATAAAGCCGGTTCGTTAAAAACAACCGGCTTTTTTATTTCTGCCATAAATAGAAACATCGCAACTAACTTTGTTTTTTAGAGATGGATAAAAAACGATTGCATTATAAAAACAGCAGCATCAGTTATGAATGTTTTGGCTCGGGAAGTGAATACGTTTTTGCCTTTCACGGTTATGCACAAGCTGCCTACCGCTGGGAAATCATCACACCTTACTTAAATAAAAAATTTACACTGGTGGCGTTTGATTTGCCCTATCATGGCAATACAACCTGGAGTGAAAAGGACACCTTTACGCCGCAGGAATTATTGGATATCATCAAACAAATTTTGCCCACTTCTGCCACACAATTTTATCTATTAGGATACAGCATGGGTGGCAGAATTGCGTTGTGTTTGTTGCAGTTGGCTCCGCAAATGATAAAGGGCGCAGTGCTGCTTGCGCCCGACGGTTTGCACCGCAACAAATGGTATCGCTACGCCACCCAAACGGGCGTTGGAAGAAGGCTGTTTTATAATACAATGAAAAAACCAAAACTATTAATTCAACTGGCAAAGAGCTTGCAAAAGCGGGGTATTCTCAATGAAGGTCAATTAACCATGGCGCAATATTATCTGAACGATGAAACTACCCGGATGCAGCTATATCATCGCTGGATGATAACACGCTATTTTCAGCCGAATTTGTTTTTGCTAAAACAAAAAATCATCAACTACGGTGTGCCGGTTGAAATGGTGTTTGCAAGGCACGATAAAATTATCATTGCCGATCATGGCGTAGATTTTATAAAAGGCCTGGAAAAACAAGCACATCTTCACACTCTCGATACAGGACATTCTTTTTTGTACGCACCGCAGGCGCCTTTTATTGCTTCGCTTTTGAATGACGATAAATAATTTTCTTTGCAGGCATGTGGTGGTTTCTAATACCTGCTTTTTGTTTTTGCCTTATTTATTGTTTTCTTATTTTACAATACCGGAAGTGGTTTGTAAAGCTTCCTGTTTTTACAACAACTGAATCAACACAGCACCATTTTTTTTCTATCATTATTCCTGCCCGAAATGAAGAAGAAAATATAGAAGCGTGCCTTCATTCTATCTTTCAAAACAATTATCTATCAAACAGTTTTGAAGTATTGGTGACAGATGATTTTTCAACCGATGCAACCGTTGAAAAAATAAAACTTTTACAAAAAGAGCACAGCAATCTTCATTTGTTTTTGTTGCAAAATTTATTGGGCGATAATACTATCAATTCGTATAAAAAGAAAGCCATTGAATTAGCCATTGGAAAAGCAAAAGGCGATTGGATCATTACTACGGATGCCGATTGCATTGTGCCTGAAAAATGGTTGTCTAACTTCAATAATTTTATCAATAAAAACAAACCTGTTTTTATTGCAGCACCTGTATCATTTATTCAACATCAAACCTTCGTTAGTCTTTTTCAAAGTCTTGATTTTATGAGCTTGCAAGGCATCACCGCAGCATCGGTAGCAGCGGGCTTTCACAGTATGTGCAACGGCGCCAATTTGGCGTACCAAAAAGCGGCGTTTTATAAAGTAAATGGCTTTGCCGGAATTGACAATATTGCCAGTGGAGACGATATGCTGCTGATGCACAAAATAGCTCAACAATTTCCCAATGGAATTGGCTATTTGTTTCATCCAAACTCTATTGTGCAAACGCAGCCGGTTGATAGCTGGAAGAGCTTTATCAACCAGCGCATTCGCTGGGCAAGCAAGGCAAACAGCTATACCGACAAGCGGATTTTTTATGTATTGCTGCTGGTTTATTTTTTTAATGTTGTGATGTTAGTTTTGCCAATTGCATCTTTGTTTTTACCGCACTTTTTTTTGTATTGGTTGTTCATTCTTCTTATTAAAACCATCACCGAACTTTATTTTTTACTTTCGGTTGCCCGCTTTTTCAATCAAACAAAACTGCTGCGATGGTTTCCCTTGATGCAACCGATACACATTGTTTACACCGTTGTTGCCGGCTGGTTAGGAAAGTTTGGAAAATACAAATGGAAAGGAAGAAATGTTAAGTGAAGATGCAAGATTTAAGGAACAAGATTTAAGGAACAAGATTCAAGTTCCAAGTTTCAAGAAACAAGTAAAAACAAAAAAGCCAGCCCAAAAGCCAGCTTACATTTAGTTATCAAAGCCCCTCTCCACCTGTGGAGAGGGGTTGGGGTGAGGTCTCTTAATGGTGATGCAGCTTTTCTGCAAACGCTTCTACGCTAATCGGCTCTTCCGTTGCATGAACCTGCGTTTCCAACGCCTGAAACAGCTTGCCGGTTTGCACTTGCGCATACGTTTGTTCCACAAACTTTTTGTCTTTCATCATGCGCTCGGCATAGTCATCTATCCATGAAAGATCGCCGAAAGATTGTCCGCCCATATAACTCATCAACTGCATTTTCGCAGCATCTTTTATATCATCAGGCGATACAGAAACATTGTTCTCCTCAATCAATTTAGTTGCAATCAAACTCCAGGTTAATTGCTTTGCATAGTCCGGATATTCCGCTTCCACTTCTTCACCTGTTTTTTGTTTTTCGCTGTTCATTTGCAACCAGCGTTTTAAAAATGCATCCGGAAAATCAATGTGAATATGATCAGTTAAATAATGATAAATCTGATCGTGCAACTGGTTGCTGCTTTGCTGTGCATAATAGTTCTCAATATCAGCTTTCACGGCATCGCGCAATTCCTGTTCATTGGTAATGTTTCTACCCGGATAAGCCGCATTAAAAAACGCTTCATTCAAATCGGCTTTTTCCGTCATACCAATTTTTTTTATGGTAAGAATGAAACGTTTGTCTGCATCCTCAGCACTGTTTTTCTCCAGCGCCAAATCGTTCATAACAAACTCTCTTTCTTTATCTTCAAACGCTTTGCTCAATTGAATGAGAAGCGTGTCGTCCACTTTCTTGCCCATTAATTGTTCGCGAAACTCCGGTGTAAAATATTTTACAACCAGCGATGTATCTTTTTTGATTCCGCCTTCTGTTTCCGTTCCATTTTCATCGGCTTCTTTCAATTCTGCATTCAGCACATTTTCATCATTACCAACCGTTTCAGGATTGCTCATTTTACCATTGCGCATTTGCAAACGCGCCACTTCATCATCAATCATCGCATCGGTAACTTCAACTTTGTAACGGATTACTTTTACATCATTCATGTTCACCTGAACATCAGGTTTTAACCCTACTTCAAAAGAAAAAGCATAATCGCTTGGCTGGTTCATATCAGGCGCAGGTGTGTTCTCGCTCACCGGCAGGGGCTGACCTAAAATATCCAGTTTTTCTTCCGTTACATAATGGTTCAATTCTTTTTCAACCGTGCGCAGCACTTCATCGGTAAATACTGATGTACCATACATTTTTTTAACCAATCCTGCCGGCACCATGCCCTTGCGAAAGCCGGGAATGTTAGCCTTCTTGGCATACTCTTTCAGACTTTTTTCAAACGATGGATAATAATCTTCTTTCGACAGATTTACGGTGAGCTTATCGGTTAGCGGTGCAATGTTTTCCCGTGTAATTGTAGCCATAATTATTTTGTTTCTTTTCTCATTCAGAGATCAACAATCAAGTGAAAAAGCTTCGCTTAAACTGCGAAGCTTTGGTGCGGATGATAGGAATCGAACCTACATGCCTTGCGGCGCTAGATCCTAAGTCTAGTGCGTCTGCCAGTTTCGCCACATCCGCAAATGGGGCTCAAAAATAAGGCAAATGAATAAATAGAAATAGAAAAATGTAAGCGTTTATGGTTTTGTAAACATTTTAAAACTGATGGGTAATTGAAAACTTACTGATACATGAGATTGGCTTCTTTTGTTTTTACCGAAGTTTTGCCGGATGCACTTTGCAGTTGATGATATGTGATGTATGAAACGATAAGAATGGCTAAAACAAGCAGCGGAAAAAAAGACATTCCTGTTAAACCATCCACAGCAGTAAGAGAAATAAAGGCAAAAACAAAATCGAACGCAAAGCCTGCATACACCCATTCTTTTACCCTGCCTTTTACAAACGGCAGAATCAGTGCTTCGCAGCTTCGGAATTGGAGGTTAGCGCAGGCATAACGCCTTCAAATAAAAAAATGAGAATGGTGGTTGTCCAGTAAATGATTTTTGTTCTTTTCATAATTTGTTATTTTGTTTTTTTTTTGATTAATTTATTAATGTAAAAATAGAAAAGACAAGGGAAAAGAGGTAGCGTTACAACGACAAACAAAGGGTTGATTGCGACAATTTTTGTTTACTTATACCATTTTCGATTGACTGTCAATATAACCTTATAACGCTGACAGGGTTTAGAACCCTGTCAGCGTTATAACATACTTACATTACAGGCATTAAAAAAATGAGCAAAAACAAACGCCGGCTTATGCGCCGTATAAATGCTCACTTAAAAAATCGTTTCTGAATTTTTGGGTAGGATCATATTGCGCTACCATTTGTTTAAAGTAGGATAACTGCGGATACAGCTTTGCCAGTTGTTGTGATGATACTGTAAATACCTTTCCCCAATGCGGCTTTGCATTGAAAGGCGTAAGGGCTTGTTCAATTTGGGGCAATAGTTTGTTAACTGCCTCCCATTCCTGCTTCCACGTAAAATGTATGGTTACCGAATCTTGCTTGTAACAAGGACTCATCAATAGATTATCAGCGGCGATGGTTCTGATTTCTGTAATAAAAAGGTGCGGGCTAATTTGTTTGCCCAACTGCTGAACGGCAAGGATCGCTTCCACCGCGTGTTGATGCGGCACAAAATATTCTGTTTGCAATTCCTTTCCGCTGCTTGGCGTAAAGCCCATTTTAAAATGCGGCATCCGCTCGTACCACGGACCCAAAACGCCCATTTGCTCAGTGCAATTTTCGGCAGATAAGGCAGCTATCGGGTGCATGTTTTTGGTTGCGGGTGTGGCACCAAAAAAGTCCTGTTTTACTTCTTTGTTTTCAGCATCATCCGCTTTGCTTTTTATCCAAACTTCATTGATGGTTTCTCCTTGCCAATCGGTAAACAAACTTACGCTGTAACCCGCCGAAACAATGGCATCGAAATGCTGTTGTAATTGCGCCAACGGCAATCGTTCGTACACATATTGCCGCATCATAAAAGTGGGCTGCACAGCCAGCGTAACTTTTGTAATGATGCCCAATGCGCCTAAGCCAACCACTGCATTGTAAAACGCATCGCCATCTCCTTTGGAAAGATGAGCGATGGTACCATCTCCTTTTACAATTTCCAACGTAGTTACTGCGGTAGATAAGTTTCCGTTCTTCACACCTGAACCATGCGTGGCTGTAGTAATGGCGCCACCCACCGAAATGTGCGGCAACGAAGCTAAGTTGTGCAACGCATATCCTTTCTTATCCAGCCATGGACAAAGCTCACCATATTTAATGCCGCCTTCCACCGTTATGGTATGTGCGGCTTCGTCCAGACTAATAATTTTATTTAATTTTTTGGTTGAGATCAAACCATATTTACTATCAGCAATGGTATTGAAGCAATGCCTCGTTCCCAACGCTTTTATTTTTGCATGAGCCTTTACCAATTCCTGTACTTCGGCAACCGTTTCAGGATAAAAAACAACATCGGTACTATACACTACATTGCCTGCCCAGTTCTTTAATTTTTCGTCCGGCATATAGCTTTGTAATGATGATAAAAAAGGAGATAAGCCTATTGCCGAAGATAGCTTTACAAATGTTCTTCTTTTCATACGGAAGCGGTTGGTTGGTGAAAGGATTTGTTTGTGGAAAGATACTATGATTCCGGCAATGTTTTTTCTTTCTTCATCGCTATGCGATACAACATAACTGCCATAATAATAAAGCAAATCACGCCAATGAGCTGATAAACACCGGCACCAAAGTTTTTTTCCATGTAATCTTCTGCATTCACCTTTGATAGCTGCCTCGCAATGTTTTCGCTGCCTGCTGTTAACAAAGCAACAGCAACACCTGCCAATGCGCCACCTGCCACCAGGCCTGTTGCAAACAGGTTGCCTTTGCCCAAATCGTCTTCGCCAATAACATTGCCCTTTTGTTTTTGCCCATAATTTACAGCACCACGAACAGCACCGCCGATAAAAATGGGAAGCGTAGTGCTCAACGGCAAATAAGCGCCCACTGCAAACGACAGCGAATTGACGCCGCACAACTCCATTACAACGGCAAGCGCAACACCTACAAAAACAAACTGCCAGTCTAAATTAAAAGATAAAATGCCTTTGATTAACGTAGCCATCAGCGTTGCCTGCGGGCCCGGAAACGTATCGGTACCAATGGCATGAGTAAAACCTTGCTTTACCATTTCTGTTGTTGGATGATCTAAAATTTGAATGGTAAAACCAATCACCACAGAAGATACAATGGCACCGATAAACAAAGCGATTTGCTGGTTGCGTGGTGTTGCGCCTACAATGTATCCTGTTTTTAAATCCTGCGAAGTAGCACCGGCGTTTGCGGCAGCAATGCAAATCATCCCACCCACCACCAGCACCATTGGTTCGTAGGTTTTACCGCTCCAGCCAATACCAATAAATACTAAGCAGGTTGCCATGATGGTAGCGATCGTCATACCGCTGATAGGATTATTGCTGGAACCGATAATGCCCACAATGCGCGAAGAAACCGTAACGAAAAAAGCACCAAAAACAACAACCAAAACGCCAAGAAATAATTTGGAAAGCACGCCGTTGCCCGGTATCATCGGGATAAAAGCCATCAATAAAATCAGTGCGATACTGCCAAACAAAACCACTTTTATACTTAAATCTTTATCAGTTCTTGCCACCGCTTGCGATCTATTTTTTTCACCAAAAGAAGAAATGCTTTCTTTAAACGAAGCAATGATGGTAGGAATGGTTTTGAGCAATGTAATAAAGCCTCCTGCCGCTACTGCGCCTGCACCTACCTGCCGCACATACGCACGATAGATGGCATCGGAAGTATCTGTAAAATGATGCGTTACAGGATTCCAGTTTCCAGGACCGCCAACCGTGTTGATATTGTGCAGATAACCTAATTTTACTAATTGCGAAGCGATGATGTTTTGATCGGGAATTACCGTTGCCAGCAAGGGATGAAATACCAGCCACGACAGTACGCCGCCAGCCACTAGTGTGCCCGCTATTTTAGGACCGATAATGTAACCGACGCCCAAATATTCGGGCGTGATTTCGCCACTCACTTTTGCAGCCGGAAAGTATTTATTGGTAATTTGGGTAACATAAGCCGGCGTTTCGGCAATCACACCAAATATCTTTTGCAAAAAAGCATATACAACAGCAACACTTACGCCCCAGAAGGCAGTCTTGGCAATGTCTCCGCCCTTTTCACCGGCTTTTAAAACAGCAGCGCATGCCGTGCCTTCAGGATAGGGCAAGGTATCGTGCTCTTTTACAATTAAAGATTGCCGCAGGGGAATCATCATCAATGTTCCCAGCAAGCCGCCGAAGATGGCAAGAATGAGAATGGTGATGTAATTAAAAAAAGGAGCGCCGATGCTTTGCCCGTTGCCCGCCATTGATAAAAATAAAAAGCCCGGCAATGTAAACGCTACGCC
Organism: Ilyomonas sp.; assembly: GCA_965214235.1. Classification (GTDB taxonomy): domain Bacteria; phylum Bacteroidota; class Bacteroidia; order Chitinophagales; family Chitinophagaceae; genus Ilyomonas. The sequence goes on from CBDCBH010000003.1 coordinate 2,319,652, forward strand.
CGATGCAATGCTTTCGCTTGCCGAACCTGTTGTTTGAATAATGTTGTTTTCGAGAATGGTTGTTTTTAATAATTTTCTTCCGATAGTAATAGCAATTACCGAAATGGGTATGGACGCGCTTACTGTTAAGCCTGCTTTTAATGCGAGATAAACATTGGCGGCGCCAAACAAACAGCCCATAATACAACCTGTGATGATGGCTTTGGGCGTAAACTCCTTGATGTTTTTATTTGCCGGAACGAATGGCTGAAACGCTTTTTTCTCCTGCATGTAGATGATTAAGTTTTAAAAGTAAGCGATGATTGTACAAAGTGTACTTATCAACAAACTTATTTTTGAAAAAATATCGCTGGTAGGGTTAACTAAGAAATCGCTTATTACTGTGCCATTGGCACTACCTGTTTGTAGAAAGAATATTTATTCTGAAATAGTTCTGCTCCGTAGGAGCTACCTGTTTACCATTCACAGGTAGCTCCTACGGAGCAAGTTTGGTTTTGTGTCAATTCTTTCTACAAACAGGTAGCTCCTACGGAGCAGGTTTGTTTTTGCACATATTTCTTGCTACAAATGCGTTGTTGGCGTGGAGCTTCTGCTTGTTTGATACAAAGCTCATAAGCAGCGAGAATACATCATTCTTGCTGCTTATGAGCGACTCTACTCTTCAACTCGCTCAACGGCATCGCAATCATTCTGCCCATTGGTTTATTGCCACGGTAAGTAATTACTTTCAGCATTACGGCTTCTTTCGGTACAACCAACGGTTCGGTATATTTTGGATAAAAGTTATCAGGAAAAGAATTATCAAAACTGTAATGAATATCCAAATTGTTTGCCTCTGTTGCTAAGGTAATGCGCAGCGTTCCATCACTCGTGGTATCGGCTGTAAAAGCCGGATCGAACATCGCAGGAGAATACTTTACCTGTGCTTCATCAAAACGGGGAAACTGATGTTCAACCCGATCGGAAAAATTAGCCCAGTTCTTGTCTTTCTTTTGCGACCAAACGCTTTCTGCTGTTGCCATTGCACGGGGCCAAAGCATATATTCCAGATGACGCGTGTTATACACTTGTTCAGTCCAAAGATTGGCTTGTCCGCCTTTGATGTATTTTGCATCTACGCCATCAGGAACCGGTTCAAACTCATACGCTTTTTTTAACCGCAAAGTGGCGTAAATATGAGGCTCAATGATAGGATCGCCCTGCATATAATCAAAATAAGCAAACGTAGTTGGGCTCATTACTACATCGTGGTTTTGTTTTGCCGCTTCTATTCCACCTTGTATGCCGCGCCAGCTCATCACAGCAGCACCGGGCGCCAATCCACCTTCTAAAATTTCATCCCAGCCCATGAATTTCTTTCCTTTCGATTCTACAATTTTCTCTAATCGTTTTTCAAAATAACTCTGCACTTCTTCCTCATTTTTCAGGTTTTGTTTTTGCATCAATGCTTTCACACTATCGCTTTTCTCCCAAAAGTTTTTTGGGCATTCATCGCCGCCCATGTGTATATATTCAAACGGAAACAACTGCGCCACTTCGGTAAGCACTTTGTCTAAAAAAACATATACTTTTTCATTCGCGGGGCAAAGCGTATTGTCAACCATTGCAACCGGCGGCTGTCCGTGCGACCAATCCATGATTTCCTCGCCGGAACGCACCTGGTAATTTTCAGCGCCGGGCGTACAAGACAGTTCAGGATACGAAGCCACCGCCGCCAAACTATGCCCCGGTACATCTATTTCCGGCAAAATATTTACAAACTTTTGTTTTGCATATTCAACCACTTCTTTAATGTCGTTCTGCGTATAAAAGCCACCATAATTGCGTGGCTCGTCAGGTGCGGGTGGTGCAAACGTTCCAAAATAACCCACCCTTTTTGCGTTATATGCGCCTTTCTTTGTAAGGTTGGGCAAACTCTTAATTTCAATGCGCCAGCCTTCATCATCGGTCAGGTGCCAGTGAAGAATATTGAACTTGTATTTTACCATGTTATCAATAAAATCTTTTACTTCCGCCTTGGTAAAAAAATGGCGCGATACATCCAGCATCAAACCACGCCACGCAAAGCGCGGATAGTCGGCAATTTCAACACAGGCCGCTTGCCAGTTTACACTTTTTACAGCCGTTTTGCTTTCCATCTCTTTTGGCAGCAATTGTAGTAAAGTTTGCACGCCATAAAACAAACCCGCCGCTTCGTTGGCTTTGATAACAACGCTTTTTGGTGTAACCGATAAAGTGTAACCTTCTTTGCCCAATTGCGCATCCTTTGTGGTATTGAGAATGAGTTGGATGGATGAATTAGGCGCTGTTCCAACCGAAACAGGGTAGCCCGTTGCCATGCTGATTTTATTTTTCAGATAAGCCGTAACATAGTTTACTTCTGCACCTGATGAAGCGCCAATAGTAACGCGATTGGGCAACTGAAAGTAGCCCACTTTTGTTGTAACAGAAACAGGTTGCGGAATAATGGAAACCGCATTTTGTGTCTGTGCAAACAGCAAAAAAGGGGCAAAACAAACAGCAAGGCAAACACAGATTTTTTTCATAGTGAATGATTCTTAATAATAAATAAGAAGACAAATTAACAACATCGAAATAATTTTTATCAATCATTGTAAGAAAAGCAATAACAGGCAATCATCTGTTTAAAAATTACCAGTTTACAAACCGATAATGATGCATTGCATTTTCTTATTTTTACAAAAACTAAATTGAAATTTTGTCTTAAATTAAAACTAATTTTTCCAGTTATGAAACCAAATAAAAAAAATGAATATTTATAAAACAATTAAAGTTAAGTAAATTAGCGTATGGCATTCCTCTTGCAAAATAGTTTGCGATATTGGATTCCGGGCGAGTATGTCTATACTGTACCTTAATTTTAAAATTTGTCTTTGATATCTCAACGCTCGAGGGGCCGCAACCAAAACTTATATTTTTTATTTATTGTTTTTTTGTGATTGGTTTTATAACCTTACTGTTATTTCTAAAACTAAGTTCAAGGCTTAGGTAAATTTATTGTGCTTTGACTGGTTCAAGTTGTTTCAACAAATCTTCTAAATTAAGAATTTCTGTGTACATGATTACAGAACCATCAGTTTCGTATTTCCACTGTTCTTTGGGTCGATCCCAATATAATTCTACACCATTATTATCCGGATCGTTAAGATAAATGGCTTCTGATACGCCATGGTCGCTTGCGCCTGTTATCGGATATTTCGCTTCTAATAAACGCTTAAAAACAAAGGCCAGATCTTTTCGTTCGGGATAAACAATGGCAGTGTGAAAAAGCCCTGTACTATGCACAGGCGCAGGTTGCATATTTTTACTGTACCATGTGTTTAAACCAATGTGATGATGATAGCCGCCCGCTGAAAGAAACGCCGCCTGCGTGCCATACATAATAGTTATTTGAAAGCCTAACAAATCTCTGTAAAAAGATAAGGCACGATCCAAATCGGCTACTTTTAAATGCACATGCCCTATGCGGGTTTGTGCAGGAATAATATAGTTTGCATCCATGTTTTAATGCTTGATTAAAACATCAAAATTACACTACTTATAAATCAGTTATAAAAGCACCTTGTTGCGAGATGGAATGAAATTGAATGTGTAAGCTATCGCAAAGCTGTTTCCATCTCTTTGTTTTTTGTAAAGAAGTATTGTTGTCTGCAATAATAAACGAACAGTCAACGGCTTTCTGCAAATCATTGATGAACAGTTTTGCATTGTTGGTAACAATAACAACATCCACTTTTATTTTATCACGCAAATACAATATGGGTAAAGGTTTTGAGATGATAAGAACCGTTTTGCCGGATGTGCGAACCAGCCAGTTATTGTTGGAAAACAAAGGTTGATTTTTACAGTTTTTTACTCCCAATTGCGTTCGGGATGGCTTGATGAAAAAGCTGTTAGCCTGAATATCATCCTGCAATAAACTATCACAAAAACAAACTGCATTTCTTTCCAAAATAATATCAATAACAGAATGATGACTGATGTTGTAAACAACGAGTTGATGCTGATGATTTACTTTCCAAACATCAACCGAAGTATAAAAAATTGCTATAAAAACAAACCATAAAGCATACATGAAACAACGCGGCAATTTATACAACAGCCAAACTGCCAGTAAAGAAATGATGATGTACAAAAGCAACGCTTGCACAACATCGGTTTTAATGTTCGGCAATAAAGAAAACGGCAGTTTTTCTGTGTGTTCAATAATGGTGTTCATCAGCCATAATAAAAGCTGTGTTCCTTTGCCGGCAAGCATTGCAAGCCATACCCATTTACTAATGACAATAAGAAAAAGTGTAATAAACAGAATGATTTCTGACAAGGGAATGATGAGCAGATTGTTGATTAAAAACAAAAGCGGAAACTGGTGAAAATTATAAAGCACTATGGGCAGCGTAAAAATTTGCGCTGCGATGTTTACACAACTTAACTGCCACAAGCGGTTGAGTATTTTGTTTTGAAAATACAAACAATTATAAAGAGGTTTGGTAAACAGAACAATGCTTAACACCGCTGCATAAGAAAGCTGAAAACCCACGTCCCATAAGAGAAACGGATTAAAAAGCAGCAAACAAAAAGCAGAGGCAGCAAGTGTGTTGTAAATGTTTGCTTTTCGGTTGATGAACATGCCAAGTGCAATAAAACTAAACGTAACTGCAGAACGCAAAATAGAAGGCACTGCGCCTGCCAGTAAAGTAAACAACCATATTACAGCCAGCGCAACTACCGGCACCACAAAGCGATACCATCTTTTATTTTTAAACGATGAAAACAGCAATAAAATAAAACCGTAAATCATTCCTAAATGCAAGCCGCTGATGGCGATGATATGCACCACGCCGGTGTTGCTGTACGATTGTACCAACTGTTTATCCAAATCGTTACGATAGCCAATCAGCAAGGCTTCTGCAACACCGCTTTCTTTTTTATCGGGGATGAATGTTTGTATTGTTTTGATAATATAATTGCGTGTTCTGTTTAAAAAATCTTGAAACGAAAAACCTTGCTGTTGCTGCAGAATTTGATAGTCGTTACTATTTAAATAAACCTGTGCCGTGATGCCTTGAAAAAGAAGAAAACGCTGATAATTGAAAGCACCCGGGTTGCCCGTATTTTTTATTTTTTGTATTGATTTTGTAAACAGAATTTGCGAGCCATACTGAAGAGATGAACTAATGTTTTTTTTATCAACATAAATAATGATGGTTCCGGTTGCAGGTAAGTATTTTTTGTTGCGATAAACTGATGTTACCGTTGCGTTAGCTTTGTATGTTTTGTTTTTATCAAGCAGCGCTTCGCTTACAGTTGCAATAACAGCATCGCCATCCTGATAAACGTTTGCATAATGATGTTGCTGATGCGCCGGATTTTTTATACAGCAAAGAACGCTTCCGCCAAGGGCAATCATTAATAAAATAAAAACACCGCGCAGCCATTGCAGCCTGAATTGTTGATAAAAGTGCAGTAAAAACAAAAGCCCATAGCAACCGGCAGCCATGATAAAAATAACAAGCAAAACAAAAGCAGAAACAGCAATGTACCATTGCAATACAATGCCTGTTGCAAGCGCAAGCAACAACCTCGCAAATGGCATTTTTTTCATTTCTAAGTAAAAGGGTAATGCAGTCATAGTTTTGGTTTCTGTCTATCAAAAACACATCATCAGGTGCAGTTAAAAGTTAATAGTTTAGCGCTTAACAATCTTTCCATCCTTCATTACAAAAACAACTTTTTTTACAGCATTGATATTGGTTGATGGATCGCCTTCTACCATAATAACATCTGCCAGCAATCCCTTTTTAATTCTTCCTACTTTATTACTATATCCAAACACGTCAGCATTCACAGAAGTTGCCGATCGTAACACATCCAACGGCTTCATGCCGTACTCAACCATAAGTTCCATTTCACGGGCATTATCGCCATGTGCAAACACGCCTACGTCGCCACCCATGCAAATGGTAACGCCATTTCGCAATGCAGATTGAAAGCTTTTCTTTTTTGCGGTTATTGTTTCCGGTTCGTTATCAATGCCTTTCTTCCATCCTCTGTACTGCGCAATGGCTTCGCCCGCGGCTAATGTAGGGCAAAGTGCAATGCCTTTTTCTTTCATCAGCTTAAAAATATCATCATCCCCTTCATCGCCGTGTTCAATAGTGGTAATGCCGGCAGCAATAGCTCTGCGCATACCTTCTTTTGTGGTGGCGTGCGCTGCCGATATTCTGCCGCTGCTTTTTGCAATATTTACGGCTGTTGCCATTTCTTCTATTGTGAATGTTGGAGCGGCTTCACCCTCTTTTCCCCAGCGATAATCGGCATACACTTTTACCACATCAGCGCCTTTGCGAATTTGCGTGCGCACTTCATTTTCCATTTCATTTGTATTGCTTACTTCGGCTGCGCCTTGCGGCACATCAACATCAGCGTTGTGAAGGTTCGGTCCGTAGCTTCCTGTAGCAACAATGGCTCTCGTGGCAACGATCATCCTCGGACCCGGAACCACGCCTTTTTCAATTGCTTCTTTCAAGCCTGCATCATCGTACATACAGCCTTCGGTTCCCAAATCCCGAACCGTAGTAAAACCCGCCAGCAGCGTGGCTTCTGCGTGTGTTACTGCCCTTGCCGTGCGTTCTGCGCGGCTTTCGGTAAGCACCTGGTTGTTCCAGCTTGTTTCGTTATAAGGATGCAAAAACAAATGCGAATGTCCTTCTATCAAGCCGGGTAATAAGGTTGCGCCTTTCATTTCAATCACCTTTGTGTTGGCAGGCAATGTAAACGTCATAGCACCCGCTTCTTCAATCTTATTTCCGTGTATTAAAACCACCCAGGCCGTATGCATTGTTTCACCATCAAACACTTTATCAGGCTTCAGTAAAAACAAAGAATCGGTTTGAGAAAAAGAAGTGATGTAAAAGAAAAGGAGTAAAAAAAAGAGGATTGATTTCATAAACGAAAGATAAGAACAGGATGATGAAAAAAGAAATGATAGTAAGAAGTTATCAATCTTCAAAAGGAAGATGTTATTTTGAAAGGTAACACATCATCACATGAAACTTTTACACCTGGTTATCCTTCTTCCCCTCTTTTCTTTTGCTCAACCAATTACTCAAAATAACATCATACAATATACTCAGGAAGCAGAACAGGTAACCATCATTCGCGATAACTGGGGCGTGCCGCATATTTATGGTAAAACAGATGCCGATGCTGTGTTTGGTTTGCTGTATGCGCAGTGTGAAGAAAACTTTGATAAAGTAGAAGAAAACAATTTGGAAATGATGGGAAGATTGTCTGAAATATGGGGCGAGGAGCGTTTGTATGATGATTTGGAAATGCGCCTGATTTACGATACTTCGGCTGCGATAAACGATTATAACAACAGCCCTTTGTGGCTAAAAAACTTAATGGATGCAGCGGCTGATGGCGTGAATTATTATTTGTACAAACATCCCGAAACAAAACCTAAAGTGCTGCATCATTTTGAGCCTTGGTTTGCTTTGCTACGAACGAATGGCAGCATCTCTGCCACGCAGGATGGCGGTATTACAACCGCTGATATAAAAGCTTTGTATCCGCCAAAAGACAGCAGCATAGCTTATGTTGAAAAGAGAAACAGTTTATATAATACCGACCCGATGGGTTCTAACGGCTTTGCAGTAGCGCCTTCTAAAACAGCTTCGCACAATGCTATGTTATACATCAATCCGCATGTTTCTTTTTACTATCGCAGTGAAATGGAAATGGAAAGCGAAGAAGGTTTGCATGTGTATGGCGCTGTAACCTGGGGAACCTTTTTTGTATTTCAGGGCTTTAATGAATACTGCGGCTGGATGCACACATCGGGCAATGCAGATGTGGCTGATTTGTTTGTTGAAAATGAAGTAAAAGAAAACGATACTTTTTACACAAAGTACAACGATAAATTGTTGCCGGTAGCGGCTAACAATATCATAATAAAATATAAAAAAGATGATGGCTTTGCGCAACAAATATTTACTATTTATCATTCGGTTCATGGTCCGGTAATGGGCAGCCGCAACGGGCAATGGCTAAGCCTTCGCGAGAACAACCGTTCGTTGATTGCCCTCGAACAATCGTGGCTGCGCACCAAAGCAAAAGGCTTTGCTGAATTTAAACAAGTGATGAACTTGCGTTCCAATACATCGGACAATACAGTGTTTGCCGATAGCAAAGGCAATATTGCTTACTGGCACGGCAATTTTATTCCGCACCGCAATGCAAAGTTCGATTACAGTTCGCCGGTTGATGGCAGCACATCCGCCACTGACTGGTATGGTACTTATGCACTTGATTCTATCGTTCATGTTTACAATCCGGCAACCGGCTTTATTCAAAACTGCAATTCAACACCGTTTACGGTATCGGGAACAAGCTCTCCAAAGAAAGAGGCTTACCCGATTTATATGGCGCCGGATGGTGAAAATTTTCGGGGCTTGAACGCTGCACGTTTGTTAAGCGAAGCTAACAATATTACGATGGATGAGATGATTCATAACATTGGTTACAACCATCATCTTACTGCATTTGATGTTTTGATTCCGGTGCTGATAAACGATTACCATACTCTTTCAAAAACCGATTCTTTTCTATCAACTTTACAAAAACCAATGCAGTTTTTACAAGCCTGGAATCATTCCTCATCCGATACTTCTATTGCCACAACCATCGCGGTGGAATGGGGTTATTTATTCTTCCAAAAAATACAGCCCGCTGTCACTTTGTATGATGCTAATCATTTAGTGGAAGGAATTAAGGCAACCATTGCCAATACAACATCAAAAGAAAGGTTACAACTTTTATCGCAAACACTTACTGACCTCACAAAATGGTACGGCTCATGGCACGTGAAATGGGGTGATATCAACCGCTATCAACGACCTGCCGATGGCGTGTTTAGTGATACGCAGCCCAGTATTGGCGTGGCTTCTACAGCTTCGATGTTTGGCTCTATTCCTGCCTTTGCTTCAAAGCGTTTTGCCAACACCAACAAGCGTTACGGCTTGTACGGCAATTCGTTTGTTGCCTGTGTTGAATTTGGAAAGAGAATAAAAGCAGAATCAATTGTAACCGGCGGGCAATCCTTTAATCCGCAATCACCGCATTATACCGATCAGGCAAAGGGCTTTGTAAACGGCGATTTTAAGGAGGTTTTGTTTTATAAAGAAGATGTGCTGAAGCATGTGGAGAAGAAGTATCATCCGGGAGAGTGAAGAATTTAGTTGCAGAGCTCTGTTATCGATATAAACTTCACTATCATGCTTTGCTTTTTTTAGCGCCGGTTGAACACAAACAATTAAAACATACTTATCTGCGCAGCGGTAGTTTGCGGTTCTTTATGACTGGATTTCTTTTCCTCGTTGTTTGCAATGTATTGATGCAGCTATTTGCCCGTTTGCAAAGAACCTTTCATAATGTATCAGCCCCATTTTGTATAAGGATAACGGTTATCTTCCTCATAAGATATCTCTCTTTCGAAGTATTCCTTGTTGTTTATATCCATGTCTCGGTAAGTTTATTTATTTTCTCCATTGGCAATATGATTTTCTTCAATCTTTTTGTTTTCTATATCCAACAATGCTGGCAGCATTTGTTATTTTAAATCAGGAGCACCGAAACCGGTTATTCTTTTAGGCTCGTGCAATATTTGCAGCTTATGCGTTTGTTTTTACTCAATTTTATTCATCAAGTTTTCTAACGCAGTACGATGGCTTTGTTCTGTAATATCTTCGATTGGAGTTGACTGCAAGGCTTTACAATAATCGTTGAAATAAGCAGGCATGAAATAGGCTGGATAAAATAAAGAAGTTGATGAAAAGTAGTAAAGCTGTAGCGTGAGGTTTTTTTTGTTTCTTTATCCAGATTTTTATATACAAAAAAATGCCGGAAAACAATTTGTTTTCCGGCATTGTAACATATAATAATCAATTCATAACCTTGTTAATAACTCCGGCTTCCGTTCATCCGCTGATCCCAGTTTCTGTTGTGTTTGCCACCGCGTCGTGAAGACGGGTTTTGCATAACCGATGAACTGTTTTCTTTGTTAAGAAAAGGCAACAGGTAAGGATGCTCGCTTACCACGGATATCGTTTGTTTGGTAAGCTTATGAATGTCTCTCAGATAAGCCCTTTCCTCTAAATCGCAAAATGATAGTGCAATACCGCTTGCGCTGGCACGTCCGGTTCTGCCAATGCGGTGCACGTAGGTTTCGGGCACATTGGGCAATTCAAAATTAATTACGTGCGACAGTTCGCTTATGTCTATGCCGCGTGCTGCAATATCGGTAGCCACCAGCACTCTTAATTCGCCGGTTTTAAATTGGCTCAAAGCACGTTGTCTTGCCTGCTGCGATTTCTCACCGTGTATAGCTTGTGCCTGAATATGACTCTGGTTTAAGTAACGGGCTATCTTATCGGCTCCATGCTTTGTGCGGGTAAAAACCAGTGCGTTTTTAATGCTCCTGTCTTTCAGCAAATGCACTAATAAAGCCCGTTTGTTTTCTTTTCCTACATGATAAACAGCCTGCTCTATTTTTTCTGCTGTGGAAGATACCGGCGTTACTTCTACCGTTACCGGCTCGTGCAAAATAGTGTTTGCCAAAGCTTCTATTTCCGGGGGCATGGTAGCTGAGAAAAATAAAGTTTGCTTCTGACGGGGCAGTTTTTGTATCACGCGTTTTACGTCTTGCACAAAACCCATGTCCAGCATACGGTCTGCCTCGTCCAGCACAAACATACTAATGTGTTGCAGGTTTACTATACGCTGATTGATCAAATCCAGTAACCTGCCCGGCGTAGCAATGAGTATGTCCACACCGCGGCGCAACGCCTGTACCTGAGAAACCTGCGACACGCCACCAAATACTACCAAGTGGTTCAAGCCCATGTATTTCCCGTAAGCTGCAAAACTTTCGTCTATCTGTATCGCCAGTTCGCGGGTAGGGGTTAGTATCAGCGCTTTAATTGCCGGGTTGCTTTTAGCAGCTGTTTTATCTTGATGTAAAATCTGTAAAATGGGGATGGCAAACGCTGCTGTTTTGCCTGTTCCTGTTTGTGCGCAGCCCAATAAATCTCTGCCTGCCAGCACTACAGGAATTGCCTGCTGCTGTATTGGCGTTGGTTGTGTATATCCTTTGCTTGTAAGCGCACGTAATATGGGCTCTACAAGCGATAATTGTTCAAATAACAAAATGTATAATTTTTAAAAATAAATAAAAATACAGCTCTTCAGACGGTATGAAAAGACTGATCGCATAACCTGCTTGTTCAAGTGGACATGATGAAACTCGTTGGAGAAGAAAGCATATCGGTCCTAATGAAAGAAGAAGTAAATGGAATTGCAAATATAAGCGTATAAAGGCAAAGAATTTGGTAAACGTGTAAGAGCAATAAATACCGGGTATCTAAAAATAAAAACAATGTACTTTTTATGTAAGCCTTATTCAAAATATCTACCCAATACATCCGCATTCATCACGGCTTAAAACTTCAATCTTTATTTAGCCAATCATCTTTAATAACTTAGCAGTCTGAAACTTTGTTATGAACAACCGAATCCATTTTTTATTCCTTATTTTTTGTTTGATTGCATTTTATAAAGCCAGCGCACAAGACATCAGTATTGGCGTAAAAGGTGGCATCAGCATACCCAATTTACATGCGCCAGGCAGCAATCAAACGCCGGTAAACACGGGTTATGAATCACGTTTAGGTCCGGGTGCAGCGGTGTTCGCCCAGTTTCATGTTTCAGATTTATTTTCGGTGCAGCCTATGATTGAATACTCATCGCAGGGCGGCAAAAAAAATGGCTTGCAGGCGTTCTCAACACCGGCTGAAGCAGCTATTTACTTCCGGGCGCAAAACCAGGCGGTTCCCGCTTATTTATATGGCAATTATAAAAGCGATGTGCAGCTTTCTTACCTGATGCTTCCGGTGCTGGCTAAGTTTACTATTGCGCTGGGCAGTTCGCCGTTTCGCGTGTATGCCGATGCGGGTCCTTTTGCTTCGTTACTGTTGGCAGCGAAAGATGTAACGCGGGGAAAGAGTCAGATTTATACTGATGCAAAAGGTACGCAGCCATTGCAAGGCTTAGGTTCGTTTTCTTTTAATACAGATACTAGCATTATAAGCAGCCTCAATAAATTTAATGCCGGTGTGGAAGGGCATCTTGGCATTGCTTTGCAAATTGGCAGAAGCAGCGTGTTTGTGGAAGGCGGCGGTAATTACGGCTTTATTAACATTGAAAAAGATAAAACCGATGGCAAAAACAACACAGGCGCAGCCGTGGTTATGGCAGGTTATAGTTTTAGATTTGGAGAAAAAAAGCCCTGAAATAACAGAAGCTGTAAGTCGTTTTATCCTGACAGGTTCCTGAACGTAACGCAAGTGCATTCTACCACTTTATTACCTACTACAACTGTACATTCGTCTTCTATTCCTTTGTATGTCCTGTTCTCTTTCTTTATAAAAGCTCATGTTGCATTTGTTTTTACTTTAGTTTAAAAAGAAAAGCCGGCTTTTGTTTTTACTCCATTTTATAAATCATCGTTCAAAGATGAGAGAAAACGTAAGCATCCTCGATTGAAGCTGGTTTAATATGTTGGAATATTTAAGGTTAGCGTCGCGGTCATGCACATTGGTTAATCCATTGCTTACTTTAAGTTCAGGAGCGATGGTAACCACCGGAAAATAAAAATTAAAACCAATACCTGCCTCATAACCCAAGTACGATTTTTTAAGCTTCACAAGGTCATCAGCATTCAGCGCGCCGGCATTGCTTGCCACATCAACATCATACTTAAAACCACCCAGCATATACACACGAAAATTATGAATGCGATCAGAATTAAACTTCATTTGCAACGGGAAAGAAACAACCGTTGATGGAATGGTTTTCTTTTGAATAGCAGGTTCTATCGGCGTTGGATATTTAATAACATAAGTAAGATACTTTGAGCCGCCTAAAATGAGTTGGGGATGAAAGCGAAATTCAAAACGCTTGTTTAACCGTGCCGTAGCCAATAAGCCCAACGCAATGCCGCCGCTGGCGCCGGGTTCAACGCTTAACACACTATCATTTTGCAAAAACAAAGGATGCTTTTCAGTATGTAAATACGAGTTGTTGTAGCCCAACGACAAGCCAAAATAGTAGGGCACAAAATCGCGGTCTTCACGGTAAATTTCTTTGTCCTGCGCTGCGGTATGTAAAGCCATTACCATAAAAAACAACGCAATTGCCAACGGCTTCCATAAGTTATATTGTGATGACTTTTTGATTATAATTGCAACTATCTGAAACAAAATAATGGTTTAAAGTAAAAATCGGGCATAACTAAATTTCTTCTTAAACGGTTTTACAATGGGTTTATTTTATGATAATTGAGAGAATACAAAAGCACAAAATCAAACACTTAACCACTTGTTTTTTAAATTTCATGCGCACTCTGCCTTCCCATTTTTTGTACAAAGCGTTTTCATCTAACAAATTTTTAATGGCATCATAAATTTGCGCAAGCTGTACATCGGGCTCATCAATTCTTAGTTTTCTTTTTCAAAAGGTTCATAAAAAAAAACTTATTTGCATCCTTCATACCGGCAACAAATGCCTAAGCTCAATGCTTTGTAAGAAACATTTTGATAGCCCGCATTGGTAAGAACCGAAGTAAACTCTTCACGTTCAGGGAAGGCTTTGGCTGAATGATTGAGATAATTATACGCTTCTTTATTTTTTGCAAACAACCTTCCGGCGCCGGGCACAATACTATTATTATAAAAATTACAAAACGCTTTAAACAATCTATTCTTTGGTTGCGAAAACTCAAGCACAGCAAGCTTTCCGCCGGGTTTTAACACACGCAACATTTCAGACAAACCTTTCTCTAAATGTTCAAAATTTCTAACGCCAAATGCAACTGTGATGGCATCAAAATGATTGTTTGCAAAGGGAATGTTTTCGCTATCAGCATTTAGTAATTGTATGCAATTCTGAAGGTTGGATTTTTTTATTTTATCTCTGCCCAACTCCAACATGCCATCCGAAATATCAATACCGATGATTTGTTTTGGCTGCAATAATCGAAAGGTTAATAAAGCCACATCCGCCGTTCCGGTAGCCACATCCAATATAATTTGCGGATGAATGTTTGTAAGAGAATGAATCATCTTCCTGCGCCACCAAACATCCACACCGGCAGTAAGAAAATGATTGAGAAAATCGTAGCGAAACGCAATGTTATCAAACATCTTCGCCACCTGCTGTTTTTTGGTAAGCCCGCTTTCTTTAAACGGTACAATATTATCGTGTGCAAATTGAGACATAGCTGCGCGAAGATAAATGCCAAACAAAAACGAGGTTGTTAACCTTCAATCGCCGCATTTAAAAAACGAAGCAAGGGTTGCAAGGCAAATAAGGCTTCGGTTATTGTTTTTACTACACTTTTATCTGTCAGTTCTTCATCTTTTAGCGGCTTCATGGCAATAAAACTTTTGAGTTTTAAGTAGTCAATGGCTTTATTATTTTCATCATATCCTTTAGGCGGGCGGCTTAACAACACTTCTTGGTTTCTATACAAACCGCCATATTCTTTTTGAAAAGATTTACTGCCAATAATGTTAGAAAATTCTTCAAACGAATAATCAATTTCCTGCCTCAGTTTTTTCAGCACATCTGTTTCCGGCGTCCACACGCCGCCGCCAATTAAGCTATTGTTGCCCGGCTCTATGTGCAAATAATAACCAGCATACATACTTTTTTTACCGCCGCGCGCAAAACCTGCAGCCAGGTTGGTTTTGTAAGGCGTTTTGTCTTTGCTGAAACGAATGTCGCGGTTAATGCGGAAAACAGAATCTTTTGCGTTCAGCGGAGCGATGTCTTCATCTTTTTTGCTATGAATTTTCAACACATCATCAATCAGCCCAATAAAATCTGCCCGCGCTGCATCGTAGCTTTTGCGGTTCGCATCAAACCATTCTTTTACGTTGTTCTTTTTTAGATTTTTTAGAAACGTGAGCGTAGATACTTGAAGCATATTTTTAGTAGTTATTCAGTGGTCAGCTATCTGCCTTCAGCTTTTATTTTACAAAAATGTTTACCTTGTTTACTAATTGCACATCTGACATCTGACATCTGTCAACGGGCAACGGTCAACTGCCTAAAAACTTCTTCCAGGTTGTTTCCTTCTGATTGCAGAGACACAATATTTAAATTGTGCTGCAATGCCAGTTCTAACAATTGCCTCCTGGTTTCGTTGTCATTGTTTGTTTGTAATTGAAAAGAAGCAGTATCGTTTTTATTTACATGAATAACAAACGATAACTGCTGTAATAGTTTTATATCAACTGCAGCATCAAACCGAATGCTGATAAGGCTTGTAGCGTTTGTTTTTCCTAAGTTTTGTATGGTATCATCTGCCATAAGCTTTCCTTTATTAATAATAAGAATGCGGCTGCATATAGCTTGCACTTCTCCTAAAATATGCGATGAAAACAAAACTGTTTTATCCTTCGCCTGCTCTTTAATTACGTTCCTGATTTCAATAATCTGGTTTGGATCAAGCCCGCTTGTTGGCTCATCCAAAATCAATACTTCAGGCTGATGAATTAATGCCGCCGCCAGCCCAACACGTTGCTTGTAACCTTTCGATAATTGTCCTGTTTTTTTATTACTTTCAATTGTTAAACCAGCAAGCTCAATTACACGATCCACTTCTTGTTTTGTATTTTTTATTTGATGAACGCCGCCGATAAATTGTAAATATTCGCGTACATACATATCGTAATACAAAGGATTCGCTTCAGGCAAATAACCAATCTTTTTCTTTACTGCAATCGGATCATCCGCCACATTAACGCCGCATACTAACGCACTGCCGCCATCCGGTTTTAAATAGCCGGTAATCATTTTCATGGTTGTGCTTTTGCCTGCGCCGTTAGGTCCTAAAAAACCAACAATTTCCCCTTTGTTTATAGCAAAAGAAATATTGTTGACGGCTTTTTGTTCGCCATACATTTTTGCCAGGTTTGTTACTTGTAAAGACATGATGATTGCTAACTGTAAGCTTCAAAGATACCATTGCGTTAGGTAGCGAATAAAGAAGAAATCATTTTTATGAATGAAATAAGAAAATGATAATTTCTTAACGAATTAAAGAATCATTTTACCCAAAGCCATCCATCTCTTTTCAATGCCGTATTTTTAAAAAATAAATTGCTTGTTTATGTCGTATCCTTACCAGATTACATCATTAGAACAATACCATTCCGACTATCAGAAAAGTATTGATGATCCCGAAGCGTTTTGGGCGAATGTGGCGCAACATTTTAACTGGAGAAAGCCTTGGAACAAAGTGCTTGAATGGAATTTTACCAAACCAAAAATAGAATGGTTTACCGGTGCAAAACTTAACATCACCGAGAACTGTATCGACCGGCATTTAAAAGAAATGGGCGAGAAGCCCGCCATTATTTGGGAACCGAACGACCCTAATGATCGTGTGCGCATTGTTACCTACAACCGCCTGCACAAGCGGGTTTGCCAGTTTGCACAGGTATTAAAAAATAACGATGTTAAAAAAGGCGACCGCGTTTGTATTTACATGGGTATGGTTCCCGAACTGGCTTATGCCGTGTTGGGTTGCGCGCGCATTGGCGCTATACATAGCGTGGTGTTTGGGGGCTTTTCGGCGCAAAGTATTGCCGATAGGTTAGAGGATGCAGGAGCCGAATTTATTGTTACTGCCGATGGCGCTTTTCGTGGTGAAAAAGTAATACCGCTGAAGAGTGTAATTGATGATGCTTTGATGGGAAATAAAACAGTAAAAAAAGTGATTGTTTATACCCGTACACGCACCGGCGTTTCAATGATAAAAGGCAGAGATGTGTGGTGGGAAGATGAAATGGAACATGCAGAAACACAAGTAGAAAAAGAAGGCGTTGTTTCGTTCCCCGCCGAAGAAATGGATGCCGAAGATCCGCTGTTTATTTTATATACATCTGGCAGCACAGGTAAACCAAAAGGCGTGGTGCATACCTGTGGCGGCTATATGGTTTACACGGCATATTCATTTGTAAACGTATTTCAATATCAGCCCGGCGATGTTCATTTTTGCACGGCTGATATCGGGTGGATTACAGGGCATAGTTATATTTTGTACGGACCATTAAGCGCTGGTGCAACATCGCTTATGTTTGAAGGCATTCCTACCTATCCCAATGCAGGCAGATTTTGGGATATTGTTGATAAATTCAAAGTCAATATTTTATACACCGCGCCTACCGCCATCCGCAGTTTAATGGGCTTTGGATTAGCTCCGTTGGAAGGGAAAAATTTATCATCTTTAAAAACATTAGGTACCGTTGGAGAGCCGATAAATGAAGAAGCCTGGCATTGGTATGATGAAAATATCGGTAAAAACAAATGCCCTATTGTTGATACCTGGTGGCAAACCGAAACGGGCGGTATTTTAATATCCAATCTTGCAGGTGTAACGCCTGCCAAGCCTTCGTTTGCCACGTTGCCCCTGCCTGGTGTACAGCCCGTTTTGGTAGATGAAAATGGTGCAGAAATAAAAGGCAATGGTATAAGTGGAAACCTGTGCATGAAGGCGCCCTGGCCTTCTATTTTGCGCACCACGTATGGCGACCATGAACGTTGCCGCAAAAACTATTTCAGCACTTATCCAAACTTATATTTTACGGGTGATGGTGCGCTGCGCGATGAAAAAGGTAATTATAGAATTACCGGCAGAGTTGATGATGTGCTGAACGTAAGCGGTCATCGTATTGGAACGGCGGAAGTAGAGAACGCCATCAACATGCACGCCGGTGTGGTTGAAAGTGCAGTGGTGGGTTACCCGCACGAAATAAAAGGACAAGGCATTTATGCTTATGTGATTTATGAAGGGCATGGCGGTAATAATGACTTATCTAAAAAAGATATTGTTGCCACCGTAAGCCGCATCATCGGACCCATTGCAAAGCCTGATAAAATACAATTTGTAAAAGGATTGCCCAAAACAAGAAGCGGTAAAATTATGCGCCGCATCTTGCGTAAAATCGCTGAAGGTGAAACAGAGAATTTGGGTGATACATCAACATTACTTGATCCGAATATAGTAGAAGAAATTAAGAGCGGGAAAGTGTGAGGTTGAAAAGAAACAAGTTTAAAGATACAAGGAAAAAGCAAAACCTACTGTCAAAGGCGATGAGTTTTTAAACAAACTGAATGTATTAAGAAATAAGCTTCGCAGTAAACGTTCATAAATTATTTTGGTTGGATATAGCTGAACCAAGAATGAATTATGAATCTGTTTCCTTTGATATTGCTTACAAAAACCTTCTGCAAAATCCGGGAGCCTGTTTCAATTTATCAAGAATATTAGGAGAATAACTCTTTCCAGTTTTCCTTATTAAATTATTTATTCTTTGAAAAGAAATACAATCTACATTTTGTGTTTACATCACAATAACTTTAATAAAAAAGAATGGAAAAATTAGAGATAAAAAATAACCCATCACCCAAAATCTATCTCTGTATTATCACCAATATTCAAGCTTCTGCTCAAGCCTTTTACCGAAGCATCGCTGCCAATTAATGAATTATCAATCACCACTTCATACAAGGTTGTATAAGAGCCGATGATACTATCGCGTACTGTTGAATACTGCACTGTGGTATTGGGACCGATGGATACATGCGGACCGATGATAGAGTTTTTTAACACACAACCGGCGCCAATGGTTACCGGCGCAATAATGATGGAGTTTTCATTCTGTACCGATTCGTGAATGGTACTGCCTGCCTTTTTTAAAAGGATGGCATTGGTATCTAACAAGGTTTCTTTTCGTCCGCAATCGTACCAGCTTTTTACTTTGAACGATTTAAATTGCGTGCCCGCTTTTATCATACATTCCAAACCATCGGTCAGATTGTATTCTCCCTGCGTTTTAATATTGTTGGTAAACAATTGATGCAAACAATCAAACAAAATTCTCGAATCTTTTATTTTATAAATCCCTACCAATGCCATGTTACTTTTAGGAATAGAAGGCTTTTCTACCACATGATCTATAAACTCATTGGCATTAATTTCGGCAACACCAAAACGGCGCGGATCATCTACTTTTTTCACGCCCAGCATGTTGTAAGGACTGCGCAAAACATCTTCCACATCGTACTCGCAAATAGTATCTCCAAGCGTTACAATCACTTCATCGCCGTCAATAATATTGTGCGCTAATTCTATGGCATGACCTGTTCCCTGCCGCTCGTTCTGGTGCACAAAATGACAGTACAAATGCGGATAAGCCTGCCTTACATATTCTTCTATTTTTTCACCCAAATAACCTACAACAAAAACAAACTCATAAATGCCCGCGCGGTGCAAGGGATCGATAATAAAACTCAATATAGTTTTGCCTGCAATGGGTATTAATGCTTTGGGTTGCGTATAAGTATGCGGGCGAAGCTTGGCGCCGGCGCCCGCCACAGGAATCACTGCTTTCATGCGTTTGTTTTCCGTAAATCAATTTTTATTTGCATCACTTTTTTTGAAGCATCAAAACACAAAAAATAAAAAAATTCAATAAGAGCATTTAGAAAAAACGACCATTAAATTTTAAAATCTTTGCTTCCGGCTTTGATTACAAGTTCTGCTTTTGTATTAAATTATTCTTATCAAGTAATAGAAAATGGCAAATGTAAGTAAGATAAACATTTAGTAATGTAATTGGTACACAATTAAAAAGGATAGCCGATAGCCAAATTAAAAACCAGGTTGTTTCTGCGCCAGTCTTTATCGCCGAAATTGATTTTATCAAATACCCATCTCTGCCCGTCGGGGTTATAGGGCAAGCGTACAGGAAAAGCAACATCTAACCGTAAAACCAAAATAGAAGCATCGAAGCGCAAACCGGCTCCCATGCCTACGCCAATTTGTTTTAAAAATTGGTTGCTGAATTGCGAACCAGGGCGGTTGCTGTCATACCGGAGCGTCCATACATTGCCGGCATCCATAAACAAAGCCCCACGCACGATAGAAAACAATTTTGCGCGATATTCAGCATTTGCTTCCAATTTTATATCGCCCGGTTGATCAACCACCAAGCTATCCCGAGGGTTGCCGGCATAGTAAGTTCCCGGACCTAATGTGCGTGCGCGAAAAGCACGAATGTCATTGGTGCCGCCCGCGAAGAAAGCTTTAATATAAGGCATTGCATAACTGTTGCCATACGCATATCCTAATCCACCCCACAATCTTGAATTAAAGGAACTATTGGCACCCAATTTACGGGTATATCTGAATTCCAATTCGGTTCTTATATATTGCGACAACGGCGTAGCGAATAGTTTTTTTTGTTTTTCTGTTGCAGTGTCTCCACCAAAAACCAGTGGCGCCGATAAATCGAGATTGCCATTAAAGTAATAATCGTTTTTTCTACGTGTGCCTGGCTTATTAAGCGTGTTATAATTATAGTTGTACGAAGGACCAATAATAAATTGCTTCTCAATACTACGTCCTAAGGTATAGAATTTCGGAAGTTTTAAGCTGTCTTGAAAATTTGGCGTAATGTGCGTGGGCTGAACAGAGCTAATGTTGATGAGATTGAGCTGATGTTCCGACAAAGTATTTTCTTTCCAAACATATCCATAGCTGCCCCGATAAGTGGTTAGTAAATACTGTGTGCTTCGGTTGAACAACTCATAACCCAGCATAAACTTTGTGTGTGGCACAAAGCTGCTGTTGGTATGGAAATTAAATGGCGAGATAATGCGCGGCACATACAAATCGGCTTCTGCACCAAGCCTGCGTGTATCTACTCTTGTAGTTGCAGAAGTGCCTGCAGAAAATTGTTTTTCAAGCCCGCCATACGCAGTTATGGTAAGCAGTTCGGCACCTTTAAACAAGCTGCGATCGCGCCAGTTTACCGACAGTTCTCCACCATTGGAATTGTCGCTTTTAGTAAGCCCCGACACTTGAAAACGCAACGATTTTTTTTGGGTTGGCGTAAGATAATAATAAGCGTTTAATAAGCTATCCGAAGCCGGATCGGGCAGGAAACGGGCTTTTACAAACCTGTAAACACCCAACGTAGTTAAGCGGTTGAGAGATAAGTTATGATCATCCCGATTGTACAAATCGCCGGAATCAAACACCAGTGTTCGCACAAACATTCTTGGGTTAAAGCGATGGTTCGGATCAACAATCGTATAGCCATGATATTTTTTTGCACCGGTAAGGCTGGTATCAGCTTCATTGCTGTAATCGGCATACACAATAATATCGTTAATCCGGTATTGCCTGCGTACGGCATCGGGCGTTTCCTCTTTCACCTTCACTGCCACATCCGCTTTGTGATTGCCTACGGTTGTATCAACACTGGCAAATAAATAATCAGGACCGAAATAATAAAAGCCTCTTTGTTTTAAACGTGCGTCAATGCGTTCGCGTTCTAATTTAATCAAATCCAAATCATACGGATCGTTCGGGCGCAACAACGACCGGCTTAAAGCGCGTTTTTGTGTTGAATCTTTACCAACAATGTTGCGGCTTAACACCGATGTGTCTTTTGGAAAACTGATGTTGCGCAAAGTGTATTGGTTGTGTACGTAAGCCGTAAACACGCCGGTAAATTTGCGGTGTTTCACTATGGTATCTAATGTTACCGTATCATTAAACCAGCCACGATTTTCAAGACGGTTTTGCATTACGACGCGATCTTTATCCAGCGTGCTGTAAGAAGCAATTACCGGCGGCTCGCCTAATTTGTTTTTAATAAGATAGCGCAAGCCTTTGCCTCTTGGCGTATCTACTGAGTTATACAAAGTTAATTTTAACCGGATGCCTAATATTTTAGAATTGGGTTTTGGGCGAATGAGCGATGTCATGTCGCTTTCCAAGGCTTTGCGCCTGCTTTTTGAAATGGATGGATTGGCTTTTATTTTTACATCCGAGCCGATGTATAAACTTTGTCCGGGCGCTAAGTGTTTGGTGTTATCACAAGCGGCAAACAACACAGTAGCGATAGAAATGAGTAAATATAAAAACCGATAGTTCATTTGGTATATTCAATCTTATTGCTGATTATTTCAGCTTTTGTTTTTATGCCGATAATGGTGATGCTATAACGATGCAATGAGCATACCTGCAGAGTAAAAATAGTTCTCGCAAACTCTTTAATTAATTTCAAAACGTTGAAAAGTGGTTCGTTTCTTTTTTATACAAAAATGAAGTAAAAACAAATCGAAGTAAAAACAAATCAAGGATTGCAACAGCAGGTCAACATGAATTAAAAAGCACTCTCTTTAAATCTGTATTTTGCGTTCACAACTCACCATTTACAACTTTACTTTTTACTATCCGCTGCCGCCTGTTGCTGCTTATCTTTTTCGTCTTTCTGTTGTTTTTGCTCTTCCACTTTCTTATCGGTTTGCTTGTTTTTTTTACGAACTTCTTTTGCCGCTTTATGATTTTCAAAAATTTCTTTCAGCCGGTTGTAATCGTAATTTAAAATGAAACTCAACCCGGTTTCTATCACTTGTCCTTCTGCTACGCCTTCGTAATTGTTGCGGCGATATGCCTGCAACAAATAGCGACCATCTTTGGTGAGCTGATAATCGACCGATAAATCGCCGGCAATGTTGGAAGCCGCTTTGTTACTGCCCTGCGGGTTTTCAACCGCGAAAGAACTTCCTACGTTTACTTTTATTCTATCGTTCAGCAAACGCTTGCTCACACCCACTTTCAGGTCGGTACTATTTTGTTCGGTGCCGGTTGTATAATCTTGCTGCGATTGCAAATCAAAATTCAAATCAACACCTTTTACAAGGTTACCTGCCAGCTTGTTTAATTGATCGGTAAGCAAACCGGCAGCACTGCTGCGCACTGCACCTTGCACACCACCTCCGCCGCCTGAGCTTGCCAGCGGATCTTCCTGCACAAACCTGCCCAATAGCAACAATGCAAAGGCTTGCTTATTAAGTTCAGCTTCATCGCTGCGCACTTGTTGCAATTTGGTATCTACATCCGGCCAGCGCGTAAGCGCATCCTGCGGAAGAGTTATATCAAAAGAAATGATAGGTTTCAGCATCTCGCCGGTCATGTGTAAATTCACATTAAAGGGCAGCTTTTCTTTATAAGTAGTTTGCGCTGCCTGGGAGTAACCAGCTATTTCAGATTGCATCAAATCAATAGGGGCGGTATTGGCGAGATACGTGGCTGTAATGTCCACTTGAGCAGACGTTGGGTCGCCAGTCCAGATGATGGTGCTGCCTTGCCTGATGTTAAATTTTCTTTTTAAGAACGAAAGCGATAAATTATAAGAGCCCTGTGATACTTTATAATTGCCGGTAAGGCTAATTTTACCGCTTTGGTCAATGCCGCCGGCAAGGTCGGCAGCGCCCATTATGGTGAGTGCATCGCCACTGCGTTCATCAATTACAACGGTGAATTTTGCTGTACTGTCTGTTTCAATATTTGCGGTTACGTCAAGCCCTGTCATTGCAGTTTGACCCTTTATAGTATCAGTGATGGATGGCGTTGGCTTGTTACGTTCAGGATGATTTTTATCTTCAAAAACAACTACGCCTTCACGTTCTTCCACTTCAGGGTCGCTGCTGGGCAGTATGAGTGTAAAGTCGGTTGGCTTGTTTACGCGGAGGTTGGCATTAATGTTAGGCGATGTCATACTGCCCGTAACATCCACATCAGCATCAACATTCATCTTGCCATAAAACAAATCTTTATTTCCCTGCTTTTTATTTACTGCCTCAAAATTATCGGTACTTAAGTTGAGCGCAAATTTGTAATTTTTAAAATCAGTAGTTAAAATATCACCATCAATAATTGCCCTTGCCTTGTTGGCATCGCGCATGGTAAATTCATTAAAATGAACACCCTGATTGTCTATGTCAATGGTTTCATTGGGCAATGTTAACCGCTCGCCTGTGATGGCAGGAATAATGAATGTGCTGTCGAAACGAAGCGAGCCGTTCACTATTGGACTGTTTATCGTTCCTTGTATAGTGGCGTTGCCTTTTAATTCGCCGCCAATATCGGTTAACTGGTCAGCGGCAAAAGGTTTTACAATGGCTAAATTCAAACGGTTTAGCGCCAGTTGTAAATCCATCCTGCTTTCGCCGGTATAATATTTTCCGTTCACCTGCACATCGGTATTGTTGCCTTCTAACGTAATGTTTGCGGTGTAAGTGTTGGCTTCTTCGTTGTTTACTTTTAAGGAAAGATTGCCAATAGTATCGCGTTTATAAATCACATTATTCACCGCTAAATCGGAAGTGAAAATAGGATTCGTCATTACATCTTTTACCACAGCATTACCATTAATTGAACCTTCTACCGGAATAGAATCCTGATGCGCTATTTTGGTAATGGTTGCAATTTGAAAGTTATTAAAATCAACTTTAATCGGAGCATTGGGTTTTGGCTCTGTGCTGTTGATGGAGAGCGATTGACCGTTTTTACTAATGGCAAAATTGTTTACCAAAATACCAGCGATAGAATCATATTGAATGAAGTTGCCTTGCGCCACATTCCATCTGTCGTAATCCAATACCAGTGTGTCTTTCAGACCGAACTTCACACCGTTTTTTATTTGACTTAACAAGCCGCCAAGAGCATATTGCAGCTTTCCTTTTTGATCGTCTGAACCCAAATCAAAATCGAGCTGATTATGAGAAAGAGATGCATCTAAATTTGTTTTGTACAATTCGATTGAACCTCTTTTAAAATCATCAAAGCTCACACCTAAGTCCAGCTTATCAGCGTTTGTTTTTGCTCCAATTTTCAGGCTGTCAATTTGCAAAGAATCTATCAGAATTTGCCTGCCATATAAGGCTAACTGCAAATCGTTTTGTGCGCTGTTGAAAGAAGAGGTTAGCGTTAGCGAATCGCTGCCTTTTAATGAAGGAACAAAATCTAACAACAAACCTTGCGGAATGATGGTTGCATTGAGGTTGAAGTTTTGCGGTGCAAACTTTTGCGCTTTATAATCGGGTAAATTATAATACTGATTGATGGTTGCTTCCAAGGCCGGTGCAATCTCTGTGAGCTTGTACTGACCGATCATGTTTGCTTTTATTACATTGGCAACATTAAGGTCGATATTTTTTTGTTGCAGCGTTGCCGATGCTATCAAGCCAATGCTATCGGCGGTGTACGATTTAAGTCCGTTGGTAATATTTAAATCAGTAATAGAAACCGTACCGTTTAATGAATCTACGTCCGTTACCGGAACATTGGCAATAATATGACCATGCAGGTTTAAGGTATCAGTAACCAAATGCAGTGCGTTGAGGTTAATAGTATCCAGCAAAAGGTTAAGCTGAACAGCCGGGTATTTGGGTTTGATGTCGGCCGTTGCATCTAAATTCAAAGAAATGTTCGGATCGCTGCTCACAGCGTTCATAACAACTACTCCGTTGTTCAGTGTTCCATTCAAATCTATGTTTTGATAGTTGTAACCTTTTACCTGTGCAGCCAGCACACGTACAGCATATTTCAGGTTTGCTTTCTTTATATCAGTGCCCGTTCCACTTACATTTGCTTTGAGCGAAACAGTGCCTACATTTTGCTCTTGTTTTAAAAGATAACCTAAATTCAATTTATCAATTACAGCTTTCACACTATAAGGAGCATTCGGGTGCATACCGCCCGTAACCTTCACGTTACCACGATTGGTGTTAAGTGCTAAATCAGTGTTGAAATCTTTCATTCCACCTTTAAAATACCCTTTGATAAAAAGGTTATCGGGCAAGCGGAAATTGGCCAGTTCCTTAGCCGGAATAAAAGGAAGAATATCATTTTTAAAAGCGCTGATTTGCGCAATATTTACATCAGCATAAACTTTATTTGCATCGGGCAAACCTTTAATTCTTCCCGATAGTTTTACCACCAGATTGCCATAACCTGAAACATCGAATTGTGGAATATCAAGGTCTTTTACATAGCCCTTAATAATAGTGTTAACCCTCAATACGGCGTTTTCTTTTCCTTGTAAATTCCTACGAAAAGTAGGCATGAAAGTAAGAATGTCTTTCGCCCCGATTTTTGTTCCCAGCAAATCCGCATCAATGTACATATCGCCAGGCTTTTTTGATATTGCATCAAGAGATGGATAGCTAACAGCAAATTTGTTCTGAATGACAGACTGATCAGTTTGAACGAGTAGATTATTCAAGCTTGCGCCAGTATCAGTATACACAAAGTTGGTTTTTAACTGGCGTAAATTAAAACCGCTTCCTTCTTTAAAAGAAAGCTTGCGGATGTTACCGTTGTAAATACTTGGCGTAAAGGCAAGGCTATCTCCATTTACTGTAAACGAATCAATCAGCAAGTGGCTGAAATCCATGCCGGCTGCGGCTTTCGGCTTGTTGTTGTCATCGTATTGAAATGTGTTATTGTTAAAGTCAACCTTTCCCAATTCAATCTTCCAGGGGTTTTGTAAACTTTCGCCTGTTTTTTGAGTAACCACTTGTTTTGTGTAAGAGGCTTCTTCCGATTTGCCTAATACGATTTTCGCCTGCGTATTATTAAGTGCAATATCATTCAAGCGAATATGAAGGGTTTGTAAATTCATATCGCCAGGATGTGTTACCAGTTCACCTAGGTGCAAATCAGCAAGTAATGCCGACACATCATTTTTATAATTGAAGTTGATGTTCTGAAATGTGAGTGCGCTGATATTAATTACCGGGCTGGTTGATTTGCCAACGGTAGTAGTATCAACATAACTGGTATCTTCCTGTATCAACGGTTTGTACTGATACACATTGGCAACAATATTTTTTACAGTAATGTCGGGGATGGTGTACGCGTTATGCTCTAAATCAAACCGAGTAATGCGGGTTGTAAAATTGCCTAATTTAAAATACACATCATTGCCGGTTTCATCATCTTTATAAGTGGCAACAATATCATTCAGCACAATTTTATCCAAATGAAAATGCATGGCACTGCTGGTATCTTTGGGTGTTGGCGTTTTGTTTTGATCGCTGTTGAAAGCGTTAATAATGTATTGAAAATTGTAAGTAGTATCTGGCTTTAAACGATATATGTTGGCGCGGATTCCATCCAGCGAGAAATAATTTATATTCACCTGATGATGCAGTAAACCAAACATGCCAATATCAACTCTTATTTCTTTTCCAGCTAATAATGTATCATGCTTTTGATCTTCAAGATAAATACCGGTAAGTACAATGCGTTTAGGAAAGGCGATACTCAGTTTAGCAATGGAAACTTTTGTTTTTATTTTACCTTGAAGATAGCTAACGGCTTTATTTTTCGCGAAATTTTGTACGGCAGGAATTTGTATCGCCACAACAATAAGCAATAGCAGGAAGATAATGCTTCCTGCTATCCAAGAAATAACTTTTATACTCTTTTTTACGATGCGATTCAAAAGGTAGAAGCTTTAGCTTATCCAACAATAATGGTGTTCGCAAAACCTTTTCAGGCTTCACTTTCTTCATTTATCAGCAACGGCCTTTTGGGAGTTTTATTTCACGCTCTGCGAATAACAGCTATCAAAATAGCGATGATAGCAATAACAAGCAAAATGTGAATAAGACCTGATGTGTTAGCGCCTCCGGTAAAAAAGAATTGCCAAACCCAAATAATAATGCAGATAACGGCAATGAGGTACAGAATGCTTCTCATAATACTTCGATTTTTTGTTGTGAATGTTTACGATTTTTGATATAATTGAAAACACCTTTAATAGCTGCAGCTGCTCCAGCTTTTTTAACGACGTTTAAAACGCGATCTTTCACTGTTACGCCTTTTTGCTTTTTAAAAACAGAAAACAAACCTGCAGTATTTTTTATAAAGCCAAAGCTATTTTTAAGGGCTCCTGCTGTAAGAAGAAACGGAATGAACTTCATTAAAGCAGAGGGAACCACTTTACTCACGGCAAATTTTCTGGCTTCTCCAGGCGCTTGCTGTACATGAGTTTTTAAATGCGACTCGTGCGTAGCAATGTCGGCTTTTATTCTTATTATCTCGCTTTGTAAATCTTTTAAAGATTTGATGTGCGATAAATCTCTGCTATACTTTGCCATTACTTTTTCTTAAGAAAACTTTGAATGATTTTATGGATAATGGCATTGCCAAACAACTTTTTACCAAAGAAAATTACCAATAATATAAGCAGCAAATAAACACCTGCTACAATACCAAACCCGGCAGCATAATTATGAAATATATTGCTAAATAAAAAGCCCAGTGTAATACTGATAAAAATAAGCAGGAACAAGCCAAACACCAGCAATAAAACACCAGAGATAATAGCAGCTATTGCAACCGATATTTTTTCTATCGCCTGAAGCTTTACAAGCGTTATTCTGTCACTAATGTAAGCCTGAAAACGATCTTTTATTTCTGTAAAAAAGTTAGGCTTTTCTTTTGGCTCTTCAATGTAAGTTGTATTGTCGTTAAGAGGTTGCTGCATCTTTCACGTCTTTTGCTTTCTTTTCTAGTTTTGCAATGTATTTTTTTCCTTTGGCAATCAAATCGTTTATATCGTCAGCCGTATCGCCATATTTACTTTTAGCTTTGTCCTGCAAATCACCGTATTTATCTTTTGCCATGTCCTGCCAATCGTCAGCCTTATCCTTAACATCATCCCAAAAATCTTTTCCTTTGCTACTTACATCGTCCCATAAATCCTGACCTTTATCGCTGTTGGCAAACAAAGCGATCAGTGTGCCTGCAGCCGCACCCAGTATTAAACCTGCAACAAATTTTGAACTTGCCATTATTTTTTATTTTAGATGTTTTACAACAATGCAAGCATTGTACCACAACAAATTATATGAAAACAAAAGGGGTATTTTAAAAAGAATTCGTGGTATAAAATCCACAAAAGATGTACTATCTGAATTTGAGATATACTATTACTTACTAAACATTAATAAAAGAAAAAGGGGAAAAACTTTTTTTAGATTTCTTGTTGCAGCAAAAAAATTATAATATTTTAACGACATGTTTTTGATTTTTGATTATCCAATTTGTTATAAAAGAAAACCAATTGTATTGTAATTAATCACTGTTCTTATACTCATTGCAGTAGTTTTTGTTATTGCTTTATAAGTAAAAACAAACTTGCCAAATGTAGATGCAGCACATTGCACTGAAGCTTACTTTCTTATTACTTACACTTTTTATCTATCATCTTTGTTCTTTCACCTTGTATCTTAATTTCTTATAAGCTATAAAGCTTTATATTTTTCAGCATCCCATTGCCATTTCCACCGGCGGTGGCTCCATAAATAATTGGCGGGCTGCTCACGAATGCCATCTTCAATAAAAGATACCATGCGCTTGGTAATTTCACCTTTAGGCAGGCTCTTCGGATCGGTGGTTAACAACACGATTTCCGACCGGTAATAGCCTCGTTTTATTATGTTGATTTTGCCCATCATTACGACTGTATTATTCATACGAGCCGTGCGTTCGGGACCCTGAACAAAAGTTGCCATCTTACCAAAAAAAGGAAGCCAGTACGCTTTTTCGGGAAACTCGCTTTGATCGGCTACCAGCACCAGTGCAAACCTTTTTTTTGCAAACGGCGCAAACTCCTGCCGGTAGCTGTTAGCGGCTACTAAATAGGAAGCAAAACGGGTACGGGCTTTATAAAAAATACGATTAATTATAGTGTTACTGATGGGTTTATACACCACAACAAACGGATACAAAATGTTTATGCCATAAGCCACATTTCCATACTCCCAATTAAAATAATGCCCTAAATGTACCTGTACATTTTGTCCGGTTTTATATACATTATCCAGCAGTTCGTAACTGCCGGTAAAGCGTTTGTTCAACTCTTTTTTTGAAATGGAAAGCAGCTTTATAAATTCAATCCAGTTATCGGTAAAATGAGTGTAAAAATCTTTTTCAATTTTTTTTCTTTCTTCTTCATTTTTTTCTGGAAAAGCAATAAGCAGGTTATTTTTTACTACAGTTCTCCGATACCTGATGACATGATACAACAAAAACGAAATGACATCACTCAATCCATACATGAACCAAAACGGAAGTAAGGAAAACAAATAAAAAAAACCATACACAATGTAGAACATAAGGGCAAATATATAACCAGCCGGGAAGGCAGAAAGTCATCAACTCAGATATGCAGCAAACAGGTATGCGCTTTTCAATTTTTTAGTGATTAAATAATTATAAAATGATATCCTGAAGCAAGTTGCTTTTTTGAAGATGATCGGTATTAAAATGCAAGCCCCGGCTTTCTTTTCTTAACGATGCGCCTTTTACAATTAAATAACCAACGGAGATGATGTTTCGCAATTCAAATAATTGCGGAGATACGCGCGTGGCTTTATATAAATCTTCGGTTTCATCAAACAATAAATCAAGCCGTTTCGATGCACGTTGCAGTCGCACATCGGTGCGCACAATGCCCACATAATCACTCATAATTTGTTGCAGTTCTTTCACGCTTTGCGTTATTAAGATCATTTCTTTAGGTTCAGTAGTGCCTCGTTGATTCCAGTCGGGTATGCCGGCTTCAAAACCAATGCCGTCAATGGCTTCAGCACTATTTAAAAAAGCACGATGCCCAAATACCATCGCTTCCAGCAGGCTGTTACTTGCAAGCCGGTTGGCGCCATGCAAACCTGTGCAGGCGCATTCACCGCAGGCATACAAATGCAGAATGGAAGTGCGCGCCCATTCATCGGTTTTAATGCCGCCGCAGCTATAATGCGCAGCCGGTGCAACGGGTATCATTTGCTGCATTACATCAATGCCGATGCTTAAGCATTTTTCATAAATATTGGGGAAATGATGAATGAATTTTTCTCTATCTATGTGCCTGCAATCAAGGTACACATGCTCGGTGCCGGTGCGCTTCATTTCGCTGTCGATAGCGCGGGCAACAATATCGCGGGGAGCTAAATCTTTACGTGCATCATATCGTTCCATAAACGCTTCGCTATCTTTATTTCGTAAGATGCCACCATCGCCGCGCACCGCTTCTGTAATTAAAAAAGAGGGCGATATGCCAGGTTCGTATAAAGCTGTGGGATGAAATTGAATGAACTCCATATTTTCAATTCTTCCTTTCGCGCGGTACACCATTGCAATGCCGTCGCCGGTTGCAATTTTAGGATTGGTAGTAGTGCGGTACGCCTGTCCGCAACCACCTGTTGCCAGCACCGTTATTTTAGCTAAAATCGTTTCAATGTCATTTGTTTTTTCGTTCAGCACATATACGCCATAACAACAAATGTCGGGCGTGGCTTTGGTAATAAGATAACCCAGATGATGCTGTGTTATTAAATCCAGCACAAAGCAATGGTTAATGAGCTGAATGTTTTTGTATTTTTCAAGTTGTGATAATAAGGCGCGTTCCAACTCTTTGCCCGTAACATCTTTATGATGCAGAATACGAAACTCGCTGTGGCCGCCTTCGCGCCCCAGTGCATATTCGCCGCTTTCGTTTTTATCAAACTCGGCACCATAATTAATAACTTCATTAATGCGTTCGGGACCTTCTTTCACTACAATTTCCACAATCTTTTCATTGCACAAGCCATCGCCTGCTATCAGCGTGTCTTCTATGTGTTTTTCGTAGCTGTCTTTAGCTTCATCCATTACGCCGGCAACGCCACCCTGCGCATACTTTGTATTGGTTTCATCGGCGCTGGTTTTGGTAATAACCAACACATTTTTTTGAGGAAATTGTTGGGCAATTTTCAACGCATATGTTAAACCAGCAATGCCGGAGCCAATTACTAAAAAATCGGTTTGCTGCATGATATTATTATTTTATACAAGAGTATTTGATACTGCAACGACACTTGTTATTTTGGCAAACTTAATATGGATATTGTAATGATGAATGAAGCAAATACAAACCATTTTGCAATGTTTATATTCTGAAGAACAAAAAATATAAAATGATGTAAAAACAAAAGATAAAAACCTGCCATTTAAAAAAGAAACCATTTTACAACGCTTTGCGCACATCTATCTCTTTTACCTGCCGAATCATTCTTGCATGTATCTTTTCATCAGTTGCAATTATTTGAAACGGCTTTGCATTATCGGGCAACGCTTTTCCATCCTGTTCATCAGCCAAAATAATACTTTTATTGGCGAAAAACGTATCCACTTCAGCCAGCGCAAACACAACGCTGTAGCCATCGGCGGCTTTTACAAAAAGGTAACTGCTTGCTGTTTGCTTTTTTGCTGCATTTCCTAACTGAATGCCCGCTTTTTGAAGCAATACACAAAGGCTTATACCTGTGTAAGTGTGCATCTGCTCATCGTGCCCTTTTAGGGTAAGACTGGTATGCGGCATGGCTTTTATATCGGCTGCCGACAGCGTAAAGGCTTTGTTATTTTCGTTGATGATTGCAAGCTTGCTGCTATCAGTTTGAGCCAGTAAAGCAACAGGAAAAATGAAGCAAAAGAAAACGATGATGTATGAAAACAGTTTAAGTGCCATAAATAAAAACATTGCTTGTAGGATAGCAAAAGTATTGCAAAACAGCAATAAGAAATTTGTTAAGCAAGGAACCAAAAGGTCAGCAATTTGCAGCAAAACAAAACATCATTTTGCGTTAGAAGATGTTTATATATTATTGATTGAACCATAAAGACGCTAAATTGCTCTAAAGAATTATTAAGTACAATTTGTGTTGCTTCTTTTCTTTGGTCTTAGTAGTTCCATATTCTTAAAAATTTAAACAGTCTCTTATTTATTTTCTCTTTTTTTATTCGCAACGGCAATAAAATAAACCGGTATGCCCGACAGTACAATCAGCAAGCCGCGCACCGTGAAAACAGGTCGGTAAATAATTAATGAAATACAAAAAACGCTTGCCAGAATCATGTGAATAAAAGGCAGCACCGGATAGCCGAAAGCTTTGTAAGGTCGCGGAATATCAGGACGTTTTTTGCGCAAAACAAACACACCGCCAATGGTGATAACATAAAACAACATCACTACAAAAGAAATGTAATCGAGCAAATCGCCGTACTTACCGCTGAGGCATAACAGAATTGCTACTACACATTGAATCCAAATACCGTTAGCTGGCACAGCCGCTTTATTTAACGTGCCGATGTTTTTAAAAAACAAACCATCTTTTGCCATGGCATAATATACCCTTGCGCCGGATAAAATTAAACCGTTGTTACAACCTAAATTAGATAGCATAATTAAAAAAGCAATCACAACAGCCGAGCCTGAGCCAAATATTTGAATGGCTGCGGCAACGCCAACGCGGTTTTCGGCAGCAAAAGCAATGCTTTGCGTGTCGGCAGGCGAGTTGCCCAGAGGCAACACCGCCAGGTACATCACATTACACAACACATACAGCGTGGTAACGATGAGCGTACCCAAAAACAAACTCAAGCCCACATTGCGTTTAGGGTTCTTTACTTCGCCTGCAATAAAGGTAATGTTGTACCAGGCATCACTGGTTAAAAGGGCGCCTACCATGGCTGCGGCAATGGCTCCAAAAACAGAAAAGCCGGTAACATGCGACCAAAAATTATTCTTACCATCATAGTGGGGCAAGCTTGCGGAATGGCGCAGAATGGCAAACGGATGTTGCCAGTTGTTATGCCATGTTGTTGTATTAAATGCCAACAAAAAACCGCACAAAACCAAACCCAGCAACATCAGCAATTTGGTAATGGTAAGCACATCCTGAACAATCTTGCCGGTTTGTATGCCACGTGTGTTGATATAGCTTAATAAAACGATTTGTGCAATACCAAACAATTGCGCTGCCGAAACATCAATAAAAGAAGTATGAATAAGAATATGGCTTTCGCTTAATGAAGGAAAAATAAAAGCGGCAAACTTGCTGAAAGCCACGGCCACAGCGGCTATCATGCCGGTTTGTATGACGGTAAAAAAACTCCATCCGTATAAAAAGCCAATGAGCGGATTATAGGCTTCTTTTAAATAAATATACGTGCCGCCGGCTTTCGGAAACATGGCGCTTAACTCAACAAAACTTAACGCCGCAGCTACCGTCATCAGCGCAGTTAATACCCATGCAAAAATGAGCCAGCCGGCACTGCCTACATCCTGCACCATATAAGAGCTAACGATAAAAATGCCGGAGCCAACCATGCTTCCGGCAACAATCATGGTAGCATCTAATAA
The DNA here is from genome assembly GCA_965214235.1 of Ilyomonas sp. Taxonomy (GTDB): domain Bacteria; phylum Bacteroidota; class Bacteroidia; order Chitinophagales; family Chitinophagaceae; genus Ilyomonas. Next base: position 2,353,851 of record CBDCBH010000003.1, read on the forward strand.
ACCTAAGCGTGGCTTAAAATGTGGTTGCGTTGCTATTGCTTCATTCATCGTTTCAAATATATTGTGTAATGAGCTATGAGCCGCAAGGTATAAGCAACAAGTCTTGAATAATTTTTTCAAACCTTACTCTTATTTCTTTTCTGCTTGTAGCTTGCATCTCGTAGCTTGAAGCTCATTGCCCGAAGCTTACATTTCACAATCCATCCAGTTATGAACAATACATTTGATGTTATCGTATTGGGGCTGGGAGCCAATGGCAGTTCCGCGTTGTATCATCTTTCCAAAACGGGTTTAAAAGTTGGTGGTATAGACAGATTTACACCGCCGCATACGCATGGCTCTTCGCATGGCGAAAGCCGCATCATCAGGCAGGCGTATCACGAGCATCCAATGTATGTGCCGCTGGTAAAAGAGGCATACAAACTTTGGTATGAATTAGAAAAGGCTTGGGGCAAACAGTTGTTTTTACAAACCGGCGGCATCATGTTGGGTGATGAAAATGCAAGCATTGTAAAAGGTGCAAAAAAGAGTGCCGAAATACACGGCATTGCGTATGAATATTTGGAAAGCGATGACATCAATCAACGTTTTCCTGCCCTGAAAACAACGAAAGAAACGGTTGGTATTGTAGAGAAAGAAGCCGGTATTTTGTTTCCGGAAGAATGCATCAAAGCCAACCTACAGCTATCATCTAACAACGGTGCAATTTTATTGTTGAATGAAAGAGTAGTCTCTATTAATCCTAACCATAGTGCAATTGAAATTATTACCGATAAAAACAAACATCAAACACGCAAATTAATTGTTAGCGCTGGCGCCTGGCTGGATCAGTTGTTACCCGGTTTACAACTGCCGCTAACTATTGAGAGGCAAGTGTTGTATTGGTTTACAAACACCGATATTTCAATGCAACCTTACTTGTTGCCAAATGCTTTGCCCATCTACATTTGGGAATATGAACAAAACAAAACATTCTATGGTTTTCCCGACCTCGGCAAGGGCATAAAAGCAGCTCCGCATCATGCAGGAAGAACAATTAATCCCGACTCCTTATCGCAGGAAATAAGCGATGAAGAAGTTAAAAACATGAGCGGCATTGTTGATAAATTTATCAACCTCAAACCACAGTTTAGTCATTCCTCAGTTTGTATGTACACCAACACACCGGATGAACATTTTATTATTGACTTTCATCCGCAACATCACAACATTATTATTGGCAGTCCTTGCTCAGGCCATGGCTTTAAATTTTCTTCTTTAACCGGAAAAATATTGTGCGATATGGCAATAGAAAAAGAAGTGATGTTTGATTTGAAACCATTTGCCATAACAAGATTGGGGTAAAAACAAATCAGCCAACTTTTTTCATCGTTGGCTGATTTGCTTGTTGAGGTTAAGGTTGAAAAAGAGTAGGTTTTGTTAGAAGGATATAGTAAAAAGTTGTTACTGTTTGGTATTGTAGTTATCTCCGCACACCACTTCGCATTTGAAACCAATCTGCACAATCTGACCTAAGCCGGGAGGTCCGATTCCCCAATTAGAAACATACAGCTTTCCATCATTTCCAAATGTCATTGCTGTTGGGAAATTGAGATTTTTTGCGATGGTTTGTGTATGTCCATTTTCATCTACTCTTACAATATCGCTCAAACCAGGCGTTCCGGAAGATAAACCTATATCTTCAAGCACATACAGTCTGTTATGGTTATCAAAGGCGATTCCCAGTATTGCAGTAAATCCCGAAGCATACACGCTATAAGTACCCTCTTCATTCAATTTATACACATTGGCAGCACCCTTAACTGATGGAAATGGTGTAAGCGTTCCAAAATAAAAACTGCCGGCATGTTTCACTATAGAAGTGGGTCCTATCCAGTCTGTTGGTCCGGGATGTTTTTTAGATATATCAACAATACGGCTGATATGACCAGTAGACGGATCAATCTTATCAATTTCCTGTTGGTTAGGTTGTGTTATGTATAAGTACCCGTTTTTACTCGTCATACTGTAGGGTGTACCATCAGGTTCAAAGTCAGCAGGGTCAATGCTTGCTACCGGGTGCGTCATTAAATACTCGCTGCAGTTAGCAATTATTTCCCATGAACCATCCTTATTTACTTTAATAATTCCGTTAGGAATATCCGGCACTGAATGAGAAGGCCCTGACCCAGCCGTAACTCCGTACAACGTATTGCCAATAAACTCCACATCTGCCACCCCCTGAACGCCACTACCTGCCGCGGGTTGCGTAGTGCTCGAAGGAATATTATCAGCAACAGTAGTTCTCTCTCCATTCCAATCAATTTTTGAAATGCGAGCACCGGTGTTGCTGCCGAAGTAAGGGCCTACAGGTGGCACTACCTGGAGACATGTGGCACAAACAGTTGTACCACCCGTACCAGCTTCTGCAACGTACAGGTTTCCATCTGGCCCAAATTTTAAACCACGCGGATAGTTTAAACCTGTTGCAAAAACAGTTTGTGTTGTAACAGTGCTGTCGTTAGCACCACCGCAAAGCGGTATAGAATCATGCTTTTTACAAGATGAGAAAAATAAAAAAACAGCAATGATTGATAAAAGCTGGTAAGTCATTTTTGTTTTCATAATGGGGAGTTTTGTTTTAAAGAAGAAAAAGATAAATGGGGTATGGTTATTTTTTTATAAATTTTACACAGGCAGCTTTAAAAAAGGATGCAATTTAGTTATGCGTAAAATTATTGTTAGCTTTAGCCCCGAAAAATACCCATTTATAGGTAGGCAGTAGTGCTGCAAATCGCCTTACCTAACTCTTGCTTCGATAGAAAGGAAATACAAGTTTGCTTATAAAATTCTCCCCCTGCTTTTCAGATACATATTTTTCATTCACCAAAACATAACTTATGAATCCACAACTTTTTAAGCAGGAATTCAATAAGGCGTTTACATGGTTTACCAACGAGTCAACTTCACCGGGTGCATTACAATTAGAGCTTGACTTGTATAAGAAACTCTGGAATTTTTTTTTAGCCGGAGATTCCTATTACTTCGTTTTCAATTATCACACTTTGCAATGTGATGTTGTAAGCAATGAAGTAGAAGCTGTTCATGGTTATAAACCATCCGAATTTGATCTGATGCTGTTGGCCGAACAAATTCATCCGGATGACTTCTCGTATTTTTTAGCTATCGGAAGTAAAATAGAAAAATTCCTTTCGCAGTTGCCTATAGAAAAACTAATGAAATACAAAGCAAGGTTTGATGTACGTTACTCAAAAAAAAATGGAGATTACATAAGGCTTCTTTACCAGGGAATTATCATTGAACATGATGAAAAAGGGCGGCTGCTAAGATCTTTTGGCATACACACAGATATTACTTATTTGAAAAAAGAAGGGAAACCAACATTATCTTTTATCGGGATGGATGGCGAACCTTCCTTTATTGATGTTGATTTGCACAACAACTTTCATTGTGGTAAAGATGATTTTACAACCCGTGAAAAAGACGTGCTCAAACTTTTAATAGAAGGTAAATTGAGCAAGCAAGTCAGCAGCATTTTAAACATCAGCAAACAAACGGTTGATACCCACCGAAAGAATATGCTGCACAAAAAACATCTTGGCAACACCAGTGAATTGGTAAGCAAAGCCATTATACATGGATGGGTATAATACCGAAGTTCAGTTGATTATAACATGTTACCAATTCATTCATTTTGTAAGAGTAAGCCTCTTCGCAGGAATTTTTTATTGCATTAATTCATCCATACCATTGTAAAAGTGAATGTTTGTTTTTGCAACAAATTCATTTGATTGGAGCGGTATCAAGCGCCTGTAACCTGTAGTATAATACAAAGTGAAAAAGCTCTTAAACTCAAACATGAAGAATACTGTTTTTTAAGGTTTAGGATTGAATGAAAATTAGGTTTTGGTTGATGAATATATCAGTAAGCTTAATTTCTACGGATGTATGTTTTTACTTTAATTACTGGTTAGCATCATCTCCTTTTACCATTTCACACTTAAAACCAATTTGTAAAATTTCTCCTGTGCCAGGTGCGCCAATGCCTGAATTAGATACGTATAGTTTTCCGTCTGTCCCAAACGTAAGTGCAGTAGGCAGGTTTAAACCACTTGCAATTACTTCCCTGTTTCCAAACGGGTCTAATCTTATAATGTTACCTAAGTTTGGTGTTGGACCTGGAGCACCAACTGTGTTTTCAAGAACATAGATCCTGTTATGATTATCGAACACAATACCGAGTACAGCTGTAAACCCTGTTGCAAACACACTTAAATGGCCATCAAGCGTAAGCTTATAAACAGTGGCTGCACCCTGTACCAGCGGAAATTGTGTAAGAGTGCCCAAATAAAGACTTCCATCATGATAAGTAATTGAAGTCGGCCCTATCCAGTCAGTGAGGCCTGGAAATGTTTTAGACAAGTCAATCACACGGTGAATTTCGCCTGTGCGAAGAGATATCCGGTCAACTACCTGCTGATTTGGTTCGGATACATATAAGTCATTGTTTACTTTAACCATACTCCAGGGGTTACCATCAGGCGTATAGTCTCCATCTGCATTTGCCGGCGGATGGCTGATTAAAAAGGCACTGTAATCTGCAATTAATTTCCATGTACCATTGCCGGTTGATTTGATAATTCCATTAGGTACATCCGGCACGCCATGTGTGCAACCGCCTCCACCTATAAGGCCATATAATGTATTGCCAACAACTGCAACATCAGCCATACCCGTTACTCCGCTGCCTGTCTTTGGGTTGGCAGTACATGAGGGGAGATAATTTACAAATGTAGTGCGCGTACCCTGCCAGTCTATCCTGGAAATGCGGCTGTTAGAGTCATTACCCAAATAAGGGCCAGGGCCATTAGGAGGGGAAGCTACCTGCTGGCATCCGGTAGATAAATGCGTACCGCCTGTGCCGCCTTCCGCTACATATAAATTTCCATCCGATCCAAATTTTAAACCGCGTGGATTGTTTAACCCTGTGGCAAAAACAGTTTGTGTAGTAACAGTCTTGTCATTCGCACCGCCGCAAGCGGGCGGATAGTCGCGCTTTTTACAAGATGAGAGAAATAAAAAAACAGCAATAATTGATAAGAACCGGAAGGCAATTTTTGTTTTCATAACTGGGATTTTTTAGTGAAGAAATTTGTAATCTTTTGTACATCGCTTTATTAAGAAGCAAGTTTGTTTTGTATGCTTATTCTTCTGGTTTTACCAGGCCGGTTAATTGGTTAGCTGAACTTCATTAATATCTTTCCCAATATTGTCTCCATACAAGTGCCCGATGTCAACAGATTGCTGATAGTGAATGCCACCGTACACGCGCGATTCACCGCATTCAACAGCCACTTCATTAAAATTGTAATAGCTTCTGGAAGGGTATCCAAGAAAATCATAAGTATGATCTGTAAAAGGATATTTTGTTCCAAACACAGGGCGTAAAGTTGCCATTACAGATGAGGTAATAAAAGCATGGGCGGCCGGATATTCAGGATGCGGCGGCGTTCCAATAAATGACTTCCATGTGCTGTTTATATTTTGTTGAATGTAAGTAACAGGGCGTTCCTGGTTGTATTTGTACTTTGACCTCCAGCAAACAATGGTTGCATCCCACATTGCCATTCCTGCTTTTACATACGCTTTTTCGGCAGTGGCAAGAGAAGCATTTGAGTTGTGCAGTATTTGTGTGATGATTGAAATAACATGCCCGGTTGGCGTGTAGCCAATTCCTACCCCTACGTCATCCCAAAACAAGGCAATGTTCTTTTGATCTGTGGTTAACGATTGTGATATTTTATAATTGTAATCTGCCATTTTATAATAACCCGAATGCACATCGGTAGAATAAGGAAACGGAGGCGGTATGGTTACGCCTTGCATGTGCTTGTACAAAAAAGTCCGGCAATTGCCTGCATAAGGTGCTGCAGCTTTGGCAAATGCAGGAGGCGTGGGAACCCAGGCGCCCGGAAAAAGGGGCGGCGTGTAAGGGTTGTTTGCATGGTTAAACAAATCGGTTTTTGCCCAGCTAAATACAAGTGCCGCAACAGAGTCGCCATAACTTTGCGAACAAGCGACTACATCGGCTCCAACTACAGCAGTTTGCTTGTTATTATAAGCTTTTTCCAACGAATCTATCGAAGCTTTATTAGCCATGGTAAGCCCTGGAAACATATCTCTCGTAATGCTTGCCAGTGCTGCGTTTGCACTAACTACCCATGAGTATTTTTTATCGCTTTGGGGCAAAGGCATAGCAGGCATTTGATAAAGTTCGCTGCTTAGGCTTTTTGAATTTTGAATTTCAAAACGTGCTGCTTCGAACAAAGAAATTCCTGCATAACCAAACAGGCGAATGGATGCAAGGTTGGAGATGGCAGGGTTGGCATGAAGAATCATGCGTAGTTGCAAATTGTACCAATCTGTTGCCACGGTGGCATCGTCATTTTGCAAAGAAGCGAATTGTTTGTTTCCCATTCTATCTTCAGATAGCGAACCTTTTGCAACAGGCTGGTTATTGATATTCTTTTGACAGGACGTAAAAAAGATAAGGAGCAATAAAAAGCTTAGGAACAATTTTGGTTTTGAATAGATTTGGTTTTGTACAAAAGCATGTGTTGTTTTCATAATGGTCTTATTTTTTAGTGAAGGATAAACTGTTTTGATTCAAGTAATTTTTTAGGTAAATGGCTAATATTTTTATCACGCAGTTGTTATTTTTTCTTACGGGATATCCAATGTTTAATAGGGTCTCTAAACAAGCCGATTAAGATTGCGGCAACCAATATCATCACTGCCAGCAGGAAATCCATAAGTAAAAGTCGCAATTAGCAAAAGGGTGGTTGGGGCTATTGAGTGAAGTGCGCCATTTTGATAATGAATGTTGCTTTCTATTTAGCGGAGCGATAAAAAGCTAACCCCTTTTTCTTTTAATGTAAACGCATACGCGCGTGCCGGAAGGGTTGTTGTTATCATCACGCAAATCAAAAAATTGCACGGGAACAACGGTAGCATCGTTATTAAAATCAATCAATCTTTTTACCGTAATGTCAATTCCTTTTGATCGGTATAACAAAGCCGATTTGCTTTTCCATTCTTCTGCTTTCTTTCTGCCGATTCCATTGTCTTCAATTTCACAAACCAGCCAGTTCTCTTTTGTTTCTGCACGGATAATGATTTGTTTTTGCCCTTCTTTTTTATTCAATCCATGCCATAACGAATTTTCAACAAAAGGCTGTAAAATAAGAGGGGGTATTTTTTCAAATTCAGCTACTACATGTTCCGGAATTACTTGTTGATAATTCAACTGCACGCCCATGCGCAAAGCTTCCAGTTGAATGTACAATTCGGTTGTTTCTAATTCTTTATCAAGACTGATCACATTGCTATCGGAATGCTCAAGCACTTGTCGCAACAGCCTTGAAAAAAAGCCAATGTAATGTATGCTTTCGTTTTTTTTATCGCTTGCAATTAACGCCTGAATTGAGTTGAGCGCATTAAAAATAAAATGCGGGTTCATCTGCGCTTTCAGGGCTTTCATTTCCAATTCTTTCAACTGGTTGTTTATAAAAGCATCGTGCCTTATTTTCTTTACTCTTGCCATAAAAATACTAACAACAATGTAAGCGGCAAGTGCAATAACAATAAGCCGAAACCACCATCTGTTCCAGAATGGTGGCATAATAGTGAATTGAAAAACAGCCGGCTTGCTCCAGCCGGAAGCTCCCTCTTTTGCACGTACCATAAACTGGTATTCACCGGCAGGCAGTTGTGCAAACGATACCGATTTCGTTTTGGAAGGAATACTCCAACCGGTATTAACCGGCAACAATTGATAAGAATAATCAGGTGAAGAATTGGTAGAAGAAACATCAACCGCATTAAACGAAATGCCAAACGAATTTTGATTATAAAGTAACACGGGATGATAAGGAAGCTGATAATAATTGTACGTAGAATCAGACAACTTACTCCAATCCGTTTCTTTAAATAACAGCGATATTTTTTCGATAAGAATATGAGGTGATTGCTTATGAAGCTGCACGGCTGCAACATTCAGTTTGATTACTTTGTTGGGAGACGAAAGCCAGATAGCGCCGCTTTCATCGGCAATGAGTTTGGTAAATTCAAATTTAGTTAGCAGCAAGTCTTCAGCCCTGGCATAATTAAACACTTCCCAGGTACTGTTTTTGTTTTGCTGCAAAATGTCTATGCCGGTGCTACAAGCTATCCAAAGCCTATTTTGGTTATCGCTTACCAAACTGAAAATTTTATTGCTTTGCAGCCCGTTGCTTATGGTAAAATGATTTTGCAAAACCGGAATAATATCTTTTGTAAAACGGTATTGGTATATGCCAAAACCAGGTACAGCAATCCAAAAATCAGCTTGCTTATCTTCATAAAAACAAACATCTGATAAAATGCCCTGCCGGTTGCCATCAATAGCGATTTCTTTTTGTAATGAAATGAGATTATTTGCCGAATCAATACAAAAAACACCTTGCCTGTCGATGTATAAAAGCAACAAGCCGTTTTTTAATTCGTAAACGCGTGTAGGTTTGGTAATGGGAACACCTGTATTATGCGGAATAAACGTTGCAAACGATGTATCGCTGCCATACAACAACGTAGAATCAGCGCAAATAAAAAGCTGCTTTCTTCGCTTTGAAAAATGAATATCGTAAATATTTTCTGTGGTGGAAAGGTGCAACGAATGCGTAAAATCATGTAGGCTCTTACCATCAAAATAAAAAAGCTTTCTAAAGCGTGTTACTATCCAAATAGCCTTATTATCATCAAAAGCATAACCATCAATAATGTCTCCGTAATAATTATATTTTTCATGCAAAGAAGGAGGAGAAATAGGCTTGCTTTTATTATTACTCCAAAGAAAAAAGCCACGATTAGAGTTGGGTGAAAAAATAAGTTCATTGTGGGGAAGCGGAACAATATTGTACGTTCCGGTAAACAGATTTGGAATTTGATTGACAGATGCAAAAGCAATATTTTTTATTTTCACCAATCCTTCACGCGTGCAAAGCCAGGTATTGTTATCTGCATCTTCGTTCATGCTAAAAACAAATCCATACCTGTTGGGAATGGAATCGTAAAAATGCTGCCAATCGTTTGGCAGCGAAATTTTTATACAACTATCTTCAGCCAGCCACAAACTATTTTTTGAATCAATTAAAAAACAAGCAGATCGTTTCTTAAGCCTTTTGTATAGAGGAACAAAATTGTAATTGCGGATTTCGAAAATCTGCGAATAAGCGATAGCAAAAATCGTATTGTCATTTCTTACCAAACTTAGAAAAAAAGGAACCTTTGCCTGCGCGGCAGACAGTTGCAGCAATTCACCACTTTTGGTTTTACAAACAATGATTGAATCGTAATTTATATACAAATCGCCATTGCTTTCCACAACATTCCTGCATACATGATTTTCCAAACCCGGATAAAGAATTATTTTTTTCCAGGCGTTGTTTTCAAATTGATAGATACCGTTATCGGTAAGCGCCCATACATCATGATGGCTTGTTTCTATAAAATCATTTACATAAAAAGCAAGCAAGCCATCACTGGTAGGATAACAATTAAATTTGTTGTTTACAAATTGAGCCATTCCTGCGTTGGTACCAATCCAAAGTCGGTTTTTGCTGTCTTGAAATATGGCGCTCACCGTTAGTGAAGGCAAGCCGTCGGTGGTACTGTAATTGGTAAATTGTCTGCCATCGAAACGGCTGATGCCGGAGCTGGTTCCTATCCATAAATAACCATTGTTATCCCGGTATGTTTTATAACATTCTGTGCCTGGCAAGCCATTATTTACGTTGTATAACTTTACACCAAAGCTTTGTGCACACAGCGTTTGAGAAGAAAACAGCAATAGTGTGCAAAAGAAAAGCAAGCCTGTAATATGAGAAAGCGGGGCTTTCACCATCGTATGTTTAGCAGGTGCAAAAATTCATCTTTATGTGTACGGGAAAGTTCAATAATGTCGCCGTTATTCATTACAATTTCGCCACCATCACCACGCTTGTACGCTTTTACATGATTGAGGTTGATAAGGTACGAGCGATGTACTCTGAAGAAGGATTGCGGTGTTAACAATTCATCGTATTGCTTTAAGGTATAGCTTGATAAAACCGTTTTGTTATCGCTTAAATGAAACTCCGTATAGTTGCTTTTGGCAAGGCAGTACACAATGCTGGTAATTGGAATAAAAACAAAGCCGTCTGATGTTGGCACTGCAATTTTTTCGGGCTTCATTTGGGGGGTTTTAATATCCTGGTATAGTTGGTTGACTTGTTGTTTGATAACAGGTTGTCCCGAATAGTTTCGTTGTTTTATTTTATTCACAGCTTCAATTAATTCTTCGGTAATAATGGGTTTTAGTAAATAATCAATCGCATTAAACCGGAAAGCCGTAATGGCATAATTGTCAAAAGCCGTAGTGAAGATGAGCGCGAAATCAATGTGCTGTAACTGCTTTAGCAAATCGAACCCGGTTTCTCCCTGCATTTGAATATCTAAGAAAACAATATCGGGATGATGGCTGCTTATTTTTGCAAGCCCTTCAACAACGGTTGCTGCTTCGCCTGCAACAAAAATATCAGAGCATTGTTGCTGTAAAGTATGGCAAAGAAAGCTTCGGCTTTGCGGTTCATCATCAATTATGATTGCGCTTTTTTGTTGCATGGTTTATAAATGAAGGATGATTAAAAGTAAACCATTTAAAAAATATACTTTCAGGTAATTTTTTGTAACGCAATAACCATAAATACAAACTCATTATAAGTTTAGTCGGATTACAGTTGGTTTTTGTAACAATAAAAAAAGGGGTATTCACAATGCAAACTTTATTTATAACCGAATGAAAACAATAGCCATTATAACCGGCGCAAGTAGCGGAATAGGCACTGCCATTGCATTTACACTTGCGGCCATTGATATACAAGTTATTTTATTGGCAAGAAATAAAGACAAATTAAAAGAGGTTGCTTCTCAAATTAATACAGCCGGCGGCTCTTGTTTTTATCATGAATGCGATGTTACAAAACGTGATAATATTGAAGCAACTTTGCAATCTATTCAACCTCAAATCAGCAATTTAAAACTCATCTTAATCAACAATGCTGGCTACGGCGGACCTTTTAAAAGAACGGATGAACTGTCTGAAGAAGAGTGGGATTCTATTTTTAATACCAATACAAAAGCGCCTTTTTTATTTTGCAAATATTTACTGCCTCTGATGAAGAAAAGCGGTTGGGGCCGCGTCATTAATATTGCATCTATCTATGGTTCAGTTGGCGGCGCATTATCAGCAGCTTATGCTGCCAGCAAACATGCGCTGATAGGTTATACAAAATCAATCGCTGCGGAATGGGGCGAATGGAACATTACCTGCAACACCGTTTCGCCAGGCTTTACCAATACCAAAATGGGTGCAGATACCAATGCAGTTTCTTATCAAAATATCTTACAACAAATACCATTGAAGCGGCAAGCCACGCCGGAAGAAATTGCACAATCGGTTTTGTTCTTATGTGGTGAAAACAGCAGTTATATCAACGGTGCTGATATTGTAATTGACGGTGGTTTGCTGGCAGCAAAATCGTTTCAATAAATGGAGTAAAAACAAACGGTTGGTATTGTTTTTTACGACAACAGCAACCGTTTGTTTTTATCAATATTTATAATAATGAAGCCTATGCTATTTTCACTTCGATATCACAATATGTATTTAGCTCAAAGCTCAAAGCTCAAAGCTCACAGCTAATAGCTCATAGCTTTCAGCTTACGCTTTGGTAAGATATTGTGTGTACACATATCCTTCTTCGCCTTTATCAGTGCGTATCAAACTCCACTGGTCACTGGAGTTGCTCAACACCGTTACCACTTCGTTATGAGCCGCTTTGCCAACAATGGGCTGGTCGGTTCCCGGACCTTTGCGAATGTTTAAATTAGACGATTCGGTGGTAACCGTTGCTTTGCTGCCTGCCGCTGCCGAAGCATCAATGTTCAACACCAGATCGCCGGTTCGGTAATCGGGGTCAATCTTATTATAAATGTTCCAAAGATTGTCTTTTACATCGCCGCTGGGTGCAGTGCCATCAATGTACAATACACTGTTTTGCTCACGTACCTGCAGGTTGCTAACGCCCGCAGCAGTAGCGGCGTCAATCAGTTCTTTGTATTTGTCTTGTAATGCCATGGTTTTTTATTTTATCGTTAGGTTATTGTTTACTTTTTTCGGGTGCATAGCGTTTACCGATTGCATCAGCTTAGGAAGCTTATCACGCGTGATGTTGCCGGTTAGTGTAACCTCGCCATTGTTTACAGCTGCTGTTACGCCGGGATAATCTTTCACGGCATCTTTTGCCATTTTAGTAAGCGAATCGTCAGGCGAAATTTGCACAGGTGCTGTGTCGGGCTTCACGGTAGCATTGTCTTGTTTAGGCTCCATGTAGGTAGAAGCCGTATCGCTGTTGGCAGCATTGCTGTTTTTACTTTTGCAGGCAGTTACCGAAAGACCTGCACAAAGAGCAACCACAACGAAACTTTTAAATAAGGATGGTTTCATAGTTTTTGTTTTTACTAAATTTAATTTTCTTTACTCAATAGAATATTATGCCATTACAAATTAGGCTTGCATAACTTAGCTTTGCCAAACAACAAATCAAACCTCAATGTCATCTTCTACTTATAATAGTGCTGCGCCCCGCAAATCATCGTTTGGAAAAATTGTAACGATCATTATTTTAATTATCCTGGTGATTGGCTTTTTTGCTTTTTGGTGGAGTTATTTGTATGTGTTCGGTGAAGGCGTAAAATCGGGTCAGTTGAATTATGTGGTGAAGAAAGGCAATGTATTTAAAACCTATGAAGGCAAGCTGATACAAAGCGGCTTCCGTTCGCAAACGGTAGGCGCGATACAATCGTATGAATTTGAATTTTCGGTTGCCAATGACAGCCTTGCCAATGCTTTAATGAACAACAGCGGCAATTATTACGACCTGCATTACAAAGAATACAAACACGCTTTGCCCTGGCGCGGCTACAGCCCTTTTGTGGTTGATAAAATTATAAGTATGCACCCGGCATCACAAACGCAACCCTAATATAGGATTGAAGAAATACGTTTGTTTTTATTGAACCACGAAGGCATGAGGAAAAGCGGATACGCATAAATTTTCTGCGTGTAATTCGTTGTTTCTATGATTCTATGTGGTGAAAAATAGCACTCGCTTGCAAGATAAATTAATAACAAAGCGTACAAGAGTGCGACGCAACGATGCTTAACCGGAGTTACAATAGCCCGTAACCCAAAAATGTATTTTGTATGCTTATTCACTACTCACCATTCACCATTCCTGATTGTTTATAACGAATGAAAATAACCCGTTACCTGCCTTACAAAATAGCTGATTAAGTTTACATGCGCAACAGTATAACCCGTAACTATTAAAAAGAAAATACCATACACCGAACCCCATAAATGCGCCGAATGATTGATGCCCGAACCACCGCGCCGCGCCAAGTAAGATGTAATGACAAGATATAATAAACCAAAAACAAAAGCAGGCAAAGGAATGGGTAAAAAAATAAGGCTCATTTTAACGGCTGGGTTTAAAAACATAAACGCGAATACAACTGCAGAAATGGCTCCTGATGCGCCAAGGCTGCTGTAATACGCATTGTGTTTATGCTTAAAATAAGTGGGCAGCAAACAAGCTATTAATGCGGTTACATACATAATAATGTAAAGCGATTTTCCACCTGCGCCAAAGAGGTCGGTAAACTCACTTTCAACAGAGTTACCAAACATATACAGTGTGTACATATTGAAAAACAAATGCGGTGTGTTGGCATGTACCAAACCGCAGGTAATGAAGCGATACCACTGGTTGCGTTCGGCGATGGCGGGCGGATAAAAAATAAGATCGCTTTTAATTTTTTCATTGTAAAAACCGCCAATAGAAATGAGCGTAGTGATGACAATGATGGCGAGCGTGATGGTGAGGTTCATGTGAGGCAAGATAAGAGCAAATTAAATGTGATGATATTTTTCATTCCTTAAAATAGTACAGGCACGATAAATTTGTTCGGCAAGAATTAACCGTACCAGCATGTGCGGAAACGTAAGCCCCGAAAGGCTTAGCGTGTAGTTGGCCCGTTTAAAAATAACATCCTCCACGCCGTAAACGCCACCAATTAAAAACACGATCCGTTTGCAACTTTCGTTGGCTTTCTGTTGAATGAGTTGTGCTAATAAAAGCGAAGAAATCAGTTTGCCCCGCTCATCTAACAAAACCAAAAAATCATCTGCCTGTATTGAAGCAAGAATAGCTTTGGCTTCTTCTTTTTTTAAATCATTTATTGATAACGAAGCTGTATTTTTTACTGAGGGAATCAACAGCCATTCTGCAGAAAAATAATGATTGATGCGAGCCGTAAAATCATCTGCTCCTTCTTTCACATAACGCTCATGCGCTTTGCCAACGCTGCACAATAATAGCTTCATGGTGTGAAAATAAATATAAGCTATCAGCTACAAGCCGTGAGCTGTGAACTTCAGGTTTCATTTTACATCAGCCGCTATTTATAATGACATAAAAACGTCATTTATTTCTTCAATCAGGCTTACTTGTAGCTTGCAGCTAACTGCTTGTAGCTATTTTTGCGCTATGCAGTATCCAGGTTTTATTTTACACAATGTGCTGCCTTCCAAACAGCAGGTAAGTGTGTTTGCAGAAGAATTGATACACTATCTGTTTCCTGTTGCGCAGGATGCAGAAAGCTTTATACAGCAACATGAAACCATAAAAGAAAACTTGCAGCAACAGTTACAGCAGTTGTTGCAGTTGGTTGATAAAACAACTGTTGCACAACATGATGAAACCATCGAAACTTATTTTTGCGAACTGTGCAGCATTAAAGATGCGTTACTGAAAGATGCGCAACTGATTCTTGACTTCGATCCGGCTTCCTCTTCGTTGGAAGAAGTGATTCTTTCCTATCCCGGTTTTCAGGCTATTACAGTACATCGGTTGGCGCATCCGTTATATCAATTAAAAGTTCCCATTTTGCCCCGCATGATGAGCGAATGGGCGCACAGCCAAACCGGCATCGACATTAATCCCGGCGCTACCATTGGCTGCCCTTTTTTTATTGATCATGGCACCGGCGTGGTGATTGGTGAAACTGCCGTAATTGGCGATAATGTAAAAATTTATCAAGGCGTAACACTGGGCGCACTTGCCGTGCGTAAAGAGGATGCTAAACGCAAGCGCCACCCAACGGTGCAGGACAATGTGGTAATTTATGCAGGCAGCACCATTCTTGGCGGCAGCACTATTATCGGGCACAACAGCATCATTGGCGGTAACACATGGCTTACGCAAAGCGTGCCTGCGCATAGTGTGGTGTATCATAAACATCAAATGGTAATTAAAGACAGTAAAGATTTTGAAGAACCAATTAATTTTGTGATTTGATATGATGCTTTTGGCTGGCACTATATTAGCAAGATGATTAAAAATTGAATTGTATGCAAGAACAAAATAAAACACAGCCAGCTGATGATTCACAAAAAAATAAGCGCACTGATTTTTTTGAAAAAATAGAAATGAACAACGAAGTAAACGATGATGATAATGCAGGCGATAATTCGTTTACACCCATTTATTTGAATGATAACAATGTGCTGCAAACACCCGAAGAAAAAAAGCATGACGAAGGCATAAACGCACAACAGAATGACAAGCTGGAAGCGGTAAACCCGGATGCAAATGAAACCCTGTTTGATAAGCTAAACAACAATGCGCAACGGCATGGCATGAATGAATAAATAACGCTTTTACTTTTATTGCATGGCATAAAATCAACGATAAACAATTGTTGTTTTTATGCCATTTTTTTTATAGCTACTCATCTTTTAAAGATTGTAATTGAGTAAAAATCTCTTCTTCTTTTTATTTCATTTGTATTCCTGTATTTTTAATTCATCAATATAATAATATGAATAAAACAAAAGCGGTTGTATGGCAATGATTGCTGTTTGTTTTGTTTAATATTACAGTAATTGCAAACCATATAAAACCGTTCTCTCATGGCAATAAGCTCCGGCGCACAAACCGACCTTTTAGTTGATGAAAAAAGCAACACAAAAAACTATTTCTTCCCTTTTATTTTAGTTACCTGTTTGTTTTTTTTATGGGGATTTTCCTATGGTTTGTTAGATGTTTTAAACCGTCATTTTCAATCGACTATGGGCGTATCAAAAGCCCGGTCAACTTTGTTGCAGGCAGCTTATTTTGGTGCTTATTTTTTAATGGCATTGCCAGCCGGTTTGTTTATGAGCCGATGGGGTTATAAAAGAGGAATTATTTTGGGTTTGATACTTTTTGCCGCCGGTGCTTTTTTATTTTATGCTTTTGCTTCTATTAATGTTACGAACGATGTAAAATTCAATTGTTTTCTGTGTGCTTTTTTGGTGCTTGCTTCCGGGCTTACCTTTCTCGAAACCGCAGCCAATCCGTATTCTGCGGTGTTAGGCAAGCCCGAATCATCGGAGTTCCGGCTTAATTTATCACAAAGTTTTAATGGCATCGGTGCATTCCTCGGTCCGCTGGTTGGCGGCTATCTTTTTTTTGCAGAAAACAAAACCGCTTCTTCCTCCAATAATGTTCAGCTTGTGTATGTGGTAATTGGTGTTGTAGTGGCTTTGTTTACAGTTTTATTTAGTCGTACCTATCTCCCCGAAATTAAAGAAAGCACATTGGTTTCAAACGTTGAGCAAGACGTAAAACCGTTAGCAGCGCACAAGCATTTTGTTGGTGCTGTGGTTGCACAATTTTTTTATGTGGCAGCGCAGGTTGGCATTGCCGCTTTGTTTATTAATTATTGCACAGAAGCCGACCATTCGGTTAGCGATCAGCAAGCTGCCAACTTGCTTAGTACAAGCCTGTTGCTGTTTACTATTGGTAGGTTTACAGGATCGGCTTTAATGAAAAAGTTCGCACCGAATAAGTTGTTGTTTGTGTATGCTGTCATTAACTTTTTTTTATGCGCTGTTGTAGTATTTGCACACAGCAGGCTTTCTATTTATTCGCTAATGACGGTCTTCTTTTTTGAGTCAATTATGTTTCCAACCATTTTTGCTTTGGGTGTAAAAGATTTAGGTCATCACACAAAACGGGGCTCATCCTTTTTGGTGATGGCAATTGCCGGTGGTGCATTCATGCCCTATTTTATGGGCTTGCTGGCAACGCCGGTTACGGCACACGCTTACATCATTCCTTTGTTTTGTTTTTTGGTAGTAGCGTGGTATGGATGGAAAGGATATAAAACAACGTGAGGAGTAAGCTATGAGCTTTGAGCCGTGAGCTAAGAGCCGCAAGTAAAAAAAACAAAGTGGAAAACATATCTAATGCTTATCGCTAATAGCTAGCAGCTCTTAACTCGTAGCTCGCTGCTAACGACTAACCACTTGCAGCTCATAGCTCGCTGCTTTTACTGGCATACCGTTAGTTGCTTTAGGCAGGTATTAAAAAATAAAAAGATTAATTTATAATTTATGACAACACAAACCGAATCTGTTGAACCAACTTTTAGTATTGCCGGTGAACTTACCGTTAACCGCATGGGTTACGGTGCCATGCGCATTACCGGCGACGGCATTTGGGGACCGCCAAAAAACCATAACGAAGCTATCAAAGTATTAAAACGCGCCATAGAATTGGGCGTCAACTTTATTGATACCGCCGATAGTTATGGACCTTATGTTTCGGAACAGCTGATAGCCGAAGCATTGCATCCTTATCCGGAAGGAGTGGTAATTGCAACCAAAGGCGGTTTGGAAAGAACGGGACCAAACCAATGGCCTGTAAATGGTCATCCCGATCATTTACGCAAAGCTTTGCACGGAAGTCTGGAGCGTTTGAAACTGGCGCAAATTGATTTGTATCAACTCCATCGCATTGACCCGAAAGTTCCGGTTGAAAAAATTTTTGAATTTCTGCAAAGTATTCAGGAAGAGGGTTTGGTAAAGCACATTGGCTTATCGGAAGTGAGCGTGGAAGACATTCAAAAAGCCGGGGAATACATAAGCGTTGCTTCAGTACAAAACATGTATAGTGTTGATAACCGTAAATGGGAACCGGTACTTGAATATTGCGCGCAAAACGATGTTGCATTTATTCCCTGGTATCCAATTGGCGGCGGTAATTTAAAAGCAACAGAACTGTTGGAAAAAATTGCAAAAAAACACAACGTCACATCACATCAAATTGCATTAAGCTGGCTGCTGTATCACTCACCCAACATACTGCTCATTCCCGGCACATCAAGCGTAAAGCATTTGGAAGAAAATTTTAACGCAATAAATATTGTGCTGGATGAAAAAGACATCACCTCGCTGGATTCTATCTCTTAATAAAAAAAATAAAAGAACCTCACAAACAGCGGTTCTTTTATTTTTGTTGCATTTTACTGATATTATTTACTAACGTTTTTATAAAGCACTTACTTGCATGAAGAATGAAAAAGCCTTGGTTGAACAGCGTTCTATCTTAGCCATTGATATCGGCGGCTCTCACGTAAAAGCAACTTTACTAAATGTTGAAGGAGAGATGACGGCTGATTATAAAAAGCTGCCAACGCCCATCCCTGCTACACCCGATGCTATTTTAAACGCCATTCAACAGCTTGCCAATATGTTTCCGGGTTATACGCATGTTTCGGCAGGCTTTCCCGGTTATGTAAGAAATGGAATTGTTTTTACGGCACCCAATTTAGGCACCGATGCCTGGCGCAATACCAACCTGCAGGGATTGCTTTCATCGAAGCTGGGCAAACCTGCTAAAGTGGTGAATGATGCCGATATGCAAGGCCTGGGAATAGTAAGTGGCAAAGGGCTTGAGCTGGTAATAACATTGGGTACCGGCTTTGGCACAGCATTGCTGAACAACGGTCAGTTATTGCCGCACTTAGAAATTGGTCAGCACCCCATTACCAAATCAAAAACGTACGACCACTATGTTGGCGAAAAAGCGTTGGAAGATGTGGGAAAAGAAAAATGGAACGAGCGAGTGAAAAAAGTAATTCAAAATTTAAAAACATTGGTGAATTATGATGAATTGTATATCAGTGGCGGCAACGCAGCCAAGCTTACATTTACGTTAGATAACAATACTTCGATAGCTAATAATAAATTGGGCATTAAAGGTTGTGCAAAACTGTGGCAGCAGGAAAATATATAAACTGAAAACCGAAGCAGAGGTTATATAAAAAATAAAATTGTTTGGCGTGTGTACATGATAATAAATTTTTAGTGTGAAAAAAATATCTCCTCTTTGTTTTAGTTATTATTTACTTCATTTTTTATAACTAATTAGTTTGTATTAGTTTTCTTTTAATCATGTTAAGAAATTTCAATATCGACTTTTTACTGATTGTACTGTTTGTTGCAGTAAATGTACTCCTTGTTAGTAACCATTAGATTCTAAAAAAGTAAAAACGAAAAGCTTATGTATTTTCTTTATTATAAATTAACGTTGTAATAATTTCCTTTTATTGAATTACAGAAAATGTATTATTAAATCTTCAAACGCTTACCTGAATTGCCTTTGCCTTTATGGCTTAATAGTTGATAACCCTCAGTGTTTACATGCTGTCTCGTAAAACCAATAACTATTTCGATGTGTGAGTTTGAAAACCCTATTGCATGAAAATCCGTATTTAATAGTTACATTTCACCTGGTTATTTGAATTGCAGAACAGTTTTGTTAGCCTGCTGTTATAAACATTTTTTACATAAATATAATGTGATGAAAATAGGCATTGTGCACACTGCATATTTATTAAAAGGTGGTGAAGATGTAATGGTGGAGCAGGAACATCAATTATTAAAAATGAATAATGTAGCTGTTGAAGTGTTGTATTTTAAAAATGCCTCCAACAAGCTGCATCAGTTTACACAGTTTATGACAGCGTTTTACAACCCTTTTTCTTATCAGCGCATCAGCCGGTGGCTGGATGCTGTAAAGCCTGATGTTGTTCATCTTCACAACTGGCATTTCGGTGCTTCGCCGTCTATTATTCGCGCTGTAAAAAAGAGAGGAATACCTGTTGTTCACACGCTTCATAACTTTAGGTTATTGTGCCCTTCAGGAACGTTGCTTCATAATAATATTATCTCAACAGAATATCTTACTCATTCCTTTCCGTGGGAGGCGGTGCGCACCCGCGCATACCGCCATTCATATTTACAAACATTCTGGCTGGCTTCTATCGTTTGGATTCATAAACTAATCGGAACCTGGAAAAGCATTGATGTTTACATTGTTCTTACCGAACATGCAAAAAGTATTTTTCAATTATCCGGATTAATTAGTAAAGAAAAAATAGAAGTAAAACCAAACTTTATTGAAGATGTACCGTCAGACGAATACAAACGGCAAACGCATTTTTTATTTACTGGAAGACTTTCTAAGGAAAAAGGCTTGCAGATGCTATTGAATGCATTTGTGCGCAGTGGGCATTGTTTGAAAATTATTGGAGACGGACCCTTACGAAGCTTGACTGAAGAGTATTCAAAAAACTACAAAAACATTATTTATTTAGGATTTAAAAATAAAACCGAAATACTAAAAGAGTTAAAAGTTTGCACGGCGTTTATTTTCTCGTCTATATGGTACGAAGGTAACCCACTTACCATTATTGAGGCGTTGGCTTGTGGAACAGCCGTTATTACATCTGGCATGGGTGCTATGCAAACCATGATTACAAATGATTATAACGGCTTACATTTTGTACCCGGCGATGAAAATGATTTGATAGAAAAACTAAACCATTGGCAAGGGCTGTCACAATTGAGTAAAAACAAGTTTTATACAAATGCAAGGCAATCGTACATTGACAATTACACATCGAAAAAAAATTTTGACAAACTGATTTCTGTTTATAAATCTGTTGTGAACCATGGAAAAACTAAACCTGTTGAGCTTGTCTATTAGTACCGGCTCTTATAAAGACATTACGGATAACATTCTATCTCTGGCAAAAACAAAAACCAGTTCTTACACCTGCGTGGCAAATGTACACATGCTGGTAGAAGCTTACAGGCATAAAGATTTTGCAGATGCTGTAAACAAAGCAGATGTTATTACGCCGGATGGCAAACCCATTACCTGGGGTTTAAAGTTGTTGCACCACCAGGTGCAGGATAGAGTAGCCGGTATGGATTTACTGCCAAGCCTTTTGGATGGTGCACGCAAAAACGGAGTGCAGGTTTATTTTTTAGGCGGTACAGAAGAAATGCTACTGCACACCCGAATTTATGCCAAACAAAATTGCCCCGATTTAAAAATTGCAGGCACATTCAGTCCGCCGTTTCGTACGCTTACAACGCAGGAAGAAAGGGGTATTATTGAACAAATTAACCAATCAGGTGCAGGTTTGGTGTTTGTAGCGATGGGTTGCCCTAAACAGGAAAAATGGATGGCTTCAATGAAAGGCAGAATACACGCTACAATGGTTGGCATTGGCGGCGCTTTGCCGGTGATGATAGGAGAACAAAAACGGGCGCCGCGTTGGATGCAGAACGCCGGTTTGGAATGGGCTTACCGCTTAAGCCAGGAGCCTCGCCGCTTATTTAAAAGGTATGCTGTAACAAATACTATATTTATCTGGTTATTAATAAAACAATATCTCAATTACCGCGTTTCTTTACTGCAACATCCAATTGAAGACTATACAGGTTTTAATTAATAAAAACCTTGCTTATGAACATACGATTTTTAAGGTCGCTGCAATTTACGCTGGCTATCATTGATTTTATAACCATCAACCTGGTTTTTTTTGCAGCCCGTTTTATTTTTGAATCGCAGCACCTCATTCAAACCGGTAAAGAGTATGATTTTTTCGGGCTGTTTCTTGGCATCGCGTGGTTAAGCATTATTTTGATCGAAAACATTTACCAGGATAAATTCGTAAACTCGTTCGACCAGTATGTAAGATCCTACATTCAAACCTTCATTTACTTTCTTCTCATCACCATTGCCTATCTTTTTTTCTTTCGGTTGGTGGTGCTGTCAAGAGCTTTTATTTCCGTTATTCTTATTGTTATTTTTATTGCTCTGCTCATTAACCGCTTTGTGTTTTCGTTAGTTCATCGGTACGTAAAAAAACGAGAAGGCTTTATGAGCAAAGTAGTAATTGTTGGCTACAATTCTCTTTCGAAAAAACTGGTTGATTATCTTGAAAAAGATGAAGCCAATAAAGAGATTATAGGCTTTTGCGAGAATGAAGAAAATATTGATGAGCTATCAGGATATCCTATTTTAAGCGGCGTTGCCGATACAATGGAGGTTTGCAAAAAATATAAAATCAACGAAATTTACTCAACTATCGCACCTGAACATAACAAAGATATCTATGCTTTAATGCGTGATGCCGATCAGAACTGCATACGTTTTAAAATTGTGCCCGATCTGGGCTTTTTTATCAATAAAAAAATGTATGTTGATTATGTAGAAGGCTTTCCTGTAATGTCGTTGCGGCACGAACCGTTGGAAGACATCAACAACATTATAAAAAAACGAACATTTGATGTTATTGTTTCGCTATTGGTTACCATTTTTATTTTTTCCTGGCTCATCCCTATCATCGGCCTATTAATAAAGTTAGAATCGAAAGGACCCATATTTTTTGCACAATCCCGCAGTGGCAAAAACAACAAAAATTTTATGTGTTTAAAATTTCGTAGTATGCGCATGAGCGATACTGCAAATACAAAACAAGCCACACGAGACGATAACAGAATAACAAAAATTGGTAAGTTTTTACGCCGCACCAGCTTAGATGAATTTCCACAATTCATTAATGTTTTAAAAGGCGATATGAGTATTGTTGGTCCGCGCCCGCACATGCTGAAGCACACCGAAGAATACTCTAATCTGATTGAAGAATACATGGTAAGGCAATTTTTAAAACCCGGCATTACAGGCTGGGCGCAGGTGAACGGTTACCGTGGCGAAACGTACAATGTGTGGCAAATGCAAAAGCGCGTTGAGCACGATTTGTGGTATCTGGAAAATTGGAGTTTGCTGTTAGATATCCGCATTGTTTTTATGACGGTTGCCAACGTTGTTAAAGGTGAAGAAAACGCATTTTAAAAGCCTGCTTTCTTTCAATAAAAGTGCAGTAAAAACAAAGCCCACAGTTACAGGCTTTGTTTTTACTGCACTTTATCAAACTGTGGATCACCGTTTGTGTGATGATTTCAAAATAAAAACGTTGTGTTTGTTTTCTTCATTTATTTTTAATCCCGATTAAAAAAAATTAATTTTAGAAATCGTTACGATTTGTAATTTTACAAAAGAGGATCTAACAAGCTTGCTTTGCTTTAGAAAGCACTATTAATTGAAAAAAGAAAAGCTAAAGATTGCACTGGTTAGGAATCTAATATCATTGATCTAAAACTGTTTGTTATGTTTTTTACACCAGACGCAAAAGTGTATGTTCAGTATTCAACAGAAATTATGCAACCTTTTACAGAGTTGCTTACTATTAGCAAGTACAAAAACAATCTTCTTTATTTTAAAGAAAAAACGTTTTACTATGCAGTTGAATGCCATGAAGCATCGTTTTACGGGTATAGTTATACAGCCGCCGGTAAAGTGATTGTAACCAAACACAAATGGCAATTGCTGTTTGCAAATATTGCTGAAAAGCTGAAAATAATGAAGCCATCCAAACACCAAAGAGCAACTCTGTCAATGCCTGTTGTTAAGTTGCGTGTATCTGCTGAAGCCTCATAAAAAAAGGCACTGCGCTATATTAAAAGCTGTTGCAAAAACAACAGTTTTTGTTGTTTGTACGATAACAGAAAGCCTTCTACTGTGTTTACTTAATCTCAACAAGCAACACTTCTTTTGTGTTGTTTGTTATTTTAAAACGGTCGTCAATACGATAACCAATTACCCAAATTATTTTTTTATTCATCTCCAAAACCCAAACGTTTTCTTTTTCTGTTTTCGATAATTTGCTATCAATAAAAAACTTGCTTAATTTCTTTTTTTTATTCATTCCAAGCGGGTAAAAATAATCGCCCTGTTTCCATTTTCGAAGGAACAACGGGTACAGAATTTCTTTTGCATCCAGCATAGCAATGGCTTTGTTAGTTGATGGCTGATAACTGATAACGGATAGTTGACTTAATTGGATAGTTACTGCTTCATAAATAATATTCTTATCTTTTTTTTCAATCAAAATGTGTTGCGCTTCTTCGGTTTGCAAAGGCGCAATTATTAGCCAGGCGCGGTTTTTAATAATGCGATGCGTGGGCGATGCTACGTATTTCCCGTTGTCTGCTGCAAGTAAATTTTGTATGTCGTTTACTTGTGGCGAAGTAAAATGATACACTTTTATAATTTCCCAAATAATGGTGGCCAAAGGCTCTGCTTTTTGTAACTTTTTTACGGGAACGTGCACTTCATTTCCTTTTATTTCCAGCAGCTTTTTTTTATGTAATGCTATCGCTTGCTGGTATAACAATTCCGCTTCTGAAAAGCGCTGAATGTTTTGCAGTAAATTATCTTCAGCATTGGTAAATGCCTGTTTTGATAATGGTAATAACTGATGCCTGAAAAAGTTACGCGTGTAGTTATCCAATGCGTTTGATGAATCTTCCACCCACTGCAGATGGTTTTCTTTTGCATACTTTTCAATGTCTTCCTTTTTTGCAAACAGCAATGGACGGATGATGTTGTTTTGACGAGGCAGAATACCATGCAAACCGCTAATGCCTGTACCGCGAAAAAAATTTATTAATAAAGTTTCAATATTGTCGCTCGCATGATGTGCGGTAGCTATTAAGTTGATGGCTGATGATTGATGATTGGCGTTTGATAGTTCATTGTTAATTAACTCTGCAAACCAATCATAGCGCAGCTTTCGCGCTGCTTCCTGTATCGAAATCTTATTTGTTTTTGCATCTATTTTTGTATTGAATCGCTTAACAAAAAACGTTCTGTTGTATTGCTTTGCCAGCTGTGTTACAAACGCTTCATCGCGGTTGCTTTCTTCTCCACGCAGTGTAAAATTGCAATGTGCAATGGAAAAAGAAAAACCGGATTGGTGTACGAGATGGGTTAACACAACACTGTCTATCCCTCCACTCACAGCTATTAACAGATAACAGTTGTTGGTTGATAGATGAGAGAAACGCTTCTTCCAATTGTCTTTAAATTGTTGCAGCAACATGAAGTAAAAATAAAGAAAGGAAGGTTGTTAAACTTTGCTTTGATAAGAAGACAAAAACCGGCTAATCAAGTATCTTTAAAGAGTTATAATTTATAATGATTACAAAACGCTTTACCAAAGAGCAGGGCTGGCAAAAAATAAAATACTATTGCGCCTACCAGGAACGCAGCCATAGTGAAGTAAAACAAAAGCTGTACGGCTTTGGTTTGTATAAAAATGAAGTGGAAGAATTGTTATCGAAAGCAATTGAAGAAGATTACCTGAATGAGGAACGTTTTGCCGAACAATTTGCAGGTGGCAAGTTTAGGATGAAGCACTGGGGGAAGATAAAAATTGTATATGAATTACGGCAAAAAGGAGTTAGCTCTTATAATATTAATAAAGCTCTGAAAGCTATACCGGATGCGGATTATAACCACGCGCTTCAACAACTGGCAGAAAGTAAATGGCAGCAATTAAAAGGCGAGCATTATATAACCAAACAGGCAAAAGCAACCAGCTATTTGTTGCAAAAAGGATACGAGGCGGCATTGGTACAACAAGTGCTTAAGCAAATAAAAAATAGCGATGAGACATCATCCATTTCACCCGAATAAATACTTGTTGATTATAGTTGCGGTTATTTATTTTTTGGTTCTTAAAAACTTGTTTCTTTTATTTTAATTCTCGCTTCTTGTTACTTGTTTCTGCTCATCAATATTTTTCAATCACACCCAAACCAAACAAAGCGAAATCATATTTTACCGGATCATCGGCGTCTAAAGTGCGCAGGTATTGTGTGAGTTCAACGGCAGCGTTCCAATTGGTTTGTTTTTGCTGCAATAAATTGAAGCGCTTGGCAACACGCGCTACATGCACATCAACAGGGCAAATTAATTGCGATGGTTGTAAGCCTTTCCAAATGCCAAAATCAACTCCGCAATTGTCTTTTCTTACCATCCATCTCAAAAACATATTCAGCCGTTTGCAGTTCGATTTTTTTTCGGGCGTAGCTACATGTTTTTTGGTTCGCGGCGGCGCATCTTCCAATGAAAAAAAATAATAATGAAATTGAATCAAAGCCTGTTCAATCGTATTTTCTTTTTCGCTACTCAAATGCAGTGTGAATGCGGCTTCTAAGCTGTTATGCCTTTTATAATGATGATGTAAAAACTGAATGAAATACAACAGATCGGTTGCGTTAAACGTACGATGTTTAAAGCGCAGAAGAAATTGTAAATCGGCAGCCGTATGATGTAAAATAAAATCGTGCGGCTCATCATTCATCATTTTCATTAACTCACGCGATTTATTGATGATGGTAGTTCGGTTTCCCCATGCAAAAATGGCGGCAAAAAAAGCAGCAATTTCAATATCTTGTTGTTTAGAAAAAAGATGCGGGATAGAAACCGGATCGTAAGCAATGAAAGATGGCTGATTGTACTGAACTACTTTGCTATCTAAAAATTCTTTTATTGAAAGATGGTCGTTTGTCAAGATAAAAATTTAGAACTTTATCGCAAAGCATCGCCTAAAAATTGTTGTATTGCGCTCTCTGTTTCTTTACATGCAGCTTCAAAATTATCGTTTACAATTACAACATCAAACGCATGAGTAAACGACAATTCATAAGCCGCTTTGCCAAGCCGTGTGGCAATGCTTTCTTCTGTTTCCGTACCTCGGTTTTGCAAACGCTTTCGTAACACATCAACCGATGGCGGCTGAATAAAAACAGACAATGAAGTAGCCGGAAGCTGTTGCTGCACATGAATTGCGCCATGCACATCAATATCCAGCAACGGGGTTTTGTTTTCGTTCCAAATACGTTTTGTTTCGCTTTTTAATGTGCCGTAATATTTACCTTCGTACACCATCTCCCATTCTACAAAATCGTTTTGCCGGATGTGTTGCTGAAATTCATTAACACTGATAAAATAATAATCTCTGCCATGTTGCTCGTTATTTCGAGAGCTACGTGTAGTTGCCGAAATGGAAAATGCGAATGCCCGATATTTGTTTAATAAAAAACGAGTGATGGATGTTTTACCTGCACCCGATGGCGCAGTAATGATGATGATTTTATTCTGGTGCATGAAACGATGTTGCGACCGCAAAAATAAACTTCGGGTTTTATTAAGAGGAAGTAAAATAAAAGGCAGTAAAATTTATGCAAAAAGTAATATATCTTACTACAATAATGATGAAAAGCAGACTTATTTTTTTGTTTCTGTTCATGGCAATATATGCACAGGCGCAGGTTGGTGACACGGAAAATAAATTGAACGTAATGAATGGTATGGCAACGTTAAATAGTAGCTTGAAAAATCTTAATGGAGACAGTGTACATGGCGATGCCGCATTGCTGCAAGCCATTATCAATTATAATCATAATCAACGCCACGATTCGTTGCTGCATCTCTATTTCCCGGCTAACTGCCGCCTTAAACTTGATTCAACAGTATATCTGCCAGATAATATTATTTTTGAGTTCAGTCCCGCAGCATTGGTTTTTTCAACCAGCGCAATGAAGGGCAATGTATTTGAAAGTATAGCCCATAGCAATATTGAGTTTTTAAATGCTCATTACACCAATCATTTTGCTTCGTTCATCAATGCATTCATTCAATTTAAAGCGGCTCCGCGCAAGTGTTATAATAATAAAATTATTGGTTGCTATGTAAAAAATACATGGGCAAGCGCTGCGTATATGCTAGCGAATGCTACAGATACAGATAGTACCTTTTATCTTGATAATACGCTTATAAAAAACGATACAGCTATTAACATTTACAATCCTGCAAAGCCACACATGGACTTTGGTGACTATGGTACAAATTATCAATGTAATGGTATTAATACTTTAACTGCAAACAGGAAACTTACTATAGTTGGTTTCTATTGTATAAACATGGGAGGCGATGGCATCTTTGGTTATGGGCTTGCCAAAGCTATGTCGCATGATTCAATGAATGGACACATTGAAATAAAAAATTGCTTTATCAAATGGTGTAATATGAATATTGAAATAAACGGCAATTATTACAACAACGGCATGTATATACACGATAACTTTTTATGGTGGGCTACTACCAGGGGAGCCTATAACATTTCTACAGGTGGTAAAGGGTTACGGGTGATTAATAATGAATGCCACAATGCTGATGCTGGTAACTTGGAGTTAGAAGCTGAAAGTGGTACCATATCCTATAATAAATGTTACATAGTTAGATGGAAAGATACTGCACAGGGACCACAAAAAGCAGCTTATAGCTCTTCTTCTCCACGTACGTGGAACGTAAATTTGTACGGCTTCAACAACATCTTTACAAATAATTTATGTCAGGTTAATCCTGCCAATCCTACCTCAAATTCACCTGCGGAATTAAACGGTATTTTAATAGCAGCCAAGGCTCCGGGTAACGATACAGTTTATGACCGAAATTGTTTTCAAGGCTTCTGTGATATACCTTCTTTTTATTACATCAGTAACAATACTTTTATAGGGCAAACTCACAGGGTATTAGATTTAACTACAACCAGAGTTAGAGGGGTAAATTTTGTTAACAACACTATTATTACAGCCAATCATTTGGGTACAGATGATGTATGTATGATATATGGTTATCATCAAATATTCAAGGGTAATACTTTTAA
Organism: Ilyomonas sp.; assembly: GCA_965214235.1. Taxonomy (GTDB): domain Bacteria; phylum Bacteroidota; class Bacteroidia; order Chitinophagales; family Chitinophagaceae; genus Ilyomonas. Next base: position 2,382,750 of record CBDCBH010000003.1, read on the forward strand.
TATGACAGGCTCCGCCCCACCAAAAAATGGTCATGAAATAATTAAAAAAAGGAGCCAGCAAACGGATAGCGCCGGTGAGATTGTTCAGGATAATACAATTATCGGTTCTGCCTGGTATGGCAATTTGTATAAGTATAAAAAGTTATAACAGGAAGGTGCATAGTGGTTTTTTTACTTGAATAGTGTTGTAAAAGCTAAATAGAGTACTGACTTTAAAACCTTGTTCTTTTGCAATTTACTTCAACAATACCACCGTTCCTTTCAAGTTGCTGTTACCCGATTTATCTCTACTGGTATAATTGCAAAACCAAAGATAAACACCAGTATCGGCTTGCCTTCCGTTGATGGTTCCATTCCAGCCTTTTTGCGGATCGGATGATTCGAATACTTTTTGCCCCCAGCGATTATATATGATAAGATGAAACGTGCTTACATCGTAGGCATTCACAACTCTGAAAATATCATTTCTGCCATCGCCATTAGGTGTAAATGCGGTTGGAAAATTCACTATGCAAACCTTTTCATTAACGGTTATGTTTCTTGTTGCTGTGCCGCATTTGTTAGTGAATGTAACACGATAACTTCCGCCGTGTGTAATGGTATAATTACTGTTGGTTGAGGCATCCTGCCACTGATAACTATCAAACACGCCGGGAGAATAAATAATAGAATCGCCGGCGCACAAAATGGTATCTAAATAAGGTTTTGCATTGTAATCGGGCAGCACATGAAGAAGGATGGTGTGAACCGAATCGCAGCTATGAATAGATTGATAACTGTAGTCGTAAGCGCCTTCATTATTCAATCCTAAATAACTGGTGCCGTAGCAAATGCTTGTATCTAAAGTTGTGTGTTCTTTAGGGTAAACAATGAGGTTTAGCGTACTGATGCTATCGCAGCCATTGCTGCCAGGAAAAGAATTGTTGTAAATACCGGAAGCGGTGTAGCCTTCATAACTTTCGCCTTCGCAAATTGCATAATTCAATGAAGTGTGCGCTTGGGTAAGAACATTTACCGGAATGCTGTTGGAAGTGAGCGGCGCGTTGCAGGAAAGAGAACTAACAAAATAACAATCCACTTTATCGCCATTCGCTAAGCTGCTGGTAGTAAAGGTAGAGTCACCAACTTCGCTGGCAGGCTGGTTATTTACCATCCATTGAAAAGAAGGATTGGCACCTGCATAAGTAGTAGAGGCAGTAAATGTAACAGGCTGGTTTTGGCAAACAACCCCATCTGGTTTTGAAATGTTGATGGTTCGCACATTTTCACCATACACAACAATTGTAAACTTCTTAGAAGTAACGCGGCATATTGCCGAACTGATGTTATTTTGTTCCGCCACTGTAAGCCGGTATTGATAAACCCCGGAGTTAGTAGGTGTTCGAATAAAATCGGGGCTGATAGCACCTGTAATATCTGTCCATGTACTACCTCTATCCATGCTTACCTGCCATTGATAACCGGTTGCAGCATAGCAATTTTCAACAGTAGAATGAAAAGTAATGTTATGAGTATCCTTTGTGCATATCATTAAGCTATCAACCGTAAAATCGGGTGAAGAAACAGCTATAGCAGGACCAATAGGACGAAAAGTAATATCATCCAAAGCAATGTCGTTCCCGTTACCGCCGGGAGCGTTATTTATCATTCGTAACACAACGGTAGAAACGCCTACGGGCATTGTAAAATTAAACTTGTATTGAGTCCATACCGCGCTATTTGCACCTACAGGAATATCGCCGGTATTATAACTGCTTAACACAGTGCCATCGGTTTTTTCAACACTAAATGTAATGTTAGGTCTTATGCTGTTTAAAAAGTTGCACATGTTTGCAATCCATGCAGCAAATTGATAAGTGGTACCAGTGCACAATCCATTAATAGTTTGAAGATAAAAAACGCTGGGAGCAAAAGAAGCGTTAATCAACATAAAATAACCGGCTGAATCTCCGGTATGATCAGTAAGCGGATACCATGAATTATTGAAGCAATTGGAAGTATGGTTAGTAATAGTGTACTGACCATCATTAGGACAATCATACTGCACATAAATAAGGTTAGAAGTGGTGCCGGCGGGAAGCGGCGGACCAATGGTTGCACCCGAACCAAAAGTAATATTTACAATAGGGTCGCCAACAGATCCGGAACAGGTTTGCGCTCTTAATATCGGATAAGAAAGCAGTAGCAATAATATAATAAGAATGGATTTCAATTGGTATTCTTCATTTGTAACAAAGATGATGCAAATTATTTCAGCGGAATATCGCGCTTTATCATTTCCTCTCTATTCGCCATTGCCCATGCAGTATAAAAAACAAGCTTGTCGCGTTTTGCCATCAAATCGAAATTAATTTTATCAACTGTATCAGTTGGCTGATGATAATCGGCATGAACACCATTGAAATAAAAAATAACCGGCACACCATTTTTAGCAAAGTTGTAATGATCGCTTCGGTAATAAAATCCGTTAGGATCATTCGGATCATTAAAGCGACGGTCTAACTGCATGTTCATATATTTTTTATTGATGCTGTCGCTGATGGGCAACAGGTCGCTGCTTAATTTATCTTCACCAATGGTATAAACATAGTTCAATGAATCGCCTTTGTAACCTGGATCAATTCTTCCTACCATATCAATGTTTAAATCAACATCGGTTTTAGCCAACAGAAATTGCGGATGAGATGTATAATAGTCGCTTCCCCACAAACCTTTTTCTTCACCCGAAACGGTCATAAACACCAATGTTCTGCGCGGACCGTTTCCTCCTTTTTTTGCATCGGCAAATGCAGTGGCTATCTGCAATACGCTGGTAGTGCCGGAGCCATCATCATCGGCACCATAATAAATTACATTGCCTCGCTTTCCCAAATGGTCGTAATGACCTGTTACAAAAACATACTCATCTTTTTTATCGGTGCCGGGCAGCACGCCAATTACATCGCTGCTTTGCAGGTTGATGGTTGTTTTTTGTTCAGTAAAAGAAAGCGTTGCCGGATAAATGCCGCGCACAACCGTTTTTAGTTTTGTAAAGCTATCAAGCGGTTGTTTTAATATACCTGATGCAATTGACGTTGTTACATAAATAACCGGAATTGTATTGCCATTTTTATCAACATACATGGCGCCTCGTAAAGCAGCTTCTGCACCAACAGGTAACGCTTTTGCTACAATAAGCAAGCCTTTCACACCTTTACTTTTTATAGTGTATGGCTTTATACGGTTAGCATGATAATTAGGATGAGAAGAGGCTTCGGGCGTGTTATCCATATCGGCTGGCGTGCCGTCAATCACCATTACCCATTTGTTTTTTACATCCAATCCATCAAAGTTATTATTTACTGTATCTGATAAGCCATAAGAAGCAAACACAACGTCGTTTGCACGCCAGTTGCCGCTTGCAAATGAAGAAGTTTGCAAAACAAAATCCTTATTCATTTGCAAACCATTTCCATTAATGTTTAGCACAGCGCTTTCAACACTATCCCGGTACACCGGAAACTGAAGCTGGTAGCCGCTTCCGGCAGCCGGTTGCAAGCCAATCTTTTTAAAATACGATTCAATATAAGCCGCCGCTTTTTTTTGTCCGGGCATTGCGGTTTCGCGCCCTTCCATATCAGCGCTTGCAATAACGGTTAGCTTTTTTTTTAATTCGGATGGAGTGATGATTTCAGCGTATTTAGAAGCAATATCTTTTTGAGAAAATGAAAAAAAAGAAATGAACAAAGCGCACAAACAAGAGATGTATTTCATAAGTAAAAACAAATGTGTTTCAAAGATAGTGGCAGCACAAATACAAAGCGTTTGTAGCAACAAGAAAGAGGGAATGCAAAAACTACTTTTTATATCCGCTTGACAGACGCACAGGCTTATGACAACAGCAACAGAAGAATGTTTAAATTTGTTGCTTGAAAATGCAATAAAAACAAACATCATGCAGGAAGCATATATCGTAGCCGGTTTTCGCACGGCAGTTACCAAATCAAAGCGGGGCGGCTTTCGTTTTTATCGTCCTGATGATTTAGCGGTAGAAGTTATTAAAGCTTTGGTTGCCACTATTCCGCAGTTAGATGCCAAACGTGTAGATGATGTAATTGTTGGCAACGCCGTTCCCGAAGCCGAGCAAGGCTTGCAATTCGGGCGCATTATTGCGGCTAAAGCATTGGGCGTTGAAGTGCCGGGCATTACTATTAACCGGTACTGCGCAAGCGGCCTGGAAGCCATTGCCATGGCAACTGCAAAAATTCGTACAGGTATGGCAGATTGCATTATTGCCGGCGGCACCGAAAGCATGAGCTTAGTGCCAACCGCAGGATGGAAAACGGTACCATCGTATTCCATTGCGAGTGAAGAACCGGATTATTATTTAAGCATGGGATTAACTGCTGAAGCGGTTGCTAAAGAATATAAAATTAGCCGGAACGATCAGGATGAGTTTGCTGCCCAATCTCATAAAAAAGCTGCCGCAGCAATAGAAAACGGTTTTTTTAAAAACGGCATTTTGCCAATTGGAGTTGAACAGATTTATATAGATGAAAACGGCAAGCGCAAAACAAAAACTTATACTGTTGATACCGATGAAGGTGTGCGTGCCGATACCACGCCCGAAGTGCTGGCAAAATTAAAACCAGCGTTTGCCATGAACGGCAGCGTAACGGCTGGCAACTCTTCGCAAACCAGCGATGGTGCTGCTTTTGTAATAGTGATGGGTGAACAATTAATCAACGAATTAAACCTAAAACCCATTGGTCGTTTGGTAAACTGTGTAAGCGCCGGCGTACATCCGCGCATAATGGGCATCGGTCCGGTAGCGGCTGTTCCAAAAGTGTTGAAAAGGGCCAACATGAATTTACAGGATATTGAATTAATTGAATTGAATGAAGCGTTCGCTTCGCAATCGGTGGCAGTAATTAACGAATTAAATTTAAACCCTGCTGTTGTAAATATAAACGGCGGCGCCATTGCATTAGGTCATCCGTTGGGCTGCACCGGCGCAAAACTTACCATTCAATTATTGAACGATATGAAACGATTGAGAAAAAAATACGGGATGGTAACAGCTTGTGTTGGCGGCGGGCAAGGCATCGCGGGTGTGATAGAAAACATTGAGTAAACGTTTATCACCATCGTTTGTTTTCTTTGCATTTTTTCAAAAACAATTCATGAAAAATATACTTGTTCCCGTTGATTTTTCCGAGCCGTCAAAACATGCCGCCCGCTATGCCATTGCTTTAGCTGAACATTTGAACGCTGAAAAAATTATTTTGTACAACGCTTATCAGCAACCTGTGCCTGCCGATCCATTGCTTACAGAACCTACCATGAATGCGATGGAAATGTATAATATTTCGGAGTTAGGTGAGATAAGCCGTGAACACTTGCAACGATTTAAAAATGAAATCCAAAACGAAGTGTCGGGCTCTTTGCAGATTCAGGTGATTGGCGAGTTTAACAATTTGGTGGAAGGCATTAAGGAAGCCTGCGCTTCACAACAAATTAACCTTGTTGTAACCGGTATTACCATTGGCGATAAAATAACTGAAACGTTTGTCAGCAGTCGTGCGCTGGACATTGCAAAGCACGTTACAACACCTGTTTTAATTGTACCGAATGAAGCGGCTTACAAACCAATACAAAACATTTTATTCGTCTGCGATTACAAGCAGGTGGCGCAAACAACACCGGTTGAGCCGATAGAAAAAATGGTGCTCCAAACCGGTGCGCATCTTCATGTTTTGCATGTAAACGAAACGGCTAAAAAAGAAAATGAACTTGCTAACGAACTTGCTGCTTTACAAAATTTATTACAAGAAGTAACGCCTCAATTTCATGTAGTTCAGGATGTTAGTTTTATCAATGCCGTCAATACATTCATCACACAAAACAACATTCATCTTCTCATTGCCATTCCTAAAAAACACAGTTTTTTTGAAGGCTTGTTTCGTAAAAGCCATGTAAAAACAATGGCGTTTCACGCGCATGTTCCGCTCATGCTCGTCCATGAAGAATAGTTGATAGCTGATAGTTGGCAGTTAATGGTTTTTTGAGTTTAGCTTAAGTACTGATTTCATGAACCATCAACTACAACCATCTTTCAACTATCAACTGCCATCTATCAACTACCATCTGTCATCTGTCATCTTCTAATGGCATTATCCTTGTTTCTTTTATACAAACAATTTTATGACGTATTCCACTTACATTCAAACCACAGATAAAGCATTGTGCCATTTGTTTCTTCATTGCTGTTATAAAGACGGCGTTTTTACCGAGGCAGAATTGGATAATGTATCAACGAAATTTGCTGCATTAAAATTGAACGATGAACTGAATTTTAAGGATGAAGTAATTGCTTATAAATCTTACCGCAATGATATTGGCAGTGAAACAAAATACATTCAGGATTTGATAGCACAAATCAATCCTACCAACGATTTGGCTTTGTTTTCTTATTGTTTGGAATTGGGCTTGAGCGATTCATCGCTTGATTTTACAGAGAAAGATTTAATAGATACCATTGGCGATGTTTTGCATATTGATACCACTGCACAGGAAAGTATTCAGAAGCTGATGATACAACGGCAATTAGTAACAATAAATAAATTCTTTTAAAATAATAGTTGAGTAAAAACAAAAGAGCAAACAAAGTAATGATTCTGTTTGCTCTTTTGTTTTTACTCACTTTATAAATCACGTTCATCTCATCAGCCCGCACTTCAAACTACTTCTTGTTAAAGCTTTTTAAAAGCTCATCTTTCGATACCACTTTTACTTTTGTTCCATTTTTTAAATCTTTGTTCACAACATCGTAAGGTCCGGTAACAACTTGCTCGCCGGCTTTTAAACCTTGCGTTACTTCAATATAATTCAAATCCTGAATGTCTGTTTTTACAATACGCTGTTTTACCGTTCCATCAGGCTGCAACACAAACACGGCTTCGTTTACATCATTGCTGGTTGTGTTATCGTTGATGTTTTGAGTGTTGCTGTTATCCGACCCGTTTGCCGACGCTGTTTTTTGCGTTGGGTTGTTGCCGGTATCGCGTGTAGTTACTGCATTCAGCGGAACACTTAATACATTAGCATGTGTACGGGTTTGTATGTCGGCACTGCCAGTCATGTTCGGGCGAAAAGGAAAAGGCAAACCTTTGCCAATTAAATCGCGGTAGCTATCGGGCAGCAACCGGATGTGTACCTGGTAATTGGTAACGCTTGTGGTTGTAGATGCCGCCGCCGCCGATCCTGTGCTTGTTTCAGGATTTGCAATTTTATACACCATGCCTTTAAATTTTCGCTGGTTGTAAGCATCCACTTCTATCACGGCGCTATCACCTAATTTTACTTTTGGTATATCGTTTTCGCTTACATCTACCTGCACTTCAATGCTGTTTAAATCGGCAATGCGCATCATCTCTGTACCTACGTTAAAACTGTTACCCGCCACACGTTCGCCTTTCTTTACCGATAACAAACTGATTACACCATCCATGGGCGCAATAATGGTGGTTTTACCTAAATTTTTAGCTGCAACTGCAACGTTGGAAGCTGCACTTTGCACGGCTGCTTTGTTGGCTTCGATGGAGCTAAGAGCCGCAGTGTAATTGGCTTCTGACGAAAGATAAGCTTGTTGCGCAGTTTCAAATTCAGCTTGCGAAATTACTTTATCATCACGCAATTTTTTTTGCCGGTTGTAAGCCGCTGTTGTTTGGTCAACTGTTGCTTTTAAAGCACCTAACTGTGCTTGAGAATTGCCAACCTGCGCTTGCGCCTGCGACTCCTGCGCAGTAGCCTGGTCGCGCTGCGATGTATAAATATCGGCATAAATACGGGCGAGCACTTGTCCTTTTTTTACCGTATCACCTTCAGCAACATTTAACTCTACGATTTCACCCGAAATGTCCGGGCTTACTTTTACTTCCACTTCAGGGTACACTTTGCCGCTGGCATTTACGGTTTCAATAATAGTACGGTTGGCAGCTTTATCGGCAGTTACTTTTGTGCCTTCATCTTTACCGATGGCACCTGTGGCTTTCAGTACAATAAAAACAACAATCACCACGATTAAAATACCGATAATCCATTTTAATGACTTGCTCATATCAATAAGTTTCTTTAGTTTTTTAAGAAGATTTTAGAGTTGCACAGCACCGTACCTGTAATATTCTAAAAGCTTAATGCGGAAAATATAATCGTAGCGCGATGCGGCTAAATTGAAACGTGCAGTAGCTAAATTGTTTTGAACAATAAGGTAATCGCTGGTAGAAAGAATGCCGATTTCATAACGCTTGCGCGAAAGCTCGTTGGCATACTCGGCGTAGCCTGCCGCTTTTTGATTGGCGCTGAATTTTTGTATCGAGGCTTCTGCATTGGCGCGGGCTGTATAAATATTTTGCTGCAAGGTTTGATCGTCTAATGCCAGTTGCAACTTTGCGCTTTCAAAATTTAATTTTGCACGCTCATAATTCACGCGCAGTTGCTTTCCATTAAAAATAGGAACGTTCAATTGTATACTGATCGACTGACCTAACTGCACATTGCTAACTTGCGACCAGTAAGATACTTTGTTGATTGTGGTGTTGTAAACTGGTGTTTGCGCCACTACCGGATAATCGGTACCATTTACTTTTGCAGCAGCAATCGTATCTGCACGGAAACCCTGAAATGAAGAGATAGGTGTTTCAAAAGCGTTTGAATATCGTGTGTTTATTGAGCCAAACAACGATAAGGTTGGATACATTGCACCTCTGTTAGATTTGATACTGTATTTGTTCGCTACAATGCGAAGCGAATCTACCTGCTGCAATGATTGTGTGGAAGATGCTATCTGGTACAGCACATCGGGCTCTAATTCACTTAACCTTGGCAAGGGTATTTTATCGGCATCAGGAATGCTTGCTTCAAAAGGCACGCGGGCATCTAAGTTTAACAATGCAATTAATTGCAAACGGTTTTGCTGCATGGTGCTTACCGCGGTAATGTAAGTGCTGCTATCGGTGCCCAACTGCGATTCTAACTGGGCTGCGTTTAGCTCGGGCATACTGCCGGCATCCACTTGCTTGCGTGTTAGTACAAATTGCGAATCGGTTAAACCAATTTGCAACCTGGCAATGTTAATTTGCTCCATGGAAAGCAATAATTGTAAATAAGCAGCAACTACATTTAACGATACATCATTCTTCACGCGGCTTACATCCAGGCGGCTGGCTTCCTCACTAAACTCTGCTGCCTTTACCTGATTTTTTAAATTGAACCAATTGAATAAAGTAACGCCTGTTTGAAGACTGTAATTTTGAAAAAAGATTTGCTGGTTAATAAACTGGTTGGTAGCTGGGTTAACGGTTCTGCCAAATTGGTAACCGGCAGATGTGTTAAAACCTAAAGTAGGAATTATGGCACCTCTTGCCAACTGTGTTTGCAACGCTGTAATGCGAGCCTGCACATCGCTTTGCTTTACCGAAATGTTATGTTGAACGGCATAATCAACACAACGCTGCAAATCCCATTTATCGGTTTGAGCAAATAAAAAACAAGGTAAAAACAAACAGGAAAGTATAAGCCAATGCTTCCTCATAAAACAAAAATAGATGGTCGCTAAATGTTACAGGACGAAA
>CBDCBH010000004.1:0-37840 GCA_965214235.1 Ilyomonas sp.
CGCTGCAAATCCCATTTATCGGTTTGAGCAAATAAAAAACAAGGTAAAAACAAACAGGAAAGTATAAGCCAATGCTTCCTCATAAAACAAAAATAGATGGTCGCTAAATGTTACAGGACGAAAATACACGAACGGAAACTATGTTCAGAAAAATAGTAGCTGCAAAGTAATGTTATTATTCATAAGCGGTTTACATAGCATTTCTTTTTTGTGGTAACCGTTTTTATTTTCGTAGCATCATCAATGAAAAAATGTTTTACCATAATAATTTTGTTACTCGTTGTTATTTCAGGCAGTAACTTTATTTATATTGATAAGAAAGCAGCCAACACAACGCCCCTTGCTTTTATCATTCCTGACGGATGGCAAAAACCGGTTTACGATTTTTCAAAAAACCAGCTTACCAAAGAAGGTTTTGAGTTGGGAAGAAAATTATTTTATGATGGACGGTTAAGCAAGGATGGTAATTTTTCCTGCGCAAGCTGTCATCAGCAGTTTGGAGCGTTTGCTACTTACGATCATCCGTTAAGTCATGGGTACAACAATTCGTTTACAATGCGTAATGCACCGGGGCTTTTCAACCTTGCGTGGCAAAAAGAATTTATGTACGATGGCGGCGTTACTCATTTGGATGTTCAGCCTTTGGTGCCCATCACCGCCGATAATGAAATGCACGAAATGATTGATTCCATCATCGTTAAACTCAGGGCAGATAAGGTTTACGGGCAGATGTTCAAGGCTGCATTTGGAAGCGAACTCATCAACACACAGCGAATTACAAAAGCGGTAAGCCAGTTTTTATTAATGATAGTTAGCGCCAACTCTTATTACGATAAAGTAAAGCGTGGTGATGCGCAGTTTACTTTATCGCAGCAACTTGGGTATGATATTTTTAAAAAGAAATGCGCCGCTTGCCACACCGAGCCTTTGTTTACCGATTTGAGTTATCGCAATGTGGGCTTGCCGGTTGATAGCGTGTTAAACGATTCGGGAAGAATGCGTATTACACGCTTGTCTTCTGATTCATTGAAGTTTAAAGTGCCCAGTTTGCGTAATGTAATGGTTACGTTTCCTTACGGGCATGATGGAAGATTTTTTAGTATTCTGGATGTGATGAATCATTATCGCAATGGCGTTGTTGATGGACCCACTACTGATCCGTTAATAAAAAATATGAAGTTATCTAATTTTGAAATCGGACAAATCACTTCGTTTTTATATACGCTAACCGATACATCTTTACTAAAAGATATACGCTTTGCGCCGCCGGGTGTAAACCGAACTTTGAATGCACCGCTGCAGGATATTCATTTGTTGAACCGCTAAGTTTTCAAGTAAAATAAATACACAAAGCAATGTTACTGGTGAACTTTTATGTACTTACAACTTAGCGACGCACTTAATTTATAAATTCATTTAAAAATTTCTGCCATATAGTTCGGCTAATAAAAAATTAAGTTATACTTTTGCAGCCCTAATTTCAGAAATTATGTTTGCAGTTGTTAAAATAGCCGGTCAGCAATTTAAAGTGCAGGAAGGCGATAGTTTATATGTTCCGCACATCTCCGGTAGCAAAGGCGATACCGTTGAGTTTAACGATGTGTTGTTAACAAGCAATGATAACAATCTTACACTCGGCGCGGATATAAAAGCGGTTGTGAAAGCCGAAATTGTAAGTGACCTTGTAAAAGGCGATAAAGTGATTGCTTTTAAAATGAAGCGTAGAAAAGGCTTTCGTAAAAAGCATGGCCATCGCACACACTACACGCAAATTAGAATTAGCACCATTGCTTAGCAATTTCAATTAACAATAATTAATTAACCATATTTAATAAGTGTTATGGCACATAAAAAAGGCGAAGGCAGCGTAAAAAACGGTCGGGACAGTAATAGCAAACGCCTCGGTGTAAAAATATATGGCGGTCAACCCGCAATAGCAGGCAACATTATCGTTCGTCAGCGCGGTACGGTCTATCATCCCGGTAAAAATGTTGGCGTTGGTAAAGACTTTACTTTGTTTGCATTGCAGGACGGTGTTGTTCAATTCAAAAAAACAAGAGACAACAAAACAACCATTTCTGTAAACGAAATAGAAGCAACCGCTTAAGTATATTTTAATTTTTGTAGTTGGCACAACTTATGTACTTTTATGGCATATTTACTAACCATTAAATTGTACAATTATGGCAACTGCAAAAAAAGCAGCCACTAAGAAGGCTGCAACTGCAAAAAAAGCTGCGCCAAAAAAAGCAGCTACCGCTAAAAAAGCTGCGCCAAAAAAAGCAGCAGCCGCCGCTCCTAAAAAGGCAGCCACTGCAAAAAAAGTAGCAGTAAAAAAAGCAGCCGCTCCTAAAAAGGCAGCCGCTAAAAAAGCAGCTAAGTAATTAGATTTTATTCTTACTTTACTTACATGAAGTCCCGATACAATCGGGACTTTTTTATTGCAGATTTTCTTACATATCATTCTTCTTTTCTTTCTATTTTCACGGCATGGATAACGAAACCATTGCACATAATTTTTCAATGCTTGCCAAACTGATGGACATTCATGGCGAGAATAGTTTTAAAACAAAATCCTATGCCGGCGCGGCTTTCACCATAGATAAGCTGCAGATTGAATTGAGTAATTTATCAGAAGAAAAAATACATGCGCTGCCTGGCATTGGTGATGCTATCGCTAAAAAAATAATGACGCAATTACAAACTGGCGAGTTACCGTTACTGAATGAATATCTTGAAAAAACACCCATGGGCGTGGTGGAAATGCTGAATATAAAAGGCTTGGGCGCAAAAAAAATTGCAACGGTATGGAAAGAATTAAACATTGAAAATTTAGGTGAATTGCTGTATGCCTGCAATGAAAACCGCTTGCTTCTTTACAAAGGCTTTGGTGAAAAAACGCAGCAAAATATAAAAGACTCGATTGAGTTTTATTTGCGTAACAAGGGCAGTTACCTGTATGCTGAAATTGTTGGTTATGCAAATGAACTGGAAAAAGAATTACAGGCTCATTTTGTTACCGAACAAACAATGCTTACCGGCAGCATTAAACAACAGAATGAAATTGTTGAAACCATACAATTGGTTACAACGGTTTCAATTGAAAATATCCATTTGTTTTTTGCGGATAAAAACTTCACAAAAAAAGAAGAAGAGACAGATGCAGTGATGTATAAAAGTGAGGGCAATGTTACGGTTCAACTTCATAGTGCAGTAAAAGAAAACTTCTTTTTAAAATTATTCATTACCAGTAGCAGTGATGAATTTATAAACAGGTGGCAACAGCAATTTCCATTGCAAAAAAATTACAACAGCGAAGAAGATATTTTTGTAAAAGCCGGTGTTGATTTCATTTCTTCTTACCTGCGCGAAAGTGCTGAGGTAATTGAGAAAGCAAACAAACATCAGTTACCAAAAGTGGTTGAAGTGAAAGATATAACCAGTATCATTCATTCGCACAGCAAATGGAGCGATGGCAACAATACCATTGCCGAAATGGCGAATGGAGCAAAAACAAAAGGCTTTCAGTATTTGGTGTTAAGCGACCATTCGCAAGCTGCTTTTTATGCCAAAGGTTTGAACGAAGAACGCTTGATTGAACAGCACAAAGAGATTGATGAATGGAATAAAAAGCTCTCTCCCTTTGTTATTTTTAAAAGCATTGAAAGTGATATTTTAAATGATGGAAGTTTAGATTATCCTGATGAAGTGTTAGCCTCTCTTGATATTGTAATTGCATCTGTTCATTCCAATTTAAAAATGAATGAAGAAAAAGCGATGAAGCGTTTGTTAACTGCCATTGAAAATCCATTCACCAACATTCTTGGGCACATGACAGGCAGGTTATTATTAAGCCGCAAAGGTTATCCGGTAAATCATAAAATAATTATTGATGCCTGTGCCGCAAACAATGTTGTGATAGAACTTAACGCCAACCCGCACCGGCTTGATATTGACTGGCGATATTTGGATTATGCGTTAAGCAAAGGTGTGCTTACATCCATCAACCCCGATGCGCATTCCATCAATGGCTTTAATGATATAAAATATGGTGTTTTGGTTGCGCAAAAAGCAGGCGTTACACCAGCGCAAAACGTAAGCAGTTTTAGCCTGAAAGAATTTGAAGATTTTATAAGAACGCAACATGCAAAAAGATAAGCGTGATTTACTTTTACATTTTAAAATCAAAGCAGCTTACCGCAAGCTGCTTTGATTTTATTATAATTTATGAGCATGCTATCATCAGCACTTACTGTTAAAAATACAACGTTTAAAAACCGTATTGTTATTTCCCCCATGTGCCAGTATTCGTCTGAAGATGGCTTTGCTAACCACTGGCATTTGGCGCATTACGTATGCAGACATGAAAAGATGAGCAAAAGAAAAAGCCAAACCAGATTGTTTCTTTTATTCATTCGCAACCTGCGCTGGCAGTATGAAAGAGCTAAACCAAAACAGTGATTAATTGTGTGTTTGTTTGGATGGTTCAATTGATGAAAGAACGTTGAAGAGTGCGACGCAAGGAACGATCAACCGGAGTTACAAACGATGGTAACATAAAACTGTATTTTGTTTTTACTCGTTTTTTAATAGTAAGATACATTGCTTAAAATGCCTTAAAAAAGATACAATTTGGCAGAGAAGAAATGCCTTGTTGAGCTCTACAAAAAATTATTGTTTAGAATAAAATGATGAATACAAAAAGAAGAGAGAGCATTGTTTTGGAGGGCGCGGCATGGCTTTATTTTTTATTGCTCTTTACCAGAAAATAAGAGTTTGCAATGAATTGCTGAAGCTGTTGCGCCGATAAAATGCCGTCAACCACAATGGTGTTCCAGTGCTTTTTATTCATGTGAAAACCGGGCAAAACTGAGGCAGGATATTGCTCGCGGAGTTCAACCGCTTCATCAGGATTGCACTTAACATTGAAGGTTAGCGGAGAAACATCTAACGGCAGCAACAAAAACATTTTGTTGTTTACTTTAAACACCAGATTATTTGGACCAAACGGAAGCGTTTCTTCTACATCGGGCAAACTCAAAGCATAAGTATGTATCGTTTCTATATCCATTGTAGTTAGTTTTTATTCATCTTTTACAAAGCCTCGTCATGCAAGCCTGGAACATCCATTTCTTTTATTACTGTTGCAGGAGAAAGCTTGATAATACACTCAATAATATCAACTACTTCCTGCACCGGAATTAAAGAATAACCAACTTTATCTGTTACCGCTTTTTTGCCTTCTTCAAAAGGAATGGTGGTAGATAAATCGCCCAGATTTAAAATGGTTGAATTAATATTCGTGCCCCGAAAATTTTCGCGCAGTGCATTGTTTACACCACGCAAACCAAACTTCGATGCCGAATAAGCAAGAGCTTTTGTGCGGTTGCTATCAACACCGGATGTAGAACCAATCAATATAATTTTAGAGGATAATGCACTTTGTAAATTAGGTAATAAAGCTTGTATCGTGATGATAGCACCGGTGAGATTTACGTTAATGATATTTCGCAATTCATCTTCCGAATCATCGGTCATTTGATAGTTGCCGCGAAAAGTATTTTTCTCCCAGATGGCTGCATTGTATATCAAAATATCAACCGGAATATTTTGTAGTTTTTCTTTAAGAATTTGAGTGAAGGAAGCGCTGGCAACATCGGCTTCTATCCATGTATAAACATCGTTATTATGGTTTTCCATTACCTGCGGCTGTGAGCGCGAAACAAGATATAAATGCCTGTTTTGCTTTTGCAATCCGACAGACATAGCATGACCCAAACCACGGCTCGCGCCAATGATAACAATGTTCATGTTTGTTACAGATACTTTTTTATTTCTTCTATCAATTCTGCTTTCATTATCGGCACACCCATAATCTTGTTATAGCCTTTAGCATCAACCAAATATTTATCACGGATGATTTTAATGAGCTGACCGTTGTTGAGTTCCGGTATTAGTATCGTTTCAAAATTTTTCAGTATTTCATCTAAATTTTTCGGGAAAGGACGCAGATAGCGAATGTGTGCGTGGCTTACTTCATAACCTTCCAGTTGCAATGCCAATACAGCGCTTTTAATAGAGCCATACGTGCTGCCCCAGCCCAGCACAAGCACCTTGCCTTTTTCTTTTCCGCTGTCTATGGTTTGAAGTGGAATATAGTTCGCAATAGCATCTATTTTTTCCTGCCTGACCTTTACCATCAATTGATGATTCTCGGGGTCGTAACTTACGTTGCCGGTGATATTTTGTTTTTCAATACCTCCAATGCGATGCTCTAATCCGGCAGTGCCTGGAACCGCCCAGGGGCGCACTAATTTTTCATTCCGTAAATATGGCTGGAACTTGATTTCATCTTCATTCAAAGCTGTTTTAAAATTCGCTTTAATTGGCATTAATTCTTCACTTACCGGATACTTCCAGGGCTCGCTGCCATTGGCAATATAACCATCACTCAACATAATTACGGGTGTCATGTGTTCCACTGCAATGCGCACGGCTTCATACACAACATCAAAACAATCGCTGGGTGTAGAGGATGCAATTACGGGCATCGGGCATTCGCCATTTCGCCCGTAGTAAGCCTGTAATAAATCGCTTTGCTCTGTCTTGGTTGGCAAGCCGGTTGAGGGTCCGCCACGTTGCACGTTAATAATAACTAACGGAATTTCAAGCATCACTGCCAAGCCCATCGCTTCGGCTTTCAAAGCCATACCAGGACCCGATGTTGTGGTTACACCAATGCTGCCACCGTACGCTGCGCCAATGGCTGCGCTGATGCCGGCAATTTCATCTTCTGCCTGGAACGTGCGGATGCCAAAAGCCTTGTGCTTGCTTAATTCATGCAAAATATCTGATGCCGGTGTAATGGGATACGTTCCTAAAAAAAGAGGCAATCCGCTTTTCACCGTAGCTGCCACCAAACCCAATGCCAGTGCCGCATTGCCCATGATGCTACGGTAGTTACCGGCAGGCAGTTTGGCTTTTTCTACACGATAACGGGTGGTGAAGGTTTCGGTGGTATCGCCATAATTATAACCGGCTTGCAACACGCGGATATTGCTTTGCAGTATGTACTCTTTTTTGCCAAATTTCTCTGTAAGAAAAGTAAGGGTGTTGTCAAGATTGCGGTTATACATCCAGTAAATAAAACCAAGCACAAACATATTCTTTGCGCGGTCTTTTTCTTTTATGCCTAATTCGGGGAAATCTTTTAAGGCTTCACGGGTAAGTTTGGTAATATCTATTTTAATAATTTCATAGTTGTGCAAACTGCCATCTTCCAACGGATTAATGCCGTCAGTATAGTTGGCAAGCCGCAAATTTTTAGCATCAAAACCATCTGTGTTGGCAATTAATTTACCACCAGACTTGAGGCTTTTGACGTTTACTTTTATTGCAGCCGCATTCATAGCCACCAGCACATCGCACATATCGCCGGGCGTATAAACGCGGTCGCTGGAGAAGTGCAATTGAAAGCCGCTTACACCGGGCACGGTTCCTTGCGGGGCGCGAATTTCCGCAGGGAAATCGGGGAAGGTAGCAAGATCAATTCCCAGCAAAGCCGTATTGTTGGTAAACTGCGTGCCGGTTAATTGCATACCATCGCCGCTGTCGCCTGCGAATTTTATTACTACATCCTGAAGGACGGTTTCCTGTACTGCTGTCATTGTTTTAAAAAGTATGCAAAGGTAGGATGCAAGCTTTTATTCCTAACTTTTCTCCGCAAGTAAAGGAACGAACTTTAACGAGTTGAATTGATGGACTAACGTGCCAGATTCTTAAGCAAAACAAGTGGAAGATATACCGCAATGTTTCTTTTACCAACCTGTAAAATTTAGAAAGAGACACCATGTAGAAGAAAAATAAGTTGCGAACAAAATGAAAACGGTATGTTTTCTTTGAATAATATCTTTCAACTACAATGGTTATTATCTATTGAGCAGATGATAAAAGACGAAGCTATATTTGCTGCCAAAAGAACTTTCATACTAAAATTTTGAGGTAATGAAATTAAAAACAATCACTCAAAGTCTGCTCAAAGGAGATATTTCTGCATTGTTTAAAAACAATGGCAAACACCAGTTGCACCCTGCAGAAGTGGCACAGGTATTTAATTCATTACCGTTCGATTCTGTTGCCACTGCTTTTGCTTCTTTTTCTTACGATAACCAGTTGCAGATATTTCCTTATCTCGACCCAACTATACAGAAGAAATTAATAAAAAATATGCCGCCGCAAAATGCGTCTACATTACTGGATGCGATTAGCTCGGATGATAGGATAACCTTTTATTCTTCACTAAAAGAAAACGAACGGGGTGAGTATCTATATTTTTTAAATGAGGAAACTAAGCGGAGCACATTGGATGTGTTAGGCTTACCGAAGCAAAGCGTAGCACGGCTGATTAACACAGATTATGCTACCTTGAAAAAGAACATGACCATAGGAGAAGCGAATGAACATTTACGAACGCACCAGCCTGATAGTGAAACTGCCAATGTAATTTATGTGGTAGATGAAAACGGAAAGCTGATTGAAGACATTCCGATACGTCGTTTAGTATTGAACGATCCTGCGAAAAAGATTGAAGAAATAATGGACAGGTTTTGTGTAACGCTGAACATGAATGATACAAAAGAAAACGCTATTCAGAAATTTAAAGAATATGACCGCGTTGTGCTTCCGGTTGTGAATGATGATAACTTGCTGATGGGTGTGGTTACCATTGATGATGTGCTGGATGCAGAAGAACAAAGAAATACCCGCGAGATGCAAAGGTTTGGTGGTGTGGAATCGTTGGATTATCCTTACGTGAAAACTCCGTTTTTTTCTTTAGTAAAAAAAAGAGCCGGCTGGCTGATTATCCTGTTTATTGGTGAAATGCTTACGGCAACCGCGATGGGGCATTTTGATAAAGAAATTTCAAAAGCCGTTGTGCTAGCTCTGTTTGTTCCCTTAATTATTTCAAGCGGCGGTAACAGCGGCTCGCAGGCGGCTACGCTTATTATTCGTGCCATGGCGGTAAAAGAACTATCGCTGCGCGACTGGTGGTATGTAATGAAGCGCGAGCTGCTTTCTGGTTTTGTGTTAGGTATTGTTTTAGGAACCATCGGTTTTATCCGTATCACTGTGTGGCAACAATTGCATTGGTACGATTACACAACGCATTGGATAAAAATTGCGCTTACAATTTTCTTTTCGCTCATTGGTATTGTAATGTGGGGAACCTTAAGCGGCTCTATGATACCCATGGTACTAAAAAAATGTAAACTTGATCCTGCTGCCAGTTCAGCACCGTTTGTTGCAACGCTGGTAGATGTTACTGGCTTGGTTATTTATTTCAGCATTGCTGCCATTATTTTAAAAGGTACATTGCTATGAGCTATGAACATCATCAAGCAAAAATCAATAGCAATACAATATTATCATTCTTGCCAATCATTTCAACTATTCGTTCCTCAACAAATAATAAGTTTTATTTTTCCGGTAAAACCTGTGTTTTTATGAATTGTTATCGCGTGTTGTATTGCCTGCTGATTGTTTTGATGTGCAGTTGCAGCCATGCACAAAGCAAAATAAAAATGTCTGCCGTGCAGCTTCGTCCGCAATTAATTACCGATGGTTTGTCGCACCCCACAGCATTTGCGCAGCCTGCCGATGGCAGCAACCGTTTGTTTGTGTGCGAGCAGGAGGGACGCATCCGAATTATTCAAAACGGTAAATTATTGCCTCAACCTTTTTTAGATATATCGAACGAAGTAATTAAACAAGAAGGCTATGATGAGCGGGGTTTGCTTGGGCTTGCCTTTCACCCAAACTTTGCCAGGAATGGTAAGTTTTATGTGTATTGCAGTATGCACGCGCCCGACAATAAAAAAATAGACCATCGCAGTGTGATACGCGAATACACGGTAGCACCTGCTGCCAACACGGTTGATAAAAAAACGGCACGTACGGTTCTGCAATATGATGAGCCGGAATCGAACCACAACGGAGGCTGCCTTATGTTTGGGCCGGATGGTTATTTATACATTACGGCGGGTGATGGCGGCGGGCAAAACGACCAGCATGGCAGGTATGGCAACGGGCAAAACCTGAATGTGCTGTTAGGAAAAATAATGCGCATTGATGTAAACCAGCAGCCGTATGGCATACCAAAAGATAACCCGTTTGTGGGTAACCCCGATGTTCGCCCCGAAATATATGCGTATGGCTTCCGAAACCCCTGGCGTATCAGTTTTGATAAAAAAACCGGGCAACTGTTTGCCGGTGATGTTGGTCAGGACGATTATGAAGAAGTGGACATTGTAAAAAAAGGCGGTAACTATGGCTGGCGCATTCGCGAAGGCTTGCATCCCAAACATCCGGATGACCCGACACCAAAAAATTTAATTGATCCGATTGTAGATTATCCACATACGGAAGGCATCAGCATTACCGGTGGTTTTGTTTATCGCGGCAGTGCTATTCCGGATTTATACGGAAAATATGTATTTGCCGACTGGATGGGACCTGTATTTACGCTCACCAACACCAATCAGCCGTTATGGAACCTGGAGAAATTATCAATCTCGCCAAAAGCGGGTTATTGGCAGGTGTATAGCTTAGGTGAAGATAATGGAGGAGAAATTTATTTACTTACCGTGATGATTGATAGTAACAAAGGCGCTTTGTATAAACTGGTAGCGAAGTAATGAGAATTGGTTGATGATAGAAGTGAAGAGTTAATTTCTCTTCCATAAATAGAAGCCTTTCTGCAGTTTGCAGAAAGGCTTTTTAAGTAATGGTAATTATACTGAATAAATGTTTAAAAAGACAATTTAAAAACGGCTACTTTATCTTCTTATGCCGGCTTCATTACAATTACCTCATTCGGTTTTTTCGCAACATATTTTTGCCACAGCCAGGCAATGGTAAATGTAGGCGTGAAATTAACAAATGGAATCAGCTCTTCCACAAAGGAAAAAGCCGCACCATATATGGCTTTGCGCCCGCCAAAAGCAAAGTAAAAAATAATAGCGGAAATGGGCGCCCATACAATATCGAACGCTTCGCCCACAACCGGAATCAAAAACGGAATGCAGCCAATGGCATCCATTAATAAGCAAAATTGTAAAGAAGGTTGTTTTTTCATGTTTTGTTTTATTGCATTTTTATTTACAAGTTACCTACCATTCTTTTTTATATGCAAAACTGTCAGCCTTAATTACTTCCTCCATTGGGAAACTTTCTTTTTATTAGACTTTAAACAAATGGTGATACAAATTTACGCATATATAAACATATATCAATCAAAACAAGAATGCAAGATACCGTGTTGGATCAGCGTTTGCAAAATATATGGCACAGTTAGTTTCTTTGTTATAGTTTGTTTTTATAAAGATTACAATAAACAGTTAAACAGAAACCCAAAAGAACGTCTATATCTAATAATTCGTAGATAATTGTAAAATTTTTAGTTATATAAAAAAACCAATGTTCTATCTTGCGTAACCAATTTTTCGATTGATTGTTTGCTACGCCTGATTGCAATTAAATACCTTGTATGAAAATAATAACCACCAGTTGGGATGATGGTCATGTGCTTGATTTCAGGTTGGCAGAGCTGTTGAACAAACACAATTTGCCAGGCACATTCTATATTCCAAAACACAATACCGAACACGAAGTGATGCTGCCTGAACAAGTGGCAGAACTGGCGCAAAGTTTTGAAATTGGAGGGCACACCATTAACCACATACGGCTTTACAGTAAAGATGAAAAGGTTTTAAAAAATGAGATAGAAGGATGTCATAAGTGGCTGTCAGATTTGCTGGGTTATGCGCCGCAATCGTTTTGTTTTCCTGGCGGTGTGTTTCATCAGCAAGCGGCTGATGCTGTTTTTAAAACAGGCTTTACAATTGCCCGCACTACCGAGCTGTTAAGCATACAATCATTTAACGAAAACAACCTAACTCCAACCACGCTGCAAATGTTTGAACATAACGCGTTTACTTATGCCAGGCATTTAGTGAAACGCAGGCGCTGGGCTAATTTAATGCAATGGCTTGGCAACCACTCTTTACACAAATTAGGCGCATTAACGGAGAGTTATTTAAACCGGGTTGAGAAGAACGGAGGCTGCTTTCAGTTGTGGGGACATTCGTGGGAAATTGAAGAATTTGGATTGTGGGAAAAGCTGGAAGAATTGTTTCGCACCATCAGCGGACGAACCGATTTTAAATATATTTCAAACAGCGAATTAATAAATCATACAACTCTTTTATCCAAACAAGAATCTGCCATTTTATGAAAGTATTATTTATCCATACCAAGTACAAAGAACATGGCGGCGAAGACAGTGTTGTGGCGAACGAAATACGATTGTTACAAGAGAACGGCTGCGAAGTAAAAGCCTTATATTTTGATAACAGCAAAGGTACATTTTTGCAACTTTTGCTAATGCCTTTCAACCCGTTTTCTTTTTTAAAAACAATACAGGAAATCAAACATTTTGAGCCCGATGTTGTGCATATTCACAACCTGCATTTTGCGGCTTCCTATTCGGTGATACAAGCCGTGAGCTTTATGAAAATACCGATGGTAAAAACTTTGCACAACTATCGTTTGTTATGCCCGTCGGGAACATTGTTTCATAACAATAAAATGTATTTACAAAGCCTCCACCATCCGTTTCCATGGAATGCAGTAAAAGAAAAAGTGTTTCGCAATTCGAGAATTCTTACTTTTTGGCTCGCTTTTTCTACATGGCTTCATAAACGTTGGGGCACATTTACAAAAGTGAACCGATATATTGTTTTAAACGAAAAAAGCCTTTCTCTTTTTTTATCATCCAATTTGCAATTAAGAAAAACCCAGCTTGTTATGAAACCTAATTTTATTCGTTCCAACAAAGCCGCTGAAGTAACATTTACACGTGGTAACCAATATTTATACATTGGAAGATTATCAGCCGAGAAAGGCATTGATGTTTTGCTGAAAGCCTTTGCCGGCAATGGTTTTCCGCTTACTATTATAGGCGATGGCCCGCTGCGTGATGAAGTGTTGGTAGCAAAAGCCAATAACCCGCTCATTACATGGTTAGGCTTTCAGGGAAAAGAAGTGATTGATGCGCAGCTGCGCCAATGCAATGCGCTAATTGTGCCTTCGGTTTGTTACGAAGGTATGCCCTTAACCATTGTTGAAGCCTTTGCAGCAGGCACACCTGTTATTACTTCAAAGCTGGGTGCGATGGAAACTATTGTTACACACAATAGCAACGGCTTGTTGTTTACGCCAAACAGTGCAGAAAGTTTAAACAAACAACTGCAAAAATGGCAAGGCTTACATGAAGCGCAAAAGCAGGAATTTTATGCAAAGGCGTTAAACACATACAAAACTAAATACACGCCGCAGAAAAATTTATCTTCTTTGCTTTCTATTTATAACGAGGTGATGAAGAAAGAAACAATGTGGGTGGTGAAAAAACAAACCATTGTTGCATAAAAAAATGATTTGTTTATAAAAGAAAAAATCAACTGTGCCGCTCTCTCTTTTCTTTAAAAAACTTTCTGATTTCGTCTTCTTTTCTTTCTTTCCAGTAACGTGTTGAATGAATGATTTTTTTACCTCTTTCGTATAGCTTTTCTGGCAGTGCCGGCAAGCCTTTCCAGGCACAAGCCATTGGCAAATTTCCGGTTGATAAATCGCCAAATTGAAAGCCTGCTACCGTTATTAATTATTTGAGAATATATGGTCTTCTTCCAGGTTAACAGTTTGCAAACAATTGTCGGGCAGGTGTTTCATTTTATCTGAATCCAGCAATGCTTTTTTACTCATAAAATAAGAGCCGCCGAACACCCTTTCGCCCGTTTTGTATCCATGTTTTAACGCCTTGCGATAAGCTGTTACTAATAAAAAAATGCTTTTACGCTTCTGCCCCTTTGCCGTTGTGGGAATCATCGGCAATTATTATTTTAAAATCGTTTTTACATAATGAATGATACTGTAAATATCATCAAACAAAAATTCAGAACTTACAGAAGGTCCAACGGGTATTACTACCACAAGGCTATACGTTTGTTTCATAGGTTATGTTATTGCGGTTGACAACAAAGCAAAAACGGTTCTTTTTAATTTACAACTTTTAATTTGCGAACCGAAAGCCAGCCAAAAATTTTGGTTTTTGTTTCTTTCAGCATGGTGCGTACTTCGCCATCAATTAGTAATAAAAACAAAAGGAAGAAAATTGAAAATACAGAGCCATCAACCAACAACTTACTAAAGTACATATTGGGTGATAATATTTTATTGGTAAGTGCCCGGCAACCCCAGATTACAAAGCCACTTACCGAAATAATAATTGCCCACATTGTAAGCGACCGCCGTACCATTGAGCCGGAGAAATAGCCCATGCGGTACACTTTATAAGGAAAGTAAAAAAAGTCGGCAACCAGCATCATCGTTAACGATATAACGAGCGTTCCCATAATACCATAATTTCTTGCTGCGAAATAAAGCAGCACTCCATAAATCAGGTTACGCACAATGTTAAACTGACTGTTCTTTTTTATATCACCCAGCGCATAACCCACATTACTCATAAAATAAGCAATCAGCGAAAGAAAGTTATAAATGATGAGCATGTATAAAATGGTATTGCCGATGAATTTTCCCGGCCCTGCCCACAGTGTAATTAAATCGTTATAAGTAAGCGCAAATATCAGCCCGAGAAACAGTGCCGAATAGCTGTAAAACTTAAACTGTTTATACACCAAATCAATAATAAATTTTTTATCTCCCATGCCAACCGCATGAGAAATAGAAGGCATCAGGGCAACGGAATGCCTGCCCACTAACGTGCTGGCTAAGTTTACAGGTCGCTTGTTAATTTCATACACCGTAATCATACTTGGCGGAATGAATCGCGCAAGCACCAGCATATCTACACTATACGATAAACCAGAGATGATTTTTGATGCTGATGTAAACGAAAATATTTTGATGAACCGTTTAAAATGTGTACGTTCCCAAACAACGGGAATGTTTTGCCGCTTTAATAAGCGCATCATGGAAACGATGTTGAAACCATTGATAAATAAGGCTCGCACTAAGTTGGCGATGGCAATTGACATTACACCAAACCCTAAGTATAAAAACGCTAAGTTCACAAACAAAAACAAAAAGTTAGCTGATAAAGATGAGATAGCAACATGCGCCGAATTGTGCAAACCCTGGTTGATGCCTGATAAAGTAAACGACACCAGCGACATGCCCGTTGACACAATTGTTATCATCAGCGCGGCGGCAAGATGCGGGTATTGCGTAACATCTTTATTAATGATATGACCAATGGAAAAAAAGCAGCCGAAACCAAACAGGATAGCAATTAAAACAATGATGCACGAAGCCACAAAACCTGAACCGATAGAACGGCTGATTTCGCCATATTCTTTTCTGCCTAAGTATTCGGCAATGTTTTGCTGAAGCACTTCGCCAACGCCGGGATCGGCAAGCGTCATCCAGTTTAAAACGCTGCTGGTGGCAAGCCACACGCCCAGCGTTGTACTGTCAATATTTTTTACATACAGCGGAAGCAGCAGGATGGAGTTGAACATATTGGTTAACACCCAGCCGTATTGAAAAACAAAGTTCCACCGTAATATTTTTTTTTCCATGAATGTTATCTCTTGCGTTGTGTTTTGATATGGGTTATTGGTTTTTATTTACTGCAAAAATACTTCTAAAGAAATTGCTTTGTTATGGATCGCTTTGATTTAGACTGATTTCTTTGCAAAAACTTACCAATCTTTTTTAAATGAAATTGCAGTAAAAACAAAGCTAACAGCTATTTAGCTTGTGCGTTATACGAAGTGTAAACACATATTGGTTTTGGTTAGAGTTATTTTTACAAAACCGATGAACTTGCCTTCGTAACAATTTTCTCTCTCCGCTCTTTAAAAAATGTTCTTATATCGCTTTCTTTTTTATCGTTCCAATATCTTACCGAATGATTGATTTTTTTATTATCGCTAATTAATTGTTCGGGCGAAACCGGCAAGCCTTTCCATGCACAACCAAAGGGTTTGTTTGGTGAATGGTTCAATCGCTTCCCATTCCGGCGCTTCGCCAATAGTGAGCGCATCCGTAACCGGCTTTAATAAGGCTTTGAAACGATACTGCTCAACTGCATAGCGAAACGCCAGCGATAGCGTAATGTATAAGCCTGCCCATCCGCCCATGGCTTTTGGCGTGGTGATAACATCGGCATTGGGAAAGATTGTTTTTAATTCATTCCCGATACCTTGCTGCGAATCATCGGCAAAAACAATTTGAAATGATGATTGTGTGTAATGATGATAACTTGTAACGGTATCTTCAATAAAAGAAACAGAGCTGTGAGGACTAACAGGAATTACAGCCACAACATCAAATGCAGTTTTCATTTTTTCGGCTTTAGGTTTTGCAGGAAGCTGGTTTATTATTAAAGTAAAAACAAACAATAGTTATTTCCTGCAAATACGAGTTTGCAAAAATCATCAATAACTATGCCTTGCACCAAATAATTAACGCAAAGTATAATTTGAAATTGCGACGACTGTTAACCTAAATCATCTACTCTAAACTTCTTGCATTGCTGCCAATGTACAGCGCAAAAGCCGCGAGGGCAGTATCTTTCAGCAGGTTTACAAATTCTGCCTGCTTCATATCGGTGCTGCCAGCATGAAGAACGTTGGGTAAATGAATGGTGAGCACAAAAATAAGAAGCAGCAATGCCAGCAGGTAGCCTGCCAGCTTTACTTGTTTGTGAGTAATGAAAGCTATGGCAGCTAAAATAAAAGCTGCACCGGCAAAATAAACCCAGATAATACCGCCGGGTAAAAAATCGGGCACATAACCCATCAGGGCTTGTGGAGCCATAAAATGATAAACACCAAACACAATCATTACAATACCGAGAATAATAACGGATATGCGTGAAACGATAGGCTGTGTCATAAGGCAAGATTTTATAAAGAGTAAGGTAGAAACTTTCTACAGCATCGTAAAAATTTTTAGGTGAAAAGAAAAGGTGCAAACAAGCAGGCGCGTAATAGAATGGGCTTTTGTTTTATGCCATCACCATCAAATCAACAAATTCATTTACTGAAATGTTCATCAATTTATCGCTGTCTAATGCCACATCTAAAATGGCTTTTTGTTGCTTTGCAGAAAATTTTCTCGCCAGGTTGGTTTTGAATTTTTGAATCAGCAACGGAATGCCTTCTTCGCGCCTGCGCTTATGACCAATTGGATATTCCACAACAACTTCATCCCATACAGTTCCATCATTTAAAGTTATGGTTAACGCGTTAGCGATAGAACGTTTATCAGGATCGAGATAATCTTGGGTAAATTGTTCCACTTCTTCGGTTTTCATTTTGCCGCGCAACTCATCAATGCGGGCATCATTTGCAATGTCATCTTCATAATCGGCGGCTGTTAATCTTCCAAAAAGCAAAGGCACGGCAATCATATATTGAATGCAATGGTCTCTGTCGGCAGGATTATGTAATGCGCCTTGCTTATCAATAATCCGCATTGCTGCTTCGTGCGTACGAATGCGAATGTGTTGAATATCATCGCTGGTTTTATTTTCTAATTGAAGCTTGTTGTATAAAATCATTGCGGCTTCTACTGCGGTTTGTGCATGAAATTCTGCCGGATAAGAGATTTTAAATAATATTTGCTCCATCACATATGAACCATATTTACGTTGAAACGTAAACGGTTTACTACGAAAAGAAACATCATAAAAGCCCCAGGTTTTTGCAGATAAAACAGAAGGATAGCCCATCTCGCCGGTTTGCGCAATCAACGCAAGCCGAACACCGCGCGAAGTGGCATCGCCGGCTGCCCACGACTTACGGCTGCCTGTGTTGGGGGTATGGCGGTAAGTACGTAATGATTGACCATCAACAAACACCAACGATACCGCATTGATAAGTTCTTCTCTTGATAAACCGATGAGTTTTCCAACAACAGCTGTTGTTGCTAACTTCACCAAAATCACATGATCCAAACCAACCCGGTTAAAAGAATTTTCGAGCGCCATGATGCCTTGAATTTCATGCGCGCGAATCATACCATCCAATACATCTTTTATTAATAATGGCGATTTGCCAGTCGCAACTGCTGTGCGCGAAAGCCAGTCGGCAACGGCTAAAATGCCACCCAAATTATCCGACGGGTGCCCCCACTCTGCAGCAAGCCAGGTATCATTAAAATCGAGCCAGCGAATGATGGTGCCGATGTTAAAAGCCGCCAGTACAGGGTCAAGCTGGTAGGACGTTCCGGGTACTTTTGCACCGTTAGGAACGATGGTGCCCGGCACTACCGGGCCCAACAATTTGGTACAAGCCGGATAGGTTAACGCTTCGAAGCCGCAGCCCAATGTATCGAGCAAACAATACTGTGCGGTGGTCCATGCAGGCTCGCTTTTAATTTCATAATTCAGAACATAATCAACAATATCAATGATAACGGTATCGGTTGGCGGTGTTTCATTAGAAATGTAAGAAGACATGATGTTGTATTTGCTGCACAAATAAACAACGATATAAGGGATGAAAAGAATAATTATTTACACTGATATCATCCTGAAAATACTATTGATAGGAATGATGACAACTGCTTTACGTTAACTTCTTTTTTGAAGTACAACATAAAATTCTAAGCTGCCGAAAGGAGTAGGTTGCAGTTTGCTAATTGTAAAATTAATATAGCTCAAGTCGTTTAAAAGATTGATGATATTGGAAAACGATTTAGGAGTGAAATACCAGGAGTGAACATCTATATAATCACTTTCCCTATATTCGGTAAGTGCATTTTTAATTTTAGCAGGAAGGTTATTATTAACTGAATGAATTCCTATCCAATGTTTGAAAGCGTTGTTATGAGTAGATAGAGCCCTGTGTTCAATTACACTTTTTACTGAAGTTTTTGTTGGCTTCACAACGTTTGCATTAATGACGTCAGCAATGGTTGATTCACTCATAAAATGATCAAAGCAATATTGTTTATCAGGAACAATTAAGTAGTATTTGCCGCCCGCCCGAAGAAGTTTACTTGTTTTTTGCAAATGATCAATTAAATCTAATTGATGTTCAATAGCATGACTACTCACTATAGCATCAAATGTTTCATTGATGATAGATAAGTTTCCTGTTGGAGATACATAGTCAATGTAAGGTATTCTTTCAATATTTATATTCCCATCAATTTGTTTGGCTCTTTTTATAAGATTTTCTCTGTTCAGGATGTCAAAATATTTTACGTTATTTCCAACGCAGATCGGGCTATAAAATGGGCCTATTTCTAATATTGAAATGTCTTTAGGAAGGCTGTTTACAAAAGGCTTTCTCCGGTAAAATGTAATTTTACTAAGCTTGGCAACGATGTTATCTTTTAGTTTTAATAAGCCCATAAATATGCGTCCTGAATTCGGTTTATCAACAGCAGAGTTGTAACAATAAAATGTTTACCAATAATAAATTTATGATTGATAAATAAGTTTACACAAACGATTTTATTTTTCTCTTAAAAACTAACGGGCTTGCACAGCCTGTATTGCTTTTACCATAATTTCAAGATCATAAATACCGCGAATGCCACTGAAACCCACAGACAGTTTTGTGCCCTTTTGTAAGGTCAACGGCTGACCACCTTCCCATCCAATAAAATCAGGCACTTCAATGCCATAATCCTCCGCTTCATTATTAAAAAACTTCTTTTCAAATTCCATTGTTTTCATACCGGTGATCCAAACCTGGCTGGCTTTTGTCCATGCCACCCGAAACGATTCGCGCGCCCGTATTTTATTAGTTCCATACAGTTTGCCAAATACGTTGCCTTCTTCATCTATTACACAGGCAGCGCAGTTGCCATTTGCAATGCGTTCATCTTCAGGGTTCTTCATGTAAAGAGGAATGAGTTTCTCAACTTCAATAAACACATTATTTATAAAACCGGCTATACTCTGATGCTGCATGATTTAAAATGTTAGGATGCCGCAATGTACAATGTTGTGGGTTTTGGTTTTCTTAAAAACAATCCTTTTTGTTTTTAGGAGAGACGATACAACCATTAAAATTGAAGTAAAAACAAAGCAAAAACAAAAGATGCGATTGGTTTTGTTATCTTATTATAAGCAGTGATTTGAGTTTTTGCGGTAAAAACAAACGTATGAATTGGATGTTATATTTTTCGAGGAAAAAATGCTGTTGTCAAAATCAATCCAATCATTACACTTGTTATTGCCGCTATCACTATGTTTCCGTATGATTTATAATCAACACTTACAATCAATCTTATCACAGCAATAACCACAGCAATAAAACCAACTGAAAACCAAAACGGTAAAATTGATTTCTGTTTTATTAAGGCTCTATAGACGGGAAGCCGAAATACAGCATAAATAATCATCAATCCTCCAATGACTGTACTTAAATGTTGCAGTAATTTATAAATTGGAATATCAATTTTACCAAAAGCAAATGTATTTCTAAGCATGTCAAATGCTTGTACAAATTGTCCTTTCTCGTGAGTAAAACCATCCCAAAGAATATGAGTTGCAATTCCTACGATACTTGAAACAATTACAATTAAGAAGCTTTGTTTACAGTATTTTATCCAATCAAATTTTTTAAAGGTTATAAATCGATTTTTTAAAAAAAATGGTAAGTTCTCAATTAAAGTATTGCGCACTATTAAATGAAATACAAAAGCAAGAATGATTGTCAAGGGCAAATCAAACCAAAACAAACCTACCCATGTATGACTGTAAACACTATAAACTTTCATTCTTAAAAAATATTCAAAATCAGGAGACAGGCTACCAATTACAAGTCCGGTTACAGAAATCCATCGTTTAGATAAATAAGTGAATGGCAGAACGGCAGCAGGATGAGAGAAAGTAAAAGGCATTTTGATTTGATTAGATAATAATCAACTTAAAATCATTATAACACATTTACAGTTTGTTATCTCACTTCCTCCCCGTTGCCGCCCAAAAAATACCAGCGTACAAATGATTTAAAAAAGCATCATCGCTAAAGTCGGATGGCATGTGTCCAAGCGCAGTATAAAAAGCGCGTCCGCCATCGTAATTATGATACCAGGCAATAGGATGAAACTTGCCCATGCCTTCGCCTTTCTTTGTACCCCAGTCGGCTTTTGGATTGTAAGAGGTTTCATCAACCGCTAAAATATAATTCAATCCGGTTGTAGTTTCGGGGCTGAACTGATACCATTCATCCGTCCATAATTTGTTATTGACAAAGCCTTGCAAACCGGGAAAATTAGTGTCGAGAATATTAAGTTTCGCGGTTTGGATAACAGGATGAATATGAAACATCCTGCCTACTAATTTTGTGTACCAATCCCAATCGTATTCTGTGTCGGACGCACTGTGAATGCCCACAAAGCCTCTGCCTTTTTCAATGAAGCGCTCCATTACTTTTTGTTGCGCCGAATCGAAAATATCACCGGTGGTGTTTAAGAAAATAACAGCCTGATACTGTTCTAAATTTTTATCAGTAAAACCGTTGGGATCCTGCATTAAATCAACATCAAAAAATTGGCGTTTACCTAAATCTTGCAGGGCTAATACACCGGCATGGATTGATTCGTGATGCCAGCCGCGTGTTGTAGTTACCAGCAACACTTTAAATTGTTTTCCCTGCGCAAACAAAGTGGTGTAAAAACAAACCTGAATGAATAAGAATAGAAGAATAAATTTTATGGCTTTCATTGTGTAACTGGTATTTAAGAAATGAAGATAAATGAAATTGTTGCCGGTGTTTGTAAAAGAATCATTCATTGTATAATTGATGTATAACGCTGAAAAATTACTTCAGGAAATCTGCTGGAATCGCATTGAGAGGTTCTATTTTGATGTGTTTATAAAACACCTCTGCTCCTTCCGATTGTATTTGTAATTTACCTTTTGCCAATGGCTTTACCTGGCCATTATCTAACTGACTTGAATGGTATAATACCATCATTACTTTACCATTAATTACATGTACGCTGGTATCTCCATGGCAATACAAGTCGAGTGTATTCCATTCGCCGGATGGGTTCTCTGCATCGCCTCTTTTTATGCAGTGACGACCCGACTTACTGCCGGCACTAAATGTAGTAAGTTGCCCAGCCGGATTGTAAACATATTCACTGTCAGATTTTTTAGTTACCGGAACATCTTCCATTCCACCTGCCACGCCCCAGTAATCGCCGCAGTTTCCTTCTTCAATCTGAAACTCCTGCGAGCGCATCCACGCACCATAATCGGCACCATTATCACCAACCGAAAAGTAAAGCAAGCCGCTGTCTTTCTTTTTGTTCTTCTTCTGTCCCCAACTCAATTTTCCCCATTTAAACTGCGTCTGAAAATGAAAATTTTCATATTCTTTTCGGGTATAAATACAACCCCAGTTTTCACCCGATATACGAATTGCTTTTTCCCCTTCCTGTTCTGTTATTGTAAATACTTTATTCGGATCATTGTTCAATCCAACAGCAACATCACTTACCTTTTTACCGGCACTATCTAATGGCGGACCGATATAAGAATTCCAGCCGTCAAGGTTTTTACCATTGAATAAATTTTCCCATTGATTTTTTTGCGCAAACAGGCTGGAAGAAGATAAAAAACAAAGCAGAGGCAAAAAGAAAAAGGCGGCAAATCGTTTCATCAAAATGATTTTAAAACTAAAGATAGGAGCTATCCTAAATTATATCGTAAAAATAAAGCAGGCAGCGTGAATGCTTATTTACTTTCTTCTGAAAGTTGTTTTATCATCAATGAATTAATACATAAATTTTCGCAGTCTATCACAACGAAAATCATAATAAAGCTTATGATTTCACCAACTCTTTTATCATCCACAAACTGCAACCAAAATGTTGGCTGTTGCCCAAGGCAGATGGTACATGCGTAAAGCCTAAACGCTCGTATAAACTCACGGCCCGGCTTAATTCCGGCATCGATTCCAAATACATTTTTGTATAGCCAAACTCTCTCGCAATAGCAATGCTTTCTTCTATCAAACGCTTGCCCAGTCCGGCTTTGCGTACTTCGGGCAGTAAGTACAATTTTACCAGTTCGCAACAGCCTTCAGGCAAGCCTTCGGTTGGATAAATGCCGCAGCCGCCCACTACTTTATTATTTACTTCAATAATAAAATAAGCCGAATTTTTTGTTGGAATAATTGAAACAGATCGTCTGTGGTTGGATCGTAAAAAACAGTGCCTTGCTTCGCAGCATTAAACTCGGTAAGTACCGCACGGATGATAGCGGCGATGGCTTTGTTATCGCGTTGTTCAAGGGGTCTTATTTTCATTGTTTTTTCTTCTCTATCCATATCGTCAAACATAAGTCAATTATAAATTGAAGGGAATGTTAAACCAACAGAACCTGCCAACGTTCACCTGTTTGCAAGTATTTTTGCGCCGCCGTGCGGCCGAACAGAAAGCCGCAATGCAGTACGATGAATAAAAAAGCTTTCCTTGCTCTTTGCCTTGCAATATTGGTTCCGCTCGTTAGTTATTTGTTTGCCAAATATGCCAGTGAAGAAGCTATCACCTTGCCCAGGCATTATCTGCCCGATAGTGTAGTTACCAACGTTGTAGATGGCAGGCGCACAATAGATACAGCATGGCATACAGTGGCAAACATAAGGCTGCAAAACCAGTTGGGCGACACTGTAAATTTATACGATATTAAAAACAAACCCATTGTTGCCGATTTCTTTTTTACGCATTGCGCAGGTATTTGTCCGCGCCTTACGGCAAGCATGGTGAAGCTGCAGCGCAGCTTTACAAAAGGCGGTGATGAATATCATAAAATAGATACCTCTGTTGTGCAGTTTGTTTCGTTCAGCATTGACCCCGAACGCGATAGCGCGCAACGCTTAAAAGACTATGCCGACCGCTTTGGTGTGAACCACGATAACTGGTGGTTTTTAACGGGCAACCGCGACTCGATTTACAATTTTATTTTTGAACAACTGCATGTTGATAAATATGCCGAAGGTCCCATTGACAGCAACTTTGTGCACACCAACCGTTTTGTTTTACTTGATAAAACTTTTAAAGTGCGCGGTTATTACGATGGGTTAGATTCTGTTTCGCTCGGCAATCTGGCACATGATATCGGCTTGCTGATGCTGGAGAAAGCAACGAATCCCGAACCGCTTCCGTTCGATCCTGCAATGATGGCAATATTCTTTTTTATCACAGCCATTATTGTTGTGGTTGTTATCCGAATTTTATTTAAAAAGAAAAGGACTTCTACAAATTATGTTACAGCCAGCACTTCTCAAAAATGATAAGAAAGCCAAGTGGCTCATTGGTGTTTTTTCGTTTGTTGTATTTGCCGCAGTGGTGCTGTTAGGCAACGTGCACTTCAACATTAGCGTACCGTTTGATGTGCATATTTTCGCGGCTGTTAATGCGTTGCTGAACACCATTATTGCAGTGTTATTAATTGCAGCCTTATTGGCTGTGAAGCAACAAAAATGGAAGCTACACAAACAGTTAATGATTGGGGCTTTGTTTTTATCCATTTTGTTTTTAGTGTCTTATATCGCACATCATTTGTTAGCCGGCGATGCGCATTTCGGCGATCGTAATCACGATGGCGTTACTTCCTTTGAAGAAGCCGTTGCGGTGGGCAGCATCCGTTATGTTTATTTCTTTATTCTTGCCACGCATATTATTCTTGCCACCTGCATTCTTCCTTTTATTTTATACACGGCTTACAAGGGCTTAACGGGCGAGTTTGCGCAGCATAAAAAATTATCAAAAATTATCTGGCCGCTGTGGCTGTATGTAGCCGTTACCGGACCTATTGTTTATTTTATGATTAAGCCGTATTACCGGTAAAGAAACAAGGTTCAAGAGGCAAGAATCAAGATACAAGAAACAAGAATAAAAAAGGGCAAAAACAAATGCATTTGGGGCTGTCATCGTTCCCTTTTCAATTGAACTCTGGTTCGGGCTGTCCGTTGCAAGTCCGCCGCAAAGCCAATGCACATAACCTTCAGCGGGCTTTCCACTTCCATCCCGCAGCCCATCAGCACCTGAACATTTATTAGGCAATTCCAAACCGATCGTCATGGCGAGGAACGAAGCCATCTATGTTATAAAGCAAGTGCTGTTTACAAAAGCAATCACTTCTTCAACCAATGCAATCATAAATATCAAATCCACAGATTGCTTCGTTCCTCGCAACGACGGTAACTACAATCAATCCACCGAGCAAATGTGTCAGGTTCTTAAACCTGACCGATTGATTTTATTACCGATAAAGAATGTGATATTTCTTTTATAAATTCGTTCAAAGAAAAAAATTTATGCAGTCATCCATTGATAAAAAAATCAATACTTATTTAAGTCAGTTAAACGACAAACAAAAGAAGGCTGTATTGACTCTTGTAAAAACGTTTGCAGAAGATCAGGAGCCTGAATTTGAAGAATAC
This sequence comes from Ilyomonas sp., assembly GCA_965214235.1. Lineage (GTDB taxonomy): Bacteria > Bacteroidota > Bacteroidia > Chitinophagales > Chitinophagaceae > Ilyomonas. Next base: position 25,500 of record CBDCBH010000004.1, read on the forward strand.
AGTGATGAACTGAAACGGGAATTAGATGAAGCCTACGAAGCTTATAAAAATGGTGAGCCTACCGTAAGTCGGGAAGAAATGAAAGAACGAATCAGTAACGTTTTGTATGGCGATACCAAACAATAAATACACAGTTCTTTTGTTGAAAAAGGCTGCTGCACAATACGAAAAAGCGATTGATTGGTATAAAAACAAAAGCCTTCTGGCGGCGATTGGTTTTATTAAAGATGTAGATGAGCGTATTAATATGCTTCAGAGCGACCCGTATCGTTACAGAAATACCTACAACCAATTTTACGAAATCTCCCTAAGGAAATATCCGTACATGGTTATTTATAAAATTGATGACAATGCTGGGAGTGTATTGATTGCTTCCATTCATCATCACAAACAAAACCCCAAAAGAAAATACAAACATTAAATATTCAATCTTAAATATTACCTATTCCAGCACTATCCCGCCCAGCCTTGTCTGTCCAAACTTCTGTATTGAATAGCTTCTGCGAGATGCTCAATTTTAATATCAATGCTGCCAGCCAAATCAGCAATGGTGCGGCTTACTTTTAAAATTCTATCATACGCACGAGCGCTTAAATTTAATCGTTCCATCGCGCGCTTCAGCAAGGTTTCACCAGCCTGACCAATCACACAAATTTCACGCAGTTGCTTGCTGCTCATTTGTGCATTGGCATACATGCCCGCAATGCCTTTATACCGTTCGGTTTGAATGTCTCTTGCTTTGATAACCCGATCACGGATATGAGATGACGATTCACCTTTGCTGTTTGTATTGCTCAACTCGCTAAACGGCACCGGCGTTACTTCTACATGCAAATCAATTCTATCCAATAATGGTCCCGATACTTTATTCAAATATTTTTGAACAGCACCCGGCGGACACGTGCATTCTTTGTCGGGATGATTGTAAAACCCGCACGGGCAGGGGTTCATAGAAGCAATCAACATAAAATTAGCCGGAAAATCCAGCGACACTTTTGCCCGCGAAATGGTAACACGGCGTTCTTCCATCGGCTGCCGCATTACTTCCAAAACGGTGCGTTTAAATTCGGGCAATTCATCCAAAAACAAAACACCGTTGTGCGATAACGAAATCTCTCCCGGCTGCGGAACATTGCCACCGCCAACCAGCGCAACATCGCTAATGGTATGGTGCGGCGAACGAAACGGACGCTTGTTGATTAATGAACTATTTCCGGGCATTTTGCCAGCTACGCTGTGTATTTTGGTTGTTTCCAAAGCTTCATACAAACTTAGCGGCGGCAGGATGGTAGGCAACCGTTTTGCCAGCATCGTTTTGCCTGCACCGGGCGGACCAATGAGTATGGCGTTATGACCGCCAGCCGCTGCAATTTCCAAAGCGCGCTTTATATTTTCCTGACCTTTCACATCGTTGAAATCAACATCAAACACATACTGCGAATCAAAAAATTCTTCGCGCGTATTCACTTCAACCGGCGTTAACGAAGCTTCATTTTTAAAGAACTCTACCACATCATTCAAATGCTCTACGCCATACACTTTTAAGTTGTTTACCAAGCCTGCTTCGCGTGCGTTGGCGGTGGGTACAATCAACCCTTTAAAACCTTCTTTACGCGCTTGTATGGCAATGGGCAATGCGCCTTTAATAGATTGAATTTTACCATCCAAACTCAACTCGCCCATCATAATATATTCGCTTAAGCGTTCCGGTTCTTCTATTTGTTCGGTTGCGCCCAGCACGCCAACGGCAATGGGCAAATCAAGTGCAGAGCCGGTCTTCTTTATATCAGCCGGTGCCAGGTTCACCACCAGCTTGGTGCGCGGCATGTAATAGTTGTTTGTTTTTATTGCACTTTCAATGCGTTGCAGGCTTTCTTTTATGGCACTATCGGGCAAGCCAACAATAAAATAATGTTGCCCTGCGCTTACGTTAACTTCAATAGTGATGGTGATAGCTTCCACGCCATAAACGGCGCTTCCAAAAGTTTTTACAAGCATGTTTGTTTCGGGATGTAAGTGAGCAAGGATACAGCATTTTTGTTGATGAAAAGAAGTGCCGTAATAATCTTTAGGATGGATTACAAAATGGAAGGTTGAACAAAGCCGGTTTTTATTTCCCGAAACTTCATTTATCCGTAAAAACAAATTCAAACAAAACAGTTTACTTTACACACACAAATCACCAACAAAATGAACACAATAAAAACAATTGCTTATCGTAAACATTTCTTTTTATTTTTTATTCTTCTTTTTATTTTGGTTGAAAGCAAAGCCGGTGATGAACAACGTGCTGCTCAAAGTGCACAACCCATAATTGGCAGATGGGATATTACCGTTGATTATGATGGTAAACCGCAACCTTCGTGGATGGGCATCTGGCTATCGGGTAACAGCACATTGGTGGGCGAGTTTGTTGGTTCGGGCGGCAGCGCGCGGCCCATTTCAAAAGTGTATGTAACCAGCGATTCGTTTTCTTTTGCTATACCGCCGCAGTGGGACAGAGATACGAACAACATGGTTGTAAAAGGCATTGTGCAAGGCGATAAAGTGGGTGGCACCATTACGTTTCCTAACGGCAAGCAGGGCAGTTTTACAGCCGTTCGCGCACCTTCATTGCAACGCGCTGCAGCACCGGTTTGGGGCAAGCCGGTGAAGATATTTAATGGTAACAATCTAACAGGATGGCACGCTACCGGAAACAACCAGTGGATAGTAGAAAGCGGCGTTTTAAAAAGTCCGCGTTCTGGCTCCAACTTAGTAAGCGATAACAGCTATAGCGATTTTAAACTGCACATTGAATTTCGCTATCCTGCGGAAAGCAACAGCGGCGTGTATTTGCGGGGCAGATACGAAGTACAGATAGTAGATGGAGATACAACGCACCCAGAATTTGACCACACCGGAGCGATATATGGGTTTATTGCGCCAAGCGAAAAAAGAGCGAAGTCTGCAAACGATTGGCAATCGTATGATATTACTTTGGTTGGCAGAATGGTTACTGTTGCGTTGAATGGCGTTACCATCATTGCAAACCGCGAAATACCGGGCATTACCGGCGGCGCACTGGATAGTGACGAAGGGAAGCCAGGACCATTGCAGTTTCAGGGCGATCATGGGCCGATTGAGTTTCGGAATATCATTATTACAACGGCGCAATAATGGAGTAAAAACAAACGCACCTCTCTTGTGTACTAAGCGTTTGTTTTTACTCCAATTAATAATTGAAAATATTATTTGTATTATGAACGATTACCTCTTTTCCCTGCGCAGAAGGCTCTTTGTAAAACGAGCGTTCGCACGCGGTAAAAAATAAACCTGTAACCACAATACAAATTGTAAATATCCTTTTCATATCATCATCATTTTAAAAAATTTGTTACTAATGGCAAGCATTCTACCATTACAAAACAGCTGTTTTTAAGGAAGACGATTGAACCGCCGTTTTACTTTTTCTATGATACGTGATGTAAGAAACGATGAGCAACACCAACGCTATAAGCGGCATGATGCGGAACGAAACGGGATCGCCGGAAGAAGAATGCGCTATAAAAGCCGAGATAAACGTAATGGCAAAACCGGCATACACCCATTCCTTCCACCTTGCCTGTGCGGGTAAAAGCAAAGCCACCACGCCAATAAACTTGGCAACAGCAAGCTCAATTCTAAAATAGGCAGGAAAGCCTAAGTGCTGAAAAGCCTGCTTCATCATGGGCATGGTGAGATAAGCGTAGGCATTATATAGCATTAGCAGAGATAAAAGAAGAGTAGAAATCCAGTAAAATGTTTTTGTTGCTTTCATACATTGTATTTTTTTGCAGACACAAAATTAAACCAGAATACTTACCTAAAGTAAGCAGTTTACAAAAGGTAAGTGCTTACCTTTGTGTAAGTAAAACATTTATAACATGGTAAATTGTAATTTGGGTAAGAAGGATGTTAATTCAAAAGAATGCACACGCAGCCTCGCTGCCGTAGGCGATGCCCTTTATGCTATCGGCGGCAAGTGGAAGCTGCGTATTATTGTTGCGCTTCGCGATAACAGTAAACGGTTTAATGAGCTGCAACGCACCATAACAGGTATTTCTGCCAAAGTATTATCTAATGAATTGAAAGAATTAGAAATGAACGGTTTTGTAAAACGCAATGTGTTTACACAGGCACCCATTGTGGTGGAATACGAACTAACTGAATACAGTGATACGCTGGGTGATGTGCTTAGTTCGTTGCGTGAATGGGGCTTGATGCACCGCGAAAAAATAAAGGCGATGAGCTTGCAGGAGCAAGGTGTTTAAACATTCGTTGTTTGCATTTATCTTTTCTTGCAATCATCATTTATTTAATCGCCTTTTCTTATCTTGCCATAGCATTTTCTGCAATAAAAACAAACCAGTTTCCTATGAATTCACGCCGAAAATTTTTGCAGCAAATTACGGCTGCGTCTGTGCTGTTGCCTTATCTTCCCAAACAATGTTTGGCCAACGAAAATGATGTAAAAACAAACGACAATGGTCAAATGCTTCGTGTTGCCATACTTGGCTTGGGCGGCTATGCCACGCGCGTTGCAGATGCGATGAAGAACTGCCAGAGAGCAAAGCTGGTGGGCGTTATCAGCGGCACGCCGGGTAAGATAACAGCGTGGCAATCGAAGTATAATATTCCGGCAAAAAACTGCTACAATTATCAAAACTATGACGACATCAAAAACAACCCCGACATTGATGCCGTGTATGTGATAACGCCAAATGCGTTGCACTACGATGCGGTGTTGCGGATTGCCAAAGCCAGCAAACATGCCATTTGCGAAAAGCCAATGGCGGTAAACGCAAAAGAGGGACAGGAAATGGTAGATGCCTGCAAGAAAGCGGGTGTGAAATTATTAGTAGGTTACCGGATGCACTTTGAGCCGCATACGTTAGAAATCATACGGCTTCGCAAAGCCGGTGCGTTTGGCAAGGTTACTTTCTTCCAGGGCTTGTGTGGTTTTGTAATTGGCGACCCAACGCAATGGCGGTTGAACAAAGCCCTTTCGGGCGGCGGCTCTCTAATGGACATTGGCATTTATGCCATCAATGGCACACGTTATATGGTAGGCGAAGAGCCCGTTTGGGTAACGGCGCAGGAAACCAAAACCGACCCGCAAAAGTTTAAAGAAGGCGTTGATGAAACGATCCAGTTTCAATTTGGTTTTAGCAGCGGCGTGGTGGCTTCGTGCCTTTCTACTTACAACATGAACAATTTAGACCGTTTCTTTTTGGATGGATTGGATGGTTATGCAGAACTTTATCCTGCAACGGGTTATGGACCGATACAAGGCAAAACCGATAAGGGCGAAATTAACCAGCCCATCACCGTACATCAAGCCGTGCAAATGGATGAAATGGCAGCTATTATTTTTGATAACAAACAACCTGTTGTGCCAATTGATGGCGAAGAGGCTGTGAAAGATTTAAAGATTATTGACGCCATTTATGAAGCTACCCGAACCGGCAAAAAGGTAAGCCTGCAGTTGTGATTTTGAAACACATAGCATCATAGACACATCAGAAAGCCACACATAAAGTTCTATGTGAAACCTATGTTTCTAATGTGTCTATGTGTTTCTATAATGTATTTTAAAATATTGCATGATTTGTTTTTACTGATATTTCTTGTTGATGAATAATGTTAGAATATACTCCTCACCAAAAATTACGTATCTCTTTTTTCAAATGCCCTAACTTGGCTGCGTCAAACCAACCAGCATGAGAAAGATCGTTTTTGTTTTCTTCTTTTCTTTTATTTATACCATACACAGTTTTGCGCAGCTTCCCCTTTTTGAAATGCCCGATTCGCTCACGCAAAAAGCTTATAAAGCGGTAACGCATCATTCAATAAAAATAGGAGGCGGCATAGTAAGTTATACCGCCTCCGCAGGCACCATGATTTTAAAGAATGAGAGGGATTCCGCGGTTGCCATTTTTGGTTACACGGCTTACACCCGCGATGGCTATCCTGATGCTTCCAAACGCCCCGTAACATTCGCTTATAATGGCGGTCCCGGCTCTTCCAGCATGTGGCTGCACATGGGCGCTTTGGGTCCGCGCCGCGTTGTGGTGAGCGATCCCGGTGTAAACCCGCCGCCGCCTTACACAATTGAAGACAACAGCAATTCCATTATTGATGTAACCGATTTGGTAATGATTGATCCAGTAGGCACAGGCTTAAGCCATGCCATTAAGCAAAGCACCAATAAAGATTACTGGGGTGTTGATGAAGACATTAAATCTATCAGTCAGTTTATCAAACAATATGTTACCGATAACAGCCGCTGGAACTCGCCCAAATATTTGCTGGGCGAAAGCTATGGCACGTTCCGTTCGGCAGGCATTGCCAATTATTTACAGGATAACATGGGCATGGCAATGAACGGCGTGGTGCTGGTATCGGTGGTGCTTGATTTGCGCACGCTTACTTTTATGGATGGCGATGATATTTCGTACATGTTGCACCTGCCTTCGTATGCTGCTGTGGCATGGTATCACAACAAGCTTACAAACAAGCCAGCCAACTTGGAAACGTTTGTTACTGAAGTTAGGAATTATGCAATGGGCGATTACGCGGCTGCACTTGCCAAAGGGGCTTCGTTAACTGATGCAGAGAAGCAAAATGTAGCTGCTAAATTAAGTGGCTACACAGGCTTACGTAAAGAGTATTTATTAAAAGGCAATCTGCGGATTAATGAGCCGCAATTTACTGAAGAATTGCTGCGCGACAGCAACCAAACCGTTGGCAGATTAGATGCGCGTTACAAAGGCATTAACCAGGATTTGCTGGGCGAATTTGCCTTTATCGATCCGCAAAGCGATCAGATTAGTCCTGCCTTTACCGCCGCGTTTATGAGTTATTATTACGATGAATTAAAAGTAAACAAAAACCTGAATTATCATACTTCGGCTTACAGCGCCGAAGGTTTTCGCTGGAACTGGAGCCGCCACGGCGCCGGTAATGCCGACCCAACCACACCCAACACAGCCGTTGATTTGGCTGGCGCGATGAGCAAAAACCCGAACCTGAAAATTTTGGTTTTGAATGGTTATTACGATTTGGCAACGCCTTTTTTTGCTACCGAATATACTTTTAACCACATGGGTTTGGAAAAGAGGCTTCAACAGAATGTTTCGATGAAATATTATGAAGCGGGGCACATGATGTACATCAAACCATCAGTAATACCTGAATTTAAAAAAGACATTGCTGCGTTTATGGGTAGTACGGGTAAGTGAGTTAGGGAGAAGTCGGAAAGTTGAGAAGTAAACAGCCGCTGCGTTGAATTTGTGAATCCTTAGAGGTTTTTGAACCTGTAAGGGTTTGTTTTAAAATGGTGCAAAAACAAACTTCGAATCCCTACAATTTATCATCTCAAAATAACACTTTTCGACGTTTATTTTTTCCGAAAAAATTTCGTTTTGCCAATCAGTAACTTCTTCTAACTTTGTTTTATTATCAACAAACTTCATAATTATGAAAAAAATTCTTACCTCTTTACTATGCCTCTTCGTATTTACGCTATGCCATGCACAATTGAAAGTGTTTGTAAAATTTACCCTTTACGATAACACTACCTTAATAAATGAAAATTCATATGAAGGAGTTCACAAAGGCGAACTTCTCCTTACTACTTATGCAGATGATGATGAACAAACACTGAACATAGGCAGCCAGTCCACCGGTGCGGGCGCCGGCAAGGTTGCTTTTAATCCAACCACATTTTCTAAGCTTGCCGGTGCTAACTCTGCAAAGTTTTCTCAAATGATGGCTTCCGGAACGCCCTTTAAATTTGCCGAATTTAATTTTTACAACTCGGCAGATCAATTGGTATTCAGGGTTACTTTAAAATTGGTGGCACTCAAAGCCATACAAAGAGCGGCCGCTACCTGTTCGGGCAATTGTCCGGGTGTGATTGAAAATTATTCGGTTGAGTATGGCGGAAAGGTAATCACAGTTTTCGCTATGAGTCCCGATGGCTCTCCCGGCACATCTTATATATTCGGTTGGAATCGTATAAAAAATATTGCAGATAACGATCCAACGACTCCTATTAATTAAGTTGATTTTATTTTCCATTACTCTCAACCGATTGCCATGAACTCATCTTTTAAATCAATGAGTGTTATTGTGTTTTTGCTGCAGTGCTTTTTCTGTTCTTCGTTTGCGCAAAGTGCAGAAGATACAAGAGCAAAAAACTGGCTTGCCTTTCAGCAATTGCTTTTCAAAGATGCATCGGCGCCATGGAGTTTATCGGCATCCGAAAATTATCAAATTGATTCTGTACAAATGGCTTCGCCTTTACAGGTTTGCACCGGTGTTACGCAAACCTCTTGTTCAGTTACGCCACCGCTATTGGTACAGGAACTAAAGTTGAAAGGACAACGTTTGAATGCGCAGCAAGTACAACTGAACTGGGAAACCATGGGTGAATACAACAGCCATATTTTTGTGGTCGAACGCCAAACAACCAATCGTAACCGCTTTGACAGTGTTGGTTTTTTACGGGCTGCAGGAGTTAGCTACGGTAAATTAAAGTATGCAAGTATGGATGCGAATTCTTATCAAAGCAATTCCTATTACCGGATTAAAGAAGTGGATAAAGATGGTAAGTTTATGTATTCCAACATAATTAATGTGGGTGGGTTTTCAGGCAATTTTGAAGTGAACGTGGTGCCTAACCCTGCAAGCAGCAGCCAACTGCGTTTTTATTTTGTTACAGCTACAATAGGCCAAACGATAAATTTTACCGTAACAAACAGCAGCGGAATACTTTTTATAAAAAAAGAAAATTTAGCTGTGAGCACCGGCTACTATCAGGTAGCAAGCGGTGAACAATTGCCGCCTGGTTCTTATTTTATCAGGGTACACACCAACGGAAAAATGTACACAAAACAATTTGTGATAGTGAACTGATTGTTGCCGGTTCACGCATCGTTTGCTGAAAGGAAAAATGCGGTAGGTAGGTAAAGAATTTTATTTGCATCGCATCACTATGTTTATATGATGCCTTAAAATAGCGGCAAAAACAAACTTCAATACCTTAACATTTATAAACCTCAAATCCCTGTCTATCTTTGCCTTTCATGTATTTCAATTGGAACGATAGCCGCAACCTCATTCGCAAGCTTACGCCGCGCCGGTTTTGGAATGCGGCGAAAGTGGTGATGAGTTATCAAATTACAAAGCTTACAAAGAAGCCGGTGCAATGGGGTTACCCCATTTCGGTTTCGTTTGAACCCACCACTTCGTGCAACCTGCGCTGCCCCGAATGCCCCAGCGGTTTACGTGCTTTTACGCGCGACACGGGCATGTTGAAAAAAGACTTTTTCAGGCAAACGATTGATGATATTTATAAAGACTTATTATACCTCATTTTCTACTTTCAGGGCGAACCTTTTTTAAATCCTGATTTTTTAGAAATGGTAAAGTACGCGCACGATAAGGGCATTTACACGGCTACTTCAACCAACGCGCATTACCTAACCGATGCCAAAGCAAAACAAACGGTAGAAAGCGGTTTGGACAGGTTGATTATTTCCATTGATGGCACTACGCAGGATGTATATAAACAATACCGTGTGGGCGGCAATTTGGAGAAAGTATTACAAGGTGCGCGCAACATCATCAAATGGAAAAAAGAATTAAACAGCAAAACGCCATTTGTGTTTTTTCAATTTTTAGTGGTAAAACCAAACGAGCATCAGATTGAAGAGATAAAACAATTGGCAAAGGAAATTGGTGTTGACCAAATCAGGTTTAAAACGGCGCAGGTATATGATTATGAAAACGATCCGCACGGATTAATTCCGGGCATTGATAAGTACAGCCGTTATCGCAAGGGCAAAGATGGAAAGATGAAAAGCAAAAGCGGCCTTGGCAATCATTGCTGGAAGCTGTGGCACGCAAACGTAATTACATGGGATGGATTGGTGGTGCCCTGCTGTTTTGATAAAGATGCAGCGCACCGTTTGGGCAATTTAAAAATGCAGTCGTTTAAAGAAATCTGGAACAACGATAATTACAAACAATTCAGGAGAGAGATGATGCAAAGCCGTAAAAACATTGACATCTGCGCCAATTGCAGCGAAGGTTTGACAGTGTGGGAAGAGTGATGTAATGGATGATTGTTTATGGTTAATGGTTAATTGAGAGTAGAAATAGAATCGGTATCTTTAATAAAAATAAATTATGGAAACGGTACTCATACAAATTCACAACAGCAAAGCGCATAAACTGCTGGCTGATTTGGAAGACTTGAATATCATAACCATTTTGGAAAAGAAGGAAGAAAAGCCCGAACAAAAATTATCAGAAAAATATCTGGGAAGTATTTCTTCTGAACTAGCTGACGAACTGCAGAAATACGTTTCACAAAGCCGCAACGAATGGGACAGAAATATTTGATTGATAGTAACTGTATCATTTATTATTTTGGCAATCAGTTTCCTCCTAATGGAACTGAATTTATAAAGACTTTGGTTGATGCTCGTCCCAATGTGTCGGTGATTACGAAAATTGAAGTGTTAGGTTTTAATACAACATCCGAACAAGGTGTTGTAATTAACGCTTTTATGAACGATGCTGTCGTGTTGGAATTAAGCCCGGAGATTGTAAATCATACTATTAAGTTGAGAAAATCTTATAAGATAAAATTACCTGATGCTATAATTGCAGCAACAGCATTCATAAATCAAATGACTTTAGTTACACGCAATACAGACGATTTCAAAATGATTGATGGATTGCAAATGATAAATCCTTTTTTGTTGTAAATAGAAACACAAGAATTGGTTTTCTTTTAATCACTTGTGCTTGTTTTATTTCGCTTTTATATGCACAAAAAAAACTTTCTGCTCATTAGCTTTTCTTTCATCTTCCTTTACAGTTTCTCTCAACATCAACACTATCGCAACCTCATTATGGAAGGTGGCGGCGTGCGCGGCTTTGCCTACATTGGCGCGTTTGAAGTGCTGGATAGCTTACATATTTTAGGAGATATACAACGTGTGGGTGGCTCATCGGTGGGCGCCATACAAGCGGCGTTGCTGGCAACGGGCTACACAACCAGCGAAATGAAAACCATTGCTGCTAACATTCCTCTTAAATCATTCAATGATGGGTTTTCGCTGGGTGGTTTTCATAGATTAAAAAAAAGCCTGGGCTTTTTTAAAGGTAAAGCCGTTGCAGCTTGGATTGATACCTTGCTCAAAAACAAAACCGGCAACGAAAACATCACATTTTTGCAGTTGCACGAGCAAAAAGAGGCAAAGCGTTACAAAGATTTGTACATCACCGGCACCGACCTTACGTATCAATGTCTGCGCGTGTTTTCGTACGAAAACTATCCCAATATGAAGATAAAAGATGCGTTGCGAATTTCTATGTCGGTGCCTCTTTATTTTCAACCCGTGTATATGAAAGATGATGGAAGTACAACTAATAAAAAAGATACCGGCAACCTACACCTGATGACAGATGGCGGCTTGTTAAGCAACTATCCGATTCAGATTTTTGATGATGAAAAATACGGTGACTGCGTAACCATTTTTGGGCAAAAACAAAACAAGGAAACGCTCGGTTTGTTGCTTGAAAAACCTGAACAAATTGAATACAGTAAAATTAAAAAAGGAAACTATCCGTTGCCCATTAAAACGGTTCGCAATTACATTGGCGCGATGTACCGCACGCTGGTTGATAAGCCCAACCCCGAAGCCAGCAACGCCGCTTTGCTGCACCGCACCATCACCATCAGCAACATGAATGTTTCGGGAAGGGTTCGGCAACTATCGCCTGCCACCATTGATTCTTTTGTAGAATGTGGACGGCAGAGTGTGAGAGACTTCTTCAAACAAAAAGACCAACCTTTATAAATGATAACGGCATATCTTTTTTTGCCCAACGCTTTTTCTTTTTATCCCTCTTCTTTCTTTTGTATTAAATAAAAATAAAAAGAAGAAGTACGAACAATCTTTTTCTTCTTTCTTTCGTGTTGGTCTTGTTTTTACATCATTTTTGAAGTGCAGTTAACACAATACAGTTGATGAAACGGTTTCTTCCTCTTTTCTTATTTCTTATTTGTTCGCTTTTGTTTTTATCATGTTTTGCGCAACCCAAATATGAGTTTCGCGCCGTGTGGATCGCCTCAATTGAAAACATAGATTGGCCCAGTAAAAAAGGCTTATCAGTTCCGGAACAAAAAGAAGAATTTATCCGTATCCTCAACCTGCACCAACGCAATGGCATGAACGCCGTGATTGTGCAAATTCGCCCCGTGGCAGATGCGTTGTATCAATCGCAGTACGAGCCGTGGAGCG